>NZ_NQMO01000002.1 GCF_002257645.1 Paenibacillus sp. XY044 | reverse complement strand
AGGAAGCCATGGCTCTGGAGTTTATACTTTCTGATATTATAAGAAAAACGTCAATCGACGTACCTTCAAAGAAGACAGACCGCGTTTAAAGGTGATTTTTCTTGCAATATCAGGAAGCCATGGCTCTGGAGTTTATACTTTCTAATATTATAGAAAAGGCTGCTCAGCGATACAGGCGGTGATCCGGACGAAAATATAGGCTGATCTGGACATATCTCGAATGTTCCCCTAGGATAGGAGCAAAGGTACATTTTTCGAAAATCCACCTTCAAGGGGAGAAGGCATGTGAGCATAAAACGAAGCCAAGCCTTGCTGCGCATGGACAGCTTTTTTGAGCCGGGGGTGCCCTTCTACGTCAACCGCGTGTCCGAATCGTTCGATATGCTGGAACACTCGCACGAATTCATGGAGCTGACTTATGTCAGCGAAGGGTCAGGCGTCCATTATATCGGCGGGGAAGCCTGGCCGGCCGAGCAGGGCAGCCTGTTTCTCATTCCGATCGGACTTTCGCACGTGTTCCGTCCGAAGACCCTTCGGAAAGACCGGCAGCTGGTCGTGTACAACTGCATCTTTCCGGCCGATTATCTCCGGGAGCTTGAAGCCGCCTTCCCGCGCGATCGGGTGGTGTTCGCCGCCTTTCTGGATCCGGATATGCCTTGGCTGGAAATCAAAGATCAGAGCGGCGAATACCACGCTTTATTTCGCGAACTGTACCGGGAATATGCCGGCCGAAGCCCGGGCTGGCTGCTGCTGCTGACCTCGCTGCTCGTGCGGGTGCTGACCGGCCTGTACCGGCACCGGCTGCAGCTGGATCCGCCCGCCCTCAGGCGCCAAGGCTCGCTGACGATCGACGAGTCGATCGCTTATATGGAGCGTCACTTTGCCTCCGATTTGCGGCTGGGCGAGCTGGCGGCGCAGGCCAATCTCAGCCCGAGGCACTTCAGCCGGCTGTTTGTCCGCCAGACGGGGATGAGCTTCACCGCCTACTTGCAGGGAATCCGTATGGGCGCCGCCTGCCGTATGCTGATCGAAAGCGACGGCAGCGTGAGCGAAATCGCCGCCCGGGCCGGGTACAGCGATTTGAAGTTTTTTCACCGGCTGTTCAAGCAAAAGACCGGCCTCACCCCCAGGCAGTACCGGCAGCAGCGGAAGGGCTGAAGATCTTTCATCAGCCTTTCCCTTTTATTTTCCTCCCGTAACCCGAATCCGTTCCCCGTTGATATTCCCGTTCGCCTCGGAACCGAGAAAGACGACCAGGTTCGCGATATCCTCAGGCACACTGTATCTGCGAGTCGGCACGTTCTCCCGCTCCTTCTCGATCATCTCCGCCGGGAAGGTCGCCAGAGCTTTCTCCGTCATCGTCCAACCCGGCATCACTACATTCGTCAGGATTCCGGCGGGTCCCAGCTCTTTGGACAGCGTTGCCGTCAAACCATGCAGGCCGGCCTTGGCCGCTGTATATGCCCCGCCTCCAGCCATGCCGTCCTCAGCCAGCTCCGAAGAGATGTTGATGATCCTTCCCCAGCCGGATGTCCGCATAAATGGCAGCACCTTCTGAATGGTGTAGTAATAGCCCTCGAGATTTGCGCGAATGATTCGTCTCCAACCGCCCGCATCCGTATTTTCAAAGGCAAGGCCCATGACGCTGCGGTCTCCCCACAGGACGGCATTATTTACGAGTACCTGAATGCCTCCCCACGTCTCGACGATCCGCTTTACGGCTTCATCCATGGAACGGTCGTCCGTTAAATCATAATGGACTACAATGGCCTCTGCTCCATTGCTTCTGATTTTCTGCGCCGTATGCTCAGCCGCTTCCCGCCCGCTTGCATACGTTACGGCGACCTTGGCTCCTTCCATACCGAATTTTTCGGCCGTCGCCGCTCCGATTCCGCTCGAGCTTCCGGTTATGACGACTACCTTGTCCCTAAGTCCCAGTTCCATTCCGATCTCTCCCTTGTAAATGTAAAATAAAGTGCACTTTTGTTTAGTTAGCAAAACATTTAGCTAACCTAAATATATAACTAAAAAGAAAAACGCCACAAATCACGGATGCCGCTTGCATCCCTGATTCTCCGACGCTTCCAGCAGGCAGTCCTTGGTGGCAACCGCCGTGTTTACGCTTACCACCGCTTATTCCGGGTCATTCTCCATAAATAACGGGTGCAAGTCTTTCCCCTGACTCTCTCCTCCTTCCATGACGCCGCGGTGGATCTTCCTCAGCCAAACGAGCATCAAAGCGCTCTCCTCCGGGGTCAGCTGCTGTTGAATTCGCTCTTCGATGTCTTCCACGATACCACCGCAAACCTGCTCCAGCGACCGGCCGGCGTCCGTAAGAAATATACGCTTCACCCTAGCATCCTCCGCATCCTGTTTACGGACAACCCATCCTCCCTTAACCAGCGGATCCAGCAGGTTGGTCAGCGAAGCCGGGCGAATCCGAAGCCGCTCATGCAGCTCTTTCTGGGTCAGCCCATCGCCGACGTTCCACAGCTGGACAAGCACCCCGACCTGCGAAGTGGTAATGCCATATTGGGCCAGACGCTGATCGTAAAGCCTGCCGGTCTCCCGGAAAATTTGTTTGATCCAGTATCCGATACTATCTTGAAATGAGTGCGACATTTATTTAGTCCCCCTAAAAATATATTAAACTTATTGTCGTATGTCAATATTTCTTAAATACAATCCACAGTTTAGCACAAACAGGCGGCTCAGACATCCTTGCAGGTCCCGATCCGCGGTGACGATCGCTCGCCCTTTAAAAAAACCTTCCCCCGGCAGTCCAAACCGGTATCTTGATATGATACTACCGTTAACCCGGATCTTCGAAGACGACAGGTTCCCGTAACCATCGCTCTGGTTAATTCCCCTTGGCCCCCAACTGTCTTTTGGGAACGGAATGTTCTAGAATGGCATTTAGACGAGATTACCGTGAACTATCGCCTATACTGTACTACCCGCATCCTTACGTAGTCACTCTGCACAGCTCACCCATCATTCCAAAGGAGACACGCCTGCCATGACGATCCAATCCGTTTTTCGCCGGGCCAATCAAGTCTGCAACCGCGAACTGCCCCGGCTGGAGGAAGCCGACCTGTCCATCGCTATCATGTACTGGGGATTTATGCCCACGCACTACGACAATTCCAAGCATCGTCACTCCTTCTTTGAGGCCTGTTACGTTGTGGACGGCGAAGGCGCATATATCGAACGAGGCAAAGAATACCCGCTGAAGAAAGGCACCGCCTTCCTGTCCCTGCCCGGCGTCTGGCACCAGATCCAAAGCGATACCGGTCTTACGCTCGTCTATGCCGCCTTCGAGGTGGATGAAAAGCACACCGGAAACAAATACCTGGAGGCTTACCGGCACTTGGCGGAGCATGGGCAGCCGGTGGTGGATGGCGCAGACGAGCAGCCCGCCGGGTATCTTTGGGATGCGCTCATCTCCATGTTTCAAAGTTCGAAACCCGCCCCTCTGCCGGTACTCAGCCACGTCTCCATGTCGCTGATGCTGTCCATCCTGTCTCTGCACGGAACACAGCAGCAGGATATGCCGGAAGCCGGCTCGCATGTGGAAACGCCCGAGGAAAACTCTTTGTTCCGGCAGGCCAAGCTGTTCATTGACGACAACCTGGGCGAAGAGCTGACGCTCGCCTCGGTTGCCGGGCACCTGCATATTTCGTCCCGCCACTTAACGAGGTTGTTTCAGGCCAACCTGAACCAATCGTTCGTCCACTATATACAGGAACGCCGGGTACGCCGGGCTTCCCAGCTGCTGCTTCAGGGTGACCTGCCTGTTAAGGAAATCGCTTCGCACTGCGGCTTTCAGTCGGTCCATTATTTCACACGGATATTTACCCGCCGGCTCGGCGTGTCCCCCGCGAAATTCAGGCGTTCCCAATTCACCGACGGACGTTCGGGCAAAGAGCGTTTCCCGCCGAACATGTCCTGATTGTACAAAAGCTGTTCTGGATCGTTTAAAGACGCTTCCCCTCCCTCGTCTTACAATGTTACACATAACGACTGACAAGAGGGAGGAAGCATCATGACTGCAACAACACCCCCATCCTTTAATCCATTACCCGTCAATTCCGTTTCCGTTCACAACCTCGCGGAACCGGATCTTCTCCTGGACGGGTTCGCCAAAGAATATGACTCCTTGATGACCCGGTTGACCGCCATGTACAAAAATCACGATGGCGAGGCTTTTGTCGTCGCGATCGATGCGGCGAACGGAGCTCAGTACAGCCGCTGGGTGAACCGTCTCCGCGCTTATTGCGAGGAGAAGGACATTCCCTGGATCGGAATCGACACATCCCGTTACATGAATAAACCGGAGGATCTTCTGCGGCAGTTTCAGCCCTACCTGACCGACAACCGCGCATTTGGCAGAATCGCCGCCGACGTTACGGAAGACAGCTATTTTCAGGAGGGAGCCAAGGAAAGGTGGCTTCAGGACGTTCAGCAGAAGCTGAGAAACTTGAGCGCAGCGGTCGAAGCCGGTGAAACTCCTGTTCCGATGGTCGTAACCGCCGGTCCTGGAGCGCTCTTCCTATGTCCCTCCCCGGATGTTTCCGTCTATTGCGACCTGTCCAGGGAGTATCAGCAGAAGCTTCACCGGATGGGCATGGGCAGCCTCGGCCTCGGCGAAAGCGCCGATCCCGTCGAGTCGTACAAGCAGGCCCTGTTCCTGGAATGGCCGGTGTGGGAAAATTACCGGAATCTGCATTTGTATGATTACGATGTGTACATCGATATGAATCAGCCGGAATCGCCGGCCTGGGCTACCCTCCCGGCGCTCAGGCTGCTGCTGGCCGCAGCCGCCAACCGCCCGTTTCGGGTCAAGCCGTTTTTCGCGCCCGGCATTTGGGGCGGGCAGTACTTGAAGGAGCTGTGCGGTCTGCCCGAGGATTGGCGTAACTGCGCCTGGGCATTCGAACCGATCGCCCCTGAGAATACGCTCCTGATCGAAGCAGGCGGCAACGTCATCGAAGTGCCGTTTCCGCTCCTGCTCACCTCCCATCCGGAGGAAATCATGGGCAAACGCAATGTGGAGCTGTTCGGAGATTATTTTCCGATCCGCTTCGACTACCTGGATACGATCGACGGCGACAACCTGTCGCTGCAGGTGCATCCGCAGCAGGCCTACATCGAGCGGACGTTCAACGAAACGATGACGCAGCAGGAATCGTATTACATCATGGAGCAAAAGCCGGGGTCCTCCCCCATCGTTGCGCTGGGCTTTCAGGAGGGAACGGGCGGCAGCGACCTGCTTCAGGCGGTAGATCATGCCCATGAAACGCGGCAGCCGCTCGACATCGGGCAGTATGTCAACGTATGGGAATCCCGCAAAGGGGATCTTTTTCTGATACCACCGGGCGCCGTCCATTTTTCCGGCAGGGACAATCTCGTGCTCGAAATATCGTCCACCACCTGGTGGTTTACCTTTAAAATTTACGATCACCTCCGGCTCGACCAGGACGGCCGGCCCCGGCCGATCAACCGGGACCATGCGGAGCAGAACATGATCGACGGTTTTGACACCGCGTACGTCCAGGAGCATCTGATCGCGAAGCCGAAGATCAGCCGTGTGCAAGGGAACAGCACCGAGGAACTGCTCGGCGAGCGGGACGACCTGCTGTTCCAAGTCAAGCGGCTGCGTCTGGACGGTCCATGGGAGGATCATACCGGAGACGGGTTTGTCATGTACAACCTGGTCGAGGGGCAGCGCGTCCGCCTGATCCCGGAACACGATGAGGAAGCCGCCGTGGAGTGGGGGTATGCAGAGGCCTACATCGTTCCCGCCTCGATCGGCGGCTACCGGCTCGAGCCGATTGGCCCAGGGCCCTGCACCTTAATCCGTGCCCAGGTTTCGCCTGGCTGGAATACGCCGCTCCTACCGCACCGCTGGAAGCCCGGTGAACGGGCATGAGCAGCCACTCCGGCAAAGCACCTGCCCAGACGGTCGTGACCGTGGCCATAGACGCCGGCGGAACCTTCATGAAAGGCGGCGTGCTGGAGAACGGGGTCCTTTTGCCCGAGCCGTATCTCGAGCAGCCTTCACGCTCGGAAGCGGATGCCGAAAGCTTCATCGCGCATTTCGCCAGCCTGATCATCCGGCTTGCCGGGGCATATATGAGCGGAAGCGGCACCACAGAGCACGGCGTGACGTTTCGCATCGGGACGGCTTTCCCGGGTCCCTTCGATTATGAACGCGGCATCAGCCGCATCCGGGGGCTCAGCAAATATGAACAGCTGTACGGTCTGCCGGTGGGCGACCTGCTGAAGAAAGAGCTTCGCCGCCGCGCCTGGCTGCCGGGCAGCGACCCCTGGATGCAGACGCTCGCGAATGCGGACATGGCCTTCGGCAACGATGCCGTCCTGTTCGGCATGGGCGCCGCCAAGCGCTACCCCGGCGAGCGGCTGCTGTGCCTGACCTTGGGCACCGGCCTCGGATCGGTCTTCATGGACCGGGGCCGGGCGGTAAGCGGCTCGGACGGCGTGCCCGCCAGCGGCATGCTGTATGCCGAGACGTTCGAGGGCGCGCCGGTCGACGGCCAGTTCGGCAGGCGCGGCGTGCTGGCGCTGGCGGACGCGCTCCAGGCCCGGCGGCAAGGTGATGATGTCATCGACCTTGCCGCTGCGGCCGCCCGCGGCGAGTCCGCCGCCCTTCAGGTCTGGCGCGCCTATGGCGAGCGGCTCGGGCGGATGCTGCGCCCGTATGCCACCGCTTTTCGGCCGGACCGCCTGATCCTGGGCGGCCAGATCGCCAAAAGCCTGCCGCTCTTCGGCGCTTCCCTGGCGGAGGCGCTGCAGCCGGTTCGGCCGCCCGTCCTGTATGAAGACGATCTGCTGCGGCAGGTCTTTTACGGAGCCGACATGCTGTTTGGCTAATACGGGTTCTTTTTCCCTAAATCGGCTTACTATGGAAGGCTTTCGAAGGAATTAGAGGCCCCGCCTGTCTCCGCCAAGCAAACGAAGATGGACGGTGTGCCCACCACAATACAACGCTCCCCTGAAGGAGGAAATACGATGACATTAGAACAACAGTTACAGCAGGCCGACGCGCCGCTGCCCGCCCGCAAGTGGACGATTTACGCCATTCACCACTCCCACACCGACCTTGGCTATACGGAACGTCAGGAGAAGATCGAGCAGTACCATGTCGATTTTATCCGCCAGGCGCTGCGCATCGCGAATGCCGCTCATGAAGGCGTCAAACCCGAATGGAAAGGTTTCCGCTGGACCTGCGAAACGTTCTGGGCGGTGGAGCAGTTTCTGAAGACGGCTTCGCCCGAGGAACAAAAGTCATTCGCCGAGGCTGTGCTGCGCGGCGATCTCGAGCTGTCCGGCACTTATCTCAACATGACGGAGCTGCCGGACGAACAGCTCCTCAGCAGCCTTCACAGCAAAGCCCAAGCCTACGCCGCCTCCATCGGCAGCCGCGTGGACAGCGCCATGACCGCGGATATCAATGGATACGGCTGGGGGTATGCCGACAGCCTGCTGAACCATAATATCGAGCATTTGTTTAGCTGCATTCACACGCATCACGGCATGTACGCGCTGGGCCGCAAGCAGGCTCCTTTCTGGTGGGAAACGCGTGACGGCCGCCGCCTTCTGGTTTGGAACGGAGAGCATTATATGATCGGCAATGAGCTCGGTCTGTGCCCTGGAGCGCTCGGCAAATACATGATCCGTGACGAGTTCAACCACCAGCTGGTGGAACCGGAAGCGATTCATGACGCCATCTCCACGGTCCGCATCCGTCGGTACTTGGCGCAGCTGGAAGCCGAGCAGTACCCGTATGCGTTCGTGCCGGTGATGCTGTCCGGCCTTGGGACCGACAACGGCGCGCCGAACAGCCGGATCATCGAATGGATCCAGGCCTGGAACGAGCAGCACGGCGACTTGATTACGATCGAAATGACCAGCCTGAGCGGCTTTTTTGAACGCCTGAAGCAGGAAGATCTGACCGCCCTGCCCGTTCACCGGGGAGACTGGCCGGACTGGTGGACGGACGGCGTCAGCTCCACGCCGATGCATACCCAGATTTTCCGGGATGCCCAGCGGACGCTCCGCAAGGCGGTCAAGCTGGACCCTGAAGCAAGCGCGTTGAGCCGGGCCGAGATTGATGAGGCGGAGCAGGCGCTGGCGCTGTATGCCGAGCATACCTGGGGCTACCATTCCTCCATTTATGAGCCGTGGCATAAAAACGTCCAGCTGCTGGAGGTGCGCAAGCAGGCGCACGCCGCCGAAGCGAGCCGCCTGGCCTACCGCGCCTTGGACAAGGTGCTGCTGCAGCAGGGCAGCGCCACGCTGTATCCGGACCGGCCGTACCGGTTCCGGGTCAGCAATCTGTCCGGACGGGAAGTGACGGAGCTCGTCACGCTTCAGCTGGACGGCTGGGAACCCGGCGCCCTGCGCGAAGGCGTCGAAGTCGTGCGGGAGGATACCGGCGAGGTGCTCCCGCAGCAGTCCGCCCAACCGCACACCATCGTCACCGAGCTCAAGCTGCAGGCGCAGGAAACCTGCTTCCTGGTTCTGCGCCCGCTGGCTCAGGGACGGCAGCAGGGTACGACGACGTCCAACACCCGTCTGATCGGAGCCGATCAGGTGTACGACATGGACGACCTCGTCCAGGGGGCTTCCGGCTCTGCCGGCCATCCGCCGATCCGCATTACCCGGACCGGCCTGGAATCCCCGTTCGTCCGTCTAGCCTGGTCCGATAGCGGCATCCATTCCTGGTTCAACAAGGAACTGAACGCCGAAATGCTGCGCAGCGGCAATCCATACGGAGCGTTCACTCCGATCTATGAAGTCACCCGGCCGGCGGATGAGACGGATGCCTCCCAGGTTTGGAGTACCCGGGCCCGGATGGGACGCAACCGCAAAGGGCTCCATGCCGAGCGCTCTGCCGGGCGCGTAGCATCAGTCCGTACCTTGGAGACCGGACCGCTCTATGCCACGGTGGAAATCACTTATCAGCTGAACGGCCTGTCCTACTTCGCCTTGTTCCTGCGGGTCCATGCCAACCGGAACCGGGTCGACGTGTCGGCGCGCTTCCATAAAGACAGCGTCTGGAGCCCGGAGAACGTCTACCTTTCGCTTCCTTTTACAAGCGGCGACACCTCGCGGGATACGCTGTATGCGGATAAACCGGGAGGCCTGGTGCGTCCGTGGAAGGACCAGATTCCGGGAACATGCCTCGATTATGCCTGCATCCAGGAAGGCATTGCCTGGCAGGATGACCGAAGCTCGCTTCTGCTGGCTTCGCCGGATACGCCGCTGATGCAGTGGGGCCCGCTGGAGTACGGCACAAGACGCCTCCATACCCAGCAAGCGGAGGACGAGAAGCCTGAGTCGTACGCCTGGCTGATGACCAACTATTGGGAGACCAATTTCAAAGCGACGCTCGGCGGCTTCTACGAATTTCAATACCATGTCAGCTCGGAGCCGGCGCTGCCGGAAGACGAGCTTGCGGCGGCCATCCGGGCGCTTCACGATCCGTTTGTCGTATGCCGCATGCGCCCGGAAGGCATGTAACAGAAGTCTTTCTGGCGATATAAGGAAGCTCAGCCTCCAAAGCTTATACTCTCTTATATCTTTAAAGGGGCTGTCCCGCCTAGGGACGGCTCCTTTCTTCTTTTTGCTCTTTTGCGCTTTTGCTCTATTGCTCTTTTGCTCATGCCAAGCTCACACATCGATCCGGCGGCGCAACCGCGAACCAGCGCTAAAATCCCACCCCTCATCTTCGTCTTCCGAACTTATATGCGCATTAGTCCCTCCGCTTCTCCTCACCCTTCTTGTACAGCAAAATAATGCTATTCTCCTCTCCCTCTCTTCAGCAGTCTCTGCTCTTTTTCCCACTCCCCATAATTTTGTTATTGTTTTGTTATAATAAAATCACTATTTTTTATTGCAATTAGTATAATAGAAGACAATAAATAACAAATGAGTACATTTAAATAGCGCATTCAAAACGCTATAATTATCCATGCAAACGCTAACATATTCGAAATGGGGAGAGTAGAAATGAAAAAGAAGTCCTTTACTTTGTTAGGATTTGTTATGATCCTGATGCTGTCCATGTCCCTGTCCGCCTGCGGATCAAGCGGCGGCAGCGACGATACGACCGGCAGCGGAAGCGGCACGGATACAGCAGCCGGTAATTCGTCCGGCGGATCTGCCGGAAGCGGCTCCGAGCTGTCGGGCAAAATCACCTTTTTGACCAACCGGACCGATATGATCGGCAAAGAGTATGACGATTATTTAAAGCGCTTTAACGAAAAATACCCGAATATCAAAGTCGAATTCGAAGGCGCACAAACCGATTACAACCAGCAGGCCAAAGTCAGAATGGCCGGCGATGAGCTTCCGGACGTCATGTTTATCCCTACCATTCCAAACTCCGACCTGCCGAAATATTTTGCTCCGCTCGACGATCTCGGGCTGGACGACAAGATTACGTTTAAAGACTTCAAATCGTACGATGGAAAAGTCTACGGCCTTTCGGATGGCAACGCCACATCCGGGATCGTATACAACAAGAAGGCGTTCGCCGACGCCGGCATCACGGAAATCCCAAAAACTTGGGACGAGTTCCTGGCTGCCTGTGAAAAGCTGAAGCAAAAAGGCATCGTGCCGCTCGCTTCCAACTTCAAAGATAAATGGCCGCTGAACAACTGGGTGTATGACCTGCCGCGGCTGATCGAGAACAATCCCGACTTCCCGAACACGAAGCTGAACACGGATGCCCCGTTCACGATGGACAACGGTTACGGCAAGGCGTTCAGCCTGATCCGCGAATTGAACGAACAAGGCTACCTGGAGAAGGACATCAACTCCACCAACTGGGAGCAGTCCAAGAAAGACGTCGCCTCCGGCAAGTTCGCCATGTACTTCCTTGGCAACTGGGTCATCAACCAGGTCATCGGAGCCGGAACGACCGCAGACAGCATCGGCTTCTTCCCGCTTCCATATGACAACTCCGGAACGCTGCGAGCAGCCCTCAGCCCGGACTTCTTTTACGCCGTATCCAAGAACAGCAAAAACGTTGAAGCCGCCAAGGCTTTCGTGAAATGGATGCTTGAGGACTCCGGTTACGAAGATTTCGCCGGATTCATTCCGCCGCTGATAGACCGTGAATCCAAGCTGGCCCAGCTGAAAGACTTCCAGGCTACCGGTGTTGAGCTCCAGGAAGGCACGCCGGACGACGCGACGGTTACCGACATCCTGAATAAGGCACAGATCGACTTGCCGGCCATGGTTCAAGAATTCGTGCTTGCCAAGGATCCGCAAAGCGTCCTGGATAAATGGAACAAGGCGTGGGCCAAAGCCAAGAAAGACCTCGGCAAATAAAGCCCTTATACAGAAACAGCCCGGCAAAGTGGATTATCCGCCTAAAGGAGGTAATCCGCTTTGCTGTCGGCTTGCATCCAAGAAACGCCTATAAGCTTGAGAAAGAAGGTATAGCATGTTCGGAACGCTCTCGTACCGCAAACAGAAGACGATCATCATCGTCTCCTTTCTACTGATTCCTTTGATTCTACTAGCCACCTTCACCTATTACCCGGCCATCAAGCTGATCTATTACAGCTTTACGAACTGGGACGGCTACAGCCCGGAGAAGCCTTGGGTCGGCCTGAACAATTACCGGGAGGTGTTCTCCAACCCGGATATTTTTAAAGTGTTCGAGCACAACTTCGCTTATTTCGCGATGGGGATCGTTCAGAACATCATCGCCATTTACTTTGCGGTCGTCCTGAACAGCCGGCTGCGCGGGCGGAACGTGTTCCGGATTCTGCTGTTTCTGCCTTACATCATGAACGGCGTGGCGGTCGCTTTTATGTTCGGATACGTATTTGACACGACCAACGGCTCGCTTAACTTGTTCCTCTCCAGCCTTGGACTGAAGCACCTTGGGGAAACGAGCTGGCTCGGAACCGAAGGGCTTGTCAACTATGCGCTGGCCTCCACCGGACTGTGGCGCTTTATGGGTTACAACATGGTCATTTACATCGCTTCGCTGCAGGCCATTCCGAAGGATATTTACGAAGCGGCGAAAATCGACGGTGCCGGCTCCTGGCAAACATTGTGGAAAATTACGCTGCCGAACATGAAGCCGGTCATTCAGCTCAACCTGTTCCTGACCGTGACGGGCGCGCTCGAAGTGTTCGACCTTCCGTTCGTGCTGACCAAGGGCGGACCCGCGGGAGCGAGCCAGACCTACGTGCAGCGCGTGGTGGAAACCGCCTTCGCATACAACAACTATGGACTGGCCTCGGCCATGAGCGTCATTTTATTGTTCTTCGTGGTCATCGTATTGGCCGTTCAGCAGCTTGTGCTCAGCAGAGGAGGAAGTAAATAATGCATTCGTCCAAATTCCGGATTCAGGACCTGGTGAAATACTTGACCCTGCTGATCGGGGTATTCGTCGTCCTATTCCCTCCCTATGTCGTCATCATCAACGCGTTCAAATCCAGGGATGAATTTAACAGCAGCAGCTCGATGGCGCTGCCGCATAACTTTTTCAATTTCGAAAATTTCCAGGTCGTATTCGAGCGCGGCGGCCTGCTCAGCGGGTTCGGCAACATTCTGATCATTATCGTGGTTTCGCTCGCGCTCAACATCCTGTTCGGCACTATGGTCGCGTACGTCCTCGGCCGGTTCGATTTTAAACTGAAACCGATCGTGTTCGGGGCATACCTTGTCGCTACCATCATCCCGAGCATCACGACGCAGGTCGCCACATTCGGCATTATCAAAAGCCTCGGTCTATACAATACGATGGGTGCGCCGATCGTCCTGTACATCGGAGCCGACGTCATCCAGATCATTCTTTACCTGCAGTTCATTCGCAACATCCCTTATGACCTTGACGAAAGCGCCATGGTGGAAGGGGCGTCCCTGTTCAAAATTTACCGTTCGATCATTTTTCCGCTGCTGACGCCGGCGACCGCAACGCTCATCATCCTGAAGACCATCAGCATTTATAACGATATGTACATTCCGTATTTGTACATGCCGAAGCAGAGCCTGGGCGTCGTCACCACCGTACTGATGCGGTTCCAGGGCGTCAACACGGCGGATTGGAACCTGATTTGCGCCGCTATTCTAGTCATCCTGCTGCCTACGGTCATATTGTACTTTTTCCTGCAGCGTTATATCTTTGAAGGAGTAACCAGCGGAGCGGTTAAATAAGACAAGCATCAGGGAGTGGACTATCGGTTATGAGTACTGCAATCGGGCGAGTCATACGCAGGGGATGGCTCTTTCTGGCCAATCTGTCACTGGAGAAAAAGCTCATTCTCGTATTTGTCTTTCTGTTATCGCTGCCCATCACTTATGTCAGCTACCTGTCAGCGAGGTCTACATTCAATTCCGTGCTGCAGAACGCCACCAACAACGCCGGGCAGATGGCCGACAACGCCTCCGATACGATCGACCGGTACGTGGACGACCTAAAGCGCTACACGGCGCTCCCCCTGTACAATAAGGACGTGCAGTACTATCTCGGACAGGAACTCACCGACTGGAACAAGAACGAGAGCATGGGCATGTTTCTCAGCTATTTGAGCCATACCAAAAAAGATGTGCTCGCCGTCTACCTTGTTGACCAATACGATAATATTTTTTATGACAAGAATGGGAACATCAACGACCTGTCGGCCGAAAATCAGCTCCCCGGCTGGAAAAAGCTCTTAAGCAAGGCCGGCGGAGCCCGTCCAATCTTGGAAGGCCGCCACCCTGTCACGGTCAACGGCAGCAGTACGATGGATGTGATCAGCGTGCTGCGGACCATTAACTCAGCCAGTTCGCTCCAATATCTCGGCATCATCGTTTTGGATATCGATATCCGCCTGTTTCAAGGGATCGTAGAGCCTGTCGACCGGGTGACCCAGGGCAGCTCGCTGATTATGGATGAACAAGGGAAGCTGGTGTACGCCAGCGGCGATGCGAATTCGGTTCAGGAACGGCTGACCACTCTGCTGACGGCTGCAAAGGGGAACAAGGAAGGACATTTTGAATCGACCATACACGGAACCCGCTACCTGACCGTCTTCTACACGTCGGATCAGACCGGATGGACGACTTCCGTCACGATTCCGCTGTCCAACATTTTGTACAAGGTCCAGCAGAACAGCCGGACGCTGATGGTCACGACCTTGATTCTGCTGGCGATCGCCCTGTTCGTCGCGACCTTCTTCTCCCACGCTTTGACCAAACCACTTAAATCGATGGTCCGGCTGATGCGTAAGGTCCAGCACGGCAACCTCGATGTCTGGATATCGCCTAAATATAATGATGAGATCGGCATGCTGGGCAGCCATTTCAACCGGATGATTCTCCGGATCAAGGACCTGCTCACCGAAATCAAGCTGACGGAAAAACGCAAGCAGACCGCCGACATGAGGGCGCTGCAGAGCCAGATCAACCCTCATTTTATTTACAATACGCTCGAGTCCATCCGCATGCTGGCCGAGAGCAACGACGATCCGCGCGTCGCCAAGCTGACCTACCTGCTGGGAAATCAGATGAGGTACTCCATCGTCCGCAGCGGAGATCCGGTGACCATCCGGCAGGAACTTGAGCATGTCCGAAACTATTTCGACCTGCTGGCCATCCGCTTCCCGGATAAGTTCCGGCTCGTCATGGAAGTACCCGAACCATTCCTGGGCCTGTCGGTGCTGAAGCTGGTGTTCCAGCCGATTGTGGAAAATTCGGTCTTTCATGGGCTGGATCGCAAGCCCGGACTCGGAACCATCACCATCACCGCTTCGCGCGAACAGGAACACGTCGTCTTCGTGATCGGGGATGACGGAGTGGGCATGGATGCCGATACCGTCCAACAGCTGAACCGCAGCTTGAAGCACGGCGATCCGGGCGGCGCCTTCGGCATCGGGCTGCATAACGTGGCCGAGCGTGTGCGGCTTCATTACGGCGGCTCCTGCGGCCTTCAGGTGGAGAGCGAGCCCGGGCACGGGACCCGGGTGATTGTACGCATTCAGGAAGAGCTCCCCGATGAAGGCCATGAGTAAACATCCCACAGCAAAGGCGGGAGAGAACAATGCTTCGAATTGTTATTGTGGACGATGAAATTCTGATTCGCGAAGGCCTGTCGCGCATGATCGAAAAGGAAAGCAGCCTCTTCCGCGTGGTCGGGCATTTTCCGGACGGCCAAGATGTGCTGGATAACCTTCCCGGCCTGGAAGCCGACGTGGTTATTACCGATATCCGGATGCCGGTCGTGGATGGTCTGGGCCTGATCAAGCAGCTCAAGCTGACCCGCCCGCATGTCCGTTCCATCCTGATGAGCGGCTTCACCGAATTTAACTATGCCAGGGAAGCAATCCGTGCTTCCGCGGTGGACTATCTGCTCAAACCGATCAACAAAGAGCAGCTGTTTGAGCTGCTGTACCAATTGGACCAGGAGCACCAGTCTTCGCTCGAGAAGGAATCCTTGAGCCGAAAACGGCTGCTTCATTCCTGTTTTCTGAGCGAGTCCCCTCTTCCCTACCCTGCCGGGGAGACCGATCTGCCACTGTCCTGTTACGCCACGTTCGTGCAGAAAGGCGGATCGCTGGAAGCCGCAGCCGAGCGGATCCGGCAGCACCCGGAGCTCTTCTGCGACTGGATTTCGGTCCAGGAGCGCATGCTGGCCTGGGTGTTTTTTTATTCGGAAGCTCCGGATTATGGGGAATTAGACCGGATCGCCCGACTGCTGGGCGGCGCCGGAGAACGGAACGAAGTTGATACGGCGGTTCATATCGGATTCAGCCGCATCCACAGCGGAGCTTCCGAGCTCAAAACCTCCTATGAAGAAGCTAGGCAAGCCTGCGACCTGGGCCTGTACGCGGATCCGGTCCCGTTTTATGCCGCCGGTTACGCCGGGGAAGCTGCCGGAGGCATCATGGAAGCCGAGGATGTCCTTCATGGCAGCAGCCTTGCCGAGCAGCTTCAGCTCCTCCATATCCCAGGCGTGCTTGAATGCGTCCGGCAGTGCTTTGAGCAGCTGAAGGCGCAGCGTGCAGACATAGAGACGATCGTCCGCGTCTGTAATCAGTTGGAAGACACGGCATCGAGAGAAGTGCATGATTACAGGGAGATCCGGGATAAAGAAGCCCGTGCCCGGCTGGAGGCGCAGCTGCGCACCTGCATGAGCTTCTCCGATATAGAAGAATCGTTTGTGGAGGCGTTCAGGGCTGCGCTGGAACAAGTCTACGAGCTGCGCAGCGAGATGGGCGGCAAAGCCGTCGAGATCGTCAAGCGCTGGATCGCCGATCATTACAGCGAGCATGCGGAGCTGAACACGCTGGCGGCCATGGTGTATCTGACACCCAGCTATCTCAGCAAGCTGTTCAAACAAGAGACCGGCCTGACCCTGACCGAATATATCACCGACGTGCGTCTGAAAAACGCCAAGCGCCTTTTGCGGACCGAGCCGAACATGAAGGTGCACAAAATCGGAGCGGAGGTGGGTTATGCGGACCCCGCATACTTCAACAAGCTGTTTAAAAAAGTGGTCGGTGTCACGCCAAATGAATATAAAAAGTGGAAGTAGACGCCAATGAACGAGCGCCCTGTATGGTCAGGACGCTTTTTTGTTTTGAGTCAGCCCACTGGGGTTTTGCTATTAATGTTTATTGCCGGTTTGGAAACAGACCTGGACCAATTCCGGAAAAATTGGAAGTCGGCCATCTCCGTAGCTGTTGGAGGAATCATATTACCGTTTTTCGGTGGATATGCCGTTGCAGAGGCATTTGGTTTTGCTCAAAATTACGCCTTGTTTATGGGGGTTGTATTTAGCGCAACATCCGTTAGCATATCGGTCCAAGTCCTTAAGGAAATGGATCGGTTAAGTTCTCGTGAAGGAACTACGATTCTTGGAGCAGCCGTAGTTGATGATGTTCTCGTCGTCATCTTATTGGCTGTAATGATGAGCTTTTTGGGTACAGGCACGGACGTATCTCTCGGCGTCTTGATTGGGAAGAAATTCATATTCTTTGCTGGGGTTATATTCATCGGTTGGCTAGTGATTCCCCGCATCCTTAAACGGTTGTCTACATTGCAAGTGACCGAGCCGGTCGTATCCATGGCGCTGGTTGTCTGCTTTGCCTTTTCTTATTTCGCCGATCTTATGGGCATAGCTGGAATCATAGGGGCTTTTGCAGCGGGGATCGCATTATCCCAAACCGAATTTAAAGATACTGTAGAAGCAAAAATTGAACCCATAGCTTATTCCATCTTTGTGCCTGTGTTTTTTGTCAGTATCGGGTTAAATGTCACCTTCAAGGGTGTTGGAACACAAATGGGATTCTTGGCGGCTCTTACCATTGCTGCAATACTCACTAAATTTATCGGTGCCGGACTCGGGGCAAGACTCACAGGATTCAAGACTACATCTTCATTGGCCATTGGATCCGGAATGATTTCCAGAGGAGAAGTTGCGTTAATCATGGCATCCACCGGGCTTCAAGCTGGGTTATTGTTGCCTGAATACTTCACTTCTGTAGTGATCATGGTGATCATAACTACATTAGTTGCCCCACCCCTGCTAAAGGTTTTCTTTAATAAAAACACGAACGGATATTGGGAGATAAAAAAAGGCTGAGCGGCTGCTCTGCCTTTTTTATTTGTCCCGCGAAAGTCATCATCCTCCCTGTTGAACAATGTCCGATCCGGTTAAATACTATTGTAGACATTTCGTTTGGACGACAGGAGGGAATGGTTTTGTACAAAGATCTTGAAGAAAATACAGCCATTATTACCGGGGCTTCCTCCGGCATTGGACGGGCCATGGCACTGAGGTTCGGGAGCGAAAAGATGAATGTGGTCATTAACTACCGCAGCGATGAGCAGGAAGTGGAATCGATCATACGGGAAATTGAAAAAAGCGGCGGTAAAGCGATAGGCGTCTACGGCGATGTGACCCGCGAAGAGCATGTCAAAAAGCTTGTAGCCGCCGCCCACGAGCATTTCGGTTCGCTGGACGTCATGGTCAACAACGCGGGCATCGAAAACGAAGTCCCCTCGGAAGACCTGACGCTGGAGGACTGGAGAAAGGTGCTTGACGTGAACCTGACCGGCGCTTTTCTCGGCTGCCGCGAGGCGATCGATTACATGCTTGAACACCGGATCAAGGGACGGATCATCAACATCTCGAGCGTGCACGAGGTGATTCCGTGGCCCCATTTCCTGCATTATGCTGCGAGCAAGGGCGGGATCAAAATGATGACCGAAACGCTGGCGCTAGAGTTCGCCCCGAAGGGAATCCGCGTCAACAGCCTCGGTCCCGGCGCGATCGATACACCAATCAATGCGGCCAAATTTTCGGACCCTGCTGCCAAGGCAAGCGTCGAAGCGCTGATCCCGCTCGGGTATATCGGTAAACCGGAGGAAATTGCTGCTGCGGCCGCCTGGCTGGCCTCCTCCGAATCCAGTTATGTTACGGGCATTACCCTGTTTGCGGACGGCGGGATGACCAAATACCCCGCTTTTCAAGGGGGGCATGGTTAGTTCCCCGAACAACCCATTTCATACACGGACAGGAGGAATGCGCAAATGAACCAAACCTGGTGGAAAGAGGCCGCCGTGTACGAGATTTATCCCGTCAGCTTCAAGGACACCGATGGAGACGGCAAAGGCGACCTTCGCGGAATCATTTCCAAGCTGGATTATTTAAAAGACCTCGGGATCGACGTCATTTGGATCTGCCCGATTTACGAGTCTCCCGGCAAAGACAATGGATATGACATCAGCAATTATTACGGGATCAATCCGGAATTCGGCACGATGGAGGATTTCGACGAGCTTTTGAAAGAAGCGCATGCCCGGGGACTGAAATTGATGATGGACCTAGTGCTGAACCATACCTCCGACCAGCATCCCTGGTTTCAGGAATCACGGTCGTCTGCCGATAACTCCAAGCGAAGCTTTTATATTTGGCGCAAAGGGGTCAACGGTTTGTTCCCTAACAACTGGGAGTCCTATTTCAGCGGCTCGGTGTGGGAGATGGATCAGGAGACCGGCGAATACTATATGCATCTGTATTCCAAGCATCAGCCGGATCTGAACTGGAGAAACGAAGAAATGGTTCATGAACTGTACAAGATGATCCGGTGGTGGCTGCACAAGGGAGTAGACGGCTTCCGCTTCGATGCCATCGCCCATATCGTTAAGGCTAAAGGGCTGCCGGACGCCGATAATCCGCAGCATCTGCCTGTAGTGCGGGCCTATCAGCTGTTCTCCAACCTGGAAAAAGTCCATATGATGCTCAAAAAACTGAACGAGGAAGTGCTGATGGACTACGATATCATGACCGTCGGGGAGACCTCGGGACTCGGTCCGGAGCAGGCACTGGAGTATGTTGGTGACAAACGTCATGAGCTCAACATGGTGTTCCAGTTTGAGCATATGACGATGGACTCCGCCTCAAACGGCACCGGCAAGTGGGAATCCCGTTCATGGACGCTGCTGGAGCTTAAGAAAATTATGAGCCGGTGGCAGACCACGCTGCATAACCAGGGATGGAATGCGAACTACCTGGGCAATCATGATCAGCCGCGATCCGTCTCCCGGTTTGGGAATGACAAGCAGTACCGCATCCCGTCTGCCAAAATGCTGGCCACCTTCATGCTCACTCTTGAGGGAACGCCATACATTTATCAGGGTGAGGAAATTGGGATGACCAATGCAGCCTTTGAAAACATCGGTGATTACCGGGACGTTGAGACGCTGAATTACTTCGAGCAATCCCACCTTCAAGGCAAGCCGATCGACCAGACCATGCTGGCCATCCAGGCGAAGAGCCGGGATAACGCCCGCACTCCGATGCAGTGGAACGACGGACCGCAGGCCGGGTTTACGACCGGCGAACCCTGGATCAAGGTCAACCCTAATTATAAGGAAGTGAACGTGGCTTCGGCGATGAAGGATCCGAATTCAATCTATCATTACTATAAGCGGATGCTCGCCTTGCGCAAAAACCATAAGGCGTTGATCTACGGAGAGTACAAACTGCTGCTTCCATTGGATCCGGATCTCTATGTGTACACCCGTACGCTGGATCATGACACCATCCTGGTCATCCTTAACTTTTTTGATGATACGCCTGTCCTGGAATGGCCAGAAGCTCTTCGCGGTATGCCACGGGAATTGCTGATTTGCAATTACGATCTCCCGCCTGACGCGGGAGAAGGCCGGATTCAGCTGCGCCCCTATGAAGCCCGAGTATACCGGCTGACCTGACCTGGATTTGGCACGAAAAAAGGCACCTGCTGCAAGCCATATGGCTTCAGACGGTGCTTTTTAACTTATCCATCGCTCAGGTCCGCTAAGTCGAGCTCGCTCAGGCGCGCTTGATCGGCAATCATTTCAATTTCGGTGATCTTGTCTTCCGCCACCGTAAAAACGAGTATGAAAATGATTTGATCACGCGGGCCCACGACGACGCCTACCGAACCGTTCACGAGCACGGGCTGTGCGCCTTGGGCACGACCGGCGAATTGCTTGGCCGCAGCTTGGGAACCGTGAACAATTGGCGCGTTTGCGGCCGGCGCAAACGCCGGATCGTTTCGAATCACAACATTCGGATCCAAGACGGAGAGAAGTCTTTCAAAATCCCCGGCGCGCGACGCGGCAATGAAGGCATCCACTAGCTCCCGTGTTCGCTTGAGCTCCTCCGCTCTCGAAGCCCATTCACTCCCCTTCACCCGTTGACGTGCCCGGCTGGCAAGCTTTCTGGCTGCCGCCTCGTTCCGTCCCAGGATCGAAGCGATATCTGAGAAGGACATGCCGAATATATCGTGCAGCACGAACGCAATTCGTTCGGCGGGACTTAATTTTCCCAACACCACAAGCATGGCGAGACCCACAGAATCGGCCATCAGTACTTCATACTCCGGATCGCTTCCGTCACGGAAGTGGGTAACCGGCTCAGGTACACCATCTATCGCAAGATCCTCGTGCCGTGATTTACGGGCTCGCAGCATATCCAAACATACCCTCGAGACGATGGTAGTCATCCACCCCCCGATATTTTCCACTCCGCTCGTATCGGAACGGCTAAGGCGTATCCATGACTCCTGTACGGCATCATCCGCTTCATTCCGTGATCCCAGTATTCGGTAAGCCACCGCCTGGAGGTGATTCCGGTGCGCCTCGAATTGTTCTGCAAGCCAGTAGTGATCGTCCATGTACCCCAATCCTTCCTTCATTCCCTTGTTACTAATATGTCGTATGAAAGCACGTCGATGTGACCGGAAATCTGAATAAAAATGTTTTTACCGTTCCGGTCACGTTTCCCTATCGGCAAACGACATAGGTAGTGAAGGGAATCCCGCAAACCAGTAAATAAGCCCGCCGGTATCCCGATAAAAAAACATTTAGTAGGAGATGATTGTTGTGAGCACGAGTCTAATCCCCTTTCTTGAAATGAACGGTAACGCTAATGAGGCCATCGATTTTTACGTAAAAGCGCTGGAAGCCAAGGTTGTCTATACTCAGCGGCTGGGCGATTTACCGGAAAACCCGGAATCCCCGCTGCCGCCGGAGAGAAAAGACTGGATATCCTTTGCGGTCTTGATCGTCGGTGAATCACAGCTTCAGTTTTCCGACCTTGTTACCGGCAGCAGTTACCAGAAGGGCTCCCCGGTGACCATCGTCGTTCAAACCGATGACAAAGATCAAGCTGCCCGATATTTCGAAGCCTTGAAGCAAGGCGGTCAAGTGAATTCGCCGCTTCAAGCAAGCTTCTTCAGTCCGGCATACGGTAATGTGACGGATCAATTCGGCATCACATTCCGGATCCTTGCCAAAGAACAACAGTGACCTATTGTCTTTGTATCCGCTCCTTAGTACTTCAAAAAAGTCATAGCCATGATCCGTGGTTATGACTTTTTCTCTGGATCCAAGCGCGGTCTCTATGATTTGTCCAAACCCAGAAGAAAATTGCGGGTATGGTCGTAGGCGTTTCTCCACCCCATTTTGGCGTAAAAGCGCAATCCGTCCAGCCCTTTGAAGTAATAGGCGCCCTTTAATCTCTCCGTGAAATCGCGGATGACGATTCCGGCTTGCTCTTGATGGTCCTGATAAGCTTGTACGACGTTCTGCCCGTCCATGTGCCGATCCAGAGTGGCCAGATCCACAAGAAAGTCGCCATAGGCGCAGTTGCAATCCAGAATTCCCGTAATTCGGCTGCCGTCAGACAAAATATTCCACTGTTGAAAATCCCCATGAATGAAATAACGGTGAGGCTCGTTATAGTGTGAATAAGCCTTTAATCGGCTGTAAATCTCATCGAATACCTCTTTTTCCAAACAGGTGTTATGGAACAAGGCGTACCAGTTCTCCCAGAAACCGCCCGCTTGCTCCTCCGCATAGACGGATTCCCAATAATCCTTCCAGGTTGGGAATCCACCGTTCCCGCTCGGCCCGATCCAGCCGTATCCACGGGTTGTCCCCGGATCAATATGGTTTAGGCGCGTCAAAATCCGAATGAGTTCCGGAAGTCGGCGTCTTTGCTCTTCAGCCGAAAAATCCGCCAAATTGCGGCCGTCCATCCTCTCCATCATGGAATATTCCAGATCCCCCGTTTTCCCATGTCCGATACATCGTGGGAACGGTATGCCCTGATTGGACAGCAGATCCGATACGAAGATTTCCGCCGCGTACGCTCCCTCCAGGTCACTGAATTTGATCACGTACCCTTTGCCTGCATGGTTGAATGAAAAAACGCGGCTTAAATTCCCGCCTTCCATCGGCGTGATTTCTGCCGCTCCATGACCCAGATGTTCGCTGATAATCTCCTTGACCAAAGTAATATCCACCGTTGGTTTTTCGTATTCGGTCATGCCCTCCACCTTCCTTCCGCTCGTATCACTCGATCGATTACCTCGAATTCGAAATCGAATTGAACCCATTATATACCGGATTTCACCCTAGAAAAATGGGGCCGAAATTAAAATAAATCCTTTTTCATTCAGATCGCCGTACTTTCGCAAAAATAAAGTCTGTTTTTTTGTGTTGACCATATACTGTTTATATAATATACTGTTTTCAAAAGATACTGTTTATACAATAAACAATAAGGAGATGGATTTAAAATGAGCACTGCAACCCCCACAGCGGCCAAACCAGCTGGCCGCAAAGAATGGATCGCGCTTTGCATCCTGTGTCTTCCCCTGATGGTCGTATCGATGGACGTTTCCGTCCTGTTCTTCGCCGCACCCGCCATTGCCGCGGATTTACTGCCGACAGCCACCCAGCAATTATGGATTTTCGACGTTTACGGCTTCATTCTCGCCGGTCTGCTCCTGACGATGGGCGCCGTCGGCGATCGGATCGGACGCCGGCGCTTGCTGATGATCGGTTCCGTCGGATTCGCCCTTAGTTCTTTGTTCGCAGCGTACGCCCAGTCGGCCGAAACGCTGATCCTGGCCCGCGGTATTCTGGGAATCGCGGGTTCGACCCTCATGCCGTCGACATTGGCGCTCGTGCGCACGATGTTCCAGGACCCGGCGCAGCGGACGAAGGCGATGGCTATTTGGAGCGCCGTTATGGCGGGCGGCGTCACCGTCGGGCCGATTATCGGCGGTCTGCTTCTGGATTCTTTCTCCTGGGGATCCGTGTTCCTCATCAACATCCCCGCGATGGCGCTGCTGCTCATCATCGCACCGTTTTTGCTGCCAGAATCCCGCAGCACGGCAAAAATCAAGGTCGATGTATTCAGCTCGATTCTCGCTCTCGCCGCGATCCTTCCCGTGACTTACGGCGTGAAGACGCTTGCGGAAGAAGGCTGGGCGATTCTTCCCACCGCTTTGCTCGCAGCAGGCTTGCTTCTCGGAGCCCTGTTCGTTCGGCGCCAGCTGACCATCTCCAATCCACTGCTCGATATCCGTGCGCTGATGGAGCGGCGGACCGGCGGTTCGATCCTCGTGAACTTTATCGCTACGTTTACGCTTATGGCCAGCTCACTCATCAATACACAGTTCCTTCAGTCGGTTCTTGGATACTCCCCGTTCGTCGCTTCCCTCTGGAGCGTGGCGCCTTCGGTTGTGGTCGGTGCAGCGGCACCGATTGCCGGTAAGCTGTCACAAATTTATGGGAGACCGCGGGTGATGGCCGGAGGCTTTCTCCTGTCGGCAGTTGGATTCGGCGTACTGTCCCAGGTCCGCCTGGATGGCTTCTCGCCGCTTGTCATTTTGCTCGTTGGAGCCGGATTGGTCGCGGCGGGAATCGTCTCCGTCATGACCCTCGTCACCGATTATGTCGTAGGCGTGGCACCGGCCGACCGTGCGGGAGCCGTCGGCGGCCTCATCGAAACGTCCAACGAGCTCGGGGGCGCATTCGGCATCGCGCTTCTCGGCTGCGTCCTTGCGGCCATCTACCGCCATGCGGTCACCCCCTTCCTGCCTTCGGGGCTCGCTCCGGACGCGGCCCGGGCAGCCGGCCAGACCATTGCCGGGGCATCGGCCGCCGCCCTGCATTTACCGGCGGATGCCGCAGCGCAGGTGATGAAGGCTTCCCGGGAAGCCTTTATCACCGCCATGCATGCCACCTGCCTCATCTCCGGCGTCATCCTGCTGCTTGCCACCGCAGTCACGCTCGTCATGCTCCGTGACCAGAAGAAGGCCGTTCATACCGCTGCTTAAGTTCAGCGCTTATGAAATGAATAAAAGGCTGCTTCCAGGAATCATCCTGGGAAGCAGCCTTTTATTGTTGAGCGGCAGCATCATGGGTTGGTGCCGCCGCTCATTTTCCGATTCAAATATTGTTCGATCCCGTCCAGCATCCGTTCCAGACCGAAGTCCAGATCATCGCCCACGGTGTTTTCGGCCTCGTTCTCGCCCGAATAAACGCCGGACATGACGATCGGGTACAGGTTCGGATATTGTTCCGGCTTGACCAGCATCCGAAGTGCCGCCGAATAATTGATCCCGCTGAACTCTTCCTCGCTCGAACCGGCCTGAACGGCTCGATCGATGTCCCGCTGAAGCATCCCGAAATGACGGGCGTAGCCGCTCAGCAGAAGCACAATGGACATTTTTTCAAAATCGTCCAGAGGCATGTCCCGCAGCGGTTGAAGCCCCCATTCGACCATCCGCAAATGGTTAGGCGTGATGGGAATACCGAGGATCGGGACATCCCCATACCACGGATGTTCCCGAAAAATAGCGACCGTTCCGCGTACATACTCACGCATACTCTCCCGCCATTCATGCGATGGGCGCTCCGCAGGCAGCGGAATATCGCAAATCGCATCCTGCATGAGGATAAGCAGATCGTCTTTGCTCGGGATATAGCGGTAAAGAGACATCGCCGTAAAGCCGAGCGCCGACGCAATCCGGTTCATCGAGACGGCGGTGAGGCCGTCTTGGTCGGCGATTTCAACTGCCTTCGACACGATCTGGTCGATGCTCATCTCCCTCTTGGGACCCCGCTGCGGCGGCTTCACCAATCCCCAGCCCAGCGCCGCGCCGGCAGGAAGCATCTTTGCCGCTTCTTCCGGTGTCAACTCTTCATTACTCATCAGATCTACCCCCTAGTCGTCCTAAGCCATCATGCATTCAAAAGTGTTTATATCATAAACAGTATATCACACTTGTGCAGTATTTTAAAAAGTAGCGGGAGTCGCTCTGCCCTGTCTAATCTCCCACATGTTCCACTCGTTGAGCCGATTCATTCTTGGGCATTCCTTCCGGAAGGCTCCGGCGAAATTCGTTGGGGGTCATGCCGTATTCCTTTTTGAATACACGGTAAAACGAACGCAGGCTGTTGAATCCGGAGTCAAACGCGATCTCGGTGACCGGATCGGCGGTGGACAGGAGCAGCATGTGGGCGTAGGCTGCCCGCTGGCCGTTGATATAATCGCGGAACGAGACGTGAAACTGCTCGGAGAAAATCCGCGAAATGAGAAACTTGCTGATTCCGAGATCCCTTGAAAGTGCTTCCAAGTTAATAGGCTCCAAAAAATGAAGGTCGATATAAGCGAGGATTTTTTGAAAGAGATCCATGTCTTTCGTATAATCCACCTTTTTCAGGGACAAAAGCGGCAGCACATGCCCTAATAACACGGAAATGTACGCCTTGAGCAAACGGCTGTCGCCTGGTTCGTGATACAGCTTGTACAAGCTGGTCACGGTGCCGGAAACGACCGGATGCCTGGGGATCACCGGGTAATCCGGAACATGATGAAGCAGATCCCCCGTATAATCCCCCGGGAACGAAGCGTCGAAGAAGATCAGCAGGATCCGGCTGTGGTCTGCCGTTCGATAGTCGTGCGGCTGATTGGGAAAAATGATCGCCATGTCCCCTTCAGACAGGACGTACTCCTTTTGATCGATGTGGACATGGATGTTGCCGGACAGGACCATCGCGATTTCAACGTTTTTATGCAGATGAAGAGGATAGGTATTATTAGTGGAAATAAACAAATGAAACTGCGGGTCCCTGTGCTGGTATTTGATTTTCATCGCGATCCCCCTTTCGGTCTGATGTGAACCCAAGCAGGCAAGCTTATTGACTCTGTTATGAAAAACATAATATGGATGTCCGTGTCTGCACAAGCACCGGGCGCAACTTCTGGCACAAAAAAGGTTCGTTTTTGGCAGGTAAAACCCGCCTAAAAGATTTAAAGTAGTAGCAGTAACCGGCACTCTGGAGCAGAGAAACCAGCGTTCTGCCGGGCTTGCTGCTCCGTATTCCGGTGAAGGGAGGAATGATGATCGAATGACAAATCGAACGTTAAGGGGTGCATTTATGTTACATGGCAAACGGATGAAACGGAAAAACAAAGGATTCAGAAAAATCATGGCTGTTGTCTTGAGTTTCATGGTAACGCTTCCATTTACGGGGATACCGCATTCTGATTCGGCTTCGGCTCAATCGGCGGATGAAGAGCGGTTTGCGAGCGCAGCGATTCCCGCTTTTCCGGGGGCAGAAGGCGGCGGAGCTTATACGAGCGGCGGCCGCGGGGGCGACGTCTATACCGTCACCACCCTGGAGGACTATGGTACCAACGAAGAAGCGGTCCCGGGATCGCTTCGCTACGGGATCATGTCCACCCCGAAAGAAGGCCGCACGATTGTTTTTAACGTATCCGGAACGATCGAGCTGGAAAGCCCCCTGCTGTTCAAAAACATTAAAAACCTGACCATCGCCGGGCAAACCGCACCGGGCAACGGGATTACCCTTGCGGGCTGGGATACCAACATCAGCAACTCGGAGAACATGATTCTCCGGTATCTCTCCTTCCGGCCGGGGGCGACCAACGTGTACAACGGCAGCGACTCGATGGATGCGCTCTGGGGCAGGGACAACAACTATTTTATCATTGACCACTGCTCCTTCAGCTGGAATACCGATGAAACGCTGTCGCTGTACAGGGGCGAAAACGGCACGGTCCAATGGTCCCTCATTTCGGAGAGCCTCACCCTCTCCGGGCACACCAAAGGCAGACACGGCTATGGCGGCATCGCCGGCGGAGACAAAACGACGTTCCATCACAATCTGTATGCCAGCCATACTTCCCGGAACCCAAGGCTCGGCGGTGGATATGCCGGCGCGGCGGATGCCGATCACGTGGCGGTCGTACAGCTCTCCAACAACGTGATCTATAATTGGGGCTTTAACGGCACCTACGGCGGAGGGTTCAACTTCACGAATTATATGAACAATATCGAAATCGCCGGTCCGGGCACAAGGGATAACGTGATCGATCGGGTCATCGATGCGGGCGAATCCAAAAAGCTCGGCGGCTTCTACATCGCCGGGAACCGGATCAACGGCAAGCTGACGGGATGGCTGGACGGCTCGTCTCCATATGTGAAAAACTCCGGTGACCCCAGTGGAGACCAGATGACGTCTTATGCATCCAAGCCGTATCTCTCTGCGGACAGTACAGGAACCAATCACGGGGTGACCAATCCAGCATTTGACGAATACGTTCAGCATGGCGTGGAAAAAGCGAACGAGCCGCTGCTGAAAGCTATTTTGCAGAAGGCGGGAGCCACCTACCCGCGCCGCGACGCCATCGATGCAAGAATCGTCGCAGAGGTGGAGCAGGGCTTAGGAAAATACATCAACACCGAAAATGAGGTTGGCGGATATATCTCCCCATTTGGCGTCATCGAGGATCAGCACGACGCCAATTTCGATACCAATCACAACGGGATCGACGATCAATGGGAAAAGAAAAACAACATCTGGGGCATTGAAGATGCATATAAGACGGTAACCGGCTCGGGCTACACCTGGCTTGAGCTGTATCTGAACAGCCTGGCTGATATGGACCACGCTGCTGAAAACCCGGATGCTCAGCTTTTGGCGCCGGTGAATAATGCGCAGCATGCTCTTGGAGAGGACGTTGAGGTAAACGTCAAAGCCTCTTCCAAATTCGGAAACAAAATCAAAAACGTGGCCGTATACAACGGATCCCATTACCTTGGAGACGCGGAGAAGAAAGGCGGTGCCTATGTGTACACTATTGAGGGCCTAGAAGATGCTTCCTACAATATTTCTGCCAGAGTGACGGACACGGATGGAAATGCGACCCAAACGACCGCAGCCAATATTCACATCAACACGGATCCCCGTTTACTGACTGACGCAGGCTGGACATCGGCCGATATCGGCCGCCCGGACATCAAAGGTACGGGAAGTCTGACGGACGGCGTGATCACTGTTAAAGGCAACGGTAAGCTGGGAACGAGCGAAGGAAGCACCGAACAATCACCTGAATATGACGCTGCAAAGGACGATTTCCATTTCGTATATAAGGAAATGACCGGAGATATGGAGATCACCGCGAAGCTGGAGGCCATCGGAGCGGTTGACAATCATGCCTTTGCCGGGCTGATGATTCGCGATGATTTGAAGGATGACAGTGCCGCCGCAGCTCTTGGGCTATCCTGGGTAAAGCTATCCAAAGACACGAGCTGGTCAGCCTATTTGACGGGAAGAGATCAGCAGGGCGCAGGCTTTGATCCATTGACCGAAACGCTGGACAGCGCATCCAGTGCACAAGAAGCCGGTATTCAGCTCGTTCCCGATATTCCGTTCAAGATCGGCGGTATCGAGCAGGGCTACTGGCTCAAACTCGGCCGGCAAGGCGACACCTTCTATGCCTACGGGTCGACAGACGGCACGGAATGGACGCCGATCGGCGAAAGAACGATTCCGATGCAGGATTCGGTATATGTCGGTTTTGCCGTGGACAGCAACGATGTGGCCAATGCGATCGAGCAATTAAACTTTGCCAAATTCTCGAATGTGAATATCGAAGATCACTTTTCTCCCATAAGCAACTAAGCTTAAATAGACGGGATGTGTGCACATGAGCGTCCCTCTGAGATGACCATTTTTATGGTATGTAAAATCGCCCGGCGGCCATTTTCCGCACGGGCGATTTCTTTTCTTTTTTGCAAATTAGACTTCGATCGCTTTAATGACTCTCGCCGGATTGCCTCCCACGATCATGTTGTCCGGAACATCCTTGGTCACGACCGCTCCGGAAGCGATGACGACGTTATTGCCGATCGTGACGCCCGGGTTGATGACGGCCCGACCGCCGACCCATACATTGTTTCCGATCGTTACAGGCTTGCCGTATTCCGGTCCCTTGATCCTTTCATACGGATCCACCGGATGCGTCGCAGTATAGACGTGAACCCCGGGTCCGAACAAGCAGTTGTCCCCGATCCTCACTTCGCACACATCCAGAATGGTGCAGTCAAAATTGGCGTAGAAATGTTCACCGACGTGAATATTGTAGCCATAGTCAAAGCGGATGCTCGGCTCCATCGCCAGGAAATTCCCAGTTGAACCCAAAAGCTCCTTCAGGATCTTCAGCCGTAATGCTTCATCCGTTTCGGTCGTCTGGTTGTACATGCGGGCCATTTGTCTGGCATATGCGCGCTCCCGTGTCAATTCAGGGTCGGCAGCGACGTACAGTTCGCCGTCCAGCATCTTTTGTTTTTCTGTTTTCATGTTAGGAGTTAAGTCCCCTCTCATCTTGATGTAATGTATGGTGCGGCTGCACGGGGCTGGCCGCTCTGGACAGAGAACCGGCGATCACAATGCCGATCAGCACGGCGATCAGCGCATGCAATAAACCGAAATGCTCTCCCAGGAAGCCCAGCGCAGGCGGACCGACCAGAAATGCGATGTAGCCTGTAGTCGCCACGGCTCCGACTCTTGCCGCAGCGCCTTGAGGATCATCCCCCGCCGCCGACAGGCCCACCGGAAAACCAAGCGAAGCTCCAAGTCCCCATAAAGCGACGCCTATTGATGCGACAACATCATTCGGGCCCCAGATTACCAGCGATAGACCCAGAATGGCTGCCGCGGCGCATCCGGATAACACCGGCACCCGGCCATAACGGTCCAGAACCCATCCGCCTGTAAAACGCCCCAGCGTCATCGCCGCAACGAACAAGCCGTAGATAAATGAACCCGTCAGCGAGCTCACGCCATAGCCATCCACCATGGTGAGCGGCAGCCAGTCGTTGGCGGAACCCTCGGCAAATGCCATGCCCAAAACGATGATACCAATCAATAATGTGCGTCTCTCCGTCCACATCTTTAACTGCTGTTGAATCGCCGAGCTTTTCGGCGCTTCAGCATCTGCCGCTTCCTTTCCCGAATCCTCCGGCAGGTAACGCCAGCCATAGAGCACAGCTGCGACCATGATGAGGGCAAGGATCATGAAATGGACCATGACCTGAAGATGAATGGCGACCGCGGCCGCACCGAGGCCTGCACCCACAAGCGTTCCCACGCTGAAAAAGCCATGAAAGGCCGGTAAGAGCGTTCGGTTTAAAGCCTTTTCGGCAGCAGAACCTTCCACATTGAGCGCAACCTCCGCCGTCCCATAGCCGCTGCCGAAAATGACCAGCCCGCCGATCACAACGGGCACCGAAGCCAGGGACGTACCGATTCCGGCAATGACGAAGCCAATCACAATCAGCATAGAGCTGATCAGGATGACAAATCGTGCGCCTTTCCGGGCAACGACCGAACCCGACGTTAGCAGACCGAACAAAGAGCCGGCGGCGATCGCAAATATAATCATTCCCATCCCGGCGGTTGAGACTTGGAGCGTGTCCCGAACGTCAGGCGTGCGGGAGACCCATGACGCAAAGGAAAGGCCCGGTAGGGCAAACAGCAGAAACAAGATATTCCGGACGGTTCCGGGATTTTTCGGTAGATTTGTAACAGATGCCATTAGGATTGCTTCACCTCCGCTTCTCAACCAACTGCAGGGAATAGGCCAGGCTTTCCAATGTCATGGTCGAAAGTCCGTACATGTAGTCCTCATCCGGATGCTCCAGCAGCGTCAGCTGCGGCATATGCATCTCCGGAATATACTTCAAGCATTCCTGACGGACCCGCTGGATATCAACGGCCTGCACCAAACTCCCTGTCAGTGCAATCGTCTCCGGGTTCATGACCGCGATCAGGCTGGACACCGCATGGGCAGCCAGAGAATGGAATGTCTCCCGGTCGTGCAGCTGCTGCAGCTGCTCCGCCTGCGAAATGCCAAACGGTAAAAAGGCGATCTCTCCGGCAAATCGGGTATTCCCCCGATGAATATGCCCATCCACGATTAACCCGGCCCCCGGTAAGCTTCCTTCGACAAACGTCGCGACCGCAATCGACTTCTCGCTGTCGTATTCCTGCTTCCGGTAAAAGCCGTACACGGTCGAGTTCATGTCGTTTTCCAGAATGACCTCAATTCCGTGCTTATCGCGAATGATCTCCTCCAACGGCGCATGAATCAGTTCCGGAATATCGCTGACATTGATCACGCCCTGATATACGGCACCCGGAACACCAATCCCAACCGCCCGGATTTGCGGATATTGGGAGATAAGCCGGTCCATCAGTTTCTCGATCACGGACGCATCGATCCGTCCTGCCTCCTGCTGTCCTTCCTGTACCACTTCACCGGCCAGGTTGGCGACCCTGTAGGTGAGGGAGTGCTGCTTCACGCCGGCTCGGATGATCACGCAAGCTATATAAGAATAGTCCACATTATACTGATACAGTCTGGCCGGACGGCCGCCGCTCGATTCCTCCATATCCAGTTCGAGCAGTTCACCCGTTTCCAGCATTTCGTTCAGGATGCTGCCGCAAGTCGCCACGCTTAATCCGGTCATCTGTGCCACCATGGATTTGGTTCCCTGCTTCATGGATTTGAGGGCCTGACGCACGAGCTCCTGATTCATTTTTTTGACTCGCATCGTATTGTTCGTAACGGGATTCATTTCTGTCATTCTCACCTCCACCATATTATTAAAATACTTTTAATAAGTATTAACATAAATGATTTTCTTATTTCTGTCTACCCATCGATCATGAGCGAGTGCCAAGCTGGCTGACCGTTTACCAAGATACGGGATGCAACAGTTGATTAACGCCATGCAAAAAAAGCCGACCGATTTTTAAAATCAGCCGGCAAATCTATTTTTAGTTCTTCGGACGCGGGGAATCGAACAAATACGATACGAGGTTGTCCACAAAAGGATCCTCCAGGGTCGAATGCCGGTTCAGAAGCCGGTACCACATCGGTCCATAACACAAGTCCGCGATAAGCCCCAAATCTGCATCCTTTGGCATTTCACCACGCTGCTGTCCCCGCTCCAACAATCGAATCAAGGCTGCTCTGCGCGAAGAGATAAAGTTGTCACGAAAGGCAGCGGCAAATTCAGAATTAAATTGTGCTTCCGCCATCAAACTGCATACGATTTCATCCATTCCTTCTATCAGGGAACGGAACGTCCGCCTTAAATATTCAAGCACATCGCTCTTAAGATGGCCTGAATCCGGTAGGCCGATCTCCGTATCCACGTGTAGTTTCAGCGCCTCCATCACGATAAAAGGAACACCTGGCCACCAGCGGTATAACGTAGGTTTTCCAACACCGGCCTCTTTTGCGATTTTTTCCATCGTTAAGCTCGGGTACCCGCCCGATTGGAGAAGGTCAAGAGTCGCCTTCATCACGGCTTCATACGCTTTTTGGCTTCTTGGCCGACCTACAGCTGTTGTTTTATCTTGCTCAGTATTCATGATAACTCCCTTAAAATAATTTATTTACAGAACGTTGCGTAATATATTATAATTCAAACCAGAACTTCAATCAAGCACAGTGAGGAGTCGATCCAATGGAACTATCTTTAAAAGGTCAACGTGCCATTATTATGGGCGGAACATCCGGAATGGGGCTGGCATCAGCCCGGTTGTTGGTCGAATCAGGTGCTGACGTCGTCGTCACGGGACGGGATCAGGCCAAGTTGGAGACCGCTCTTCAGCATCTGGGTCCGGGTCCGAAAGGAGAGCAGCTCAATGCAGCTTCTTATGAAGATCTGAAATCTTTCTATGAACGCCAAGGAAGCTTTGATCACCTGGTCATTGCCGTCTCGGGGGCTAAAGGTGGCGGAAACTTCCGTGAGCTCTCCCTCGATGAATTGCGCAAAGGGTTCGATGCCAAGTTTTGGCCGCAAGTGATGTCTGCCCAGCTCGGCCTGAATACGTTGAGCGACAGCGGTTCGATCACCTTCCTCACATCGATATCGGCCCGTTCCTATGCGCCCGGCAATGCCGGACTCTCCGCGATTAACGCCGCCTTGGAGTCTATGGTTCCCATATTGGCACAAGAGCTGGCTCCCGTACGCGTTAATGCCATATCTCCTGGCGTCGTGGATACGCCTTGGTGGAATTGGCTGCCGGAAGATCAAAAAAACGCCGCGCATGATTTTTACAAAGAGCAGGCACCGGTTAACAGAATAGGCCAGCCGGAGGATATCGCCAAAGCGGTCCGTTACTTAATCGATAACACGTTTGTGACCGGTACCGTGCTTGAGGTGGACGGCGGGCTGCGACTTCGGTAGCACACCGTATCCGACAATGTCCTCATCATGAAATCATTCATATCCCTGTAACGCTGAACAGGCTGCCGTTAATGAGCGGCAGCCTGAGTCGTAACTCGATGCATAAATATGTTTCGTGCGTGTGTTTTCACAGCAATTTACTCCTCAAACTGTAAAGTGAATACGAGTGCCCACTCCGTCTTACTTAACGATTCTGTTGAAAGATCCGATGTACGCATGGTATTGGAACTTGTGGCTTGCATGCCAAACACATGCACGGCCTGATCGGCCGTAAACGATCTCGGCTCTGCATCCTGAATCAATCCCCGGGCCGTCAGCTTCTTCTCCCAAGGGATATGAAATGTGGCTAGGTCTGTTCCCGAGCGATTAACAATGCCTACCTTAATGACTGCGGACTCGTCCTTCTCCCCAATAGTTACCATATCCATGGATATTATCACTTCTATTTCGTTATTCTTCTGCTCATCAGGACTGTAAAACACATCCCCTATCCAGCCTATAGAATCTACTCTCTGACCGTCCTTCCAAATGTCCATGTCCAAATTAGCGTTTGGCTTGCTCCCTTCATATTTCAGTTTAAATGCACCGGACATCGCCCCGACGAATGGCTTGAACTTGGCTGCCTCCCCCTTGAACAAATCAACGGGCACCAGCTCTATTTTGGCAGGGCTAGATTCCCTCTCAGGTGACGTCGTTTCCTTACTCTCTGCAAAACATCCCGTTAAGACGACAAAGATGATCAATATGCATGCTTTTAAGCGCATTTTACCTCCCCAAAGTTGTTCTCCATGGCATCGTTTATTAAGTCACAATATTCCAAATTGTACCATAGGGCGGATTGTAAAATGAGGTTATCCGCACGGTTAACTAAAAAAAGCAGCCGATCGTTGTGATCAGCTGCCTTGTTCTGCTTTCATATGTTGATTTAGGGTATGCTTCCCCGTTCATTCCCTTTAGGGTTATCCTTCACACCGTTCCGAAGGTAATTTTCATACCCGCTGCATAGGTGGCCGCTGTTGATGAGGTAAATAACTCCGACATTGCATTTTCACATTCGTATTGTCTGATGGCCTCTTCCATCGACATTCCTCTCTCTAACAGGCTATCAATAAATGCTGAACGCTCCCCCGGGTTACTGAACTGCATAGCTTCATAAATATCGGCTCCCATCTTCGCGGTGGGATCGTAAATGTTGACTTTATCGCTCAATCGGCATTGGACATTGCGTAATCCTAACCGGTTGAAATACAAAGGCAGCTTTAAACCGATGTTTCCGTCCTTACCGGTGCGTTTCAAGTCTCGTTCAAACAACTCCTGCAACTGGCCCAATGGAATAACCGTGGACTGATCAATGCCATCCAAGTGAAAATTTGCGCTATTTCCGATCCAATGAGGCTCGAACGCAGCAACTTTTCCTTCCGGCTTGACAGAAGCTATCATTCTTTTCAATGTGCTAAACGGGTCGTTCATATGGAGCAGCACCGCGTGGCATACGGCAAGATCAAATTCCGCATCAAAGCTTACCGAGTTAAAATCCGCGGCAATGAACTCCGTCCGGTAGGATAGATTTCGAAAGAGCTCTCTTGCGTGCTCTATCAGGTTAACACCGGCGTCGACACCTACATATTCCGAACCGGCCGGCAGCAAAGGCAGCAATCGGAGCCCCAAGTGTCCATACCCGCATCCAAAATCTACGATTCGAACAGGATGATGGATGTTCCAAACCCGATGAATCAAAAAATCAATATAGTCATCGTTATAATACAAGGCAGTAGACCTTTTTAAATACTCTATTTGACCATCCCAATAATATGGCTCCATGAATGATCTCCCTTAACGTATTTGCGCCGCGGTCGCTTATATAACATACAATCCATCCCAAAAAAGGAATAGACTTATTTTCAATTTTTTTATAGACTATTATGTATCTATGGCTTTTTTAGTGACCTATTGTTGCATGGAACCGGCACAAACTTTGTGCCGGTTTTTTTATTTCTTCTTCGCTATTCAACCTGCACATCCATTTCTCGCCCAAGGCTCATAACGTCCACAATTTTGACGCCGGTCCATACAGATCGTACATGGAAACCGGTATGCCAAGCTGCTTCATATAGGTAAACATTTGGCCGCGGTGGTGATAGATATGCGTCGTAATCTCGATCAACCATTTGATCTGAACAGACGGCTGGTGCTTGGCAAAGAAAGGGGCGGTCGATTTGTACAGCAGGTCTGCTTCATCCAAAGCGTTCATGTAGTCCTTTAACGAGGAAACTCCGCGGTGCATGACCTCCGACAAGGCGGCGGCGTCCTTTACATGTATAACGGACATGACCAGACTTCGAACTTGCTGCATGGGTTGTTCCTGTAAAATGGCCAGTTCTTGCTCGGGGACTTGGACGAGATGGCGGGCAAGCTCGATTAAACTCCGCATATTCTCGCGAGGGCGATACTCCCAATGATCCTCTTCGATCATGGAGAGCAGTGAGCAGGTCGTCGTGAGCGCAAGCTCCATCTCTTCAAAAAGCAGGTCCTTGATGCGGGAAATTTCCGGATTCATCTCTCTCATCCTTTCTTCTGGGCAATCGATGATTACGAGCATGAATATAACACCTAAATAAGTCAGATCTTGGCTTATTTCTTGTGATAGTATGGAAGAAAATATGTGACGAGGGATGGGCTTGTCTTGATCAAATCACAACGCTTGATTCGATTAATGATGGTGATTAACGCCAAAAGGTCGTTTACGGTCAGAGAGCTTGCCGACGAGTTCGGCTTGTCTCCGCGGACCATTACCCGGGATCTACAGGAGCTCAGCGAAATCGGGTTTCCGATCTATTCCGTACAAGGGCGCGGCGGTGGTTATCGTCTGCTCCAAGAAAGGATGCTTCCGCCGATAGCCTTTTCAGAGAACGAAGCTGTCGCCGTGTTTTTTGCCTGCCAATCCCTGCAGTACTTTGGTTCCGTTCCCTTTGATGAGAGTGCAGCTTCGGCGATTCACAAGTTTTACCACTACTTGCCTGCCGATGCGAAAGAGCAAATCGATCGGCTGAAGGATCGGGTGGTCATCTGGAACCCTCATCGGACGATGTCTGCCGATTGCCTTCAGACCCTGCTTCATGCGATCATGAACGACAGTGTCGTGAATATTACATATAAGTCCGGCGACGGAGTTACGGCAAGAGATATCCAACCCGTCGGACTTTATGCGAGCGAAGGATACTGGTATTGTCCGGCCTATTGCTTCCTGCGTCGAACCTTTCGGCTTTTCCGTGCAGACCGGATCAGTTCGGCGAGTTTGAACGATGCCTTTCCAGACCGGCAGGATCTGAGCGGCCGCTCGGTATTTGATTGGATCACACCGGATTTGTCCCGCTTCGATCAGCAGTGCGATTTGATCGTCGATCTAACCGAGGAAGGCGTACGTTCGCTTGAAACTAACATCTGGTTCAGTTCTCATATAGCAGTTCACGAAGATGGAAGAGGTACTTTACGAATCCGGATTCCCGTTCAAAAAATCGTGTTTTTTACAGATTTGATTTGGCCGTTGGAGGGAGAAGCAAAAATCGTGGAACCTGTCGAGGCTATTGATTATATCCGCCAAAAAATAGAAAGGATTACAAAGTGCTATTTTTGATCCTCTAAATAGGCGGTTCGTGGTTATACAGGTCAAAAAGGCAGCGGTCTCAGGAACCGGCTGCCTTCTATTCAGGGATACGTAGTTATTTCATCTGTCGACGGTTGCGCCCATGACGGCTGCTTTCACATAGGGTTGGCCCTGCAATGCTTTCAGGCCCTCAGCCGTTCCCGTCACTACAACGCCTAGTAGACGTATATCACTTGTTTCCGGTTGTTCCTTATCCTTGCGCAAATAATCGTAAATCCGTTTAAATTCCTGCTTATATTTCCTGTTGTTATGCACTCCGTATTCCAGTGCGTCAAGAAAGCTTTTTTCTGAAATATCATCGCTATCCGGATGAACTCCGAAACCGTATACCTTGCTAGCCCAATCGGGAAACGGTTGAACAACGGATCCATCAGGCATTTTAGCGGCCGTATATGGTTTCATATCCGAGTATGTGTCTACCCAATACCACACGGGATGGACGCCCGGCGGAAGCATCGCCTTGATCTGCTTTACCGTGTAATTCTTATCAAAGGAGATGCTCATTTCGACCAATTTCCGCCCATCCATGTCATTCAGCTGCGGAAGCTCGTTGAGATAGTTCGCGTATTTTACGCTCGGAAGGTAGAACAGCATCTCTCTCTCACCATTATAGCGATTATAGGGGCGTGAGTAATGAAATCCTTTCGCCTCCATATCTGGGTCCAGAAGCGACAGGTCAGAATAGTTGCCAGGAGGGCGGGAAAAGCTTCCCCAGGAGCTAAATTCGTAGGTTTCCTCGCCCCAGATGACCGGCACACCCTCCACAAGCTTATACGTTCGGTATTCGAGTGTACCCTGAAGAAAGCCGTAGTTAATCTGGGAACTTATTATATACTGATTGGGACCACTGATCGCTTTGAGCATCTCAATGTCACGCAATGCATTGTCTGAGCTTCTGTACTGCAGCTGTAAATTTGTAAACCAACCTCCAGCAAGGATAAGCAGCGTTATTGCTAACGAGATGCTTGCGTTCCTCACAATTGTTCTGCGGCGGGCCTTCCTGACGAGAGCCGACAGCTTCGCTCCATCATCAAAGCCTGATTCGTTATCATTCATCGTATAGTCCTCCATATTTTTTCTGAAATAACTTGCGCGCCCGGTATAAGTAGGTCTTTACCATCTCCTCGCGGATGCCTAAGAGTTTAGAGATTTCTTTATAGCTAAAGTCCAGTTCGTATTTTAAAATAAGCAGCTGTTTGTAGATCGGGGTCAGTTCTTCCATCACCTTTTCGATCTCTTCTCTCCGTTCCTTTCGCAGCAGGATATCCTCTGGGATTTCACTCCCCTCCACAACCGCTTCATCAATCGAATACTCGATTCGTTTGCGCTTTCGAAGCATATCGTAATATCGATTAAGCGCGACCCGATAAAGCCACGCCGAAAACTTGTCAGGCCCGATGGAATCTAGATACAGGAGACCTTTATATACCGTATCCTGAACGATATCCTCTGCGTCAGCCCTGCTTGCGCCAAGGCGAATCAGGTACCGCTGAATCTGTTTCATTTTATCCTGCATCAGCCGCAGCATCTGCTCATTAACCACTTTCAACCTCCCTCCATGCAGTACAAACGTTTGGGTAGGTGCATATGTATACAAGTATTATAAAAAAGATTTTCCCTCCTGTAGAACCGAAAAACATTGCCGGATCGCTGCTGTATTGAATAAACAAAAAAACAGCCGATCGTGTCGATCAGCTGCCTTCCCGTTCAACTTGCCTGTTTGTAAAATGAAACACCTTCGCCGCCCCGATCTCAGCCCGCATTTCCTTGTCCTCTTCCGTGAACACATTGTTCGTATAACGGGCGAGGGTTTTCCGCCAAAAATGAATGGTCCTGGAATTCCTCTCTGTCGGAGTCGTATAGATCAGCCATTTCCCCCGGAATCGGTTGAAGATTTGGGTAATGGCATCCTCAGCAACACCCTGTCCTCGAAAAGGCTGTAATATAAAGTATTCATTCACCAAAAATTCGCTGTCATCCTCCACATAAGGCGGCGTGGCAATCAATGCGAATCCTGCAGGTACTTCATTTACCTTTATCAAAAAAGGAAAAAGACAATCCTCTTTTTCCCACCAAATATCAAACTCCGGCATTTGCTGCTGAAGCGTTTGAAAAGCATCGCTGTCTTCAAAGACACCGTATCGATTGGGAAGAACGTTGCGGATCCCCGCCAAATCGTGAAGATACAAGGGGTAAAGATTATAGATGATAAATTGGGTATCACGCCTGCTTAATTGAACCGTTATTTCCGCCATGATGGATCCTCCTCAACAGCTAAACCGTTAGATTAGTTTACAATTTCATTGTTCAATCTTATGGATAAAACGAAATATAAGCTTTTCCCCATCTTCGGGGTGGCAGCCTAATTCTTCAGTATAGTTCCCCTTAATGCAGGCTCTCAGCGTTTTACGCCAAAAATGAATCGCTCTTTCATTTCGGTCCGTAGGATTGGTTTGTAATTCCCAATGTCCAGGCATCATTTCAATAAGCAGTCGAACAGCTTCTTCTCCAATCCCCCTCCCGCGATAGTAACGTAATAAAAAAAACTCATTCAAATAATAATCAATAAATGGAGGACAAGGTATATACGGCCGAGTCGCCACAAAGGCAAGACCTGCCGGAATCCCATCCACCTTAATCATATATGGGAACAGAACCCCGGGGTGTTTCCACCAGATGTCAAACACTCTATTTTGCTCGGTCAAAGTTCGAGTATGATCATCCTCTTCAAATACACCATAACGATTGCTCTTATGCATCCATACCTCAGATAAATCATGTAAATAAAGAGGGTAAATATTATTGAGAATAAATTTATGCTTTTTGCTGCAAAGCTCAACCACAACGTTCACTACAAATATCACTTCCCTTATGAGTGGTACAAAAGCTGCCCTTCAATCCTTAAGTAAAGTATATCGACTGGCAGTGTAAAAAAATATGCAGAGAATACATATAACCATTTAGAATACAAAAAGGGCTCGCGCTGGTTTGATCACACGCTAGCCCCTGGCATTATTTTTTCTGGTATACGATCTTTCGGATCGTTTCTACAGCGAGGCAATAGGACTGGGAGAGCTGTTCCACACCAATTCCTTTACGGAACGATTGCCTGATCTCTAGATTGCGTTTCCGCAGATAGTCCCGCTGTCCCGAAAGCTGGCCCCATTTTTTGCGGTCATCCTCCGGAGAAGGAATATAGATCGTCCTGCCTTGGACGTATTTTTGAATTTCCAGAAGCAGTTGTTCAGGTAAAATGTCGCTCGCAGATACATATTTCATTGGCTTCGCCCTTTCATCTAAATGAATTCAAGATGGCTAGGTAGCAAAGCCTGTATGACAAACATCCTGTTAACGATGCGAAAATGATGCGGTTAGGGTATACGGCTCCATGCAAAACAACCGCCGCTGTTTGTCACATAGACTCTGCATGGAGCAAAATTGGAAACTTTGCATCGGGTAAGCTTTTAGATTCAGTATGTCCTGAACCATCATCATCACGATATTCCTCTCTTTCGTAATTCATATCCTGTCTGCTATTGTAGTTTCCACATGATGTCTGTGGATCCCTTTTTATGATTAGCGGGAAAGGCTCTTATATCAATCCCACAAAATCGTATCCGTCGTAATGTAAGCGGCCCCCGCTTCCTCAAACGGCCGCGAAATCTCCCGCTCGTTCACGGTCCAGATCGACACGTCCACTCCAGCCTTGCTGCAGTTTCGTACGTCATCCGGAGTCGTCGAACGGTAGTCGTAATCCAGAAAAGCGGGCTGAAGCCGGCCGATGAGCTCGAGGTCTGCAGCGCTTGGCGGGTTGGCCGATAAAAAGCCGAGCGGCACCGCCGGGTCGATGGCACGCACCTTCAACAGATCGTTGGCATTGAAACAAATAAAGCTCATTTGTCCCATCATGCCGGAGCCGCGAACCAGCTCAACAAGCTTTTCCAGATCGCGATCCTGGTGATATTCTTCGATCTCGACAAATGCGTGCATGCCGTAGGAAACACACACGGACAGCACTTCCTCCAGCGCCGGAATTTGCAGGCCCGAATAGCCGCCGATTCCATTTCCGGAGGTGATGCTCAGCTCACGGATCTCGGCAAAAGAGAAATCCTTCGTCCTTCCCGTTCCGTTCGTCATCCGGTCGACGGTACGGTCATGATGGACAATCCAGCGGCCGTCCGTCGTACAATAGGTATCGCATTCAATGCCCCAGAATCCCGATCGGCCTGCCAACTCAAAAGCCGCAACGGTATTCTCAGGCGCTTGCATACTAAGCCCGCGATGGGCTACGTATTTCGGTTGATGATTCACCTATCTTCACCTCAATGATCCGAATTTTTGTTGCTGTGGTTTATCCTTTGATCGAACCGAGCATGACCCCTTTATTAAAATATTTTTGCAAGAAGGGGAAAATGACCAGCAGCGGCAGCGCCGTTAACATGATGGCCGCCATTTTGGCTGCAGGCGTATATTTATACAATACATTGGACGCGTTGGAAATGGTAGGGTCATCCTCAACGAGCATTTGCCTTAGAAAAACCTGCAGCGGCATTAGTTTCGCATCGTTCAAATAAATAATGGCGGAAAAATACGTGTTCCAGTTGCTCACCAAATAAAACAACGTAAAGGTCGCGATGACCGGCATGGACAGCGGCACGATGATCGATAAAAACAGGCGCCACTCTCCGCTCCCGTCGATTCGGGCAGACTCTTCAAGCTCAAGCGGCATGGACTGGAAGAAGCTTCTCATCACAATGACGTTAAACGCTGCGATCGCCGAGCTTAGCCAAATCGCCCAGAAGCTGTCCAATAGATGGAGAGAGCGGACGACCAAATAGGTCGGAATCATGCCGCCCGAGAACAGCATCGTAAAAAACACCATAAAATTCATTGTACTGCGCAGCTTCAGCCACCGCTTGGACAATCCGTAGGCCATGAGGGAGGTCAGCACGATATTCAGCGCCGTCCCTCCCAAGCTGATGATCACCGCATTGCGGAATGCGAGGATAAAGCCGGGATGGGCGAGTAAATACAAGTAACCATCCAGGGTAAATTGCTTCGGAATGACAAAGAACCCCCGCGTTAAATACTCGTACTCCGTCGAGAAAGAAACCGCGAGTACGTAGAACAATGGAAAAATCGCGATCACGGCCCCCAGGAGAAGGATGAAATAAACGAGACACGTGAAGAACAGATCGTGACCTTTTGCCTGCCGCATTTAAAACACCCCCTCCTGGCCGAATCTCTTGGCGATCCGGTTCACAACCCATACCATCACCAATCCGACCACGGATTTAAATAACCCGACGGCCGTCGAATAGCTGTAATCGCCTTCGATCAGACCCTTTTTGTATATAAAAGTCTCAAACACCTCGGACACATCTTGGTTCATCGGATTCTGAAGCAGGAAAATATGCTCGAAGCCGAGGTCCATCATGTGCCCGAACCGCAAAATAAACATGACGACAATGACGCCCCGCAAGCCGGGCAGCGTAATATGCCACACCTGGCGCCACCGGTTCGCCCCGTCCATCACAGCCGCTTCATACAGCGTGGGGTCGATACCCGATAGGGCTGCCAGAAATATAATCGCTCCCCAGCCCGCACCCTGCCAAATGTTCTGAAGCAGCCACACCCACCGGAAGTAGCGGGGATCCGTCATCAGTTCGATCGGACCCAGCCCCCAGTCCTCCAGGAGCCGGTTGATGCCTCCGGAGCCGGTGGCGAAGAGAACGATCGTAATGCCCACGATTACGACCCAGGAAATAAAATTGGGTGCATAGAGAATGGTTTGGACTGCCGTCTTGAGCCGTCTGGCTCTGACTTCATTCAGCAGCAGGGCGACCAGGATCGGAGCTGGGAAAAAGAAAAGCACATCCAGCAGATTGAGCAGCAGCGTGTTTTTAAGAAGCAGCAGAAAATCGCCTTCGGCAAATAATCTGCGAAAATATTGAAGTCCTACCCATTCGCTTCCCGTTATTCCCTTGAAGGGGCTGTACTTCATAAAGGCGATCGAGATCCCGAACATCGGGATATATTTGAAAATGATAAAATAGAGCAGACCCGGCAGGATCATGAAATAGATGGGAAATGCCCTCTTCCAGTACGCTTTCATGTCTTCAACCCTCCAACTCGCTGTAAAGCCAGCCTGGAAATAAACGGTCCCCAGCGGCCGCAGCCGCCCGGGACCTTCAGGCGAACGTTATGGATTCGCCGTGTATGCGGCATTCACTTCCCCGATAATCTGGTCTCCACCGTTGCTCTTCCATTCTTTGATCGCTTCATCGATACTCTCCACCGGCTTTTTGCCTGCGATGATTTCGATGACGGTTTTGTGGAAGCTGTCATCCAGTGCCGTCCCCTTCTCCAAGTACGTATTTGACGAGAAAAGATAGGCATCGGACGCGTTCTTGTACGGATACTTGCCTGCGTTATCAATGGATTGCTCCATTTCTTTGGCCCATGTCGGATCGCTCCACTTGTACGTGTTGAACGTATTGGAATTGTTCCGCAATACCCAGTTCCACAAGAGGCTCTGCCGCCCCTCGCCTTCGGCCTTCAACTCATCGGTCATTTCATAAGCTCCGCTGCTGTTTTTCTTGTAATGGATATTTTCAATCCCGTTCTTCAGGATGTCTTCTCCTTCCGGAGATACCCACCAATCAAACAATTGCAGAATGCGATCCCGCTTCTCGGCATCCACGTCCTTGCTCAGAACGACTTTAATCGTTCCGCTCGTAGGCGTCGACGTTCCCCGCACCCCGCCTTTACCCATCGGCGGCGCCAGCTCCACAAACTTAGCTCCAGGGGAAATCGTCTGCAGCTGCTGGTTCGTTTGTTGGCTGAACTGGTAATGCATGTCGGCAAAGCCCACTTTACCTTGCGCATACTTCTCGTTGAAGTTCGTGTTCGTAACAAAGTCTTTGTCGAGCACGCCTTCCTTATATGCACGGCTCATAAAGGTCAGGAAAGCCTTCCATTCGTCCGATTGGACCTGCATCGGAATCAGCTTACCGTTCTCCTCCTTCCAGCCATTCGCGAGCCCAAATGGCGCGAACAGCTCCGGCATGCCCATCAGGCTCGAGTTGCCAAGCGCCGAGAATCCGAAGGTATCGTTCTTCCCGTTGCCGTCCGGATCCTGGGTCGTGAAAGCTTTGGCGATGTCATAAAATTGATCGATGGTGAATGTATCAGGGGACGGTACGGGTATGCCCAGCTTATCCAGCCAGTCCTTCCTAACGTAAATGGTATTTTGGGCTGTGGCGTATATCGGAATGCCGAAGATCTGGTCCTTCGGGTTCAGCAGCGCCCATTCTTCCGGCTTCGCGATACTTTGTAAATGAGGATATTGGGCTAATTGGGGTTTTAAGTCCTGAAATACACCCTGCTCCACCCATTTCAAATACTGGCTTGGACTATCGATCCGCATCACGTCGGGCAGTTTGCCGGATGCCGCGATCACGTTCAGCTTTTCGTAAAAATTTGCATTCGGCACCCATTGAATTTGCAGGTCCACATTGAATTTGTCATCGATGTACTTGATGATCGGATGATTGTTGTCCGGCCAGCCTCCGCCTTTCCAGGATGCAATCATCATGTCAATTTTGATTTTCTTCGGCTTGTCCTTGTCTCCGTTCGTTCCAGATGCCGTCCCCGTTTTCTCTGATCCCGCGGATGTACATCCAACGACCGATAAGATTGCGAGACTCATAACCAGGATGATTGAGAGCATTCGTTTCACTTCAGGTGACCTCCATTACCCATTGGATTTTGTCCTCTTCCATTTCAATATATCTTGCTGCCAGCGGTCACTTTTTCACAAAATGATGATCTTTTTATCCGAATTTCCGATCATGGTTTTATCTTTTTCGGGAATTTCAGCGTGACGATGCTTCCTTTCCCTGGTAATGACTGCACGCGGACGCCGTAGGATGGACCGTATTTCAACACCATTCGGGCATGAACGTTGATGATTCCAACCGACTCCTCATGGGCGAACGGCTCCGCCTGCTGCTCCACAAGCTTCATTCGATGAGTGATCCGCTCCAGGTCTTCTTCAGGAAACCCATTTCCGTTGTCGGTGATGTCGATGACGAGGTCGTCCTCTCGCTCATAGGCTTCCACCGTAATTCGGGCATGGCCGTTTTTGGGTTCAACCGCGTATTTCACACTGTTCTCCACGATCGGCTGCAGCGACAGCTTGATCATGCGGCAGTCCATGCAGGACTCCGGCACCGAAATGCTGCTTTGAAAATGATCAAAACGGATATGAATGATGTCCAAATAATTTTGCAGGTTCCGCAGTTCATCCCGCAGCAGCACTTCCGACCCGGGCATTTTCGATGTATACCGGTAGACGCCCGCCAGACGGGTCGCCATTTTCTCAATGGTCGGCACCTTCTCGATAAAAGCGATGCTCTTGATAATTTCCAGCGTATTGTACAGCAAATGCGGATTGATTTGGTTCTGAAGGGCCTGAATATGCGCATCCCTTTGCCGCAGCTGCAGCTTCATCTCATTGATCTCCAGACGATGAACGGTGTGGATGAGTTCATTCAGCCTGGACGTCATTTGATTAAAACTGCCGTTCAGCTGCTGTATCTCATCCCTGCCGGCAACCACCACCGCACTGACTTTGGTATCACCTGTCTCCACGCGCTTCATCAGATTGCGCAGGTGAAGAATGGGCTTCACCACTTGGCCGACCATCCTGGGAATAAAGAGCAGCGATAACGCAATAATGCCCGTCATCACCCACAGCGTAGCCTTGCGGGCAAAGTCCAGGCCGCTGGCCATCTCGTGTAAGGGCACGGAGGCAACCATATTCCAGCCGGTCACTTCCGAGCGGTTGCCGGACATCAGAATTTTCTCCCCGTCTCGCTCAATGACGGCATCCTGCTTACCGAGGGGAAGAACGCCCAGAGCCGTATCTTCCACGTGCCGGCCTGCCAAACTCACGTCCGGGTGATACACGATTTCGCCACTCGAATCCACGATAAAAAAATATCCTGTTCTCCCGAGTCTCGTCTGTCCAAGAATGTCCTGGATTTCCGTAATCGATAAGGCAATATTCAGGTTGCCGATCAGCTTGAGCGAATTCGGATCAAAAACAGGGACGATCAGCGTAATATAAGGGTATGCGGGCATGACCGCATCTTCATGGCGGTAATAGGAGGGAACGATTTTTAATTTGTCGGACAAGGGGCTGACCTTCCAAGGCGAGGATTCAATCATCGGATGACTCAGGGAATGATCTTTCGAATAAATCAATCGGTCGTCCAGCGAACGGAGAACAATCCCCAGGACGTTGGAGTAATTGATCGCGATATATTTGGACATGATGCCTTCGACCAGCGCCTCCTGTTCCCGGTTGAAATTCTCGCCGCTGATGAGCCATTTCTGCAGAAGGCCGCTTTCCGGATTGTCGCCAAGCAGCGAATTCGAGGGCAGAGGACCGGCAATCGAAGCGTAGGTCGATTGGGCCATTTGCGTAAAATACCGGTCAAGCTGATGATTGATTCGCGCGGTTGAGTCCTGGGCGATTGTGTAAAAATCATCTTTAGCCGATTCGGTATAGTAGTAGGATGTGAAGACCGCCATCAGTGCGATGGACACAAAGCTCACCGACAGCACCAGCCCGAGGATCTTCGTCTTGAACGAGAAGCGGTAATGCCAATGGCTCCATTTCATGATCCCATCCTCTTTCTGTATTCGAGGGGCGCCACCCCGGCAAGTGCCTTGAATACCCGCGTAAAATACGGCGTAGACGTGTAGCCGACGATTTCCGCAATTTCGGATACGGCGTACGAGGTGGTTCGCAGCAGCTTTTTGGCCTCGTCAATACGCAAACGGTTGACATAACTGACGAGCGAGCTGCCTGTATGTTTTTTAAACAGCGCACTGAAATGGGAGACGCTGAAATTCGTCAGGTTCGCTATGTCCGTGAGCGACAGGTTCGTTTTATAATTGGCGTCGATATACCGGCACGACTGGGAAATGGCGGCGGGCATGCTCGTTTTCGGCGATCCCGGGTATCCGAGGTACCACTTTTCCAGCAGCATCATGTAATATTTCAGGATGGACGCATCGTCGCCTGACTGATATTTCGGAACGTCTTTGAAATCCAGGCCGAGTTCATTCATCAGACTTTTCAGCTTGTGCTCCATCAGATTCAGCAGCCCAACCCGCGCATTTTTGTTCAGCACATGCAGTCTTAAGATGGACTCGATTAAATGGCGCTGCTTCTGCAAAACCGCATCCATCGTCAAGCCCTGGCTGTTATCCAGTAAAGACTGAAACTTGACGATATAGTCGTTCAGGTCCTTGAGCGATTCCAGCTTCTCCTTCGACCGGTTTAACGCTTCGGTCAGCGTTTCAAACTCTACCGGCTTCAGCAAATAGTCCGACACGCCATACGTCATCGCCTTTTGGGCATATTGAAAATTATCGTAGCCGCTAACAATGACCGATACGAGCGGAATGCGATGCTCAGCTATCCTTTTGATCAGAGATAATCCGTCCAGCTCGGGCATCATGATATCGGTGATCACGAGCATGGGCCATACTTCTTGAATCATGCTCCAGGCTTCTTCCCCGTTGCTGCATTCTCCAACGAGCTCGAATTCCTCCCCCGCCGTCTTCACCATCTGGACGATTCCTTTCAGTACCCACGGTTCATTTTCGGCGATCAAAACGGTGTACATTTTGCGCTTACCTCCATTGTTGGCAATTATCCAAGATGCTTGGGACATCCTTTCTGATATCTAAAAAAACCATTCGTGAACGAATGGTTTTTTCCTGCTTCTTGACGGACGGGTAATTACACCCATTCCATGCTACAATATCCGGTATATACCAATAGAAGGCGAGGAGGCCGGAAGCGGTTATGAATGTTCGGCTAGCAGAACGAATGGTCGAAAGATGGGCATCAGCGAACGCCGATGCGATCGGCCTGGATCCACATCATATCCAAGCTTCATATATCTATAATCCCGGTGGCTTCGGCAATTTGTCACTCCGCTTGTCGGATGGCTGCACGCGTCTTCACGTTAAGCTGGCTCCGCCCGATCGATGCGAGCGGCTGCAGCAGTGGGCAGGCGTCAGCGGTTATCTTGCCGAACACTACGCCGCCCCCAAGCTGGTCCACAGGATCGACCGCGAGATCGTAGAGGGGTATCCGTACGGCCTTGTGTTCGAATATATCGAGGAAGCGGTCCCGCTGGCGGAAGCGCTGAATCCTGAGCCCGTGTTGACAGGCGTGATCGAGGCCGCCTCCAAGCTGCACCGCGACGGCATTCTTCGCGGAATGCTGCCTGAAGCAGAGGCTCGTACTTATGCCGATGCTTTTGAGGACGAGTACATATCCAGATTCACAGAAGACTTGGAAGGAATCCGCGGATCCCGGGAGCTGCTGCGGGATTTCGTGTCGGATGAGACCATTTCGTGGTTTGGAGAAGAGATCGAAAGGCTGAGGGAAACCGTCCGGCAGACCCCCGCATTTGGGCTGCCTGCGCGCGATGTGGTTCATAACGACCTGAACGGAAACAACGTACTGACTTGCGGTAACGACGGCTTTCGGATCATCGACTGGGACGACCTATCCGGCCAGGGAGATGCCGCGATGGACTACTCCGTCCTGCTTTGGCCGCTAAGGCATGGCCCATCATGGCCGATATGGAGGGAGAAGGTGCTGGCAGCGGCAGGAGATGCGGTTGCCGAACGGCTTGAGCTGTATTTTCGGGCGAAACTGCTGGACGACGTCATTGACGTGCTGGCCGATTACGTCGAGTCGGAGGAGGTCCCGGAACATCGGGAAGAGGCCCAGCGCAAGGCCAAAGCGGTTCATCTTCGCTCGTATCCGCAGTATCTCGCCCAGTATGGAGCCGGATAAGCAGAATTGCTGCTTCCGGAGCTGTCCCCCCTTCCCGAATAAGGGAAAAACATAAAAACTCTTTCCAACCGTCTTGATAGACAGGTAGGAAAGAGTTTTTTTACGATGACCGGAGGCCGCACCATTCGTGACTTGGTCGGATCGTGAAGGACGTCTATCATCCATGATCGCTATTCTTCAGGATCGTTTATTTCCGGGCAACTAGCCGCATCAGCATGTCGGGCTTCGGAATTTGATACACCTTGCTTCCATTCGAATTGATAACCATCACACCGGATAGGACGGATAAATAACAAACGATGAGCTCACGCGGATCTCCTTCCGTCAATTCCCCTGCCTGCTGGCCCTCTTCGAATAACGGCAGCAGCATATCCACATACGTATCCATAGAATATTTCTGTTGAAGCTGCTTCACTTGTTCGGGCACCCCGTCGGACGTGGCTGCCTGGTGAATCAGCATGAAGTATGGAGTGCCGTCTTCATTGAGGATTTCCGCCGTTAACGCCCTGATTTTCTCGAGCGGCGTTCCCGGCATGTCATAAACACTGCGCAGCGCCGCTTCCGATTCGGCCATCGCCTCTTGAACGAGCGAGGTGAACAATTCGTCTTTCGATTTGAAATAATGGTACAGCAGCCCGTTGCTAATGCCTGCCTTTTCCGCGATCATGCTCATCTTCGCGCTAAGGATGCCCTTGCGGGCAAATACCTGGAGCGCTGCCGCCTTGATTTGCTCTTTTCGTTCATCGCGAATTTGGTGTAATTGCTCTTCGTTTAATGGTGCCAATGTCAAGTACCCCTTTGCCGCCGTTTTCTATCAGTATATCAAATCCCTCTTTACTACCGCTATGGTCTGACCAGCTCGAACGGCGATTCCGGGAACCGGGGAAGCATTTCTTCAAGAATCGTCTCAACGGGCTGGCCGTTGTCCGCCGTAAGACTGGAGAGCAGCTTCCTGCCTTCTTCCGAAGCGGTTAACACTTGGACTGCTGTTTCAGGGTTGAAAATGTTTCGGGGGGATACCGATAACGTATTAACCGCCCAATAGAGTCCATAGAACTTCCAATCGGGTTTGCTGACAGCATACTTGAGGAACAGCTCCATATATTCCCGGCTAAAGGCGTCCCCCCTGCTCGAATCCGCCCCATCGTATTCGACCCCCTCCCACCGGAGATCGGCCGTACAGTTCAGCCAGAACGCCGGCTCGATGGCCTCTTTGATACGGTGAAGTACGCCATGCTCCCAATCCGGCCGCTTCTCAGCGTGCTGTTCCAGCAGACACGCCTCGAGGATTTCGACAGAGATGGCAGCCACGGTCATGCCCTGGCCGAAGATCGGGTCATAGATGCAGTAAGCATCTCCCAGGACCAGCAAGCCTTGCGGCCACTGTGGCATCTGCTCGTATCGATGGCAGTACAATTCCGGAACGCGGAAAGGTCTGGGTGAAGCGATCGGTTCGAAATCGCGGACGATTTCCGATATTTTCGGGCTCGGAAGCTGCTGTAAGGCCATCTCGAATTCGGCGGCATCTGTTGGAGGGTAATTCCCGCCCGGACGGGCGAGCAGCACTTCTGCCGTTTCGTTTTCGATAAAGGAGAAGACGCTCGTATACGTACCGCTGGCAGGCTGACCTTGAATGTTAATAACGTCCCATTGATCGATCAAATGAGTCAGATGCGGCGGCACTTTATAACGGCGGGTGCTGTATCCGAGCGAGACCTTCAACAGATCCGGTTTGGGAACCTCGTAGCCCAGGTCCATAAGCCAGCCCGATAGTTTTGATGACCGGCCGCTCGTATCGATGACCAGATCGGCAATCAGGGCTTTCTCTGGTCCGGACTGCTCGCGGTCTCTGGCCTGCACTCCCGTTACAATCGATCCATCAGGGCTCGTTAACAAGCCGGTCACCTGGTGTTTCGTCAGAAATTGCACGTTGGAAATGGCGGCCGTCCGCTGGCGGATGACCCACTCCAGAAGCGCTCTGCTGAATTTAAGATCATCCCGGTCGTACTTCATTTCCAAGCTGCCGTACTGGTTTAGGAAATACGCTGTTTTGTTGAGAGAAGATGGGCAGCCGTTCGCGATCATATCTTGCTCATATCCAGGAAAGAGCCGTTCGATGACCGCTTTCCCGCGCGCCGTAAAGCGATGCGGATGGAATGCCTGGGGTGTTCCCGGGCGAACGTCCGGCCGTGTCGGATATCCATCTTTCTCGATGATCAACACTTCTTTGAAATGATCCGAAAGCACCCGCGCGGTCATTAATCCTCCCATACCTCCACCGATGACGATGGCCTTGCTTTTGTTTGTCTTGGTAACCATAAGATGATTCCTCCTCGAGTTTAGATTGACTCATTCAGTCGATAATAGTCCAAAAAAATATTTATGTCGGATTGTTTTAGATTGACTCGTTCAGTCAATGTTATTATGCGTCGATTAACAATTATTGTCAACCCCTTTTTTCAAGGGCTGCCATCTTGCCTCTTCAGAGACTTTCGAGCACAACAAAACAGCGGCCGACGAAGACTTGGAGAATAGCAGTCTAAGGCTTGCGCAGCCGCTGTTTAATAACACTTCCGTTAGTTCGGCACATGAACATGAAACCTATCGTTTGTGACCACTCCTGCGGCAACGTCGGCCGGATCCTTTTGATTCGTATCCACAACATATTCCGTATTGACTGGCGAAGTCTTTAGTTTATTTAGCAAAAACAGCGAACGGTCCAATGAATGAATATCGCCTCTCTTATTGAGGCGCTCCGCTATCGTTTCTTCGTCTGCAAGCAGCACCGCATATTTGAGCTGTACGTTCAAATCGGCGATATGCTGACAAAACCACTCGAATTCATCTTCGACGACAAAGTCGATCACGACATGAAAGCCCCTTTGGATAAAATTTCTGGTGACCGAAAGGATATTCATCCAAGCTAAGCTTAAGCGTTCCTCCCATGCCGGTGAAGGCTCTGTCATATACATGTGGAGTAAATCGTCGCCCTCGATCAACACGCAGTGTTCCACGAGCCGCGCCAGTTCTTTCGACGCTGTGGATTTACCGACCCCGAGCGGACCGGAGATCAGATAGATTTTCTTCGTATCCCCATCCATATGAACCATCCTCCTCTCTCCAATAAAACCAGTCTAACCTGTCCAATCGGCTGGAATCAGACTTCTGTAAAATGCCATAGAACACCGGCGGGATCCAACAAATGGATGGCGCGTCTGCCGTATGGCTGGATTTCAGGGGGCTTGGCTTTAACGCCGTATTTCCCGATGACAGCGTTTTGAAGATGGCTCCACCATGCATCCAAGTCCTGAACGCATAGTTCCAGCATATAGTTCATCTGAAATTCAGCGTTCTGATAGTTCTGTAGATGGAATTCTGTTTCGTCCATCCGGAAAATCGTAAGCTCATCGCTGGTGAACATTTTTTCAAATCCCATATCTTCATAGAACCGCACCGCTAACGGGTAATCCTCACCTGACGGAACAAAAGGTCTTAACTTCAGTGATTTCATCGTTATCATCTCCTTAACAATGATTATAAAAAACGCCCCACGGCATCATTATAACAGCCGCGGGGCGTCTACCAACATATATCGTATTTTTATTCCGGGATAAGCCGGAGCAAAGCAGCTCCATGCGGTGGAACCGTAGACGCCAATGTGCCGCCCAGCTCCCCGCGCTCCTCTCCGGTCCACAAATTTTTCGCATGTACCGAGCCAGATATGCCTAACTCAGCAAGCGATACGGAAACTTCGGCAGCCTCCTCGCCGGTATTGAACAGCGCCGCATAACGCTCGCCAGCGGGACCTTCAGCAGTCCAGACAGCGCTGCTACCAGTCCGGCTCACCTGACGGGTACCGAAGCTGTGCTGATGCATGTCCAGCACGTCCCGATTCGTCAGCAGCGATAACGTCCACTCATCGTTGTCGCGCATTTCGCCGCCGAACATGAGCGGCGAACGGAAGATCGTCCACAGCGTCATCATCGTGAGCTGCTCGTCACGCGTAAAATTCGTCATCCGGTCGGGATGACTGCAGCGAACGCCGATGCGGCCCAGAGGAAGCATGTCGCAATCCGGCCAGCAGCCGGGTTTGGGCCGTCCCTGCCAGGTCTCGCAGCGGTCGAACATATCGAGCAGCAGCGGCCAGCGGTCCCAGAAATCGTCGGTCATCCGCCACATGTTAGCGTTGGCTTCAAGGAAATCGGCATGCTTCACGGGAGCGGGTCCGGGCGACAGACTCAGCACCATCGGACGGCCGGCATGGTCGATCGCCTTGCGGATCAATTCAATCTCCGCCAAATGCGGCCCTCCGTGCAGCCAAGAATCCGCAATGTCGTCTACCTTGATATAATCGACACCCCATTCGGCGTATAGCTCGAACAAGGAATCGTAGTAGTCCTGAGCCCCTTCCTTCCCTGCGTCGACGCCGTACATGTCCGTATTCCATCCGCAGAAGGAGCAGGTATGGGCGATATTTCGTGCCGTGATGTTCGTGCCTTTAATCGGGGTATTATCATGTGCCGCCTGCCGCGGAATGCCGCGCATAATATGGATGCCGAATTTTAATCCAAGGCTATGTACGTAATCCGCCAGCGGCTTGAAGCCCTGGCCCCCCTCCGCGGACGGAAAGCGGTTCACCGCCGGAACGAGCCGCGAGTAACCGTCGGTTTCCAGCCGGACGAACGGTCTGTAAAGGTCGGAAACCGCACCCGGCTCGTACCATTGAATATCGACGACGACGTATTCCCATCCGTAATCCTTTAAATGACGAGCCATATATTCAGCATTGCCCCAGACTTCCGCTTCCGTAACGGTTGCGCCGTAACAATCCCAACTGTTCCATCCCATAGGGGGTGTTGGTGCAAAGGAATGATGCTGCATGACGTTCCTCCCGAAATGATTTAGTAGAATGAAATTGCTTTATGCCTCCTATATTACGGCCGGGAAGAATGACGTTTCCATAGTAATCTTTCGTCTGTCATAGCAATATGTTGCGGTCCAACACATCTAATCGAAGAACATTCGGCTGAACGTCAGCTGCCCCTCTTCGGAGCGGAAGCCCCCGGGCGTCAGCCCGGTCATTTTGCGGAACACCTTAATCAGGTAACTGCCGCCGGAATATCCAACCTGTGCGGCGATCCGTTCAACGCTCATGTCCGTCTGCCGGAGCAGCCGCATCGCCTGTTCAATCCGGACCCGATTCAAATATTCGCTCGGTGTCTGGCCGACCGCGGCGGCAAACGTGCGCAGTAAATGGTATTTGGACCATCCGAGCCGGTCCGACAGCTGGTCCAGGCTGATCATCGAGCGGTAATTCGCATCCATATACTCGGCGGCCTGGCGTACTTTATCCGGCCAGTTCCGGCGTTCATCATGCGGTGCCAACGCATACCGGCACAGTTCGGATACGAAGGAGTATACACAGGAAGAGGCCGTGTAAGGGTCCGTAATCCGGCCGTAACCCGCTTGATCCCAGATCTCCTGCAGCACGCGGACGGGCAGGCTTGTGGGCGGCAAGTATGGAGCCTCTCCCAATCGCAGCTTCGCTTCCTCCCAATTCGGCAGGATGAGCGATGGCCGCATCAGAATAAACACGAAGGACCAATGCGACCCGACCGCCGGAAAAAAATAGCGGTGATTCCCCGGAATTTCGGCCATGATCGCCCGTCCCTGACCGATGCGGTACGTCTCCGTATCCGACTCGAACATACCCTCACCCTCCAGCGTATACTGGAACAGCAGCAGCGGACCGTCCTTCCGCTCATCCCCATCCCATCGGTACGACGGGTGCCTGATCTCGTCCCGCCCGACCGCAAACAATTCGCACAGCGCCAGGTGCGAAGGCGCCGTGAAACGAAAGCCGTAGGTGCCTGTCTCCATACCGGATGCCATGTGTTCCCCTCCTTTTCCAGTAATGATCACTTATACGATTGGCTTTGTTATAACTATAATCCATCCCCGTTCGAGCGCAAACTAAAAAGCCTGATCCTCTTGGGATTCAGGCTAATAGAGGTGTGTATGAAATTGATTTACTTCCTAAACATAGATCTCCGTAACCATTCTTACAGCATCTTTAGTAATAATGAACGTATCGCAATTCAGAATATCATATACATTCAGCGAATCGGCTTCTGTTGTTTGCACACCCGGAATGTTATTTGCACTTTTATAGACCATATGATCTTTTTCAGGTATGACTATAAGTGCTTTCCTATTGGCATCCAGAGCATTAAGCATGGCAACGATGGACTTTGTCCTGTAACTCTCTAATTGAATGCTGTCGACTACAATGAGCTCGTTATCTTGTACTTTAGCCGACAAAGCCGATTTGATCGCGAGACGCTTGACCTTTTTATTCAGGCGATAACCATAGTCGCGAGGTTTGGGACCAAATGCGACCCCTCCATGACGCCAGTGTGGCATACGAGTCGAACCCGCTCTAGATTTATCAATTTTATTTTGTTTATAAGGCTTTCGGCCTCCGCCTCTAACTTCGCCACGAGTTAATGTGGAGTGAGTCCCGCTGCGCTTATTTGCGAGATGGTTGACAACCGCATCATGTAGAACGGATTCGTTCGGGACGATACCGAAGATAGATTCTTCGAGCTCCATATCACCAGTCATTCTACCTTCCATATCATATACGGAAACTTTTAACAAAGCTTAATACCTCCTGATGATCCTCTAGACATATTGTGCATGAATATACGCAGGAACGATTAGCCTTAAGTAAGCATAAATAATGATATTCAGCTGTTACTTGTATTTTAAATCATCATTCCTTTATGTTTACTTACATGACAACCGAAGTATTTACGATAGCATCCATTACTTCGACCTCCTCTTGATACCATTCAAAGAATAATAAATTTAATCATTTGCCCACATCTATACGTTAACAGATTGAAATTTCTTGATCTATATACGGAATGGTACTGTAGTATTTAGTATAAAAAACCCCCTACAAGTCACATCATGCTTCCTTTAGCACGGTTTGCTTGAGGGGGGAAATCCATTTCTACTTCTGATGAATTATTTTTCTGATCGCATAGATTGACAAATAGAACGATTCCGAGAGTTCCTCGACGGATGCTCCTAATAAATATGCTTTTAATATTTCACGGTTTCTTTGGTTGATCTCTTTTCGGGCGCCTGATAACTCTCCCCAGCTTCGATGTTGATTTTTTATAGCGGGAATATAGAGGTACTCCCCCTGAACAAATTCTTGTAATTTTTCGACTAACTCTTCCGGCAAGACGGCAGAGGCGTTAATATATCTCACTGAGACTCACTCCTTGAAATGATGGTTCAAGCAGCAAAATCATTTGGCTTGATTTGATCCGTACAGCTGCCCGCAAGCTGCGTTGATATCAGAACCAAACTGGGTTCTGACGGTGACGTTGACTCCTTTGGACTTTAAGACTTTAAGAAACATATTTATACTGTTTTGATCCGATTCTTTATAACTTTGTGGGGTGGCATCGGTAGAATTATAAGGGATGAGGTTGACATGATATAAATGTTCCCATGAGCCCCTTCCACGCAATAAATCAGCAACGGCTTCAGCATGTTTGGTCGAATCATTGATTCCCCTTAGAAGGATATAAGCAATGTAGACTTTTCGCTTCGTATTCTGGATATGCTCATCCAACACCGCCAAAACTTCTCCCAACGGAAAATGATGATTGATAGGCATTAACTCGCTCCTCTGATCCTGAAACGGGGAGTGAAGAGAAAAAGTTAAATTGATCTGCGGGAAATCCCTCGTTAACCTCTTTACTCCAGGCAGTATACCTATGGTAGACACGGTAATTCTCCGATGCCCCAATCCAAAAAGCTGAGGATCCGTCAGCACCTGTAAAGCATCATATACATATGGATTTGCGAGTGCCTCGCCCATCCCCATAAAGGACACACTATCCAACGGGTGATTATGCAAGGTGAAATAAAGAAGCTGGTCTGTGATTTCATCCGTTGTGAGATTTCTCTTCAAACCAAGCGTTCCCGTAGCACAAAACGTACAACCAAAACCGCAGCCGCACTGGGATGAGATACAATAGGATTCCCAGCCGTCTTTATAACTTAACTTCACGGACTCAATATGTTCGTCACCGGGGATAGTAAAAAGGATTTTGCTTACTTGTTTGGACTGCTGCACGATTTTGGGCGTAATGCTCATTACATTGTCACCGATCTCCTTGATGAATTCGTTTCTTACGACTTTAGGCAAGTTGGTCATTTCTTCAAAATGTCCGATTTTCTGCTTGAAAATGGCTTCCGTAATTTGCCTGTATCTATAATCAGGTTGTTTAAGCGCCGATAGGATCTGACGGATTTTCTCGTATTTAGAACTATGCTTCATCGTTAACGATCTCCTCTTAAACGGAGAAAACGCAAAAAAGCACCAGCTTACCGGTGCTTTTTGCGTTACATTAACCTAGCTATACAAAAACAAGCGACTATCTAAAAAATAAGTCACTCACCATATCTATGCATAGAAGGATAAAGTTCCGGTATCTGAATTGTGTATGTGATTTGGTGAACCTTGTCAAACATCGCTCTTAAAGACAGGTTCACCTGATCATCTACAATCTCAGAAATCGTCATCGCTTTATCCCTCCCTTTTCATTTTTATACTGAAGAAACTATCACAAGATGCTTCTGTCCGTCAAGCGTTTGTCATGCGTAATATCGAATGTTCGTTTTCTTATGCGAAGTACCCTATGTTATCGGTCCACGCAACTTTCTTTTTTGATCATAGAATACATAGAACTTGATAAAAGGAGGACTTATGATGGCAGAACAAGTAAAGGTTAGTCCGCAGTTCAAAAAGCTTTGTACCCAATTCGGGAAAATATTGGGGGGTGAATCGGAAGTTGACGCAGGTCCGGTTTGCTTTGTCACGCGGATGACGAATTTAAGAGCGACCATTCTGAGAAAAAGAACGCGTTCCCCTTTGGTTCAAATGCAAATGTTTTCCTTCGAATCTCTTGATAAGTCGGGCCGCGCACTTTGTCTGGGTGAAACTGCCGTTCATCAAAATCAGGTGAATCAATTGATGTCGAATCTCCGTAAACGCGGGATAAAAGTCACAGCGGTCCATAATCACTGGCTGAAAGAACAACCTCGCTTAATGTATATGCACTGGGAATCCATTGATAATCCTGTTGCATTTGCTAGAAAAACAAAAGAATCCATTAAATTTTTGGGTTAATGCCGTTGAACGATCCGTTTGTAAGTATATCATTTCGTGGGAGGATGATTTCGGATGGCGCAAGTTAAAGTAAGTCCTCGCTTTAAAAAACTATGTGACGAATTCTCAACGATTTTAGGTGGAACGGAGCATGAAATTACAAAAGGTCCGGTTTGTTTTGTCTCCAGAAACAGAGTCATTAGAGCCTCTATATTAGGAAGACGTACCACTTCTCCTTTGGTCCGGTATCAACTGTTCTCATTCGAATCCCTGAATAGTTCGGGTCGTGCCCTCTGTTTAGGGGAAACGGCTCTCTTCCAAAATCAAGTCAACCGATTGCTGACAAATCTCCGCAAAAACGGGATTACAGTAACGGCAGTCCACAATCACTGGTTATTCGAGAATCCGCGCCTCATGTATGTTCACTGGGAGTCGGTCGATGATCCCATTGCATTTGCAAGAAAAACGAAACAATCCATTAAATTCTTGGGTTAATATCAACAAGGAGCAAAGCTCTCAAGTCCCCGGGTTTTCGAACCCGGGGACTTTTGAATTCTTTATGAATAAGATGGGTCAATTACTCTTCGTCGCTCTCGTCTGGCTGTCTTCTGCCTTTTTTATCCGGTAATATCAATTGCCTTGCAATCGTATAACCAATAAGGAAAGTAGCGGCTGAAGTATTACCATCCACCGTAAATGGAATGATAGAAGCGTCTGCAACGATTAAATCTTCTACCCCGTGCACGTTTCCCCTTGAATCGACAACCCCACCCTTTTTTAACGGAGCCATGCGAAGGGAGCCTTGCTGGTGATGATTATGGTCGAAATTCTGTTTAATAAACTCCTCCAATTGCGAGTCGTCCTCAATCATATCCAGTGTGGGTGAAACAAGCTGGTATGACGGATCGATGGATGCGAGTTCTGCCGCTATATTTTTAACATAGGTTTTAAAAATATGTTTAACGGCTTCCATGTCAGCCGGATTGGCGAGAAATCCTTCATCCGCAAGCACGATTTTAAGCGGATCCTTGTTCTGGATCTTAATCGAGCCTCGGCTCTTGGGGCGCAAGTAAAGTACCGCTAAGGTTAACATGCTGTCGGAACCAATGCCAATAAGCTGAACCGCCCGGCGATTGCTGTTTACACCCGTCGGATCGGGCAAAAAGGCTCCCCCTGTATAAAGGGCATTCAGATCATTCGCAGGCAGGGCATTATCGTTCGGATTGGTGGTGAATGCGGCAAAGTTAAGTGTGTGATTTCTCAACCTCTTGCCTACGTTCGGGTTATTAAAAACCACAGGGATACCTGCTTCTTTAAGTAATGCAGCCGGCCCAATTCCGGATAGCATTAATAGTTGAGCGCTATTGATGCCCGCAGATATGATCACCTTTTTTTGTGCGTAAGCTCGAATGCGTTTTCCTTCTTTTAGGAATTCCACGCCCGTGGCGCGTTTCTTGTCAAAAAGCACGCGTAGAGCCGTTGATTTAAAGAAAACTTTTAGTTTTCTGCCGTTTACACCGCGGCCGGAAGGCGTCATGATATCCGAAGAGAGAAAGGCTGTGGAGGAATTTTCCCTTCGACCATTTGGATTTTGATACAACTGCCAACGGGTAAATGGACCCAGGGGTGTTTTAGGATCGTTATAGTCAAGGATCTCCGGAAAACCTGTAGCCTTCTCAATGGCTGAAGTGAGCTTTTCCGCCATAGATGTAGGCTGTACCGGGGCCTGCCTTATATCGATCCGACCACTGTATCCCCGTGCTTTTGAATTATCGGTTTCTCCGTTATACTTTTCTAACTTCTTGAACCGACGAATGGCCCGCCTAGGTGACCAAAGCGGACCTAAGAGCTTTTCCCATTCCCTAAAAACGGCTGATGTAGGCCGCACATACTGCTCCCCGTTAATCGAGGATCCCCCGCCCAAGAGGCGCCCCGTAGTCCATTCAAACGAGCGTTCATCCAGCCCCTCTTGCGGAACTCCTTCCGCTTGCCAGAAGTATTGGGGGGAGAATAGTTCTTCCAGTTCAGGAGCGAATGTAGAATCCCTAATGGGTGTATCCTTATCGTTGTTTTCACCGGCCTCCAAGACAAGAACCGATACTTCTTTATTATCACTTAATGTTTTGGCGATGACTGCGCCAGCAGGACCTGTTCCTACGATGATATAATCAAAGGTTAATTTCTGGCTCATCAAAACTCCCCTTATTAAATGGTCTAATGTAACAATATTACATTGACCTGTCCTATGTTCCTGAGCCAAAAAGAAAAAGGACTTCCGGATCTGATATTATCCCCTTCAGGTAGACAAACGAAAAAGGACATCGATAGAACTTGACGGGGCTATGCCACAAAATATATCTGTCCTTTTCTGTTACCATCTATGACCCGGCTATTTTTTCTCCCCTTGGCTGGCTGCTGTTGGTGTCCGGTTCAACGGTGATACCGATTTGATCAAAAGTCTGCCCTGCGGCGAGCTGGTAGGTCAGTATTCCGGATCCGTGTTCGTCCGGCTTGAATATGCCGCCATTTTCCCTCGTGCCGTTTTTCAGCAGCCAAACCTGGTAAACCTGTGAAGCTTCGACGCTGGGCAATTCGTGTACCTGCACCACCAAATTTTTCGCTGATCCCTGCTGGACAATATAGGCGATGCCGTTTGTTCCCGGGTGGCTGTGATTGGCTGCTTTTAAGGGAATGGCCGCTAAAATTTCAATAGGGATATTTTCGGCATGGCGATTTTTGTCCTGTACATTCGCTATTCCAAAGCCAATAGTCACGAGCAACAAGACGGCCACGATACTGGCTGAAACTGGAGTGAACTGGCTTTTGAGCATCATGGCAAGCTTGCTCATCTTAGTCATGAATGTTTCCGTAACGCTTCTCCTTTTGCGATCAAAAACAAACCCCAGCACCTCATCTTTTAGCGATTCAGGCACCTCGATTTCGGTATAATCAAACGGCAAAGCATGCCATGCCTGGGACAATTCCTGATATTCTTTCTTGCAATCCGTACAATTCTTTAAATGTTCGACAAAGGCCATGTGTTCGCTCTCCTTGAGCTCATTCGCTATATATGGAATTAAATGGTCGCACTCTCTTTTCATTTTATTTTATATCCTCCAGTTCCAGATGCTTTCTCAATCCTTTAAGAGCCTGGTGAAGCCTGCTTTTAATCGTACCGAGCGGCTCTTGTTCCAGCTTGGCGATCTCTGAAAGAGAATACCCTTTCCAATAAAGCAAATCGATTAATTTTCTTTGCGCCGTCGGCAATTTGTTTTTCGCCATCGCAATATTATTACTATTTACTCGTTGCTCGATTTCATTGGCAGGGTCGGCGATCTCTTCATGTTCCTCTTGATGGTGCTCAGTATGCCTCTTCTCTTTGCGAAGGTAGTCAATGCAAATATTGCGGGTAATCGTGAGGAGCCAATTAACAAAGCTCCCTTGAGCGGGGTCGTATTGGCTGTTTGTTGTCCATAGCCTCAAAAAGACCAACTGAATAATCTCTTTCGTCTTATCCTCATTCCCATTGCAAAACTTCATAACAAAGCTGTAGACAAGCTTTATATATCGATCATAAAGCTCCTCTAATGCGTGATGGTGGTTTTCGTTTACCAATCTCATTAATTCCGCATCGTGTTTTTCTTTCATATGGCACTCCCTGCTATTGGATAAAAATTCATTGCAATTTTTTTATTCTAAAAGAAAAGATAGGAACGACCGCGACGGATCGTTCCCTGGGCAGGTTTATTCAAATTTTGTTTCGCTGTTTACGACAAACCATATATCTTTTACTCCTTGTCCGTTTACATCCCCTTCTTGCTTGTCATTTGCAAAATAATAGAGAGGAAAGCCTTTATACGTGACCTGCTTCTCCCCGTTGTCTTCTCTTGTGATCGTATCAAAATCCTTTTTGTCAAAACCTTCCGGGACGGTGAAATCCTCCTGGGTAAATGCCGGCCAGTTTGCCAGGCATTCTCCGCTGCAATTGCTTTTTCCTGCTTCGTCCTTTTTGAAGTAATACAGGGCCCTTCCCTGTGGATCCGCCAGGTACTTTCCAGCTTTCTCATTCTCCAATAGCCGGAGGCTGTCAGCCGGGGCTTTTTCCGATTTAGTTTGATCCGTTTGGGCTTGATTGGGTTGATCCGCCTCTGTTTTTTCCTCAGTGCTTTTTCCGCAGGCAGCCAAAACAAAAATAATCGATAGGATCACAAGGGTAAAAATTCCTTTTTTCATGTATGTTCCTCCCCGTTTTTTAGATTCAAGGCTTATCCTTACTTCCAGCCCCATTTTTGAAAGATTTGGTGAGATTCTTCCGTTCTTAAATAATCAATAAATTGCATGGCCTCTTTTTTCTGATCGGTGATATTCGTCAGGGCGATCGGCGTTCCACGATAGAGTTTTTCTTCTTCAGCCAGTTCGACCAGGTCAGTCACATCCTGGAGCCGGTAATGCCACGATTCATAGGTAATCCAGGCGTCCAGGCTGGAATTCGATTTCCATCTTTCAATGGCTTCGGCACTCGACTTTACTGAAAGGTTAATATTTTGGGAGATGCCTTCGATCAGCCCTTTTCTGCCTGCCAAGTCTTCCCACAGGCCAAGCTGTCCAGCCCCATTCACATCGATTATTTTTACTCCCTTTTTTGTTAAATCCTCCAGGCTTTCAATCTTCTTAGGGTTTCCTTTCCTCACCAATATTCCCGCTGCACGCGGGTAAAGCTCCATTCGTGATTTAGTGTCGATCATATCGGAGTGGTTAAAGATGAAGTCCTGCAGCATATACTCGGAACCACCAAAGATAATATCTGCATCTTGCTTTGCCTTGCCGATCCAATTTCCCTCTGGTCCTGCTGTTACTTCCACTCTGATTCCCGTTTCAACTGAAAAATGTTCAGCAGTTTCCTTGATCGGTCCAAGTGGTCCGCCCGGCCCGTACACCCGGATGACATGATCACTTTGGCTGGAATTTGGTGTCGCCTGGGACGCCGGCTTATTGTCCATTTTTGCATAGGCTGACAATCCGGCAGCCGTAAAGACAAAGAGCAGTAGAACTGACAGGAACACGGTTTTCATCATGATTCTTCCTCCATTTCATACATGATTTTTCCGGTACTGTTAAAGGAAACGAAGGGAGGCTGTAAACGGTTTGATTGTAATTGCAAAATATTAGATGCTCCCCTTCAGCCGTAACAATTTCGATCATGCTTTCTGACGACCCAACGAGTCTGCCTTGGTTGTCCAGGATTGATGTCACCACTTTCACATCCTGGATATGATCATGCTCATTCGGCACATGGGTCTGAACTTCCAATGTCATTAAAATAGAAAAAAAAAGACGACATTTCGACTTCCCTTGTGTAATAACAAGAGAATACGACTTGTCGTTTTTTATGAAACACAGAGCCCCTCGTTAAATGAAGAAGAAGTCTTGCGTGTTACTGAATTTTAACTCATATGAATGTCTGTCCCATACTGAATTAACTTTAGTTTCTTTGCCACGCTTTGGGATGCAAAATTGTTCCATGAAGTACTATATAATGCAATTCGTCCTCGCTTTTGCACCTCTGCAGCCCAAGCATTCGAAACTTCTACGCTGTATCCTCTTCCACGGTAATTTTCATGTGTAAAGATACTTGCTTCATCAGCAATTGATGTCTGTCTTGCACTGCAACAAATTGAAACAGGGATACCTTCCTCAATTATTACAAAGCAAGGTTGCTTATACTCGAAATCTTCAAACGTAAATCGAAAATGATCTTTTAGAAGATCTTTGTTTTCATGAGTCACTTGTATTGCATTTGGACATGACCTACTTATGACATCTGGGAATACGTATGCTGGTCCAATCGATAGATTATTTATTGGTAAATCTATACCCAAATCTTTCATTACATCTACCAAATGATCACCAGGATTTGTCCCTTTGAATTTTTCTAGCTTTTCTACGACACTTGCCTTCAGCGTATTTGAATACCTTACTACATACCCTTGTTTGGTGCCACCGATGAAAATCCTTGGAGCAAGATCGTATGGGGGTTCATTCACGACTGTCATTCGATTTTCATTATCGTGTTTAAACAACACTTTCACATGATATTCCATCAATTCTAAATCAGACAACATAATACTTGAATCCCTCAATGTAAAACTCCTCTTTGTTATTTTTGAGAAGATTTCATCGTTTTCGGGTCAATAGATGATCCTTCCCTTATTATTGAAACTTTACGACCCATTTTTTTAGAGTAACCCATATTAACCCCCTCCTTATTCATAGGTTCATTATATTCCAAAATGAGTTGGCCTTTCTAAGTTGCTACAAATCAGAAGCATTGACCTGATCGGAACGATAATCCGCCGAGCAAAACAACCGCATCCTTGCTTCCAAAGGAGCAATTCATATTATTTAAAACTGTTTCTTGACCATAAGATTTGACCAAATTTTTCACTCTAGCATATAAATCCTTGTGGCCTTACTTTTAATATATAATGATAGTAAAAAATGGTAGCTGGTCTAAATGTACACACTCATCCGTCATCACAAAGCATTTCAAAAACTTGCCCGGAGGTTTTTCAAATGTCCAAACCGTATCTCCAATTACTTAAAGAAATCGTAATCGAATTAGGAAAAAATAGCTTGCTTCACTTAGAAGGTCACTTGAATGCAGGTTTGAAAGGATCGCATAAAGAACTAGTCACATTCGTAGACCGTCAAAATGAACATACAGCAGCACAACGAATTCATGAAAGTTACCCGGATCACAAAATCTTGGGAGAAGAAAGTTACACCGGGGATGCTTTTGAACAGGACGATTTCGTTTGGGTTATTGATCCCATCGACGGGACAACGAACTATGTGCATCAAAAACAGTGCTTTGCGATCTCCATCGCTTTATACCGGAATGGACAAGGGTTATGCGGGGCTGTTTATGATCCGACTAAGGAAGAGCTTTTCTGGGCGGAAAAAGGCTCCGGTGCTTATCTGAACAACCAACGACTATGGATTCCTTCTGAATCAACGGAACTAACCCAAGCATTAATTGCAACTTACATTCGGTATGATCAGGAAGAAAAAAGACTTGGATTTGATCGGTTTGTACATCAGATAGCCAATGACTCCAGAGGGATCCGCATGATTGGATGCGGCTCTCTGGAACTGGCCTACGTCGCTTGTGGGCGATTCAATGCGTATTTTAGTTCCTATCAAAAACCGTGGGATTTTGCTGCCGGTAAATTGCTAATCGAAGAATCAGGCGGTGCAGTGACTTGTTTAAACGGTGAACCGGTTAATATATATCTTTCAGGCAGCAGCATTCTTGCTGCAGGAAAAGACCTCCACCGGGAGATATTAAGTATTTCCAAAACCGTTTTGTATTCTTGAGTCTCTAACAAAATATAAAGTGACCAATGAAGTGTGCAAAAGACTATCCGTCATCGGATAGTCCTTTGCTTGTTTACATTAAAATAGTTTTAACTGCTTTTAATTGGCCGTATGGCTCAATATTCGAACGTAAATATCGGATGTTCAAGATCGTTCACGTAGACACGAAATTCTCCCGGTTCGACCGTCTTCCTCAAATCGGCATCTAAATATGTCAGATCTTCCAAGGAGATAGACATCTCCACACTCGCGGAACCATAAGCGGGAACCGGAACGACCCGGTACGCTTTCATCTCCCGAACCGGGCGAACCGTCCTGGATACCACATCTTCGATATACAGAATGACGATCTCCCGGTATTCGTAATGGCTCGGGTTATTAATTTGAAAGGTCACCTTCAAATCTTCGGTTTCCGTAATTCGGCTGCTTGATATAGCGAAGTCCGAATAGGTCGCTTGCGCGTAGGATAAGCCATGGCCGAACGCGAACAGCGGGCCGATGTCGCAATCCTGATACCGGCTGCTGTAGCTGGAAGCATTGGCCGGCCGGCCCGTACTGTACTCGTTGTAATAAATCGGCGTCTGTGCCGAAACGCGTGGGAATGACATCGTCAGCTTTCCGGCCGGAGTCGACTGACCGGTTAGAAGCTTCGCGACGGCCGATCCTGCCCTTGTCCCCGGGTACCAGCACCACAGCAACGCCGGCATGTCGTCTACAATATCCTGCAGCGCTAACGGCCGGCCGGAGAAGCAAACGCATGCATAAGGCCGGCCGGTTTCCTTCACAGCCCGAACCAGCTGCTTTTGCTCTTCTTCCAGTTCGAGCTTAACGCTGCTGTGCCCCTCTCCGCTTTGCTCCCAATACTCGCCGATCGCCACGACGATGTAATCACACCGGTCCAGAACATCTTTAGGGCAAGCCTCCAGCGTACCAAAAGCATCGACCGACAGTGAGCCGTCGGCCTGTTTTATGCCGTCTTCCAGCGATACGGCATCTCGGAAGCGTCCTTTGCATGCCCAATTCCCGAGCAGCTCTCGCGTACGGGCGAATGGGCCAACGAGAACGATGTTTCGATGCTCCGGACGCAGCGGCAGCATCTCATTCTCGTTCTTCAGCAAGACACAGCTTCGCATGCCCGCTTCTTCGGCGAGATCAAGGGAAATTGGATTCAGAATGACTTCGTCTTCATTGGCTTCGTCCGCGTACGGATTTTCAAACAGGCCCAGTTCGTTTTTGAGTCGTAGTACCTTCATCACGGCCGTGTCCACGTCCTCCAGCAGTTCCGGCCGCTCTTTAACGATAGCCTCAAAATGCTCCAGGTAATGCGTCGAAACCATCTCGATGTCGACGCCCGCCCCCAGTGCCAATTCAGCCGCTTCCTTACCGTCTCGGGCCACGCGGTGCCTCTGAAGCTCGGTCACCGCGCCCCAATCGGAGATGACCAGATCCTCGAATCCGTACTGTCCTCTCAGAATCTCCTTGAGTATTTCGGAGCTTGCCGTTACCGGGACCCCATTAAAAGTGTTAAATGAACTCATGACGAATTTCGGCCGCTCCTGCAGCGCGATCTCATAAGGCTTGCCGTAGAACTCGAAAAATTCCCGCATGGACATATCGACGGCATTGTAATCTTTCCCCGCAATCCCCGCTCCATAAGCCGCAAAATGCTTCAGACAGGCAGCAACGCCATCCGGTGCAATTCGCCCATCGCGGAGAATTTTCTGATACCCTCGGATCATGGCTCTGCCCAGGTTGCCCGATAGCAAATGATCCTCGCCGAATGATTCCATGACCCGGCCCCAACGGGCGTCCCTGACTAGATCCGTCATCGGCGAGAAATTGACATGGATGCCAGCCGCCCGCAGCTCGGAAGCCGTCTCTTCCGCAACCCGTTGCACGAGCTGTTCGTCCCAACTGCAGGACAGGCCGAGAGGGATCGGGAAAATCGTCCGGTAGCCGTGAATCGCGTCATGCATGAAAAGCAAGGGAATCTTCAACCTGGAGCGCTGTAAATACTCAGCCTGAATCCGATTGGTCGTTTCGGCACCGGAGGCGCCGATGACGCTGCCGATCGTGTAGATCGTCTCCTCGTCCAGGATATGCCGCGGGTAGGCGGGCCCGGTCTCCAACATCTCCTCGTCGATTTGGCCAACGTAGAGCTCGCCCGTAATTTGCGACAACTGACCGAACTTTTCTTTTAGTGTCATGGACGCCAACAACTTTTGTAATCGATCGTTATCCATCGTAAGGCCTCTCTTCCGGATTACACCCATTCCAGGGCAGGTAAAATTTCCTTTTGAAGCTCGCACATTTCATCGATCATGGCGCAGGCCTGATAATAAGTTGGCGCGCTTGGATCGAGCAGAATCGCTTGCAGCAGCTTCGTCTTCGACTTCTCAACGAATGCTTCGAGGAGCAGCTTGTGGATTGTGCCTTGAATGTGGATCGTTCCAATCACCGCCGTCGGCAGGTCGACGGTCATCGGCTTCAGTTCGATACCCTGCCCGTTTACAATCGCCTGAGTTTCAACCACCATATCGTCAGGAAGGCCGCGGATGGCTCCGTTGTTCGGCAAGTTTACGGAGTTGATCTGCACTTCGTCATCGAAGAAGATCGCCTCAATAATCGGAATGGCGTATTCGTTGCTCGTGCTAACTTTCTCTTTATCGAACGTGTAGGCCTGTTCAGCCCAGCTTTCCTGCGACTGCACACTGTCGAACAGTCCTTTGTCCAGGCTGTTGCCGCTCGCAGCATAGACGAATTCCGGCGTTCTTGAACCTTCCTTCCACAGCTGCTCCCGAATCGGATTATAGCGGTACTGCAGCGACAGCCCTGCATAAAAATCGTCTGCATACGAGATGTACTCGCCGCAATGGTTCGTCCCCGGGTATGGATAATAGCCGTAAATATGATACATCGCTCTCGACAGTCCAATATGATCGAACTGTGCCAGGCGGTTAGCCTTGCTCTCTTTTTCGCGGAACAGTGGATACAGGTCCTCGCCTGTCTTCATGTCCCAAATTTTCGTGAAGAAGCCGAAGTGGTTTAAGCCGCCGCCTTCGATGCCGATTTCTTCCGTTTTTCGCTCCAGAAACTCGCCTAATTGATGAATGCCCATGTCCAAACCGTGACAGAGGCCCACAATCTTAATGGAAGTCAACTTGGAAATGGCCTCCACCAATTTTGCTTCCGGATTCGTGTAGTTAATGAACCAGGCGTCCGGGCATACTTTTTCCATCGTCCGGGCAATTTCGAGCATTGGCCCAAGATTGCGGAGCGTATGGAACATCGATCCAGGCCCGCCGTTCTCCCCATAGATTTGCTTGCTGCCGTAGCGGCGTGGAATGTGGAAATCCTGGGACCAGTAGAAGTAACGATCAACCTCGATCGCAACAATGGCGAAGTCGGCGTCCTGCAGCGCTTGCTCCAGATTCGTCGTCTGCCAGATCGAAGCCGGATGGGAAAATGAATCAAACATTTCCTTCGCATATCGATAAGTCCGGCTGACGTTGTCCTCGTTAATATCCATGAGTGCGATTTCGAGCTCTACTTCATGTTTGAGCCGCGGAGACAGCACGATATCCTGCAACGCTCCCAGAGCGAACGAGACGCTTCCTGCTCCGATTAATGCAATTTTCATCTTTTTCATGGTTACAGAACTCCTTTGTGATTTATTCTTTCAAGGCACCCATCATGACGCCCGAAATAATCTTCCGTTGGAAGATGATGTAAGCCAGCGCCGCTGGAAGAGCCGAGACGACGGCTGCCGTGGCAATCATGGGAAAATCCATCGTAAACTTGGTTTGAAAATAATTAAGGCCAACCGGCAGCGTTCTTAATTCGTCGTTCTGAATCAAGATGGTCGGAAGCATAAAGTTGTTCCAAGTGCCGATGGCCGTAAACACGATAAGGGACACCATAGGTGGATACAACATCGGCATGATAATATAATACAAATTTTTCACTTCGGTCGAGCCGTCGATCCGGGCCGATTCCAGCAGGGCGTAAGGGATGTCTTTCATAAACCCTCTCAGCAGAAAAATCGAGAACGGAATGTTCATCGCGATTTGCGGCAGGATGAGTGCCCAAATCGTATTCAGCAAGCCCATCGACTTCAAATTGTTGAACAACGGAATGATGATCAAATCCAAAGGGACCGTCAGTCCCCAGAGGACGATCAGGAAAAAAACGCCCTTACCCTTGAATTTCATATACGCAAATGGATAAGCGGCCAGCAGGGATAACAAGACGACCAGCACAACGACTACAGCGGTAACGATTACGCTATTCTTATAATAGGTAATAAAATTACCTACATCCCAGATGCGGGAATAATTGTCCCAATGGAAAACTTGCGGCAGCGCCAGCGGGCCGTCCATGTTGATTTCGTTCATCGTTTTGAGGGACGTGCTGATGACGAGCAGAAACGGAGCGACCGTCAGCACCGCCGTGCAGATCATGAAAGCATAAACGAGCGTACGTCGGATAAGCAATGATCGGTTCATATTCATCAGCTTTGGTCCCTTTCCCTCATCCAAATGATGGTTCTTGAAACGATGAGAATAAATAACGTTAGAATGATGGAAGCGGCCGCTGCAAAGCCTAGCCGGTTGACGATAAAGCCTTGTGTGTAGACGTAATATGAAATGACGTACGAGCTGTATCCCGGACCGCCCTTGGTGGTGGCCATAACGATGTCAAACACGCTGAAGGAACTGATCGTCATCAGGATGATGACCGTCGTCATCGTTTGCCGCAGACCGGGAATCGTGACGTGCCAGAACTGGCCCCACGAGCTGCAGCCGTCGATATTGGCGGCGTCGTACAGCTGCGAATCCACGCTCTGCAGCGCCGCAGTGAAGAGCATCGTGGTATAGCCAAAGCTGCCCCATACAAAAATGACGAACAGAGCGTACATGACGAGATCGGGGTTGCCGAGCCATCCGGTAATCGGCCGTCCGATACCGAGATGATCCAAAATCGCGGACAGCGGACCAAAGCTTGGGTCATAAATCCACTTCCAAATCACCGCAGCAATAACGGAAGAGATGATCTGCGGGAAGAAAAAGCCCATTTGGAACCACTTGGCGAATCGAATCTTGCCGCGAACAAGCAAATTAGCAAAAATAAGGCCCAACCCTACGGGAATCGTCGCGCCGCCGACGACCCATAGCAGCGTGTTCTTGATCGCCTGCAAGAACATCGGTTCTTCGGTAAACAGATGGATATAATTTTGCAAGCCGACAAACTTCTTAGGACTGATTCCATCCCAATTGGTCATGCTGATATAAAACGTCTGCAGCGCCGGCCAAATCATGAAGATAGCCACCATCGCAAATGCCGGCAGAAGGAACAAATACGCAAGCGGATTGGTCTTCTCTGCTCCTCTCCGTCTGAACGTACGCCGCTGCCGGGGCACGGCTTCTTGTCTCACAAAGATCACCTCAATCTTGCAGGATGGATGCCCTTTAACCCGGAAGGGTTAAAGGACATCTTGTCATATTTACCTTTGATGCCTACTGTCCCTGAGCTGCCTCGGACAGCTTGTTGTACTCCTGCTTGATCTCTTCCCATGCCTGCTCTGGCGTGTTCTTCTCGAAGGACATCAACTGCAGCTGCTTATTCAGAATATCCCCCAGTCCGGGAACGGCATTATCAAGGAAGAAGCCCATTTGCGCGCCTAGAATCGCTTGGTCGACTTGTTTTTTCAAGTCTGAAGCTTGTGCCCCCAACAAATCAGCTTTAATCGTTGGCGTGGAACCGTCTTGATACCAAAGTTTGACGACATCCGGATTCATGAACGTGTCAATGAAATCGAGCGCCGCCTGCTTCTTCTCTCCGCTCAGCTTGGCGTTCAGCGCCCAGCCGCCATCTGTCGCGTTGACGATCCGGTGTTCCTTACTGTTCACATCTTGCTGCGGGAAGGAGAAAGCGCCGGTTGGCACGTTTAAACCTTCGTAAACGGGAATGTCCCAGTTGCCTCCGAGTACCATCGCGGACTGGCCCTTTGCATAATACGTCGGCACTGCGCTGCCGTCGATCGAAGCGTCTTCCTTCCGGTAGTACCCGCTCTTCTCCCAATCGTTGACCTGGTTCAAAGCCGCCAAGAATGCCTTTTCAAAATTAGGCGTAATTCCTTGCTGGAAGTAGAACTTCTTGACGTCGTCCATCGGCACTTGGTTATAGAGTAGATGGAATACCGACCACATCTTCGGCAAGTTGGACATGCCTCCATTCTCCATCGGAACGTAGCCGGCTTCTTTTACCTTGGCCAAAATCGCGTTAAAATCGTCCATCGTCTTCGGTGGGGTCAAATTCAGCTTCGAGAAAATATCTTTGTTGTAGTAAACGACGACGGGAGCTGTCATAAACGGAACGCTGTAATATTTGCCAGGCGTTCTGGCGTTTTGAAAATCAATCGCTCCGTCTACTTCCTTGTCGATCCAGCCGCGGCTCTTAACATCGTCGGTTATGTCCATCAGATAGTTGTTCTTCTGCAGCATCTGCTGCATCGTATCGTCGACATAGACAATATCCTGACCCGCGCCGGAATTGAATGCCAGCTTCAGGTTTTGCGCATATTCGGACCACGGGCTAGGGCTGTACTGAATGGTGACGTCGGGATGTGTCTTGTTGAAGATCTTGATGGTTTCATTCATAATGTTGACGCGGGCTTCGTCGGTCATGGATGAGGTGACGTTCAACGTAATTTTGCCGGAGCCGGACGAGCCGCCGGAAGAAGATCCGGACGAATCGCCGGAATTGGAACCGCAACCAAAAAGGCTGACAATCATGACGGTCAAACTGACGAACAGCAGACCGGCTTTCGTTTTGGACATTGGAGTGCCCCCCTATTATCTCGAATTTAGCTGATGCCTGACCGCGGCGGTCGCTCTTCAGCGAACCAACGCCGCCGCCGCTTCGTCCATGTAGACGTGGACGTTTGGATGGCGCTGCAGGACTGTGACTGGTATTTCGTCTGTAACCTCGTGCCTCAGAGCTTTTCTCATGATATCTGCTTTTTTGTCCCCGTCCGCGATTAGAATCACCGTTTCCGCCTGCATTAGATGCTTGATCCCAAGTGTAATTCCCTTTTGGACGTCCTTCTGATCCGGAAAGTACTTCGCGGAAACCTGCTTCGTAATGGAGTCAAGCTCCGTCACATATGAATACCCTTCAAAGTCAGCATGGGGCTCGTTAAAGCCCAAATGACCGTTCATTCCGACACCAAGCAGCAATAAATCGATTGTCCCGCGTGCCCCGATAAAGTCGTCCATTGCCTTGCATTCCGCGTCCAAATCATCACTCGTTCCATTAAAGAAATGGATGTTTTTCTCCTTGATTCTGCACGGTTCGAATAAATGGCGGTCCATCGTCTCTCGGCAACTTCCTTCATCCGCAGCGCCGAGGCCAACCCATTCGTCGAGACTGATGAATTGGCACTGATCGAGGCTTATCCTTCCTCCGTGAACTGCTTCCACCAAACAGGAGAACGTGCCGAGCGGTGTATTGCCGGCAGCAAAGCAAACCAGCGAGTCAGGTTTTTGCTTAATTTGATGAATAATCAATTCGGCGGCATGCACCGACATTTCATGATAATTGCGTGCGATATGCGTTTTCATGCCAATCCCCCCTGTTTAAATCCATACCTGCTTTCTCAAACGCCAACGCGACCGCTCCGATGGCCCCCGCTTCCTCCCCGATGGATGTCAATTCGATCGATGTGGGAATCGGTGTCAAACTCGACACCGTCGAGCGAATAAGTTCGAGCACCGGCCCCAGCGATTGAGAGACCCCACCGCAGAGAATGACCTTCTGGGGATTCAGCAGACTCACCATATTGGCAATGCCGATCGACAAATCCGTTACGAACTGTTGGATGATCGCTTTCGACTTCTCGTCGCCGCGAGTGTATTGCTCGAATAATTCATGAGGCAAAGCACCGTACTGCGATAAGGCAACCCCTGAGATCTTCTTCTCAAATTGTCCGAAATCGCCAAAAGCATTGACACTGTCGCTGAGAACATCTTGCTCGACAACCAAATATGCGACTTCCCCGGCCATGTGGCTGCTTCCCTTCACCAGCGATCCGTTTGCCATGATCGCACTGCCAACGCCCGTTCCAATTGCCACTACCACAAAGTCTTCCGAGTTCTTCGCTGAACCAAGCCACTTCTCACCCAGTGCCGTACAGTTGACATCGTTGTCAACGAAAATCGGCTTGTCGAAGTACCGCTGCAAACATTCCCGGAACGGTAGGTGATTCCACTGAAGCGCGGGCGCTTCGATAACGGTTCCTTCCTCGCTATTGGTAATGCCCGGAACCCCGAAGCCCATGGCTACCACTTGATCCAGAGAGATGCCTGCGGCGCGCAGACTTTCCGTGATATGCTCGGAAATGACGTCAAATTCGCCGCTGGTGTTCACTTTCTTCCTGTACACGATATCGCCGGTCTGATTGGCGATCACAATCATGATCTTCGTTCCGCCGATATCAACTCCGACACCGTATAACTGTTCAGCTTGAGACAGCTGTGCATTGTTCCTTTTCACTGTTTAATCACTCTGTCGGCACCCCAGTTTCCGCTGTTTTTAGTTAGTTTGTTCTGTGTACGTACTAACTAAAACGAATAATAAACCGATTTCAAAGAGATGTCAATAAAAAAACAAAAAAGCACGGTTAGTTCGTATACGCGAACCAACCGTGCACTGAATTAAGCGGATGTATAAGCCGCAACCTCTAAATAACGTTCTGTTCCTGTTCGAAGGCGTATGCAATGACCCCTAGCACACCAGCTTCCGCCCCCATATGCGATATCTCCAACGTCGTTCGAATCGGGGTCATCCGGTCGACCGCAGAACGGATTTCGTCTAATACGGGATTCAGATATCCGGACACTTCGCCGCCAAGAATCACTTTCTCAGGATTAAGCAGGCTGACCATGTTGGAGATTCCGATAGACAGATGAGTAATGAAACGGTTCACCATTTGAACAGAGCGGGGCTCATTTTGCGCATAGTTTTGGAAAAGAGCCTGCACCGAACTCTCATCATCAGCGAGCGACTTCCCCGAGATCTTTTTTTCAAAGACGCCGAATTGTCCCGCTACGTTCACCTGATTCCGCATGACGTCTTCTTCCTGGATCAAATAGGCGATTTCTCCAGCCATGAAATCCTTGCCATGCACTAAGTTCCCGTTTGCAACGATCGCGCTTCCGGCCCCGGAGCCCTGTCCGATATAAATGTAGATGAAGTCCTCCATTTCCTTGGCACCGCCGACCCAACGTTCTCCTAAGGCCGCGCAGTTCACGTCGTTGTTTGCGTAGATGGGCTTGGCCAGGTACTTTTTCATTTCGTCGACAAAAGCAACATCCTTCCAGCCAAGCTCTGGCGCATCCACAATGATTCCTTTTTTACTGTTGGTCAGCCCGGGAATGCAGAATCCAACGGCGATTACGTCATCCATCGATATTGACGCTTTATCTAGGCTCGCAAGAATGCACTCGTAGATTGTCTTAAAGTCGTTACCTAAGTCTGATCGATCTTTCCATACCATGTTCCCATCTAAATCTGTGATGCAGATGAACAGCCCGTCCGCCATCAGTTCGACGCCAATCCCGAAACCGGACTTCGGATTAAACTCAAGCTCGATCGCCCTTCTCCCGCCTTCCTTGGTCGAAGACCCGAGACCGGTTTCCACGACGAACTTCTTTGCGATCAGTTCGTCAACGATGGACGAGACCGTCGAACGGCTAAAATTGAGACGCTGTGCGACTTTGGCGCGGCTAATGGGCTGCTGGGAGCGTATCGTTTCGAGTACGAGATCCCTATTAATTTTTTTTAAAAGCTCCAAGTTTCCTTTTCTCACAATCCCATTCTCCCTGCATTATGTTTAAGCCTAATTTAATCCATTGGATTAAACCCGTCAAATGGACGGACCTGCAAGGTGATCTTTCTTTCACTCCGTTTCCATGTCTGACAAATCTATTAGGCAGCAGGCGAATACGGCGTGCCGCAAAGAACAATAACGCAAACCGGGAAGAACTTAAAATCTCCCCATTCTTGAAAAGAATTGCTGGCGAGTACGTTGTTTCGCAATCCTTTAGAAGGGTAATTCCTCATAATTCATCATATTCTTTTAACGAAACAAAAAATAATGTTGCCACGTCAGTATTTCAAGAGGCTAACCACTTAGATATCATGAAACCTGTAATGAACTTAAGACAGAAAGGCGTGATCAAACGTGAATCCAAAAGTTTCTGTTTACATGAAAATATCGACTCTCGTTATGGCTCTAACGCTTACCGCATGCTCAAGCTCCACGGAACCTTCCGTCACCCCTGAGACATCAGTACCGGTTAATGAGGAAGCCACGTCTCCAGAGGCTGGGAATGAGCCAAGCCCAGAATCGGCTCCTGAAACCGAGAACGAGCCAAATCCTGAATCGACTCGTCCTCCGAGCGAAATTTTTGATCTGATGACGGGTGAGGGGAACCAGTCATACACCGCCACCTTGCAGCAAGGCGAGGGCTTCTCCTTATACGTATTCGAGAAGTTTACCTTCGACGAAGCTAAAGGACGTCTGTTTCTTAGCAGTCATCCGGAGTACGATGTCGATATCGAAATGCTGCCGGCCAACTATGATCTAACACAACTTGCAGCTGCAGGTAAAAAGGAGTTGGACCAGTTCGGCGAAGTATCCGATTATAGCGGAGAGCTTGTCGAGCATCCACTGGGTTCCGCGAAGCTCTATCTTCAAGTCTCGAGCGGTGAAGGGATTCACGATTATATCGTGTGGGAGTCCGAAACGGGTGACGCTTTCCTGTTTCGTCTTCGCAATCCCAAGGGCGAGGAGGCTTCGGATTTTGCCGGCCCGGTCCTCGTTTCGTTATCTACGGTTCAACGCGATTCGTGATAAATTGGGACTTCTACCCGGTAACCCAGCTTAAACAAAAAAGCCTGATCCATTAAGGATCAGGCGACTCACCCCCGGCGGAATGTGGCGCGCTACCTGCAGAGTCGTTGTACCCCCATCGATGAAGATGGATTCTCCAGGTTGAATTAGTGCTGCTGTCTTACTTCCTATTCGCATTTTCTTTACCGTTAATATACCTGAGCGTTCCTGTAGGGTTGATGCCCTTTCCCACAAAGATCGCCCCGCCATACGTCCTTCTAACGCTTCTGGATTCCTCTAACTTCTCTAAGTCACTGCGGGGTGGGGCTGCTTATGCTTTTGCGCGGAGCGTCATTATCTTATGCGCGCTTCGTAATCTGCGGAAGGAAGTTCCATTTCATCCTCTTCGATGACAGGTATTCTAATGATCGATGGATCAGTAAAAACGTCAAACTCGTCTCGGCTCGTGCTAGAAAACTCCGACACTACCGCTCCTTCTGGTCCTCCCTGAAACCAATGCTTCATTCCCGACGGAATCGTGAATTGCTCACCAGGACGGAGAACAATCTCGTGAAAAACCGTATAGGCAGGTTCGCTTCCTTGAGGAACGACCGCATGAATACTTCTCGTCGATGTTCCCTCCACGTACAAATAAACAGTTCCCCATCTGCATCGGAACGTCTCCATTTTGCCCGGTTCCCCGTTCACCGGGGGGTGAAGATGCTCAGGACATGTCTGTTTTGGAAAAAGCGCCAACTCCTTCGCGCAATAACGATCCGTATTGACATAAGTGACAATCTCCAGGCCCTGAAGATCGAGGTTTCCAAGTCCGAAGCCTGCGATTTCGATGCCTTCCCGTTCCTGTTCCGTCAATACGATTCCCGCACGACCAAATAATTCAGCCGCACGCGCCTGTGCTTGTTTGAATTCACTTCGTTTCAGATTCATCTGCTGTCCCCCTTCATTCATGATTCTGTTCATAAAGTCGCAGCCCCTCTAGATCCAAAATGCGCCAGCCATCAAGCGGGATCATATGGCCGCTCTGTGGCCAACCCTCATGAATTCTGCTCAGAACCTCCTTCCACGACCGCACGCCGCTTACCGCATCTGCTCGCTCCACATTGCATGCTCCAACACCGACGGCTCCCAGCATCGTATGTTCGATGGTAAGCCTGTTCATCACTCCAACCAGAAACCCTGCGATCGTACAATCCCCCGCACCTGTTGTTCCGACAGCCTCGACCTGAAAGCAGGGAACGAGAAGCTCGCGATTCATCCAATTATCCGTACAGGAAGGCGCACATGCTCCCATCGCCGAAAGCCGTTCAGTGTCGTTGGAAGTACGGATGTAGAGACCATATTCGCCCAGCTTAAAACCGACTACGGCAGCCCCCATCCCCAACAGTTCTTCTGCCATCGATGACAACATCGAACCGTCTGCATAGGATAAAAGATCTTTCCCTGCGTATTCCCGCTTCATTTTTTCATAGATTTCGGGATGAAGCATGAACAAAATTTCTTCATAGCTAGGCAGAAATATATCCACAAAAGGGAGCACATGAGTGAGAATCTTACGCCAATCGGCTCGACCAGCAGGCGATGCCGGGTCAGGCATGGCGGTATCAAGCGACACCGTTGCTCCGAGGGCCTTGATCTTTAATAGAAGTCTAACAAGCTCCTTCCCGTTGTTCTCGAACATTCGACGCATCAGCGGAGGATAGCCGAAATGAAACAACTTGGTTCCCTCCAACAGATCCGTCTGTATATCTTCCGCGCAAAATGTATCGTTCGCTCCCGTTGCATGAAGGAATACTCGGTCTACACCTGGAGGGCTTATTACGACAGTATACGAACTTATTTCTCCTGGAGTGAGGATCATTCCTTCCGTCAGAGCGCTGCCATATCCTGAAATTCCATTCAATATTGCCTTGCCAAAAAGGTCATCCCCTACTTTCCCCATCAATTGAACCGCAAAGCCAAGCCGATGAAGAGCCAGGCCGGTATTGGAGACCGCTCCGCCTGTAGACATCAATGCTGGACCGATTGCCGTCAGCCTCCCAGGTACAAGCAGATCGCCAAGCCCATTCGCAAGACCCGGAATCTCGGGGATGACATCCAAGCAAATATGTCCGGCTACTACAAAATCAGCCGAAACCTTCTTCACCTTAATTCCCCCAATCTAACATTACTGTTTCACCAGTGCGCTCCGACTCGAGTGCGGCTGTGAAGATGCGATGGCTTCCTTCCGCCTCTTCAGGTGTGGCACAGTAGAACGGCTGCCGCATATCGCCGCGGTGAGCCAACTCATCACAGAAAGCGGCCCACATCTGCAGAATTGAATCAGAGAAACCAAATTCGAATATTCCGCCCGTAATGGTGGAGTAAGCGGATTTGTAAGGCGCATCGACGACATGCCAAGCCTGCTGTTCTCCTGGTTCATAAGGGAGAGATGCAACTTGCTTCGAATTTTTGGTGGTAAACTCGGCCGAAAACGCCGTGCCCTGGATGCGGATAAACCACGTGTTTGCATGCCCCGGTGCAATGCGTTTTGTAGAAAGGAGCATCGGAAACCGTTGGCTTCCCGTCTTTACTTCACATGCAAGCAGCGCATTGTCCCACGTCTCGCAAGGCGCAACTCCTCCTTTGCCATCTGGGCGTTCAGGAATGATCTTGGACAGTAACGCCCGAACGCTCGAAGGCTTCCACCCGAATCGTAGGGGTAGATGAAGGACATGCATACCCAAATCGCCCATGCAGCCGTACTCGCCGTTGGTGGAGATCCTTCTCTTCCAATTCATGGGCTTCGTCGGATCCAAGTCGCTGGAATGCCAGAAACCCGCTTCGACTTCAATAATGCGTCCGAATTTTCCCTCGTTTACCCATTTGACGACTTGCTGCGCCCCAGGGAAAAAAGGAAACTCCGACGAGCAGCGTACTATAACGTCCGGATTGTCATTAAGCGCCTTTTGGATGGCAGCATTCGCATGGCGGTCGATTCCGAACGGTTTTTCGCCTAACAGGTGCTTACCAGCCTTAATGATATCGATATAGATTTGCTCATGAAGATTGTGCGGTACTGCGCAGTAAACCGCTTCAAGTGACGGATCCGCCAGCAACTCCCGATAGTCCGTATACGCTTGCTCCACACTTGGAACATGATCTTTAAACCATTGAGTTGCAGCCGGATTAGCATCACAAACTGCCACGATTCGCGGCTCGAAATCCACATCCACAAGATGACACCATCTTGCTGCGGCGCTAGCGAATTCCTTGCCCATAAGACCGCAACCAATGACGCCGAAACGAATGATCTTTTTCTCCATTAAGCCTGGTCCCCTTTCAAAATCGCAAGTGCCTGTTCGGCTCCCGCTCTCTCGTGGACAATTGCCATTAGGGCAGAAGTCATAGCGGCCGGATTCGGGTGTTGGATGACATTGCGACCGTATACGATCCCAGAAGCACCTTGCTTCATCAATTCCACGGTGCGGTACATAATTTCTTCATCACTGGCGCGGCCCCCGCCTCGAACCAGTACCGGAACCCCAGAAGCAATCTCAATTACCCGGTGGTATTCCCTCACATCATCGCACGGGTCCGCTTTTATGACGTCTGCACCAAGCTCCACTGCCTGGCGGACTAGCGGCATGATTTTATTAAGATCGCCATCCACCATGTATGCGCCTTTCACTTCATTCGGCTGCATGACCAACGGCTCGATCATTAGTGGCATCCCGTATTTCTCACATTCTGTTTTAAGCTGTGCAATATTACGCACGCACTGATGATGCAATTCCGGTTGATTCGGTAATAGCAGCAAATTGACACACACCGCGACGGCATCCAGAACCACCGCTTGTTCGACTGCTCGGTCAATCAACTCGCTGAACAGAAACCGCGGAAGGGAGCCTCCATAAATATTTGCCACATCCGTTCTTAGAACGAGCCCTGGCTTATGTTTGCCGGGAATATCTTGAAGCAGCATTGCTTGACCTGCACTTAATTGAACGCAGTCCGGTCCAGCTTTTACAATTGTCTCAACGGCTTGCTTCATATTCTCAATGCCTGATAAAAAAGAACATTCATTAAAAAAACCATGATCGATTGCAACATCGAAGCATTTTCCTTGCTCACTAAACATACGATTCAATCTAGCTTTTGTCGACACCACTGAATCATCACTCCCACTAAGGACTTGTTCTTTTATAACACTAAAATGTTATTTTCAAACATTATTTTAAAGTAAACTCTCACATCTGTCTATATATCTCTGCGAATTTTTCATCCCTTTGATAAATGCAACCATCCGACCAGACGCTTATCATAGGATGATCCCCGTCATGATTATTTGTCATGCAGAAGCCCTTTCGGCCGAAATTTACGGTGAAAGGGCTTCTGCATTTATTAATAGTATTGGGGAGGGTCTTCCAGCTAACAAAAATCCTCTTTTGTGGGTATGGAACTTTGACAAGAAATGAATTAATTGCCCATTTTTATATTTTACGGAGTACTCGTCTCCAGCTTAAAATAACCGTCAATAGCCTCATATTGAGTAGGATGCTGCGTTTCGAGCAAATTTTTCACCGAAGGATCCGTCAGCAGAAAAGCGGCGCCCCATCCTGCTCAGCCCGCCGGTCGTATGGCGTTCTTTATGGCTGTAATAAACTCAGAAGCTCTTGCAACTTAGAAGCGAATTCCTCGTTCAGCTTTTTGCCGCTTAGCGCCTGAATCTCCTGAAGCAAAGGCCTGATGTTCGGTTCCTCCCCGTTCACCTTCGCGAGTAAGCTTTGCAGAATGCCATGCCCGTCGATCCACCCTTGCTCATATGCATACTGCAACAACGCGGGCAGGTCCTCCCAACCGAACGTCACCGTCAGCGTCGCCGACGTGCTTGAGCGGTTCCCTGCGCGGTCGGCCGCTTCCGCTTCGACGCGGTGGTCGCCCGGCATTAACGACAGAGGAGAAACCTCATGCGGACTTGCGACCTTCGTGCCATCCAATCGAAGCAGAGCGCTATCGACACCGCTTTCGGCATCCTCGGCTTCCACGGCCAAAGTCGCCTCCTCCAACAAGCTCAAGCTCTCCGGCGCGACGATGCGCAGGGACGGAGCCGTTTCGTCCGGCGCCGCGGGAGGCACGTCGTCGATAAAGACGAACGAATCGTACAGCGACGTGTTCTTCGAATCGGCCGTTCCCTTCGTCCATTGAATGAAGTCGTCGCGTCCGTTCTGCAGGTCCGCGTCGTTCACCGCCACGTTCAGGCCGATATGACCGCCAATGGATGGCTGCAAATGACCGACATAAGCGGACGGAATCTTGAGTTCGTAGAACGTCCGTTTCGCCTTTTCGTCCCGGACGGCAGCGAAAGGCGTCTGACCGCTGATGTCGCCGTTCGGATTAGGAAGCGAAGAGCTGAAGATGTTCGTCAGCAAGGTGCCCGTGTCCGTCAGCCCGAAGCCCCATTCGACGTCGTCCGGCCCATAAGGCGCTTCGCGATTATTCAGAGGGTCGAGGCTGATCTGCACGGAATCGTTCTTCCATAAGTTCGCTGCGTTCTCCGACTGCTTATGGATGTTGTCGCCGACGGTGAGCGCCAGCAGAAGGCCGTCGTCCTCCCACTTCGCGTACGCCGTCGCTTCGAGATTGTCCGGATCGTGGTAGCCGCTCGCATTCTGCGTCTTATATCGCAGGTGGATGGGATACGCATCCTGCCAATCGATCAAGTCGCCGTCGATCGTCACACCCGTCGCCTTCTGAATCAGATTGAAGTCAAGCGGCATCGCCCCATCGCGGAAGAGCGTCTTGCCGCTGGCGGCATCTTCGACCTTCACGTCGACCGGGTACTCGTTGTACGGCCTGCGCTCGCGGTCCGTCCAGACAAAATCAAGGCTTAAGACGTCGCCCTTGTTCAACCCACTGAACGTATTGCCCGCAACCGGGGCGAGCGGAACGCCATCCGGTCCGACGACCGTCACGGCGCCTGACTTCGCGGCCGACGAGGTGCCCGTCAGTTTCACCGTCACCGTCTCGAGCTCATCAATCGTCTTCTTGACGGGAGCAAGCCGCACGCCGATGCCGTCCTCCACGGTCAACTGGGCTTTCTTCGTCTCGAAGACAGCGCCGTCCGCCAGCAGGTCGAAGCCGATATCAACCCTTCCGTTGACCGCGTCTTCCGGAACGATCACCGTAAGGACGGCATCCTCCGTTCCCCAAGCGGGGACTGTCATCGCGATCGATTGAGGCTCGGTCTGGGAAGCATCCCAACCGTCCGGCAGTTGCGTCTGCACCTTCACTTCCCTGGCAACGTCGGTATCGTTGAACAAGGAGATCGTGAAGGAGCTCGGAGACCCCGCCTCTCCGTTCGCCTGCGTAGGCACGAGATTGGAGCCGACGCCGACGAACTTCGGCGTCTCGGAGGCGACCATCGCTTCAGTTGCCGCCGCGAACTCCCGCGCCAGCAGGTTGTACGCGTAGCTATCCGAGTAATCGCCCCTTGCACGCGTCGCTTCCGCCAGCCTGCCGTACCGGTTCATCCGCAGCACGGCTGATGCGGAGACAGGCATGACGTTGTCGGTTCCTTTCCGATTCTCGAATGCCGAGGTCGCAGCCGTCGTGGCCGGCGCGTAGTCAAGGGCGTTCGCCGTTCCGGCGGCTCCCGTCTCCGCTTTGGCATACGCCAAAGCGACAGATACGTTCTCCGCCAGATTGTACAGCGCTTCCAAAGCGACGTATCCCGCAGCCATCGCGACCGAACCGTCCCCGATCTGCCCGGCTCCTTGGGCCATCAACTCGTAAATCTCGCCTACCGCGGACTCGAGAGCAGCATCGGACAGTCCGCCGCTAATCCCCGGCTGGAAAGCCGCCGCCAACGAGGTAAGTGCCGCGAGGTCGCGATCCACGATGTTGCCGTTCGCCCCCGTCCGCAGCGCCTCCAGCTTGCCGGCTGCTTCGGCTTGCTTGGATGCGAGTAGCTGCGATGCGGCCTCATAGACGAAGTTTTCCGGCAACCCCGTCAAGTAGACGGGCGAGCCGCTGATCGTTAACGACACATTTCCAGAAGTCGGGAGCGAGATCGACACGCCGTTAATGTCCTTCGCCGTCATTCCCGCGGCTGCGAAGGGAAGCGTCAGAACGCTAGTTGGCGGCCGAACGTCGGGATCGTCCTTGTGGTCGGTTTTCCTCCAGGCAGCCAGAACCGGCTCCCCATCCTCCAAGAACAGCTGGACGGACACGTTCGGATCTCCCGCATCCCAAGTGCCGAGGTACCTCGCCCGCTCCAGGGAGGTCATCAGCTGATTCACCGCCGCGTACGCCAGCTTCGGCCGCCCGTCGTTGTCCGTGATGCCCCAGAAGATGTCGTAGTAGCGGTCGTCCGTTCCGTCGTTCTTGTAATCGTAATACTCGTAAGCCTTCACCTGATCGAGCGTCAGGTAAGTCAGGAAAGCCCGCACGATGTAATCCCGCTGCGTCTCCTCGGTTACCGACGGGTAGCCGGCCTTCGCCGTCGGCCATCCGCCTTCCGTCAGATAATAGTCCTTCCAGCCGCCGTACGCGTTAACTTTATCCTTGACGCCATCAATCAGGTTGGGCAAGTTGTCGTCAGGCATCGAGTTGTACACGTACGGATGGAACGAATACGCATCGGCGAAGTCGTAGGAGCCGAGCGCCAGCTCCTTCGGCAGCACGCTGAGCACGCTCGACGTATGGTCTCCTGCAAGCAGCATTGCATCGGGATCGGCTTTTTTCATATTCAGGTAGGCGATCTTCTGCAATTGGACGAACTCCTCGGGGATATACGGCTGGGCGAAAATCTCCGGCTCGTTCGGCATCTCCCACTGTCTTACCTGTCCCTTGTAGCGATCCACTGTACGGTAGACGAAATCCCCCATCGCCCGAAGCGCGGTCGAGGTATTCGTAATCCCGCTCTGATAATATGCGTTCTGATCGATGCCGAGCACGGTGATCTGGTTGAAGCCGTAATCGAACAGCTTATTCAGGAACAAGTCGGTCCCGGCGTAATCGTAAACCGCGTTGCCGGAAGCGTCCTTCACGTTCTTGTCGACGTCCGCCCAGGAGATGCCGGAGCGATGGTGCTTGGCTCCAAGCTTGCGTGCTCCGTCGATGATGTCGTCCCGCCAATTAAGCGCGTAATGCGTGTTCAGCCCAAACTTACTCTCGTTATCGAGATCGAGGGGGGCGCCCGCCGTTCCTGCTTGACCGATGATCGCCACTCGCATCTGCTTGGCTAGAGCCGGCATCGACTCCCCGTCAAGCGTAAAGTTCGCCTTCACCTCATAGGTGCCGATCGAGCTTAAACCCGGCTCGAATGACAGCGTATCGTTCAACTTCTCGTAGGCATCGAGATCGTATGACTTCGTCCCGGAGACGACCGCCCGGAGATCGCCATCGGCGCGGCTGACCTCATAGTCGATCTGAAGCTCGTGCGCCGCCGCTCCGGCATCGATCGCCAGATCCAAACCCGGATTCTCGCCCGTCAGGTAGATGCCCGAATAATCTCCCGCCGGCTGCAGGTCGATAACGTAAGGCAGCGGCAGAGGCTCGATAGAGAAATCGTCGATCATCAAATTAATGCCGCCGACGACGTTCCATTGGAAGTAGCCCTTGACCGGCGCCAGCGGGTCGGAATCTTCGCCGCTGGCGATCTCGACTCCGTCGATCAGAAGCTTGTGAGTGATGCCGCTAATGCGAAGCTCGTACTCGTGCCAACCCCCGAGCAGGGACTGCACATAGTTCGCGATCGGATAGTTGCCTCCGAGCGTCGTCTTCCGCATCAGAAAATACTTCGAATTGTGCGTTGCCCACTCCATCACGTTGTTGTTCGCGTCATCCGCCGCGCGATAGCGAAGGCGCCATGTATTTTGCGCCGCGGTGCTCGTGCGCTCGTACTTCGCTTTGAACTTGACAATGAAGTTGTCCGCGTTGCGGTATTCCGGCAGGTTCAGCTTGGCGCTTCCCGAACCGTTGAGATTAAACACTTTGTTGCCGTCTTCAAGTTGTATGACTTTGGCGCTTCCTCCTGTCGTCCAGCCAGCCGGAGCGGCTTTCGCCGTTTCGCCTTCGAAGTTGTTCGTATACGCAGGCATCGCCGCGATCGGTACGACCAACTCGCCGGTTACCGGATAACGGGCTATTCCGCCCGCGCCATCCTCCGCCGTCAAGTAATAACGGATGGACGTCGCCCGGTTCGTTCCGGGAACCGTTCCCAAGAAGACGCCGGCTCCCCCCGGCGTCGCCGCCAACTCCCGGTCCGCCTCTTCATCCCCGTAGCCGTAGTGGATCGCTGCGGTCGATTCGGAAGTGGCGCCCGTGAGCGAGAACGAGATGGGCAGGTCCGCGAAGTAAGGGACGCCCGAAACAGGCGTATGTACGATCGAGAGATCGCCGCCTGCCGGCTCATCGGCCGGAAGCACCTCTACCCGATCGACGCTTAGGCTGACAGTCGATCCAACACTTCGGAGAGCGAAGCCAACGCCACCCGAGACGAGCGAAGAGTCGGAGAACGCCGAGATGGTCTCCCCGTCTATGGAGAGGGTGAATTGCGACCCGCGAATGTTCAGCCGATAGTCGTGGCGGTCCGCCAGATCGAATCCCGGCAGAACAGCCGCGATATCGACGGAGCTGCCAACCTGCGAACTTGCCGAAGAATTGGGATACTTCCAAAGCTCGACCCAATGCCCGGTCTTGAATTCTAAAAAGTAATAGCTCGTTCCCGACGAGTAGCGGAACATGACACGGAAGCGATCACCTTGGGCATCGAAGGCCATTGCGTAATCGGTGGAACTATATGGCAACGAGGAGGCTTTGACGACCGCACGTTGCGGGGATGTCGATGTCGTCATCCCCGCCAGCTTCGCCGCGGCTCCCGAGCCTTGAATCTGCCATGCCGCGCTGCCAAACAGATCCCATCGCGTCAGCCCGCCGTCGAAGTCGTCCGAGAACAGCAGAGCCGCCTCTTCCGCAGAGGCCGTAGACACCTTAAAGCCAGGAACTCCTGGCCAGCCTTGTACGAATAGTGCCGCAATCAAAAGTAGGGTAACAAACCGAAAATGGTTGCTCATTCTGAATTCCCTCCATGAATGAACAACAAGCACCTCTCTGACGTTCCTGAATAACCGGATCGACAGAGAGGTTGCTGTCGTTCTATTGATGACTTGCCCGCTCTCTTCTGGAACGGAGCTTCAAGCTCACTCAGGATTTGGTCGCCGCTTTGAGGCCTCCACTTCTTGATGAAGTCGTCGAACTTGTTGATATCACCGCCCATTATGATCTGCGTGAACACCGAATCTCTCAACATGTTCAGTTCGGTCTGCTTGGCGAACTTGGTTGGGGAGTCCAGATAGTTGGAGGCGAATCGCCCCTCCTCCAAACCTCTCTTTATAGAAGCGACTCGCTTTCCCGAAATCAGCGGAACTCCTGCCGATTCCTTGTTGACCGGATGCAGATCAACCTGAAAGCGATTACATATCTAAGGGTATCTAAATCCTACCGAGCCGAAAACCGGGGCGAAGGACGATAATACCGGGGAAAAGTCCAAATCCGAATGAGACTTATTGCCCTATCCCCCACCTCTGCCCGCTGGCCGTATTGCCCGCAACAGGAGCGAGCGGAACTCCATTGGGAAAGGCGACCGTCACGGCTCCAGACTTCGAGGTTGTCGACGTACCGTCCGCTTTACCGTCACCTTCTCGAGCTCATGCGTAGGCATGAGTTCGGAGTCTACAAAGCTATCCGTTCCCTCGTTCGGATTCAGGGAAGTTACAGTCCAGTTGGCGAAGTCGTAGACGAGTTGCTCTCCGCCCTCAGTCACAGTGAATGTGTTGCTGTTCTGGTCCTGCTGCAACCACGGCGTATCGAACACCTTAAACGACGAGTAAGCAATCGGTGTACCGTTGATTTTGTGCGTATTGTTGTATGCCGCCGAAGCCGCGTCAAAAGTGATGTCCATCGTATCCCCGTTCAGAGCATGATAGATCAGGCGAGGATTCGTCTCGTCGAGATGGCTCGCGTCGACCGATGCGTTCGTCAGAACGGCACTCTTGAATGCGGCGAAATCCGCGTACTCGGAAGCATCAGCCGTCTGAAGCACCCAGCCGTTTTTGTCCGCTTGGCTGCGGAGAATGTTGTAGTTGTAAAGCAGCGTTGCCGTCGGGTGGAGTTGAGCCGTCGTTTTCACCTTGTTGGAAGGGTCGGTGTTCGTCTGGTAGTACCAGGTCGCCGGCTTCACAAATTGGAAAGCGAAGTACATCGGCCCGGCGTTGACAAACGTCCAACCGCCTTGCTCCTCCTTGGCGATAATCGATCCTGTATCCGGGAACAAGGCGTTGATGTAGTTCGTCGTTGGGCTGTTCTCAAGCTTAAACACCCCTACGGCCGCTTCGCCGTCCTGCATGATCCGATGGCTCAAAGGTTGGTCATAGTTGCCGATCGGAGCTGTGCCTTGGTCCGTGGACAACCGGAACAGCGGATTCGCCGCATCGGAGTGCCAGCGCAGCACGACGGGTAGGTCCTCGATCCAGTTGTCGACGCGTTCGTATTGAACCTCGGTCGCAAGTCCCCACATCGGCTTCACGAAGGCTTGGTGGTAGATTTTCATTCCGCGTCCGCTCGAGTTCTGCATCGTCGTCTTGCGGGACTGGTACTCCTTGGCTGTGTTCTGTCCGATTCGGATCGCTAACTCAGGCGGCTCGTAGCTCATTCCTCTGTAGAGCACCAAACCGAGATATTCGAGGTTCGGACGGTAGAGAGATGGTGCCGAATTGTCCGACTCGCCTACCGCCTGCTGGGCGCGGTGCGCGCCGAAGTAGGCCCAAGATAGCGCGGTATGCTCGGCTCCCCGCCACGACGGGTCAACCGCGGACACGGAATCACCCTTCGCTCGGCTCTCCGAGGAGATGGGGTAACCGTCGATCCAGTCGTTCGCCCACTCGAACCACATGACGTCCATCGCCATCTTTGCTTTTTGCCGGAGGTCGGCTTCGTCCGAATACTGATAGATCGCATTTAGGCAAAAATAGGTCATAAATGTGTATTCCGGACTCTCGTATTCCGCCCACCCCTTATGTACGCCCGCTTCGATCATAGCTATCACATTCGCTTTGTTGATACTCTTTAGCGTCGTACCGGAATTGCCGTTCAGGTCGACCAGATCGGGAAAATACTGCCCGACCAGATAGCCGGTCGCATAATTGCTCATTCGCAAATTCTCCGTCTGAGCCAGCTCAGCATAAGCGTACGAAGCGAAGTAGGCCCGAACATGCTCCATCATCGTGCTGCTGAATTGATCGCCGACCATGAGATAGGCGTACATCTTGGCCATTGTTTTGTACTGTTCATAATCGTAGGTCTGATACATCGCGTCCAGCTTCTGTAGGTTGTTCGCCACGTTCTGTCCGTCAAGGATTTGGGCGACATATTGCGTGATGTTGAGCGGTCCGCTCTCCTCCTGCATGGTCTTCGCTTTGTCCCACAGCCATTGCTTGCGGCTCTCGATCGTACCTGGGAATGGCGCATACGTGCTCTCAATCGGCGGTGCCTCCGATACGGTCACCTGATCGAACACGGCGGTCGCTAGGCGGCTATTCGCATGGCTCGTAACGGCCAACCCGATGTAGATCGTCTCCGGCAGGTTGATGGTCTCCCTCTTAATCAGCGTCCAGTTGTTGCCGTTATAAGAATCATAGGCGCTGATCCCGCGCTCGTCGCGCACCAGCTTAAGCCAGTACGGCGCCGCCGCCGTCGTGCCGTTCGTCTGCGTGGAAGCCCCACCGGAAAGCAATCTGTCTTGGAAAATCGTGCCGCGGGAAGGAGTCAATGCCACGAACGCGTATGGAGATTGCGGGCTGAGGTTCGCGCGGATCATGACGCCGGCTTTCGTCCAGTCGGCCGTATTCGTCACGCTTGCCGTGCGCGCGACGATCTGTCCATAGCCGGTCCAAGGGCGGTACGCGAAGCGGAACGCATCCGCCGTTCCCCAGATGTCTGCGCCGGAACCTGAAACCGTAAACGAACCGGAATTCGCATCGTAAACCGCGCTTCCCGCGATGCCAACGGTGCCAATATCCTGGTCTCCGAACGGAGTCGGCAAGCTGCCAGGAGAGATGTTCGTCTTCGCTGTCACCACATCGCTGGCCTGGGAGGCATTTCCGGAACCGTCCCTTGCTTTGACAGTAAAGCTATATGACGTTGCCGGCGTCAGTCCCGTGACTTGTGCTCCGTATACCGTACCGCTGACGGATAAAGCCAAGGTACCGTCTCGATAAACGTCATAGCCTGTCACGCCTTGGTTGTCCGTCGATGCCGCCCACGACAGATTGACACTCGTATCTGTCTGCCCCGTCACCGCAAGGCTGCTGGGCGCCGTCGGCGGCACCGTATCCTGTACGCTGCCCACTTCGTACACGGCCAGGTCGTCTATGACGTAAGCCTCGTCAGATCCCCCTGTATCGACACGGGTGGAAAAACCGATCTCCAGGTTCGAGATCGTGCGCTGGCCGCCATTCGGCACAACTGTGAAACGGTAGCCCGAGATGTCGACGTCGTTCACCGTTTGGAGCGTGCCTGCCGTGCTCGTGTAGGCGGCAGTTCCCGTTATAGTTGTCGCAGCCACTGGGAACCGTGGCACGTTGACGTTATCGAAGTTACCGAATTGGATCTGCGCGTAAATGTCCTTGGCGACCGGTTTGTCGCTCATGGCGGTGCGCTTCAGCTTGTATTCCAGAATGAAGTCCACCGGCTGGCTTCCAACCGGCTGGTTGTACACCTGGTTGATGCGATCCTTTAACGTCCCGCTGCTGAACCTCTTATAGAAATAACTGGACACGTTCGTGCCAAGCGAAGCATCTCGGAACTCCAACGCGTTGTTGCCGTTCTCCTGCACGATCTGCTGCGTCCCACCAGAAGAAGCATTGGATAAGACGAACGAACTCGTTCCCCCTTCGAAATGCACGTCCATGTCTGCAGCCAGCAGATTGATCATCGGCCCGGGATTGTCGGCCGATACGCTTCCGCTCAGCGCGGGGAACCCGCCCCACGCCAGCGTCAACGCCAGCAGACCAGTTGCGATTTTTTTGCCCCTCATTGCAATTCCTCCTCCATATTCTGTTGATTTCATGCCCTTTTTCATTACTCTCCCTCACTTATCAGGACATTCCTTTCCAACATGTCATCTTGGCGCTACATCACCTCCTTTCGGATTAGTCCACCGCCCGTCCGATCGCGAGAGTATTCCGGTAAGATCCGAACCCCATTTGATTCGTAAGCGTTTACAAAACGTGTCGAAAAGAAAGACCTTATCTAGCTACGGTCCTCTATGGCTTAAGCGCGAATTTGCTATTAGAGCTACTGATTTCTTTTCATAGCAGACGGATAAATGAACTTCTGGGCCTAGCTGGGCGATTCGTCTCTCGCCCTTAGTCAAATCGGGAGTCAGAGGCAGAACAATAGGCAGGACTATAGTAGTTCAACTCGAAGACGCATCCAGGCTGAGCGCTTCTCTCCCGGGTGAAGTGTGAGAGCCTCGCCATACTTCAGACTGTCGTTAATGTCCGAAAAGCGAGAGTTGGATGGTTCCAGCGCAACGGTATACATCTCCTCGTTGTTGCTAGACCAGTAGCGCAGATGCGGCCAAGTCTCCTTATCCCACATCAACCTCAGTCGGATTCCGAGCCGGGGATTATCGATACCCACTTCTGCTTCTTCGAAGCCAAATAAAGAAACGAAGCAGTTATCGCCATCCATCCTCCTCTGTTCTGCTTCGCGCAGATCTTTAATCCTACCGTTATCCAGTGTTATCTTCCCAACCTCTTCCTCGAATGAGGACAACAACCCCGTTGAATCCGGTGTTGCATCATACCAAAGCGCTTGAAACGCCCGACTCCCTGGTGGAAGCGCGATTCTCGCGGACCCATCAACCAGCGGCTCGCCAAAAGCCGGGTGATGCGTCCAGATAAACTGGACGGGCTCTCCCCCCACTCCTTCGACTTCCTCCTCAACGAACAGCTCCGGCTTTCCCGCACGCAGCCGGAACTCCTTCACCGCTATCAACGGGGATTCCGGCAGCGCTACCCTGCAACGCACCGCAATCTCACCCGCCACGTTTTGACGAAGCTCGAACTCCCACGGAACGCAAGCGGATTCGCCTTCTCGATCGTGTCCGATTTCGCGGCCGCCGAACAGTGCTCGATTCGGCAATAGTTCCTGCCATCCACCAGGATAAGGCTTCGCGTAATGAGTGAGCGGCTCCGATCGCAAGTCTCTTCCATGTAGAGGCTCCAGTCCGCTCTTCGTCTTCATGAGCAAGTCAATGCCTAGCGGCTTATACATGAGTTCCCACACATCCGCTCCTTTACCGACCAGAACGACGACAATCAGCCACTCGTTCTCGAGCCGCACAGCCGGTATGCCCTCGACCGAAAGCTCACAAATGTCCAAGAAACTCACGGATCAACCGGCTCCTTTCTAGACTCCTGCCTTACGACGGCAACGCCGTATCCATCCATCGTAATCAGTCCGCCGTTTACTGGCCGTCCTTTTATTAGGTCCCATCCGCCGACGGCTTCCTCAAGATGAAATTCCACCGTCTCCGAATTGTGATTCAAGACGAACAAATACGTGCCTTCTTCTCCTTTTCGAGACGTAATCTCCACCCCAGCCGGAACGTCCCGGCCGCCAAGCGATTCCAAGCCGTGCTGATGACAGATCCATCCGAACAGCTCGCGTAAGAAAGCATCCTCGGGGTGAGTTGCCACATAATAGGCTTCTCCCTTGCCATACTTATGGCGCGTGACAGCCGGTTGCTCGGCATGATAGTCTTCCTCGAAAGTTGCAAGGGACTCGGCTCCTTGCAGATGAACAACTTCCGCCCATTTTTGGACTTCATAGCTCGGGCACATGGAGTCACTCGTCAGGAACGAATCGGTCACGCCAGCTCCCGACGAAAAGTTCTTTTCGATTGCCCTTGCCGCCACTGCCTTCGTCCATGTAATTCGATTGGCCATGTCCGGTTCGAAAGCATCCCACTCCTCCACGATGATTCCGAACACGTCGTCGATCGGCCGCAGGAACCCTCCGTACTCTACAACGTCGTTGCCGTTAACCATGCCGCTCATGTAGCTCATGACCAGCTTGCCTCCACGCTTAACGAAAGCGCGAAGCTGCTCCGGTACGCCCTCCTCGAACATGTACAGCATCGGAGCGACAACGATCTCATATCTGCTTAGATCGTCCGTCGGGTGAACGACGTCCACGGGAATGTTCGCCTCATAGAACGGCCGATAGAAGGCGGTTACCGCATCTCGATAGGAGACGTCACGGCTTCCGCGATTCCAATCAACTAGCCAACTAAGTGTTACATCGAACAGCACTGCGACCCGCGCCTCTCCAATGCCTGCAGATGCGAGCACTTCCAGCCCTGCCAATTCTCTACCTAAATCTCGGACCTCCCGATAAATCCGGTTTTCCGTTTCTGAGCCGTGGCTGACCAAGGAGCTGTGGAACTTCTCCACGCCCCCCCGGCTTTGCCGGAACTGGAAGAACATCACTGCCTCCGCCCCTCGCGCTATTGCCTGGTAGCTTTGGATACGCATCATGCCCGGTCGCTTGGCGGGATTGTACTCCTTCCAGTTGACGCTGCCGGTCGCTTGCTCGATGAGGAGGAACGGCTGGTGCTTCAAGCCGCGAAAATAATCGTGCTGGAATGCCGACCAAACCGCGTGATCCCGATGAGGAGGATAAGAATCCCACGCTATGACGTCCAAATGAGGCCCCCATTGTGGATGGATCTGTCCCCGGAAGTCGAGGGAGTAGAAGTTGGTTGTGACGGGAACACCTGGCGAACGCTGAACGATCTCGTCTTTCTCAGCCAGAAAACCTCGCAAGTTGGAATCCGACAAAAACCGCTGATAATCCAAACTGTGGCTTGTGTGCGACATTCCGCCAATAGGCGGCGAAACCTGCTCCCAGGAAGTACGCGTCAGGCTCCACTGGCTGAGTTGCCATGCCTCGTTCAACCGTTCCACCGTACCATACTTGCGCTTGAGCCATTCCCGGAACGCCTCGGCACAATGATCACAATAGCAATGAACGATGTATTCGTTATTGATGTGCCACAGGAGCAGTGCTTTGCGCTTTCCGTATCGTTGGGCTAGCACGGCCGCAAGCTTACGGATTTCCGCCAGATAGACCGGATGATTCGGACAATACGCCTGCCGACTCCAATGTACGGCCCTCTGACCGTTCTCCCCAACCTTCAGCATCGTCGGATGTTCATGGAACAGCCAAGCCGGGGGGGCGGCGGTCGGCGTCGCCAGGACGATTCCGATCCCGCTCTGCTCCAACCGATCAAATACGGTATCCAATCGGCGAAAATCGTATCTATTCCGTTCCGGCTGAACCGCCGACCAGCCGAACACGTTTAATGTAACTGCGTTAACCCCCGTTTCTTTCATGAAGGCAACGTCCCGCTCCAGCATCTCCTCAGGCCACTGCTCGGGATTGTAATCACCGCCGAACCTGATAACCGGCTGAACCTTTTTCGTATCCAAATCGTATTCCCTCCTGTCAAGGACGGGTACCCAGCGCCTCTCAGCTGCCGGATACCCGCGGTCTAACTGCGTATTCCTCTCTTACTTCTTGCTTGCCAGAAAGGCGTAGATTTGTTTCTGCAGCTCGACCTGAATTTTTTTGGCGTTGCCTTCGGCTTCATTCTTAAACTTCGTCCAAGTTGTATCGGGGTCGGTTACGCCATTAAACAACGAATTGTAGTATTTATCTTCGGTAGCATTATACAGCGAGATTTCGTTAATGACCGGCGTCGGATCGAAAGAGAAGCCCGTCAAGATGCTCGGCGTCAGGTTGGAAGCGTCTTTATTAAACTGGTAGTGCTTGATCGACTCCTCGTCGAAGCCCCCGTTGAGACGGTCCGTTGTAGGATTCCAAATCCATGCATAAGGGAAGTAGCTGTAGCCCGAACCGATCTGCTTGTATTGGTCGTCGCCGATCTTCTCATAGTTTTTACCTTCGATGCCGTAAGCGAGCAAATCGTAGTTGTCCTTGTCTGCTGCCCAGTTAAGGAACATCATCGCCCGTTCCTTGTGCTTGCTGACCTTCGGAATCGCCTGGAAATTTGCTTGCTTGAAGTTTGTAATGTTCTCGCCCTTCTCCATCTTGATAAACGTGACCGCTTCCAGTTCAGCGCCCGGAGCATTCTGTGCAAGGGCCGCGCTAATCGAAGAAGGTACGCCAAATTCATTGTACGTGGCTACGGCGACCTTGCCGGAATTGATGATAGAGTCCACGTCTTTGATTGCCAGAACGTCTGGATGGATTAGGCCATCCGTGTATAACTTGCGGGCGTCTTTGATCCACGACCAAACGCGAGGTTCCATCTCGTCGAACAGGTTGTAAACCTTGCTGTCGTTGTTCTTATAGTAGAGCACAAGGCTCTGGCCGAGTGCATCCGAGCGCAGCAGCTGCGGGTCATATTCCATGAAGGAGCGGAACGCTCCCCAGGAGACGTCCTTCTGGCCGGATTGCCCGTACGCGAGCAGCGGCACGATATCCTTCTCGTTCTCTTTGACTTTATACGCGAACTTGATCAGATCATCATAAGACTGGATCGGCGAAAGCCCGTATTTCTCGCGAAGATCCTTGCGCACAAGATACGTTCTGCCTGCAAGATGGGTGTTGCCGAGGGGCAGCGCGTAGATGTGACCTTGGAACTTGTTGGCGTCGAACATCTGATCGGAACGGACCTTCACCGCGTCTTGGCCGTACTTGTCCATCAGGTCTTCCAACGGTTCATAGTAACCGGCGCTGATCATCTGATCCAAGTGCAGCCACGGTGCGTCGAAGATAAGATCGACGTCTTCGCCAGAAGCGAGCATAACTTGTGTCTTCTGAGCCAAGTCCGACCATGGAACGAACACAGGGTTAAGCTTGACGTTGATCGTATCTGCCATCCGGCTCTCGGCTTCTTTAATGACCGCGTCCATATCCGCCGGGCGGTCTCCCGGTACGACTATTTTAAGCGTGACTGGGTCCAGCTGAGAGGACGATGTCCCCGATACCGCCTCGCTGACGGATTTGTTCGAACTGGCTGTGTTACCGGCATCGTTCGAATTCGAGCCGCATGCCGCCGTTACCAGCAGAAGCACGGTTGCCGCAATTACCGTTAATCCTTTTCTAAAAATCATGTTTAATATGACCTCCTATATAATACGTCTCTATCCTTAACCGGGCTTTATGTCCCCGTGTCAAGACTAACCCTTGAGGGCGCCGATCGTAATTCCCTTGACAAAGAACCGTTGAACGAATGGATACAAGAGGAAAATCGGGCCGATGGTCAAACATACCGTCGCGAGCTGAGCTCCATATGTAGGCAACGGTTGGGTATAAGTCGTTTGGCTGCCGCCAACATAGGCGCTGATATTTATGTTGGAGATCAGCTGACGGATCATCATCTGCAATGGATGCAGCTTATAATCATCAATGAACATAAGCGCCAGGAAGAAGTCATTCCAATATTGCAGCGCGTAGAAAAGAGCGACCGTGGCAAGAACGGGCTTCGAAATTGGCAAAATGATTTGGAAAAAGGTTCGAAGCTCGTTTGCTCCGTCTACCGTGGCGGCTTCGTTGATCTCATAAGGGAGCGTCCGGTAGAACGATACCATGATGAAAGCGAAGAATGGGTTCAACAGATAAGGAAGGATGAGCGCCCACATCGTATCCTTGAGATGGAGCCAGTTCGCAATCAGAATATAGAATCCGACAAGGCCTGCACCGAAAATCATCGTGAAGTAGGTCAAGAAGCTTAGAATATTACGGTACTTTACTCTTGGATGGGCCAGCACATAGGCGTACATCGCCGTAATTAGCAAAGCTAGCACCGTGCCCACGATGGTCACCATCATGGAGACACCGTAGCTGCTAGCTACCTGCTTGCCTTTCATAACGAATTCATAAGAATACAAAGTGAAGTCGTGCGGAATGAGTTGATAGCCGTATTTCTTGATTGCAGACTCGGCCGCGAAAGAATTGATGAACACGAGCCAGAACGGAAGGAAGCATATTAGGGCAAACAATCCACTGAACGCATAGATAAAAATAACGAACAACTTCTCCGAGAACGTTCGGTCGTTTTTGATTTTGGCCGCTTTTTTGGAACGGACTTGTTGAATAGCGTTTTCCACGCTTTGTACCTCCTTGTTGTCGGAATCAGAATAGGCTGGCATCCTTGTCGATTCGTTTGGCGAGCGCATTGAAAATAATGATGGTTACGAGTCCCATCACAGATTGGTACATGATAACGGCTGATGATTTTCCGAAGTCGCCAAGCTGTCTCAGTGCGCGGTAAGAGTAGGTATCGATAACGTCCGTCGTCGGGTAGAGCGGAGCGGTATCGCCGACGATGCCGTAGATCATTCCGAAATCTCCGTAGAAAATCCGCCCCACCCCGAGCAACGCAAGCACGATTACAACGTTGCGGATTAACGGAAGCGTAATGTGGATGATCTGTTGGAACCGTGTTGCCCCGTCGATGCGTGCGCTCTCGTAATACTCGCCCGAGATGCCTGCGATCGCAGCGAGGAAGATGATCGAGTAGTAGCCCGCGAACTTCCACATGTAAACAATGGTGAGCACGGCTGGCCAAATGCTCGGCATGAGATACCAGTTCTTCGGATCCAACCCGTTCGCAGCAAGCGTCCGGTTCAGGATGCCGTCGGTCATGTTTAGGAACGCAAACACCATCATGCTAACGACAAGCCAGGAAATGAAGTAAGGCATAAAAATGAGCGATTGAGCTATTTTCTTATAGAGCGCATTCTGAATCTCGCTTAGGAAAATAGCGAGCAGAAGCGCGATTCCGAGGCCACAGACAATAAACAACCCATTAAGGAAAATGGTGTTGAACGTCACCTTATACCAATCGCTACCCATGAAGAAAAACTTGAAGTTGTCGAAGCCAATCCACTTGCTCCCCCAGATGCCGTCGGCAAGCCGGTACTGCTTAAACGCGATCAAATGTCCGGCCATGGGCACATAGGCGAACACGATCAAGAACAATAACCCGGGCAATGCCAATACGTACAAATAGCGGTTTCTAACGATCTCTCTAATGAATCCCACCCGTTTTTCGTCTCCTTTCTTGCTGTCGGCAATTAACTTGCTCTGTGTCCAACATTACGTGCGCCGCGCTCGGTCTGTATAGTTCTCATCTTGGAAAAAGGGCTAGAAAACCGCATAAAATCAAGGTTCTCAAACTGGAATTCGGTTCTCGTGAAGGAAATAGGGTGAAGAAAAGCCGCAGTGAAGGCGAATATAGGTGGCTCTTCGAGCAGGGGGGCTTCAAGTGAAAATAGTGTTTACGGGATAAGAGAAAGTCATCTAAGAATTAGCTATGTGCTAACAACTCCATAGCTAAAAACTCCGCCTCGCCCAACCGAGCGATGCGGAGTTCTTCAAACGTTTATACCCCCTCACGATACTGGCTAGGAGTCTTGCCCGTCGCCTTCTTGAAGACCGTGAAGAAGTGGCTCTTTGTCTGGAAGCCCGCTCTCTCGCCGATATCCGTTACCGTCCATTCGGTCGTATCTAGCAGCTTCTTAACCTCCTCCACTCGTTCTTGAAGAATATAGTCCGACAGCGTCATGCCCCACACGTCCTTGAAAACTTGTCTTGCATGACGGGTCGAGAGTGAGACGTGCTCGGCGATCTCCTCGATCGTCAGATTCGGATCGTGCAGGTGACTGCGTACATAATCGACGATTTCCGTTACGACCTCATCGCGGCGGCTTGAGTTTCTCCTGCTGCTGAGTTCCTCGATGATCGCAAGCAACTCACTCTCCAGCCAACTCCGAACGCCGGCCAGCGTATCGAACGATTCGAGCAAGCCGTTAATGCCTTCCACCGATTCGACAGAGGGCAGCTTGTTGAACGCCTTGAACAGCGTATACAGCATATGCGACAGCTGGAACTTGCTTTGGGCGTACAGCATGGACTGCATCGGCTCGAAAATCCGGTCTAGCCCTGCCGACACTTCCTCCGTTCTCCCCATTCGGACTTTTGCGATTAGATCATCCAGTAGACTGTCGTCGGGAAGAGGCTCGACCTTCCGCATGTAGGCTTCGAAGTCTCGCTCCAAGAATACCTTGCTCTCGCCCGAGACGAACTGCAGCATCGTCAGTTCGAGGACGTGCTGATAAACGGCGCGAAGATCGTCTACGGTCGCTTTCTGTCCACTGACAGAGAGAGCAACCCTAACCTGCGTCCACTGCATGATTTGTTCGCCCGTCTCTTCCAGCAATCGCGGTAGAAGGTCCCCATCCAAAGTGCCTCCCGCTATCAGAAGCACGAGATGGTCACCTCCCAGGTCGACCGCCTCGGCGAAACCTTCGCGCCGGATGATTTCCTCCGCAATGTTACCCATTGCATACTTGACCAGCTTGCGCGAAGCAAAGCTGTATTTCTCTTTAAACGCGCTGTAACCGTTAATGCGAATAACTCCGACAAAGAGACCGTCTTTTTCGAACAATGCAGGGATGGCTTCCTGCCGCAAATAAGTCTCTAATGGCGTGATAAGCTTGCCCTGCAGGATCCATTGCCGCAAGTACTCGGCTTTGATGACGTTGCGATGCTCCCTCATCGAAGAATCAAGCTGGTCCATCCGGTTCTCCAACATCTCAATCCCGTAGCGGATGACTCGGTATTCCTCCGAGGGTCCCTCACTCGTCATATTGCGAAGCCCTGTTCCGAACTTCGACTCCAACTGGTTGGCAAGTTGAGAGAACGGGCGGTACGTCCGTCGGGAATTCCAGAACAAGATGGCGAGCAGCAAAATGATAAGGCTTGCCAGGAATACGGTCATTCTCGTCTGAAACGTGCGGAAGTCGGACTGGATGCCGGCCACTTTCGCCATCTGAAAGTACGTCCATCCTTGTGGTTCGATCTTCGCATATTGAACCGACCACGTCTCGTTTTCATATCGAGCCGTGAAGCTCCCTTGTTCCGCCGATACTTTGGACACGTAGCCATCGTAAAGAGACTCAAACGAATCGTTTGCCGGTCCGAGCATCGCCTTGCCCTTATCGTCCAGAATAAACGAAAGGACGCCTGCTTTCCCATCGTCCTTCAGCAAGTATTGCTTCAACAGATCCTCGTTAAGTACCAAGACAAGATAGCCGAATGAAAGCTGGCCGGAAGGGACGGTCGGGATGACAAGCGCGAGTTTGGTCTTGCCGTACAGCTCGTGAGGAATAAAGCGCTGATAAGAAGGATGAGGATGCCGTACCAGATCTAGCAATGACGGATCGCGGAATTGTGCGAACGAGGCGATGCCGTAGCGAAGATCGATGACGTGCTCAGTCTGCATGTTGATCATGTAGACGTTATCAAGGAAGGGTTCGGTCGCCATGTATTGCGTCCCCGCCGCCAAAGCGTCGACCTGGGTCCCTTGCGATTCGGCGTCCGCCATCATCCAGGCTTGAATGTTCTTGTTCGCGTACATGTTTAAGCCGTATGAGATCATCTTATTAAGAAGGAATTGCGCGTTGTCCCGAGAATGCGCCATCTCTGCCTCGCTCACCTTATCGATCTGATTCATCGCATAGCGGGAGAACTGATTGGACAGCAAGAAGGCGAAAGGGACGGAGACGATCGCAAAGAGAAGGCCGACTCCGAGGAAAATCCGGAGATACGTCTGCTTCGGAATCAGCCTGTTCGCCCCGGCCACAACACTCATTCTGCCGATCCATGATTGTGGCATGTTGCCAGCACCCTCTCTTATTGATGTCTGTCTGCGACTTCTACCTGAACGCCATTCTCCTTGCATGTCTGGAACAACGTCTCTTCCGGAAGCTCGTCGGTCACGATGCGGCCGACGCCTTTTAGCGGAGAGAACGAAGCGAGCGCACGAGCGCCGAATTTCGTATGATCCAGCACGACGACGGCTTCCGCAGCCTGACGGATAGCAAAAGATTTGATCTCGGCTTCATAGAAGTTGGAATTGCTGAAGCCATGCTCGGCGTCGATGCCGGTTGCTCCCAGAAAAACAAGGTCGAACGCCATGCCGGACAAGTTTTGAACAGCAATCGGACCGACAAGCGAGAGAGTTGACTCTAGTAGCGTCCCGCCTGTAATGGTGGTCGGGATGCCTCTTGCCGTGAGTTCCTGAGCCACATTCAGTGCATTTGTCACAACGGTCAGCTTTTGATCCGACGGAAGATACCGGGCGACCTGAAGCGTCGTCGTCCCCCCGTCAAGAAACAAGGAATCCCCAGGGTGAACGAGTGAAGCCGCTTTGCGTCCGATTCGGACTTTCTCATCGGTGAGAATTCCCGTTCGCTCTTTTAGAGCCACGTCTTGCCCAACAAAGATTGCCCCGCCGAACGTCCGCTTTACGACGCCCGTCTCCTCCAGTTTCTCGAGATCGCGGCGGATCGTCATCTCCGTGACGGGGAAGGATTCCCTCAATTCGGCGATTCGGACTTCCCCTTCGCGAGAGATCAGGTTCAGCATCTGTGATTGTCTGGAATTCAGTTGGCGATGGGCTTCAGGTTTCATGACGGCTTCCTCCTGTCTTATTTTCAGGTGCAAATATCACAATTGGCAGGCATTCAATCCTTCATCCTGCTTTTATTCGACATCTTCTTTGATTATGGCATTCGCCTATCATCGAATAGGCAATAGAGATAAATGTATCCCCAGCGGCAGCAGAATATTTCCTGCTTGCCGGGAGTATAACGATGCTCCAGACACGTCTGCTTCAATAAAGCATGAGGTCCCTCGATCGGGCATCGATCCATGTTTACGTAAGCATGGAAACTATCTTTTGATAATAACAGATTTTTGTTCGTTTGCAACAATTTTATATTTATAACGAACATACCAATAAACTGGTCAACGTATTCGATTATCGGCAAATACATATTACATTGCACTGTGCGGCTTTTTGCGCTGGCCATCATTTTACTTAGAGTAAAAATGAGTAAACGTAAAAAAGCCGAAAATCTTAACGGATACCCGGCTTCATATCTCTACCTTAAATTCGCTGCCCTACCTTCACTTTCAATAGCCAAATGGCGACGCCTTCCTGTTCCGTCTTCGCAATCCCAAAGGCGAGGAGGCTTCGGATTTCGCCGACCCCGTCCTCGTTTCGTTATTTACGGTTCAGAGCGATTCATAATAAAAAAGCCTGATCCATTAAGGATCAGGCGAAGACATTCATGTTCAAGATAAGTGACATTCATATTCCATTATGCGTCAAAGTTAATAATAACTCACCGAATCTATCTCTTTATGACCACTCTCCATTTACGAGCACTTACTGTACCCGCAGTTTCCGCAAGTTTTGCAGCCCTCGATATTGATTAGCGCCGCAGCTCCGCAGGACGGACACAGGTCCACCGACGCCTTCGGCGCATCATGGCTATGCGAGTGGGTGCCGCCATGGTCCGCCGTCTCTGGTGCCAGCGTTGCCGCCACAGGAGCAGGCTCCGGAAGGTCATCGTCGATGCCGCTCTGCACATGGGCTTCCAGCGCTTTGGCGACCGCGTCGGCGATCGATTCCACACGGTTGACACCGAAGCCGATCGCACCGGATCCACCGATCCCCTTCAGATGCTTGATGAGCAGCTCCACCTTGTGGCCATGGTCGCCGTAGCGCAGGAACAAGGAGCAGACGCGGCCGAGCGCTTCCGCCATGGCGAACACATCGGAGCCCGCCTTGCCTACGTTCAGGAAGATCTCGCTCGGGATGCCGTCCAGATCGTTGATCGTAATATACGCCATGCCGAACGGCGTATTAATCTTATAGGTTGCACCGCGCAGCACCTGCGGCCGGCGCTTGTACTGCTTATCCACCACCGAGCTCTGGCCGCTTGCCGCCGAAGCGGCGACCTGGGCACCTGCCTGCTCTGCGGCCGGCACGGAAGCGGCTGGGACAGATGCTTCAACAGCTGGAGCTTCCTTCGCTACGCTCTTGTCTTCCTTCTTCTCCGTTTGCAGCACCTGCACGTCGCGGCTGCCGTCGCGGTAGATCGTCACGCCTTTGCAGCCAAGGTCGAACGCCAGCTCATACAGCCGCTTCGTTTCTTCGACCGTAAAGTCCGCCGGGCAGTTCGCGGTCTTCGAGATCGAGCTGTCCACCCAGCGCTGGATGGCGGCCTGGGCGCGGATGTGATCCTCCGCCTTCAAATCCATCGCCGTCACGTAGTAATCCGGCAGCTCTTCGCCCGGATGGGCGTCCAGCCAGTCCTGCGCGATCGGCACAAACTGCTCGTCGAAGCCGAGACGGCTCTGACGGAAGTATTTAAACGCGAAGTACGGCTCGATGCCCGTCGACGTGCCGACCATCGTCCCCGTGCTGCCGGTCGGCGCCTGGGTAATGACGGTCACGTTGCGCATCCCCTTTTCACGGATGGCCGTGCCGACTTCCGGAAACGCCTCTGTCATATTTTTCATAAATCCGCTTTGCAAATACGGATCGGCATCAAATGCCAGGAACGAGCCTTTCTCTGCCGCAATGTCGGCCGATGCCAAATACGCTTCGCGGGCGATAAATCCGTAAAGCTTGTCGAGGAATTCGAGCGATTCCGGACTGCCGTACCGGATGTTCAGCTTGATCATCAGCTCCGCCAGCCCCATCGAGCCAAGGCCGATCCGGCGTTCCTTCTTCTGGTTCTTCTCGTTTTCTTCAAAATGGTACGGCGTCGTGTCGATGACGTTGTCCAGGAAACGCACGGAGTAGCGCGTCACTGTCGCTAGTTCGTCCCAGGCCACGTCATGCTTCTCTTCATCATAGAACTTGGAGAGATTCATTGCGGACAGGTTGCAGACGCCCCATGCCGGAAGCCCCTGCTCGCCGCACGGATTCGTGCAGATGATCGGGTTGAAGTACCAACTGTTGGACATCTGATTGTAGTATTCCATAAAGACAACGCCCGGCTCGGCCGATTTCCACGCCGATTCGATAATCGTATGCCAAATTTCGCTTGCTTTCACTGTGCGGTACGGAATGACGGCATGGCCGCCTTGTTTCCATTTCTCAAGGTCGCCGTCCCACAGCTCGTCATAATCGGGATCCGTCGTATCCGGGAATACCAGCTCCCAGTCAAGATCCTCCTTGACCGCCTTCATGAAGTCATTGCTGACACAGACGGAAAGGTTGGCGTTCGTCACCTGTCCCATCGTCTGCTTGACCGTGATAAAATCGAGCAGATCCGGATGCCAGTCGTTGATCATCAGCATCAGCGCGCCGCGGCGGCTGCCGCCCTGCTCGATCAGGCCGGTCGTGTAGCTGAACAGTCCGCCCCAGGATACCGCGCCGCTCGAGGATCCGTTCACGCCTTTGACGACAGCTCTGCGCGGACGAAGCGAGGACAGATTGATGCCGACCCCGCCGCCGCGCGCCATAATTTCGGTCATCTCGGACAGCGTCGCCATGATGCCGCCGCGGCTGTCTTTCGGCGAAGGAATGACGTAGCAGTTAAACAGCGTCAGCTCGTCGCTGGCACCTGCTCCGGCAGCGATCCGCCCGCCCGGAACGAGCTTCCAGTCGTCCAGAATGTAGCGGAACTTCTCCTTCCACTCCGCCTGCAGCTCCGGCGTCGGCTCCGCCGAAGCCATCGCCCCGGCCAGCCGGTCCCACATTTCCTCCGGCGTCTTCTCGATGTTCAGCGTCAGCTTCTCGACGTCCGCTTCAACCAGCTCGCCCCGGCGTGTTTTTACCGTAACTCGCTTTCCGTCACGCGATACGATTTCGCCGACTTCCTTCGTCGGAAACTTCGGATCATCCTTGGTCAGAACGAGAACGACGTCTCCTGCCTTGGCGTGATTCGGGTCCGGATCCTTCCATGCATACCGGTCTAAAAAGATCTTTTCGCTTAACCCCTCAAGCTTCTGTTTGTTTTGAACTTGGTTCACTGTTACATTCTCCTCCCATGACTGGTTCTGCCGAACGAATCGGCTCCGGCTCCGTTCAGCGGATTTTGTCGGTCTGCCGCGCTAGAGTTGCCGGATCACTTCCGGGAATGGCATTTTTAAGGCTGTGTTCCTTCCAATTCAATAAACGCAATAACCCCGTTTAAAACACAAATCCGCTCGTCATGTACCATATATTGTGTGCATTGATTATTATACTATACCATATATTGTTACTCCACGACTCAATCCTGAAATTTAAGCCATGAAAGCTCTTCACTCCGGGACAACCTTTGCATATCTCCGTCAATCTCACTTTTTTACGTTGGTTCCTTTGAAAAAAGTTGTGAAAATCAGCGGATGCCCCTTCCATGCTGAGGTTATGAACTCTCCGGTTTACGTGCATACTACTGTTACGCGAGTTTACGAACCTATGAAGGAGGTACAAGGCTTGAAAACTTCTCATCTCGGTAGCGGGGCGCAGGCCGGGGACCTCCCCGTTCCCCTGAATATTGACCGCAGCTGGCTGGATAACCTGGAATCCCGCCTGGACAAAGGAGGCCCCTGGGGGGATTTCCGGCTGTTCCAGCTGGCCGTTCAGGGTGAACAGGCGCGGCTGGTGACGAGCTTTGACGAGCTGCAGTGTGTGAAGCATTTGCAGGACCTGTCCCCCCTTCCCCATCAGATCGACACAGCGCGGAGGGTGCTGTTTGAAATGTCCGGAAGAGCCATTCTGGCCGACGAGGTTGGACTGGGCAAGACGATCGAAGCCGGCCTGATTTTAAAAGAATATATGGTGCGCGGTCTGGTATCCAAAGTGCTGATTCTGGTACCCGCCTCCCTGGTGCTGCAGTGGGTCCGCGAACTGAACAGCAAATTCGGCATCCCGGCGGTCGCGCAGAAAAAGGCCTATTCCTGGCATTCCGACGTCGTCGTCGCCTCCATGGATACCGCCAAGCGTGAACCTCACAAGGACATGCTGATGGAGCAGGAATACGACATGCTCATTATCGACGAAGCGCACAAGCTGAAGAACAAGAAAACGACGAACTACCAATTTATCCAGAAGCTGCGGAAAAAGTACTGCCTGCTGCTGACCGCAACGCCGGTTCAAAACGATATGAGCGAGCTCTTCAACCTCATTACCCTGCTGAAGCCCGGCCAGCTCGGGCGGCAGGGGGATTTTGCGGCCAACTTCGTCGTCGGCAAACGGCAGGCCAAGAACGAGGAGCAGCTCCGGGACGAGCTGGCGAAGGTGATGATTCGCAACCGGCGCGGCGAAGGCCCGGTGGAGTTCACCAAACGGACGGTCCGCAACGTCAGCCTGCAGCTCTCCCCTGAAGAGCAGGCGCTGTACGACGGCGTGACTTCCTTCGTCAAGAACCAGTACAAAGCGTCCGCGGGCAACCTCAGCAGCATGCTGTCCCTGGTCACCCTGCAGCGCGAGGTGTGCAGCAGCCGGGACGCCGTGTTCCTGACCCTCGTGAACCTGTCCAAGAAGATCCCCGACGACTCCCCGCTCACGGCCGAGGTGTGGGAGCTCGTGAACGCGATCCGGAACATCAAGGCGAACACGAAGGCCGAAAAGACGATCGAGCTGATCAAGGAAATGAACGAGAAGGTCATCGTGTTTACGGAATACCGGGCGACACAGGAATATTTGCTGCAGTATTTTCAAAAGCACGGCTTATCCTGTGTACCGTACCGCGGCGGAATGAACCGGGGCAAAAAAGACTGGATGATGGACCTGTTCCGCGGCCGGGCCCAGGTCATGATCGCGACCGAAGCCGGAGGCGAGGGCATCAACCTGCAGTTCTGCCACCATATGATCAATTTTGACCTGCCTTGGAACCCGATGCGGGTGGAGCAGCGGATCGGCCGCGTGCACCGGCTTGGTCAGAAGAATGACGTAAAAATCTATAACCTGTCCACCACTGGAACGATCGAGGAGCATATCCTGAACCTGCTGCACGAAAAGATCAACATGTTCGAAACGGTCATCGGGGGCCTCGATGTCATTCTGGAGCGTTTTGAGAAAAAGGAATCGTTCGAGAAAAGCCTGTACAAGCTGTTCCTCGAATCGGAGTCGGATGAGGAAATCCGCAGCAAGGTCAGCTCGCTGGGACAGTCGCTTGACCAGATCAAACGTGAGATCGAATACGAGGAAGCGGAAACCGTGATTGAGGAGGAAGCTTGATGAGCCTGTCCCCGCAGGAAGTTCAGAAGCAAGTGCTGACCTATCTGGAAACGACCGAATGCAGCATCATTGAGAAGTCTCCACACCACGTGACGGTCAAGCTGTCTCCGCAGGCGGATAAACAGCTCACCAACCGCCCCTACTATTGGGGCTTTATTGAGCGGACTGGGGCAGAGGCGGAGACCCTCTCCTACACCTTCGTCTTTGATCCGGACAAATATAACGAACAGGCGGCTGCAACCCCGCCGCCTTCTTCGCAGCCCCAGCCGCAGGACAGCATTCTGTCGAGGTATTTCGGGGTTAATCCGACGGGGCCGCGGATCGGTCCGGGACGGATTCCCCGCGAAGATGTTACGTACGGCAGCAGCCGGCTGCAGCAAATTTGGGCCGTAGCCCGTCAGGAGGGCTCCTGCGTGTACTTGTTCGAGCAGCCGGGCCCACTGCAGCGGGAGACGCTGTTCTCAGCCCCCTACGAGCCGTGGCTGGGCGTCTGCTTCAAGGTCGAGATGACCTGTGACGTAAAAAAAGAGGCGCTGCATTTTATCGGGATTTCGCTGGTGACCGGGCAGATCGACCCGCAGTTTACCCGGCGTCTGGACACGGTTCAGCTCGGGCCGCGGCTGCCCGAGAATATCCATCTCCAGCCGGGCAGCCTGTCGCTCGCAGGCGCGGCCAATCTGCTGGAAAAGCATATGAAGGGTCTGCTGGCAAGCGAGGATTATGCCTGGGCGGAGGCGGCCAGGGAGCGCCTTAGGGAAGAACTCGCGGTCATCGACATGTATTACGAAGATCTGCTGAAGGAACCGGACCAAGAGAAGCTTGCGGCCATCCGGGAGCAATACGACAACCGGCGCAGCGAAATGACATGGCAGTATGAACCTAAGGTGAATCTATCCGCCATAACCTGCGGTCTGTTTCACTTAAGGTCCGCCCGTCCATGAGCATCTGACCTCCCTCGCTAAAAGAAGGCAAAAAAAGACCCGTGCCTGCGCCCCAAAGCCCGACACCTTGCAACAGCCTTTTTACGGCTTGTCCGCTACAATGATGTCAATATAGCTCTGAAAGTAGAGGAGGGTGAATGTGATGAGGATCATATCTCTCGCATTAAAAGTGATGGCGATGACCTGTGCCGTCAGCTGCGCCTGGCCGGTCGCAGGCACGGTGATCCCGCAGTCGGCCGCAGCGGTCAGCTCCGCTGCCGTCAAAACTGCAAGCCCCGTACGGACAGCCTTGATTCGGTTCACGTCTGCCTCAGACATGCAGGCTGTGCCGGCCCCGCTGAAGAACTTTGCCGACTCCGTCGTCCGCGAGCTGTCCGCACAGTCCAATTTTCAGCAGTGGAGCGGTGCAGCCATCGATTATTATCCGCTCGGACCCGGAACCCACAGCTGGCTTGCGATCGTCTCGGAGAACGGCAAGCAGCTGGGATATTTAATATTCACCGCCAGGGAAGAAGGCGGATATATGCTCAGCGAATACGGCAGCGGCCCGGCCATCCCTTACAGCAGCGATGCGCTTCATGACCGGCTGGCAGAGGATGCCCTTATTCCGGATCAACCCGGTATCCCTGCGAACGTCCAGATACAAGCCCAATATATGGCGATGCTGCCGGTATGGAAAGTGATCCTGCCCGGCAAGCCGGCGATGTACATTGACGCACTGACTTTGGAAAGATTACCGGGGAATGCGGTGTCCGCAAGCTCCACTCCCGTCTCCGGAACGGAAATCGTCACGAATCAGGAAGGTCTTCACCTTAAGTCATCGTCCGCGGTTGCAAAGCAAAGCGGCGGCGATCCTTATGACGACCTGCTCTGGATGACGTCACCCCGGCTGAACATCAGCCGAGGAGACGATCTGCTGAAAGCCGTCACGTCCGGCGGCAGCCTAATCTTCACCGCTCCCGGCCGGAATGCGTCCTATGGGGCGCCGTTTGCGGTAACCGGTGTCCAGATATGGTCCCCGTCCACGAGCGCTCCTGCGGTCAGCTACGCGGCCACAGGACGTGCCGGAAGCCGGTACCTCCCCGTCTCCATGCTGATGGCTGCCGGAGAGTTTCATGCCCGTCCCTAATGTCGCTCATAAGCATCTATTTCTGCCCTTACCTGCATTCATCCGAAAAAAAGGACGCGGACCTCGTATGATACGTGGTCCGCGTCCTTTTTTGTTCAGTCATGAAGGTTCCGCGTATTGACCTTCCGCCGCTTCTGCCTGCGTTTGTCCGCGGCACCGCCTCCCAGCTGGGACAGGCTGAATGGAATCATACCAAACCACTTCACCGTCCATGGCTCTTTATATTTTTGCTTCCTTCGTTCTTCCTTTGGTGTTTCCATGTAGCTGACGACGCGCTCCGTAATGTATTTTACAAGTTCATCTCCACTGGCCATTTCCATTCCCCCCACATGCCAAATTACAGCTCTGCCATGCTCTTAGTTTGCGCAGAGATCCCGTAATCTAAACGAAGGAAAGCGAGCGGTGCATTTTTTACCGTTTATTGCACATTCTAACTTCGATATCGATTTTACGCTCAAATCCCGTTTCGAAAGGAAGGCCATTTTTTATGCCTATCAAAAACTTGATCGCCGCAATTCTCCTGATCCCGGCAATCCTGTGTGCAGGAGGCTCATCCGCTTTGGCTGCATCCCCTGCATACAAAAGTACGGACGCCTATCCGGAGCACCCGGCCTTTCCGCATGAAGTCATCATCGTTGATGCGGGACATGGCGGCATCGATGGAGGTACTTCCTTTCAGAACATTCTGGAAAAGGACATTAACCTCGCTATCGCCCAGAAACTGTTTATGCTGCTGCGCAGCCAAGGATACGACGCGGTTCTGAACCGGACTGCCGATTACGCCCTCAGCGATGACAATCATTGGCTCCGAAGCTCTTCCCGCCATAAGCGCGACCTCGCGCAGCGCAAGGAGTTAAGCCAGCAGCTGCCAACCTTGATCGTCGTCAGCCTTCACGTCAATTGGGGCCGTAATTCTTCAAAAAATGGAGCTCTTGTGCTTCACCAGAACGAAGGGCGAAGCGTCCTGCTCGCCGACAGCATTCAGCAGCAGCTCAACCCGCTGTACCTGACGAAGGGGAGCATCCGGCTGGGAAGTCCATTTTACCTGCTGAATCAGGTCAAAGATCCTGCCGTCATCGTTGAGACCGGATTTCTCAGCAATGCCGCAGACCGGGCGATGCTGTGCAATCGGCGTGGACAGCTCAAGATTGCCCAGGCCATTGCGAACGGAATCAATTATTATTTGACGGCACTATAGGAGACGGCTTCCAATCCCAGGTATCCCGGACCAGATCACCGATTCCTACGAAGGACACGGAATTCTGCATCCCGGAGATACTTTGGCGAATGGCCTCCGCCGTCTTTTTCCCCTGCACGCCGACATGCCCTATCGTTACGCAGTTCTGATGTTCATTGGCCCAGGTTTCAACCGCCTTCATTTGCCTGCTGATATGGCTGATGGTGTGCTGATCGTCCAGAAAAATGTTGTTGGCGACTGGAGGCATTCCCATTTGCACAGCCAGCTTGCCGACAATGGAATGGTAATTGGTCTTGCTGTCCACGAAGAACAGCCCGCGTTCGCGGCAAACCTCAAGCACGACGGACATGATCCGTTCGTCTCCGGTGATTTTCGATCCCATATGGTTGTTCATGCCGACCGCATACGGCACGTTGTCGATAGCCTCCTCCACCCGTTTACGAACTTCCTCATCGGTCATATTGGAGGTAATAGCGCCGGGTCCAAGCCATTTGGGATTGCCCTGTTTTGGCTCCATCGGCATATGGACAATGACGTCGTATCCCCGTTTATGGGCCAATTCCGCGTCGGTTTTACTGGTGGGAAGAAACGGCATGATGGCCACGGTGAGCTTGATCGGCATGGACAGCATTTCTTCCGTCCCGCCTTGTCCGTTACCGAAGTCGTCAATGATGATCGCGACCTTTTTATTCGGCTTCACTTCACTTTGCCGCTTATCTGTCGTTGGCTGCTCTGCTTGTACATTGACGGCCCGCTCCACCGCAAATGTGCGTTTCCCATCCGCGAAGGCGGTTTGACCTGACAGGGCAACCGTAAGCGCCAGCCCCGCTGCCGCAATATTCCGCCAGCCATGATGCCGCTTATTGAAAGATGATGTATTCAAGCAACTTCCTCCTTTACTCGGTAGCTCACGATGTGGTTTCATTGTTTGAGGATGTTGGAGGAATTATGTATAGCAAAAATCCCCGTTCAACCTCTCCGTGAGGTAACGGGTACAGACACAAAAAAGGCGTCCCCGCTGTTCAAACGGGAACGCCTTATGTATGTATGCGGTCGAGAGGACTCGAACCTCCACGGGGGTTAGCCCACACGGACCTGAACCGTGCGCGTCTGCCAATTCCGCCACGACCGCAAATCGGTCGGTCACTTTTGAAAGATTCAATCTTTCGCGGCGACAAGATAGATCATACCATGGTGGACAAGTATAGTCAACACTTTTTCAAAAAAGTTTATTCCCTTCCTAATCCCGTTGAATTTCCAGTTCCTATGTATTGAATAATACAGGCATTTGCGGGTAAAATAAGAACATAAGTTCGTGTAGGTGGTGATAAGGATGGCGACACCCGGGATGACTCCGGAAGAAGCATCATTGATCAAGAGTTACCTGCTTCTGGTTTTTATTCATAAAGTGTTTGAACGGGACATTCGGATTATGGAGGAGAGCGGCGTGTTCAAGACACCCCAGCTGTATTCGGAACTGATCGTGAACGGCGACCGGCAGGCCGGAACGCTGCTCGCTGAAGTCAAACGGGAAATGAGAAGACGTAAGATCCGGATCCTTCGGATCGGACAGGACGACGCCGGTGTCAGGGCGGATTATTCCTGCAGAGGCTATACCGACGAAATGAATATTCTCTGGCCGGCTTTTCGCAACGAGATGCTCGTTCGGATGAGAGTTTATCTCGGGCTGGATCCCTTCTCTCCCGAAGACCGTTCTCTCCTTCCCTCACATTCTTTCACTCCGCATATGCCTCACCCTGCTGCTGCCTATTACCAGGAGGGCTCCAAACCATAAGAGCCGCCTGGTGGCCCTGATATATACCAAGGGGAACCAGACGGCTCTACTATTATTCCAGAGGGCTTTGCCGCGGAGTGCTCACAGGCTGGTACCAGTAGTTCCGGTCCAGCTTGACCACTTTGCGGTTGCGGCGGCGGATCAGCACCTGGCTGTTGTCCCAAGCCACAACAATCCCTGTCACATCATTGCTCTCGATGCCGTCGCGAACCACCCGGACCTGTTCTCCGGATTGGCGGTACGCATCCAATTCCTCATCGCTGATCATCTGCAATCCTCCTTTGCTTCTGAAGCAACCTCTTCAAGTAATGAACATGGATAAGTATATGCTTTTCCCGCATCTCTTACAATGGAGTTCTATTAAGAAAGGACCAGCAGCCAATGGGCCGCTGATCCTGAAATGTGCGTATAAAGGTGTGTATATTAATCATCTGAACCGATCTTGGTGACGTTCAGCAATTAACGTTGTGCGTGTTCTTTACTGTCATTCTTCTCGTACCAATAATCGAGCACCGTCGACGACATCACTCGTTTTTCCAGATATTCAACTTGATGAGGGGTAAACAATTCCTTCCAGGAGAAGTCTAACTCATCACACATGCCCACGATGGTCAGCAATTCTGACCAGGCCACGTAGCGTTTATACCAAAAAAACTGAGGATGCTCCATTATATAGGGATAGAGGTCATCGAATTCGGTATGCTTGCAATCAAGCGCTCTTTCAAAGTGATCCTTTGCTTTGGCCAATTTATCAATGAAATACTGTTCGGTTATCGGTTCTTTCCCCATTGTGCTGCCTCCCCTCATGATCATCTAATACATATTATAAGCCAAAAGACGGCCGGTTGAAAGAAATTGTTTCGATTTATCCGCGGAAAATGCGGCGAAACGGGCTTTCATCCCGGGCTTATTCCGCAAACGTGATGACGCCGCCTTCGAGCGACTGGATTCGGACGAGCGGTTCAATGCTAATGCCCTGCTCCCGGATGGTACGGGCCCCTGCCTGAAAGCATTTTTCTACGACGACACCAAGGCCGACCAATTCAGCGCCGGAGCGTTCAATAATTTTGATAAGTCCCCGCGCGGCATCCCCGTTGGCAATGATGTCATCGATAAAGAGCACTTTATCCTGCTCGCTGATATAATGACGCGACAGCATAATATCCGTCACGATTCCTTTGGTAAACGAAGGAACCCGTTCGCAAAGAGCGTCCGGATCGGCCAGCAGCGTCTTCTTGCGGCGGGCGAACACCAGCGGCACGCCAAGCTCGTAAGCCGTCGCAAAGGCCACCGCAATCCCGGACGATTCCACAGTAACGACCCGGGTCACGCCGGCTTCGGCAAACCGGGAAGCAAACTCTTTTCCCATCTCCATCGTCAACTGCGGATCCACCTGGTGATTGAGCAGACCGTCCAAGTTCAGCACCTGCTCCGAAATGATGACGCCTTCTTGTAAAATTCTTTCTTTTAACTTATCCATTTCAATAGCCCCCTACGCCGTTCCTTTGACGTAAAAGTAACATATCTTGGGCTCCCACTTCAAGGGGAAACTCCATATATGACCCCAAATGTCAGCGTTTCTTCCACCGAAGCAAGCCGATGGTCGTTCCCAGTGCCAGGACGGCCGCGGTAAGCAGCCCGATCCGGACCGTAGAGTGGGTCATCCTGCCGGCGATTTCGCTCCAATGGTATCCCACAGCATGCCCGATCAGCATAAACGTGGTGCACCACAGGGCGGCCCCAGCCCCCGAATACATGACATAAGCCTTGACAGGAAGTTTCGTCATCCCTGCGATATACGAAGATAAATGCCGGAGCCCCGGCACGAAGTAGCCGAATATAATGCTTAACGACCCATAGCGCCTGAACCACTTCTCAGTCGAAGCCAACCGCTCTGGAGTCATTCTTACCCATTTTCCATATCGGTGAAGCAGGGGTTCGCCGACTAGGCGTCCAAGAGAATAGCTGATCATCATACCCGTCATGCTCCCCAGAAAAGCGACGGACAGCGCACCGGCAAAATTGAATTCTCCCCTCGCGGCCATCCCCCCGAAAGCGACGATCAGCGTCTCGTCAGGCACCGGAATGCCCAGAATGCCTAACGCCAGTAGAAAATACATCGCGGCATATCCGTAATGGGCAATGTAAAAGGTAATCCCAGCCATACCAGAGCCTCGCTTTCCTATCGGTCTTTCTTCAGTCCATTCGGCCGAAGACGGTCTAAGGGAACGCCTTCAGGACTGCGGTCATGCGGCATGGACAGGTTCCAGTCATGTCCTTCCTCTAATCATCATAACCTGTACTACAGGCAGGACACAAACCGGACTGCTTGGAGCAGGGAGGAGAACGATGAAGAATGGGATCAGGGTGCTTCAAATTGCTTTTACATATATTGGAACCATCGTAGGTGCTGGCTTTGCCACCGGCCAGGAAATCCTGCAGTTTTTTACCCAATACGGCAAATGGGCGACGCTGACGATTTTGCTGTCTACCGCCCTATTTATTTGGCTCGGGACCAAAATCATGATCATTTCGCGGCGGATCTCGGCCAGGTCCTATGAGGATTTCAACAAGCATTTGTTCGGGGACCGGGCCGGAGGAATGATCAGCATCGTGATGATGTTCGTGCTCGTCTGCGTAAACAGCGTCATGCTGGCGGGAGCCGGTTCCGTTTTCGTCGAGCATTTAAACCTTCATTATCAGACAGGCCTGCTCATCACCCTGATCGGATCATATATCTTGCTCACCCGTGGCATGAACGCCATTGTGCAGATGAACAGCATTGTCGTTCCCATGATGCTAACCCTTTCCCTGGCCATTATTTTCAACACGATCCGCATGCCGGGTTCAGACAGCTTCCTCCGGATTACGACCGACCATCATTTTACGGCCGTGTGGACCTCCCCTCTGCTGTATACGGCCTTCAACCTCGTCATGGCCCAAGCGGTGCTGGTCCCCCTCGGAAGCAAGGCGGAAAGCCATGCGGTGGTCAAATGGGGAGGTATTCTGGGAGGCATCGGCGTCGGGTTCATGCTGCTCGCCGCCCATGTCGCCATGTCCGCCCATATGCCGGGCATCCGGCAGTACGAAATCCCGATGGGCAGCATCGCCAGCAGCTTGGGCACCACCATACAGCTGATCTATGTGATGCTGATTTTCTTGGAGATCTTCAGCACCTTCGTCGCCGACATTTATGGGGTCACCCTTCAACTGCAGCAGCACATCCATTTGCCGCCCAAACTCCTGATCGCCTGCGTCATGTTCGTCTGCTTTCTGCTGAGCCAGATTGGATTCAGCTCCCTGCTGTCCGTGCTGTACCCGATTTTCGGCGCGCTGAGCCTGCTGTTGGTGCTGAGGCTGATGTTCAAATCCAAATGACCACACTCATCAAACAAAAAGAGGCAGGAGCTGATTTCCTCAGCACCTGCCTCTTTAGGTTGAACGGCAGACCGCTCGCTACACCTTTTGATGAGATAAATAAATTTTCTTTAGTTCATTTACCGCATGCGTCAGCGAATATTGGCTCTTTGCCTTATCCCAGGCCGTCCGGGCGAGATCGTAGCGGTACATCGGGTCGGTGATAACCTTCTCAAGCGCCTCGCAGAGCGCGATCGGGTCTTCCGGGGGCACCAGCAGGCCGTTCACTCCGTCTTCGATCTGTTCCGGAATTCCTCCCACGTCGGTACCGACCAGGGCCAGGCAGCTGAGCGCGGCTTCCGCAAAGACCGAACCAAAAGCTTCCGCTCTGGAAGGCAGAACGAAAATATCGAAAAACGGCATAAACTCTTCCGGATGCAGCGTGTATCCATAGAAAATCGTTTCGTTGTAGATCCCAAGCTCTTGGGCCAGGCTCTCCAGCTCCGTGCGGAACGGTCCGTCTCCGATAATGTGCAGTACGTAGTCATGGCCATTCTTCTTCAGCTCGGCACAGGCCTTCAGCAGAATATCCAGCCCTTTGGCGGGAACAAGGCGGCAGACCGTAATCAGCTGCGGCACCTCGTTCTCGTGCGGAACCGGCTTGAACCGCTTTTCATCAAACCCGTTCGGAATGACGCCGATCTTCTCCGGATGATTCACATAGTCCGACAAATAGCCGGCAAACGACCGGGAAACCGTCAGCATACGCTGACTCTTCTGCTCCAACTCGCGGTACAGCGATACCAGGAATCGGTGCTCTGGTCCCCCGCTCTTAATGCGTCCGTTCAATATCAATTCCCGTTCATAACTGGAGTGAATGGTCTGAATTAACGGCGTATCGGGAAAAACCTGCTTGGCCGCCAGTCCGGCGATGGGATGGTGCGCATGGATCAGATCATAAGGCTTCTGGATCCGCAGGCGCGTCCACCACAGGTAATCCCTGTACGTCTGGATATATTTTTGAACGATAGGGGAGTCCTCGAACTCGGTCCAATCGAAGGTGTCGAACACGACCTCTTCATACCCCTTGTTGCGGATTCGTCTGGGGAGCCAGAACAGCTCCATATCCCATCTTGAAGATTGGAATCGCTCCTGCATGTAAGGAATCATCGAGGATACTCCGCCCGGCTGCTCGGGTGGAAAAAAGAGGGCCTGTAACAATCTCATAATGGGAATACCACCCCTTTCTGTAGGTCTCTTAGCATTTCGGCATCTTGTAAATTATGATATATTAGAACATATGTTTCAGTAAAGAAAAACCGCTGATCCAAACAATATACAAGAGAGCAGGAGAATGATCCATGCCCTACTCTTCATTCTTATCCCCCGTTGTGCCGGGGATTGCTGCCGCATCAGGTTTATATATCATACTCATCATGCTGTTGATTTGTCTCACGATGTACAGCAGGCAGCGCAAAAAAGCCTATCTCTATATGGTGGCCGCCTTTCTGTTCATTATGGCATATGAAGGGGTGAACATCCATTTTGCCTTTTCGGAATCACCGCGGCAGGGGATTTATCCGGAATGGGCCGATTGGCTGCAAGCCTTCTCCTTCCTGCTTCTGAACTTTGCCGTGTATCAACTGTACCATCGCATGAACCGCAGGCTGCAGGCGCTCCTGATCGTTATGGCGTGCTTGTACATCGTTCCGCTCCTGTCTCCCGGCTTTCTCGAGGGGAACGGGAGCTGGCAGGCGGGTTATATAGACCTGTGCCAATTGGGCACCGTAATGATAGGGCTAACCGGCATGGCGCCGCGGATCGGCCAGCGCAAGAAATATACCGCCGGATTGGCCGTTTATTTCATGTACATTTCGGTGCATCTGCTGAACCGTCTCATCCCATTGGAGCCCACTTGGATTACAGCTATCTGGATTTGGCTGCCGCTCTTGTTTTATACAGTCCTCTTCTTTATTTTGTTTACGCGGATTGTAGAGCAAATGCAGTCGATCTACCGCTCATCTATTACAGACGGTTTAACCAATCTATACAACCGCCGCTTTTTCACGAGGCAGCTGAACCGTTATGTAGATCAAGGACTGAAAGCCTCGCTGATCTTTTGCGACATCGACAACTTCAAGAAGCTGAACGACACCGAAGGCCATGCCAGGGCGGATCTAGTGCTGAAGCAGGTAGCTGCCATTATCGAGGAGGAAGTCGACGAAGCGGGCCTGGCCGGGCGGTACGGGGGCGAAGAGCTGGTAGCCCTCATCGTGGACAAGAGGGCCAAAGTCAGCCGGATTGCCGAGCAAATCCGGGCCCGGGTCGAGGCCGAAACGATCGTGACCCTGAGCGTCGGATACAGCAGCCTTCGCGCAGGCATGAACGCCGGTACGCTCATTTCGCAGGCGGATCAGGCGATGTACCGGTCGAAAACGACAGGTAAAAATAAAGTGACCGCATACCGGTCTGCAAATCCGTCGGCAGCCGTCGGGACCGCCCCTTCGGCGGACAGCGCGAATACATAGAAACCGCATCAAATGATGATGACCATGAATAAAGGAGTATGTAACGAATGGATAAACAGGATCTCCCCGCAGCTTTTGTCAGACAGATGGAGCCCTTGCTGGGAAGCGACACCGAAGCATTTCTTGACAGCTACGAGCAGCCGAGGACGCATGGGCTGAGGTTCAACAGCTTAAAACTTGCGGATGTGCCGCAGCTGAAGGAGGCCTTGATCCGGGAGTTTGGCTTGACCCCGGTTCCATGGTGCAGGGCCGGCTATTATTACGGGGAGAACGTCCGGCCTGGCAAGCACCCGTACCACACGGCCGGTTTATATTACATTCAGGAGCCGTCGGCCATGTCGGCGGTGGAACTGCTGGACCCGCAGCCCGGCGAGACGATTTTGGACCTGGCCGCCGCACCGGGGGGCAAAAGCACGCATATCGCCTCGAAAATGAAGGGTGAAGGGCTGCTTGTCTCGAATGAAATTCACCCGGAACGGGCGAAGATTCTGGCCGAGAACATTGAGCGCATGGGCATTACGGGTGCAGTGGTTACCAGCGCGGCGCCGGACGAGCTTTCGCGCCGTTTCCCGCAAGCCTTTGACCGGATCATGCTGGATGCCCCTTGCTCGGGCGAAGGCATGTTTCGCAAGGACCCCGGGGCGCTCGCGGAATGGACGCCGGAGCTAGTTGAGCTGTGCGCCGCCCGGCAGTGGGATATTTTGCAGGAGGCCTACGCCATGCTGAAACCCGGCGGGACAATGGCTTATTCGACCTGCACGTTTAACCGCAGCGAAAATGAAGATATGATGGAGCGCTTTACGGCTCATTTCGCTGACATGGACATCATCGAGATGAGGCGGCTGTGGCCGCATCGCGAGTTGGGGGAAGGGCATTTCGTCGCCCTCCTCCAGAAACGGGGAGAAGCCGGCGCCCCCAACTTGGAGGCATCGCCAAGCGAACGTCAGCGGCCGCGAAAAAAAGGCCGAAGCGGAAGCGGCAGAGCGGGAACCGGCCTCCAGGACGCCCAGTCTGCGCTGAAGGCGTTCCAGTCCTGGGCGGATGAGGAGCTGCCGGACTTCACGCTGCCTGCGGGTACGCCGATTCTGTTCGGCGAATCGCTGTACCTGCTTCCAGGCGGGGAGCTGCTGCAGGAACAACAGCTCCAAGGCCTGAAAGTGCCGCGGGCGGGCCTCCATCTGGCCCACCTCAAGAAAAACCGGATCGAGCCGGCGCATGCGCTCGCCATGGCTCTCTCCCTGCAGAAGGCGGCAAAGCGCATCACGCTGGCCGCGGAGGACCCGCAGGTCTACGCCTACCTGCGGGGCGAGACCCTTCCGGTCGATGCCTCCCTGAAGGGCTGGGTGCTCGCGGCCGTGGACGGACTGCCGCTCGGCTGGGGCAAAGCCAGCGGCGGGCAGCTGAAGAACCATCTGCCCAAAGGCCTGCGGCAGCACTAGCCGCCCCGCTACCGGCCATCAACAGCAAAGAGCCTCCCTACGCCAGCGTGTACCATGCTGAAGCCGTAGGAAGGCTCTTTTTTCATGACGACAAACAGTATTCCAGCAGCGCCGCATGCACGCCATCTTCATTGTTCGAAGCGGTCACCACATTGGCCGCGGCCTTGACCTCCAGCGGCGAGTTATCCATCGCCACGCCCAGGCCGGCATAGGTCAGCATCGTAATGTCATTATAATAATTGCCGATCGCCAGAATCTCCTCCTGCCGGAAGCCGCGCCGCTCGGCGAGCTGCTTCAGGGCGTTCCCTTTGGACGCCTCCGGGTTCATCAGATCGACAAAGTATTCACCGCTGCGCAAAATGTTAAATTCCGGCGTCCACGCCCCGATTTCCTGATGCACCCGGTCCATCGTGTCCGGCTGCCCAAACGCGGTGACCTTGACGATCGGCTCTTTCAGGTCATGCAGCGGCGGCAAGACCGACGGCAGCATCAGATAGTTTTCATACATGCTGCGTACTTCCACGGCCAGTCCTTCAACGTCGTCGACAAACATTTGAAACGCCGTATTGACGTCAAAATGAACGCCTTCCTTCCGGAAGTAGTCCAGGTAAGGTAGGATCGCCTTGGCGTCCATCGCATATTGGTGAACCACTTCACGGGTGTCCACCTTAACCGTAGCTGCCCCGTTATGGCTGATGACATAGCCGGAGAGCCCCATCTGCTCCATAAACGGAATGGAATTTTGCGGTCCTCTCCCGGTGCACAGCACGATTTCGGCGCCTTGGCGCGCGGCCTCCTGAATCGTCTTCTGCGTCTGTTCGGTCACTTCATGCTCATCATTAAGCAGTGTGCCGTCGACATCCAGCGCAATCAGTTTGTATTTCATGCTCCATCCATCCTTTGCAGTAATGTCTCTCTCTGTTTCAGAGCGTATCTATCTTTGATCTATTGTAGTATGCCAATGTTATCGGGATGTTTCATCCTTCCCAAGTTGCAGCAGCTCATCTTCCGTCAGCTCACGGTAAGTCCCGATTCGCAAGCCTTCATCCAGCTTCAGGCTTCCCATCTGCACGCGCTTGAGGTAAGTGACCTTTTTCCCGACCGCCTGGAACATCCGCTTCACCTGGTGAAATTTCCCCTCATGGATCACGAGGGAGATGTGGGATATGACCTCGTCCCCCTGCTGCTCTTTGCGCACAATGGCGAGCTCGCCGGGTAGCGTGACATAACCGTCGTCCAGCCTTACTCCGGAAGCGAACTGCTTGACATCGTCTTCGGTCACGTCGCCGGATACGACAGCCTCGTACGTTTTGGGGACATGCCGCTTGGGCGACAGCAGCTCATGCGCCAGCTTGCCGTCGTTTGTGAGCAGCAGCAAGCCTTCCGTATCCTTATCCAGCCGCCCGACCGGAAACGGCTCGAAAGCCAAATGCTCCGGCTCCAGCAGATCCAGCACGGTCCGGTCCCGTGTATCCTCGGTCGCCGATACGACGCCCGGGGGCTTGTGCAGCATGAGATAGATGAATTCCTTATAATGGACTTGCTCCCCGTCAATCCGGATTTCATCCTTGTACGGATCGACATGCATGCCGCTGTCCTTGGCGCGGATTCCGTTGACGGTAACCCCCGCCTGTTTGACTTTCTTCTTGATATCGCTTCGGGAACCGTATCCCATATGCGTTAAAACCTTGTCCAACCGCAGTGTCGTTCTGCCCTGCTTGCTCATGCGGATGTCCACCTCCAGCCTGCCGGATATTCGTTCTTCAGCATACCCTCCTGCCACTTGCCCCATCCGGCCGAATAACCGTCGATGCAGACCAGGGCGTAACCCTTGGGCGCAGCCACGCTCCCGCATTCCACGCGTTCCTCGGGAATGTTCAGCGTTTCGCCCTTCAAATAACGGACGGCTTCGCCGCTCCCGGAGTCCAGCCGGATGACCCGGACGAACTCCCCGGGATGCAGCGCCGTTGCCAGCGGATGGGCCGGAACGAAGCGGCCGTTCTTGTCATCGCCCATGTACCAGCCCGGCCGGACGACCTTCAGCCCGTCCAGAAGGCCGGCCGGCAGCGGCGATTGATAGATATGGGAGCCGTAGACGACCGTGTGGCCCCCTGGCACGAAACCTTGCAGATGCCCGCGGATGAATGCTTCATACGCGGCCGTTGGCGCGGCTTCACCCTGATTTGCCGTGCCTTTTTTCGACGGCTTCCCTTTCCCTGGCTTGGCGTTTCGAAGGGTCCGTTCCTTTCCCTTGGACCGGTCAGCGGGCTCCGCCGGAGGCGTGCTGCTCAGCAGCGCGTCCCTGGCCCGCCCCGCTTCGGCAGCAGATTCGGTGTCCGCCTCATGCTGCAGGACGGCCAGGAAATGCCCTTCGCCTTCAATCCGATGCGGCCACAGCCGGGCCGTGCCCCGTACCTGCTCCCAAACCTCATCGGGAATATCCCTGGACCCGGAGCCTTGTTCCTTCAGCCAATCCGTTTCCCCGGCGGCAAAAGAGCCGGTTCCTCCGATCGGAACCACACGAAACTCCGGATGAGCGGCCACAAATTCTGCGATCATCCCCTCATTCTCTTCCGGGGAAAACGTGCAGGTCGAATAAACGATCCGTCCGCCGGGTCTGAGCATCGAGGCGGCAGCGCGCAAAATGCCGCGCTGCATGTCCGCGTACTTCAGCGGCGAATCCCCGTTCCATTCCTTGATCATCGCTTCGTCTTTGCGGAACATCCCTTCGCCTGAGCAAGGGGCGTCGATCAGAATTTTATCGAAAAAGGCCGGGAATTTCTCCGCGATCCGGTCGGGATGCTCATTCAGCACGACCGCGTTGCGGACGCCGTATAATTCGATATTTTTGGCCAGTGCCTTGGTCCGGTCAGCATTCAAGTCATTAGAGACCAGCATGCCTGTCCCCTGCAGCTTGGCCGCAATTTGCGTCGATTTGCCTCCCGGGGCGGCGCACAGGTCCAGTACGGCCTCTCCGGGCGTCACATCCAGCAGCTCCACCGGAGCCATTGCGCTTGGCTCCTGGATATAATAGAGGCCCGCATGATAATACGGATGCCTGCCGGGCCGTTCTCCCGCTTCGGTATAGAAGCCTGTCCCGCACCAGGGAATCGGCCGCAATTCCCATGGGGCGATAGACAGCAGGTCTTCTGTAGAAATTTTCAGCGTATTGACCCGGATGCCGCTGCGCGGCACACGGTCATACGAATCCATAAAATCGGTATACTCCTCTTTCAGCAAGGAACGCATCCGTTCCTGAAAGGCAGCCGGCAGCTTGAGCGCCATGTGCTTCATCATCCTGTCTTTATTATAAAATCGTTGGCCGGACCCATTGTATCAGCCCTCGTCCATACAAACAACCCGCTGCGTATGGATCGGCAGCGGGCTGAATCCGGATGTTATGCCTCATCGGAATGATCGTTTTTCTTGTAGGCCGCGATCAGTTCCCGTACCTCTTCGAGGAGCTGTCTCATGCTCTCCATGTCATGAGGCTCGCCCGGCTCGGTCCTGGACCAGATTTGATTGAACCGTTCCTGGAACGCCATCGCCTCATTCACCAGATGATAGTAGTAGAGCTGATGGATCATCGCCAGCACCGTAGAGGTCACGTTGGAATCGTCCTCAAATTGCTTCTGCGCCTCGAGGATATCCTCACGTATGCTCGACATCTCGTTATCCAGCACGGATGCCGCTTCCGCCGCGGTCTGCAGCCGCTTGCGGATATTGTCCGGAAGGCTCTCCCGATACTTATAGCTGAGCGAATGCTCGATTGTCGCCCAGAAATTCATCGCCAGTGTGCGGATTTGGATCTCCGCCAGCACCGGTTTTTGGCCGACCGCCGTCTGAACCGGGTACTCCACGATCATATGAAAACTGCGGTAGCCGCTTTCCTTATAATTCGTAATATAATCCTTTTCATACAGCACCGTCAGATCCTTCCGCTTGCGGATATATTCGGCCACGCGGCGGATATCCTCGACGAACTGGCACATGATTCGGATGCCGGCAATATCCTCGATCCCTTGCTCCAATTGGTCCATCGGAACATTCAACCGCTTTGCCTTGTCCAGGATGCTCGATATCCTCTTGACGCGTCCGGTCACGAACTCGATCGGGGCATATTCCTCTCTCTTCTTCAGTTCCGCACGCATCGTCTTGAATTTGACTTTCAGTTCCTCAACGGTTTGTTCATACGGTAGTAGAAACAATCCCCAATCTCTGCCGTCCATTCACATGCCTCCTGTCTGTCTCCCTCAGTGATGGTCTGCCCCCACAGCCTCGGAGATATGGGCAAAACCGTCACGACGCAAAAGCTCTCTTAGCCCGGCGTTGATTATCCGGTTGATTTCGGGTCCTTCATATATAAGGGCAGTATAAATTTCCACCAGGCTTGCACCCGCCCTGATCTTCTCATAAGCATCTTCAGCGGTGAAAATGCCGCCGGAACCGATGATCGGCAGCTTGCCGCCCGTCTGGCGGTATACCCGGGATACGACCTCCGTGGACCGGGTGCGCAGCGGTTTGCCGCTCAGTCCCCCGGTTTCCTTGGCGTTTGAATGGCTCAGCCCTTCCCGCCCGATCGTCGTGTTCGTGGCAATAATGCCAGAGATCCCGCTCGGAGCAAGCGCATCGACCATTTCCTCCAGCTCGGTGTCGCTCACGTCCGGCGCGATTTTCACCAAAATATGCTTGGACTCCCCATGCTTGGCAGCTTGTGCCCGCATCTCTTCCATAATATGCCGGACCAATGACGAAAGTTCGCTGCCGTACTGCAGATTGCGCAGATCCGGCGTGTTCGGCGAACTGATGTTAACCACAAAAAAATCCCCGTACGGATACAGGGTACGCAGGCATTCCTGATAATCCTTATAGGCTTCCTCGTTCGGAGTCACTTTATTTTTGCCGATGTTTACGGCGACCGGGATCCGGCGGTTATTGATGGCCGACAGCCGCTTGGCCATAGCCTCCGCTCCCTCATTGTTGAATCCCATCCGGTTCACAAGCGCCTCATCGGGCGGAAGGCGAAACAGGCGGGGCTGATCGTTGCCCGGCTGTCCCTTCGGGGTTACCGTGCCAACCTCCATAAAACCAAAGCCGATGGAAGAAAAACCGTCGACCGCTGCTGCATTTTTGTCCAATCCTGCTGCAAGTCCAACCGGTGTCGGAAAATGTATGCCGAACAGATCCACTGCGAGGTCTGCCGTCTCGTTCACGCCGTACATGCTTCGCAGTAGGCCCGTTCCTCCCGGAAACGCGCCCGCGGAATGAAGTCCGCCGATGACCAAATGGTGAGCTTTCTCCGGATCCATTTTAAAAAATATCGGTTTTGCCAAATTTCGGTACAGCACCAGCCAATCTTCCTCTCCATGCACATTGTCGTCTCTATCCTTCAGTTTATCCTTTATCGGTATAAAAATAAAGTTTTTTGCCCGATTGGAGCGGCTGGCGCCACACCTGTTCCCTGCTGGCATTTTACATTGAAAGCCATTACAATGGGGGTAAGATTGAATCTGATTAGGAAAGAAGGTAGAACGTATGGCAACCAAGCGCAAACCGCCGACGCTTCAGCAGAAGAAAGAAGAAGTCAACCGGAGGGCGGTGCTTTGGGTCGGGATCGGCCTGCTTTTGCTCATTCTGCTCATTTCGGTTCTGATTATTTTCAACGTGTGAGAAAAACGCAGCAACCACGCATTTCACTGAGGACAAGCCTCTCTACGAGGCTGCGGTTCACAGCCAGTGATACGTCTGATGGGGGTTCGTCTGATCCTGCTTCGGCTTCGTAAGGAATCTTTCCTTCGGAACGAGCGGCAGATCAGGCAGACCCCCCTTGCTTATGAGTACCGGGGTGCCCAGCGGAACGAGATCAAAAAGCTCCTCGATGTCCGCCTTGCTCATCCGGATGCAGCCCTTGGATTCGTCCTTGCCTACGCTGTCCGGCTCATCCGTCCCGTGAATCGCATAATTGGTGTCCGAGAGCTGCATGCCCCTGCTGCCAAACTCGCCGTCATCGCGCCCGTTCGGATTCATCACCTTGATCGAAATGGCGTATTTCCCCTCTGGTGTCCGTTCTCCCCCTAGCCCAACTTTATAACTGCGGATGAGTTTATCTCCGCTGACCACGGCCAGACGGTGCGCCGCTTTATCAACGATGATTTCGAGCCGCTGCTGAAAAAAGGGCTTCTGTCCCCATGTCGAAGCAAACGGCGACGACGGCGCATTCGTGCCGGATGCCGTTTCGCCGCTCCCACCTTCCAGCCCCACAGACGAACTTCTGCCGGTTTGCATCCATTCAGCCATCGGGGCAAACGCGTCCTGCATCCGTGGCGTCCGTCCCGAAACCCAGTTTTTGGGAAACGGCTGCATCAGATCGCCCAGGGACTTCGGCAGGGCTCCGTTCTTTTCGCGGTAGGCAGCCATGGCGCTGTACAGTAATGCCAGCTCTTCCTGCTCCTGCATCCACTTCGAGGCGGCGGACTGCAATGCTTCCTGATCCTGCGGATTGCAAGCGCACTCCTTGGCGTTATAGGACTGATAGGTCATCTCCCCTTTGCCGCTGGATAGCATCGTATAGGAAACCGGCAGATCGCGCGACCAGAGCAGCCATTTCCCCTGCCGTTTCATGGACTGGACCGCCAATCGATTCTTGGTTTCCTTCGTACTTGATAATGCGTCGGCAAGAAGGAGCGCTTTGCCATTCGTATCATCCTCGCCCAGTGCGGTAAACACCGTACCGGAAGCGGGCTGTCCCGCTTCTTCCGCAGCCCCTTCGCCTTTACCGCTGCCTGGCATATCTTTGGTCTCCGGCATGCCGCCGTTTGCTGCAGCAGCCTCCTGCCCCGCTTCCGTGGGTTGCGCCGAGCGCTCTGCAAGGCTCTGCCGCTCAGGCGACTCCACCGAAGGAATCAGCACCAGGATGAGGATCATCAAGACAACCGCCGCCCGGCGGATCCACCGCCGTTTCCGCTCCGCATCCTCAGCCTGCTTCAGCAGCTTCTGTTCATATTCAAGCCAAATATCCGAAGGAACCCGGCTCGTTTCAAAGGCTTCAAAGATTCCGCCCGATTGGTTAAAGCAGTAGTTAGCCTTCCCCTGCTGACCGTTTTTTTCATATTCCTTCCCCAGCAAATACCATCCCATTTTATTCTCCGGATGCATCTGAACGTATTTTTTGAGATAGAGCGAATTCTTCACCGGAACCTCCATGCGCAAATGTTCTTTCTATTTATATCGGCACGTGGAAAACAAAAAAACATCCCCCTCGAGGCCTATTCGGCCGGGGGATGCTTTCAGAAACGGGCGAAGGCCAGCAGGCGGCGCCTCAGCCTTCTTTATGAAAAGGGCAGTCTGCGATCTTGATGGAATCGGTCGGGCAGCCGTCAACGGCATCCTGCAGGTCATCGTACATCTCTTCAGGGATTTCCGTGTTGCCGGTGTTGCCGTCGCCGCCGTACACGACCTCGGCCAACCCCTCATCGTCGTAATCGTAAATATCCGGAGCGGTTGCGCCGCAGGCGCCACACGCGATGCAGGTATCTTTCTCAACCCAAGTAAATTTGGCCATGGCTCTCCTCTACCTTTCTATTTATCTATAAAAAAACGAAATGCTCTCCATTATAGCAACAAATTCATATTTATATCGTAACGCAAATTTCGTCATCTCTTCAATGACAAAAATCACACAATTTCGTTTCGTGACTTTCGTCCTAGCCGCCTACGGAAGATCCTCTTCGCGCTTATCAACAAAATCCATCTGCAGCGACGTTCCTCTGACCCGGTGGTTGCGCAGCAGCGCCGACGGATCGTCGCCGAGCATGCCGGCGGTAACGACGGCGTTCTCCCCAAATTTGTTCCGCAGCTCGTCCATGATCTTGGTCAGGTTCTCCTTCTTCGGCTGCTTCTCGTAACTGAACAGATCGAGCTGGATCGCCGACTCTTCCTTCGGTACCAAATGCTGCAGCGTCACGCCGAGCAGCCTGACCGGTTTGTCCCAGCTCCAATGCTCCGCATACAGCTTGCATGCCGCCTCGTAGATGTCCTCGGCATTTTCGGTCGGGGCAGGCAGCACGCGGGCACGCGTGATCGTCTTCATATCCGGCGTCCGGATTGTGATCTGCACCCCTCCTGCGACGAGTTCCTTCCTTCTTAAGCGCCGGGCCACCTGATCGCTCAGATTGAGCAGCACCCGGTGCACGTCTTCCTTGTCGCTAATGTCGTGGGGAAGGGTCGTCGTATGGCCGACCGATTTGCTCTGCTCCCGGTCCTCCACCACCTGCGAATGGTCAATACCGTTCGCCGCCTGCTTCATCCAGGCCCCTACGACCCCGAACACGCGAATCAGTGCATCTTCGTCCGTACGCGCCAGCTGACCGATCGTATGGATGCCGATTTTGCGCAGCTTCTCCGCTGTTTTGCCGCCGATCCCGAACAGTTCGCCACAAGGCTTGTTCCACAGCACGTTTGGCACATCGCGAATGCGAAGGACCGAGATGCCGTTCGGCTTTTTCATGTCAGAGGCCATCTTGGCCAGCAGCTTGTTCGGGGCGATCCCGATAGAGCATGGCAATCCCAGCTCCTCATAGATCCGCCGCTGGATTTCTTCAGCGATGTGCTGCGGCGTCCCGAACTGCTTTGATCCGGTAATATCGAGATAGCATTCATCAATCGAAGTCGCCTGCATAAGCGGTGTATAGGAATAGGCAATTTTCATGAATGCCTTGGAATACTTGCGGTATAAATGAAAATCAGGCTTAATGACGATCAGATCAGGGCACAGCTTCAGCGCCCGGGTGACCAACATGCCTGTCGAAATGCCCCGTTTTCGCGCAGCATAGGAACAAGTGACGATAATCCCCTTGCGCAGCTCCATGCTTCCTGCAACCGCCGTGGGCATTCCCCGGTATTTCTCCGGCTCCTCCGCCTCATGGACGGAGCAATAAAACGCGTTCATATCAACATGCAAAATGACTCTGCCATTCTGCGGATAATAGGCATCTACGCTTTGCTTGTCCATCCTTCTCACCCTTACCAAATTCATAAATCCAGCATACCGCTCGCCACAAACGAGGTCAAGAACCCCGGGAACCTTCTGGCACTCCGAATTCTTTGTTACATTCCCGCGTAAAAATGATATAATAATGAATTATACAAATGACGTAGTGATCATTCCAAGACTTCCAAAGGAGGACTCCCATGTCTAAGTCCATTTCCATCTTCGATACGACCCTGCGGGACGGCACCCAAGGCGAAGGTGTCAGCTTGTCCGCCGACGATAAACTGAAGATTGCCAAGAAGCTCGATGAGCTTGGCGTACAATATATTGAAGGTGGCATTCCGGGAAGCAACACCAAGGACATCGAGTTTTTCAAAAGGGTTCAGCAGCTGGGCCTGAGCGCCAAAATCACCGCTTTCGGCAGCACGCGCCGCAAAGACAGCAAAGCTGAACAGGACGGAAATTTAAAGCGTATTCTCGAATCCGGCGTCCAAGCCGCCACGCTGGTCGGCAAATCTTGGGACTTTCATGTCCATACGGCGCTGCAGACCACGCTGGAAGAGAACCTGGCCATGATTTATGATTCGATCGCCTATTTGAAGCAGCAAGGGCTTGAGGTCATTTTCGACGCCGAGCACTTCTTCGACGGCTACAAGAATAATGCGGACTATGCCGTTTCCGTGCTGAAGAAGGCCAAGGAAGCCGGTGCCGATTGGCTCGTCATGTGCGACACGAACGGCGGAACACTTCCGCACGAAATTCACGGGATCGTCTCCAGCCTGACAACACACATTCCTCAGGCCCAGTTCGGCATCCATACGCATAATGACTGCGAGCTCGCCGTGGCCAACACGCTCAGCGCGGTGGAAGCCGGCGCCCGCCAGGTTCAAGGAACGATCAACGGCTACGGCGAACGCTGCGGCAACGCGAATCTCTGCTCCATCATTCCGAACCTGGAGCTTAAGCTCGGCTATGAGTGCATCGGCGAAGAGCGCTTGAAGCAGCTGACCAACACCGCCCGCTTCGTCAGCGAAATCGCCAACGTCAACATGCCGGTGAACCAGCCGTATGTCGGCAACGCAGCATTCGCGCACAAAGGCGGAATCCACGTCTCCGCCATTCTCCGCGACTCGCGCACATACGAGCATATCGTGCCTGAACTCGTCGGCAACAAGCAGCGCGTGCTGGTGTCGGAGCTCGCCGGCCAGAGCAATATCGTGTCCAAGGCGCAGGATATGGGCCTAGACTTTGATTCAACGAGCGAGCATTCGCGCAAAGTGATCGAGAAGATCAAGGATCTCGAGCACCAGGGCTACCAGTTCGAAGCGGCCGACGCGTCCCTGGAACTCCTCCTGCGCGAAGCCGGCGGCGAAATGAAAGAGCTGTTCACCTTTGAATCCTTCAAAATGCTGGTGGAGAAAACCGCCGGCAGAGCCGTCGTTTCCGAGGCCTTCGTCAAGCTGAACGTCGCCGGCAACAACGTCTACACCGCGGCCGAGGGCAACGGTCCGGTCAATGCGCTCGACAACGCGCTGCGGAAGGCGCTCGTGCAGTACTTCCCGGCGATCAAGGAAATGCACCTGTCCGACTATAAGGTCCGTGTGCTGGACGAGAAGGATGCGACCGCGGCCAAGGTACGCGTACTGATCGAATCCCGCAACATCAACCAGTCCTGGAACACCGTCGGCGTGTCCGAGAACGTCATCGAGGCGAGCTGGGAGGCGCTGGTCGACAGTATGCGCTATGCCCTGCTGGGACAAATCCTTCAGGAGTCGGAATCTGAAGCGGCTTCCCCATCGCAGGGGCTGGTCAATCACTAAACCATTAAAACTTAGCTTTATGAAGCAGACCGTCTGGGAGTAATCTTGACGGTCTTTTTTAGAGAATCAAAACGTATAAACTTTCGCGGCTAAATCATCCTGATCTCGCAAAAAAAAGCCCGCCGATGTACCCGGCGGGTCTTCCAATCCATATCTTTGCGATTTACGACTTGATCAGAGATTTGATCTTTTTCTCCAGATCCTTGGACGGCAGAATCCCCAGGATCACGTCCTGAACGACGCCGTTCTTGTCGATCAGCACGTTCGTCGGGAACACAGCTCCTTTATACTGGTCGTAAATGGTTCCTTTCAGATCCAGCATGACCGGGAAGTTCACGTCGTATTTCTCGACGAAGCTTTTGGCATTTTTCTTGTTGTCGTATTTGGTGACGTTGATGCCGTAAATATTCAGGTCATCCTTGTATTTTTCCGCCAAGGCATGCAGCTCGGGCGCTTCCTGCTGGCAAGGATCGCACCAGGAAGCCCAGAAATTCACCAGGATGGCCTTGTCCTGTGCTCCGCCGACATGGTATTCTTGCCCGTCGAGCCCCGTGGCTGAGAAGGCCGGTGCCAGATATCCTTCCTGCGGCTTGGTTTCAGTCGGCAGCGACTTCTCCTGCTGGAATGCAGCCTGAATTTTGTCGCCTGCGCTTTGATAGACTACAACACCCGCCAGCACTAAAAAGGCGAGCAGAATATACACATTACGTTTCATTGATGTCGTCCCTTTTTTCTTAAAGTGGTATACCCTATATTTTACCCTCTTTTCACCGGAACTTACAAATGAACTGCAATTTTTTTCCCGCCCCTCCTATTCCCCTTGCGCCTGGCTTGATCTGCCGAGAACGCCTCTTGCGCTTGAATGGGCATCCGGATACACTTGACGTGATATGAATCTACAAAAAAAGAGCCTCTGCTAAATGCAGAGGCCCAAAGTGAGAGGGGAGAATACGGTTGACAGAGCTTCACGTACACAGAGAAGAAATATGGCTGGATGCTGCTTGCGCCCACGGATTGGCGGAGCATCTATTTCTTCATCTGCCTCATGAAGCCTGCGGTGTACTGCGGGGTAATGCTGCAGCGGGCGGCATGCGAATCGAGACGTTCTTCCCGATCCGCAACGTAGCGCCTGACCCGCTGCACCGTTTCACCCTGAATCCCCAAGAGTGGGTGCAGGAGTGTCTGAATCCTTCCGGACTGCTCGGAATCTTTCACACGCATCCGCATTCCGCTCCCGTTCCGTCCGCCGAGGATTTACGTCAGCTCCCGCTTTTCGGAGATTTGCTCCGGATCTATTTGATCAGCTCCCCCGACGAATCGGGGTCTTCTATCGTGACTCATGCTTACTTCATTGATCGATCACCGGCAGGTGAGTTCGCGCTCCGCCCGGCCCGGTTATGCATGACTTAAATAGGCGTACAGGTCACCCAGCGTTTCCACCTGTCTCCTGCGCGATATGTCTCGCAGATACATGACCCACAGCTTTGCGGTCATCTTGGCGTCCTCCAAGGCATGATGCCTTCCCTCAATCGGGATATTTTTCTCCATCAGCAGGTCATCCAGCGCAAAGCTGGCACGCTTCGGCTCAAGCCAGCGGGCAATCATCATCGTATCGATCACCCGGTGGCTGAGGTTCACCTTCGAAGTTTTCCACAGCGCCGCATTCAAAAAGGATTTGTCATGCGCGCTCGCATGGGCGACCAGCACCCTTCCCCCGACGAAGTTCATAAAACCGTGCAGTCCGTCCATCAGCGGCGGCGCTTCGTTAATCATCGCCTGCGTAATTCCCGTCAATCCGGTAATGTGGGCCGGAACCGGGCGTTTGCATTGAACGAGGCTGTAGAAAGACTCATCGTCCTTGATCTCGCCCCCTTTGACCCGAAGCGCCCCGATCGACAAGATTTCATCGCCCTGCTGAACGTTAAACCCCGTCGTTTCCAGATCAAACACAACCGTCTCCAGCTCGCTGAGCGGAGTATGCAGAACCTCGGGCCGCCGTTGTTCTCTCATCAGCGAGCGGATAAACGCCATCTGCTGCGCGGAAGAACCGCCCATCACGGAAGCAATCGCCGAGGGCATGCCTCCCTGCCGGAGCAGACTCCAAAAACCGCTGTTCCCCCGCTCCGGCGTCTTCACGGTCTTCTCCTCTCCGCGAATCGGAGCTGACGCTGCAGAGCCCGGTGAGTCCGTCTGACGACCGTCAGGCTTTCGCGGAGCTCATACATCAGCGGCCTTTTCTTGAGCTCCTTCTGCGGAATGTATCCGCTGCTCATGAAGATGCCCTTTTCTTCGCGGTGAGGAGCGGTCGATCTCAGCATCAAAGCGGTGAGAAAGGCGCGCTGCACGTTTTCGAGCAGCATGTTGCCTCCGTCCAGCACCATCAGCCTTTCCAGCCGTTTCAGCGTGGATGATTCCCTGACTCCCTGCTGCAAAGCCATATATCGGACGCTGTTAACGAGCGGGATATAAACCCCGTATTTCACGTCAAAATCTCCGGCATGTTCTCCAAACCGTTCGGTAACTACCTGGCCAAGCAGATTTAGCGTTGCTTTATGTCTGACCGTATTTCGCAGAATCGCGAGCGCAAGCTCCGGCGTCTCATCGAGACATTTACCGAAAAAAGCCTTCCACGCCTCAGAAAGATTGCGGTCTCCAGATATATACCGCATATCTGTGGCGATAATCAGGTAGCGAACCGGCTCCCAGCTGAAGTCGCTGCACCAGTGGGAGAGCTGCGTTTTCCAATCCTCCAGCGTTTTGCGCCACAGTGCCTCAGAGCACATCACTTTCCCCTTACACTTTTCGTAGCCCAAATATTCAAACAAGTCCGACAGCCATTGCCCGAAAGCTTGAAAATAAGCCTCCTTATATGCATCCGGCTCGTCGCTGATGATCAAGCCGTTATCCTGGTCGCTCCACAGCGTCGACTCCCTGCGGCCCGCACTCCCGAATACGACAAAGGCGTAGGGGACGGGAGGCAGGCCGTAACCGGCCTCCTCCAGCTCCCGCTCGCATATATCGACGGCTCTGGCTGCGATCAAATCATGCATTTCGTTGACGAGCGCAGACCAAGCGCCGATCGGCATGTCAGCAAACATTTCTTGTAGCTGCTCCTGACAGTCCAGCCGCCTATGCCGAAGCTCTTCACGCGAGTTTGCGCCAGCAATCGTACCCAGATCCAAGTCACATGATTCCGACTTCAGCGGTTCCATACGGTTCACCCCCTCCATGGTGAATTATATTCAGACAGACTCCTTTAGATTAGGTAAAGGACTCGTTGGTTCCTGCAGACGGCTTAGGAGCCGTTGCAGAAGGTGCCGAAGGTCTGATTTCGGAATCCATCAGCAGCTTCATTTGCTCCGGATAACCGTATGTGCCGTGTTCGCTGATGTCCAGACCCATCATTTCTTCCTCTTCGGTAACGCGGATTCCCATCGTTGCTTTCATAATGGCAATGACGATGAAGGAGATGACGAGAACGAATACGAACGCCCCGAGCACACCCAGCACTTGAACACCCAATTGCGAAAATCCACCGCCATAGAACAATCCCGGTTTACCTACTCCAGTGATCTCAACAAGCTTTGGCGTTGCGAACAATCCGGTGGAAACGGCGCCCCAAACCCCGGCAATACCGTGTACGGAAAAGGCATAGATCGGATCGTCAAGCCCTGCTCTCTCAAACCATTGAGCTGTGAAGAAGGTAATGATACCGGCAACGGCACCGATCACGATCGCCGCCCACGCATCTACGAATGCACAAGAACCGGTGATGGCGACGAGAGCGGCCAAAACGCCGTTCAGCATGCTCGGAATATCGGCTTTGCCGAATATTGCCCAGGAAATCAGCAAGGCGGCGACAGCGCCGGCAGCGACAGCCAGGTTGGTGGTCAAGGCCACATATCCGAAGAATCCATCCATCAGCGGAGTCAGCGCACTGCCCGGGTTGAAACCGAACCAGCCGATCCATAGAATAAATACGCCAAGTACTGATAACACCTGATTGTGACCCGGGATGCTGTTAGGCTTGCCGTCTTTGTTATACTTGCCAAGGCGCGGCTTCAGCATATAAGTGATGACCAGGGCTGCGGTCGCACCTGTCAGATGCACGACGGTCGATCCGGCATAGTCCTGCATACCCAATTGACCCAACCAGCCTCCACCCCATACCCAGTGGGCAACAACCGGATAAATCACGATCATGAAGATCGTTCCAAATACGATATATACGCTCAATTTAGCGCGTTCCGCCATACCGCCGCATGCAATGGCCAGCGAAACAGCCGCAAAGGACAGCTGGAACAAAAACTTAACCGTCAACGATGCATCCGATCCGGATAAGGAATCAAAGGATGCCGCCATGGAATCGCCGGTCAGGAAAAACCCCGTCGTTCCAAATAAACTGTTCCCGTTGCCGAACCCGAGGCCAAAGCCCAATGCCCAGAACACGACGATAGCAATCCCGAGTGTCAGTACGGTCTTCCCTGCGATGTGGCCCGCATTCTTCATCCGTACCGTGCCGGCTTCCAACAGTGCGAAACCTGCCTGCATAAAAAACACGAGCATGGCAGCTATAAATACGAAGAAGGTGTTCAACCCAGCCTGTAGTTGAACGTTGGTTACCCCGTCATCGGCAGCAAAAACCGTTACGGGAAACGTCAATAATGTAAGCATTAATAACATGATTCCAAACCATTTTCTTTTCATGTACCCCATTCCCCCAATGTCAATATTTCTAACACAAAGTGAAATTCTTAATGACATTATAAGCTGATAGTCCTGAAATTGACAAGATTTTTTTTGAAAATAATGAAAAAATGTTTTTCATGTGATATTTACTTACAATGTCAGGTTTACAGGAAAAGCATGACGTTTGACTGTACGGTTCGGATTCATGTATCATAATTTAAGTAATATAATATGGAAACGAGTATTCGTTAATTTCCTGCGAGGTGATATAGGATGGGGATATGATACTGTATCGGATCGGTGAATTGGCTAAAGCAGGGGGTGTCAGCGAGCGTACAATTGATTATTACACCAAGCTGGGATTGATCTTTCCCGAGAAGCGCACGCTTAAGAATTACCGCTTATACAGCCATGAAACCTTGGTCCGGCTTAAACGTATTAATGAATTGAAACAAGAGAAATATAGTTTGGATGAGATTAGAGAGATGCTCGAGAAATGGGATTCGGTTCCGGAAGAGAAGCAGGTGTCCGACAAGCTGTCCCACCTTGAGCTTCACATGCAGCAGCTGGAGCGCGAGGTGAAGGAGCTTGAGCCGCTGATTAAGCAAATGAAGCCAAGCCATGCGCGGCTGGTGCTGCTGAATCTCTTCCCGCAGGGTGCGGCCTGCATCGAGGCTATCCGCCTCTTCCTTGAACAGCACGGCCCAACCCTCTAGTTTTGCGTAAAATAAGGCAGGAGGTATGGAAATGTATTTCGACGGAATGTATATACTTATCATTATTGCATTTCTGTTTTCGCTCTGGGCACAATTTCGGGTTCAGGGTACCTTTAAGAAGTGGTCCACGGTTCAAGCGAACAGCGGCATGACCGGATACGATGCGGCCCGGCATATGCTGGACACCCACGGGCTGCATGACGTGCCGATTGAACCGGTACGAGGAGCTCTCTCCGACCACTACGACCCGATTAACCGCGTCGTCCGTCTGTCAGAACCGGTATATTACGAAAGCTCCATCTCGGCGATTTCCGTCGCCTGTCACGAAATCGGCCACGCCATTCAGCACAAGGAGCACTATCCGATGTTGGTTCTGCGCCACCGGATTTTCCCGATCGTCAACTTCGCATCAGGACTTGCTCCGATCCTCCTGATCGCCGGCTTCATTTTCCAATGGTTTGGATTGATCGGCCTCGGCATTATCTTCTTCTCCGTTGCAGTAGCTTTCCAGCTCATCACGCTGCCGGTCGAATTTAACGCCAGCAACCGAGCACGCGAGATCATGGTATCCGAGGGATACATCACGAACGAAGAAGAGCGCGGCGTGGCGAAAGTGCTGAACTCCGCAGCCCTGACCTATGTTGCAGCGGCGCTGGTTTCCCTGCTCGAACTGCTCAGATACATTCTGATCTTTACGAACAACAACCGTGACTAACACGCACAAGCTGAGCAAATGTATTCACGGAAGACAGCCCTAATACAAAAATACCCCGTGTCGTTTAACCGACCGGGGTATTTTTATTGTTCTGGTGTAAGCCGAAATACTTTAACAGAAAGGTGCGGAAGGACTGCGCCACCAGCGGAAGTTTATCGTCCGAGCGATGAATCAGCCCGATCGTGCGGGTGACTTTCGGCTCCGAAATTTTAACACGTGCCGGCTGCAGCGGATTGGTCTGGAACAGGGCCAGTTCCGGCAGGATGCTGACTCCCATACCAGCTGCCACCAATCCGCGGATCGTATCGGTCTCCTCTCCTTCGAAGGCGATCTTCGGCGTGAAGCCGGCCTCGAGGCATGCATGCCACACAATCGGCCGCAGAGAATAGCCTTTGCTGAAGAGAACGAATTTTTCATCCTTCAGCTCGACGAGCTTGATGCTCTCCTTCTCGGCCAGCGGATGGTTCGGCGGCAGAATCGCATACAGCTCTTCAGTCAGGATCACTTCGCCTTCTACATGTTCATGCTTTTCCGGGAAAGGAGAAATGAAGGCCAAATCGACTTCCGCTGAGATCACGTCACGGATCAAGGACGGGAACATCCCCTGCTTGAAACGGAATTTCACGTTCGGATACCGGCGTTTAAATTCCGCCACTACGGAAGGGATCAGATGAATCCCCAGGCTATGCGGAAATCCGATACGAATTTCTCCCTGCTCCGGATCCAGAAATTCATGAACCTCCATGACCGCCTTATCCAAATCCTTCAGGATGCCCTCCACCCGTTTGCAGAACAGCTGCCCTACGGGGGTTAACTGCAGGTTTCTGCCTTTCTGCATGAATAAGTGGACTCCGAGTTCCTCCTCCAACTGATGAATCTGCCGGCTCACCGCAGACTGGGCGACATGCAGCTCCTCTGCGGCCTGCGTGACATGTTCCTTCTGTGCTACCTTCAAAAAGTATTGCAACTGTCTTAATTCCACTACTTTCGCTCCATTCTGCTTATACGATACCTGTTCATCCGAGCATGGCTAGCCGCGCTTTTTCAGCACCCTGGCCATCAGTCCATAAATAAAGAAACCGCCAATCAATCCGCCCAAATGGGCTACCCAGTTAATGTTGTATTGCGAAACCCAGGTTACGATGACGCCTACGATCAAAATACCGTACACGGTTTTCCGCGAAGCGTCGTCCATCCATTGCCGCTGTAGCAAGGCGATGTACAGATAGGCACCATAAATGCCGTAAATCGCGCCCGAAGCGCCTATGGAAATCAGGATCTCTCCGGTACGGTTGTAATGAGCCATTGTCATCAAGTTGCCCAAAATTCCGCTTAGCAAGTACAGCAACCCGTATCGCCAAGGACCAAGCAGCCTCTCCAGTGGCGGGGCAAACACGAGCAACGCGAAACTGTTAAACAGCAAGTGGGAAAAACCCGCATGCAAAAACATGGAGCTTACATATCTCCACCATTCATTATATTGATCGATATTGGTCAGTGCGCCAAACCGGATCAGCGTTTCATTGTTGGTGGAGCCCCCATTGAAGGCCAAAATGAGAAACATCACCAGGTTGGCTACAAAGAGCAGCGTCGTGATCGGGTAGTACTTCAAATAACTTTTTAAATTCTCGTAACGTACAAATAACATGTTATCCTTCCTTCTATATCCGAGTAAACCGCCGACGAAATTGGACAATGCCTTTTTAAAAAGATTATAATGGACTTTGTCACGAATCACCAATTTTTGATAACCAGGAAGGAGATTTCATATGGCACAAGAACGTACAAATGCAGCTACATTCAAAGGCAATCCGATTACCCTCATTGGCCCGGAACTTCACGTGGGCGATGCCGCTCCGGAGTTCAAGGTCAGCAAAAATTTGCTTGAAGAGGCTACTCTTAAGGATTATGCCGGCAAAATCAAATTAATTAGTGTCGTTCCTTCTCTTGATACGGGAGTATGTGACGCCCAAACGCGCCGTTTCAACGAAGAAGCCGCCGGCCTTGGCGACGACGTCATCGTGCTGACGATCAGCGCCGACCTTCCATTCGCTCAGGAACGCTGGTGTGCCGCAGCCGGAATCGACCGTGTCGTGACCCTCTCCGACCATAAAGAGATGTCGTTCGGCGATGCGTATGGTGTTCATATCAAGGAATTCCGTCTGGACATGCGCTCCATTTTCGTCGTGGACAAAAACGACAAGATTACATACGTCGAGTACCTCAAGGAAATGGCCGAGCATCCGAACTACGAAAGTGCCGTGGCAGCTGTTAAAGAACTGCTGTAATCCGGCTTAAGCCGTTATGATCCCATAAAAAGCGGGAGAAAGAGCTGATCTTTCCCCCGCTTTTTCCTTACTCATTGTGATATTTTGAATTTAGCCAGTTTCTTATCCAAAATGCCGAACAAGTTTAAAATAATCCGGTAATTATACCCCAAATCCCCTAGCGAGCCTCGGGAGGCGGAGTACATATCAACAGCGGTGCGGACTGGACCAACCGATAGCACCGAAACGGTAATATCCACGGTACGGCCAAGCGAGGTTCTCTTCTCAAGCGTGATCTCCCCGACGGAAGACACCTCGTGCAGCACTTTGTAGCCAGGAATTTTTTTAAGTGTAGAGGAGATTTCCTCCCATGCCTTGTCTTTCGATAAATTGTAATAGCGCGTTTTCATTTTAGGATCCTTCGCGCGGTCGCTTGTTCCTTCTTGACTACGAATGACCCCCACTAGAACTCTCTTTAGCGACAAGACCTTTCCTCCTTTATAGTAAACATCATCAATACTTAACAGTTTATCATTGTTACGGTCAGAACAAAAGAGTAAGTACGGGATGATGCCGGAGATTCAACAAAAAAACACCCCTAACCGGAAATGTAACCGGGTCGGGATGTTCTCTATTCTGCACCATTATGGTCGCAATGGGTTCATCGACAAAATAAAAACCCGCCTATGCCGTCCGGTTAAATTGTCTTCTGAACCTGCTCTAGCAGGTGGGTGATCGCATTAGCGGTTTTGAAGTCCCCTTGTCGTATAGACAGGGCGTTTCAGCTGCGCTGCATATAGATCTCCCTCAGACATTATCATTGGTTCAAAACAACGATTAACCGTGGCGAACATCGCAGGATGTAGTCTTATTATAGACCGAAATCGTCAGCATGTAAACGAATTGGTAAAATTTTAGAAGAAAATATCGTTTGCTGACTTAGTTTCTTTTACCTGGCCCATCGCCATTCAAAACGCTTTCGTTGTGCAATTCATCGTCTTTATCCGGATCACCTGACTGACTTACGGTACCCTCCGCATCAGCGGCTTCCTGCTGCGCCTCTTCTTCCTTCAGTTTGAGACGCTCCGCTTGCTCCTGCATCTTCATGTAGGTGCCATAGAAGTTAAAAAACGCCCACAGTGCGATGACGCTTCCGCCGAAGAAGAAAATCAGCGCAGGATACTTAGAACCAATAAACAGGACGACCGCACTTCCAAGTACGGTAGCGAGCACCCGGAAAGGCCGGATAATCGTAATCAGAACCGCATTCTTCAAAATCTGGCCGATGCTCATATGGTAATGAACGATCATCGAGAAGAAGTTGAACATCGACAGGAACAGAACGATCAACAGGATCAGCATCACAATACCGATCAGCTGCATATTGCGGAATTGAGTCATATAGACCGTGTAATCCACCATCATAATGACAAGCAGCAGGACGTAGAAAATACCGCCCACCATGCTTTGTTTGTAGTTTTCCTTATACGCCCTAAAGTAGGTGCTGAAAATCTTAATATCGGTATCGCCCATCACCCACTTGCGCACTACCGCAAACAGCGCCGCGGTTGCTGGAAACAATGTAAACGGTGCCACGATTCCCATGGCCCAGTTCATCTGCAGCGATTCGTTAGCCCCCGTCACCAGCAGCTTCGTTACCAGAAAAAAGAAGAATGGGATCGAACACAGCATCCACAAGATATTGCTGTAAGCAATCCGGGTAATCCACTCTGTAATTTTGTAAATTCCACCCATTGCACCTTTGAATTCCAAGTAAAAGTCTCCTCCTCCACTAACATGCCTGTACCTATAATAATACCGCATTTTAACCGTACATTGCCAGAGCCTAATTTCCGGCATTTGGGTGTTGGTCTATACATGCGGGCGAAAACCGTCATAAGATACACCGTAATCCAAAAGAGTTCAACTTTTGAAGGAGGTTATGTTCAATGTCTCACGCTGTAGGCGGAGTTGGATATGGATATGGTTGCGGTGCCGGCATGTTTGGTTCCACAGGTGCCATTCTGGTGCTGTTCATCCTGCTCGTTATTATCACTCGCGCATTCATCTGGTAATTTGATGATATAAGAAAACGTCTATCGACGTACATTCGTGCGAAGACAGACCGTGTTAAACGGAAGTTTTTCTTGCGATTATAGAATGGTTCAGCTCCGTGAAAATGAATAAATTCTATAATCATGAAAAAAGAGGCGAAGTGCACGCGGCACTTCGCCTCTTTATTATTTTACTTCTCGTAAGAGTCTTCGCGTTTCGTCGGACGGCGTCCCTCGCTGCTGCTGCTTGTGCGCGGTTTGCGGTCGCCGCGGTACGAATCCCCGCGTCCGCTGTAGCTCTTGCTGTAGCCGCCGCCGCGTCCATCGCGGTCGCGGTTATAACCGCCGCTCCGGCTGCCGCTGTTGCCGCCGCGGTAGCCGCCGGACGGTTTGCGTCCGCTGCGCAGGTCCGGCTTGCCGCTGTGACGGCGTTTGACGCGGATCGGCTCTTCCGGCGTCAGCTGGATATCCGAATCCTTCTTCTCGCCTGTCATCATCTTCAAAGCCGCAGACAGCAGCTGCACGGAGTCGTACTGCTCCAGCAGTTGGATGGCTAGTCCTTTGTATTCGTTCAATTCGCCATTCTCTATGGTTTCAAGCAATCTTTCCGCCGTAACGCGCTGTTTGCCTTCGATAGCTTCAGCCAGCGTAGGCAGCGGTTTGCGCGGAATCCGGTGGCGGGTTACGCGTTCGATCAGATGCAGATGATCCATCTCCCGTGGAGTGACGAAGGTCCATGCGGTTCCTTCTTTACCGGCACGGCCGGTACGTCCGATCCGGTGCACGTAGCTTTCCGGATCCTGAGGAAGGTCAAAGTTCACGACGTGGGTAACGCCGGATACGTCGAGACCGCGGGCAGCAACGTCCGTCGCTACCAGCACGTCGATGCTTCCGTCGCGGAATTTACGCATGACGGTGTCGCGCTGGTTCTGGGACAAGTCCCCATGCAGGCCGTCTGCGGAATATCCGCGCTTCTGCAAGGCTTCGGCCAGTTCATCGACGCGGCGTTTCGTGCGTCCGAAAACGATGGCAAGCTCCGGAGATTCCATATCGATCAAGCGGCTGAGCGCTTCAAACTTCTGGCGTTCAGGCACTTCGATATAAGCTTGGTCGATCAGCGGTGCGCTGACTTGTTTCGGAATGACGGAAACATGCTCCGGATTTTTCAAAAATTGCTGTGCCAGCTTCTGAATGTTCGGCGGCATCGTCGCGGAGAACAGCATCGTTTGGCGTTCTTCCGGAACCAGTTTCAGGATCGTTTGGATGTCCTCCATGAAGCCCATATCCAGCATTTCGTCGGCTTCGTCCAGAATGACGGTTTCGACATCGTCCAGACGGATCGTTTTGCGGTTAATGTGGTCAAGCAAACGACCTGGTGTGCCGATAATAATTTGTGGTCTCTTCTTCAGCGCGCGGATCTGGCGTCCAATGTCCTGACCGCCGTAAATCGGCAGGGAACCAATCCCTTTGAAGCGGGTCAGTTTTCCGATTTCCTCCGCGACCTGAATCGCAAGCTCCCGGGTAGGTGTCATAATGAGGGCGACGATTTTATCCGTATCTTTGGAGATTTTATTAATCAACGGGATACCGAAGGCAGCTGTTTTGCCTGTACCCGTCTGTGCTTGGCCAATCATGTCCCGCCCGCTCATCGCGATCGGAATGGATTGTGCCTGGATCGGTGTCGCTTCCTCAAACCCAAGCTCCGTAATGGCCTGCAATACCTTTGGTTCGAGGCCTAATTCTGCGAAATTTTTCAAATTTTTCATACTCCTTCTATAAAGTGGACATACCACAATCTTGTCTGTATTCTTAAGTAGCGGTAAACATTATATAGGGTAGCCAAACTTCGATCAATAATTTCATGGCTTATATTCTCTATAGCGTTTATCCGGGCAAACAGAACAGCCTACAGAATTTAGTAAACGGTAATTATTCTCCTGAAACAATGCAAAATAATACTATTGTACAACCGTACTCAAGAACATCTAATACATTATATCACAAACCAATTTACAAACACCAGTCAAGCTGAAAGAACTTTCAAACTTCTTGCAGAAAATTACATAATGGGGTGATGAGCTTGGAGCTCAAAAATATTTGGAAGTATCTGGTCGTAGTCCTGGGTGCGGCCTTTATTGCCAGCGGGTTCAATTTATTCCTCGTTCCGCTGCATTTGCTGAGCGGGGGCGTATCGGGCTTGTCGATGCTCGTGAATTATTTTACACCGATCAGTCTCAGCGTACTTTATTTCGTGTTCAACATACCGATGCTTGTCGCCGGCTGGTTCCAGCTCGGCAAACGTTTCATCATTCTTAGCATTCTGTCGGTCGTCGCCACGACATGGCTGATCGCGGTGATCCCCGAGACATCCCTCGTGTCCGATAGGCTGCTGGCCGCGGTATTCGGCGGTGTACTTGTCGGGATCGGAGCAGGAATCTCGTTCCGGGCCGGGGGCTCCTCAGGCGGATTCGATATCATCGGGTCCATCGTTACCCGTTACCGCGACTTCCCGATCGGCAGTGTTCTCGTGACCATGAACGGAGTGGTCATCCTCGCGGCCGGTTACTTACAGGACAATTGGAACCTTGCGCTCGCCTCCATCGTATCCATATTCGTCACGGGCAAGGTCGTGGACATGATCCATGTAAGCCATTTCAAAGTCACCGTGTACATCATCACAAACGAAACGGACGCTCTTCTTCATCAGCTGCTGGAACGGCCGCGCGGAGTAACCAAAATCAAGACGCAGGGCGCTTTTTCCAATGTGGAAAAGGATATGCTGATGACCGTCACCACCCGATATGAGCTGGCCGAGCTGAAGCGCATCATCAAGCAGACCGATCCCAAGGCGTTCGTCAACATCGTCGAGACCGTCGGTGTCATGGGTTCCTTCCGCAGAAGCTGATTTTTGTATGCGTTGTGTAAAAAAAACGCCAAATGTGGTATATTAATAGTGCGCGCTTCCTACAATAGTTCCATGAGATTAGGATCGACCCGAATTTCCCAAAGCACTAAAACGCTTTTCCGATTCGCCTTGCGTTGGATCATCTGACTGTGAAGATTCGAAGGAGGAAAGGGTGATTTTTGTGGAAATGGAAATGGAAACGGTAAAGTTGTCCCAAATCGTCATGAAATGGTTCCCGGATATGATGCCATTCTTGAAGCAAAATGAACTGAATTCCCTCATTGTGCTGCGGGACGGACTTAGCATTCTGGAACAAGAAGATGCCATGGAGATCATCCAGTACAGCATCTGTGAACATCAGAGCTCCGCGTTTCTCCACTGATTTATAGCAAGTGCTTTGAATAACATGCCATTCGCGTATGGCCGCTTCGGCGGCAGCGCGGATGGCATTTTTATTTGGCCTGAAGCGGCCCCAAGGACGGGAACCAGATTTTTTGTCAAAATGTTGGAAGTCGCTTTTCCCGCAAGTATTTAGGCATCCCGGTGGCAACCCTACGAAAGAGGAAGGCCGTTTGATTCCAGGCCGATCCGTTTAAAAAAAAGGAAGGTACTAAGCCCCGCAGCCTTCGCCAAATGATTACAAAGCTGTTGCACTAAACAGGAGGTCGTTCCGATATAATGTACATGTAAGCCATTCAAGGGAGAGAGTATTATGAATATTATTTGGGCACTGTTGCTGCTGCTCGGAAACAGTGCCGGGCATTCTCAACATGACAGCAATCATTCGTTAAGCCAATTGTTTCAGGCTACCGTTCATTCCGCTATAATCGCTTCCCAAAAAGACGTTCCGGTCAGCGCAGACCACCCTCCGGTCAAGGTGGATCCGCAGGTCACCGCACCCAACGTCAAAGGCATTTACGTTACCGCTTACAGCGCCGGTGGTTCGCGTATGAATCAGCTGCTTGATCTCGTCGACAAAACCGATTTGAACGCGATGGTGGTCGACATCAAGGACGATGCCGGATACATAACCTATAAGACGGACAATGCCACATTGAAGCAGATGGGCAAGCCGCAGTCGTTCATTCCCGACATCGACCAGCTGATGCAGCGTTTGAAAAAGCATAACGTGTACCCCATCGCCCGGGTGGTTGTATTCAAGGATACGATCCTTGCCAAGAAGCGGCCGGATCTGTCATTCAAAAAACCGGACGGGACGGTCTGGGAAAACGGCAAAGGCGATAGCTTCGTCAACCCGTACAGCAAGGAGGTATGGGATTACAACATCGCCATCGCCAAGGAAGCGGCAAAGCTTGGCTTTAAAGAAATCCAGTTCGATTATGTACGGTTTCCGGAAGGGTTCGAGAAACGGGCCGACACACTGAAATACGCCAAGAACGGGAAATCCCGCGTGGATGCGGTCGCGGAGTTCGTCCAATATGCACGCAAGCAGTTATCCCCTCTCGGCATTCGCGTTTCTGTTGACATTTTCGGCTATGCGGCGTCCGTTCCGGCGGCGGAAGGGATCGGGCAGGATTTCGGCAAAATTTCCGAAAACGTGGACGTGATCAGTCCGATGGTGTATCCGAGTCATTACACGACGGGCTGGTTCGGCGCCCAGGACCCGGACAAGGAACCTTACAAGACAATCAAGGGATCCATGGCCGATACGCATAAAAAGCTGGATCCGCTCGAAGACCGCAAGCCTATCATCCGCCCGTGGATTCAGGATTTTACCGCGAGCTGGCTCGGCAGCGGCCATTACGAGAAGTACGGCAAGCAGCAGGTAGAGGATCAGATCCGAGCGTTAAAAGACGCCGGCGTGGACGAATACTTATTATGGAACGCTTCGAACCGGTATTCCCAGGGCGTGGCCTACAAATAAGAGGCACCGTCTAGATCAAAAGGCTCGATTATAAACGCACTTCCTTATCCCGGCGGCTTTCGCCGGGTTTTATTTATTTGGAAATGACCCTGTTCAAACCGGCGTGCCATGGTTTACAATGATAGTCTTGTCACCTTTATGTCAGAAATTCAGATGTCTGTGAGGCTTATTTCACCATGAAAACAACACTGTCGCTCAAGCAAAAAACCATGCAGTTTATCGTCATCCTGCTGCCGATTCTGGTTACGCAAATCGCACTGTCCGCGATTACGTTTTTCGATACCAACATGTCCGGCCGGGCCAGCTCGACCGACCTCGCCGGCGTGGCGATCGGCACAAGCCTGTGGATTCCGCTGCAAACCGGCCTTAGCGGCATCCTGATGGGTATGACCCCGATCGTATCGCATCTGGTTGGCGGCGACAGCCGCAATAAGGTAGCCCATCACGTAATACAAGGGCTGTATCTCGCCATTTTGCTGGCCCTTGTGATTCTCGGAATCGGTTCGCTGCTGCTCCCCGTTATATTGGACGGGATGAACCTGGAGGCCGACGTCAGGAATATCGCCTTCCGCTTTTTGAGCTATCTGTCCATCGGCATCGTGCCGATGTTCGGATATACCGTGCTGCGGAGCTATATAGACGCGCTTGGCCAGACCCGGATTTCCATGCTGATCACGCTGATCTCGCTGCCGATTAACGTCGGCTGCAATTACCTGCTCATCTTCGGCAACTGGGGATTCCCTCGTCTGGGGGGCGCAGGCGCGGGAATCTCTTCCGCCATCACTTATTGGTGCGTGTTCCTGATTGCGATCCTGTTCATCCATCGGCTTCATCCGTTCACGGATTACGGTATCTTCCGGAAGCTTTACGGCGTATCGCTCTCCGTCTGGAAAGAGCTTCTGAAGATCGGGGTGCCGATCGGCTTTTCCATCTTTTTTGAAACCGGGGTGTTCTCCGCCGTCACCCTGCTGATGAGCAGCTTCGATACAGTGACGATCGCAGCCCATCAGGCGGCGATGAACTTTGCGTCCACGCTCTATATGATTCCGCTCAGCATCAGCATGGCGCTGACCATCCTGGTCGGCTACGAGAACGGGGCGGGCCGGCTGCGGGACGCCAGACAATACAGCAGGCTCGGCATTTCCACGGCTGTGGGCCTTTCGCTGTTGACCGCCGTCATCCTGCTCGTAGCCGGACGTTATGTCGCAGGATTCTACTCCGAGGAGAGCCACGTGATCGAACTGATTCAGCATTTTCTGATCTACGCGATTTTCTTCCAGATCTCCGACGCCGTAGCCACGCCGGTTCAGGGAGTACTGCGCGGATACAAAGACGTCAATCCGGCATTCATCATTACGTTTATTTCGTACTGGGTCATCGGTCTTCCCGTCGGCTATCTGCTGGCCGAGTTCACCCCGCTTCAAGCCTATGGCTATTGGGTCGGCCTGATTACAGGGCTCGCGGTCGGCGCGGCACTCCTGCTCGGACGGCTCGTTAAGGTTCAGCGGCGGTTCGCTGCCGCCAAAGGCGCGTAGCCACCGGGTTCCCCGAGCGGTTACTCATCTTGCCGTGCAAGCTAAACCGAAATGACCGATCCTTCCCCATTCAAGCTCACCAAAAAGGCGCTGCAGGGTTAAACCCGCAGCGCCTTGTATGTGTACCGTACGATCGTTTATTGCGAGAGCCGTGAAGCAAGCTCATACAGTTCCCGGTTAAATTCCTTCTTCGTGTTGACGACTTTATCGATATCCGTCAGCACAAGTTCGCCTTTAATGATGCCGCAAGCTTTGTCGGATTCGCCCTCGATCAGCATGCGAACCGCAAAATCGCCCAGACGGCTCGCCAGGTTCCGGTCTGCCGGTGTCGGAGTCCCGCCGCGCTGGATATGTCCAAGCACCGTGACCCGCGGTTCCAGCGTCGGGCAGCGGTCGGTCAGAGCTTTGGCAACCTCTTCTCCGCTTCCCACGCCTTCCGCCACGAGCACGATGCTGTGCCGTTTGCCGTGGGCGAAGTTCTGTTTCATCCGCTCCGTAATTTCGTCCATGTCGTGCGGCATTTCCGGCACGAGGATCGTCTCCGCACCCGAAGCGAGGCCCGCATGCAGAGCGATATCTCCGCAGTGTCTTCCCATGACTTCTACAATGGAGGACCGCTCGTGCGAGGACATGGTGTCGCGCAACTTATTCACCGCATCAACGACAATGCTGACCGCGGTATCGAATCCAATGGTGTAGTCCGTAAAGGCGATATCGTTATCGATCGTCCCAGGCAGTGCCATCGTGTTGATGCCAAGCTTGCTGAGCTTATTGGCGCCCTGGTAAGAGCCATCTCCGCCGATAACGACAAGGCCGTCGATTCCGTGCTTGCGGAGAATGTCCGCACCCCTCTCCTGGCCTTCCGGTGTCATGAATTCTTTGCAGCGTGCCGATTGGAGAATGGTGCCGCCGCGCTGGATAATATCGCCCACGCTGCGCAGATCCATCGAGAAGATGTCGTCGTTCAGCAGGCCGTGATACCCGCGCTGAATGCCGTAAACCTCAAGTCCGTGATACAAGCCGCTGCGTACGACGGCACGTACCGCTGCGTTCATCCCTTGCGAATCTCCGCCACTGGTTAATATTGCGATTTTTTTGACTGCCATGTTATTTCCTCCTCTTATCACTCGTACAAATGCTTGCGGATCCACCGGCTGTTGAAGAAGAAGAATAAGCGGGTAAGCGGGCTTCCCTTCATCAAACGTTTGGATACGGAGCGAACTTCCTGCTGCTCGCTGACTTTGGGATCGGATAAATAGATTGCCAGCAGCCCCTCAATGATCATCCGATGGAACGGGGGCACCGGGATGGCTGCAACATCCTTCCGGGCCGATTCCACAATAAAGGCAATCCGGTCCAGCATGACTTCGGGGCTCTCATAGTAATTGCAAAAATTGAGGTCTCCGCCAAGCCGATCCTCTTCCTGATCAATCAGGTAATCCAGCATAATATGCAGACAGCAAACATGTGGAAAATATGACGCATGAATGGAGGCGGCGGCAGTACTGCTCAAATTGCGGTCGCTTGCGGCAAGAAAGAGCATAAACACGCCCAAGGTCGAACCGGTTGCCGCGGCGAACTCGTTCCACTGGAGCTGGGGAGTCCGTTCACGGTGAAGCTCCCACCACGCAAGCAGCGCCGGTTCTCTTAACTCCGGTTTAATGTGCTTGTAAACCTGCAGGTCGGTATACAGGCCCGCTAAATCCCGGATAAAGGGCATTGCGGCAGCGTAGCCGGGCAGCTGGCGTATGCAGCTCTGGCAGGTTGTCACCAACCCATGCAAATAACCCCCGTCATTTTGCTCCTGACGAAGTGCATAGTAATTCACAGGCTCGGCCGCCGGGTCGATCGCATCCAGCATCGATTGGTGAAGCAGGCGGAAATCCTCGGCGTCCATGGATGTGCTGCGGTCACACAGGTTATCCAGATAGTCGCTGATCGTCTGATAAGCCACGATGAGCTTGGTAAGTATAAGCCGTGCCGGCAGCGGAACAGCGGCATAGATGCCTCCGCCCTCACAGTGAAATTGTTTCGTCTCAATACTCGCCAAGGCTTGCTTTCTCAGCTCGGGATCAGGGATATTCCCTGCTTTCCTCCGCCATCCGTCCAGTTCTTTTCGCACTTCCGGCAATATATGCTTGTACACCCGGCTCATTAAACTGACAGGATTCCGGGGAACTTGATATCGAGTTTGCCCATTTACATTCAAGACGGTGCCTCCACATTGTTGTCTACTTGTATCGATCCTAATGTACTTTATTATAATATGGTCCTGGAATTTGCACAAATAAACCGTGCATGAATCCGCCCTTTTTTTACAACAATATGTGTCCAATTAAAGGAGTGTGCCGGGATCTCCTCGAAAAGGTAAGCTGAAAGATTCTACCGCCGCAGCATATGCTCGTATATAGTATAACGGTCGGCACCATGCTGCAGAGTGACTTTTTGCACAAAAAATACAATACTTCGGGGTACGTGGCATGAAACTAGAAAAATCAACGCCAGATGTCAATTGGCAAAGAGCATTCACCTTTACCATCTACGGGACCAGCGTCCTGGTCGCCTCCTATTTCCAGCTGTACTTCAGCCATTTGGGCTTCAGCAGCTCGCAGGTCGGCTATCTTTACGCCGTCGGGCCCTTCATCTCCATCTTCTCCAATATGTTTTGGAGCATGGCCAGCGACCGGTACCGGACGACCAAAAAGATCATGCTGCTGCTCTTCGCCGGACAGCTGGGCATGGGGCTGATTCTGTCAGCCACCTCTTCTTTTTATATGGTGTTTGCGCTGATTACGGTCTTTTATTTCTTCTATTATCCGGTATTCCCGCTGTCGGACACGATGTCGATTCAGACCGCCCAGAGGCACGGGAAAAATTTCATCGTCATCCGGGTTTTCGGTTCGATCGGCTATGCCTTCTTCGCCCTGTCCATCGGCTATGTTCTCGGCAATGTCGGCATTTCCCGAACGCTGCTCTTGGTCATCCTCATTGCGGGGGCTGCCCTCCTTCTAGCGACAAGACTCAGGGACGGCGTTAAAACGGACGGGCAGAAGATGGAATGGAATGGCCTGTGGAACGTGCTTCGGCAAAAAGAAGTGCTGTGGTTCTTTGCGGGCGTGTTCTGTCTCGCTCTCCCTTACCGGATGAATGAAGCGTTCCTGACCCTAACACTCAAAAGCATGGGCGCAAGCGAGGGGCTGATCGGCTGGTCCCTGCTGGCGGCGGCCCTCAGCGAAATTCCGGTTTTCTTCCTGCTAAGCCGCTTCGGAGAACGTTTCAAGGAGCTGCCGCTCCTCGCTCTGGCCGCGCTGATGTTCGCGCTGCGTTTCTTCTTGATGTCGATCGCGGATCATCCCGGGACGGTCATCGCGGTCCAGGCCCTGCACAGCGTGACCTTCGGCATCTACTATGTGACGGCGGTCCGGTACATCACCCGGATGATTCCGGATGAATTCCGGGCGACAGGACTCGCGCTGTTTACGATCGTATGGTCGAGCGCAGCCGGGCTCGTCAGCGGGACGTTCGGCGGCGTGCTGTATGAACATGCCGGGCGCACAACCTTCTATTTCATCGCCGCGGGGCTGGCACTGACCGCCTGCGCCGGTTTTTTGGCTAGACACCTGCTCGGGAATGCCAAGGTTCCGGGCGCTTCGATGGATAGCCGCAAGATGTAACCTACAAAAAAGGCCCATTTTCTAACCGCGAGAACGGAAGGAAACGGGCTTTTCTCTTCACAAATATACGAAGACAAAAAAGCACAGTCCCCGTATGAGAACTGTGCTTAATAAGCAATTTTTAACCAAAACTTATAAGGAATCCGTTACCGGAGTCGATCTTATAATTTGATTACGTTAGCAGCTTGAGGGCCACGGTTGCCATCAGTGATTTCGAATTCAACTTCTTGACCTTCGTCCAAAGTTTTGAAGCCGTCTCCTTGAATTGCGGAGAAATGTACGAATACGTCCTCGCCGCCTTCAACTTGGATAAAGCCATAGCCTTTTTCTGCGTTAAACCATTTAACTGTACCTTTCAAATGAACAACCTCCTAAAAATACCGCCATCTGTGGCGAATAAGTACATTATACTTCATGACCTTTGACAATGCAATCGCTCTTTTTCGTCCGAAGCTTCTTTTTATGGAACGGAATTTATAAGTTTTATCTAAGCTGAACCATCCCATTATCGCAAGAAAAACTTCCGCGTAAACACGGTCTGTCTTCAATGAAATTTGCATTGAGGACGTTTTTCTTATTTGCTTTTACACAAGCCTCTGCGGTATCATTTTACCAAAAGACCAAACGGAGAATGACATATGATCAAAAAACATGAAATATACAAAAAAGACAAATGGAACATGATGACTGTCGAAGTCCAGGGCCGCTATATCGTCCTGCGGGAAATTTCCGATCAGTGGGGCGAAGAGACCCACACCTTTATGAGCCGGCCAGCCATGATGCAATGGGTGAACAACCGCTTTCCGAAGGAAGATTATGAGGGCAATGAAGATGAATGGCGTCAAATTATGAATGCCTTTAAAGAGGTATAATTCGGGATGGAATACGGCAGCGTCCTGATCTTTGTTATTTTGGCCTTCTGTTTAGGCGCAGTTCTGATCATGAAAAAGGATACGATCCCGCCGCAGCTGAAGCGCGGCATGGCTATCATCGCCCTCATCATGGTCCTGGTTGCCTTTTTCCTTATTGTATACAATTTGCTTACCATGGGTTCCAGCCCTAATGGAGGATAAATAATCTTTTTCGGGTAAGGTCATACTAAGGGGTATATTTCTTCAAGACAGACCGTCAGAGGAGGTCCCCTTTTGTGAGATACTCGAAGACCCTGAAGCTTGCCGTCGCCATCAGCATGCTCTCGGTCCTGTTTGTTCCTCCTGCGGCTTCTTCACATGGAGCCCAATTCATATTAACCCAACAGTCAAGGAGGATTCCGATGGAACAATTACCTAAACGCTCTGAAGTACCCGCCGAGCACCAATGGAAGATTGAGGACCTGTTCGCCAGCCAGCAGGCTTGGGACAAAACTTTTACCGAACTTCAGCAGGAAGTAAAGAAGGCCGCCGATTTCCAAGGCAAACTGGATAACGCGGCAGCGGTGAAAGATTGCTTCGCCCTGGAGGATGAAATCTCCCTGAAGACGGAACGCCTATATGTGTTCGCTCACCTGCACCACGACGAAGATACAGCCAACCCTACATACCAGGCCCTGTCGGCCAAAGCCAAAAAAATGAGCGTACAGGTGGGCGAAGCCCTGTCCTTCATCACGCCGGAAATCTTGTCGCTGCCGGACAGCAAGCTGGATGAATTCATTGCCGATCCGCAGCTTGCCGATTACAAATTTACGCTTACCGAAATGAAGCGTGAGAAAGCGCATGTCCTATCCAAGGCGGAAGAAGCGCTGCTCGCGCAGGTTGGCAACCTGTCCCAGGCTCCGCAGACGATCTACGGCATGCTGAACAACGCCGACCTTAAATTCCCGAAAATCAAGGACGAGAACGGCAAGGAAGTGGAGCTGACCCACGGCAGCTACATCCAGTTCCTGGAGAACCCGAACCGCGAAGTCCGCGAGCGGGCGTTCAAAGCGGTGTACGAAACGTACGGAAAGCAAAAGAACACGATCGCTTCCACGCTGAGCGCCAACGTCAACAAGAACATGTTCTACGCCAATGTGCGCAAGTACCCTTCCGTGCTGGAGATGTCCCTCTACGGCGACAACATTCCGAAGGAAGTGTACACGAACCTGATCGACACCATCCATGAAAGCCTGCCACTGCTGCACCGTTACATGGAGCTGCGCAAGAAGCTGCTGGGCGTGGATGAACTGCATATGTACGATCTGTTCGCCCCGCTCGTTGACGAATATAAAATGGACATTACGTATGAAGATGCGAAAAAGACCGTATCCGAAGGCTTGAAGCCGCTCGGCAAAGACTACCTGGCTTCCCTGCAGGAAGGCTATGACAACGGTTGGATTGACGTATACGAAAATGAGAACAAGCGGACCGGCGCTTACAGTTGGGGCGCCTACGGCACGCACCCTTATGTGCTGCTGAACCACAAGGAAAACCTGAACAGCATGTTCACCTTGGCGCACGAGATGGGCCATGCGCTGCATTCCTATTATTCGGACAACGCGCTGAAATACCGTGACGCGCAGTATACGATTTTCCTGGCGGAAGTGGCCTCTACGACCAACGAAGCGCTGCTGATGGATTACCTGCTCAAGAAATCGACCGATCCGAAGGAAAAAATGTACCTGCTGACTTATTATGCAGACCAGTTCCGGACAACGGTGTTCCGTCAAACGATGTTCGCCGAATTCGAGAAACTCGTCCACGAACGTGCAGAGCAAGGCGAAGCGTTGACGCCTCAGGCGCTGTCGGAGATCTATTACGACCTGAACGTGAAATACCACGGCAAAGACATGGTCGTCGACAAGGATATCGAGATGGAATGGGCTCGCATTCCCCATTTCTACACCAGCTTCTATGTGTACAAATACGCTACGGGCTTCTCGGCGGCGACCAGCTTCTCGAAGCAGATTCTGGAAGAAGGCCAACCGGCCGTCGACCGTTACCTCGGCTTCCTGAAGAGCGGAGGCAGCGACTTCTCGATCAATATTTTGAAAAAAGCCGGAGTCGACATGTCTTCGCCGCAGCCGGTCCGCGAAGCGATGAGCGTCTTCGAAAGCGTCATCGAGCAAATGGAACAGCTGACAAAATAAGTTGAACGGCCAGGCCTATGAAAATCCCTTGCCCGCGGGGGCGGGGGATTTTTCTACTGTCTGCCGGAGAGGGTGTTTTCAAAAATGAAAATGCAGTGGTCACTCATATTTGGGCTTCTGTTTGCGCTGCTCACCGCGATTTTTGCCGTGATCAACGTCGATCCCGTGAAAGTCAACTTTATGTTTGCCGAAGTGAACATCCCGCTGATTCTGCTCATTCTCGGATGTACGCTGATCGGCGGGATCATCGTCGGGTCCTATGGAATTTTCAGGCAGTACAAACTTCAGAAAAAGATCAGGCAGCTCTCGTCCCAACTGGCAGAGGTTCAGGCCGAAACGGGGTATACCTTCCCGGACCCTGCCGCAAATAAAGCGGACTCTGACGAGGGGGCCGAGGCGAAACCGTCGTAAATAGAAATGTAGATCAAACGGAGGGGAACCGTGAACATGTCGATACAACCAAATGAAGAATACATGTTAACCTTTTTGAAAAAGCTGCTCGATACGCCGAGCCCTACAGGATTTACGGGCCACATCATGAAACTCATCGAAGAGGAAGCCGCAACCCTGAACATTCCGCTGACCCGGAATCATAAAGGCGGAGCGATTCTGGAGGTGCAGGGCGAGGATTCTTCCCGCACCGTTGCGCTGAGCGCTCACGTGGATACCCTCGGGGCGATGGTCAGAGCGGTCAAGCCATCAGGCACGCTGCGGCTGACCTCTGTCGGGGGCTTCATGATGCATAGCATCGAGAACGAATACTGCGTCATCCATACGCGCAGTGGCAAAACCTATACCGGCACGATCCTCAGCACCCATCCATCAGTGCACGTATACAGCGACGCACGCGATTTCAAACGCCAGGAGGACCATATGGAGGTCCGCATCGACGAGCTGGTGGAATCCAAGGAAGACGTGTTGAAGCTGGGCATCGGGGTCGGCGACTTCGTCTCCTTCGATGCGAGAGCGACGATTACGGATAGCGGTTATATCAAATCCCGGCATATCGATGATAAGGCAAGCGTAGCGGCGCTGTTCGGCCTGCTGGAGTCGATGAAGCGGGAAAATTGGAAACCGTCCACCAATGTGAAGCTGCTGATCTCCAACTATGAAGAAGTTGGACACGGTACCGCTTATATTCCTTCCGACATCGATGAGATGATCGCCGTGGACATGGGCTGCATCGGCGACGACCTCAGCTGCAAAGAGACTGACGTCTCGATCTGCGCGAAGGACTCTTCCGGACCGTACGATTATGATATGACGAGCCGGCTGATCGAGCTGGCCAAAGCCGAAGGCATTCCATACGCCGTGGACGTGTATCCACACTACGGTTCGGACGCTTCCGCCGCCCTGTCCGGTGGGAATAACATTCGTGCTGCGCTGATTGGACCGGGCGTGCACGCTTCGCACGCGATGGAGCGGACCCACAAGCAGGCGGTGCTGAATACGGTCAAGCTGCTTGCGGCTTATATCCGCGGATAACACCCCAACTGTCTTCATAAACGGACCAGTGCCCATGAAACGCCAAACCGGCTGTCCGAAGGGACAGCCGGTTTGTTCTTGTATGATGTCGTATGCCTGTGTCAACGTCCGCCGCCGGCGGGCACGACGGCCTGCTCGGGGCTGGATGCCGTGACCCTGCTATTTCCGGGCGCTGTCTGCTGGGTTGACCCCGAAGCGTTTCCTGCCGCCTCAACCCGGACCGCATCTGTTGGTGCGTTGACCGGCGCTTGCGCGCGGACCGAAGCGGCGTTCCCGCTTGCGGCGGATTGCGAACCCGCGGCCGCGTCACCGCCCATCGTGGAGCGGGCCGCTTTCGGTGAATAGACCGAAATGTGGTCCAAACGCTTGCTGGCATGCGGTCCGACAAATTTCAGCTCGTAATCGCCCTCTTTATAAGTGAGCACATCATCCGTTCCGCTTGTCTTGACAGAGCTTGGTTTACCTAAGGTATTCTCGATTTCCTGAAAGCTGATTTTGCTTAGATCCGTGCTCTCGTCGATACCCGATCCGAAATAACGGATGTCATACACCACTTCACCCTGCCCGATGCCAAATGCGTAGCTTCCACGCCCCGCTCCCGGAGAATAGGAATCATAGGCATAACGGTCGGTCGGCTGCCATGGCCGGTCCGGCTCGCCCCACGCATCATGCACATCCTCAATCGTTGTTTTGCCCGATACAAAGTCAGTACCTTTTACCCTGCCTTGCTTGGCCAAGCTAGCCATATCCTTGATTTGTTTCTGGTGTCCGCCAGTTGTATTGCCAGTCCCGGATGCGGAAGAGCCGCCTCCCGGAGAATCCGTGCTTTCGCCGGTGGATGAGCCAGTGCCTGTGCCATTACCGGTATCGGAAGATCCAGAGGCATTCGGGTCCCCGGGTTCGTTCTGACCCTCCCCGTTTTGGTTCTGTCCATTCGATCCGCCCCCCTCATCCGAAGGTGTTGTGCCCGAATCCGTATTGGTGCTTCCTGCTGGCGGAGACGCCTGATCCTGTGTGGATTTCCCATCGGTCAAGGCACATCCGCCCAAGGCCAGTACAAGCACCAAACCGATCACCGTCCAGCGGATGGAAGCCGGTTTAAACGTTTTAATCATCAGTATCCTCCTTCTCAGCTGCTTGCGTGAAGCAGATAGTCTTGCGGTTCCCGGAACATAAGCATCCGTCCGGTATTGTTCCAAAAGGGTCAGAATGGTATGCCCATACTGGGCAATTTGGTTCGGATCCATCCGTCTCAATGCCAGCGCATCGGCGGACAGTTCCTGATCCTCCCGCATCCGGTAGAACCCGTACCACAGCAGCGGGTTATACCAATGAAAGGCGAGGAGGATCTGGGCGACCCAATTCATCAATATATCCCATCTCTTGGCATGCGCCAATTCGTGCAAAAAGATATGCTGTTGCTGCGCCTCATTCAGTTCCGCAATGCCCGGCGGCATGATCATCCGCGGACGCAGCACCCCAAACAGCGTAGGCGCGGAAACGGCGGGCGATATCTTCAGCCCGATGCTTCGCGAAACGCCCATGCTGGCCTTGGCCTTCCCCAGCATTTGGACCATGCCTGGGTCTGCTTCTCGCGACTGCCTGACGAGCAGCCGTGCGTAACGGATGTTCGCGATGACGAGCCGGATCAGCAGGAGCGCGGCGCCGGCCAGCCAGACTGTCATCAGGATCGACCGGACGGACAGCCCGCTATCTTTTTGCGTCAGCGTTGAAGTGCCGGATTCATGGATACCCGTCAGTTCGCCAGGGAATGAATCGGCCGCATCCCCCTCCTGCACCGTCTGCGCTTGGCCGGAAGAAGGGACTGCCGGAGCATGTTGGCCAAACAAGGCGCTTTCCTGCTCCACCATGGAAAAAAGATTCCCCATGCTAAATGAACTTTCCGGTCCGGCCGGGATGACCAATCTGAGAATTAACAGCAGCCACAAGGCGTAATGCCATTCAGGCTTCAGCCATCTGCCGAATAGACGCTTCATCAGTAAAATGAGGACGACCATCATACCGGCCAGCAGCGTCGTATGGATCATCCAGGCAAATAACTCGCTCAGCTGGGGGTACAGGTTTCCCTTCATGCTTATCTTCTCCCTTCCGGTTCGCTTGTCTCATCCAAGAGTTGGCGCAGCTCGGCGATTTCTTCCGGCGACAGCTTCTCCTCCTTGAGAAAGTTCACCAGCAGCGGCTTGAAGGAACCGCTGTAAATGCGCTGCAAAAAGCTCTTCGTCTCCGCCCGCTGGCATTCTTCCTCCGTGACAAGCGGATGGTAACGGTAGGGGCGGCTGCCCGGATCAAACGAAGCAGCCTCCTTTGCAACGAGACGGTTCAGCAGCGTTCTGACCGTCTTGGGGTTCCAGTCCATGCGGCCGGACAAAACGTCAATTACCTCGCCCGCCGTCAGCGGCGAGCCGGCCCAGAGCACTTTCATGACCTCCCATTCGGCATCGGAAATGACGGGAAGTGATTTCACCGGCATATTCTCCTTTCTTGTGATCACATTTGTAATCATCGCATGCCTTCAATATTACACATGTAATCCAGGATGTCAATCCGTCCTTTGCCCGTAAAAATAACGTCCTCTAAAAAAGTTCACTAAAATAGGTAGGGCGTTCCCGTAAATTTACGGGAACGCCCTAACGTAATCATTCATCAACTCTTCGAGCCGTTTAAATCTAAGCTTTGCTCTGCTCAATTTTCTCCGCCAGCTCGTTCAGATACGTCCAGCGCTCCATCAAATGTTCCAACTCCTGCTCGGCTTCCTGCTGCGCCTGCAACAGCTCCTGCAGTCTAGCCGAGTCGGTGAACGAAGCCTCCATCTCTTTCTGTATGCCCGCCAGTTTCTGCTCGCAAGCTTCGATCAGGCCGTCGATCTGCTCGAACTCCCGCTGCTCTTTATAGCTGAATTTCAGCTTCTCCCGCGGCGCTTCTTTCGCCTGAGTCGAGGACTGGGCCCCTTCCTGGGAGGCGCTTCCCTTCTTCGAATCCTCCGCGGAGGAGCCGCCTGCGGCAGCAGATGGTGCATTCTTGCTCATCCATTCCGCATATTCCGTGTACGCACCCACATGGACGCGGATTCTCCCTTCGCCTTCGAAAGCCATAATCTTCTCCACAGTACGGTCAAGGAAGAAGCGGTCATGGGAGACCACGAAGACTACGCCCGGAAAGTCATCCAAATAGTCTTCCAGCACGGACAGCGTTTGGATGTCGAGATCGTTCGTCGGTTCGTCGAGCAGAAGGACGTTCGGAGCCGACATCAGCACCCGCAATAAATACAGGCGGCGCTTCTCCCCGCCGGACAACTTGGAAACGAGCGTCCACTGCATAGCCGGCGGAAACAGAAAGCGTTCGAGCATTTGGGAAGCCGTGATCTGGCTGCCGTCATCGGCCCGGATCACTTCCGCTTCTTCCTTGATATACTCGATCACCCGCATATTGCCGTCCATTTCCTGATGCTCCTGGGTAAAGTACCCCAGCTTGACCGTCGGTCCTACCACGATTTCGCCCTGATCGGGCTCTAGCCGGCCGGCGATCAGGTTCAGCAGCGTCGATTTACCGCTTCCGTTCGGGCCGACAATGCCGACGCGGTCGCCGGGGACGGCAATATAGCTCAGATCGCGGATCAGCGTCCGGTCACCGGCCTTTTTGGCCAAATGCTCGATCTCGAGAATTTTCCGGCCGAGCCGGGTCGAAAGCGCGGCGATGTCCACATTTCCGGCACGCTGCGGCCCTTTCTGATCCTTCAGCGCCTCAAAGCGGTCGATGCGCGCCTTCTGCTTCGTCGATCTCGCCTTGGCTCCACGCCGGATCCAGGCCAGCTCTGTCCGCAGCAGGTTTTGGCGCTTCTGTTCAGAAGCCGCCTCCCGTTCTTCCCGCTGGGCCTTCAGCTCCAGAAAAGCCGAGTAATTGGCATCATAGCGGTACAGCCTGCCTTGGTCCAGTTCCAGCATGACATTCGCGACGCGGTCCAGGAAATACCGGTCATGCGTAATCATCAGCAGCGCGCCGCGGCGTTTCTGGAGGTACTGCTCCAGCCAGGCGACCGAGTCGTTGTCGATATGGTTGGTTGGCTCGTCCAGAATGAGCAGCTCGCACGGCTGAATCAAGGCGGATGCCAGAGCGACACGCTTGCGCTGGCCGCCGGACAGCGCCCCCATCAGCGCATCGAAGCTCGAGATCCCCAGCTTGGACAAAATAGTCTTGGCTTCGCTCTCGAGCTGCCATGCCTGAAGGGCATCCATTTCCTGATTCAGCTTAAGAAGCTTCTGCTGCAAAGAATCGTCCGAAGGATTCAGCTCGATTCGCTCCATCGTCTCCGTATAGTCACGGACGACCCTCATCTGCGGGTCCTGGCCCTGGAATACCTGCTGAAGTACGGTCATGCCCGGGTCAAAATCCGGGTTTTGGGCCAGATAGCGCACCCTGACGCTGTTACCGATGGAAATCTGGCCCTCATCCGGAGGCTCAAGCCCGGCGATGACCCGCAAAAAAGTGGATTTACCGGTGCCGTTGACGCCGATAATCCCGATTTTATCCTGATCCGCCATCCCGAAGGATGCGTCCTGAAACAATACCTTCTCTCCGTAACTTTTGGAGATATGTTCAACTGTCATTATGTTCATGGCTAATTCCCCTACTCATCCAGCGATTTTCTAATTCCTTTATATTAACACAAAAACCGCCCAAAGGCTGGGCGGCATGCACGCTATGCTTCTGTCAGATGTTAAGGTCGAGATATGAAGGCGATTTACGCTCCCTATAAATCGGATTAGACGGGACCGCTTTAACTCACTTTGCTGAGCCTTCAGGTCATGGGAAAAGCAACAGCGCGGCCGCGAGGGCTGCTCCCCCTCCGATCAAGGAAGAGAGAATGTTGACGGCGTCGTTGTTCATGAACCGCCATCCTCCCATGCGCCGGGTCGGGCTCCCGCAGTGCGTCATGACCTCGACCTCTTTGCCGCACACCGGGCACTTGTACATGATCTGCACGGATGCGCCAAGGATGGAATCGGCGAAAGCCCCGGCCAATCCGCCGACAATCCCAAGCACCAAGTCCAGAGCTAGCGAATGGGAAGCCGCACCGGATAACCGTTCAAACAGCCAGGCGAAGAGGCCGATCAGCGCTCCTCCCCCCGCAGCGGCCGTGCTGCCCAGCAGGGATACCCCTCCCGACGTTCCGGCAGGGAGCACGCGTCCGTTCAGGACCGAACGGGGCGGCTTGCGGCTGAGGCTGCCCAGCTCCGTGGCCCAGGTATCGGCCGTTACCGCCGCCATGACGCCGATGAAGGCGAACACCCAGCCCTCATGCGGCCAAAGGGCATTCAGCACGCACAGCAGCATGCCGGCGCCCCCGTTGGCCAGCACTTGTCCGGCGTCACGGTTGCCCGTTTTAGCGTATGATTTCTCCAGCTCGGCCTTCCGGCCCGCCTTCACCTTAGACAGCGCTGAGGAGCTGATAAAAAAGACGAGCAGGGTGCCGAACCACAGCAAATTCCCCGCTCCGAAATAAATCGTTCCCATGCCGAAGGCGCAAATCGCTCCCGATATGGTGAGCGACCGCTTCCAGTACGCAGCCCCTGCAACAATGAGCGCGCACAGCGCCCCGATGATCCACATCATGGCGGCTTAGCCGATGCGGCAGCTTCCGAGCTGCTCTTCGCCCCAGTTTAGAGCAAACGTATCGCCATCGGATGCCGGGCCGACACCGGCCGGCGTTCCGGTGAAAATCACGTCGCCTTCTCCCAGCCCGTAATGCACGCCGATATAATCTACGATTTCCTGCAGGGAGAAAATCATGTCCCGCGCATTGCCGCGCTGCACTTCCTCATTATTTTTCAAGACGGTGAAATCCTTCTCCGTCACGCTGCCGATTCCCGGAAAAGGAAGAAAGCCCGTGATGGGTGCGGAATTTTTAAACCCTTTGGCCGCCGTCCACGGGTGGCCTTTCTTTTTGATGACCGTCTGCACATCCCGCAGCGTAAAATCGATGCCAAGTGCCATTTGGTCCACCAGGTCATCCACCACGGCTCCAGGCTCGTAATCCCGCGCGATGCGGATGACGATTTCGCCTTCGTAATGAACCTCTCCCTGATCCTTCGGGAGCACCAGCACGGCATCCTCAAGCGGAACGACCGCATGGGACGGTTTCATGAAGATCATCGGCTCGGTCGGAACCTCGTTGCCAAGCTCGGCGGCATGAAGTTTGTAATTTCGGCCAACACAGTATACGTTACGAATCATCTCGATCATCCTTTGCTATGATGGATTGGGTTGTTGCGTCGAACAGCTGTGTTACGAAAGCATTGTTCGGCGGCGGAATCAGCCGGGAAAGGTTTTCCGCCAAACGTCCGGCCGGTTGGTGCAAATCATGATTTCGGGGGACATCGCTGCGAGCCTTTTCATGCCTTTGGCGTCATCGATCGTCCAACCCATGACCGTAATGCCTTCGGAGATCAGCAATGACGCCAGCCCCGTGTCGAGATTGGAGTGACCGATCGACAGGAACGAGCACTGCAGCGCCTTGAGGCGCGAAGGCAGATCTTTCGGCCTGCCGTCGATGATCAGCCCCGTCCGGATCGCCGGGTTGATCTCCTTGACCCGCTGCAGCGCACCGGTGTCAAACGAAGTGATCACCACGTCCTGCTCCATATGATATCGCGATACGCGTTCGAGCACCGCCTGCTCCAGTCCCGGATACATATTGCCGGATGTTTTCAGCTCGATGTCCAATCGGACCCTGCCGCAGCTCAGGCGCAGCACCTCGTCCAGGGAGGGAATGCGTTCTCCTTGAAAATCGCGCCCTTTCCAGCTCCCTGCGTCCAGCCGCTGCAGCTGCTGCCACGTATGGGCCTTGACCTTGCCGCTGCCGGTGGTCGTCCGGTCCAGACTGAAATCGTGAATGACGACGGGAATCCCGTCAGCGGTCAGCTGCGTATCGATTTCGATCCACTGGACGTAAGGCTCCTCCATTGCCATCCGAAAAGCCGCCATCGTGTTTTCCGGCGCCTTGCTTGAAAAGCCCCGATGGGCCATACACAGGTTGTTCATTCCCTCTCCCTCGCTCTCCTAAGTTATGATCAACGTGCCGAGCCCGCCGTTACGGTCCCGTCCCCGGATACCCGAACGCCTCCGATGGACAGCTGCTGCATTTCCTGCATCAGCTTCTTCCCTTCTTCAGCGGTCATTGGAACCGGCTGTCCCAGCTCCGTCTTGTAAGGAATCAGCTTCATGTCACACCCGCCGTTCGGCCGGCAGGATGCTTGAAACACCGCGGTTTTCCAGGTCGCTGGTACGGTTGATTTGGTGAAAATGAAGTTGCCTGTGCTGTAAGCAATCCATTTGCCCTTGTATTGCTCCAGCCCTTGCAGCACATGCGGATGCGCTCCGATGATCAGATCGGCTCCCGCATCGATGAAAGCGTGGGCCAGCGCCTTCTGGTTGGCATCCGGCGTGCTCTGCCGCTCGATGCCCCAATGCGCCATGACGATGACCAAATCGGCGCTCTTGCGGGCTTCGGCGATGGATTTCAGCACCTCCGGGGCCTGCCCGTAGGCACTGGCCACGCCCGGTTTATTGGTACCCGCGGCCCAGCTTGATTCCGGATACACGCGGCTGGCACCGACCAGCGCCACCTTCATACCCTTGATGGAGAAGTATTCTGGCGCATAGGCGCGCGCTGCGTTCTTCCCTGCACCGACATACTTAATGCCGCTGGCACCCAAATGGGTAATGGTGTCCAGCAGCCCTTCCTCCCCTTGGTCCAGAATGTGGTTGTTGGCGAGCGTGACGGCGTCCATACCTGCGGCGCGCAGCGCATCGAGCGCCTTAGGGGAAGATTTAAACACATACGTTTTGTTTTTAGCCCCGACGCCGCGGGTGGTGACAGGTGTCTCCAGATTTCCCAGCGTCAGGTCGTCCTTCTTTAACAGATCCCCCAAATATGTAAAGGGGTATGAATAGCCTTTGCTTTCAAGCAGCGTTTCCACTTTGCCCGAAAAAATCATATCGCCCACAAAATGAATAAGAATTGCTTGACCCGACGGTGCATTCGACGCTCCTCCGGAAGCCAGCTTTTCCGGAATTTGATCCTGCTGCGGATCGGCTTTGCCGGAAGCGGAATCCTTTCCCGTCTCCTGCTTTCCTTCTTGCGAGGCCTGGTCCTTCCCGTCCTTCCCGCTTCCTGCCGGCTGGCCCTGCTCCGCATCGACTGTCTCCTGATCCGGCGGATTTTCCGATTGTCCCGATGAAGGCGGATCTGAATTTTCCTCCGCTGTTTCTTCCGAAGATGGCTCCGAACCGGAGCTTCCCTTTTCTTCTCCGCTCCCCGACACGGTTCCTTTCGGGTCAGCAGGCTGCTGATCTGCGGATTGCTGTGCAGTATTGCGGGAGTCCGGTGCGGAGCCGCCCGTTTGCTCCTTTTGCGTCACCAAATAATATCCAACAAGTAGTACAATGACGGAAAGCAAGATGAGATTCACGAACCCCCACATCCGCCCCTGCTTTTTCTTCCTGGCTTTTTTTCCAGCCTGGTGTTTCTGTGATCTTGGCGGGTACATTATTCACCCCTCATAACGATTTTTCTAAAATATGCGGCCCTCCCCTGAAAGCCCACTCCATTATATCAGGTTCCCGGGAACAAATAGAACCCCCGGTCCGTGACACGGGGGCTCTATTTCATAATATAGAGATACTGCGATTTTCTGAAAGTTTTACTCCGCCTGGGCCATTTCCAACTGCCCAATCACCGCATCGGACAGCGTCTGCATATAGAGCGGATCGCTGTTCAGCGATTCGATCCGCATCAGCCGCAGATCCAGCTCCTTTGCTACCTGCTGGGCCTCGATGTCCAGATCGTACAGCACTTCGAGATGGTCGGACACGAAACCGATCGGAGCGACCAGCACGTCCTCAACTTCTTCTTTGCTCAGGTTGCGGAGCGTGTCCAGAATATCCGGTCCGAGCCATGGCTCGGCGGTCCGGCCCGCACTCTGCCAGGCAAACTGCCAGGAAGTGATGCCGGCCTTCTCCGCCACCGCGCGGGAAGTTTCCAGAAGCTGCTCCGGATACGGATCGCCCAGCTCCAAAATTTTCTCAGGCAGGCTGTGAGCGCTGAAGAGCACGCGCACTTTGCTCCGGTCCGCACCGGCTTCCTCGAACAGAGCCAGTTTTTCGTTCACACGGCGGGTAAATGCTTCGATCAGCTGCGGATGCATATGGTAGCTTTGCACAAAGGTCATATCCACCCCGACCTCGTCAGCTTTCGCTTTGGCGCGCTTCATATAGCTTCCGACGCTCATGGTCGAATAATGCGGCGCCAATACGATCCCGATCGCCTTGCTGATGCCGTCCTTGGCCATCGCTTCCACGCCGTCCTCAATGAACGGGGAAGCATGCTTCAAACCTTGATAACAGACAAATTCCACGTCGGAATGGCGGCCGTCCCGGTTCAGGGTTTCCTGCAGGCTTGCTACCTGCCGGTTGGTGTTCTCCCGGAGCGGGAATACGCCGCCCACGATCGCCTCATAACGGTCGGCCAGCTCTTTGAGCTGCTCCGGCGAAGGAGCGTGCCCCCTGCGGATATGCGTGTAATATGCCTCAATGCCTTCCATGCTCTCCGGTGTGCCATAGGACATCACCAGTACGCCTACTTTATTTTTCACGAAACGCTCACCTCTTCTTTATATATCGGTTCTTCCATGAAGAAAAGATCTCCTAGCGGAGAAGGGTTGCCGAATATTCATGAATATAATCCGTCAATTCCTTCAGCTTATCCAACGAAGCTTCGGGGAACAGGCCGTGACCCAGGTTGAAAATATAACCCGGCTCCTGAACGCCTTGATCGATAATCTCTTTGGCATACCGCTTGATGACGTCCATCGGCGCGGTCAGCACATAAGGATCCAGATTACCTTGAACCGCGAATTTCCCGCCGGTCCGCTTCCGTCCCTCGGCAATCGATACTCTCCAGTCAAGCCCGATCACGTTCGCCTGCAGCTCTGTCAGCGTCGGCAGCAGCTCGCCGGAGCTGACGCCCGGGAAATAGATTTTAGGTACATGTAAATCCGAAAGTTCGGCAAAGATACGGTTAATGGTAGGTAGTACGAATTTCTCGAAATCTTTCGGCGCGAGCGCCCCCACCCAGCTGTCGAACAGTTGGAACGCCTTGCCGCCGTTCTTGATATGCGCACGCACATAAGTAATAACCATGTCCCCCAGTTTGTTCATCAGCTGATGCCAAACCTCGGGCTGGCTGTACATCATCGTTTTCGTGAGAATATAGCTCTTCGAAGGACGCCCTTCAATCAGATAGCTGGCAATCGTAAACGGAGCTCCCGCAAACGTAATCAGCGGAACGTCCAGCTGCTTGTCGAGGATGCGAATCGTCTCCATAATGTGGCTGAGATCCTTGTCCACGTCGATCGGACGCAGACGCTCCACATCGGCCGCAGTCCGGATTGGATTATCTATGACCGGCCCGATATTTTTAACGATGTCAAAATCGACTCCCAGGGATGCGACCGGATTCATAATGTCCGAATACAGAATGGCCGCGTCCACGCCAAGCTTGCGCACGGGCATCATCGTCACTTCGGCCGCAAGCTCGGGCTGACGGCAAATTTCCAAGAGCGAATACTTTTCCTTAATCTTACGGTATTCCGGATCATAGCGACCCGCTTGTCTCATGTACCAAACAGGAACATGGCTGACTTCCTGCTTGTAACTGGCGCGGATCAACGTATCATTATAGGTCACGAATAGGCCTCCATATCTATAAAATTCTCTGATTTCTATTATGCCCTTTTTAAAAGTAAGTAACAACCGCCGTACCCTGACATCTGATGACAATCGTATGACATCTTTAACATAAGACATTTTCGAAATGTGCTATACTGGTAAAACTGTGTTTTTTCAATTTTTTTCTATCATTCATTTCAGTCAACTTAGAAAGGAAGTGCAAGCACATTGAAACCGTGGAAGGTCAACCTCATTGTGCTTTGGTTCGGCCAATTTCTGGTCAATTCCGGGATGACGATGATCACGCCGTTCCTGTCCCTGTATCTTGCTAAAGATCTGGGGGTGCAGGGTGAGCACGAAATCGGCCTCTGGGCGGGCTTTATTTTTGCGGCCAACTTCATGACCTCATTTATTTTTCAACCTTTATGGGGAAAACTGTCGGACCGGTACGGCCGAAAAATCATGCTGCTGCGCTCCGGCTTCGGGATGGCCATCGTCATCGTGCTGATGGGTTTTGCCCGGAATCCGTGGGAGCTGCTGCTGCTGCGCCTGCTGAACGGCACGATCTCCGGCTTCAATCCGGCATCCATCTCGCTCGTGTCGAGCACGACCCCGAAGGAACGGATGGGATTTGCAATGGGGATCATGCAGTCGGGATCGGTCGCCGGAACGATTCTCGGGCCGTTGATCGGCGGAGGCTTGGCCGACCTGATCGGCTTCCGTCCGATCTTCTACATTATCGGCATGCTCATCTTCGCCGCTTCCCTGCTGGCGCTGTTCCTCGTCAAGGAAAATTTCAACCGGGAAAAGGCCGCCCATGCGCCGCAGGTATCGGTGCTTGAAGGCTTCAAGGAGCTGGTCCGCATACCGCAGCTGCCCGCGCTGTTCGCGGTGACGTTTCTGCTCCAGTTCGCAATGATGAGCCCCATGTCGCTCCTGCCGCTGTACGTGGAGAAGCTGCACCGATCCTCCGTTGACATCGCCTTCTGGGCAGGCGTAGTCAGCGCCGTAACGGGATTGTCCAATATGATCACCTCCCCGATCCTCGGGCGCTTCAGCGACAAGGTCGGTGCCCACCGCATACTGACCTACGCCCTGATCGGCGCGGGACTGTGCCTGATCCCGCAAGCGTTCGTGCAGAGCGTATGGCAGCTGATCTTCGTCCGCTTCCTGATGGGCATCTTCATGGGCGGCTTGCTGCCCAGCGTCAATGCCCTCATCCGCTCCTACACGCCGGGAGGTATGGAAAGCCGGGCGTTCGGCTTCAACACAAGCACGCTGGCGCTCGGCAATATGCTAGGCGCGCTCGTCGGCGGATTCCTGTCGGGATTTATCGGCATCGAAGGACTGTTCATCATTTCCGGCAGCCTGCTGCTGCTTAATATGGTCTGGGTGCGGCTGAAGCTGTACAAGCGCAGCAACACGCCGCAGTACCGCTGAACTACCGGCGTTGGCGGGAAAGGGACGGCTGCAGAGTCACACGAGTGACCTGCGGCCGTCTTTTTTCTTCCAGCCGAATGGCCGCAAGTAACCAACGCTAACCAAAAACGTTCCGCAGGCCTAACCCGGAAAAGAAATCTCCACGACGAACTCCCCTGGCAAGTTTTCGTTTCCCCTAACAATAGTCCCACTTCCGATTAATGTAATATAATTTAACATAAACCAATGCTCCTAGGACCAATTTTACGCTGTTTTTGCTGAATTAGAATTCCGATATCCACCATAAACTTCGACATTTTTTCAATAAAACAGGTTATTATCTACCATTTCCTCTGAAAATAAACGCTTACACATTCCATTGTTAGATTTGTCATATATTCTAACACGAATTATGATCAGCTTAGATTTCATTACATAACCATTACATGTAATTAAGGAGCTGATCGATTGATGGAGAAAAGAAAACTCGGCAAGTGGTCCCTGGTTCATGCATCTGCGCTGGCGGCACTATCCCTCTTCGCCGCACCGGCAGGCAGCGTATTCGCTGACGCGGCAGCGGCAACAAATTCGGTAACCGCAGCGGTGAATGCAACAGCTAGCACTCCTGCAGCGGCAACCTTGCCTGCAACCACGACCACAACGACAACCGGAACAACCGCCCCGGCACGCAACACGGCCATCCCGCCGATCACGGATGCCGACAAGGCTTCCAAGCTGCCAAACGTGCTGGTCATTGCCACGGGCGGCACCATCGCCGGGCAGTCCGTCGACCAGACCAGCTTTCAAAATTACAAAGCGGGCAGCATACCCATCGCGCAAATGGTAAGCGAGCTTCCGGACAAGCAAAAAATCGCCGACGTCGAAACGCTTCAATTCGGCAACTCGGGCTCCTCCGCGTATTCGATGGCCGATCTGTACGATCTGTCCCGCTCCGTGGATGAAGCGCTCAAAACTTACGACGGCGTCGTCGTGACTTCCGGCACCGACACGATGGAGGAAATCGCCTACTTCCTGGATCTGACCGTCCAAAGCGACAAGCCAGTCGTCATTACAGGCTCCATGCGGCCATGGACGGTCGTCGGCTCCGATGCCAAAGCCAACCTGTACAATGCCATCAAGCTGTCGGCCAGCGGCCGGACCGCCTCATTCGGCACCGTCCTCATGCTGAACGACACGATCAACCTCGCCCGCGGGGTCACAAAAACGAACGATTACCGCGTCGACACCTTTGAGACGCCGATGCTTGGAGCCGTCGGTTATATCGACGAATCGACCATCCGCATTTATCGGGCTCCGGAGCGGGCCCTGCTTGGAGTTGGCAAAGGCAAGCCGATCTTCGACCTCTCCAAAATTAAAAAGACCGATCTGGCGAAAACAGAAATCGCCTATTCCTATCAAGACGCAGGTGGTGAGGCCATCGAAGGATTCACCGACGCTGGGGCCAAAGGCATCGTTACCGCCGGCACCGGAGCCGGAGGCATTTCATCCGGTATGAGCAAGGCGCGCAGCAAAGCGATAGAGCAGGGCGTGGTCTTCGTCACCACAACCCGTACCGGTTCCGGCAGCGTCTACGGCGGCGGCAAAGGAATCATTTCCGGGGACAACTTAAGTCCACAACAGGCTCGGATTCTGCTGATGCTCTGCCTGTCCTTCAGCAGCGACTTTGAAGCGGTCAAGTCGTGGTTTACGACCTACGGAGTCACGGAAATCGAATAAGCATGCAAAAGCCCGATCCAAAACTGCCTTTGGATCGGGCTTCCTGCTGTTTATTTGACCATGGCCACCGCCAGCCCGTCATAAGCTGGGAGAATGGTTCCGATCAACCGGTCGTCGGTCGCCATCGTTTCGTTGAAGCGGCGGATCGCCTGCACCGAAGGACCGTTTTTGTCGGAATTGAGGGTCCGCCCCCGCAGAAAGGTGTTGTCGCCCACGATCAGCGCACCCGGATTGGCCAGCTCGATCGCATACTCCAGGTAGTTCGGATAGTTCTCCTTATCGGCATCGATAAAGAAAAAGTCGAACCGCTGCCCCTCCGCCTTCAGCTGTGCAAGGCTGTCCAGCGCCGGTCCGATCCGGTACTCCACCTGGCCGCCGAATCCGGCTTCGCTCAAATTGGCCCGCGCGACGTCCGCGAATTCCTGCTTGAGCTCCAGCGAGGTGAGCGTCCCTTCCGGCGCAAGCCCCCGGGCGAGACAGATGCCGCTATACCCGCCCAGCGCCCCGATTTCCAGGACGCGGGCCGCCCCAGTCGCCTTGACCAGCAGCGTCAGAAGCCGTCCGTAGCCCGGTGCGATGGCGATTTCGGGCATGCCTTTCTCGGCGGTCATCTGCTTGACCCGATTCAGGACCTCGTCATTTTCGATAAAATGGTCTGCGTATTGTTCTGGATTCAATTTCCTACTTCCCCTTTTCCCTACCGAACCCGGCAATTTTTACGTAATGAACACAAATGTTTGTGATTAACTTTACATTATCCTATAATGTGAGGATGATGAGAAAAACGTCTATCGACGTACATTCTTAGAAGAGAGACCGCTTTTATCGGAAGTTTTTCTTGCGATATAAAGAAGTATCGAGTCTCCGAAGTTTTTTCCTTTCTGATATCTTAACAAAGATCCGCATCAGCACGCTGCTGCAGGATCTACCATCATTGTATGAGTTTTTACGGTGGTCTACAAGAATAATGGAGTTGAACGCGCACCATGCCAGAACTGCAGTTGATTGCAACCGCCCCGATGGGCCTCGAATCCATCGTCGCGCGCGAGTTGAAGGAATTAGGCTACAACGACGTTATCGTCGAGAACGGAAGGGTTACTTTTACCGGAGATTACAAGGATATTTGCCGCTGCAACTTATGGCTCCGGACATCCGACCGCATCCTCGTCAAGTTGGGAGAATTCCCAGCCAAGACGTTTGACGAATTGTTTGAAGGGACCAAAGCGCTGCCCTGGCAGGACTGGATTCCGGCGAACGGGGAGTTCCCCGTGGAAGGGCGCTCCCATCACTCCCAGCTCAGCAGCGTGCCCGCCTGTCAGGGCATCGTCAAGAAAGCGATCGTTGAAAAGCTGAAGCAAAGCTACCATACCGAGTGGTTCCAGGAGAACGGTCCGCGGTATGTCATCGAAGTCAATCTGCTCAAGGACGTAGCGCTGCTGACACTGGATACGACCGGGCCAGCCCTGCACAAGCGGGGATACCGCAAGCTGGTCACCGAAGCCCCGTTGAAGGAGACGATGGCCGCAGCCTTACTGCAGCTGAGCCGGTGGAACCCTTCGCGGCCGCTGTATGATCCGTGCTGCGGCTCCGGCACGATCCTGATTGAAGCGGCCCTCCTCGGCTGGAACATTGCGCCGGGTCTGCGCCGGTCCTTCCCTTCGGAGCATTGGCCGATCATTCCCGAGGAGCTGTGGAGTGAGGCACGCGAGGAAGCGTTCGATTCGGTGCAGGACAATGAGCCGCTCCAGCTGACGGGCAGCGACATCGATCCGAAGGCGATTGAAGTGGCCCAAGCGGCCGCCAAGAGCGCAGGCCTTGCAGGCGAGATCGATTTCCGGGTCCTCCCCGCCGCCAAGGCGCATCCAGAAGGGGAGTATGGCTGCCTGATCACCAATCCCCCATACGGGGAACGGCTCAGCGAGAAGACCGAAGTCGAGAAGCTTATCCGCACGTTGGGGCATACAGCCAATCAGCTGCCGACGTGGTCGTTCTTTGCCATAAGCCCGACCAAACAGTTCGAGCATTACTTTGGCCGGAAGGCCGACAAGCGGCGGAAGCTGTACAATGGCCGCATCGAATGCCAGTATTATCAATTTTTAGGGCCTCTTCCGCCCCGCCGTTCCTAAAAATCCGCTGCCGCTTTGTCAGGAGCTGTCCACTTGGACAGCTCCTATATGGCTTTACGCCCTATCATCATCCAATACATGCTACAGCAGGAGGTTGTCCAATTTGAATTTCTCATACAGCATGTCCAGACACTCTTCAAATGGCGGCTTCGGGCGGTTTATCCGCTCCCGTTACTTCGTATACAGCTTGTTTATACTGTTCATGATGTATAAGCTGCTTCTTTTCCATTTTAAACTTCATATCAGCAAAATCGATTTCAACCCGCTGGACTTTTTTATCGGCCTCGGCTCCCTGATTCTCGTTTCGTTCTGGACCTTATGGCTTCCGCGGCGCGGGCAGCGGATCGCACTTATCGTCGTTAATCTGGTGCTTACAGCGCTGATGTATACCGACTTGGTGTACTACCGTTATTTTCAGGATCTGGTCACCGTCACGGTGATGATGCAGGCCGGTCAAGTGGACTCCCTCGGGGACAGCATCATGACGCTGCTTCATTGGAGTGATCTGTCGTTTGCCGCGGATTGGCTGCTGCTGGCTGTCTTCACGGTATGGAAGCCTCTAGGATTGCGAAGTCCGGCACATGGGGCGCTGAACTACACCATCGGCAAACCGTCAACCCGGAAAGCCGGGTTTGCACGCCGTTTCTCATCCGGAATCGTCGCCCTGGTGATCGGGTGCGTCGTAACCTTTGCCCCGCTGAAGTTCTATATCGATTACTACGCTGTCGGTCTCTTTACCGGAAATTGGTGGAACTTATCACTTTATAACGTAACCGGGCTGCTCGGATTTCATGTATACGATGCCTACCGCTTCGGAAAAGAGCATTTGGGACCCAAACCTGTGCTTGCCCAGGGCGAAGTCGACAAAGTGCAGAACTGGTTCGATGACAAAGATGGGTCGCGTTCGGAGAACGACGCCATGTTCGGCAAGTACAAGGGTAGCAACGTCATGGTCATACAGACCGAGGCATTTATGAATTTCATGATCGGCAAGCAGATCGGCGGTCAGGAAATCACGCCGAATTTTAACCGTCTGATGAAGGAAAGCATGTACTTCAGCCATTATTATCATCAAACCGGCCAGGGCAGAACCTCCGATGCGGATTTCTCATCCCAGACTTCGCTGCATCCGGTTCCGTACGGCTCGGTGTTTATCCGCTATGCCAATCATCAGTTTAACTCACTTCCGGCGATCCTGAAGGAGCATGGCTATACGCCGAATGCATTCCATGCCTACGACGGCAGCTTCTGGAACCGGAACGCGATGTACGACAATTTGGGCTACGACCAGTTTTTCAGCAAAAAGGATTACGACATCGACGAGCCTCTCGGCTGGTCGCTAGGAGACAAATCTTTTTTCGGGCAATCCCTGAGCAAGATTGAACAGCTTCCGCAACCGTTCTATTCGTTTCTGATCACGCTCTCCTCCCACCATCCGTTCTCGCTACCGGACGATGTGCAGGAGCTGAATGTCGGCGAGTTCGACGGAACCGTCTTTGGGGATTACCTGCAGTCGATTCACTATGTGGACGCAGCGCTCGGCCAATTGGTGGAACGGCTGAAGCAGGACGGACTGTGGGATCATACCATCCTGTATATCTATGGGGATCATGATAATTCGGTGAAGGACAAAGCCCTCTATGAGAAGTTTCTGGGCAAAAGCCTGAACGAATTGGACATGGAGCAGATCATGAACGAAGTGCCTCTCCTCGTTCATCTGCCGGACGGTGACGGCGCAGGGGTGTATGACAAACCCGCCGGACAGCTCGACATGGCGCCGTCACTCCTGCACCTGCTGGGTATATCTGCCAAGTCGCAGTACATGATGGGAAATGACCTGTTTGACGGTAAAGACCGGTTCGTCACCCTGCGCAGTGGAGCGTATACGGACGGCAAACGGTTTTACATCCCCTCCCAAAGCGGCATGTTCAAGGATGGCAGCTGCTATAATCTGGGGACCGGCAAAACAGTCGATGTGAGCGCCTGCCGTGCCGGATACGACCGAGCGAAGAACGAGCTGCACATTTCCGATGAAATCGTCCAGTACGACCTGGTCCCTAAGCTTAAGCAAAGTGAAAAACCCGGAACTCCTTAAGGAGTCCGGGTTTTGTTGTTTTATCGTATACAAAAGATGATAGCAATGCTTATGTTGAAAGATTCGTTAATCCTGTCTAAGCCTGTCCCTTTTAGAAAAGAAACTTGTCCGGATCACTGCCGACGCGGCGGTCCTGATTCAGACTGTCGATCTTCCTGATTTCGTCGGACGACAGCTCGAAATCAAAGATGTCCGCATTCTCGCGTATTCGGGATGGGGTGACCGACTTCGGAATCGTGACGATCTTGTTCTGGATATTCCAGCGCAGGATGACCTGTGCCGGCGTTTTGCCGTACTTCTGCGCGATGCCCGCCAGCGTCGAATCTTCGGTCAGCTTACCCTGCATCAATGGACTCCATGCCTCGAGCTGGATTCCCTGAGCGCCGCAAAAATCCTGCAATTCCTGCTGGATCAGCCGCGGGTGCAGCTCCACCTGGTTCACGGCAGGGACAGTCCTGCTGTCCTGCAGCAGGTCCTTCAGATGGTGAACGAGGAAGTTGCTGACGCCGATGGCGCGGATCCGACCTTCCTTATACAGGCGCTCCATCGCCTTCCACGTATCTTTGAATTTGTCTTTGCCGGGCCAATGAATCAAGTACAGGTCGATCACCTCGAGGCCGAGCCGCTTCTGGCTGCCTTCGAAGGCCCGGAGCGTTGAATCGAAGCCCTGGTCGTCATTCCACACTTTGGTCGTGACGAAAATCTCGCTTCTCGGAATGCCGCTCTCTGCTATGGCGCGGCCCACTTCTTCCTCGTTGCCATATGCCTTCGCGGTATCGATGCTGCGGTAGCCGATCTCCAGCGCCAGCTTTACCGCCTTGTACACATCGTCCCCTTGGGCCTTGAAGGTACCCAGTCCCAGCCATGGCATCGTAACTCCGTTATTCAGGATGGTGCAATCGGTAATGTGTTTCATACTCTCACAACCTTCCTATGAAATAATGAGCACTAAAGAAGACTTCGCCCCATTATAGCATAATCAGGGATGAGTCCCAAAAAAGCCCTATGCATGCTGCAAGGGCGAATCCATTGACCTGCCGCAAAGACGGGTATACAAAAAAACCCGCAAAGCGCAGCTGCGCTTCGCGGGTTCTGACAGGAACCTACGCCTTCGATTTCCCATGTTCGGACGCCAGCGACGCCAAACGGCCCTTCTCCTCGGCCAGCATTTCTTCAGCCAATTCTACGGCTTGATGGTTATCCGCCAGGCCGGCTTGACGCACGGCCTGTTCCGTGTGAGCCAGGCGGTTCTGCGCCTGCTCGACCATTTGCTCCGTCGGATGGGACAAAGCCGAGGAAACCGCATTGTGGAGCTTCTCCACCGCATTTTGAGCCTGGGAAACCGAATTTTGTGATTGCAGACTGGAATCGTAACGTGTTGTCATGAACAGTTGCTCTCCCTTCACTACAAAGTTCCTACCCGTCCTTAGAATGGTATGGGAGCAGCGGAACTATGCAGCGATCCGGAAATCCACCATTTTCCACCGGTTACCTGTCCGATGGTTCGGAAATTGACCGCCTTAGTGGTCGCCGTGATTACCTTTAGAAGGGTTGGTGATCACAAAGCCTTCCTGCGGGAAATACAAATAGTCGATTTTGACACCGTCAAGAAGCGGCTCGTTCTTGTCCAGAAGCACATCGATTTCCTTATCGGTGCTCACGATTTCATCCTGGTCCTTAGCCTTGTCCATATCCAGGCCGTAATGCGCATGGTCGCCGTGGGCATGCGTCACGAGTACGCGAAGCTTCAGATCGCGGTTTTCATCCTTCTCGAGTTCCTTTTTAAGCACCTTGGCCGCATTGCGGGTAATTTTGCATTTCATCGGCTACATCTCCTATAGGTAAGGTCAGTTTTTCATACTGTATAGATTGAACTCAAGTTCCGAATTGAACCCTGTTGTAACAGCTTACTCCAAGCTCTTCAACATGAATTTCTTGAGTTCATTCTATCTGTAACTATAAATTGTACTGTATCAGATTTAGGATGGCAAGAAGCCTCAGCGCGTCGGGCCCTTGGGCGGATGAATCACACCACCGTCCAGCAGACCGGGGTATTTCTTATCCATCCGGGAGACAAACCATCCCGTCATCAGCATCGTGACACCAATATCGTCAATCGGGATAAACGGCATAACGTCGGGCAGCACCCAATACAGCACCACCGGGACGAGAAACAGCAGCTTGTCCAAGGTGCCCACATGAGGCGACATCAGATAGCGCCAAATCCGGGAGAACATATGGGACCAGCGCCGCAGCGACAGCAATCTTCTCCATTTCATGCCTTTCCCTCCTTTTTCTTGTGTACATAGGTGACGAATCCATCCAAACAGGGACGAGCTCTCACGCAAAAAGGAAACGATCGCCGGTCTCTTTAAAACTAACACAGCGTCCGCTCCCTTAATCATATCATACGTAATCTTGCAGAAAATGTTTCATTATTTTTTCACATTGACATCAGTTCAGCCAGAACCAAACCCACATCCAGGCTGATTTGATCGTAATCCTCAAGCGGAAGCGGATTTTTACCCAGACCGACCTCGACGGTAAAGCCCGGACGCCGGAAATGCTGGATAAACCAATCTTTATAGCCGGCGTCGCTGCCTTCCAGCTTCACGGGGCGGTAGCCGCTGACCTGGCCCAGGCGGCGTGACCACTCCCGGCTCTCCTTGGGCTCATAATTGCGGTAATTCCAGTAAATCTCCTGCCCTTGGCTGTGTAGGGATACGGCGGCATCGGGCGACGTCTCCAGCGTGAAAGCCGCCAGTGCCGCTGCTTCCGGCTCCGTCAGCGGCGCCGTGCCAGGGTAATCCCGGGGAGACGGAGACCGCTTGCCCCGCCTTTGAACCTCTTCTTCCCAATGGGCCGGGAACTGATCGCCCAGGTCCACGCCATGGATGTTGGCCTTCCAGTGCCGGAAGTCGCGGCGGCAGCCGTTCCACTCCGTCAGCTGCCCGTAATACGGATGGCCGGGATGAATCCCTTCCTGTACCAGCTCCACGCCGTCCGGATTGACCATCGGGACGACCCAGAGCGTGCACTGCTGGAACCACTGCGCGGGATCGTAGCCGTTCCAGCGCTGCCCGGATTGCAGACTGCAGGCGAATTCCTCGACAAAACGCATGACGGAGGGCGTCGTAATCCATTCATTCGCGTGAATGGAAGCGTTCACATGTATATGTTTTTCGCCTTCCCCGATTTTCAGGTACGGAATAGGTTTCCCCAACACGCTCTCTCCAATCGACCCGGTTTCGATTGCTGGATAGAACGCCGCCAGCTGCCGGATATCATCCTTCAGCTGACGGTAACCGTACTCTCCCATAATCTGGACGATCCCGGTCCGTTCGGCCGATGGAAGCACCAGGACGCGCCCTTCCGGAAGAACATACGGTGAAATGCCGGGGTTCATATCCATGATCGCCTCTTCCCGGGTTTGAAAAGTTGCAGCGATGCGATCCAGCGTATCGCCGGCCTGAATGGCATACCTTCTCCGCGGAGAAGAAGGAAGGTAGAGCATCTGCCCCGGGATTAAATAGGGCTGGTCGGACGCCCAAGGGTTGGCATTGATAATATGACTCGCTGATAACCCCTTGCTTGCGGCGATGCGTTTCAGGGTGTCGCCTTTCTTCACGATATATTGCTGCATGGCATCGTTCCTTTCCGCGGGACTCGGACCGCAGTCATCATCACCATCCGTAACATTGTATGCCTCAATGAACTTGGCCCATGCGGTAAGAGTGGCCCATTACTCCCTGCTTCCTTTTTCGAAAAAAAATGTCTATATAAATTGAAATGGATCCCTCTGCAACGCACGAGAAGTCCTCATATTTGGGTTCGTTTTATTGAATGCATGATTGAGGGCTTTTCTCCGAGAAAATGTGCAGAGCAGTTAAACGATGAAGTCACGCATGTCACCTTGTTTTACTGGCGGCATAAGATTCTTTCTGCTCTAATTAGATTCCAACCGAAGCATTTCAAGATATTGTTGAGATGGATGAGACTTACTTTCTGTACTCGGAAAAAGGCAAGCGAAATATCACCGAACGCAGGCCACGTAAACGTGGTGACAAAGCGAAATATCGTGGTATAAGCCTACCACAGCCGTTTGAAAAAATGGTTGGATCGATTTAACGGTGTTGCAACTAAATATTCGCATCATTATTTGGCTTGGTTTCGTTACTTAGACAGCAGGGAATATGAGAATACCGCATCAAATAAGAAAAATATGTTGGTCAAATCATGCCTATTTACTGTGACCGACACGAATGCCAAACTTCGGCTTTCTGCTTATTCTTGTTAAGCTAACGGGCAGTCTAATTCAATAAAACTGCTCCGAATCTTGTTCAAATTGTGATAGTATTGTTGAAATATCTTCCAAGGGGATGATTTAATGAAATTTGTTATAATATTTGGTCCGCAGGCGGTAGGAAAAATGACAGTAGGACATCAATTGGAGAAGGTAACTGAACTAAAGTTGTTCCACAATCACGTAACAATTGAAATGTTAGCTCCCCTATTCGGTTTTAATCATGAAATGTGGAGATTTGTAAATAAATTTCGTCAAGACATATTTGAAGCCGCCGCTGATAGTGATATGTATGGAATGATTTTCACTTATGTATGGGGATTCGATTTGCATGAGGATTGGGACTACGTTGATAAAATTTGCAAAACAATCGAAGATAAAGTTGGCGAAGTGTATTTTGTTGAGCTTGAAGCCGATCTTGAGAAAAGAATTGAGCGTAACAAGACTCCTCACAGACTTGAACACAAACCAACAAAAAGGAATGTTACTCGTTCTGAACAGGATCTATTACAGACAATGGAGCAACATCGATTAAACTCCTTCGAGGGAGAAATTAAAAGAGGAAACTACATCAGAATTAACAACTCGAATTTAAGTGCTGGTGAGGTTGCTGAAATCATTAAGAACAGATTCGCTTTATAATGACGAAGGCGGTTTTCTTTTGGTCAAATATCAACATTAGAATTTAACATAGCCGTACTAAAAAATCCGTAAGGCACCCTGAAGGTGGCTTACGGATTTTGAACCATCCGAAATCCTTAATCATCAAATCTGGAAACCTGCCATACGACCGGCGTCCGCCGAATTTGCTCTCCCAGCCACAGCTTTGCGATCCGTTTGAACATTTCCGGGTCGCCGCTGCAAAAAAACTGATGGACCGGGCTCTCCTCCCGGCTGGCAAGCTGCCCCTGATTATACAAAATGGTGCTGATCTCGCGGGCCGTCTCGTTAGCCGAGCTGATCAGCTTGACGCTGCCGCCGATCACTTCCTGGATCGTTTCTTTCAAAAAGGGATAATGCGTGCATCCTAAAATCAGACAGTCGATGTCGGTCTGGCTGATTCCCGCGAGCGACCTCTTCACGATCGCCGTCGTTTCTTCCGAGCGGAACAAGCCCTGCTCCACGAGCGGAACCAGATCCGGACAAGCCTGGCTGACCACCTTGACATAAGGCGACAGCTGCTGCAGCGCGGTGGTATAGGCTCCGCTGCGGATCGTGCCGACGGTCCCGATGACGCCCACCTGCCCGGCTTTGGTCGCACTGATGGCGGCTCTGGCTCCGGGATGAATTACCCCGATGACAGGGATCGACACTTTCCCGGAAATATAGTCAAGCGCCGCGGCTGTAGCCGTATTACAGGCGATCACGATCGTCTTTGGACCGAATTGGATCAGAAAGTCGACAATCTGTTCCGTAAATTTTCTCACTTCATCGGACGAACGGGGTCCGTAAGGGGTGCGGGCGGTGTCTCCAAAATAAACGATTTTCTCCCGTGGGAGCTGTCTCATGACTTCTTTGGCCACGGTGAGCCCGCCAACACCCGAGTCTAAAATTGCAATTGCCTGCTGCACGAACACACCGCTTCCTTCTCGTTTTCTTCTCTCTGTTGGTACCATATGACAACCGTCAACAAAACGTACCTCATATCTTAACCCATTTCGATTTATCGGACAACCGCGAAAAGAAGCATCCGGAATATGACAAAACAGGCCCTGCTCCCCGGATAACACAAGGAGTGGGCCTGCGCTCTAATGTTCCTAAATGAATGGTCTGCTTCCAGATTAGTCCCGCTTCGCTTCAGCACCTGTCAAATCCAGGTCTTCGAACTCACCGGTCTCCCCAGCAGTTTCTTCAGAGAAAGAGGAGATTTGGGCCAGTTCGCCGGCTTCGTCCGCATTGGATTTACGCCAGGACTGGATATCGGCGATGACGTTGCCTGCGGTATCTTTCACCTTGCCGGCCCATTCCTGGGTCTTGCCGCCAACCGTGCGTGCACCTTCCGCAATATCCTGCCGCAGTTCTTTCCCGGATTTCGGCGCGAGCAGCAGCGCGGTTACCGAACCTACAATACTTCCGACCAATGCGCCCCACAGCAAGCTTTTATTTGTTTCCTTCATGTCTCATCTCTCCTTTTCGCTTGAAGGCACCGATCCCGGCGGGTAGGCCTCCTGCTGCTTCCAGGTTTGCCATACCGACAGTCCCACATCCAGCCACCGGAACGCTTCCGCGAGCCGAAGCTCGTTTTCGCGGTGGGCTTTCTCCAGGCGTTCCATGGCGGAATCGGTGACGAGCTTCGAAATCGAGTCCACCCGCTGCAGCGTGCCGGTTAGCGTTTCGCCCGCCAGCCGCAGCGATGAGCTGAACGGTTCGATGTCTTCCACCCGCTCATGCAGAAGCGACAGCGTTGAAGTTGCCTGAGTCAGCAGCTCCTTCGATTCTGCAGCCAGCTGTGTCATGTCGGCTCCCGCCTTTCCCAGAACGGATTCCGCCCGCAGCAGTACTCTTCTCAGCGTATGTAGAAGGATCATTGCCACAACAGCGAACATGATAAATCCGCAAGCGATGAGTATATAGCCCCATTCCGCCATGAAAATTTCACTCCCTTCGCCCCCAGCCGGGCTAATGCCTAGTTGATGGTGTATTATAAGCAGGGCGAGGTTGTCTTGACACAAAATGGGCGCTATTTTTAAAAAAACTTGCCGAAAAAACTAAAAAACCCGTCCATTCCCATGGACGGGCCTGTTATTAAAACTATGGCGCTGCGGCGGGAATCCGGATTACACACCCAGCTCCTGCTTCAGATAATCACGTACCTGCGTGGAAAACTTATCGAGAATGTCCGGCAAAATCGGAGTCAGCTTGTGCAGACTTCTCCGGTCCCATTCATAATATTCCTGAACTAGCGGTTTGCGGAGACCAACCAGTTCCGCCAGGACGGCATAAACTTCATCGTCAAAGACGCGCTCCTCATGCGTAATTTCCACGATATCCTCGTAACTGCTTGCGTCGCGCATAATAAATCCGTCGATTAAATAGCTGCCGACGTCGGTCACCACCTCGATGGCCAAATGCAGCGCCCGTTCCTGAACGAAACCGGACACGATCCCGCCATCCCAATTCCCAACAGCCTGCTTCAATGCGTCCACGATGTCCGGAATCGCTTCCAGACGCCGCTGAATTTGTTCCTGGTTCACGTAATACACGGCCTTACCTCCATGATGTGGAAATTTATTTGTCCCGTTTTCCGCGGCGCTTCAGCCAGAAGAACATCACAAACAAGGCCGCAATAAACACGATAAGCAGGAATAAGGTCTCCATTGGATATTCTAAATCGCTCATGTCCCATTCTTCCTATTCTTTAGAATTCGTAGTCCACGCTCACGGATACGTCTTTCACTTCGTTGATGTGGCGGATCACGATCTGGTGTTCGGGATGAACCGTGTAAGCCTGCAAATCTTCTAACGATGCAAGCTCCGTCACCAGCGCGATATCAAAAGAACGTTCCGAATGGATGACGTCGAGTCCAACCTCAATCGATACGAGCTGCGGGATCTTCCCCTCCATATTACGGAGGACCGCGGCGGTGCGTTCAATACTTTCCGGTGATCTGTCCTTTAATTTAAAGAAGACGATATGCTTAATCATGGTATCATGCTCCTTGTCCCATTCGAAAAGTGTACTGAGAAAAATATACCATATCCTCCCCCTTAGGGAAAGGAAACATGAAGAACCGTCACATATCGGACCCGTCATCTTTATCTTTATTTCGCAAAACGGCGATGAGCTGACGGATCTTATCCGGCAGGGGTAAGCCAAGCCGTCCGTAATTTTCCGTTATCGATATTAATTCGTTGGACATGTAAAAATAGATCGCTCCGGTCTTGATGACGTCGCTTCCGCTGCCGATCAGCACGTCCATCTGGTGCGCGAGGACAATGACGAGCAGCATCAGCGCTTTCCGGGTGAGACCCCAGAATCCGACTTGGCTGTCCAAGCCGGATCCTTCCTTGATGGAGGCCAGAACCCCCGTTGCATAATCGATGAGTATGGTGATCAGAAATACCATAAGCAGCTGATCCCACCCTCCTAGAGCAACGGTAACAATTCCGCCAGCGACCGCACTGATGCCGTTAACAGCCAGTTGATTCATCTCAGAGCCCCCTCCTTTCCTACCATCTCTTATATGAGTATGAAAGGAGAAAGGATTCTGCGAAGCCGGATATCTTCTATCGGAGCCTATTTCATAGATTTGCAGGGCGAATGGCCTTTACCGTTTGTCATTCCAGAAGTTGACCGGCGGCGTGCTGTTGGTCAGCGGCTTGAAGGTGTAGCCTTCGGCTTTCAGTGCTTTGATCAGCTTGTCCAGAATCGACGTGGTCGCCGTCTGGTCATGGAAGAGCACGACCGGGGTAACCCCGCTCTTCTTCATGGCCTTCACATCTCTCAGCACGTTGTTATAGATCGTCTGAGGATTGCTCTTGTAGCGCCAGTCGTCCGAATCAATGTTCCAATCCCACAGATGGTAACCGTACGAGGCCGTCAAATCCCGGTAGCTCTGGGTAAAATACGGCTTGCTTCCATAAGGCGGACGGATCATTTTCGTGTATACGCCGGCGGCTGCGTGGAGCTTGTCGTTATCGTTGTTCATCTCACCCAGCGCAGAAGAAGGCGAAGCGTAGAACGTGTTCTTCTGATGGCTCATGCCGTGCAGTCCTACCCCATGGCCTTCGCTTACGATCCGGCGGACTGCGGACGGATGGGATGCGATGTTATTTCCCAGCATAAAGAAGGTCCCTTTCACCTGATTCCGGTCCAGCACGTCCAGCAGCCGGGTCGTTCCTGCATTCGGACCGTCGTCGAACGTAATGTAGATCACTTTGCTGCCTTGCTGCGCCGTAGTGCCAGACCCCGTGGAAGGCTTCTGGGCAGCCGTCATTTTGTGTTCCTTGATATACGTGCTATATTTCAGCGCCAGCTGATGATCTGTCAAGGAGGCGGAGCTGTTTACCGCACGGTACAGCGACTGGGCGGCGTTGTAGGAAATTTGGTAACCGAACTTATCGGTCAGCTTGCGCAGGGAAACGAGCGTTCTTCCGTTTTTCAGGATGGCGTCCTTCCCCGGAACCGTCAGGACCAGCGCTTGATTTCCGCGCGAAATGGTCAGCTTGCCTGCGGCATACTTCGCCGAAGCGTTCATTTGGGGAACGGTAGATGCGACGGGTACAAACAGCGTACCGTTATGTATAACCGGCTGGGGCTGGTCGTAAGTGATCAGTTTGTCATTGACGGCGACGAAGACAGAAGCCTTGACGGAAGATGCCGTGCTGCCCGCGGCCGTAGCCAGCCCTCCTTCTGCCGAAAGGACGGTGCCAAAGATCATCAGGAACGATAAGAGCCATTTCGAGTATTGCAACTTCTTTTTCAACATAATCTACCAACCTTTTTCTCTCGGATTTGGCTAAGATGTCGTAGATACGCGAATCTAGTAATCTAGCACCCTTGCATTGTACCCTTCTCGGCTGGCGAGTTCAATTTCAATTCGGTAACAGTTTGATGACTGAATTGGAAGCATTTTGGGGTTGAAGTGTAAAAATAGTTCCTATTATTCACTTGACAACGGGATAACGTAAATTCCCGGGAAAATGGGCCGAAAACCGGGACCTCATAGAAACAGGCGATAGCACTATTGAAAATGGAGCCGAAACTATTGTAGAATTTTAAGAAAAATCATCGGAGGAAATATGCCTAAACAACAAGAACCGCATTCCATTCAGGCGTGGTCTCTGATCAATCGCAAATACTTAGGAAAAGGAATCCGCGTCAAACGCTTCCGGAAGCCATCCCGCTGCCAAATCCGCAATCGCGTGCTGCTGGCCGTACTGATGGCGAATGATATCAAGCTCTCCCAACTGGCTGAGGAGATATCGGTCTCTTCTCGAAGCGTAAGCGCCTGGGTGTATGAAGGACGGATCCCGGGAAAAAAGAACCTGGACAAGGTATGCCAATACCTGGGCTATCCGCACCACATTCTGTTTAATCATACCGTCACATCCACAAGTCCGATCATTTGTCAGCCATCCTCTTCGCGCTTCATGCGCCGGACGCTGACCCGGTCGCCTGTCAGCAACAAAATACTAACGGGACTGTGCATGGTTCACGACTTGTCCGTCAGCGACGTCAGCGAATGGATGGACATTCATCCGGGCACTTTCCGGAAATGGCTGCACCAAGGAACGCTTCCGTCAGCCAGCTTCCAGGACCGGGCGGAACAATTTTTCCGCATCCCGAAATTCATTTTGTTTGCCGACTGCATTTTGCAAAACGAGGAATCATGACACTTCTGGAACATTCACAACATTGATAATACACGGTACGCCCTGCTGTTACGGAGACACTCCGGACGGCAGGGCTTTTTTCTTGTCTGCGGGCCGAAACTTCCTGCGCGTAGCATGCCGAAACGCACTTGCTTGAACCTTTTTCTATATACTTACTAAAAATAACGAATAAACTATTGACAAGCGATTCTAGTGAGGTATAATGATGGTCAAAGAAAGTCAAAGTCAGAAGCGGAAGATCAAACCTGTAGCCTGATGAACAACCTCTTAACGAGTTTGTCTTTCGGCTTAACCGGTCTTCGTCCTGACGGGATTCTGGCTTTCATTCCTCCATTCCGGCGGCCTGCTTCCGAAAGGCGCGGGCAGCCGTTGTATCAATTGGGGCATCCAAATGCAGTATCCACAGATTAATCATCCATTAATTAATGAAAGGGGCATGCCTTCATGCGCTGTCAACATTGTAATCAAAACCAGGCAACCGTAGGTCTGAGCCTCACTGTCAACCATAAATCCGAGAAAATGTTTCTATGCGAAGAATGCTATGCCAAAGTGAACGGCGGCGTGCCGTTTGCGGCAGGCTTCGGTTCTTCCGGCCATGATTCTTCTCCGCTGGAAGATCTGTTCCGCAGCTTCATGCAGCCGGGCGAGCCGGTTTCTGGCGCGGGGCAGCAACCTTCGCGAGCAGCCGCTCAAGGCGGTGGACGTCGTGGGGGCGGGCTGCTGGATCAGCTCGGACGCAATCTGAACGACGCGGCTCGCGGCGGCAAGATCGACAACGTCATCGGCCGCGACGAAGAGATCGACCGTGTCATCGAAATTTTGAACCGCCGGAACAAAAACAATCCGGTGCTGATCGGCGAACCGGGCGTCGGCAAGACGGCTATCGCCGAAGGGCTGGCGCTGCGCATCACGGAAGGCAAAGTACCGGCCAAGCTGCAAAACAAGGAAGTATATTCGCTCGACGTCGCCTCCCTCGTAGCGGGAACCGGCATTCGCGGACAGTTTGAGGACAAGATTAAGCAGCTGATCGCCGAACTGGAGCAGCGTCATAATATTCTGCTGTTCATCGACGAAATCCATCTGCTGGTCGGTGCGGGCTCGGCGGAAGGCTCCATGGACGCCGGAAACATCCTAAAGCCGGTGCTGGCGCGGGGCGAGCTGCAGGTTATTGGCGCCACGACGCTTAAGGAGTACCGTCAGATCGAGAAAGACGCCGCGCTCGAGCGCCGCTTCCAGCCGGTAATGGTCGACGAGCCGACCGCCGAGGAAACGATCGAAATACTGAAAGGATTGCGTCCGAAATACGAGCAGTTCCACGGCGTCCGTTACCCGGACGAAACGCTCGAAGCGTGCGTGCGTCTGTCGAGCCGCTATATCCAAGACCGCTTCCTGCCGGATAAAGCGATCGACCTGCTCGACGAATCCGGCGCCAAGCTGAACTTGCGCGCTCCGGTTAGCAGTACGGACGAAATCCGCGCCCGTCTGGAACAGATCAAGACCGAGAAGGACGCGGCTGCCCGCGAAGAAAACTACGAACGCGCCGCCAAGCTGCGCGATGAAGAAGCCGCCCTGCTGCAGCGCTCGAACGGCGATGCCGATGCCGGAGAGGTGCTCGAAGTGTCCGTCCAGGACATCCAGAGCATCATCGAGCGCAAGACCGGCATCCCGGTCGGCAAACTGCAGGCGGACGAGCGCGGCAAGATGAAAAATCTCGCCGCCCGCCTCGAAAGCCGCGTCATCGGCCAGAGCGAAGCCGTCGGCAAGGTCGCCAAAGCCGTTCGCCGCGGACGCGCCGGGCTGCGCAGCGATTCCAAGCCGATCGCGTCCTTCCTGTTCGTCGGACCGACCGGCGTCGGCAAGACCGAACTGTCCAAGGCGCTGGCCGAAGAATTGTTCGGCAGCACCGATTCGATGATTCGTCTGGACATGAGCGAATACATGGAGCGGCATTCCGTCTCCAAGCTGATCGGTTCGCCTCCGGGCTACGTCGGCCATGAAGAAGCCGGTCAGCTGACGGAACGCGTGCGCCGCAATCCGTACAGCATCATCCTGCTCGATGAGATTGAGAAGGCGCATCCGGATGTGCAGCATATGTTCCTGCAGGTATTGGACGACGGCCGCCTGACCGATAGCCAGGGCCGCACGGTAAGCTTCAAGGATACAGTCATCATTATGACTTCTAACGCCGGCACGGCCGCCGATAAAAAAATCATGGTCGGTTTTACCGCCAAGTCCGAGCAGACCCGCTCGATTCTCGATTCGCTCGGCAGCTACTTCCGGCCTGAATTCCTGAATCGTTTCGACGGTATCGTACCGTTCGCCTCGCTGAAAGAAGAAGATCTTGTAACGATTGTCGACAACATGCTCGGTGAAGTAACGGCCAGCCTCTCGGAGCACGACATCTCGCTAGACGTGTCTGGCGAAGCGAAACGCAAGCTGGCCGAACTGGGTTACGATCCGGCCTTCGGTGCCCGTCCGCTCCGCCGTGTCATTCAGCAGCATGTGGAAGACGGCATCACGGATCTGCTGCTGGACGACGAGGATGTTAAGGCGATTCGGGTCGAGCTCGAAGAGGACCAGGTTCGCGTCGTTCGCGCTTAATGTTCACCGAATACACCAGCGTTTACGCCCTTAATTTTGAAAGCTGTCCCTAATCCGTCATACGGTTAGGGACAGCTTTTTTTGTGCAGACAATCAGGAATCGCACCACTCGGCCAGCTCTCCCCTCTCCGTTCACGATGACCGTAATAAACCGCATCGCTGTTCTCCCATATCCCCCTCTGAGGACTCCGCACAGACTGCCTGACGGCCACTGAACATGGGGAGCTTTTCAATGAAAATCGCTTCACAGCACTATGGCAACCCCCGTACGTAAACGGTGGATGCCGGGCATACTAAGGCCACAACCGGATTCCACGTAATAATTATCTTTTTGGGTTTCATAAAATTTAACGTTGACGTTAACGTTAGTCAGGATTACAATGATTAATGTTACCCGGGAAACTTTGAGGGAGGAAGGAAATGGATGAATATAAAATCGACGATGTCGCCAGAGAATGCGGCTTGACGAAGCGAACGATCCGCTACTACGAAGAGATCGGCGTCTTTCCGACCCCTGAACGGAGCGAGGGAGGCACCCGCCTCTATACCCGCGAGGACATCGAGTATTTGAAGAAGATCGTGAATGCCAAAGAAATTCTCGGTTTCAGCCTGCAGGAGCTGGTTCAGTACTTATCCGTATCGGACGCTTATAAGCTGCATCACCAAACTTACCACGATATGACCAGCCGGGCCCATCGGAGACAGCAATTGACCCATATGAGCGAGATGCTGGAAGAACAGCTTCAAATGCTGCGTACCAAAGTCGAGAAAATGCGCCTTATGCAGCAGGAATTGGAACAGACGCAGAAGCGGCTGGATGATTTCATCCGCAAATTCGACGAAGAAACCGATTCCCTGGAAGGCTAAAAGCCGCTGCGGCCGTTATGCAAGTGCGTCGATAGACGTTTTTTTGTTGTGGAGATTCATGAAAACATGAAAATACATGATTCATCAAAATGGAGGTAATGTTACTTATGAAAACCAATGCTTCGCAGCCCCTGGAGCCGGAACAGCGACAAGGGGGACTGCTGTCCCAGCCGAAGGCGGTATGGGCAATCGCTTTTGCCTGTATCATCTCCTTTATGGGCCTCGGCCTGGTTGACCCGATTCTGCCGGCCATCGCCGAGCAGCTGCACGCATCCAAGAGCCAGGTTTCGCTTCTGTTTACGAGCTACAATCTGGTAACCGGCGTAGCAATGCTGATTACCGGCGTCATTTCCAGCCGGATCGGCATCAAGAAGACGCTGCTGACCGGGATGCTGCTCATCGTCATCTTCGCGGCGCTTGGCGGTCTGTCCAACTCCATCGGCAGTATCGTCGGTTTTCGCGGCGGCTGGGGACTCGGCAACGCCCTCTTTATCGCCACCGCGCTGTCCGCGATCGTCGGGCTGTCCACATCCGGCACGGCTAAAGCAATCATTTTGTACGAAGCCGCACTCGGTCTCGGGATTTCCGTCGGACCGCTGCTGGGCGGCGAGCTGGGCTCCATCTCCTGGCGCGGACCGTTCTTCGGCGTGGCCGTTCTGATGGCCATCGGGTTTATTTTCGTTACGTTTATGCTCCCGAACGTGCCTAAGCCGAAGAAAGCCAGCACACTGGCCGACCCGTTCAAGGCGCTGTCTTATCCGGCACTGCTGATCCTTGGGATTACGGCATTCCTGTATAACTTCGGTTTCTTCACCCTGATGGCGTACTCGCCGTACGTCATGGACCTGGATGAGCACGGTCTGGGCTATGTCTTCTTCGGCTGGGGCATTCTGCTTGCCTTTACGTCGGTATTCGTCGCTCCGAAGCTGCAGAAGCGCTTCAGCGTCGTGTCGTCCATTGCGACAGTGCTTACGCTGTTTACAATCGTGCTCCTCATTATGGGTATCGGCACGTATAACCACTCGCCTCAGACCGTAATCGTCTGCGTCATCGTGGCCGGGATCTTCCTGGGCATCAACAATACGCTGATCACCACGGCCGTCATGCAGGCCGCTCCGGTAGAACGCTCCGTCGCTTCCGCGGCTTACAGCTTCGTCCGCTTCCTTGGCGGCGCCGTCTCCCCTTGGCTCGCCGGCAAGCTGTCCGAGTGGTACCATGCGGAGACGCCGTTCTACTTCGGCGCGGTCATGGTCTTCCTGGGCGTCGTCGCCCTGCTCGTATCCCGCCGCAAGCTTGCCCATGTTGACCGGGCAGAAGGCCATTAAGGAGGTTCTTATATGTACTCACGTATTCTCGTACCCGTTGACGGATCCAAGCATGCCCGGCATGCGCTGGATTCCGCCGTGTCGCTCGCACAGAGCCTGAATAACGCTCCCGAGCTCGTCGTCCTGCACGTCAACCCCACCGTGTCCATCAATGAACCGCCGGTGGGCGTAGACCTGGACGAACACATCCGCCAGGAAGGCGAAAAAATTCTCATCCCGGCTACCGAAGAAGCGAGCCGCTCGGGAGTCTCCTTCCGTACGGTCAGCAAAACCGGCGATCCGGCCAAGGTTATCTGCCAGACGGCCAAGGAAGAGTCGGCTGACCTGATCGTGATGGGCAGCCGGGGCATGGGCCTCGTGTCGGAAATGCTTATCGGCAGTGTCAGCCACAGCGTCGTTCAGCATGCGCACTGCCCGGTCATGATCGTCCGTTAACCCTCCCCACAAAGTGGAGCTTTTGCTTATATAAGTTGAACTATTGAAATCGATGATAGGGGCAAGTACGTAAAAAGTTCCTACGATCGCTCTTGTTTTCGTTTCTTCCGAATCGTTTTACTTCCTTGCCCTGCATCCTATTCTTTAATTCAACTTCTATAATTAAATAAGCCGCCTCCCCATTCATCTCTGGGGAGACGGCTTTTTGCTGTGCAAACAAACGGCGGCTTAACCAAACCGTCCGGAGATATACTCCTGGGTCATGGCATTGGCCGGGTTGGTGAAAATAATTTCGGTATCGTTATGCTCCATCAGCGTGCCGAGGTAGAAATACGCCGTATAGTCGGAAATCCGTGCGGCCTGCTGCATGTTGTGCGTCACGATCACGATGCTCAGCTCTTTCTTGAGCTCGACGATCAGTTCCTCGACCTTGGACGTCGAAACCGGATCGAGAGCCGACGCCGGCTCATCGAGGAGCAGAATCCCCGGGTTGACCGACAAAGCGCGCGCAATGCACAGGCGCTGCTGCTGGCCGCCCGAGAGCGACAAGGCGGACTGCTTCAGGCGGTCCTTCACTTCGTCCCACAACGCCGCTTTGCGCAAGCTGGACTCGACGATCTCGTCGAGCGCCTTTTTATTTTTCACGCCATGGTATTTCGGGCCAAAGGCGATATTTTCGTAGATGGATTTATAGAATGGATTCGGCTTCTGCCATACCATTCCGATTTTTTGCCGCAGCTGAATGACATCGGTGGAAGGATCGTTGATGTCCTCCCCGCCGATCCAGATCTTCCCTTTGATCACGGCTTGGGAGATCTCGTCGTTCATTCGGTTCAGGGACCGCAAAAACGTCGATTTCCCGCAGCCGGACGGGCCGATGAGCGCGGTAACGCTCTTGTCCGGGAAGTTCAGGCTGATGTTCTTCACGGCTTCGTACGTTCCATAGAACACACTCAGGTTTTCAGTGCGGAATGTAGTCGATGATTGTTGCATGCTCATTTCTCCTATCCCATTCGTTTGGATGCCGTCATGATTTTGTAGAGCAGGTTGCCGAACCAGCGGGCAAACAGGTTGAAGACAAGCACGAGAATCACGAGTACTGCCGAAGCGCCGGCAGCAATTTCCGCCGCATCGGGCGCAATGCCCTCACTGTTGATTTTCCAAATGTGCACGGCCAGCGTCTCTGCCGGACGGAATGGATTGATCGGCGACGTCGGGCTCAGCGGGTTCCAGTTGGTAAAATCTAGACGCGGCGTGGACATCCCCGCGGTAAACAGGAGCGCCGCCGCTTCCCCGAATACCCGTCCAGCAGCCAGAACCGTACCTGTGACAATGCTTGGCAGGGCGACCGGAAACAGCACGGACGTAATGATTTTCCATTTCGATAATCCAAGCGCAAGCCCTGCTTCCTTCTGCTCCTTCGGCACGCTGCGGAAGGCCTGCTCCGTGATGCGGACCATGAGCGGCAGGTTAAAGATCGTCAGGACGATCGCGCCCGAGAAGAGCGAGAAGCCAAAGCCGAACGTGTTGACAATCAAGAGCAAGCCGAAGAGGCCGACGACGATGGACGGAAACGAGGACAGCACCTCGACGACGAGGCGGATCGTTCCGGTGATCTTGCCCGGCTTGGCGTACTCGGCCATATAGATGCCGGCACCCAGGCCCAGCGGAATCGTAATAATTAGCGTCAGTACCAGCAGGAACAAGGAGTTAAACAGCTGCGGACCGATGCCGCCGCCCTCCCGGATCGTTTGAGGCACCGAAGTAAGGAAGTGCCAGCTGATGTGGCTGAGTCCTCGGTACAGAATAAATCCGAGCAGTCCGAGCAGAACCGCTACGATCAATAGGGATAACACCACAATAATGGCTGTTGCAATTTTGTCAGCGGCTTTAGCTTTCAAATCCGATTTCTCCTTTCCAGCAGGCGAACGATAACGACGAAGATAAAGGTCATGAACATGAGCGCCAGCGCCATGCTCCACAGCGCGTTACTGTGTGGGGTACCCATGACAGTATTGCCCATATCCAGCGTGATGACGCTGGTCAGCGTCGAGGCGGATTCGAACAGCGACCGCGGAATATGCGGCGCATTCCCGATAACCATCTGTACCGCCAATGCTTCCCCGAAGGCACGAGCCATACCGAGGACGACCCCGGTTAGAATAGAAGGGAGCACGGTTGGCAGAATAACTCTGTAGATGGTCTGCCAGCGCGTTGCACCGAGTGCGTACGAGGACTCCTTCAAGCCGCGCGGCAGCGAGGACAGCGCGTCGGTACCGATGCTCGTAATCGTCGGCAGGATCATCACCGACAGCACGATCGAACCCGCAGCGATACCGATCCCCTGACCGGGAAACAGGTCACGCAAGGCCGGAACGATGACCGTCAGGCCGACAAATCCATATACGACGGAAGGAATTCCGGCAAGCAGTTCAATGACCGGCTGCAGCAGCTTTTTGCCCCAGCCCGGCACGATCTCCGTCATGAAGAGCGATGCGCAGATGCTGAGCGGACTGGCGATGAGCGCTGCCAGGATCGACGTCGCGAATGAACCGAAAATAAACGGCATGACGCCGAACTGCGGCTCGCCATGGTTGCCTTCCGGATCCCACTTGGAGCCGAACAGAAACTCGCTGAAGCTTACGCCGTCTCTGAAGAAAGTCGCCAGTCCCTTGGAAGCGACAAAATAAATGATGGACAAAATAATGACGATCAGCAGAATCGCGCATATCGTCGTATAGCCGCGTCCCGCGAAATCTTCCATATGATGTTTTTTTATCCGCCCGGGACGGGGGTTATCAGCGATGCCTACAGGCCTTTCATCTATAGCTTTCATCGTTGTCCTTCTTTCTAAAGTGAAAATAGAGGCAGAAGTTGGTCTCTCCGCCTCTTGTCATACATATTCAGTGTTTCGTGAGAGCTCAAGGAACCTGATGTTATTGCGTGATGTTGCCGTCCTTGTCGCGTTTCACTTCCATTTTGGAAGCCGGAATGTATCCGAGCTCAACCACGTCGCCGTTTTGCACGGTGTCCGAAGTCATGTAGTCCAGGAATGCCTTCACTTCTGGAGTAGGATCGCCTTTCGTGTACATATGCTCGTAAGCCCATACCGGATATTTACCGGATGCTACGTTCTCTTCCGTTGCTTCCACACCGTCATATTTTACAGTTTTCACTTTGTCGTCCAGGTAGGACAGAGCCAGATATCCGATGGCGCCAGGCGTTTCGGAAATGATCTTTTTCACCGTACCGGAAGAATCTTCTTGAATCGAACCTTGCAGGTCTTCAGTTTTCGTTCCGAGTGCATATTTTTCAAACGTTGCGCGAGTACCGGAGCTTGCAGGACGGTTAACGATAACGATCTTTTCGTCCTTGCCGCCAACGTCTTTCCAGTTCGTGACTTTGCCAGTGAAAATATCAACCAGCTGCTGTTTCGTCAGGCTGTCTACACCTGCGTCAGGATTCGTTACAGCCGCCATGGCCACAACGGCCACTTGGTGGTCAACGAGTTCTTTAGCTTTGTCAGCATCCAGCTTTTCTTCAGCAAATACGTCGGAGTTGCCGATGTTGGCTTGGCCGCCGGATACTTGCGTCAAACCGGTGCCGCTGCCGCCGCCTTGTACTTGAACTTGGATTTGGGAGTATTGGGATTCACCCATGAATTTTTGTGCGACTTGCTCGACCAGCGGTTGGAGTGCTGTGGAGCCTACGGCCAGAACGGATCCGCTGAGGGTTTCCTCTGCAGCCGGTTTATCTTCAGTTGCGGTTCCCGAACCCGTAGCGCTGCCGCTATCCGCCGAGTTTTTGCTGCCGCAGGCAGCCAGCATAAGAACCAGGACCAACGTACAAAACATAAGTAACGGTTTTTTGAATTTCATAATCTAATGTTTCCCCCCATTTTGGTTTGCCGTGTAACTCTATGAAGTTTACCGACAAATTCATTGTAGTTCTCTATCATTTTGTAAAATGATGCGTTTTGTAAAAAGAACGATAAATATCAGAATATAATCTTTATGACTCCATAGATTAATTCTATAATGAAAGAGAATCGGACGTGACCGAGGGGGAATCATCGTTGAATTTGTTAAAATTGCAAATCCTTGTTTATATTGAAAAATATAAGAAAGTGACTGACGTAGCCAAAGAGCTGGATATGAAACAGCCGACCGTCACCTTTCATATGAAAAGCTTAGAGGAGGAGATGGGCATCGCCCTCTTCGAGTCCAAGCGGGGCCGCATCCTGCTGACCGACGCCGGAAAGGCGCTGTACCCCTACGCCGTCAAAATGACGGGGCTGGCCGCCGAGGCCCGGAAGGCCGTGCAGGACTACGCCGATTTGGGCAAGGGCATTCTTCATATCGGGGCTGACAGCCTAATCGGGACGATTCACCTGCCTAGACTTGTCAACCGGTTCTGCCGGCAGTTTCCCGGCATCCAGATTGAGCTGACCGTGCAGCCCAGCCGGACCGTCCAGGAGCTGCTCTACAACCATGAGGTAGACCTGGCCTTTTATTATTCGCAGGACGTTGCGGCTGCCGGCATCAAGGAAGATTTGCTGCTGGAAGATGAGCTTGTCGTCATCTTTGCACCCGAGCATCCTTTCTCCAGCCTGAAATCGCTGAGCGACCAGCTGGTCGCCCAACACTTCTTTATCCAGCATGCCGAAGGCTCCTTTATGCGGGACTTCACCCGATCCTACGCGATCGAGAGCGGGATCCACTTGTGGGAGCGCATGATCATCAATTCGCCGGAGTCGGTCAAGCATACGGTGGAGGACGGAGAGTTCATCTCCTTCTTCCCCTTGTCCGGCATCCGAAGCGAGCTCGCCTCCGGGAGTCTTCAATACTTGGCTGCCCCCGGCTCTGCAGGCAAATCGGTCAAGGCCTATATGGCCTTTCACGCCGACCAGCCCTATTCACCGCTCAGGGAGCAGTTCAAGCAGTTCGCCAAGCAGCACATCAACGACCAGGATATGAAGCCTTGATTCCGCGGAATCGGGGCTTCTTTTTTTGGGCTCGGCCCCTATTATCGCCCCGCATTCTAACGCTATTTCGCCCTCGTTTTACCCTCCGAAAATCGGACATCCCTGGCAAAAAAACACTTTACATTTCTCCCCATCTGTTTTAGCCTATACTCAATAAAGTTTCCTTAGGTAAAAACTTTTATATATGTGCATTAATTTGTCCCAAGGGAAACTTATGTCAAAGTTTTCATAATCCAAAGGAGGTTTATGCTATGCTTCCCCGTCACCGCGTCCCTTCGGTGTCCGTCGACAGCCTGTTCGTCTCCTATCACGGCAAGGATGCCCTTCGCGACGTCAGCTTTACGCTTCTTCCCGGCAGCATGACCGGTATTATTGGACCCAACGGCGCCGGCAAATCCACGCTGATGAAATCGCTCCTTGAACTGATTCCGCGAGATCACGGCGAGCTTCGCATCTTCGGCGGCAGCGTTAAGGAAGCCCGGACCCGCATCGCCTACGTTCCGCAGCGCAGCGAAATCGACATGACGTTCCCGATTACGGTGATCGATACCGTTCTGCTCGGCACCTACCCGAAGCTCGGTCTGCTTAAGAGACCCCGGCGGCAGCATAAAGAACTGGCCTATCACTGCCTGGAGAAGGTCGGCATGGAGGATTTCGGCTCCCGGCAGATCGGCGAGCTGTCCGGCGGACAGCAGCAGCGCGTATTTCTGGCCCGGGCGCTCGCTCAGGAGGCGGAGCTGTTCTGTCTGGATGAGCCCTTCGTCGGCGTGGACGCCGCCAGCGAGGAGACCATCGTCGCCATTTTGAAAGAGCTGCGGGATCAGAACCGGACGGTGCTCGTGGTTCATCACGATCTGAGCAAGGCGGAGAGTTATTTCGACGGTCTCGTCCTGCTTAACGGCGAGCTGGTGAAAGCAGGTCCGGCCCGCGAAGTCTGCCGTCCGGAAATTCTAAGCCGGGCCTATGCGGCGCAGCTGACCTTTCTTGAACAGAACGGAGTGGGTGTGTAATGGAATTCCTTGGCGGAATCCTGGAATACGGCTTTTTGCAAAAGGCGCTGCTGACATCGGTCATGGTCGGGATGATCTGCGGCATTATCGGCTGCTTCATTATTCTGCGCGGCATGGCGCTCATGGGTGACGCGATTTCCCATGCGGTTCTCCCCGGCGTCGCCCTGTCCTACATGCTGGGCATCAACTTCTTTTTCGGCGCCGTGGTTACAGGCGTGCTGACGGCGCTCGGCATCGGATACGTCAGCCAAAACAGCCGAATCAAAAACGACTCAGCCATCGGTATCGTGTTTACGTCCTTTTTTGCCGTCGGCATCATTTTGATCACCTTTGCCAAAAGCTCGACCGACCTGTACCACATCCTGTTCGGCAACGTGCTCGCGGTCCGCGCCTCCGACATGTGGATCACGCTGATCATTGGCATCGTGATCGTCGCGGTCGTCTACCTGTTCTACAAAGAGCTGCTGGTCAGTTCGTTCGATCCGGTCATGTCCGCCGCGTACGGGCTGCCGGGGCGGCTGATCCATTACCTGCTGATGACCCTGCTCACGCTCGTAACCGTCGCGTCCCTGCAGACCGTCGGTATCATCCTCGTCGTCGCCATGCTGATCACCCCGGCCTCCACCGCTTATCTGCTGACCAACCGGCTGTGGGTGATGATTTATCTGGCTGCCGGCTTCGGCGCGTTATCGGCCGTCGTTGGACTGTACTTCAGCGTGAAATACAACCTGGCCTCCGGGGCTGCCATCGTGCTCGCGTCGGCCATCTGGTTCATTCTGGCATTGGCCTTCTCGCCGAAACAAGGCGTCCTATGGCGGCATTTCCGTACCCGGCGGAAAAAGGCCGCACTGAAAGGACTTTGACGCCGGCTGCCGGCAGGCAGCAAGGTTCACGTCCACGCTGCTATCATCCAATCTTTTAAAAGGAGGGAATCGTATGAAACGTCGAAGGAAGGTTTGGCTCGGGGCCTTGTTCATACTGGTCCTGGGGCTTACCGCGGGCTGTTCCGGTCAATCTAAAAAAAGTGCCGGCTCTTCGGAAAAACCGGTCGTGCTGACCACTTATTCGATCCTGTACGACATCGTAAAGCAGGTTGCAGGCGACCGCGTGGAGCTGTATTCGATCGTGCCGGTCGGCACAGACCCCCATGAATATGATCCGCTGCCGGCGGATCTCAAGCATGCCAGCGATGCCGACGTCATTTTCTATAACGGGCTTAATTTGGAGACGGGTAACGGCTGGTTTGCCAAACTGCTGGAAACGTCGGGGAAATCGGGAGATGACGCGCCTGTCTACGCACTGAGCGAAGGCGTAGAACCCATGTATCTAACCTCAGCCGGCAAGGAATCCGAGCAAGATCCGCATGCCTGGCTGAGCATCGAGAACGGAACCCGCTATGCGGAGAACGCCCTTGCGGCCCTCACGAAGGCAGATCCCGCTAACCGGGAATATTATGAGCAGAATGCCGGCAGTTATATAGAAGAATTAAAAAAACTGCATGACGACGCCGTGACACGCTTTGCCGACATTCCCGAGGAACGCCGGATTCTTGTTACGAGCGAAGGAGCCTTTAAATATTTTTCCACGGCCTACGGGCTGAAGGCCCAGTACATTTGGGAGATCAATACGGAGAACCAGGGCACCCCTGAGCAGATGAAGCGGATTATCGATATCGTGAAGGCGGAGCAAGTGCCTTCGTTGTTTGTAGAAACCAGCGTGGACCCGCGCAGTATGGAGAGCGTCTCCAAGGAAACCGAGGTTCCGATAGCCGGCAAGGTGTTCACTGATTCCACCGGCAAGCCCGGGGAAGATGGGGACAGCTACCTCGCCATGATGAAATGGAATCTCGATACGATTCATGCCGGACTGACGAAATAACGCAATTCACCGCCCTGCTTCCACGCATGATCACCTCATTTTCACCGATGGAATGATCCTGTCTCTTCCTATATATAATAGAGTGATGACATCCCTTCTTCATCAATCATCGGCCCGGTGCGGGAGGCTTTGCCCAACCGGGTCCATCCCCTTTCTTCGCACCCCGGGCGATTCTTGCAATTCCCTGGGCCCTGTGCTTAAATTGCAATAGTGTAATAGTTACTATTAACTTCATTGTCCCGCATGCGGCCCGGCTTAGCACAGGTGTACAAGCCTTGTGTTTGCTGCGGCCTGATGGCGTTTTTGATAAGGGGTAATCCTATTAAGCTGAAGGAGGAACGCGGACGGCCGTTCGCAGGACAACCTGCGAATCATAGACTGTACGCCGTTTTTCCTATGCGCCCTTGGCTGGGCTTGGCGAACTGTGTGGAACATTACGAAAGGGGCGTCGATTGATTTTGCATAACCGTTTTTCATGGAGAGCGCTGATAGGTAAACCTTTTATCTTCTTCTCCATTGTCATGATTTTAAAAATGCTTCTGGTCTGGACGGTCGTGTTCAGGGAAAATGCCGGAGGCTTCGGCATGATGCTGCTGACGGGCATCCCAACCGTATGGCTGCTCTTCTGCCTGATCGAAACGCTGGCCTACCGCAAGAAGCTGGTCACCTACCTGATTGTGGACCTGGTTCTGACTATTATTTATTTTGCCGTCATTATGTACTATAAGTATTTCGGAGTTATCGTCACGTATCACGAGCTGCGCCAGGTGAACCAGGTATCGGAGGTTAACAGCAGCGTCTTTTCTCTTATGGATCCGTACTACCTGTTCATTTTCACCGACATCGTCGTGCTGTTCGTCCTCATCAGCTCCAGCCGGCGGTTCCGCGCCTTTGGCCGCAGTTTGTCCGTCCGAACGGGCCGCCTCTGGTTTGCCGGGGGAGCCGTCCTGGCACTGATCGCCTGCGGCGTGTGTATTTTTCCGTTCCGAAGCGGGATGAACGAATTCCAGCAGGCCCGGGACATGGGGATTCTCAACTACGAAGCGTATGTGGGCTTTGCCCCTTCCAAGAACGTTAAGGTCGATGCCAAGTCGGTCACGCCGGAGGCGGTTGCCCAGGTGAAGGGAACGACCGAGCCGGCGCAGCCGGCATACTGGGGTGCCGCCAAAGGAAAAAACGTCATCATCATTCAGCTCGAAGCATTCCAGAATTTCCTCGTCAACCTGAAAATCGACGGCAAGGAAATTACCCCGAACATGAACAAGCTGGTTAAGGATCATTTGTATTTCCCGCATTTTTTCCAGCAGGTCGGACAGGGAAATACGGCGGATGCCGAGTTCGTCGTGAACACCTCCCTCTACGTTCCATCGAATGGGGCGGCTTCCGAGATATATGCGGATAAGGCGCTGCCGAGCATGCCCAAGACGTTTGCCGCGAGCGGTTACCAGACGGCGACGTTCCATACGAACAGCGTCGTTTTCTGGAACAGGGATCAGCTGTATAAAGCGCTCGGATGGGAAAAATATTACGACGACAAGTTTTTCGGCAAAGACGATCTCGTTTCATTCGGTTCCTCGGATGAGCTGCTCTATGCCAAAACGGCGGACGAACTGGCTCAGATGCAGGGAACCGGCAAGCCATTCTACGTACAGGTCATTTCCATGTCCGGCCATCACCCGTTCCGCATCCCGGAACGCAAGTACAAGATGGAGCTTCCCGACCGCTACAAAGGAACCCTCGTCGGGGATTACATCCAGGCCCAGAACTATGCCGATTACGCCCTCGGCCAGTTCGTAGACAAGCTGAAGAAAAACGGCGTTTGGGACAACAGCGTCATCGTCCTGTACGGCGATCATCAGGGACTTCCGATTTATTCGCTGAATAACAAAGAGAAAAAACTGATGAAGGAAATTTACGGACGGGAATATACCCTCCCCGATATGATGAACATCCCGCTCGTCATCTCCGTGCCGAATCAAAAAGCCCAGACGCTGGAGCAGGTCGGCGGGCAGTCGGATATTTTCCCGACGATGGCCAATCTGATCGGCGTCTCGCTGAAGAACCAGGTGCACTTCGGCCAGGATCTGCTCAATCAGAACAGCCCCGTGCTGCCGCAGCGGTACTACCTCCCTTCAGGCTCATTCATTTCGGCTAATGGAGCGTTCGTACCAGGCTCCGGTTACGCGGACGGGGTGACCTACCCGCTGAACGGAGGCAAGGTCACCAAACCGCTGGATGCCAAGGAAACGTACGAGCGGGCGCACAAGCTGATCAGCATGTCGGACGCTTACGTGGCGTCGCTGCCAGAGTGGAAGGATCAGGAGAAGGAGCATGCAATCACGGATGCGAATACAGATGTAACCTCCCCTCCTGCTGGTTCGACCAAGACGGATGGGACCAAGCCGGCGGATGCCAAAGCAAGCAGCACTCCAGCAGATACCAAGGCAGGCAGTACACCCGCGGGCAGCAAGGCCGACAGCACCACCCCTGCGAATGCTTCGGGAACACCGTCCAAGCCGGATGATGCTGCAGGCAAATAAAACTCCACTATGTAGTCTTTTATATTCGCTATTTATAAAATCAAATTAGACCGGAAGGAATCAATGCGATTCCCCCGGTCTTTTGTTTGCTGGCAGATTAGGATCATTTTGTCCAATCGTTAAACGAATTGTGAATTTTTCATATTCCCTCTTTACAAAATGTAAAATCGGAGTAAATTCTATAGTATAAGCTTTCTATTAACGAGACGTGGCTCAGCTTGGTAGAGCGCTTGCTTCGGGAGCAAGAGGTCGCAGGTTCAAATCCTGTCGTCTCGACCATTATGAAATCAACGGTTGCGGGGTGTTTGACCGCAGCTTTTTTGTGTTCAAAAACACCAACTGTGTAATGCAATTTCCTTACGAACGATGACCCTATGTTCTCTACTGTACTAAACTCTCCAAATCCGGCTGCAATTTGTTCCGCAGAATAATGATCATGATGGCCCCAACAAGAAACGCGACGGCATCTGCAATGACGAGCGACCAGACCACCCCGTGGAAGCCGTTCATTCGATTGGCGATATAGAGCACAGGAATCAGAGTAATTCCTTGAATAACGGACATCATAAACGCGGCGGTTCCTTGCGCTGTTGCTTGGAAGATCCCCGTAAACAACGTGGTCATTCCAGTAATGAACAAGGATAAGAACGTCACGTGCAGAATGTAGCTGCCCATTTCAATTAATTGCGGATCATTTGTAAATAGACCAATTAAGTGGTCGGAAATCAGATAGACGATGACGCCGAACGCGACGGCTAACGCCACAATCGCTTTGATCGTAAATCCAATGGTATGCTTCATGCGTAATTTATTCGCTGTAAAAGAGAAGGCAACGAGCGGCACGACTCCCTCGCATAAACCCATCAGAATAAACTCAGGAAACTGCAATAAACGAGATGAAATTCCGTAAGCCGCTACGGCCTGATCCCCATATTCGACCAGAAAACGGTTAAAGATAAGCGACATGGCACCCAAAAAGATACTCATAATAAAGACGGGAACTCCGATTTTGAATACATTGCTCAGAATTTCCTTGTTAGCCTTGAACCATTTTATGGAGACGTTTAAAATTTGGCTCTTATATCCCATATGGAAGGCGTAGAATACACTCGCGACCAAGTTGGAAACGACCGTAGCCGACGCAACGCCAATCACGTCCCAATGGAACACGAAGATGACTAAGGCATCGAGAATAATATTTACGACGACACTAAGAATCATACCGATCATCGATGTAACAGCGGCACCCTCTGAGCGCACGATATTCTCCAGCGTGAAAAATAAGACGACGAATGGTGAACCAATAAGCATTATCGTGACATAGTCCTTCGTAAATCCGAAGGAATCAGGCGTTGCCCCCAGTCCATGAACGATTGGATCGATCAATGGGATGCCGACAGCCATCACGATGAGACCGAGAACTAAACTGCTGTAAAAGGCGAATGAAGACACATGCTTTACATCATCATATTTTTTTTCGCCCAGCAAACGGGAGATGAAGGTACCGCTGCCCATACCAATCAAATTGCCTAGCGCCATAATGATCGCGAATAATGGCAAGGTTAACGCAAGTGCGGTTAGCATAGCCGTATTACCCAGTGTACCAAGGAAATAGGCATTCAAGATGGAATAGATGACACTCATTGACGTGCCTAGCATCATCGGTACAGCGAAGTGAGCTACGGCTTTGGCCACAGGCGCTTTTTCAAAGTAATAGAGGTTTTCTGTATCCATGCGGATCACTACTTTCTACATTTATTTGGGTCCTCAGTCTACGATGCCAGACCGAACCTTACAGTGTTAGGTTGTGCCTTACAGTGTTAGATGTTATCATGAACCTATAAACTTGTAAAGCATAAACTTACACTGTTAGATAAAAGGACGGATATCGATGAAAAAACAGCAGCCTCAAATATCGGAGGATAAGATTATGGAAGCCTCTTGGGAGCTTCTTGGAGAGGAGGGCATCGAGAAATTCAGCATGAGACGATTGGCCGACCGGCTCGGAATTCAGGCTCCCTCTCTTTACTGGTACTTCAAGAGCAAACAGAATCTCTACCAGCGGCTGGCCAACCAGGTATCGAAAATCATTCTGGAGGAGTACCACTCCGAGGGGGACTGGAAGGAGCAGTTAACGGGGCTTGCGGTAACGGTGCGGAGCGTGCTCGGCCGGTATCCCTGCTCCACGCAGCTCATGATGTCGACGCTGCCCCACGAACCGGACATCATCCGGTTCACCAACCGTATGCTGCTCTGCGTGGAATCGACGCCGCTTGAGCAAGATCAGAAAATGCAAGTGGTTCTTACGCTTATGAATTATGTCTTCAACTTCGTTCTGGACGATTATGAGCACCAGCGCAATGTCTCCGCGATTCTTAAGGAGCATGGAGCGGGAGCACTACCGGGTGAGGAAATGATTAGCCTTCTGAATACCATGAGCGAGACGGATTCGGGACTGTTTCGAAGAATGTTCACGAACGGGCTGTTTGAGCTGATGGGGACCGACAAGGCGTTTGAGTTCGGACTGAAGCTGATTCTGCTTGGGACCGAACAGGTGATCAAGGAGCAGGAGAAAATGTGAAAAACCGCTCATCCGGTTATCGGATGGGCGATTTCGCTAAGGTTTACCGTTTACACGGCAAAGACAATATCCTCAAGAGGGATTCTCCTGAAGGGAGCTGTCTTTTTTACTATATACCCCCCTGCCTCTGTACAGGGAAACGATGGATGACACAATGGCCAGGATGACAACCAGACCTCCGATCCAGGCATTTGCCGTAACCTCATAACGGCTGATCACCACGCCGCCGACGGCAGATCCCGCAGCTACGCCGAGATGAAGCGCAGAGGTATTGAGGGAGAGCTGGATGTCCGCCGACTTTGGTGCAAGCCGCACCAAGTAGCTTTGAATAGCCGGACTTGGCGCCATGTTAAACGCGCACCAGACGATGACGACGGGCAGCAAGCGCATCATAGAGGCGGCTGCCCAGGGTAGAAGCAGGATCGCGATGGCGTGAAGCAGCAGCGTGACGATCATCGTCCGGGCTGTCCCAAAGCGGTCGGACGCCCACCCTCCAATCCAGCCCCCTGCAATGCCGGCCAGCCCATAGACCAGCAACACGAAGCTGATTTGACCGACAGACAAGTTCAGCATGGTCTGTAAAAATGGCGTGATATAGGCATAGATCGTAAATTGGCCCGTCATTTGCAGGATGGAAACAAGATGGGCGAACACCACTTTTGAATTTCCCATCGAACGCAGCTGTTCCTGCATCGGAATCCTAGGCGTAGAAGCCGCTTGGGGCAGAAATTTCATGATGCATATCGTTACGACGAACGAGAGCACACCAATAAAAGCAAAGGTTGCCCGCCAGCCCCAGGCCTCGCCGATCAATGTCCCCAGCGGAACGCCGAGCACGAGGGCGGCGCTGATTCCCATAAAGATCAGCCCAATAGCACGTCCTTTGGCCTCAGGTGTGACGATCCCCGAAGCCAGGGTAATCGCCAGCACGACAACAATGGAGCAGCTTGCCGCCAGAATGATCCTGGACAGCAGCAGCACCGTAAAATTCGGACTTAGCATGGACATGATATTTCCAGCCGTGAATACCAGCATGGCGATGACCAGCAGCTTTCGGCGCTCAACCTTCGCAGTTAAAGTGATCAGAATAGGCGATCCTAAGGCAAAAACCAGAGAATACACCGAAACCAGCTGACCAACCACACCGACAGAAACGTGCAGATCCTGGGCGATCATATCCATAATCCCGGCGATGACCAGTTCAACCGAGCCTACCACAAAGGACGCCAACGCCAGAATGAATATGCGCTTATCCATTTTATTTTCCTCTCCTTCCTTTCAACCTGATTATGAACCAGCCGAAAAAAGCAGAGGTAGTCTAAAAATCGCAAATGATTGCCTGATTCTCTCAAAACGATGCATCCCGGTGTCAACCAGGATGTATAATGGACAAAGATAAGGAGGGGGAAACACTTCATGCGGAATTCATCCAATCATGCCGATTCCTTGATTCCATATCAGGAGGAATTGTCCCGATTCATCGAAAACTATGCGAACGGTGACGGCGTTCACGAGACGCCCATTCCTTCCCTGGCCCTGATTCGCAGTTCGAAAACGACGTTCCCTTCTTTTTCAGTCCATGAACCTGCGCTGTGCATCGTCTCTCAAGGTTCCAAGGTGGTCATGCTTGCAGACGAGAGCTTTACGTATGGGCCATCCAGCTATCTGGTGGTCTCCCTTGATTTGCCCGTCTCCGCACAGATCATTGAAGCGACTCCCGAGGTGCCTTATTTGTGCTTCCGGCTTAAATTCAACCCCAAAGATGCGTTGGACTTATTAAACCAGGCGAATCCGGCATCCCGGACGAAGCAGCGTTCGAAACGTGGTTTATTTGTGGAACAAACGAGTGCACCTCTACTGGACGCGGCTGTCAGGCTTGTCCGACTGCTGGACAACCCGCAGGATGTGCCGGTGCTGGCACCGCTCATCGTACGCGAAATCTTATATCGGGTTTTGCAGGGCGCGCAAGGGGATGTATTAAGGCAAATAGCCTTGAGTGGAAGCAGCTCGAATCGTATTGCAGGGGTGGTGGAGCAGCTGAAGCGGAATTACATGGAGCCACTGCGAATCGATGAGCTGGCAGCTGCCGCCCATATGGCCCCCTCTTCCCTGCACCGTCATTTTAAAGAGGTCACTGCGATGAGCCCGCTGCAGTATCAGAAACAGCTGCGGCTGCAGGAAGCCCGCCGCCTCTTGCTGTCCGAATCTGCCGATGCTGCGGACGTTGCTTTTCGAGTCGGATACGAAAGTCCGTCCCAGTTCAGCAGTGAATATGCCCGACTTTTCGGCCTTCCGCCGATCAGCGACATCACGCGGCTTCGGGAGCAGCTAGGCAGGGTGCTCTAAACAAAGAGCATCCTGGACTGTAAATTACAATTTTGAAGACAATAAAAAAACGTCTGTCGACGTACCTTCTAAGAAGACAGACCACGTCTAGAGGAAGTTTTTCTTGCGATTATAGAATGGTTCAGCTCCGCTAAACATTTTTTAAATTCTATAATCTAAAAAAAACGCCTATCGGCGTCATAATTAGAAAAATAGGATCATGCATTGCTTCTCAGCAATCACATGATCCTATCAACGATGCGGTCGAGAGGACTCGAACCTCCACGGGGGTTAGCCCACACGGACCTGAACCGTGCGCGTCTGCCAATTCCGCCACGACCGCATATTCAGTTGGTCACGTTCGAAATGTTTTTTTCTTAGCGACAAGATTGATCTTACCACGGATTCATCATTACCGTCAAGCATTTTATTAAAACTTTTTCAGAAAATAAGAAAAGCGGAGTTCTGTCACGAAACTGCCGGGTTTCACCCTGGTGTGCTTCGTTCCAAAACTCCGTTTCCATTACCGGCTGACCGTCCTCCCGGCCTCCAGGGTCAGTTCTTCTCCCTTGTGCCGGATCTGCAGCGGTTCTCCCTCCAGGAGCACGTATGCCGTTCCCTTGGCGTCGACAAGCACCTCCAGAAGCCGGCCCTGGTTCATGACCCGGAAGCGGTAGCTGTCCCACTGCCCCGGCAGTGCCGGCGCAAATCCCAGCATGCCGTCTACCAAACGCATGCCTGCAAACCCATATACGATCGACATCCAGGACCCGGCCATGGCCGCCGTATGCAGCCCGTCCTTGGCATTTCGGTTGATGTCATCCAAATCCATGCGCACCGTCCGGTCGAAATAAGCGTAAGCTTCGTCCAGCTCGCCGATCTCCGCCGAGACGATGCTGTGAATGCACGGCGACAGCGAGGAATCATGCGTCGTCAGCGGCTCGTAGTACCGGTAATTCCGGATTTTCTCCTCCATGGTGAAACGGCCGCCGAGCAGAAACAGCGCCAGCACCAGATCGGCCTGCTTCAGCACCTGATGGCGGTAAATGACGAGCGGATGAAAATGCAGGAGCAGCGGGTACTTGTCGGCCGGCGTGTTCTGGAAATCCCATTTGGCCTTCGTCAGGAACGTATCGTCCTGCGCGTAGATGCCCAGGTCGGCATCATACGGAATGAACATGTTCTCCGCAGCTTTCCTCCACCGCGCGATTTCCTCGTCCGTCAGGCTGATCGCCGCCCGCAGGCGCTGTTCTTCCGCCGGATACGATTCCGTCAACCAACCGGCCACCTGCACCGCATAGCGCAGCTGATCCTGCACCATAAGATTCGTATAGGCGTTGTTGTTGACGATGGCCGTATACTCGTCCGGACCCGTCACGCCGTCGATGCAGAACTTACCCTCCCGGGCCGGATTGAAATGACCGAGGTCCAGCCAGAACCTCGACGTCTCAAACAATATTTCGGCGCCTTCATTCAGCAGAAAATCGATATCTCCAGTCGCAGTCACGTACTGCTTGATCCCGTAAGCAATATCCGCGTTGATGTGGGCCTGGGCCGTCCCGGCCGGATAATAAGCCGAGTTCTCTTCCCCGTCGATGGTGCGCCAAGGGTACAGCGCCCCCTTCTGTGACATGACCCGGGCCCGTTCGCGGGCTTTGTCCAGCGTGGCGTAGCGGAAATGCAGCAGCGCCCTGCTGATATCCGGCCGGGTAAAAGTGAAGAACGGCAGCATATACATCTCCGTGTCCCAGAAGTAATGGCCCTCATATCCCTCGCCTGTGAGTCCCTTGGCGCCGATGTTGGTCACGCCGTCCCGGCCGACGGACTGCAGCAGCTGAAATGCATTGAAGCGGATACCCTGCTGAAGCGCAGGGTCGCCGGCAATTTCCACGTTGGCGGTTTTCCAGAATTGTTCCAGGTAGGACTGCTGCTCCCTGGCGAGCACGTCAAATCCCGATTGCCGCGCCATCCGCTGAACCTCTTCAGCCCGGACCATCAGCTCCCCTTCCGCATAATCCTTGGACGTATGGTACGTGATGTATTTGGTGAGCGCAGCGCTCTCCCCCTGCCGGAGCGAAGCCGTAAATTCGGACGCCGTATACTCGTTCTCCGACCACTCCGAAGTTTGGAATGGCTGATCCGTCCGAAGATCATGGCTCATGGCCGTCAGGAGCACGAATCCCGAATGCCGCGTGCGCTGCCTCAACCAGGACAGCTCTCCATAACGGCCCGCATCTTCGAGCACCAGGCTCGGTTCGGTCTTCGCTGCGCCCAGGCGGGGGTCGCCGTTATTGTCTTGCGACGCGATCTTGCCGTCCAGCGCGGAGGTCAAGGTGATGGCGCCGCTGAAATTAAGCGCGGTGACCTCATAATGGATCGCAGCCAAATGCTTGTGCCGCAGGGTGGCAAACCGGCGGATCCTGATTCGGGCTCGCTGGCCGCCGGGCGCCTCCCACTCGATCTGGCGCGTCAGCATCCCCTTTTTCATATCCAGCTCCCGCCGGTAGTTGCGGACGACACCGCTGTTCAGATGGAACAGCTGACCCTCGATCCGCAGTTCCACCCGCTGTGCGTTGGTTACGTTCAGCATCGCGTGGTTGCGCTCCGGATACCCATACGCCCCTTCGGGATACACGATCGGCTCTGAGTCATAGAACCCGTTCAAGTAATTGCCGGTTACGGAGGATCCCCGCATGCCGTAGTAACCTTCCTCGAAATTGCCGCGCATGCCGATATAACCGTTGCCGATGGCAAACAGGCTTTCGCTGCGCTGGTTGTTCTCCTCATCATACGCCTTCTCGGATAAACTCCATGCCTCGTAAGGGTACAGCGGCTGCGGCCTCACATACGTTTCCATTCTCATCTCTTCGTCTTCAGCTCCTTACGCCGCAAGGGCTTCATTATATGTTCATCTTACCCAGCCGGAGCGTTAACCTTTCACCGATCCGCCCATCAGCCCTCTGACGAAATACTTTTGCAGCAGGAAGAAAATCGCGAGCGGCATCAGCATCGAAATAAAGGCGGCGGAGGTCAGCAGGTGCCAGTCGTTACCGCGGGAGCCGACCAAATCAGCGATTTTCATCGACATGACCTGCACTTCAGGCTGATTGCCGATAAAGATCAGGGATACCAGGTAGTCATTCCATACCCACAGGAACTGGAAGATGCCGATGGAAGCAAGCGCCGGCACCGACAGCGGCAGGATCAGCCCGCTGAAAATCGTGAAGTGATTTGCCCCGTCCATAAAGGCCGATTCGAACAGGTCCTTCGGCAGCTGGCTGATGAAGTTATACATAAAATAGGTTACCAGCGGCAAACCGAACGCCGTATGCGCCAGCCAGATCCCGAGGTAGCTGCCGTTCAGGCCGAGCGAGGTGTAATCCTTCAGCACGGGGATCAGCGCCACCTGAATCGGAATGACCAGCATCGCGATAATGACGACGAACAGCGTCTTGCGCCCCGGGAACCGCAGCCAGGCAAAGGCGTAGGCGGCGAAGGAAGCGATCAGGACCGGAATGACCGTCGCCGGCACCGCAATCGTCAGCGTATTCCAGAATGCCTGGGATAAGCCCGTTCCTTTCTCTTTCGTCTCGCTGCCGTCGGCATTTTTCATCGTGTATTCCTTGCCGGTGATCACGTTTTTATAGTTATCGAGTGTCAGCTCGGACGAGCCGACCCAGCCCTGATCTTGCACGCTGATTTCGCGGGCACGGCGGTTTTCCCAAGTCAGGCGCTTTCCGTCCTGCATGACGCCGCTCTTAAGCTGGTCGTCCGTATACGTCTTGCCGTTCACTTCGATCGGCCCGCGCAGGTCGACATCCTTGGACAGCTGGATCGTGTCCTTCGTTTTCCACTCCTGATGCGGAAATACCTTCCACCATCCGGTCTCCAAAATATCGGCGGCAGGCCGGAAGGATGAAATCAGCAGTCCCAGCGTCGGAAGCAGCCATACGAAACAGATGATGCCGAGCACGATGTTGACGATCCACTTTTTGCTTTTTCTCTTCTTTTTGCCTGCCATCTCAGAATCCCCCCTGCTTGCGGAACTGGCGCAAATTGATGATGATGACCGGCAGGACGGCGATCAGGAGCACGATGGCCAGCGTCGAGCCGTAGCCGAAATTCCGGTACATGAAGAACTGCCGGTAGAACTGGGTCGCTACCACTTCCGTGCCGTACTGTCCGCCCGTCATGACCATGACCACATCGAAAATTTTCAGGGTGAACACGATGATCGTCGTCGTCACGGTCAGAATCGTCGTCGAGATAAACGGAATGATGATGCGGAAGAAAATGCGGATTTCGCCGGCTCCGTCCACGCGGGCCGCTTCCAGAATATCGTCCGGTACGCCTTTGATCGCCGCTGAAAAGATGACCATGGCGAAGCCCGTCTGCATCCAGATGAGGATGATGATCAGGAAGAAGTTGTTCCATGGCTGCAGCATGCTGACCCAAGCCTGTGGCTCTCCGCCGAGCGCCATCACGATCGCGTTCAGAAGGCCGATTTGCTCATCGCCCGGCTGGTAATAGTACACAAACTTCCAAATCACGCCGGCCGCCACGAAGGAAATGGCCATCGGCATAAAAATGATCGATTTTGCGATCCGCTCATAACTGCTCCGGTCTGCAAGAATGGCAATCAGCAGCCCAAAGGCGACACACGCCAGTGTTCCGACGAAAACCCACAGCAGGTTGTTGCGCAGCGCGGTTGCGAGCAGCCGGTCGCTGAAAATGGCGATATAGTTGCCCAGACCGACGAACTTATCAGAAGACGCATTGAAAAAGCTCAGGTACAGCGTGCGTAGCGCCGGCAGCACAAGCAGCCAGCCCAGCACCAGAACCGCCGGCCCGACAAACACGTACGGGAGCACCCTGCGGCTGATCTGGTCGGGAAACTTCTCCACCGCCCAGGTAAACGTATAGTAAATCAAGTAAACGCCCAGAACTCCCCACAGAACGGCCAGCACTGCGGTAAGCAGCGGGTTCAGGGTCGAATCCCGGAAAAAGACGAAAATGAGGCCATTGACGACGATATTGGCGATCAGGACGCCTAGAAAGATGAACAGCGCCTTGGTGCTGAATCCCCGTTTCGTTTGTGTATTCATAAGTATCCTCCTAAACAGACGACTTCATGGGTCAATCCCCACCCAACGGTCAGGGGAAAGGAGAGGCCGACGGATCGTAAAACCCGATCAGCCTCTTTTGCAGCCCAATTTCTGCATTTCCACCCGCCAAAAGCTTGGTGCTCCCGTCAGTTGTTCCAGCCGGCCTGGATTTGCTTCAGCGCCTCATCCAGCGTCGCAGTGCCGCTGACATAGTCCGTCATGCCTTTCCAGAACGTGCCCGCGCCCACTTTGCCCGGCATCAGGTCGGAACCGTCAAAGCGGAGAGTCGTCGCATCCTGGACCAGCTTTGCCATGCGGCGGTCGGACTCGGACGTGTACCAGTCGAGCGAAGCGTCGTTCATCGGAGCGATCACGCCGCCGGACTGCACCCACGACTTGATCGATTCGCCGGTCGTGAAAAATTCCATCACCGCGCGGACTTCCGGACGGTCGTTAAACATCGCGTAGATGTCTCCGGCCACAAGCACCGGTTTGCCGTATTGCGAATCGATCGGCGGCAGGTAGAACCAGTCGTAGTCCTGGTCGACCTTCGCGGTTTCAGGGAAGAAGCTGGTGATGAAGTTGCCCGTCAGGTTGAACCAGGCTTTCGGAGGATTCTCGAACATCGGCTTCGGCGCGTCGCCAAAGGCGGTCGTCACGATCGATTTGGTGCCGCCATAGACATAATCCTTGTTCATCCAGATTTTGGACATGAGTTCAAATGCGTTCTTTACTTCAGGAGAAGTGAAAGGCAGCTCGCCTTTGACCCATTTGTCGTAGTTTTCAGGCGTCGTCGTGCGCAGCATGATATTTTCGATCCAGTCGGTTCCCGGCCAGCCGGTCGCCGCACCGCTCTCGATACCGATCGCCCATGCCGGGTCTCCGTCCTTGGCGATTTGCTCGGTCAGGGCCATCATTTCGTCCCAGGTTTCCGGAACCTTGTAGCCGGCTTCCTCAAACTGCTTTTTCGGATACCAGACCAAGCTCTTCACGTTGCTGCGGTTCCAGATGCCGGCCATGATTTTGCCGTCCTTGCCGTCCATCGTTCCCATGTCGAGCCAGCTTTGGTTGTAGTTCTTCTTCAATTTCTCCTGATCCAGAACGTTGGTCAGATCCACGACTTTGCCGGTCTTAGCGATCGAGGCCAACAGGCCCGGCTGCGGGAAGTCGGCGATATCCGGCGCGTTGCCGCCGTCCACGCGGACGTTGATGGTCGCCTCAAACTCCTTCGAGCCTTCATATTGAATATCGATGCCCGTTTTATCCTCAAAGTCTTTGATGCTGGTTTCGAATTTTTTCTGGTCCGCATCCACGAACGGCCCGAACATCGTGACCTTGGTGCCTTTATATTTGCCCTGCAGCGCCTCTTCCAGCGGCGAACCCGGAGTGGCCGCAGGCTCGGTCGTCGTCGCTGTTGAACCTCCGTTGTTAGACGCTGTACCGGCAGGTTCTGTCGAAGGACCTGCGTCCTTGCTGCTTCCGCAGGCGCTCATAACCATCGTAAACGACAGGCCCAGCACCATCAGCAGCGATAATTTGGGCTTTGATGTTTTTTTCATACTGACACATCCCCTTTTCTTCATTTAGAAACGATTCATGATTCCATACTCAGGTTACGGATGCAACACGGGATTCCTAGCTTAGCGGCCCCTCACCTCCTTCACAGAGTTTAATGCGCCATCAACCTGAAACATCCAATTCATACGCAAATTAACATATTCGTTAAATACAACGCTTACATAAATCCAGGAGGAAAAACTTCCTCTGAAAAGCTTTTCAGCGTCGTCCAAAAAAAAAGAGCTGCTTACCTCTGCCTGGATGACTCCCTTACGATCAGCTTATGCTTCATCATCTCTTTCTGGACCTTCACCGTGCCGGTCGTAAGCAATTCATGAAGCTTCTCCGCGGCGCGGTATCCGAGCTCGTAAATCGGCTGGGCTACCGTCGTCAGCTTCGGAATGAACATATTCGCCATCCGCAGATTGTCGAACCCGATCACCGATACCTGACCCGGCACGAGAATGTTGCGGTCCTTCAGGTACGAGATCGTCCCCATGGCGAATTCGTCCGCCACGCAGAATACCGCCGTAATTCCCGGGTGGGCGGAAAATAGCTCGTGAGACGCATGGTAGGCCTGCTCAAACCGGTGCTCCGCATACGCTACCTTCTCAATGTTCTGGGTGAGCCCGCCTTCCGTCATAGCCCGGACGAAGCCTTCGTACCGCGGCGGTCCCGATACCGAGTTCACATGGTTGAACCCGATCATGCCGATATCCCGGTGGCCAAGTTCAATAAGGAACTTCACGGCCTCATAAGCGGCCTCCTCGTCGTCGACCTCAACGCTCGGAACTTCGAATTCGTCCGAATGCGAGGACAGCAGCACGAACGGGATGCGGCATGCTGTGAGCTTCTCGTAATACTCCGGATGTAGGATATCGCTGGCGAAGACGATGCCGTCCACCTGCTTCTCGCGGAAGGCGTCGATGTACGACAGCAGACGGTCCTTGTCACGGTCGGTGTTGCAGATCATCAGGCTGTACCCGAATTTGACGCAGGCGTCCTGCATCCCTCGGATGATCCCGGCAAAGTACATATTTTCGATATCCGGGATGAGCAGCCCGAGGGTAAAGGATTTTCTGTAGATCAGTCCCCTTGCAAAGGCATTCGGCTGATACTGGAGCTTCTCGATCGCCTCGAGCACGCGCGAGCGCTTGGCCTCCACCACCGATTCGGGCGAGTTCATGACCCGCGAGACCGTGCTGATGGAGACGCCGGCCATCTTGGCAACATCTCTAATTGTTGGTTTCATGTGGGCAAACTTCCTTTTTTAGAAAACCTTTTCAAGGCGATTATAGCAAGGGGATTTCGAGTTGGCAATAACTTTTTTTAAGCGCTTACATTACCTTTTTTTCAACGAAACGTTTTTACTCTTCCCGCGCTCTCGTGTTCCCTGCCAATATCCCAATCGACAACTCACAACAAAAAAAGCCCTTAGGGGCTTCTTTCGCATTTCGCGCCAAACAGCATGCCGTCAATAACGATCCCGAACTTAAACTGTACTTCTGACCCGGCGGATGCTCCGGCACCGGATTAGTATATTTGCTTCATGGATGCAAGGCGCATTGACGTGGCCAAACTCTGCTTGTCAGGATACCGTTGCTCTGCGAAGCAGCAAGTAAGACAACAGCGCGTATATCAAAGTTAACGGAATCATCCACAGGAACAGGTTCATATAATGCACTCCGATCCAGCGGAAGAAGTCCAGCCAGAGGCCGTAATACGTCATCGCGAAACTGCCAATGCTGGAAAGAACGATCAAGGCGATGAAGAAAACGAACATGCCGATGCGCCCAAACCGGCGAAAAATGCTCGAGATGACAAAGCCCATAAAGAACATGTGGGTCATTACGATAAAATAAATGCCGAGCCTGCCCAGAGGGGAAACTTCTTTCAGAAACGGCAGGTGAAAATAATGAAGCTGCACTCCCCAGGCATTCGTTAATTGTTCGATCGTGCCCAGCCCGAGCAAAAGCACGGATGAGACTGCACTGACAAGCAGCGCCATCGCGGTGGTTCCCACGAAGTAATCGGTCCTTCTTATATTAAGTCCCAGCGCAAACGGAAACGTCTGCGCCTGCACGATCAGGATCGCGACGAACATATACACGTAAATGGTGACGACCCCGCCTGAATTGATCGGCTCCTCCCCTCTGGTCAGAACACCAATCACCAAATTCACAGCGAAACTGAACAACATGACCACCCAAGGTACGTACATCCATACCCACTTATCCCGCAAATGGATTTTCATGACGCCTGCAGTTCGGTTCATTGAAATTCCGCCACCTTTCCGTTTGACTTACTTTGGGTTAAATGCACGATCAGCTGCTGCATCGATATCGGAATGATCTCCAGCCCCTGTGCCTCTGCCCGGCGTTTTTCCCCGGGATCCAGCCGCTCAAGCATCGTTACCGACATCATGCCTCCAATCGATTCCCGATGAATCGTCTTCTTACCCGCCGTGAACGATTCGACTGCCGCCGCAGGGCCAAGAACCGTATACGCTTTGCCGCGGAGGTCATCGGCTTCCTCGTCGATCAGAAGCTGGCCCTGATCAATTACAAGTACATGCTCCAGCATATTGCTTACTTCGTCGATTAAGTGCGTGGACAGCATGATGGTTCGCGGGTTCTCCGCATAGTCCTGCATCAATCGTTCGTAGAACAGGCTGCGCGCAACGGCATCCAGCCCCAGGTAGGGCTCGTCAAAGATCGTCAGCGGTGCCCGGCTCGCAAGCCCGATAATGATGCCGACGGAGGACAACATCCCTCTCGACAGCTTCTTCATTCTCCGCTTCAGCGGCAGCCGGAAATCCTCGAGCAGCTGCGAGGCAAAAGCCCGGTCCCAGTTCGGGTAAATGGACGCAGCCACCTCCAGCACATCGATGACGCGGTAGCTGTCCGGGTATCTCTGACTCTCCTTGATGAAGCAGAGTTGGCTCAACACACGGTTGTTCTCATACGGATTCTCTCCAAACACCTTCAGCTCGCCGCTGGAAGGGAACAACTGCGCGGTAAGCATATGCATAATCGTCGTTTTGCCGGCCCCGTTTCTTCCCAGCAGCCCGTAGATTTTACCTTCGTCCACCGCAAAGGTGATATCCTTCACTGCGGCTTCCCGGCCATATTCCTTGGTAAGCCGATTGACTTCTACAATTCGGTTCATAACTACTCATCCTCTCTCCGCACCATATCGGTCAATTGATCTATCGTGATACCGAGCTTCTTCGCTTCATGGATCATTGTGACGATGTATTGCTCGTAAAACTGTTCCTTCCTCTTCTCGACGAGCTTCTCCTTCGCCCCTGTCGCTACGAACATGCCGATCCCCCTCTTCTTATACAAAATCCCTTGGTCCACCAGCAGATTGACTCCCTTCGCGGCTGTCGCCGGGTTGATTTGAAAAAAGGATGCGAACTGGTTTGTGGACGGGACCTGGGATTCTTCCGGCAGCCCGCCTCCAATGATGTCATCCTCGATCTTCTCCGCAATTTGCATAAAGATCGGACGGCCGTCATCGATAATCGGCCCCATATCTTCACCACCTAACTGGTTAATTACTCGAGTAACTAACCTCACTATATAAGATCACCCCATTCCTTGTCAACGGGCGAATCCATATTTTTCAAAAAAAATAAGACCGCCTTCCGTCTGGTCTCCCAGGCCGCTTCGGCGATCTTATTTCGTACTTGATTCTTTTAATTTCGTCATTTCGCAGTCCATCCCAGTCAGGACTTATTCATGCCTGTATAAACGAGAATCGCATCCCGCAAAAACTCCGCCGCTCCCGGCTGCTTCGCGTCATAGTAAGCCTTGAAGCGCTCGTCGTCCACATACATTTGAGCCAGCCCGGCATGCGCCTGTTTGCTGTAATCGCTCCAGTAGTACGTCAGCCACTGCTTGTGCAGGTCAGCCGTCTTCTGGGCGAGCTCACTGGCAGGATCTCCGGTTTGATAGGCCTGCCCGAGCGTGGACAGCACCTCGTCGGTCAGCCGGGACAACTCCTCGTACTGCTCCTTAGTCATGTTTTTCACCTTGGCGTTGGAACGCTCAATGGCCGCCTCCCCGTATTTCTCGCGGATTTCCTCGCCGTATTTCCGCTCATTACCGTCGATCAATTGTTGTTTGAAGCCTTCGAATTTCTGCTGATCCGTCATGGTCATTCTCCCTTCCTGATACTGAATCGTTCGTTCCACGTTCGCAATCAGCCGGTCCAACTGCCTGCGTTTGTCAAGAAGCTTCTCATGATGTTCCTTCAAAGCGTCGCTGCTGTTAAAAGAAGGCGAGGACATCAGCTCCTTAATGCGGTCCAGGCTTACGTCCAGCTCCCTGAAAAATAAAATTTGCTGCAGCCTGTTCACTTCATTCTCCCCGTAAATCCGGTACCCTGACGAATTGATCCTTGCCGGCTTAAGAAGATCAATTTCGTCATAGTACCGCAGGGTCCGGGTACTGACGCCCGCGAGCCGTCCCAACTTTTGTACGGTGTATTCCATGCGGTCACCTCCTGACGATTTCACTGTACACCTTCACGCTGCGTCAATGTCAAACCCTATTTTGCACAAAACAAAAAGGGCTTACCTACAGCCCTTGAAATAACATAAGACCTATTCAAAATCCATATTCCATTACTCAGCCGGGTTCCGTCCGCCCCATTTATCCACCCACCGCTCCATTTCCTTTAAGGCGAGCTGAAAATCGGCTCCCTTCTCCGTCAGCGAATACTCGACGGTCACCGGGACAGTGGGGAACACCTTGCGGTTCACAAGTCCCATCCGTTCAAGATGCCGGAGCGTATCCGTCAGCGACTGGGTTTTGATCACGGACGCATTGCGCTGAAGCTGATTAAACCGCTGCGGGCCCTTCAGCAGCTCATCCAGAACGAGAAATGCCCATTTGGTCTTCAGAATTTGCAGAACCTCGCAAATTTTCGAGCTTGACTCTTCGGGATCGTATTTCAAAGCATGATCTTCCAAACCGCTTCACCTCCCTCGTGTTCTAGAAAAACAGTACTGTCGTTTTCCCGCCTGGCCGGCAGGATGCTGCCCTGAATATATAGCTTTGGTGCACCCGTGTCAATGAGCGAATGGAACCGCTTGTCGGACATTGCCGTCATGGAGCCTCGCTCCGCCCGTGCGGTTTATGCAGCACCATCGCATTAAAAGGCAGCCGAGGCGGGCTTTTCGCATTATGGCTGCTTATATAGCCCGGACAGCGCCGCAAAAGACGCCTTCGTGTCCCATGGCATTCCGGGATATGCCGTCCCTGTCTGGCCGTGTTTTAATGTGCGCACGACGCTATAGCTCGCCGTATCCAAGTTAAAGAGACGCTCTTCGTCATATGGATAGCTTGGCATGACAAACGTAAACCAAAAGGCTCCATCCACCCCCTCTTCCTGAAATATGTCCCAAAGCTCCCGCATGTATCGGACCTGAACCTGTTCGTCCCTTATGATGGTGTCCTCGAGCCGTTTTGGCGACTGCCTATGATCTACGACGTTCCAGCCGTAACCTCCCCGGTCCTGCGCCCCTTCATAGGTAGAGCACCCGAATTCCGTGATCACGACCGGTTTCCCATGCTTGAAATAAGCGCGCAGCTGCTCCCGGTAGCGCTTATGGTTATGCGCATCGCGGTAATGATCCGCCGAAACGATATCAAAGAGTGACCAATTCACGTTTTCCCATGTACCGGATGCATAGGTGATTTGTCCGTGGAAATGCTCCCGGATCACGTTGACGGCTTTGCTCAGAAAAGCGTTCAGACGCTTATGAAAAGACCCTTTTCGGATCGTATATTTAAGCAGCCGCCAAGGATTCATCAGCACCCCGATCCGGTCGAAGGTCGTTGCTCCGTCCAGAATTCCTTTCATGAACAGGCTCAGCTCGCAGCCGGCCACAAACACGACGTCCGGCCCTATTCGCCGCAGTGCCTCCGCCGCAAGTGCGCATTCCCTGTAATAGTCGAGCATCGCTTCTTCATCCTCATCGATTAGAGCCGGGGAGAACCACACCTCGAGCCCCTGATGGAGAGCGCATTCCGAGGCGGCCACCAGCCTGTCCACATCTCTGCCCGATATGCGGATGCTGGTGCAGTGCAGTTCGCTTTGGATGATCTCCATCTCCTTCCGGACGATCTCCGGATCGAAAAGTTCTCTCGACGAGGGCTGATTCGCCCCCCGGGTATACGTGCCGACATCATAATTGATCCCCCTCCGGCGAAGACCGCGACTGCTGCGTTCCCCCGGATCATTTGCTAAGCCTTGGATCATTTCCGCTCCTCCTTAGTTCTATATATTTAATATTTATTTACCATTATTATTGATTAATTACAGTAATATGTGAATAATATAAATAAATATTTACTATTCGTCAAATAAACAGGAATGAGGAGAAAGCGCCATGAATCCAGACAACTCCAGGCTCGCTGCAGCCTATATCCAACTGATCCCGCTGCTGCACCGCGGCTTTGACATGCCCTCAGCGCGGAAAACATTACCTGAGCTGACGCATCTGCAGTATCACGTTTTGGAAGCTTTATATCATCAACCGGTTAGCTATTCGATGGGCCTTCTGGCCAAAAGTATGCATATATCCAAGCAGCAGCTGACGCCTCTGATCGCCAAGCTTGAAGAAAAGGAATGCCTCACCAAGCATCCCGACCCTCAGGATAAGCGTCAGATCGGATTGTCCCTGACCGAGAAGGGCCGGCGAATCGTCAGCAGCCGTTGGGAGTCCTTTCACCGGGAGCTAAGCCATCAGCTGGACCGGCTGAGCGAGGAGGACCTGAGCGACCTCGGCTTCTGCCTCGAGAAGATGACCCGGATCCTGCGTCGGTTGGATCCGGATACGGCCAAGCAGGATTAGCCTTACCTTTCCTTATCAGCAAGCATTTATGCGTTACTCTGGGCGGCTGGCGGGTATGGATTCCCGTTTTCGGCTTAGCGGGAGCACGGTCAGCAGACCGATGAACAGGCACAGCCCGGCCAAGCCGTAGATGATTCCCAGCGGCAGGTGCCCGGCGAGCACGCCGGACAGGCTCATCATCGCGAGCATGGCGCCGGTCATCAGCGGCGTGCGGATCCCGGTCACCCGTCCGATGTATTCCGGTTCCGTATGCTGCATGACGAGCGTTTGGTTTCCGATGAATATTGCAGGCTGCAGCAGGGCGATGGCGAACTGGGCCAGCATCGTGAGCCACAGCATGCCGGACCATCCCGTGACGGCAATCCCGGCAGCATTGACGATCAGGCCGAGCATCAGCATGGTCTGGGGTGCCATGCGGCTGGCCAGCACAAATGCGGCGATTCCTCCAACAATCTCGCCGACGCCGTACGGAATGGACAGCCACTTCAGGTGATCGGCGGGAAGACCGAGCCTTTCGGTCACGATGAAGACGCTTAGCGGCGAAATGAGGCCAATCCCCAGACCCACGGCCGCAAAACAGAGACTGAGCAACCCCAGCACGCGGTTAGAAGCGACATAACGGATGCCGTCCCTCATTTCCCGGAATACCGAGGCTCCTTTTCTTCCTCCGCAGCCTTCGGCCTTGGAATCCGCAGGAATCCATCCCAGCACGGCGGCCGACAGCAGAAAAGCAGTCCCGGTCAAGCCCATAGATACGCCGATGCCGAAGGTTTGGTAAACCCATGTTCCCAGAACCGGGCCAAGCACCATGAACACGGCAAACATCGTCTGAAGCACGGACATCGCCGGCTGGATCAAATCCGCCGCGGCCCGCTCTTGGAACAGCCTCATCCCCGAAGGCTGCGATAATTGGGACAGTACGGCAGAGATCAGGGTCGGGAAAAATACGGCCTCCCATGTACCCGATTTCATGGCCGCGAGGACGATCCAGATGGACACGGCGGCGAGCGCATCGCACCAGATCAGCGTTTTGCGCGGCGGCCAGCGGTCGGCGAACACGCCTCCGACCAATGCAAACACCAACATCGGAGCGTACTCGGCAACCGAGATCATGGAGACGGCGAAGGCGTCGCCGCCGGTCTTGCTGACCACATAGAGCAGTACCGCGAAATTCCGGACCCAAATGCCGGTTTGCGTCAGCAGATTGGAAATCAGAATGATGCGAATCCAAGGATGACGTAACAGCTTTAACGAAGCAAACATATCATTGACTCCCTTCCTGGTTTGGATTTCTCGTGTGCGGCTTCCATGATGCAGCCTCCTCCAAGGGGAGAGTCAATGCATATTTTTTTCGAGTTCCCCGCTTGACTCTGACCTTAGGGGAGACTATACACTAACCGCAAAAGGAGGAAATGACCTGGTGTATACCGTCAAAGAAGTATCGGAGCTGTCGAATGTCACGATCAAGACGCTGCATCACTACCACAAGATCGGCCTGCTGATGCCACGGGAAATTACCGAGGCGGGATATCGGTTGTACGGCATGGAAGAATTGGAGCGGCTGCAGCACATTTTATTTTATAAGGAGCTCGATTTTCCGCTGGAGCAAATCAAGCAGCTGCTGGAGGATCAACCGGGCAGGGCCGATATTTTGTCCGGTCAGAGGGAACTGCTTCTGGGCCGCATGGGCCGACTTGAGCGGCTCATCCATACGCTGGATGAGTCCATCCAACATACACGGGAGGGAAAAGCGATGAATACGAAAGATATGTTCCAAGGGTTTCAAAGCGAAGAGGAATGGAGAGCAGCTTTATCGGAGCAAAGCCGCCATGTTCAGGAGAATTACGGATACGACATGCTGGAGGAAAACCCGGTGGATCCGGTCGAGATGAACGAACAGGCTGCGGAGGCGGTGCGATTTATGAACGGGATGGCGCATGCGCTGAAGGACGGAGTCAAGTACGACGACGATCAGATTCAGCAGCTGATTGCGTCGCATCTGGACACCTTGAAGAAGCACGGCCATGACGCGGGTCCGGACGCCTTTGCCGCGCAGGCGCAGTTTTTCCTGCAGGACGATTTCCACCGGAACATGCTGGAGTCCCAGCAAACCGGACTGTCGTACTACCTGCGCACCGCAGCTGAGGCATTTGCCCGGAACGCATAACGAGCGCATTGTCCTAGTGCATACTTCAGGTACCACGCATCGATAAGGAGCGTAAGACATAAAAGCCGAAAGCATAAAAGCCGAAAGACGCAAAAAGGCGGACCAGCAGCAGCTGATCCGTCTTTTTGTGTTTCTCCCCCGGGTTCATACGCGGAGAAGAATGAATGGGGGAATCCCCGCTCCCTCTGGCAGCTGCTACTTACTTTGGCCAGATTCGTTATCCTTATGGCCCGAACCGGCCGAGCGCATCACCTGCACGTCTGCCATGACGTGACTGCCTTTATAAAAAGCATATATCGTCGTGTTCCCTGCCCGCTTCCCGACCAAATTCCCTTTCGCATCAATATCGGCGATATCCGGGTTTTCGCTGCGGAACTTGGCCTCCTTGGTCACATCCTTTTCCTTGCCGGTCAAGTAGTCCACCAGTGTCAGACGGATATCGATCTTCGTTCCCGCGGCCAAAGAATACTCTTCCGAATCCAGCTGAAGCCGCCCTTTGACCTTATCGAATTCGTCGCTGTCCTTCGGCAGCACCTGAACCTTGATTCTGGCGCTCTGGCCCTGGTATTCCGCCAGCAGGTAGGTTTCTCCCGGCGAGACTCCGGTTACGCGTCCGGATGGGTCCGCCTCGGCAATGGACGCATCTTCTGTCTTGTACTCGGCCGCCGATGACAGATCGCTGCGTGTTCCATCCTCGTATACCGCCTCAAGCACGGAAGGAGCCGTTGCCCCTTCTTTCAGCTTCAGCTCCTTGCCGGAGAACGCAATGCTTGCCGGCTTGCGGTCATCGGCAGGTCCTTGCTCCTGAAAAGCGGCGAGTTTGATCAGCTGGAATTTCGTTGTTTCCTCCCGCATCACCGTGCCGGGAACGATGACGGCTCCATCCGGCCCGGCGGCACCGATGCCGTAGCGGGATAAAGCAGCCTCCTTGAACAAGTGGCGGTTCAAAAGGTTACCGTCTTGGTCCACGGTCAGCACATCGTACTGGATCTTCCGGTTCGAGGGGCTTCCCGAGTAGTGCCCCCCTAGCAGGGCGTAACCGTCGCCCATGGAGATCAGATTGTTAAACACCTCATAGTCCGAGCCCTCCGTCTTGAACGTTTTCTCCCACTGCGGCTCCCCGTTCAGATCCGTCTTCGTCAGAATCGTGATGCGCTGCTGGTCCACCAGCCGCTGGCTGCCGATCAGGTAACCGTAGTCTCCAGCAGGAATGACCGCAAAAGCCCCCCGGTCCGTGTGGGGATCGCTGATTTGCTTGGACCAGACTTCCTCCCCTGCCTCATTCAATTTGACGATCAGCAGCGCGTCCGGATCCCCAGCCTCGTATTCCGGGGTATTCACCGCCCCCACCGCGATCAGTCCGCCGTCTACCGCCGGAATCAAATCGTCAAAATACTGGCTCTCCGCGTAACGGTATTTGTTGTACCAGAGCTCCTGTCCCTGCCCATCGACCTTAAGCGCGTACGCGGACTCGTATCCCATCTTGGAGATGCCTTTGCCGCCGATTACGAAGCTTCCGTCCTCCAGTTCCACAGCTGCCTTCGGCGTGCTGTAAATATAAGGATCGTCCTGGGCCCGGTCCCACTGCAGACCTCCATCCGCACTCAGTTTGGCCAAGTACATCTGGCTGTACGGTTCACCAGCCGAATTGGTGGACGTTCCGAACACGAGATAGCCGCCGTCCCGGGTTTCAATGGCGGACAGCGCTTCATTGGTGCCTGAACCGCCGTAGTCCAGCCTTTGCTCCCAATTCACGTCTCCCTCCGAACTGAGCTTCATGATATAGGCTTTTTGGACATAATCGTCCCACTCTCCGGCAGGCACGACCTCCGTAAAGCTTCCCAAAGCCAGGTATCCGCCGTCTGAAGTGGGAAGGATCCCTTCACCGGCAGACCAGCTGCCGTATTCCCGCGACCATTCGATATGCGTCTGACTGTCGCTTTCGGCGCGGACCACCCCCGCCTTTACCCCCGGCATCACAATAAACAGAACCAACATCATGCTTGTAAAACGAAGTAGAAATCTGGACATATTGTGCACCCCTCACGTCTTGTCTGATTCGAATTCCATAATATTTCAATCTGCTCTAATTATGGGTTCAAATCATCCGGGTGGGTATCCCCCTAAGCTCATAAATCCCTGTGCCGTATGAACGGTTTTCCGTTCGTCGATCAAGGTCCTCTGCGACCCTCTGGACCTAGTCCGTTGGAATGAGCCCGCTTTTAGCTCGATTGCATTCGTCATGAAAGTATGATATTAATTATATGAACTATTTTACACAATGTAAACGAAATTCCCGAAGAGGAGCATTCGTTTACACTTTATATGGGGGAGGCAATCCAGCATGAGATTACAAGGCAAAGTGGCGATCATCACCGGAGCAGCAAACGGAATGGGTGCTGCCGAAGCGAAGTTGTTTGCCAAAGAAGGCGCAAAGGTCGTTGCAACCGACTTAAACGAGGAGAAGCTGAATGAACTCGTCGCCGAAATTAAAGCAAACGGCGGCGAAGCAGTAGCGCTGAAGCAGAACGTAACCTCGGAGGAGGAATGGAAGGCAATCGTTGGGAGAACGGTTGAGCTATACGGCAAAGTGGATGTTTTGGTGAATAATGCCGGCGTCGCAAGCCCCAAAACCATGGCCGATATGGACATGGACGAATGGAACAAGGTCATGGATATCAATCTGAACGGCTGTGTCCTTGGCATGAAATACTGCATCCCCGAAATGAAAAAAGCCGGTGGCGGTTCGGTCATTAATATTTCATCCATCGGCGGCATTGTGGGCATGGCGGGATCAAGCCCTTACACGGCTGCAAAAGGGGCGCTGCGCGCGCTGTCCAAATCAGCCGCCGTCGAGTACGGAAAGGATCACATCCGCGTCAATTCCGTACATCCCGGCATCATTGTCACGCCGATGACCGCTCCATCGATGGCATCCGCGATGCCTTATTATGAGGCGCACACCCAGCTTCCTTACATGGGCGAGCCGGAAGACGTTGCTTATGGCGTCGTATTCCTGGCCAGTGACGAATCCAGATTTATGACGGGTGCGGAACTCGTGATCGATGGCGGCTGGACGGCGCTATAAGCTGAGAGCGAATTTTTTCCATGCATGCAAAAAAACAGGGACTGCTTCTCAAATGGTGCGAACCTTTGAGACAGTCCCTGTTTGATTTGGTCACTCGGCATCCTTATATCGCAAGATAAACATCCGTTAAATGCGGTCCGGCTGCCTTGAATAATACGTTGATCGACTTTTTTATGCTACTATAGAGTTACCAAAAGATAGGTGTGATATGGGTGGAAAGAAAAGATCCAAGACAAGTGCATTCGATGAAAAAAATACAACGGGCTTATTTGTCGTTAGTGCTGAAAGAAAATGAAAAAAGCATCACCATTCAGCGCATATGTCAGGAAGCCCATGTGACTCGGCCTACATTTTATAAATTGTATAAAGATATCCTGGATTTGCGTGTCGACCTGCACAATGCGATTTTAAACGATCTAAGGCAGTCCTTGACCATTACCCATCCCAAAAGGATTGAAGAGCTGCGTTCCGAGGACCTGCCGGAGAACATGGTTGCCCTGTTTGAGCATATCATTCAAAACCAGCTTGCCTATGAAGTCATGCTCGTGTATAAACCGGACGACTTATTCATTCAGGAAGTGAAAAACATTATTAGGCATTACGTTGAAGACGGTATTCGCGTATCCCAACCGCCCGAAGAAGGGCTCCGAATGGAGAAGTCCTTCGTCATTTCCTATACAACAGGCGCGTATTTGGAAAGCATCGTCTGGTGGGTCCGCAGCAATTATAAATATTCCGCTGTCACCATGGCGTCCAAACTGCTCGAAATCTCCTTCCACGGGCCATACAAAAACCCGATTCTGTGGAATAAGTAACAACCTATTTCACGATGCCGATCATAAACCCGTCGTACCCCTTGCTCCCTACCGTCTGCAGCGCCGTGGCCGAAATATTCGGATGCCCGCTGAGCATATCGTAAAACGACCTGACCCCCTGTACCCGCGGGTCGGTGCTGTGCCGGTCCACGATTTCGCCGCTGCGAATGACGTTATCTCCGACAATGACCGTTCCGGGCCGGGAAAAATGCAGCGCCCAGCGGAGATAGTTCGGATTATTCGGCTTATCCGCATCGATAAAAATGAGGTCGAACGGTTCCGCCTCCTCTTTCTCCATTTGGGCCAGCTGCTCAAGCGCGTCCCCGGTTCGCACTTCAATCGTTTGCTCCAGCCCTGCCCGGGCAATGTTTGCCTTGGCGACTTCGGCATGATGCGGACTCAGCTCCAGCGTGATGATCTTTCCGCCATGGGCCAAGCCTCCAGCCATCCAAATCGTGCTGTAGGCGCCCAGCGTCCCGATTTCCAGAATTCGTTTCGCCCCTTTGATCTGCACAAGCAGCTGCAAAAATTTCCCCTGATTCGCCGTCACATCGATTTCCGGCAGATCCGCCTTCCGGTTGGCAACGATCACTTCATCCAAAATGCGGTCATTCGGGCAAAGCTGATCGACAATATACTCATCTACTTGTTCCCATACAGGATTCATTCCCCATCACTCCTCATCATTTGATGCAATCTTTAGAATAGAAGCGCTTCTGGTTCTATTGTAGATCGTCTATAATGATATGAATAATATATCTTTCACCGGTTTTCATACATTTAAGATATGAATTGACTAGGAGCTGATGACCTTGAACCTGCACGCCCTGCGCTTATTCCATGTGATTGCTTCCACCGGGAGCGTGACCCGGGCTTCCGAGCTGCTGAATATCAGCCAGCCCGCAATTACCGCCCAGATCAAAAAATTCGAGAAAGAGCTGTCCCTGACGCTGCTTGCGCCGCATGGAAGGGGCATTCGGCTGACCGATACGGGGGAAAAAATCGCGGCGCTCGCCAAGAGGCTGTTCGCCGTCGAGCAGCAGATCGAGCAGTTGGCCCGCGATTACGGGCAGGGAACGGCCGGACATATCCGTCTGGCGGCGACCTACCTGCCTGCGCACTTTCTCCTCCCGACCTGGTTGGCAAGGTTCAAACAGCAGTACGAGCAGGTCGAGATGAGCATTACCACCACTAACTCCAGCGGGGCGCTCCGGCAGCTTCTGAGCGTCGAAGCCGATCTGGCGATCTACGGCGGGCTGCCGGAAGAATATCCGGACACGATTCAGACCGAGGAGCTGTTCCAGGATGAACTTTGGTTCGTCGTCGCCCCGAATCACAAATTTGCGAACCGGCACCTGTCGCTCGCCGAGATGATGAGCGAGCCGTTTGTCATGCGCGAGGAAGGCAGTTCCACGCGAGAGCGGCTGTTCGCACTATGCCGTACTTACAACACCCCCGCCCCCAAGGTAGCGCTGCAGTTTAACGGCCTGCATGAGGCCATCACCGCCGTCATTGCCGGATATGGCGCCAACTTTGTCTCCTCATTGGTCGTACGCGAATATGTGGCTCGGGGTGAACTGTGCCGGGTCTATGTGGATGACGTCAGTTTGACGAACGTCATCGCCATCTGCACTCGCAAAGATGAACCCCTGTCTCCGGCTGCCGCGAACCTAGTCGAGCTGATCCGCAGCAGCCCGGTTTAATGCGGCATTTTCTTGGACTGCTGCATTCCAGCAGGCTTCGCCACAAGCCCGTTTCGACTGCACGCCAGGGACGGACTAATCTTTTTCCAGCAAAAAGATCGACGGGTGCAGCCCCTTCAACCGGAGCGCGGCTAGAGTGGTCAAACGGAGCTGGGCCTTCTCGGCAGCCGCTTGGAGAGGAGCCCCGGCATCGGTTAAGCATACCACCAGCCCTCCCGGTTTCAGCACCCGCTTCATTTCTCTGAGTACTCCCTCATACAATCCGGGAATACATGCTATGGACGAAATCTGCCTACCAAAAGGAAGATTGGTCACTATTTTCCCAGCGTATCCCGAATCCAGCGGCAGACGCTGCGCATCCCATGGCTTAATATGCACGCAGGAAGGGTGGCCTACGTTCGCCCGGGCAGCTTTGACGGCTTCCTCGGAGAGGTCTCCGCCGTGAATGCGGGCGTGAGAATACGCACAGCGCTCGGACAGCACGGTCCCTGATCCGCAGCACGGATCAACGAAGATGTCGTCCGTCTCTGGACGGGATGCCCACACGAGCGCATGCGCCACGGTCGGCCGCAGGGCGGCCGGGGTAAATTCCCGCGTCTTCCCCCGGTACCTGAACGCGGAATCCGTCAACCTGACGGCAAAGACAGCCTCTTCCTGTACCAGATCTAACCGAAACTCGAGCTGATGCCCGCCGCTATGATCTTGTCTGTATAGACGATTGCGCCGGACGATTCCCAATTCCGCGGCCTCTGCCGCATCGAACCTGCTGTAGGTATGGTTTCCCGTCCGGCTGGCATTGACCTTGAAGCTGATCGTTCCCGAGGAGGCTGAGAGAATCATGGATAAATCCAAACGGGAGATTTCGTTTTCGATATCGTGCAGATGCAATTTATGGGGACCCACCGGGAACCGGTGGATGAAACGATACAGATTGTCGGCGGTCCGCAGCACCTGGAAGTGCTCCTCAGGCAAGTCCGAGTCAAAATAAACCTTTCCCCTGACCTTGTTCCGAATGCGTACACCGGAAATTTTAGCCTGCATCTCATCGGCGAGAATCTCTTCCAATCCGGGCAGTACGGTAAAAAAGTAGCGTGGCATATATCGATCACCTCGTCATTGATGGTAAGCATAGAATGAAGCCCGCAAAGCGCGGCTTTTGCTCCGGCGTCGGTTCAGGTGCTGTGCACATGAGCCCCGGAAACAAAAAAAGACGCGAATGAACCAAAGTCCATTCGCGTCTTCTATGCAAAGGTACAGACTGCCCTAAGGCTGCCTGCATAAGAACGTGATTTAGGAATTCCGTTTCATGGCCATTCACTGCATCCCTGGAAGCTGCATGTCAAATATACCTAGCCCTTTTCTGGCGTAGATACCTCATGCTTCCGGCATGCTATTCAGTTTAGTTCACTGAATGAATGGTCAAGAAAACGGTCATCATCATCATCGTTCAAACCTCCATCAAGTACGAAATTTTCCCCATTATATTACAGACCGCCGTCTGCCGCAAGAGAACTGGCGAAAACAGGTTCCGCAATCCCTGTGCAGCTGTTTAACTTCTCGGGCAGGAGCACCAACCATTACCGAACAGGCAGCCTCCATACCTCCTCTTCCCCGTATACCGTACCGGTTGGCTTAAAACCTGCCGACTCATACAGACGCTTGGCGACACTGTTGTCCCCATGGACGGTCAAGCGGATTTCCCGGCAGCGATCCCGCCGGTTTACGATCCAGCGGATCATCTCCATCAAGGCGGCCCGGCCGAATCCTCGGCCCTGGTAGCGTTCATCAATCAAAAAACCGTTGATCCAGTAACTATCCACCGTGTTTTCTTCACATGCGTGCATCATAAATCCAACCATTCGCGGCCCGTCATATATAGCGAAGGGGATATAGTCGACGTTGTCCCCATCGGGTTTTACGTATATTTTTGCCAGGGACACGGCGACCGGCGGGGTGAAGCCGGCCTGTTCTTCTGCAACCCGCAAGGAAATGGCCTCCTCCCAATTTTCCCTTGTCACCTTTTCAAGCTGAATTTCCATAGCGATGCCTCCTGCCAGGTGACGGGGTTTTATCGTAAACGTCACCCTATTTACCCCCCATTATACCGAAACCTTATCACTTGCATAAAGGTCATATAATAAAGGGGTAAGCCGAGAAGTCATCCCATTTTGAAAGGACGGCGGCAATGATGAAAATCAATCATTTAAATTTAACGGTGACCGATGTGGCGGCATCACAGGCCTTTCTGGAAACGTATTTCGGTTTGGAATGCCGGGCGACCCGCGGCGACAACTTCGCGGTGCTCTTTGACGATGACGGGTTTGTCCTGACGCTGATGAAGGGCCGCGAGGTGCAGTACCCTAAAACGTTCCACGTCGGCTTCCCCCAGCAAACCGAGGAGCAGGTCGACCGCATCAACCAAAGACTCCTGGATGACGGCTACGACGTCAAACCTCCGCAGCATGCACACGGGTATACGTTCTACGTCGAGGCGCCGGGCGGGTTTACGGTCGAAGTCCTCTGCTGAGCATCTCCGGCCGGATCTAAACGGCCAGCCGGCAGGCTGATGCAGCTGCTGGCGTCCTAAGGCGGCCCTTTTCTTACTCTGCTAAGGGAAGGGCCGTTTCCTTTTCCTTTTCCTTTTCCTTTTCCTTTCCCAGCGGCTTGTTTAGTGCCTCCGCCGTTTTGGGCTTCGCAGCCAGCTGCTGAACCCCCGCCATGACCAGCGTGACGGCGAGCAGCACCGGGATGAGCAGCGTATAGCTGCCAGCAGCATCGTGGATTACGCCCAGAAGCATCGGCCCCAGCGCGCCGATCACGTACCCGACCGATTGGGTCATGGCGGACCAGGCTGTTGCCTGCTGCGCATCGCTTACCGCTTCGATCGGCATCATCAGATTGACCGGGAACAGCACGCCGGGGCCGATGCCGATCAGAATCGCCGCAAGCCATGGCGTCACAGACATCCAGAGCATCAGGAAACCGGCAGCCAGCGATAGCGATCCCAGCGCCAGCCAGAAACGGCGGGAAGGCAAACGCCGGAGCAGATGCGGAAACAGGAGGCCGACGGGGATCTGCGTCAGGGAAAACAGGACGAGCATGTTCGCGGCATAAGCTTTGCCGTATCCCATATGCTCCACGACCGGCGGCAGCCATGCCGTGACCGAGAAGAACAGAACGGCCAGCAGGCCGAAGGACAGCGTGAGAACCCAAGCTTTCTTGCTGCTCCAGGGAAGCCCGATCGTCCGTTGCGACCGCGCTTCTCCGACGGGCCGCCGGGTATGACGGAGTACCGACCACCACCATACCGGCAGGGCAACGGCTGCCAGGACGGCCCATACCGCCAGCGATTCGTGCCACGAGCGGGTCCGGACCGACAGCGGTAGGGATAATCCCGATGCAAGCGAAGCTCCGACCGCCATAGACACCGTATAGAGCGAAATCATTACAGGCACCTTTGTGGGAAAGTGCTGCTTAATGAAACCGGACAGCAGCGGTCCTGCCGCAGCAATTCCGAGTCCGGCCAAGACGGCGGTCAGAAGCAGATACGCTGACGACCCGGTAAACCATCTCAGCACCGTACCGATGCCGATGACTGCAATCGACCAGCCGATCACGCGCTCCAGCCCGGCGCGTTGGCCCAGCTTGACCGCAAAGGCCGGAAAAATCCCCATGCACAGCACCGGAATGGATGTAAGCAGGCTTGCCGTCAATGCGCTCATGCCCAAATCCCGCTGGATGGCTTGCAGCATTGGCGAAATGGAATTCAGCGCGGGGCGCAAATTTAAAGAAGCCAAAATGAAGGCGACAGCCATCATGAACATGGAAGGTTTTCTCATCATTCTCTCTCCCTCAGATCGATTTGAACACATCTTAATTGGAGAGGGATTATTTATCAATTATATTGAAATTATGATAATGATTTGTTATACAAATGATAAACCCATGTCACACGGCATTCGATATATCGTTCATGAAATGGAGGAAATCAGGTGGAACTGAGACAACTGGAGTATTTTGTGGCCGTTTGCGAGGAGCTGCATTTTACGAAGGCCGCAGATAAGCTCGGCATCTCCCAGCCGAATTTAAGCCTGCAGATTAAGGCGCTGGAGGAAGAGGTCGGCATGCCCCTGTTTGACCGGATCGGCAAACGGATCGCGGTGACCGACGCGGGCTCGGTCCTGCTCAAGCAGGCACGGGGAATATTTCAGAATTTGCAGAACGCCATGCTGGAGATCGGCGAGCTTCGCCACCATCAAGGCGGAACGCTCGGCGTCGGGACGCTGCCTTCCGAGCTTGATTTCCGCCTGACACCGATGTTCATCGATTTCCGCAACCGCTATCCGAATATCCGGCTCAAGATCGTCTCGGCCGTCGATGTAGCACAGCTGGTGCTCAGTACGGAGATCGATATCGGCATCTCGCTCAAGCCGCTTTACGATAACCGGCTGGTAGTCCGAAGCCTTCCCCGGGAGGAGTACGGCGTGGTGGTATCTGCTGATCACGAGCTGGCCGGCCGGGATTCGGTATCCCTGACCGAATTGAATGGCCTGCCTGTCATCATGTATCCGAAGGGGTTCTGGGGAAGAGAGCTTGTCGAGCAATACTGCCGGAAGCACGGTTTCAACCTGGATATCGTCGTGGAAACGACGTCCAACCCTTCGCTCTTCCGGTTTGTCAGGGAAAACATGGGGGTCACCGTTCAGACGCCTACGCTCACCCAAGCCATCGGCGATCCGAAGCTGCGGTTCCTGCCCATCCATGATGATCCGCCTTACAGGGAAATGAGCATCATTTACCGGGCGGATAAATATTTGGGCCATGCCGCGCAAGCTTTTATTCATCTAGCCGAGGAAAGCCTCAAATCATAGCGCGGGCAGGAGGCGCGCAGCATGGCTGCAATTGGTAAAGTTTCGAAGAGTGCTGGGAAGTTCGTTAAATGTATCTTTCCTGGATCACGTTATAATGGTGGATTTCATGCCCGGTCAGGATATATGCCCAAGCGGCGGCGGTGGATTCATAACCGTTCACGATACCTCTGCGGGTCCATGCCTCGTCCGGAATGCTCCGCAGCAGCGTCAGCGTGGAGCGGCGAACGGTCGCGAAATCCCCGAGAAGCTCGGTGATGGAGAAACGGTCGAAGGCGGCGCCTTCCATAAGTAATTCCTCGTCATAGCCGCTTAAAGGCGTGGTATCCCCCCTGGCGATGCGGAGCAGCCTGTAACTCATGATGCGCTCATTATCCGTAATATGGCCGAGCACCTCTTTCAGGCTCCATTTGCCCGGCGCATAGCGGTAATTCCCCTTTTCTTCCGTCAGTGCGGCATAAAACGCAGTCGTACGGTTCAAAGAACCATTTAGAATCTCCTCGAGTTTCCCCTCAGGTACCAGACGGACATACTTCTCGAAACCTTCGTTGTAGTCTTCCTTCGTTGGGCGCAAAAGCATCGGTAACCATCCTTTCGTATTGTAAAATGATCACGCTATGGGCGTGCCGTTGCCGACAGGCACATCGGGCGCCAGCAGCACCACGTCGCCCTCTTCCGGAACTCCGCCGAGAACCAGCACCTCGGATTCAAATCCGGCAATCCGCCGCACGGGGAAATTAACGACGGCGGCCACCTGGCGGCCGACCAGCTGCTCCGGGGTATACCTTCTCGTAATCTGGGCCGAGGAACGCTTTACCCCAAGCTCTCCGAAGTCAATGCTCAGCTTGATCGCCGGCTTGCGGGCCTCCGGAAAAGGCTCCGCCTTGACCACCGTTCCGATGCGGATGTCCAGCTTCATCAAATCTTCGATGGTTGCCACCACGTTTCCTCCTTCTCCTGCCATCGTTTTGTGCGAAGCAGTATGTCATGAATCTGATGTATCTTTCCATTATATCCCGCCTGTCAATGACACAAGCATCTAAAAAAAGGCTGCACACCGCAGCCCAGATTCCCATAACGTATTTTCTAGGGGGTCAAAATCCCATGGGCACGGGATCCTATCCTCCATAGGCTTCCCGGGTCCGGTATATATGCTGGTCCATCAAAAAGTCCAGCAGCATCCGGTTGAATGCATGGGGCTGGCATAAATGGGTCGGATACATCGCATCCTCGATCGTTGCCAGCTGCACATGCCGGAACAGGGTGGCCGCCCGCTGCATTTGCTTGACGAACCACTCGCTCTGGCTGCCCGCGACGCACAGCACAGGCATCGGCAGCCGCGCCATATTAGTCGGCATCTCCATGCGCAGCAGCTCCATGCGCTGCTTGATCGATTCTGTCGGCCGCTTGTGGTACAGCTCCTTGCGCAGGATGCTGTAGACCGGTCTCCACCGGTTATACGTCACCCGCAGCGACCGGAGGAAAAACTCCGCAGGCAAATAATAAGACAGCCAACTGCACGCCTCGCAAATATTCAGCAAATGGTTCTTTTTCCCGAAGCACCCGGCAAAATAGCTGTCTACGAGCACCAACGCGCTGACCCGTTCAGGGTGAAGGGCGGCAAACGTCTGGGCAAGCACGCTTCCGCTGGAACAGCCGACAAGCGTCGCCTGCGAAATATGCAGCTTATCCAGCAGCTCGCACAAATCGCTGCATTGGGTTTCCATAATGTGCCCGACCTCCACGTCAAGCTTCCCCGAATTGCCGTATCCCCGGAGATCGAGCACGATCACTTTCGCCCGCTTGCTGAAATATTCGACCTGAGGCTCAAACATATGATGGGACGACAAATGCCCGTGAATAAACACGATGGGCGTACCGCTGCCGTGGATTTCATAATATAGTGTGGTTCCGTTTACTTGTATCTGGGGCACTTCATCCGTTCTCCTCTCTCCCAAATAACCTGTTTTCTCTATTTGTGCAAAATGGCGGGGCGCCGCCCGCCAGGGAATGGATGCTTCTCCTTGTTAAACAACAAAAAAAAGAAGCACCGGAAAGAGGACACTCTTCCATGCTTCCAAATCCAAGGCCGAATAAGCCTTGCCATCTGCATGAATAACAGCTGCCTCTCTTAAACGCTTGCGTGGTTAGCTGACGGATTCGGGCCCAAGAGTAGCCCTACTCAAACATTTGAGATTCACCCCATATGGCCGCAGCGGATGCTGCAGTCACGACCGGTTCCCCCGCTTTCCGCCCTTTCGGCGGAAATTCAGCGAATAGACATATTCAATGTACATTCTTCATCCTTCAAAATGAGCGCACAGAAAAACACAGAGCAGATACCCTGTGTTTTTGCGTCAAATCACAGTTTCCTCCGCTCTCAACTACGCTTACGAGGTTAGCTGACGGATTCGGGCCGTGAGAGTAGCCCTACGGAATCAGGCGTTGCCTGCCTCCGATTCACCCCTGCAAGCCGCAAGCCCCAGCGAAAAGATCCTTGGGACGAGGACTGCGATTGGTTCCCCCGCTTTTCATCAGAAAATTCAGCGTTTATCAAGTCGCTAATCTGATTGGTTTGGATGATGAAATGAATATACGCCTGGGACGGCGAACTGTAAAGCAGGGAAACGATACGATTCCCAGCTTTATCTGTGGAACTCATGGGAAAACGGGTCCTAAACCATAAGTATCATTGTTTTACGGCCTCTCCTACCGCTTTCCTTAGCTTTCCTTAGCTTTGCTGGCTAACTGGAGGTGGAAACCATCAAAATGCCTGGGCCCGCCCGTTTGGAAAGGAAAATAATGCCTGAATATGGCCGAAGCCGCTATTCTGAAAAAAAGCAGCTTTTTGCCGGGGTTTTGGACATAGCGCTGGAAAGATGCTGGTTTTAATCCAAAAAAAACGCCGCGTCTCCTTGCCAAGAGATATCCCTTGGACGTATGATGCGGATAGTTTATCAATCGGACACACGTATGGAACCCCATTTTGCCGTAACCATCCGAGAAAAAGCGGCAGGGAGCATCCATGAACACAGTCAAGGAGGATGTCACGATGAACCGGGCTTTGATTTCCACCATCGAATTGTTTGAAATCGATCTTCCAAGGTACCGGCACGACAGCCTGGGCTGGCTGGAAAACTGCCGTATCGGCATTTTGAAGCTGTCTTACCTGGGAGAGGAAGGGCTTGCCGAGGGCCTGATGTGCATAGGAAAGCAAACCTTCGACCTGGTACGGTGGGGCTGCTGCCTGCGCTATATTTGCGGCCTAACGCTGGAAGAGGCCATCACCGCGACGACCATGAACATTCTGAAGCAGCCGGACCACAGCCAATACTCACTGGCGCTGATGGCACTGCTGGATGTCAGGTCGCGCCTGGAGCAGCATTCCGCGCGCACAACCTCCGATGACAAAGGAAAGGCTATTGATGCCGGCCTTCTTGAACTGAACCGTACGGCTTTTGCCGAAGGAGCCGCAGCATCGCTGCGCGTCGGGGGAGGAACGTCGCTTGCGATTTTCAACCAGACGGCTGCCGCCGAAACGGAAGTCCGGGCGAAAGCACCCGTTAACCGTCTCCCGCTGCTCGGCCCGAACTTCCCCACGGATACCCACGCCTTGATCCGCCGCTCCTCGGCATATTTATCCCTGTTCGGCGTCAGCACAAAGAACCGCCACCCCGGTTAATACCCGAGTGGCGGTTCTTTGTGCTGCCTGTGCAGCCGGTTAGAAGTGCTACAGCGCTTGCTCTTCGCTGCGAAGCTGCACCAGAGCCTTTCGCTGCCAGGCCTTGCTCCGCCAGCGAACCCAGAGCAGGATGCCCCGCAGCCATTCGTCGGCGATAAAGGCCGCCCAGATGCCGTACAGTCCGTATCCCCAATGGATGCCGAGCAGATAGGTCAGCGGCACGCTGAAGAGCCAGGTCACCGTGATGGATACGATCATCGCGGACCGGGCATCCCCGGCGGCCTGCAGCGACCGTTCCAGGATGACGTTGAAATTGCGTCCCGGCTCCAGCAGGAAGCTTAGCAGCAGCAAAGCCGCTCCCATCGCGATAATGTCCGGGTCGGTCGTGAACAGCTTCATCAGCGGCTGCCGGAACAGCGTCAGCACGGCGACGGCCGCCAGGGTGATCAGCTCGCTCCGGATCAGATTCCGGATCACTTGCTTGTAGGCCTCTTCCCTCTGGCCCGCGCCGACCAGCTGCCCGACGATAATCTGCCCGCCCCGGCCCAGTGAGACGGCCAGGATCATGACGAAGAACATGATGTTCTGCGTGTAAATTTTCGTTGCCAGCACGCTCGCCCCAAGCGATGAAATAAAGGCTGTGGTCACAAACTGGTTGGCGGAGTAGGACAAGGAAACGGCCGAGGATGGCACGCCGACGCGGAGCACCTTTTCGATATGCTCACGGCTCCATACGAACAGGTCGTTCCAGCGGATGTAGACCCCCGCCGCCTTACGGAGCAGCACCAGGTTGACGGCCAGCCCGACACACTGGGCAAAGGCGGTCGAGATCGCCACCCCGACGACGCCCAGCTTCGGAAAGCCCCCGGGACCGTAAATAAACAGGTAGTTGCCGAATATGTTCAGCACGTTCATGCCGATCGTGACGACCATCGTCTGCCGGGTTAATCCATGAGACTGGATCATGGCCGTGACGGCGGTCAGCAGCGCCTGAATGACCAGGGCGCCCCCGGCGATAAGCAAATACTTCTTCGCCTGCCCGAACAGGGAAGGGTCAAGGTCGAATATCCGCAGCAGCGGCCCGCTGAGCATCATAACGATGATGCTCACGAGCAGGCCGAACAGGAAGTTCAGCGCCAGCGAGGACCCGGCCAGCCGGCCGATCTCATGCTGCCTGCGGGCACCCAAATACTGCGAGATGACCACCGCAGAGCCGAGCGCTACGAAATTGAACATCAGCACCGCGAACATGATGATCTGGTTCGCGACGCCGACCGCCGCAACCGCGCCGTCGGACACCTTGCTCAGCATGAACGTGTCCGATGTCCTGAGAAACATTTGAAGGGCCGATTCCACAAAAATCGGCCAGGTGATCGCAAGCAGCGACAGCTTGCTTACGGGGTTGTCTCCCGCGATGGATCTAGACATTACAGCCCGTAAGCCTCCCGGATCTTCGCGATGCCAAGCTTCGCGGTCTCCAGGGCGGTCGCCCCGCCGTAGCTGTCCATAAACAGTTCCAGCGACAGGTAGCCCTCGTACCCCGCATCCGCCAGCGTTCTGGCGAGCGCTCCGGACGGGGCGATGCCGTCTCCCGGGAATACCCGTTGGGCGTCCTGGATCTCGGAGCGGGCCGGAGCCGCCGGATAATCGTTCACATGAACGATGCCGATCCGGCTCCCGGACAAGCCATCAAGGTCCTGAAGCTCGCTGCCGCCGGTGTACATGTGGAACGGGTCGATCAAAATTTTGGCCTCCGCCACCCCGCTGGCTTGAGCTACGTATATCGCATCCTTCAGACCGTTCAGTCGGGCCGCTTTTCCCCAAAATTCAAGATAGGGCTCAATGCCGATTCTACGTGCCAATTCAGCCAGCTTGGCAAAGGAGGCGGCAAAATCGTCCAGCGTTACGTCCGCAACCTGTCCGAAGGGCGGTGCCGCCGCCGCGAGACAGCCCAGCTCCGCCAGCATTTCCATTTCCTTCTCCGCTTGATCGAAGCCGCGCTTTCTTGCTTCAGGGTCACGGTCGGCCCAAGCCCAGAAAGCGATGGCATTCGCCACTTTCAGCCCATGATCTTCGATATACCGTCTGAGCTCCTGCAGATTGCCGCCCTTCGCAAGGTAAGCTTCAATATCCCGCACCCACAGCTCGATACCCTCATAACCTGCTTCCGCCGCTACGCTGACCTGCTCTTTGACGTCGAGTCCGTAAGGCAAAAGTGTTGATGTATTCAATGACAATTTGAAAGGAAACAAGCTTGATCTCCTTCTTTCCATAAGTAGTTAAGGGGTAAAAGGTACCCTTCTCTGCTCGGCATGGCTCTGCATGCCCAGCTCGATGACACGGATCGCCATCCGGGCCTGCTCCGGCTTCACCCCAAGCTCCGAAACACCGTTGATGGCTTCCGCGACGTTGCGGTAATAGGCATCGTAACATCCGGGAATCGTCTTCAGCTGCCCTGTAAATTGCAGCCCGTCTTGGCTGGCCACGAGGCTTCCCCACATCTCCGGTGGTTCTTCGCCCCATCCAGGCGACCCGGGCAGCCTGCCGGCCCTGAGCAGGTTCTCCTGGGGATCTTCCCCGTATTTTACGAAGGAGCCAGCCGTCCCGTACAGCCGGTATCTTGGAGCCGGATCTCGGGCCAGCAGGGTCGATTTAATCGACACCTTCAGCCCTTCCGGATACCCCATCGATACGTCAAAATAATCCGGGGCCAGCGTTCTCTCCCGCTGCGTCCGCACCTCCGCCTGCACGCTGTCCGGAAGCCCGAACAGCGTCAGCGCCTGGTCGATCAGGTGAACGCCCAGGTCGTAGAACGTCCCCGACCCTTCGGCTCCTGCATCACGCCAGCGGCTGGGATCGGCATTCGGGCTGAAGCGGTCCCAGCGGAGCTCCGCTTCGGTGATCCGGCCGACCAGGCCGCGGCGGACAACCTCCTGCAGCGTCAGAAAATCGCCGTCCCACCGGCGGTTATGGAACACGCTGAGCACGAGCCCCTTATCCTGGGCCAGCGCGATCAGTTCGTCCGCTTCCTCCGTCGTCGCCGTAAACGGCTTCTCCACGACGACATGCTTGCCGGCCAACAGGGCGTCCTTGACAAACGAATAATGCGCCGTGCTCGGCGTCGTAATGACGATCAAGTCGATGTCCGGATCTTGATAGGCTTCCCGGACGTCCTGTACCGCTCGGACGGACGGGTAAGCCTGTAGGCACGAATCGCCGCTTCGCTGGACGATCATCGCCAGCTCCAGCTCCGTTACGGCCGTGATGACCGGGCAGTGAAACGTCCTTGCGGCGAACCCGTATCCGATCACCGCTGTCCTCACCTTCTCCTTCATTCGCATCATTCTCCTTTTGGGCCTGGCAAATGTCTAGCCTTCGCCGGCCCCGATGTTATACAGAATCCGGTTGACCGGATACAGCGATTCCGACTCCTTGACCGGAACCAAATCCCGGTACATCGGATTGTAATATTTTTTGCGGTACTGACTGGCGGTCAGACCCTTCACGGCCTTGAACACCCTGCTGAAATAATTTTCATCCGAAAACCCGACTGCAAAGGCGATCTCCTTGATGCTGTGTTCCTCGTACAACAGAAGCTGGCAGGCGCGCTCGATCCGCCTTTGGATAATCGCATCGCGCGGCGTGCGGCCCATATACTGCACAAAAGACCTGGAGAAATGCTCATGCGACCAGCCGATCCGCCTCGCCAGCATTTCCACCGAAATGGTCTCCCCCAAATGCTTGTCGATATAGTCGAGCGCCTTGACGATTTGTGGAGGAATCCGGTTTGCCGGCGTCGTCAGCGGCTCATCGTACAGGTGACCGCTGATTTCCGTCAGCAGCGACCACAGGAGCGAGCTCCCGCGGCTCTGCATCCGGTCCGTGTGGGCATGGGCAATATGCATGATTTGCTTCATCATGCCGACCGGAAGTTCTTCGTCCAGCGGAATACAGCTCGGGCCGCCTGGCGAAAGAAGCGGAAGCGCAGCCTCCGTCCCGGCATCTTCCGAAAACCCGAAATGAATAAACAGATGGCGCGCCGGCTGCTGCGGGTCGTATTCATAGGCGTGGTATTCACCCGGCCTGGTCACGATAAAGCTTGGTTCCTGCAAGACGAACGCCTGCCCTTCCACCCTGTAGACGCTGCGCGTCCCGTCCGGAAAATACAGCAGTTCGTAATCGTGAATCCGCCGCGGACCAAGGGAGGTGCCGGGCTTCTTGACGATGTCCCCGACGATATGGATCCTCGGGAGGTTCACAAGATGCGAGGCCGCCCGGCTGGATTGGCTTTCCGTTGTATTCATGGCAGTTCCCTTCCTCATCCCCCACGAAGTGGAGTCTTTGCTTCGGTTCCTTTTCAGGTCCTTTGGATGTCAATACTAACATGACAATCGATATTAGATTAGTCCGAGCCCCTGCAGGTTGCGGTAGCTGATCGCCAGGCTCTCCAGCGGATCACGCCGGCTCTGATCTTGTTCGACGACGAGCCAACCGGTTCCTACCTCCCGTGCCGTTTGGGCGATAGCTTTAAAATCGAGAATGCCTTCCCCGATTTCGGCGAAAAACTGCTCCTCACCGGCTTCCACATCTTTGATATGGAGCAGCGGGCACCGGTTCTGAAGCTTGCCGAGGTACGACACCGGATCTTCGCCGCCCCGCTTAACCCAATACGTATCCAGCTCCATCTGGACCAAGGAAGGATCGGTTTCGCGGAGCAAAATGTCCAGCGCGTATTCGCCGTCGAATTTGGCGAACTCCCAGTCGTGGTTATGGTACAGCAGCTGAACCCCGCGCCGGCGGAATTTCTCGCCCGCTTCGTTCAGCTTGGCAGCCTTGGCCAGCACCTCGTCCCGGGACGCAAAACGCAGGGACAGCGCCACGAATTTACCGCCTTCTACTTCCTCAAGATAATCCGCGATGTCGTCCGGGTTGAAGTCAAACGTATCGAATCCGGCATGGGTACCGATGACCTTGAGTCCGATTCGATCGAGCAGCGCCTTCTGTTCCGCCACGGTGATGCCTTCCGGCGGGCGTCCGAGCTCAATGCCCTGATAGCCGATAGCGGCGATTTTCTCCAGCGTGCCTATGTAATCCTTGCTTAATTGTTCACGAACCGTATAAGGTTGTACGGCGACAGGAAATTTGGACATGATCTATGCATCCTCTCTAGTTTTGAAATGGAATAGATTCTGCGTACGGCGTTTACAGGTCAAGCATGTTGTATTTCAAGCCGAGCGGCAGCGGAGCCGGACGTTCCACCGTGGACTCCAGGTGAATGTGGCGTTCCTGCTGGGACGATTCGAAAATGCCGAGCGAGATGTCCAGCACATGGCGCGCCAGCCTGCCGCTTGCCCGGTTCGGCCGTCCCGACTGGATCGCATATGCCATGTCGGCCACGCCCATGCCGCGTCCTTCCTCGGCATACGGATGGGAATGAGGTATTTCCTTCGTTTGCCCATTTGGGAGCTGGATGGATATGGCGCCACCGAAGAAGTTCGGATCCGGAACGTACAGAATCCCTTCCGTGCCGTACACTTCCAGCCGCGGAGAATAGCCGAACGCCTCCTTGGCCGCCTGCAGAGTTGCCACCGCGCCATTGTGGAAGTCGAGCACCGCCGATACGTTCGTCGGCGCCTCCACGGGCACTGTCTGGCCGAATGCCGGGGATTTCGGGTTGGCCACTACCACCTCCTGCTGCAGCTGGCGTGCGGATCCTGTTACTCTTTGCACCGGTCCGAGCAGCGCAATCAGTGCCGTCAGATAGTAAGGTCCCATATCCATGATCGGGTCGCCGCCCAGCTTCAGGAAGTTGCGGAAGTTCGGATGCATGCCACCCGCGGAGTTCCCCATGATGATGGTAGCGCTCGCACCGTAAGGTGTACCGATCCATCCGTCATTGATCAGCTTGATACAAGTCTGGATACCGGCGCCGAGGAAGGTGTCCGGCGCGCAGCCGACAAGCAGATTTTTCGATTCGGCCAGAGCCAGAACCTCATCGGCATCCTCGCGGTTAAGGGCAAACGGCTTTTCCGTGTACACATGCTTCCCGGCCTGAAGGGCACGCAGGTTCAGCGGGGCATGCGCGGCGGGGGCCGTCAAATTGAGAACGATTTCAATTTCCGGATCGGCCAGCAGCTCCTCCACCGTGTACACGTTCGGAACGCCGAACTCTTCCGCTTTTTTCTGCGCGAGCTCCGGAACCATATCCGCTACGGCTTTGACCTCGACGATGTTGTCGAGCATGCCTGTCAGATTTTTCAAATATACGGTACTGATCATGCCGGTTCCGATGACGCCAACCTTGATTTTACGCACGAATACATCAACCTCTTTTCGTTTGGTAGTGATCTTGTGCCCTCATTATCACGCATCGCCCGGTTGAACTCAATGGACTGCAGCGCAAATAAACTGGATTTATTTGATATTATCCACGGCCGTCCGGATCAAGCCGGTAAGTTCCCAGCAGGAAAAAACCTCCCGCCGCCCAGGACGAAGCCGAACGGCAAAGAGGCATACTGAAGCAGGCTTATTTTCAATCCCGGGCGCGTTACTCCACCCTCGGCTTTGCCGGGTCGCAATCGGGCCGCGGCACCTCGCCGAATTGGGACAGCTTCTGCAAATAATAGCATTCTTCCCGGAACATATGGTCCGGCACGAGCCGGTTCAGCCGGCTCAACAGCTCGGCGCTGATGTCCAGCTCCTCAACCTCCAGCAGAAAGTTCATGAACGCCGACATTTCCAGGTCCACGTCGCTGTGGAACTTTTTCACGGCCGGATATGTCGTCCGCAGCGTACGCAAATACCCTACGAGTTCAAGCGCCTTCAAATAAAATTCGTTGAAATGCTGCTCGAATTCCTTGCTCCTCTGGATCAGCCTCCGCTCAACTCCGTCCAGATCCGAAGCGATCGCCGCCGAGTGAAAGGCCGCATCAGGCAGCCACAGCAGATCGTGATGCAGCGGGTGATAGCGGGGAACCGGATTTCCCTTCAGCAGCTCGGCGAGAATTCGCTCATATTCCTCCAGCTCGTTCAACATATGGTTGATAAACGTCGGCGATAATCCGATCACCACCTTGCGCTGCAGCACCCGGTCGAGAAGATCCAGCTTGAACGTCCGCAGCTCGTGCACCGCCTGGTTCGCCTGCTCGTTCAGCTCCGTGAGCGGCTGTCCCTCAGATAACGAGCGCGCCTGCCCCAGAAGCCGGTCGAACCATTGAACGAACGAAGCCGCCGTCTGTACGTCCTTGACCTCCTTGGAAGACAGACCGTTGTAAATAAACCGTGCATGATCCCCCAAAACCTGCAGCCAAAACCTGTGCTCAAAGCGCGCCTCTTCGTTCATCGAAGGCTGATCCCTCCCATCAGTAACCATCCGTCACTGGACAATATATGAGGTGGGGCGCCGAACTTATGCGTCAGAAAAAAAAGCCACCCTCACCGCATCGAGCGGCAAGGGTGGCTGGATGAAACTGATCTCTGGGACGACGTCTCATCACACCGTCCTTACATCCAAATCCAGTTCAATCGGAGGTCGCCTGGTGCAGCGCTTCAATGTACTCCAGGGCCAGCTTGGACAACGCCGCGTTCTGATGGCAGATCCAGCCCACATTGATCGTCTCGTCGCAGTCGAGCGGCACGGGGATGATCTCATTTCCGTTCAGGTCGGCGCTGAGAACGCCGGTTGAGATCGTATAGCCGTTCAGTCCGATCAGCAGGTTGAACAGCGTGGCACGGTCGTTGACCACGATGCTTTTCGGATGCGTCAGTGTACTCAGGATTTCCTCGGAAAAGTGAAAGGAGTTGTACTCCCCCTGCTCAAAGGACAGGTAGGGATAGTCCTTCAGCTGGTCGATCGTCACGATGGACTGCTTGGCGAGCGGGTTATGGATGCTGATAAAAATATGAGGCCGGGCCGTAAACAGGCTCGTAAATTTCAAATTGGCGTCCTTCAGCAGCCGGTTGATGACCTTGCTGTTGAATTCATTGAGATACAGAATGCCGATTTCGCTCCGCTGGCTTTTGACATCCTGGATGATTTCATGGGTTTTCGTTTCTCTCAGCGCCAGCTCATATTCATCCTGCCCGTACTCGTTCACCAAATGAACAAACGCATTGACGGCAAACGCATAGTGCTGGGTCGATACGGAAAAATGCTGCGGCGACGGCTTGGCGTTCAAATATCGGCTCTCCAGCAGCTCCGCCTGCTCGGTCACCTGGCGGGCATAGCCGAGAAATTCGGCGCCTTCTTTGGACAGGGTAATCCCTTTGTTCGTCCGTTCAAAAATCGTAATGTTCAGCTCTTCCTCGAGATCCTTGATCGCGTTCGACAGACTTGGCTGCGAAATAAACAGCCGTTTGGCCGCTTCGTTCATGGACCCGCGGTTGGCGACTTCGATGACGTATTTTAACTGTTGTAAGGTCAATGCTACAGCCCTCTCTTTGAAAAACGTGTGATCGCGAACTTATTTCAAAGTATACCCGGGCTCCGGTCCCCTCCACAACTGTTCGGGGCATACAATCCTCGTTATTGCCGCCGCGTGCTGCGCAGCGCAGTGTACAGCGACAGCAGGATAAGCACGAGGGCCATGACCGGATGCATCGCGCCCAGCGCAGGCACATGCGCCGTCATGTACTGCATGTCAATCAGGACGAACAAGGCTAAGCTGAGCCACGCGCTGCCTTTAAAGCATTTTCCCGTAATTGCGAAAACGATCATCAGGAGTGGGGCAAAACCAAAGAAATGAACAAAGTTTTCATGGAGTCGCCAGTTTACCGGATTCTGGAACACGGCTGATCCTGCGATGTACACCTGAACCGTGATGCAGGCGACCAAAATCCAGGACAGGCCCAGAAAAATGCCTCGGGATATCCGTCTGCCCCCTGAAATTTTATGTTGAGATGAGTTATGATCAATGCTTGTCATGTGGATTTCCTCCCTTATAATCGGACGTAAACGCGGCGATCCCCGCAAACACCGCAGCCAAGATCAGCGGAAGATAAGGCGTCCCGGCCGGCCGGTCATGGATCAGATAACCAAGAGCGGCAATAATGGTTGACAGAAAGATGCCACAGGCACCGCCGCCGACCGCAGCCAGCAGTACTTTGATCACATGGTGCTGATTCAGCATCGCCCTCTCCTCCGTTCGATTACGCTCAAATTGCGTTTGTTTGCGGTGAATCCCGTGTTTTGCCATCTGGAGTTCATTGTAGCAATGACATGTTGTGAACCTGTGAAGGTTTCTTGCCGCTCTGAAGAAAATACATCCGGACTTTTGCCAGCCTAATTACGGGATCGCCGGGGTTTCCAGGCCAAATGTTGCGAACTTGTTACGGTCCTTTACGGCTTTGGTGAATTGTCCCCGCAGCCGGGAGTTGCGGTATATAATGAGGGGGACTACAAGCCGGAATGGGTTGGAATGGCCTGAGGCTGCTTGAGAAAAAGGAGAATGAACACATGACGCATACTCTGCTGCTTGTCGATGATGAAAAGGAAGTGCTGGCCTTTATGGAGCCCTTTCTCCAGCAGGAAGGATACGAAACGATCACAGCCTTATCCGGGCGTGAAGCGCTGCGGATCGCGGCCGAACGTAAGCCGTCCCTGGTCGTCCTCGACTGGATGATGCCGGGAATGAGCGGCATTGACGTGTGCCGGGAGCTGCGGAAGCTGCCGAAGCTCGGAATCATCATGCTGACCGCCAGAGTGGATGAAACAGATAAAATCATCGGGCTGGAGGTCGGCGCCGACGATTATTTGACGAAGCCCTTTTCCCTTCGTGAGCTGGTCGCGCGGATTCGTTCAGTCCTCCGAAGAATCCACGGAGACGAAGCTCCGGACGACCGGATTGTGCGGGGAGACTTGACGATATCCGAGGCGCAGTGCCGGGTGTGGAAACGCGGAGATGAGGTCCAGCTGACCCCGACCGAGTTCAAAATGCTCGCCACCCTGGCTTCACGGCCGGGTATTGTATACAGCCGCCTGCAGCTGCTGGCTGCGGTCGATGACGACCTGCTGAACGACGAGCGAACCGCGGACGCCCATATTAGCCGAATCCGCAAAAAGATCGAGGACGATCCGTCCGACCCGGTGTTTATTACGACCGTGTACGGATTCGGATACCGTTTCGGTGACCGCCGTGAACGTTAGCCGAAAAATATTTTGGGCTATGGCCGCGTTTATTGTGGTCATGAGCCTGACGTTTATGCTGATTACAAGCGCCGTCGTGCGCGGGCTGCTGGGCGAGCTGACGCCGTCCTCCAACCAAGAGCACATCAGCGCCCTGTCGCGCACGCTCGCCGATTATTATGAGCAGCACGGCGGTTCCTGGAACGGCGTTGAGAAGCTCGCCCCCAGCGACTTACTGCACGGGGTTCAAGACGCCAGCCTGATCCTGTACGACGACCACGACAGGAAGCTGGCCATCTACGGCAGTGCGGCCGAGCCCTTGATCAGGGGGCTCGGGGCAGAATACCGTATTGAGGCGGACGGGCGGGTCATCGGATCTTTCCGCTACTACGACTCGGAGATCAGCGTGATCTCCAAGGTGAAGCTGGGCATTTCGCACGGCGTCGGCTTCCTGCTGATCGTTAGCGCGGTGGTGTTCATTGTTGATGCCCTGCTGGCTGCATATTGGATCTCCCGCCGGCTTACCTCCCCCCTTCGTCGGCTGGTTTCGGCAATCGAACAGATTAAGGAAGGCCGGCATGGGGTGCAGGTCCCGGTCACGACCAAAGATGAGTACGGCGAGGTCGCTTCCGCCTTCAACCGGATGTCGCTGCAGCTGGGCCGGGCCGAGGAAGCAAGGCGCAATCTCGTGGCCGACGTCGCGCATGAGCTGCGAACTCCCCTCTCCATCATGAGGGGAAAGATGGAGATGCTGCAGCAGCAAGGCGAAGCGGTTGAACCCGAGCACCTGCTTCCGCTGCAGGATGAATTGATCCGGCTCACCCGGCTCGTGGACGATCTGCATCAGCTCTCGCTGGCCGAGGCGGGCAAGCTGTCGTTTGAGTTCAGCAGGACGGACATTCGTACCCTGCTGGAGCAGACGCTCGAACGCCTCATGCCTCGCGCGCAGGATGCCGGCATTTCCATGACGCTGACCAGCCAAGCCGGCTCCACGATGATCATGGTCGATCCCGGCCGGATCACCCAGGTCTTTCTCAACCTGCTGACCAACGCCATTCAGCATACGCCGCACGGCGGGTCGATCCGGGTAATCCTGTCGGAGGTACAGGATGCAAACGGGCGGCCATGGCTGGAGATTGCGGTGAAGGACAGCGGTACCGGCATCGATGCCAAGCATCTTCCGAACCTCTTCGACCGCTTCTACCGGGCCGATGCTTCCCGCTCCCGGCACAGCGGCGGGATGGGGCTTGGGCTCGCCATCGCCAAGGAATTCGTCGCCGCCCATCAAGGCACCATCGATGCCGAAAGCTCGCCTGGCACGGGGACGACGTTTAGGGTCCGGCTGCCTTATGACAGGGAAGACCGGCTGTGATTAAACGATCGAAACTTTCCTTTTTCGTTAGGTGATTTGGGGGTGAGTTACCTTTTCGATGGGAGGATATAAAAGACAAAGACACCTCTCTTTCGAATAACTGCGCGTCTCGAAAAGCCATTTGAACTTTCTTGGGAAGTTGATCGGCTTTTCGCGGAGGCGTTTTTTTATGATTTCCCATATACATCCAAAAGGCTTATGATATAATATATGTAAACACGTAATTACGTAAATTCATAATCACAAACTTCCTATTGTGCGTTTTATCTTTACGTATCACTTTATAGAACCAAGGAGAGTGAAGTTATTGTGAGTAGGGACTTTGGAGCAGAATTGGACTCCGTTTCCGCCAGGTTGGCAGCGCTTGAAGAGTTGATTCGGAGCAGCGAGGGGGTCAGCGGAATAAGGCCAAAAGAGGAAAGAAATAACCTCGCTGCAGTGATAGACGCCCCTTCACCGGAAAGTGCTGACTGCGCCGTGTATTATGCTGGTTATTTCCGAAATGGTGGTCAACTTATCCGGTGGGAACCGCAAGAGAAACAATCATCCGATTTGTTCGGACTGTCCGAGTCCCTAACCGCCAAGGTTCTTTCGGCGCTCGGGCACAAGCAGCGGCTTGACATCCTGCTCGAAGTTTGGAATGAACCGCTGTCCGGCACGGAACTGGTAGAAAGGCTGGGTATGGGAACAACCGGACAGCTGTACCACCATCTGAAAGCATTGACCGGCGCGGACCTGCTTGTCCAGGAAGAGCGCGGCGGGCGCTATTCCATCCCCTCCCACCGCCGTCTGCCGGTACTGCTTCTGCTCGCCGCCATGTCCGGATTAATCGATACCAGCGATTATATCGACTTGACTGAAGCCCGGGACGAAGCGCACTTATACTTGGGGGCGGTGGGCGATAATGGATACGACCCTCATCTGCTCCTCTGGGAAGTGGTGCGCAACTCCATCCTGGAGCATGAAGCCGGCTACTGCACGGAACTCAGCATATTTCTTCATGGCGACCACAGCGTTACCGTTGCCGATAACGGCAGAGGCATTCCTGTCGGATTGCTTACCAAAACTGGACAGCCGGCCGTGCAGTCCGTCATGACCAAGCTGGATCTTTTTAAGAGCCCAGAGCTGTCCTTCATGGCCCCCGGAGCCAAAAAAGGAATCACGGTGGCGGTGGTGAATGCGCTATCGGATTCGCTTCAGGTGGAAATCCGCCGGGATGGGAGCATCCACCGGCAGGAATACCGGCACGGCATTCCAAGAAGCGAGCCGCTTATGATCGGAAGGACCAGCGAAACGGGAACCAGCATCACCTTCACCCCAGAGCCCGACTTGTTTAGAACCACTTTTCAACGGGAGCAGATCGAGCAGCAAGTTAACGTCCTGAAGCAGTCATTTCCCTCGTTAAACATTGCCGTTTACGCTGGATGAGTGTTGCCATCCCTCCTCTTATTGAGGTCATGGACCATGGCGATCTCCTTGTTTTTTGGTTAATCAAAAATCACTGACCGAATCTGTCAGTGATTTTTATGTATACTGCCATTAGACCGAACAAGACCAAAAAAAATGGAGGTATGCATTATGTTTACAAACATTAAAGATTTTGCTGCGGAATGGACAACCGAAGCGGAAATGACCCAAAAGATCATGAACGCACTGACCGATGAATCACTCGGGCAGGCAATAACGGACAAGCACCGGACCCTGGGCGGGCTGGCATGGCATCTCGTGGAATCCGTTCATTATATGACATCGCTCGGGCTGGCGTTTGACGGACCCGAAAACAGTGACGAAGTGAAACAATCGGCCGCCGCGCTTGCCGGTCAGTATGAGCGGATCAGCCGGGCCATTCTCGAAGCGGTTGAGACGCAATGGACGGACGCCAAGCTTCTGGAAACGCAAACTATCGCCGGCCAGGAGTGGAGCAACGGAGGTTCTTTGCGCTTTACCATGATGCATCAAGCCCACCACCGCGGACAGATGACCGTCCTGATGCGGCAGGCGGGATTGAGGCTGCCGGATTTGTATGGTCCGACTTACGATTCATGGGTGGAACAAGGAATGGAACCGCTCGCCTAGACGCGATACAATGGAGCTGATACCCTGGATCGTTTTCCCGGGAAACTTTCTTTCAGAAAGGATTGCTCCAATGTCCAAAGCCGATAACATGCTTTCGATCCTCTGGATGCTCCGGTCCGGCAAGAGAATGACGGCACAGCAGCTCGCCGATGAGTTGGAGATCCATGTCCGCACGGTGTACCGGTGTATTGATTCGCTCTGCGCAAGCGGTGTCCCGATCATTGCCGACTCCGGCCCGAACGGCGGGTTCCAGATCCTTGGAACCTTTGCCGACTCGCCGCTTGTGTTCGATGCGGAGGAACAGAAGGCCCTCGTCCATGCGTCGGTGTTTGCCCAAGAAGCGGGGTATCCTCATACCGATGCGCTGGGCAGAGCCGTGGACAAGCTGAAACGGTATACGAACGAGAAGCAGCTCACGCAGATTGAGCGCCACAGCAGCGGGCTGTCCGTCCTTCAGCCGCCTATCGACGCCGAACAAAAAGGACGGCTGCAATGCCTCGAGGAAGCCGCCGGACAAAGGCAGACCCTCCGGATGGTGTACGGCTCCAATGGAGATCTCGAAACCGGGTCGGTACGGGAGTTCGATCCTTACAGCATCATCCACTGGAAGGGACAATGGTACACCACCGGATACTGCCATCTCCGCAAGGAATTGCGAAACTTCCGGGTCGACCGGATTGTGAGCCTGGACGTGACGGATCAGCGTTTTGAGCGCCCCGAGAACTTTTCGGCCAAGGACGTTCTGCTGGAACAGCTGCTGCCTGACCCGGCTGGCGATCCTTCCTTGGTCACGGTTCGGATCCAGGCTCACGATCATGTCCTGAACGAGCTGAAGCAGCACTGGCTGCTCGGTCATGCACTGATTGAGCGAAGCCCAGGGGAGGCGGTATACCGGCTTGATCCCTCCTCCCTGCATTCATACGTCCCCTACTTTCTTCTTCCCTACGGAAAAGCGCTGACCATCGCCGAGCCGGAATCCCTGGTGGTGCGCATGGCAGAAATCAGCCGGGGAATCGCGGAGCACTACGGGTCCATGCTGTCGGGACTGCCTTCGGAATAAGCTGCTTCCTGCATAATTCGAAGCACAAATTGGAATAATTAGGGGGACTTGAAGGCAAAGTGGCATGCAAAGGATGATTAACCCGTGGAACCAGGCAAAGACACATCGATGCTTCAGCAGCTCAACCATACATCCTCTGAATCTGAATTCCTTCTCCCCCGGCTTCAAGAGGCTTTTCAGCATGCGGCCGACTTTCAGGCCCTCTGCATCAGCGGATCGGACTCCGGCAAGCTGTATTTGCTGTACTTCACGACGCTTGCCGGCTCCGATCATTTAAAGTTCAATATTGGCCGGCAGCCGCAGGACGGACTTCTGACCACGCTTCAGAGCTACTACGGCACCAGCTATTCGGCTGGTGATTTTTCCGCTTGCGAAAAAGCGATATGCGGCGGCAAGACGGTGCTGTGCGGTGCGGAATCCGCCAACGGCCTGATCCTGGAAACGGGAAACCCGCAGAAGCGGGGACTCCAGCAACCGCAAACGGAGAACGTGATTCAAGGTCCGATGTACGGTTTTATCGAGAACTATCAAACCAATATCGCCCTCATTCGCCAACGGATGCAGACCTCCCGTTTGAAAATTTGGGAGACCAGCGTCGGTGAAGTGACCAACACGAAGGTGGGCGTGCTTTATCTGGACGGGATAACCGATCCGGGCCTCGTCCAATACACATGCGGCCAAATCAACGCCATCCAAGAGGAAGGAATCCAGGACTCCGGAGAATTGCTGCGGTTAATGAACCCCGGATCCTCCCGACTTTTCCCTGCCGCCGTCACAACGGAACGCCCCGACCGGGTAACGGCCTCCCTATTAAACGGAAAAATTATCGTCGTGATGGACGGAACGCCGTTTTCGATCATAGCCCCGGGGTCTTTCTTTGATTTCTGGGAATCCCCCGAAGATCAATACATGACGCCCTTGATCGCATTATTTTTAAGGTGGCTGCGGTTCATCGCCTTAATGATCAATTTATTTCTGCCCGCCTTCTATGTGGCCATCACTTCGGTGAACATTGACCTCAACCGCCTGGAAATCAGCCTGGCTGCCGCAGGCAGTCGGGAAGGCGTGCCCTATCCCGTATGGATCGAGTCCCTGATCATGCTGTTCCTTCTCGATTGCATCGTGGAGGCCGGCATTCGCCTGCCCAGGTCGATCAGCTCCACCGTCACGATGGTTGGCGGGGTGGTGCTGGGACAGGCGATCATTCAAGCGAATATCGTGAGCAATCTTCTGGTGATCATTGTCGCGACGACGGCGCTGACCAATTTTATCGTCGTGGATTATCAAATGGGACTGGTTCAGCGAATACTAAAATACTTCATACTGGCCGGGGCAAGTATCATCGGTGTTCTCGGCATTTTCGTCTGCCTTGGCATTCTCGTCATCTATCTTTCACGCATCAATTCGTTCGGCGTTTCCTATCTGACCCCTATCGGGCCTGGTGCCCGAATCCGGTCCATGAGCCTCGGCCTGATCGGCGGATCCCGCCACTTTTCGCTCACTTACTGGATTACCTTCGGAAGAGGGACGAGAAGATGAAGCATTCAAACGAGGAACTGAACATTTCCATGCCCCAATACTGTGTCGTTCAGATGATGGTATTCGGAGCGATCTCCTCCCATGTGTATCCTTGGCTTGTACTCCAATCGACCACCCAGAGCTACTGGATTCCGATCCTGACCTGGATGCTGCTCGGAGTGCTGGGCGCCTGGCTGTTCAGCCGAGTGCTGGCTCTGCATCAGGGAGAAGACGCATATACGATTACGAAGCGCGTTCTGGGATGGCCGGGGGTCATTCTCTTTATCCTTCCGCTGCTCTGGTTTATGTGGAGTGCCATGGTGATCGTCGTCCGGGCTCACAGCGAGATCATCTCCATGACGATCCTTCATAGCACGCCGCAATGGTTTTTGGACGGGATGATCTTTATTGGCGTCTTTCTGGCATTCGGAGGGATCGGTTCGATCATCCGCGCTTCCGTCATTTTTCTGCTCGTAAGCTTTCCCTTGTCCGTTGGGCTTGTATTGCTCGGCTTCGGGGATCTCAATTTTAATCTGGGTAAACCGTGGCTCCATACCAACGGCGACTTTCTGACCAGCTCAAAGTTCTACACGACTTCCTTCGTCTGGGCAGGCTATCTTTACTACGCGGCTAGCGGCAGATACGCCAAAAATCCGAAGAAGCTGTGGAGACCGTATACCGTGGCAGCGCTCTGCTTTTTGCCATTGCTGGCCGCTTCCGTCTATCAGCCGGCGCTGACGTTCAGCCCGGAAATGACAAGAATTTTGACGCTCCCTTATATCAGCAAAATGGACTCGGTAAGCTATTACTGGCTGTTGATCGAAAATTTAACCGCCGTATTTATCGTAAGCTCCATCCTTTATCTGTTTTTAATGCTTGCTCTGATCATGAACTGCATCGTTACGGCAATCCGGGCGGTATTTCCACAATGGAACGAGAAATGGCTGTATTTGCTGTCAGGAATCACGGCATACACCGCCATCCGGCTCATTCCTTCATGGGAATGGATCGAAAGAGCTGTGGAGTGGGACACGGTTCTTCGGCTTTACTTAATGTATTGCTTTCCACTTGCCGTACTGGCCATGTCCTTGATTTCAAACAAGATTAGGGCACGCCGATGAGTAGACGCGCAGCCCGATATCTGGCCATTTTATGTATGCTTCTCTTCCTCCCCGGCTGCTGGGATGTCAAAGATATCGACAACCGGCTCCTCGTGACCGCTATCGGTATTGAGCCGGCCGGCAGCGACCGGGTACAGGTCTGGATGAGGTTCCCCCTCCCCCAGTCGCAGGACGGAGCCCATAAAGATTTTTTCGTCATCAGGCAGGAGGGCGGCACCGTGATCGAAGCCATAGACCAGCTTCGGTTAAGGCTGCCCAAAAGTCTGGATATGTCGCAGAACCAGTCGATCTTTCTGGATCAAGCGTTAGCGAAAAAAGGATTCATGCCTTATTTGGAGTTCACCATCAGGGACCGCACCGTTCCTCTGGATACGTTAATCGCGGTTACAACAGGCGGCATGAAGTCGATATTTGAACGTTCCAACCCGACAGGCGAACTCTCGGGCACCTATACCAAACTGTTCTTTGAACGCTACGCCGGCGGAACCTCACAGAAAAATGTCGTATCGTTATGGGAAATTTTCAAAGGATACTACAACCCGCTCGAAGAATGCCTCGTGCCTGTATTGGCTGCGGATTCCGATACCTTATTCCGGGTTGCGGGCAACGCCTATTTCAAGCATGACACCATGCTCGGCATGATTTCGCCGGAGGAAACCCTGATCTACGAAATCATTTCCGGCAAGATGTCGCCTTTCGAAATCGAGACCGCGGAGAAAATGAATCTTAAAATTTTGGATTCCAGCGCCAACATAGACACCGACATGAAGAACGGCAAGCCCGTCATCCGCATTCATGCCAAGCTCACGATGACCCTGATGGATTCCGCCCGCGGGATCGATATTAAGGCGAAACATCTGGAAGCCTCCATTAACCGGCTCATCGAGCAGCGGGCAAACAAGGTGTTCCGGTTGACCCAGGAGAAGGAATCCGATATTTTCGGTCTTGGCAACCGCTACAGAGGGAAGATTCCGCCTGACCAATACAACCGGTGGCCGAAGCTTTACTCGGGAGCGACCCTGGAATTCAAGCTGGACTCCGAGCTGAAAAACACGGGTCTTCAGTTGAGACGCAGGCCGTTCATTAATCCGTCCAAAGATGAATAGGGAACTAAAAAGGGGGTTGCTTCCCTAGAGAAGCAGCCCCCTTTTTTCATCATTGCCGATCGTACCCGGTTCTCTTCTATGCATCCATCCCGGTATAGCGAAAATGGGAAAAGTCTGCATAGCTTCCTCCAAAAGTCTGCATATCATGGACGGCAATGCCGACAAAGTTGCCGGTAAAGCCGCCGCAGAGGAAGCGGATGTCCTGTTCTTCAAACAATGGGACCCAGTCCTGCCCCGGGCCGAACCGGAAGTAAAACCGTCCGCGGATTCCATGGACTTCCACAGCCAATTGAACGGCTTCCCCGTCACCGGCCGCAGCCATGTCCGGAGCAACGGTGAACACATCGTCCGCGCAGCGCATGAGCCGGATCACCTTGCCTTGTTCTTCATCCTGCGTCACATAAGCGTATAAATAATTTTCATCGTTTAAATAAAGCATCAGACCGGCCATCTGCAAATAGCTTGCGGGTTCAAACTCCAGCGAAGTCTCGGCCCTGAAACGGACATCTCTCTGCCGGACGGCCAGAATATGATGGTGAAACAAGCTTTGCGGCGATTCTCCGGCATGGAGACGGAGATGCCCCGCCCGCTCTGCCAACGAGCACCAGGATTCAGCCGCCGGTATGCGCAGCGTATTCCAGGCTCTCGCCAGCTCCGGTCCGTCAAAGGAATCCTCAAACAAGCTCTTTTCAGGGGCCGATTGAGCCTCTGCAGGCGTAATCCCTTTCGGACGCGGGACCTCCATCTGCGGAGAGTTCCCCCCGGCGGTCAGGCGAAGCCATCCTTCCTCGTCCCAGTACACCTGCTGCAATGCCGTTTCCCGGCCAAGGAGCGCGTACTGTCCTTCAATCGGACGGGTGCACAAATGGGCCATGTACCATTCCCCTTGCGGCGTCTGGATCAGGCTGCCGTGACCGGCACACTGCAGCGGCAGTTCAGGGTTGTCCCTGGAGGTCAGCATCGGATTACGGGGGTCCACTTCATAAGGGCCCATCAGGCTGCGGGAACGGGCTACCGTAACGGCGTGGCCGCTCCCGGTGCCGCCTTCGGCCGTAATCAGATAGTAATAGCCTTGCTGTTTATAAATATGCGGCGCTTCCGTCTTCTTTAGATCCGTGCCGTCAAACAGCTTGAACGGGTCGCCTACGAGCCTTTGCTGCTGCGGATCATACTGCTGAATGACGATGCCGCTCGATTTATTCCCCTCCGGAATGCGATAATCCCAAATTTCGTTCAGGAGCCATTTCCGTCCGTCTTCGTCATGATACAGACTCGGGTCGAATCCGCTGCTGTTCAGATAGACCGGCTCAGACCATGGCCCGTGAATCGAAGGCGCCGTTATCAAATAATTGTGAACGTCCTTGAACGGGCGCTTGGTGCTCTTTACATCGGTATAAATGAGGTAAAACAATCCGTCATGGTAACTGAGCTGCGGAGCCCAGATGCTGCAGTTTTTCGGATTTCCCCGCAGGTCGACCTGATCGGTCAGCACGTCGGTGCAGTGCTCCCATACGGCCAAGTCCTTGGAGGCATATACCCTTATGCCAGGCAGCCACTCGAAGGAAGACACCGCGATATAGTAAGTGTCCTTGGCCTGCACGATGCAGGGATCCGGATTAAAGCCCGGCAGCACCGGGTTTTGGATGGTTCCCGTTTGGGTGGATATGGTCATGCGCTTCCCTCTCCTTTTCGTTTCCAAAAGTCCGTTCCGGCCAATATCTGATCCTTCCGCGGAGCCCCGTCCAGCGTTTTCTGATACACCGCCCATTCCGCCCGTTGTCCTGCAGGCGTTGGGACGGACGGGGCGGTTCGGGTGCCGAATTCCCGGTACCTGACCGTCAGCCGCCGGTTCGGATCGTTCCAGTCGTCCCAGCCCACCGGGTCGATATGTTCACCCATCCGGCAGTCCACAAAGTCGGTGCGCGCGTATTCGCGCCACGGCCTCCCCAGGTATACCCCCGACACGCCAGGCTCCGCCGTCAAATAACATAGATTAAAGACGTACCCGTATTCCTGCCCCTCAGGGGTGGAAGCCGCGGTAATGTAACCGGCATGTCCGCCCGCATGGCGAAGGCTGCGGATTTCGCAGCGGTTAAAGAAGGCGGCCGCCCCGCCGAATATAAAATCCACCGTGCCTTCGATGCGGCAGTATTCGTAGACCTGGCGGTACTCGCGGTGATGCTCCCGGAGCGGGATCCCCCCAAACACACCGCCATCTTTCGGCGCGGACGGAAGCGAACCGGTAAACAGCGTGTCCTGATGCCCCTTAAAGGTGCAATAGCGGAACACCGTTTCGTCGCAGTGCGCGGAGACCGCGACGGCCTGTCCGATGTCTTCGCCCTGTCCGGCCGAATTGGTCACGACCAAATTCTCGATCAGCAGCCGCCGGCCGCCCAGGAACAGCGTCGGCGTCGCAAACGTGCCAATCTCATTCCCGTCTGAATCCAGTTCCTTGGCATACCGGCCCTTCGTGATTTCCACATATCCGATGCCGATCACGGCCAGGTCGGACCGGTAAATCCGTACCGCTTCTTCATAGACACCCGACAGGATGTACAGGGTTTCCGGCCGCTGCGGATGCTGCCTCTCCAGGGCGTCCACGGCCGCCTGAATCGTCGAGTAATCGCAGTAATCCAGCTTTCCTACAATCATGACCTTCCCCCTTTCGTTTCGGGCTGCGGTCATTCCTTACAGGTGTTCCGCCAAAAAGCGCTGCCAGCGGGCCCGCATCTCGGCCGTCTCCATATGGCCGCCGCCGGTCATGACCGTCTGCCAATGCTCTTCCTGTCCTGCAGCCCGGTACACCTCCCGCAGGCCCTCGGCCAGCAGTACGACGCCTTCTTCCGGGGTCAGCCGATCGCTGCGACCGGTCAGGCTCATTCTTGGGCGCGGTGCGATCATGGCTTGGATTTCCAGCGTCGTGAAGTGCTTCAGCAAGCCCGGAACGTAATAATAGAAGCCGTGGTGATCCAGTCCGCGCTTCGTCATTAAGGTATGCGCGTCAACCTGTCCGCAAATGTCCACGGTCACCTTGACCCGCTCGTCCAGCGCCGCCAGCCACCAGGCCATCATCCCTCCCATGGACATGCCGAGGGTCGCGACCCTCGAGGCGTCGATATCTTCCCTGGAGCACATATAATCCAGCATCCGGCGGTTGTCGTACAGCATCATGCCCCACATAACGCGTCCCTGCCACAGCATTTCCTTGACGATTTCACTCTCCGTCTTGCCCGACCGCTCATGGAAGCCCCACATGTCGATGCAGCAGACGGCATAGCCCATGCCGGTCAGCGTTCTGGCAAAAGAAGGCTGCTGCAAATACGAGCTGCCGCCGATCAGCTCCCTGCGGCCGTTCGCGTAATTGCCGCCATGCGAGTGATTGAATACGACGAGTGGGTAGGGCCCCTCCCCTTTTGCAGGCAATGCGACATAAGCGGGCACCCGCTCTAGTCCGTTTAAATCCAGCAGCAGCGTCTCCAGCCGGTACCCGTCTGTCTCTTCCTGCATCAACAGCTCCGCCTGTATAGGCCGGTCCTCCGGCAGATCGCCCAGCAGCTTTTCCAGCCGTTCCCTCATCATTTTTTTAAACCTCCTCTTCGCTGAGATCCTCCTCCTGCGGAACCACGCTTACCTGTTTTACAAGCTGTTCCGGCACCTTCGTATCCTTCGACCGGCACTGCTGCCATTCCACATCTTCCCCGTTCTCGACGTAGAATGCAGGCCCTTCATGGCCGCCAACCGTGACCCGATCAAACCGAATGTCCCTCACATTGCCTAAATAAAAGCCGCGCGCCTTCATATCCCGGATGCCGGACATCATGGCCGGGCGCCCCGGAACCGGGTTTTCCGCCATGGAAATGTCGATATCGGCAAACGTTAATTCCGAAATATACCTTTCCGCAAGACCATAGATAAACCCTGCCGCCGCATGTACGTTCCTTGCGGTAACATTCGAAAAGTGGATCCGCCGGAATGTCGGCGTTTCCCGGGTGACCGGGTAAGGCCGCTTATCCCAGACGTATTTGTCCTTGCCCCGCGGTCCGCAAAAATAATACAGGTTCAGGATGAACGGGCAGATGACTTCCTCCATGACGATGCCGCTGACGCGGATATCCTCCACCGTTCCTCCGCGACCCCGCCGAGATTTCAGCCGGATGCCGCGGTCGGTGTGCTTAAAAATGCAATTGCTGATCACGACGTTCCGGATATCCCCGCTCATTTCGCTGCCGAGCACGACGCCGCCATGGCCATGAATCATCGTGCAGTTCGTGATCGTGATGTTCTCGCACGAGACCCGCTCATCCGTATCCTCCGTGCCTGCCTTGATGGCGATGCAGTCATCGCCGACGTCGATGTGGCAGCCGCTGATCCGCACGTTCCTGCACGATTCCGGGTCGATGCCGTCGGTATTCGGCGAATCCGCAGGATTGTAAATCGAGACGTTGTCGATCGTCACGTTGTCGCAGAGAATCGGATTGACCGTCCAGCTCGGGGAGTTGATCAGCGTGACGTCACGAATCGTCACCCGGGTGCAGCGGTCGAGGCTGATCAGCTTAGGCCGGGGATGGGTCAGCTCCTCCGGACGGCCCCGCATCTTGTCCCACCAGGGCTGGCCGTTGCCATCCAGCGTGCCGCTGCCGGTAATGGACACGTTCTTCAGCCCGTGTCCGAATACGCAAGAGGCGTGCACCTCCCGGAGCACACCTTCCCAGCGGGAGGTCACGACCGGATAATCCGCCGGATCGGTGCTGAAGGACAAGACCGCTCCCGGGTCCAGCCGCAGCTCGATGTTGCTGCGCAGAATAATCGCCCCGGTCAGGAACATGCCGGCGGGAACAAACACCGTCCCGCCGCCCGCGGCGTCAGCCGCCTCGATCGCCGCGGCGATCGCCCGGGTCGCCGGTTCGGCGCCGCCGGGCACTGCCCCGAACTCGGTGATGCAGTATACGCTCATGGCTGTTCCCCTTTCGCCGCAGCGGCCGGAATCCTGGCCTCGTATTCACCGCAAGCCTGCAGAAACGCCCCCAGTCCCTTCTGGTCGTTGGTGATGATCGGCTCGCTGATGTAATAAGCATACGTGCCGTCGCGCAGGTCGGCTCCGCCCAGTCCGGCCACCTGGCAGTTTTTGTTCAGGTTCAGCCAGCCTTCCTTCGTCTCCAACACAAACTCCTCCAGCAGTCCCCGGTACGCCCTGTCTAAGCTGTCCTGCCATTCTTGCGGCGCAAGCACGCCGAGGCGCAGCCCTTTCGCGATGGCATAAGTGATCATGCTGGAAGCCGAGGCTTCTAAATAATTACCCTTGCGCCCGCCCTCATTTACCACCTGGTACCAGACGCCGCTGCTTGGATCCTGATAGGATCTCAGCGCAAGCAGCGTATCGCGCAGGATGCGCTTGAGCTCCGGATAATCCGGATGGCTGCCCGGCAGCAGCTCCAGGCAGTCCGCCAGCGCCATGACGAACCAGCCAAGGGAACGGCCCCAGAAATTCGGAGATAAACCGGTAGCCGGGTCGCACCACGGCTGAACTTTCTTCTCGTCCCAGGCGTGATATAAAAGCCCGGTGGCCTCGTCCTTCGTATGGAGCTCGCACAGCTTGAACTGCTTCGTCACGTCGTCCAGTCCCGCCCCGTCTTCAAACGTCAGCAAATATTCCAAATAGAAAGGCGAGCCCATGTACAGACCGTCCAGCCAAATTTGATATGGATAAATTTCCTTATGCCAGAATGCCCCTTCCGACGTCCGGGGATGGGAAGCCAGCTGAGATCTCAGCAGCCCGGCGGCGGTCTTGTATTTTTCCTCCCCCGTTTCCCGGTACAGGGTGAACAGCAGCTTGCCGTTGTTGATATGGTCGATGTTGTATTCCTCGGGGCGGTATCCGCGGATGCTCCCGTCTTCCTGAATAAAATGGTCCATGTTGTTCCGGATATACTCCCAATACCGGCGGTCTTCGGTCTGCTTCCAGAGCAGCTCGAAGCCCTTGAGCACCACGCCGTAATCATACGACCACTTGCCCTGATATCCCTTACTCTCGTACAGCTTCGGCGTCCGCGCCATCATGGACTCGGCCATGCGCTGCGCCGCGTTGAATGTCTGCATGCTGATCCTCCTCGGATAAAATTCCCGGTTTCGCCGGGGGATTGTTTTTGGTACCCTGCCGTGATGAAAAAAACACAGTCCTAACCCCCATGCAGGCGGGATAGGACCTGGTACCGTCTCCGTCGGGCTCAGCCGTTATTTTTGCTGAGTAGCCTTGTAGGCGGTCTCGTATTCCTCGATAATTTTGCTGCCGCCGGATTTCTTCCAGTTTTCAACCGCAGCTTTGAATTCGTCCAGATTGATTTTCCCGAGAATGTATTTGTAGGTCGCATCGGTGATGATCTTTTGCAGCTCGGAGCCCTGCGTCGTGAACGTTTCGGATTCCAGGGAGTATGCCGGGTTCAGCACCCCGTAATTGGCATTTTCCTTGATCAGCTTGTCGGCCTCAGCCTTCAGCGGATCTGCGTCGTGGATTTTGTAGCCCGTTTCGCTCGGACGGGAAGAGGCAAACGGCTGCACTTCCTGCTGCCACAAGTCAGTGTTGGTAATCGTAACCGCGTCATTTGCATCCACCGTATAATGGACGCCTTCGATCCCGTAAGTCATGAGGGCGTAAGTGTCGTCATCCATCAGATCGTTGACGAATTTCAGGACCCGCTTCAGCTCCGCCTCATCCTTCACTTCGGATTTCGGGAAGGCAAGCAGTCCTCCAATTCCGTTATTCGCCGCCCAAATAGCGCGGTCGCTGTCATTGCCTGTAGAGGTGATGTTGTTGTCCAAAGCGAGCTGCATGTTATCCTGAATGCCTTTGGCCATATTCAAAAGATTCTTCCCGTCAAACAGGGCGCCGACGTAAATTCCCGCTTTACCTTGGGCGAATTTTTGCTGCTGGTCGGTCTTGGCTGTTACCGCGAAGTCTTGGTTGATGTATCCCTTTTCGTACAATGTCTTCATGTAATCCATCGTTTTGACGTACCCATCGCTTTCGAATTCGGGGATCATTTTCCCGTCATCCGTCACCTGCCAGTTATTCGGCGTGCCGAAGTAGGAGCTGAGCGTCTTGAAGGCGCCGTAGATCAGATCGCTCCGGTCCATGAAGCCCGTCGTATCCTTCTGTCCGTTGCCGTCCGGATCCTGCTCGGTGAACGCCTTGGCGACGTTCATCAGCTCATCGGTCGTTTTCGGAACTTCCAGCCCAAGCTTATCCAGCCAGTCCTTGCGGATGACGACACCGTTGCGGGCGAGATCCTTCTGGAAAGGGACGCCGTACAGCTTGCCGTCGATCGATGCCGATCTCCGTGTATCCTGCGAAATTTTCGCCAGGTTCGGGAACTCGTCCAGGTACGGTTCGACCTCCCAGAACATGCCGGATTTGAGGGCGTTGCGCACGGATGAATTGTCGAGAATGGTGAGCGTGACGATGTCCGCCAGGGAATCGGACGCCAGCGACGTATTGATGCGTTCTTCCTTGGAAGCATCCGGAATCCAAGAGAACTTGATATCCGCCCCGGTCTTCTCCTCAATCTTGTCCAGTACCGTATCGGTCGGCGGCGACGCCGTGTGCAAAATGTTCAGCCACGTAATCGATGTTTTTTCATCACTTGCCGCAGCGCCGCCTCCCGAGCCCTGGGCCGTTTCCCCCTTGCCGCCTCCCCCGCCGCAGGCCGAGAGCAGCAGCCCGCAGACCAGCGTAAAAGCAGCCATCTTGCTTACCATTGGTTTCATGTACCATTTCCCCTTTTCTATTATCCTTTGGATTGATCCCACACTGCCGTGCCTGATTAGTACACGCCGTCCTCGCCGAACTTCTTCGCCAGCCTGTTGGAGGCCATGACCAGGACAAGCCCCACCAAGCCTTTGAACAAACCTACCGTTGTACTGAAGCTCAGCTGCCCGTTCTTCAGTCCCGCCGTATAAATGTAGGTGTCGAAAATTTCGGCCACCTCGCGGTTCAGAGAATTGAGCAGCAGGTACATATGCTCGAATCCCAGATCAAGCGTGCTGCCGATCTTGAGAATGAGCAGGGTGATGATGACCGGGCGAATTGCCGGCAGCGTCACGTGCCACGTTTTGCGAAACCGTCCGGCTCCGTCCATTTCGGCTGCTTCGTACAGCTGGGTGTCCACCACTGTGATCGCAGACAGATAAATAATGGTGGACCAGCCGAGCTCCTTCCAGATGATCTGCCCGATGTACACGGTGCGCAGCCATTCGGGAGCGGTGAGGAAGCTGATTTTGTGCCCGCCCAGCCTGGCGATCAGCTCGTTCAGCACGCCTCCGTCCACGGTGAGGAATACGTAGGTAATGGAGACGATGATGACCCAAGACATGAAGTGCGGAATGTAGATGATCGTCTGCACCCAGTTTTTGAACATCCGGTGCCTGACTTCATTCAGCATCAGCGCCAATATAATGGGAAGCGGAAAGAAGATCACAATGTTGAGTGCAAACAGAACCAGCGTGTTGCGCAGCAGCATGAGGAACGTCGGTTCTGTGAACAAGCGGACAAAGTGCTTCATTCCGACCCAAGGGCTGCCCGTGATCCCCTTAAACGGCTGGTAATCCTGAAAGGCAATGACGAGACCACCCATCGGCAGATACTTAAAGATGATGAAATACAACACGCCGGGCAAAATCATCAGGTACAGCAGCTTGTGACGTTTGATACGGTCCAGAGCGCTTTCCGTCCGTACCTTCCTGGCCGGTTTGACATTCATGTTCATGACGGCCGTGTTTGTGTCCTTCACCAGGTCGACCTCCTTGTAAGCGTTTCCTGTTACGACTCCAGCTTAGGCCGTTTCGGGTATTCCGTACATAATCATTTCATTGACACCGCCTGACAAACCGCATAACGGCGCCATTTTCGCCTTCCGCATCTCAGATGATGATTACGGATTTAAGCTGATGATTATCCGGCAGACAGCCGCGGATTCCCCGTTCTCCCCCTTACCGGACAACACCTCAGGAGCTGATTATATACGTAACCCGGCACGCTTGGTACAGTCTAACTGTAAACGATTACAAGGAGGATACCCGCGTATGACACCATCCACATCTTTGCGTAGAAAAGAGTCTTTCGGCAGCCGCCTGTTTACCGTTGTAAACAGCCTCCTGCTCATTCTGATTGCCCTCATTTGCCTGCTGCCTTTTGTAAACGTGATTGCGAGCTCCTTCGCTTCCACTCAGGAAGTCGTGGCCAAAAAATTCATTTTGTTTCCGACGACGTTCTCCCTCGATGCCTATAAGTACATTTTATCGACGCCTACGATTTTTAAAGGGTTGGGGGTGTCGGTAGGGATTACCGCAGTGGGCACGATCGTCAGCATGTTCCTGACGGCGCTCATGGCCTATGGCCTGTCCAGGAGATATCTTTACGGCAGGGGTGTCGTCAATTTCATCGTCGTGTTCTCCATGCTGTTCAGCGGCGGCATGATCCCGACTTTCCTGATCGTCAAGAGCCTCGGCCTGATCGACTCCTACTGGTCGCTCATCCTGCCGGTTGCCATTAACGCGTTTAACCTGATTATTATGAGAAACTTTTTCCAGGCACTACCGGAAGCACTGGAGGAATCGTCCAAAATTGACGGATGCAACGATTTCGGCGTTTTCTTCAAAATCATGCTTCCGCTCGCCCTGCCATCCATCGCCACTATCTCGCTGTTCTATGCGGTAGCTTATTGGAACACCTATATGAATGCGATCCTGTACATGACGGATTCGACCAAGTGGCCGATTCAGGTGCTGCTCCGCCAGATCGTGATCGTCTCCAGCGGCATGCAGGCCGAAGGCACGTCGGTGGACGTCATTCCTCCCGCGCAGACCATCAAAATGGCGGTGATCGTCATCGCGACCGTACCGATGCTGGCCGCGTATCCGTTCGTGCAGAAGCATTTTGTCAAAGGGGCACTGCTCGGCTCGGTCAAAGGGTAACGCACGGCAAAGTCTTGCATTCCGCTCATCAGCAGGCTGGACGGAATAGCAAGACTTGTGTTTTTTATTGAGCCTGTTTGACTTTGCGGTAATTTCCCGGCGTCACGAGCTCCTTCTTGCGGAAGGACCGGATGAAGTTCTGCGGATTGTGATACTGGAGCCGCTCGGCGATTTCCTTGATGGTCATGTCCGTTTCGACCAGCCATCTCTTGGCCATCTCCAGCCGGTAATTCATCAGGTACTCGCTGAACGTCATGCCAAACTCCTTTTTAAAAATGCTGCTTAAATAGTTCGGATTATAATGAAGCCGGTCGCCGATCCACTCCAGGGACAATTCCTGGTCGTACTCCGTGCGGACGATCGTGGCGATCTTCTCGGCGAGGGAACGGAACTGGCGGTTGGTCTTCTCCTTCATGCTGCGCACCATCGGTGAGATGACCTCTTCCACGAGGATCCGCTCGATCTCTTCCGGGTTGCGGATATCGAGCAGACGGTGGTACAGCGCGTGATTGTCCTGCGTCAGCAGCACCTCCACGCCGAGGAGCTGTTCCAGCTGGATCAGATTGTTGACGAAACGCACTAGGGCCACTTCGAAATTCATCGAGTTTTTGTTCTTCTTCATCATTTCGGCCAGCAGCGGATACAGCGCCCGGGGGACCTGCTCCTCGTCGCCCAGCCGGATCGCGTCGAACAGTTGGGTTTCCAGCTCCGTCGGATAATGCAGCAGCACCGGTCCAGAGACGACCGTCTCGATGTCTTCATAGAAAATGATCGACTCTTTTCCCAAATTGAGCCGGTGCCGGAGCGCCTGCTTGCTCATTTCGCACGCTTCCTTGCTCTCCCACAGATGCCGGTACGTCTTGCTGATGCCGAAGCTGACGGAGCAGTTCAAATAATCACGCGCCGTCATCATAATCGTTTTCGAATAAGAAAGCACCTGCCTGCGGATTTCCTGTTCCTCCTGGTCCGTGAATGTGAGGATGGTTGCCTGGGTGTTGTCGTTTAAAATAATGGGCAGCATCCGCCCTTCCTTCGGCACGACTTCCTCGACCATTTTGTTGATGGCGAGCAGCAGCATATCCCGGTCCGACGCCTCCCGGCCGCCGTAACTGTCCATCTGAATCAGCATCGCGACGAACGAGGGCTGCGTAAGTTCCGGATAGCCGAACCGCGGCAGCATCCGTTCCAGTTCCTCCGGGGACACGCGGTTCCGGAACAGGTTCAGGATCATCTGCGTTTCCAACTGCGGAAGCTCGGCCTCCATCATGCTTTCCAGGTTTTCCTTCTCGGTGACGATCGTATCGATGGAATGAAGGATACCTTCGATTTCGTTCTTATAAGGCAAATGGGAGCTGCGCGGCAGGCTGCGCTGGATTTGGCGGATCGGCTTCGTGAAATAAACGGAGATGCCGTAGGCCACCACGATAATGAGCAGCGTAATGACGGCCACCATCAGCATGATTCCGTATTTGGTCGTCTTGAGCGCGCCGGAAATTTCCTTCTGGTCCAGCAGTGTCACATAGATCCAATTATTGTAGCTGGATTTGGCATAGATCGCCTCGGCCGACTGGCGTCCGGAAGCGGTCACCTTCAACCTCCCGGCCCGATGCTCTTCCCCGGCTGACTGAACGATGTGCCCAAGCTGGTCATCGGACAGCAACTGCTTGCCGGGATCGGTTTCGTACATCAGCTCTCCCTGTTTGTTTAAAATGATGACCGGCGCATTGTCCTCGGTCTTCAGGATCCGGTCGAGCGTGGACCGGGAAATGTCCGACAGGGCAATCGCCTGCTTTTGCTTGGAAAAGACCGGCAGCGTGTTCACGAAACGGATGCCGTCATCCGTTTTAATCCAGAACAGCCCTTTGTCTTTGTTATCGATGTATGCCTCATACAATTTGCGGCGGTCGGTATCCGTCAGATAGGACAGCTTTCCGCTCGTAATCTGCCAATTCTGCACCAGGCTGATGAGTGAATACTCGGTCCCTTCCAGGCCCATCGTAGCGATATAGTTCAGCTGTGTATTGACGTTTCGGTATTCCTCGAAATCCTGTTCCGTGATCTGCCTTTTTACGACGGCATCAAACGAGCTCGTCGTGCTGTATGTATTAAAGGCGTATTCAATGGTCTGAATTTTCTGTTCGAGCGAATTTTTGGTCTGGGTAATAAAGCTCTGCTTGCTGCCCGCGACCCGGTCGATCACCGAATGGGTCGTATTGACATAAATATAGCTGCCGAAACTGACGACGAGACCGATTCCGAGGACCAGAATGGGAATAAACGTTTTATAAAACATGCGGCCTTTTTTCATTGTGATGCTCCTTTAGCCCGTTCTTGTTTCCAATTATAGCGTTTTCATGATAAGGATGACAATATGATTAACGTGTGCATTTTTTCGGAATCGTATTGACTTGAACCCTTTCTGAACTTAAACTGAAACCGTTAACAAATATTTCATGTCACGAGGTATTATGATTACGATTAAAGACATCGCGCGCGTCGCAGGGGTATCGCACACGACCGTTTCCAGGGCGCTGAACGGCAATCCGCTCATCAAGAAGGAAACTCGCGACCGCATCGAACGCATAGCCGCCGAACTGAACTACATTCCCAATTACAGCGCCAAGAGCTTGGTCATGAAGAAGTCCTACACGATCGGCCTGTTCTTCTCCAGCATCGACCAGGGAACTTCGGCCAGCTTTCTCGTGGACGCAATCAAGGGCATTCATCAGGTGCTCGACGAGAACTACAGCCTCACGGTCCACGGGATCGACAGCATCCGGCACTATGATGCGATTACGCCAAGGCGTTTCGACGGCGTGCTGGTCATGAGCCAGAGCGAAGCCGACAATGCTTTCATTTATCACTTGAAGCAGACCGGCATCCCCTTCGTCGTTCTGAACCGCCAGCTGGATGACCCCGGCATTCTGAACGTGGTCGCCAATGACCGCGAAGGCGTCCGGGAAGCATTGGATTACGGCATCAGCCTCGGCCACCGGAAGATCGCCATCATCGAAGGCAAGGCCGGCTTCAAATCGACAACGGAACGGAAGCAGGGATTCATGGACAGTCTGATCGCCCACCGCCTCCCGCTGGTTCCGGACTATTTCACTGCCGGGGATTACGGGGTCGAAAGTGGCTATAACGCCATGATCTCGCTGCTCTCCCTGCCCGATCCGCCGACCCTGGTCTTCTGCTCAAACGACGATATGGCCATCGGCGCGCTGAACGCCTGCTATGCTAGGGGCGTCGCCCTTCCCGGCCAACTGTCGTTGATCGGGTTCGACGATATTTTGTTTTCGCAGTATACGTATCCCCCGCTGACTACGATCCGCAAACCGATCGCCGATATCAGCAAGCTCGGCACCACCAAGCTGATCGAGCGGCTTGAGCAGCCTGACTCGGCACCGGAACAGCTGTTTGTCCAAACGGAGCTGATCGTGCGGCAAAGCGTTGCGGCTGTTTCGAATGAAGGGCAGCTGTAATGCCTTGTTTTTTTGAGGGTGGCATTTCAAATATGTTTTTTTCGCTTCAAAATGTTAACGTGTGCATTATGTTCATTATCTCTAAAGGAGGTTTGAAATACGTATGACACCAAGTCTTTCCCGCAGCCTGTTTCCGGATCTGCCCGCCTTGCCCGAGCGCATGATCCAGTTTGGCGGCGGCAACTTTATGCGGGCTTTCGTGAACTGGCAGATGCAGCAGATGAATTTAAAGGGATTATTTAACGGAAGCGCCGTCATCGTGCAGCCGACCGCACACGGCAAGAGCACCTCGCTCATGGAGCAGGACGGCTTGTATACCGTGCTGCTTAAAGGACGGCTTCAAGGGCAGTTGGTCAACTCAAGCGAGGTCATCTCCACCGTAAGCCGGGTCATCAATCCCTATACAGATTATGAGGCCTACTTGAAACTGGCGGAACAGGATGAACTCGAGTTCATCACCTCCAACACGACCGAGGCCGGTATTGTTTATGAGGCCGGTCTGCGCCGGGAGGACGCTCCCCATTCCAGCTTTCCCGCCAAATTGACGGAGCTGCTCTACAGACGGTTTCAGCTCGGCAAGGAAGGCTTTGTTATCCTCCCTTGCGAGCTGATCGAGAACAGCGGCGAGAAGCTGCGCCGCTTTGTGCTGCAGCATGCCGCCGACTGGCAGCTGGGCGATTCGTTTGCCGCCTGGGTCACGGAAGCTAATACGTTCTGCTCCTGCCTGGTGGACCGGATCGTCCCGGGTTACCCGCGGGACCAGGCGGACGATCTGGAGCAGAAGCTCGGCTATGAAGACCCGTTCATGGTCAGCGCCGAGCCTTATCTTTTGTGGGTGATCGAAGGGCCGGCGTGGCTGCGGGAGAAGCTCCCGCTTGCCGAAGCCGGGCTGAACGTCGTCGTCACGGATGACCTGTCGCCTTACCGTGAGCGGAAGGTTCACCTTCTCAACGGCCCTCATACGGCCATGGTGCCCCTGGGGCTCCTGGCCGGGCTTGAAACGGTCGAGGACGTGATGAAGGATAGCGATTTGGGCCGCTTCGTCCAGGAACTGATGGAAGACGAGATCCTTCCGGTTCTGAAGCTGCCGCGGGCCGAACTGCTCGAATATGCGGCGGCCATCCGCGAGCGGTTCAACAATCCGCTGATCCGGCACGAGCTGGCATCGATTTCGCTGAACAGCATTTCGAAATTCGCGGCGCGCCTGCTGCCGGTGCTGATTCGTTACCAGCAGGCACAGGGGAAGCTTCCCCGCCTGCTCGTGCTCTCCTTCGCCGCGCTCCTCCTTACCTACCGCGGCGACCAGGTCTCCCGTCGCGATGTGCCGGAAGTGCTGGAGGCATTCGATCGGAACTGGATCAACCCGGACACGTTCGTTGCCGGCATCCTGAAGGAAGAACGGCTGTGGGGCATGGATTTATCGGCGATTCCGGGCCTTGAAGCACTGCTTAGGGAGCATATCGGCCTGCTGGAACGCGAAGGCATCCGGGCCTCGCTCCATCAACTGACCTGAGGAGGATTGACATGAAATCATTGATGAAACTGAACCCGCGGGACAGCGTCGCCGTTGCCCTTCGGCCGATTCAAGCCGGAGAACCGCTGGAAATGGACGGCGTGAAGGTCGTGTCCGCCCAGGAAATTCCGCAGGGCCACAAAATCGCCCTGACAGCGATTCAACCGGGCGAAATGATCATCAAATACGGGTATCCGATCGGCCATGCGATTTCCGCGATCGCCCCGGGCGATTGGGTGCATACGCACAATCTCCGGACCAATCTGGACGGTGAGGAAGAATACGAATACCAACCGGACCTCCACCCGATTTCCTACCCGAACCTAGGGATGACCTTCGAAGGATACCGGCGGGCTAATGGCAAGGCAGGGATCCGCAACGACCTGTACATCGTCCCGACCGTCGGCTGCGTGAACGGCGTAGCCGAGCTGATCCTGCAGGAATTCAAGGCCGTTCACCCGGATCTCGGTCCCTTCGACAACGTTACGATCCTGAAGCACCCGTACGGCTGCTCGCAGCTGGGCGACGACCACCGCCAGACCCGCAGCATCCTGATGGACGCGGTCCATCATCCCAATGCCGGCGGCGTGCTCGTGTTCGGTCTCGGGTGCGAGAACAACATCGTCACCGAGTTCCGCGAACTGCTTGGAGACTACGACGAATCCCGCGTCAAATTCCTCGTGGCGCAGGAGGTCGGCGACGAGGTCGAAGCCGGCATGGCCCTCCTCGAAGAGCTGTATGAGGCCGCAAGTCTCGACAAGCGCGAGCCGATTCCGCTCAGCGAGCTGAATGTCGGCCTCAAATGCGGCGGCTCCGACGGCTTCTCAGGCATCACGGCCAACCCGCTGCTCGGCGCCTTCTCCGATTTTCTCATCTCGCAGGGCGGATCCACGATCCTGACCGAGGTGCCGGAAATGTTCGGCGCCGAGCGCATGCTGATGGCCCGTGCCGAGAGCCGCGAGGTCTTCGATAGCATCACCTCGCTGATCAACGATTTCAAGCAGTATTTCATGTCCTACGGGGAACCGGTATACGAGAATCCTTCTCCCGGCAACAAGGCCGGCGGCATCAGTACGCTGGAGGACAAATCGCTCGGCTGTACGCAGAAGGCCGGCACGGCCCCGGTCGTCGACGTGCTTCAGTACGGCGAGAAGCTGCGCAAGAAAGGCCTCAGCCTGCTGCAGGCCCCGGGCAACGATCTTGTCGCATCCTCTGCACTCGCCGCCTCGGACTGCCAGCTCGTGCTGTTCACTACCGGACGGGGCACGCCGTTCGGCAGCTTCGTCCCAACCGTCAAAATCGCGACCAACCACGATCTCTACAACAAGAAAAAGCACTGGATGGATTTTAACGCCGGCTCGCTGCTCGACCGTCCGATGCAGGAGGTACTGGAGGAATTCATCGCATACCTGATCCAGGTAGCCAGCGGCCAACAAACGCGCAACGAACAAAATGACGTACGGGAGCTGGCCATTTTTAAAACCGGGGTTACCCTGTGATATCACTGGACTATTAAATCCATTTCGATTTCATCCAAAGGAGCTGTGGACCATGTTTTTAAACGACGATTTTCTGCTGACGACCGATACCGCCCGCAAGCTGTTTCATCAGCATGCCAAAGACATGCCGATCATCGACTATCACTGCCACCTCGATCCCAAGGAAATCTATGACAACCAGAACTTCCGCAACCTGACCGAAGCCTGGCTCGCCGGCGACCATTACAAATGGCGGCTGATGCGGGCGAACGGCATCCCGGAATCGCATATTACCGGCGACGCCTCCGACTATGACAAGTTTCTGGCATGGGCCCGGACCGTCCCGAAAACGGTCGGCAATCCGCTGTACAGCTGGACGCATCTGGAGCTGCGCCGCTTCTTCGGCATTACCGAACTCCTGAACGAGGAATCCGCCCCGCGGATTTGGGAGCAGGTGAATGCCAAGCTGGCCACGGACGACTTCCGGCGGCGGAACATCATCAAAAACGCGGACGTCAAGGTCGTCTGCACGACCGATGATCCGGCCGATTCGCTGGAATACCATCAGCTGCTGAAGAAAGAGGACACCGGCTTCCGCGTGTTCCCGGCCTTCCGCCCCGATAAAGCGCTGAATATCGACGCTCCCGGCTTTACCGATTGGCTGGAGCGCCTTGCTCAAGCATCAGGTCAGCAGGTGACGAAGTATGCCGAACTGGTGGACGCCCTGAAGCAGCGGATCGACTTTTTCCATGAGCAGGACTGCCGCCTTTCGGACCATGCGATCGACGTGCTGCGTTACCAGGAGGGCAGTGCGGAAGAGCTAGAGCGGATTTTCGCGAAGAGACTGAAGGGCGGGACGCTCTCCCTGGAAGAAATCACCGTCTACCGAACGGAACTGCTGAGTGCGCTCATCGGGCTGTACTACAGCAAAAATTGGACGATGCAGCTGCATATCCATGCCTTCCGCAACAACAATACGCCGATGTTCAAGCGTCTCGGGCCTGACACGGGTTATGACGCCCTGAACGACCTGCCGCTGGCCGGCCCGCTGTCCCGGCTGCTCGACCGTGCCGAATGCGGCCAGGGTCTGCCGAAGACGATTCTGTACTCGCTCAACCCGAACGATTATCCCGTCCTGCTGACCCTGATGGGCTGCTATCAAAAGGATACGGCCGGCAAATTGCAGCTCGGTTCCGGATGGTGGTACAACGACACGCGCAGCGGCATGCGCCATCAGCTCACCCTGCTCGCTGACAACAGCCTGCTGGCCAATTTCGTCGGCATGCTGACCGACTCCCGCAGCTTCCTCTCCTATACCCGGCACGAATACTTCCGCCGCGTGCTGTGCGAGCTGATTGGCGAGTGGGCTGAGCGCGGGGAAGCGCCTGACGATGAAGCGCTGCTCGGACAAATCGTAGAAGATATCGCCTATGGCAACGCGGAGCGGTATTTCGGCTTCAAGGACCTCGGCATTCCCGAAGCGCTGCGTTCCTAGGCATTAGCGTGGGTTGATGCAGCGATATGGTCCTTCTAGAATGTTGTGTTCTCTGGTAAAAGAAAAGGAGGACTCCGTTATATGACCATGACACTGTATATCGTCGGTGATTCCACGGCCGCCCTGAAGGGCGCCATAGAGAAGCCTATGACCGGCTGGGGCGAATACCTGCAGCAGCACCTGGATCCGGCCGTCCGGGTAGACAACCGGGCGATCAACGGGCGCAGCACCCGCTCTTTTATCGCCGAGGGCCGCTGGGCTGCCGTGGAGAACGAGCTTCAGCCAGGCGACTACGTGTTCATCCAGTTCGGGCATAACGACCAGAAGCGCGAAGATCCTTCGCGCTTTGCGGATCCCGCGCCTGGCGGGGAATACCGAGCCAACCTGAAGCGGTTTATCGAATCGGCCCGCTCGCGCGGGGCCGTCCCCGTGCTGCTGACTTCCGTCAGCCGGCGCCGCTTCACGGCAGGGGGTATGCCAGATCCTGATGCCATCGGCCCCTACCCTGAGGCGATGCGCGAAGCCGCGCGGGAAGCCGGAGCGCCGCTGCTCGACCTGTTCGCCGCTTCCCAGCAGCTGTACCTGCGGATGGGTCAGGAGGAGTCGAAACATCTGTTTATCCATCTGCCCGCCGGATCGCATCCCAATTATCCCGAAGGGATCGCAGACGACACGCACTTCTCGGATCAGGGGGCCCGGGAAATCGCCGGGCTTGCGGCGGAAGCGATTCGGCAGTGCGAAGCGCTGCGCGAGCTGCATCCGCTGCTGCGTAACCTTACCCCGACAAGCTGATGCTAGCGTGGAATGCCTGATCTGATCCAGTTACATCATTGAGTGCAAAAAAATCCTCCGAACCCAAAAGGGTCCGGAGGATTTTTACGTTGTACGATGCCGTTATTCATTTCGTCCAGCCGATGACGAAATTAACGCACCGATCTGGACTCAAGCTCATACTGCGTTTCCCGGGACTTGAAGGATATTAGGAATCCTAACACCAGCACGATGCTGGCGAGAACGTATGGATAGTTCACATTCATGTCAAACAGCGCCCCCGCAATGATCGGGCCGATAATGTTGCCAAGGCTCGTAAACGCCGAATTCAGACCCGCCACATAGCCCTGCTCCTCATTGGCAAACTTGGACATCTGCGTCCCGATGGCCGGGCGCAAAATATCCATTGCCAGAAACAGAACGAAAGTCACTGCGACCATGAGCCAGAAAGTATGAACAAGCAGCGTGAAAATAATAAAAAGGATCGACACGAAAATGCTGAGCGTGATGACTCTTTTCTCCCCGAACCGGTTAATGATCCAGCCGAAGATGGTCACCTGCACAACCGCCCCGCAGATGGAGCCGAACGTAATAATAAAGGCGATATCCTTAGGGGTAAAGCCGAATTTATGATCGACAAACAGTCCAAACACCGTCTCAAAATTGGCAAGCCCGAACGAAGCGACGAATACGACGATCAGACTGATAAAATAAGGCGCCCGGTAAGCACCTGCCAGCTGGCTCAGCAATCCGGCCGGTGCCATCTTGGCAACCGCCCCGTCGCCTGCCTGCTCGGCCTTCGGCACCTCCCGCAAAAATATAGCGGTAACCGCCATAGCCAGCAAACCGCCGACAGCGGCTGCGTAAAAAGGAACCCGAATGCCGTATTCGGCCAGATACCCGCCGATGCCGGGACCGATGATAAAGCCGGTGGTGATGGCGGCATTGATGAAGCCCATCCCTTTCCCGCGTTCTTCCTCGCTTGTGACATCAGCGGTATAGGCCATAACGGCCGGCATAACCAGAGCCGCACTCACCCCGCCCAGCATTCTCGCCAGGAACAGAAAAGGCAGCGTGCTGGATGCGCCGAACATCCACTCCGACACGGCGAACAGCAGCAGTCCGGCCAGGATGACCTTTTTGCGGCCAATGGAGTCCGACAGCCGTCCGGCAATCGGCGAAAAGACGAGCTGCGTAATGGAAAAGGCAGCGACCAGCAGGCCCAGCACGCTTCCGTTAATATGCAGCAGATTCATATAACTCGGCATAATTGGAATGATAAGTCCGATGCCCGTAAAAATAATGAAGTTGTTGAGCATGAGGAGCAGAATGGCTCCCCTGTTTCTAATCAGCAGCGACATAAAAAAGCCTCCATAAGCAAATTCAGCATGTATACTGAACGTTCGTTATGTATTATGGCATGAGATAACGAAGACCATTCTCCGCTATCGTTCACTTGCTTGCTTATTCGTCGCCACTCCGTTCAAAAAGACAGTCACGGCATCCCGGTACAGCAGGGTCGTCTTCTCGGGATTCAATCTGCGCGACAGCTGATTGGCACCGAAAAAGATCGCTTCCAGCACAACGGCGAGCCGCTCCGCATCACCCGGCATGAATTCGCCGCGGTCGATCCCTTCCTGCAGCAGATTTTGATTAAACGCCAAATGCTTGACCTTCATCTCAGCCATGCGGGACTCCACTTCGGATGTCTTTTCCTCGTTATGAAAAAATTCATCAGCTGCCTTCGTGAGCGGATGGTTCAAGTCGTCAGCCGCCAACTGTTCCGCCACGGCATACAGCTTCTCGGTGGTGGTCTTATACAAGTGCTCGTTTTGCTCCCAGTTCAGTTCCCATTCGCGGTCCCATTCTTCGAGCAAGTGAAGGAACAAACCTTCCTTGCTTTTAAAATGGTAGTAGATGTTGCCTTTGCTGCTCCCGGTCGCGGCCACGATATCTTCGATCGAAGTCGCTTTATAACCCTTTTGGACAAACAGCGCACGGGCGGCTTCTGCAATCTTTCTCTTGGTTTGTTCGCTTTGCAGCTGCTTCTGGTTCATGACGCTCACTCCAATACATATATATACCGAACGTTCAGTCAGTATTTTATCACGGCACCTTTTTCGTGGCAAGCTGCAGTTTATTTTTCCTGTGACACGATTCTGAAAAAAACTTAACCAAACCAAAAAAGCCGCGGAGCCTTGCGCCAGTTAGCCAAGGTACCCGCGGTCTTTTGCTGTCCGGACTTGAAAGATCTTCCGTTACACTTCACCCCAGAACAGTTCGGTCTCGTAGTCGAAGCTGACCTTCCCGTCCACTTGGGTCCGCTCGAACAGCTCCTTCAGTCCCTGCTTCATCCGCTCGTGGTTCGGGTGGCCTTCCGCCGGCACATAGGAAGAAGACATCGCCCTGCCGATCAGCTCCTCCAGATTAAACAGCTGGCGGTTGCCAAATACCGCAGTATGCATGTCTCCGTCCCGGAAAAAAGGCTGCAGCTGCGATCCGGAAATGTTTTTGTGGGTCATCTGCTCATAATCCGTGCTGTAGTGATGCAGCAGTTGCTCGTATCCCTCCAGGAAAGGCGTACCGCTCGTGAGCCGGGAGTTCCAGATCAGGACAGCCTTGCCGCCGGGCTTCAAGATCCGGTGAAACTCTGCCTGCGCGGCTGGACGGTCGAACCAGTGAAACGACTGGGCGCAAACGATAAAATCAACCGCATCCGCAGACAGCCCGGTATCTTCCGCTGCGCTGGCTTGCGAGCGGTAGTCCGGCGACGCGCCAAGCTCCTTCTCCGCCGCTTCACGCATGGCCGCATTGGGTTCCACGGCGATGACCTTGCTGCCCCGCTCCAGCAGCAGCTTGGAGAAAATGCCGGTACCCGCACCGATGTCGGCGATCACCAAATCGGCCGTCATGCCGACCACGGAATAGAGGTAATTCACCGCCTCCGCAGGGTAACTCGGACGGTACTTGACGTAGTTCTCCACCCGGTTTGAGAATCTTGCCTTATTGTCACTGCTCATCATGCTCCACGCTCCTTTAGCATCGTTAATATTGTCCCGCATCGAACCACGGACCTGCTGATTGCTGCATAACCTATTTCGTTTCACAGAATGAAACATCGTTCCGTTTAATGCTGTCTTGATTATAGAAAACCCTACAATGCGTTTCAAGTCCTAATTTAGCTCAAAAAGAAATCTCACTTACCGGCAGGCCCGCCCAAGACTCTAAAACGCCAGCGCAAAAAGCCGCCGGCCCCTGCATCGCAGAGGCTGACGGCTTTCATGTTTCTTACCTGGGCCGCAGGGGTCGGCTGTCTCTTAAGCTTCAGTCCAGAGCTCCGGCCACGACGCTCCCCCGGAACAATGTAGCGACCCGGGCGGATTTACGGGCGACCGCTTCGGCCGAGCAGGACGCGTCCACGAGCGCCAGGCTCGCCTCGTCGCCGATCCGCGGCCAAGCCTGGCGGCCTTCGGCATCGAGCGGCGTAACCCCGCCGGTGATGTACTGCAGGCCTTGCGCGAGCGACTGCTCGTTCACCCAGCCGGAAATCTCGGCCAGGCGGCCGGCGCGCTCGAGAATGTCGCCGGTGCCAAACGGCGACCATACGTCAAAGACGTTGTCGCAGCCGACCGACACGGATACGCCCCTGCCTTGCAGCAGGCGCACAGGCGGAAACTTGCGGTTCATCGGAACGCTGGTGATGATGCCGATCCCGGCTTCCGCCAGCATGTCCGCTGCTGCTTCGGCCTGCCCGGAGGGAATGTCGCCGAGGCAGAACGCATGGCTGACGGCGACCTTGCCTGCCAGACCGGCTTCCCGGGTAAGACTGGCCAGACGCTTCAGCGTAAACAACCCGAGATGATCCGGGTCGTGCAGATGCAGGTCAATTCCCGCTCCTTCGGAAGCCGCAAGCTCTACCATTGTCCGCAAGGATTGCTCCAAATCTCCGTCGACCGTCGCCGGGTCGACCCCGCCGACAAGCGACGCCCCGCTGCGCAGCGCTTCCCGCACCAGATTGGCAGACTGCGAGCGCAGGAGCCCCTGCTGCGGAAAAGCGACGATTTCATACGTCAGCTTGCCTTCAAACGCCTGCAGCGCCTTCTGCACCTCTTCCATCTGCTTGAGACCAGCCTCTGGATAAATGTCAACATGTGTCCGGACATGGGTGACGCCGGATCGCAGTGCCGTCTCCAGATACAGGGAGGCCCGCTCGGCGATGGAAACGGCATGCTCCGCATGCAGGCGCTTTTCCTCGTCCAGCCGATCAAAAATATGCTTTGCCGGCGTAACCGGCCGCCACTTGGAACCGAGCAGCGTCTTGTCCAGGTGACAGTGCTTCTCGATAAAAGAAGGTAGCGCCAGATACGACTTGGCATCCAGCCGCGGCAGATCGTCCGCGATTTCCTGGTCCGCGGAAATTTTATCCGTGATCCGGCCGTCCTGGATCAGGAGATGGCACAGCTCCGTTTCCGTACCGGTCACCACGCCGTTTTCCGTTTGGAGTCCGCTCTCCAGGCGGACGTTTGTAAGCCAAAGAGCCGATTGCATCGATATCAACATCCTTTCTATTATATAGATTGAACTAAAGCTTCACATTGAACTTCCTATTATAACGGCCCAAGAAGGCCTATAACATTCATTTCTTTAGTTCATTCTATGGGGTAAAAGAAATTCAAATGAGGCTATATCCTCATGTCTACTTCACGCCGAAAACAGGTTTGCCCCGATGCAGCAGAGCTTTCCGCTCTGCCCGCCTTGCCACGGCTTCCGCCGAGCAGCTGGCGTCCACAAAGACGGCGCTCGCCTCGTCCCCCGGCATCGGCCACACCCGGCGGCCCTCTCCGTTCAGCGGGGTCCGTCCGCCGGTCACAAAGCCGAGGCTGGCACCAAGCGCCGCCTCACTGCCCCAGCCGAAGCGCTCGGCAAGCGTTCCGGCTTTCTCCAGGCTGTCCCCTTTGCCGAAAGGGGACCAATGATCGGTGATGCTGTCATGCCCCAGCTCCACCCGAACCCCCTGCTTCGCAAGCATCGGGATCGGAATCGTCCGCCCGAGTGGCACGGACGACGTGACCGAGATGCCAAGATCCGCCATCCGGGCGGCCACCGCAGCCGCTTCCTCCGGCGGAATGTCCGCCAGCGCCAGGGCATGGCTGACCGTGACTCTACCCTGCCACCCGGCCTGCTCGGTCAGATCCGCCAGACGCTGGATCGTATACACGCCCAGATGCCCCGGATCGTGCAGATGCAGGTCGACTCCAGCGCCGGTCTCCACGGCCAGCTCCATCATCGTGTTCAGCGACTTCTCAATGTCGCCGTCCACGGTGGCCGGGTCGACGCCGCCTGCCAGGGAAGCTCCGCTGCGCAGCGCCTCCCGCACCAGGCCGGCCGACTTGCTGCGCAGCAGCCCATGCTGCGGAAACGCCACGATCTCGAAAGTAGCGCGATCCCTATAGGTCTCGGCTGCCCTCAGCGTCGCCTCCAGATTCCTCAGCCCGACAACCGGGTCGATGTTGCAGTGGGTACGAAAATGCGTCGTCCCCGACGCAAGCAGCAGCTCGATAAGCTGCTCTGCCCGGTGCTGAGCCGTCGGCAGCAGCTTGGGCAGCAGCTGCTCTTCCTCTTCGATCCGGGAGAAGATGCCCTTAGGCGCCGGCCCCGGCGCTTTCCATGGGCCGCTGTAATACGTTTTGTCCAAATGAATATGCATATCCCGCATCGCCGGAAGCATCAGTGCCCCGCCCATGTCCGTTTGGGGGAGGCCGTCCTCCGGCAGCGCATCCGCCGGCTGGATCTCGGCGATGCTCCCCTCCGAAATGCGGATATGGTACAATGCGGTTTCCGTGCCGCTGACGGCATTTCCTTCGTAGCGCCAGCCGGTCTCCAGCCGGACACGGGTCAGCCAAAATGACGAATGTTTCATTAAGCTTTCCTCCTTTGGTCGTCCTGCGATGGCAGCTTAGACTTCCCTGCCTCATATTCCGTATGCTAACATGGGTTATGATATATGAAAAATATTTATAATATTTGAAATACAAAGGTTTTAAATATACATTGGATAAAAATGACTGGAGGGTTGATCCATGGACATCAGACAACTGAGGTACTTTACGGTCATCGTGGAGGAAAAGCAAATTTCCGCCGCGGCCAGAAGACTGCATATGTCACAGCCTCCGCTGAGCCAGCAGTTGAAAGCATTGGAGGACGAGCTTGGATCGGCTCTCGTGGAGCGGAGCGGCAAGCATCTGGAGCTCACCGAAGCGGGCAAAGCGCTGTACAGCTACGCCCTGAAGCTGCTGCAGCTGATGGATGAAGCCAAGACCGAGGTTCAGGAAATCGGCAGCGGCTTTAAAGGCGTACTCCGCATCGGCATCAACACACTGTCGTCGGTGGACCTCCCCGGCACGCTGATACGGTTTAAGGAGAGCTATCCGCAGGTCACATACAAAATTCAGCAGAACGAATCCGCACAGCTGTGCGGCCTGGTCAAGAACAGGGCCCTTGAGCTGGCCATCATTCGCCTTCCGCTTGCCCTGGATGAGTTCTCAGTGCTGCATTTGAATACGGAGCCCTTTTATCTGATGGCATCCAGACAGCTTGTCCCCGAGCCTCTTGCTCCGGAGATCCCGCTTGATCAGATCCGAAGCTACCCCCTGATCCTCCCGAGCACGGAAGGACTCGGCGTCCATTACACCGTCCTGATGGCCTGCGCGAAGCATCATTTCGAGCCCCGAATCATCGCCGAATGCTCGGACATTCCCCTGCTGTTATCCTTGGTGTCCAGCGGCTTCGGGGCGGCGGTCGTCCCCGAGACGATCGTAAAGCTCCACGCCAGCCATGATATGTCGGTGTCGAAGATCACGGACCCGGATTTGTCCTCGCCGTCTGCTTTGATCTGGCTGAAGGAGCACCACCTGTCCCAGGCTGCGCGCCATTTTATCGGCATGATCTCCCCGCCTGCCCCCGGGGAATGACAACGTAAAGCGCAAAAGAATGCAAATGAAAAAGCCCTTCCGCTTAGGAGAGGGCTTGGGCTTTGACACTTCTTTATGAATAATAGCATGAACTTACCGCCAATCAACGTTCGAATGACCGCGGCAATCTATTTTTCAATCATTAAATCCATCGTACGTCACAAACTCCGCCACCGGCTTCCGGTAGCCGCGCGGTCTCTGTCTGCCCGTATCCTCCTTGCCGATCGTAATCAGCATCGCCGGCACATACCGGTCGGGGATATTCAGCACCTTCCGCAGCGCTTCCGGATCAAAACCGATCATCGGGCAGGTGTCCCAGCCCCGGTCCTTGGCGATCAGCATGAACAGCATCGCGGACAAGCTGGCGTTCCGGATGGCCTCATCACGCTTGAAGGTATCCCCTCGGCTTTCATACATGTCTGTTACGCTGCTGACCGTCTCTTCAAATTCGCGCTGGTCGATGACGCCCAGACTAAGCAGTCCTTCATTGATCGGTCCCACATTGTGGTAGGCCTCAAGGTCGCCCAATACGGCGATGACTGCCGAGCTTGTTAACACTTTGTACTGCTTAAATGCCGCTTCATGTACCTGTTCCTTCTTCGTTGGATCGATGACGGGAACGTAATGCGCATGCTGAAGATTGAAGGCCGACGGAGCAAATTTGACGAGGTTGAACATGTCGCCCAGCTCCTGCTGGTTAATCGTTACGCTCGGGTCGAATTTATTGGCGGATCTTCTTGCTTTGACAAGGTCTGTAAAGGACGTCATGCGGTTCGCCTCCATATGTATAAATTTCCAACTGGCTATGTAGTTATCATATCATACTAACTGTAAAAAAGTAAGTTACAATTTCAAAAATGTTGATTCCCTGACATGTCACCCCTTCCAGTCGGTGAATCGATCGGCGTCGTCCCACAGATGACTGAACGTCTTCTCAAACTTGGCGGCTACGGCTGCATCCTTGATAATCAGCACGACGTCGTCATTTTCCTGGGCGGAGGACTCCAAATAATTCATCGATCCGGCCTCTACCCGGCTCTGATCCGCAATCAGCATCTTCAAATGCATTTTCCCTTCATGCGCATTCACCTTGATCGGAACGCCGGCTTCCCGGATCATCTTGAGCGCCTTCTTCTGTTTTCCTTTTTCTTCTGCATGCCCCTGGTCCGTGATGAGCCGCACTTGAACCCCGCGTTCCGCTGCATCGATGATAGCCGTTACGATCGGCTCGTAACTGATGCTGTATACCGCAATATCCAGCGAGGATTTCGCCTCCACAATGAGCTGTACGATCGCTTCCTCCGGATGCTCTCCTTCGCTCGTGAATAGGGCTTGAACGTCAGCTGTGGAGCCCTCCGTTACTCCGCCGTTATTCCCAGAGCCTCCCTGCTTGGGTTGTTCCTCTGACGCAGCGGAGCAGCCGGTAACGGCAGCACACAGCAGAATGACGGACACTGAGCTGTTGATGACTCTCATCGGATGACCTCCTTTAAATCATGGATATTACGGCGTACAGGTAGGATAACACTCTTTTCCATCGATTCAAAATTTGCTGAACAAGGGCTTTATCCACCTCACTTCATCACGGCTAGGACATCAAAGAAATCCATATCATTCGTCGTGCGTTATCCCTGCCGCGCAGCCAAAACACGGCTCACAATCCCCTCTGAACAGTGTTATGTATTGGGATTTCAGCGGCTGGCCGTATAATAACTGAAGCTTTTGAAGCTGTATTTTCCCTTTCGAAACGTATCGATCAAACCTGACATGGGTTGAAAAGTTCGTGAATGGATTCAATTCAAATCATTTATGACATTAAAACATCCTCAAAAATCGACAAAACCCGAACAATAGCCTTGCAAAAAACTCATTTTTTTTGTAATATAAACCTATGTGAACTCCTCATCACCAAAATAATCTACCGTTTGTAGGTGACCAATGGTTCATTTAGATACCAACGAATTCAAGCAGAAGCTGAGTCAGGTTTATAATGAAGTATCCAAGGAGTTATTCGGCTTTGGCACTTCTTTATTGAAGACAAGCATTCAGTCCGATGCGATTACCTTGTATGCCAGACACCGGCGATCTCCCCGCTCCACTGTGCTGGAGGGCGAAGTTCCGGCTTTGAAATACGAGGTCGATTTCTACATGTCGATGATTTACAAGAAGAAGCTGAAATCTCGGCTGGAAGAGGAACTGGGACTGAACATCGAGGTTCTCCTTCGGGATTACGATCCCGCCACACAGTGGGCAGTCACGAACATCATATTGTCACAGCCTGAATGACACGGCCCTTTTCTTTTGATTTATCTTAAGAACTGGCCGTACCGTAACAAGAACGGATGCCGCTATTCTTTGTTTACAATGAAAAGCGCTCTAGTTAGAGATTTTCTTCTACCTAGGGTGCTTTTCTTTTTTGTTTGATTTTTCTTGTGACACGCCAAATGTCTGTCAAAAAGGGGATATCTATAAAATACCGTCCGGCAGGGAAAAACATCCATATACAGCCAGAGAGTAAAATTCCCGGCCGGCGGAAGCCCAGCATACGGCCTGCAGCAGAAAAAGCAAATAAACCAATATACCATTACAGGAGTGAATTGATTGTGAAGAAGCCATGGATTAAGGGACTCATGAGTTGTACGCTGGCTGCGCTGGTACTTGCGGGATGCGGAAACGGAAGCAGCAGCGACAGCAGCTCCGGCGGCTCGTCCGGCGGCCAGAAGAAGCTGGTCATCTCCACTTGGGGATTTGCCGAGGATTTTTACAATAAAGAGGTCTATGCCCCATTTGAAAAAGAACATAACGTGAAAATCGTTCTGGAGACCGGCAACAACGCCGACCGCCTGAGCAAAATTTTGCAGGGCAGCTCCGACGTCGATGTCGTATATCTGTCGGATTACTACGCGCAGCAGGGCATTGAAGCCGGAGCCTTTGAAAAGATTGACCGCAGCCGGCTGAACAACTTGGATTCGCTCTATGATATTGCCAAAGCGCCGAACGGCGAAGATTACGGTCCGGCCTACACGATCGGCCAGCTGGGCATCGCTTACGACCAAAAGGCAGCCGGAACGACGGTATCCTCTTGGGCCGACTTGTGGAAGCCCGAGCTGAAAGGCAAAGTGACGATGCCGAGCATTACGTCCACCAGCGGTCCGATGATGGTCGACGCCGCTTCCACGGTGGCCGGAAGCACGGAGTTCAATGAAGACAAGGCGTTTGCCAAACTGGCCGAGCTCAATCCAAGCGTCGTAAAATACTACAGCCAGACGTCCGAGTTCATCAACATGTTCACGCAGGGCGAAGCCGCTGCAGGACCGATCATGCAAATGTATCTCGGCGACCTGAAGAAAGCTGACCCGAACGTGGAATTCGTAACGCCGTCGGAAGGCGCGTACGCGATCATCAATACGCTGAACGTCGTCAAAGGAAGCAAAAACAAGGAACTGGCCGAAGACTTCATCAACTGGCAGCTCAGCCAAGAAGTTCAGGAAAAAGCGGCCAAAGCCAAGGTCGACTCCCCTGCTAACCGTAATGTAAGCCTCAGCGCAGAGGAAGCCGCTGCCGTAACATACGGTTCCAGCGTCGTTGAGAAGCTGCAGAAGCTGGACATGGCGTTCGTCAACAAAAACCTGAAAAACTGGACGGACCGTTTCAACCGTGAAGTGACCAAGTAACACCAAATCATTTATGTAAATTGAAGCAGCCTTACGGGGTTATGATTCAGCAGGGGCTGCCCGCCCCTGCTTTTTATTCACCGCTGCCTGGATTCAAGGCGGCCCATCCTTCATCTTGAAAGGGGAATCCATGTGAAGAAAGCCATCCTGGATGTCGATACCGGCATCGATGACGCCCTCGGGATTATGCTGGCCGTCCGCAGCGGCGAGCTGGACGTTCTCGGGATCACGACGGTCAACGGCAACGTGTCTTTGGAGACCGCCACCCGTAATACGTGCAAAATACTGGAATACATTGAGGCGCCAGCATCCATCTCGGTCTATCCCGGGGCATCCCGGCCGCTCCTGCGAGACCGTCTGTTTGAGCACCGGGTGCATGGTGAAGACGGGCTAGGCGGCGCCCTCCGGGACATGCAGCCTAACGACCGGACCGACCGGAACACGTTCGGGCCCGATTTCATCGTCGAGCAGGCCAAGCGCTATCCCGGTGAAATCACGCTGATCGCTACCGGGCCTCTGACGAACGTGGCTCTGGCCCTCGCCAAGCACCCGGACCTTGTCCACGACATCAAGGAACTGGTCGTCATGGGCGGTGCGGTCCGTACGCACGGCAATATCACGCCGGTGGCGGAATACAACATCCATGTCGATCCGGAAGCGGCGCGCCTGGTCTTCCAGGCCGGATTTCCGTCCCTGACGCTGGTGGGACTCGACGTGACGCGCAAAGCGCTGCTGACCAGCGCGCACATCGACGCGCTCGGTTCCTCGGCGATTGCCGACTACGTGCGCCAAAGCACGTCGGATTACATGGAGCGCTACTTCGAGCGCAACGGGGTTCGAGCCTGCGCCATGCACGATCCTTTGGCGGTTGGCGCCGCCATTTGGCCCGAGCTGGTTCGGACGGAGCGTCTATACGTCGATGTGGAAACCCGGAGCGAGCTGTGCGACGGGCAGACGGTGTGCGATTTTCAAAACCGTTTGCAGCGCCAGCCGAACCTGAACGTATGCCTTGATGCCGATTCGGAGGCATTTTTGAACCGCTTTATCGCCGTGCTGCGCGGTGGATCCTACCAATAACAGGAGATTACATTCATGAAAAAGCGATACTTGTACCTGCTGCTCGCACCCGGGTTGCTGTTTCTGACCTTGTTCATGATCGTCCCGCTGATCCTCACGGTCGGCTCGACGCTGTTCAAGGACGGGAGCTTCACGTTCGGCACCTACTGGCAATTTTTCAAGGACTCGTATTTCCTTGATATTTTGGGAACGACCCTGCTCGTCAGCGTCGCGACCACCTTGCTGTGCATCCTGATCGGGTTCCCGGTCGCCTACTATTTGTCCATGATGCCTCCGCGCAAAAAGGGCATTTTGCTGGCGCTGGCGATTTTCCCGCTGCTCACGAGCTCGGTCGTCCGATCCTTCAGCTGGATGATCATCCTCGGGAAAAACGGTCTGGTCAACAACGTGCTGATCAAGCTGGGCATCATTCACGATCCGCTCAGCATTCTATATACGCCGACCGCCATGATTATCGGTCTGGTCCATCTGTTCCTCCCTTTGATTCTGATTACGCTGGTCGGAGTGCTGGAGTCCATCGACCATGATCTGGTCCGGGCGGCGCAGAGCCTTGGGGCGTCCAAGCTGACGGCCTTCCGCAAAATCGTCATTCCGCTCAGTATACCGGGGCTGATCGTCGGCAGCATTCTCGTGTTTGTAGGCAGCCTGACCGCTTACACCACACCTGCCCTGCTGGGCGGGAAAAAGCGCGTCGTCGCGACCTTCCTGTACCAGAACGCCATTACGCTGAATGACTGGCAGGCGGCTTCGGCCATTGCCACCATCATGATGATCATTACGTTCATCGTCATCGGGCTGATGAATAAAGCAGCGGCCAAATTCAATCCGAAGGGGTAGAACTATGAAGATCAAAAATCCGGGCCTCGCCCTCTTTTCCTTTATCGTTTACTTGTTCCTGCTCGGGCCGCTCCTGATCATCGCGGTAACGTCCTTCGAGCCGGGAACGGTGCTGAAATTTCCGCCGACCGGTTTTTCGCTGAAATGGTACCACAATATTTTTGACGTGGAGATGTTCATGTCGACCTTCAAAACGTCAATTATCGTCTCGCTGCTCGGCAACGTGATTGCGATTCTGCTCGGCGTTCCAGCCGCCTATGCGCTGAACCGGGTAACGTTCCGGGGCAAAGACACGCTGAATGCGGTGTTCCTGTCCCCCCTGCTCATACCGGGAATCGTGCTGGGCTTTACGCTGCTCAAGTATGTCGTCATCACGTTCCATTTTCCGATATATACGTCGCTCTTGATCGGCCATACGATCATTATGCTGCCGTTTATTATCCGGGTTATCGGCTCCAGCCTCGCGAACTTCGATTTCGCGGTCGAGGAAGCGGCGCTGAGCCTCGGATCCAGCCGGCTCGAAACTTTTTTCAAAGTCGTCCTGCCGAACATTAAATCCGGCATCATCGCTTCGGTGCTGCTCGCTTTCCTCGAATCGTTCAATAACGTGGATATCTCGCTGTTTATGACCGGTCCGGGGGTCAGCACGCTGCCGATCCAAATGCTGACCTACGTCGAAAACTATTTTGACCCGACGATCGCAGCTATTTCGGTCCTGCTCATGCTGATCACGGCCGTGTTCATGTTCGTCATCGAAAGGCTGCTCGGACTAACTTATTTCACCAAACAATAACGAAAGGCGTGAGACGATGGCATTACTACAACTTGAAAACGTATCGGTCGCCTATGACCAGCAGTATATTCTGAAAGACTTCAACCTTTCCATTGAGAAAGGCCACCTGATATCCCTGCTCGGTCCCAGCGGCTGCGGCAAAACGACCACCCTTCGGCTCATCGCCGGCTTCCTGGAAGCGACGGACGGAGCCTTCAAATTCAGCGGCAAGGACTATACCCGCGTGCCGATCAACAAGCGGAATTTCGGCTTCGTCTTCCAGAGCTACGCGTTGTTCCCGCACCTGTCCGTGTTTGACAACGTCGCCTTCGGACTGCGCCAGCGCAAGGTCAAGGAGGACGAGATCAAGAAGCGGGTCATGAACATGCTGGAGATCGTCAATCTCGGGGGCTTTGAAAAAAGATTCCCTCAGGCGCTCTCCGGCGGCCAGAAGCAGCGCGTCGCAATCGCGCGGGCCCTGGTCATCGAGCCGGACCTGCTGCTGTTCGACGAGCCGCTCTCCAACCTGGACGCCAACCTCAGAGTCAACATGCGCGTGGAAATCCGCCGCATTCAGCAGGAGCTCGGCATTACGACCGTGTACGTGTCCCACGACCAGGAGGAATGCTTCTCCATTTCGGACCAGGTTGCCGTCATGAACAAAGGGATTATCGAGCAGCTGGATCAGCCGTCGGTCATTTTCCAATATCCGAAATCCGAATTCGTCGCCCGCTTCATCGGCTTCAACAACTTTATCACCTTTGACGAGCGGGACAGCGAAGGCTCCTTCTTCACCTTGCGCAAGGGGGATTACCACTTCCATGCCGCCAAGGCCGAAGGCATGCCCGTCACCATGAAGGGCGCCATCCGTCCCGACGACCTCATTGCCGGTACGCTGCAGGAGATCAATCCCGGCGACAACGTATTGACCGGCAAAGTCAAAATCAGCACGTATCTTGGACGCAGCTACCAATACGTCGTCGATACGCCGCTGGGCGAATTTACCGTCAACCAGGAAATGCAGCAGCCCTATGCGAACGGGCAAGAAATCCGTCTGTTGTTTCCATCGGAGAAGCTCGTTCTTGTCGAATAACCATAGGGGGAACAACGTATGCAAGCAGATTTGCTTTTTCTTCAAGCCAAGGTATACAACAGTTACTTTAAGCAGTGGTCCACGAACAACGTCGCCGTTAAGGACGGCAAGTTTTTCTATATCGGCCTGAGGGGCGAGGATACGTTCCAGGCCAAGCAGGTCATTAACGCAGAAGGACTCTATATGGTTCCCGGCTTCATCGATATCCATCTGCACATCGAGAGCACCATGGTGACGCCCGAATCCTTCTCCACGGGTCTCCTGCGTAACGGCGTCACCACGATCGTGCCCGAACCGCATGAGATGGCCAACGTGTTCGGCCTCGACGGCGTTCTCGAGATGATCAAGGCGAGCCGGAATTGTCCGGTGGACATGTTCTACGCTATTCCGAGCTCGGTCCCATCCACCTCGATGGAAACGACGGGCGGATCCATCGAAATCGAGGACATGGATGCCCTTCTGGCCACGGGCGATGTCATCTGCCTCGGCGAGATCATGAACTACGTCGACATCATTTCCGATCCGGACTGCAAAACGAACCGCATCCTGGAGCATATCCGCTCGCATTATCCTGAGCTCGTCATCGAAGGCCACGTGCCAAAGCTGCTGGATCTGGACCTGCAGCGCGTCATATACGCCGGCGTCAACTCGGACCATACGCATCAGACGCTGCAAGGTCTGGAGGAGCGGATCGCTGCCGGCATGTTCATTGAAATCCAGGAGAAATCGATGACGCCGGAAGTGATGGACTACCTGATCCGCCACGACGTGTCCGAGCATTTCTGCTTCGTGACCGACGACGTCATGGCGGACTCGTTCCGCGCCCGCGGCCACCTGAACCAGATCGTCCGCAAGGCCATCGGCATGGGGATGTCTCCGGAGCGGGCGATCTACGCCGCGACCTTCTCCCCGTCCCGCCGCATGCGGATGTACGATCGGGGCTCCATCGCCCCGGGCAAAATCGCCGACTTCCAGATGATCTCGGATTTGTCTGAGCTGAAGCTGGAATCGGTGTACAAGAACGGCGCGGAAGTGTATTCCGCTGCCAAAGCCTATGAGCCGCAGACAAGCGGTTACCGGTTTCCGGAGCACTTCTACCACAGCGTTCAGCTGGACGAGCTGACGGCCGCTGATTTTGAAGCGGCTGCCGGCGTCGAGGACGGCATCTACCGGTGCCGCGTCATGACCATCCAGGACGGCTCGACCTTCACCAAGGAGGGCCAGGTGGACGTGACGGCCGCGGACGGCCGGCTGCTGTGGGAAGACAGCGGCTGCGGCATGATCGCCACGTTCGAACGCTACGGCAAAGGACGCCGCAAAGCGTTCGGCTTTATCGCAGGGGATACGATCCAGCGCGGCGCCGTGGCGACGACCTACTCCCACGACAACCACAACCTGCTGGTGATCGGCCACAACGTAGCGGACATGATCCTCGCCGCCAACACCGTCATCCGACAGCAGGGCGGCTTCTGCGTCGCCCTGGGCGGCGAGATCAAGGCCAACATGCATCTGCCGGTCGGCGGCATCCTGACCGAAGACCCGCTCGATCTGGCTGCCGAGTCGGTCCAGCAGGTGCGCGAGGCGATGGAAGAGCTCGGGTACAAGCACTATAACCCGATCATGTCGATCGCTACGCATTCGCTGCCGGTAAGCCCGTACCTCAAAATCACCGATCACGGGCTGATCGACGTCAACGCCGGTAAAGTCGTGTCGCTGATTATTGAGCAGGTATAACCTGCCGATTTGGTTATGACACTTGCCACTGAGGGAATAACACTTACCGCTTGAGTATGACCTTGACGTTTAGATATGCAAAAGGCTGTCCCCGCCATTTTGGCGTGGGGACAGCCTTTTTTGTATCGAGAAAGCCGGTTAGTAAAAGCTTAGTTCAGGAAGCCGACGACTTGCAGCAGACGCTTGACCATCACCGCGGTCTGTGCCCGCGTGACAGGCGCTTGCGGCGAGAGGCTGCCGTCCGGATTACCCTGTATGATTCCGGCGCTGAGACACGCCTCTATTGCAGCGCGCGCGTAGCCGCTGACTCTTCCCGCATCCTTGAATGCGGCGCTTGCCGTCCGGCCCGCAGCCGGTGCTTGAAGCGGTGTACCGGCAAGTTCTGCGGCTTTGGCCATCATCACGGCCATCTGTTCCCGGGTGACCGCTTCAGATGGCTTGAAGTCCCCGCCAGGGAAGCCCGCGACGATTCCCGCCTTCGACGCGGCCTGAACCGCACCCGAGTACCAGGCTCCTGCCGGTACATCGCTAAAGCCAGCGGATGCCGGATCTTCCGGCAGCGCGAAAGCTTTGGAGAACAGCGCCGTCAGCTCGGCGCGTGACATCTCCCGGTCTGGAGAAAAGGCCTGAGCTGTAATTCCCTGCACGATCCGTTTGCCCGCAAGCAGCTCGATATCACTTTTCGCCCAGTGCCCGGGTAGGTCTGCAAAAGTCAGCGGCTTGGCATAGACTACTGCATAGGTGCCGGTCACCAGGCTGTGCACAAGCGCTTTTCCGTCCTTGAAGACAGCCGGTACAACTGAAATCGTTCCATCCGGATGGATGTTCACAACAAGCGGTTCGCTTCCGGAACGGTTTGCCTCATAAGGGAGGGTTAGTGCCGCATAGCCGTCCTGGTGGATTTCCTCCTGCTTTCCGCTTGCTTCAGCAAAAAGCTCGACCTTGAACGGAGACGTCACCGGCTCCAATTGGGCCGCTCCCAGCTTTGTCTGCCATTCGGACGTCAAGTTCGGCTCGATGCGGATATTAAACGTGACCGCACCGGTTTGCCCCCCGTTCAATCCTTTGGCAAGTCCTTCGAAATCAATAGCCTGCATCGGCAGACGATAACTCACGTTATCGGTATTAAACGCAATAACCATGTTCGGGTGCATCTTCACAGCGGACCGCAGCCCATCGAACGGCAGCTGAAGCAGCACTTCCTGCTCCCCATGACCTTTCAGGTCGAATTCGAGCTGCTGATTTACGGAATCCGATTGCGCATCGGATAATGCCTGTTGGAACTGGGCCGCATTGATGACGAGGGTGTTATCTCTAGCTGTCGGCGTTGTACTGGTGCCGGTTCCATTGGAGCCGGAGCTTCCGCCATTGGCGGAGTTCCCTCCACTACCGCTAGTGCCGCCACCGCTGCTGCCGTTTCCATTGCCACCGCCATCACTACCGCCGGATTCCTGGCGCTGGATCAGAATGGTATACGTTTTGCTCGTTAGGCCATCCTGGGCCGTCACAATCACGTCGACCTGGTTTATGCCAGGCTTAAGGCTGATGGTTTTCGGCGCACCTGCGGAATAAAGCCCTCCATTGATGATGATCGACGCTTTGCTATCGAGGGCGGTAGCCGTTAATTCAACCGATGCCACGCTATGGTCCACGACGGCGGTGTAATCCAGCTTGTCCCCGTCAAAAGCAGGCGACAAGGAAGCGCCTTTCAGCGCCAGTTCGCCAAGTGCGGCGACATCGATCAATTTCCCGCCGAGCAGATCGGACTTCATCAGTTCATAATCCGACGCCACCTGCCTGTAGTAATCCTCGCCGAGGTTCAGCAGCGTCGTTTCAAACGACGTCCAATTCCCGCCGTCATAGACCTGGCTGATGACGCTTGTTTCGAATGTATCGTCAGGGTATTCGGATGACCGGGCATGCGCGTAGGCATACGCCTTGGCGGTATAGCCGACATAGTCGGCGAGGTTTTCTTTCGTCTTGAACGTGCCTCCAGAAGCGTCCTCATAATCGCCTTTATAAGGAGAAATTTTGTGCACGAAGAAAAATTTATTGCTGCTGTTGAAATAGCCCAAGAAAGGCTCGGAATCGAGCGATAATTTGGCATAGGCCGTCTTCACCTTGGCACCATCCCCGCCTGGGTAGGCATCGTATGGATCAACCTGAGCCTCTTCGGCATTTTCGAACATATCCGGTTTAAAGGATTGCTTCACGTCCAGGAGAATATCATCGTCGTGGCTTGGCGTCGGCCCTTCAATCAGCACGTTATACCTCTGGCTGCCGATGCTTCCAAGTCCCTGGTAAATGCGGACCGCAACGTCCTTGATTTTGAAATAATCCGGGTTGTCTGCCAGCTTGGACTGCACGAAATCCGGCTCCAGCGTGTCGACGTACTTCTGCCAGTTCTGCTCCACTTCCGATCGCTCGGAATCGCTTGCTTTCCTGTATTTGTCGGGTTTGCCCGCAACGTTGAGCACACCGGTAGAATGCTTGCCGTCGGCCGTAGGTACAGTCCATTTGATCAGCAGATCGAGCTGGGTCTTTTTGGCCAGCTTGGTCATGATCGTTTTCGTGAAGCCGTCGCTCACATGGTCCATGTCCAATTTGGAGGCTGCCGTATTTTTGCTGTCATTGCCGATCAGCGATTGCAGCGTCTGCATGTACTCCTCCAGCATATCTGCCGCCATGCTCCGGATCTCGTCGTCCGACAGGGCGAGCTTTTCCGAATCGCGCGTGAGATACAGGCTCGAAGTCATACGGAGCAGGTCCAAGTAGAACGGGGCGATATAAGATCCGTCAAAATCGTTCAAGTCAAAAATGATGCTGCCGTTCTTGTCGTCATAAAAGCCCACATTGGCGATGTGCGCATCTCCGCCGATCCAGGTTTTCACGTTCTGGAGCTTCTTCCACCCTTCCGGAATCTGGATCACCTTGCCCAAATCCTCATACATCAAATAGGGGGCTCCGCGGTAAAAAGCTGCATCGGACGCCGCCATCCCGTCCGTTCCGTACTTATATGCCTTCGTTTCCGGATCGTTATAATACGCATTGCTTTCTTTAATCCGATTTGCTAGTTCTGCCCTGCGCTGTTCACCCGCCTGAACGGGTGTTTTGTACCGGTCCAGCACGATGCCAGTGAACGGATCGGAGTCAAGCGCCCCTACCGTCGTTACCGCTGAGGCTTTAAGAACAACCGTCAACTGCACGGGCTCGATCACCGGCTCCACAGCTGTCCCGCTAACCGTAAAGACGATCTGATTGGATGCAGTATCGCCTGCTGCCTGAACCTGAAGTCCTTCCGGCAGGCCGGTAACAGCGTAATCGGTGTCCTGAAGCGGGCCTTCTTGGACGGCCCCTGACCTGATGCGGATCGCAAACGATCCCGCGGCAGTCGAAGGCGCTGTCATGCTGAGCATATTCGAGACCACATCACCGGTAATTTGAAGCGTATGGTTCTCCAGCGTAATTCCGGTCACGGTTCGGGAATCGTCATAGGCTCCGCCCGTAACGGCCGTTTTGCGGATTACGATGTTCAGTTCCACGCTCGAGTTGACGTCCTCCTGAGCCGTACCGCCGATCGTAAACGTCACTTGATGAGACTGCGGATCGGCTTCCGCATGGGTGACGCTCAGGCCGGCAGGCAGTCCGCTCATCACATAGTCATCAGAATCCAACTCTCCAGACTTCAGCGTCCCTGTGATCACGTTTACCGCAAACTGCGCATCCGCTCGGCTGATATCCCGCTTGGAAGCCATCCTAACGATATGCTTGTCCGCATCGGCACGGGCTGAAAGTGCAGTTAAGTCGGCTGCGTTATGGGGCGCAAACGTCCCCAATGTCGCAATGTCGAAATCGGATTTGTTGTCATGGGTATTCCAGCCGTTCCCGTACAGCTCCGCGTCGCTTCCGTTGACGCTCGGTACGCCGGTGCCCAGAACGGGATCCTCCGCTTTACGTACGAGTGTCTTCTGGGCCGAAGGCGTCGATGCGGCACCTGACCCTTCGTAGCTCGGAGCTGCTCCATAGCCTACAAAATCCACCACCGAGGTTACCGCCGGGCTGGATGGATTCAGGACCGTCAGCTCTGCCGTGTCGGCCACCAGAGCAACCTTGCCGTCCTTATTGTCCATGTCGATGATTCCCGTGTCGTCCGGCACCGGCAGATCCGGGCCTTGAAGCTCGGCTTTTCCGGCTTCCTGGATCAAATAGTACCCCTTAGCGGGGATGGTTCCGTGAAGAGGGGTCACCTGCCAGGAAGGGCTGTCCGTCTTCGCGGAGCTTGCGGCATATTGCAAGGACCAGCCTTCCAGGTTCACATCGGTGTCCGCCGAATTATACAGCTCGACAAAATCATACTTGTAGAGCGCGTCTTCATTCTGACTGCCTCCGCCGAATATTTTGCTGATGACGACTGGCTTGTCCGCGCCGCCAATCGCCGCTTCCTTTGCTGCGGCTAATTCAGCCTGCTCCTGCCCGGTTGAAACATCAGCAGGTGCAGTGCCTTCAGCACCATCCGGGCTTTGCGACAAGCCACCGTCAGAAGGCTCTTGGCTGCTGTCTGTATCGACCTCAGGCGTAGTTGGCGCCTGGCTGTCGGCTGTATCGCCTGTTGTCGTGGTCGGCGTCTGGCTGCCATTTGGATCGACCGTCGGTGTGGTCGGCACCTCGCTGTCGGCTGCATCGCCCGTAGGCGTGGTCGGCGCCTGGCTGCTAGCCGTATCACCCGTTAGCCCATTGGTACTCGGCGCGTTCACCGAATTTGCGTTGGAGCCGATTTGCGCCGTGCCGGATTCTTCGGCATGGGCGACCCGGCCTCCTCCGCCCGCGCCGGATGCGGCCGGATAAACCATAAGTGCCGCCATGGCGGCCAGCATCACTTTTTTGATCCGAGAATGCTTGAGACTAAAGTATGACATACGAATCCTCCAATTATGTATTCCTTCCTATTGTATGTTCATAGTGTGAAGGGAACATTTTCGGAGTGTTAATTTTGTGGGGAAATAGAGGGGATCGTTCCTTCTTAGCACATGATGGATCGACGAGTGTGGTCGGTGGTAGCGAACGACGGTAGGGAACGTTGGTAGGAGATGATGGTAGGGAACAGTGGTAGTGATCTGTGGTAGTGATCAGCTGTAGTCCCTGGCTCCTACCCCAATGCCTCGTACAGCAGACTTGCCCGAATCATTCAATATTTTGGAGCAGGCTTGGTTCTGATTCTTGATGTTCTTGACGCAACCATGTGCATTACGCACATATTCACCTCAACCACAAGAAGTTCTGGCGACCAACTATGGTACTTGTCGTTAAGTTGCATCAATCCAGTAAATAAGTGCAAAAGTACATCCCCCCCGCGTCAGCCAAACTCCATCAACGCAAAAAAAATAACTGCACTTATGCAGTTATTTTTTCCACCCTGGCTCCAATTAGGCCAGAGCTTCCAGCATATTCGGTTTAATGCCTCAGTTTGCTTCCACTGCAGTCAACCGAACTAATCATCCGTTTCCTGGAATAAATCAGGCCAGCCTCGTTACCGTCGGCTCCCTCCCGCTGTTCCCGTACCTGCTCGAGGCCGCTCGGCCCCGGATCCTCTTCTTCCGGTCAGCAGCAGCATGACAAAAGATATCGCGACGATCGCCAATGTCCACACCCAGGCCATCGGCATGTTGCCCGCGTCGACCGCCACGTAAATGGCCGTCGGCACCGTCTGCGTCTTGCCAGGAATGTTCCCGGCAACCATAAGCGTGGCGCCGAACTCGCCAAGCGCCCGGGCAAACCCAAGCACAAGCGCGGTCAGCAGCGAGGAATAGGTGAGCGGCAGCGTAATGGAGCGGAACACCCGCCACTCGCCTGCCCCGTCGGAGCGGGCCGCCTTTTCCAAATCCGGATCAACGGCAGCAAATCCGTTCTTCATCGTCTGATAGACGAGCGGGAACGCCACGACGATGGTCGCCACGACAGCGGCCCACCATGAGAAAATAATCGGCGCATCCCACAGCCATTCGATCAGCTGCCCCACCCAACTGCGGCGGCCGAGCAGCATCAGGAGCAGAAACCCCACCACGGTCGGCGGCAGGACTAGCGGCAGCATGAAAAGCGTCTCCAGGACGATTTTTCCCGGGAAATGATGCCTTGCCATCCACCAGGCAGCTCCCGTACCCAGGACGATCACGATCAGGCTCGAGAGTAGGGCGACCTGCAGGGACAGCCTGACCGGATCCCAAAATGCCTGCCAGTCCATCATCCGTTAACCCTGCTGTGGTACGGAAAATCCGTATTTTTTAAATATGTCCATCGCCGCATCGGTTTGCAGGTACTCGTAAAAATCTACCGCTTCCTGGCTGTGCTTCGTCGCCTTAATGATCCCGATCGGGTAAACAACCGGCGTATAGGCAGCCTGGTCGACGGTAAACGCCACTTTGACCTGATCCGAAGTCAATGCATCCGTTTTATACACAAAACCCGCATCCGCATTTCCCGTTTCCACGTACTGCAGCACCTGCCGCACGTCCTTAGCCTGCACCAGCTTCGACTGGAGCGTGTCCCACAGCTTAGCGTTCGTCAGTGCCTCTTTGGCGTAGTTCCCTGCCGGAACGCTTTCCGGGATGCCGATGGCGATTTTTTTCAAACTATCGCCTTTCAGGTCCTCCATGCCCGAGACTTGGGCTGGTTCTTTGGCGTTCACCACAGCCACGAGCTCATTGGCGAGAAGGTCTTTCTCATGCGCAGAATCGATGAGCTGCTTGTCCTCAAGCGCCTTCATGTTCTTCACGGCAGCCGACAGGAATAAATCTGCGGGTGCACCCTGCTCGATCTGCTGCTGCAGCGCCCCCGAAGCGCCAAAGTTAAAGTTCAATTTGACGTTGGCATGCTCCACCTCGTACGCCTTTTGAATCTCCTGCAGCGCATCCGTCATGCTGGCCGCAGCAGAAACCGTCAGTTCTACTTGCTGCGCCGTCTCGTCCTTGGAAGTTTCCGCAACTTGTCCCGAATCGGCTGATTTTGTGTCTGTACTCGATCCGGAGTTCGATCCGCAGCCTGCCAGCATCAGAACGAGAGCGGCGAGGATCAGCCAAATACTTGGTTTCATACCCTTTTTGATCATCTCTAGTCTCCATTCTCCAATCGTTATATTTAGTTATAATTAGTTATAATTGATTATATCGAGTAGGTCTCAAGGTTGTAAATACGGTTTACAGAATTTTCACAGAATGGTGTGATACAATAGAAGACAATATGTTCACGGTGTTCTGCCTAAGCCATAAGGAGAGTTACAACTTACAAGGAGGAAGCTCATGTCCAGCGACATTTCTTATACGACGGAGGAAATTGCCAAGCTGCTGAAAATTTCCAAGCTCACCGTCTACGACCTCATCAAAAAAGGCGAGCTGCCTTCGTACCGCGTAGGAAAGCAAATGCGCATCGATGCTGCGGATTTGGAAGCCTACAAACAGAGGGCTAAGGGACTGCAAGCGGCCGAACACCGCCCGGCTCCAGCAGAGCCTGTGTCCTTTCAACCGGCACCTATTGGAAGCGGCGGAACCCGTTCGGTGGTCATTACAGGGCAGGACATCAGTCTTGACATTCTCGTTAAGCACATGGAAAAGCATACGCTAGGCGTCCGTCCGCTCCGCGCTTATGTCGGAAGTCTGGACAGCCTGATTTCGATGTACCGCGGGGAGTCCGACATCGTGAGCACCCATCTGCTGGACGGCGATTCGGGCGAATACAATTTGCCGTACATTAAGCGGATTCTAGTCGGCTTTCCGTATATGGTCGTCAACTTGCTCTCGAGAAAGGCGGGACTCTATGTGCAAAAGGGGAACCCACTTGGGCTAAAAGATTGGGCCGATCTTTCCCGTCCGGGACTGCGGCTGGTCAACCGCGAAAAAGGGTCGGGGGCCCGCGTACTGTTGGATGAACAGCTGCGGCTGCACGGAATCCGGCCGGATCAGCTGCAGGGCTACGGCCAGGAGCAGACCAACCATATCGCGGTCGCCGGCACGGTAGCCGCCGGGGAGGCCGATGTCGGGGTTGGCATCGAAAAAGCGGCGGCGATCGTGGGCGGCGTGGATTTTATCCCGCTGATCGAGGAACGCTACGACCTGGTCGTACTCAAGTCCACGGCTAATCTGCCTTGGATCGAGTCGCTGATGGGCATTTTGCGTTCGGAAGAGTTTCGCCGGGAGCTTCAGAGCATCGCCGGTTATGACCTGTCACGTACCGGGGAGATTCTGCTCGAGACGTAGGCGTTATTGATCGTGTTCCCGCTTCACGCCGTAGCCGTAAGCCCCTGCTTGGACGATTTCACGGCAAGCTAAAAGTCCAGGATACTTTGCCGGAACATCAGGTAGACGACATTCGCTTCAGTGCGAGGATATTCCCGTCAGAGTTCATGTAATAGCACTGCTCCAATCTCGCTAAAATAAAAAAGGCAGCCGGAATCATTCCGGCTGCCTTTTATGCTGTTTCGGGCCTACGAGCAGATCTTACCGGGCGGTCCCGGAGCTTTCTTCTCCAGCTCCCGATACGTCCGCGATCGCCCGGCGGGCGAGCATCGATGTGACCGTATCGTCCATCGGCGGGTTGTGCAGACCTGCGCGTACGTCGCGGTACATCCGCTCCAGCGGAAGCTGGCGCGACAGGCTGGACCCGCCCACGATCCGCATCGCCAGATCGACGATGCGCAGGGCCGCATGGGTCGCCGTCGTTTTCACGAGACCGAGCTCCGGTCTCATGCTCGGACGCAGCTCCGGATGACGGTCCCAGCGGTCTGCTACGCTGTACATGAGGGTGCGGGCCGTGATCAGCTCCGACTCCATTTCCCCGATCTTCTGCTGGATATGGGGCAGGTCGGCAATCGGCCCCGGCAAACTGTTTGGCCGGTAATTGGCGGCGTAACGCACCGCAAAATCCCGGGCAGCCCAGGCAATGCCGATATAGCAGGCCGGAATATGCAGCAGCGCACCGCCGTGATCAGACATCTTACCTGCCGGCTGTCCTCCCAAAGGATCCTCACTATCAATCCTTTCCACGTCCGGCACGAACACCTCTTCCAGCACCAGGTCGTGGCTGCCGGTCGCCCGCATGCCCATCGTATTCCACGTTTCGTCAATGCTGACGCCCGGACCCTTCCGCACCAAAAACGTTCCGACCTTGTCTTCTTCCTCTACAAACGCAGTGACCGTGAACTGATCCAGCACCGGGATGAGCGAGCTGAAGGTTTTGCGGCCGGTCAGCAGCCAGCCTCCTTCCGTACGCTCCGCCTTCGTTCCCGGACGACCGCCCCGGCTTGGACTGCCGGTCGACGGTTCGCTGGCAAACTGGTTGATCATCGCCCCTTCCCGGACGATTTGTTTGCAGAAGTCGGCATACAGCTCGCGCGGCCACGACTGGTTGATCCGCATCTGCAGCACCTGGCTCACATGCCAGCCGACCGCCAGCGTCGTCGAGCCGTCCCCTTTTCCCAACCGTTCCTGGGCAAGAATCATTTCGTACAGTGACGCTTCCTCACCGCCAAACTCCGACGGCACCGTCAGCTTTAAATAACCCGACTTCTTCAGGTCATCAAAATTTTCAAACGGGAATGATCCCTCCCGGTCATGCTCGGCGGCCCTCTCTGCAAATACCGCCGCAAGCCGATCGGACCTGGACGCAATCTCGGCCTCCCGACTATTTCGTATAAACGGATCCGTTTGCATGGAATTCATGCTGCACTCTCCCCTCGCCTGTATCTTTTCTCCTAACGAAATCAGAAAGCATCAGCGATGACGCCTTATTCTGACTTCCCAAGAAAACCAACCCGTTAAACGCGGTCTGTCTTCTGTCAGTATATTTCGAAAGATGTTTTCTTCATTGTATAATGCGAGGGCTGTGTTGTCCAAAACTGAACCTGTTTCTTTCTATAAAGTATGGAATGAAAAGCTTTCGTGCCCCTAGGGTAGATGAAAGGCGACCGGTGATTTATTTTGCGATCATTTGTTTAACCTCGAGCGGGATACAGTTTGGGACAGGCATACGTACTCCCCTTTACAAAGCCAAATCAAGATGGTATTTTATAAACACGACGTTAACGTCATGTTTGGAGGGTAAGCGATGAAGGAACGCATGCGCATAGGTGATTTATCTGAACGAGCGGGGGTTACGCAGCGTACGGTTCGATATTACGAAAAAATGGGGTTGATCCCCCCAGGCGAGCGTGAAGGCAGCGGTCAGCATTACTACACAGAAGAGACCGTCGCCCGTCTCCGCAAAATCGACCAGCTAAAGAAGCTCGGACTCAGCCTGGAGGAAATACGAGACGTGATCGACCTCTATTTCATGGACCCCAGCGGTGTTCAACCTAAACAGAAAGTGCTCACTATCTTGAAACAGCATCTCGCAGAGACTGATCAGAAGATCGAGGGGTTACAACAATTCCGGGCCGATTTGCTGAACAATATCGACCGTTTCGAGCGCTGGCTCAATGAAGTAGAGCGGCAGTAATTTTTTTTGCACAAAACATGACGTTAACGTCACGTTTGGAAATACATGTTTTGAAGGAGGATAAAAAGCATGAAAGAGACGATCGGATTCATCGGGCTTGGCAGCTTAGGGCTGCCCGTGGCTACTAATCTCCTCAACGCAGGATATCCGTTAGTGGTGCATAACAGGACCGTGAGCAAAGCCGAACCCTTGATAGCTCAAGGCGCACGGCTGGCATCCAGACCGGATGAGGCCGTAACCCCTGGCGGAATTGTCGTCACCCTTTTGTGGGATGATGCGTCCGTGGAAAGCATCGCCATGAGCGATGGCTTTTTAGAGAAGCTTGGGAAAGGAGGGATTCATATCTCAATGAGTACGGTATCGCCGGATACATCAAGAAAGCTGGCAGCTCTTCACGCCGAACATGGCAGTATTCTGGTTGAGGCTCCCATCTTTGGAGTTCCGGAGGCCGCGGCAGCGCGGCAGCTCTCCATCCCCGTGGCTGGACCAGAGAAAGCGAAAGAACGCGTCCGCCCGGTTCTGGAGGCCATGGGAGGAGCGAATATTTTCGACTTTGGCGAAGAAGCCGGCGCGGCGAATCAAGTTAAGCTGGTGGGGAACTTCATGATTACTTCAGCCGTGTACACCATACGGGAAGCTCTCACCATGGTCGAGAAAAGTGGTGGCGATCCCAAAGCCGTCATGGATATGCTGACCCAAACGCTGTTTAACGCTCCAATCTATAAGAGATACGGTCAGATGGCTGCCGACAATTTGGATCACCTTTTCACCCAAAGCCATATCCCTTTAAAGGACGTGGGCATCTTTAAACAAGCTTCACAACGTGCAGAGTCACCCGCGCCTCTGTCAAGTCTGCTGTATGACCTGTTAAGGAGCGAGCAAAAACAAGGATAACCTCGGATCCAATGTACGTTCAGGTGGAAAAGGAATATGCATGTGCCCCGTTCGAAAGGCAGGATAAAGACTGGGGTAACGGGGACAGCTTTTCTAGAGCGTAATTTGAGGAAACTATTTTAGGAGTAAACGATCGGGGTTACTTGTTCGAGTGTTAGTGCAGCATCCATCTTGCATAAATAAAAAACAAAAAGCAGCCCCCGCAGAAGTGCAAACACACTCCCCGGGGGCTGCTCTTTCATAAGAATCAAACCTGCATTTGAGCGCCGCTCTGGTAGCTCAGCAGTTTGCTGAAGGAGCCTTTGCTCTCCTGCGACAGCTGCAAATAGCCGCCCTGCTGAATCACCTCGCCCTGCTCCATCACGATCACATGGTCCGCGTTCCGGATCGTAGACAGGCGGTGAGCGATCACGATCATGGTCATGGTTCCCTTGAGGCGTTCCAGCGCCTGTTGGATCAGAAGCTCATTTTCGCTGTCGAGCGCGCTGGTCGCTTCGTCCAGGACAAGGATGCTCGGCCGCTTCAGAATCGCACGGGCCAGCACCAGCCGCTGGCGCTCCCCGCCAGACAAACGAACGCCCCGGTCCCCGATGACCGTGTCCAGTCCCTGCGGCAGCTTGCGGACGAACTCGGCCGAGGCTGAGAACTCCAGCGCCTGCCATAGATCGGCATCCTGCGCATTTGGATCGACCAGCTGCAAATTGTACCGGATGCTCTCGTTGAACAGAAACGGATCCTGTGCTACGTATCCAATCGAGCCGCGCAGCGCCAGCAGTTGGTGTTCGCGCTGCAGCGAAATGCCATCCACCCGTACTTCGCCCTCTTCTGGATGGATCAGTCCCATCAGCAGGTCGACCAAGGTGCTTTTCCCGGCGCCGGATTTGCCGACAATGGCGGTCATGCGGTTCGCCGGAATATGGACATTGATGTCGTGCAGTGCGTATTGCGGCTCCTTGGGGTTGTACCGGTAACTGACACGGGTGCAGCTGATGCCGTCCGCCAAGGCTAGCTTGGAAGCCCCCGTCGTTTCCGGGCTGATGAGCTCCTGCTCCGCCTCGTATTCCTGCTGCAGCTTCCGCATGTCCTGAAACGCCGGCAGATTCGAACTGAGCTGCTCCATATTCGACTGAATGCCGATAAACCTTGGCCACAATCGGGTAAAAATCAGCACGACCGTAATCAGCTGCTCCGGTGGAGTATGAAGTACCGCAATCGCCACGTACATGAATGCCGCGACCAGCACCACGGAGGACAGCCGGTAAATTACCTGTGACATAGAGTTCACCCGGCCGAACTCGAGGAAATTATGCTCCATTTGATCGGTCAGCTGACGGAACCAACGGATGTGGGACGCCTCCAGCCGGTTACTCTTGATATCCTTGATGCCGCCGAAATGGTCGCTGATCCCCGCAAAATAATGCTTGGACAGCTCGGTCGTCTCCTCGCCGATCCGCTTGGACCTGCGGACAAACCTCCGTGCAAACAGCGCGAGCAGTCCCCCGCTGACCAGCACCATCCATGTCAACACGGGAGACAGCCATAGGGCCAGCGCAATTTGAAGGACGGTAAAGATCAGCGATGTCACCATCTGCAAAAATAAAGTCGTGCCGTAATTGACCCGACCCAGCTCATTGGACATCACATGGTTGAAATCCGACCTGCGTTTTCGGAGGTAAAACTCCCATTTGGCCCGCAGCAGTCCTTCATACGTCTCGGTCCGCAGCGTCCGGATAAAGGATTGAATGATCCTTGCATTCAGGAGGGTCTGGCTTCGCTGCAGCAGCGCCTGTCCGCCCAGGATGAGGACATAGACCGCCAAGACAAGCGGCAGACTGAGCTGCAAGGACCAGGAATGGATAAACCCGGTAAGCGGCGCCAAAAACGGCAGGCTTCCCGTATCCATTTGCAGCAGCCCGATCATGCCCAGCAGCGGAACGATCAAATACATGCCGATGCCGTCCAGTAAGCTGATGAGAAGGGTCATGGACATGTTCAGGTACAGCTTGCCCCCGGTGACCCTTTGGATTTTGCGAATATAGTAAAATAATTCCTTCATTGTACATAGCCCCTTATCCGGATTGCCTCGACATCAGCCCGGCCTCTCGGTCCACCGTCGTTCCGTTGCCGAATATGCCCACAACCGTATACTTCTCGTGGCCTTCCCTTCCCGTCACGATGTATGATCCGCAGCGCAGCCAAGCGTGGGCCGCCAGTCGGCCCTGCTCATCCCTGCCGCTTCCCAAATAAAGCGTGCTCGATAGGCCGCGGCGTTCCAGCATTTTCATGGCGGCGATCGCCTTGACCAGGCATTGGCTCTCCCACCATGTATACCGGCTCATCCCATGAACGGCCTTGGAAACTTGACGGATCGTCAGCAATTCTTCACGGCCAAGCTCCACCGCCGAAGTCTCTTTCATATAGCTGCCCAGGGAAGGTGCGACTTTGGAGAACGGAAGTGCCTTCAGCACTCTTCCCCATGCCAAAAGCACGTAGGCTTCGGCATACATCATCTTCACGGTCCATGGAAGATGGACAAAAGCGCGAAGCTGCTTAATCCAGCTCATGGCCGTTTCTCACCTGGATCAGGCCTTCAGCCGCAAGCCTGTTCAGAAACGGATGCACCTGCTGCTCGCAGGTCTCCGACCCGATATCATATTCTTCGACCAATTGGTCCACCAGATCGGTCAGGCTTGTGGGTGAAGCAATCAACTCCCAGATCCGTCCGCCAATCTGCCCCAGGTTGTAGTACTTGCCGGTCTCGATGCTCAGCATGACTTTTTCCCCATCCATGTCGCTGACGAGATAGCCGGGGGATTGAGAGATGACGTCGGCTGCAGCAATTTCTGCCGTATTCATGATTGACCTACCTCTTTCTCATATAATTTATTGAACAACCATCAGGATGTTAGATCACAGTTACCACAACTTGGCCGGCTCTTGCCACCAATCTGCGTGCTGTGCGTACCACTCCACGGTAAGCTTTAACCCTTCAGCAAATCTGTATTCGGGCCTCCATCCAAGTTCGTTCATGATTTTAGCCGGATTGTTCGCATATCGGTAATCCTGACCTGGCCTGTCCGGGGTGAACTCAATGAGACTCCGGGGTTTTCCGAGCATATCCAGAATATAATGCGTGACGTCAATCGTCTTCACTTCCTGATGCGAACCAATATTGTAAACCTCTCCACTGCGCCCCAGATGCAGCACGCTGTCAATTGCTGCATTGTTATCGCGAACATAGACCCAGTCACGGATGCTGAGGCCCTCGCCGTGGATCAGAATCTTCCTGTCTTGTAGGGCGTTCATAATGACCATAGGAATGAGTTTCTCTGGGTATTGTGCAGGGCCGTATGTATTGCCGAACCGGACGATATTGAACGGCAGTCCATACGTATTGCTGTAGGAATGAATCAACATATCCGCTCCAGCCTTGCTGGCCGAATACGGATTGTTTGGCACGATTGGGGAATTTTCCGTAAAATATCCCGTATCATCCAAAGAACCATAGACTTCGTCAGTGGAGATCTGTAGAAACAGCTTTATATCATAGCGGACTGCGGCGTTCAGCAGAGACTGCGTTCCATTAATGTTCGTGGTGACGAACGTCTCTGGATCCGATATACTCCGGTCTACATGGGATTCCCCCGCAAAATTGATGATAACGTCAATCTGGTGCTCCCGGATGATGGTGTCAACCAAGTTCCGGTCGCAAATATCTCCTTGAATAAAGGTGTAGTGCTCATAGACCGATAATGCGGCGGTATTTCGTATATTTCCCGAGTAGGTTAACTTGTCGAGATTGATGAAGCGGTATGAAGGATACTTCGGCAGCATCAACCTTAGAAAATTGCTCCCTACAAACCCCGCACCGCCTGTGACCAGAATTGTGGGGTTGTCCTTAAACCGTTGATTCACGGACATGCCTCTCCTCTTTTCTTTTGGTTTTGGATCAGCCGTTGTTCACGGGCTCTTTACTGAATACATAGCGCCAAAACCACAGAAATGGACGAAGGGGAAAATAGAGGAAATGCAGTAATTTGGGCAGTGGCAGCAGCGAAACATCTTTTGTGCTGGGGTAAAGATAATCCATGATCAACAACAGCTTTTCTCTTCTCGACATTAAAGAGTGCAAATAACGTTTGTAGTAAGCCAATGTATCTTTGTCACCACTAGGGGATAAGTCGACAGGGTTCTTGATGAAAAACAGTGAGGCTCTGGCTAGCTCCTCTGCGTGCATATTACGGGATAATTCTTCAAGTTCACCGCCCAGTGGCGTTGACAACAACCGATTCGTTAAAATGACCGCCTGTCCGGCCAAGTCTCTCTCCTTCCGCCGCCGGTAGCGTTCCATCAAGATTTGAACGTCGAATGGTTTCGTCTGGACCATTCGGTCCATATCGCATAACCAGCGAAGGCGGAACCAGCCATGTCTGGCGCCATGCGACACTAGGTACATAAACAGATCCTCGTCGCTTAAGTAATGAATCGGCCGTCCGGAGAAGGAGACCGTTGTCCGGCGTTCCCATAGTGTTTTGAAAGAAGCCCCGGGCAGTTCCGCGCTCATCCGCCAATGCAGTTCCACCTGCGTAAAGTAGAGCGGATGCACGTAACTGATATGGTGCTTTTTCCGCTTCCAAGAGCCTAATGTTTTTTGGTCCTCGGTAACATAACCTAAACTGACCAAAATTTCTTCTGCCTTTTCCAAATGACTGGGGGACACCAAAACATCGAGATCTTTAGAGGTCCGAAGCGATAAGTCCCCGTAGAGCTGCTGCGCTAGAACCGGACCTTTCAGAAAAATCGCTTCAACCCGATGTTCCATCAATGCAGAGTTAATTTTCTCCATTTCGGAGCTAAGACGCAGCATGCTGATCACATTAGCGGAATATTTGGAATACAGCGCATCCATTACAGGGCGTGGAATACTCTCGCATCGCAGTTCCTTTAAACGCATGTACAACAGCGGATAGACTCGGTGATGGTAAGCAAGGCGGATCATATCTTTCCAATCCACCCCTTCTAAATCTTCTTCCCCCCACGGTCCTGATCCGATAATTCGGAGAAGCATCGACAATTCCCTGGGAAAATCGCTCGTATTCAGCGAGTCGTTATTCATCAAATTTCTTCCTCTCATCCCTGCATCATGAGTTCCGGGCTTTGCTCGCGAATCCCTTTATTCAGGTTAGGACGGCCAATGGAATAATAAGCAAATTGCGTCTTTGCAATCTCTTCTTCCGAGTAAATATTCCGTCCGTCAATGAGGTTGGGGATTTTCATCCAGGTTTCTAGCTCATAGAGCGAGACCTGCCTGAATTCCTGCCATTCCGTCAAAATGCACAGGGCTTCCGTTTCCTGCGCCGCCTCTCTTGCTGTTTCGCAATACTTCACGTTGGCGTAGCCAAGCACACATCTAAAGTTTTTGGTCGCGATGGGATCATATGCCTTGACGACCGCCCCGCGATCTAGAAGGGATTGGATAATTTCGATGGAAGGAGCATCCCGCACATCATCCGTTTCCGGTTTGAAGGCAAGTCCCCAAATCCCTACGGTTTTTCCAGAGAGATCGCCAAGGAGCTGCTCCAACTTACGGATAACATTAAAACGTTGCCCTCGGTTGACTTCGACTACCGATTTCAGCAACTTGAAGTCATAATTCATTTGCCCGGCAATCTGAATCAGAGCTTGGGTGTCTTTCGGGAAACAAGAGCCCCCGTATCCGATCCCCGCTTTCAAAAAGGAGGAGCCGATGCGGTTGTCATATCCCATGCCTTCCGTCACTTTGGTGATGTCCGCTCCAACCTTCTCGCAGATGTTCGCGATTTCGTTGATAAAGGATATCTTTGTCGCTAGAAAAGCGTTGGAGGCATACTTGATCATCTCCGCGCTGCGGATATCGGTCACCAGGATTTGCTGAGTCAGCCCTTGGTGAAGCTCTCGCATAATCTCAGCCGCCTGCTCGCTCTCCGCGCCAATAACGATCCGGTCCGGATGAAGTGTATCCTGCACAGCCGATCCTTCGCGAAGAAATTCAGGCAGCGAGACACTGTCGAATTGAACTGGTGTCTGGCTCTGAATCAAATAACGAATGCGCTCGTTAGTTCCAACGGGAACGGTACTCTTAATACAGATGACCTTATAACGGTCAATGACCTCTGCTACTTCGCGCGCTACTTGTTCAATATAAAAAAGGTTCGCTTCCCCATTCGGTAACGAGGGCGTACCGACAGCAATAATGATAATATCTGAAGCGGTAACCGCCTCTTTCAACTCGGTTTGGAACCGCAGGCGGCCTTTCTCAGAATTCTGGATAACAAGCGGCTGCAGTCCAGGCTCATAAATGGGAATTTCCCCTTCGTCCAGTTTCCGGATTTTCTCCGCATCCTTGTCCACGCAGATGACATCATGCCCGAGTTCCGCATAGCAAACCCCGGAGACCAAGCCGACGTATCCCGTACCGACGACTGTAATTTTCATTCGAGACACCTCACTCTTATGGATTCTTCGTTAGATAAAGCAAAACTGAAGAATTTCCTCCCAATGCATTGCCAGCCTTACGATATCTTCCTCCACCAGCTCCGTTCCGGATTGAACCTCAATAATCTCCATATCGGTTGCGGCTTTTAGGCTGTGCTTGCTCTGCGCAGGTATGACGAGGACGTCGCCAGTGGTGATCCTCCGGTAATGTCCGTCCAGGATCATTTCACCGGAACCTGCAATGACCGTCCATACTTCCTTCCGCTTATTGTGGTATTGATAACTCAAATTTTTACCGGCCTGAATACAAATTCGCTTCGTCAGTACTTCCTGCCCGTCCTCGTATTTCAGAAAGTCCAGCACACGGTATCTACCCCAGCGTCGTTCCTCAACCATCGGCCGGAGCTCGTCCGTGCTTACCAATTCCTTGATTCTTGGACTCGCCTCTTTATCGGATACGAGAATGCCGTCAGGACTGGCCGCTATAATAAGGTTGGACACACCGATCGCTGTGACGGGTATGTCCAATTCATTAATGACATGGGTATTTTGAGAATCAGGTGAGAGCGTTCCTTTCCCGATCAATGGGGAAGTGATTTCTTCAGTCAGCGTATTCCAAGTCCCTAGATCCTTCCATTCGCCGTCATAAGGCATGACCACGATCCGTTCTGTTTTTTCCACCACTTCATAGTCAAAGCTCGTCTTTAGGAAACGGCGATACTGCCGGACTGCTTCTTCATAGTGTATCGGTAGCTTTCTTTCGATCATCATGTCAATAAGGAACCGAAGCCGGAAAGCAAAAACCCCGCAATTCCAAAGGGCGCCCTCGCGGATCATATCGGCGGCTTCTTCTTCGCGGGGCTTTTCCCGAAAGCTGTGTACCTTTACATATTCAGATGTGTTATCTTCCGCCCCCTCAGGAACGATATACCCGTATTTTTCAGATGGGTATGTCGGAAGCACTCCCAACAGAGCAAGATCTGCACCCGAGGTTTGCACAACCCTCTCCAGCTTCCGGAGTCGACTGAAGAATGGCTGTTCCACGAATGGGTCCACAGGCATTACAATCATGACCTCATCCAGCGGCATATCCTTCATCGAATATAAGTAAGACGCCGCAAGTGCAATCGCCGGGAACGTATCTCTTTTCTCCGGTTCGATCACGATTTCGGCTTCGCATCCAATTTGGCTCTGGATCATGTCGACTTGCCCTTTGCTTGTAGCAATGCAGGAATCCTGTCCCAGGCCTTCAGCGGCCAACTGGTCCCATACTCTCTGCAGCATGGAAATCCGCTCCCCAGCACCGGTCTCCAGCACCCTCAAAAACTGCTTCGATCTGGCGTCATTAGACAAGGGCCACAGGCGCTTGCCGCTTCCGCCAGACAACAGTACGATTTTCATACTCATTCACACCCCTATTCCAATTGGTTCCGTTTCATTTCGTTCAAGCATCTGACTTGGCCAGTCGTTTCTGTCTTACAACCGACAGCTTTCTCATAAGGAGCGTCCGAGCATTCATGATATTCAAGACAATAAACATGGCCGCATATACGACAGCTCCTGCTGCAATTTGGCAGATTAAAGCCAACAGCCCTGCCTGCTCCTTAAGCAGGAAAAGGACCAGCCCCATCACGAGGGAAGATCCAATAATTTTCGCGCTTTCCGCAAGGGGGAGCGGTAAATAAAAAACGCTCCTAGCCACAAACCAATTTGCCAGGAACGAACTTAAATACGCCGTCAATGAGGATATAGCAGCCCCTGTTAGCCCCAGTCGGGGAATTAGAATCAAATTCAGGACGACGTTTAGCATGATGCCGATCAACACAGGAATTGCCTGCTTATAAGTTGTTCTTCCCAATTGAAAGGAATTGTCGGTATAGTATGCTTTTAGGCCTTGAAAAAGCATAGCAAAAGAGATGATAGGCACAATCATGGCCGCTTCCTGCACATATTCGCTCCCAAAAACAACTCCTGTAATGTTTCTAGACAGGATCGTTAATCCCAGAACGGCTGGCAGGGAAATGCCGAGCAGCAGCTGGTAATTTTGCGTGAGCTGGCCCTGCGCGGATTCGTATCCCTCCGTCTCCAACCGCCGGATAACCAGCGGAAGCGCGCTCAGGTTCACAATAAGCATCAACATCCCGACGGTTTGCAGCGCAAAATCGAATGTGACGGAGTAGATTCCAGCCGCGGTATCATCCTTGAGCCAGCCGATCATCACCCGGTCAATTGACTGCATGATGTAGGCCATTCCCCCACTAATGATAAGCGGCAGCCCGTACTTCACCAGTTCTACCAGAATGGAGCGTTCTACCGACCATCCTGCTCGAATGTTCCATTCCCGGATGAACACCACATTAGCCACGAGAGTCCCGAGTGAAATCCCGACCAACAGGCCCACTTCGCCGTATCCCATAGCAAGGGCAACCATCCCAAATCCAAGGCTTGCCGATGACTTTAATCCAGTCATCATTGTGAAACGGACCGGCTTTAAATTGGAACGCTGCACGGCCTGCGACAGCTCGAACCAGGCCGCCGTCCACAGGAAAAACAGCGTCACTGCCATCTGCACTGTGGATTGGATACCTACGAGTACAAGGACGCCCCCTGCCAACAGAGTGAACAGGCAGCATCCGAGGTAACAAACGATCACGGTACTGAGCAGCTTATTATATTTGCCCTTATCATTGTGGTACCTCGGGATATTCCGAATCAGCCCCAACCGGAACCATTGATACAACAAGGAATTGATCAGGTTAACATATACGAGAATAAGTGCATATCGGCCGTACTCGTCCGGTACAAGCATCCGGGTATAAAGCACAATGGACAAAAAACCGACCGCACCAGCAAACAGTTTCGCTATAAAGTAAATCAACCCATGCTTTACCATCTCTTGTCATCTCGACTTTACAATAGAATCTTACGATGTAACACTGTATTCTAAATCCTTCGTTCGAGTATTAGGACTGTAATTTCGAATACATGCATTGATGAAATCGGATATTTCGTTCTTAAAACGTTCATTGCTGAACCTTAATGCATTGCCTCGGCAGTCTGAGAATCGTATCCGATCTCCAGAAATTTCAAAACGCTGTACCGCATTAATGATGCTATCTGTTGTTTGTTCGTCAAAAAAGAGCCCTGTAGGATGCGGTGTGTCCAAACCATTCACAGTCTCCAGCGCTCCACCTTTTCCAAATGCGATCACAGGCGTTCCACAGGCCTGAGCTTCAACGGGAGTAATCCCGAAGTCTTCCTCTGCTGCAAAGATAAAAGCCCTAGCCTTTTGCATGTGCTCCTTCAATACATTGTTAGGTTGGTAGCCTAACAATGTAATATTAGGTTTAGCCTTTTTCATGATTTTCGGCATTTCGGGGCCATCACCAATAACAACCAATTTCTTGTCGGGCATCTCGCCAAACGCCTCCACAATCAGATCCATCTTTTTATACGGAACCATTCGAGATGCGGTGAAGTAGTAATCCTCTTTTTCGTCGCAGTATACAAAAGAAGAGATATCAACCGGCGGATAAATCACCTTCGATTCTCTTCGATATACTTTATATATTCGTTTCGCAATAAAGTTAGAGTTCGCGATAAAATAGTCCACCCCATTGCTCGTACGGTAATCCCAATGCCTGATGTAATGCAGAAAAAAACGGACCAATGCTCCTTTCATCCCACGTTGAAGACCGGATTCTTTGAGATATTGGTGCTGTAGGTCCCAGGCATACCTAATCGGAGAATGAACGTAGCTTATATGAAGCTGGCTCGGACCTGTAATAATTCCTTTAGCCACGGCATGAGAGCTTGAAAGAATCATATCATAATCTGACAGGTCAAGCTGTTCAATCGCCAACGGCATTAAAGGCAGCAAATTTCTATAATGCTTTTTCGCAAAAGGTACATGCTGCAGAAAAGTGGTAACCGGCTCTTTGTATTTGATAAAATGGCGGTCCTTCTCGTCAAGATTATCTATGACACAATATAGATCCGCGTCAGGGTACAGATCAATCATTTGCTCTAGTACTTTTTCGGCACCTGTATATGTTACAAGCCAGTCGTGGACAATCGCTACTTTCATGTTGTCAGCTCCCATTCGAATTATTGAATCAGTAATGAACGGATTTTCTCCATCGTTTTATCGCGGCTGATAGCCCAATCGAACTTTTGAGATTGATCCAAACCCGCTTGAACAAGTCTGTTTCTTAAGCTGTGATCGTTAACAACCATCATGATCTTTTCCGCGATATCCCCAGGATCTACCGGATCAAAATACTGAGCTGCTTCGCCACAAACTTCAGGCAACGAGGCCCGATTCGAGACTAGAACGGGACATCCGCAAGCCATAGCTTCGAGCGGGGGAAGACCAAATCCTTCATATACCGAAGGAAAAACGAAAGCGGAGGCATGACTAAAATAACTTTTTAACTCCTCGTCACTAATATATCCGGTAAATTGTATACGGTTGCCCAATGCTTCAGATTGATTAACAATAGCCTGGTCACCAGTGATAAAACCTTCACGTCGGCCAACGATAACCAAATTGTGAGGTATCTGATTCATTACTTTAGAGAAGGCAGTTAACAAGTTTCCCAAATTTTTATGCGGCTTGACGTTTCCCACATACAGTAGATATGGAGTTTCCGATTGTTCGTGGGAGTCTGCGGGCCGGAACCAGCTTGAGTTAACCCCATTATGAATCGTGGTTATCGGGCTCTTGGCAGAACCAGCATAATGGATAAATTGATTTTTCGTAAAATCAGAAACACAAATGATATGCGATGCTTTCTGTCTCAACGCATTGAACATCAGTTTCGCATACATTCTTTTATGAAGTCCTCCCACATACTCCTTCATAGCCAAATGGAAAACATCATGTACTGTTACTAGAAGCTTTCCAGAGTACAGCAAAGGAATGTTGTAGTGAGGGGACCAGAGTAACTTCGTTTGTTTGGGTATTTTACGACTCAAACCGACTTGTTCCTGAATAGAATAAATCGGATCATCGAATTCAATAATGTTAATGTTTGAACGACGAATCCAAGAAAATTGGGATAATTCTTCGCCTCTCCCCAATAAAGTGATCGGCGCAAAGGCTATGGATTCAAGGACATAAGGCAGCAGATTGACAATGTAGGTTCCAATTCCAGACTGCTTGATCATTCGTACATCAATGGTTAACATTTAAATGCCTACTTCCCATCGGAGGTTTAATATAAACCTTGAAAAACAAAACAAAAAAGACAGCGAAAATTAGAGTATGAATAATTCCCGTATTAAACATGTACATTCTCCAAAGCTCGGCAAAACAGTAACTGATTAAATAATGAACGGTAAAAATCAAACTTTTGTAATTCGAAAATGCTCCAGCAACAAAAGCAAAGCTTGTAACAATAATCACAATAAAAGAAAAAGACGTTATTCCCAGTGAAGAATACAAATGGGTAAAAGCAGAATTCGTTGTCAGGCTTTTTTCTATATTTACATATTGTCTGTAATCATTACTCGGACTACTGTTAATATTAAATATTCCATGAAAATATGTGGGTACAAAATAAAACATCAAATCGTTTTTATCCCCATTAAAATGAATGCGATCCACATTGTTAGCAATAGAAACGCTAGTCTGAAACGGAGCACCCAAATAAGTTACCATCTCTGAAACATTCATTAAAATAGGATTATTAATATTATATTTTTCCTTGTAAAAATTCCCGTTTCGGAAATAGTTGGCAAGTGTTAATACAGTAAATAGCGCGATTGCGAGAATGATTACCGCTTTGAACGAAATTTTATGATTTCTATGAGCCAACATTCCTAATAGCACTAAAATCGAAACAATGATGGATAATCTTGAAGAGATAAGAGCAGTCATAAGAAGCAACATGATATTTAATAAATCAATAGCTCTTATTCTTTTAATAGTAATAATTCTATAGATTCCAAAAGCCCCTCCAAGAATAGAAATATATCTTAAAGAGTGCAGCCCCGTATCATAATTGTTATACAAAGTTTCCTTTAAAGCATTAGCATTATTTTGAAATACACTTATGAAAACTTCTGGGTTATTTTTTAAAATTGTTAAATAAACATACATAACTCCGAGGGCACTCAGTACCGTTATAATTCTATAGTATGAGTCATCTGATACTGAATCCAGTTTCTCACTTTTCTTAAGCCTGGTTCCAAAAAAATATGCCGCCCATGTGAGAACATAAATAATGAAATACCATAAGAAAATAATGAGAAATGCTTGACTCGTCAGAGTTTCCTTTATTTCAAAACCTCTTCTCATGTTTCCAACCGGTAAACTCCATGCCATAAAACTTATCAGAACAGTAATCAACACGATGTTATGGGGTTTCATGACAAACTTAAGTACTTTGCCCATCAATATTTTTTCACCTTCTTCGGCAAATCTAACGAGAATTCAAGCAGTTGAGACGCTTTAGATTTCCAGGATTGGCTCCGGGCACTTTCTTGAATTTCCTCTCTTTTTACCTTGTTCTCGCTTATTTCAATTAATAATCTGTTCATTACCGAAACCAGTGACTCAGGGTCCCTGTACATGTAAGTGAATTTTTCTTTTCTTCTTTGAAGTTCCGGAGTTTCCTTCACAATAACCGGAAGTCCGCTCGCTGCATACTCATACAGCTTCATAGGACTGCGTCCCCGATTTGCTTCATGATCTGATAACGGGAGCAACGCAATTTGAGAATGGTTTAAATAAGAAGGAAGATCGCTATATGGTTTCGGCCCAAGAAAATGGATATTGGTGAGCTGTTGAGCAAGACGTTCGCATCTTCCGTCATCAGGGCCGATGACCACTACCTGCAGATCTGAGATTTGTCTGGCCAGCAATTCTAATGCGCCAAAATCAAATCTGTCGTCAAGAGCTCCAACATATACTGCTCGAGGGAATGGAATGCTTTTGTATTCATCAGGCTCTGGTCCGGATTTTGCAAAATGCTCATAATCGACGCCGTTTTCAATCAATAAATTAGGCAAAGTATGATTCATGTTTTTCAAATACTCTACAACCGGTTCTGAAGTTCCCACAAGTCCATCTGCTCCCTTTATGACCTCTTCCTCCACTTTTGAAATCATAGGGTCCCCTGTCATTTCTTTGTACAGGTCCGTAGCGCGGTACACGGTAACTTTCGGTGAGATAAAACTCTCAATGCCTTGAAAGGTAGGTTGATCAATAAACAAAATATCAGGCTGAAGAAATGATAATCGCTTCAAGTGCTTCCTCATTGAAGGAATAGAGACCGGATTCACCATAAAATTAATGCCGAATTGGCGGTAAAAGGTTCTAGCGATTTTCCAAGGAAAAAATGAGAAAGGTACATAGTTAATCGGAAAATCCCCGATTTCAACTGTCGACACCCGTGATGCTTCCCGTGAGATCTTTTTTCTAAGGTTGTTAATCTGGTTGTTAGAAGACAGGTAATGAAATGGTGTTATCGGTGTACTGATATGAAGTACCTCATGCCCCAAATTGGATATTTCGCGCGCTAAATGGTGGGAACCAACCACAAAGGGTCCTCCGATAAACGTATGACTTGCAAACACAACTTTTAGTTTTTTGTCCATAGTCGCCACCGTGTAATTTGATCTTTAATAAGCATTTTTCGAACCCGCAAACATCCGGATCGTCATGAAAATAATTTTCCAATCCATCATCACGCCGCGCTGCTCGATATACCGCAAATCCAGCTCCACCATCTCGTTGAAACTCAGATCGTTTCGCCCGCTCACCTGCCAGAGTCCGGTGCATCCGGGAATAACTCTCAGGCGCAGCTTATCGTAACTGCTGTATTCCGCAACCTCCCGGGGCAGGGCCGGCCGTGGGCCGACGAGGGACATGTCTCCGCGCACGACGTTCCAGAGCTGCGGTAGCTCGTCGATGCTCGTTTTGCGGATGAAGGCACCCACTCGGGTGATGCGTGGATCCTTTTTCATTTTGAACATGGCGCCGCTGATTTCGTTTTGCTCCAGAAGTTCCTCCAGCAGCTCTTCGGCATTGGACACCATGGAGCGGAACTTGTACATCCGAAACGGCTTTTCGTCTTTACCGACACGGGTTTGTCCAAAAAAAACGGACCCCCTCGGGTCCTCCAGTTTAATCAGGATGGCAACAACCAGAAACAGCGGAGAGAGAACGACGAGACCGACCAGCGCAAGGACGATGTCCGTCGTTCTTTTGAACGCTCGATAGATGACCCGGGGATTCTCGTTCTCCAGAACATATGACGAGTACGCCGGCGTGCTTTCAAACGCGATATCCGACTCATTTCTTTGCGGTGTGGGGGAGATCATCACCTATCACCTCACTAGCGATTTATTTTGCCGAGCTGTTCCCGCTCGAGAATATGCTCCATGCCTTGCAAAAGCGGGGTACGCAGTTCTTCGTACTGCAGTGCAAAATCCAGCGTCGTCATGATGAATCCCAGCTTCTCTCCGACATCGTAACGCGTGCCTTCGAAATCGTAAGCATAGACGCCCTGGCTCTCGTTCAGCTTCTGAATGGCGTCGGTCAGCTGAATTTCCCCGCCGGCCCCTTCTTCCTGAAGCTCCAGGTAGGTGAAAATTTCCGGCGTCAAAATGTACCTGCCCATAATCGCCAGGTTGGACGGGGCCTGTCCTGCCGGCGGTTTCTCCACAAAATAGCTCACTTCGTGTAAACGGCCGAATTTCTCTAATGGGGCTACGATCCCGTATCGGTGCGTCTGCTCGGTGGGAACGGTCTGCACGCCGATGACGGATTTTTTGACTTGCTCATACTGCTCCACCAGCTGGCGGATGCAGGGCACCTCGGACTGCACAATGTCATCCCCCAGCAGCACCGCAAAGGGCTCGTTGCCAATAAAGTTGCGGGCGCACCACACGGCATGTCCCAGCCCCTTGGCTTCCTTCTGGCGAATGTAGTGAATCTCTACGTTGGAGGATCGGCGGACCTCATCCAAAAGGTCAAATTTCCCTTTACTGAATAAATTATTTTCCAGCTCAAACGCATGGTCGAAATGGTCCTCGATGGAGCGTTTGCCTTTGCCGGTCACGATAATGATGTCCTCGATTCCGGATGCCACCGCTTCTTCCACGATGTACTGAATGGTCGGCTTGTCCACGATCGGCAGCATTTCCTTTGGCATCGCCTTGGTCGCGGGTAAGAACCGGGTTCCGAGCCCCGCGGCGGGAATAATCGCTTTTTTTACTTTCCTCATCTCATTCACTACCCATCTTTTTATATTTTTCTTTGTACCCCTGATGCATGCTGTGTATGTAGAAAACCTAGCTATAGGCTCTTCAAAGGGAAGAGACCATAGCTCCATTTTCTAAAAACAGGGCATTCAACCCGTCCTCACATCACACCCTCGACAATGAATGTCTAAGGTCCATGGGACCCACAGCGTGACCGAGTGCCTCCAGTGATAAAGGTGCAGTAGGCATTACCTTCTTAAAAAAATACGGTTTTATTGAGCCTGCATGCCGTAATGGTCCGCAGCAAAAGCCTGCTGGTCGCGGCCGCTCCGGTTAAGCACCACGCCCAGCATGTTGGCTTTCACATGATCCATCTGTTCCTTGGCCGTCCTCAAGTGGCTCCGTTTGACCTTGCCCGCGGCAACCACCATGATGACGCCGTCGCATAACGCGCTCGTGATGACACCGTCCGATACCGCAAGCACCGGCGGTGTATCGATCAGGATCACGTCGTACTCCTGCCGGAGCTGCACCAGCATGTCCCGCATGGCTTCCGAATCCATCAGCTCCGCCGGATTGGAGGGCACGGGGCCGGCCGTCAGCAGGGACAAATGGTTAATCCCTGTCTCCTGAATGGCCTGCTGCACCAGCACGTCCCCAGCCAGTACCGTACTCAGCCCGTGGCGGTTGGACTGGGAATAGATATCATGCAGCGCCGGCTTGCGCATATCCGCATCAATCAGAAGCACCTTTCGGCCTTCCATCGCATAGGTCACCGCTAAATTGCTGACCGTTGTGGTTTTGCCTTCAGAAGATCGCGTCGATGTGACCATGATGACCTGATGCGCCGCGTCTTTAGGGGAAAAGTGAATTTTGGTCCGGAGCAGACGATACGCCTCCGATACCCGGGAGGTTGGATTCCCGGATACGACCAAGGCCTCTTTATTGATTGAGCGTCGCATACTTGCCATCACCTACTTTTTGATTTGGTATATTTGCACCGCTCCTGGTTTTCAAATCCCCCCGGTTCATTTCGCTGATCACCGCAAGCACTGGCATGTCCAAAATTTCCGAAGCCTCGGCTTCCGTTCTCACCGTATCGTCAAGATAGTCTAGCAGGAAAACCAGGCCGACGGCGAGCATCAGGGAAACGACGAAGCTGATCAGCATGTTCATGACCGGGTTGATGTTGATCGGTCCAGGGGAGGCCTTGGTGTCGGCTTCGCTCAATATAGTAATGTTGTCCACATTCATAATGCGGGGAATTTGCTCCTTGAACACTGTAGAGACGGCATTAACGATTTTGGCCGCCCGAGTATAGGAAGGATCCTGATACACAAGGTTCATGACTTGGGAATTGTTGGCCGAAGTGACCGAAATCATGGCCGCAAGTTCGCCGGGCGATGCTTTCAGATCGGGGTATTTTTGAACGACCTTGTCCATGATGGCGGACGATTTGATGATTTCTTTATAAGAGTTAATGAGGAAAATGCTGGTCTGGATCGTTCCCGCATTCAAGCCGGCCCCGCCGTCGGCAGAGGCGGATTGGTTCACGATCAGTTTGGCGTTGGCCTCATAGACCGGCGTCGTGAGGTAGAGGCTTTTGACTCCGGTGGCTGCAACGGCAATAACGACAATCGCCGCGATTAACCACCACTTTTTCACAATGATTCGAAAATACTGTTTAAGCTCCATTACACGCTACCCCCGCTAATCATTTTTCAACTGCAGTTGTGGGTCGAACTTTACCGATACAATATGTATTGTTCATCCTACACTTTAAGATACAAAATGTATCATGTCAAGCAAATGGGTCTAATTTTTTTCGAAAAGCGACATGATTATGCAGCAAAAAACCGCTTTCATCTGCATTTCCATGCATATTCAGACAGTGAAAATCCCCAGCTTTCTTCCTCATGTTCAAAAATCATGACGACCCACGAACTTGAATTTCGAAAAATGCTGCGATATACTGGCCAAAAAAGTTACATTATGTATCACAAACGCGCCTTTCCATCATCCCAGAACGGACACATATATAATGGAAGCGCTTTAAATCAAGGAGGACTAATGCGTATTTTTCTCACCGTGATCTGGGCGGTCTGCCTGTTCGTCTTTACCTGTTCATTCGATTTCAACGCCCTTCTCCACCATCAACAGGTGGATTTCCGGCTGAACTTCTCTCCCGATTGGAGTGAGCTGCTTAAACTTGATTTACAGTGGTCGAGCGAGGTCTGGGTGAACCGAAAAATCGGGCATTTTATCGGTTTCTTTCTCCTGGCGCTGCTCCTGTCCAACTTTCGCGTTTCGAAGCTTGCCGTTATCACCACCATCCTTTATGCCGCGTTAACCGAAATCCTGCAGCTCTATTTCTTCCGAAGCGGCCGGATTTACGACGTCGTGAACGATACGTTCGGCATCCTCTGCGCTTACCTGTTCTGCCTTCTCTTTCAGGCATACATTAAACGGACAACCCGTACCAAAACAGCAAAGCGGCTTTCGCGTTCACCTCTCGCATCCGACAAAAAGTAAACCCGGTAATATACCCTCATACAAATTCACTAAATTTCGCGCTGCAAAAAAAATGTTGATACAATATGTATACATGTAGTATGATGCAGAAGAGCTAGATACATATTGTCGCAAATTGTTGTGCGGTACATAACGGAGGAAGATGTCATGAGCGCAATTGCGGGGATTTACCGGTTTAGCCAGGACCCCATAGAAGTCAGCGCCGGAGCGCCTATCATGGAGTCATTGAAGCGCTATCCGGCGGACCGGAGTTCGGTATGGCAGAAAGGGCATGTCTGGTTCGGCTGTCACGCCCAGTGGATCACGCAGCAGTCTGCCCACGAAATATTGCCTTTCTATTGCGCGGAACGCAGGCTGGCCATTACAGCCGACGCCATCATCGATAACCGGGATGAGCTTATGGATGGACTGCAAGTCCCTCCCCGCGCTAGGCAAACCATGACGGACGGAGAAATTCTGCTGCTCGCTTACGAAAAATGGGGAGAGTCGATGCCGGAGCGTTTGGTAGGCGACTTTGCCTTTATGATCTGGGACGGGAACAGGCAGATGCTGTTCGGTGCCCGGGATTTCTCCGGTGCGCGGACGCTTTATTATCACCAAAATGGGGAACAGCTCGCCTTCTGTACGGCCATTCGTCCGCTGTTGGCGCTGCCCTATGTTCACCAGGAGCTGAACGAATCCTGGTTGGCCGAGTTTCTTGCGATCAGCGGGGTCTTTGAGCCGCCGGACCTATCCACGACGGTTTATCGATACATCGAGCAGCTGCCTCCTTCGCATACGCTGACAATCCGTAACCGCCAGGTGACCGTCTCCCGATATTACGGCCTCACGGAAAATTCTCCCCTACAGCTCAAGTCTTCCGAAGAATATCAGGAGGCTTTCCGTGACGTGTTTAACCAGGCCGTTACCTCAAGGCTGCAGCGGACAAGCCGGATGGTCGGGGCTCACTTAAGCGGAGGACTGGATTCCGGGTCGGTTGCCGGCTTTGCGGCCAAAGCGCTGGAGCGGGACCACCGGATACTCCATACGTTCAGCTATGTTCCTGAAGACGGGTTCGAGGATTGGACGCCCAAGCGGAGACTTGCCGACGAAAGGCCGCTCATCCGGCAGACCGTCCAGCATGCGGGCAACATGGAGGACAACTACCTAAGCTTTAATGGCCGAAGCCCGTTCACCGATATCGATCACTGGCTGGATATTATGGAGACCCCCTATAAGTTTTTCGAAAATTCTTTCTGGCTTAGGGGGATTTACGAACAGGCGCATGAGCGCGGAGTGGGTATTCTGCTGAACGGCGCAAGAGGAAATTACAGCATCTCCTGGGGCAACGCCTTGGACTATTATGCCAAGCTGATGAAGCAAATGGCGTGGGTCCGCCTGCGAGGGGAGATTAACCAATACAGCATGAACATCGGAGTGGGGCGAAAGCGTATTGCAGCTGCGGTGCTCCGTAAGACGTTCCCATTTTTGAAACGTGGGCATGCTGGCGCAACATCAAATGAATTCCCACAGCTGGTTAATTCGGATTTTGCCAGACACGCTGGCGTGTATGACAAGCTCAAGAACAGGCACTTCACCAGAATAGGTTCGGGTGAGGACCTCCCTGCCGATCCGGAGGAGGCGAGAAGATACCATTTTGACAGCACCAACTTCTGGAGCATCACGGGTACCAGCAGTTGCAAGCTATCTCTCAGGTATCCGCTGTGGATGCACGATCCGACCAATGACCTGCGCGTCATCCGGTTCTGCCTGTCACTTCCAATGGAGCAGTATGTGCAGAACGGGATGGACCGCGCACTCATCAGGCGATCTGCCGAAGGCTATCTGCCCGATTCTGTCCGGATGAATCAGCGGCTCAAGGGCATACAGGCAGCTGATATTCTCCACCGGATGGCTCCGCACTGGGCGCAAATGATCCGGGAACTGGATCAACTATGCCGGGATTCCCGCATGCAGCAGGTGCTGAACATCCCGGTCGTACGCGAGGCGCTTGCCGAAGCCAGAAAAGGGATGCACCCAAGCCAAGCCTACAGCCCGGCCATTAAGCTGCTGATGCGAAGCTTGATCGTGTACCGCTATCTGGAGCGAAACTTTTGAAAGGAGGTGAACCACGATGAGAAAAGAATGGACGACTCCTGAATTGGAAGTGTTGGATGTCAGCATGACGATGGCCGGCCCTGGAGAAGCTAAACCTGACGCCTTTCAACCAGACCCGGACGAGCAGGTTCATTACAGCTAATTCCAATTCCTAACCGTACGAACAGGAGCAGCCCTTGGTCCCAATTATATGGGGTAAGGGCTGTTCTTATATCCACATTCTTCTGACGAAGCGGAGAAAATATATGATCAAACCAGCGATATATACAGCCTTCGGGCTTACGATAGAAAGTGAAATCCCGCTACCCGAGCTCCGGCCAATCGAGCATTTCGGCCAAGATATCCAGGTACGGATCGGTTTTGCTGATCTTGCCGAAACCTGGTCGCGGCAGGGAACGCTCGTCAACAAATTCGCCGTAAACGAGCAGAAGGTGATGTTCCGTATTCCGGAACTGGCTGTGTTCAGCGCAGAGAACGGAACCCGGATTTACGTCTCACCGGATGCAGATGCGGACGAGGATCACATCCGGCTGTATGTCCTCGGAACCTGCATAGGGGCCATTCTGATGCAGAGAAGGATTTTGCCCCTGCACGGAAGCGCGGTCGTCATGAACGGCAAGGCTTACGCACTGGTAGGCAATTCCGGACAAGGCAAGTCCACGCTGGCATCCGCCCTGCTGCAGCGGGGCTGCGAGCTGCTGACCGACGACGTCATCGCGGTCACGATGGATTCGCAGCACAATCCACAGGTGGAGCCGGCTTATCCGCAGCAAAAGCTATGGCAGGACAGCCTTGACGCTTTTGGCATGGACGCGGGCGCTCTCCGTCCTCTGTTCGACCGGGAAACGAAGTATGCGGTCCCGGTTCTCTCCAAGTTTGCATCCGACCCGATTCCGCTAGCCGGCGTGTTTGAGCTGGTCAAAACGGACTGCGAGCAGCCCGAGATTCGGGAAATCGGCGGCTTGGAGCGCCTGCCGCTTCTCTACCGCCATACCTACCGCAACTCGCTTCTCGCGGAGAGCGGTCTGACCCCGTGGCATTTTGATTGTACCACCCGGCTGTCGGGATCGGTTGACATGTATCAGCTGCAGCGCCCCCTGAATCAGCACACGATCACAAGATTGACCGAGATAGTTCTGGACGTAATTGGTGGCTGAGTGACCATGTTCTTAACGGATATGGCAATGCGGCTCCATGACCAAGCCCTCTTCCATTCCTGGAAGCAGGGCTTTTTATCGTAAAGGAACGTTCTCGCTTCCATCTTCTTCCCTCCTCCAGGCAGTGTCACTCAAAAAACATAAGCTGAATCATATCCCTCACCTTACGCAGATCTCTCTCCTCCAGCCGCTGCAGCTGGCTTAAAATCTCACTGATCGCCGCCGTCTCCGGCGCATGGAAACGACTCGTTTCCGCCTCTTCTTCCAGCCCGTCCGCAGGCTCGACAAAGGAAGTGCCGAGCGTATCCCTCATACCCGCTGCGAGCAAATAAAATGTTGTTTAGTCTATTGACACGTTACCATGTAGTAACATATATTATATGTGACTAATTGGTAACATATATGAGGGGAGCGTCTCACATGAACATGACCATTGAACACCAATTTTATGATATTGCCGTGATCGGCGGAGGGCTGACCGGCCTGACCGCCGCAATCTATGCGGCACGGGCTGGACGATCCGTCGTACTGCTTGAAAAAGACAGCCGCCTCGGCGGCATGGCCCAAACCGCCAAAATCGGCGGCGCCCTGTTTAATTACGGCCCCCGTGCCATGTACGAAGGAAGCGCGGTGCTGCGGATTTTGGAAGAGCTCGGCTGCAAACCTTCCTTGGGCAACGGGACGAAAAATGCAATGTACGGAATTTTGGATGGGCGGCTGATCCATGCCACCGAGGAGCTGAATCTCGAAGAGCAGACGGAATGGAGCACGCTCATGGGAGGCCTGAACGAGATCGAAGCGTCACCGATTCGCTCGATCAGCATTCAGGAATGGGCGCTCCAGCATGTCCGCTCGGATCGCGTCCGCCAATTCTTTTATGCCATGTGCAGACAGTGGGCCTACGATGACGACATGGAGCAGTTAAGCGCAGGCTACGTCCTGGAACAAGGCCAGCTCGCCAGCCAAGGCGTCCGGTATGTGCTTGGGGGCTGGCAGACGGTCATCGACAGCCTGCAGCGGGAAGCCGTCCGCGCCGGCGTCGTCATCGCCGCAGGCGCCGAAGCCGCCCAAATTTTGCACGAGCAAGGAGCGGTCACCGGCATCCTTCTGTCCGAAGGGACTCTCCTCAAAGCAAGCAGCGTGATCGCCGCGGCCGGACCGGATGCGGTCAGCAGATGGCTCGGGGGTTCCGGTTCGCACAGCCATTCGCTAGAAGCATGGAAGGAGCAGGCGCAGCCGCTGTACGTTTCCTGCCTGGACGTCGCCTTGAAACGGGTCCCCCATCCAGATCGGGCATTTGTTCTCGGATTGGATGAGCCGTTCTATTATTCGAACCATTCGGCAGCGATCCCGCTCACGGAGGACGGATCCCAAGTGATCCATGTCATGACATACCACGGCTTCAGTCCTTCCCGCCATCCCGAGGAGATCCAAATGCGCCTGAAGGAAAGGCTTGAGGCGATTCAGCCGGGATGGGAGCAGGAGGCCGCCGTCATCCGTTTCTCACCGAATCTGCTGGCCGCTCACGCTTCCCGAACTGCCCTGCGAAACGGGGACGCTCCCGCGCCGGGTCCGGCCGTTCCGGAAATTCAAGGACTGTACGTTGCCGGCGATTGGGTGGGCCGCGAAGGGCGGCTGGCCGATACCGCCATGACAAGCGCCAAACTTGCCGGTCTGCAAGCCGCGGGCCGGGATTGAGGCGAAACTCGCAAGAAGAAAGGACCTCCCCGAAGGAAGGTCCTTTCTTTTTTGGTTCATCTATCGTATCGCCTGATTACGAGTTGTCTCTTTGACGGGCCCGGGCTTCTCCGCCCCTGCGGCCTGCTTCCTCGCGGCTCATTTTGCCATCGCCGCCTCCATCGTTATCGCTTCTCGCATCGCCGCCTTGCCGGCCGATTTCCTGATAAAAATTACGGTCGTGGGAATCCGATGTCGCTTCGCCGCCCTTGCGGCCGATGTCCTCATAGAAATCACGGTCATGGGATTCCGCCGTCGCTTCGCCACCTTTTCTGCCAATCTCCTGATAAAATTCCCGGTCATGCGTTTTGGCGGTTTTCTCGCCACCCATACGTCCGGCTTCTTCGACGGTCATCTTGCGGTTATTCTTGTTATTTGCCACTTCGAATCACTCCTTCTAGGGTTTTGAGTGTTACGCTTGCAGTCATTACTTACCCGTGCCCCAGGATATGAAACATGATCTTTGTGCATAGATGGGTAATAACGATACGTAACCCGTATCCAAACAACCGAGAGGAGAGAGCCATGAAAAACCGCGACATCCTAGGGCAAACGAGCCATCGTCCTATGCCCCTTCCAGACGGGCCCTGGGTTATGATGCAGGGATGGAACGACCTTCTTTTCGCCCATTGGCCGGTAGATGAAGACAGCCTGCTTCCCTATATTCCCGCTGGCCTTGAACTTGAGCGGTGGGAAGGAAGGCCGTGGATCACCGTCGCCCCGTTTCTGCTGGATCCGCTGCGCTTCCGCGGCCTGCCGCCCGTACCAGGGACTCGGAAATTCCTTGAGCTGAACGTTAGAACGTACGTAAGCTGCAACGGAAAACCCGGCGTTTGGTTTCTGACGCTGGAAGCCTCGAATCCGCTTGCGGTCGCGGGTGCCCGCATGCTGGCGCACCTGCCCTACCGCTATGCCCGAATGCGAACGAACCATCTAGAGGGATTCATCCATTATTTTAGCGAGAGGGATCACGGGAATGAAACGTCCCCGGCAGTATGGAAAAGCCGATACCGCGCGATAAACCCGAAGGTCTACCATGCCGAACCCGGAACCTTGGTCCATTGGCTGACCGAGCGGTACTGTCTGTATTCCGCCGACTCCGACGGGCGGCTCCATATCGGGGAGATCCATCACCTCCCCTGGCCGTTGCAGGATGCCGGACTGTGGATCGAGGAGAACAGCCTGACGCCCTCGTTCGGCCTGGTCCATGACCCGGAGCCGACGCTGCTGACGTATACCCCGAGGCTTGATGTGCTGCTGTGGCCGGTGCGCAAAATATAACGGCACCCATTTGCATTGAATCCGGATCACCGCGTCTAAAGGAAGTTTTTGTTGCGAGATCAGGAAGCAGAAGCTCCGAACCTTATACTTTCTGGTCTCTTCAAAAAAGGCAGAGCATTCTCCTGCGAGAGAATCCTCTGCCTTTTCACGTGATTTCCAGTGATCGTATACCTAAGCGAAGCGATAACTCTAAAGTGTAAGTCCGGTGGCGCGACGAAAATCTTCAAGCGCCTGCCGGACCGCCTGTGGCGTATCCAGCGCCAGAACGTTCTCAGCCAGCGAACGGCAGGCTTCCCGGTCGAGAACCGACAGCTCTTTCTTGATGGCGCCCAGCCTGCCGGCCTCCATGCTCCACTCGTCCAGGCCGAGCCCAAGCAGGAGCGGAGCGGCCAGCGGATCACCGGCCATCCCGCCGCACATACCGGTCCATTTGCCCGCCTGATGGGAAGCTTCGATGACCTGGCGGATCAGCTGCAGCACGGCCGGGTGGAAATAATCGTACAGGTATGCGACCTTGTCGTTCATCCTGTCCACGGCCAGCGTGTACTGAACCAGATCGTTCGTACCGATGCTGAAGAAATCGACCTCACGGGCAAACGCCCCTGCCATGACGGCTGCCGACGGCACCTCAACCATGATTCCTGCCTCGGTGCGCTCGTCGAATGCCGACCCGCTGAGCCGCAGTTCTTCCTTCGCTTCTTCCAGCACCGCCTTAGCTTCACGCCACTCCTGCAGCCCGGAAATCATTGGGAACATGACCTTGACGTTTCCGAATGCACTTGCCCGCAGCACCGCCCGCAGCTGAACCTTCAGGAGATCCCGGCTGCCAAGACCGATCCGGATCGCCCGGTAGCCGAGGAACGGATTGTCCTCCCGCGGCAAATCCAAATACGGAAGCGCCTTATCTCCGCCGATGTCCATCGTGCGGATGATCACGGGGTGGCCTTCCATGGCGGCCGCCGCCTCCCGGTACGCACGGAACTGCTCCTCCTCGCCCGGCATGGCCGGGGCGTTCATGAACAGAAACTCCGTGCGGAACAGCCCCACACCGCCGGCGCCCTGCGCGGCGGCGGCATGCGCTTCGGCGGCCGTCCCGATGTTGGCCGCCAGTTCCACGCGCGTCCCGTCGGCGGTCACCGCCGGACGCGCGGCGTAGAGGGCGAGCGCAGCACGCTCCCGCTCGCCCTCCTCCATCCGGAGGCGGCTCTGCTCCGCCTCCGCCTCGCTGGGCCGGACGATGCAGCGTCCGGCCGTCCCGTCGACGGCGATCAGATCGCCGTCCGCGATGCCGTCGATGGCGCCGCCCGCGCCGACGACGGCGGCAATGCCGAGCGAGCGCGCCAGGATCGCCGTGTGCGACGTCGCTCCGCCGGCACGGGTGACCAGCCCTACCACCCGCGCCGGGTCCAGCTGGATCGTGTCCGACGGCGCCAAGTCGTCCGCCACGAGAATGACCCGCTCCGTAATAGCGGATAACCCGCGGTCCTCCTTCGCCGCCAGAGCGTCCAGCAAGCGCCCGCCGATGTCGCGGATATCCGCAGCCCGCTCTTTCATGTAATCATTGCTCATGGCCTCGAACACGCCGGCCACCTGATCCACGATGCCGGCAACGGCCTGCTCCGCGGGCACCCGCTGCTCCTGCACCCAGGCCTCCATCTTCGGATAGAAGACCGGATCCTCCAGCAGCCTGCGCTGACCCGTCACGATCCCGGCCTGGTCTTCGCCGATGGTCTCCGCCGCCTTGGCCGCCAGGTCCTCCAGCTGCCGGGCGCACCGGCGTTTCGCCTCGCCCAGCCTGGCGAGCTCAGCCCGAATCGCCTCCGGACCGGCGGGCAGCTCTGCTGGAGCCGGCGCACGTCCGGCCGCATCCCGCCGATAGATGAAAGCCGGCGCCATTTGCACGCCTTCCGACACGCCGATGCCTTGAAGATAGAGCGTGTCCATTATTCCTCACCGAACTTGCCGTCCACGAGCTCCGCCAAAGCGCGAACCGCTTCTTCGTCCCCCGGTCCGGCGGCCTCGATCGTCACGACCGATCCTGCTTCGAGCCCCAGCGTCATCAGCTCCAGCATGCTTTTGCCGTCGGCCCGGCGCCCGTCCTCCGTAACAACCGTCACCTGCGCTTCATACTGCCCCGCCCGGTCCGCAAACTGCTGGGCCGGCCGCACATGAAAGCCCTGCTTGTTTCGTATGGTAACCGTTTGTGTAATCATGTTGCTCCTCCCCTTCATACAGCCGGTCACGCCAGCAGCGCGATCCGGCCCTTGTAAGCTTCGATCAATGCCTCGTTATGGGCGTCGGCCCCGTCGATGTTGCCGCTTAAGAACACCGGCGGCGTAAGTCCCTTGTCGATCATGATCCCGATCGCTTCCGCGAATACGGCGTTCAGAATCGCCGCTCCGATCACCGTCGAGCTGGGCGCAAACGCGACCTCCATGCCCGGATGCCGAAGCACCGCATCCCCCTTGACGGAGAAGTTATCGATGACCAGATCGACGGCGTCGGCCAGGTGCCGGCCGCTCTTATGGCGGGATGGCTGGCTTTTGGAGTACGCCAGGGAGGTCACGCCGATAGTAAAGGCGCCTTTCTGCCCGGCCATAAGCGCAACATCCACCGGTACCGGATTGCGTCCGGAGGTAGACAGCACGAATACCACTTCCCCTTCCCGGATATCCTGCTCCCGCATGAAGCCTTCCGCGAGCTCATTCTGCCGCTCCAGTTCGGAGGAGCGCACTGCGCCTTCATGCAGCATTAGCTTCTCCACAAAAATGGGACGGATGGGCGCGAGCCCGCCAGCCCGGTAGAATACTTCTTCGGTGAGAATGTGCGAATGCCCGCAGCCGAATAAATGGATGATGCCTCCCTGCTCAATGCACTCCGCAACCTTGACGGCAGCGCGGTGAATCTCCTCCGCCTGCTTCGTCCGAACTTTGTGCAGCAGCTCGCCGATAATATTGAAATACGCGTTCATCAGCATGATTCCTCCCCCTTCGCTCCAAGATCCAGCTTCCTTCTGGCCTTCAGCACCATGTCCGCCATCGCGTCCAGGCTGCGTTCGATGATCTTCTCGCCTTTCTCCCGGGAAGCCCGGGTGGCGTCGCCGAGCACCGCCGAAGAGGTCATCTCCTCCCAAGGCGTGGGAGTGCAGTCGGCTTCGGCGGGGATTTGCGGTTTCCCGTCGATCGCGCGGTCCATGTCCACATGCGCTTCAGCCAAATAAAGCATGTAGGACGTTTCGATTTCGTCGGCATGCATGTAGGTGCCGTGAACCGCGGAGGTTTCCCGGACTTCCGCGGTCACTTCCTTCGTTCCGGGGTAGAAGAAATAAAACACCTTGAGGTCCGGCACCCGGTCATACAGCACTCTTGCCGCTTCCTTCAAAGCGACGGCATTTCCCAAATGGCCGTTGACTATGGCCAGAATGCGGAAGCCTTGGTTGTACAGACTTTCCCCGATATCGGCCAAGAGCCGGATCAGTGCCTCGTTGGACACGGTAATGCTTCCCGGAAAATGGCGCAGGCTCCATACCTGGCCGTAAGGCAGCGTCGGCAGTACGAACCCGCCGATGCGAGCAGCCAGTTTGTCCCCGAGCCGCTCGGCAAGCAGATTGTCCGTGCCGAGCGGCAGATGCGGGCCGTGCGCTTCCACGGCGCCGACCGGCAGAATGGCCGTGCGGTGCTTGCGGATCTTGTCCATGACGTCAACCGAGTTTTCGTGCTCGAATTTCATGAACCTGCCTCCCTTATTTTTTGAACGTAAAACAATGGGCCGGGTTGGTGACAAAAAACTTCTCGATCAGCTTACTGCCTTCAAACCCCGCTCGGTCCGCCTCGTCGATGAAACGGGGCACCCATTTCGCAATGATATATTCCAGACCCAAACCGTGATCATAATGCTTGTAGTAGGTTTTGCGGGCGGTGTCCCCGCTGATCAGGATTTGGTCCTCGTACCCTTTGCGGACGAGGTTCAGAATCAGCTCGATCCGCGTGCTCTCGGGCGCGTATTTGATCTTGCCGATGCCGTCAAAGCTCATGAATGCGCCGATTGCGGCGATTTGCTCGTGGTAATACGGATCCGGATTCCTGTCCATGTGTCCGAGGCTCAAGTAAGACAGGTTTACGCCTTCGCTTCTCAGGAGCTCCATTTGCTCCAGCGCCATCGTGCCGACCTCCGTGTGGGAGTGGACGGGAGCTTTCGTTTCGTGATGAGCCCTCGCCACGGCCCGAAGCGTCTTCTCCTCCAGCGGCGTGATGCGGTTGTAGCCCGTCCCGAATTTGACCTGGCCCGCCTTGAACGGCGTTCCTTCGAGTCCCTCCTCGACCTCGCGAATGACGAAATCGGCCAGCTCGTTGATCGTTTTCGCCTCGATCCATTGCGCGTAAGTATCATAGGGCCCGATAAGCGGCTTCAGCTCTTCCTTGATACCTGCGTCCCACAGAAAGCTTTTGTTGAATCCGGCCGTCCCGACGATCCGGATGCCCGTTTCGCGGGCGATCTCCTGTACCGCATGAACATCCCGGCCATAGTCGACCGCCGTCGCGTCCACGATCGACTGCCCTCCATGCCGTTTAAAATCCAGCACGTCCAGCTTCGACTTCTTCTTGTCGTCCAGCAGCAGATCGTCTTCCCCCCGCTCCTGCCAATAGGCCGGACGGCATACGATATGCTCGTGGGAATACGTAAATCCGAGCTCCTTCGGATCGATGTCTCCGTGAAGTGTGCGGATAAAGCCCATAAGCGTTCCTCCTCTATGCTTGATGACTTGTTGGTTTTCGTTATCCTAACCGGCTGCATTCCAAGACCCGCTGGCCCGGGAAAGACGGCGCTGCCGAAGGTTCACCGTCTTCCTTCTGGCCGGTTTCAAACATCCATTTATAAGAACAGCTTGGCGATAAAGTGCAAAATCGGGCCGATGATGAACATATCCGAATCGGCCGCCCACATGGCCGTGTCCGGTACGGTTGAAGAGATCAGGAAGCGGACCATGACAAACTGTCCCCAGGCGACGATCGTCGATGTAATGAAGCCCCCGATGACCGCTCCGCGTACACCGCCCGTCGAGTTGCCGAAAACGCCGGCCGTCGCTCCATGGAAGAACAGCACGATCATCGTCGGCACGAAAATGTAAGACACCGTGCTTCCCAGCACAAGCAGCCAGATGATAGCTCCGGCGAATGCGCCTAAGAATCCGAGAACGACGGCGTTCGGCGCGTAAGGATACACGACCGGGGCATCCAGCGCCGGCTTGGCCCCGGGCACCAATTTGGTCGCAATCCCGTTAAAGGCCGGGACCAGCTCGCCGACAAACATCCGTACCCCCATCAGCACGATGGCGATGCCGCCGGCAAACGTAAACGATTGAATGATGGAATAAATGATGAAGTTCTGGTCTCCCGCCTTGGCGATCAGCGAAGCGGCCTCCGGGGTGCCTTTGGTCGAAAGAATGATCGCTCCGACCAGGAACAGCACGCCCATGCTGAGCGCCGTGATGACGTTGGAGTCGCGAAGGAACTCGAATCCCTTCGGCACTTTGATCTTCTCGGAATCGTTGTTTTTGTTGCCGAACACTTTGCCGAGCAGCGCCGCCAGCAGGGCGACGGACGCCGAGGTGTGGCCCAGAGCGATATTGTCGTTCCCTGTAACCTTCCTCAGGAACGGTTGAACCAGGGCCGGCTGGAATGTCCAGTACACGCCCAGAATGACGGCAATGACCACTACGAGCTTCCATATGGCAATGCCGGTGCCTGCCGCATGGACGATGACGCCCGCAAAGATCGTCGAGGTCCAGAACATCATGTGTCCGGTCAGGTAAATGAACTTGAACCGGGTAAACCGGGCCAGCGCCACGTTGATCAGAAAGCCAACCAGCATGGCCAGCGTGACGGCGCTGCCGAATTTGCCGTTGAAGGCCTCTTGGCCCATAAAGCTGCCGAGCGAGCTGGTCTTCAGGCCGAACACTTCCTTCCACATCGGTTCGAACACGTTCAGCGCATTCACGATGACGTCCGAACCCGCCCCGATGATGAGGAAGCCGATGATCGCCTTGAACGTCCCGCTCACCAGCTGGCTGGTCGATTTTTTCTGAAGCATGAGGCCGACCAGAACGATGAATCCGAGCAGTATGGCAGGTGTTCCGAAAATATTGGTTGCGATCCAATAAAGCACGTCCATGGATGGACACCTCCTTGGTTAGGTCAAGATAGGGCTTACAGGGCTTCCTCCAGCTTTTGCTTGATTTCGTCATTGTCGAAGTAGTTATTGACGACGATGATCCGGGCGGAATGGCCCTCCAGGCTTTGCGCCAGCTCATGGCTTGTGATGATATAATCGGCCGCTGTGCCCGAGGCCGTAGAGACGTCCGTGTGCTCCACATCGGCGCTGACCCCCATGCCGCTAAACACGTTTTCCACATTCATCCGCAGAATCAGACTCGTTCCTTGTCCCAAACCGCATACGCATAACACTTTCATTGCTCATTCCCCCTAATGATTTGTTGGATGGCTTCCACATCGGCCGCCTGTTTGAACTGCTCCAGATGCGCAGGACTGCTCAGCAGCGTCGTCAGCTTGCGCAGCAGGGCGATATGCTCGCCGCTGTCGGACCCGCCAAGGGCGAATACCAGCTGCACCGGATCGTTGGCGCTGTGGCCGAAGACGACCGGTTCCTTCAGCCGGACAAAAGACACCGAGGCCTCGATCACGCCGTCCTGCGCACGGGCGTGCGGCAGGGCAATGTTCGGGGCGAGGACGAAGTACGGTCCCCTCTCCCGGTAGGATTCCACCATGGCGTCGGCGTAGCGCGCTTCTGCAGCGCCCGCCTCCGTCAGCAGCGCACCTGCCAGCCGGATCGCCTCCTCGGCGGATGCCGCTTCGGCATCCAGCGCAATGAGCGGAGGTTCAAGAAATTTCATGTTCATCTCTCCCGTTCGGATAGTTTAGCCGGAACTTGAAGCCGTCCCGATCTGCTTCAGCATCTGCTCCTTCGTAAGCGCCTCCTTCAGCCGGCTCAGGCCCGCTTCGTCCTTCAGCATGCTGGTCAACTCGGACAATGCCTTCAGATGCGACTCTCCGTCGATCGCCGCCAGTACCAGAATGACCCGTACCTGGTGGCGTGCTTCCCCGGAAAAAGCCACGGGCTGATCCAAATGCAGGAGGCTCATTCCCAGCCGCTTCACGCCGTCCTCCGGCCGCCCGTGCGCAATAGCGATTCCCGGCGCGACCACGATGTATGGACCGAGCGACTTCACTTTGCCGATCATGGCGTCGACGTAGCCTTCGTCGATGTATTCTTCGGCCAGCAGCGGCCGGGCCGCTTCCCGGATCGCTTCGCGCCAGTCAGCGCTCTCCCGCTGCAGCCGGATCATCGGCGCGGGCAGCAGCTCGGCCAGGGACGGCTTGGGCCGCTCGCCCAGCCATACCTTGCTTCGGCCGCCGGACAGATAGCGGCCAAGCTCGTCTGCGAGGCCCGCTTCGTCAGTCACGTCGGCATGCTTGCGGACGATATCGAGCAGGGCTTGCACCGAGATCGCCTGCGTTCTTACGCCTCTGCCGCCTGCCGTGTTGATCCGGCCGAGCAGATTCACTTTGTCCTTGTCGCTGAGGATCGAATGGACGACATGAACGGGCACCTTGCTGTCCGGGAGCGGTACCGTCGAAAATATCAAATCGACCCGTTCTTGAAACTGCTCGTATTCCCGCAGGGAGAGCATCGCAATAATGTCCAGGGTGGAGAAGAGTCCCTCCAATTGGGCCTTCAGCATTCTCGACGCCGAGATGCCGTTTACGCAGACGATCGCCGCCCGCCTCCGGGCCGCAGGCTCCGCTTCCTCCCGCCGCAGCCATCCGCCGAAATGCATGGCCAGATAGCTGATCTCGACATCGCTTAGCCTCCGGCCGACCAGTTCCTCGAAGGCGTACACGGAGCGCCGGGTGAGCTCGAATAAATCGCCGTATTTGTCACGGATATCCTGCAGAAGAGGATTGGCCAGCTCCAAACCGTACATGATCCGGTAATACGCCGGCTTCAGGTGCACCAGCAGATCCTCCTCCACGGCTTCCCGGCCGCTGAGCCAGACGCAGGCGCTGCGCTGGAACGCATCCGTCATCTCCCGGGCAGCGTCCCGCAGCCGCCCGATGATTTCGTCCGAGCCTGTCAGCTGCTCCATCCGGTTGGCCCGCGCCCCAAGCAGATGCATCGTGAGGTAAGCGTTTTCTTCTTCCGGCACCGGAATGCCGAACATACGGCCAAGGCCGTCCGCGACCCGGGAAGCCGCGTCATATTCGGGCGTCTGCCGAAGCACCTCCCGCTCGTCCTCGTCCACCCGGATCACCCAACCGGACTGAATACGCCGGATGTAAAGAAGAAAGCGGGTGGTTAAATGGAAGAGCATCTCGTCGGTCAGCTCCACGTTCAGTATCTGCTCGCTGGCCGCGATCAGCCGGTAGATCTGACGCCGAATACCGTCGTCCGTATTCTCCGGCATGATATCCCGCAAGGGGTCCTGCTCTCCCCAGCTTCCCGTCCGGCTGACCGCCTGCTCCCAGCTGACGCTGCCGGCAAGTTGATCGCAGCAGCGCGTCAACTCATTCCTCATCCTTGCCTCGTCACCACAGACCCCGTAGCCCCGCTTCCGGTCATACACGACCTCGAGACCGGCCGTTTCCAGCTGCGAGCGGACCGCATTCAAATCCTTCAGCACCGTCCCCCGGCTGACTTGGAGCAGATCGGTCAGGTGGTGGATAAAGACGGTGCCCTCCGCCGTCAGCAGCCGGATCGCGATCCAGGCCAGCCGCTCCCGCGGAGACAGATAATACTGCTGCGCAGAAGAACTCTCGGCCCATGCCATGTCCGGGATTCCCCGGCGGCTGACCTCCGGCAGCGAATAACCGGCCGTGCGAACGTACTCGACGGGCGGCAGCTCCGCGGCCTCCAGCCAGTCGTTGATTTTGTTCATATCGTAGTACACGGTTCTTCGGGAGATGCCGAGCCTCTGCGTGAGTTCATCCAGCGCCACGTAATCGTCCGCCTGTACAAGCAGCTTCAGTATTTCGGTACTGCGTTCATCCAGCATCCGGCATCCCTCCTGTCTTTGACGAAATTTGTCGTTCCTGGTGACTCGATTATACCCATGGCCGTGCAGCGAGTGACAGTTCAATTCCTGGAAGTCCGGTTTGTGCAAAAGTGAATACTATCGATTTCCAGCATGTCATATCCCGTCTTTCACACTTATCAAGGCCAGGACCATCCAAATTCCGTGATGACAATAGATGTAATAAATGGTAAAACGAAGTGTAGATACCCGAAAGGAATGATCTACCCGTGAAAAGATCCATGGCATGGTTCGCCGTATCGTTTGTGTTCATTTTTTTCAGTGCGCCGATCGGTTACTTCTTCTTCAGCAATATATTTTTTTACAATATGAACTTGACCGGCGAATACGAGACGCTCCTGTACTGCACCCTCCTCTCTCCGATGCTCATCGGCGTACTGATGTTCTTGATTGGTCTCGCCGAGCTAAAGCAGAACCGCTGAACCCGCATACTTATTCCCCCGCACGCCTTGCTTATACGTTCTTATATCTAAAAAAACCCTCTGCCTGTATGCAGAGGGCCCCTTTTCCCATCTATCCATTTCAATGGTGTAGAAGTAATGGGTTTGGACAGGGCTTGCGCTCCAACCGGGTTATGCCATATAATGACCACAGTCATTTATGACCGTGGTCATTTTTATACAAAATGAGGTGAGAGGTTTGCTGAGAGATCTGAAGAAAAAGAGCACCCGGGATAATATCACCCGCAATGCGATTGAAATGTTTAAGGAAAAAGGCTACGACAACGTCACCGTGGAAGAAATTGCCGCCGCATGCGGCATCGCGAAAGGAACCTTTTTTAACTATTTTCCGAAAAAAGAGCATGTGCTTCTGCATGTGGCCGATTCTTACGCCGGCTTGATGGACGACATCGTCACGCGGCATCCGAACGGTCCCTTGAAGGAGCGCGTTTTGCGGATTCTGCGCGACCTGCTGCACATCTATACGCAGCATGAGGAGATTCTGCGGCTGACCTTGATTGAAACGATCAAAGCGGAAATCGTCTCGGGCCATGAATCGACCAACATTTCGAATTTTAAACATGCGCTGCGCCGGTTGATGGAGGAAGCCGGGGAACAAGATTCGCAGCAACGGCTGACAGACCCCGAGCTGAGCGCGGGGGTGATAGTCGGACTCTTCTTTCAGACGCTGATTACGCTTTCCTCCAAGATGAGTGAAGACGACATATACGGAACGATTGCACGGCAGCTGGATGCCGTATGGGAGGGGATCGGCAAGTGAGGCGCTTGAAGCGGATTTTGCGGAGCAGAACCTTTATCGTTTTGGCATTATTGATCGTTTTTATCTATCTGAATAACACTTCCCTGCTGGCCAAGCCCAGGGAAGGTTCCCCTTTTCTGCTGGCCCATCGCGGATTGGCCCAAACCTTTACGATGGAGGGAATCACGAACGACACCTGTACCGCGGAACGGATTTATCCCCCGGAGCACCCCTATCTGGAAAATACGCTCCCGTCCATGGAAGCCGCATTTCAGGCCGGTGCCGATATGGTGGAACTCGATATCAAGCTGACGAAGGACGATCAAATCGCCGTATTCCATGACTGGACGCTGGACTGCCGCACCAACGTGAAAGGTATGACGACGGACTACACCATGGCCGAGCTAAAGAAAGTTGATATCGGCTACGGATATACCGCCGACGGCGGAAAAACATATCCTTTCCGGGGAAAAGGCATTGGGCTCATGCCGACGCTGGATGAAGTGCTTGAGCATTTTCCGGACCGGGCTTTTCTGATCCATATGAAGAGCAGCGATCCGAAGGAAGGCACCAGGTTGGCCGAGGCGATGTCGGCCCTGCCCGAACAGCGGCTGAAACAGCTCGCCTTCTATGGCGGGGATGAGCCGGTGGCGGCTCTCAAAGCAGAGCTTCCCGAAGCCCGCGTCATGTCCATCGCAACGATGAAGCACTGCCTGATTCCGTATCTGGCTGCGGGATGGACCGGGTATATGCCTTCCGCCTGCAAGCATACGGAACTGCACATTCCCGAGAAAATCGCCCCGCTCCTGTGGGGATGGCCAAACCGCTTCCTGAACCGGATGGACAAGGCCGACACGCGGGTCATTGTCGTAGGAGGCGACGGCAGCGATTTTTCATCGGGCTTGGACAGCCCTGAAGACATCAAGCGGCTGCCGGCCCATTACAGCGGCGGTATCTGGACGAACCGTATCGATCGGATCGCGCCTTTATTCCAAAGCAATTCCTCGAAGGAACCGGCCTCTTAAAGCAGGGCCTCCCCCGGAATAATTTCAATGTCCAGCTGCTTCAGGGCGTCGATCCATTCCCTGGAGCAGCCCGCATCGGTGACGACCATCGAGATCTGCGTAAGCGGCGCGATCTGGGCGAAGGTGGTGACCCCGAACTTGGAATGGTCCGCGACGAGAATGGCCTCTTCCGTACGCTCGATCATTTTGCGGGACAGCAGCGCCTCTTCCAGATGATAATCGGTGATCCCGTCGGTCAGCGATATGCCCCCCGCCGAAATAAACGCCTTGTTCACCTTGAAGCGGTCCAGCAGCTCATGGCTGATCATCCCCGTGGCCGCCTGATGCTCCGGATCGACCTCGCCGCCTGCGAAAACGATCTTCCCCCGAAACCCCTCCAGGGCACAGTTTAATATCGGGACGGAGTTGGTTATGACCGTGACATGGGAGCGTTCCATCAGGTTCCGCATAATTTCCAGCGTCGTGGTGCCGTTGTCCAGCAGCACCGTCTCCCCGTCCTCGATCAGCGACGCCGCAAGTCTGCCGATCACCTGCTTCTCGCCCCGATGCATCAGGGAACGGTTCGTAAACGTCGGCTCCATGAAGCCGGAACGAACCCGGACCGCACCGCCGTAAACTTTGCGGAGCTTGCCTTCCTTCTCCAGACGGTCGAGGTCCCTCCGGATCGTCTCCGTCGAAACGCCGAACATCTCTGCCAGCACGTGCACGCGCACTTTCCCTTCTATCCCCAATTGGCCGAGAATGGTCTCGCGCCGTTCCTCATAGGTTAAGGACATATCGAAACTCCCCTTTACGCAAAAAGGCTTAGTATTGGACACATGTGGTTTTTCATCGCATACATGTGTTTTGTTGTTGTTTCTTATTAGTGTAGTTGGCGATGGAGAAGGATGTCAAACTTCGAAAAAAATCAATTGACAGCAGCCTTGAGCAGGAATAAAATCAACTAAAACCACAACAATACACAAAATACAACATTCATATATGTGGTTTGTAAAACCAGAGTTAAAATACGAGGGGGAAACCAGAGATGAGCCGAAGCTTGTCTTTTCGAAATGACGGCACCTTTACGATTGTTCAGTTTACCGATTTGCATTGGATGGACGGCAGGCCCGAGGACCAGCGCACGCGGGGGATCATGGAACGGGTCATGGATGCAGAGAAGCCGGATTTGGTCGTCATCACCGGAGACGTCATTTATACCGGACCGGTGTCCCCGGGAAAAACAGAGTGCGAGCATCCCCGGAAAGCGTTCCGGGATGCGGTCGCTGCCATAGAAGAGCGCGGCATCCCGTGGGCGGTCGTCTTCGGCAATCACGATACGGAAAACCGGATCAGCCGGAACGAACTGATGCAGACCGTGCTGGAGCACCGGCACACGGTAACGGAGCCGGGACCGGCGGACTTGAGCGGCTCAGGCAATTACACGCTGGAGCTGGTGGACTCGGAGGGGCGCCCGGCCGCCAACCTGTATTTCCTCGATTCCGGGGATTATTCGAGCCTCGAGCAGGTTCCCGGGTACAACTGGATTCAGCGGGACCAGATCAACTGGCTCGCCGCCGAATCCGCCAGGCTGAACCCGAAAGGGCAGGCGGAGAAACTGCCTTCGCTGGCGTTCTTCCATATCCCGATTCCCGAATACCAGGAAGTGTGGGACACCCAGGTCTGCTATGGGCATAAATACGAACGGGTCTGCAGCCCTCCGGTCAACTCCGGGCTGTTTGCGGCGCTGGTTGAAATGGGCGACGTCATCGGCACGTTCTGCGGACACGATCATATCAACGATTACAGCGGAACTTTGCACGGCATCCGCCTGAGTTACGGGCGGGCCACCGGCTGCAACACATACGGCAAAGAAGGATTTATGCGGGGGGGCCGCGTCATCCGCCTGTCCCTCGGCGAGAAGGACTTTGATACCTGGCTCCGGCTGGAGGACGGGTCCGCCGCTCTGGAGCAGCCGATTCATGAACCCGATACCCAAGGAACCAACTAAACAACCAAGGGGCTGACTCATTTTGTTATTACCGATTGTCCTTGTTATTGCTTCCGGCATGGCCCATGCCGTCTGGAGCATGTTCACCAAGCGGAGCCGCAGCAAAAGCGTTTTTCTCTGGTCCATCATGATGGTCGCGACCATCCTGCTGCTGCCGGTGCTTGTCACCGAACTGTGGAAGAACCCGATGAACGCCGCTTCCTACGGCCTGCTGCTGCTTTCGATGCTTCTTCAGGCCGTCTACTCCTGGCTCTTGTCGAAAACCTATGAGCTGGGCGACCTGTCGCAAATCTATCCGATCATGCGGGGCACCAGCACACTGCTCGTCCCCGTGATCGGCGTCCTTTTTCTGCACGAATCGTTGTCCGTCTTCGGCTGGATCGGCATCCTGTGCATGCTTGGCGGATTCGCCGTGCTGAGCGGCATTGGTTCAAACAGCCGCAGCAGCGGGCCGCAAGCCCAAGGCCTGAAGCCCGTGCTCATGGCCTTGTGCGTCGGATTGTGCACCACCTGCTACGTCTTCGTCGACAAGTTGAACCTGGAGCATGTCTCCCCCATCTCGCTGCTGGAGGTGACCAACATCGGATTTGTGCTCGGTCTGACCCCGGCCGTGATCGCCTCGGGGCAAATCGCCCAGGAATGGAAGGCCAACAAGACCACGCTGCTGCTCGGGGCCGTCCTGAACCCGGGCTCTTATCTGCTGTTCCTGTTCGCCATGTCCCAGGCGCCGATGGCCCATATCAGTCCGCTGCGGGAAATCGGCACCATCTTCGCCACTTTTCTCGGCGTCCTGCTTCTGAAGGAGCAGCAGGGATTGCGGCGGATGCTGTGCTCCGTCGTTATTTTTGGCGGCATTGTTCTCATCGGCATGCTGGGTTGAACCGATGGCGCGAACGGGCTGAATTGTTCCATTATGTATAAAAAAAGCGCGCCCTAGGGCGCGCTTTTTCGCCAAACCGTAATCAAAACTTCAGTCCGTTACACCTGTTTGACTTGGCTCGCGATCGGAAACCATCCTGGCGTTTGGACGATTTTGTGCCATAATGGATCGGAAATCCCTAATTTTTCTTGATCGGTTAACGTGATCACCGTACGGATTTCGTTTTCCTTGCCCTGCGTTACTTTTTCAACCCAGTCCGGGTCGATAATCAGCTCCCGTCCAAGCGCTATAAACGGGACACCCGTTTGCAGCGCTCTAAGCGCCTCGTCAGGTGTGCGGATTGATCCTACACCGATAACGGGGATTCTTTGCCCGGCGAGCTCATTAATTATTTCCATTCTAGAGCGGTTATCCTCGACGCCACGTCTAGGCTTGGACCAAAAGTCCATTAAAGAAACATGCAAATAATCCAAATTTTTATCGGCGAGGGCATCCACCAATTGAAGCGTATCCGCCATCGTAATACCGGGCGTCATTTCTTCTTCCGGCGAAAACCGGTATCCAACGAGGAACGGCCGTTTAGCATGTTCGGCCACTGATTTTTTCACTTCATCCACAACAGCAAGCGGAAACGCCATACGTTTGTCGATATCTCCTCCCCAACGGTCATCGCGCCGGTTGGTGTATGGCGAGAAAAATTGTTGGATCAGAAATCGGTTTGCCCCGTGAATCTCCACCCCGTCGAAGCCCGCCTCGATCGCCCTGCGGGTGCTGGCTCCAAACGCGCGGATGATCTCTAAAATTTCCTGCTCTTCAAGCGCTCGGGGGATCACGTTCTGCCCTTCTTTAGCAACCGCGCTCGCGCTTACGACCTCACCGTTTGGCACCGACTCCGGCAGGCTTTCACGGCCCCCATGAAAGATTTGCAGAATGGCTTTGGATCCGCTTTTCTTCATGGCTGCAGCCAGGCGCTGCAAGCTTGGGATCATGTCATCATAATCTGCCGCCATCTCCCCGCCGAACACCTTACTATTAGGCGTGACAATCGTACTTCCGGTGACAGCTATGCCAACCCCGCTCGAACGGCTTTCGTAATACGCGATGATCTCATCGGATATCGTACCGTCCAGCTGAGAATAAGAAATCGTCATGGGCGCAAGAACGACGCGGTTCTTGACTTTGGTACCATTTTTGAAACGATACGGCTCCATTAAAGGTTGATACTTAGGGTTCATGTGTGTCTCCTCCTTCATATGTCAGGGATAGGTCTCCCTGGTAGAGCACATTGTAAAAGTTGGAGTCGAATCGAAGTCAAGGCACCACAGTCAAAGCCATTGTACGAAAAAAGAAAAGCTTGCCCCGTTTGACTTGGAGTCGGCTCCAAGAGGTATAATGCACCTAAGTATCCATTTCAGGAGGTGCAGGATGATAACCGAGCAATCGTTCACGATAAAACAAACCGCGGAGTTGACTGGACTTTCCGAGGACACGATCCGTTATTACGAAAAAATCAAGCTGCTCCCTCCGGCGGACAGGAAGGACAATGGGCATCGCGTCTACCGCCGGAAAGATATCCATACGATCAAATTGATATCCTGCTTGAAAAAAACAGGGATTTCGCTGGATGCCATGAAGCCGTTTCTGAAGGTATCTGCTAACCCCGATCCCGCCGAGTATCTTGAATTGATCGAGATGTTAAGGAGTCACCGGGAGGATATCGTCAGCCAAATCTCATCGCTTCAGCTGCTCGTTGATTTTATAGACGTCAAGTTGGAAGAAGGACGACCTCGCCAAGAATGCTCGGAACAAAACCCGGGCGACAGTATAGAAAACGGACAAGAGAACGGTCTGGAAGAGCGCAAGGAGCAAGCAAAAGCAAAGCCCATTTCCGTCGAGGAAATGAACTACTTTCCACAGCTGCGAAAACGGGAAAATCGCCGAATCCGATGAAGGATACGACGGTTATATAAAAATGGCGGCAGTCTAGGACCTCATCTCCTGTCCTAGCTGCCGCCGTTTCTTTTCCAGGCTTAGTCTGAAATGTAATGTAAGTCCTTTCCGATTAGAATACGCGGATCCGTTTGCCGGTTAAGGCAGATTGCCGGATCGTTTCCAGTAACCGGTGCAGGCGGGCAGCCTCGTGAAAATCGGGAGCCTGAGACGTGCCTAGACGAATATCCTCTGCCATGATTTGATGTGCCTTCATAACGTGATTCACGAGGACTGAAGGATCTTCGGTCTCGTCGTACACCTTTTGGAACGTCTCCTGATCTCCGTAACCCTCAATATGTCCCGACGGATACAACGCCTGCTCGACTACCAATCCCCCGAACTGGACATGACCTTGGGACTGGGGCTGGGAAATCCGGATGACCCCTTTCTCCCCTTGAATCTCCAATTCAAATTTCGGATAGGTTCCGCCTTGAATATGGATTGATACCGACGCGCCGTTCTCGAGCGTGCCATGAACCATAATCTGGTCGGCCGTTTCTTTCGGCACGGTTTCCCCGGTTCCCAGCACCTTAGCCTCCGAATAATTGCTGTTCATGGTTGCGTAGACTTCTTTCAGATCTCCCAGCACAAACCCAAAAGCGTCGAGCGAGTGCCCCCCGTTAATCGCCAGCAGGCTGGCTCCGTTTTTTTCCTGGAGCAGATAGGCCAAGTTCCGTTCCGTATAACCTCCCTTCCCCGGAGTGGATACCGCCATGGAGGCGGATAACACCCGGCCGATGTCTCCGCGCGAAATGCGATTCTTCGCATCGATCAGGGCAGGAGACTGCCTGGCCTGCAGGCCGACCGCATGATGAATCCCTTTTTGGGAAGCCAGCTCCGCCAGTTCCTCCGCCTCTTCCGGCGTGACGGTTAGCGGCCATTCGCTGTACACGTGTTTCCCCGCGGCGATGGCCTCCTTGATCATTTCGTAATGATGAGGAACTTTGACGCTGACGACCACCAAATCCACATTCCCGGACCGCACCAGTTCACGATAGTCGCCGAAAGCATGGGCGACGCCTAGTTTGGCCGCGCTTTCCCGGGCAGATGCCATATTCGATGTGGCAATGGCGGTAATTTCATGGCCTGTGCTCCGGGTCAGAGCCGGAATGTGAGTCTTGCTGGCCCATTGATTGTTGAGCGAACCACCGATGATCCCCGTGCGTATTTTTTTTGAACCCCTTGTTTCCATTTTCATTCTCCTCCCAGCTTTATGATCGTTGACGGTTCCAGTATACTAAGATAGAGTCATCATGAATAATGCATGATATCAATAGAGTCATCATCATTTTTGATACCTTGGAGGTCCGCATGGATATCGACAATATGAAAGCCTTCGTTACCGTCGCCGAACTAAAAAGCCTGTCGGCCGCAGCCGTCAAACTGAATCATCTGCAGTCCAATATGACGGCCAAGATCAAAAAAATCGAATCCCATTACGGACAGCAGCTTTTCATTCGAAGTGCGAAAGGCATGGAGCTGACGTCAGAGGGATGGAAGCTGTACCGCCAATACAAAAAAATGCTCGTCCTATGGGAAGAGACCGAGCTGGATATGAGCCAGAGGGAGATGAAGCTTCGGATGGGCACCATGCAGTCCGTCTTCGGCAAAGAACTCACGGATGCATTGACCCGTTTATATGAGAGCCAAGCCGATCTGTCTGTCACGCTAAAGACCGGGACCACGCAGTCGATGGAGCACGAATTAATCCAAGGAAACATCGATTTGGCCTTTACCATCGGCAGGACCGATTCGCCGCAGTTAAGTTACAAAAAGCTGGGTACGGAGGAGATGGTGCTCATCGGCAAAAAGTTCGCCAGCGGACAGAGCCTGGAATGCTGCCTCCACGGGGAGAACTGGATCATTTTGACCCGGGACTGCTTATACGCAGCGACTCTGGAGCGGCTTTATGCCGAGCTTGACCTTGAAAAAGGGGAAATCACCGAAGTGGGGATCCTAGATACCCTCCTTCAATTGACCTCACTTGGGATGGGCATCTCCTTGATATCCAAAAATATCGTGATGCAGCACGGATTTTCGGCGTATGCGCAGCTTCCGGAGCCGTTCCGCTATGTGGACAAATATTTGGTGACCCGCGCGGGATACGAGATGTCTCCCCTGGAAAAAAGCTTTGTGGAAACGAGCCATTTTCTTTGAAAAAACATCGATCGAGTACATTCAAGGTAGCCAGACCGCAATATGTAAAAAAAGCCGGGTTCCTTCCGCATGCAGCATTGGAGGAGACCCGGCTCTATGAAGTTGGGCTATCGTGATTTAAACAGGTCGCATTTCTGAAAACCGGCTTACAGCAGTCCGGAACCTTTGACCTGGTTGTAGAATTCCTGGAACTGCGGAATGTTGAACTGCTGGGCCGCGTCCGACAACGCGGTAGCCGGGTCCGGATGCACCTCGACCATCACGCCGTCCGCTCCGGCGGCCAAAGCGGCTTTGGCACAAGGCGCCATGATGTCTTTGCGGCCGGTGGAATGGGTCACGTCAACCAGCACCGGCAGATGCGTTTCCTGTTTCAGAATCGGTACAGCCGAAATGTCGAGCGTGTTGCGCGTCGCTTTTTCGTACGTGCGGATGCCCCGCTCAATCAGCATGATCTGCGTGTTGCCCCGGGATAAAATGTACTCGGCCGCATGCACGAATTCGTCGATGGTCGCCGCCAGCCCGCGCTTCAGCAGAATCGGCGTCCGGACGTCGCCCGCCGCCTTCAGCAGCTCGAAGTTCTGCATGTTTCTGGCCCCGATCTGGATAACGTCGATGTAATCGCATGCCAGCTCGATATGAGCCGGATCCACGATTTCGCTGATCGTCTTCAGCCCGAATTCGCTCGCCACTTCCTTCAGAATTTTCAGGCCTTCAATGCCAAGCCCCTGGAAATCGTAAGGCGAGGTTCTCGGCTTGAACGCGCCGCCGCGCATCACGGTGATGCCAGCTTCTTTCAGAGCGGCCGCCACGGTGCGGACCTGTTCGTAGCTCTCGACCGAGCACGGTCCCGCGATCATGACCGGTTTGCCCCCGCCAATCGTCACATTGCCCAGCTGAATGACGGTATCCTCCGCCTTTTTCTTGCGGCTGACGAGCAGGTGCTTCTTATGATCGACCTGCTGCAGCGTCAGCGTTGCTTGAAAAATTTGCTTGAACAGATGCCGAACCGTTTCATGGTCAAACGGTCCTTCGTTGCTGGCCACGAGCTTCTCCAGCATTTCCTTTTCACGGACCGGATCAAACTTCGGCACGCCCTGCTTTTCCTTCTCTACACCAAGCTCCTGTGCGATCCGTGCCCGTTCGGACAGCAGCGACAGCAGCTGAAGATTCACCTCATCCAATTGATTGCGCAGTTCTTCCAAGCGCCCTTGACTCATCTCTCATCTCTCCTCACCTAGTGTTAAATATCTAAATAAAACAAAAAAGACCCCTGTCCGCCAAGGGACGAGGAGTCGTGGTACCACCCTTATTAGACATGCGCACGTTATGGCCGCACATCTCACTTGAACCTTTTAACGCAAGGGAAACGGGTATTCCTACGTCCTGCACCCATCGTGCAGGGAATCAAAATACCGGCTCAGGAATGAACTTCGGCGGGCAGTGTTCCTCGGATGCTCACAGTCTATCGGCATACCGTCCCTGGCAGGAGCTTTCTCCGCTTACTCTTTCCTTCACAGCTTGTATCTTATGAATTAGCTCGAATTAAAATTTAAAAGCATTGTATTACAATCCGTGGAAAGGATGCAAGATCACAAGGTAACGCGTTAGTGTATTAAATCGAGTTACACTTAATTCAACAAATGCATTTCATTCGTCGTTACTTGTCCAAATCAAGGGAGATGCGGACGAGAACCAAACGATGCTTTTCGCGTCTTTCGGCTATTATAAAAAGCCGAGGAGCTTCGAGTTCAGCCGCGCTGCAGCGGACTCCAACTCGAGATTTCTCTCCGCCTTGGTCTACTCGGCAAAATACGCGGCCACGAGGTCCCGGAATTCTCGGGCAGCGGCCGACAGGTAGCGCTGCTCATTCCAGACGAAGTAAAATTGGCGCCGGCACTCCGGGTCAGCCACGGGGACTAGAGCGACGCCCGGTATGTCTTTGTCCCCTTTTTTGCAGCCGGACAGCGCCACCCCAACGCCCGCGCGTACGAGACTCAGGATCGCCGGCGGCTCGTCGACCCGGCAAATGTACCGGGGAGCCGTCCCGGCCTGCTTAAAGAAGCTGTCATTGATTTGCTGAAAGACAAAGTCTTCCCGGTATCCGATAAAGGGCTCCTCCGCTGCTTCCTTCAAAGAAACCTGACGGCGGCCGGCCAGTGGATGCGCAGAGGGCACGGCCAAGTACAGTTCTTCGCTCAGCACCGCCGCATGGGCATACCCCGCCTGATTCAGCGGCAGCGGTGTAAAGCCGAGGTCCGCCTCCCCAGAGCTGAGAAATTCGTTCATCTGCTCGATGGGAGCCTGGGAAATTTGAAAGTTCACTTCCGGATGGGCCGCTATAAATTCGGTGATCGGCCCGGTCATCCGCTCCAGCGTCGTCGTGACGAGACGGATGCTGCCTCGCTCCAGCCCGGCGAGGTCCGCCACCTCCCGCTTGCCTTCCTCCAGCAGGCGGAGCGCCTCCTCTGCTTTGCTCAGAAACGCCTTACCATAGGAGTTCAGCCGAATTCTTCCCGCTTGCCGGTCAAACAGCGGAACGCCGATATCCTCCTCCAGCCGGGAAATCGTCTTGCTGAGCGCCGGCTGGGCAATTCTCAGCTCTTGTGACGCCTTCGTCATGTGCTCCAGCCTGGCCACGGTTCGGAAATACTGCAGCTGCAGCAGTTCCATGGCTCTCCCCCCTTTCCATATACTTAAATATATAGGTATCATAATTCAATATATATTTCCGTTTATCGTAGCTTGATTATAAAATGAGCTGGAAAGGAAATCAATGGAGGCTGAAAGGAGTGAATCGCATGAAAGCCATAACGTTCAACCGCTTGGGTCCGCCGGGCGTGCTGCAGCTGACCGAGCTGCCCGTCCCGTCCGCCGGACCGGGAGCCGTCCGGGTACGCGTCAAAACGGCCGGCGTTATGCCGATCGACGCCAAGGTCCGCAGCGGAAGCGTTCCGTATGCGCAGTCCCACCCCTTCCCGATCATCCCCGGGAATGAATTTGCCGGGACCGTCGATGAGGTCGGGGACGGCGTTAGCGAGTTCGCCCGCGGAGACGAAGTGATCGGCTTCACGACGTTTGGCGGGTATGCCGAATATGTGGTCGTCGGCAGCGACCAGCTCATTCATAAACCAGCCGCCATGCCCTGGGAGACCGCCGGAGGTTTTACCGGCAACGGGCAGGGCGCCCATATGGCGCTGGAAGCGATCCGTATCCAGCCGGGAGATACCGTGCTGATCCATGGGGCTGCCGGCGGGCTTGGCACCTTCGCCGTGCAGCTCGCGCTGGCCCGGGGCGCCGGCAAGGTGATCGGCACGGCCAGCGCGGCCAATCAGGATCACCTGCTTCGCCTGGGCGCCGTACCGCTCGGCTACGGGGAAGGGCTCGCCGCCCGCGCACATGCCATCGCTCCTGAAGGAGTGGATGCCGCACTGCATGCGGGCGGAGACGATGACCTTGCCTTGCAGGCATCCGTGGACCTTGTCCAGGACGTTAGCCGCATTGTGGCGATGGTACCGAATGACACGGCCCGAGAGCTTGGCATTCGGCAGCTGACCGGCACGCGCAGCAGGGAACGACTTGCCGACCTCGTCCAGTTATACACCCAAGGCAAAATCGATATCCATATCCGCAATGTACTGCGGCTGGATCAGGCCCAGGAAGCCCACAAGGAAATCGAGACAGGCCATGGCCGCGGAAAAATCGTTCTGTCGGTGTAAATCCTACTAAAAAAAGATGCCATCAATCATCGATCGATGGCATCCTTTTTCGTGTTGCAGCTCCATAGCATGGCTGCTTTATACGGAGTATGGAAGACGGCGTCAAGATACCGCCGGCGACTCCTTGCGGAAGTCGGATTCGCCCGCCTTGCCCCGCTTCACGGCACGGCGTTTTGCACCGACGATCCAGCGCGAACCCGGCAGATGCGACAGTGTGTAGCTGATACCAAGCGAAGCGATCACGGTCAGACCGAAGGTCAGGAGCGTGAAAGACACGTGACTGCCGGCTAGATCCATCGGACGCGTAAAAAAAGCGATCACGTAAATGATCAACGCGTGTACGAGATAGCCGCCGAACGAATACCGGCCGATCCAGGTAAGCAGCCGCAAGAACGCCTGGCTCCGCCCCTGCATCATAATGAGCAGCCCGTACAGCAGAAGCATCTGCGCCACGATGATGACAAAGGTCGATGGCCGCAGGTACGTGGAAATATTCAAATTCACGACCTCTCCCGACCCTTGCAGTACGTCATATCCCAGCTTGATGTACATGGCCAGGAATACGAGTCCGGTCCAAGGCAGCAGCCGGGTGCACCACTTCCGCCAGTTGGAGACGGATGCCGCGCATACCGCGCCGGCCACAAAATAAAAACCGTACATCACGAACGAATAGCTGCGGTACTGCAGCAAAACAGACCAGGGTCCGCCAAGCCCTTCGGCCCAGCTCCCCATCCGGTAATAGGACAGATACAGCAAAACGGCATAAATGATAAAGGATCCACCCAGGATCGCGGATAACACGCCTGCCCGCGTCTTTGTCGGCAGAGGCCCGATTACGCGCCGCGCCGCCCGGAACACCCAGGCAAACAGCGGAAACAGCAGGTAAAACTGAAAGATCATCAGAATAAACCACAGCTGGTATCCATTTTGCGGAACGAACATCTCTTTCAGCAGCGTTCCCCAGTCCTGACCTCCTTTTTGCCAGAAGGATGGGGTAAACACGTGGACATACAGCCAATAAATCACCGTCCAGCACAGGAAAGGGACATACACGTCCCCGAACCGTTTGCGGATAAACGGACCGTACCGAAACCGTTCACCATAGTTGTAAAACAACAGCACGGCGGATAAAAAAACGAAGGTCGGCGTTCCGAAACGGGTCAGGTGGTAGATCATCGTCAGCATGGTAGAATCCGCGGCCACAATGTCGGGCCTGTAAATGTACTCGGCAATGGAATGCTGCATCACGATCGCCAGAAAGGCGAGCCCCCGCAGCTGCGTCCACTCTTCGATTCGCGGTTTGCCCATGAGCATGAGGTCCTCCTTCTTCTTGTTCAGGGCCAGTATACCTGTTCAATATTAAATGAACCTTAAACCAAGCGGAATTAACAAATTTTCTCTTATCTAAAGGGTTATTTTTTTGCCCGTACATGGTTCACGATTCCTCCAGGTTTCAACATTCCCCTTACTAAAATTTAAAAAAACCGGGAAGTCCAGTGTTCTGGACGTTCCCGGCTCGAAGGACTGTATACACGAAGTCGGTCCTGCTTAAGGGTTATTAAAGAATCCCCTTGATCCATATAAGTTCAACACGGATGCAACAACTTTCTAATGCCTACTAACACTTTCTAACGTTGCCCACCACTCGCAACACCGATCAAACACCCTTGACAGCCGCGCGCTCGGCAGCGGCGCTGCCGCGGCTGGCGGACAAGGAGCGGGTCGCTACGCTGACGATCAGGGAGACCACGATGTTGGCAAGCAGCGCCACGATGCCCACGTTCAAATCCTGGAACCAGCTCGGGGCCGTCGGGAAAAAGGTGCCCATCGTGGCGCCGATCAGGTTGATATAAGCGACGATCAGCACGCCGACGGTCACTCCGGCGAACACGCCGTACTTGTTCAATGGATTCCGCTTCATAAAGCTTGTGACTACCGCAGGCGTCAGCTGCGACACGAAACCGTAACCGCTCAGCATCAGCAGCAGGATCGCCGAGCCGCTGTTGAACGTAAAGATGAGCGCGATCGCTGCCACCACCGGCACCAGCCAGCGCGCCAAATTCATGACCGTGCGGTCGTCCGTCCGAGGCCGGAGCGCTTTGACGACGTTGTTGGCGATCAATGATGCCGTCGTCATCAGCAGCATCGATCCCGGAACGATCGCCGTCAGCAGCCCGGCAGCGCCAAGGAGCCCGACGACCCAGGGGCTGAAGGTCTGCTTCACGATGGCGAAGATGGCGATGTCGTTGTTACTGACGCCGTCCACCTGCAGTACCGCCGATGTCCCGATGAACAGGACAAACAGCGTAAACAGCATATAAAGCGGGAGCATCAGCGTATTTTTACGGATGGAGCGTGCATTTTTACCGGAATAGGTGGCGATGAATCCGTGCGGCCACATGTAATATCCAAAGGACAGCAGGATCAAACTGGATACGTACCAGGACGTGCTGTACCCCTTGTCCTCCAGGCCGAGAAAACCGGGCTTGGCGCTCTCCACCGCCCGGAACATATCCCCAATGCCACCATAATAGTGAAACGGCAGATACAATCCGAGGAACACCACGACTACCACGATGAGGATGTCCTTGATGACGGCCGTCCAGGCCGAGCCGTGAATGCCCGAAATCATAACGTAGACCGTGACGGCGATCACGCCGAACCAGATCGCGGCATTCGGCGAAATGGCGCCATACGACGCTTCGGAGATGATCAGCCCCAGCCCCTTCAGCTGGATGATCAGATAAGGAATCATCGAAATGAAGCCGACGACCGCCACAAAAATGCCGAGAGCCGGGCTGTCGTATTTTTTGATGAAAAAATCGGACTGGGAAATCAGATTATGCTTCTTCCCGTACTTCCAAATCTTTGGCAGCAGCCAGTATCCGATGATGAAATTGAGCATCGTGATGTTGTAAAACGCGGCCCCGCCGCGGCCGAACGCCCAACCGCTGATGCCCATCAGGGCGTTGACCGTATACAGCTCGCCCGCCATCAACAGAAAAATGAACGCCGTCCCGAAACCGCGCCCCCCGACGGACCATTCTTCGAGACTCATTTTTTTGCCTTTTGACGCCCGGATGCCGAGGTACAGCGCCAGGACCAGGAAAACGCCGATAATCGAGATGGAAATAGCCTGATGTGACATTACTCCGTCGCCTCCTTCTCTTCTTCCCGGTTTTCCGGATTAAGCCTATGCACCAGCAGCATAATGCCGACCCCGAGGATGATCCACAGCACCATCCAAAACAGCAATAAAGGCATGCCGAGCACAAACACATGGCGTTCCTCGTAAATCCGGTTCATCCAGATCACGCCGAGCGGCATCCCCAGATATGCAACAAGAGATAGCAGATATAATGGAACCTTGCTCTTCATCGTTCGGTCCTCCGGTTCGTTGATTTTCAAGCTTCGGTCTGTTACATTAGTAGTCTGATTATTTTTCCGGAGCGGTGGTTCATTGGATTGAACCCCCTCCTTTTTTTATGAGATCAGAAAGTATAAACTTCCGAGTCTTAAAGTCCTTATCTCGCAAGAAAAAATTCCGCTAACAACGGTATTTCTTCTTAGCGATGCGTAGATAGACGTTTTTTTATGGATGAAAAATAACTCTTCCGGCAGTCTGATCCACCGCCGTTATTCGATCTCGACGATGATTTCCACCTCGACCGGCGTATCAAACGGCAGCTCGTTCGTCCCGATCGCGGAGCGCGCATGCTTGCCCTTCTCCCCGAACACCTCGATCAGCAGATCCGAAGCCCCGTTCAGCACGTAAGGCTGGTCTTTGAATCCCGTAGCGCTTTGGATGAAGCCGAGCATTTTCACCACTTTCTTCACCCGGTCCAGGCTGCCCAGATGGGCCTGCAGCGACGATAAAATGTTGACGATGCACCGGCGCGCCGCCTCTTGACCCTGCTCGATCGTCAGCTCTTCCCCGAGTTTGCCGGTCAAAATCAGCTCTCCGTTCTTGCGGCAGTCATGGCCTGAAGTGTACAGCAAATTCCCCACCTGATTTACGGGTACATAAGAGAACTTCGGCTCGCCGACCTGCTCCAGCTCGATGTTCAGCTCTTTCAATCTCTCTTGAATACTCATCATGATTCCTCCTGTAATGGTTATGGTTGAAGCAGCCGCATGGCGAGCTGCATGTATACCTTCGCTGCATCCGCCACCTGACGGACGGGCGCCCGCTCATCCTTGACATGGGCTTGATCCAGCGATCCCGGCCCAAAAATGACGGTCGGTATGCCCAGATCAACGGACAGAAACGGCGCTTCGCAGGTCGCTGCGAAAATACCGATGGCGGATGGGCTGCCGAGCACCTCACCGGTGACGGCCGCCAGCGCCTGCACGAGCTTATGGTCCTGCGGAATGGTCGACGCCGGAATGAACAAGTAATCGTCGACTTCGTAGGCGGCTTCACCCGAATCTGCACCTAAGCCTGTGCTTGAGCCCGTGCCTGTGCCTGTACCTGCCGCCGCATTCAGCGCCTCCTTCAGCTGTTCCAGCACCTGCGCCGCCGTCTCCCCCGGGATGACCCGGCGGTCGATCTCGATCTCGCAGTGCTGGGGCACGATGTTTGGCGCCGTCCCGCCCTTGATCTGCGTGACGTTCAGCGTCGCGTACCCGAGAAGCGGATCGGCGCTCTCCTTAAGGCGGCTTCGAAGCGGCTCCAGCGCCGAGATCAGCGCCGCCATCTTAGGAATGGCGTTGTCGGGCTCCAGCACCTTCGCCGCATGGCCGGCGACGCCCGCGGTGCGGATCCGGTAGCGGCCGACGCCTTTATGGGCGGTGCAGATGCCGAGATCGGTCGGCTCGCCGATGACGGCGTAGTCGGCATGAACGCCGCTTCGCAAAAAGTGGCGCATGCCGACGTTCTCACGCTCTTCATCCACGTTGAAGAGCAGGATCAGCTCCCCGGCGAACGGGCAGCCGCGCCGGTGCAGCAGGATGGCCGCGTACAGCATGGCCGCGACGCCCGACTTCATATCGGCGGCTCCCCGGCCGATAATATGGCCGTCCCGGAGACATGCTGCAAACGGATCCGTGCTCCAGCCTTCCCCGGCCGGGACGACGTCGAGATGGCCGTTGTACAGTAGCGCCGGCCCTTCCGCGACGCCCTTCAACCGGGCGACCACATTCGGCCGTTCCGGCGCGGCCCACTGCAGCTCGGCCTCGATCCCCTCGGCCCGAAGGAGCTTCAAGACATATCGGGCGGCTGCCTCTTCGCGCCCCGGCGGATTTTCGCTCGGGATGCGGATGAGTCCGCAGACGGTATCCAGCAGCTCCTGCTCGTTAAATGAATCAAGGTCCTTCATCATGAATCCTTCAGCCTCCTCTCTGTACCGGTCAGCTGTTCCTGCCCCGGGCGTCGATCCGGATCATCTCGACCGGCTTTCCACCGCGGAAGCCGACGATTTCATCGCACAGATTCGGGAGGACACAGGCATGATTCGGAATGACGGTCAGGCGCTGGCCGATATGGAGCGATGCGGAAGCCGGATCATAGCTGAGGAATCCGTGCTCTTCGTTCAGCTTGAAGATTTCGATGTCGGGGTGCTCCACGACGTAGCCGTAACCTTTGGAGAACGGCATCATGTCCGTGGTGAGCGTTTTGGACCCCGCGTCGATGATCGCCCGGCCCGGAGCCGGGACGCTGACGACCGTCGTGATCACCCGCAGCGCGCAATCGTCCACTGTGATCATGCCCATCGACAATTGGCCCACGTCGTGGAATATGTAATTTCCGGCACGAATCTCGGTTACGCCCTCCAGCTCCTGCGCAAATTTGGACGACAGCGACGAACCGCCGCTGACAACCGGAACGTCGATCCCCGCTTCTCTCAGCAGATCCGCGGTACTCTTCAGGGTAGCCGCCTCCTGGCGTGCTGTGCTGCGGATCTCTTCCCGGCTTTCTTCGCCGTAAATCTGTCCCGCGTAGGACAGCAGCCCGGTGATTTCGATCCCCGGCAGGTTCTGGATCCGCTGTGCAAATTGCAGCGTGTCCTCCCCCGGCTGGCGGCCGCAGCGTCCGATGCCCCCGTCCACTTCGATGTAGAGCGGGATGCGGCGTCCGAGACGCTCGCCCACCTCCGACACCGCCGTGGCGCCTTCCACGCTGTCGGCAACCGTCGTTACTTTGACCTTTTGTGCCAGGTGATACAGCCGCTCTTGCTTGTCTTCGCCAATGATGGGAAAAGCGATCAAAATATCGTCAATTCCCGCGTCAGCCATCACTTCCGCTTCCCCCAGCTTCGCGCAGGTAATGCCGGTGCTGCCGGCCTCCAGCTGCTTGCGGGCAAAATAAACCGACTTGTGCGACTTGATGTGGGGACGGTGCCGGATTCCGGCCTTTCTCGCTTCCTCCGCCATGTTGCGGATATTGCGTTCGGCAATGTCCAATTCCACGATGACGGCAGGCGTTGATACGGTTTGGACCATCTTGTTCCCTCCTTGAATGTCACAGTTCGTGATGATAGGTGTGTCCTTGTTGTGGACCGCTGAGACGATCAAATTCCAAAACAATAAAAAAAATAATTAGATCAAAAAAATATTTTTTTGATTGTTCACATTATGAATCCCATCGTCGCGCATTGTCAATATAATCCTCCAGAAAGAAAGCATACGGGACATTCTTGTCTGCACTTTTTGTATGTCTGGCGCTCAATACGATTCAGCATTATTTTGAATACGCTTTCAAATCATGATGAAGAAAAGCCCAAATAATAGGCTTACTTTCATGCAGCACGATTCCCACTTTTGACATGGCGAATGCTTTTACAGGTAGGCCGAACTGCCAGCAGACTCATCAGCTGCAACGGTCCACTCGCTCGGACTCTTGACTCACCGCAAGCCGTCTTCGTTCAGCCCTCGGCGCTTACGAGGCAGTGTGCGGATTCCTTCCGCCCTTGTCTGTCACTTCGCCATTCGTTATCCATCCTGCCCTAGCCCGCGGCTTCTCCTTGCTATACCCTGTTCTTCGGCACGCCTTTTTCCTGGTTTGCCCGGATTTCGTCGAGATAGTTATACAGCGTAAACTTGGAAATATCGAGGAACTGGCATACTTTATCCCCCGCCTTTTTCACGAGAAAAGCGCCGCGCATATCAAGAAACTGCACCGCCTTCACCTTGTCTTCCTTGCTCATATGCGAGACCGGCTTCCCGATTTCCTTTTGGCATTCCTGCAGCAGATAATCGAGCAGATCGTTCACGTCATTGACGAACACCTCTTTCACTTCCTGATCGAGGCTGTGCATCGTCAGCGAGCGGATCGTATTCTCCGCAACAAGCAGGTCGGAAATATCCAGGTTCATGCAGAGCGCCCCGATCGTCTCACCTTTGCTGTTCTTGAAGTAGGTTGAGGAGGAACGCAAAATTTTGCCTTCCTTCGTCTGGGTGATATAGTTGTAGCGGTCTCCCTCCGTCACGGTTCCGCGCAGTACCTCCAGCCCGAGATTGCTGCCGCAGTCCCCAACTTTCCGGCCGGTAATGTGGCCGTTCTCGATCGCCACGATCGTACTTTCGTACCCTTGCGTCAAATCGTGAAGCACCACTTCGCATTTCTCCCCAAACTGGGCGGCGATGGCCCGGATAACAGGCAGCAGCACATTCAGCTCTTCCTTGATATGTTCCATAGATCCCACTCTCTTTAATCTGTCATCTAAAAATAATTCTGAGTATCAAAAAAACTTTCATGCATCTCTAGTTTGTTCAAAATCGTTCCTTTTGTCAAGGCATGACGGCAGAACCACGGCAGGCTGCACGAAAAATGATAAGCACAAAAGAAGCAGCATGTGCTGCTTCTTTTGGGATCGGACCTCAGGATGCGGAGCCCGAACTGTTTCCCAACCGCATAAATACGTTCGTCTCCGGCTGTACTCATAACCTCGGCCCCATACCTTATTGAATTGTCATTACCTGTCCGGCTGTCATTGCAATTAGCTCCTCCGGGGTGCAAGAAAATACCGCCTTCGGATGACCGGCCGCCGCCCAAATGGTGCCGAATTTCAATAAGCCTTCATCAATAATCGTCGTGATTCTCTCCAGGTGACCAATCGGCGCTACACCTCCGATGACAAAGCCGGTGTGTTCCCGCACGAAATCTGCGTCAGCCTTCTTCAGCTTGACGTTAAGCGAGGAGGAAACAAGCTTTTCATTGACGCGGTTTACGCCGCTTGCTACAACAAGTACAGGTTCATTTGAACCGCTCAGACGGAAAATAATTGACTTCGCAATTTGTGCCACTTCGCAGCCAATCGCCGCCGCGGCTTCTTCCGCCGTGCGAGTGCTGTCCGGCAGTTCCACCACCCGATGGTCAAAGCCCATATCACGGAGATGGCTCTGCACCCGCTCGGCACTCTCTTTTAATGCCATGATATATGTCTCCCCCTTCCTTCGGAGCTGTTCATTACTACACACGCATTCGGCTGAGTACCGCCGCCGTCCGTCTCCCTCTACTCGTTCGCGCCCTGCACGGCCGCCTGCGGCTCGCCCGGTGCGTCCAGCACGGCGGCGTTGATTCCGTTCAGGAACGCCAGTGCGCTCGCTTTGATAATGTCGGTATCCATCGCTCGCCCGGAATAGGTTTTGCCTTGGTATTCCAGCCGGATGTTGACGCGGCCGATGGCCTCTTTGCCCCGCGACAGGCTGTTGATTTTATAATCCTTCAGCTGCACGTCAATTCCGACCAAAGCCTTGATCGCGCTGTACAGCGCATCGATCGGTCCGTCCCCTACCTTGCTGTCCGTAAAGCTTTCGCCGCCTTTTTTCAGCTGGACGGTCGCCGTCGGCAGGATGTCGTTGGTTACGACCTGGAAGGATTCCAGCTCATACAAATGGCTGGTGCCCTGATCGATCTTGCGGTGCTTGGTCACCAGGTAGAACACATCATGGTCGTAAACTTCCTTTTTGGCGTCGGCCAGCTGCAAAAATTTCGCAAACAGCTCCTCAAAATCGTCATGGTTGCTCGTGTCGAAGCCGATTTTTTCCACCGCATTTTTGAATGCATGCCGTCCGGAACGCGCGGTCAGGATCAGCTCCATGCTTTCGGCCCCGACTTCCTCCGGCGACATGATTTCGTACACGTTTTTGTCCTTCAGCAGTCCATCTTGGTGAATACCGGACGAATGGGCAAACGCGTTCTCGCCCGTAATCGCCTTGTTCACCTGCACGTCCAGGCCCGTCAAATGCGTCAGCAGCCGGGAGGTGCGAAGAATTTCCTGCAGCTGGATCTGGGTGTGGCAGTTAAAATAGTTCTCCCGAACCTTCAGCCCCATCACCACTTCCTCAAGCGAGGTGTTGCCGGCGCGTTCGCCAAGCCCGTTGATGGTACATTCCACCTTCTCGGCCCCGTTCTTAATCGCGGCCAGCGTGTTCGCTGTGGCCAGACCCAGGTCGTTATGGCAGTGCACGCTAAGGACGACCTTGTCGTTCAAATTTTTCAGCCGGTCGTTGATTTTGCGGATCAGCTCGCCGAACTCTTCCGGAACGGCATAACCTACCGTATCGGGAACGTTGATAATCGTCGCCCCGGCCTTGACCACGGCTTCAATCGTCTGCCACAGGTATTCGAATTCCGACCGGGATGCATCCTCTGTGGAATACTGCACCTCCGGCAGCAGCGTCTTCGCAAACTTAACCGCATCCACGCCCATCTGCATGACGGCGTCCTTCGAGCGGCTGAACTTTTTCTCCACATGGATGTTGGACGTGCCCAGCACGATATGAATGAACGGATTTTGCGCCAGCTTGATGCTTTCATACACGCTTTCGATGTCGCTCTTCACCGCCCGGGCGAGCGCGGTTACGGAGACGCTGTCCCCCACGGTTCTGGCGATTTCCTGCACGGCTTGAAAATCCCCTGCGGACGACGCAGGGAAGCCCGCTTCGATCATATCTACGTTCAGGCGCTTCAGCTGCTGCGCAAATTCAACCTTTTGCTGCGTGTTGAGCTTGGCACCAGGCACCTGCTCTCCGTCGCGTAACGTCGTGTCCAATACGATAATTTTGCGGTTCATCTGTTATTCCTCCCAAATCAAGTGTAGTTTATATATATTTAAAAGCGGTGCCGGCCAAACCCGGAATTTGGCCAACAAAAAAACCCCGTCTCTATGCTAGAGACGAGGTTTAACCCGCGGTACCACTCTAATTCATTTTCAACAAAACAAAAATGATCTTCTTCGATGGCAATCACCATCTATCCCTATAACGGTGGAACTCCGGCAGACCCTACAATTGTCAGGTGGCGGTTCATAGACGAGTTCGAAATGATCGACAATACCGCTTCGCACCACCCAGCGGCTCTCTGGAAAGTCACTTCACTTCTACTATTTCTAATCGAAACCTTTATGATGTATGAAATTGTTAACTATATTATGGCATCCATTTGCTTTTGTCAACCCTGGTTTTTCCAAAAAGTTGAAGCTTGAAACGTCAAGCAGAGCGGAGATGTTCCACCAGTTTCCGGAGCCAGTTGGCGTCATTCGTCAGGGCATGGTAGGCATGCTCGCTAATAAAAAGGGCCGAATCCCGGTACCGGTCCGGAACTTCGGAAAATCCGGGGCGCTCCTCAATCAGCCGGATTTTCTTCTCTAGGCGGGCGATGGATTCATCGATGATGTAAGCCAGCTTCTGCTTGTCCACTTTATCCAGAAATAACAGGGATGAATACAGGCTCGTGATGCTCGTAAAATTTTGAAAAACCGCATAAATCTCCTCTTCCAGCGCCTTGCGGCCCTCGTCGGTAATGCCGTAGGTCGTTTTCTCCGGGCGGTTATCGGATTGGACGACTTTGATTTTGCGGATGTAGCCCTTTTTCAGCAGGACTTCGAAATTGTAATACAGCGTTCCGTCGTTGATCGTGATCGTATTTTCCAGAGGCTTGAACACCTGTTTCTTAATGTCGTACGGATGGTGCTCCCCCTCGCTAAGCAAGCCGAGAATAAAGATCTGAAGCGACATTGCGATCCTCCTCATCATATGAAAAAAGGGCCGACAGGACTTTTTCCTGTCAGCCCATCCGATCTTATTTTACATGAATTGCGGTTCTGCTGCAGGCTCCTTCTCCGTCTTTGCCGTTTTGACCGGCTTAAACTGATGGATGAACAGGTTGATGACGAGCGCACCGGCGCCTACCAGAGCCAAACCGAGGGCGTATTCCGCCGTTTTCCCGCCTCCAAAGAGCAGGTTGTAATCCAGGTGAATCGTGTAAAACATCGGGGAAATGTGGCTGAAAGCCTTGAAAAATCCCGGCATCATCTCCGGCGGCAGTACGGCTCCGCCCGCGATCGTCTGCGACAGCAGCAGCGGCAGGTTCAGCATCATGCCAGCCTGGCCGAGCAGCAGCACGCAGATGCTGGTGAACTCGATGGCGACGAGCATTTCCAGGGAGTGCACCATCCACATTTTCAGGAACGTCTCCGCCCCATAGCCGTGGAAGCCGAAATAAATGCTCAAACCGACCAGCGGCGCGATCAGGGACAGCACCACATGGACGCCCTGCAGGGACAGGAACGCTTTCCATTTGCCTACTTTAGATTTCAGCTGGTTCAGCGCGCCCGAGCTGATCATCGAATAAATCATCGCGCCCACATAGGATGCCATCGTCAGGAACATCGGTGCCATTTGATTATGCATGCCGGCAGGCGGCGTATTCGTGGACACGATATTCGGGCTTACCTTCGACATCACGCCTTCGACCATCTGCTTGGATTGCTCGGCCGGCACCTTCATGCCCTGCAGCATGGCCTCAAAGCTTTGCGTCTGAATCTGCGTGCTGAACTTCGAGGAAACTTGCGACGCAATGCTCTGCATCGTGCTGTTAACCGAGGCCGGATTCGATTCGTTGATGAAAAAGTCCAGCTTCACCTGTTCGCCCTGGGCGGACAGCTTCTGCGTAAAATCCTGCGGAATATGCATGATGAACTGAATATCGCGGTTGTCCAGGTCCTTCTGCGCCTGTTCAAGCGATTCGTCCGTGACGACATGCAGCGGCAGCTGCTTTTTCAACTGCTCTACAAATTGTGCGCCCGACTGCTGGTCTTCATTCACGATCGCCATCGTCAAGCGGTCCACATTTTTCGGAAGCGCGCTGTAACCGGACATGAAGATCCCGATCATGATAATTTGATAAAAAATCATCATGAAAATGCCGCCTAGGACGGCTTTATTTTTAAAATATGCTTTCAAGCTCCACTCCACCTTTTCTCTTTACTTTGTTTTATATACTTTAATTAGAGTAATAAATTTGGAGTTGTATGTCAACTGGGGGATGGGAGCTGAGGATTTGAAGACTGGTATAGATGATCATTACGCTAACGGGAAGTTATCTTCAACAACGAACTCCTCCAACGTGGTAGAATATGTAATTATTACTAGTGGATAAGGAGAAAAGAATGAATACGGATATCAGGGTAAGACTGGCATCAGTAACTGATGCAGAGGAACTCTCAAGGCTAAATCAAGCGTTTAACGGAGGTGACAAACAGCCTCCGCGTCAAATAATGGAGAGCCTAAGGATAAACAACGAATTGATTGCCGTGGCGGAAATGATGGGCAAAGTCGTTGGTTTTGGTTGTGCTCAAAGTTTCTATTCATTTTGTTACGAAGAACCGCAGGGGGAAATTACAGAACTGTATGTTGAAGAAGCCGCTCGAAGAAGAGGGATTGCAGGTGCACTCATTTTTTGTCTGGAAGAAAATCTTAGGAAACGTGGAGTGAAAAGTGTAAAAGTGTTAACAGGCAATAGGAACAACGCTGCAATTAAAACGTATGAACATTGCAATTATGTGATAGACGATGAACTGATGTTGACGAAAAGGATAGGTGACTGATGCTTTATCTCCCCCCGCCCCTCCAAAACCTAAAATTTTGAGGAAAAGACCTATAAATCTTGTAGGTTTTTGATCTGAATTGTTTGCTAAAATGGAAAGGAGCACCTTTGCAGCACATATCCAACCACAGAATAAGGAGGAAACGAGATGACACAGCCTGTGACGCAGCGCGAGCCTTTGGTAACCCACATTTACACCGCAGACCCTTCGGCTCACGTGTTTGAAGGCAAATTGTATATTTACCCTTCTCATGACCTGGACCATGAACACGCATCCAACGACAACGGAGACCAGTACGACATGGAGGATTACCACATCCTGTCCATGGACGATGCCAATTCCCCATGCCATGACCATGGAGAAGCGCTGCATCTCCGCGATATCCCGTGGGCCAAGCAGCAGCTCTGGGCACCGGATGCGGCCTATAAGAACAACACGTACTATCTCTTCTTTCCTGCACGGGATCACGAAAACCTTTTCCGGATCGGCGTAGCCACCAGTTCCTCCCCTTCTGGCCCGTTCACTCCACAGCCGGATTATATTCCGGGCAGCTTCAGCATCGACCCGGCCGTCCTGATGGACGACGACGGAAGCGCGTATATGTACTTCGGCGGGTTGTGGGGCGGCCAGCTGGAAAAATGGCAGACGGGCTCCTTTGATCCGAACGCAGAAGGCCCGGCGGCAGACGAACCGGCGCTGGGGCCAATCATGGCCGAGCTGAGCGACGACCTGCTGACCTTCAAGGAAGCGCCCCGCGAAATCTCCATTCTCGACGAGAACGGACAGCCGATCTTGGCAGGGGACGAGGAACGGAGATATTTTGAAGGACCGTGGGTACATAAGCATAATGGACTGTATTATCTTTCTTACTCTACCGGCACGACCCATAACATCGTATACGCCGTGAGCGAAAACCCGCAGGGACCTTTTACGTACAAAGGGAAGATTCTGACGCCGGTCATCGGCTGGACGACCCACCACTCGATCGTGCAGTTCCAGGATAAGTGGTTCTTGTTCTATCACGACAGCTCCCTGTCGGGCGGTGCAGACAACAAACGCTGCGTCAAATTCACCGAGCTGACGATCCACGAGGACGGTACGATCGAAACCGTCGATCCATACGGCAAATAATCGCATGTGATAAGCTCGACGGCAAAATGAAAAGGCTTACCTCCACTATTGGAGATAAGCCTTTTTGGTTTTCACCGTTTGCACTGTCGCACCTTCTGCTCCGTCGTCCCCGGCATCACTAATAGGCGAGGCCGATCAAATCGGTGGCGTTCCTGCCGTCCCGGTCTATTAAGACGCTTCGGCAAAATTTCGAATCGCATCCATATAGGATGATGACGGATACTCTTGTTTCGCGTGTTCATATCCCGGGTTACCCTCGGACCATGCACAGGTGAGCTCCAACTTGGTCTGGTCCCCCACCGGCGTCAACTGATAAGTCATATCGCAAAATACCTTCTCATGCTGTTCATTGTAGGCCGGGGCGGGATGCTGCTCATACGAAAATTCGCGGTACGGCTCGTACCGCTTCACGAATCCGTACACATGAAGCGTCCGGTCCCCATCCGGTCCCGGTCCCCGGAATTCGACGTGGGCTCCCGGTTCAAAGCTTGATTCGATGTCGCACCCAAACAACGTGGCGCGCGTTCCTTCCGATGTGGCAATGGCCGCCCACACCCGCTCGGGCGGAGCTGCGATCAAGGCTTCGTACGTCAAGCTGCGGCTTGATGGATTTACTGCCATCTTCATTCACCTTCCATAAATAGGAGTTGGAGTGCCGGATCGGGACATCCATTTTTTTACTTTAGCATGCAGGCCGATTGAAACCAATCTATTTATCTCGTAAGGTGCAAAGTCTGGCATAAGCAGCGGCTTTCTCATTTCTCCATCTACGCCGACATATATTGCTAACAATGACCAACGAACGGAGGTACGTTCTTACATGGGCAATATACTGGGCACGGTGGATGGGGAAATCGGGCGTTTGACGGCATATCTCCTGGAGACACAGCAGCCGGACGGCTCGTGGCGGTTCTGTTTTGAAAACGGAATCGGCATCGACGCCTTCGTCATCATCCTCTTTCGCATTTTGCAGGCGGATCAGGAAGAGCTTATCCGGCAGCTTCATGACCGGATTCGCAAGGAACAGCAGCCGGACGGATGCTGGAGATTGTATCCTGATGAGGATGAAGGCAGCATATCGGCTTCGGTTGAGGCCTACTATGCTCTGCTTTGCTCCGGTTACAGCCGGCCTGAGGAGGAGCATATGCAGCGCGCCAAGCATTACATCCTTTCGCGTGGAGGGATCGGTAAGGTCGACAGCATTTTGACCAAGGCGATTCTGGCAGCGACGGGCCAGCGTCCCTGGCCCCGGTCGATCTCTATGATCCCGCTCGAGGTGCTGCTGTTCCCCTCGTATTTTCCGATCAACTTTTTCGAATTTTCCGGCTATTCCAGGGTCCATCTCACGCCTATGCTGATCATGGCAGACCGAAAGTTTTCGATCGCTCCGCCGAACGCTCCCGACCTCTCGGACCTTGCAGCCTCCCGCTTGGACTTCGACGAGGACGAACCGCTGCCGAGGGAGTATGAGGACATGCAGGCGGATATCTGCCAGGGGATGAGCAGGCTAATTGGCACGCCGCGTTTTATTCATGAAGCCGCAGTGGAGCGGGCTGAGCGGTTTATGCTGGATCGGATCGAACCCGACGGCACCCTGTACAGTTATGCAAGCAGCACGATCCTGATGATTTTGGCGCTGCTTGCCTTGGGCTATGAGCGGGAGCATCCCGTCGTTAGCGATGCCGTCAAGGGCCTGACTGGCATGCAGTGCCAGGCAGACGGCTCGACAACCATGCAGAACTCGCCTTCTACCGTCTGGGACACCGCCCTAATCGCCGACGCCCTGCAGGAGGCCGGGGTGCCAGAGCATCATCCGGCCATCCGCCAGGCCGCCTCCTACCTGCTGTCCCGGCAGCAGGACAAAGCTGCCGATTGGAGCCTCCATAACCCGGATGCGGCTCCCGGGGGTTGGGGATTCTCCGAGTCGAACACGATCAACCCGGACGTGGACGACACGACGGCGGCGCTGCGGGCGCTCTCCCGCCTTTCGGAGAAAGAAGAGCCGTACCGGGATTCGTGGAACCGGGGGCTAAATTGGGTGCTGTCGATGCAGAACCGGGACGGGGGCTGGCCGGCCTTCGAAAAGGAGACCGACAAGCACATCCTCACCTGGCTCGCGATCGAAGGAGCGAAGTCCGCGGCCATCGATCCTTCCGAAGCGGATCTGACGGGGCGTACGCTGGAGTACCTTGGCCGTTTCGCGGGGCTGACGCAGCGGCATAAGTTCATCCGCCGGGGCGTAACCTGGCTGATCCGGAATCAGGAAAAGGACGGCTCGTGGTACGGGCGATGGGGAGTATGCTACATCTACGGCACCTGGGCGGCACTAACGGGACTTGCGGCTACCGGAGTCCCTGCCAGTGATGATGCCGTACAAAAAGGCGTCCGGTGGCTTCAGCAGATCCAGAACCCGGACGGCGGATGGGGTGAATCCTGCCGGAGCGACCGGGTGATGCGTTACGTCCCTCTTGATGAGAGCACGCCGTCGCAAACGGCCTGGGCGCTGGACGCGCTCATCGCCGTGCAGGAGCAGCCGTCGCCGGCCGTGAACCGGGGCGTTCAACGGCTGTCTTCCCTGCTGCAGCAGGACGGCGGCATGACGGCCTATCCGACGGGGGCCGGTCTTCCCGGCACGTTCTACTCCCGTTACCACAGCTACCGGTACATTTGGCCGCTTCTCGCCCTGAGCCATTACAAGCGGAAATACGGCCATGCCGCCCCGGAAACACCAAAGCCGCCGGACTTCTGATAAGAGTCCGGCGGCTTTTTTATCAAACCACTTATTTCTGGAAAGTTTCAGTATTGTACTTATTCCATAGAAGACGATCCTTCTACATGATCCAACTCATAACGTTTCTGCCGGAGAAGCTTTTCGATCCGCTCAAGTTCTTCCTTCGCTTGGCTTGAGGCACTCTCGGCCTGCTGGATTTGCTGTTCATATTCCATCCGCCGGCGCATGGGCATCAGGATGCAATCGTAGGCCCATTCGCCATCCCGTTCCACAGCCGAAGCGTTCAGAAGCACCGGAAGGGCCTCGCCGCTGCTCGTTTTAAATGTCAAATACATCTCCTCGACGCTCCCGTTCAGCTTAATGAGCGGAAGAAAATAAATTTGGAAAAAAATCCGGCTGGAACGGGTCAACAGCGATTCAAAGCTGCTTCCACAAATTCCACGCTTCTCATATCCCAGCATGCGGCACAGCGTGGCGTTGACCTCCCGAACGACGCGATTATCGGCCATGGACGCGTATCCGCAAGGTGCACGATCCAATCGTTCGTCCATGCTACCGTCTAAGCTCACATGTCCGTTCGGACCGGGACGACGTCAAATAGGCTTGGATCAGCCGCACCGTTTCATCGGGATGACTCATATGCGGACAATGGCCAGTGGCATCCATGAGCTGAAATTCGCTACCCGGCATGTGTGTATGGATATAAGCTCCTGCTTCCAACGGTGCGATCACGTCTTCGGCGCATTGGAGAATCAAGGAAGGCACCTTCACCTGTTCAAGCTCCTCCCGGTAATCCGAAAGAAACGTCGCTTCGGCAAACCGCCGGGCCACCTTCGGATCGGTTGCGCAGAAGCTCTGCTCAAGCTCGACGGACAATTCGGGACTACCCGGATTGCCCATAATGACAGGTGCCAGATAGCTGGCCCATCCCCGGTAATTTTTGTCCATCATATCCATCAGGGCGAGCAAATCCTCGCGTTCAAAGCCTCCGATGTAATCGGGAAGGTCGTTTATATACCGTGCGGAAGGACCGACCAGAATCAGCCGTTCAAAATATTCGGGTCTACGGATGGAAGCGAGGATGCCGATCATGGCACCTACGGAATGACCGACGAAAATGGCGTCCCGGGTTCCCAGCGCCTCGCATATATCCAGTACATCCTGGGCATATCCGTCCAGGTCTCCGTAGCGGACCGGATTATAAGCCCGAATGTCTGACTTGCCGGATCCGACAAAGTCAAACAAGACCACTTTATAATGTTCTTCGAAAGCAGGTGCGACAAAACGCCACATGTTCTGGTCGCAGCCGAAGCCATGGGCAAAAATCAAATACTGCGTACCGCTGCCAGTGACTTGGACGTTGTTACGGACGAGAATCTGCTGATGATCCATGAAGCTTCCTCCCTGTTTACAGATTTATATTCGAATCATTAGGATGATCTTCTTTCGACACAAATTTCATTATACTACTAAACCCGTCCTTCTGAACAAAAGATTAGAAAATCATACGAAAGGATGATATCAAAAGTTTGGATCAAAAAGTTTGGATCGCAAGGGTGAATCACAAATAGGCTCGAATTATTCCCGCCAGGCGGATCAACCCCCGCTCCAGGTCGTGAAGAGAGGCATACGCATACGATAAGCGCAGGTGCTGCCGGTCATGCCGGTCGTAAATTTGCCCCGGGTTTAAGAGGATACCTTCTCTCAAGGCCTGCTCAAACAGCTGGTGAACCGGGAGGGGAAGATGCAGCCGCAGCCAAATGTAAAACCCACCTCCGGGTACCTCCCACTCCGCCAGATCATGAAAATACTGCCGAATGATCGAGAGGGCAAAGTCTCTGCGCAGCTTCAATTTCTGCCGGATATCGATGAGATGCTGCTCATACCGGCCCGTGCTCAGCCACTCCGCTACGGCATATTGGGACAGTGAGCTGGCGCCGTAGTCCGTCTGCATTTTGATGTCGGCCAGCCTTTCGATGACCGGTTCCGGTCCGGCCACCCAGCCGATCCGCAGTCCCGGGCCAAGCGTTTTGGACATGCTGCCCATATAGAGGACAAGGCCCTGCGTATCGGCTGCCTTCAGCGGCGGGGGCGGCGGTGCGTCCAGCCACAAATCGGCGTACACGTCGTCCTCGATGACCGGCAGCCGCTCGCGGACAGCAACCTTCATCATCTCTTCCCGGCGCTCCCGGGACATGAGCCGTCCGGTCGGATTATGGAAGCTCGGGATCGTATACAGCAGCGCCGCCTGATGCTGATGCTTGGCCGGTCCCACCGCATCCGGACGAATCCCTTCCAGATCCATCGGAACGCCGGCGAGGCGGATTCCCGCCGACTGAAACACGTGAATGGAGTTCAGGTAAGACGGATTCTCCGCCAGAACGGTCGAACCGTGCTGGAGCAGACCCACCGATATCAGCTGCAGTCCTTGCAGCGCACCCGACACGATCAGAATCGATGACGGAGAAGCGGAGATTCCCTTCGAACGCAAATATTCGCTGAGCGTCTCCCGAAGAAACCGGCTTCCTTTCGGCTCGGAATAACCCAGCGACAAACGCCCGCCGCTCCCCTTCCCGATAACCTCCTGCATATGGGCTGTAGGAAGCAGCTCGGGCGAAAGCTCCCCTGTTCCAAGCCGGATCATGTCCGCCCTGGCCTCGGCCTGGTTGATTCGCTGGATTAACTGGATGTTGGGCGGATAAGCCCCTGCCCGAACGTAGCGGTTCCAGTCGGGAGCCGGACTTTTCGCAAGCAGATTCCATGTGTTGTTGACTACCACGGTTCCTTGTCCAACCTTAGACTCGATGAGCCCATTAGCAGCGAGCTCGCCGAGCGCATAAACCACCGTGCTGCGGTTGACTTGAAACCGGGCGGCCAGCTCCCGTTGCGGAGGGATCCTGGTGCCGACCGGCCATTCCCCGTTCATGATTTTTCCCTGCAAAACATCGTAAATCTGCCTGTGCAGCGGCACCGGCGACGATTTATCCAAACGCCATTCTTCGTCTCTCATAAATCCTCTTCCTATATTGATTGTTATGTTTATTTTATCAGATTGGTTGGGTCCTTAACCAACCAATTGGATGGAGATCCGAGCGGGCGCCTCCTATAAAATAGGGGCATTACAGGAGGAATGATATGATACACGCCATACTTCACGGATTCATATTGGCCTTGGGGCTGATTCTGCCGCTCGGTGTCCAAAACCTGTTTGTGTTCAGCCAAGGCGCAGCCCACACCCGCTTAACCCGGGCACTGCCGGCTGTCGCTGCCGCATCCCTTTGCGATACGCTGCTGATTTCTCTGGCGATCATGGGCGTTTCCGTCGTCGTTCTTGAATATGCATGGATCAAGACCGTCCTTTTTTCACTGGGGATTCCTTTCCTGCTGTACATGGGCTACATTACGTTAACCAGCAAACCGGCTGTCCAAAACGGGGAGGCCTCCCGGTCTTTTTCAACGCGTAAGCAAATCGCCTTTGCCGTGTCGGTGTCCCTGCTCAATCCGCATGCGATTCTGGACACCGTCGGCGTGGTGGGCACAAGCTCTTTAAACTATGCCGGCGGGGAAAGGCTGGCGTTCGGCGCGGCATGCATCACCGTCTCATGGGTTTGGTTTGCCGGACTCGCTTCGGCCGGCCGAGCCGCCCGTAGACTGGATTCCACAGGCAAGCTGCGATCATGGCTGAACATCCTCTCCGCCATCATTATGTGGGGTACGGCCGCTTATCTGGCTTACAGCCTGTTTATGGGATGACCAAGAAAAAGGATTTAAAGGCTCAAGTAACACGAGGTTCACTTAGTATACTTTTTTTCAGTGCTTACCAGAAACCGAAAGAAGAATTATAATGTTACCGAATCCACCAGGAAAAGGAGGAAATTGAAACGTGAAGTATACCTATTTGGGAAAAACAGGATTAAAGGTCAGTCGTCTTTGCCTCGGTACGATGAATTTTGGTCCAAGTACCGAGGAGAAGGAAGCCTTCAAGATTATGGATGCAGCCCTCGACGCAGGTGTCAATTTCTTCGATACGGCCAACGTCTACGGCGGTAACGAGCGCCGCGGATGGACCGAGGAAATCATCGGCCGCTGGTTCGCCCAGGGTGGCGGAAGACGGGAAAAAGTCGTGCTCGCCACGAAAGTGTACGGCAACATGGAGCATCCCATCGTCGATCCCAATGAGCAAGGAGGACTTTCCGCATTCAAGATCCGCCGCCACCTGGAAGGCTCGCTCCGCAGACTGCAAACGGACCATATCGAGCTCTACCAAATGCACCATGTGGACCGGAACGTGTCCTGGGATGAGCTCTGGAACGCTTTTCAAATTCATCAGAACCAGGGAAAAATCGGATACGTCGGCGCCAGCAACTTTGCCGGACGCGACCTGGTGAAAGCGCAGTATGAAGCGGAGAAGCGCGGCCAGCTTGGCCTCGTGTCCGAGCAGCATAAATACAGCCTGCTCTGCCGGCTGCCGGAGCTTGAAGTGCTCCCTGCCGCGGAAGAGCACGGTATCGGCGTGATCGCCTGGAGCCCGCTGGACGGCGGCGTGCTTGGCGGCAACCTGAACCCGAAGGAAGGAACGCGGACCGCGCGCCAGACCGAGCGGCTTGAGAAGCTGCGCCCGCAGCTCGAGCAGTTCTCGAAGCTGTGTAAAGAGCTGGGCGAATCCGAAGCAACGGTAGCGCTCACCTGGACGCTGGTGCATCCGGCCATGACGGCCCCGATCATCGGACCGCGGACGTTGGAGCAGTTCGAGCAGACGCTCCGCGTCGTGGAGCTCGAGCTCAGCGAAGACGTGCTGGCGCGTCTGGACGAGATTTTCCCGGGTCCCGGCGGAGAAGCCCCTCGGGCTTACGCTTGGTAAACGACATTAGAAGAAAACTTGCCTGATAATAAAGAAAACACCTTGAGACTTCAAGGTGTTTTCTTGCTGTTTATGGGATTAGTCCCTAAACCGCCGGAAGAAGGAGCGCAGATCGTCGGCAAGCCGATCCTGCACCTCCATGGCAGCGAAATGGCCGCCCCGGTCAAACTCCGACCAGTGCACGACGGAATACTGGTGCTCGGCAATCCGGCGGACCGGCTGGATCAGATCGTATGGGAGCACCGCGACGCCTATGGGAGCCGGGCAAGGAATCGGCTGGCCTTTAAGCTGCGCATTTTCGTAGTACAGCCGCGCGGCGGAACCCGAGGTGCCCGTCAGCCAGTACACCATGACGTTGGTCAGCAGCTGGTCGGCCGTGACCGGGAACCGGGGATCCGTCCAATCGGCAAATTTGTCTGCGATCCAGGCCAATTGCCCGACGGGCGAGTCGTTCAGCGCATAGGCCAGCGTCATCGGACGTGAGCCCTGGATGCCCGTATGCCCCGCTGGCTGGGCAACGTAGGCTTTCATTTTGGCGATTCTGCGTCCCTCCTCTGCGCTAGGTTCATCCAGTTCCTCCTTCGGCATCCAGGGCAGATAGTTGAGATGCACGGCGCAGGCATGCTCCGGATCCACGTCTGCCAGCGTCCGGGAAATATTCGAACCCCAATCGCCGCCCTGCGCCCCGTACCGCTCGTAGCCAAGCCGCTTCATCAATTCCGCCCAGGCACGCGCGATCCGCGGGACGTTCCAGCCGGTTTCCGTCGTCGGCCCGGAAAAGCCGTATCCAGGAATGGACGGTATAACCACATGAAAGGCGTCCTCCGGATTTCCGCCGTAAGCCTTGGGATCGGTTAGAGGGCCGATGATGTCCAGAAATTCGACGAAGGAGCCGGGCCACCCGTGCGTAAGAATGAGCGGGAACGCATCCGGCTCGGGAGAACGGACATGCAGAAAATGAATGGAGGCTCCGTCAATGGTGGTCATGTACTGCGGATAGCGGTTGATCCGCTCCTCATGAGCGCGCCAATCGTAACCGTTTTGCCAATGATCCGTTAAACCCCGGATGTCATCCAGTCCCGCGCCGTATTTTCCTGCCGTTCCCGGGATTTCGTCCGGCCAGCGGGATCGGCTCAAACGCTCCTGCAGGTCATCGAGCGCGGCTTGGGGAACATCAATCCTGAATGGTTTTACCGAAGTATCGAGCGTAGAATCCAAATTCAAGCGATCTCCTCCTCTAAAATGGGAGTATGCCAGCACATATTGTTGAGTTATCAACTTAAATCTGATCATAAAGGATTAATGTTGCAGATGTGTTTGCCATCAGATGACCTGTTATTGCATATAACTGCAGCAAAAAATTCCGCGATTTCCGCGGAATTTTTCGTTTAACTTCTAGACCTCAACCCGGCATGGAGGAAAGCCGGTCCATGTGGCGGTACAGTATATCGACCAGATTTGCACCGTCCTCCTGCTCCATCCATTCCTCAATGGAAACGCGCAGTGCAGCCATATAGACTGCCACTAAAAAACGGACCTCGTTTCGGTCCACCGCGGATTCAAGCCTTGAGCTTAGCTCATGGCAGAGGGTCGGCTCCGTTTCCATCAGCGTATACAGAAACAGCGAGGCGATGGAGGGCGTTTGTCCGGCAATCCGGTAGCGGAGCAAAAGACCCGGGCGCTGCTGCTGATATTGGCCGGCCAGGTAGCTGAAGACCGAACGCAGGGCGGCATGGGGTGATGCCGGGGGCGCCTCTTCCTGCAGGAAGCGGATTCCATCCAGCTGCGTGCTGCGGATCGGTCCCGAGAGCACTTCCTCTTTGGACGCATAATACCGAAAGAACGTACGCGACGACATCGTTACCGCGTCGGCAATGTCCTGAATTGAGGTTTGCTCATAGCCCTTCTGCTGAAATAGCCGGAGCGCCGCTTCTTCGATCGCCGCTTGGGCCAGACGCTTCTTTCGTTCACGCAGGCCAGCAGGCGCTTCTATGGGATGTATGTTTTCTTTAGGATTCATCTCAAACTCTTCCTTCATTGACTTTTGTCACTCAGTGACATTATATTGAATTTAAGCGCAATCCACAATGCAAAATCCGAACAGATCAGCGCGAACATCGTACTCCAAGCATTTTTGGGATGAGCTATGCCGTTACCCTACCTGAAATCACAGCTTATTTCAACCATTTGATCATACCTAAGGAAGCTCCGTCCTGTGCAGCAAGGCCAAAGTACTCAACTTGTGAAAGGATGGTTTAATTATGAATCCGTCAGATCCCATTACCCCGGAAGCGCTGAATATTTTCAGCGGTACCAGCGGGGAAAATCCGTTTCCGGTATTTGCCCGGATACGGGAAATGAATGCCGTCATACCGGTCCCGTTTCCTATGGGCGGACCCGATCGCCAAGCGTGGATGGTCACCCGGATGGAGGAAGTGACGCAGGTCCTCAAAGACCATGCCCATTTCACGGTGGACCCCGCCTCGATCGACGGCAACGAAGATTTCAGGAAGAGTTTGGCCGGCGGTTCGGATTCGTCCGCGCCTCCCACCTTTTTCACCGGCCACTCCATGCTCACGGTCGATGACCCTGACCACCGGCGGCTGCGGAGCCTGGTATCCAAGGCGTTCTCGCCCAGATACATGGAGAGCCTTCGTCCCCGCGTGCAGGAGATCGCCGACGAACTGCTCGACAAGGTCCAGGCGCAAGGCGAGATGGACATCGTCAAGGACTATGCCTACCCGCTCCCGATTAACGTCATTTCCGAAATGCTCGGCGTCCCCCAGGAAGACCGGGAGCAGATACATACCTGGTCCGCCGCTCTCGCCCACGGGCTTGGACTGGGAAGACGCGAGCCGGGCGTTGAAGAGAACCTGCGCGCCTTCGGCGAGTATACCGCCCGGTTGGTGGCTTCCAAACGGCAGCAGCCTGCGGACGACCTTATCAGCCAGCTGATCGCGATCGAAGAGGAAGGAGATCGGCTCACGGAAACCGAGCTCGTGTCGATGATCACCCTGCTCATTTTCGCCGGCCACGAAACCACCTCAAACCTGATCGCCACCGGCAGCCTGATGCTGCTGGATCATCCGGAGCAGCTGGAGCGACTCAAGGCCGAGCCGAGTCTGGTGCCGTCCGCCGTTGAGGAATTGCTTCGCTTCAACGGGCCGGCCACCATTTCCGGACCGCGCTTTGCCACGGAGGACATCGTGCTCGCCGGGCAGTCCATTAAGAAAGGCGATGCGGTGATCCCCGTGCTGAAATCGGCCAATAGGGACGAGCGCCAGTTCGAGCAGTCCGAAGAGCTGGACATTACGCGCAAAATCAACCGGCACCTCGCCTTTGGCCACGGCATCCATATGTGCCTGGGAGCGCCGCTGGCCCGCATTGAAGGTGACATCGCCTTTACGACGCTGCTGAATCGCTTGCCCGACCTGCGGCTGAGCATTCCCCGGGAAGACGTCCCTTGGAACTTTACGCTCAGCTCCCAAGGGCTGGCTGCCCTGCCTGTGGCCTTTTAAATCATGATTTCTGAAGAAAGCCCTTGGAACCCAAGGGCTTTTTCTTATTTGGTGCCAAAGCCGCGACGACTTTATCAAATTTTAATGATTTCCATATCCATCTTTTATTTTTCAGAAGTGGGTGTTTTATTTTCAGCCATTACGATTGAAGAAGAACGGAACCACTGAAATATTGGAGGAGAATGCTATGGGAGATCATGTACTGCTGGAAGCAAAGGGTTTGACTAAAACGTTCGGGTCCAGAACCGTTGTGGACCGTCTGGATCTGCGGATCGAAAAGGGAGATATTTATGGCTTCCTCGGCACGAACGGTTCCGGAAAAACGACAACGATCCGAATGCTGACCGGACTCGTCCATCCCGATGCCGGCGAAGTCCGGATTGGCGGCTTTCATCTGAAAACGCGTTTTAAGGACGCGATTGCCCATGTAGGGGCCATTGTCGAAAGTCCGGCGTTCTACGCCTATCTTTCCGCATATGACAATCTCAAGCTGACGGCTAACCTTTTACCGGGCGTCACCCGGACAAAAGTGGATGAAGTGCTTGAAATCGCCGGATTGTCCGACCGGGCCAAAGATAAAGTCGGCTCTTATTCGCTGGGCATGAAGCAGCGTTTGGGTATTGCAGGCGCGCTTCTAAACAGGCCGCAGCTGATCATTTTGGATGAACCGACCAACGGACTGGACCCGCAAGGAATGAAGGAAATCAAGGAACTGATCGCACAGCTTGCAGCAGAGCAGAATATCTCTTTTCTCATTTCAAGCCATTTGCTCCATGAAGTCGAACAAATATGCAACAGGGCAGGCGTCATCCGGAAAGGGAAGCTGATCGCTGAGGTTGAGGTCGGCCAGCTCCTCGCTGCGGGCCCAGAAACCGTTGAAATCGTCACGCCGGAACCGGACAAAGCGGAACAGCTTGTAACAACCGTCCCTGAGGTCATTTCCGTCTCCCGCTCCCAAGGCAAACTCGTCGTCCAAACAGACAGCGATTGCTCCTACAAGCTGAATCAGCTGCTCGTGGCGAGCGGCGTGACCATTCGATCCATTAGCTGCCGTCCCCGGACGCTTGAACAATTCTTTTTCGACATCACGGAAGGAGACGGCGGGCAATGATCAGACTGATGCAAAATGAGCTGTACAAAACGTTCCGACTAAAGAAACTTTATATTTTCATGGCGATCCTGGCCATTCATGCTTGGTTAACCGTCCATTTCTATACCATCGGCGGGGAGTGGAAATCGGTCATTGTCATGGCTAACGGGCAGTCCCTCCCGCTAACGCTGATCAACAGCATGGCCCAATTCATGACCGTATTTATTCCTATTTATGTAGCCGATCTGATCACGGGCGAAGTGAAAACCGGCACGCTTAAGTTGTCGTTACTGCGCCCGGTACGGCGAATCGAATGGCTCAACGCCAAAATCGCTTCGTTATTCGTATTTATTACGGTGCTGCTTGCTTTCTCCGTCGCAGCGGAATACGTGATCGGAACGCTTGCATTCGGTTGGGGGGAACGGACGCTCTATGCCGGATCGCTGTATGCGCAGACGGAAGGCGTATGGCTTACGCTTCGCCTGACCTTCTCCATGCTGCTTCCGTACATGGCTTGCGGATTGATTGTCGTCTTCATCGCCGTATCCGCGGCGAACATCAGCACAACGATCGGGCTATCCATCGGGGTCCTGACCGCCGCGCAATACCTCAGTGCTTTCGAGACGATCAAGCCTTATTCCATCGTGAACCAAATGTACTTTTTTCATGAATATGTTCATCAGGCAAATTGGGGCGCCTTGCTTCAAAACATCGCGGTGGTTGCAGCATACATTGCCGTTTTCTACGCTGTTAGCGCAATGATCATGAAGAAAAAGGACTTCATCCTATAGGGGGGGCTCTTCTTGAACCAGCTCATCCGATGCGAACTATTCAAAGTATTCAGGCAGAAAAAGCTGTATATGTTCATGCTTATACTAACGGCAGTGGAAATCTCGGCCTTGTTTCAATTCCATTGGGAAGCAGCTGGTTACACCGGCATGGGGCCGAATGGCCAGTCGTTTCCACTACTCGTCCTGAACGGCAGTTCGCTTTTTATCCCAGTATTCATTGCGGTTATGGCGGCCGATTCCATTGCGGAGGAATACCGCAGCGGCACGTTGAAAAAGATTCTTCTCTGCCCGATCCGCAGGATGGACCTGCTTCATGCCAAAATCGCATCGCTGCTCATCGTTGCGGCCATGCTGCTACTCTTTCTGATCCTCTCCTCCTATATGACGGGGACGCTTGCTTTTGGCTGGGGGGACCGCACGTTTGCCGAAGGTACCGCATATCCGTCCATGGAAGGAATGAGGCTTGTTGGCCAGACCTTTTTGATGTCTTTGCTTCCCAATTTGGCCTTCGGATTGGTCGTTATGTTTGTGGCCCTGCTGACGATGAATACGGGCGCCTCCATCGGAACGGCTCTAGTGCTTATAGCGGTTTCCCCGCTAATCGAGGGAGTCCCTCAGATCAGGAAGCTGTTCATCGGCTACCAAATGCGGGTTTTTCCCTTTCACCCCTTGCATCATACGGCTGCGGCGGAGTTAGGGTCAGGTTCGGCCATCATTCTCGCCTATATTGTTGTCTTATACGCAGGCAGTGTTATGATACTGAGGAAGAAAGATATTTTGATATAAATGGGGTGAACCCGTGCAGTTTGACAGGATCTTGATCGTGGAAGATGAGATTGAAATCGCCGAATTGCTCAAAGACTATCTCGAAGAAGAGCACTTCGAGGTGATTGTCGCTGGTGACGGACAAGAGGCCGTCCGCTTGTTCAGGGAATATCGTCCGCAGTTGATGATTTTGGATATTATGCTGCCGCAGCTGAATGGGATGGAAGTGTGCCGAACGATCCGCTCGGAGTCGCCGATACCAATCATTATGCTTAGCGCGAAAAAAAGCGATGTCGATAAAATCCTCGGACTGGGACTCGGTGCGGACGACTATGTGGTCAAGCCCTTCAGCCCTGGTGAGGTGATCGCGAGGGTCAAAGCGCAGCTTAGGAGGGTCAATCAGCTCTCAACTGTTGCGGAGCCGGCCGATATGATCCGTTATAAAGATTTAGAGCTTCACCTCAAAGCTTACGAAGTGACGGTCCGGAACCAGCCGGTTCACTGCTCGGCCAAGGAATTCGAGGTTCTCCGCTTCTTTGCCCTTCATCCGAATCAGGTATTGACCCGCGAACAGATTTTTCAGCATGTATGGGGGTTTGGCGAACGCGGAGATTTGAATACCGTCACGGTACATATTCAAAAGATCCGGGAAAAAATCGAGCTCTCCCCTGCTAATCCGGCCTATATTAAAACGGTGTGGGGAGTCGGATACAAGTTCGACGGTGGCTTACGATGAAGATCGGAATCCGCTTCAAGCTGATCGCTTCGTTAACCGGGATCGTCATCATTCCAGTCGTTTTGATGGGCATATCCGGCGTTCGTGTGAAGTATACCGTTCCTGTCGATAGGGCTATCAGCGTGAACTTCATGTTCGTGCTCGGTTTTCTCGCGTTGGCGTTTGTTCTATGCGCTATGATTTTGGCCCGGGTCATCGCGAGACGTATTCTCATGCCCCTTAAGGAACTGAATGCCGCGGCGGAACAAATTATGAACGGCAATTTGGACTTCGTAATCCGAAATCGGAACCATGACGAGATGGGCCGCTTCAGCTCCGCCTTCGATGCCATGCGTGTCCGGTTAAAAGAATCCTTGGATCGGCAAGCCGCCTACGAACGTTCCCGCAATGAGCTGATCGCGAGCATCTCCCACGATTTACGGACACCGATTACATCCATCCGTGGATACGTCGAAGGCTTGCAGGATGGTATCGCCCGCGACGAGAAGAAGATGGACAAGTATCTTGCCGTGATCCGTAACAAAACCGACCAGCTTGACCGGATGATTGAAGACCTGTTTCAATTCGCTCAGCTGGAATCGGGGCATTGGGTCATGGACCTCCGGGAAATGGACAGCCGCGAGCTGCTCGAAACGATCGTGGCGCCTTACGAGGCCGAGCTTCAGAACCCATCGGTGCTGTTAACCGCGGTGCGTCCCCTCCCCTCCGTGCCGGTTGCGGTCGATGCCGGACGTATAATGCAGGTGTTTGATAATATGATTGAAAATGCAAAGCATTACGCCGGAAAGGGCACTGAAATTACGATATCGGCCAAAGCCGAAGGCGAGTGGGTCCGTATTGCCATCAAAGACAACGGAATGGGCATTTCCGCAGAGGACATTCCTTATTTGTTCGAACGGTTTTACCGGGGAGAAAAGTCGCGTTCCCGGGCGTACGGAGGCGCTGGATTAGGGCTGGCCATTTGCAAACAAATCGTAGAAGCGCATGGTGGTCGTATAGGGGTACTGAGCCGCCCGGGAACGGGTGCCGAGTTTTATTTTACCTTGCCGGTGATCGAGACCAAGGGGGTTGCGGCAGGCTCATGAACATGACCGATGTAAAAAAACCACTGATCGATGGGCATCCCATACTTATCAGTGGTTTTTATAGTTATATGAGTTCTTTACTTTCGAATCACCAAGCTACGGGGAGGTTTTATACGATCCCCTGCGAAATCATGGCGTCCGCTACTTTCCGGAATCCGGCAGCATTGGCGCCTACGACGAGATTTCCTTGGTATCCGTATTCATCGGCTGCCTGAACGCAGCTCGAGTAAATATTTTTCATGATGTCATTCAGCTTTGCGTCAACTTCTTCAAAGCTCCAGGACATTCTCATGCTGTTTTGGGCCATCTCCAAAGCAGACACGGCAACGCCGCCCGCGTTCGCTGCTTTGGCCGGTGCAAACAGGACACCGTTCTTCTGGAAACATTCGATCGCCTCAAGGGTAGACGGCATGTTTGCTCCCTCACCGATCGCCTTCACGCCGTTTTTGACGAGCAAGGCGGCCGATTCCTCATCGATTTCATTTTGCGTGGCACAAGGCAGCGCGATATCGCATGGAACCGTCCAAATGTCACGGCAGCCTTCGACATATACGGCATCCGGATGATCATTGAGGTAGTCTTTAATCCGTTTCCGCTCTACTTCTTTCAGCCGCTGAACCGTATCGATGTCCAGTCCCTTTTCGTCATAGATATAGCCGTTGGAATCGCTGCACGCAACGACCGTAGCGCCGAGTTCCTTCGCTTTGCGCATCGCGTAGATGGATACGTTACCGGAACCGGATACGACGACCTTGCTTCCCTCAAAGGACAGATCGTTGTCTTTCAGCATTTCATCCACGAAATACACGCATCCGTAACCGGTCGCCTCCGTACGTGCCAAGCTTCCGCCATATCCGATGCCTTTACCGGTAAGCACACCGGCTTCGTTGCCCCGGATGCGCTTATACTGCCCGAACATGTACCCGATCTCCCGGGCCCCCACGCCGATGTCGCCGGCAGGGACGTCCGCATCAGGACCGATATACTTATACAGCTCCGTCATGAAGCTTTGGGTAAAACGCATAATTTCCTGGTCCGACTTGCCCTTCGGATCAAAATCGGAGCCGCCCTTACCTCCGCCGATCGGCTGTCCGGTTAATGCATTTTTCAAAATTTGTTCAAAACCTAAAAATTTAATGATGCTTGCATTGACGGAAGGATGGAACCGGAGTCCTCCCTTATATGGACCGAGTGCACTGTTGAATTGTACCCGAAAACCGCGGTTGACCTGAATCTTGTGGTTATCGTCCACCCAAGGCACGCGGAACATAACGAGACGCTCGGGTTCGACCATGCGCTCTAAAATACCTTGTTCCATGTATTCCGGATGTTTGGCAAGAACAGGTACCAACGAGTCGAAGATTTCCTTGACCGCTTGGTGGAACTCATCCTCGGAAGGATTCCGGGAAACGACTAAATTATACACATCGTTAACATACTTTTCGGCTGTATCTAAACCTTTGGCGTCCATTACACTCTTCATAACCCAACCCCTTTTGCACAATTCGCACATTTTTTTGCACTATAACGCTGCGCTTCACTAAATTCTAATGCAGGTTCTAGGGTTTTTTCCAATAAAAAATGTTTTTTAAGTCGATTAAATGCATTTATCGGGTGTCAAAATTACAGCAATTGTTGGCGCAGCTCCGCATCGCTCTTCGCGGATAAGTAACCGAGCGGGATGTCAAAAACGGTTTTGGCGCCTACCGCTCCTTCTTTCGCCAATCGAACGGCTGCTCTTGCGTACGCGGTTAATACACTCGCGGTGAATTCCGGATTGCTCTCCAGCTTCAAGCTGAATTCAACGATTTGCTTGGTTCCTTTTCCGGTCACTCCGCTCCGGATCACAAATCCGCCGTGCGGCATGCCGCTGTGCTCGGATTTCAGCTCTTCTTCCGTAATGAAATGAACCGTTGTGTCATAGTCCGAAAAATAGTTAGGCATGTTCACGATGGTCTTTTCGATCTCGGCACGATCCGCACCGTCTTCGGCAACGACGTAGCAAATCCGCTCGTGTTTCTCGCGGGTTGCCAGTTCCGGCGTTTCACCGCTGCGAATTTGTTCAATGACGCTTTGTACCGGCACCGTATACTGCACCCCTGCTTTGACGCCTGGAACGCGGCGAATGGCATCCGAATGCCCCTGACTGACGCCTTTGCCCCAGAAAGTGTATTCCTTGCCCTGTGGAAGGATAGACTCGGCGAGCAGTCTGTTCATAGAGAACAAGCCCGGATCCCAACCGGTGGAAATGACGCTGACCGTTTGTCCGTTTTTAGCTGCCGCATCCACGCTTGCAAAAAACTCAGGGATTTTGGCATGCGTATCAAAGCTGTCCACGGTGTTAAACTGGGCGGCAATGGCCGGCGTTTGCTCGGGAAGATCGGTTGCGGATCCGCCGCACAGGATCATTACATCGATCGAGCCCTTATATTGCTCTACCGTCGATACATGCTCAAATTTGACTCCCGCTTCGGCCGGCATCTGCGATGGGTCACGCCGCGTGAATACTGCCACCAATTCCATATCTTCGTTCTGCGCGATCGATTGCTGAACGCCACGCCCAAGGTTACCATAGCCGACAATTCCAATTCTGATTTTCGAAGCCATTTTATGTCCCTCCACTTATTCTAAGTATCCTTTGATTATATGACATGTAATGTCATATGCAAAGAAAAAATACGAAATAACGAGCAAAAGCCCTTGATATTCAAGGGCTTTTGCCGGGATATGGCGGAATTTACCAAGGAAGCGTGTCATCCATGTAGAAAAATCCGCCCGTCGGGCCATCTTCAGGCAGCGTAGCCAGCCGAACGGCCGTAACCGCGCCTTCTTGGGGCGACAGCTCCGCCTTGTCACCGCCCATGCGGGTCTTTACCAAACCGGGATGCACCGAGTTTACTTTCAGGTTCGTCCCGCTCGTTTTTTGCGCCCAATAGGCCGTCAGCATGTTCAGCGCCGCTTTCGAGGCCGCATAGGCCGGCGTCGCGATGCGCTGCGCCAGTTCGTTCGACAGTATGAATTGAATCGAGCCGAGCGCGCTGCTTTGGTTCACGATCCGCCCCGCCTCGCTTTTCAGCAGCAATGGCATCAGTGCTTCGGTTATAAAATAAGGCGCAAACGTGTTGACTTCAAAGGTATCCCTGAAAGCATCACCTTCATATCCTGGTTTCTCCAACGAAACCCCTGCATTGTTGATCAAAATATCGAGCCGGCCGTATTCCGTTTGAATCCACTTCGCGAGTTCCGCAATATGGGCTTCATTCGTCACCTCCAGCTGAACGCCAACCGCTTCAATCCCCTGCTGGCGGAGCTCTGACGCCGCCTGATCCGCCGCTTCCTTCGTCCGGGCTGCCGTTAATACCGTAATTCCTTGCAGCCCCAATTGTTTGGCCACCTCAAATCCGATTCCTTTGCCGGCTCCCGTTACAAGTGCAATTTTGCTATTCATCTTCATTTCCTCCGTCTTTTTTGGGAATTTCCATTCTATTAAATGTGCACCCAGTTATGAACATTGAAAATGTCCTATCCCTGCCATTATGAGAACGATCATTCTAAAATGATTAAAAAAAAATAATATGTTTTTTTATATTTTGACAAAGCGTATCGATACGTCAGCAACCCGCTCCAATTTTTCCAGGGAAAGGGACGTCCGCTTCATTACTCGAATTCCCACTAGAGCGTTATGAAGATATTCGGCCAATTCCTCCGCTTCATATTCCCTTGTAAACTCACCGTTCTGCTGGCCCCAAAACACGATTTCCTTCAGCAGCTGCTCAGCTTTGCCAAAGGCTTCCGTTGCCTTCGCATCCACCTCTTCATCACGGATCCCGAGCTCCACGGCCGAGTTCACCAGCATGCAGCCGGGCGGCACGCCTTCATCTCCATGAATCATGTAATGGAAAACAAACGCCAGCGCCTGTTCGGCCGTCTCCGATTGCTTAACCCCTGTTGACAGTCTGGCGTTGATCCGCTCCCCAAAACGGTCGATCGCTTTCAGAAACAACGTATGCTTATCAGTGAACGTATCGTACAGGCTCCTGCGGTGAATGCCCATATGCTCAACGAGGTCGTTCATGGAAGTCTTCTCGTATCCCTGCTCCCAGAACAGCTTCATCGCTTTCTCCAGAACCGCGCTTTCTTCAAATTCTTTGCTTCTGGCCAATTCGCACACCCCCTTCTGTCATCTTATCATTCAGGGAATGATCAGTAAAGAAACGCCGATGTCTCCGCTCCGCTCATCACTCCCGTGACTTAAATATCCCTCACCATTTTTGAGAACTAACATTCTAATAAACAATCCGTAAGTCATCTTCTTTACGGATTGATCATAACATTTTGGGAACGATCAGTAAAGTATTATTTTTACACCAGAAGCTAAACATCTATAATTTGAAGGGTAAACGCTTTAATTTCGAGAGTGCCCATTATGTTACGATAAACTCAAAATGACAGCTGGAGGTTGACCATGGCTCTAACGATGCAAGGAGCATTCTATACCGGCAATTACCGTAATGTATTCCTTGAAGCGGGTTATTCGCAAGAGGAAATCGACGCCAGACTTGAACAGGCGTGGAACGACTTGTTTGACGGTGCACCTGAGGTTCGTATCTACTTCCCTCTTGGCGAGGATAAAGGATATGTTCTGGACACAGGTAACACGGACGTACGTACCGAGGGGATGTCATACGGCATGATGATGGCCGTTCAGATGGATAAGAAAGACATCTTCGACCGGCTCTGGAATTATTCCAAGTCTTATATGCAGCATAAGGAAGGACGTTACAAGGATTATTTCGCCTGGCACTGCAAGCCGGACGGCACCCGCCTGTCTTCTGGGCCCGCTCCTGACGGGGAAGAATACTTCGCGATGGCCCTGTTCTTTGCTTCAAGCCGGTGGGGCGACGGACAGCCGCCGTATGATTACTCCGAGCAGGCAAAGACGATTCTTCGCGCTTGCGTTCATCAAGACCGGGATCAAGAGGAGACCCGATGTGGGACCCTGCAACCAAGCTGATCAAGTTCATTCCGGAGTCTCCCTTCAGCGATCCTTCCTACCATCTCCCCCACTTCTACGAGCTGTTCGCTCAGCGTGCCGACGAACGGGACCGGTCTTTCTGGAATGAAGCTGCGGAAGCCAGCCGAGCTTATCTGCATCTGGCCTGTCACCCTGTTACAGGACTATCCCCGGAATATGCGAACTACGACGGCACACCGGCCGAACCGCAGCCCCATGGTGATTTCCGCCACTTTTACAGCGACGCGTACCGTGTGGCGGCCAACATCGCCCTCGATTGGGAGTGGTTCCGCAAGGATTCATGGCAGGTTGGGCAATCGAACCGGATTCAGCGGTTCTTCCGGGGAATGGATCCGTCCGAATATCGAAGATACCGCATCGACGGGAGCCCTTTCGATGAGGCTGCCTTGCATCCCATCGGGCTGTTGGCCACCAATGCGATGGCCTCGTTGGCCGCGGACGGTGAAGATGCGCTCCCCTTCATTCACAAATTCTGGAACACTCCGCTCAGAACCGGCATTCGTAGGTATTACGACAATTGCCTTTATTTCTTCAGCTTGCTGGCGCTAAGCGGAAAATATCGCATCTATTAAACAACAGAGCAGAGAGCCCTTGATATTCAAGGGTTCTCTGCTTTTTTGCAGGTCCTTCGTTTTGTTTCCATCCTCATCTTACTTCGCGCAGAAGCCGTCTTTTCCGTAAGGTGACGATTGGGTTGAACAGATGCCTTAATTTGATCATGGAGGGTAAATACATCTTGATCGGCCAATCATCTTAATATAATGTTTATCTTAACGAGAAAAGATATAATTTGCACACGCGGAGGATTCATGATGTCACAAGGAAATGACCGTTTTTCACCCGATCTCTCGTCCTTACAGCAGGAGTTAGTGCACGAGCTGCGTCAGAACAGTACGCGCGCCGTCATGTTCCATCAGCTGATCTCGGAACGATTGGGTCTAAACGCCACCGATCACAAATGCCTGGATTACTTGAATCAGGCCGGACCTGTCACGGCCGGCCAGTTGGCCCAGTTAACCGGTCTTACTACCGGTGCCGTGACCAGTGTCATCGACCGGCTGGAACAGGCCGGTTACGTCATCAGGGATAAAGATCCGAACGATCGCAGACGCGTCGTCGTCAAACCGGTGCCGGAAGGGTCGGCGTCCATCTCCCCCTTGTTTCAATCGATTATGCAGTCGACGCTCGGGATCGTCTCGCAGTATACGGAACAGGAACTGCAGCTGATATTGAACTTCATCAGGCAGTGCAATGATATGACTTTAACCGAGATGAACAAGATGAAGACAGAGAAAGACATGATGAACTGATAAATGAATCGCCGTCATGGATGCCGTTTGCTCAAGCAAACGGCTTTTCTTTCCGGGTAAAAACCCGCATTTATTTTGCAATCCTCATTTTTCTCACCGCGTTCTCGGCGGCCTCCATAATCACTTCCCCTAACGTAGGATGGGGATGAATCGTCATCGCCAAATCCTCCACGGTTGCTCCCATCTCGATCGCCAAGGCAAGCTCCGATATGAGGGTTGACGCCTCTATGCCAACGATCTGCGCTCCTTTAACGATTCCCGACGCTTGATCCGCGATAATTTTCACAAATCCTGACACTTCTTTCAGCGCCAAGGCTCTGCCGTTAATGCTAAAGGAGGATTTGCCTACGATAACCGGGATTCCTTGTTCCTTGCAAGCTGTCTCCGTTAGACCAACGCTGGCCAACTCCGGTTCGGAAAATACAACTAGCGGCATGGCTCTGTAATCCACGATAGAAGGTTTGCCGGCGATGGCTTCTGCCGCAACTTTAGCTTCATAGGAAGCTTTATGGGCCAGAGCCGGACCTGCCGTAATGTCACCGATCGCGAATATATGCGGAACCGCCGTTCTGCACTGTACGTCCGTTTCGATCAGCCCTTTGCCCGTTGCCTGCAAGCCGATGTTCTCAAGCCCTAATCCGCCGTCCGTATTCGGTCTTCTTCCTACAGTCACTAACGCATATTCTGCTCTAACCGCATGCTGCTCACCTTGGGTCACATAGTGGAGTGTCAGCCCACTTGCATCCTGTTCTGCATTTACGGCTATGGCTTCCGTAATGATGGTTATACCGTCTTCATTTAACTGCCGTACAACTGGAGCCGCAAGATCCGCCTCAAATCCGGGCAGCACTTGTCCTCCTCCCTCCAGAATCGTCACCTTGGTTCCGAATTTGGCATACATTTGCCCCAGTTCAACGCCAATGTAACCGCCGCCGATAACTGCCAAGCTCTTTGGAATTTGTGAAAGGGATAAGGCTTCTGTGGAAGACATAATGCGTCCGCCGTAGGGCAAAGCCTTCAGTTCAATCGGACGAGAACCCGTTGCCAATATGGCGTTTTTAAAAGAAATCCTTTGTTCGGCTCCCGCTTGCTGAATGGAAGCCGTGTGCTCGTCGATCAAGCTGGCCTCTCCCTCCAGAATCATCACTCCGGCCGTTTTCAACAAATATTGGACTCCACCGGCCTGTTTATTCACGACGGCTTCCTTGTAGGCCTGAGCATCGTCGAAGGAATCAGCAGCAACCGTGTGATTCCATTGCTTGTGCAGTTTGAAGCGATGCGCTTCCCCAATCAACGCTTTGGAAGGAATGCAGCCTACATGGGTGCACACTCCGCCGATCCGGCTGCGCTCGACGATAGCCGTTGTCATTCCAAGCTGTGCTGATCGAAGCGCCGCTGCATAACCTCCTGGACCTGATCCAATGACCAGGGTGTCAACCGGTTTAAGGTCGATCATAACCTTGCACCTCCAAGTCAAAATATGATGAACATAATATATTATAATCATCATATTTAAAAACAGTCAATATCCCTACTTTTTTTGCCGTAAAACAAACGAATGCACGAAGAAAATTGACATGTTTTATTATGATACCTATAATATTTCAAAACATCTTTTTGTGAGCAGGAGTGATAGTGTTGCCTTATCCGGAAGGTCATAAAATAAAGGTTCGAGGCCGTATCATTGAAAGTGCAGCCAAAGCCATCCGAGCCAGCGGGGTACGCGACATCAGCGTTCCCTTCATTATGAAAGGCGCCGGTCTGACGCACGGGGGATTCTATTCACATTTTGACAATAAAGAGCAATTGGTCGCGGAAACTTGCCGCTTTGCCATCAGCGAAACCATTGCACTGCTGCAGAAGGCGGCGGACCAGGAGAAGGAAGTACCCAAGATCAACGCGGTCATTCATTTTTATTTGAGTCCGCAGCATCGCGACCAAACCGAGGTGGGATGTATTATCCCCGCCCTTTCCGGTGAAGTATCCCGGTTGTCCGAAGAGGTGCGCCAAGTTTTCACCGAGGAGCTGCAGCACATGATTGACTTTATCTCCGACCTGGCACAAATCGATCCATTGACGGGCAAAGCCTTGCTGAGCCTCATGGTCGGCACGATTGTACTGGCGCGATCCGTAAGCGATACCGAGCTGAGTGACAGTCTTCTATCGGCGGGCAGGCAGCAGGCCAAAGATCTTATAAAGACAAGCACGCAGAGCCAAGATTGAGATGGTCACTGCCTTATTCTCATGAGACCAATATGATTTTTCTAGCCCCATTATTTTTGGCTTTTTTTCTCCTCGTGGGTGCTTTCAACCTCAGGAATTAACTTTTTATTGCATTTACAACATAATTAATCCTATAATTTGAATGTCGATCATTGAATACATCCAGAAAGGGGCGAGATCGATTGAACACCCAAAGAATTAATTTACCAGAGGAATTAGAAGCGGCATTTTCCATTCGGAAGAACGTATTCGTTGAGGAACAGGGCGTTCCCCTGAATGATGAATTCGACGAGTTTGATACGCTGGGCGGACCATGTGAGCACATTATCGCCTATTATGATGAGCAGCCCGTCGGAACGGGAAGGATACGAATTCACGAAGGATCCGGGAAGCTCGAGCGGATTTGCATCCTGCAGCCTTTCCGTCAATTTGGAATCGGGAAAAGTATCATTGCAATGTTAGAAGAAATCGCTAAAGACAAGGGAGTACAACAGGTTAAACTACACGGACAAAGCCAGGCGGAAGGGTTCTATAAAAAACTTGGATACCGGACTTCTTCTGAGGAGTTTATGGAAGACGGTATACCTCATGTGCTAATGGTCAAGGAACTAACTAATTCACAATAAATGATGAGAAAGGGAGGGGCGTTTTTTTACACAGCCCTCCCCAGCTCATCTTTCACTCCAGCTTCATAAACGCTTCCCGGACCGGTGTTCGGCTGACGTTCAATTCGTCCGCGATTTCTTTCTCCGATATTTTTGTGCCGGGCTCCAGCTGCAAATGCAGGATCCTTTTTCGCAGAAGTTGATAGGTGTAATCCCGGGTGGAACCTTTGACGTTCTGCTCCCTAGGCATGATAGCAACCTCTCTCATGCATTCAGCTGCCGCTGCGGGTCACGTCCATCGCCATTTCCTGCGCCTTCAAACACAATTCTGCTGCCATGAAGGCATGCTCCTGCGTCATGGCCAATTCGGTGCGGTTCAGGCAGTCAAGAATGAGTTCTCCAAAGAAGGGATATCCAACCTGTCCATCCACAAGAAAATGGTATTCCCCTTCTTGATTGACCAAGTAGACATGATTGCCGGTCCGGTCGTGAGCGATATCGATATATTTTCTTAGTTCAATATAACCTTCGGTTCCCAAAATAATCGTGCGTCCGTCTCCCCATGAACCTAGGCCGTCCGGCGTAAACCAATCCACCCGGAAATATTGCGTGGCGCCATTGTCCCCTAGCAGGGTAGCGTCTCCAAAGTCCTCGAGCTCGGGATGATCCGGATTGTTATAGTTTGCAACTTTACTGTGCAGGACCTCCGCCTGTTTACACCCCGCATAAAACAGGAACTGCTCGACCTGGTGGCTGCCGATATCGCAAAGGATTCCCCCATAATGCTGCTTCTGAAAGAACCATTCCGGCCTGGACGGGGCATTTAACCGATGCGGTCCGAATCCGGTCACCTGCAGCACCCGCCCGATCGCACCCTGTTCGATGAGCTGTCCGGCATAAACCGCCGATTCCACATGAAGCCTTTCGCTGTAGTACACCATATACTTTCTCCCGGTTTCACGCACCTTTGCGCGGGCCGATTCCAATTGTTTGAGCGTCGTAAAGGGAGCTTTATCCGTAAAATAATCCTTCCCTGCGTCCATCACGCGAAGCCCCAACGCGCAGCGTTCCGAAGTTACGGCAGCTCCGGCAACGAGATGAACCTGCGGATCCGCCAGAACCTCCTCCTCGGATGCTGCAACCGTAACTTGGGGGTAGTTTCGTGCGAATGCTTCTGCTTTTGCACGGTCACGGTCATAAACCCACTTTAAGGTAGCGCCTGCTTCGATCAGCCCGTTTACCATTCCATAGATGTGCCCATGATCGAGCGCCACTGCAGCGATCACAAATTCACCCGGATGGACCACCGGATTGGGTTTCCCTTTCGGGGCATAATTCATTCCGTCGTTCTTCTGCATTCTCTTCATCCCTTTCGCATTTAAAGTTCTCAAGCCCAAAGAGTTGGGATTTACTTTTCGCCTGACGATTGTCCGTTCATTTCACTGTAATGGCTTCCTGTTGTGATCTTCACATCCGTGAAGTTATCCACACTCCCGCTCTTTTTGTAAAAGTGAGGAACATTCCGCTTCACGCCTTCTTGGGTATAAAAAGAATCGTCTTGCGGCAAGGGGAGCTGAACATTCTCACCTGTGCTTGCGGATTTGTAAATACTCATGATCAGCTCCAGCGTGCTTCGGCCGCTGGCTCCGTCTACTAGAACGGGCGCCCCCGTCTCGATGGCGGTTAGCACATTGTCAATCTGAGCGGTATGTCCTTCGTAAGGCAGGTCCGGTAATTCGTTATAGTATTGTGCAATCTTCTCCTCCAGCTGTTGATCCCTCTTGGGGAATCCGTTCGGTAATGACACGGAGGCGGCCACCCGCCACGGTGCCGAGATCCGGGCATGCTCTCCCTGGAAAATAAACTGCTGCTCCTCTCCGTGATGAACGACCGAGCTGGTGATTTGCCCCAGTGCCCCATCCGGATACCGCAGCATCGCAACGGACAGATCCTCCACCTCCGCATTGTCATGCGCGACGTTGCTCATAAAAGCCTGCACCTGACTGGGGCGGCCAAGCATCCACAGCAAGGCGTCGATATGATGAACCGCATGATTTAGCGTAGGACCGCCTCCCTCTTTCTCCCACGTGCCGCGCCACCACAAATCGTAATAGCAATGGCCCCGCCACCAGAAAGAATCCACTTGGGCATGAAGAATCCTGCCAGCCAATCCGCTATCAACAACGTGCTTCAGCTTCATAATCGGATTTCTAAAGCGATTTTGAGCAACGACGGACAATACTTTCCCGCTTTTTTCCGCAGCTTCGATCATGGCGTCGCATTCCTGAAGGGAAGATGCCATCGGTTTTTCAACGAGGACGTGGCTGCCTGCATTCAGAAAATCAATGGTAACGCGCGCATGAACGAACGGAGGCATGCAAACGGAAACCAGGTCGATCTCCTGATCAAGCAGTTCCTTGTAATCCTTAACGATTACAGCGTCCAAACCGTATTGCTCCCGCTTGGCTTCGGCTTTCTCGGGATAAAGATCGCATAACGCAACAATTTTACAGCGGTCCTGAAGCTGCAGATATCCTTCGATATGAGCGGATGAAATGGCCCCCGTTCCTATAATCGCAACCTTGATCATTAATTTAACCTCCCATGAGTTTCATTCATCGGTATATAAGGATATTAACTGAAGCTGAAAGAACATTGTGTTTCGCTATGGGGGAAAAAATAACACTGGTTTGCGGTTTTGCGATAGAATAGATTCGGGCCCTGGTGTAAATGGGGAACGAAGGAGGCAAGGGGTCATGTCTTTTGTTGCGGGTAACTATAGCGAGGTGCCCCTGCATTTTGCCTATAAACGGAAAAGCGTCAATTATGAGCATAAAGAAACCTTTCACTCCCACCTTGGGGTGGAAATATTGCTGATCCATCAAGGGAAAGGGACGATGATCGTCAATAACAACCGATACGACATTAAACCGGGCATGCTCTGCATTTTTCAGCCTTATCAGCTTCACCATCTCAAACTCGAATACGACGAGGGCCAATGCTTCGAACGTTCCCTTGTGACCTTTGAACCGACGATGTTTGAGTCTTATTTTGAAAAATGGCCTTCGCTTCACACCTTTTATCAATTCATGTATTTAGGGGAACTCCCTTTTCCGTGCTTATATGACACCGGGGATGAACTTGACCTCCTGGACGGTGTCTACAAAAGTTTGGATGATCAATTATCGGCGCTTTCAGAGGCAGATCGATATGCGGAATTTTCCTTATTTCTCGTCATGCTGTACCGTTCCATCAAACACGTATGGGATAAGCGAACCGAAGCCGGACCGCCTAAACCGACCCTTCGCAGAAATCATCAGGTTGAACATATATTGACATGGATCGAAGCCAACTATATGTTACCGTTTCGGTTGGACGACATGGCCAAATCCCTGCATTTATCTCCCTATCATGTATCGCATCTTTTCAAAGAAGCGACAGGAATCAGCATCTCCGAATACATCATGGCCCGCCGGGTCCATCAATCCGTTCTGCTGTTAACGACCACCAAAAAACCAATCTCGCTCATTGCTGAGGAGATTGGCTTGGCGAACAGCTCTTATTATTGTAAATTGTTCAAACGGCGCATGGGCATTACGCCACACCAGTATCGCAAGAAGTGGGCCAGGACCTAATCTCATAATTGACAAAACAAAAAAACCCTTGATTCCCAAGGGTTTTTCTTCTATGGAGCCTAGGGGGATCGAACCCCTGACCTCATCGCTGCCAGCGATGGATAATAAGTAGGATGTAGGGGGTTAGAGTCCGGAAAAGCCTTTATTTACGAGCTTTTTCCGGACTTGGATCCGAGTGAATTGGCTGCTTTATGATAATTGGGGACGAATTTGGTCCCCAATTCGTCCCCAGCAGTTTTGATAATATCGGATAATTCCTTCGGATCACTTAGATATGAAATTCATCAGCTTTATCCGCATGATCCACGTTGGCCCAGTCCGGAAAACAACGATTCCATCTGGAAGTTCGGCAGGGCTCCTTTGGGAAATACGAATAACAAGGAGCGGCAGGCTTATTATTCAAACAAACTTGGAGACCGTGAAGTCCCCAACTTATTTTTTTCGCAAGTCGTTTGACTTGGATACCAGCTCTGTCGGTGTCCAATTTCCACATGCAGCATCGATTGCAGCGTCTTTTCAAACAGTTCCTTCAGTGAGGATTGTACATCGTCCTTTATTTTGTGGTTGTTTCCTTCACGAACGCCTTCACGTCTTCCATATCAAATCTTGCCATTCGTGCCATCCTCGGATTTCATGCCAAAAAGCCCGCCTATGTAGCTGCGAGCTGATTCTTCAATAAATTTGTATAAACAAGGTTTTAGATTAGTAAACTACCCTCCTCTAATCCATATCTCAATCGTCTCTCTATGGAACAATATACGTCTTCGGACTCTAAAATGTGGAATTTGTTTCTCGCGAACCATCGAGTATACGGAATCCCTAGAGATCCCGAGATAATTGGACAAGTCGGATACGGAAAATACTGATTTCATTTTATCAATTTCTTGCATTTTGAAAAAATCACTTCTCAAGCTCACATAAGTTTTATCTTTATTATTGTTAACTATATTGCAATTCTGCCCAACTATACGCTTTTCTTCTAATTCTAATAACATTTTTAATATTTGGACCCTTAGGACTTCTTCTTCTCTCATCTGAATTCCTCCTAATTAGGAATTTACAACTTACTACTAGCGATTTACTCTTTAAAGTAGTATAAAGTAATTACGAGCCCCCCCTTGCTCGGGCCTGTTCCTCACGGGCAAAGATTGACTCCAGGTCGATAAATGCGCATTCCCAAATGCGATTGAGATTCATGTTATTTACAGAAACGTGAATCAATGAGGTTGCAAACAACCTACTAAATACCATTAATGGAAATCAAGAGCCACTACACATATCAAGGTGGTATCTTCTGAGAACATATACCACACCGTTTAGGTTGGCATATGAAAATACACATGGATTAGCCCTTGCGGCTGTTTAAACATATCTGTGAGAAAATCTAAATTTCAGGGAGTAAACACTTTGTTACCTAGTAGAGGTATAAAGTGTTTTTTATTTGCTTTTCTTGTTGGTGAGGAAATGATTCCTTCCCATGCAGTATTTTAGTGTTATCGCGGAGGTGTATGTGACATTAGAAGAGTCTTACCTTTTAGCTTTCGATATCTTCGGATTCTTTGTTTAACCGATGATTTGGAGGACCTGCTATCCATCATGTCTGGTACAGTAATTATTCTGGTGGTCCTTCTTATAGCATACATTCTTCCCTTCCATGAACCCTCATTTAATTTTCTTAGTTCAACTAAGAGATTCGTTGGGATGCTCGAAACAGCATTATCATGGTTATGGGTGATGAACACATGACATTTAGTCCTTTAATGTACAAAATTAATCGCGACGAGATAATTGAGCATTATAAATCTTACTTTACAATCAGATCTAGTGATAATGCTCTTGATAGTGAATTAGCCGAAGCTAGAAATTTGATTCTCGGACTGTGGCATTATGAGCTTCTTATTCTTCAAAGTTCAAAAGAGCAATGGGAAGAGTTAATGAATGATCCTAGTTTAAAGTTCAGACGAGAACTCAGTACCAAAAGTCATAAACTTCAGCGCTACGATATAATGCAGAGCTTAAATCTAACAAGTGGTGCTGTAAGTAATCTATTTAATGAATCAACGTTACCAAAATGGCCGCGGCCATTTCAGCTCAGTGTTCTTCTCAATCACCCTTGGCAGCTGGTCAATTATGATTTACCTGATCCGTATTCCTACTCGGAGTCACCGGAATATTTTGATGATAAGGTCTCAAAAAAAATCCAGTTAAAACAGCTATTTGACGAAATATCGAATGTGTCTAGTATCAGTGGATATGTTATTACCGACGCCTTTGAACTGTTTCATCAGGAATCCGGTGCGGTTACAGGTCGATGGGTTACAACATACCAAGAATTCGATTATTTTGAATTCCATCTCAATTATGAGCCATTGGTCGATAAAGTACTTCGTGAATCAGTGCTTAAGTTATTCCCGCAAGCTAAGTATATGATCACTACGTTTCGCCCATTTAAGTCTCTAGACAAACGTTCAATATGGGTCATTATTCCGAAAAATGAAACATTACCTTCCTTTGAAGGTATGCTTCATGAGTTAAAGGAATATCGAGATCGAACGGAATTTCACACTTTTAAATGAAGAACTCCATTTAACGACTTAGTTGAACTAAACTTTTTGAACCACCTCACCATTCATGTCAACCCTAAGTAACACAACGACATGATTGGAGGCATCACAGGTGGACGACTTCAAAAGCATTGATCCCACGCAACAAAACCCACGCCAGATCAATGATCTGGAAAGCTCACCTACCCAAGAATCTTTTCGGCAGAATCTTTATTTTGCCGAAAAGATTCTTGACCTTAAGGGTATCTTTCCTCCACTGAGTGACGATCATGATATTAGAAAAGTCACTCGTGAGAAGGTGGAAAATATGCTGTATGCACAACATGTGCTGACAGACAACCCTACCCCCAATATTGAATCTATACAGCATTATGGTAGGTCCGGTATTAATCTTTGGATCTGGAACAACAAGGTTCAAAAGCTAATATCACAGCCATTGCTTCTGAACTATATGAAGCAAATCATACCTAATGACCCACCATACTATTTACAGAAGTTAACTGTTGTTTTAGAGATCCAGCAACTAGCAGCAGATTTTCTTCAAATGGAACCGGCACAAATAATGGACGATCAGCTGGTTGAGCATACAGTCCTTCAGCACATCATCGAAAATGTCGAGATGACCGTAGTAAAAGCAAACGTTCTTAATTACTTTATTAGTAGGTCTACGCAGACTACAGGCATTGAACGGACCTATTTATTGGAAGTAACAGCGAGGGTAAAAAAAGATCTGCACCCCAAGATTACAGAGTTCAAAATGAATATGCAAAACAAAGGTCTGTCCAAAGAGCATATTCGTAAACAGGTAGCAGCTGTGGATCAACTCTTCTCTTGGCTTTGCAAAAACATCCATGTCTTTTCAGAGGAAAATCACACGAGTATTCAAATGTTAAAAATACAGAGTGAACATTTGTTATCCTATAGAACCTACTTGTTAAAAAAAGTGAATATTGGTGCAGCCAGCCCAATTTCATTTTGCCATAAGATATCCGCGATCAAATCTTATTTTTATTTTTTAAGAGAGCGCTACGGTATTGAGCCTCCCTTACAGCGTTTTCGAGCAATAAAAGCACCACGATACAACCCAAGGGACTTACCGAACGAGGAGCAGATCGCTACCTTCTTTCAGACAGTACAAATGTACTCCGATAACCCAATTCAGGAGACAGTTGGATTTCGTTTACTCTTGGAGCTTGGTCTAAGATTATCGGAGGCAGCCCAAGTTGCCTGGGATGATATTAATCTCGGTAGACGCACCATTGTCATCCACAGCAAGGGGGGGAAAAGTCATATGCTCCCTCTTGTAGGGAAGCTTTATGACGGCTTTACTCAACTAAAAAAGGTGTATGATAAACATCCCCTAGTATTAGGAGAAAAGTCATCATCGATAGCGGATAGGCTTTATCGTAATTTCAAGCTATATGCTTTGATCGCAGGATGGCAGTACCCAGGTGGGGTTCATTTATTTCGCCATATGTTCATTACGCGTTTAGCTTACAAAGGGGTTTTGCCGCAAGCTGTAAAAGAGTTAACTCGTGTTAAAAGATTAAACACGGTTAGTCTCTATATTCATCTAGGCCGTCAAAATCAGTACCTGACAAATCAAATCGATAAGCTGTCTTATGACTAATTAGGGAGGTAAATATACATGCCTTTGTATGACGATGTTGTATCGAACGATCAAATGTTAGAAGAAGCAATAGTTCACCTTGCGGACCAATTTGGTCCGCAACCGTTTTATCAGGTTCTTCAGAGGCTTGATTTAGTACCATTGTATAGCTCAATCCAAAAACAGATGGCACAGCGAATTGTTCTTTTAGAAGAAGCTGTTGCTCATTATAGAAACAGTGATGCATATCAAGCTCTAGCAGCTGCTTCACAAACAGCTTATGGATATGAGCTAAATATGTTTATTAAATATTGTGTTAATAAAAAAGGAAAGAATCCCAACATTAACGATGTTTCCTCTGCCACGTTTCTAACTGACTATTTGGCACCGGTGAAAAAAGCGAACACGCGAAGTAAAAAGTCAGCTTTCTTACGCAGCTTTTTTGGTGAAGTTCTCGAGCATTTTTATGGACGAAATATAGAAAAATTGAAACGGACTCTGATAATTGAAGCCGATAAAGATCGTGAGCCTCGAGCTTTTACCAAAACTCAGATCAATGAGCTACTTAGTCTAGTCAGATTAGGACGAGAAGCCCATCGGAACTTTACGATCCTCTGGACTTTCCTTGGTACAGGTGTACGTTTAAGTGAGTTATGCACCTTACAGGTTGGAGATATTAAAGTCGATCGTCAAGTCATAATGGTTCGTGGTAAAGGAAAAAAGGGATATAAACAACCAAACAAGATCACAACATCCTCATTGAAAACACTTAGCTCCTATATTAGCTTTCGCTATAAGGGATTAGAGGCAGAAGTTGACTACGAGGATAGGTACGTTTTCTCGGATGATAAAGGAGCAACACATCTGCATGAAAGTACCGTTCAGAAAATGTTTACGGCTCTAATAAATGAAGCAACAACAATTCCTGAGAACGATAAAAAGCCCTATCAATTTTCTATTCACTCTTTACGACATTCCTTTGCCCTATACTTACTTGAGTCAGGGGTTAATATTTACACGATAAAAGAACTCATGCGCCACGCTTGGCTGAGTTCTACTGAAGTGTACTTAAAATTATATGACGATATGTTGGTGACAGCTATTGAAAAGCACCCTCTTGCACAAATTACAATTACAGAACTTTTCTAACTATGGAGGTTATTTAATCGTGGAGAGATTTCTACAGAACTCAATCTATTATCAAAACTGGAAGAAACATTTCACTTTAGCTAAAAGCACACGAAGCAAATATGAAATCGCACTTAGGCGTTTTGAAGCCTATTTGTTGAAACAAGGTTTTGATGGAGAGTTGGATTTTGATCGATTTCATGCAGATAAAAAATTCCCGGATCGATTTTCCCCAATAAAACGGAAGGTTATTGATCACTTTGTTCAATTTTTAATTCATGATTTACAAGTTAGCGATAGTACAGTTTCCATATCCGTTACCGCCCTGAAAAATTTTTTTGGGTTTCTCTATGATATGGATCTAATTCAACAGAACCCTATGATCAATTATCCAACACCTAAATTTGAGAGAGGTATTCAAAATACAGCTTTATCAAAAGAAGACTCTCTTGAAGTCTTAAGGGCAGCCTTAAGGCTTGACCCATTTTACCGAAGGGGATTTGTGATGATCTGGCTTATGCTGATTACCGGTATGCGTATTTCGGAAGTGCGATTCCTTAGATGCTCCCGAGTAAAATTGGAAAGTAAAATCGTACATATTTTTGAAGGACAAAAGACAACAAAGCGATCAGCAGCCATTTCAAAGGATTTAGCTGATGAAATCACCAGGTACATCAATCACCCGCAGTATTTGGAGTGGTCTAAGCAAGGTGATGAATTTTTATTTAATAATAAGGGGAACCCCCTTCAACCTCGAGTAATTACTAGATTACTTGATCGGGTATCGAATGAGGCTGGTTTATCACGTAGCGTACGGGCTCATGATCTTAGACGAACAGCGGCTTATTTAATGCAAATTGGCGGTTTAAGCATGGTAGAGATACAACATCAACTGGGTCATGTGGATTTGGCTACGACTTTACAGTATGTTCCGGCGCTTGGTGAATTGGCAAGAATTTTCGAGGATTCGTTTGATTACTAATTATATTACAAAAAAGCCGCCTGCAGGGTCTATACCCGTTAAGGCTGCTTTTACGCTTGGCAACGATCCCCTCAAGCCCGCGCTGCTTGATTACGTCAAACAGCGCGTTACCTTTGCCATCGATGTGGAAGACACGCTTGTAGTATTCGTTCTCAACGAATATTTTATCAAGGATGGCCTTTCGTTCCATCAGCGGCAACTGCCTAACCCTTGCCGTCTAAGCGAGTACATCGAAAACGAAAAACCGGATAGGCAGTTGCTGCATGCCTTGCTTAATCTTCGCGAGTGTCTTTATTTGAAACCGCCGCATCGTTGTCTCGGAGCAAATCTCTCCTGTCCCGGTCCAGGTATGCCAACTCGCCATCCGGGATCATGTCGCCGCAATTCACCGGCACATCAAGCAGTTCCGGATACCGAGCTGTCACCTCGTTCTCATGTCTGGTCCAAAGCCGCACTTTGCCGCCCGATCGCTCGAGCAGCAGCCGATGACCGTCGATCTTAGGTTCAAATATATAACGATCGTCGTCGAACGGTTGCTCTCGTACCGCGCCGAATCACTTAATAAAGGGAATTCTTTGGAATCGAAGGCTCCCTTTACTTGTTGCAAATTTCTATTCGAAGGCGTGGTAACATAAATAGCCCAGAAGCCAGCTTTGTGGCTACGATATATGGGTTCGGGGGTCTCTTGCTATCGCTCGTAGTCTTTTATATATAATATAAACCTTTTCGTATTACTGCACCAATCTGTCGAAAAATACACTAGCATATTCTTTAGTTACCTCCAAATGTGACTCCACATCTGCAGTTGTAACTACTTGGAGGTCTTTTAACGTTTGATACATAGATATCCTCCAATAGATTGATGATTATTTGCCGTGGCAATTGTCGAGTAGCCCATTGGATTCGGAGTATGATCTTAGAGAAAGTGTGTGCATGAATCGCTAAGTCTGCATTTTACTCAGGATACTAGGATGCATCCTGCAATCCGAGGGGCATCGGTCGAGTACAGAGCTATCTTATTCAACTATTGCACAAAAAACATTCGCGTTAATAGCTTGGGCAGCAGAGTTTTGCGAAACACCACCATTTTTTAGGGTTCGTTATCGAAGTTTCTCCTCTGCTCTTTGAATGCCTTATGTTCATCCGTGGTGAGCCTATGGGATTAAATAGCCAAAATACCAACAGGCTCAACGTGTGCTTTATCTCGTTTTTTCAACCTTTTCCCTTTGTTTTTTGGTGTTCTTATTTTGACTCATTTGAAGTTCCCTTCTATTATGAAAATTAGTATATCACTCTGACTCTTCGAGACGTATTGGTACATATTTCTGAAATTGCGTAAAGAATAATCCAGCTTCTTTAACAGGATACCCAAATATCTGATTCCACTCACTAGCATATTGCAGCACCTGAGGCGAATAAAAACGAATGAAGTCTTCCTCGCTCTCAGATTCAAACATGTCAGTCTTATAACCAACAATCACCCAACCTTCGTCCTCTTCGAATAAGAAGTCAATAACCCCTTTCACATATAGTCCTTCTGCTTTATTAACTTTTTTGGTTGAAAACATTGATACTTCAAAGAGACGCCTCTTTGCCTTTATACTTGTTGGCCATAATTCACTCCCCAAAACAAGTTCCACCGTAACAACAGCTTCTGTTACAAGTCCCGGTTTAAGTCCCTCCTGTTTGGCCAAATGTTTAATATATGTTTCCCCATCTGAAGATTGCACTCTCCCATTCCCAATAGCTTCTATACACCGATGAACCACATTGCCAAAAGCCTGTCCGCGCCCTTTGACTGACCAACCTGGAATGACCGCTCCGGTCTTGGTTAACTCGGTTACAGTAACCTGTCTATAAGATGGTTTCTTTGCTTCTAACAATTGGTTGGAGAGCTTACTCATAGACTCCTCAAGCATAGGCTGATAGGCATATACTTCTCTTCCCTCTGGTTCTCCTTCATGGACGATAAGCTCTGCTACATGCTCCGCATTGTACATCAATGAACTCCAAGAACATTTGGCAGGTTGCTCTGGATAGAGACTTACCACTAGCAATTGTTTTGCCCTTGTAGCCGCTACATATAATAGCCGATCCTTTTCCGCATTCACAAACAATCGTTCTTTCTCACTTAATGCTTTCCAGTTAGGAGGCTGCGCAATCAATTCCACTACATGCTCACTCAGTCTCTGCGAAATCGTAAAATAGCCCTTTGCTATAGAGCCGCTTCGGTCGATATGCTGATCAGCATCGTGATCCGATTCTCCATATGGACCTGCGAGAAAGACGACCGGTGCTTCAAGTCCCTTTGCTTTATTCAGATTCATGATTCGGACGACACCTTTGGTACTCCCATATAGGCTGAGAGTCTCCAGCCCATTACCTTGAATGACTAGAAGTAACAGCCTAGTAAGTGTAGGCCAACTGTTGACAGCTTCCGGATCATCTTGAACGATATGAAGGAGCCTTATTAATGAACCTGCTCTGGTGGCGCCAGCCTCCTGGACGGCTATATAAGGCAATAGCCCGCTTTCATCCAATATTCGCTTCAAGGCCGATAAACCCGGTAACTGATGAATCCACTCTGAGTACTGCTTAAGTTGCAGTAATGCCGCCGCCACCGGACGAGAGGCTTCAGAGCATTCATTAGCTGCTGGAATGCGATAGTAGGAAAAACGATGCCCTTCTTGTTTATAGGTCATCAATGCCCGGTCGCTTACGTCAAACAGCCTTCCTCGGAGTACAGCTACTTCACTTTTACGAGGTAACTAAATCGTGTTGCCAACGCAAAAACACCTCCAAGTTGTCCTCCACATCTTACGACATGGTTTCTTTCACTCGAAGGTGTTTTATTTTGTCTCGGGGTCAGTCCCAAAATGCTCATGGTCTTCTTTTTTAAAGGTTATCAGTTCATCCAATCTTCTGTGAGGTCAAGCAATCTTTTACAGACATCACATTCAACCTTTATGATTAATCCTAATCCCGACGGAATAAAAGTATATGCAAATTTAGCTCCGGACACATCTCTTGAGTTACATGAATCCCATTTTCCGATTTTTCTCTTCATTTCATCAGTAATTTCAAATACCATGATTTTGAACCTCACTTAACATGAATTAATTTTATGCTTTTTAATACTTTCCAAATGCAAGCTCACCAAATTCTTATGTAGATGGTTTACTTGGATCATTGCTTTTGAAGAGATCAGAGCACCATTGTATTTGAGAGCCCCTTCTCTTTTCATAAATATTGATTAATTGGTTCAGTACGAAAATTCTTTGAAGGGTATCAGTACAGAAAAAGTTGAGTTGCCGATAGTAATATTCTAATTCTAGTTGATAACGGTGTTGTGATGATTGGCATTTTTCATAAACCTCAAGTAGTTGCATATGCAGATTGTGTACACCCCTAAGCTCATCCATGATTATTGGATACCCCACTTATAACTTTATTAGTTACCACCATTCATCCAGCGTTCGTTATATATATTTACAGCTTCTTCTGTAGACAATTGGTTCAAAAAGTCCTCAAATTCGATGATGATTGAAGCAACCTCCAATGGTTCACTATATCCAATCTTGTCAAAAGCTGCTATTAATGAACCAACTGCCTGTTCTAAAGTATAGGTTTTGAAAGTATGTGTCATTACATCTCCTATTTATAAAATTTTCGAGGTTATAACAAATTCCATTACAGCGTTTGGTCGGTAGCTCGAATTTTCGATATCCTTTCCTTTAATGAATTAATGGCCTCAAAGTAAGAAGCCTTTACTTCTTCACAGACACATTCACTGGTCTCTACGCTAGTTGCAACTTCAGCCGTCATAAAATCAAATAACATTAATTCCTCTGGCTTTTCAGGATTGTAAAAAATCGGAATCTGCCAGGACCCCTGTACTGCAGCCAACTCAAACCACTGATGTCTAATCATATTGGCATTCGAATAAATCCTACCATTGAACTCTAATCCACAACTAGAAACATTGGCCAAACCTTGTAAAATTGTTGGCTCTTTCTTCTCCATATTGATCACCTCATAATTAATTATTTCCACCTTTTTCATTTTGATACTTATATAGATCAAAAAAGAAAAATGATATGTTAACAGGCATGTATTGGAGTTGAGGCATTGTATACACTTACAAGAAGAGGTGTAGCAATGGAAACAGCATTACTAAAAAAGGTCGGACGGCGCGTTAGGGATCTAAGGAAACAAGCTGGATTATCTCAAGAACAATTGGGAGAGATTGCCGGCTTTCACTTTTCATATATCGGTGGAGTTGAACGAGCGGAAAAAAACATCACATTAGTGAATCTACAGAAGATAGCTGATGCTTTAAATGTTCCTATCATCGAATTGTTTGCTTACACATCACACAACAATCTCCAAGTGAACGAAAAAGATGAGTTACTTGAAATCATTATTGATGAGTTATCGTCATTTAAAAAAAGTGAGTTAAAGAAGGTAAAAGTATTTCTTGATGAATTTTTCTGATAAAAAAAGCACCTGCGAGGTGCTTTTTAACTTTAATCAGTATCTTCTTTTGCAACTGCTGCCTCTAGACCATGCATATTATACAGTAAAATTTGATTAGGCTCAGTTAGGCTATACTGAATTGGGATACTCCATTCGCCGTGAATTTCAGCATGATCAAAACACTTCATTGCCGCCAATTTTGGACTGACAAAGGTTTTTCCTTCGAAATTCACCCCCTCGCGAGTAATTGTAGCTATACCGTGACTTACATCGTCTTGAGATTGCAGAGACTCCCCCAATTTTCCAAAGTAACTCAGCACTGTTTCCAGTTTACTTTTGTCTAATGTAACATCAAGGATGGAAGTCGCCCTGATGGGAGAAATTGGAGTTAGAACCTGATTAAGAATTAACAATATATATCCCAGAACGGTAATCCCATTTTTTCCTTTCATTTCAATGGCTTCACGTATTGATATTCGATCAAATAATTTTTTAGATGAAATTTCTCCATGGCATCTTTTGATTAACTCATTTACCTCATCAATGATCAGCCATTTCTTATATTGATACGATACCTCATTCAGAAGTCCAATCCTTACCATTTGGGTTAAAGTTGTTATATTCACCCCCATAACGATGGATGCCTTAAACTTTGATATATAATTGGAGGATACGTCTTGGCCTAATTTTAATGCTGTGCTCTTTCGATGTGCCTGTTTTTGAGCCCAGTAGTTAACAAATTCAGATCGTATGTTTTGATAAAAATCATCCTGAAGCATCTTCTCGAACTGGATTCTTTGCTTTCATGTTTAGCTCAGGGTGAAATCCTGCGAATTCATGAGTCTGAGTGAGGAAACTGAATTATATCGAGGGAGTTTAATTAACAAATAAATTATGAAACAGATAATTTCTATCATTTAATTTGTTTCGTTTCTTACTTAGAGTGGTACATATGCCAGTATGGTTTTATAAGTCTTTTACTAAATATATTAGCAACTCATCATCAACCATCACGGCGCGTTTTTAATTCTCAAGGATCATATACCCAAACGCCATGTAATTGGGAGAGCCCTAATGGTCTCTCCCTTTCCAGTAAATAATTATTAAATTGAAATTTTGAGTGAGTTACTGCTTGAGCTATACTCAATCCCCGCTCCTAAACCTCGGGCAAAAACTTGTGCTGGAACATATGTAACACCCTTAATCACTTTAGGGGCCGCACTAGCTGTTTCGGATGTACCGTTGTAAAATACAGTTTTGCTTCCAATAGTTAAAGTGATCTTGTGATTCTTTTTAGTGACTCCGATTGTACCAGTATCTTTGTCGTAGGTAATTGTCGCCCCCAAACCTTCAGCAATCTCACGCAAAGGAACAAGGTTTGTGTTTTGATAAATTACCGGTTCACTGTTAAAGCTGATCTTTTGACCGTTTATATACACCTTAAGTCCAGAGGCTTTATATGTAGGAACTGCTGATTTGCGTGTAGAGCTTTTTGAAGATGAACTGTTTTTACTTGTGTTGGAAGACGATGAACTTCCCGAGGAAGAGCTTCCTCCATTGTGGTAGTGATACTCTCCATATTCCAATCCCCACTTGGAACAATTCGTCCAGCATGTATGGCCTCCATTTGCATCTGTTCTACCTGGATGCGCTGAAACAATTGATGCGCTTGATAACACTAATAATATCGCCAGAGTACCAGTAAGCGCTCTCTTTTTCATAGCCAAACAACCCCTTATAGTAATATTTACCTATTCATGATAGCATACTTCATTCAAATGGGGAATTATTGCTATATCTCTGAGCCAACTGGCCGAATGGCCGGAGCAGCCGAACCGCCCTGTCACCGCAAAATCATCTTCGAAAGTCGCCGCACAGATGTCTGGCAGACCGATCCGGGCGGTTAGCCCGCGATTAATGGAAACGCAAGCTCCACGCATTCGAACCCCATCGATGATCGTCACCTTTTTTCTTGCCCTCCCGAGCACCAAGGCGGCGTTCAACCCAGCTGGTTCGACGCCAATAATGGTCACATCTAAAAATTAATTTTCCATTTCCATAACCCTTAAACAGAAAGCTTTATCCAGTACCGACTGGATCGTGTGTTCCCGCAAGTATTGGTGCAGCTGCTGTTCCGCGCCCCATAACTTTTTCAACCAAACATACGTTTTCTTTCAGATGTTTCTGATCCCGCTGCGCAGTCCCCCGCTGATGTCCACGTCCCTCGCAGTTCCGTCTTCCAATCCTCATTGGCCATGACCCAAAACTCCTTTTTATTAAAATCGCTTTCCGAATTCGTCCAGTATCCGTTTTTTGGGCTTTCCAAGAGCCTGACGGAATTGCACGTATCCGGCAATATGGACTCGGATGTGCTCACGTTGCAGCTTGGTACGAGAACGGAAGAGATGGTTGTTTACGTTCGTGACGGTCATTCGAAACAATTCAGCGATTTCTTTCGGTTGCAGCTGCCGGTAAAAATGCGCCTCAAACACGTCCCGTTCTCGTGGGCTGAGACAGTGTAACATACCCCGTAGACCGCTAAGCATTTCCTCACGAACAAGACGCTCCTCTGGGGTTAGATCCTGTCTTACCGAGACTGACCGAGTCAGGTGAAACAACACGGCTTCAGCGTCTCCCCAGTTGCTTTTACTGCTAGATGAATTATAACTAGAAAGAGGCTGTTCTTTGCCATAGGGACCACCACGGCGCAGGCGCATGTATGTCTGATTCCGTACAATACGTTGTAGCCACGGTCCGAAACGCGAGGGCTCGAGTAAGCTGCCAAGGCGTATAAATGCACCGACCAAAGCTTCCTGGACTATATCATCGGCTAAATAGGTGTCCTGCGACATCGAATATGCAAATCCGTAGGCTTTGGCTCGGTGACGGCGTACCAGTTCACCAAAAGCTTCTTGATCGCCTGCCCTAGCTCGACAGACAAGCACATCGTCCGCTTCATTGCTTTGTTCGGCCCTCATCTTTTCACGTAAGCCTCCTACGCTGTTCCGCACGTTATCCCTCCATTTTCCGTACCTCTTATGAATTCCTCACCGGTGTCCGCCTTAATGATGCCAATCATGGCAAAAACATATCTGCCTCGCAGAAAAAAATCTTCAATTTCGTGTCCCAAGTTGATTTCGTTATGTTCCACGTTTGTTGAAAAACGGCAGCCTCTTCACATGCTGCCGTGTATTCTTTCTTATTGAGCTATCGTTTCCCTTTAGCTTAAATAATGTCTTATTAAAAGCCATTGTTTCTTTTCATTTAGGCTTAGCAGCCGGTCTTATTGATGTTAGCTTTCCGGTGTGTTTGTTCTCGTCTTTTGTTTTAAAATCGTATGCTACAGCGTAAATTTCACCTATTAATATAAGATTCCATGTATTTTCATTATTCACTTTAAGCCGGACTTCCTCGGGATGGTTACCTAAATCTTCGATCTTAATCCAGTATGAGTCCCTCTCTGGTTGCTCTTTATCAACAACTTTTATTAATCCAACGGTCGTGCTAGTGGTACCGCAAGATGCAAGCATCCCAACCAGAATCACAACAATGAAAATTTTTAGCATAATCTTGAACATTAATACACTTCCTTTAAATTATCCCGTTACACTTTAAACGTAAAATTTTCCCATTTGTTGCGTTAAACTGCCCGTTAGCTTAATGAACTAGTGCAGTGAAATGTAGTTTGATGCTTATCTAATCGGTAATCGGATTATGTTCTTGTCCTTTACGGCAATCGGTACAAGTTCTTGTCTTTTGTTGGGGACAAGAACTTGTACCGATAAACAAAAAAACCGCTAAAATAGCGGCTTTCATTGGGACCATGTTCTTGTCCCTCGACATAATAAGCTTGTTTGTTCCTCACGTTATAAAATAGTCGTTCGTTTCAGTCGATTTAGTTCTTTGCGCGCCTGGTCCAGCTCATCTTCGAGCTTTGCCTTTTCACTCGACACCTCCGCCAGTTTCGACTGCAAATATTGGATCTTATCTTCGGATGATTGATTCTCGATAAAACCAATGAGATCTCCGACATATTCATAAGTGTTTGCGATCCGTCTGGATGCGGATCTGAGCGAGATAACCTTGCCGGCATTTTCCAATTCTCGGATTGCCCGTATTGCAGTCATCAAAGCTACTCCGGATTCCTTGGCCACTACGGTCAGCGTCTCCTGGAACCGACGATCGCCGCTCTGTACGACGCGATCCACTATATAATTTTCTACCTTACGAAGATTTTGTTCAGACACCATGTATGGCATCGAGACACCCCTATTCCTGTGATAATGGTGCCATTTTACAACATTGGCATCAAAATCAACAAGCATAAATGGATCATAAATTTTTTTATTTTACGTAATTATAAGTTGGCCGGTCATAAAGAAAAAAAGCCGTGTTCCTGGTCGTCGGGTTTGGACAAGATTATACTGCCGTTTCCTGAAGTATGGACGAGTACCAGGAAGACAACCTGCTTTACGAGCTTGCATAGATCTCCTTCCACTCTTCCCAGGCCTGTAGGTACTGGGGAAAATCTTCTGGATGGAAGCGCAGGCATGTCGACATCCTTCTATATAGTTCAAGGATCATGTCCCGAGACAACAACCTGATGTCGACATCTCTACCCTCCTCTGCCCGTTGCACAGCATGAAGCAATATTGGAAGGGTAAGCCCATCCGGAGACGAGCAAAAGGCATACAACAAGTCGTATCGTTTGCCTCCAATGACCGGAATAGGATCGATGACCCCTGCCAACCCATTGTCGGTGAAAAGAAAGTTATGGACGCCGAAATCGCCGTGTAGCACATAAAGGTCTTCGCGGTCCGTGACGCCAGAACGTTCCCGACTTAACGCAGTAGCCAGACTGCGATCTTCCTCGCCGAGTTGCCCGCCGATAAAGGACGCTGCATACTGGATCGAATCCTGCGTATGTTCGGATGTCTCAATCGACTTGTATGCGTTGTACGACTCCGGGTGGACATAGTGAGCAAGAATCCCGTCTACAAGCTCTGTCATTAACTTTTTCTTATTACCGCGGACATAGCCAGTGCTACCCGGAATAAAATCATAAACGAAATAACGATGTGCCGGGTCAACGTAAAGGACTGTAGGTAGAAGCTCAATGCCTCGATACAGGGAAAGGAATCGTGTCTCACTCTCTATCAGTTCTTTTGTATTCGCTTTTAACACATACAGATGAGGACGTTCTTCCGTACCGAGAACTCCGACCGTGCTTTGCGTACCACCCTTTAGCTCTTTCCAAACAGAAACCGGCTGTGAAAGGAATCCAAGCTCTATTACCTCATCGATAAGTGTAGGCAGCATACCGATTCTCCTTCCATTACATTCTTTAGTGCTGTGCTCATGCTCGCTAATCAGCTCCAATATCTCGGATACCCTATCCATTCAAGCCGTATGATTCAAAGGTAATCTAATTATCTTTACTAGTCAAATTTTTCGCCGTTAGTTTCTTCGATATTAACACCATCATCTTAGCCCCTTAAATGAGTCAAATAATGGTGACTATTGCAAAATCCTTTTCTGTCCAAGCTATAACCTGCTTCGAGTAATTGTAGAATAAGATACGTGATGGGCAATGCCAACCGGTTTTAGTTGCACGAAAAGTCCTGTCGGATAGAATGTTTGATCGTATCTTCTAGTGAACGTTCAAGATATGATCGCTTGGCGCTGTCAACTAAGAGCCAAAACGGCCTCTATTTAAGAATATTATTCATCTAAATTACCTTTCGCTGCAAGAGTGGCGAACTTATGAAGTCTTTCTGTTTGCATAGAGAGTATAGCATCTAAATCTGCACTTAGCTCCCTAGTTCGGTCTGCTGCTTCTTGTCGCACAACGCAAAAAAAGACCCTGCAAGCGACAATTAGAAAAAAGCTATTTGTCACCTACAGGGGCGTATTAAGACATATTTCCCCTACCCGAAGAAAGCATTTTGATGCTCGTTAGAACCCCTCTTTCAGCGTTTGCTCAGAGGCAAGTAAGGTCTTTTATTCCGCGAACCAAGATCGCTTTCTTGTTCCTGACATTCCACAAGACTCACCGTTCATAATTATTCCCACCAGATTGAATGAATATGCGACTACGATTAATAAATATTGCTAGGTTTGTAACGAATATACCTTTACCATTGTTAACAAAACTACTTACTTTATGTTAGTTAGTCCAGGTTCTTGGATTATATCCATGAGTTTTGCGTTCTTACAGGAAGCAGCATCTCCACTTATAATCATAACATTACTAATCAACGATTATACGAGAAGGAGTTGTCATTCAATGAAGAAATCGTATTCTACCCTCTTTGATCCATTTCACTTTCCGTCAGTCGAAATTTCCCTAAAAAACCGCATCATCATGTCTCCGATGACTCATATGAGTTCCAATGCAGACGGATCCATTTCCGAACAGGAAATTCAGTATTACAAACGGCGTTCCAACGGCGCTGCTATGGTTATCACTGCGGCAACATACGTCAACCAGCAAGGAGGAATGCTTGGTGCGCCTGGCGCCGACAGCGACGACCTGATTCCCGGACTCAGCCGGCTTGCCTTGTCAATTCAGGAGAAGGGTGCCAAAGCCGTGATGCAAATTTTCCACGCGGGCAGACAAAGTTCCAAGACAGGCGATTTCGTCAGCGCTGGAAACATTCCGGAGGATCGGGATGGAGCCCCCGTCCCGCGCAGCCTCACCGAGCAGGAAATTGAAGGAATCATTCACGCTTATGCAGAAGCGGCCCGAAGAGCGGTCTCCGCCGGATTTGACGGGGTGGAAATTACAGGCGACTTGCTGCGTCAATTTTTTTCACCGTTCACGAATCGCCGCACGGACCGATACGGAGGGAGCTTGGAGAATAGAATGACGCTGGCTCTAGCCATTATCCGTGAGGTGCTCCATACTGTTCGTAAAGAAGCCGGGAAGCCTTTCTTGGTCGGTTACCGATTGACGCCTGAAGAAGCGGTAACGCCGGGCATTACTATGGCCGAAACGCTTCCGTTCGTCGATGCATTGTCAGGATCCGGGATCGATTATATTCACGTGTCCTTGAACAGCTTCCGGTCCGTTCCGCGAAGGGGCATCCAGGACAGTAGGTCACGCCTGACGATTATTCAGGAGCGGGTCGGCTCACGAATCCCCGTCATTGGCGTTGGAAGCATCCAGACACCTGATGATGCGCTGGAAGCCCTATCCTCCGGCATTCCGCTCATCGCCCTGGGGCGAGAGCTTATTATGGAACCGGATTGGGTACAATTGGTGTTGGATGGGCATGAAAATCAAATCCGAACGTCCATATCCCCTCTGGACCTTGAGGAATTGTCGATTCCCGAGCCGCTGTGGAACCTCATGATGAGCATTCCCGGTTGGTTCCCGTTACGAAGTAACCTAACAAATAGTTGACGCCGAAGGCTAATGACTTTCCTATGTTTATTGCTGAATTTGAATTCGTGACAGACGGCCCCCAGCCGTCTGTTTTGCTTCCTCCATTACTCTAGAAGTACTGTGCTCACCAAGGGGTCCCTAATAGTCACCCCCTACCGCTGAAACGTTTGATCGCTTCCTCGGTCATTGGCTGGAAGAGATTAATGAGGTTGCCGTCAGGATCTCGGAGCAACGCAGCACGGTTACCCCGTGGCATCATAGTGGGTTCCTTAACCCACTCGTCAACAAAACGGCTTCAAGCGCTCATATTCGGCATCGACATCGTGGACGCAGCGGCGGCGAGTACATCAATGCGTTTAACTGCCCGATAGCTTAATGCCTGCTGCTCAGTTATAGCTATGTAACTCCGTTAGGTTCTAACCGTTGCCCTCCAACATATATAGAAGAAGCCGCTCCTGACGTATGGAACGGCTTTCTATATGCTAGTACAAAGAAATTTCACAATAATCACTCCTATCCTCTCATCTCATTACATTAGAACGACCAGATATCCCTTAAAGTTCCAATACCATTGATGTAATTTGCCCGTTAGTTGAATCATGCCAGCCGGTCAAAGTGATCGGCTGGCTTCTTGTCTTTATTGGGCTATCGTTTCCCGTTAGTTGAATGAATTCACTATTCCTTTAGCTGACGGCTAGATGGACGTAGCACCCAGGATACATACCAACCCAGTCTTACGTTTCTCTAGTTATGATATTAATGTTGGACTGAATGTCCGCCTGCAGGAATGCTTTTACTTCCTCATTTCCTGTCAACAGCAATAAAATGGGCTTCTCTATGGCTAGCAATGACGGACAATGATGGTAATGGACAGCATCTTCGTTCCATGCTTACCCATTCATTGATAAGCCGCAGTGTTTCCGCACCTCCTGGGAACTGATTTTGATATCCCGATAAACGTTCTGACTCTTATAACAGAAGGTGTTGAAATAGAAACTGAAACTACAAAAAGCCCACCCGTATAATCGGTAATGGGCCTTTTTTCCTTTTTCAGGATCTTGTAAGAAATAGCAAACCTAATGCATTACTTTTTTTGTAATTCAAATGTCTCAGATTTATCGTCCCACAATATTTTTAAGTTATATTTATCTCCATCTTTTGGAGCGACTGTATTATTAATCGAATCAGTTATTACTAAAGGCATATGAATGTCTCCCTGTTGGCTCAAGGAGATTGTATTCGTAATACCTTCTAATGAGTATTCGAATCGATCAAGGTTCTTGGTTGATTTTCCAATATATTTTATTGTAATTTCTCCATTGACTTTTCCATTCTTAAACATGACTAAACTAGCTTCCCAGTTATCTGTTTTGCCTTCATAGTGAATTTGACCTGGTTGTGAACAGGATGAAAGTACCAAAGCCAGTAAAAAAACTAGTGAAAAAGTATAAAAAAACCTCAATTTCATATTTTTACCTCATTTCGCATTTACTTGATGTATATTTATAGTCTAATTATATACCAAAATTACTCAATAATGTATGCGGAAGGGGAAATTATGAAGAAAACACTCTATTCAGGTTTTACGATGTTCTTGGCTACTTTGTTGTTATCGACCCAGTTGAATGCAGCCCCAGTAGAATCGAGCGATCCTCAGATTGATATTCCGGAAGGATATGAACTTGTAAAAGTTTATAATAATGATTCGCCTCTGACTGGAACAAAATCGTTACAGCAAAACCTTTTACCCCAGATTAAAGCTCTACCTGAAGTTGTAGATAACAACACAGGCAAGGATATTGATGTAGATGTTGTTGACCAAAGCTCACGACCATTATATGATTTGAAAAATATCAAGACTGGTGAAGTTGTTACAGAGTATGTTTCTGATGTTGGGATTATGGCAAGTTCAGGAACGAAAACTTCAGATGGTTATGATAAAACTGTGAGTGTCTACGCTAAAGCAACCATATACTATATTTTTAGTGGAAGCGCCTCTGAAGAGGGTGCCGCATTAGATAAAGTAGATTGGAGATATGAGATAAAGGATAGTACAGTTAAAATTAAAAGCAAATCCCACTTATTCATTCAGGAAGGTCCTCCATTGGATGGTGGAGGAGCTTTAAAACAAAGAAAGACCTTAACTCCAACAGCAAGCTATGGAACCGATTTAGTTAGAGATTGGGGATGGAAACCAATCAATTCCTTAGTTACTTATTCATTAATGGGAGTTCAAATGGACGCTACTCTAGGCACAACGTATGATTCGAGCTCATGGACAATGCAAGTAAAGTGTATGATTATTGGGATACTTTAATAAGTACGCAATTAATAGAAACTCATCAATGAAAGACCCTGCTGACTATGAGCTGGCAGGGTCTTTTTATTATACAGGTATAGAATGAACCAGGATTACCCAGAATATATTTAAGGTTAGCTCCTATAAGCTGCACCTACTTTCTCCTCTTCCCGGCCGTCCTTTTGGGCGGCCTTTTTGTTTTACCCGTTCATTGTTGAAATATGTGGTAAAATTTCGGGATGAATAGCAAAAGATTTATGAAGCCCCTGACTTCCCCGATCCATTTCCATACAGCCATGATAGAGCAAATCCCTGTGGCCGCCTTTATCGGACAAGAAATGATCGGCAGCGGGAAAATCGTTGAAATTACAGACTTTGCAGTCAAGATCGGTGATGAATTCTACATGCGCGAAGCCTGCACGTTTAAATATGCAGTATAAAAAAAGGAGCAGCTGGCGCCTGATATGCTCCCCTTACGGTAGACAGGTGAAATAATAAAACCTGCTACGGTAAGGGGAGCTTTTTCATGCAAAGACGATCCTATTCGGCTTCTGAGAAACTTACGATCCTAATGGAAATTGAGCGTGGTGAGATTGGTTTTAATGCCGCATGTCAGAAGTATAGCATTCACAACCCGACGCTATGGAAATGGCAGCGTCAATACAAACTGTATGGTTACAAAGGATTGGAGAATCGTAGTCGAAATCGAAGTTATAGTGCGGAGCTTAAGCTACAGGCAGTGCTGGATTGTTTAAAAGGTGGTTTGTCTAAGTACCAGGTTATCGAAAAACACAAGATTGCTAGCATAACACAGCTCTCCAACTGGATTAAGAAGTATAATAGTCATAGCAGCTTAAAAGCCTACAAAGGGGAAGCAAATGCTATGACAAAAGGTCGCTCAACTACTTATCAAGAACGGATTGACATCGTTCAATATTGCCTGGCACATCAACGTAATTATCAACAGACAGCGAATCACTTTCAGGTCTCGTACCAACAAGTGTACCAGTGGGTCAAGAAGTTTGAAAATAGTGGTCAAGAAGCCTTGCAGGACGGTCGCGGACGAAAGAAGGCACCTGAAGAGCTAACAGATGCGGATCGCCAGAAACTCGAAATGAAGAAGATGGAATATGAAATGGAACGGCTTCGGGCGGAAAATGCGTTCCTAAAAAAGCTACAAGAAATACAAAGGAGGCGAAGCTAAGCCAATATCGACAGGAGAACATCTACCTTGCCATTCAAGCGCTTCAGAAAGAAGCGTCAATTCGTGTTCAGCTTCTGTGTAAAATTGCAGGAATTGCACGCTCAAGCTACTACAAATGGCTAGATCGCAAACCCAGCGCTCGTGAAATGGAGAATGAAAAGTTAATGCAGGTGATGATGGAGATCTAGGAGAAAGTAGAGCGTACCTTTGGCTATCGTCAATTAACCTTGCACATGCGCCGTGGAACCAGAAAAACGATCAATCATAAGCGTGTATACCGGCTTATGAAGGTAAAGGGAATTCAGTCTGTGATCCGTAGGAAGAAGAAGAAATATGCGTATTCCACACCACAGCAGGTAGCTGAGAATGTATTGAATCGTAGGTTTCAAGCAAGCGCCCCTAATGAAAAGTGGGTAACGGATGTAACAGAATTTAAATATGGTCACGGTCAGAAAGCTTATCTAAGCGCTATCCTAGACCTACATGATAAATCCATCGTGGCTTACGTATTAGGGCATTCCAATAACAATCCCCTGGTATTCCAGACGTTGAAACTAGCCTTGCAGGCAGCTCCAGGAAGCAAACCAATGCTTCATAGCGACAGGGGTTTCCAATACACGTCGCTGGACTTCAAAGCGCTCTTGGACGAAAGCGAACTGTCTCAGAGCATGTCTCGAGTTGGGCGATGCATCGATAATGGCCCCATGGAATCATTTTGGGGAACTCTAAAATGCGAGAAGTATTATTTGCATACGTACCACACTTTTGATGAGCTCGAAAAGGACATTATTTCATATATCCACTTCTACAATAACGAACGATTGCAAGCAAAACTAAACGGCCTCAGTCCAATGGAGTTCAGGACGAAGGCCGCTTGATTGATTTTTACTTTTTATACTGTCTACTTGACGGGGGGCTGTTCAGCCGGCGAATACTCCTTTTTCTTGAGCTAACGTTCCCAGTTAGCGTAATCATGCATTCGTATCAAGCATCGCTGGTATATTTATTTCTTTCACACAAGACGCCCTGGAAAGGTTCACGACGCATTTAACCAATGAAACGATATCATGAAGGGGAATCTGTGTGCCATTATAAGCCGATAAGACTTTCTCTATTCCGTCTTCATAAGGAATTTGGGTTGCAATTTCACCAGGATTTATACATGTTACACCTATTCCATACTTCTTTACATGTTCCCGTAATGAATTGCAAATGCCACGTAATCCGAATTTTGAAGCTACAAATGAAATTTGTGTAAAATCATTATTTTCAAGACCCGCAGTAGATCCGATTAAGAAGATTTTTGCGTTATCTGATTTTTTTAGATTCGGCAACAGCTTTTGGATACAAGTAATTGTGGATGTTACATTTACATTAATAATTTTTGCAATTTCGTCCGGGCTATCTTTCTCAAAATCATAGTCATCCCTAAATCCTTTGCTCTCCCAGATCCCAACATTATATATTAAAACGTCTACAGTAACGCCATTTAATGTTTTCGCAATCCTACTGCTTGCATCAGATAACGATAGGTTAGCGTCTATCCAAAATCTATGGACGCCATCGTTAAGTTTCAAACTCTCCGGGCGACTTCTGGAAACCATCCATACGTTGTCACCCGTATCCGGCAATCCTTTGACGAATGCCTCACCCAATCCTTTACTCGCTCCGAAGATAATAAAGTTTTTCATAATTTCCTCTCTTGCAGTTTTTTGTTTATTATATTATACATTTCTACTTTGTTAATAAATAAAAAAAGACAGGTTTCATGCTACCGATATTGGGAGGATCTTTGCGTTATTCTGCTCGTTAGCTTAATGAAGCCGCCGATCAGCACCGGCAGCTTCATCCTTGTCGGTTATTCAACTATCGTATCCCGTTAGTTTAATCATGCTTGAGTTTTCCGACGACTATCGTTTCCCGTTAGAATTCCTGTAGAATGAATAATTTGGACTTTGTACAAAAAAGAGCGCCTCTGTAACATGGGAGTTGGAAACGGGTCTACAGCCCTTTTAATCTCACCATCTAGGAGGTCGCTCTACTATGAAGTTTAAAGCTCAAGACAAGCAAAATCAACTCATTGAAAACATTTCCTCATCGCATCTGGTTGTCGGCGTAGATATTGCCCAGGAGACCCATGTCGCTCGTGCGGTCAGTTATCGCGGAATCGCACTAGGATCTCCTTTGGAGTTTGGCAGCTACGACGAAGGGTTTCAGCTCTTCTTGCGCTGGGTCCAAGATCTGCTTAAATCCTACAAGCTGAGCAAAGTCATTGTCGGCATGGAACCCACCGGGCACTATTGGCTGAGCCTTGCTCGCTGGCTTTCAGGCAAGGGAATTGAGGCCGTTCTTGTCAATCCTCACCTCGTAAAAAAGAACAAGGAAAACCGCGATAATTCCCCATCTAAAAGTGACCGTAAAGACGCGCTCGTTATCGCGGATATGATCAAAAATGGCTACTATTCCCCTGTACGGTTCAACCCCCGGAAGCTTACGAAGAACTTCGGATTCTCATGGCTAACCGGGACACGGTTGCCAAACGACTCAACAGCGCCGTTAACCAAATTCATCGCTGGGTAGATATTGTGTTTCCAGAACTGCGACATGTCTTTAAAATCCTTACTTGCACAAGTAGCATTGCTACATTAAGGCTGTTTCCTCTCCCGAAGGAAATTAGCCAGTTAACGACGGAGCAAGTCATTGCCGGCTGGAAGCAATATGTTAAGCGCCATGCAGGTTTGCATCGAGCCGAGCAGCTCATTTCAATGGCAAAACGCAGTGTTGGCGCCACGCAGGCTCTGCATGCCTATAAGCTGCACCTGGCCCAACTGCTTGAAGAATACGACTTGGCGCAGCGCCAGCTTGAGCAGATTGAGCACGAACTTCATCACATCCTGGAGCGTATTCCTTACGCTCAGAAGTTACTTGCTATTCGAGGCGTAAATGCAACCAGCCTAGCCGGTGTGTTAGGTGAAGCCGGAGATCTTAGCGGCTATGTTCACGGAAATGCCTTGCTTCGCCATGCAGGTCTAAACTTGGCTGAGGCCAGCTCTGGGAAATGGCGTGGAAAAATGGTACTCAGCAAACGCGGCCGCCCTCGTCTCCGGCGTTTTCTTTATCTCATGACGATGTGTATGGTGATGACCAATCCGGAGGTGCGAGCCTTACACCACCGCAATGTTGAGGAAAAGAAGCAAAAGAGGATGAAATCCATTATGAAATTATGCGGAAAAGTGGCGCGTATGCTTGTGGGGCTTGCTAAAAACAACAAACCATACGACTCGTCCAAAGTCGTTCCACAAGCAGCCTAAAGCGAAGCTTTCTTCACCAGCTCATGCATTCGCAGGATGGACAAAAAGCACGGAGTATCGGCAGATGTTAAACAAAAGGGCTCGGACCCGTTCCGTTAGAAAAACCGACCTCCACCCCCTAGCCAGATGTGACGAAGGAATGATAGGGCAACGACCCGTTGAGACATGGGAGTGAGAATCGCTAGGGTGACGTGGAGACGTGCATGATATGGAACAAAGTGGGTATTGGACACAACACCCTTGTTCCCGCATGCCCTTTCTATAGTCCCCAGCCACCGACTCCCCCTGGATTCTTTGCTTCCATGTTTAGCTCAGGGTGAAATCCTGCGAATTCATGAGTCTGAGTGAGGAAACTGAATTAATTCGAGGGAGTTGAACAATTAGAAATTTGCTTGCCATACAATTATTTTGTTTCCATTAAGATCGTACATTTCAAAACTGAATCCAACCCAAGAATGGTCAACAATTTCTTCTATTAGTACCCCATTTTCTTTCAAATGTTTGTGCAATGCTTTTGCGTCATCACAGTGGAAATTAATCACTGGAATGACCCATCCATTTTGACTTAATTGCTTTACTTCATCTACTCTAATCAAGTCTAAGTCAGGTCCACTGGACAATCTTAAAAAAGTGTGATCCTCTGTTAGTTCACCTTCATACTTACAACCAAGATGCTTAACATACCATTCTGCTGATTCTTTAACATTGACCACGGGAATACAACAATTAATCACTTTCTTGATTTCAAATGATTGAGTAGCTACATTAACTTCTTTACTGGTCATCACCACTACCTCCACAGAATTATTGGTTTGCCCGTGAATGGCTCTTAATGTATTGGGAATTCGGTTCGGTTTGTACCTATCGGAATTCTTATTGCCTAAAACGAATTTTCTTGCAAACTGTCCTATTAATAACACCTCTACAGGAAAAAGCATACCATCAATTCAACTTTACGAATGTGTTCTTTATTTATCATATTCCAAAACCAGGATACACTTTTTACTATTCAACAATTTTATATTGTTTCCCTACTTCCACTATCCTGCTCTTTTCGCAACGCGGCTGCCGAACCATGCCTGCAGCAGCGTTTTAGTTATTTTATTAAGCTATAGTTTCCCGTTAGTGAATAACGTGCATACAAATAAATTGATTTATAAAGCAACTGGAACTAGGATTTCAGCATTATACTTACTTTCTTCTTCTCCAAACTGAAACACTTCAAATGAAACAGAATTTGAATTACTTTGCATCCCTTTGTCTCCTAAATATTTATCAATAAGTCCATATGGTTCTTCGCCATTTGATTGTATTTTTACATATTGATTATTAGGTACTTCAAACCCAATCATACCATCTGGAATAGGTTTTAGTTCAGTCACTTGCATGCAATAAATATAGGTAAATAGCACTTCGTTTGCAAAATGAACACAAATATAAGTGCTTTCGTCCACTTTACCTTGAATTTCATCATTTCTTTCCATGAAAAGTTCACGCGCTTCGCCAATACCTTTAACGTTTTTTAAGGGAGAAGTTACAGCGATACCGATATATTTTCTCTCACCTAATTGAACTACTTCAATCTGTGGATTACTCATTTCACTTCGTCTCCTGTATAAATCGTGATTGTATTCCAATTCGAGAAATACCCATTATTCCCCTGCAGTGCAGTCGAACTATCCTGCTCGTTCGTATTATGAGGTCACCAGAACAATATATCCCCCAAGAAAATACCCAATAGAATCACACACCATCACAGGGCTCCCAAGCCCGAGAAGAGTATATATTACCGTGGGTTCATGGTGCTCATCCCCGCCAGATAACAAGTCAGATGATCACAATGGCTATCGGGAAATTAAGCAGACCAATGGAAGAAAGATAACCAACAATCGTCATGAGAACCTCATCAGGCACAGGCAAACTAATAATGCCAAGCGAAAGGCATAGAAAGATGGCTGGCAATATAACCGTACTGGATAACGATATCTTGTAAGAAAACGATGATGTTCACACTCCAGTTCTAATGGCTTTAGGCTCCTGAATGATTCATCGTACTTTCAGGTATCCTAATGCCTCCCTTGTCATTAAACCTAGTACCGAATTGTCATATGACGCTTTCAAAGTAGCTGGATGTCATGGATGACGAAATGCAACTTGTTGGTGTGACAACTCCTTTGCCATACTGGGCTCAGCCGATTGTTAAGAGGCAAATTTAATAGTTAAGGAGACATCATTTATGAAGAATATGAGGAAGAAGAAGATGAAGAAATGGATTCGTACGAATCGCGCAGTTCTACTATTAACTGTTCTGGTATTGACGGGTACGGTCATTAACGCATGTACGGGACCAGGGAACACAACTAATACCCCGCAGACTCCCCCGCCAGTTACATCTGAGAACGTCAGCCTGAAGGAGCCGCAGGATGCCAAGCAACAAGAGGGTCCGCGGGATGCCAAGGAACTGGAGACCTTTGCAGATGGCGTTTTTGCGGATGCGATGAAAAAGTATAATACGGTTGGTTCTAATTTTGCAGTCGTTTCGAATGGGAAAGTGCTGTTAAGCAAAGGTTACGGTTATGCCGACAGGGAAAATAAAATTCCGGTAGACAGCAGCACCGTTTTCCAAATTGGTTCTGTGACGAAGCAGTTTACGGCATTGGCAGCAATGCAGTTGGTCGATAAGGGAAAAATTGATTTGCATCACGATATCCAGGAATACCTGGGAGGGATGAAGATACCGAATACAACAGGGAAAAAACTGACGATGTACGATCTGCTTACGTATACCAGCGGCTTTGACAAACCCGATATCCTCTCGGGATCGAAGCCGGAATATGTGAAGCAATTCTACCCGATGAAGGAGGCTCTCGAAGCGAATATGCCGACGATTGTCAGACCTCCGGGGGAAGCGTACACCTACGATAATTTTGGGTTCACACTGGCGGGGTATGCGGTAGGGCAAGTAGCGGGCACGTCATACGCCCAGTATATGGAGGACAATATTTTCAAGCCGTTAGGCATGAACTCAACGAATGTGCGGTTTAAACCCGAACTGCTGAGCAGAATGGCTGCCCATTATGATCCTAAAGGCAAACTAATCCCCTTGGAGGGATTCATACCAACCGATCGGCCTAGCGGCGGCATGGTATCAAACGCAGATGACATGGTGAAGTACCTTATGATGCATCTGAACAACGGAACGTATGAAGGCAAAGAAATCCTAAGTCCCGAGAGCATCAAGCAAATGCACACCTACCAGGTGTTCCCTGACAAAGATTACCCTGTCACAACCATCGGATTCGAAGGCTACTTCAAAGAGAAGATGAATGGTCAACATGTGGTTATCAAAGGGGGAAATGTGACCGGGCATTCTTCCTTGATTGTTCTTCTGCCGGAGAAAACTACAGCGTTCTACATGTCCTACAATAACGACTCCATGATGAGTCTCGACGTGTATGAGGCATTTATGAATCATTATTATCCGAAAAAAGAAGCGGCTCCAAAGCCATCCTACTCGGAAATCAGTGAGCAGCAGGCGAAGGACTACACGGGATTGTACCAAAACACGCGTCTTGGATCCATGAGATCCCACGTTTCCTATTCAGACGGAAAATTGGTTATAGAGACAGGAGATCTGGGCAAGAGTACGCTGAAAATGATCCACCCGTTACTCTTTGAGGATGAAGCCGGCAATAAAATAGCCTTTCAAAAAAATGGGACAGGTCAAATCACCTATTTCTATTACATGATGCTTCCGCACTACGTGGGTTATGCACAAAAAGTAGATACGGATACGCGATTCACTGATGTACCGGCGAACAGCAAGTATGCGTCTTATATTCAAAATCTCCATGCTTTAAAGATCATGGACGGAAAGACAGCTACCCGCTTCGATCCGAATGGAAAGTTAACTCAGGGTGAGTTCTCGGAGTTGCTGCTACACGCCCATGGCTGGGAAAGCATGCCTTATACGATTGAATCAAACAAGAAGCAGATGTTGTCCGGATTGCCTAAATATCAGCCTAATTCTCCTGTCACCAGAGAGATGGCGGCAGTTATGATCCAAAACCTGAGACAAGCTGAGCCTGGAGCCAAGGTTACATTGCGTGGCGAAACGGATGCCTGGGCAGTTAAAGCCATCACAACCCTTGTATCCCAAGGCATCATGGACCCGGATACCAAGATCAATTCGGATGGCTCCATCAACTTCCGTTCCAAGCAACTACTGAAGCGGCAGGAAGCGAGTGCCTTATTGGATCTGGCATTTGATTACTACACATTGCCAATTGCCAAACCGTAATGAACGTAAACCTAATTCTGAACAAGTAAAAAACAGCCTTTAAAAATCTAAATGGCGGATGCCGACATACGAAGCACAATCACTCCGTATGTCGGCATCCGCCACTAGGATACATAACTTTGGGGTTATTCCAGAAGCCCGGCCTCCCTGGCTTTTTGCACCGCTTCCTCCCGGTTGCGGACCCCCAGCTTCATATAAGCCGATGACGCATAGTTTCGAACCGTACCATCGGATAAATACAATTTGGAAGCAATACTTTTATACCGCAGCCCTTTGGACACGAACTGTAAAATTTCAAGCTCCCGCGGCGTTAACTCATAGGCCAATGACGCTTGGATAGGCGAAGGATCTTCTCCGCTATTGTCCGCTTCCAGTTGGGCAAACAATTTGTGCGACATGCCCTGATCGATCAGCGTACCCCTTCGGTAGACAGTGCGTATCGTTTCGGCCAGCTCTAACGGCTGCGTAGACTTCAGCAAGTATCCGTCCGCCCCGCTTCGCATCGCCTCCAGAGCCTGTCTGGTATCATCAAACGTGGTAAGAATCAGAATGCGGATGTCGGGCCACATTTCTTTTATCGTACGGCATGCGGAGATCCCATCCATATTCGGCATTTCCAGATCCATGAGCACCAGCTGCGGCTCAGCCTGCCTGCACAGCTCGATCGCTTGCTCGCCATCCTCTGCCGTCCCAACAACCTGCAAATCCTGCTGCTCCTCCAGCAGAGTCCGCAGGCTTTCACGGATAAAGGGCTGGTCATCGACGACCAACAGGCGGATGACTTCATCCTTAAGCTCCGTTTGTCTGGGCAGCGTAAAGGTAACCAGAGTACCTTCTCCCGGCTCCGTATATACGGCCACATGGCCTTGCAAATTCATCGCCCGCTCCTTCATGGCGCTGAGGCCAAAGCCCTCTCTCCCAAGCTCTATCCCGCGGCCGTTATCTTGAATTTCCAGTCTCGTCTGCTTGGGCTCGAATTGCACGGAAACCTTAATCTCTGTCGAGTTTCCATGACGCACGGCATTGGTCAACGACTCTTGCAGACAGCGATAAAGCGCTGTTTTCGCTTGCTTCGTTACAGGATATTCCTCCCCGTAGGCATGGAAACGAACCGTCACCTTGGCATGCTCCTGAAACTCCTCCGCCAGCTTCCTCAAAGACTGAAGCAGCGGGAGCGCCTCATGCGGCGATTCGATTTGATGCACGTAGTTTCTGACCTCCTCCATATTTTGGCGGCCCAGGTTCAATAGGGAGTCGAGCCTTTCCGTTCCTGTATCCGTTGCCAGCTCAGGACGCAACGTTTCCAATCCCATAATGAGCGAAGTGTACGCATGACCGACGGTATCGTGAAGCTCTTTGGACACCCGGTTCCGCTCTTCGGCAAGCGTGATGCGCTCGATTTGGGACAGGTACTGCTCCAGCACCGCATTTTGCTCGCGGATCATTTCGCCTTGACGATAATTGAGCACGAGTAAATGGAAGGAGAATCCGAAGACATACGCCAGCCCGATGTGAACGGCCATGACCCAGTATTCACTCTTCTCTGCAAGCAGCTTGATTATGGCGGGCAGGAGCAATATGGATACAGGCCCTGACCAGAGATAAGCTCTTTGCGCGCTGTGGGCAGCAATTAAAAAGGCATACAGCAGAAATGAGAAGTAGGCTTGCGGAAAAAATGCAGCCAGATACAAGCACAACCCGCCCGAGATCACGATTTCGGTAAACAGGTAGTATTTATAATCGAGCTGCAGGCAAAGCCATGGAACGGAAAAAGCAATCAGCTGCCACAAAATAAGGACCACTATCGGCAGCGTGAAATAATCTTGCAGCTCTATAGTCGTAAACACGAGAGAAATGCTGCATATCAGGCGGATTATGAACATGAGCCAGTCGTACCAGTACCATTGCTTAACCATATCGAACAAAACCATCAACCCCTAAAGATCTTCAGTATGACATTACGTAACTAGTATTGAGTAAACAGTTATAGTGTAAACTACCATCCGGCAACCTACGAGGCGAAGCCGGAAGTCTACCGGTTCACATGCTTGATCATCAGACGCGTGTAGCCGCCTATCAAGTACGCTAAGCGGCCCGCAAGCCTGTAGCTCACCATCATCAATACAACCCCTGTGGCCGACACCATCACGGCTTTGGCAATCGTATCTACCCCCACAAAGAAGGAAAGGTTGATAAACCGATAGAGGAATGGAGCCGCAATCAATACAAGCGGCGATACGTAGAGCAAGGCCGCACTGATCAGACTTAAAATCCCTATCGGAAATTTCAACAGCAGCCAGCCAATTGCGATCCAGTTGCGCAGGTTCAGCAGCTCCTTTTTCGCTTGAAGCCAGTTGAACACATCGGGCTTGTCGGATTTAACGCATGGCTCGGTGGTAATGTCCGTATAGATCTTGGTCTGTACTCGTTCAAATTGCAGGAAGGCGGTCGTCGTCCGTAATACGTGAGTCAGGAGAGGAACGCCCGCGACGGTAAACGAAAGGCTCAAGCTGAGTGTTAGAGCGACAAGATAAAAGCTAAAGTAAAACATTCCAGTGACAAAAGTAAGCAGCAGGTAATAGCCGTTTTGAACAAAGCTAACGACGGTTCTGGCCATCAAAGAGCCCACATCCTTTCCAAGTAGTAGATGTATTTTACAGATCTTGATGTCAAATCCGCCAGTGTCATAATGTCATATGACATAAAATGAACGAAGTTATCCGTAGTAACGAGCGGGACATGCCTCAGATGAACCACTTTCTGGCCTCCAGGGGAAACGGCGTCGATAACGATCTGGTATCGGAGAAAAATATAAAATCACCCGAATGGATTTATTTCCACTCAGGCGGGGATTTTGTTTATGCCTGGCGATTTTGCACCAGTCCATCATTTCAAGCGCGATCCCGGAAAAAAAGCCATTTCAACAGGTGAGACGAGCTTTGGGTTCGGTTCTCCCGTCATGGCTTCCGAAATATCATCGGATCAGTCTTTACGGATTCTCCCCTCCTCCAACTTCATAACGATAAAATCGACGACCTGCTGTAAGAGGCGATTTGGGCGATGATATTTTCCCGATGGTTTCTTAAGTGTTCCACCAGTTCGGGATATTCCGCGGGATCAGCATCAGCAGAGACTGCCAAAAAAGGTCACATTTCTCCCAGCGGCATCCCCGTTTTCTCAGGCAAGATAACAGCCGGATCGTATCGATGTCCTCCTGCCGATAGCCGCGGTGCCCGTTATCTTTCCTTTCAGCCCGAGGCAGTAGCGCAATTTTTTCATAGTACCGTGTCGTATCTTCGGAAATTCCGATTTGCTCGGTGATTTGCTTTATCGTAAAAGTCAGCTCTTCCCTCATCCTGTCCGCTCCGTTCAGAGATGATCTTAGTGCATTATACGTCTGGGTGCTGGCTATAAGCCAAGTCTCTTATCCCTAAGGCAAAAATCTATGCTCCTCTGCCTTGACTTGGAGTCGACTCCATCGCATTAATTCCGGGCGCAAGCTCAGGAATCGGGTTGGATTTAACCCGGAAGTTGCTGTCAGAGGGCTGGCAGATGATTGCCATAGACGGCAGACGCCGACGACCAGGTGATGAACGGTAATGTGTTGATTTTGCTTATTCTGTACTTTAAACTTGTAGAGCGATCTCCTTATGGGCTTTTTGAGGCTATGAACTCATGCGTAACCCCATCGTAACAAGGCGCTCGTTTTGTTCAAACACCAAATTTTCGTTTTACAGGAAATCTAACGGGCAGGAGTTTTTAATCGTAATAATAAATTGTGCTATGATTAAATCGTTTGCTCTGTATTGCATGTAGTGGTAGCTAAAACTAGAAAGGAAGCAAATATATGAGGAAAATTGTAGTTGGGTGCAGAAAGAGTGCGCTTGCGTTGACACAAACGGAACAGGTCATTTCCGATTTGACTCAGCTTAGCCAGGAACACGGAATGGACTTTACTTTTGGAATAAAAAAAATAGTCACTAAGGGCGACCAGATTTTGGATGTAACCTTGTCTAAAGTTGGGGGTAAGGGGCTTTTCATCAAAGAAATTGAACAGGCCATGATTGACAAGGAAATCGACATGGCGGTGCACTGTCTAAAGGACATGCCTTTCGAGCTTCCTGAAGGCCTGGTTAACGGTGCGGTACCAAAACGTGAGGATCCGCGTGATTGTCTGATCTCTAGGAACGGTGCCGGACTTAATGATCTTTTACCTGGTGCGCGTGTAGGTACAAGCAGTCTCCGGCGGACGAGCCAAATTGCGGCACTGCGACCGGATCTTATCATTGAGCCGATACGGGGGAATATTGACTCACGTCTTCGTAGGTTGGATAATGGTGAATTTGACGCGATTATCTTAGCTGTCGCAGGCCTTAAAAGGATGGGCTGGGAGGACCGTATTACAGAAGTTTTATCTCCAGAAACTTTCTTGCCTGCTGTCGGGCAAGGCGCCCTTGGGATTGAATGCCGTGAAGGTGATACTGAGTTAAGGAAGTTGCTGAGCTTGTATAATGATACACAAACAGCTTTGGAAGTAACTGCGGAAAGAACATTTCTCGGGGTACTGAACGGCGGATGTCACGTGCCAATTGGTGCGTTTGCTGTATTGAACCAATCTTCAATTAGAGATGCAGAAACAACTGTTATTAGCCGACAAGAGATTTCTTTAACAGGAATGGTAGGAAAGCCGGACGGTTCCATTATACTTAGAGAAACCAATACTGGGAAATCTCCTGTTCAAGTAGGTCAAGATGTAGCAAAATTATTGATCAGCAAGGGAGCAGAGAAAATCTTGACTGAAACATCGTCATCCTAACGTATACTTCTATTGAAGTAACGGGTAGAATAATGTGCAACCTATATTAGGAATGATAAAGTTAATAAGGAGCATTTGCCCATCGGCAAATGCTCCTTTTGCATATTGCTACTTATCTACAGCCGATTTGTGTAATGAGGTTGGACACTATATTCGTGCCTTGTCAATCTAACCAAATCTCAAACAGGCCTTCTGTAATTCCTAGATTATACATGTAAAAAGGCGAATAAAAAACTTACTATTCCTGCTAATCCTTCCGGTGCGTGCCCTCCCCCTCTATACCTAATCGACAAAGCTCCTCCACAATGTACCCAATTTTGTGTCAAAATCCTACAATGGGGTCACATTTGTGCATTTTTTAGTGACACAAATCTGACCCCATAAAATAAAAAAAGCCTAGAGAATCAGGCTTTAGTACTTTTCGTTATGGGGTCACATTTGTGTCATTAGACATTTCGCGTCAAAAAACAAGCTCATCTGACTAACATTCTCTCGTATATAAGATTTTGAAGCTTCATCGGAGGGCGGAAACCCTCTTCATTACTTTCCAAATCTCCCTTCATCAAACCGGGCCGATCCCAATCCCATTACATCGGTGCTGCACTTCAAAGGGTTTCACGCCTTCCATGGTCTTAGCACTCATGAACTCAAGGCTCAACTCCCTCTTGCTGGTTACTAAACTGCCCGTTAGTTGAGAAAAGGCATCCATCAAGAATCCGGATGCCTCCAAATATTTTTTATTGAGCTATCGTTCCCCGTCAAATTAACTCTATTGCAACCTTTATACATCAAGCACATATATGTTCTGATTCATGAATGAATCCAACGTAGAACGAATTACAGCGGATCATCTGCGGTCAATAGACGTTACGAAGGAAAAGTCGGCGACCACGAGTGGACGAAGGAGGTTGCGCAAGCCACGTATTGAGATTCGAAGCATTTCTTTTTCGTTACTCCTAGTCTCTTTATTGCTTCTCCTTCAGCAACGCCAGCTTATTGGCTAGCATACGGGCAAGAAGTGCCTGCGCTTGCTCCAATTCTACTTTCCTGAAGTCCATTTCCATCATCTTCTCCCGCAACAATTCAATGGACCGGGAGATCTCAAGTTTGCTCCCCTCTTCTTCCTCCATAACGGCTTTGATTTCCTTAAGCGTAAATCCCACAGCCTGCACACGTTTTATCAATTGAAGGTGTTCGACCGCTGCTTCGGTATAATCCCGATAGTTATTATCTCCGCGCACAACGTGGCGCATATTAAGCAAGCCTTCCTTCTCATAATAACGAATGGTCGGGGGCGTTAATCCGGTCTTTTGGGCCAGCACATGAATTTTCATCCTAACCTCCTCGATAAACTTGACCTTCAAGTATACTTTATAGTTTATACTCTAGAGGCCAAACGGAACCTTGTCAAACACGTTGCTATAACGATTAACCAAAATGGGAGGAATGGAAATGAACAGTCAGAACAATAAATCGATGACTCGAGCCGTCGTCTTGGGCGGCGGTGGTGTGACCGGCATAGCTTGGGAGGTTGGGGTCTTAACGGGATTGCTGGAGTCTGGGGTCGACCTGTATCAAGCTGAGACCATCATCGGAACGTCTGCCGGCTCCTTTGTCGGAGCAGCCCTGGCCAGTGGGTACGACATAAACAAACTGTTTGCGGACCAGTTGGAATCGAACCCGAACGAGATACCGGTCTCCGCATCCAAAGAATTGATGCAAGCGTGGTATAAGGCTTTCGTCACCGGAGGAAGCGATCCGCGAAAAGTCGGAGCAGAATTCGGTCTTATCGCCAAAAACAATCCCCCCTCTGTGTCGCCTGAACAGCGGCGTGCCTTAGTCGAGAGCCGACTTGTGACCAAAGAGTGGCCACAACAATTGCAGGTAACCGCCATCGATGCCGATACCGGACATCTTCATACTTTCGATCATCAGTCGGAAATTCCTTTACCCGATGCCGTGTCGGCAAGCGGAGCCGTTCCAGGAATATGGCCGCTCGTCTCCATCGGTGAGCACAACTGGACTGACGGAGGCATGGTGTCCACAACCAATGCACGGCTGGCGAAAGGCCACAAACGGATTATCATTCTCGCCCCGATGCCGAAAGGTTACGGTTCCATTCCGGGAGCTATGGAAGAGGCGGAAGGCTTGCAGACAAATGCAGACGTTTATCTCATAGTCCCTGATGAACACAGTGTTGCAGCCATCGGCCTTAACCCCTACGATCCGACGCGCTGCGGCATAACGGCAATCGCCGGTCGGGAGCAGGGCTGCTCCATTGCCGAAGCTGTTCTGGCTATGTGGGAATGACAGAGAGGAGATAAGAACGCCTCCCCGAGAGGGAATGAGCACTGTAATCTTGAATTCGTACCGCGCCATTGAACGGCTACGGAGAAAAAATTCGCCTTACTTGTGATAAGGTTCACCGAAATGTCTGTAACGGCAAGTTCTAGGGCCATCCTTTCGGGGATGGCCCCTTCTTTGAAATCGAATGAGTTGGCAGATACTCATCGTGCAATTTATTATTCTCTCGACAGACTAAAATTTGTTTGTTGACTTAAACCATGGTTTAAGTCGTATCATATTCCTGTCGACAGGGTAAGTTAATATTTGGAGGACTCCAGATGAAGTATTATTCTATTAGTGAAGCTTCAGCCAAATTAAATATTCCGGAATCAACGTTACCTTATTATGAAAAAAAAGGACTACTGCCACTAATCGAGCGTGATGCAACTGGGAGGCGGTTATTTTCAGAAGATCAAATTACGCTTCTTGAAATCGTTATTTATTTAAAGAACACGCACATGTCAATAAATGATATCAAGCAATATGTTGATTGGGTAGTAGAAGGAGATAAAACCACTCTACTCCGGCTTGAAATGTTGAAGAGTCACAAGCAAACTGTGCTAGCTGAAATTTCGTTGATGACAGAATCCTTAAAGGGAATTGACGTGAAAATTACTACTTATACAAAACGTACTCAGGAAAGAAAAGAAGAATAATAGAGAAGGAGAAATACAATGAAGCTTTCGGGAAACACAATACTCATTACCGGAGGCGGTTCCGGAATCGGGCTGGCTTTTGCTGAACGTTTTATCAAAGCTGGGAATCAAGTGATTGTTTGCGGACGGCGTGAAAACGTGCTTCAACAGGCGAAAGAAAAATCCCCCATCCTCATTACTCGAGTATGCGATCTGACGATTGAATCCAAACGCGCAGCATTGTTTGATTGGGTAAACGTGAATTATCCGGAGGTTAATGTATTAGTCAACAATTCAGGGATTCAACTGCGTTTCAATGTATTAAAAGCAGATGCGAAGGACAATTGGAGCTACTTCAGTAAAGAAATCACGGCAAATCTTGAAGCGCCTGTCCATCTCTCCATGCTGTTCGCACCATTCTTTGCTGCTAAAGAAGAGGCGTCTGTGTCGGCATCATAATCATAGAAATCGCAACCATCATACAATTGCTTAATGACTGATACGAAGTCGTCCAGCTGGTTGGCGCTCTCCGGATTGGAAGCTGTATAACCGGCAAAAAAGTCTTCGTACAAAATGGGGTGCTTCTCTAGCAAATATTCGACATTGTCGGTCGAATTATAAGCGTTGATATGGGCGAATATGAAAGTCGTATTCAGAAGGCGTTGCTCCTCCCAATTCCATTGCGCCGTACGTAATTCGGGACATTTCCATGACTGTTCTGCCGAGTTTTCCGCGGGAATAAATAGTACTCATCTTTATACCTCCATTGATAAGCAATCAACTCAGCCTGTTAGCCTGTTCTTGCGTCTCTTCCGCAGCCGAATCGTAATGTGCTGATCGGTTTATTTATCTCCATGGCCGATCTCGGTGTCAGCGTTCGTGAGCTTCCTCCAATCCACTGGAGCAATGCTTTCCAGATTCATCCTATGATTTTGAAAGCGGAAAACGCAAAAAATGTGATCCAGTTCAGCCGAATCGGCTTAGCGGTTGCCACCGAGGACAATCCCAGGTTACGCTTCTTATCATGCACAATTCCCCGTCGTTTTCTATTATGCACGGATTCGGAATACGGTTTACCTGGAGGTGAGGAGAAGGCCATCGAAGGGAGAGTTTCTTCTTGTATCTCAAAACGGAAGGACTCTATCCTTAAGCCAGCGCAGGTCACTAGAGCTGCCGGCGTCTACGGTGCCGACTTAGTGCTTCAATAAAATAAAGGGATCTACATAATCATGCACAACTAATATGTAGATCCTTTTATTTTCCAGACTTAAGAAAATAAGCAAGCATTTATTTGAGGATCGATCATTACGCTAACGGGCAGGTTAATTCAGTGCCATTTTGTGAATCACAGATGTAACTTTCATTGATTGACAGCGTTATCAATAAGGAGAAACATCTTATAGGTTCTAGAATAACTAATATTAGAGCTTGGTTTTTTTCTCAAAAACCGACCTTATTTGTGCTGTAGTTGCTACCATCGACGTTCTCAGGATACTCCCCCCATTTTTTACCCCACAAGCGCATTTGTCGAAGGACAGGTATATAATCACGTCCTTTGTCCGTTAGTGAGTATTCAACGGTCACAGGAACTGAAGGGAAAACTTGACGACTAATGACATTATACTCCTCTAAATGACGTAAAACATCCGTTAGAGACTTGATACTAATATTGTCTAAATTTCTTCTCATTTGATTAAAACGTTGAGGGCCCATATCGAGTAAGGCTAGCACCAAAAAAGACCATTTTCCGCGCACAACCTTCAAAGCTTCCCCTATAGATATTAGGCATAGTTCCTCCTCTGTATGTTCATTCAAGTCTTCCACCTCCTTACTTAAATATAGATAGACTAATAAATGAAACTATATAAAAATAATGTGTCTACTTTCAATTATATAGTTAATGATTTAACATAACAATAGATTATATCTCACTGCTTTGGTAAAGCCTAGCAAGATAAAATCTTATCAATTTAAGAAGGGATCTGATTATATGAACGAAAAGATAATATTAGTTTTTGGAGCGACTGGACAGCAAGGAAGTGCAGCAGTTAAACATTTAATAACATCAGGGTGGAAAGTACGAGCTTTTACTCGCAATGTATCAAGCGATAAAGCTTTGAAACTTAAACAATTGGGAGCTGAACTATTTCAAGGCGACATGGAAAAGGTATCTTCTGTTAACTTGGCTATGCAAGGGGTCTATGGGGTATTCAGTGTCCTTCCCCCTAGCTGGGAGCCTACTCCTGAGTCCGAGGCCGATGAAGAGCGTATAGGGAAATCAATAGCAGATCTAGCACAAAAAAACAATATTCAACACTTCATTTATGGGTCTGTCGGCGGTGCAGATGCTCAATCCCATTTTCGCAGCATGCCCAAATGGGCAATAGAGCAGTACATTCTTTCACTTGATTTGCCTTCCACTATATTACGACCTGCAACATTTATGGAAAACTACTTAAACCCCATGACCGCAGGTGTACAGAATGGTACCATTGCCCAAGCCTTTAATTCTAATCGAAAGATTCCACTCATAGCTGTAGATGACGTAGGGGCATTCGTCGCATTAATATTTAGTCGTCCAAAAGACTATTTAGGTAAAACTATTGAACTTGCTGGTGACACGTTAACTCCTTTGCAAATTGTTGACGCGATAGGCCGCGCAACCAATCGAACCATTCCATACGTCCAAATTCCAATGGAAACGTTACGTCAGCATAATGAGATTTTGGCTGGGGTGTTTCAATGGTTAAACGACAAAGGTCACGAAGTCGATATTTCTGTTTTGCGTGCGCAATTACCGAAGCTTAAAGATTTCCATATGTGGATTGATGAGAATGGAAAAGAAAAGTATGAAAATTTATTCCAGACAAAGATTTCATGATTAATTTATTCACAAGAATTTAATTAGGACATTGCAATTATTATCAACCAAACGGATAGGTGGTCATTATCCTTTCCAAATAGACAAGAAAGCCATTATTGCGCTGCAATCGGTTCAATCAGTTGATCATCACGCCATAGGGCCGCATTACGCTAACGGGTAACGATAGCTCAATAAAAACAAGAAGGCAGCCGATCAATGTAATCGGCTGCTTTTGTTCAACTAAGGGGCAGTATAGTTCAATTATAATTGCAATCCTGTTGATACTTAGAAACGGTTAAACTGTATTTATATTTAACCAGTTGCCAAGAACTGCTCGGTGAACTTGGCCGGGAAATCGCCGGTTTGCTCTCGCAAAATGATCTCCAACATCCATTCCTTCAGGGTCCAATTTTCATAAGCCTCGCCTGTAGCCTGAACCGACTCCTGGTACTCCGGATGGTTCATCGCCTCGATAGAACATCTCATCCAAATGCCAGTCATCCACGACATCCGTCTTTCGCGCGCCTAGCTGCAAAGGATTGACGATAATGAAACTTATACTTGCTGGCGCTATAAAAAAGCACTCCAACGACGACCTTATAGGCTATTATTGGAGTGGTTCCCTATTTGGTTATTCGGTTGTCCCTATATAAATCTAACGCTGTTACTCAACCAACACAAGAAGATGTAGCATTTGTTTGCCCTCAAGGCTCGCCTCAATAGTTTCGTTTCGAGTTCCCGGCAGCTCCGATTTAGCTTATGCAAGTCCCAATACCCAATCCTCAGTTGCCTGGCACATTTCGATCGTTTGGTCGATATAATTCTGTTGCATTTCAAGCAAGGAAATACTTGAGCATTGAGCGATTTTTATACTCTGGAGTATATGGATGTCAGTACACTACAAATCACGCAGGAGGGTTTGGGCGACTCCCTTACGAGGTGTCCGCAAGCCCGGAACTCAGCCTTTAGAATTATATTGTGAGTAAGCTTCCTGAGCCTCTTTCATGACTTTATCTCCACCCATACTCATCCATTCAGAGACAAATTTATCGAAGTTCTTTAAATCACGGCGACCGGTAATGAAATCAATAAACGTCTTCAACGTATACTGATCAAGACGATCATAGTACTCGTTGTAAATGGGCTTATGAATTGGGAACAATATATCATATTTCCCTACCCCCACTTTTTCCGCATTCTTCCGCAATTCAGCATATTTAGGAGCAGTCATAAATGGTGCCTGTAAATCATAATTGTTAAACATTCCATCGTAGTGATAAACGCTGCGATCAATCCCAAACTTCAATTGCTCGTCTTTTTTGTCATAGGGCGGGATCCATTCATAAGAATCACCATTCTTATTGTAAGTAACCCCTTCCTTTCCAAAGTAAGAAACTTCTAAATAGTCTTCATCAAAGTTAAACGCTTCAATCATTTCAATATACTTAATCATCTTCTCAGGATCTTTCTCCATATGCTTCATAAATTGAAGACCTGTATTGCTCATCGGTTGAATTTGTCCGATTCCAAATGCACCATTCGGGCCCTTAGGACCGCTCGAAAGCAACCATTTTGCATTTGGGATTTTCTCAACGTATTTCCCATCAAAGAAAGCAGCTGCCGGGAGAAAACTCCACCAGCCCCCTTGTATCATTCCCACCTTAGAGTCAAAGACTTTCTGATCCAAATTGTCCGATTTATTAATCACAAACTCAGGATCAATCAATTGCTCGTCGTACCAACGCTTCAAGACAGCGAGTGCTTCCTTAGTCTCTGGTTCAATTTCCCCGCGAGTAATCTTTCCATCCTTCTCATAGAATATTCCTAGATAGCTGTCAAACGCTCCGAATACAGAACTGAACAGCCCTCCTAGATCGCTAGGAGATCCCAAGGAAGTGGTTAGACCGTAGGTATCCTTCTTCCCATTATGATCAGGATCATCATTTCGAAACTTGATCAACATATCTTCAAATTCAGCTAGCGTTTCAGGTTTTTTATTAATTCCAAGCTTATCAAGCCAGTCTTGACGTATACCGAGAACGTTCATGGACGGTCCGAGTGTCCATATATTAGGCATGGTATAATTCTTCCCATTACGATTAAAATATTTGAACAGATCTTCATCCGTATTCTCTTTAAGCCAAGCCATGTACTTAGGTGCATGTTTTTCCAACAACTCAACAGGGATTTCTGCAAATTGCCCTTGCTCTACATATTTATCATATTCTGAGAGAGTAATATTTTTAATGTAGTCAGGAGCCTCGCCTGATACGATCATAAGATTCATCTTTTCCTTATAGTTCTCACCCCCGACCAGATGCTCTATATCAACATTAAAACGGTTTTCTGCATATTCTTTTGTAAAAGCATGGTCCACGGGTAGAGCTGAAGTCCAAAACTCCATATGCATCTTTTTTGTGCCGTTTCCATCTTTTTGGGATTCTTGCGAATTTTGATTTTCTTTCTCTGCGCATCCCGCCACAACAGTAGCTGCCAGAATAATGAATAATCCCATTTTAAACCCTATGATCCTCTTTTTCATATTGGCCGCAACCCCTTAATATTAGTCCATGCCACCTATCCTTTCACTGCACCAACCATTATGCCTTTAACAAAATACTTTTGTACAAATGGGTATACGATCAGCATCGGAATAACAGAGAGACATATAACTGTTGCTTGGAGTTGTTTGGTGCTGAACAAATCTTTCAATGGAACTCCCTGAGTCATTCGTTCCATATCATTCAGGTTGTTTTCAATAATAATCTTGCGCAAGATCACCTGAAGAACTTGTTTATGTGGATCCTGAATGTAGATCATAGAATCGAACCAAGCATTCCAGTGTGCGACAGCGATCCATAGTGAAACGGTAGCTAAAACTGGAGAAGAGATCGGCAGGATAATTTTAGTGAAAATAGAGAAATAACCTGCGCCATCAATTTGAGCCGATTCTTCCAAGCTATCTGGTAAGGAACGAAAAAAGTTTCGCATGATGAAAACATTAAATGCCCCAGTAAGCCCAGGAAGAATCAGCGCCCAAAATGTGTTAATTAATCCAAGGGACTTAATTAGCAAATAGTTTGGGATAAGTCCTCCGCTAAATAACATAGTAAACAATACCAAAGCCGTGAAAAATCGATTGAAGGGAAGTTGTGCTTTTGCCAGAGGGTAGGCAAGTAACGCAGTTACTGTAGTGCCAAGGAGAACACCGCAAACGGTACGCAATATCGTGTTTCGGTAACCGCTCCAAAGCCCCGGATAGTCAAGGGAGAGAAGAAAACTACCAAACGAAAGTCCCTTAGGCAGCAGCGTGATAGCTTCCTCCTGCTTGCTGGACAGAGCGGTAACCACTTGATTCCAGAACGGATAGATTGTGATAAGAAATATGCAACCCAACAAGAAATAAATCAGAGTATCGCATAGCACATCGGCAGGTGTTCGCTTTTTTACCATAACGCGTACTCCCTCCCTCCGACAGTCCTAACAATACGGTTTACAACCAGCACCAAGATTAATGCAATGACAGATTTGAACAGCCCAACGGCGCTGGAGTAGCTGTATTGCATTTCAACCAATCCTTTGCGATAAACATAGGTGTCGATAATGTCAGAAACGTTTAATACACTTGGATTATACATGTTAAAGATTTGATCGAAGCCCGCATCTAAAATATTGGACATGCTTAAAATAAGCATAATTGCCATGACTGGAACGAGCATTGGCAAAGTGATCATAGTCGTTCTTTTCCACCGTCCAGCTCCATCTATTACGGCTGCCTCGTACAATTGAGGATCAATTCCCGAAATGGCGGCAAAGTATATGATCGAGCCCCAGCCAAAACCTTTAAAAATGTCGGTTATGACTAGCAACGAACGAAAGTAACGCTCATCAGCCATGAACAAAACCGGATTTCCGCCAAACAGTTTAATCAACTCGTTGATGGGACCGTCAAACGAAAAGATCATAATGAAAATGCCACCCATAACTACCCACGATATAAAATGAGGCAAGTAAGAAGCGGTCTGAACTGCTTTTCTAAAGTGGAGCGATGATACCTCGTTTACGAGAATAGCGAAAATGATAGGAACTGGAAAACCAAAAATCAGCTTATAAATACTGATTAGAAGCGTGTTTTTGAGGATTTGATAAAAATAAGGATCTGTGAAAGCCTTTTCAAAATGCTTCGAACCGACCCAAGGGCTTCCTAATATACCCTCCTTAATAATAAAGTCTTTAAACGCCAAGGTGACTCCATACATGGGGATGTAGTGAAAAATAATGAAATAAACGATTCCCGGAAGTAACATGAAATATAAAACTCTGTATTGAATTAGTCTTTTCCGCAGTCCACTTCCACCCGCAAATCTTGATACAATACCATGATGTCCTGCCACATACTTCCTCCTCCACTGTAAAGTAATGCTTCCTCCTTCTAATAAAATATTATCCTAATTCAACCGAGGCAGTATATGATGGTGTTTTTTGAAACATACAAATATCTTTAGTTCTTTGGTCAAGACACCGAATTGTAAACATTGAGAATAAATGCACCCCCAGAATTCATCGGATAACCTAGGGGGTTCCAATGTCTATTCTAAGGGGTGCGCGTTACTTTTATTTTGCCGGTACGCAGGGATGACAATAGTCATTTTCGTCCCAACCATGGGCTCGCTTTCAATTCGAACACCATAATTTGGCCCAAAAAATAATTGGATTCGTTCTCTAATATTGAATATTCCATAGCCGTTTCCTTTCCGGAGTTGAAGGCGTTCTATCGCCTCTATATCCATGCCGGGTCCATTATCCTCCACAGAAATCTCAATCCGTTCATCAACAACGACCCCTGTTAAACGCAGCTTACCGCCCTCTTTCCTGCGGTGATAAATCCCATGCTCAATTGCATTCTCCACAATCGGTTGAAGGAGAAGATTAAGAGTTTCGTAGGAATAGATGTCTTCATCTATTTCAAACTCTACCTCAAAGCTGTTGTCATGCATGATTAACTGAATATCGATATAGGCTTTTACAATCTCTAATTCATCCCGTACTGAAATTATACTGTCCCCTTGATTCAATGCCTTTCTATAGAATCGTGCCAACGTTATAACAATTCGGCTTATTTCTTCGGAACCCAGATAAAGGGCCTTCCAATTAATAGTGGATAACGTGTTATATAAAAAATGAGGATTAATTTGAGCTTGAAGTGCTGTCAACTGTGCTTTTCGTTTTTGAATTTGTACCACATACACCTCGTGAATGAGCTCATTGATTTTTACAAGCATTTCAGCAAACTGATTTGTAAGTAACCCCATTTCATCTTTCGCAGTACTGCGAATTTGTACAGTAAGATCACCATTTTTGACCATATTCATTTTACTATGCAAATATAATATGGGTCTCACCAATGTTTTGGTGAAAATCCATCCGAGAATAATCAACATTACAATACAAATACCAATAATAAGGAACATGGTATACAAAATACTTTCCGTTTCGTTTAAAACAACATTAGGAGACACACCATATTTAATCGTCCAACCGGACGTTGACATTTTACGTTCCATCATAAGTTGATACTTATCCACATTTGTATTGTTCCGTGCAACGGAATTAGCATACAAAACCTGCCCGTCCTCATCGATTATCTCCAGACACCCTTGATGATTTGCCATCTGCTCAAGTCCCCCGAAAAATTTCTTAATACTTAGTCCTATATAGAGAATTCCTAAATCGGACGTAGACGCAGTTTCAGGGATAACACGAATAGCAATAACTCTATTTTGCTTTTTGTCTATGTACCATTTAACTTCATTAGGCCGCAAATGCGAAGCAAGATCCCACAGCTCAGTTTTTTCAGGTGGCGCATATATAAGGTAATCACCATAGTTGGAAATTTTCTTGCGAGAATAAATCGTCATTTGCTCCATTTCCTTGTTGCTTAACAAAATGATGTTGAAAAGGGGATCCATAGTTCCTCTTAGGTCTTGTGATAAATTAATATAATCTATATAATTATTCGTTAATATTTTTTGTGTTGTGGAGTTAAAAATAATAATATCCTCTATGGATTGATAATGATCCAGTTTGTAAGATAGATGGCTTTCGAATGTTTTAAGCTGCGTTTCTATTCCTTGATAGGCCCGTTTCTCAAGCAGAATACGACTTTGAATAAAGGCAAAGCTCCCTAGCACGACAAGAGGTATAAAAATCATAACAGAGTAGGTCATAATTAATTTTCTCTGCAGTGACATGTCTCTAAAAAAAGCGGGCAAAGCATTCATGATTTTAAATCCTCTCTGTATTTCTGAGGTGTTTTCCCATAATATGTCCTGAACAACGAACAAAAGTATGATTGATTAATGTATCCTACTTGTTGTGAGATATTAATAATCTTCATACTCGTTTCTCGTATCAGTTTTTCAGCCTGTTCCATTCGAAAAGATGTAATGAACTTTTGAAGGCTAATGCCTGTCTCTTTTCTAAACAGGAAACTTAAATAACTCGGCGTCAAATAAACCTTATTCGCTAACCACTCTAACGAAATACGGTCCATATAGTGTTTATTAATCAGCTTTTTGACTTGCTGTATTTGTGAGTTGTAATTCGGACTCGACATCAGTCCATGCTCCCATCGATCGACTAGGCTATCTATTAATGACCGAGCACCACTCATATGCCTGGTATTCTCTATAAGTTCCGCAATTTGTTGTTCATCTTCCTTCAAATCTGTCAATTTGGTCTTAACTAACTTTAGAATTTCAAACAGCATTACTTTAATATAGAACCGAGAGTAATTGGTCTTTTCTTGTAATTGAATGAACAAAATGTTGAGGTGATATTTCACCTTACTGACGTCTTCCGCCCCAAAAGCCTTTCTGATATCGTCCATACTTGTCTTTATCAATTCGCTGTCTTGCACTGACTGTTCATTTTGTTTCAGAATTCGACTATTTTCCGCAAAAATTTGGTAGGCCAATAACTGCTCTAACTTCTCAAATTCCGTCTTATATTGCGAGTAATCGGTTATTGAAATACTTCCAGTAATAAATACTAGCTGGTGAAAAACGTTCTGAAACATTTGCTGAATCGCTATTGCAAAATCGGAAAAATGATATTCCTTATATTCCTCTATAATGATAAGACATTGCGTTTCATTTAACACAAGTTCATAGCTTCTTTCAGGTAGTAATTGATGCAATTTACCGACCCAATCTTGTTTATCTCTATCAAAAAATGAGTTTTTGCAAGAGATAAGAATCATTCGTTTTGCTGAAAGAACCGTTTCCCCTGATGTGGAGGAATATAATCCATTGATGAGCTCAAACGTCTTGCGTTCCTTTTCATACTTGAGATTTTCCATCGATACTTTCTCCAAATGAATGGCTTGTTTTCTTAAGTCCTCCTCTTCCTTGCATGCAGCTAATAGATTGTTCATCAAAACAGAAAATTCTTCGGGGACAATTGGTTTTAACAAATAACCATAGACCCCCAGCTCTATCGCCTGTTTAGCAAAAGAAAATTCTGCATGGGCAGTAAGAAAAACAATTTTGACCAGCGGATTAATCGACTTTATTACCGCACATAGCTCCAATCCATTCATGTGGGGCATCATAATGTCACAAAGAACAATATCAAAGGACTCACGGTTAAACCGTTCTAGCGCTTCCTCGCCATTTGTCGCTTCTCGGCAAGAAAGCGGGAATTCAAACATTTTAGTAAGGAATGATATCCCTTTCCGCTCGATCTCCTCATCATCCACAACTAAAACATTGTATGGCATGACAACAAGTCTCCTTTTCATGAATTTGTATATATTGGCACATACGATCATAGCCAAGGATATCCTGATGCGTAGGAAGCCCGTTGAAATATTGTTTTAATTCATTTAGATTCAGTATCAATTTTGTATTCGGAAAATGCGGGATCAGAAGCGTTTATGAAGGGCTATATAAAATGTATCCATAGGTCTTGCCGGACAAATAGTTACTGTGTATTCCATTGCCTACGCAGTCGGTACGCCGATTCTAATCGCAATCACATCAAATGTAGATCGAAAAAAGCTATATTATAGGCAGCACTATGTATCTTCGTTTTCGGCAATATCATCTTTGTTCAAAGCCCAGATCATGCAATGCTTATGATTTCCCGGGCTGTGTTGGGAGTAAGCGCAGGTGTTTTCGCCGTAGTTGCCACTTTAGGAACTTTGATCGGGGAGTATACGGGAGGGTGCTGAAGTACACTAAACCGTCTTGTCTGTCTTAAATGCCAAAAAATAATGATTTTCAATTATCTCCTTACACTAAAGAGCGGATGTTGTGCGGAGTCGTGTTGACGCATAGCGTTCCGCACAACAATTAATACGTTATTCCATTGTGTATAAGACTTCTTAATTGCAATGTACCATGCTGTCATACAAAAATGTATTCCACTATGTTCTCCCAAATAATGTTTGCGTGTTCAATTCGTGTTTTTCACCTTTCTATCTTTAATACGGTTCGTCCACCATGCGATTGGTCAATTTACCCAACTTCTCGATTTCTATGGTAACAACATCTCCATGCTTCAAGTAGACGCGTCGATCTTCGGGATAACCAAGCACAACGCCTTCCGGGGTTCCTGTCAAAATAATGTCCCCCGGGTCGAGCGTCATATGCTGCGAGATGTAGCTTACGATTTCTTCACAGGAAAAAATCATATCGGATGTGTTGGACTGCTGGCGAATTTCCCCGTTTACGGTGGACTGTATAGCCAGCTGATTCGGGTTGCCGACTTCATCGGAGGTGACCAGATAGGGTCCCAACGGGCTGAAGTGGTCGCAGGACTTCCCAATCAGCCATTGGGGGGTTCTCATTTGCAAGTCGCGGGCCGACAGATCGTTCACGTTCGTATACCCGAACACATAGTCCAACGCTCCTTCCTTCCGTACATATTTTGCCTTCTTCCCGATGACAATCACGAGTTCAGCCTCATAATCTACCTCTTGAGTAACCCGGTTGGGCAGGGCTATGTCATGCCCGTGTCCGGTTAACGTATTATTGAATTTATTGAAAATAATCGGGTATTCCGGAATCGGCGCATGGGTCTCTTCCGCATGTCGACGGTAGTTCAGTCCGATACAGATGATTTTGCCGGGACGGGTTACGCTCGGGCCATAGACTTGATCATTTCCATCCAGAACATAGCCTGTATCCGAAGAACCTTCGTTTGGAAGCGCGGCCAGGTACGCCCTTAATCGCTCAAGTCCCTGTTCACCGCCTGCAATAACTTCCATAACGTTGGTTGGAATTCCCTCCGCCGGGTAAGCCTCCAACGCTTTACCGATATCGATAATATGGCTGTCCTGTTCAATTACGAGGCGATACTCGCCTTGTTGTTCAATCGTTGCCAACCTCATCTTTTTTTCACTCCCTTTGATTATGCGTTCTTGCCGAACGTGACTCCCCCATCGATGTAGAGAGGCGATCCCATCATGAATTTGGATTCATCGGAAGCGAGGAAGAGTGCCGCATTCGCTACGTCTTCCGGGCTGCCAAGGTCATTGCTGAGCTGTCTGGATTTCAACGAGCGCTTACCCTCCTCTGGGTCGGCATAGGAGGTTTTAAGATAGTTCTCCACGAAAGGGGTTAGAATCGTTCCCGGCAGCAAGGCGTTGACTCGAATATTATAGGGCGCATAATCCACCTGCATGGACTTTGTTAAAGCAAGCACCGCCCCTTTGGTCGCGGCGTAAGAAGCTCTCCTCGCCAATCCGATCTCGGCAATGCAAGAGGACATATGAATAATGCTGCCCGATCTGCGCTCCATCATATGAGGCACTACGTACTTGGTAGGCAAGAACACGCCGCGGATATTCACGCTGATGACCTTGTCCCATTGCTCCGGCTCAATCTCGTGTATCATGCCGACTCCGCTAATGCCTGCATTGTTGAACAGCACGTCAATATGGCCGACAAGATTCAAAGCCTTGTCCACCATTGCTTGAACCGACTGCACGTCGGTAACGTCGGCCTGGATAAAGTGGGCGATGCCCCCGGCATCCCGGATTTCCTTAACCGTCTGCTCGCCGGCAGACTCTTGAAGATCGTTAACGATCACGGTAGCCCCTTTGCGGGCGAACAATAGCGCCGAGCTTTTGCCGATTCCGGAGCCAGCCCCGGTGATGATCACCGTCTTGTTGCGTAATATCATTTCAGTCCCCCCCGATTTGTACGAATGTTATGTCCAACAGGCGACACAACAACTATGCCATAGTTGCTCTGCTATTCGTGGCCTATTTAACGATGTGCCTGATTACCTGACCCGATATTCGTTAAAATAGCGAGGAATAATCGCCGTCGAAGCGCCCGGCTGTTGCGGGAGCGTGTAGTAGCCATTGACTACGTTAATCGGTTCTTCGAAAATGTGCCTGATCCAAGGGATGTATTCCAGCATAATCGCGTTCGGCGTAGCGGCCACAAGGTGCTGATGGATTTGTCCCATATCCCCGACATGAGGACACACAGGAAGATCGTGAGCAGCAGCAAGGCCTGCAACCTGAAGCCATTCGGTGATCCCGGCTACCCGAGTAACGTCCACCTGTACGTACTCGACGGCTCCTTGGGTGATATAGTCCCGGAAAGCGTACTTATTGTACACATGCTCTCCAAGCGCGATAGGAACGCTCAATTCATCCGCAAGCTTGCGGTGTCCCGAAATGTCGTCCGGATTGAGCGGTTCTTCCAGCCAGATCAAATCGAACTGCTCCAGTTTCTTGCCCCAGGTCATGGCGGTCGTAATGTTCCATTGCTGGTTGACGTCGATCATTAGACCGACCTCATCACCGATTGCACGCCGGACGGCCTGCACCCGATCGAAGTCCTCCCGTGGATCCGGCTTACCGACTTTCATCTTGACTGCCGTAAAGCCTTGCTCCAGAATCCCTGTGATGTCTTTAATCAATTGGTCCTTGCTCCAGTTCAGCCAGCCGCCGTTCGTATTGTATGCTTTAATCTTATCCGGCTTATGGCCGCCCAAATATTGCCACAGCGGTTTTCCGGCCGCCTTGGACATAATGTCCCACAACGCGATGTCGACGGCTGCTAGCGCCATATGCGTAATGCCCGAGCGTCCGATCCAGTGCATCGGACCGAAGCGGAGCTCGTCCCAAATTTGTTTGACGTTAAACGGGTCTTTACCGATAAGCGCGGGTGCATAATACCGGTCGATCGTCTCGGCGATCATTTCATCGCCTTTAGCCGTCGTACCGGTATAGCCGTAGCCGACAATACCTTCATCCGTTTCGATGTGAACTCCAGTAACTCCCCAATGCGTGGCCATATTAATGGCATCGGTAATCGGCGGAGTAATCGGGACATGCAAAATGAAGCTTTCCGCTTTTGTAATTTTCATAGAGTCATCATCCTTCAGGTGTAATGGTGAAATTAGTATCCAAGAGACGCTCCACCGTCAACCGGCAGCGCCACGCCTGTAACGAACCGCGAGCCGCGCGAAGCCAGAAATAACGCAGCATCGGCGATTTCCTCGGAATCGGCGGGCCGGCCGAGAGGATGCATATTATTAAGGAGGCGAGTCGTCTCCTCCGGATCTTCTTGCTCAAACCTCCACTTCTCTAAGAGCGGTGTCATGACTCCGGCAGGGCACAGACAATTTACCCTGACGCCGTCCGGCGCATAATCAAGTGCTAACGCTTTCGTAAGCGCCACGATTGCGCCCTTCGTCGAAGCGTATACCGCATTTTGCTTCTGGCCGATAAGACCGTTCAGCGAAGCCATATTGACGATGTTCCCTTGCGACATGCGAAGCGCAGGGATGCACGTCTTGATCATCAGAAAAACACTCTTGAGGTTGATATTAATAACCCGGGTCCATTCGTCTACCGTGACCTCTTCCAACGCCTTGGGCAAGATGGTCGCTGCATTATTAAACAGGATGTCGATACGACCTAAGCGCTCTTCGACTTCAGCGACAGCTCTTTGTACATCCTGCTCCGATGACACATCCGCCTTGATCGCATAGGCCCGCCGTCTCCCCGGCTTGGACGAGATGCTTTCCGCTACCCGCTGACCACTCGCCTCGTCGATATCCACGATGACGACGCTGGCACCTTCCTCCGCGAATCGCTCCGCTGCGACTTCGCCGATACCTGAACCTCCGCCCGTTATGATGCATACCTGATCTTCCAGCATCATAGATTCGCCGACCTCCTTATCCAAAATCGTTTACCTGTACGCTCCAACTACCTTGCCGATTTCGAAGGCCGCCTTATCCAGCGCCTCCTGCGGCTCGAGACGACCGACGATTGCTCTTTGAAAAGTCTGCCAGAGAATGTCTTCCGTTAGCGGATATTCCGGGAACTTCGGAGGAATGACCACGCTCGTAAGAATCGTTTCCTCCAATAGAGACAACCTGCGTGCTTCCAATGCATCCTCGGCCGCCGCTTTTTTCAGCTTGTCCATTACCGACGTTCTGACCGGCACATGACCGTGGTGCGCATCGAAGAGCTGGCTCTCGTGAGAGGTCAGATGACGCAGCAACTGCACAGCTTGTTCCGGATGCCGCGTTCCAGCAAGAACTGCGAACGAATGGCTGCCGCAGTAGACGGCGCGTCTGCCTTGCGAGCCCGCCGGCGTTAATGCCAAGTCGAAGCGCCCGGCCAACGGAGACGCATGATCGGTCAACAGGCTGAAATAGCCCGGCCAATCCGTGACGAACGTGCTGTCCCCGTTGCGGAAGTTGGCCGATACTTCGTCGTACTCCATCTCCGGCAGACCTTCAGGAGTCAATCCTTCTTTATACCACTCCCGCAGCCGCTGTAACGCCGCAAGGCCAGCCGCGCTGTTGAACGCCGGTTGGAGCCGCTCGTCGAACAGCTTGCCGTCCTCGCTGGACAGCAGTTCGAAGAAAGTGCCGAACAGTCCTGACCCCTTGCCCGGGTAAACCAATCCGGTATAGCCCGCCGCTTTAGCCCTGCGTGACGCTTCACTCAACTCTTCCCAGGTTTCAGGTACGCCGATGTTCAGTTCGGCAAGGCGATCCGAACGATACACCAGCAATCTGGCATCAAAGTTTCGAGGAATGCTCTTCAGATTCCCTCCAACCCGGCAAAGTTCAACCAGGGTCGGAGAGAAATCAGCCAGAGCGCTCTGGTCGAAATAGGGATCCAACGACAGCAGGTGCTCCGCTTGGGAAGGCGCATATTTCGAATGCGTGGACACGAGATCGAAAGGACTCTCTTTCGTTTCGAAAGCTTCCTTCAGCAATGCGTTCAACTGCGGATGCGTGCCTTTGAATGCGACGTTAACGGCAATTCCTGATCTTTGTTCGAATACCTCAAGGCTCCGATAGAGTGGCCCATACATGGGGCCGTCTATTAAGGCCACTTTCAAGGAGGTAATTGGCAATGGTTCTCCCCCCATATTCATTATAAAGCGGTTACAATATCATGTACGATTTTAATATATCATACATGATTTTAGGTGTAAATAAACTTGGGCCGGCTTTTCGATCTGATTCACTTAACCCTATTTATTTCTCGAAATTGATACGAAGTCTTTCGTGAGCGTTCCTTAAATGGTTACGCATTGCCTCTGCAGCCTGTTCGGTATCGCGCGTAAGAAGCGCACGGACAATGATTTCGTGCTCGATCTTTTCGGCTTCCATATCAATGTTGCAACGCGTATCATTCAGATATCGATGGATGCGCTGAATCAGGCTTGTCACCATGTCCTTCAAATTTTCGTTCTTCGCGTAATGTAGAATTGTGCCGTGCAAGTCGCCATTCATCTTAAAGATTGTGGTTTCCCGGTCTACTTCCCCTCGCCCCGGTTCGTGGGATAGAAGGTCCTCAAGAACAGCCTCAAGCCTATGGGGCGGAATATGCGTTATCGATTTGCGTATCGACAAATCTTCGAGTTGACTTCGAATCTCAAAAATTTCGTCGATGTCCTTCAAACTCATTTCGGCAACGTACATCCCCTTAAACGGAATTAGCGTTACGAACCCTTCCGAAGCCAGACGGGACAAGGATTCTCTAATCGGAATATTGCTTACGCCAAGTTCCCGAGACAAGCTATCGATATTTATTTTATCTCCGGCCGCCATCCTGTGGGACAAAATTTGTTGCTTCAATATGTCATACAGCTCTTCTGTAAGAACGTACCGGTTCAATTTCTTATCTTTCTTTTCCGTCATATCTTTTAACTCTCCATTGTCTTTTTTTAAATTATACTACATCATGCTTGATATACCGAAATTATATTCGTAATACAACAGGGGCCTACTGGGCCTTGCATAAAAATCAGGTAGGAAACTACCCATAAATTGAGTAACCGACTCCGGGTAGAAATGGCCACCTAAATGGTGGCCCGAACCCCCACAGAACCCGGCGTACGCATTTCCCGCACCGGGCTCTTTAGAAATAGATTGCATATCATGACCTTTTATAAGGCGTCGTACATAATCTTAAACTATCCAGCCCATTAGTTTAGAAATAGGCAGCCGGTCTTATTGATCGGCTGCCTTCAAATATCTTTATTGAGCTATCGTTTCCCGTAAGCTGAATACCAAATTAACAATCTTTAATGATGATAAGATAGCCCTCTGAATCGGTTACGTGAAAACTTTCAATCACGCCGTTTGGTAAACGCGGACCGATAGCTCAAAAGCCATTAATATGTAAATCGGGATAGTTCGCTACATTTATAACATTGCCTGAAGGGTCTGTAACGTTGAATTCAGGGAATCGATCAATTCCCCAAGTATACGTTATTTCCGTTACTTCTTCACCTGCATCGAGGAATCTTTGGTAACATTCAAAAACATCAGATGTTTTTATACAAAGTACCGCATAGGGTTTTCCGTCCGATACAATATGGACTGGAATGGGTTGTTCTACTCGTTTTAAAAACAAATAGGGTCCTGGTTCAAGCTTCAGGTCCGATTCTTCTTCAGTTTTCCAGCAATGTGTAAAGCCGAAATTCAGTTCATACCATGCAACGGATTCATCGATATTTCTAACTGGCAGTCTAACCTGAACTACAGTATTAACAAGTGTTTTACTCTTTGATGTGGTGTTCATTTGAATCCCCCCCTCAAGAGAAATCATTCAATACCTTCCATATCTTCTCCACTGCAATAAATAATCCTCTGTACCACCGCATCCGTGCGTTAACCTTGTGTAACATCCCTACAGAGATTGGCTTAAACAATCCGATTGATTTTTGAAGATAAAACTATCGTGTCCCGTTAGTGTAATCCTCGCTCGTTTAGTAACGAGGAATTGCCTACCTAATCTCCTCTCTTATATACGCTTCACGATACTCTTTCGGCGGCATCCCTGTTAACTGCTTGAATAATTTAGAGAAATAATGAACCGACGAGAAGCCGTATTTCTCAGAGATCTCCGTGATGCTTATATTAGAGAACCGTAGATCATCTTTGGCGCGGTTTATTCGGAATTGATTCATATATTGTATCGGCGATAACCCGGTTGCCTGATGAAATAGTTCAAAAAAATAGCCGCGGCTGATGCGAAGTTCTCGAAAATAAAACTCAAGCGGCTTAACGTTGCCGGTCATCAAATCATGATCCAGTCGTTCCAAGATCTTGAGCACTCGTGGATCAGGGATATTTTTCTTCTTGAGGGCGAAAGTGAGAAAGTACTCCATGAACTGCTGAAAATTGGACTGAATCTTCAACCCCCTGTAATACGTGCGCTCGTTCGTGTATTCATTGTTTATAAAAAAAGTCTCAAACCAATCTATCCAAATCTGTAGCTTGCCCACCGTCATATATTCGGGAATCGGCACAGGAAACGAAGGCCCAATTAACGATGACTGCAATTGAGAAGTGTCGAAACAGATCATGTTCGGCGTCAAAAAGGCTTCTCGACGATCAATATGCTTCCAATCGAAGTAACAGCAATAATGAATCATCGGCTGTTCCTGATTGGCATACCAGTCGTGAAGCAGACCAGGCGGCATATATACAAGCGAACCGGGGCCTACCGGGTGATCTTCTCCTCGAAAGTGAACCATGCCTTTCCCCTCGCTGATCAGATAGAGCGATGAAGCGTAGCAAACACGCGATATGCTATTCTGGCCTTTGGAAAATAGATATCGGCTGGCGTTGTATACGTAAGGATGAAGATTTGCAAAATCTATCACGACCCTCTCCTTCTTTTTGAAAATATGTATGACGATTGTATAAAAGATATACGTTTCTGTAAATACGAAGACAACCGTACTTGATACACTTCTTAAGAGATTCAATCATCATGAACAAAGATGAAGGTTGACGAATGCATAAAATCAAAGGAGCGTGACAGGAATGGCGAAAATCAAAGAAATATTATGTTTGCACCATAGTCACCTGGATATTGGTTACACACATCCCCAGCCGTTATTGCTGGAGCTGCAGAAAGACTATATTGACGAAGCGATCAAGCTTTGCCTCCAATCGGAGAATGAGCCAGAGGATGCGAAATTCCGTTGGACCTGCGAGGCGACTTATCCGGTGATGCAATGGCTGGAGACAGCTACCGAGGAGCAAGTTGCAGATTTCCGCCGATTGGTGAACAATGGACAGCTTAGTATTGCAGCACTTCCTATGCACACTACCCCGCTAGTATCAGCGGATCAGCTTGCGCGGATGCTGCATCCTGTTCGTGAGCTGCGGGAGAAGTATGGCATTTCCGTAAAAAGCGCAATTAATCATGATGTTAACGGGCAGCCATGGCCGCTTAGCCAAATATTACTCGATGCAGGTATCGAGTTTTATATCACGGGGATTAATGTACACTTTGGGGGAATTCCGTTGCCGCGCCCTTCCGCATTTAACTGGAAAACCCCTGACAATCGAGAGCTTTTGACTTTCTTGGGTGAGCATTACTCTCTTTTCAGTCAGTTCTTCTTCACAAATCAAGATGATACGAAGCTGATGGCTCAAGGGATCCAGGAATACCTTGATTGGTTGGAGAGAAATGACTATCCGTACGATTTTGTGTATTTAACGGCAACGAATCCTCCGCAATATGATAATAACTGCCCGGACCCGAATTTGTTGTCACTGATCAGCAGATACAATGCTGAGGGGCATGGCCACAAGGTTATTTTTGCAACACCGGAAATGCTTCTCGAGCGGGTTAAGCAGATTCCGCAAGAGCAAATCCCGGTTCATTCAGGGGATTGGACGGACTACTGGAATTTCGGTGCGGGAAGCTCGGCGAAAGAAACCAAGATCAGTCGTCAAACGAAGCAAAGCTTGAAGAAGGCTGAATTCCTGGAAGCGATCCAAGGGGCGCCAAACCTGCAATATAAGAAAGTGAAAAAAGAGGCATTCGAGCAGTCTTTGCTCTATGATGAGCACACTTGGGGTTCTTGGGCCTCAGTTTACATCCCTGATCTTCCGGTATCACAAGCGGAGCAGCTGCATAAGAAAGAGATGGCATACAAGGCAGCAGACCTGTCTACATACGTTTTCTCCAAGCAATTGGAAGCGGCAGCAGGAAATCCGAAGCAATCCGGCAAGCCTGATGGCGTTATGCTGGTCAACACATCAAGTGAAACACAGCATGTTGAGGTCAAGGTGCCTGAGCATTACTTCGGCAATCATCGTCATATTGCCGCTTTGCGTATAATGGACTTCTTGCCCTATGCGCAGGAAGACCAAAACTTTAGATCGTATGGAACCGTTGAGATCGCGCCATTCTCGTGGAAAAAGATTCCGATGGGCCAGCTTGAAGCTCGGCTGAACACATCATCGGACAGCATATCGGTGACTGAAGGGACGATCGAAACACCATTTTACCGGATGACATATAGCCCTGTTACTGGACGAATTGTTGAGTTGTTCGATAAGAGTCGTAGTTGGCAGATGCTTGATGAAAAGAGCCCTTGGACGTTTTTTGAATTTGTGCAGGAAACAGTGGATGGGCGTCACAACAAGGAGCACCGGGACACCTTCTTCCCGCGTGATGTCGATAAAGGAAACCACAGCATTTCCGTCTGGAACCATGAATGGAAATCGAAACGTGTCGGCGCCAATCGGCTGAAAGCTTATTCGGTCGAACAAACCATGGATTCAGTTACGTACGTCGTACAGCTTGAAGCACCGGGAGTTTCCCGACTGGAGCAGCGGATAACTTTTTCCGCAATCCATCCTAGAATTAGTCTTACTGCTTCAATGAATAAATCGGATATCAGAACGCCCGAATCCATCTATTTTGCCTTCCCTTTACGGATGGATAAAGACTGGCGTGCCCATTATGATACGGCCGGTTTGCCCGTCGAGCTTGATCGGGAACAGCTTGGCACCGCGTGTCGGGATTGGGTGACCGTCGACCAAACGGTTTCCATCTATGATAAACAGAAGGGGATCACACTAGCATGTCCAGACGCACCGCTCGTTCAAGTAGGTGATTTTCATTTCGGCAAGGAGAATGAGCAGATCAAACGTCAAGAAAATCCGCTATTGCTGGCATGGGCCATGAACAATTATTGGGATACGAATTTCTGGGCTAGCCAACCTGGGGATGTCCTTTTCCGCTATGAGCTAAGTCCATTTGAACAATTTGATCCTGTTGAGGCATATCGTGCGGGCATTGCTGCAGCGGACCCTATAGCCATTAACGCGGCGGTGATGTGTGAAAGGGAGGAAGAAGGGCAGTGGTTTGGACAGTCAAGCGGCACGGTCGTCTTGCAATACATGAAACCGGCTATAGATGGAAATGGATTCATTCTGACCCTGCGAAATGTCGGATCCGATCCGTCCGAGTATACTTTTACCGTAATAGATAAGGAAGTCGAGGATGCCTACCTGGTAAACCCGTTGGAAGAAGTCGTTCACTCGATTCCTTGCAGCGGTAATGAAGTAAGTATTGTGCTGCAGACTGGGGAATTATCATATTTGCGGGTTAATCTTAAGTAAGGCATTTTGCGGAACGTGTTAACTTATACACCACTAGGAACGGATTAGCAAAATCATCTCTAAGTTTTCGACCAATATGAAATTCAAAATAATCGTGAATGTATAATAACCATAGATTTTAGGAATCGCAGTCCCTCCGTGCTTATCTCAAGATGGTGTTTCCTTTGACAAGACTTTCGCCCTTCAAAAACAGCAACCAATTACTTGCCGGCTGCTGTTTTTGTTGTTTTGAACTACTGTTCTCAATTTGCTTAACCATGAGTTACTATCTCAGGATCATATTAAACTCAATAGCTCATCACGGAGTTTGGAATAAGAATCATTCCATCCCATCTTTGCATAACTGCGGCAACATCATACGTGAACTGTCAAAAATCTATTATCGGTCAGCTTCTTGCTCATGGTTTAACCTCCTAATTAATACATAGTCCAGTAATCGGCCCCGCGGCTAACGTTAGGGCTTTTTGATAGGGGCCGCCCCTCTCTCCCACGCCTCCAAAATCACAACGTGTTCCACTGATGATTTATTTTCCCAGCGGATGTATCCCTGCTTTTCGAGCTCCTTCAGTGACGAAATGATTTTATCCTTACGTTTGCCGGCCATAGTCTCAAGCTGCTCCATGTTCGGCATTTTATTGTGCCGGGTCAGATAATTACTGAGGATCTACAACATATATAACCTCGGTTTTTAAAAGGCGTATTACAAAAAAATTAGTGAGGGAATGTAATGGTTGAGGAGTTAAGAACTGCCGCTGCATATGCGCATAGTCACGGTAAAGCTTAAAACGATGATTTGATCGTGGGTAAAGCTCAGTTATCCGGGGATCCCGATCCAGCGAAGATTAGGACTGCGGACGGTCCGGTGAGGGTGCCATATTCTGAGATTGAGTATGTGAGAGCGATTAACGCAACTTCAATAAACAAACGGCCACGTCAGCTATCATGCCAACGTGGCCGTTTGGCTTACTGTTTCTCAATTTGCTACATGCGATCTTCCAGGTCCTTAATATCCTGTGTGTTGCCTGCTATCAGGGCGAGAAGGTTTCGACGCAGCCGGTTCAGCGAAATCGAATATTCCTCCCTGGTTAGCGTCGCTATTAATGGTCAAACAAAAAGGCCGCCCAAAAAGGGCGGCCGGGAAGTGGAAAAGCAAGGTGCTTACCTCCCCATTTTGGGCATTCTTAATAGGTTATATACTCACATCGTGGGGCTCAAATTCCTCACGGCGATTAAACTCCAGAAACTCGCTCATATCTTCTCCTCTCTCCACTCCCACCTTTATTACTTACTTATTGTTTTCTTAGAAAAAGAAAGATTGAGTTATGATAACCAGAAGAATGAACAGAACCAAGATAGCTGCCATATTATTGCGGAAACCACCATAGCCTACTTCGTCACTCATCCCACACTACCTCCTAAAATTAAAATACATGGTATCTTATGTTTTAGTCAGGATTTGGTAAAGGCAAAATTCTCAAGGGCAAACATTGATTTTAATTTTCATACTATACTCAAAAATGCTGCTAGACAAAAAGACCCTGCCAGTACTTAAGCCAGCAGGGTCTTTGCTATACCAATGCTTTCAAATTGTATAACGGCGCGTCCCAAAATGTTGTCTTTATTTTACAAAATATCACTTTGTGTATACAGGCAAATCTTTTCCCTCTTTGCATAACTTGTAGTAAAGCGCGTTAGCCTGAACGGGTAACTGCTTCGTTACTATCACAAACGTCAATCACATTCATTGTTGAGTGTATAACTGCCGTGACCTTTTGTCCAACGCGTTCATATGATGCTTTGTCAAAGAAAGGGGTGATGAGATGGGAGCCTATCATGACTGCATGCGATGCATGAACCAGAGAGTCCGCATTTGGACAAGAGACGGATGTATACACGAAGGAAGAATCCTAAGAGTGGATCGTGATAACGTGTTTTTGGAGACAGATCGAAGAGACGGATCACGCAACTCCATTTTAACATTAAGCCTGTTCACGCTGCTCGCGCTTACCTTAATCTGATCTCTTGAATCTCCTCGCAAAGAGGAGATTTTTTTGAAATCAAAACTGGTGAGGAATTTTTGTAATGAGCCATTTCCAGTGAATACGGCCGGACATCAGGATGTAGGCATTTTTGTGTCATTATCCTACAATGTAGGCACATTTGTGCTTTTTTTATGACACAATTTCTCCTAAATAAATAACAGAAAGCCTGATCCATCAGGCTTTCTGCTGGATAAAATAAAATACATAAAGTAAAATAGTAAAGACCCTGCCAACACACAGCCAGCAGGGTCTTATTATTACAAGATAATTAGAATATCCCACCCTACAGACGGGATGGATATTTCGGAAGGATAAAGAGTGATACATCTGTAGAATGGAGAAGAGCAAGTAATTGCGGCAGCATTTCATTATATGCAGAGGTTATTCAAATGCTCCAAAAACAATTTAACCCTGTCAGCACAAAGCTGGCAGGGTTAAAAAAATGTTGTTTACTTAGAAAAAGAAAGATCTAGTTATGATAACCAGCAAGATGAACAGGACTAATATAGCTGCAGTGCTGGTACCAAGACCACCATAACCATAACCTGTTCCGCCTACAACTTCACTCATGAGTACGCCCTCCTTTAGTTTAGAGTACATCATATCTTATGGATTGCTGAACTTTTTGGTAAGGGCGAAGATATCAAGGGCAAACACTCATTTTTAATTTCGGACTATAATTAGAATGAATCAAAAAAACAACCCTGCAAGCTAATAGCCAACAGGGTTTTCGTCATTCCTCGTTCCTTATTCTTTATTACCAACAAAATGTCGACAAGATAATTACCAGCAGAATAAAGAGCACAAGGATAGCACCAACATTGTTGTGCAAGCCGTATCCGTAACCTACGCCACCAACAACACCATCGCTCATACATGTACCTCCTTTGCCAGAAGTTAATATTACAATATGTATGTTCCATTATTTAGGAATGGGTTAATACGCTTGATATTTGATTTTATTCTTCTTGGAGTTCCATTTATTACTTTAAGAGTGCCCCTTGTTTTCAAACAGAGCAAAATGAAAAACTAAACCTTTGTGTAAAAGATAAATGCCATGCCGATAGTAACCAGCAGGGTCTTTGTGTTACGAACAAAATGCTTTCAAAATAATTACCAATGGAATAAAGAGCACCAAGATAACACCTATATTATTAGGGTAGCACCAAATCCAACACCTCTGACGTCGCTCATGAAAGTACCTCCCTCTTATCAAAAATATTGATATCATATGGGTAAAGTCATATCTCTGCTTAGGCGCTTGTATATTTTTAATATTTTTTTCCTAATGAAAACGCCCGCTTCGAAAGCGGGCTGCACCTTAATTCATAAAAGAGATTTTATGAGCCACTTATAGATAAATGGTTCTTACATACAAACAAAAAACATAATCAACAGGGTCTTCATCATTCCTAATTCTTGTCCTTATCAGGATAGCCTTTGCCCGCCTCTTGATTGCTCACAATCCCGAGGACAACAAGTACCCCAAGGACTGCGTATACAGCGGCCATTACATGCTTAAGTATTAATTCGGCTCAAAAAATAAGACCATCCATAAATAGACGGCCATGTTTCATGGAAATATTAAAATCACTTGCTCAAATGCATTGGTAGAACAAATCCGATTTTATGTTGTTTCTCGTCATAATGAAAACTCTCATCGGTCATTACACGTTTGATTGGATTAATTTTCTGGTATGCTTCATTATTCATATATTCAGTATAATCATTATCTCCACTCACAGCTTTCACTAAAATAACTTTGGTGTCATTGGTAATCCATATACTAAATGATACGTAAGCTGCAACAAATATGACCACTAACGTTAAAACCAGCCATTTAACCATAATGTCTGCCCTCCTCTGTTTTAATAAAAAAGTGAAGTGTAGGAAGTTAATGCACGTACTTCAGGTTCTTTACGAGTGGTATCCAAACCAGCATGCTCTGCGTACGCTTTCTCTTGTGCCATAAATGGATATCAAATACAGCTATATAATGGGGCTAGCAGCGTTATTTCCACGCATGCCAGTATTTAACGTATATGACAGGAATGTGGCTGGACAATATCGTGGCAAAGAATCAAGAACCGATGATCTGCTGAAGACTAAAGCGATGAAGCGAGGTAATTAAACACGTTGCTCATGATCCGTACCGACAACGGCCCGACAGTTTAAAGCCATAATTTCGAGTATTTTGCGAGAGGTGTGATGTATTAATCTCACATGCGGACATCAAATCGGACACGAATATAAGAATGCCTATATTGAATCCTTTTACAAGTATCCTCGAACGAAAAAATGCTTTAATCAGCATATTGCTTTTCAGAGGCGCTTCACTCTTTAGATCGTTTCATGAGCTTTTATAATAACCGAACGATTCACATGAGTGTTTATATGGTTCTTCACCATCAATTCTCAGAAAAGCTCCAGAAAATGAGCTAAAAGTATTTAAATTTGCAGTTCCTATATTCCAAAGAATACCTCATAAAGTGCCCAATATTCTGGGAGCAAATAATTTATAAGGTGGTGAATCTATTGTATAAATACTTTTTGAAATATAGGTATTCATTATTAATTACGGTGCTATTAAGGTTAATATCTTCAGGGATGCAAGTATATATCGCAATAGTTTTACAAAAATTAGTGGACTATATTACTACTCAAGATATGACAGGTTTTTTTACTTATATATTATTTACTAGCTTCTATTTTCTTAGTTTTGGGATAATTGAGTATTTGAAAAACGTAGCAAAAGCATACTTCTTAAAAAAATCAATGGCAGAGTATAAGAATGATATTTTTAATAGTTTAATATCTAGGGATTATAATTCTTTTAATGAAGCAGGTACAGCAGGTTACATATCTTACTTAACAAATGATGTAAATATCATAGAAAATCAGTATATTTCCTCCTATATTGAGTTGATTGGTGATATTACTATTTTCATACTGACAATAGCTGTACTATTATATATTAATCCTTGGGTAACTATTAGTTTACTTATTTCTGGTTTACTCTTATTTTTAGTACCGTACTTATTTAGTAAACCGTTACAAAAACTCCAAAATATTGTTTCAGATAATTTTTCAAGTTATACAAAAATATTAAAAGATCAATTAGACGGTTACTCAACAATCCACTCATACAATATGGAAGACAAAACAAAAAAAGAAGTCAAAAATGTAAACATGACTCTTGAGCTAAGTAGACTAAAATTCTTAAAATTCCAAGCTATATTTTCCGGAATATCTACAACATTGGGAATTTCAACTCTAGTTATAAGTATTATTATTTCAGGGTATTTCGTAATTATTGGAACTCTATCTGCTGGAAGTCTTATCGCAGTAATTCAATTAAGTAATGGAATTACTTATCCTTTACAAGCCATAGTACAACGAATAACGCTTATTAAAAGTTCTAAAATTATAAATGAAAAATTATTAAAGATAATTACTCAAAATAATTATAAAATCGAGCGAAAGAAGGCTGATTATTTTCATAATGTTATTGAGTTTAAAAATGTCTCTTTTTCATATTTAGAAAAAGAGAAGATTTTAAATAATTTTTCATTCCAATTTTATAAAAATAAAAAATATTTAATAGTTGGCAAAAGCGGTTCTGGAAAGAGCACATTGTTTAGGCTTCTTATTGGTTATTATAATAATTACACAGGTGATATTTATATTGATAATAAATCAATTAAAGCCATAGATACTAAATCTATATGTAATGATATATCATTGGTACAACAAAATATTTATTTATTTAATAAAAGCATTAAAGATAACATTACTTTAAATAAAGCCTTTGATGAAACTTTATTTAATTCTATAATTAATAAATCAGGATTGTTAGATGTTATAACATCACTACCAATGGGTATTGATACAATCATTGAAGAAGATGCAAAAAATATTTCTGGTGGCCAAAAGCAACGAATAGGAATCGCTAGGGCTTTATACCACGAGAAAAATATATTGTTATTAGATGAATGGACAGCCGCACTAGACATAGATAGTTCGTTAAATATTGAACAAGATATTTTATTAAATATTGATGCAACGGTTATAAGTATTACTCATAAATTAAATCAAAACATTCTTTCTATATATGATGAAATCATTGTAATTGATAAGGGAAGAATAATTGAACATGGATCTTTTAAATCACTGTTAGTAAAACGTGGGTATCTTTATGATTTATTTCGAAAGGATAATGAAAATACTCTTGGAATATCTTAGTTTTTGGTTTTACTTCTACAAATTAACCTTCGCCAGAATACCCTCTTCTGCTGTTGACTCTCACGTAATCTGTCAAAGGAGCTCAGACTAATCTGAGCTCCTTTTTATAATAGTTATGAAGATACCATCAATATTAACACTAGGATAAAGCTCTATTAATGTTATTTCCTGTAGTTGTGCCATTAGTAAGAAGCTTTTACTTAGCTCTGGAAGCATTAAGAAAATGATTGTTCCGAAGACGCCCTGGAAGTCCATATTACCAGCGCCACCTTGACTCTGAATTCCAAGGTAGAGATACCAATTATTATGTTTATTCATTAACATTAATGTCATCAGAGACATGTCTATCCTGTGTAATAAACTCGGAAAGTAATTTTACATAAGAGTCTATACCTTTTGTTTGTTCGCTTGTTTTCCTTTTAATTACAACTGATAATTCAGCTTCTTTAGCATCCATATCGGACACCAGCAAAATAAACGGTACTATTCTGACCTAAAAGACTAATTACTTCTTTTTGATATTTGTTCAAATAAAATCCCCAAATTAAACGAAAGAAAATAAGGGAATTTGAGTATTCCAAATAATTTATTTGATAATACTTTCCTATATAAAGCTATTAGAGGTGATATGCATGGCTAGTATAGAAAAGAGAGGGAAAAACTCATACCGATTGATTGTTGAGGCAGGGTATAACACGGAAGGAAAACGAATAAAGCGCTCTAGGACAATTAAAGCAACAGGGAGAAGAGAAGCAGAGAAGGAGTTAGCCAAATTTCAGGTTGAAGTTGAAGCTGGGGAATATATTGCCCCAGAAAAAATGACTTTCTCCAGTTTTATAGAGGAATGGAGGCATAAGTACGCTAATAAACATTTGGAACTTAAAACTATTGAAAATTACTCCCATATGTTAAAAAATCATATTCTCCCAGTGTTCGGAGGTAAGCAATTAAATGAAATCAAACCCTTACATATTGTTAGTTTTTTAAAGGATCTTGAACAGGAAGGTGCACGGAAGGATGGTAAAAACGGTGGTTTATCTTCAACTTCTATTCGATTTATTCACCGAATCTTGAAAGATGTCCTTGACCGTGCTGTTGAGTGGAAAATTATTAAGGACAACCCCGTATCGTCAGTTAAGCGGCCAAAAATTTCACCATCTAATGTTGAGGTATATAACGAAGATGAGGTGAGCTTCTTAATAAAGGCATTACATGACGAACCAATTCATTGGAGAATGATGATAATTCTGGCCCTTACCACGGGTTTACGTCGGGGAGAATTGTTAGCCCTTGAATGGCAGCATATAAATCTTGAAGATGGTGTAATCGATGTTATGCAATCGTTGAGTTATGTCAATGGTGAAAATGTAATTAAGATGCCAAAAACCAGGAATTCAATACGAAAAGTATCAGTACCAATCGGCTTGATTAACGATTTAAAGAATTACCAAAATCATGCCATTTTTATGAAAGAACAGGCAGGTGATAAATGGGAAGGAATGAATAATCACTTTTTTGTTTTCTCAACATGGAATGGCAAACCATATTATCATACAGTTCCTGGGACATGGCTTCGACGTTTCATCAAAAGAAAAAAACTCAAACCAATTCGTTTTCATGACTTACGACATACATCTGCAACATTACTTATTAATCAAGGTATCCACGCCAAAACAATTTCAAGCAGGCTAGGACATGCAGATATTAGAACAACAATGAATATTTATGGACATGCGCTTCAGTCAGCAGATAAGCTTGCTGCAGATGCTTTTAATACAATTATTTCTCATGAAGGTAATGACTCAAAGATTGATCAATAAAAATTAGTTATTCCAATAAGTTACTTTGTTCCAAGATTCTAAGCGCTTAATTCGAGCGCTTTTTAGTTTTGTAACCTTAAGGGAAATTAAAGAGGTAATAATAAACATTTGTCCCCAATTCGTCCCCAACTTCAAATTTTATTAAGCCAAATTGAAAATAAAAAAACAAAAAACCCTTGATTTCCAAGGGTTTTCTTCTATGGAGCCTAGGGGGATCGAACCCCTGACCTCATCGCTGCCAGCGATGCGCTCTCCCAGCTGAGCTAAGGCCCCTTATTATTTTTCTACTGATTTATTATGTATCAGCGACTCTTATAATTTATCAAATATTTATTCATGTGTCAACAAAAAAATCAAAAAAGCTTCTGGCGTTTAACGCCAGCCCTTCATCCTTCTGCAACCGTGACCACCGCTAAAAGCAAAAGAGGCCCTGGAAGGCCCTTTTGCTCTTTAAGATGGTTGCATTCTCGGCTAAGCAGCATTCCTCTTGCACGGCTAGTCCTCCACCGTATTTTTGGACAGCAGCCCTTTCAGCTCTTTCATGAACATGTTGATATCTTTAAATTGACGGTAAACCGACGCAAAGCGAACATAAGCCACTTCATCCACGGGATACAGCTGCTCCATCACCAGTTCGCCGATCTGGCGGCTCTCCACTTCCGCTACGGCGGTGTTGCGCAGCGATTTCTCCACCTCGGAGACGATCATATCGAGCTGCTCCACGGATACCGGGCGCTTCTCGCATGCGCGAATCAAACCGCGCAGGATTTTATCCCGGCTGAACTCTTCCCGGCTTCCATCCTTTTTGATGACCATCAGCGGCGTTTCCTCCACCATCTCAAACGTGGTAAAGCGCCGGCTGCACTTCTCGCACTCACGCCTGCGGCGGATCGATTTATTTTCGTTGGCGGGCCGTGAGTCCAGCACTTTGGTGCCGGCATAATCACAGTACGGACATTTCATGGTAAACTCCCTTCCTTTGCAAATCACGGTGTATATAGAACAAATCAAGAACATTCACAGGGACCAAAAAAACACGCCCCCTTATCCCGTCAGGGATTATCCTGCCGCCTCGCCGAAATGTATTAAATTTCCAATAAAAACTTTTCAAAAAGAGTAATGAACTTTTGAGCTTCGAGACATAATACATTTACAAACAGCGAGGAGGTGAACAACAATGGCTTCTAACAACAACTCCAACAACCTGGTAGTACCTAAAGCTACCGCAGCCCTGAACCAATTGAAATATGAAGTCGCTCAAGAACTGGGTATCAGCATCCCACAAGACGGATACCAAGGCAACATGACTGCATATGAGAACGGTTCGATCGGGGGACTTATCACTAAACGTTTGGTGACCCTGGCTGAACAACAACTGGCTGGTCAATTCTAATCCCGTTTGATACCCGAAGAAGTGTTGGAGACGCTAATTTAGCTTCTCCAATGCTTCTTTTGTTATGTTGAAAAACAGAACAGAAGACTCTGTTAAAACTCGCTGTAAATCCGCGTGTACTGATTATAATAATAAATGACCCGCTGAACGTAGTGACGGGTTTCCCCGATGGGAATATTTTTGACCGAATCGTAGGTGCCGTCCCATACGCCCCTTTTCAGCCAACCGTCCACTTTGCCAGGCCCCGCATTATATGCGGCGATTACGGCAATCCGGTTTCCTTTAAATTGTTCGGACAGCGTTTTGAGATACCAGGTGCCGATTTCGATGCTTGCCTCCGGCTCATGCTTAATGTGGTCCAGGGTCACCTCAGGTAGCTTGGCCTTTTCCATCGCCCAATTGGCCGTATCCGGCATCAGCTGCATCAAGCCGAGAGCCCCTTTCTTGGACTCCTTGCCCAGCTTGTAATTGGATTCCACCCGGATAATCGAAGCCACCAGGAACGGATCAACCTCATAACGCTCAGCCTGCTCGCGGATGTTCTCTTTATAATGAATCGGGTAAAACCACGACATCCAGTTCGTATTAAAAAACAGGATAACGACAAATCCTAAAAACAACAGAAGGAGCACTCTTTTTTTTCTTAAAAACTTCATAGCAGACCCTTCCGGTTCCAAAACTCTTCCACCTGGTGCTCGGTTTCGGAAGGTTGTCCGCTGTTGTCGATGACAACGTCGGCCCGCTTTTTCTTCTCTTCGATATCCATTTGGGAACGAATCCGCGCGACCGCTTCGTCCTTCGTGAGCCGGTTCCGCTCCATCAGGCGTTCCACCTGGATCTCAAACGGTGCATAGACCAGCAGGACCTGCTCATACATCGCTTCCAGGCCCGATTCAAACAGGAGCGGGATATCCACTACAACCAGGCGGTCTGGGTGCTTCCGTTCATATGCCTGCATCTGTCCCCGGATCTCCTGGCGGATGGCCGGATGCGTAATATCATTCAAAGCTTTGCGCTCGGCGGGATCGTGAAACACGATATCCCCCAGGCGTTTGCGATCCAGCGTTCCGTCCGGAAGGAGAATGGCTTGTCCAAAATGCTCCACGGCCGCCGCCAAAACCGGATGACCCGGGAGCATGACTTCCCGGGCGATGACGTCGGCATCAACAAGCAGCGCCCCCTTGCTGACTAAGAGGGCGGATACGGTACTTTTTCCTGTCGCTATTCCTCCGGTTAAACCGATGTTCATATCCTTAACTCACCTCATAACAGCTTCATTATTCCCATTACAATTAATAATATTGCCGGGAGCACCGTAAAACGGCGCATCCACGTTTGGGACGCAAAGCGCAGTCCCGTCTTCATCCCGACGACCAAAAAGGTGCCGCTGAAGAGAGCGATCACGACGGCGGTCAGCAGCGGAGAAAATCCGAGCAATGCCGCGCCCAGACCCGCGCCGAAAGCATCCAGGGACAGGGCAATGCCAAGCCACATGGCCTCCCACCCGGAGATGCTGCCCGATTTATCCATATCTGCGGAAGACGGCGTGCGCAAAATGCGAATCACGACGCCCAGCTTCCGGATTTCCAACGAAAACACCGTCTGCTCGGGTACTACACGATGGGCAGGGTCCAGTGTACCCTCTCCACCAGGGCTTTGCAAGCCATGACCCTCCATCCCGCTGGTATGGGCTTCCTTGGCGTCTTTGCCTTCCCCGCCTTTTTCCTTCTGGATCCACATCTGTGTCAGCGACCATGAGCCCATAATGATCAGGATGACGGCTCCCACGATGGAAGCGATCGAAGGGGATACAAATTGGGCCAGCAGCACGCCCACCTGCATGGACACATAGATGATGACCCCTGAGCATAAAGAAATAATCGCTATCGATAACGGCGAAATCCTCATTTGACGAAGGCCGTATGTAATGCCGACACCAAAACTGTCCAAACTTAATGCTAACGCAAGCAGCAGCAGTGTAAGAACATGACTGAGCACCCCGGTTCCCTCCCTGTGACAGAAGCGGTGCCCCGAAAGCCCCCAGCATGGATCAGGCATTCGGAAGCCCCGCTTCATAAGATATCTCTACCTCAGTATATGGAAGGTACAAAAAAGGGGTGCACGCCCAGTTCTAAATGTCAGGATTTCAAGGTTTGGCAGGACGGGCAGAAATGGGTACCGCGTCCGCCCACGACCGTTTTCTCCACGGCGGTGCCGCACTTTACGCACGGCTGGTTCTGCCGGCCGTAAATCTTCAGCTGGTGCTGGAACATGCCCATCTCACCTTGTCCATTGACATACGATTTGATGGACGATCCCCCCACCTCAACCGACTCGGCGAGCGTGGCCACGATCGCTTGATGAAGTGCTTCGAGCTGCCCATCCGTCAGCGTATCGGCCGGCTGCTCGGGGTGAATGCCCGCCCGAAAAAGCGACTCATCCACATAAATATTCCCGATGCCGACGATATATGCCTGGTTGAGCAGGACAGCCTTGATTTTGGTCTTTTTTCCCACCAGTGTCTCTTTGAATTGCTCCAATGTAAACGCTGGATCCAGCGGCTCCAATCCCAGTTTGGAGAGCGGCGGAAGCTGAAACTCCTCTCCGGGCTGGAACAGATGCATCGTTCCAAACTGCCGCACATCCTTGTACCGCAGCTCGGTGCCGTCGGTAAAGTGGAAAATGACATGCGTATGCTTTTCTACCGGATCACTACTTTGGTACACCCCGTATCGTCCCTCCATCCGCAAATGGGAGACGAGCACGAGCCCGTCCAGCAGGATCCGCAAAAATTTGCCGCGCCGTTCCACGTTTTGAATGGTGTGTCCGGCCAGCATCCATGCAAACTGATCTATATCATCCGGGCGCTGGATGATCCGCGCCAGATTCACCGTAACGCGGTCAATGACCTTGCCCTTCACGAGTTGATTGAGTGTTCTCTTGACTGTTTCGACTTCCGGCAATTCCGGCATGATGACTTCACCTCATCCTCCATTATACCGTAAGACAACCCCACAAAGTGACGCTTTTTCTTCGAAGCCTACTCAAGTACTTTGCGGGGCCTCGTAAGATCTGAATACGGGGCGCTTACGGAGCCTCTTATTTTGCCTCGTACCAATTGACTCCGTAGCTCACTTCCGCTTTGAGCGGCACGGACAAGGCCAGCGCATGCTCCATCGTTTCCGGTACCAATTTCTTCATGATTTCCAGCTCATCCTCAGGGACTTCGAATACCAATTCGTCATGCACCTGAAGCAGCATGCGGCTCTTCAGATTCTCCTTCGCCAGCGCCGCATCCATCTGAACCATGGCCAGCTTGATAATATCGGCGGCGGTTCCCTGGATCGGCGTGTTCATCGCCGTTCGCTCGGCGAAAGAACGCAGATTGAAGTTGCTCGCATTGATTTCCGGCAGATACCGTCTGCGCTCCAGCAGCGTGGTGACATACCCGTCGCGCTTAGCGTCTCTAACGATATCATCCATATATTTACGAACGCCCTGGAAGGCATCAAAGTATTGGTCGATAAATTGGGCCGCTTCCTTCCGGGTGATGTTCAGGTTCTGGGACAGGCCATAGTCGCTGATGCCGTACACGATGCCGAAATTGACCGCTTTGGCGGACCGGCGCATATTGGCGTCCACGTCTTCGGCTTTGACGCCGAACACATCCATGGCCGTCTTCGTATGGATGTCCATATCGTGCAGGAAGGCATCCCTCAGCCCTTCATCTCCTGAAATATGGGCCAGCACACGCAGCTCGATTTGCGAGTAGTCGGCGGCCAGAATGTACCAGCCCGGTTCGGAAGGCACAAACACCTTGCGGATTTTCCGTCCCTCTTCCAGGCGGATCGGGATGTTCTGCAGATTCGGGAACTGGCTGCTGAGGCGTCCTGTAGCCGCAATGGTTTGGCGGTAATACGTGTGCACCTTGCCCGTTTCATCCGAAATTTCCTTAAGCAGGCCTTCCACATAAGTCGACTGAAGCTTGGCGATGGTCCGGTACTGCAAAATCAGACGCACGATATCGTGGTACGGCGCCAGCTTCTCCAGCACTTCGGCGTCGGTGGAATAACCGGTTTTGGTCTTTTTCACGACAGGCAGCCCCAGCTTGACGAAAAGAATTTCGCCCAGCTGCTTCGGCGAGTTCAGGTTGAACTCGGTGTCTGCAATTTCATAAATTTGCTCAACCAGCGTCTTGATCTGGGCTTCGAATTCCGTCCCGAGCGCCTTCAGATCGTCCTTGTTGACCGCGATGCCCTGCTTCTCCATATCCGCAAGGATCCGCGACAGCGGCATCTCCAGGTCATGGAACAGCGAGCTCATCTCGTTTGCCGCAAGCTCCTTCTCCTGAAGCGGAATGATATCCAGCAGTGCGGCGCTCTTCCGCGCCAGATGCCCGCTCAGCACATCCAACTCCGGCACCTTGTATTTCGCGCCTTTGCCGAATACGTCCTCATCCGCCACCAGCGTCGGCAGCCCGTACTTGGAAGCGAGCGCGTTGACATTCTGGTTGGCTTCCGTTGGATCGAGCAAATACGCGGCCAGATGCACGTCAAACGCCGCCCCGGCAAACGTGATTCCCTTCCAGTGAAGCGCCAAATCGATGCGGTGCAGGTCATATCCCGCCTTACGCACATCCGGATTCCCCAGCCACGTCCGGAGAGGCTCCGCCCAAGACTCGTTCATTCGCTCGAACGGTACGTAGTAATGCTTCGGCTCCGCGGAGAATACGATTCCGATCACATCCGCGTGATGCGGATTCTCCCCGTTGGTCTCAACGTGAATAAGCTGCACAGCGTCCAATGCGCCGATCAGCTCGTCCGCATTTTTGTCATCAACGATGGTGACTTCAATCTCCCGTTCAGCAGCCTTGGCCTGCTCCCCATCCGCATGCGTGCTTCCGTCCGCATGAAAGGACAGCCGCTCCAACAGCGATTTGAATTCCAGCTTGGCAAGCGCAGGTCCTGCCGTTTCTTCCTGCAAGCCCGGAAATACCATCTCGTTAAACGACTTGTCCAGCGGCACCTCGCGATAAATGGTCGCCAGCTTCTTGCTAAGGACTGCGTCATCGGAATGGGTTTCGATCTTTTCCTTCATCTTCCCCTTCAGCTCGGCCGTATTGGCCAACACTTCCTCAACCGATCCAAACTGATGCAGCAGTTTGAGCGCCGTCTTCTCGCCCACGCCCGGAATCCCCGGAATGTTATCCGACGGGTCCCCCATGAGGCCCTTCAGATCAATGATCTGAAGCGGGGTAAGGCCGTACCGCTCATTGATTTGCTCGGGTGCGTAAGTTTCGATCTCCGTCACCCCTTTGCGTGTCAGGCCCACCTGGACATGATCCGAAGCCAGCTGCAGCATGTCCTTGTCCCCGGTCACGACGAGAATTTGCTGCCCCTCTTCCTCGGCGATGCGGGAGACGGTCCCGATGATATCGTCCGCCTCGTAGCCGCTCAGCTCATATTGGGCGATGCCGAAGCTTTGCAGCAGCTCCTTGAGCAGCGGGAACTGTTCCGACAGCTCCGGCGGCGTCTTTTCCCTTCCGCCCTTGTATTCCTGGTAGCCTTCGTGGCGGAACGTTATTTTCCCGGCGTCAAAAGCAACCATCATGTGCGTCGGTTTGTGGTCCTCGATCAAACGCAGAAGCATATTCGTAAATCCGTACACAGCATTCGTATGCAGACCCTTGGTGTTCGTCAGCGGGGGCATTGCGAAAAATGCGCGGTAAATAATACTGTTTCCATCTATTAAAATCAGCTTGTTCATTGGGCACCTTCCCTTTATCAAACGTCCTTCATTTATGATACCATACACGCCCCTTTTCGAGAAAAAATTAGGCCGTTTTGCCGCAAATCTTCGGAGCGTAATTTCTGTCAATTCCTATACGTAAGAAAAACGTCTATCGACATACCTTCAAAGAAGACAGACCGCGTTTAAAGGTATTTTTTCTTGCAATATCAGGAAGCAATGGCTCTGGAGTTTATACTTTCTGATATTATCAAAAAAGGAGCTTCCCGCCTATGCGGGTCAGCTCCTTGATCTCATACATGATGTTTTTATTGATTCAAATCAGGACGTCGGCCGGTGACGAGATACACGGTGCTCTCCCCGATATTCGTGGCGTGATCGGCGATCCGCTCGATGTACCGGGCCACCAAAGTGAGCAGCAGCGCCTGCGATAGCGTATCGGGATTCGAGGCGATGTAGCCGTACAATTCCGTAATGATCCGGCTGTAATATTGATCCACCTGATCGTCGTCCTTGGCCATTTTATAAGCCAGGTCGGTATTTTCGTCCAAGTAAGACGTAATGGACTCCTCGATCATCACTTTCACCAGATCAGCCATTTGCGGAATGTCGATCAGCGGCTTGATCAGCTCCTGCCCCTGCAGCCGCAGCGTCACTTTGGCAACGTCCAGGGCAAGGTCTCCCATGCGCTCCAGGTCGCTCGAAATTTTAAAGGCTACGAGAATTCTTCGCAAATCCTTAGCTACCGGCTGCTGGGTGACGATCAATCGCGAGCCGATGTCCATGATTTCCTCTTCCATCGCGTTCAGCTTGGCGTCATCCTTAACGATTTGCTGGGCCTTCACCGCATCCAGCGTTTTAAGGCTCACGACTGCCTCTTCCATCGCATGAACCACATGCGCGCCCATCTGGCGAAGCAACGAGCGCAGTACTTCTAAATCCTGATCCAACTCTTTTCTCCGAATCATCGCTGCCCTGTTCCCCCTACGATATATTTAATGATCATCTTGCTGCCGGTTACCCGAAACGTCCGGAAATATAATCTTCCGTACGCGCGTCCTGCGGATTGGTAAACAGCGCCTTGGTATCGTCGGCTTCGACGACTTCCCCGTTCAGGAAAAATACCGTGCGGCCGGAAATCCGGGCAGCCTGATGCATATTGTGAGTGACCATGACGATCGTGTAGCTCTCCTTGAGCTCCTGCACCAATTCCTCAATTTTAAGCGTCGAAATCGGATCCAGCGCCGAGGTCGCTTCATCCATCAGAAGAATGTCCGGCTGGACCGCCAGCGCTCTGGCAATACACAGACGCTGCTGCTGTCCGCCCGAGAGGCTGAGGGCCGAACGCTTCAAGTAATCCTTGACCTCTTCCCACAGCGCTGCCTGACGCAGGCTCTGCTCCACAATTTCGTCAAGCACCTTCTTATCCCGGGTGCCGTGCAGACGAGGACCGTAAGCGATATTGTCATAAATCGATTTGGGGAACGGATTCGGCTGCTGGAACACCATGCCTACCTGCTTCCGAAGAACCTCCACATGCACGTCGCTGCCGTAAATATCTTTGCCTCCGATTTTGACGGAGCCTTCGATTTGAGTGCCTGTAATCATGTCATTCATCCGATTCAGCGTCCGCAGCAAGGTAGACTTACCGCATCCGGAGGGGCCGATAAAGGCAGTGATCGTTTTCTCAGGGATGTCCAGGTCTATATTTTTAAGCGCATGAAACTGCTCGTAGTATAAGTTCAACTGCTCAATATCGATAATATCTTCCATTTACAATCGCTTCTCCTTTTTTCAAAAAGGGTCTATGAGTTCATCTATATGGCACCTTATCTATATTAATGCCGTTATGTAAATGCTGTGTCCCACAATTGTAAACGCAGTGTAAAATGTGTAAACAAGATGATCCAATATTAAGCAAAAGAACTTCCCTTTTCCAGCTCCTGCCTGATAACGGCCGCCCGCTTCGCCGTATCTTCCGCCAGCCGGTTCACAGTTTCACCGGTCCCTTCCACATGATCAACCGCCTTTTCCAGTTCGCCGAACATCCGGCTTCCTTCGCCGAGCAGCTCCGCGCTTGCCATAATTTCGCCCGCTCCAGCCGTGGTTAAAGCCCCCGCCTCCTTCGCCAAGCGGCCGATGCTTCCGAGCAGACCGGAAATGTCCGCCGCCAGCTGCCGCGTCTGCCCTGCCAGCGATCGGACTTCAGCAGCCACCACCTGGAAACCGCGTCCGTGTTCGCCGGCATGCGCCGCCTCGATCGATGCGTTCATCGCCAGCAGATTGCTCTTATCCGCCAGCTCCGAGATGCTCCGGGTTAATGCCGAGATCGTATCAACATCCTGTATCAGTCTGGATACCTGCTGTTGATTGGCGTTCATCCGGTCCACGACATTGGAATAGGACTGGCTGACCTCATCCAGCTTGCTTCGCCCGTTCAGCGACCATTCCTTCATCTGGCGGCATTCCATCAGCGTGGCGTTCGCCGCCTCCGCTACCTGATGCAGGGATTCCTCCATGCCGGTAACATGTCTGAAACTCTCCGCTACCGTCTGCCTGCGCCGCTGCTCGGCCCCCGTCTGAAGCAGGCCCGACATGATCATCAAATCCAGGACCGTCAATACGCCTGCCAGCTGCCCTCGATCCGTCAAAATGACGCAATCATAAAATTGGGACTCGGGACGGTCCAGTGCCTGCTGAATCAGCAGTCCGGGATCGACTCCAATGTCGGCAACCAGAGGCTGCATATCCGCAAATTTCTCCACCGGACGCGCATAGTACAGATCGGCGCCGAATCGGCCGGTCAGCTTCCGGTAAAAGGTGTCCCTCATGACCAGCCCAAACGGCTCGCCTTCCTTCCCGCCGATGACCACGCAGGGAAGATCCGGCTGCTCCTTGATCAGCTCCAGAACTTCCCGGCAGCTCGACTGGGCGTCCAACAGCGGAACGATCCGGCAGTATTCTGACGGAGCGGGACGGTCCCCGGAATCTCCACCGTCTTGAGTGACGGCTTCAGTATGGCCTTGCACGGAGGCATTACCTTCTTGAGCTGGGTTTCCATTTGCACGAATGCTTTGTTCCTGATCGGCGTACAGTGTGGACAATATGGCCCTCCCCCTCTTCGGCTCTCTAGTCTTTAGCCGCATCATACCTCCCTAAAGTTAAGAGAATATGCGGGGAATGTAAATTATGTGTAAACCTATGATCAAAGAACTAGTTCCTTTGATCTAATGTACGTAAATCTAAACGTCTATCGACGTGCATTTTAATATGCCAGACCTCGTTTAGCTGTAGTTTTTCTTGGATATAAGGATGCCAGATCACCGATGCCTATCTTTCTTATATCTAAAAAAAGAAGCTCTCTCCTTTTATTCCACAGGATGAGAGCTTCTTTTTTTATTTACGACCAATTTATATCCGACGCCGCGAATGGAATCGATATGCACGGATTCGGGATCGAGTTCCAGCTTCTTGCGCAGGGAGCTGACATGCACGTCCACCGTTCGCTGACCTCCGATGTAATCAAAGCCCCACACCGCATTCATCAAATCATCCCGTGTCAAGACAACGCCGGGTTTGCGTGCAAGGTACAGCAGCACTTCAAATTCCTTCGGCCGCAGATTAATGCTGGTACTGCCCAGCATCACCTCGTATTTCTCCGGATAAATCTCCAGCTGTCCGAGCGTGATGGCCGAGGTAGGCGATTCCGGAACGGCCGCCGCTTCCTCACCGGGTCCGGACACTCTGCGAAGCACGGTACTTACGCGCGCCAGCAGCTCTGATACCCCGAACGGTTTCGTAATGTAGTCGTCGGCGCCAAGCTTAAGACCCTGCACGACCTCTTCCTCCGCGTTCTTGGCCGTCAAAATAATGACCGGTGTCTCCATTCCTTTGCTGCGGAGTTTGCTCAAAATGTCAAATCCATTCATCCCCGGCAGCATCAAATCCAAAATAATGAGGTCGTAAGGTTCATGGGACGCCCGCTCGTACCCGGACGTGCCGTGATCCTCAATCGTGACGTCGTAGCCTTCCTGCGTCAAGTTGTACGAAAGCAATCTGGCGAGCGTCGGCTCATCCTCGATTACCAACAGTCGTTGAGTCATATTCACCGGTCCCCCCTGTTTCTTGTATCAAATGAATGAATGCTGACAAGCAACATCTTATCATCTCATTGTTAACGCTGTGTAAAAGAATACATAATGTTTACCTTTTTCAAAAAGATAAGCCTATTGTCTCTAACGAAAAGGGGGAATATTCCATCTCCCCCGTTTACAAACCGTCCGGCTCCTGAAGCATCGGGAGTTTGACGGTAAACGTCGTGCCGATTCCGAGCTCGCTTTCCACGGAAATCGCCCCGTGATGCAGTTCAACCAAATGCTTCACGATCGAAAGCCCCAGCCCCGTCCCTCCCGAGCTTCTCGATCTTGCCTTATCCACCCGGTAAAAGCGTTCGAATATCCGCGGCAGGTCCTTCTTCGGAATGCCGATGCCGGTATCGGAAACGGTGAATACGACTTGTTCGTTCCCTTCGGCGTCCTGCTGGTCGCGTACGGCCAGCTCGACTCTGCCTCCATCCAGGGTATAGCTGATCGCATTCGAAAGAAGATTGATAAATATCTGCCGCAGCTTGTCCTCATCCGCTTCGATAAACAGTTCATCCGGAATGTCCGCCTGCAGTGAAATCCTCTTTTTCTTGGCGACCGTGCCAAGCGTCTCCGTCATCGTCGCAAAAAACGTGGACAGGTCGACGGGAGCGTAATCCATCGGCGACTGCTTGGATTCGATTTTGGACAAATCCAGAATATCGCTGATCAGACGGTTCAGCCGCTCGCTCTCATCGTAAATGATCTGTAAAAACGACTTGGCCGTCTTCTCGTCGTTGACGCCGCCGTTCAGCAAGGTTTCGGCAAAGCCCTTGACCGCCGCCACAGGCGTTTTCAGCTCATGGGACACATTGGCCACGAATTCGCTGCGCATATTCTCAAGCCTGCGGATTGCAGTGACATCCTGCAGCAGAAACAGCATGCCGTTGAACTCGTTGCCGCTTTGCTCCCGGAACATCGGAACACCGTCCAGCCGGAGGATCGTTTCCTGCGGAATGTAAACCTTCCGCTCCTCGTGAATTTCGATGCGTTCAGAAATCCCTTCCTTGATCAGCTTCGTCAGTTCGTAGTACTGCTTCAGTTCATCATAAGAGCGTCCCGTAATTTTTATGGCTTTCACGCTCAGCATGTTCTCGGCCGCCGGATTAACCAGTGCAATCTTTCCGTCCGCATCCACAAGCAGAATGCCTCCGGTCATATTATCGAGCACGCTCTGCAGCAAATCCTCATTGTCCCGGATCGTCTTCAGCTGCGTCTGCAGGCTGTCGGCCATCCCGTTGATCGCCTTGCCCAAAAGGCCGATTTCGTCCTTTCTGCGCAGGTCCACCCGGGCGTCGTAATCCTGCTGCGAGATGCGTCTGGCAACCCGGGTAATCTTCTCCAGCGGCGACGTCATCCCGGATGCAACACGGTAGCTGATCAAGGCCGCCGCGACAAAAAGGATAATAAGGCCCACGGCCATAACCAGCCAGCCGTTCCGGACGCCCTCATCGACGGATTTCAGGCTGACCGAGAGCCGGATAAATCCGTCGAAATCCGTTCCGGAAGTCACCGGCACCGCCACATACAGCATATTCTGGCGGAGCGTGTCGCTGTAACGGATGGCGTGCCCCACCCCTTCCTTCAGGGCTGTCACAACCTCCTCCCGCTTGCTGTGGTTGTCCATTTCCAGTGGATTGCTCTCCGAATCGCCAACCACGGTGCCGTCCTTTTTAATAAAAGTTACCCGCGCTTCCGTCAGCTTGCCGAGCTTCCCGGCCTCATCGGTATAATAGCTGACCGCATCGGCCGCCTGCATCGGCATGAAGTCAAACGTGGTGCTGAGCAGCTTGATTTCACGGACCATATTCTCTTCAAGTCCGGTAATATGCGATTTCTTGAACACCTGGGCCATCGTAATGCCCGCCCCAAGCATGGATACGCCGATCATCACCATAAGAATCAGCGTCAATCTGATCCGAAAGGGTTTCATTGTTCTCTTCCTTTGTCCTCAAATTTCCTCTTTTCTATCCCTAATCCTAACGTGAAATCCGCCCTTTGACCAGCGGAAAATGGACAGCCCTATTCCGGAGCGCCTCTTCCCGGATATAATAATACTATCCATATAGAATGAAGTTATAGGCCTCTGTTGGGCCATATCTATCCAGCTTCGAAAGGAGAGCCGAACGTTGAACTACCATTTTTCTGCCTACATGTACCGTCTGCAGTATATCCAGCGCTGGAGCCTGATGCGCAGCACCTCGCCGGAAAATGTAGCGGAGCACTCGTATCATGTCGCTCTGCTCGCACACATGCTCTGCCATATCGGCAACGTCTTTTTCGACCGCCGGCTTGATGCGGATCGTGCCGCATCCCTCGCCTTGTTTCACGACGCGGCGGAGGTGTTCACCGGCGATATCGCTACCCCGGTGAAGCACAACAACCCGCGGCTTCTCGGAAGCTTCCGCGAGATGGAACAGATCGCCGCGGAGCGCCTTGCCGGCATGGTGCCTCCGGAGCTGCAGGCGGTCTATAGCCCTCTGCTACATCCGGATGCCGTGGATGAACAGGAGCGCGAGCTGCTGCTCTATGTCAAAGCCGCCGACCGCCTGGACGCGTACCTGAAATGCACGCGCGAGGTTGCCGCAGGCAACCGGGAATTCGCCGCCGCCAAGGAGCAGACGCTGGCAAAGATCCGCCAGATGAAGCTTGCCGAGGCCGATTATTTCCTGGAAAATATGGCCCCGAGCTTCGAAATGTCGCTGGATGAGCTGTCCGCTGCCGACGAGGTCGGCAGGATTCCAGACGGCGACGACAACGAAAATGATGGCGGCAGCCCGAAATGAAGCAGCCTCTAACGCTCCTGCCAAAAAAAGGTTGTACCCAGAGTTCTTTCTCCGGGTACAACCTTTTATTTAAGGAATGCGAAGCAGCAGAACACTGAACATCCCTGTAGGGCAGCGGATGCCAAGGTTTCCCCGCCATTTAACCGCTAGCTTGGCTTAGCCGTTCACAACCTCGCCGCCGTTCACGTGGATCACCTGTCCGCTGACATAAGAAGAGTCATCCGATGCCAGATAGACATAGGCCGGCGCCAGCTCTTCCGGCTGACCCGGACGCTTCATCGGCTGCGATGCTCCAAACTGACTCACCTGCTGGGCGTCGAACGTGGACGGAATGAGCGGCGTCCAGATCGGCCCTGGAGCCACCGCGTTGACGCGGATGCCCTTCTCCACCACGTTCATGGACAGCGCGCGCGTGAAGCTGACGATCGCGCCCTTCGTCGAGGAATAATCGATCAGCGTCGGGCTGCCTTTATAGGCCGTAATGGAGGCCGTATTGACGATTGCGCTGCCGTTCTTCAAATATGGCATCGCCATCTTGGTCATAAAGAACATGCCGAAAATGTTCGTACGGAACGTCTTTTCCAGCTGCTCCTTCGTAATGTCTTCGATTTTCTGCTGCGGATGCTGCTCCGCCGCGTTGTTGATCAGAATATCCAGTCCGCCCAGCTCCTGTACCGACTGGTTGACGGCGTTTTTGCAGAACTCCTCGTCCCCGATGTCGCCGGCAATCAGCAGGCATTTGCGCCCTTCCTGCTCGATCTGGCGCTTCGTCTCCTCAGCGTCCCCGTGCTCGTTCAGGTATACGATCGCGATATCGGCGCCTTCTTTGGCGAAGGCCACAGCCACGGCACGGCCGATCCCGCTGTCGCCACCGGTAATGATCACTTTTTTGTCCTGCAGTTTTGCCGCGGCTTTATAATCCTTAGGCTCGTATTTCGGTAGAGGGTTCATTTCCGATTCCGTCCCCGGCTGATGATTCTGATGCTGAGGAGGCAGAGTTTGTTTAGATTGCGATTGCGAATTTCCTGACATCATTCATTCTCCTTTCACGGATGGGTTTCATCGGTGCACATACCATCACATTCCGTATTAGGATGGCACATGACGGATGGATTATTCTTTACCGTTGATACTTACCACAACGCATCCGGAGTTAAACAGCAGAAGACCGCTCTTAATCAATAAAAGCGGACATAAAGAAGACAGACCGCGTCTAGAGGAAGTTTTTCTTGCGAGATCAGGAAGCAGAGGCTCCGATACGTAAACTTTCTGATCTCATAAAAAGAAGATGACCCCGCATTTGCGGAGTCATCTTCTAACGATGGATATCTTATGTCTTAAATAATATGGTTGTAGACCATGAAGAAAGTCATGATCAGCAGGCAGATCGCCAGCAGGGCGCTGAGCGTACGGATTTTCCCCATTTCCACGGAAATATCCCTTTTTTCCTGAATGCCTTTGATCGCCAGACGGAGCGGCTTGCCCATAATTCCACTGATTGCCCCGAGAGCCAGCAGCAGGATGACAATAATGATCATCCATGGCACGGAATAGTCGCCTTGGCTCATCAGGTAGCCGCCTGTCAGCAGCTGAATGACAAGGCCAACCTGAGCAAACGTATTGAGGCTGCGGATGGCTGCCGCGCTGCCTTCCTGTGCAGGGAGTGACAAACCGGCCACTTTACCTACGACGAATGGCAGAACCAGATAGAATCCGAGAGACAACGCTCCCAAAATATGTACGAAAAACATCACTGTGGTCATTCCATTTCCTCCCCGCGTGCTTGTGTTTCCATAACATTCATTATACTTATAAACCTTTGAAAAGAAAAGAAAACCTCCATGCTTGTCACACATTAGAGGTTTTCTTGTTCAAAGTTTGGACACGAATGGTCCCACTTATACATTCACTACAGCAATGACATTGCGGACGGAATCGGCTGATTTGTCCAGCGCCGCCTTCTCTTCGGTGGTCAGCTCCAGCTCGAAAACTTTCTCGATGCCGCTGCCGCCGACAATCGCCGGTACGCCAAGGAAAATGTCATGGTAGCCGTATTCGCCGTCAAGGCGCGCAATGACCGGAATAATCCGTTTTTTGTCCTTGATGATGGCTTCGGCCATTTGCACCAGCGATGCCGCCGGTGCGTAATAAGCACTGCCGTTGCCGAGCAGGTTGACGATTTCGCCGCCGCCAACGCGGGTGCGCTGCACAATCTCCTGAATGCGCTCCGGCGAAATCAGCGTCTCGATCGGAATACCGCCAACGCTGGAGTAACGGACGAGAGGCACCATGTCGTCGCCATGGCCGCCAAGAACGAAACCGCGCACATCCTCGACGGAGACGCCCAACTCCTGCGCGATAAACGTGCAGTAACGGGCCGTGTCAAGAACGCCGGATTGGCCGATCACGCGGCTCTTAGGGAAACCGAGCGTCTTGTACGCGGCATACGTCATGGCGTCCACCGGATTGCTGAGGATAATGACGGTGGATTCCGGCGCTACGCGTTTTACGTTTTCGCAGACCGATTTGACGATGCCTGCATTGGTGTTCACGAGGTCGTCACGGCTCATGCCCGGTTTGCGGGCAACGCCGGCCGTAATGATCACGATGTCGGAGCCAGCCGCATCATCGTAATTCGAAGTACCGATGATCTGACTGTCAAAGCCTTGAACAGGACTCGCTTCCAGCATGTCCAGCGCCTTGCCCTTGGTTGGGTTCTCCAGTTGAGGAATATCCAGCAGCACCACGTTGCCAAGTTCCTTTTGCGCGAGCATCAGCGCCGTCGTGGCGCCGGTAAAACCGGCACCCACCACGGTAATCTTTTTACGAGTCAAGGCCATGATCGGATCTCTCCCCTACATGTTTTTGATAACTTGGTCAGCAAACTCAGAGCATTTGACTTCCGTCGCGCCTTCCATCAGACGGGCGAAATCGTAAGTTACCGTCTTATTGTTAATGGACGTTTCCATGCCTTTGTAGATCAGATCAGCCGCTTCCTGCCATCCCAGGTGCTCAAGCAGCATAACGCCGGACAGAATGACCGAACCTGGGTTCACGACGTCTTTGTCCGCATATTTTGGAGCCGTTCCGTGCGTCGCTTCAAAGATCGCATGTCCCGTCACGTAGTTGATGTTCGCTCCCGGAGCGATACCGATACCGCCGATTTGGGCAGCGAGGGCGTCGGACAGATAGTCGCCGTTCAGGTTCAGGGTAGCGATCACGTCGAAGTCGGTTGGACGAGTCAGTACCTGCTGGAGGGCGATGTCGGCAATCGCATCCTTGATGATGATTTTGCCTTCAGCTTCAGCGGCTTTTTGAGCGGCATTCGCAGCGTCTACGCCGTCTTTTTCCTTGATGACGTCATATTGTGCCCAAGTGAACACTTTATCGCCAAACTCCTGTTCAGCCACTTCGTAGCCCCAGTTCTTGAAGGCACCTTCCGTAAATTTCATGATGTTGCCTTTGTGAACGAGGGTAACGCTCTTGCGGCCATGCTTGATGGCGTATTCTACTGCAGCGCGAACGAGACGCTTGGAGCCTTCGGAAGATACCGGCTTGATTCCGATACCGGAAGTTTCAGGGAAACGAATTTTGTTTACGCCCATTTCTTCCTGGAGGAATTTGATGACCTTCTTCACTTCCTCGCTGCCTTCCTTGTACTCGATACCCGCATAGATGTCTTCCGTATTTTCGCGGAAGATAACCATGTCGACCAGCTCAGGATGCTTTACCGGAGAAGGCACGCCGTCGAAGTAGCGCACAGGACGCAGGCAGACGTACAGATCCAGCTCTTGGCGCAGGGCCACGTTCAGGGAGCGGATACCGCCTCCGATCGGCGTAGTCAAAGGTCCTTTGATTGCTACAATGTACTCGCGGATGGCTTCGAGCGTATCGTTCGGCAGCCACTCCCCGTATGTATTGTAGGCTTTTTCGCCGGCAAATACTTCGTACCAGGCGATTTTTTTCTCACCGTTGTAAGCTTTCTCAACTGCTGCATCCAAAACGCGTTTGGAGGCTCTCCAAATGTCGCGGCCCGTTCCGTCGCCTTCGATGAACGGAATGACCGGATTGCTTGGAACCTGCAGCTTGCCGTTCGTTATTTCAATCTTTTCACCTTCGGTAGGGAGTGCAAATTTCTCGAGTTTCATGAATAATTCCTCCTTATAGTTTTCTTGGGGGCCGGGTAATCCTGCCGGGACAAGCACAAAGCCAGAGGGAACCGCCCGTGTCCGGGTTGATCGCACACGGTGTTCCCCCTTTTCCTATTATACCTTAAGAACGCTGCTCAATCGGAACATATTTTTGATCCGTTTGGCCGACATATTCGGCACGCGGACGGATAATGCGGTTGTTCTCATATTGTTCCAGAATGTGCGCCGTCCATCCCGACACACGGCTGATCGCAAAGATCGGCGTGAAGAGCTCCTGCTCGATGCCAAGCTGAGTATATACGGAAGCGGAGTAGAAGTCCACATTGGGCTTCAGTCCCTTCTGGCCTGTCACGATGTCCTCAACCTTGACGGACATTTCGTACAAGCTTGTATCCCCTTTCATTTCACCCAGCTCGCGGGACATCGTCTGCAAATGCTTGGCGCGTGGATCCCCGTTTTTGTAAACGCGGTGGCCAAAGCCCATAATTTTGTCCTTGTTGTCGAGCTTCCCTTGAATGTAAGGCTCAACTTTGTCGATGCTTCCGATTTCGTTCAGCATCTTCATCACCGCTTCGTTGGCACCGCCGTGCAGTGGCCCTTTCAGTGCGCCGATCGCCGACGTTACGCCGGAATAGATGTCCGAAAGCGTCGCCACGGTTACGCGCGCTGCAAAAGTCGAAGCGTTCAGCTCATGGTCGGCATGAAGCACGAGCGCCCGGTCGAGAGCCTTCACCGAAGTCTCCTCCGGCGTTTCGCCTCTGAGCATGTACAGGAAGTTTTCGGCAACCGACAAGCCTGCTTTCGGTGCAACAGGCTCTTGGCCTTCGCGGAGGCGGGCCATGGCTGCGATAATCGTAGGGAGCTGCGCCTGCAGGCGGATCGCCTTACGTTCGTTAGCTTCACGGCTCATATCGTCAGCTTCCGCATCGTACAGCGCCAGGGCCGATACGGCGGAACGGAGAGCTGCCATCGTGTTCATATCTTTAGGGTACAATTTCATTTGTTCAATCAAAGCATCCGGAATTGCGGCATAGTCGCCCAAGTCCTGCTGAAGGCGACTCAATTCGTCCTGATTCGGCAGTTTTCCGAACCAGAGCAAGTAAGCCACTTCTTCGAAGCTCGCGTTCACTGCCAGGTCATCAATGTTATAACCACGGTATGTGAGCACACCGTCGACAATCGAACTGATGGAAGAAGCTGCAGCAACAATTCCTTCCAGACCTTTGGTAGCTGTCATCGTACATCTCTCCTTCGTATAACGGAATTTTAACAACATGCATGAACCGTGAAAACATTTACATTTTACTGAAAAGAAAAACGTCCATCGACGTAAATCTACAGCAGACTGGCCGTGCCATAATGCCGTTAACGCGGGACGGGGCGGGCTGTCCTCTCCTTGCCGGATCCCGTAAAACCGTTGTCCGCTACTCTACCTGACACCATTCGCCAAGTAATGGAACCATATATTATCATAAAGTATTTTGACGTATAAGTGAACAATTACACGGGGACAGAGAACATCAAATTGTTTTATCAGCCAAATAAACAATTTTTTATCGGGCATACCCGCCCTTCCCCTAACGGCGGTAAATCTTAATGTTTCCGTCTTTCATTTTCCGCTCGATCCACTTCAAAATAACATAACGGTACAAGGGTCGGGTCAGCGGAAACACCATCGTAAACCCGATCAGGTCCGTCACAAAGCCTGGGAGGACGAGCAGCACCCCTCCGATAAACACGCATAAGCCATCTACCATGCTCCGGCCGGGAACCTGCCCCGAATTCATTTTAGCCCGCGAATCCTCCAGGACCTTGCGGCCCTCAAAGCGCATCATCAACATGCCAATGCCGGATGTGACGACGGTCAGCAGCAGCGTATTGGCTGCTCCCACCCGGTTCGCCACCCATTCGAAGCCGAATATTTCGACCACCGGAACGATAATGATCAGGGCCAGCAGCCATTTTCTGAACGCGGTCATGCTTCTCCTCCTGTAATCGACTTGGACAGCGCCGTATACAGCGCAGGCGAGTGCTTGTCGAGCCTTACAGGCTGCCAGTCCCGGTTCAGCCACACATGCTGCGTCGAACCCGTGACAAGCAATTCCCCAGGCAGTTCATCGCCGATCTTATACCCGCTGCCGGTAAACGTCTCCCGCTCCTGTGCGGAAAGTCTTCGAATTTCATAGGTATAGTCAATCCGCAGTTTGGTGAACCGCGTCATCCTCGTAAATATTGTAATCATATCATCATAGCGCGCCGGCTGTACAAACTTTATGTCGAGCTCCGTGACGGGCAGAAACAATCCCTCATCCTCCATGCTGCGGTAAGAAATGCCCAACTCGCGGATCATTTCGGTCCGGCCGATTTCAAACCAGTTTAAATAATTCGCATGGTAGACGACAGCCATTTTGTCGCTTTCCTGATAGCGTACCCGGAGTGACGTCGAATACCAGCGGCTGAGCTGAATGCCGTTATCTTTTCCCATCCTTCACTGTTCCCTTTCTTGCTGTAATTAGTGTTCTGACTTTTAGTATAACACAAGGGATGCCGGCTACTGAAATCTGCCGGGTCAGCCTTGGGGAGACACGCTAAAACCTAAGCACGGCATTCCTTCGGCGTGTATCAGATCCCATGGCGAAAATCTGGAAATGATAGGCTCATTCTATGCGAAAAAGCCTGCCAGGAATGAATCCTGACAGGCTAATCTATGAAACGATTCTATCTGTAAGCTCGCGGCAGTCTGCGCCGCATCGCTCTTATTCGTTTGGAATTTGGCTGACTTTCACCAGGTTCGTCGAACCGGATTGACCCAGCGGAACCCCTGCAGTAATAACAACCAGATCACCTGGTTTTACGAGACCGGATTCCAGGCCGCCCTTCAGGGAGTTCTCGAACATTTCATCCGTCGATGTAGCGGTCTTGCCTGGGACCGGCGTAACGCCCCAAGTCAATGCCAGACGGCGCAGCGTGCGCTCCTGCGTAGTCACTGCGATGATCGGAGCTTCCGGACGGTATTTGGATACCATGCGTGCCGTATGGCCGGATTCCGTCGAAGAGATGATCGCCTTGGCGTTCAGGTCCAGGGCGGAAATCGCCACCGATTGGCTGATCGCTTCCGTGATCGTCGTTTCCTGGGCAATCCGCTGCTTCAGGAAGATTTCACGATAGTTCAGCGCGGATTCGGCTTTCTCGGCAATGCGGGACATCGTGAGGACGGATTCCACCGGATATTTACCGGCAGCCGTTTCCCCGGACAGCATGATTGCATCGGTGCCGTCGAAGATCGCGTTCGCTACGTCACTCGCTTCCGCGCGTGTCGGACGCGGGTTGCGCTGCATGGAATCCAGCATTTGCGTCGCGGTTATGACCGGTTTGCCGGCAACATTACATTTTTCGATCATGCGCTTTTGCACCAGTGGCACTTCTTCAGCCGGAATTTCCACGCCGAGGTCGCCGCGGGCAACCATCAGGCCGTCGGATGCTTCCAAAATTTCATCGAGGTTGTCCACGCCCTGCTGGTTCTCGATCTTGGAAATGATCTGGATATGCTCCGCGTTGTGCTTGGCGAGCAGCTCGCGGATTTCTTGAACGTCACTTGCTTTGCGTACGAAGGAAGCTGCGATAAAATCGATGCCTTGCTCGATCCCGAATACGATATCGTTCGCGTCTTTCTCTGTAATTCCCGGCAGAGAAATCGCCACACCCGGTACGTTCACGCCTTTTTTGCTCTTGATCGTACCGCCATTGACAATACGGCATTTAATTTCAGTGCCCTCGACTTCCACAACCGTCAAACCGATCAATCCGTCGTCGATCAGGATCGTCGAACCCGGCTGCACATCACTTGGAAGATCTCTGTACGTAATCGAAATCCGGTCTTTGTCGCCCAGAATCTCTTCCGTCGTCAGCGTGATGTACTCATCCTGCACCAGCTCGATCGGCTCCACGGCAAGTTTGCCTGTGCGGATTTCCGGTCCTTTGGTGTCAAGCAGGATGGCAACGGTTTTGTTAAGCTCGCGGCAGGCTTCGCGGATGTTGTTGATCCGGCGGCCATGTTCCTCGAAATCGCCGTGCGAGAAGTTCAAACGGGCAACGTTCATGCCGGCCATAATCAATTTTTTGGTGTTTTCCAACGATTCACTGGAAGGACCGATGGTACATACGATTTTTGTTTTACGCATTTGGGTTTCCTCCGTTTTATTCTTTAAAGTCTCTCTACCCTACATATCTTTATCCAAAGATTAAATTTACTACAAAACGAGAGTTTTGTATAGGAAGTTTGAAAGTTTGTCATAATACATCATTGCCCAGATTGAATTAATCTATCACACCGACATGCGAAGATTGTTCATAGGCAAACTTGCCGATCTTGCGGAACTTCTGGTATCGGTCTTCCTTCAAGGCGGCACTGTCGAGTCCCGACAGCTCGCTCAGGTGGCGTGTCAGGCTGTCCTTAATGGCAGCGGCCGTTGCCTCGTAGTCCCGGTGCGCTCCGCCTCTCGGTTCCGGCACGATCTCTTCAATCACTTCGAATTCAAGCAGGTCTTTGCCCGTAATCTTCATAGCTTCGGCCGCCTGATCCGCCTTGGACGCGTCTTTCCAGAGGATCGAAGCCGCTCCGTTCGGCGAAATCGCCGAATAGATCGCATGCTCCAGCATCAGCACACGGTTGCCGACGGCCATCGCAAGAGCACCGCCGCTTCCCCCTTCGCCGATGACCACACAAATAACAGGAACACCCAGCGCGGCCATCTCCCGTAAATTGCGGGCGATTGCCTCGGATTGTCCCCTCTCTTCTGCTGTATTACCCGGATAAGCACCTTTTGTATCAATAAACGTGATAATCGGGCGTTTAAATTTGTCCGCTTGATGCATCAGCCGCAGCGCCTTGCGGAAGCCTTCCGGATGCGCACTGCCGAAGAAACGGGCAATGTTGTCCTTCGTATCTTTCCCGCGCTGTTGGCCGATGACGGTGACCGGAGTCCCGTTCAGCTTGGCCAGCCCGCCAATGACCGCAAGGTCATCACCAAAGAGACGGTCCCCGTGCAGCTCGATAAAATCGCTGAAAATCAGCTGGATCAAATCGAGCGAAGTGGGACGCTGATGATGTCTGGCCAAATGCATTTTCTGGGCGGCCGTAATATTCGTATACACCTCTTCTTCCAACTGGGCGTATCTTTCTTCCAATCTCGCAATCTCGTCGCTAAAATCAATACCCTTGTCCGCGCCGAACTGCTTCAGCTCATTGATCTTCTGCCGCATTTCCACAAGGGGCTTTTCAAAAGGCAATTCTCCTGCCACTTAATATCCCCCTTTCACGGTATGCATCTCAATCAGCTTGTACAGCATTTGGCGGAGCTCTTTCCGGTGGATGACCAAATCCAGCTGTCCGTGCGCCAAATTGAACTCCGCGGTCTGAAAGTCATCCGGGAGCTTCTGGCGGATGGTCTGCTCAATGACGATCCGTCCGGCAAAGCCGAACACGGCACCAGGCTCCGCAATGTTAATATCGCCGAGCGTGGCAAAGCTTGCCGATACCCCGCCTGTCGTCGGGTCGGTAATAACCGAAATATAAAGGCCGCCTTTTTCGTTAAAACGAGACAAAGCAGCGCTTGTTTTCGCCATTTGCATCAAACTCAGAATACTTTCTTGCATGCGCGCTCCGCCGGAGGTCGAGAAAATAATGAGCGGGAGATCTCTCTCGGTCGCAATTTCGATCGCCCGGGTAATTTTCTCCCCGACAACCGAACCCATGCTTCCCGTAAAGAAATCAAAGCTCATGACAGCGACGACAACCGGGAGTCCTTCGATGGTGCCTTGTCCGGTAATGACCGCTTCGCGCAGACCCGACTTGAGCGCCTGCTGCTCCAGCTTGTTGGCATATCCCGGAAATTGGAGCGGATCGACCGAAACCATCCCGCTGTCAAATTCTTCGAAACCTGCATCGTCCAGCGTCATTTGGATCCGTTCCAACGCATTCAGACGCATATGATGTCCACAGTTCGGGCAAACCTTCAGATTTTTCTCCAGCTCTTTGCTGTATTGAATGCTGCCGCATTTCGGACATTTATTCATCAGGCCTTCGGGAATTTCCCGACGCGGTCTTTCTTCACCCGGTTCGCTGCCTTTTCCTACACGCTCTGAAGGAATGGTCGCGTACTTTCTTTTTTTCTGGAACAAGTCTTTAAACACAACTACACCTCTCAGCCGTTAATTTGCCCAGCCGCTCTTCACTCTGCCTCTATAAACGTCACTTTGTTTCCTTAAAATTAAGGATGCAAAATGGAATTAAGCACTTCCTGGACTTCCTCCAGCTCGCCAGAGGGAACCAAAATCTCGAACTGCTGCTTGGATAAATTGATCGGACGGCTTTTAACCAAAAATCCTTCTTCCGTTAATTTGGTCGTGATCATTTCCGCTACCTTGGCGGTAGGTGCGATATAGATGACCGTCCACATTCCTTGCAGAACCCCCTAATCTCATGTTCTGAGCACGTATAATAGAGTAATGATAACATAACTCCGATTTTTCCCGCAACAAAGTGATGAGGCGCGGTCGGGCCGATCAGAGGGTTCGTCCAAGGGCTTCGGGCGTTACAACCCGGAATTTCCGGAAGCGGACGGATACTGCTTGGCGCCTTTGTACCGGTGGGCGATCCTCGCGGATGCCGCGGCAGCGAGGCCAGCGACCAGATCATCGAGAAAAACGTGGATCTCATCTTTTTTATTGTTCAAGGTATCGATAATGCCTATTTTTTCTTTATCCAAAAATCCAAAACTTGTCAAACCGATCATGCCGTACACGCTCGTAATGCCGAGCGCCAACGTCTCGTCCACTCCGTACAGTGGTTCGTCCGCCTCCATGATCGCCTGCAGAGGTTCAGGAAGAAGCTTTTTCTCCGCCAGCTCGTCTAGCGCCATGCCGGTCAGCAGCGTGTACTGCACTTCCCTTTTGCCCAGCACGGCGTTCACGCTCTCCACACATTCGTCTATCTCCAGGTCCGGATGGTACGGGATCTGCAGTTTATACACGATATCGGCGATATCCCCGACTTTGACTCCCCTGCGGTTCAGCATGGCAATCGCTGCATCATATGACATGTTTATTCCTCCCGCACGGCACGCCCGCCCCCGGGCCCTGCCGGAATGGCTATCTGCCCAAGGCAGCCGGGCGGCACATGATAATGTTGTCCCTAGGTGTTCCTAAGTGTATGCGGGAGGCGCGGGAAACGTTCGTAAAATCTATGTCATTTCCGCAGAAGCCCCGAAGGTCACGAGATTGTTGCGGCCCGGGTATGCCGTCCGCCCTTTTATTTGATCCGGACCGTCCCTTTGCCGAGCATGTCCTCGATCATATCAAAAAATCCGGGCGACGGCTTGATCCGATAGTTGTCGCTGAGAGCAAGCAGTTTCTGGCTCTGCTCGTAAAAGAGCACCGTGGCGACCGGCCCCGGATGCTCCTGAAGCAGCTGCTTCAGCTTGGCGAGCAGGTCCGGGTTTTCCGCTTCCGGCGTAATCTTGACGAAAACGCGCTGCTCCGCCGTTTTGGGGCGGCGCACCGGTTCTTTCGCAGGGGCGGCTGAACCGCCGCCCTGCTCCTTGCGCGCCGGGCCGGCGTCCGGCGCGTCAGCACCGCCGGCGGCTGCCGGAGAGGGCCGGCCCGCAGGCGCGGCCTGCCGCCGCGAAGGCCCCGGCCCCGCGGCGAAGGATCTGCCGCCGGCTGGCGCCTGGTTCCGCTTGACCATCTGGGCAAGCGGGGCCCCGGCCAGCGGCAGCACTTCCTCGGCGAGGAGCTTGAAGCCCTCGTCCTGCTGCTGCACCTTGGCGCGCAGCGCCAGCAGCTCGCCTTTGCCGACATAGGCCGTGCTGCGCTTCCAAACTTCAGGGAACAGCACCACTTCGCAGCGTTCGATCTGGTCTTCCAGCTCCATGAAGGCCATCGCTTTGCCCTGCTTGGTCGTGATCGACTTCACCGACACGACCATGCCGGCGACGACCACCTTCGCCTCATCCGCCGCCTCGGCCAGGTTCATCAACCGTTCCACGCCCGGTTCGTCCCATGCCTCATCGAAGTCGTCCAGGGGATGGCCGGACAAATACAGTCCGAGCAGCTCACGCTCGTGCTCCAGCTGTTGGGAAACGGAAAACGGCGGAATGTCGGGATACTCGATCTCCCAATTCGTCGTTTCGACAAAATCAAACAGCTGAATCTGCAGATCCTCGCGCTCCTTGCGCCATTTGACGGCGGCGTCGACGGTCTCGTCCAGCATGGCGAGCAGCTGCGCGCGGTGGCCCGGCAGAGAATCGAAGGCACCCGCCTGGATCAGCGACTCGATCACCCGTTTGTTGCAGACGCGCAGGTCGATCCGGCGGCAGAAGTCGAGCAGGCTTTCGAACGGCTTCTCTTCCCGGACGCGCATCATATTTTCCACGGCCTGGGTGCCCACGTTTTTGATTGCCCCCAGCCCGAAACGGATATGCCCCGGCCCTTCGGCCGGCTGTCCGTCCTCGCCGTTTACCGCCACCGGCGTAAACAGCACGCCGCTCTCGTTGACATCGGGCGGCAGCACCTTGATGTTCATCCGGCGGCATTCCACCACGTATTCCGCAACCTTCCGGTGGCTGCCCATGACGGCCGTCAGCATCGAGGCCATGAACTGCACCGGAAAGTGCGCCTTGAGATAAGCGGTCTGGAAAGCCAGAACGCCGTACGCCGCCGCGTGGGCTCTCGGGTATCCGTAATCGGCAAAACGCACGATCATGTCGTATACCTTGTTCGCGTCCTCTTCGGTGTACCCCTGCTTAAGACTCCCCTCCACGAAGTGGCTGCGCTCGCGGTCGAGCACTTCCCGCTTCTTCTTGGACACGGCGCGCCGCAGCAGGTCGGCTTCTCCGAGCGAGAAGCCCGCCATCAGGGAAGCGATTTTCATGATCTGCTCCTGGTAGACGATGATGCCGTAGGTATCGGCCAGAACCGGCTTCAAATCGTCATGCGGGTAGTCGACCTGGATGGTGCCGTGCTTCGCCTGGATGAAATTCGGGATAAATTCCATCGGACCCGGGCGGTACAGCGCCACGACCGAGATGACGTCCTCAAATACGCTTGGCTTCAGCTCCTTCAGCACCCGCCGCATGCCGGCGGACTCCAACTGGAACACGCCGGTCGTGTCCCCGCTCCCCAGCATCTCATAGGTGAGCGGGTCATCGTCCGGAACCTGCGCGAAATCCGGCGTACTTCCGGTCATTTCTCCGATCCAGCGCATGCACCGCTCGATGATCGACAGGGTGCGCAGACCGAGAAAGTCCATTTTGAGCAGGCCGATGCTCTCCAACTGCTCCATCGGATATTGGGTCAGCGCCGTTCGCTCGCTGCCTTCCTGCAGCGGAACCGCATCGGTCAGCGGGTCGCGCGATATGACCACGCCTGCGGCGTGGGTCGACGCGTGCCGCGGCATGCCTTCGACCTTCATGGCCATATCGAGCATCTCGCGGGTTTTTGGGCTCTGCTCGTACAGTTTCTTCAGCTCGTCGCTGATTTCCATCGCCCGGCGGATGTTGATGCCGTGCGCGTTCGGAATGAGCTTGGCCGCCTTGTCCACCTCGCCGTACGGTACGTTCAGGGCGCGTCCCACGTCGCGTACCGCCGCGCGGGCGGCCATCGTTCCAAAGGTGATGATCTGCGCAACGTGTTCGCTGCCGTATTTATCCACCACGTACCCGATCACTTCGTCGCGGCGCTCGTCGCTGAAGTCGATATCGATATCCGGCATGGTTACCCGTTCCGGGTTCAGAAAGCGCTCGAACAGCAGGTTGTATTTGATCGGATCGACGTTCGTGATGCGGAGCAAATACGCGACGATACTGCCCGCTGACGAGCCCCGTCCGGGACCGGTCACGATTCCCTGCCGGTGCGCATAGGCGATGAAATCCCAAACGATGAGGAAATAATCGCTGTACCCCATGCTTCCGATCACGCCAAGCTCATAGTCGAGGCGCTGAAGCAGCTGCCTTTTCCCTTCCTCGGTGTCCCACAGGCCGGTCGTGCTGTAACGGCTCTCCAGTCCTTCCAGGCACAGGGACCGCAAGTATCCGTCAGCCGTTTGCCCCTCGGGAAGCGGGCGGTATTCCGGCAGAATCGACCTGCCGAATTCCAGCTCCAGGCTGCATTTGTCCGCAATGAGGAGCGTATTGTCCAGAGCTTCCCGGACATGCGGGAACAAGCGGGCCATTTCCTCGCCGCTCTTCAGGTACAGCTGGTCGGTCTGAATCTGCAGCCGGTCCTCGTCCTCTATCGTTTTACCCGTGCCGATACAGATCAGCACGTCCTGCATGGAGGCGTCCTCACGGACAAGATAGTGGACGTCGTTGGTCGCTACGAGCGGAACATCCAGCTCCCGGGCCAGCTCAATCAATTGGGGGTTAACCCGCTTCTGCTCGGGAAGCCCGTGGTCCTGCAGCTCCAGATAAAAATCTTCGCCGAAGATGTCCTTGTACCGGAGCGCCGCCCTGCGCGCCTCCTCGGCCCGCCCGTGCAGCAGATGCTGGGGCACTTCCCCGCCAAGGCAGGCGCTCAGGCAGATGATGCCCTCATGATATTTCGCGAGCGCATCCATATCGATGCGCGGTTTATAGTGAAAACCTTCGAGATGCCCGATGGAGCACAGCTTCATCAGATTCCGGTAGCCGGTCTCATTCTTGGCCAGCAGGATCAAGTGATAAATCGGCTGATCCTTGCGGCTGCCGCGCTCTTTGCGGGAGCCTGCCGTCAAATATGCCTCACAGCCGATAATCGGCTTGATGTCCTGCTCCACGCAGGCTTTATAAAATGGCACCGCGCCGTACATGACCCCGTGGTCGGTAAGCGCCAGCGCCTTCATTCCGTTCTCCGCGGCTCTACGGACAAGGTCCGAGATCCGTGCCGCTCCATCCAGAAGGCTGTATTCGCTATGCACGTGAAGATGCACAAATGAACTCATGTCTCGTCTCCTTTTCGCCGCAGTCATCACTGGTTTCTAACGTTTAATGCACTATTTATTATTTTATCATAATCCGCCTGGGACCGCCCATAGAATGGAGTAAGGAAACCGCTGGACAAGGCGTTTTCGACCTCCTTGTGAAAGGACTGGGGTATCATGAGCGTGTTTTTATCCAAAGCTATACTGGATTTCTTTATCGCTTTCGGCATCGTGCTGGGGGGCGCGATGGTCGGCGGGGTCGGTGCAGTCATTTCGCTGCAGCCTCCGACGCACACCATGCTCGAGGTGGCCGATCGGATTAAAATATGGGCGATGGCGGCAGCGATCGGCGGCACGATTGATCCGATGCGGGTCATTGAGAGCAATTTCCTTGGGGGCAATCTTTCCCCGGCCATCAAGCAGGTTCTGTTTCTCCTCTTCGCCTTTCTCGGCGCCCATATGGGCAGCGAGCTGGTTAAATGGGTTTGCGGCGGCAAGGAGTAGCCGATGCGAATTCCTCCTTTCAGCCGATACCGCCATTTTTCCCAAATGACCGCCGTCTTTGTCCTGGGCGCCATCATCGGAAGCATTGTGTACAATACGGTGTTCAACTCCAGCTACGACATGCTTTGGGCATCCAATCAGGACCTGGAGCTTCGGATCCAGCAGTACGAGGACGACATCAAAACGCTGAAAAAGTACAACAACCAGCAGACCGTGATCAAGGAAATCAAGATCCGTGCGGAACAGCAGGACCCGCCTCTCGATCCGGTAATCGTCAAGGAAGTCATCAGAAAGCTCGGTGAGGATTTGGAGGTGCTGCGGGGCCGGAACATTTTCGATATCGATGAAGACAGCAAAATCGCCCGGAACCTCCTCAGCCACAAAATTTACAGGGTGCGCGAAAAGGAATATTCCATCGAAATCAAAACGATGCTGGTAGCGGAGGGCATGCTCCAGATCTGGATCGACATCGACCCTCAAAGTGTCGCTTCGCTAGGCAAATCGTGATACAATGAGGGATATTGAAGTTATTGACAGTAAAGGAGCTGCAGCATTCGATGATTTCCGTCATCCGCTATTGCCTATTTGCGCTGCTGGTGATCACCTGTTTATGTTCCGCTTACTACAGCTACCGCGCGCGGCGTTCCGCCGATGTCCGTGACCGGGGCTTGTACGGCTCGAATATGAATATTTGCCTCGGGATTATGCTGGTGGTGATTGCGCTGATCTGCATGTTTATTTTCCATGGATCGACCGTCGCCGTCGTTATCGAGGGGCTGTTCCTCGTCCTAGGGGCGTTCAATATTTTCGCGGGCATCCGCAACCGGGGCCATTTCAGCCGCATGAAATCCTCCGATACGAAAGCTTGAGCTCGGAGCCTGAAGCGCGAGAAAACTCAAAACCTTTGGTGCGCAGAAAAGACAAGCTTTGCGTGCATTGAGGAGCCAGTAGCTTTACGTACGCGCTTTGAAGTTGGGCGACATTCGGACCTTGTCAACGTTGGTTTCGGTCTCCCACACATCTGAGGTTTGAGTGACGCAACAAATAACCGGCCGTATCTTTGTTCAAAGATGCTGCCGGTTATATTTGTGTCTGGCTGTATACGTGCCTTGGCTGATGCGATCGTCGATCCGCTATGCCTGCCGTGCCTCTATCCGTGCTCGATGGAATGCAGCGTCAACACGGCTTTGGCCACCAGATTGTCGCCGTGCAACATTTCGATTTCGATCTTGCACGTCCGCCGGCTGGCTTCCAGCAGTCGCGGCATGACGGTTACCGGATCCTCGATTTGCACCGGCCGGACGAAATACGTCGACATGTTATCCAGGACAAAATCGTTCCCCGTCGTATCCTTCGCCGCCCGCAGCGCCGCCTGCGTCATGACCGTGGTCAGGATACCTTCCGAGATCGTGCCGAGGTCCGTCGCCATCTGCGGCGTAATAAAGCCATGGAAAAAGAGCCGCCCCTCCTCATCCCGTTCATCCGCAAACCCGTTCCAGATCAGATGGTCGAACGTCTCGCCAAGCTGCGGCTGCTTGCGGGCGTCGCGCATGGCTTGAAGCACTTCCTTCCGCGACACGGTCGCCACCAGCTTGCGGTTGCGGTCGACGATCGGCAGGAAGTCTACACCCTCCCACATCATGAGCTGGGCCGCGGATGCGAGCGAGGTTTGCAGTCCGGCCGTGACCGGATTGCGTACCAGCAGCTTCTCGATGCTCTGCCCATCGGGCAGCTCCTTCATATCGCTGCGGTTCACGATGCCGAGCACCCGGTTCCACTCATCAATAACCGGCAGGCGCAGCTGCCCGGTCTGATCCGCCAGCGCCTTGCAATCCGCCACCGTGCTGGACAGCTTGAGGGCGTGGATTTTCGCCCGGCTGCTGACGATGTCTTCCACGATCATGATCTTCTTCTTGATCAACCGGTCGAAAATGGCCCGGTTGATCAGCGATGCCACCGTAAACGTATCGTGGCGCGACGAAAAGATCGGCAGATCGAGCTCATCGGCCAGCTCCTTGACCTCCCGGCTCGTTCCGAATCCGCCGGTGATGAGCACTCCCGCTCCCTGCTCCAGCGCCAGCGAGTGCGCGTCGGCCCGGTTGCCGACGATGAGCAGGCTGCCGGCGTCGATGTAGCGGGCCATGGCATCCACCTCCATGGCGCCGATGACGTATTTATGCAAATGTTTATTGAGTCCGTCCGCTCCGCCGATCATGTGGCCCTCCACGATCTCGACCACGTCGGCGAAAGTGAGCTGCTCGGAAATATTCCGCGGCTTCTTCTCGACCCGGACGGTACCGATCCTTTCCTTGGTCACGACGATACCCAGGTTTTCGGCGTCCTTCACCGCCCGGTAAGCGGTCCCCTCGCTGACGGACATTTCCTTCGCCAGTTTGCGGACCGAAATCTTGGTGCCAATCTTCAGCCCTTCGATATGCTGCAGCAGCTGCTCATGTTTGGTAATCGTTTCATCGCGGCCCTCCAACTGTTACACCCCCACGTTTCTATCTGTACCATACTGTACTATTATATCATGGTTGGCGCAGGAAAATAACAGGGGGCACACGGGAATGGCGGTTATTATTAAGCGATGTGCGAGGTATGTGCGATATGTGGGACGGGTACGGCGGATACGGCGAGTGCAGAGTGGGTACGGCAGATGGGGTGACGTCACATCGCTCGCGGGGGCGCATCCCATCACTGTCATGACTGGACAGTCAGGTTACAAAATAAATGCAAAAGTGCATTTATTTTCTCTCACATAGACCCTTTCTACCAAAATAACTGCAATAATGCACTTATTTATCTCCTTTTTCGCCAAAATGGCCATTTTATCCGGTAATAGATGCACTTTTGCGCTTAACTAGCGCTCATTCCTCCGATACGGCGAAATTAGATGCACTTTTGCACCTACTCGACTAACTCTCTCCGTTTCTCCCTACCCACTTCTCTTCTACCCTCAATAAGCAACCGAACATGGACGCTGAGCAGCATTTAGCGGATAGCTCCGCGTAGAGTGCTGGTGCGCTTAACATATTTTCCACGCCTTACGTACTCGATCCGTTTTATGTCCGTCCCACTTTCCTGAATCTCACCCTTTCCCACGAAACGCAAAAAAAGCCGCCTCACCGCAAAATCTTTGCGTAAGACAGCTTTTTTTACCGCATTTATACATTTTCCTGCCGCTGCTGTGTTTCCTCCGGCCACTTCAGCTGCCACTGCTGCAGCTTGGCCTTGCGGATTCGCTCCAGCGCTCTCTGCTTCTCTTCGTCCACCCCGAGTAAGAAGTGCAGGTGCGAGCCGATTATCAGAAAGGCAAACAGCGCCCAAGCCGCTCCGAACCCGGAAGCCCAGGTCCATCCGCCGCTGAAATTGATCCGGGGCAGAGCGTACACCAGCATCGCCAAAGCGAGAAGTAGGTAAATGGAATGTTTCAGTTTGCTTCTTTTTTTCATCTCATCGCAGCTCCTTCATTTGGTAACTCTATATTTCTACTCTATGAAGGGGTTCACGAAAATATGAGAAAAGTTTTGTCCATCTATTGGCGGGCATGCAAACCTAACCTCATCTTACAGGCTTTGTCCCCCATATAGATGCTGAAGGCTGTCCGAAATGATTTTGTTCACGTCCTCGATGATCGTGCTGAGACGGCGCTCCGCTTCAAACAACCGGCGGATGTTCAGGTTCAGGCTGAGCACGTCGAAGAGCTTCTCCATCTTCTCCATCTCTTCCTGGGAAGGCATATCCCCGGACATCATCCGCTGCTGAATTTCCATTTGCCGCTGGCGGAAATCCTCAAGCATTTTTTTGCTCTCCGGATCCGCTTCGATCAGGGTCATCGCCGAGCTGATTTCCTGAACCTCCGAGCTTTCTTTTAGGGCTTTTGCCAGGTCATGCGCTTTGTCATAAATGTTCATAGGTTGTCATTTCCTCCTTAAGTTTGGGCAGTAACGCCAATCGACGTGATATCACTGAAGACGGATTGCGACCGCGCGGAGGTTATTCCTGCGGCAATCGCGCGGTTTTGCATCGCTCACAGCTTAAAAATCCGACCATCTCCGATAAATTGAAGGGCTGAAATCCCGGTTTTTATAAAAGTGGGTCAATCACCAAGGGATATATGTCCTCATATGATGCATTACATGCAATATTGCAGATGCTCCTTATCTGCCCTGTAGACATCAAGTTGTTGTTGGAAGGAGATCCACGATGTCCAAAAAAAAGCTACCGGTCCAAACGTTCAGCCCGGGCATTGTGAAAGAAAACACCGTCATGCTCGGCGAGAGGCTGATCAAACAGTGGAAAATTCCCACCGACCGGCCTCTGCAGCTGTCCTTTGGTTCCTTTAGACAAGAGATCACCGTTATTTCCGCAGCAAAATATTCCGGCCTTCGCATCAGCGAGCCACTGGCCCGCAAAATGGGCTTAGCGTCCCGTCCCGTACTCCGGGCGGCATACAGCCCATCCAGCAAAACGCTCAGGCTGGGTCCGCTCATCAGCGTGCTGATCAGCCGGGATCATCCTGACACGCCGGAAAAGCCGTTCGGTTCCATTTCCATGTTCTGCAGGGAACTCGTCAACGCCTGCCGCAAGCAGGGTGCATACGTATACTTCTTCACTCCGAATCACATCACCGAGAGTGCAAGCAGTATACAGGGCTGGATCTATGACGGCGGATGGCGCCAGACAACAATGCCTATCGCAGATGTCATCACTAACCGCCTGACGACACGCAAAATGGAGAATAAACCTAGCGTACAGCATTTTATGAAAGAAGTAAAATCCCGGTACGGGAGCCACATATTCAACGAAAAGTTTCTGGACAAAAATGAAGTGTTCGACACGCTGAAACAGGACTCCTCCTTATCCCGGCTGATGCCGGAGTCGCATCTGTTGACCGGTTATCCCATCCTGAAGAAGATGTGCAACCAATATCCGGTCGTTTTTCTGAAACCGGTGCGGGGCAGCCTCGGCAAAGGGATCATCCGGATCTCCAAGCAGTCTGACGGCACCTATCAAACTTTGGCCACGTCGGTTGGCGGTCCCAAAAAACAAAGCTATCCCAATCTTACCAAACTGTTCACCAACATTTCCGGAAAGATGAAAAGCACCCGTTACCAAATCCAGCAAGGCTTGACGCTCATCGACCACAGCAAACGGCCCATCGATTTCCGTGCGCTCGTCCAAAAGAACGGTCTGGGAAAATGGAGCGTGACCTCGGTCGTGGCCCGGATCGCGGGTGGGAATCATTTCGTTTCGAACCTCGCCAGAGGCGGAACCCTAAGCTCCGTGAAGGAAGCCGTGAACCGCTGCGACCTGCCGTCAAACGTCAAAAACACCGCACACACCAAGCTGCAGCGGGCTTCGCTGGACATTGCCAAAGGCTTGGATGCGCTGCTGCCTGCCCACTTCGGCGAACTCGGCATCGACCTGGCCATGGATACTTCCGGTAAAATTTGGCTGCTTGAGGTCAACTCCAAGCCTTCCAAAAACGACAATACGCCGCTCCATGACCAGAAAATAAGGCCATCCGTCAAACGTCTGCTGGAATACTGCACCTTTTTGTCCGGGTTTTAGGAGGTGCAGCGATGAAAAAAACTACGATCGGAACCATTGGGATATTAAGTTCCTCCGCTCCGGGCTCCCCTCCCTTCTCGGGAGAGGGATTCGCCCGCCGATTGGCTCTGGCCGGGAGGAAATACGGCATTCAGGTCGTCGTCTTTTGCCCTGACGGCGTGCCCGAGGGGCAGGAGAACATCCAGGGATATATCTTCAGCAATGGGACGTGGCACGCAGCCAGGGTCCCCTTTCCGGACATCGTCTATGACCGTTGTTTTCCGCACCAAGGCAGTGAATACCGGGCTGCAGTGAAGCTTCTTGCGGATGCCCCTGCAGGTAAAAAGTGGATCCTGTGGTCCCGCGGACTTCCGGGGAAAGGGCATGTGGACCAGGTGCTCCGGAAGGAGCCCGTTCTGCTTTCGTTTCTTCCTCCGACCGTTTCCTACCGGGAAAGCAGCCAGCTGCTGCGCTGCCTGGGGGCATTTAACGGCGAACTGTTCATGAAACCGATGAGCGGATCCCAGGGAAAAAACACGCTTCACGTCACACGTCATGCCGCAGACGGTTCCCTCACGATCAGAGGAAGGAGCGCAAGCAACCTGCCGTTTGTTAAGCACTTCGACGATACGCGTTCCGGTCTGGCATGGATCCGGCAGTTTACCGGGGGCCGCTCTTACCTGATTCAGCCCTTCCTGCATTTGTACAGCGCGGATGGCGCCCCTTTTGACGTTAGAGTGCTGATGCAAAAAAATGAAACGGGTTCGTGGATGCGTACCGGCATGGCTCTGCGCCTGGGTAACCCGGACAGCATTACCTCAAACCTTCACGGCGGAGGAAAGCCTCTGTCTGTCCTGCCTTTTCTGACCGAACAATTTGGGGCTCACCGGGCAGAACACATAAGGGATCGTCTTCATAATCTGTCGGAGAAGATTCCGCCGATTCTGGAAAGCCGTTATGGCCGGCTCGGAGAACTGGGTATCGATTTTGGCATCGATACGAAAGGGAAAATCTGGCTGCTTGAAGTCAATTCCAAACCGGGGCGCACCTCCTTCCGGCACATTGGGGAACCAGGCAGCGATATTCTCGCTACGGAAAATCCGCTCCGTTACGCCCGCTATTTATTGCTTCGACAACTTAGGAGGGTAAATTGATGAGTTTGACATTTTGTAATGTTCATTTTTCGCAGCAGCCCGAGAAAGTCGTCTATATTTCGAATTCGCTAATGAAAAGCCTCAATCTGTCCGGCAAAAAAAATATTCAGCTCCGTCTGGGAAAAGACATGATTAACGCAGCCGTCAAGCCCATAAAAAAGTCTGGAAAACATCTCTTCCTCAGCTCCGGTGTCCGGAGCGGCATTCACGTGCCGAGCGCTGGCGGCGTGATGCTGAGAAACCTCCAGGAGGACGAAGTCCAGCTCGGTCCTTTGATCGGCGTACTCTCTGACGGCCCCAGCACGTCGCCATCGCAGCCATTTGCTTCCCGGACCTCTTTCATCAAACAGCTGCTCCGCGAAGGGAAAAGAAAATCGTATATTTTCGCCTTTACGCCCAAGGACATCAATTGGCAGCAGGATACGGTCCGGGGCTATTTCCTGAACGACAACGGGAGCTTTTACCGCAAAACCGTTCCTCTGCCCGATGTCGTCTACAACCGCCTCCCGAGCCGGAAAGCGGAAACCTCCTCTTCGATCAACCAGCTCAGAGAGCGGCTGACCCGCAAGAGGATCCCTTTCTTTAACTGGAGCTTCTTCAACAAGTCCGACATCTACCGCCTGCTGGAGGATGACAACACGGTCAACCGATACGTGCCCGAATCCCATATCAATCCTTCCCCGGAACGGATCAAGGATATGCTGGAAAGACACCAGTTCCTGTACTACAAGCCATCTGCAGGCAGTTTGGGAAAAGGCATCTACCGTTTGACTTACCTCCCGAAAAGGGGATATTTTGCCCGCTACCGCAAGGGAGGAGGCAACGTCCTGCTCCGCTTCAGCAACTTCAACAGCTTGATGCGGATGCTGAAATCGAGGCACGGCCGCACACTGGAAACGTATGTCATCCAACAGGGGATCCGGCTGGTTGAAATCGACAACTGTCCCATTGACTTCCGCTTCCACATGCATAAAAACGGCAGCAACAAGTGGGTCGTTGTCGGCGTGGGCGCCAAAAAGGCCGGACGCGGCAGCGTAACCACCCACTTGAAGAACGGCGGCTCCCTCCTCACACCTGAACAGGCGCTGAGCCGGACCTTTGGGTCAAGATCCGACGAGGTGCTGCAAAACGCCAAAAGAATCGCGATCACGCTGGCCGAGGCGATTGAGTTCCATCACCAGCACCTTCTTGGGGAGATCGGCTTTGACCTGGGGATCGACCAAGACGAGAAAGTGTGGATGTTTGAAGCGAACGCCAAGCCGGGCCGTTCCATTTTCAGCCACCCTTCCCTCAAGGCGGAAGGAAAAGCATCCGTGGAGCATATTCTTGAACACTGCCTGTATTTGAGCAAGTTCCGCAGGAGGGATGTGGAGTGAACATCCGAAGCAATGACGACAACAAGCCCGTCGTGGCCATCCTGACCATGTCGGATTCCCACGGTTATTTTCGGGGTAATCAAGCGAATTTTGAAGACATTGTCAAGACGGGACAGAAAATGGGTTTCCCTGTCTATGTGGTGACGGCCAGGGATCTGAAGTTGACGGAGGATCGGATCAAGGGATTTACGCTGAATGACGAGGAGACCTGGGAACAGCAGTATTTTCCGCTGCCCCAGGTCATCTATAACCGGATTCCGCAGCGCGAAGACGAACTCCGGCCCGCTGTGCGCCGGAAAATCAAGGATTGCATGAAGCATCCTTCCATTTCGCTGTTCAACCCGCACTTTTTTAACAAATGGCATCTGTTCGAGTGGCTCAGAATCTCCAAATCCACGGAGCATCTTGTACCGGTAACCAAACGCTTCACCAGCGTGAGCACGCTGCAGAGAATGCTTGAGCGTTATCCCTGCCTCTACCTCAAGCCGGAAAGCGGAAAAGCCGGAAAGGGTATCATGATGCTGAAATACCAGAAGGACAAACTGCTTCCCTACCGGCTCAAAGTTCAGCACCACCGGTCCAGCACCACCTACAAAACGCGGAACCTCTACCGCCTGTGGGCACGGATCAAAAGCGAAACCGGCAGCGCGCGCTACATTATTCAGCAGGGCATCGAGCTTGCTTCCGTCAACAACCGGCACTTTGACCTGAGAGCGCTGCTGCAAAAAAACAACAAAGGCCAATGGGGCGTCACCGGCATCGGGGCGAGAATGGCCGGTTCGAAGAGCATTACGACCCATGTGCCCAGAGGCGGCACGATTGAGGATCCCAGCAAGCTCTTATCCGATGTGTTCGGATCCGAAATGTCGGCCGTGATTATGAACCGTGTCCGAACGACGGCCATGATCGCCGCCCGCCAGATCGAGAAGGCTTCCGGCTACGATCATGGAGAGATGTCGATGGACCTCGGAGTTGACGAGGGAGGAAACGTCTGGTTCTTCGAAGCGAACGCCAAACCGATGAAATTCGATGAACCGCATATCCGGAAGCGGTCTCTCAAGCGAATTTTCCAATACAGCGAGTATCTCTCCAATCAATCTAAAATGTAATTGCAAGGGAAGTGATTGACAGGTGCAGATCGTAACTATAACCCCGGCTCCCCGTGAGGATTGGCTGCGCCGGCACGCCAAGGTGCTTAAATTTGTGTTTGAACACGGCGGAAATCAGGCTGCGGGCGCAGAGTTCATTCTTCTTGCCCGATTGTCTGCGGAACAGCTCGCTGCGCCAGGAACCTCGCTGATGGCCGCAACTGTCCGGTGCGAGGACGGCGAGCGTCTGGCTGGCGTCAGCTTTGTATCGGGTTACGGGACTGGGGGCTGTCTCGTCGTCGTCCATCCGCTTTACCGCGGCAGAAGGGTCGGCACCAACCTTTTAGCATCACAGCTGCAGCAGTTAGGCACCATGCGATGCGAGGCTCTTCTGAGCCGGCTTCCTTTTGTTAAAATGTGCTTCCGCGCCGGGCTTCACGCCGTTGCCATCAACCAGGGGGCTGCCGGACAGCCTGCCCTGGTTATGGAGGGAACGTGCGGGAATCCGGAAGGCGCATCCATTAATCTGACCCAAGAAGGTGATCCCCTGTGCCGCTACCCGTGTTAGGCATTTTGACGCTGTATCTCAACGAGCATAAGCATTTGGAGGAAAAACCGATCTATCAGAAAATGATCGTTGAAGGCGGCAAGCTGGGACTTGACGTATTTGTGTTTACCCCGATGGACGTCAACGACAGCAAGAGAAAAATCTTTGCGATGGAATTCGACGCGAAGCAAAAGAAGTGGACCCGGCGGTGGCGGAGCTTTCCCGACATGATCTATGACCGGTGCCGCATCCAGAAGAGTCCCCGGTTCAACCAGCTTCTGCAGTTCCGGAGCCGATACAGCAAGCTGCTCTTTCTGAACAAACCGCTTCGCAACAAATGGACCATTCACGAAGTGCTGTCCAAAAAGGCGGAATTCCGGAAGTTTCTGCCGGACACGCGCCTGTATCATGGGCAGACGGACGTCCACCAAATGCTGAAAAACAGGCCTGTCGTGTTTTTAAAACCGATCAATGGAACCGGCGGGCGCGGTATTTTAAGGATTGAAAAATTGAAGACCCCTTCCCAATACTACATTCAGGGGCGGAACCAGCAGCGGAAAATCATCTCTCCGCAAAAAATTCACGCTTCCCGGCTCGGCGCCATCCTGAGCGGCTGGAACATGAAGGACCGCTATTTGATCCAGGAGGGCATCGCGGTGGAGCTTCCAGACGGTCGAGTCCACGACTACCGCTTGCTGGTGCAAAAAAACAAGGAGGGGCATTGGCAGCTGACCGGCATTGCCGGCCGGGTGGGAGCTCCTCGAAGCGTCACCTCCAACCTGCACGGTGGCGGAAGAGCCGTGCCCGCTCTGCAATTGCTGTCCTCTTGGATCACCGACGAGGAGCAGCGGCAGCAGGTCATCTCGACGGCAGGCAAAATGGGCGTTGACATCGCCGACTACCTGCAGCAACAATACGGGCCGCTGTGCGAGCTGGCGCTCGATCTCGCCATCAACCGGAAAGGCCGGATTTACCTGCTCGAAGTGAACCCCAAGCCCGCGAGGGAAGTATTCTCCCAGATCGGTGAGCCGGATCTGTATCGGACGGCCATTACGCGGCCGCTGGAGTACGCTCTCTGGGTTTACAGGCAGAGCACGGAAACCGCCGACACAAAAGAAAACAAACCGCAGCCATAAGGCGGTTTGTTTTTTTATGCAGCTATGATTCCCTTCAAAGGCGGTTCCATCACCGATTTACACCGATGCGGCATACAGCCCCGGAAGTTCGTCGAACGAGCTGATGAGAACGTCGGATCCTGCCAGTTCTCCCGGGGTTCCAAACCCGGCGTATTGGCACCCGATGACAGCGAGGCCGTTCTTTAGGCCGGCTTCCACATCCGATGAGCGGTCGCCCACCATCCAGGCCGCTCCCACGCCCTCGTGCTGAAGCAGCAATTCCACCAGATGCACCTTCGATTTGGTGCCGTGCTCCCCGGCACTGTACAGTCCATCAAAAAATTCCAGGATGCCATGGGCTTCCGCAATGCCCTTAACGTAATGCTCCAGTCCGTTGCTAGCGACATACAGACGTACCCCCTGCTCCTTCAGCCGGGCCAGCGTTTCTCTTTCACCCCAGGGTACAGCTCGGTATTCCCTGCCTTGAGTCCTTCCAATTCCAGCTGGAGCAGGAGCTCGCCCGCTCGCGCATGAGCGCGTTCGCTGCCGTCCGGCATCACCACTTTCCAAATATCTTCAAGCAGCATCCCGAGACTGCCCATCATCCGTTCCGCAGGGGGCGTCGGTGCGGTATACAGCCCCTCCTCCCGCAGCATGTCGAACAATCGCTGGTGGGCCGGCAGCAGCAGCGATTCCGTCTTGAACAGCGTTCCGTCCATGTCGAACAATATCGCCTGCGGCCTGTTCAATGTCTTCTCTTTGTCCATCGGTTATCTTCCCTTTCATTGCCTGCTTTTAGTGCGTAATACACAGTATCACCCGATTACATGCCAATGATAAGGGAAGTGCCAAGCCTTGTAAACTTCGCTCGATTCAAAAACCGCGTTTTTTTAGAAGAACCGTTTCTTACCCCGGTCGTCTTTAATGATTTCCACAGCCTCCCGGAACCGGACCGAGTGGATGATTTCCCGTTCCCGCAAAAACTTCAGCCCATCCTGCAAATCGACGTCATCGGTCATGTCAATGAGCCACTGGTATGTAGCCCTGGCCTTTTCCTCTGCGGCGATGTCCTCATACAAATCGGCGATCGGGTCGCCTTTGGCCTGAATGTACGAAGCCGTCCATGGGACGCCGGATGCATTTTGATAATACAAGGCCTTGTCATGATTGACATAGTGGTCTGCGAGTCCGGCTGCCTTCAGCTGATCCGGCGTCGCGTCTTTTGTCAATTTATAAACCATGGTGGCAATCATTTCCAAATGAGCAAATTCTTCCGTGCCGATGTCGTTGAGAATGCCGATGACCTTATCCGGAATGGTGTACCGTTGATTCAAATATCTCAAGGCAGCGGCCAATTCCCCGTCGGCACCGCCGTACTGCTCCAGCAGCAACCGGGCCATAAATGGATCACACTTGCTGACCCTGACCGGATACTGCAGCTTCTTTTCATATATCCACATGTGGGACGTTCGCCTCCTTTTGATTCTTTTTACCGGTTACACCTGCCAAGGCCAAGGGGCCTGCGGCCATTCAAACGGGAATTTCGAATAAGCATGGCCGAAATGCATCAGAGGTCCATAAGATTCCTGGAACTCCCGAACGATCGGGATCCGCTCCTGGGCGAGCCGATTGTACTGCTCGATGCTTTTTAAATCATCCGGATGGGTGTCCAGGAACAGATTTAGCTCGACCAAGGCAAAATCAATCATTTGCAGCTTCTCAAGCAGCTCATAGTAGCGCTGATCCACCGTCGGTTTGGATTGATTCTCCACCGCTTTCTACCTCCTCCACTCTTTTATTTTTGGATTCATAAGGGCTGTAAAGGTTCGGCCAAAGGGTTCCCAGTTTCAGCGCCTCTGCCAGACTGAATTGCGGCCAGTCCAGCGGCTGGAACACGATATACTGGTTGGGCGGAACGACGTACGTTCTGTAAGGCAGCGGCGGGCACGGATCAAACGGGCCAATGAAAGGCTTATACACACGTACCTGTGAGTTCACCACTTGTTCCTCCTTCTGTTGTCCATACTAAAGTCGCTGATTTCCCGTGGGACGGCGAAAAACCAGACACTCTTCGTAATTAAACATATGACCCATCCGCGGAATCTGAACAAAAAAGTTCATGGGACAACAAAAAGACCCCCGATTTGCGGTCTATTTACCGCCAAGGGGTCAGTGCAAACGGCTCTGGCAATTTCTGTCGAAGCATTTGCTAAAAACGCGAGCCTTTTTTATAGAGGATAAACGTTAAAATCGGATCTTGATCTGGAACAGTCCCGCTTTCCTGACTGCCGAATAAATAATGACTACCAGCGGACCGATAAACACGCCGATCACGCCGACCAGCTTAAAGCCGATATACATGCTGACCAGCGCAGACAACGCGCCGATGCCGACCGAATCGCCGATGATTTTGGGCTCGACCACTCTGCGGGCGATCGTAATGACCCCAAACAGCAGCGTCAGCCCAAAGCCGGCATAAGAGTCGCCCACGATAAACAGGTACACCGCCCAGGGAATCAGCACTGAGCCGACCCCCAGAATCGGCAAAATATCGACGACCATGATCAGCAGAGCAATTGCTAGCGGATAATGAATGTCGAGGATGAGCAGCCCCGTGAGCGTCAGTACATAGGTAAAAGCGCTCAGAATCATCTGGGCCTGAATAAAGCCGAAGATCGACCTTTTCAGGCTGTGCAGCACCTCGTTGATCTGGTCTTGGGTTTCCTCCTCAAACAGGGATAGAATCCCCGACTTGATCGTCTCCAGTCCGAAGCTGAACAGATAGACGGCAACAAAGAAAACCACCAAAAACACGAACGTGCCCGGGATGCCTTTGGCAAAAGATAAAAAGGTTGACGACAACGAGTTGATGAGCGACTCGGCGTATGACGTCAGATTGGTCAGCATTTCCCTCAGGCTCTCGGCCAGCTCCGGCTGAAACCGGTCAAACAGCCCTCTCGCCTGGATCAGCGTCGTTTGCACGAAATCGTCGGCAGACGCAAAGTATGCCGGCGCATTCTTCCAGTATTCCAGCAGCTGGGCGAAAACCTGAAAACCCAGCATGTACACCAGAAGGAGAATCATAAGCATAAACAACGTACATGTAAGCGAAGCGGCAGCGATACGGTTCCATTTCAGCTTCCCGATCAGCATCCGGTTGATCGGCTCCAGCGAAACGGCCACGAGCGCTGCCAGTACAAATGGGGCGCCTGCCGTAAACAGCAAATACAGCAGAAGCAGTCCCACCCCGACGAACACCAGCTGTTTGCCAGTCATGCTTCACTCCTTAATCCCCGTTATCCGTCCCTTCTTGTTCCCCCTCGTCGATGACTTCCGTATCGGCAACGCGGTGAATGTTAACCCGGGTAATCCGGATTTTGGTCGATTCCTCGACCTCAAATACGAAATTGCTCACCTGGACTTTTTTGCCTTTTACCGGATTGCCTTCCAGCTCCTTGAACAACCAGCCGCCGATCGAATCGACCTCGTCATCCTCGATAATGACGCCGGTCAGATCGTTAACATCCTCGATCAGCATCCGCCCGTCAACCGATATGACATCTTCCTGAATTTCGACATCGGGACGCTCGTCCTCAAATTCGTCATACAGCTCCCCGACGATTTCTTCAAGGATCTCTTCGGCCGTCAGCATGCCGGCTGTGCCGCCGTACTCGTCGACGACCAAGGTCAGCTGGGCATGCTTCTTCTGCATGAGGCGCAGCACATGGCTGATTTCCATCGACTCCGGCACGTTCAGAATCGGACGGACCAGCGTTGTCAGCTCCTTCTGATGTTCGGCGTCAGCCAGGAGAAAATCGGTAATATGGACAAATCCGATAATCTGGTCCTTGTCTTCCACGGCGATAGGATAACGCGAATGCTTCGTATCACTGATAATCTGCAGGTTCTCTTCAAGCGTATTGGTCGTGTACAGGCAGTCCATATCCGTCCGTGGAAGCATAATTTCGCGCGCCAGCAGGTCGGAGAACTCGAAGATGTTGTCCATCAGCTTCATCTCGTCCTTGTCGATAACTCCGCTTTTGGCGCTCTGATTCATTAATATGCGGATTTCCTCTTCAGAATGCGCAGCTTCTGCTTCGCTGGCCGGATGAACGCCGAACAAGCGAAGTAAACCGTTGGCGGAAGCGTTGAGCAGCCAAATGAAAGGAAAAAATATTTTATAAAAGGCCATCAGCGGCGCGGACAGCAGCAGCGCGGCCCCTTCCGTTTTCTGAATGGCAAGCGACTTGGGGGCCAGTTCCCCAAGCACGATATGTAAGAACGTAATGACACAGAACCCGAGCACCACGGATACGGTGGCGATGAGCGTTCTGTCGGTAATTCCCATTTTATACATCAAAGGCTCTACCAATAGTTCCGAAATGGCCGGCTCCCCGATCCAGCCGAGACCGAGGGATGCCAGCGTAATGCCGAATTGGGTAGCGGACAAATAAGCGTCCAGTTTGTTGTTCACTCTAAGCGCATAGCCAGCCAGCCGGTTGCCTTCGCTGACCAGCTGCGTCAGCCGGGACTGCCTCATTTTCACAAGCGAAAATTCGGCGGCCACAAACACGCCGTTAAAAAATACCAGCAGCAGAACAAAAAAGAGGTTTAAAAGCAGTTTGCCTATTTCTAACTCCCCGTCCAATGACAACGCCCCATTTCTATAATAAGTTCGCTTTTTTTACGGTAAAATCGGTATTTTTATAATACATGTCCTTCACGAGCAGGTTCGGACCGCAGCAGCCCGCAGCGTCGCAGTGGCAGTTCACCGTCTTGTTCAGCGGATGGCCGGTTTGCCATGCATTAAAGATGTCGTCGAGGCGGCCGGTTTGAATGTTGCCGAACGCCGGAATATCGGAAAAGTCAGTGACGTAAACGTCGCCCGAGAACAAATTGACATTGACGCGGTTCCGGCCGTCGGGATCGTTGCGCACGGTAACGTTCGGCGCATCGGCGAGCTTGCGGATCAGCTTCAGATCCTCATGAATATCACTGCAGGCGTAGAACGGTAACGTTCCGAACAGCATCCACATCTGCGGATCGCGAACATCCAGCAAATGGTGGATCGCCTTGCGTGTCTCCTCTAAAGAAAGTATCGGAAGCTCCGTGGCAAAATTGGAGGCATACATCGGATGCACTTCATGGCGACGGCAGCCCATCTCCCCTATTAGTTTGTGAATACCTGCAAGCTTTGTATGCGTCCGGTAATTAATCATTGACTCTGCGGAAATGAACATGCCTGCTTCGCTCAGCTTCAGGGCGTTTTCCATCATTTTGTCATACATGCGGTAGGCGGTTTCCTTCGGCACGGGATGGTTGCTGTTCGCAAAGCCCACCTCATGGAAATCGTCCCCATTCAAATAGTTAAACGAAATGTGCATGACGTCCAGATAGGGCAGCATCGCTTCATATCTGCTGATATCCAGCGTCAGGTTGGAGTTGATCTGCGTGCGGATTCCCCGGTCACGGGCATATTTGAGCAGAGGCACGATCACCTCTTTCACCGTCTTCTCCCGGAAGGAGGGCTCGCCTCCGGTCAAGCTGATCGTCTGTAGATGCTCTACCTCGTCCAGACGACGCAGCATCACATCCAGCGGAAGGAACTCCGCCTCTTTCATCACGAGCATATCGCCGACCGCACAATGCTCACAGCGCATATTGCACAAATGCGTAACCGTCATTTCGACACTGGTCAGCACATGCCGGCCATATGTACGAAGGGATCCGATCGGATCCCACGGATCATTGATCGGAGATAAGGGGGCCAGTGATCCCCGGGTATTTACAGTATTCATTATTTTACTCACCTTATTTCTTTATTTAACCCAAAACACGGATTTTGCGTAACCTTTATTTACCATCCCGGGCTGTCCGGTTGTCTCAGGATGTCATTCCCTCTATCATACCATGAAGCGGGAAAAATCTCTCCGTGTGAATAGGTATGCCGGGACAAGAAGAAAAAAGACCCATAAACCGCCGGTTCGCGCGGACAGCGGGAGAATGGAGATTCACCGCATGTTACCGCCTGATACCGCTCGCTTATGGATCTGTCTTCCGGTTACAACACATCGTAATTCTGCTTTGCTCTTTCTAATCTCCGAGAACGCCGTCAATAATGACGGAGAGCGACTGGGACAGGTCCACCTCTCGGGGTGCCTGCAGCGGCACTCCTTCCGGGTCCTGCAAGATGCGGACCACGGGACGATGGGGCATATGGGCATGAATTTTCGACACCACTCCCGTCTCCCCGGTGCTCAGCTTGACCGACAAGCCGGGCGGATAGATCGCAACCTTGTCGCGGAACAGCTCCAGCTTCTTCTGATCGTACAGGGTACCTGCCCCGCCGTACAGCACTTCGGCCGCTTGATGCGGCAGCATGGCTGGCCGGTATACCCTGTGCGAGGTCATCGCATCGTAGGAGTCGGCAAGTGCCACCCACTGAGCGTACTCGTGAATATCGTCACCCTTGATCCCTCTCGGGTAGCCTGAGCCGTTAAGCCTTTCGTGATGCTGAAAAGCACAATGCGCGGCAAGGAGCGGAATATTCGGCTCGTCTTTCAGTATTTTAAAGCCGATTTGAGCATGCGCCTGCATGAGGCGGAACTCCTCATCATCCAGCTTTTGCGGCTTGAACAGCACTTTTTGGGGAATTTGGGTTTTCCCGATATCATGCAGCAGCGAACCCAATCCCAGCACCATCAGCTGGTCCTGCGTATAACCACCCGCAATCCCCAGTACAAGCGAATATACGCACACATTTAAGGAATGCTTATATAAATAATGATCTGCGGTGTTCATGTCCATCAACATGATCATGCAATCTTCTTGGGAGCTGACATCCTCAAGAATGGACTCCATGACCTTGGAGAACTGCTTCCCGAGATGGTGATAACCTCCCGTAATCGGGGAGGCTTCGGATAACCGCTGAAAATTGACGCGGATATTCTGGAGGGCCTGACGCCTCGTTTCCTCCCGGAGCATTTCGGGGATATCGATGCCTTCCGTCAGGTGATCTTCCACATAAATATAACCGATGTCCAGCTTTTGCAGGCGTCTGATCAGCGAGGTGGTGAGCTCCACGCCTTCCGCGAGAAGAACCACTCCCTCGTCGCTGTATATCTTTTTGCCGATTTTCATTCCCTGCTGAAGCATCGGAACGGGTACCAAACGCAACACGATCCACTCCTGCCTAAAATCACGGCCGCCCTGTTTTTCCTCCCAAGGTCCGTTTACCTAGTTTCCCCTGCCATCCTATGTAGAGCTCATCTACGCTACTGCGGATTCGTCCTTCGATTTCCTTCGAATTCGTATCCTTATATCAGCGCATGACAAACAACCAGAACACGGCGGCAAGCACAAACCGGTAAATCGCGAAATGGGTCAGACGGATTTTTTGAATCAATTTCATAAACGCGAGCACAACCACATAGGCCACGACAAAAGCCACGATAAACCCGATGGCGAACATGCCGATCGTATCCTTAGTCATATACTTGTACGAATCCAGCATCTCGTAGCCTGAAGCCGCACACATAATTGGAATAGCGATCAGAAACGAGAAATCGGCCGACGCCTTGTAGCTTGCCCCGCTCAGCATACCCCCGGAAATCGTGGATCCCGAACGCGAAAATCCCGGCCATAAGACGGATAAAATTTGATAAAGCCCAATCATCAGCACCTGCTTGTACGACAGGTCATCCATCGTTTCGGCGGTGATTCTGGCTTTGGATTTGTTAAACCACTCGGCAAAAATCATGAAGATCCCGCCAACGATCAGCGCCCAGATCACAGTGTTTGCGCTGAACAGGCTTTTGATAAAATCTCTGGCAAAAAAGGCCACGATCAGTGCGGGGGCAATCCCGATGATGACATGCAGCAGATTCAGCTTCTTGCCGGAATGCAGGCTCCCGGATTCGGGCATGGTCCGCTTGATGCCCAGCAGATCCAGAATCCGTCTCCAATAGACGAGGGCAATCGCCAGAATGGCCCCCAGTTGAATGACGATTTCAAAAGTTTTCATAATGGGGTCCTGCTCGTCATAGCCCAAGAGCTTGGACGTCAATATCATGTGCCCCGTCGAAGAGACCGGAATAAATTCCGTAACCCCCTCCACAATCCCCAAGATTATTGCAGTAATGGTATCCATTTCTTCCTCCTCTGGTCCTTCTTAAACAACCTCGATCCAGCGGTTCTTGCCGCAGGTATCCAGACTTCCAGGCCGCTGGAGCTCAAGTCTCAGCAGGTCCCGCAAAAACTCGGGGAGCAAATATTTCGGATCTTTCCCTCGCGAGATCTGCTCGTATCCGGTCCCAAACGTAAACATGTCCAACGTTCCAACGCTGTACATCCGGTCGTCCTGCAGCGGAATCCCCTGAAGCGAAATTTGAACAATCCTATCATAAGGGATGCGGCTTGTATCGTACAAGACTTCAATTCCGTCCACCGCAATATTGCCGAGCACGTTGCCACGGAATCCGAAACCCCGGATTTCCTTGCTCCAATATTCGGAAAGAAGGCTCTCTTCCAGGGTTTGCCGGATAAGCTCCCCTTTGAGGCTGACAATGCAAGGATTAATCGGGGATGGACAGAGCTCATGGAGCAGTCCTGCCGTAATTTCCCCTTCCGGCAAATCGCCCAGCAGCTGTCCCGTGTTGACAAGCGACAGCTCCGCGCCGGTAAACTGGCGGACTGACTGCGCCAGCAAATTACCGAACGGCGACTCTCCCGTATGTGTCAGGGGCAGCGGCCGGTCCGTAACCGCGACAGTCTCTGTGAGCGCTTCTTCGGCCCGCTCGCGGTGAATTCCGAGGGCCCGGGACACCGTTTCATCCAAAAGGTCGGTATCGATCGGCCGACACCCTCCCTCGACCACGCGGAAGCTGCCGTCATCCTGCTTGGCCATGACGACCTTACCGACGTATTGACCGTACTTACCTGCAGCACACAGCACCGTGTTGCCGATCCGCAGCGGTTCTTCCAGCAGGTGATGGGTATGGCCGCCGAGGATCAGGTCAATGCCGGAAATACGTTCGGCCATAAGCCGATCGGTAGACAACCCGAGATGGGATAGAACGATCACGATGTCGGCCTTCGGACGCAGCACCTCCACCTGCTCCTGCAAAGCCTGCAGCGGCTCCAGGGCATCCCACCCGAGCAGCTTGTAGAAGTCAGCGAACGGAGCCGTAGCTGCCGTCAGACCGATCCGAATCCCCTCCTTGTCCAGAATGACGCTTTTCTTCATCCATGCAGGAGGTGCCGAACTAAGCTGCTCATGGATGTTGCAGCAAATGACCGGGGACTGCAGGCCCGCATAGAGCCGCTCCAGCACGTCCGGAGTAAACGTCAACCCCTCATTGTTGCCGATCGTCACAGCCTCATATCCCGTTAAATTCAATATGTCGATGTTCGTTTGGCCCATCGTCCCCTCGGTTTCGACAGCCGTCCGATCCATATGATCTCCTATATCCACCAGTAAAAGAGGACTCTCCGCCGCCTGAGCGCGTTCGGCGGCAGCCAGCGCTGCAATGGAACTGACCGTTTCAAAGTGGCTGTGTATATCATTCGTATGCAGGATTGTAATCGATTTTGCCTGGTTCTGCAGCATGATTGGGTGACCTCCCCTTTCACTGTTCTTGTCTTCTGTGGCCCAAATGCTCCTAGGGATAAGCATAACATTTTCAAGGTGGATATGGTATATTGGAGACATGAACAACACGCCTGAGGAGAGAAAGAAATGCAGCTTAATATTCGATTGTTTGCCGGCCTCGCAGAACGCCTGCAAACCTCTGTTTTGCCCTTTACCGTCGAAGAGGAATCCGTTACAGCCGACGACTTGAAACAAAAGCTGACCGAATTGTACCCGGAGGCTGCCGCGCAGATCTCCGTTTCTTTTGTTGCCGTTAATCAGAATTATGCGCCAGGTGACGCGCTTATTACGGAAGGCGATGAAGTCGCCCTGATTCCGCCTGTATCGGGCGGAGATGGCAGCGCGGCGGTACGGGAAGCGTCAGCGGACGGCTTATACTGCATTACCGGCCAGCCGCTGTCCGTTGATGAGGTGACGTCCAAGGTGCTTGACGACAACCATGGCGCCACGTTGTCTTTTGTCGGGACAACCCGGGAAATGACCGGTGATCAGCGTACCGTTCACTTGGAATACGACGCGTATATTCCGATGGCGCTGGCCCAGCTTGAAGGGATCGGCCGGGAAATCGCCGATCGCTGGCCGGGTACGCGCTGCGCGATTTCGCACCGGATCGGTAAGGTCGATGTGAAAGAGATCAGCGTCATCATCGCAGTATCGACCGGACACCGGGGGGATTGTTACGAAGCGAGCCGGTACGCGATCGAAAAGCTCAAACAGTCCGTGCCCATTTGGAAGAAGGAAATTTGGGAGGACGGATCGGAATGGAAGGGGCATCAAAAGGGGCCTTGGGACCCAACACTACCCCCTTCGGTCTAGGAATACTTCATTGATAATCCATATTTTTCTTGCTAAGATAGATTTCATACAATGGGTTCCAATCTGAACAATGAGGTGACCATCAGTTTTGAGAGTTCATGTCACGGAATTAAGGCCCGGTGATCGGCTTCAGGCCGATACGTTTAACGATATCGGGCTCCATGTGCTCCACAAAGGAAAGGAACTGAAGCTTGAGGAGATCAGCAAGCTGATTCAGCATGGCATCGCTTATGTGGAGGTTGATCCCTCCCGCCCGGATGACCCAAACGCTGCACAACCGCTCTTTTCCAGCCAATCTGCTTCGAAGATGGATGAACAGGTTGGACAAGCTGTGGACGGATTTGAGTCGCTGTATCTGGAAGCCCTTTCGGCAGGCCGGATCAATACGACAGTCGTCAATGACATTATGGAGCCGCTGGTGGACCGGCTCAGCACCCATACAGACGTTGTCTCCCTCCTCTTGTCCATCAATCCGGAAGACGAATATACATACCAACATTCCGTTCAGGTCGGCATTCTTTCCTACTACATATCTACCTGGCTCGGGTATGCGCCCGAGGAGGCCTACGCCGCCGGGAAGGCAGGTTTTCTGCACGACATCGGCAAATGCCTCGTACCCGCCGAGCTGTTGTACAAACCCGGCAAGCTTACATCTGAAGAATTTGAAGAAATGAAGCGTCACACCCTTTACGGATACGATATCATTCGAAGCTCCACCAACGACGAAATTCCCGCGCTGGTCGCCCTGCAGCATCATGAACGCGACGACGGAAGCGGTTATCCTCACCAATCTGGCGAGCTTGAAGTACATCCTTTCTCGCGTATAACTGCCGTGGCAGATGTATTCAGTGCGATGACCACGAACCGGGTGTATCAGACGAAGCAGGAACTGTTGACCGTTCTTCGCGAACTGTACAGCCTCAGCTTCGGGAAACTGAGCGCCCGGGCAACGCAGGCGTTTATCAGCCATATGCTCCCGAACTTTATCGGCAAGCGGGTATCCCTGACTTCGGGGGAAACCGGCACCATTATCATGACCAATCCGGCGGATTTTTTCCGTCCGCTCGTAAAGACGGAGGACCGGTTCATCGATCTGTCCTCTGACCGGAATATTGCCATTGATCAAATTTATATGTAAATTCAACCAAAGAAAGAAGCCTTCGCCTGAAGGCTTCTTTTTTGTCTGTGACCATAATCGACGTACTTTCATAGAAAACAGACCGGGTTTATCAGAAGATTTTCATGCGATATAAGGACTCCACAGTCTCCAAAGCTAATACTTTCTTTTATCTAAAAAAAGCGTGTCCCGAGAAGCCGCCGAAACGGCTTACGCGGAACACGCTTTGCTTGTTTGCTTGCTGAATATTAACCGATGGAGCCTTCCATCTCGAATTTGATGAGACGGTTCATTTCGACCGCGTATTCCATTGGAAGTTCCTTCGTGAACGGCTCAATGAAGCCCATAACGATCATTTGCGTTGCTTCAGCTTCAGAGAGTCCGCGGCTCATCAGATAGAAGAGCTGATCTTCCGACACCTTGGATACCGTCGCTTCGTGCTCCAGAACGATGTTGTCGTTCTTGATCTCGTTGTACGGAATCGTATCCGAAGTGGACTCGTTATCCAGAATCAGCGTATCGCACTTGATGTTGGCTTTCGCGCCTTCCGCGTTGCGTCCGAAGGAAGCGAGACCGCGGTAAGTTACCTTGCCGCCGTGCTTACTGATCGACTTCGATACGATCGTGGACGTCGTATCCGGAGCCAGATGGATCATTTTGGCGCCTGCATCCTGATGCTGGCCTTTGCCTGCAACCGCAATGGACAGCACCATGCCTTTCGCGCCGCGTCCTTTCAGCAGCACTGCCGGATATTTCATCGTCAGCTTGGAGCCGATGTTGCCGTCTACCCATTCCATCGTGGCGTTCTCTTCAGCTACCGCCCGCTTGGTAACGAGGTTGTAGATGTTCGGTGCCCAGTTTTGGATCGTCGTGTAACGCACGCGTGCGTTTTTCTTACAGATGATCTCAACGACCGCACTGTGCAGCGAGTTCGTGCTGTAGATCGGAGCGGTACAGCCTTCGACGTAGTGCACGAAGCTGTCTTCGTCCGCAATGATCAGCGTGCGTTCGAATTGGCCCATGTTCTCGGAGTTGATCCGGAAGTAAGCCTGCAGCGGGATTTCACATTTTACGCCTTTTGGAACGTAAATGAAGCTTCCGCCGGACCATACCGCACTGTTCAGCGCAGCGAATTTGTTATCGGTTGGAGGAACGACGGACGCAAAGTGCTCTCTGAAAATTTCAGGATGCTCTTTAAGCGCCGTGTCGGTATCCATGAAGATAACCCCTTGGTCTTCCAGGTCTTTCTGCATGTTGTGATACACAACTTCAGATTCATACTGGGCGGATACACCGGCAAGGAATTTCTGCTCGGCTTCCGGAATACCGAGTTTGTCAAAGGTTTCTTTGATCTCGGCCGGTACCTCTTCCCACGTCTTCCCCTGCTTCTCGGAAGGTCTTACGTAGTATTGGATATCGTTGAAGTCCAGTTCATCCAGGTCGCCGCCCCAGCGGGGCATCGCCATTTTCTCGAACTGCTCCAAAGATTTCAGACGGAACTCAAGCATCCATTCCGGCTCGTTTTTGATTTTGGAAATTTCGGTTACAATCTCACGGGTAAGTCCTTTACCGGTTTGGAATACCGCTTTATGCTCGTCGCGGAATCCGTATTTATACTCTTCTATTTCAGGCGCTTTTTTGGCCATGAGTATTCAGCCTCCCTATCTTTAGTGGTTAATGCGTTCCTCGTCAATACCTTTCCGCAGTGCATTCCAAGCGAGCGTTGCGCATTTAATGCGGGCCGGGAACTTGTTAACGCCGGACAGGGCTTCGATATCTTCGTAATCGTCAAAGTGAACGTCCTCACCCTGCATCAGCGACGAAAAGCGCGAAGCCAGTTCCTTCGCCTCTTCGAATGTTTTGCCTTTAACCGCTTCGGTCATCATCGAAGCCGAGGACATGCTGATGGAGCAGCCCTCGCCTGTATATTTGGCATCCTTGACGATGCCGTTATCGACAATAAGCTGAAGCGAAATTTTATCGCCGCAAGTCGGGTTGTTCAAATCCACCGTCACGGCTTCATTTTCAAATTTGCCCCGATTGCGAGGGTTTTTATAATGATCCATTATGACACGCCGGTACAAGTCGTCAAGTTCCATCATCCAAAATACTCCTTTGTCTGGATTAAGGCGCTGATCAGACGATCTACATCTTGTTCGGTATTATATAGATAAAAGCTTGCACGGGCGGTGGCACTGGCCTCAAGCCAACGCATGAGCGGCTGGCAGCAATGGTGTCCTGCGCGGATAGCAACCCCGCTGGCATCCAGAACCGTAGCCACGTCATGCGGATGCACATCTCCCAAATTGAAGGTTACCAGGCCCACTTTACGTACACGCGGACCATAAAGCTTCAGGCCTTCAATTTCCGATAACCGCTCGATCGCATACTTCGCGAGCTTCTGCTCATGCTCCTCGATTTGATCAAGGCCGATTCCCTCGAGAAAATCGATGGCTGCAGCCAGCCCGACCGCTCCGGCGATAATCGGGGTGCCCCCTTCAAACTTCCAGGGCAGCTCCTTCCAGGAAGCGTCGTATAGTCCGACATCGTCAATCATTTCACCACCGAATTCCACCGGTTCCATGGATTCGAGCAGCGCCTTTTTGCCGTACAGTACACCGATGCCGGTAGGACCGCACATCTTGTGGCCGGAGAAGGCGTAGAAGTCACAGTCCAGATCCTGAACATCCACCTTCATGTGAGGGGTGCTCTGGGCGCCGTCCACAACCATATATGCGCCTTGGCGGTGAGCCAGCTCGGCGACTTCCTTTACCGGGTTAACCACGCCCATGACGTTGGACACATAGCCCATCGCGATGATCTTGGTCTTCTCGGTTACGACTTTCTCGACTTCGGCCAAAGTGACTGAACCGTCTTCTTGTAGTTTAACATATTTCAACGTGGCACCGGTGGCTTTTGCCACCTGCTGCCAAGGAATTAGATTACTGTGGTGCTCCAGCGGGGTCAGGACGATTTCATCGCCTTCCTTGCAGATCGAGCGCCCGAACGAGGAAGCCACCAGGTTCAGGGCCGTCGTCGTTCCCCGCGTAAAAATAATTTCCTTCGTGCTCTTGGCGTTAATGAACTTAGCTACCTTCTCGCGCGCGCCTTCATAAGCATCCGTTGCGCGGCTTCCAAGCGTGTGCACCCCGCGGTGCACGTTGGCGTTGTCAAGCTCGTAATACCGTTTGACAGCCTCGATCACAGCGAGCGGTTTCTGGGAAGTCGCCGCATTATCAAGATATACCAACGGGTGGCCGTTTATTTCCTGATTCAGGATGGGGAACTGCTCGAGAATATCGCGGTTCATTGTCCTAACTTCCCTTCGATCACCGATTGAAGCTGCGTGCGCAGGCCTTCAAGCGGAATCTGAGATACGACCGGCGCCAGGAATCCGTAGATGATCAGGGATTCGGCAACTTCGCGGGAGATCCCCCGGGACATCAGGTAGTAAATTTGTTCAGGGTTGACCTGACCGACGGAAGCAGCATGACCTGCCTTAACGTCATCCTCGTCGATCAGCAGGATCGGGTTGGCATCACCGCGTGCTTTCGGGCTCAGCATCAGCACTTTCTCCGTCTGCTGTCCGTCGGACTTGGTTGCACCCTTCTCGATTTTGGTAATGCCGTTGATGATCGCCTGTGCTTCTTCACGCATGACGGCACGGGTAATCATTTGGCTCTCGGAGCTCTTGCCGAAGTGGTTCGCACGAGTCGTGTAGTTCAGCTTCTGAGAGCCGGAACCGACGGCAATGATTTTGGAATCGGACGTAGACCCGTTTCCTTTCAGAATCGTGTAAGTATCGCTGGCGGTATCGCCGCTGTTCATTTCGCCGACGATCCATTCCATGGACGCGTCGTTCTCGATGACAGCACGGCGGTAGCTGATGTCCGTCACGTTCGTGCCCAATTGGTGAATGGTCGCAAACCGGATCTTCGCTCCTGATTTGGCGAATACTTCCACGGCCCCGTTATGAGTGACCGGTTTATCGGATGTACCGGATACATAGTTATCTACATAGGTCACCGAGCTGTTCGTATCGGCGATGACCAGAATATGAGGAGCAAAGGTCGCTTCCTCGTCATCTGTCAGCAGCACGGCCTGCAGCGGTGCGGTTACCTCCACGTTTTTTGGAACATACAGGAACACCCCGCCGTTCCACAATGCGGCATGCAGTGCTGCGACGGAGCTCTCATCCGCTGTAACGGCCGTATGCAAGTGAGCTTTAACGAGATCCTCATGCTCCTTCACTGCAGTCGCAAGATCGGTGAAAATGACGCCTTGGGCAGCCAGCTCTGGCGACAGCTTCGTATATACGGTTCCGGAATTGCGCTGGATGATCAGGTTGCCCGCTTCCTGGTCCTTGATCAGTTCCCGAATCGATTCAGGAGCCTCAGCCAGGGAAGAAATCGGGCTTACGGATTTGTAGCTTCCGTAGTTTTGAATGTCCCAACGTTCGATTCTCGTTTTTTCAAGTTTAGGCAACTCGAGGGTTGCCGCGAGTTCCAGTGCTTTCAGACGATTTTCCGTGAGCCAGGCCGGCTCGCTGCTGTTCTTCGACAGCGCGCTCAGGCCTTCAGCGTTAACCGGAAGAATGGTTTGTGTTGTCATCTTCGTTCTCCTCCTTCCGCTCTTGTTTACGCTTCTTGACCTACAGTTTCGTCTTCGATGCCGAGTTCCTCTTTCACCCAATCATAACCTTCTGCTTCCAGGCGCTCTGCCAGTTCAGGACCACCGGATTTCACGATCCGTCCTTGCATCATAACATGTACAAAATCAGGCTTCACATAGTTAAGCAGGCGCTGATAGTGGGTAATAATCAGGAAACCGCGGTCTTCGCTGCGCATGGCGTTTACACCGCTGGCTACAATTTTCAAAGCGTCGATATCCAAACCGGAGTCGATTTCGTCCAGAACAACAATGCTTGGCTCAATCATCATCATTTGCAAAATTTCGTTACGTTTCTTCTCACCGCCGGAGAAGCCTTCGTTCAAATAACGATGGGCAAACTCAGGGTTCATATCCAGTTCTTTCATCTTCGCTTCCATTTGACGGATGAAACGAATCAGCGAAATTTCATTCCCCTCTTCACGGCGCGCGTTAATGGCGCTGCGCAGGAAGTCGGAATTGGTCACGCCTGTAATTTCGCTTGGGTACTGCATAGCCAAGAACAAGCCGGCGCGCGCACGCTCGTCAACGCCCATTTCCAGAACGTCTTCGCCGTTCAGAGTGACGCTGCCGTCTGTTACTTCGTATTTAGGATGTCCCATCAAAGCCGAAGCAAGCGTACTTTTACCGGTACCGTTAGGTCCCATGATGGCGTGGATTTCTCCGCCCTTCATCTCCAGGTTGATCCCTTTCAGGATTTCCTTGCCTTCGATTGTCGCTTTAAGTCCTTCAATGGTGAAATTAGTAGCCATATTCGTTTTCCCTCCGTTAAATGTTTTGCCGAAATCAGAAAGTCTATTTCAACAGGGACGCGCTCCCCGATTTCAATCAATCATTATTATCAATTTATAATGAATCTAAATTGATTCTCAATGATTATCACAATTTTATAATAAATGGCGAATCATATCAACCGCCACCCGGAATGAACCTGGCGTTTCGTTAAGGAAACAGGCTTCGCCACGGTTGCAGCCAAGCCTGTTTCCTTTTATTATCTAATTATTTCCATGGATGCTGTTCATTACAAACGGAATTCGCGGGAATTCTGCAGCATCCGGCAACGGAGCCATCGTCGTCGTCACCGGCTGGCGTTTCGTGAACACCCTGCGATATTTCGGGGTCAACCCAATGATCCTAGGAACAGCAGCATGGAGGATCCTCACAACCGCGCAGACGCTCGGAAGCATAACCGGGAAAAGCCACCTGAGACCGGATCCCTTTTCTCCATTTCCCGTCCATCCGATTCATGTCTTATTCGTTAAAAAGAGCAACGCGGTCTTATACATTATGCCGTCAGCAGTTCAACCGGGACAGCAAAAGTGCGCTGGCGGCCAGCGCACTTGGTTTGCTTCTTCCTTCCGTGAAAGAGGTCTCCCTTATCCCAGGTAAGAACGGAGCATCCACATATGCTTTTCGAGATCGCTCTTGATCTTGATAAACATATCGCCCGTCGGATGGTCGCCGGCTTCTTCCGCCAGGCTGATTCCTTCGCTCATTTCCTCGGCGACGGTGGCAAAGTCCTCAATCAGGGTCTGTACCATTTTGCGCTGGTCTTCATTGCCCGAAGCTTCCTGAATTGTCGCTATGTCCAAGTACTCCTTCATCGTCGCAGCCGGACTTCCTTTAATCGTAAGCAGCCGTTCGGCCACTTCGTCCATTTTCAGCGTAATATCGTCGTACAGCTCTTCGAATTTAACGTGGAGGGTAAAGAAATGCTCACCCTTTACATACCAATGGTAGTTATGGATTTTGACATACAGGACGTTCAGGTTCGCTACCTGCTGATTCAGGATTTGTTCCAAAGTGGATGTTTTCGATTTGGATGACGTTTTTGCCATGAATAATCCCTTCCTTTTTTAAGTATATGGCCTTCTCTCCTCGATTGCCGCATAAATCGGCACCTTCGGAGTCCAGCTGGAGTTTTCGTCTAAGTATGGGGAGGCTCTCACGAGACGAATCTGGGCTGCGTGCCTCCCTGCCCTTATCTTACCCTTCAACCCGCCGCACGAAACAACTGCCCATAAATGGCAGGACCCCCGTTTTCATGCGTTTCCTCTGAAAAAAAGATTCAAAAGAGGTCGGCAATCCGATATACTGTTTTATAACCAAGTGAACAAGTTGGCTTTATTCGGTTTCCTTATTATACGGAGGTGACTTCCATGTCCACATATCACCCGCTCACCGTCCAAGACGCCATTTCTCTCGTCCGCGGCATTCCGGGTCATTTTGCGCCCGATGCGCAGCTGGAGTGCAAAGAAATCGGTGACGGCAACCTGAACTTAGTGTTCCATATTACGGACCGGAACAGCGATACAAGTATCATTGTCAAACAAGCCCTTCCTTATGCGAAGGTGGTCGGGGAATCCTGGCCGCTGTCCCTGGACCGGGCGCGCATTGAACGCGAAGCGCTTCAAGTGCAGTACCGTCTGTGCCCTGGGCTGGCGCCGCAGGTGTTCTCCTACGACGATGACTTGGCGATTACCGTCATGGAAGACCTGAGCGACCACACGATTATGCGCAAAGGACTGATCGAAGGACAAGCCTATCCCCTGTTTGCCCGCCATATCGGCGAATTCACGGCCAGAACGCTGTTTTATACTTCGGATCTGTTCCTGAACCCGCAGGAAAAGAAAGAACAGGTACGAAAGTTCATCAACCCCGATCTGTGCAAAATTACCGAGGATTTGATCTTTGACGATCCATACCGGTTGTCCGATAACAACAACTACCCGGACTACCTGGAGGATGAGGCGAAGGAGCTGAGAGAGAACGGCAAGCTCCACCTGGAAGTCGCCTTGCTCCGGGAAGCCTTCCTGACCCGGACCGAAGCACTGCTTCACGGCGACCTGCATACCGGCAGCATTTTCGTCACGCCGGAGTCGACCAAAGTGATCGATCCCGAGTTTGCCTATTACGGACCGATGGGCTTTGACCTCGGTGCCATCATCGGCAACCTGCTCCTGAACTTTGCTTCGCGGCCGGGCTGGGATACCAACGAATCGGAGGTTCTCGGCAATCAAGAGCGTCTCCTCCGCATGGTTTCGGACGTATGGTCCGAATTCGAAATCCGCTTCCGCAAGCTGTGGGATGAGGATGCCAAGGACCCGTTAGCGAAAGCTCCCGGTTACCAGGACGCCTATGTGGCCAAGGTGCTGCGCGATGCCTGCGGATTCGCCGGCTGCAAAATGATCCGGCGCATCGTCGGCCTGTCCCATGTGGCCGACATTGATACCATCGCAGACGTGAAGCTGCGGAAGAAGGCGCAGCGTACGGCGCTGGCCATTGGCAAACAGCTCGTTCTGGGCAACCGGAGCATTCAATCCGGCGAAGATATTGTGCGGCTGGTGATAGAAGCCGAGCCGCTTAAAGGAGCTTCACAATGAATAACGACAACCAAGAAAAGACACAACGACGCAGCGAGCCGCTGACTTCCGTCCAATGGGGCGGCGACCGGCTGATCCTCCTGGATCAGCGCCTGCTTCCGGACACTATCGTCTATCTGGATTTGTTCACGCCGGAAGACGTGTGGGAATCGATCCATGCGATGAAGGTCCGGGGCGCGCCGGCCATCGGCATCGCCGCCGCTTACGGCGTGGTGCTCGGGGCGCGCCAATATGAAGGCGGCAATGCCGCCGCTTGGGACGACCATGTCGTCAAGGTCAGCGCCTATCTGGCCACGTCCCGGCCGACAGCGGTCAATCTGTTCTGGGCGCTGGACCGGATGAAAGGGAAAGCGCATGAATTGGCCGGCCGGGGAGGCAGCGTTGCCGACCTGAACAAAGCCCTTCTCGCCGAGGCGAACGCGATTCAAGCGGAAGACGAGGAAGTGTGCCGCCGCATCGGGGAGAATGCACTGCCCCTGTTCCGGGACGGAATGGGCGTGCTCACCCACTGCAATGCGGGCGGGCTGGCTACGGCCAAATACGGAACGGCGACCGCGCCGATGTATTTGGCCCAGGAGCAGGGCATACACCTGAAAGTGTATGCCGATGAGACGCGCCCGGTGCTGCAGGGCGCACGGCTGACGGCCTTCGAGCTGCAGCAGGCCGGAATCGACGTGACGCTGCTCTGCGATAACATGGCAGGCATGGTCATGGCCAAAGGATGGGTGCAGGCGGTGATCGTCGGCACCGACCGGGTGGCCGCCAACGGCGACGTCGCCAACAAGATCGGCACCTACAGCCTCGCCGTACTGGCCAAAGCTCACGGCATTCCGTTCTACGTCGCCTGCCCGTTGTCGACGATCGATCTGAATACGCCTACAGGGGAAAGCATCCCGATCGAGGAACGGCCGGCTGCGGAAGTTACCGAGGGCTTCGGGAAACGAACCGCTCCCGAAGGCATCCAAGTCTACAACCCGGCGTTTGACGTCACACCTCACGAATATGTAACTGCCATCATCACGGAAAAGGGAATCGTCAAGGCACCGTTCGCCGAGCACCTCGCGGCCCTTTTTCAAGCTTAATGGACACCTGCCGATTGGGCTTCGTTCGGGCATTGCGTCCTGAGCGGCCGCTCTGCTACCGGCGCAGCCAGCCCTGTTCGGGCTGGCTTTCTTATTGCGTTCAAGTCTGCGTCGTGAGGCCACTACACCATTTTCAACAGAGCTTCATGCCCGGGCATGCCCGCAACGATTCCGAGCGCCTCGGCCTCGGTCGTCACCGACTCCAGCGGCGCTTCTAGCAGCTCCTGAAGCGTCTTGACGCCGACGGCCCGGCCTGCAATGATTTTTCGCTCTGAAAGTCTGGTGTTAAGCAGTCCCACATCCAGCGCCCCGCACATAATGTACCCTTTCGGCGAATTGATTGTGAGCAGCGTCGTCTTGGGCAGCTTGACCTCTACACCGACAAAACTGTACTCCCCGACGGTAATCGGCACCATGGTCACCATTCAGCTGTACACCTCCTAGGCGTGATATCCATCCAGCATCATTGTATTCGCCCTGGGAATGGGTTGACTGTGCGGACGTCCAGACGAAAATGCGTCTCAATAAATAGGAACAAAGTTGCTGTCCACTCCGACATTAGGACTATGATTCTATTCGCATTCATGATATTATTTAGTCACTTTCATATACTTTTTGAACGTATAATTTGGGGGATCCATGGACAACAATCAATCAAATGACGAATCGGGTTTTCTGTTCAACGTCGACATCTTAGTGAAAAGTCCCTCTAATGCCCTGGCACTGCAAGAACTCCTAGGCATGCTGAACGGTAACGGGCATATTGCGGATTTTCGCATCAAATCGGGGATTGAACTGGGGCGGCTGATTGAATCGATGCTTCAGGACAAGCGCAAATCTCTCCTATCCAAAGAGGAGCCTTCCCGTCCGTCCGTTCTCCCTTCTCCGATCAAGGAGCCGGAACTGCGTACAGCGGCTGCGGGGAAAGGCACGAAAGGCCAGTCGCCCCGAAACCCGGTGCATGGCGGTTCGGAAATCTATGATTGGATTCAGGTTTATATCCGCGACAACCGGCTGATCCGGCTGACGGCCAACCGGGGCGGGCAGCATATTCATATGCCGTGCCGAATCCTTAATTTTGATGAGGAACATCAGATGCTGAACGTATATCACGTGGATGAGAAACAGGTCTATACCTTTAAGCTGAACGAAGTGGATGAGGTTATCTAGGTTTCTCCGAAGCTTTTACTTTCTACTAAAACAAGCCCGCCCCGGCTGACTAAGCCGAAGGCGGGCTTTCTTCTGTACTTTTTCCGATAAGAGGACGGGTCAAGCTTGTCTGCGCGATACGGCTTCCGCAATCAGGCAGATCCATCCGATGATGAAGGCGACGCCGCCAAGCGGCGTAATGGCGCCAAGGATTTTGATCCCCGTAATGGCCAGAACATACAGGCTTCCGGAAAACAGAATGATTCCCGCCAGCAGCAGCCATCCGGCCCAGGCCAGCTTGCGCGAATCCCCCCATAACCCGGCGACGATCCCGATCAGTAAGATCCCCAAGGCGTGCGCCATATGATACTGAACCCCGGTTTCATATACCTTCATCGCCGACTCCCCGACGATGGGTTCCAGCATGTGGGCCCCGAATGCTCCGATCACCACGGACAGCATCGCCATCAGGGCGCCGGTCAATATAAATTTGCGCTGCACATCGACAACTCCTTTAGATGTTCCTTATCTACTACCAAACTGTTACCTATTTTAACCGATCGGACGTAACCTTTTCCACCACCATAGCTCACGACTCCCCAAATCAACTTGATTTTTACGGGATCTTATGGAAAAGTAAGAAGCATATCTATCGATTTGAAGGAGAGAGTGATTTCATGGATTCAAACCAGCCTCCGCACCAGCCGGACGGATTCCAGCAGAACCCGGGGCCCTATTCGCCTCAGGCTCCGTTCGTTCCCCCTGCTGCGCTGAAGCACTCCGGGCCCGGCATCGCTTCCTTTATCATGGGCCTGGTCAGTTTGCTGGGTTACATCGTCAGTGCCGCAGCAGCAGGCGCCATTATGGCCCCTTATCTGGAAGAGGGCATGCTGGATGCTCCGAATTCCAATGCGGTCCTTGGACTCGGCGTCGTCGGTCTGCTGATGATCGCACTAGTACTTGTCAACGTGGTCGGAACGATTCTGGGCATTGTCGGTACGGCCATTAAAAACCGCAAAAAGATCTTTGCCATCATCGGGCTTATTGTGAATGCCGTCATCGTGCTCATTATTGGCTTGTTCTTTATATACTTCATGACCTCTGTCGCCGTCTAGCGATCTCTTTTGCATTCCAGCAGTCTAATAGAAGAAAAGGTGATCATATGTCCCATGTCAAAATATTCGCCGACAGTACGTGCGACCTGCCTGCCGATTGGGTGAAAGCCCGTGACATCGGCATTATTCCGCTGTACGTTACGTTCGGAGACCAAAATTACAGGGATGGAGTCGACTTAACGACACCCGAGTTGTATGCCAAAGTGGAGCAAACGGGCAGCCTTCCCAAGACGGCTGCTCCGTCTCCGTCCGATTTTATCGCGGCTTTCACCCCGTTTGTGGAAGAAGGACGGGATATCGTCTACATCAGCCTGTCGTCCGAGCTATCCTCGACTTATCAGAATGCGCTCATCGCGGGCGAGGAGTTTCCGGAAGGACGGATTACGGTCGTGGATTCGCGGAACCTGACCACCGGAATCGGACTGCTGGTCATGAAAGCGGTGGCCGCGGCAGAACAGGGGAAAAGCGCCCGTGAAATCGCCGCCATCGTCGAGTCCGTCAAGCCGCTCGTAGAGACCGAATTCGTCATCGATTCGCTGGAATACCTGTACAAAGGCGGACGCTGCTCCGGCATGCAGAATTTCATGAGCAGCCTGCTCAAAATCCGGCCGGTCATCAAGGTGATCGACGGGAAAATGACCCCGGCTTACAAGGTCCGCGGTAAGCGGGAAAAAGCGCTCGAGCAGATGGTGAACAATGCGCTGGACAAGAAGGGCGAGATGGACAACGACCTCATCTTCGTCACCCATTCCATGGCGGCCGAGGACGCGGAAGCGATCAAAAAGCTGCTTGAAGAAAAAACCGGCGCCCGCGAGGTTGCCCTCTCGGATGCCGGCTGTGTCATTTCCTCTCACTGCGGTGCCAAAACGATCGGAATCATTTACTCCAAAAAAGCCTGAATTCAGGCTTTTTTTCTTTTAGATATAGACGTTTTCTTATTTCTTAGACGGATCGATATCCTTCGGGTTGAGACCCGCCCAAATATTCGGAATGTCCGCCTGCTCTGGATGCTCAAACACCAGAAAAGAGGTGGGCAAATACCGCTCTCCATATTCCGACGACGGTTTGTTTACAATCTCATTGTCTTTGACCAGCACGGTAGAGGACCCCCCGTCCAGATTGGCGGCGATCACGGCCCCATGCTTCAGCATGATCTGCTGGACATCGTACAAATTGGCCCCGACGCTGTAAGTCGGCTGTCTTCCGTCGATGATGACGAACAGGATGGCCCCGTCCTCACGCTGCCCCATGGCAGTTCGCGGTGCGATGCCCCAGCCTTCGGCGGCATTCTTAATGAGGCCTTTGCCGTTGACGATGATCCGCGGCTGAAAGGTTACCGCTTCCTGAACCCCCATTCGGTCCAATTCCTTCAGCGAATAGTTGCCGGCGATCATTTTACCATCCCGGTCGATGCCTACAACCTGGGTCGTCGCATTTTTTCCCAATCCATTATAATACAGCTTTCCCTGCGATATAACGATTCCGATCGGCTTGAAGCCGTTCCCTTTCCAGTTCGGATCGGCGAATCCGCCTCCGTTCACGCCGGCGATCGCGCCGTAACGCTTGACCATGCTCGATACTTTCTCGCCCTTGCCGCGCTTTGCGGGAACGCCCAGGCGGATTTTTTTCGGATCGTGAACGGTCATCACATAGCCGTGATAACCTTTGCCCGAAACTTCCTCAATCTCCACCAGTGGCTGCGGTTTCTCGGTCTCCTTGCCGGCTTCGGCAGAGGCCGTCGGCACCGGCAGCTTGATTTGATGCGTGTCTTTTTCGACGCCCATGGCTTCAAAACGCTTGTTGTATTCTGTCACGCGCCGGTTGAGCTCATCCTGTCCGATGATATATTTGGCCAAGTAACGGTGCTGGGTCGTAATGAGCGTATCTGCCACCAGATAACGAAAATGATTGCCGGATACCGTCAGAAACAGCCAAGCTGCCGCCGCGCCGCCGATCAGGACGAGGCTCCAGAAGAGGCGTATACTGAACCGGAGGAACCCTCCCTTTTTCTTTTTCCGTTTCTTGGTCCCCTTGGGAGCGGGCCGTTGGTTTCTTACGGTTGAACGTTTGGGCAGCGATGCGCGCTCCATGTCACTTCCCCCATCTCTTAAACTCGGGTCCTAAGTCCCACGTAGAATAGACGCGAAATCAGGGGGGAAGGTTTCATATATTCGTGCTTTATCAACAACAAAATACAAATATTTGCCAAAACCGCTGCCGCGGAGCACAAAAAAACGCCGAGCCATCTTGGCCTGGCGTCTTCATATCAGATTAGTAAGTTGGCCGCTTCAGTTGATCCAAGCTCTTGAACTCGTAGCCCTGCTTACGGGCATCGTCGATAATCCGGGCAAGCGCCTCCGTGTTATCCTTCGAAATCGAGTGCAGCAGGATGACCGCTCCCGGATGCAGCTGCGCCATCACTTGACGGTAGGCATACTCGCCTCCTCTTTGGTCGTTCACATCCCAGTCTTTATAAGCAACGGACCAGAATACCGTCGTATAACCTTCGGTACGTGATGCTGCAAGCGTACGATCGCTGAAAATTCCCCGGGGAGGACGGACATAAGCCATCGCCTTCTGGCGGGTAGTTCCGGCAACGCTCTGCTTGACCTTATCCAGCTCTTCCCTGAGCTGAGCGTCGGAAATCTGGGTCATATCCGGATGCGTCCAAGAGTGATTGCCCACCAGATGGCCCTCAGTGACCATCCGGGTTACCAATTCCGGCTTGTCCTTCACATAATGTCCTGTCAGGAAAAAGATCGCCGGCACCTTCTTCTCTTTCAAAACGTCCAAAATTCTAGGCGTGAACCCGTTTTCATATCCGTTATCAAACGTCAGATACAGCTCTTTCTGCGATGTATCCCCCAGAAAAATCGCGCCGTTCTTTTGCAGAATGTCCTTAAAGCCTTCTTCGTTGATGGAAGGAAGCTGACCGTTCCTGCTTTTTTTAAAGCCGAAATGAAATGGGCTGTCCGCAGCAGCTTTCTCTGGGAAAAAACCGCAGCACAGTAACAATGCGGCAACCGCAGCAAACGCAAAACGCTTCATCTTGAAATTTCCCCCTGCATTGGTTTATGGACACTACAAGCTATAACGTAATATGCCACACCCGATGCAAAGTTATGTGGTTTTTTCAAAATGGCCGTCGCCGGAGAATGGAATCGATCACCTGAATAAAGTACTTAATGTGGAACGGTTTCGTAATATATTCGATAAAACCTGCCTGTTTCCCTTTGGCGATATCCGCCTCCATTGCATAAGAACTGACGGCCACCACCGGGATGGCCCGTGTCTTCTCGTTGGCCTGAAGGTACGCCAGAGCATCGTATCCATTCATTCCGGGCAGCTGAATATCCATGATGATCAGATCAGGGCATCTGGCCGTGGCGAGTTCTACGGCTTCCTCCCCGGTACTTGCCTCCCACATGGTGGCGTTAGGAATTTTTTTGAAAATATGCCGCATGAGAGCCATGTTTATTCCGTTGTCCTCCACGCATAAAATGTGATAATTGCTCTTCATCATTAAACCTCCTACCATGAAAAAAAGCCAAAGAAGGAGCGTTCCAGCTCCTTCTTTGGCTCATGTTCAGCTCATGATCGATCCATGTCTGACCCATTACCGCCCGGTGACCGCCTAATCCTGGAATGTGCAGGCAATCACGCTTTTATCCTTATCAAAATCCCAGTCCACGTATAAATTGGCCATCTTTCGGCCGAGAATTTGACCCAGCTGGGTATCTTCCTCAAAATGTCGCTTCTCGAGCTTTCGCTTCGTTGTCCGCAGCACTTCATCAAATCCGGTATGAATTAATTCCTTCTCGATCAGAAGCAATAATCCTTCCCGAACGACAATTAAGGTTTTGGAATTCATCCACCAAGAGTACACTTTCCGGGGAACCTTCTGGACAATGCCGGTTACCCGGACGATTTCGTTATGTAGCTCATCACGCCCCGCATAATCCTCGGCTTCGATGGTTTGGGCGGTCGTAAGCCCGACAATGATCCCCGAAGCGTTATGTAATCCCCAGTCATAGTAAACCTCTTCCAGGCGGATGTCCATTTCCTTCTCCAGATACGCCTTCAATTCGGGAAGCAGAGACTCCATCAGCAGTTCGCGGGTATACCGAAACGCCTTCTCTTCTTCTTTGTTTAAAAGGAACCGCTCGACAGGTCCGATAAAATTGCGGATGTGGAGTGCGATCCCGTAGTTTCCGACGGATACATGCACCGACTCCGGACCTTTGCCAAACCTGTCCCTTAACAGCTTGCCGGTAAATGCCGCGATTTGGTTCGTGTGATCGGCTGTATATAACATGACAGCACTCTCCTTCTCATCATAGTGCAACGCTTTCGTTAAATCAATTGATTTCATCTTGCGTCAATATCAAGAGGTATATACCCAAAAAGATACCGGGCGCAACCAAGTGCGCCCGGCTCAATTCTTTCCCTCCACGGATAACGTTATTTATGGGGGACGGAGTCCGCGTCGGAGTCGGAATCCGGTTCCTTTGGATCAGACCCGCTTCGAACCGTATGGGTATGATCCGTGCCTTCCTGCTCCGCTTCATTGGGTCCTGCCATCTTTTGCTGTTCCTCTCTCCACGCTTTCCTCCGCTCGGCGGCATCAGCACGCCGCTGCTTCCCACCTCTGCGGACGATCCAAACGATAAAGAGCACAATCGCAGCAAGAATCAGGACAGGAACGGCCCCTGACAGGATGACGATGATCCACTGCCCCATCTGCGTCAGCACGTCCATGCTTCCCTGAAGAGCATCACCCGCCCGCTTACCTAGGGGTGCCTGCTGCCGATCGGGTTCGGCTTTGGGCAGCGTCTTCTCGGGCTGGTAGATGCGCAGCTCCACGGTGGAATAAGCCACATTCTGATCGATATAGCGCATGCGGCCTTTGATCTGCTCGATTTCTTCCTGAACTCTCTCAAGCTCTTTCGCAAACGACACGAGGTCACTGGTCTTCGTGGCCTTTTTCATAAAAGCGATATACTGCTCTTCCATAATCTGCTTGGCTTTGAGCCTTGCCTGCAAATCCACGTATTCCTCGGACACGTCCTGGCCTTCAATGCTGCGCTGGAGGGAGTCATGCTTCATCTGCTCAAGCCGGTTCAGAAAGGACGAAAAGCCCGATGCAGGCACCTTGAGGATGAAGGTTCCACCCCGTTCACTGGCCGAATCCGTTTCGGAAAAATTGACGATATAACCGCCCGACAGCGTCACCATATTTCTCACTTCGGTCTGTGCCTGGGCATAATCCTGAATTTCCATCACCAGATGCGCCTTATAGATGAGCTTCTTGTTTAACCCGCCGGCCACATCCTGAGCGGTGAATCCCGCATCCGGCGCGGAATCTACCTCCGACGCCTTGATGGCATCAGCCTGTGCATGCTCAGCCTCCGTCGCCAACGACGACTTCTGCTCAGCCGTCGATGCCGCTGAGCCCTGCTCGACCTGAACCGCAGCGGTATTCGCCGCCTGATCCGAAGCGGCGGCGCTTTCAACGGTCCCGCCGTCGCCGCTGCCGGCTTTGTCCTGCGAGCTCCCGGACGAGCAGCCGGTCACCAAAAGAATGACTAATATGAATGCAGCAAGCCATGACCCCCATGTACGCATACTTCATTCCTCCTCAGAAATGGAAAAATTTTTATATTTTCCTATCTAACGTCAGGAAGGCTCCGAAGGTTGCGGAGCAAAAGAAGAAAAAGTCTTTGGATGTACATTCAAAAAAGCCAAAAAAGCCCTCCGGTGTACCACCCGGAAGGCTTCTTTTACGCTTCATTCCATGCTTATTTATTTGTCAGATCAAAAAATCAGGTTGCGGATACGCCACCGTCGATGGCGATCTCTGCTCCGGTAATAAAGGAAGACTCGTCGGATGCCAAGAACAGCACGCCGGCCGCAATGTTCTCCGGTTTGCCCAGGCGAGGCAGCGGCGTTTTGGAACGGAACCAGCCAGTCATCTGGTCATTGGCAAACAATCCTTCCGTCATCGGAGTTTCAATGTACCCCGGATGGATCGAATTGCAGCGGATGTTATCCTTGCCGTAATCCACGGCCACCGCCTTGGTCAGCATCCGGACGGCGCCCTTGCTTGCGGTGTAAGGCCCTGCTCCGTTGCTACCCGTCAGCCCGGCGATCGAAGAAATGTTGATGATGGAGCCTCCGCCCCCGCGCTGCATGACCGGGATAACATACTTCAAACCGAGAAAGCCGCCGGTCAGGTTGATGGACATGACCTTGTCCCAATCCTGCATAGACGTGTCCACCAACGATTTGGCAAGCGAGATGCCGGCATTGTTGACGAGGACGTCGATCGTGCCGAACGTTTTGACCGTTTCGTCCACGATATGCTGCCATTCCTCCTCGGAGGTTACGTTATGACGGAAGCCGATGGCCTCTCCGCCCTGCTGTTTGATCTCCTCCACGACGGCCTGGATTTTGTCCTCCTGAATGTCGGTAACGACCACCTTTGCCCCTTCCTGTGCCAGCAGGACGGCATCCGCCTTGCCCATGCCCCCGGCTGCTCCGGTAACGATCGCTATTTTCCCTTGTACTCTGCCCATATTGTTAAGACTCCCTTCCCCTATTGAATCTATTATGATAACGACAACGGTAACATCCGTACCCTGTTTGGCGGGCGTCACCTTGTAAAATCGAAGGACATGATAGTGTGACTATCATGACAATATCAATTATATCACCGTTTGTTTTTCCCCACAATCCTTCCCCCGGCAATCCTCTATATACCTGGACCGCGTTGACTTCTCCGGGCGGTTTTGATAGCATTTTTACGATTTTATCTTTACATCCGGAAGGCGAGTTGACTCACAATTATGGATCCGAAGACAAGATGGGAACAGGAACGGCTGGAAGGTAAAAAGGCTCGCGAGAGCAGCATTATAGAGGCGGCGGAGCGGGTCTTTAACCGCAAAGGGATCGACAAGGCGACGATGCGGGATATCGCTGCGGAAGACAACGTAGGCATTGCCACGGTGTTCCGTTATTTTCCCAAGAAAGACAAGCTGATCGTCGCGGTCGCCACGCATATGATCAGCCTGGAGGAAGAGGCGTTTCGGACGATTGCCGCCAAACCGGTGACGGGCATCGAAAAACTCGAGGCACTGCTGGATCATTTCCTGAATCTCCAACTGCCTGAATCGAGCAGCCGCAGCCGGTTCCTTGAGGCGTTTGAGAGCTATGCCGCCCAGCAGGCCGAGCCGCTGGAGGATATTCAGCGGTACAATGACGTCCACCGCAAGGTTTCCGAAGCGTTCGCCGAAATCATTGCCAGCTGCATCCGGGACGGATCGGTGCGCTCGGATCTCCCCATGGAGGAAACCCTGTCCACCGTGGTCAATGCGTTCGGCATTTTCTCGAAAAAGCTGTCGCTGCAGCGCAGCATCGTGATGTTTGAGTCCATTGTCAGCGCGGACGTCCAGCTGGCTCTGCTGAAGCGGATGTTTCTGGAATTTTTGCGGAACCCGGGGACTGCCTCCTCCACCAGCGTGACTCCGGAACCGTAGTCGACGTACACTCATAGAAGACTGCCTCATGCTGTTGGAGCTTCTTGCAGCAACTTCATTTTGCAGCCTAGCTGAAACATTACCTTATAATCCCAGAAACTCAAAAAAGCCTGCTTCCCCGATCTCCGGGCCTAAGCAGGCTTGTTTCGTTTGTTCTGCGATTGACTTTCGTTTAAAAGTCTCCCGCTCGTCCGGCGCATCCGCACAGCCGCATTTTCTCAATCACGGCCGCCTTCAGCGCTTTCTTGGCGGGAACCATGTATTTCCGCGGATCGTTCTCTTCCGGATTCTCGGCAAAGACGTGTTTGATGGCGTCGGAGAACAGGATGCGCAGTTCGGTAGCCACGTTCATTTTGGCCATGCCGAGACTGACCGCCCGCTTCACCTGCTCCTCCGGAATGCCGGAGCCTCCATGCAGGACGAGCGGAACATCAACGGCTTCGGCAATGCGCCCGATCCGGTCGAAATCGATATTCGGCGTTCCCTTGTAGATGCCGTGGGCGGTGCCGATCGCAGGGGCGAGCGTATGCACGCCGGTGCGCTCCACGAATTCGGCGCATTCCTTCGGATCGGCGAGCAGGGCGTCGCGCTCATCAACGATGATGTCGTCCTCCACGCCGCCGACCTTGCCAAGCTCCGCCTCCACGTTGATGCCAACGGCGTTGGCGGCTTCGACCACCTTCTGGGTCATGGCCACATTTTCCTCAAAAGGGGAATGGGACGCATCGATCATGACGGACGTATACCCCGCCCGGATACAGCTGATAATGACGGAAAAATCGTTGCAATGATCCAAATGAAGTGCGATAGGCACGCTGGCGTGGTCCGCCGCCACACGGGCAGCCGCAGCGATATACTCAGCTCCCAAGTGCTTGACGGTTCCGACCGTTGACTGGATAATGAGCGGCGACTGTGCTTCTTCGGCCGCTTCGACCACGGCCTGCAGCATTTCCAGCGTATGCACGTTAAATGCCCCGATGGCGTACTGTTTGGCCCTTGCTTCTTGCAGTAAAGACGTAGACGAAACGAGTGACATGGTGTTTTCCCCTTCCCGTTTGTTATGCCTTGCTGTCCTGTGTTAATTCGGTCAATACGGTATATTTATGCTTGGCGTACATGGCGCTCCCGGTTACGCCGGCATCGTCGTTGTACATGGCGGTAACGATCTTGAGCTGGTCGCGGTAATCGGGCAGGATCCGGCTCATCAGTTCCCGCTCCAGCGGCTTGATAATCCGCTCCCCCGCCAGCGCCCCGCCGCCGCCGATAATGATCATCTCCGGGCTGTTCAGCGAAACGGCGTAGGACAACGCCCGTCCGAGCAGCGAACCCGCCCGCTCCAGAATGGAGACGGCCAACGGATCTCCCTGATCGTACGCCCGCGACAAATCCGCGGCGGTCAGTTCCGAGATGCGGTCGCCCGGAAACCAGTCGCTGAGCACGGTCGGCTCTCCGGCCTCGATCGATTTTCGGGCCTGCCGCACCATCCCGGAAGCGGAAGCATATGTCTCCAGGCAGCCCGTCAGGCCGCAGGGGCAAGGATCGCTCAGCCCCTCCATGACGATATGCCCCAGCTCCCCGGACATATGGCGGAAGCCGTAAAACAGCTTCCCCTCATTCACCATGGCAGAGGCAATACCCGTTCCGATCGTCACGCCAATGACATGGCCGGTGCCTGCACCGGCTCCATACAGCGCCTCGCCAAACACATACGTTCTGACATCGTTATCGATAAATACCGGCATCTGCAGCTTCGCCTTCAGGCGGCTGGCGGCCGGAAGGTCGCGCCAGCCGAGATTGCCGGCGAACTTGGCGATGCCTTCCTCGGGATCGACCAGCCCCGGCAGTCCGACTCCCGCTGCCGCGACGGTTACAGGCTGGCCGTCCTCCCCGCGGTACGAGGCGACCGCCTCCTCGATCATTGCGGCGATTTTCTCCAGTACCGCATCCGGACCGCGTCCGGCTTCCGTCGGCCGCTTCAGCTTATGAACCACTTGTCCGGCGGAAGATACCAGACCGCATACGATGTTCGTTCCGCCGACATCGACTCCCGCAAACACTTCCATGCTGAGCACCTGCCCTTATTTCACAGAATGTTAATGCGCGACATGCACCTGCACTCCGGTTTCTTTCAACCGGCCGCGGAGCTCCTCTCCGGGATCCTCATCCGTAATGATTCCGTGCAGCGCCGCCACCGGCGCCACCTGGAACAGGGAATTGCGGCCGTGCTTCGTATGGTCAAACACGGCGATGGTACGGTTGGTCCGCTTCATCATGAGCATCGCCGTATTCGCTTCAAGCTCAGAGTAGGTGCTTGCCCCCTGTTCCGCCGAAAAACCGTCGATCCCCATAAACATCGTGTGAATGTTGATCGCCTCCAGCGTCCGCTCGGCGAGCGGGCCGCACAGCTCGAAGTTTTTGCTGCGCAGCATGCCGCCGGTCAGCACGACCTGAAGATCTTCGTTCTCCGACAGCTCCATCGCAATATTGACGGCATTGGTCACCACCGTAATATTGCGGCGGTTTTTGAGTGCCCTCGCAATCAGATACGTCGTGGTTCCGCCCGTCAGGCCGACCACGTCCCCTTCTTCCACGAGGGAAGCCGCCATGGCGGCGATTTTTTCCTTTTCCTGATAGAGCTTGTTCTGCTTCTCGTGAAATGGAATCTCCCTTCCGGCCGTGATTCCCGCGGATTTGGCGCCTCCGCCCATCGTGCGGATAACCCGCCCCGATTTCTCAAGCGCCTCCAAATCCCTGCGTGCCGTAGCCTCAGAGCACTTGAACCGCGACGTCACCTCCTGAAGGGAAATAGAGCCGTGCTGCAGGATGTAGTCCAATATCTGTTCCCGGCGTTCTTCTTTCGATCCATTTCGTTCACTCAAAGCCATTCTCTCCTTATGTCAAATTTTGACCACCTGGGTCAAATTCCGCGGGCTGTCCGGATTTCTCCCCTCCCGCAGTGCCGTGTAATACCCGATATATTGAACCAGCGGCATGTACAGCACCGCTCTCGCCTCATCGGACAGCTCGCGGCCCTCGATCTCGAACACGAGGTCGGCAAAGCCGGTGTCTTCACCCTTGTCCGCAGTAATGATGACGACATGCGCGCCGTAGTCTTTCATTTCCTGCGCTACCTTGATCTCATAGTCCCTTGCGGTTTCCGACAGCAGCAGGCAGACCAGCGTTCCCGGCTCGACGACCGATTTCGGCCCGTGCCGGAATTCCATCGTACCGAAGCTTTCCGTCCATACGCAGGACATTTCCTTGATCTTCAGGCAGGCTTCCTGGGCAAGTCCATAATAGGCTCCCATGCCTAAGTATATAAATTTATTTAGCTCCGGATGACCGGAAATCAGCTCCTTGGCGGTTTCGTCCGCCTTGGCCACCACGCCAGCGCTGAGCTCCGCGGCTTCCTGAAGTTCCTTCAGCTGCTCGGTCCGGCCGGCGGCACGCGCCATCGACGCTTGAAGCATAAAGGTCATACTGCTAAAAGACTTCGTCATGACGGTGCTTTTCTCCTTGCCGAGCGGCGACAACAAGTATGGAGCGAGCTTCGCCATCGTGCTCTCCTCATCGCAGGTAATGCTGCAGATCGTCCAATCCTGCAAATCTTTTACCGATTCGAGCGCGAGAATGACTTCGGTCGATTCTCCCGAACGGGAGATCCCAACGAGCAGTACACGTTTTCCTGGGGGTACCGCCTGCTCCCGGAACAAAAAGATTTCCGAGGACGGATAGGCTGCACCGCTTCGTCCCGTCCATTTGCGGAACGTGGACGCGGCGGTCTGCGCCAAATAATAGGAAGTTCCTGACCCGATAAAAATAACTTCATCGAACGAAGGATTGCCGATAAATTGGGAGATCCATTCCTGCTGCGCCTCGAGCTGCTTCCAGGCAGCCGCAAGCGCTTCGGATTGTCCGCCGATCTCTGGATACGTCAGTACGCCTTGTGTCTGTGCCAATGAATATCCACCCCGATCTCATAATATTGATAGTATAGCGGTTGTTTCTATTGGCATTATATTGCAATACATTGAAATATTCAATCATTAATTTGATGAAAAATTGCAAATCAGCGCCCCCAAATAGGATCAAAGCAGCATTTTCGAACTCAACAACTGAACCCAAAAAAGGGCAAATCCATAGAGATGCTATGGATTTGCCCTTTTTAGCTCATATCAATTTTGCCTGATCTAAAATATACGCATGATTACCAAGATTGCGTTTCATTATTCAGCCGTTTATTCCACGAACAGAGCTGCCGCTCCGATAATGCCCACATCGTCCTTGAGCTCCGCAGGCTTAATGGCGTAGGAGCCCTTGTAAGGCTCCATGACCAGCTCCCCGGTTTTCTCGCGCAACGGCCCGAAGAAAGCATCCCCGGCGCGGCTGACGCCGCCGCCAATGACGATGCAATCCGGATTGAAGCTGTGAATGATGTTCATCAGCCCCAGGCCCGTGTAATGAATGACCTGCTCCAGCGTCTCTTGGGCCAGCTTGTCGTTCATAGCCGCAGCTTGAAACACATGCTTGGCGCCCAGCGGCACGCCTTCCGCCTCGGCCAGCGCGGTCATCTGCGTCATGCCTTCCGGCGCCGCGGCTGCCGCCTCGGACGCCTGGCGGGCAATGGCCGTCCCGGAGGCATAAGTCTCCCAGCAGCCCCGTTGTCCGCAGCCGCACAGCGCCCCGTTCGGGTCGACCACCGTATGGCCAAGTTCGCCGGCGAAGGAGCTGGTTCCCAGGTACAGCCTTCCGTCAAGAACCAGCCCCGAGCCGATACCGGTGCTCAGCGTGACATACACCATGCTTTGCGCTCCGCGGCCTGCTCCGTACACGTATTCTCCCCATGCCGCCGCGTTCGCGTCATTGATCAGCTTGGCCGGCACCTGCAGCCGCTTCTCCAGCTCCGCCTGCAGCGAAATGCCGTTCCATCCGGGCAGGTTCACCCCGTTGCGGATGATCCCCCGGCGGGTGTCGACCGCCCCCGGAGAGGCTAGGCCGACACCGGCGATTTCGTGTTCTCCACTCACTTCCGTTATCGTATCTACGATCGCCTGAATGACCTCATCCGAGCTTTTCAGCCCTGCGGTCGCCTTCTGGCTTCGGGCCAGCATCCGTCCGCTGGCGTCCAAAAGCCCTGTTGCGATTTTCGTTCCGCCGAGATCAACCCCGACGATCATCTTAGGTTGTTTGTCCAATGATTTCACCACAGTAATCGAGTATTTTGTTGTTACCCTGCTGACATTGCGATGGATTTCACCGTCTGCGCCGCCGTCTTCACCCGTTCGGAATCAAGAGGCAGCAGGTAATTCCCTTCCGCTCTCAGCGCCGAACCGAAATGCACCTCCGGCACGCCCGTCTTCTGGGCGAACTCCGAAAGCCCCGGCACCGTCAAACCGTATCCAGCCAAGATACGGATACCGGTTCCGGCCGATGCCTCGACCAGCGCTTTGATGCGGTCCGTCGACTCCGGCGCTGGCCGCGGCCCTCCGGAAGTCAGAATCCGGTTAATCTGCGGATATGCCGACAACGTCCGGAGCGCGCCGATCTGATCGTCGATCTCGTCGAATGCCCGGTGGAACGTGACGTTCAGGCCGTCAGCCTCCTTCAGCAGCATCTCCAGCGCTTCGGTATCGATCGTGCGGTCCGGCTTAAGCGTTCCAAGCACGATCCCCGCCGCTCCGCACTCTTTGATAAAGGCAATATCCTCGCGCATCGTCAGCAGGTCGTATTGGTCGTAGACGAACGACTGGCTGTGCGGCCGGACCATGACATGGACCGGGATGCCCATCAAGCCGACGACCTTGCGGATCATTCCCGGACCCGGCGTCAATCCGCCTTCTATAATGCCCGTCACCAGCTCCAGGCGGTCCGCTCCCGCATTCTCGGCGACGAGCGCGTCGTACAAATTGGTTGCGATTACTTCCAGCTTCACTCCGCAGTGCCTCCATTTCCAGAATTGGCCTGTTCCGTCACGAAATCGGCCAGCAGCCGGACTCCGTAACCGGTAGCCCCTGCAGCTTTATACCCCCGGTCCGCGGGGACTTGGGACGTATTGGCCATGTCGATATGGCACCAGCGCGCCTTAGAGGGCACAAACCGCCGCAGGAACAGGGCCGCCATATTGGCTCCCCCGTAGGGGCTTGAGGCCAGGTTGGCCAAGTCGGCGTACGGGCTGCTCAAGAGCTCTTCATCCTCATCGACGAGCGGTAGGCGCCAAATCGGGTCACCGTTCTTGCTGCCGATCCGCATCAGCTGCTCGGCAAACCCGGCGTCGCCCCATATGCCGGCCACCCGCAGTCCCAGCGCGTGTCCGACCGCACCGGTCAGCGTCGCGATGTCGATGATCCGCTCGGCCCCGCTCCGGGTGGCATGCAGGATGGCGTCGGCCAGGATCAGCCGGCCTTCGGCATCCGTATTAACCACCTGCACGGACAATCCGTTCGGATAGCGGATCACATGCGACGGCAGGATGGCGTCCGCATCCGGCACGTTTTCTGCGATCGGAATCAGCGCCGTGATTCTCGCCTTTACTTCCAGCCGGGTGAGCAGGTCCATCGCGCCGATAACAGCCGCGGCTCCGCCCATATCGAAGCGGGCGTCGCTCAGATCCCGGGCAACCTTCAGGTTCATGCCGCCCATGTCAAACGTGATCCCCTTGCCGATCAGCGCCAGATGCGGGGCGTTTGAATCGCCCAGATATTCGATTTCCACCATGGCCGGTGGATGCTTGCTCCCGCTTCCGACGGCCAGCAGGCCGTTCATCTGCCGCTGCTTCAGCTCCTCGCCCTGGTATATGTGAAGCTTCACGTTCCTGCCGGCGAAGACCGTCTTGATCCGCTGCACGAAGCTGACCGGATGAAGATCATTCGGTGCCTCGTTGCACAGGTCCCGGGCCAAGGCGACCGCTTCGGCCCGAGCGCGTCCAAGCCAGGCCGCCTCCGCATAGCTTCGCTCGGCGGCGGACTCGATCCGAATCCAATCCACCTGCGCCTTCTTGTGGCGCGATGTATATTTATCGAACACATACGTGCCAAGATGCCATCCTTCGACCCAGGCTACGGCCGCCTGCTCAGGCCATTCGCCTTCTCCAAAAGCCTCACGGAGGGCCGTACCGTCGATCGACGCGGTTCTTAAGGACGCCTTGCGGATTTCTCGGCCAGCCCCGCCGGCGGCTTCCCGCAGCGCCTCCATACCGAATTTGTCCCGGCTGCCCAGACCGACGACGAGGATATCCTGCTCCCCATGGCGGCCGTAAAACCAATGGACAGCACCGCGGCTGCCCATCCCTTCGCGAAGGGTGAGCCCGGAGGCTTCGCCTTCGCTGTCCTCAAACACCGGATAGATCGTTACATCCGCCGGTTGCCCTGTTCCTGATATCAATTCCATCCGCTGTACATTCCTTTACAAGAATTTTGGTTAAGCCGCAGATTATAGGTTCAGATTGGCCAGCTCATGCATCGCCCGGGCGTAGATGGCCGTCGAGCGAATCAGTGCATCGATGTCGATATGTTCGTTCCGTTGATGTGCCGAATTGGCCATGCCCGGAAATACCGGGCCGAAAGCGACGCCGTTTGCGATATACGCCGCATAGGTTCCGCCGCCGGTTGACAGCAGCTCGGCCGGCTGTCCGGTCTCCGCCTCATAGACCCGCTGCAGCGCTTCGATCATCGGATGATCATCTGGCACGCAGTGCGGATGTTTCAGGCTCGGCGGTTCGATCTCAAGGCCGCAAGCCGAAGCCCGGACCCCGATGTTCTCCAAAATATCCGCATGGTTACCGCAAACCGGATATCTCAGGTTGATGTGGAAATAGGATTCGCCTTCCGGATCGTACTGCAGCAAACCCGCGTTGACCGTCAATGGTCCGGTGATTTTATCTTCCATCGCAATGCCGAAGGCGCGCCCGTGGATATCGCCGTACATCAGCGTATCGACCGTATGGAGATAATGCTCCGCACCGGAAGGGAAGGAAAACTCCTTCAGAAAATGGATCAGCTTAAGACCCGCGTTAATGCCGAGCTGCGGCTCCATGCCATGTGCCGTCTTACCGGTCAGCGACAGGCTTGCCGCCTGCCCGTCAGCATCGATCTCCAAGCTTCCCTTCAGTCCTTCCGACGCGCAGTAATCCTCATAGGCTTTCTGCATCGCATTCAGGCTGCCTGCGTCTCCCGCTACCTCGGCGCGCGCGCCCTCAGGTACGCTGTTGGCCACCTCGCCGGCAGCAAACAAACGCAACCGGTACTCGAACCCGGACGAATCGCTGTCCTCAATCGGCTTAAAGAGCAGCCTCGTATTGACCTGCCCCTTCTCGGCCCGAACGATCGGAAAATCGGCATCCGGCGTAAATCCGCAAATCGGTGCAGGCTCCAGCTCATTATATTTCTGCATGCACTTCCCTGTCCGCTCTTCGTCCGTTCCAAAAATGAGACGGATCCGGTGCTTTAGCGGAAGCCCCATGTCTTTGACGATTTTGAGTCCGTAAAACGCCGCCATTGCCGGACCTTTGTCGTCCTCGGCGCCGCGCGCAAAAATTTTGCCGCCCCGGACAGACGGCTCGAACGGAGGGGTCGTCCATTTCCCGGATGCCGGAACGACGTCCAGATGGCTCAGAACGGCCACATAATGCTCGGCCGATTCGGGACCGTATTCGGCATAACCTGCATATCCGTCCAGGTTCCGGACCCGGAAGCCTTCGGCCGCGCACAGGTCCAGCATATATTGCAGCGCCTCCGCGACACCTTGACCCATCGGCTGCCCGGGGCCGCTGGTGTCCGGATCATAGACGCTGTCGATTCTCAGAAGTCCGGACAGATCCTCAATCAAGGCCTCTTCCCGCTCTTCGGCCATTTCATACCAGCTCATGCGCCGGCTCCCTCCTTATTTAAAGTCATATTTTTGCTTGGATTATACAGATGGCAGGCCACCCAGTGTCCTTTTTCCGCTTCCTGCCATACCGGCGTTTCCGCAGCGCACAGCTCCGTGGCAAACGGGCAGCGCGTCCGGAAACGGCATCCGCTCGGCGGATTGATCGGGCTTGGCAGGTCACCCTGCAGCACCAGGCGCTCCCGGCCGCGCTCCAGCTTCGGATCGGGAATCGGGATCGCCGAAAGCAGCGTTTTGGTGTATGGATGCAGCGGATTCTCGAACAACTCGTCGCTGCTCGTAAGCTCCACCATGCCTCCGAGGTACATCACCCCGATGCGGTCGCTGATATGCTTCACCATCGACAGGTCATGGGCGATGAACAAATACGTCAATCCCAGCTCCTGCTGCAGCTTCTTCATCAGGTTCACGACCTGTGCCTGGATGGAAACGTCCAGCGCCGAAATCGGCTCATCGGCGATCACGAACCGCGGATGAACCGCAAGCGCCCGGGCGATGCCGATCCGCTGGCGCTGGCCGCCGGAGAATTCATGCGGGAACCGCTCGGCGTGGCTCCGGTTGAGTCCGACCGTTTCCAGCAGGTCGTAGACCATCTGCTGGCGCTCCTTGCGGTTCTTGGCGATGCCGTGGGCGTCAATGCCCTCGGCGATGATGTCCGTCACCGTCATCCGCTGGTTCAGCGACGCGTAGGGATCCTGGAAGATCATCTGGATGCTCCGGCTCAGTTTCTTCCGCTCGGCATTGGACTTGCGGCCGTGCACTTCCTCGCCGTCAAAGCTGACCGTCCCTTCTGTCGCATCATATAGACGGATCAGCGTGCGGCCCAGCGTCGACTTTCCGCAGCCGGACTCGCCGACAAGACCGAAGGTCTCCCCCGGATAAATGTCGAACGAGACGTCGTCCACCGCTTTTAGAATCTGTCCGCGGCCCACGTCAAAATGCTTCTTCAAATGCTTGACCTCGACTAGCGGTTTTGTCCCCTTCTCGTGCTTCATGGCCGATCACCTCCCGCAAGCGGACTCTGCACTTTCGGCGCACGGCTGTCCTGCAGCCAGCAGGCCGCGCGGTGCGTCTCTGAGTGCTCTGTATATTCTGGCATATATTCATGGCAAATTTCCATCGCGTACGGACAGCGAGCCGCAAACGGACATCCCTTGGGCGGATCGCTGAGGTCCGGCGGCGTGCCGGGAATGGCCATCAGCTCTTCCGATTTCTCGTGCAGCTTCGGCATGGAAGCAAGCAGCCCCCAGGTGTACGGATGCTTGCCTTCGTAAAAGATTTCATCCACCGTACCGGTTTCCACGATTTTGCCGGCGTACATGACCGCCACGCGGGACGCCATGTTCGCGACTACGCCCAAATCGTGCGTGATCAGCACGATGGACGTGTCCAGGTCCTGCTGGAGCTGCTTCATCAGCTCCAAAATTTGCGCCTGGATCGTCACGTCGAGCGCGGTCGTCGGCTCGTCGGCGATCAGCACCTTCGGGTTGCACGCCAGTGCAATCGCGATGACTACGCGCTGGCGCATGCCTCCGGACAGCTGGTGCGGGTACTGCTTCAGCCGCTTGTCCGGATTCGGGATGCCAACCTGATCCAGAAGCTCCACTGCCCGCCGGTTGGCTTCCGCGCCGCCGAGCTTGCGGTGCTTCTTCAGTACCTCGGTGATCTGCTTGCCGATCGTCATCGTCGGGTTCAGCGACGTCATCGGGTCCTGAAAGATCATCGAGATTTCCCGCCCCCGGATATCCTGCATCTGCTTTTCCGGCAGCGACGCGATATCCTTGCCTTCAAAGCGGATCGAGCCGTGTTTAATTTTCGCGGACTTCGCCAGCAGCCTCATGATGCTTTTGGAAGTAACCGATTTGCCGGAGCCGGATTCCCCCACGATCGCCAGCGTCTCGCCGCGGCCCAGGGAAAAGCCGACGCCGCGCACGGCCTGCACTTCGCCCGCATATGTGAAAAAGCTGACCTGCAAATCCTGCACTTCGAGCAAATTGTCCATTCTCTCTTCCCCCTATTTCCGCATTCTCGGATCCAGCGCATCCCGCAGCCCGTCACCCAGAATGTTGAACGTTACCATAATGAGGACGATGACAATGGAAGGGTACAGCAGCAGATATGCCTGCGTATTCAAGGATGCAAAGCCATCGTTGATCAGCACCCCGAGCGAAGACATCGGCGACTGAAGTCCAAGGCCGATAAAGCTCAGGAACGCTTCGGTAAAGATCGCCGACGGAATCGTAAACATCGTGTTGATGACGATAATGCCGATCGTGTTCGGAATCAAATGCTTCGTAATAATACGCCCGGTGGACGTGCCCAGCGTACGGGCTGCCAGGACGAATTCCTGCGATTTCAGCTTCATGATGTGAGCTCGGACCAGCCGGGCCATATTGACCCAGCCCGTAATGGACATCGCCACCATGATGGTCACGATCCCCGGCTTCATCACCATCATCAGCAGGATGATAATGATCAGACTCGGAATCCCGGTCAAAATTTCGACGATCCGCTGCATCACGTTATCGACTCTTCCGCCGAACAGCGCAGAGATCGCGCCATACGCAACCCCGATGACGAGGTCGAGCGCAGCGGCGAGCACGGCGATCAGGAGCGAAACGCGCGTTCCCTGCCATACACGGGCCCACTGGTCCCGGCCGAATTTATCGGTGCCGAACCAATGATCAGCGTTCGGTTTCTGATAGACGGCATTATAATCCGTGGTGTAGTAGTCGTGATGTCCGATCCACGGACCGACAATCGCCAGCAGCAGCATGATGATCAGGATGATCAAGCTGACGATGGCCGCTTTATTTTGACGCAGCCGCCTCCAGCTGTCCTGAAAAGCCGTCAATGATTTGCCTGCGATCTTCTCCCGTTCGTCCGGCCTTACGGCGGCCGGCTTGAACAGTGCATCCCCGTTATCCATTTGCGTCATGTCCTCACTCCTTTCCCGATGCCAGACGGATCCGCGGATCCACCAGACCGTACAGCAGATCAACGATCAGCATAACCAGCACGTAGAAGGCGCTGTAAAAAATCGTGATCCCCATAATCGTGGAATAATCGTTCATTTTGATCGAATCGACGAACAGGCTCCCGATCCCCGGAATCCCAAAAATATTCTCAATGACGAGCGAACCTGTCAGTAAATTGACAACGATCGGACCGAGAATCGTGATGACCGAAATGAGCGAGTTGCGGATCACATGCTGGAACATGATGCGCACGAACCCGAGCCCCTTGGCTTTGGCCGTCGTGACGTAATCCTGCTCAAGCACCTCCAGCATTTCCGTCCGCACGAACCGGGCGATCAGGGCGATAACGCCGACGCAAAGCGCAATGGACGGCAGGATGGAGCTGGGATAGCTCTCCCAGAACGCAACCGGTAGGAGTCCCCATTTGAGCCCAACAAAATACTGCAGCAGCGCCGCAAGCACGAAATTGGGCACCGATACGCCGAGAACGGCGATAATCATGGTGACGTAGTCCCAGCCGGAGTTATGCCGGTAAGCGGCGACGATCCCCAGGATCATGCCGATGGCCAGCCCCAGCAGAACCGCTTGCAGACCGATCAAGGCCGAAGGTCCGATCCGGTTCATGATAATGTCCTTCACAGGTTGTCCGGTGTAAAAAAACGACGTTCCCAAATCGCCTTTGACAATATTTTTTAAATAGTTCACGTACTGCACGCCAACCGGCTTGTCCAGGCCGTAGCTGGCATAAATCATCTGTCTTTGTTCCTGCGGCAGCTGTTGAAGCTTCTCTTCATCGAACGGAGTGCCGGGCAGTGCTTTCATCAGGAAAAAGGTGGCGGTCGTAATAATAAACAAGGTCGTAAATAAGTATACGATCCGGATGCCGATATACCGTTTCAATGTTGCACCTCCCAATACGCGGGGCCTTCAAAATTTTTCATTTCGTCCCGGAGCTTGATCCAGGAAAGAGAAAGAGAGAAGCCAAGCTTCTCTCCTCTCCTGTTACATGCCCATGTGATGCGGCATTACTTGATGCTTGCATATTTAAAGTCAACCGGGTTGCCGTATGGATGGTAGTCCAGTCCTTCGACTTTATCGCTCAGCAGGTAGGAGTATCCGCCAAAGTAGATCGGAACAACGACGACGTCTTCCGCCGTCAAAATTTTCTCGGCGGTCAGCAGCATGTCGATCCGTCTTGCTTCGTCGGTTTCTTTCTTGGCGTCAGTGATCAGCGTGTCGTATTTCGGATTTTCATAATTACCGCGGTACGGTGTGTGGTTTGCCCACAGATCCAGATACGTCATGGCATCATCATAATCGGCGCCCCATGCGGTAATCGCCATCTGATATTGGCTGTTGTCCATCAGCTGTCCGCGAGCCTTGGCCGTTTTGGTGTCGATGGCCACGTCGATGCCGAGGTTTTTCTTGAACTCGCTCTGCATAAAGGTAGCGACGTCCTTCGTTTCGGAGGTGTCCGCTACGAGCATCGTAATTTTAGGCGCATTACCCAGCTCTTTGACCCCTTGCTCCCAATAGGATTTGGCTTTTGCCGCATCCGGCGTGATCAGGTCGCCCTGCATTTCGCGGAAGCTTTTGCCTCCTGTTGCGCTCATTTGGTCCGGAATCAGTCCTGTAGCGGCTTTGGAACCGTTGTTCAGCACCTGGTCCGCCAGCAGCTTGGAGTCGAAGCTGTATTCCAGCGCTTTGCGGATGTTGATGTTGCTGACGCCGTCCGCCTTCAGGTTGAACTGCAGGTACGTCGTTCTGAAGTTGATGCCTGTTCCGAATCCAGGGTCGGACTTGGATGCATTGACATCGGAAGATTGCAGAAGCACGCGGTCAAGCTGTCCGGCTTTGTAGGCGTTCAGCGCCGTGCTCTTTTCCTTGATGACTTTCAGGTCCACTTTGTCCACCTTAACGTTGGCAGCGTCCCAGTAGCCGGCATTCTTCTCGAGCACCGCACCGCTGGCCGCATCGACCGAAGTCAGCGTGTAAGGACCGTTGAACAGCATGTTTTGCGGGCTCAGCGCATAGCTTTCGCCTTGGGACTTCACGAATTCCTCTTTCATCGGGAAGTACGGAGCCAGCGAAGTCAGTCTCAGGAAGTAAGGCGTCGGCTGCTTCAAATGAACGACCAGCGTCTTGTCATCCTTGGCTTCGATGCCGACTTTGTCCGCCGAACCACCCTCTGCATACTCGGATGCACCCACGATGTAGTCCGTCATGATGAAGGAGTAACCGTTGGTTCCGGTTTTCGGATCCATTTCACGCAGCCAGGCGAACTTGAAGTCGGCGGCCGTTACCGGCGATCCGTCGCTCCATTTGGCGTCAGCGCGCAGTTTGAACGTATACGTCAGCTTGTCTTCGGACAGCTCCGAGCTTTCCGCCATAGCCGGCTGCGGCTCGTTCTTCGGATCGAGGCGATACAGCCCTTCTCCAATATTGTTCAGCACCGTAAACGATACGTCATCGGATGCCGCCCATTGATTCAGGTCTTTAATTTCGCTTTCTACGGACAATCTCAGCTCTTTGGACGCCGTTTGCGTGCTGCTGCCCGCATCTCCTGTCGTACCCGAGCTCGCGCCTTTACTGTCGCCGCCGCTGAACGAGCATCCTGTGAAAATGGCCGATACGACGAGCAGCGTCGCCAGCAAGCTTACCTTTTTCCTTTTCATTGCATGTCCCACTCCTTTATGTCCCCTTTGTGAATGTATGATTGCACCGCCGTTTCCGAAGAAAGCCGCGGGTGAATCCGAATCTCTTGTGCTCATTCATGCTCGAAGAACTTCCGGTACTGCGTGTCAATTGCAATCAGGTGCTTGGTCTCTCCTGCTTCCTCTTTTCGTTACTGTCGAAGTACTCGGTTCGTAGTTATGAAGAAGTTTTTTAAAAAAGAGAGCATTACTTATTGAAGCTTGCGTTCACTTACCTGCCAGGCTAAATGCGGCTCTGCGCTCGCCGACTACAAGGTGGTTGTCGTTCTTGATTTCCTTCGGGACCACCGTATACAGACGGTCAATCGTGGCCTTGTTGCTGTAGCCGATCTGCTCCAGTATTGAAGCGACGGCGATCGGCCATGGCGTCTCCGAGCCGTCGATTACTTTCAACGCAAAAGCGACGCGTTCCCGAATTAAAGAGAAACAGTAAACGCCTTTGGCTCCTCCCTTGGCGACGATGTTGTCGTCCCGCAGCAGCTCCGAGCAGATGAATTGATGGCTCGCGATGCTGTCCGGCGCCGCGTGCATATAGTGGACCATGCGCTGCACAGCTTCCCGCGTCTCGGCATCTCGGATCAGCTCAGGGCAGGCCAGCTTCAGGTATGCCGTGGCGATCGATTTCAGCGGCAGCGCAAAGATCGGAAATCCGCAGCCATCAACGCCCACCTTGATCTGATCGACCGGATATTCGGCCATGTCCGCCAAAGTGTGGAGAATGTCCTGCTGCAGCGGATGCGACGACTGCCAGTATGTCTCGGTCGGCAAGCCCATCTCCCTCGCCGCGGCCAGAATGCCGAGGTGCTTGCCGGAGCAGTTATGATACAGCTTGCGCGGCGGCTTGCCTTCCCGCATAAGGGCGAACTTCGGCTCGTCGTTCAGCGGATAGGTCGGGCAGCACAGCAGCTGCTCTTCTTGGAGACCGGTTTTTGCCATAATGGATTCCAATGCTTCGATATGATACGTTTCGCCCCGGTGAGAGGCGGCGAACATGGCGGCTTCCGCATCCGTCAGCCCGTATTTTTCCGCGATGTTCTGCTTCATGACCGGAATCGCCTGGAACGGCTTGGCCGCCGAACGCAGGAAGGTCATATGCTCCGCATCGCCCACCTCATAGATGACTTTTCCTTGATCCGATACGCCGCACAGCACGCCGAGATGCACGTTCTCCAGCACGCCGCCGCGGTATTCCTCCACCAACGGTTCCAATTTCATACGTCAACACCCGCTTCGTTAAATTTGTTCTGCCTGCTCCATCTGTCTGTCGATGTCCAGGAACAGGTTTTGGGCCAGAATGCCCGATCCGATCACTACGCCGTCGCTCTCCAGCGCTGAGTAGACGATCTGGAAGGTTCCGCGCAGCGGCTCCCACACGAATTGATCCATGCATTTATCCGAAATGAAGTTTCTGACTTCAGGGAAGCTTTCCACCAGCTTGCCGGTCAGAATCACTGTATCCGGATTGTATACGCAGGCGATGTTGCTGACCGTGACCGCTACGAATGTCATGGCCCGGTCCAAAATGCTCGCCGCCCAAAACTCCCCGTCCTTCTTCGCCTGGAACAATTCCTCCAGCGAGCCGATCGGTTTGATTTTGTTGGCCTGCTCGACAAGCGACGCTTCGGCGATATAGGTCTGCAGGCAGCCGACCTTGCCGCACTCGCATAGAAGACCTCCCGGGTCTACCACCGTATGCCCGATTTCCCCGGCACTGTTCGTCTCCCCTCGATAGATTTCCCCATCGATGATCAAGGAGGAGCCGACCCCGCTGCCGAAGCCGATCAGCACCGAGCGGCTCGATCCTCTCGCCGAGCCATATTGGTGCTCAGCCAGGGCTCTGACCTTCAGCTCGTTATCCACGGCCACTTCAAATCCGGTCAGCCGCCGGAGCTCCGCGGCGATGTCGATCTGCTTCCAGCCGAGCTGCGCGGACAGCACTACGCTGCCCCCGGCATAATCGACGATGCCCGGCATTCCCACGCCGATACCGACGACCTTGCGGCGGTCGATGTCCTCCGTCTCGATCAGCTCCTCCATGGCCAAGGCGATACGCTGCAGCGTTGCCTCCGGCGTTTCACGGGAATCACGCATCACCTGCGTGTTGTGGACCACCTTGCCATCCAGATCCACAATGCCGATCCGGATGCCGTTGCGGTCGATTTCAACACCGACGGAGAGCACCGAGCCAGGATTCACATGCAGCATCACGGCTTTCCGCCCGACGCCTGTCGTCGTCTGCTCGATTTCATGCATAAAATCCTGCTGATACAGCTCAGAAACGATCCGGCTGACTGTCGTGGGACTCATTCCTGTCAGTCTGGCGATTTCGGCACGGGACAGTGGCGAGCGCTTGCGGATCAGCTCAAACACCGTACTTCTGTTTTTCCTCCGGATATAATCCTGATCGTGCTTCTGCATCGGAGACGGTCCTCCATTTTAATTAATTTCACCTATGGAGAAAATCTTGGTAGAAAAGTGGAATATAGTGGATTCAAACTCGGCATTTAGGGATAATCACCCGAATCGGTGTCCGACTTTGGTCTTATAATTTCTCCAGTGATGTTATTAATTGAACTTTAATAGAATTGAGATTTCGTGTCAATATATATGTCATGTTTTTGTCGAAATTCGTCTGAATTTCCGTTTTTGAGGAAGTTCAGTTGAATGAAATGCAAATTTTCAGAACTCCGTTTTCAATAAAAATACCAATTAAACCGCTTACCATAACACTTGTTGTCATATTTTATTTTCAAAGATTCGGCCGTTACTGCCCTATCTCAGCCTCCTATTAGACCCGCATTCGTGAAATTTTTTCTGAAAGTTTCTTGTTTTCCTGTTACTATGGAGGAAGAATATCACCCGGACGGAGACCGTCTGGTTCCAGAAAGGTTGAAGCTGCAGCATGAATTCTTCTACTACACCAGATTTGCATCCGAGCACATCGGCAATGGGCAAGGAACCCTTCCCTGTCTCCCTTCTGTCGCTGACGGTGGGCGCCTTTGCGATCGGCATGACCGAATTCGTGATCATGGGCATTCTGCCAAACGTAGCCGAGGATCTGAACGTCAGCATTTCCACAGCCGGGCAGCTGATCACCAGCTACGCGCTGGGTGTGGCGGTCGGCGCCCCGATCCTGACCATTCTGACCCACCGGCTTCCGCAGAAGCTGCTGCTCTGCCTGCTGATGGCGCTGTTCATTCTCGGCAACGGCATTGCCGTCATTGCACCGAACTATACGGTGCTGATGGCGGCCCGCCTGATTACGGCGCTGTGCCACGGTACCTTCTTTGGCGTGGGCGCCGTCATCGCTTCAGGCCTCGTCAAGCCGCATAAGCGGGCTGGTGCCGTGTCCATCATGATGGCGGGCCTGACGATCGCCAACATTATCGGCGTACCGGTGGGCACCTTTGTCGGCCAGCACCTGGGCTGGCGCGCCTCCTTCGGCGCCATCATGATAATGGGGATCGTGGCCCTGATCGGCATCGTCCTGTTCATTCCGCGGATCCGCCGCGATGAGTCGGCCAGCCTGGGCAAGCAGTTCAGGGCGGTAGCCCAGCCCAAGCTGCTGATCATCCTCTTGGCCTGCGCCGTCGGCAACTCCAGCTTGTTCGCCGTCTTCACCTACATCGCGCCTTTGCTCGAGCAGGTGACCGGATTCCATGAAAGCAGCGTCACCTGGATTCTCGTCCTGTTCGGCATCGGGGTCACGGTCGGCAACATGGTGGGCGGCAAGCTCGCCGATTGGAAGCTGATGCCGGCGCTCCTGGGCATCTTCCTCTCCATCTGCGTGCTGCTGACGATTTTCACCTTTACCGTCAAAAGCCCTGTTGGAGCAGTCGTCACCATTTTCCTGTGGGGGGCTGCTTCGTTTGCGGTCATGCCGGGCATTCAGGTAAAAATCATGAACCTGGCGCAGGAAGCGCCCGCGCTTGCCTCAACCTCCAACCACTCGGCCGGCAACCTCGGCAACGCGTTCGGCGCCTTCTTCGGCGGATGGGTCATCGACGAGATGGGCCTCACCTCCTTGCCTTGGATCGGCGCCCTGCTTGTCGGGCTCGCCTTCCTGATCGTGCTGGCCGTCTATATGCAGGAGCGCAGACGGCAGACGGTGTCGGTGGCGGGAACGGTTAGTAAGTAAGATTTGGTTTTGACCTAGAGCTTGTAGATGCTCCATGATAAAGCGAAAGAGCACCTTCCTTGGATAGGAAGATGCTCTTTTGCTTTGATGCAGCAGTTACTTGGTAACAGCTACATAACGGCAGTAGAGTTATATGACGGTACAGCATGTCGTGTGGCGGAATTTTACTCCAACTGCCTTATTAATCGAGGTAGCTGTGTTAATGCTAGCAATATGTAGTGCGGAAAAGGCAGAATTATTAGTGAAGAATGGTGGCAACAGTTACGACGTTGCTGTAATTAGTATCAACTGATGACTGCAAGAAATTGCGAGCTTTTATCCCTTCAAAGTAAGGTAACTTACTTCACTCGTTCTGCGATCCAGCTATTCCGCAAACAGCCCGGCGATCCGGTCGTACGCCGGCTTCGGCTGGTGCTGCGCGTCGAACAGCATCGGCCAGTTTTTGCGGCCGCGCACCGGAAAATCGTCCAGCCACGTGTAGTCGTCGGCCGCACCCCAGAACGTCACCCCGCTGATGACGTCGCGGTACTCCTTCAGCAGGCGGAACACCGCTTCGTACAGCTCCGCCTGACGCTCGAGCATGCCCGGCTCCGGTGAAGCCAGATCGGTTCGCCTGTCGTCGAAGCGGAAAACCGACACGTCCAGCTCGGTGAGCTGCAACTGCAGGCCGAGCGAAGCATACTTCTCGATCGCGGTGCGGATATCATCCAGGGACGGATCGAAGAGGTTCCAATGCGCCTGCAGGCCGATGCCGTGGATCGGCACGCCTTGCTCCAGCAAGGACTTCACCAGCGTGTAAATTTTATCCCGCTTGGCAGGATGTGACTCGTTGTAGTCATTGTAAAAGAGCAGGGCGTCCGGATCGGCATCATGGGCGTATTCGAACGCCCTGGCGATAAACTCCGGCCCGGCGATGTCCAGCCACTTCGACGGGCGCAGCAGCGCCTCCCCTTCGTCGGCAATGACCTCGTTGACCACGTCCCAGGCATAGAGGCGGCCCTTGTACCGCCCCACTACCGAATCGATATGCGAGCGAAGCCGCCCAAGCAATAAGGCCTTGCTTGCCGGCTGTCCCTGACTGTCCTCGAACAGCCAGTCCGGGGTCTGATTGTGCCAGACGAGCGTATGCCCGCGCATAGCCATCTGGTGCTTTCCGGCGAAATCAGCCAGCAGATCGGCGTTCTCAAACGTATACACGCCTTCCTCCGGGTGCACGCTGACAAACTTCATTTCGTTTTCCGCAGTAATGCTGTTAAAATGGTGTGCCAGCAGCTGCTCCTGGGACCGGATCGTCCGGGGATTGACCGCCGCCCCGATCCGGAAATGCTGCGCGAGGAGATCCTTCAGCGCCTGCTCCGTACGCGTTCCCGTTGAATTCATGACAGACTCCCTCCTGCATATGGGCGTTAACTTTGACTTTGGTGAAGTTCAGTGACCATCGCGAAGACCGCTTCGAAGGCCATCAAAGGACCGCTATGGGGTTCTCTTGGGTTTCGGGCAACCAACGTCCGCTCCCCATTTCAAATCTCTTACTCTTTCACGCTTCCGACGTTCAGCCCGACCACAAAATACTTTTGCAGGAACGGATAAACCACCAGAATCGGGACCGAAGCCACAATCGTTACCGCGGCCCGGATCGAGAGCGGCGTCACCATCGATACCGCCGATTCCTGCGTCATGCCGACACCGGCCGCCACGTTCGGATTGTTGTTGGAGTTCATACTCGACGACAGCAGCTTCATCAGCTCATACTGCAGCGTACTAAGTTCCTGCTTCGAGGACGTGTAGAGAAATGCGTCAAACCAGGAGTTCCACGCGCCGACGGCCACGAACAGCGCGATGGTGGCGAGCACTGGCGTACACAGCGGAAAAATGATGCGCATGAAGATTTTGAAATCCCCGGCGCCGTCGATTTTGGCCGATTCGACCAGGCTGTCCGGAATCGTTCCGATATAGGTACGGATGACGATCATGTTGAACGCGCTGATCATGGACGGGAAAATGTACACCCAGAAGCTGTTCAGCAGGTGCAGGTCCTTGATCAGGAAGTACCCGGGGATCAGACCGGCGCTGAAGTACATCGTCAGTACGAAAATGACGGTGATCGGCTTGCGGAATACGTACTCCTTCCGGCTCAGCGTATACGACAGCATCGTCGTCAGAAAGATGTTCAGCACCGTGGACAGCACGGTCCGTGCCACGGAGATCCAAAACGCGTCATAAATCGTACCCGACGCAAATACCGCCTTATAGTTTTGCAGCGTCCACTGTCTCGGCCATAAATAAATGCCGCCGCGGATCGTATCGTTGCCCGCATTAAACGAAACCACGATCGTGTTCAAAAACGGATACATCGTAACAATGACAAGAATAATCATAAATATGGCATTAAACGTATTGAACAACACCGGTTCGATCCGGCTCGAGCGCATGCCTTTGCTTATCGTAACACCAGCCGCTTGCCGCGGGCTGAGTTGATGATTTTCCATACTCATAACAGCCTCTCTTCCCCAAGCCGCTTCGCGGTCCAGTTCGCCACCAGAAGCAGTGCGACGCTCACGACCGTTTTAAAGATCCCGCCGGCGGTGGCAAGCGAATAGTTTCCTTGAGCGATCCCGTATTTCAGGACAAAAATATCGATCGTTTCGGCCCAGTCCACGACAAGCCCGTTGCCGAGCAGGTACTGAACCTCAAAGCCCGCGTCCAAAATATGGCCGATGGACATAATCAGCAAAATGACAATCGTGGACTTGATCCCCGGCAGGGTCACATGAAACATCTTGCGGTAGCGGCTGGCTCCGTCCATCTCCGCCGCTTCATACAGCGCGGGATCGATCGACGCCATGGCGGCCAGATAGATGATCGTATTCCAACCGACTTCTTTCCACACATGGGAGGCACCAACGATGCCCCAAAAATACTTTCCTTCGCTAAGCCATAAAATCGGTTCCTTGATCAGATGCAGCTTCATCAGCACATCGTTGATAATGCCGTCAAAAGCCAATGAGGTAGCCACAATCCCGGTCACGATGACCCATGACAAAAAGTGCGGCAGATAGGAAATCGTCTGTACGGTCCTTTTCCAAACGACCTTGCGGATTTCATTCAGCAGCAATGCGAGCACGATCGCCGTCACAAAGCCAAGCACCAGATTAATAAAGCTCATGCCGATCGTATTGCGCAGTACCCGCATGAAATCATCGTCGGTAAACAAAAATTTAAACTGCTTGAACCCGACCCAGTCCTGCTGGCTGAAGGAACGCGCCGGCTTGTAGTTCTGGAACGCCATCGTCCAGCCCCAGATCGGAACGTAGGCAAACAGAATAATATACAGCGTCAAAGGCACGGACATCCAGATCAACTGCTGCTGGCTCTTCAGCACAGCCCAGGTCAGCGTCCGCTTCTTCTCTGGTTTCCGGACAGCTTTCTTTTTGGTAACAGTCACAGCCATACGTTTGCTCTCCTCACCATATTCAATTTCCGGAGCGGGTTTCTATAAAGCGGAAGGCGCTCTTTCGCGCCTCCCACTTTCTGTGAACCCTTATTTGCTCCAATTATCGATTCTCCACTTGATTTGCTCGTTGATCTTGCCTTCGTACGCCTTGACATCAACCTTGTGAATCTGCGAAGTATACTCGTTCCATACCGAATCGAAATCGGACGGGTTCGCCAAAATCGCTTTCGGCAAATACTTGGTGGACAGATCGTTCAGCTTCGTGTTCGCTACTTTGGCTTCCGATCCTTCGACCAAATCGATCGACCAAGCCGGGTAATAGATCGGATTCTCCGGCGGCTCGCTGAAGAAATCGACGTAGCTGTCAAAGCCGTAGGATTCCAGGAATTTTTTGTCGTATTCGTTCAGTCCGGCTTTGTATTCTTCCGGCTGTGCAGCGGCGTCGGTGGAGTTGCCGTCGCTGAAGCTTCCTTCCATTTTCGGTAGGAATCCGAAAAGGGAATCGGCCTTATTTGCCAGTTTCCATGTTCCATCCGACTGCTTATCGCGCTGTTCCTGCGTTCTCATGAATCGGCCCTGTTCATTGACGATATAATCCTCGCCCTCGATGCCCCAAGTGAATGTTTTCTGCCAGTCCTCTGTGATCAGGGTGTCCAGCAGCTTAATGATCTTCACCGGATCCTTAGCGTTCACGCTGATGCCGAAGCCGTTGTTCAGGTTAAGCGGCGCGCGGTCGCGGTAGTAATCCTTCGTGCTCTCGTCATACACGAGCGGAAGGCCCACATATGTCCGGTTAAACTTTTTCTGGGTGATCAGGGAGTTCTCGGCGTTCTGGAAGTTCCAGTGCTGGTCGAACATGCCGAGCACCGCGCCGCTGGACAGTTTCGCCAGGTACTGGTCATAGTTCTGTACGAACGTCTCTTTATCGATCAGTCCCGTCTGGTTCATTTGGTTCAGCTTCTGGTAATACTGCTTGGCGTAATCCTTATCTGCAAAAATTTCGGCTACGCCGTTGTTCACGACCACGCCGCCGTCGTTCGGATGACCGATCAGATGCTGCGGCGCGTTAAAGAGTCCCCAGTTTCTCCAGTCGTAGTTCAAAATTTCAAAGCCGATCGTCGGGCTGCCGTCGACGGTCGGATGCTTCTCCTTGTACTTGGCGATCAGGTCGAAGTATTCGTCCAACGTTTTCACTTTCGGATACCCGGCTTCAGCCAGCACGTCCTTCTGAACCCAGAACGCCGGACCAGAGTACCAGGTGCTGTTCAACTTGCCGTTAAAAACTCCGTAGTTCGGCAAAATATAAATGTGCCCGTCGTTCGGGTCCTTCATCATGTTCCAGTAGGCTTCATAATGCTTTTTCAGGTTCGGCGCGTACTTCTCGATCAAATCCTCCAGCGGAATATAAGCGCCTGCCGCTGTCAGCTTTGTGTTCCCGGTCATCAGATCCGGGTAGTCGGAGCCGGCGATCATTACGCCCAGCTTCTGGTTAATGTCCCCTGCCAAAAATTCAAAATTAAACGTGGCTCCCGTCTCTTCTTTGATTTTCTTGTAAATCTTGTTGTCCGGAGTGGGCTGCTGTCCGGCTTCCCCGATGAAGACGCTCACGTTAAACGGCTCCACTTTTCCGTCGCCGCTGCTGTTACCGCTACCGGTATCGGTCGCTGTCTGTCCGGTTGCGCTGCCAGCGATGTCCGTACTGTTATCTTTGCCTCCGCCGCATCCCGACAGGATCACGCTGAACGTCATCGCCATGAGTATGCCGAGTCGAAACAGCGGTTTAAACCTTCCCCCCATGTAAAGCACCTCCGTCAAATTTTAGCCACACCAAGCCTTTTGTAAGCCTTTTCATGTAACTGTCTTTATTGTAAAAGCGCTGCCATAGCCGAAACTATATCGGAATTAAAGGAGTCACCTTCAAAACTTTAGAACATCCTTTTTTTGTATTCATTGGGGGACATCGCATGCCTCGCTTCGAACTGCTTGAGGAACTGGCCGTAATGGCCGTATCCGATGCGCTCCGCGATTTCGCTGTTCTTCAGCCTGCTGTTTTCCAGCAGGCGGACGGCTTCCTCAATCCGCAGGTTATGCAGCATTTCGTTGAAGCTGATGCCGTTCTTCTTCAGCAGCAGCTGACCGAGATAAACCGGATGCAGGTAAAAGACCTCGGCCAGCTTGCGGATCGTCAGCGGCTTCCGGTAATGCTCCCGGACATAGTCGGTAATTTCCTGGGCAATGCCCTGAGACTGCCGCTGCTGCTCCTGCATGAACAAATCGATGCAGCCTTCGGCGCAGGACAGCAAATCGTCCATCACATCACCCAGCGTCATCACGGTTCCGGATATCCGGGGAATGTCGTACTTTTCGATCCAGGGCTCCGCCACCGGGCCGGCGGTTTCCCGCATATGGCTCATGATTTGGTACATGACATGGATGGCGATTTTTTTGACAAAATCCGGGTTCGGCTTAGACTCCCGCAGGCTGGAATCCGCTGACTGAAGCGCCTTTTGCAAAGCCGGCTTGTCCAGCAGCAATACGGCTTGAAGCATCTCTTCAAACAGATCCAGCCGTTCGAAATGATCCTCAAACTTGAAATGCCTCACCTGATCGTATCGGATCAAGCCCGGGTTCTGATCACGGTAAAATGCATACCGTATAGCCCTCTTCGCCGTCTTGCAGCAGCGGCCGATCCGAAGAAGGCTGCTCTCCGCCTGCCCGACCGCCATGAACACCCGTCGGTCACCTATGCCTCCGGCCAGCAGCTCCTCTGCCATCGCGGCTGCCGCCGGCTCGTTATCTTCAGCAAGGTTCAAACCGTAAACGATCCCGAAACCGTGCACCTCCAGATCGACCAGAAATATGTATTCCCCTTTACCTGCCATAGCGGCAGCCTTAGCCCACAGCCGGGCAAGGTTTTCCGGGTCCGCCTGCACCAGGCACATGTTCCATGCCGGCATGGCATCCGACAGGCGGTTTGCCTCCTCTTCCATGCCGCCCAAGGCGTCCGGACCCCCATCCAGCAGCTCTTTGATCAGCATGACCGCCTCTTCGTAGGACGCCATCTTCGTCAGGCTGCGTTCCTCCCGCTCGCGCTCCAGCTCCTGCCGGATGTCCCGGATCTGATCAGCCGCCTCCTCCGGAATGACCGGCTTCAGCAGGTAAGCATTGACACCATATCGCAGCGCCTTCTGGGCGTATTTGAATTCGCCGTACCCGCTGACGATGGCGAATTTGACCGGCTTTGTCCCCTCCCGGCTCCACGCCTCGATCATTTCCAGCCCGTCCATCAGCGGCATCCGGACGTCGGTGATGACCAGGTCCGGCTCAAGCTCCCTGATCATGCGCAGCCCTTCCGCTCCGTTGCTCCCGCTGCCGCATATCTCAAAGCCCAGCTCCTCCCAGTCGATCCACAGCTCCAGTCCCTCCAATGCGGCGGGTTCGTCGTCGATCAACAACACTTTAAATGCCATGGTTCCCCTCCTGTATAACGGATCGATCAGCCTGCCATTCCGTTCAGAAACTTGATCGGAATTTCAAAAAATACGGTCGTGCCCTGCTGCGGGCTGCTTACGATATCAAAACGCACCTGATCGTGATAATACAGCTCGAGTCTCCGGTACACATTGCGGATGCCGATGTTGGCGCCGGTCTCGTCTTCGGTCTGCACCGCCTTTTTAATTTCCTTGAGCCGTCCCAGCTCCATGCCTTTGCCGTTATCCGCGATAACGATGCGCAGCCGCTCGTCGGTAACGTACGCGCTGACCGTCACGATACCCTGTCCGTCGATCGCCTGAAGCCCATGCTTGCAGGCATTTTCCACGAGCGGTTGAATACTCATTTTGGGGATTTTATACTGAAGCGCGTCCGGATCGATATCGAAGCGGTATTCGAATTTGTCCCGGAACCGGAACTTCTCGATTTTGAGATACATGTCGATAAACAGGATTTCTTCCTCCAGTGTCACGATGTCTTCCTTCCAGCTGAGGAGCCGCCGCAGCAGCTTGGAGAGGCTTTTGACGATGTCAGTAACGTCCGTGTAGTGGTTTTTCGTGCAGACAACGAGGATCGCATTTAGCGTATTGAACAGAAAATGGGGGTTCATCTGGCTCTGCAAAAAGTTCAGTTCGGCCCGCACCCGCTCCATCTCCAGGTTTTTCTTCTGGATTTCAAGCTTATAGACGTTATTGATCAGGAACTTGATCCGGCCGGTCATCATGTTGAAATTGCGGATGAGTCCGCCGATTTCGTCGCGTCCCTCGTCAATCTGGATCAGGTCGAACTTCTCATTCGTCACCTTCTGCATATGCCGCGACAGCCGCTTCACGCGGTAGTTGTAGGATCTCAGCATGATGAAAATGAAACCGGTCGTAAACAGGGTGATCCCGGCTGCGATGATCCCGATGTATATTCTCATTTCGTTCATCGCCTTGGAAATGCGCACGCCCTGGGTAACCCCGATCAGACGCCATCCTTTAACGTATTTGGCGGTGCCGATGTTGACGGAATGGACGTCCTGTTCCTTGTCCTCGGCAGACAATTTGAACACCGGATACACATCGGCCGTGCCGGTCTGGTACCCGTTCTGGGCCGACATAATGATTTGGTTCCGCTCATTGACCAGGTAAAGGTCCAGGTAATCTTTTTCTCGTACGATCACGTCATAGATTTTGTTCAGGTCGATGTCGATTCGCAGCAGCTTCTGATAGTGGTCGTAGTTATCAAAATAATCCATCCGCTCGATCACGCTCAAATAAGGAGCCGTAAACACGCTGCTGTTGGCTTGGTTGGCCCGGTACGCCGCGATGAACACCGGATTCTGCGAGCTCTTCCACCATTTATACCAGTCGCTCGCCCGGACCTCGTCATCGATCACATGGTAATTCCCCCCATCGACGATCGTTGGATTATCCGTGAAAATGCTGATGCGCTCGATTTGGTTGTTCACCGGAATGTAGCTGATCACCCGGTTACGCAGCTGCTCGTCAAAGGCGTCATAAAAATCGATCTGGCTCGCGTATTTCCGGTCGAGCATTTCATACAGCGTCTTATCGCTGCTTAAGGCATGGCTGACCGCCACCCCGCCGTCGATGTAATCGTGAATGTCCTTTCTCGCCCGTTCGATCGAGATATCGAGGTTCTGTTCCTCCCGCGCTTTGATCAGGTCCGACAAGCGGTCCGTCACCACCAGGTTGATGACGATCACTGGGAGCAGCACGCCGACGATAAAAATGAGAAAAAATTTATAATTGAGCGGAATATCGTTGACGATCTTCCTGAGTTTGAATTTGCGTTTGGGCATCATCTCCTACGCTCCCCCATCGGTCCATCGTGCGGATTTCCGGCGTCCTGCTTATAGGCTGAAGGCAGCATGCCGGTTTTCAGCTTGAATTTGTTAATAAAATAGTCTGTATTCGGGTAACCCACTTGGAGCGCCACGTCGGAAATTTTAAGCGGGGAGCGTTTGAGCAGCCTTTTCGCCTCTTCAATCCGCTTGTCATTGAGGTATTCGTTAAACGGTTTTCCTGTTGTTTTCTTGAACAGCTGGCCCAAGTAAGTCGCGTTCATATGAAAATGCCGGGCCAAATCCTGCAGCTGCAGCCTGCCGCGGAATTCGCGGTCGACGTATTGCACGACCTGGTAAATGGTATTGCCTTCGTTGCTCAGCTTCAGTTCGGCGAGAATGGCCCCCGCCTGAAGGCAGAGACGCTCCACATAGCCCTGAAGCGCCCGGTAATCCCTGATTTCGCCGAGCGTGCCAAGCTGCCTTTCCAGCGCCTTCATCCAAGCGGCCGGTTCGCCGTTCAGATCCTTGATCAGGCCGCAGATGGACCATTCCATATCCGCCACATAGGTCTTCACCCATTCCAGCTCCAGCGGACCACCGGCAAACCAGGCGAAGGAATCCTTGACACAAGCGGCGATGCCTTCCGATTCCCCTTCCTGCACCACCTCCAGAAGCGTCTTGAATTGTTGCAGGAACCGTTCCCGGCTCACCGGCCGGATGCACTCCTGATAGAAGAACACCCCGCTTTTTCCCAGGCAGCGCTTCTGCTCCCCGACCTCCACCGTTTGGGCATACAATTCCCGGATCGAGCGCAGACCGCGCTTCGGCTCACTGACGGCGATAATAACTGGCCCGTCGAGCTGATCGGACAGCTCCCGGTGAATCTGGATCGCGGCATCCTGCAGGCGGCCCGAAACTGAGGCGCCGGACTGTACGACAAACCCCATTCTTCCGTACCCGTCCTGGAAAAGACAGCCCGTTTCTCCCTCGAAGCCTCGGGTAAGCAGCGCTTTTACCGCAGTGGTATCGAATACGTTTTCCATCCATATCAGCAAGCACTGCAGTTCTGTATTGCCCTCCAGCCTCAGGGAGCGCGTGATCTGCTCCTCCATCTCTTCGCCGTACTCTCCCTGAATCAGACGGTTCATCATATGACTGACGGCAAAAAGCTCCTTTTTCGCCTGATGATGCTCCGCCTCGATTTCATCGCCGATCTTCCGGCCGAGCTTGACGAGAAGCTCGCCCATCTCCTCGTCATCCACCGGTTTAAGCAGGTATTCAGCCACCCGCTGCCGCATCGCCGCCTGCGCGTACGAAAAATCGTCATATCCGCTCAGCACGACGAATTTGGGAGGTTTGGCAAGCAGCTGATTCGACTGCTCGATCAGTTCAATGCCGCTCAGCACCGGCATGTTGATGTCGGTCACTACCAGCTCCGGATGATACTCCTGAATGAACCGGAGGGCGTCCGGACCGTTCTGAGCCTCCCCGCAAACCTGAAAACCGTATTTGTTCCAATTGATCATCGTCCGGAGACCCTCAAGCACCCACGGTTCATCGTCCACCAAAAGAACGTTCAACATATCGCTCGCTCCTTACCTCCTTGACCCCGCCTTCATTGTAAGCGCATTCACTTGGTTGTGTATGGGAGGTGATCCTCTATAACCTTCTAAGTAAGCCTGATTTTAGCAAAAGGACCGCAAAAAAGAAACCGTTCTCTTTCCTGCATCTTTGCCCCATGTCCGCCTGAAAAAGGATAATGACAGGAACCGCTGTGTTGGGTTACATTTCAACTATGTCAATCCCCGTCCAAACCACCATCAGTTCAGAAAGGTTGACCCCTATGCGAACGAAACTGAACCGGTTCAACACGCTCCGGAACCAAATGCTCTTCGGCTTTCTGTTTGTGATGCTCATTATTTTAACGGTCGTGGGGATCGTGAACTTCGATACGGTCTCCAGGCTGCTGAAAAACAATGCGGAGAAGCATATTCAACAAACGGCCGTTCAGGCGAGCGGGAGGCTGGAGGCCGTTCTGAATCAAATCGATTCCCTGACCACCCAGGTTGCCACCAATACGTACGTACAGCAGGTGCTGCTGGATGAGTCGGCAGGCAAACACGCGACATTCTCGGAGCGCCAATCCTTGCTGAACAGCATCAAAATCGTCCAGACCTACGCCGACGGCGTCAACTCGGTCGAGCTGTACAGCGGCAGCAAGCGCAGGCTGTTCCCGCTGGATGAAGGCGATCTGAACAGCAGAATCAGCCAGAAATGGATCGACACTGCCCGCGAGGAAAAAGGACGCATCGTCTGGATCGGAATCGATCCGCTCAATCCAGACTCCGTGCTGGCCATCCGCAGCGTCAGCCTGATGGACCAATGGTTCAGGCCGGGCGGATATCTCCTGATCCGGATGAACCGGGAGGTTTTTCAAATCGACGAGGCGCTGGGGGGGGATGGCGGCCGCGAAACGATGCTGCTTGCCGACCGGAACTACAGCCTTATCGCCGTGAACGACGACCAGGTCATGCCCTGGGGTATCAAGCCCCTGGTGGATACGCCCGATGCGGTCGTCACCATCGGCGGACAAAAGTACATGCTCGTCAAACAACAGTCCGCCTTGACCGGATGGACGCTGCTGATTCTGACGCCGATCAGCGCCATCACGAGCGGCATATCCGTGCTGCGCACCGCGATCCTGGTCTCGGCGGGCATCGGCAGCATCTTGTTCATCCTGCTGTCCTTCCTGCTGTCGACCCTGATCACGCGCCCGGTCTTCCGCCTGATCAAGACGATGCGCAGCGCCCGGCTCAGCGGTCTGAAGCCGACGGCGCAAATTTCGTCCACGATTGAAATCAACGAGCTCAATCACTCTTACAACCAAATGGTTGGGCATATGAACGAGCTGATCGGGCTCGTCTACGAGAAAGAAATTTTGCAGAGCCGCACGGAATTGAAAGCGCTGCAGGCCCAAATTCATCCACATTTCCTGTTCAACACGCTTGAGGCGCTATACTGGTCTCTCATGGAAAAGGATGAAGACGAGCTTGCCGAATATGTCGTAGCGATGGCTGACCTGTTCCGCTACACGATCACCGGACCGGGCAAGGCGGAATGGGTCCGGCTGGAGGATGAGCTCGAGCATATCGAGCGCTACCTGCTCATCATGAAGATGCGGCTCGGGGACCGTCTGTCCTGGTCGATCACGTCGGCGCCGGCATTGGCATCCGTCCCGATGCCCAAGCTGCTGATCCAGCCCCTGGTGGAGAACGCCATCCTGCACGGCGTCGAAGGCCGAATCGGCCCGGGCAAGGTGTCGGTCGACGCCTCCCTGTCCGCAGACCAGATGCATCTGGTCGTCACCGTGGCCGACGACGGAAAAGGCATGGACGAGGACAGCCTCCGCCGGATCGTCAACGCGCTCCGGACCGGAATGACACCGTCCGCCAAAGGCTCCGGCATGGGCATTTTTAACGTCCAGCAGCGGATCAAGCTCTATTACGGCGGAGACCGGCCGGATGAATCCGGGCTGACCATTGACAGCCGAATCCACCAGGGAACCCGAGTGAGCTTAACCATTCCGATCCAGACAGGGATCCAGATAGGAGAGATGTAACGATGGTTAAATCGAAAACGATTTTGGTCGTAGATGACGAACCCCGTACGAGACAAGGATTAACCCGCATGCTGGAAACTTGGGGGAACGGCGCGTGCAGCGTCATTTCGGCGGACAACGGCCGCGACGCCCTGGATCTGCTGCAACGCGAAGCGGTTGATCTGCTCATTACCGATATCCGCATGCCGGAGATCAGCGGACTGAATCTGTTGCAGCAGCTGGAATCCAGATCTTCGGCCTTAGAGCCGGCCATTATCCTGATCTCCGGTTATGCCGAATTCGATTATGCGCAGCAGGCGATCCAGCTGGGCGTCGTCAATTATTTGCTCAAGCCGATCCGCAAGGACAAGCTGTTCGATGCCGTGGAGAAGGCGCTCCAGGTTCAGGAAGAACGCTCGCGGATGAGCAAGATTCAGCGGATGGTGGACAGCAAGCTCCTTGAGGCCACCGGGGACGTCAATACGCTTGCGGAGCCGGTCCAAGAAGCGCTGCAGTACGTCTCGCAGCATTTGGATCAAGGCTTTGGCCTGCGGGAAGTGGCCGATCATGTCCATTTGAACCCCAGCTATTTCAGCGTCCTCTTTAAGGAGCAGATGGAGATGACCTTTATCGAATATGTCACCCGGCTCCGAATCCAGAAAGCCAAGGAACTCCTGCTGCAGACGAAGCTGCCGGTCGCGGAAATCGCCGAACGCGTCGGCTATCAGACAACCAAGTATTTTAACAAAGTCTTCAAGGACTACGAGGGGGCAAGCCCCGGTGTCTACCGCAAAGGCGGTCATGCAGCATCCAAATAAAATGGAACTATACCCAAACGCTGTGCCCTTATGTCCTCCCCAGGCGGAGTGCTACACTTGGCTTCAGAGGGAAAGCGCATACATCTCTCGCGATGAAACGAAGGGGGAAACGGGCATTTATGAAAAAGAAATGGTTATCCGCATCCATGCTGCTGCTGGCGTTAACACTCGTGCTGTCTGCCTGCGGCGGAAGCAAGAATAGTTCGGACGACGGCAAGACGGCCGCCGGCGGAGGAAGCGCATCCGGCGGATCCGGCGATAAAGTCACGATCAAAATGATGCACCTGTGGCCGGACGGCAGCAACTCCGCGCAAAACAAGCTGGTGAAGCAAATCATCGGCGAGTACGAACAGGCCAACCCGAACGTCAAAATCGAAACGGAAGTGCTGGAGAACGAGCAGTACAAAAATAAGCTGAAGGTCCTCTCCGCCTCCAACAGCCTGCCGGATGTCGGCTTTACATGGGCTGCCGGATTTTTGGAGCCCTACGTCAAGGGCAGCATGTTCGCTCCGCTCGACGACCTGCTCCAAGGCGATTTGAAGGACAAGTTCGTCCCGGGAACGACGGAAGCTTATGCCGTAGACGGCAAAACGTATGCGCTGCCGGTGGAACTGAACATCGTGCCGGTTTACTACAACAAAGAGATTTTTGCCAAATACAATCTGCAGCCTCCAAAGACGTACGACGAATTCAAAAATATCATCAAAACGCTTAACGGCAACAAAGTCACCCCGATCGCGCTAGGGTCGAAGGACGCCTGGACCGGCTCCTTCTGGTATATGTATCTGGCCGACCGGCTTGGCGGCCCGGACGTGCAGGATCAGGCGGTGGCCAGCAGCACGTTCAGCGACCCAAGCCTGATTCAGGCCGCCAAGGAAGCCCAGGATCTGGTGAAGAGCAATGCGTTCGTCAAAGGCTTCAACGGCCTGTCCAACGATGAGGCCAAATCCGAATTCATGAACGAAAAAACCGCGATGTACGCCATGGGAACGTGGGAAGTGCCGAACTACACGACCAATCCGGACATCCCGCAGGAGTTCAAGGACAAAATCGGCTTCTTTAAATTCCCGACCATCGACGGCGGCAAAGGCAGCATTAACGATTGGGTCGGCGGCGTAGGCGTCGGCATGTTCGTCTCCGAAAACTCCAAAGTGAAGGAAGACGCCAAAAAATTCGTCAACTTCTTCGTGAAACGATGGGGAGAGCTCTCCGTGACCGAAGCGGGCATCATACCCGGCACTAAAGTCGATACGTCCAGCGTGAAGCTGCCGCAAATGTTCATTGACGTGCTGAACGAGCTGAACAACGCGAGTAAAGTCATTCTGTACCTCGACGTGCAGATGAAACCGGTTGCCTCCGAGGAGCACCACAACCTAATTCAGGCACTGCTGGGCAATGCCGTTACGCCTGAGGAGTTCGCCAAGAAGCAGGAAGAGGTTCTGAAGACCGGCAAGTAAATGTCACGGTTAGGGATTAAAGGACGAACCGGCGAGCTCCGACGGGGCGTCCTTTTCTCGTATCCGACTAGCATCGTAAGGAGGCTTCCTAGTTATGGACAAAGTGATGTCGAACAAAAGGGTCATCGCACTTTACGTGCTGCCGGCTCTGCTTCTGATCCTGGCCATCATCTATTTTCCCATCGTGCTCACTGGTTATTACGGTCTGATGAAATGGGACGGCGTCAGCAGCATGACCTTTATCGGGCTGGAAAATTACGTAACCCTGATGAAGGACGAAGCGTTCTGGAGCAGCGTGTACCATTCGTTGTTATTCGCGGTGTTATCCACCATCAGTCTGGCCGTGTACATGATTATCGCCCTGATTCTGGCCGGCAGCATTAAAGGTGCGGGACTGCTACGCAAAATCTACCTGATCCCGATGCTGCTCTCTTCCGTCGCCATCGCCCAGCTGTGGCTCAAAATTTACCATCCGACGAGCGGCATCCTAAACACGTTCCTGATCTCGGTTGGCGTTGACGACCCGCCTGCCTGGCTGTCGGAACCGAAGCTGGTGCTGTACGCCCTGTTCGTTCCGATACTGTGGCAGTACGCCGGCTTTTACATCCTGATCTACTATGCCGCCCTGAAGAATATTCCGGCTTCGCTGATCGAAGCGGCCCGAATTGACGGCGCGAACCCGTGGCAAATCGCCCTGCGGATCAAGCTGCCGCTCGTATCCGAAGTCGTCAAAGTGACGATCGTGCTGGCGGTGGTCGGTTCGCTGAAATATTTTGACCTGATCTATGTCATGACCAGCGGCGGACCGAACGGATCCAGTGAGGTGATGGCTTCCTACATGTACCAAAAGGCGTTCCGCGGATTCGATTTCGGCTACGGCAGTGCCATCGGCTTCTTCCTGCTGATCATCTGCATGGTCGCGACATGGGCGATCCGTAAGGCAACCGCCTCCAAAGACACGATTCAATATTCCTGATATAGGGAGGTGCTTATGATGAGAACCGCAAGTCCGGCCGTATCCGTTCCCGTGATGCGGTCTTCCCGGCCTGTCGGTGCCAGAATCGGCTCCGGGCTGCTCTATGTGGTGCTGATTGCGGGAGCGATCCTGCAAATTTTGCCCCTGGTGTGGCTGCTTTTGTTTTCTTTAAAAGACAATCAGGAAGTGTTCAATCTTCCCCCCTTCGCCGTGCCTGCGCATCCGAAATGGGAAAACTACGAAACCGTGTGGCAGCAGGGAAATATCGGCCGTTACTTTATGAACAGCGTCCTGATCACCGTCATTGCCGTCGTGCTGACGATTCTGCTGGCCAGCTTCGTGACCTTTGCGATTACCCGGATGCGCTGGAAGCTCAGCTCTCTCGTCCTCGGACTGTTCATGGTGGGCATGATGATCCCGGTGCATTCGACCCTGATCCCCTTGTTCATCCTGTTTCAAAAGGTGGGGCTGACGGACAACCAGCTCAGCATCATTTTGTCCTACACCGCTTTTAACCTGCCGATTACGATCATGATTTTGCTCGGTTTCTATTACGCGCTGCCGCGCGAAGTGGAAGAGGCCGCCATTATGGACGGCTGCTCCGTGAACCGCATGTTCTTCCGGATCGTGATGCCGATGACGCTCTCCGTCATTGCCACGGCTGCGATCATCAACATGATTTATAACTGGAACGAGTTTATTTTCGTTAACACCTTCATCAGCTCGGATAACTTGAAGACCTTGACGGTCGGCGTTCAGAACTTCGTAGGACAGTACACGACCGACTGGGGTGCCATCGGGGCGACGCTGATGATCAGCATCCTGCCGATCCTCGTCATCTTCCTGGTGCTCAGCAACCGGATCGTGGAGGGTATCGCCGCCGGGTCGGTCAAAGGCTGATACGTTAGGCACACACAAAAAAAGGCTGCCCCAAAAGGTCACAAACCGACCTAAGGGCAGCCTCTCTTTTAATGAAATGGAGGCGCAGGGACCGTATCCCTAACGCCGTCATTCAGGCTGTTTTAGCGGAACCTACTCCCGGGATAGCCTCCTCGTTTTAACTCCTTTTTGGTTTTGGCGGATCTTAAAGTGAAGCGTGCGTTGTCCACGTACCATGAGGTCTGGTCGCTTGCTGAATGGCTTCACATTAATGCGGTACCTGGCTGCTGAAGTCATCCCTGCTGGACTGATCGGTCTGGTAAAATACGACATCGCCGTCTCTTAGCACAAACCGGTTCCCATAAGCGTCCTGGATGTTCCGGTTAAAGCCTTCCATTTGCCATTGATTCATCAGCGGGCCGTAAATGTACTGCAGATGCGGCTTGTTCAGGTCGCCCGCCTGGATGGACTCGAGGTTGAAGTTCACGACGATATAGCCGTTCTTCAGAAAAATGGGGGACTTCTCGTCCAGCCCTCCGTGCGTGCGCCCGTATTCCGCCACATTCGTCCCCGCTTCGACCACATAGGGATCGGCCGGCAGGCTGTACTCGCCGTACCATTTCTGGATCGAGACGTCAGCCCGTTCACGGTCCACCGACTCGGGTACCGGATCCTTCAGGCTGAGAAACGTCCGCAGCTGCTCGGGCAGAATGAAGAGGCTGTAGCTTCCGACCGGCGTTTTCTGCTTGGTGTACTTGTTCACATAGCTGTCGATGTACTCGTTCCGGCGCTGGCTCCCCGTCGTGCCGCCATGATTAAACTTGTAGCCAGCCGTATCCCGCAGCTCCTGTGCGGGCACGTTCCGCAGCCGGTCATTCAAGATGACGTAACGCTGCACATGATCTTCGGACGATCCGATTTTCACAAAATGCTTCGAGCTTGTGCTGTAGTACAGATCCACCGGAATCCGCGTGTCGCCGCGGCTGTTGATGGCCTTCCCGTCTTTTCTGACGTAATAGAAGGTTGGCGTGATGCGGATCCCGTCCAGTGAACCGAACATGTTCCCTTTTGTTTTGAAATCAAACTTGAAGTGGTATCCGGTCTTGATGGACACGTTCTTGAATCCCTGCAGCGGACTGCTTCCCGGACGGATCGGCAGCGTAAAGAGGGCTGCATTGCCCCGCAGATCGCCATCGATCCCTTTCTGACCGACCCAGTAGGTGACGCCCGTCTGGACCGCGCTGCCCTTCTGAGACCGGAACACGGTCTCCCAGTTGTAATCGGCGATATCGGTCACGTGAAAATCGTACAGCCTTCCAATGACGTCAACCGCCACCTCGTCATATGCGGCGTGATGCACCAGGCTGGTATTGGCGTCATTTTGCTGCGTATAGTCTGCAGGGGCATTTTCGGCAATATTACGAAAGGCGATCTGGTACGGACCTTCGTCCACCCATACCGGTAAATAAAAGGTCGTGTCCAGCTGGCCGACCGGGATGTCCACCCACGTATTTTTCGGAATAAACGCCGTCCGGGTTCCATCGTAGACATCAAATGGAAACTTGACCTGCTTGATGCGGAAATACTTGGCGTAATCCCGGTTACCGTAGCCCGGGTAGCTGACATGCTGGCCGCTCGTCGGAATCCGGACCGTGAACGGACGCTCGAGAATCAGGGCGGACCGGCTGGCGTCCGGAATTGTTTTCTGGTTGTGCGCCGCATCGTCCGACACCGAAGAATAGTTGACCACCGGCGTATGGACCGTCACGGTGTTGATGCCGTAGATCGGATATTCCTGGTTCTGCCCGCCGTTAATATTGCCAGGCATCAGGTCATATCCGATTTTGCCCGCGCTCGGCGTATCTTGTTTATTGGTTTTGCTGCGATCGATCATATTTCCCGGGCTATACAGCACATTTTCACCGATCTGGGGCGGCTCGGGAATTTGCGTCGGCGACGGGCCCGACTCCTCAACCTTCTGGCTGTTCATGATCGTCTGCCCGTTAAAGACCAGCGAGTCATTGGCCACCTGGATTTTGCCGACGGCTTTCTCCGCTTCTCCCTTCAAGGCGCCTTCGTCATTCGGCACCGATGGTTTGGACTTGCCCCCGTTCAGTGTCTGCCCGGCAGCCGTAAGCTCCCCGGGCGGAGCAGGCGGATCGTAATTTCCGTTCGTGGCGGCGGCATAATACGGTGCGCTGTACCCGCTAGGCTGTATGGCTATTCGTCCGCCCGGCAGGGCGTAATTGTCAAGAATCGCTTCGCGGATTTGGTAGACCTCCAGATTCTCGATTTTCCAGAAAGCATACCGCCGCTCAATCTGGTAAGAGTAGGTTTTACTTTCGGTCTCGCTCTGCGGATCCGGCTCGGTATGCGTTCCTTTGCCGTCCGCGTTCGGCACTTCCTTGCCCGGGTCCCAGTTCAGCGTATACTCCTTGGTCACATTGACCGTATACGTGCATGTCCCGGTCATTTGCACGAATTTGTCCTGAACCAAATGATTCCGGGCGAGCACATTACCGTATAAACTCTCGGAGGTCGGAATGCCCTGAAGCACGTCAAAACGTTCGCTGCCGCGGGTATCCGCGCGGATTTTAGCCGTAACGACCGGGTCCATGTATTTGCCGGTCATCGATTGATCCGGCGCCGGCTCGGTGCAGGTTACCCCGGGATCCGGGGGATCGACCGGCGGCGGTCCGTCCCCGCCCCCATCGCCGACGGTGACAGTGGCTGTGCCCATAAGATAATAAAGCCCACTTTTCCATACCGCTGTTATTTTCGCGGTTCCCTTGCCCTCAGCATGCACTTTACCATTATTATCTACTGTAGCAACAGCCTTGTTATCCGAACTCCAAGTGGTTTCTGTTCTTGATGATACATCCACATAATCACCAAAGTTTGTGTTCCCCTTAACTTCAAAGGGTTTAGTACGAACTTCTCCCTTAAATGTCTTATCCTCTCCCTTTTTCATCGAAGCACTTCCAGGTGTTACTCGTATTTCCTTGAGCTCTTTGGCTATCCCGGTCCATGAAAGATTTACTGTGACATCATACCTGAGTTGAAATTTGGGATAGCCATTCGGTCTATGTTTAATATCAAGCTCCTTTCGTTCTGTGAAAGGTATGCTCCCGCCCGTCTTCACCCAAAGCATCAAACTTATATTATCGCTTAATGTTTCTATGTTAGGAATATGGCTTGTCCCCGCCTTAAAGTTTCTGAAATAGGTAAACTCTGTCTCTTCTTTCACTATTTTTATATCCTCTATTGCGGCCTTGGGTACCTTCGAATTATCTGCATCAAAAAAATTACCAGGAGAATAATCTAGTGAATTTATTTTTACACCAGTTTCCTTTTCAGCCGGATAAGGAGCGACATCTGTACCAGCCATTGGCGAGTCATCAGTTATTCCATTGTCATTTCGATCAGCCCTAAAAGAGCCATCGTCTAATTGATACCAATACACTCCTGGATTACCTGGTGCAGTTGCTGAAACTTTTTTAGTAACGACTTGTCGATTTGTTGGTCCCAAAGGGGTGACAGTGCTATCGGATGGATAACTCGCATCACTAGCTGCTCTTACTTCGTTAGGTTTGGAAGGGTACCCACCGATAAGTAGTAATAAAATTAGGAACAAAAGAAGTGTTGTCTTCAACCGAGTCCTCATTCTATTTCCTCCCTAGCCTACTTCCGTAGGATAATGCCTCCGTACGATCCATCATCAGCAACAATATTTCTGAGGACACTATCCCCGTGGGTTACATATCTTGGAACTACAGAATAGCTCCAAAACCTTGTCTCCTTGCCTTTCACAAAGAACTTTGATCCATCATTAGGTAATGTTTTATAGCCAAACTTTGTTGGGCCTTGTCCATAAACCCTAATTCCACCTTGTAGAAAGGACGTCATCCCGTTCGAGTAATGTGCCAATTTAAAGGAGTCGGTTAATGGAGAAACTGATGAATCTATAAATACAAGATAAGAGTCATCTAAAAATAAAGTTTCCTTATCGGCAAACATTTGACCATATATACTTCCAGGCTGATCTGAACTTGTACCACCTAAAAAGATATAATGATGAATTTTCACCTTGCCAGCCCCATTACGCAAGCTAGTGTTTTTATTTAAAATTGATTGCAGTGTATGTTCGTTTGGGGGATCAATATAAGATGTAACCGTCAAATGATTCGTCCCCGTCGTCCCCACTTCCCGCAGCTCGTTCAATCCCTTAAACGCGCTTGGTGCCTTCGTCTGCGTCGTTTCGTAACGCTGGATGATCACCGCCACCTCCGCGCGTGTGGTCGTTTTGTCGCCACCGAAGCTGTCGTCCGGATACCCGGACATGAGTCCCGTGCCCAGCATGACCGACACGTACGGATAGCCGGCTTTGTTCAAACCGCCCTTATAATACTCCGTCACCGGAACGATCGTGCCCTTCGTATCCTCGAGCGCCTGCTTGTACTCCCCGTCACGGGCCGCCAATCCCGAGGCCATCCACTTCGCCATTTCCACCCGTGTCAGCGGAGTGCCTGGCTTAAAGCCGTTTGCATAATCGGCCGGACTGAAAAAGCCTTTCCCCGCCGCCTCGCTCACTTCCTTCTCGCTCCAGTGCCCGGCCAAATCAGAAAAAGCTGCTGCTCCGCCAGCGTTTTCGTTCGTCGAAACCCTGGCCAGAATCGCCGCAAATTCGGCCCGCGTGACCGGGTCGCTCGGTCTGAATTTGCCGCTGCCGTCTCCTTTCAAGTAACCCTTGGACACCGCATCGTTTATGGCCTGATAGGCCCAATGGGACGCCGGTACATCCTTAAAGGCCGCAGCCGCGGCTGCAGGCACCGGCTGTTCGATCGCTCCTGCCGCTCCGAGGATCATCGCCCCGGCTAAAATGGTCATCAACATTGCTTTGAACATGCTTCTTCCGCTCCAATCTTTTAAAATATGCACCTTCTTCAATTTCCTAATTCCTCTTAAATTCATTAACTTCCTGATTCTTTCTGACAACTGTTACATCTAGCTCCCTAATACTTCCCGATATCGTCTGAGCTGCTGCTTCCTTTGTTGCTCTGAACCTAAACCCTCTTGCTAAAAAAGTATGTTTTCCTTAACCGACGGGACTGCTTGCCCACGCGTGGCCCTAAGCAGCCGCACCTCCTTATGTATTCCTGTGAAACTTCTGTCCTATTTGTCATAGGACTACTTGCAGTATACTACAGCATTTTCGCAAAATTTGTCATTAATTGTCACTAAAACGAATATCTCCTATTATATGGATACAATGGATGTATCAGATACCCTTTTCGCGAAAGGCACTTACATCACAAAATACAAAAAGGCAAAGCAGAAATGCATTCCTGCTTTGCCAGTGCTCCATGCCAGACCTATTAACTGTACGGCACGAACCGCGCTCCCGCCTTTTCTACAATCCACTTTTTCGGCGGCAATCCTTATGTTTTACGAAAAAGCGCCCGCCTGCACCTCACCAAACCGGTTCGGCCGGAACGCTCCAAACCATTCCGGCAGCTGCTTGCCCTCCACGCTATCGGCAATCAGCGCGGCCGTTACCGGGCTGAGCAGGATGCCGTTGCGGTAGTGACCGGCGGCCGCAAAGATATGGCCGGCATCGTCCAGCCGCCCGATCAACGGCCTGCCGTCGAGAACCGCCGGGCGCAGTCCCGCCCAGCGGTGAAACGGCTGTACCTCACCAAGCGCGGGCAGCACCTGTTTGTTCCACTCCGTCAGCCGCCGGATGCCTTTGTCCGTGACGGTCGTATCGAATCCGGCGATATCCTCCGAGGCGCCGCATACGAGCGTTCCGTTCGCTTTTTGGACCAGGTACCCCTGACTGGTGAACACGAGATGACGAAGCGGCTCCCGCTCCTCACCCCAGGCGTAGGCGCATATTTGACCCCGGATCGGATAGACGGGAATCCGGATACCGAGGGTCTCAGACAACTCCTGAATCCACGCACCTGTGCTGATTAAGAGCTGATCCCCAACGAACCGTTCTCCATTACCGGCCAACAGCGCGACTCCCTTTTGGCATTCAGTCAGCTCGATCCGGCCAAGATACTCATGGATCTGCACGCCGGAAACCAGGCATGCCCGTTTGACCGCTTCCGTTAAGTCCGGGGCATACACATGGCTCTCCGCCGGTGTCCGCAGCGCGGCAACTGCGCCTTGCGCCAGCCCCGGTTCGGCATCGAACAGCGCGCTCCCCGTTAATATCTCGCCCCCGGAGCCCCATCTCCGCTGCCATTCCAGCCGGCTCTCCAGCGCCAGCAAATCCGCCTCGTGCCTCGCGATGTACAAGCTGCCGGTTTCCGCATATTCGAAAGGGACGCCGGAAATGTCCTTCACCGCCTGCTGCCACTGCGGATACAGCGACAAGCTCTCGCGGCACAACCGGAAGAACTCGTCCGGCGATTCCACGTTCTCCGAATACGGAGCGAGCATCCCTGCCGCCGCGCCGGAAGCCTGCCCGCCGCAGTGCCCCTTTTCGAGGAGTGTGACGTTCAGGCCCCGGCGGCGCAGCTCCAGCGCGCAGGATAATCCGATGATGCCGCCGCCCATGACGATGATGTCTCCGTTCATTGTTACAGCCCCCTGTAATCTTTTTTTATTCGATCACGAGCGACTCCAGGCCGCTGCTGGCCGAGGCATACTTTTTCTTCGGAATCCGCCCGGACAGGTAAGCCAAACGCCCCGCCTCAACCGCAAGCCTCATCGACCGGGCCATCATCACGGGATCTTTGGCTTTGGCGACCGGGGTATTCATCAGAACGCCGGAGACCCCAAGCTCCATCGCCAACGCCACGTCACTGGCCGTCCCCAGCCCCGCATCCACAATAACAGGAACAGACAGCTCCTCCACAATTAAGCCGAGGTGGTACGGATTCAGAATGCCGAGGCCGGTGCCGATGGGCGCCGCGCCGGGCATGACCGCGGCTGCCCCGGCCTCCTCCAGCTTTTTGCAGATCACCGGGTCATCGGAAATATACGGCAGCACCGTAAAGCCTTCCTTGACCAATATTTCCGTTGCTTTTAACGTTTCAATGGGGTCGGGCAGGAGCGTGCGCTTATTGGCGCTGATCTCTACCTTGATCCAGTCGCTGAGTCCCGACGCCCGGGCCAGCCGCGCAATCCGGACCGCCTCATCGGCTGTTTTCGCCCCCGACGTGTTGGGAAGATAAATGTACTTCTGGGGCTCCACATGCTGCAGAATCGAGTCATCTTCCACCGAATCTAGATGGATGCGGCGGATGGCGAACGTCAGCACCTCGGATCCCGAAGCCTTGATCGCCTCCATCTGCACATAGGGATCGGGAAACAGCCCGGTACCCAGAAACAACCGCGATGACAATTCCTGTCCTCCAACTTGCCAAGTATCTCTGCTCATTCTTTTCTTCAACCTCCCGCTACAAAATGGACCAGTTCCAGCTTCATCCCGGGCACGACCGGCGTCGTCTCCCACTGCTCGATCCTCAGCACCCGTCCGTCCGCTTCCACCATGACCGGCCTGCCGGAAAGCCCCAGAAGACGAAGCACATCGGCTACCGTCTCGGCCGCGAGCTCCCTTGGTGCTCCGTTAATGACCAGCTCCATCCACCGCTCCTCCTTTGCGCTCCAGCTTGTGAATGAACGCCCGGCACACCGCTTCCGGGTCAGGGCTGCCTACGATTTCGCTGACCGCGCATACGCGGCTTGCACCGGCCTGGATCACTTCATCCACATTGCCCAGCTTGATGCCGCCGATCGCCACAAACGGAATCCGGATGATCCCGGCGACTTCCCGAATGTACGAAAGACCGACCGGATCCACCACATCCGCCTTCGTAGCCGTCGCATAGATGGGCCCGACGCCGATATAATCCGCCCCATCCTCTTCGGCTCGCTTCGCTTCCGAAATCGCATGGGTGGATATGCCGACGATCTTGGAGCCGACAAGCCTTCTGGCCTCGGCGATCGGCATATCGCCCTGTCCGAGATGAATCCCGTCCGCGTCCACCTCCATCGCGATATCGACATGATCGTTCACGATGAGCGGAACGCCGTAGCGGCGGGTCAGCACCCGCAGCTCCGCCGCCTTGTGCAGAAGCTCCTCCCTGCCGCTCGTTTTGTCGCGGAACTGAACGATATCCGCGCCTCCCCGAATGGCTTGCTCCATCACGTCCACCAGCCGGCGTCCCGGATGGAACGTCTCGCCGGTGATCGCATACAAACGAAAATCGACCATGACTGCTGCTCCTCTCTTTTCCTTTGCTTTTCCCTCCATTTCATGCCGGCCTCTATCATCGCGAAGGGTAAGCCTTCAGTCCGCGAAAACGTCCTCTTACCCGCTCAACACAAAAAAACCATTCGAGAAAATACACGAATGGCATTGCAATTCGAATGATATTCTCTACGCCAGCATTACCTGGATCAGATTAACGGTCCGCAGCATAAGGCTGCCATCTCAGCCGGACTTCATCCAGCACCCGCATTCCTATTTAATTTCACAACCACTATAGCCCAAACGGCCGACATTTGGCAATAGGCCAGGAAGCGTCACCGGGTATCGGAACGCCTATCTCATCCATACAAACGATTCTCGCAAAATTTCATATTTTGGGATGCGGCAAACTTCTTATTTTATCTCTCGCGTCATCACATATCATCCCCGCCCGTGAATATAAATGTTTAACAAGCCAAAGTTTGTGCTGAGTATGCGAACATGGGAGGTGCCTGAACATGCCATCAGACGATCATTCGCTGTTTGTGGTGTCCAAGGAGGACTGGTCACTGCACCGAAAAGGGTACCAGGATCAGGTCCGCCATCAGGAGAAGGTTAAGGAAATCATCAAGCAGAACCTGCCCGACCTGATCACCGAAGAAAACATCGTGATGTCGGACGGTAAGCAAATCATCAAGGTGCCCATCCGGAGCCTCGATGAATACCGTTTCATTTATAACTACCAGAAGCAAAAGCATGTCGGTCAGGGAGACGGCGACAGTCAGGTGGGAGACGTGCTGGGCAGGGATCCGGTGCAAAAGCCGGGTCAAGGCGAAAAAGCCGGCGACCAGCCCGGCCAGGACATTATGGAAGCCGAGATCAGCATCGAGGACTTGGAGAACATGCTGTTCGACCAGCTGGAGCTGCCGAATATGAAACCGAAAGAACAGCAGGATGTCGAAACCGAATCGATCACGTTCAACGACATCCGCAAAAAGGGCATGCAGTCCAATATCGACAAGAAGCGGACGATTCTGGAAAATCTTCGGCGGAACGCCACCAGCGGCAAGCCGGGAATTCACCATATCAGCCCCGACGATCTGCGCTACAAAACGTGGGAGGATATCGTCGTTCCCCACTCCAGCGCAGTCATCATTGCAATGATGGATACCTCCGGGTCCATGGGCACGTTTGAAAAATACTGCGCGCGCAGCTTTTTCTTCTGGATGACCCGTTTCCTGCGCCGCCAGTACGAAAAGGTCGACATCGTCTTTGTGGCCCATCATACGGAAGCCAAGGAAGTCACCGAAGAGGATTTCTTTACCCGGGGCGAGAGCGGGGGAACGATCTGCTCGTCCGCCTACCAGAAGGCGCTGGAAATCATCGACCGGCGCTACCCGCCCGCCAAGTACAACATTTATCCGTTTCATTTCTCGGACGGCGACAATTTGACATCCGATAACGAACGCTGCGTGCGACTGATCGGCGAGCTGCTCAAAGTCAGCAACATGTTCGGCTACGGGGAGGTCAACCAGTACAACCGGAGCAGCACGCTGATGTCCGCGTACCGGAATATCAAACTCGACCAGTTCATGTATTACGTGATCAAGGAAAAGGGCGAAGTCTACCAGGCGCTGCGGACGTTCTTCAAAAAGCAGGAAGGCGCGCTGACCTAAGGGCCGTCTCTTCAAACGCAGCATTTTGCGGTATCTAAAAAGTCGTTGTCCGCTTACGCCAAGTAACCGGCAACGACTTTCTTTGCGTGGCCTCCTGATGACCGCCAAATCTTATCCCTCCTGGTCCTGCCCCCCTTTCCGGAATGCATTCCGGAGTTCTTCCAAGGTATGCATGACATCTCCTCCTGATCGCTATCGATGAGCTTTAGATCCCTCATCCGTATCCGCCTTCCCTGGTTCAAGCAAGGCTTCCAAAATAATTACTGTACGGCACAAACGCCTTAAGTACTTCTTCCACGCGCTTGATCCGCTCCTCCAGCGATCCCCGCAACGGGATGTAAGGGATTCTGCGCTCCTTCAAATCGGCGATAATCTGCTTGTGGAACACTTGCCGCTTCTGGTCCCCGCTGCGGTCCCACGTATCGTCGTATGGAATATCGTCTTCGCACAGGAAAAAGAGGTCGTATCTGCCGGCGTTCTCCAGCGCCAGCCGGGTCAGCTGCTCCGGGGCCCGGCCGTGATAATCCAGGGCATACATATACGTCGTAATGGCGTTCGTGTCCACGAATAGATACCGGTTCGCTTCCAGGAGCGCCTTCTCCTCACGCTCGATATGCCCCATCGCGATCTCGTCAAAGGCATCAAGGCCGATCCGCCGGTCCACCTGATGCTCCGTCCAATAATCCCGTCCGTATTCGCTGGCATACGTCGTGTTGTATTTGCTGGCCAGCGCCTCCGTCAGCGTCGATTTGCCGGTCGACATCGCCCCTACGAAGACGACCTTCGTAATGAGATCACGGTATACGAGGTCGCTTACAAATGGCCGGTGCTTATACGGGGCTTCCCGGATCATCGTCGCCGAAATCGGCACCACGCTTCTCGCCTCATCGACGCGCCGGTCCACGGCGCCGAGGGCCTTGCTCATGTGCTCGCCGTAAAACTCGCTGGAATAGAAATGCGTGACCTGCTCGCCGTCAAGCAGCCCCAGAATATACTGCTCCTCCCGGATTTCATGCTCCCGGTCATTCGAATAGCCGTCCGGACCATCCCACGCTTCGATCACCCTGACGCCCGGATACAGCTTCCGGATCCAGCCGGCGCGGATATGCAGCGGAATGGTCGTGACCGTCGTGTCGTAAATGACCACGATCAGTTCATCCACTTCTTTCAGTGCCGTCTCCACCATGTATTGATGCCCTTTATGAAAAGGGGCGAATTTCCCCAAGGTCAGTCCCCGTTTTTTCATCTCGGTAAGCCTCCTTTGCCCCTTTGTTCCAGGTGTAATAGCCATACGCCGCATTGATGAGGTACGCGCTCCACATGACGATCATGAGCAGTCCGTCATGGCTGCCGTCCAAGGTGCGCAGCACCCACAGCAGCACGGTAAAAGCATTCAGCACGATATACACCAGCCACTGTTCTTTATAACGCCATACCATCAGGAAGGTTGCGACGATCGATAACACATTGGTGATCGCATCGATATACGGCGAGTTCTGGGTCGGTATAAGCGACAGGAAAAAACCGATGATCACGCTGCCGAGCACGCAGGCGGCTCCGGTCAGCAGAACACCCCGGAGATGCATACGTCGCATCTCTAGTTTGCCGCCATCCTGATGCCTCCGCCATAAGATGAAACCGACCACGTTCATCGGAACAAAGAACAGCAGATTCAGCAGCATCTCCCCATAAATTCCGTTCGTATAAGCCAGGTAAGCATACCCGAACGTGTTGTACATGCCGAACACATAACTCATCAGGTTGCCCTTCGCCGCCAGCACCACGCAGAGCACGCCGGTCAAAAACACGGTAAAACCGAACAGGCTGTCCCTCATGATCAACGTCAGTACGACCGCAATGCCGCAAAATAATCCGAGCCATACCATCTCGTATGCGCTCCAGCCTTTAAACCACTTTCCCATTGCCCATCCCCCCAGCTGCTCCATTACTTCATCACAAATCACCGTGACTGATGACGGTAATGTTTTTTAATAATATCAAATTGATATTATCAATTCGTTGTTTAAATATTAACAGGATGGTTCCCTGTAAGCAATGGTTTTTTTGAAAAAACAAAAAAAAGGGCCCCGGCATAAATCCCGGGACCCTTGTTCCTCTGATCAGACTGAGCTTATTGACCGCTTCCGCCCCACAGCTCGACTCTTTCCTTGATCAGTTCCGTATATTGTTCTTCGATATCCTTAGCACCTGCAGCATCCAGCTCTTTCAGCATGTTGTCATAAATGCTGTCGAACTGTTCCGGTTTCGCCAGGATGGCTTCCGGAATCCGTTTGCGGATAATATCCTGCGTTTTTTGGTAGATGACGTTGTAATTGCCGTCCTGAGGAGTCGCCATGTTGTAGGCTGCGCCCCAAGGCTTGACAGGGAAATCTTTTTCAGACGGGAACAGGTCTTTCCAGGTCGTTGCGCCGTACGCTTTCAGGGTGTCTTTCTCCGGCTGCGTATAGGAAGCAACGATTTGATCCGGGAAGTTCGTCGTGTAGTAGTTGCCGGATGGATCTTTCACGCCGTCGCCGTAATGAGCGGAGAAGGTCGTGTACAGTCCGATGCCGGACGTTTTCGTAAAGTTGGTGTTATCGTTGACTTTCTTGTCCTGTACATCATCAGGTATGACGCGCTTGCCGTCAACCATATTGTAGTGCTTGCCTTCGATACCCCAGTTGAGCAATACTTGGCCTTCGTCCGAAGCAAGGTAATCAAGGAATTTGATCAGACGAACCGGATCTTTACAAGCCGTTGTAATGCCTACGCCCCAGCCGGCTACAAATCCTGTATCCTGGAAGGAATGGTCTTTGTATTCATCACTCAGCGTTACAGGGAAGTGAGCGTAAGTGCGGTCCGCTTTGCCTGCGGTTTTAAGCGCATTCTCGGCATCGGAGTATCCCCACTCTTGGTCGATCAGACCCAGAACGCGGCCGCTGGCGATCTTGGATTTATATTGGTCGCTCTTTTGCACGAACGTATCCTTATCCAGCAGACCCACATTGTACATATGGTTCAGCCAGCGGAAGTATTCTTTCTCTTCCGGACGCTTGTAGTGCAGCTGAGCTTCGTTGGTTTCTGGGTTAATGAAGTACTCGCCATCATCCGGAGCGCCTGTCGTTAGGAAGGCCGGGTTCGTTACGGTGATCATGATTCTCCAGTCATCCGCGTCCAGCGTCAGTGGAATCGTCGGCTTGCCGTCGATCGTTGGATGTTTGTCTTTATACTGCTGGAGAACGTTTTCAAAATCCTTAACGGTTTTCACTTCCGGATAGCCAAGCTCTTTCAGCACGGCATTCTGGATTTCAAATCCGCCGCCGGCGTCAAAGTACTGTTGATCCACCGCTCCGTTCGTCGGAAGCACATAGATGGATTTGTCTTCATTGCTGTACGGCAGACGGTTCATGTACTTGCCATATACCTTCTTGAGGTTCGGTGCGTACTTGTCGATCAGGTCGGTCAGGTCGATCATCGCGCCGGCTTCGACCAGTTTGTCGACGTCGCCTTTGGCGAAAATCAAATCAGGATAGTCGCCGCTCGCGGCCATTAAAGAAATTTTATCTGTTCCTGCGCCGGATACGGCATATTCCGCGTTGATGGTTACGCCAGTTTTCTTCGTGATTTCTTTACCGACTTCATCCTGCATCTTGTTCCAGTTCGGGCTGGCGTCAGCGCCAAAGAACGAGAACGTGATCGGGCTCGTATCGTCAGCTTTCGCATCCTGCGCCGCATTGGAAGACGAGCTTCCGGAATCGGCGGACTTACTGTCGCCCCCTGAGCTGCTGCAGCCTGCGGAAACGAGCAGCATACTGGCGAGGAGCAGCATTCCAAACTTCTTCTTTGTGTTTCCCTTCATGTGAATCATATCCCCCTTCATTACTAATGGAATAACTTCGTGCTGCATTCAAGAGCCGGCATTGCATCAGCGCCTAACCGCGCCGACACCGCCAAATGTTGTGCCGAAACCTAGATGTATACGTTTGCAAAACTCGGATAACTTAACTTCCTCACTTCAGCATCTCTGGTTTCTTCTTCGACTCCACCTCTTTGTTAAAACGTTTTCGAAAACAGCTTGTAGGGAAAATGTGTAATGAAAGTGCTTTCATATTTGAATCATAAAAGATTTAAAATCGACTGTCAAGTCATTTTTATACATATTATAAAAATTAATTTTCGAGTACAATTCGATCAATAATTAACGCAAAAATACTGATATAACAGTCTATTTTCCCTTATTATATTATATAGGTATAAAGACAACAAAAGTCATAAAAATCCATCAGAAATAGGACCTACTGCTATGAGCAGGCCCTATTGGATGAACTTTATGCCATTTTTTAAAATTTCGGATTACTTCGCTTCGGTCGTTCCGCCCCACAGCTCGACACGGTCTTTGACCAACTCGGTGTACTGCTGTTCCATTTTTTCCGCACCGGCCGCGTTCAGTTCCTTGATCATGTTGTCATAGACTGCGTCGAATTTCTCCGGCGTGGTCAGAATGGCTTCCGGAATGCGCTTGCGGATAATGTCCTGCGTTTTCTGGTACATTACGGTATAATCAGAACCCTCTTCAACCGAAATGTTATACGCTGCTCCCCATGGCTTAACCGGGAAATCCTTCTCGGAAGGGAACAGGTCCTTCCAGGTCGTAGCGCCGTAAGCTTTCAGCGTTTCTTTCTCGGCTTGCGTGTAGCTGGCTACGATTTGATCCGGGAAGTTTGTTGTATAGTAGCTGCCGGATGGATCTTTCACGCCGTCACCATAGTGAGCGGAGAAGGTCGTGTACAGGCCGATGCCCGATGTTTTCGTAAAGTTGGAAGCGTCTTTGATTTTCTTATCCTGAATTTCTTGAGGAATGACGCGCTTGCCATCCACAACATTGTAGTGCTTGCCTTCAATGCCCCAGTTGATCAATACTTGCCCTTCGTCGGAAGCGAGCCAATCCAGGAATTTAATCGCCCGAACCGGATCCTTACAGTTGTTCGTGATGCCGATGCCCCATCCGGATGTAAAGCCTGTGTCCTGGAAGGAGTGATCCTTATATTCTTCGGACAAGGTTACCGGCAAGTGAGCGTAAGTTCTTTCATCCTTGCCAGCAGATTTCAGCGCGTTCTCAGCGTCGGAATAACCCCATTCCTGGTCGATCAGGCCAAGCACGCGTCCGCTCGAAATTTTGGACTTGTACTGGTCGCTCTTCTGCACAAACGTTTCCTTATCCAGCAGGCCTTCGTTGTACATATGGTTCAGCCAGCGGAAGTACTCTTTTTCCTCCGGACGTTTGTAGTGCAGCTGAGCCTCATAGGTTTGCGGATTGATGAAATACTCGCCGTCGTCCGGTGCTCCCGTTGCGAGGAACGCCGGGTTCGTTACGGTGATCATGATTCTCCAGTCGTCCGCATCCAGCGTTAACGGAATGGTTGGCTGGCCGTCAATCGTCGGATGCTTCTCTTTATAAGCCTTCAGCACATTTTCAAAATCTTTGAGGGTTTTTACTTCCGGATATCCCAGCTCTTTCAGCACGGCATTCTGGATTTCAAAGCCGCCGCCGGCGTCAAAATACTGCTGGTTCACCGCCGCATTGGTCGGCAGCACATAGATGGCTTGGTCATCATTGCTGTACTTCAGACGGTCCATGTAGTCGCCATATACCTTCTTCAGGTTTGGCGCGTACTTGTCGATCAGATCGGTCAGGTCGAGCATCGCGCCGGCATCCACCAGCTTGTTGACATCGCCTTTCGCAAAGATCAGGTCCGGATAGTCGCCGCTGGCAGCCATCAGGGAAATTTTATCCTGCCCGCCGCCGGATACGGCATACTCGGCATTGATTGTAACCCCTGTCTTCGCTGTAATTTCCTTGCCGACTTCATCCTGCATTTTGTTCCAGTTCGGACTCGCATCCGCACCGAAAAAACTAAAGGTGATTGGCGAAGTCGTATCGCCTGTATCTTTGGCCGCGGTATCCTCCTTGCCTCCGCCGCAGCCCGCAACCGCTAGCATCGATGCGATAATCAGAGAAATCGCGGTTACCTTGAACGCTTTCTTAGGCATTGCGTAAACCCTCCCCATGGTGTCTAATCTTTTTCTTTATCTATTTTGTATAACAGGCTGGCCTGCTGATACCTCTATATGAGAATTCGATTATTGAAAAAGCTGCTTCTTACGATTTGACTGCGCCCAGCGTCATCCCGCTGACAAAATACTTCTGCAGGAACGGATAAACGATCAGGATCGGTACGGTCACGACGATGGTAATGGCCATCTTGATCGATTCTGGCGAAATCTGGGCCATTTGTTTGGCCATGTCGTTGGCGTTGATCGCTCCGCCGCCCTGCTGCGTGCTTTGCAGCACCTTCATCAGCTCGTACTGCAGGGTGGTCCAGGTGCTGTTGCTGCCGTTGTACAGGTACGTATCGAACCAGGAGTTCCACTGACCTACGGCGAGGAACAGCGCGATCGTCGCAAGAACCGGTTTACAAAGCGGCAGGATAATGCGCCAGTATACCGTGAAATCGTTGGCTCCGTCCAGCTTGGCCGATTCCTGAAGGGCATAAGGCAAGCCGTCGATAAAGGAACGGACGATAAACACGTTGAATGCACTGACGAGACCCGGCAGAACATATACCCAGAACGTGCCGATCAGGTTCAGGTCGCGCATCAGGATGTATCCCGGGATCAGGCCGCCGGAGAAGTACATCGTCATCGCCAGGAACGTCGATACGAATTTCCGGGCCTGGAAATCAGGCCGGCTGAGCGTATAGGCCAGCATCGATGCGCTGAGCAGTCCCAGAACAGCACCGACGATCGTACGCAAAATGGAAATTTTCAAGCCTTGAAGCAAGGTGTCATAAGCAAATATCGTCTTATAGTTTTCAAATGTGAACGCACGCGGCCAGATGGTAATGCCTCCGCGTACCGTATCGATGGAATCGTTCAGCGATATGGCGAGCACGTTCAGGAACGGATACAGGGTAACGATCAGCACGATCGCCATGAAGATGGTGTTGCATATATCGAAGATCTTTTCGGATCTGGTCGCATTAAACGCTTTGTTTGGCATCTCGACTTCTCGCCTCCTACATAATGCTTTCTTTCGTAACCTTTTTGAAAATGCCGTTAGCCGCAAACAACAGGATGATGCTGACTACGGAGTTGAATATGCCGATGGCGGTACCGTATGAGAACCTGCCCATATTCAGACCGTAATTCAGTGCGTACAGATCGAGAACTTCCGAGTAATCCGTCACCAGGTTGTTGCCCAGCAGGAACTGTTTCTCGAATCCGATGCTGATCAAGTGGCCAATCGACATAATCAGGAGTACCGAGATCGTCGAGCGGATGCCCGGCAGCGTAATGTGCCACATCTGTCTCCAGCGGCTCGCGCCGTCAACGCGGGATGCTTCGTACAGCTCCGGATCGATGCCTGTAATCGCTGCCAAATAGATGATCGTATTCCAGCCTGTTTCCTTCCACACGTCGGAACCGGTTACAATGTACCAGAACCAGCTCCCCTTCGCCATGAACTGTATAGGCTCGTCCGTGAGATGGAGCGCCATGAGAATTTGGTTGACCGCGCCGCCGTCAATCGAAAGCATTTTCGTCACAATACCTGCTACGACGACCCACGATACAAAGTGCGGCAGGTAAGAAACCGTCTGCACGAACCGCTTGAAGAACATGCCCCGCAGTTCATTGAGCAGAATCGCGAAGAAGATCGGAACCACGAATCCCAGAATGAGACTCATGAAGCTCATCGCCAGCGTATTTCGCAGGACCAGATAAAACCGGTCATCATGGAACAGCTCTTGAAAATATTTAAATCCTACCCATTTTTGCTCGGAGAAGGATCTGGCCGGTTTGTAGTTTTGAAAGGCCATCGTCCAACCCCAAAGCGGCAGGTAACTGAACACGAACACCCAAATGACAAAAGGGAGCGACATTAAATATAAATATTTTTGCTGGAGCATCGTACTCCAGAAGCCGCCTTTTCGTTTGGGCTTTGGTGCTTTGGTAGCAGTATCTTGACCGCCGCGGGGAATGGTGTTAGGTGTGAGCGCTTCCATTCAATAACCCCTCCTCTAATTGATACCTTCATCTTACTAAATGAAGCGCTTATAAAAATACCCATCGGATTTCACCTAAAATCATATAAAAATTAGATATAACGCTTTCATGATCGAAAAATAACATAACTTTTTCATAAAAATCCCCCTAAAAATCTAATTTTCAGGGGAAAATTCGCCTCGAAAACGTTTTTGGTCATCCGCACAACCGAACATGTCCCGCAAATCATGAAAGTCAAGTATCTACTCGGACGGCTCCTTTTTCCGGAAAGACGACGGAGACGCTCCCACGTACTTCTTGAATTTGCTATGAAAATAGTCTACATTCGCATATCCGACGCATGCCGCTACTTGATGCACCTTTAGTCCCTGGGATAGCAGCTCTTTCGCATGCTCAATCCGTACGTTGTCGAGGAAAGCATTGAAGTTTTCGCCCGTGTAATTTTTGAACATTTTCCCCAAATAAGCGCTATTGTAATTAAACACCTGGGCCAGCAGCTCCAGCTTCAGGTTTTCCTTATAGTTCCGGTGAATAAAATCGATCATTTGCTTCAGCACGGCATCTTTGCTACCGCCGCCAATCCGTTCGATCAGGCTGCTCAAATGGGCGACCGATACCGCTCTAAGCTGCTCCCATGTCGGCTGGCGGAAAACCTCCGTATTAAACAGCGGCGCATCCTGCAGCAGCGGATACAAGGCCTGGTTCTGTCCCGACAGCTTGTTGATGGCCATCGTCAATATATGGGTCACCGCCGACTTCACGGTCTGCTCGCCCTGACCGACACCGACGACCCGCTCCTGCAGCTCGTCAAAGAAGCGGCCGATGGATTCCATGCTGCGGATGTCCAGCGCGTAGTACAGCATATCCGACAATTCGATTTCTCCGGATGGATCGAGCGGCGCTTTCTCCGGGTACTCCTCGGCCATTCGAGCCAAATCCCCGGGCAGCATCAAGCGCTCTTCATGGAATAGAAAACGATGGTGCAGCAGCTCGGCGGCCTCCGTATACGATTGCCCAATGAGCGAAATATCGGCGACGGCTCCCCCGGCAGCGGCAAACCATCCCTTGTTGTCCGGCAGCAGGGCACTCCATTCCGTATAGCAGCGGGAAGCCTCGTCTTCCCGGGACACTCCTCTGTCCCATAGCACAGCCGCGAAGGGCCCCGCTGGAAACACAATGACGCGCTCCGCGTCGCCAAAATGGTTCGACAGCTTCCGTCGCAAGGAAGCCATGGGCGCATCGTCCGCCGATCCATGGATTTCGAGCAGGACGATCTGATACCTCGGCCAGTCCAAGCCCAACTGCATCACTACCGCTGGATCCCGAAGGGCTTCTTCCTGCAGCAGATAGGATTCAAGCAGGTGCTCACGGAAAACATGATCCTCTTCCATGGAACGGTGGGATTGTTTCTCCCGTGTCAGCATGGCACCGATCCGCTGCAGCTCCTCCCCGAGCTCATCCTCATCCAGCGGCTTCAGTAAGTATCCGTTTACGCCGTAGCCGATCGCCCGCTTGGCATAATCAAAATCGGCATATCCGCTCAAGATTAGAAAATGCGTCGAGATCATGGCCGCCCGGGCCTCTTCGATGACTTCCAGGCCGGTCATGCCCGGCATGCGGATATCGATGATGGTCAGATCGGGCCTCAGCTCTTTAATTTTATCCAGCCCATCCCGGCCGTTCGCTGCCGTATCTACCACCGTAAACCCGAAGCTCTCCCAGTCGATAATCGTCTTGAGGCCTTCGCGGATCATCGGTTCGTCATCCACAATCAAAACGTTAAACATGCATTTCTCCCCCTGTTGGTATCATGAATTCCATCTTGGTTCCCTGTCCCGGGATGCTCGTAATATGCAGTCCGAAGTCGTCTCCATAGGTTAGCTTAATTCGCTGATGGATGTTCCGCAAGCCGATGCGGTTGCCTTCCTCCTCTTCCGCATCCAGCGTCGACAGCACAAACTGCTTCCGCTCCTCCGACATGCCGGCCCCATTATCGATAACCTCGACATGCAGCATATCTTCCTTCATGGAGCAGCGCACGCGCAGCATTCCGTCCACTTCCTTGCACTCCAGGCCATGGATAATGGCATTCTCCACCAGCGGCTGAATGATCAGCGGCGGCAGCAGCACCCGTTCGGTCTCCGGCTCGACAATCAGCTCGTAATTCAAGCGATCCTCATAGCGGAACTTCTGGATTTCCAAATACGCGCGGACAATCTCCATTTCCTCTTTCAGCGTTTTTTTGACACTGCCGATTTCGAGGTTTTTACGCATCAGCTTGCCCAGCAGCCGCACGATGTTGGCGATCTCTTTCTCCCCGTTCAAATGCGCCTTCATCCGGATCGATTCCAGAGCGTTGAACAAAAAGTGCGGATTGATCTGGCTGGCCATCATTTTGAGCTTGATTTCCTTTTGCGCAACCTCGAGCTTAGTGTTCTTCTCATTGCTCTCATACACCTGGTTCAGCAGGTCGTTGATGCTTCGGACCATATAATTGAACTGGCGGGAGAGCTGCCCGATTTCGTCGTTGCCGTCCAGGAAGGAAATTGTGTCGAAGTTCCCCCGGGCCACCTTGTTCAGCTGTCTGCTCAAGTGCAGAAGCCGGTTGGTCGTCAGCTTGGATACGACGAATATCAGCGTGAGCGCCAGAATCAGCACGCCGATCACCAGCGCCATGCCGATCCATCCGACCTTTTTGGCGTCCTGGACAATGCCCTGGGTCGAAAAGACCGATACGACGCTGAGCCCGTTCAAACTCGTCTGCGGGGTCAGCTTGTCCACGATAATGTTGGAGGAGACCCCGTTGACGCGCCGGCTGATCGTCTGTTCCGGTCCTTGGTGCATATCGATGTTCAAATCCAGCTGTTTCAGCGTTTTACCGACGTTCTGTGGATTTTTGGCGGCCACGATGTATCCGCTGTCATCCGCGATGAGCGTATTAAACGTTTCCTTGCTTAGGATCGAGTTCAGCATGCTCTGGTTGAGCGTAATGACCAGCACTCCCGGGGTTCGGTAATCCTTGAACTTGATCCGGCGCACCAGGCTCAGCTTCTTCTCGTTGCCGATGTCGCTGCCCTCCATAAAGAACCAGCCGATCCGCGGGTTGTTCATGGCCGTTTGGAACCATTCTTCGCCCTCGATTTTGGCGGTAACGTTAATAAACTGGGTGTTGTTGATCATCGTCTTGTTGTAATGGTAGAAGCGGACGTTGCTGATCTCGTTATAGAGCCGCGGAAGCTCATCAAAATCGTTGTACTTCGAATAGGCCTGAACCATTTGCAGAATGGTCGTGTAATTCGTATTGACCAAGTCCTTCAGATTATCGTCCAGGTACAGCTTGTTGGAAATCGAGATCGGAACGGACAGCATGGTGGACAGCTGGCTCTTGATTTTATCCACATCGTTGGATGTCTGCTCTATGGCATTGTTCAGTGCATCCTGTCTGAAATAGGCGGTTATGATGCCCCCCACGATCAGCACGGGGATCATGACGACGAACAGGTAGGAAAAGATCAATTTATTCCGGATCCTCATGTTGTTGGTAGCTTGCACAAAGTACTTCCACATGGTAACGCAGTCACCGCCCGCAAAAATATAAAACGCTTTCGTAAATAGGAAACTAAGGACTCATGCTCTTATATTCTAACATAAATCGACATGAAGACTGCAATAAGTTCCGGGCTGCTGGGATTTGCCAAAAACCTCAATCCGGCGTCAGAAACCGTTCATTCGCCCGGAGATGTCAGTTCATACTTGGGGCGCTGCTGAATATATTGGAATATAGTACCGATATCATATTTTATTCTTCCGCAGAAGGGAAGGAGCAATGATCGAATGAGCGACGAGATCAACCAGCTGGAATATGCCATTAGTGAAATTATGGAGATCGCTGACGGCTTCGGCCTGGATTATTATCCAATGCGTTACGAAATTTGTCCGGCGGACATTATTTACACCTTCGGTGCTTACGGGATGCCTACCCGTTTTTCGCACTGGAGCTTCGGGAAGACGTTCAACAAGATGAAAATGCAATACGATTTCGGCTTGAGCAAAATCTACGAGCTGGTCATCAACTCCAATCCGTGTTACGCCTTTTTGCTTGACGGCAACTCCTTGATCCAAAACAAGCTCATCGTGGCCCACGTCCTGGCGCACTGCGACTTTTTCAAAAATAACTACCGCTTCTCCGCCACCAACCGCAACATGGTCGAGAGCATGTCGGCCACCGCGGAGCGGATCAGCCAATACGAGCTCGAGCACGGCACCGAGGTCGTGGAGCGCTTCATCGATGCCGTGCTGGCCATCCAGGAGCATGTCGATCCGCAGCTGATCAAGCCGCAGCACCTGGATAAGCAGCGCTACATGGAAATGAAGCTGAAAGCGCAGAAAGAGTCCGGCAAAGTCCAGACCCAGCCCGGCGAGTACGACGACTTGTGGAGTCTCGATCACAAGCCGGAGACGGAGCCCCAGGAAGCTTCGCTGAGCCGCAAATTCCCACCCGAGCCTGAAAAGGACATCGTCTGGTTCATCCAGGAATTTTCCGAAGTGCTCGAGGACTGGCAGCGCGACATCATGACCATGCTCCGCGACGAGATGCTCTATTTCTGGCCGCAGATGGAGACCAAAATCATGAACGAGGGCTGGGCTTCCTACTGGCATCAGCGGATCATCCGCGAGCTGGACCTGACGAGCGACGAGACGATCGAATTCGCCAAGCTCAACTCTTCCGTCGTGCAGCCGTCCCGGCACAGCCTGAATCCATACTATTTGGGGCTGAAAATTTTCGAGGACATCGAGCGCCGCTGGGACCATCCGACCAAGGAGGAAATCGAATTCAGCGGCCGCAAGCCCGGCCAGGGCCGTGAGAAAATGTTTGAGGTACGCGAATTCGACTCCGACATTTCCTTTATCCGTAACTACATGACGAAGCAGCTGACCGAGGATCTGGACCTGTATGTCTTCGAGAAAAAGGGCCCTGAGTGGAAAATCACCGACAAAAGCTGGGAGAGCATCCGCGACCAGCTCGTCTTCGCCAGAGTAAACGGCGGCAGCCCTTACCTCGTCGTCGAGGACGGCGATTACCTGCGGACCGGGGAGATGGTGATCAAGCACATGTATGAAGGCATCGAGCTTGACCTGAAGTACATGGAGCGCACGCTGCCATACGTGTACCAGCTGTGGGGCCGCACCGCGCATCTGGAGACCATCGTCGAGGACAAAAAGGTGATGTTCTCCTACGACGGTAAGAAGCTGCATCGGCGGTTCGTGTGAGGGAACATTTAAGCCGCTCATAGAGGCAGATCTTGTAAATGCAAACGTTGAGCCTCGGAGTCCGCTCCGATGCCGGATCGTTCTTCCGATCGCTGTTGCCCCCAGATTTCCCGATCGGTAACAGGCCAGGGTGGAAATCCGGGGACAAAGGCGACCGCTGCCGCTTCTCCAGAACGATTCCGTCCTCTCCGCTGGTGCGTGCAATCCCGGTGCGTGTGTAATCCCGGTATGTGTGAATAACATCCAATACCTCTCAATAGAAACCTCTGCGGCAAAAAACCTCCCGAGCTGCATGGTAAACTCTGCCATGCACGCTTGAGAGGCTTTTTTGATTTGTAAGGAATAGTCCGAACACCCTTGATACTCATTCGGGGTAATTTCGTCCGACACACGGCATGCACACTTCCGGTAGCGTCAGGCAACATGCACGAACCCATTAACACCTTGCAGTTCGTTCTACATAGCGTCAGCTATCCGTGCTAGGAAGCTTACTTGGTGATGCCCCGACGCTAAACTAACCGATACTGCTTACAACGCATTCACCAATGGCTCTTGCATCCTCAGCATAATCCCGTGCCTGTAAACGTCCTGGTGCCGCAGCACCGCCACATAAAGGACCTTACTCCTCAGTCCCCCTACTGAAATGTAGCGTCTGACCTTCGAGCTTTTTTCGGCTTCATCCGTATACCTAGGATGATGAAGGCGACATAAACTACGATGGCAATCGAATCGATTAACGTATCCATAAGAGCTGAAGCGTTTTGAAATGCAGTTATGCCAAGAATGACCATCAGCCGGACAATCAGAATCGACACGATCATCCATGCAGTAAACCGGACCTTTGCTCGATCGCCTTGGAATGACATCAGAATGAACACGATCCCGAAGACCAGATTTTCCGCCGTGATGATATGCCAAACATACATGAATACCGTCCGTGTATCCATGGTTATTGCATTTACCTCGAGCGTCGGAAGAACAGCGGATTGCCCGTTCCATGCGTGCGTAACGGCAAACAGTACCGCAAGAATGCCTGCAATCAAGTAATAAACATTGCTAACCCTGATGCCCATCACATCCCTCCTCGAAAATTTCCGTTTCCTTCTTACGGATATCCTGGTAAATTTCGCGAACGATCTCTGCCAGCCGCTGGTCTCTTTCGTGGTTGAAGTCTCTTAACGTTTCGGCAGCTACGTCGAGCAGCTGACTGACCTTCTGAAGATGGTCAATCTTTTTACGCGTCTCTGCATTCTTGGCATCGAGGAACGCCGCAACTTCCTGGCAGTATGCAGGGTCTACTGTCTCCATCCTGTGAAACCCAAACTTCCCCTTGATTTCGTCAAGAGAAAAGTCTGCATACTGCATAATTTGAATGTTCATCAAGTCGATGAGGTCGTTCTTCGAGTACCTCCGGTATCGATTGTGTTCCCGAGACGGCGTGACAATTCCAATACGGTCATAGTAGCGGAGCGTATCCTTCGGGATTCCAAGTATCCGTGAAACTTCTTGTATAGAATAAAGTTTTTCCATGAATTCAAAATAACATTGGAGCAGCCTCCAAGGTCAAGTCATTTCCCCTATTTTTTCCTCAACAATTTCAAGAACCAGTCTACTTCCATTCATTGAAGTTCTCCAGGCGGTGGGATTCGCTAACTATACAAAAAAAGCCACCACATTGAGTGGTGGCTTATTTCTAAATATGAGCTCCGTCGCCTTGCAGCCCGCCCAGCGACGTCCCCGGTTCCTACGGCCAGCGTTTTGCCCTACATCGAAGTACTGCCCGCACCCACTAACGTCCTGGCGGTGATGCACAGCCACCGCAAGGACCTTACTCCCCCACTCGCCGCTGGCAGCAGCGGAGCGGGCGGAATCATGCCGGAGAAGCGTTAGCGGTCGCCTTTGTCCCCGAATTTTTACCTTCTACCCCATTCCCCAAAAATTCGGGGGCAACAGCGATCGGAGGCATGATCCGTACGCGCAGCGGGCTTAGCAGCACGCATGCACTCATCCGCCGAACGCTCTGTGCGCGTAGTTCTGCTTAGAAGCAACGCCGCCCTGCGAAGCCTGCTCAGCAGCCCGCCCCAGCGACGTCCCTGGTTCCTACGGCCAGCGTTGCCCTGCATCGGAGCACTTACCCGCACCCACTAACGTCCTGGCGGTGATGCACAGCCACCGCCAGGACCTTACTCCCCCACTCGCCGCTGGCAGCAGCGGAGCGGGCGGAATCATGCCGGAGAAGCGTTAGCGGTCGCCTTTGTCCCCGAATTTTTACCTTCTACCCCATTCCCCAAAAATTCGGGGGCAACAGCGATCGGAGGCATGATCCGCACGCGCAGCGGGCTTAGCAGCACGCATTGCACGCACCCGCTCCGCCGCTGACCGCGGCGATCACTTCAAATGGATGACGTACGTCACGTTATACGACTTTTCGCCTTCGTTCACGGTCTGGTACACCATCAGCGACTTGCCGTCCGGGCTCCAGACGGCCGGGGAGTCATAGGCTTGGATCTCCGTAGACAGCGGCGTCGTTTTGCCGCTCGCCTTGTCGAACACGTACATGCCTTTCATGCCCTGCTCGCCTTCGGTGTACACCGAGAAGGCGATTTTGCTGCCGTCCGGCGACCAGCTCGGCCGGCCGAGGAGCGTTCCTTTGGCCACGGTTCCAAGCTTCTTGCCGCTGGCATCGATGAGCTGAAGCTCAGCGTCCTTGGTCGTGTTCCACTCACGTTTCTCCAGGGCGATCGCGCTGCCGTCCGGCGACAGGCTGAACGTCACGACGCCTTCCTGGATCGTCTTGGCCTCAGGCGCGGATGCCGTGAACGACTTCAACACGGAGTAGCCTTCGTGGACGCCCAAATAATAGTAACGGTCCCCCGCTTTGCTGGCCATGCCCGGCACGTTGTCGGACAGCTCCGGATCGGAGAATTTGACCGGAGTGCGCTTACCCTGAAGATCGATCAGCTGAAGCTTGCTGTCATCCGTGCTGACAAGGACATGATCGTTATCGGTCCAGAACATATCGGACAGCATGGAGAACGCTCCCGTTTTCGTTACCTTTCCGGCAGCCGCATCCAGAAGATAACCCCCGATATCGTACTTGTCTTTAGGGTTACCTCCCGTAAAAAAGACATGCGCCCCATCCGGCGATGCCGCGGCCAAATATTGACCGGCCGTGCCCGGGTTTTCCGTCAACTTGCGTTCAATATTGGATTCAAAGTCATGGATCATCAGCACATTGTTTCGTTCCACGATGGCTTCGTGGTCCGACAACCAAGTTCGACCGTACACGTCTTTGAGTTTTTCGATTTGTTCTACCTGGACTTCCCCGGTATTCTTCCGGCCCTCGGACGCCGTATCAATGACAGTGATCTGCTTGCCCGGTTTGTCGATGACCTCCCGGCTTGCATCGTTTTGCGGAGAACCGCATCCGGCCAAAAGCGCACCTGCCATCATCACGCCGATCACTGGAGGAAGTAGTTTATGTCGTTTCATTTGGAGTTTCATCCCTTCCCTGATTTCTTACCCCCATCCTACACCCCAATAATGTCAGACATACGTCAAAATGTTTCCAAGTTGTAAACTTATATAAAAATACGCTTCAGCTAAAAGCATGGTTAATCCCCTGGGGGAGGAACATCGGCTTATGTTCTCCTAGGTCTCCCGGCTGGAATGCCGCGGAAACGTAACGGTAAATTCGGTTTCCTCCGGATCCGAGCGGATAATTTCAAGCCGGCCCCCCTGCTTCTCCGCAAGCTGGGAAGCCAGCGGTAGGCCGAGGCCCGTTCCGCCGGTGGAGCGGGCGCGGTCCTGATGCAGCGTGGAGAACGGCTCGAACAGATGCGCCCACCATTCCCGCGGAATGATCCGTCCCGTGTTTCGGACCGATACGCTCACTTCATCTCCCGGAGCCCGGCTTTGAATGACAATCCGGCCGCCGGGCCGGTTGTATTTGATCGCATTATCCAGCAGATTCATAAATATATGAATGAAATGATCCCGGTCTCCCCACAGCCGGGCAGGCACGAGATCGGTCTGTATCGTTAAATCGTATTTGGTGGCCTTGGCGCTGATCCGGGATACGACATCCCGCAGCAGATCCGCAAGCTCCACCTCTTCCGCCTGGGATTCAAAATCGTACTTCTCCAGCAGAGACAGCCGCAATACGTCTTCGACCAATTGATACAACCGCTCGGATTCTTTGGCGATGGCGCCGCGCGCTTCATCGATCAGCTGCGGATCGTCGCCGTACATGCCCAGCAAATCCGTATATGCCTGGATCGACGTCAGCGGCGTTTTAAACTCGTGGCTCACGTTATTGATAAACTGCTTCTGCTGCTGCTCGAGCGCCTGCAGCTTCTCCACCGCCAGCTGCAGATGCTGCTTTTCCTCCTGAAGCGCGGCCATATGCCCTTTGATGTCATGACTCATATGCAGAATGCCGGTTCCGAGCTGCCCGAGTTCGTCTTTCCGCCGGAGCGGGGAGTGCTCCGGATACTCTCCGCGGGAGATCCGGTCCGCCTCCGCCTTCAGCTTCACAATATCCCTGACCTGACGGTATACATAAATAAATCCCAAAATGAAGCTCAGCAGCAAAACAATGCCGCCTGTCCACACTAACCGGTACACCATCCGGTTATAAAATTCATGCTGCGCCTTCAATGAAGTATGGAGCTGGACAACTCCCAGCATGCCGTCTGGCCCCTGAATCGGGGCCAGATAGATCAGGGAGTCCGCCTCGGTAATGTAGGCGATTTTACCTTTCAGTGCATAAGGCAGGGCATCCCCTACATCCGGTTTCTCCGCCAGGGGCAGGGAATTGCCCACCTCTTGGCCCTTCGCGTCGTACAGAATCACCCGCATGTTGGTGGAAATGCCAAGATCCACGGCCAGTTCCTGCCCCTGTTTTCCCATAAAATCGACCGGTTTCAGCCGCTCGCCCGTCAAATAATCCTGTTTGACCCTCATTTCGGCCACGTCGGCCTGCCGCTGCAGGCTTTCTTCCATCTGTTCGCGCTGATTGGTCTGGATTCCGCTGAGCACGAGCCAGCTGAGCACGCCGGTCGTAAACACCAGCAGCACCGCCAGGAACAGCGGAAACTTCCATTTCAGGCTGAGGCTCATGTGCCTTCCTCCAGCGCCTTATAACCGATTCCGTATACCGTCTGCAGCATATAGTGGGCGTCGCCCAGCTTTTTCCGCAGCCGCTGGATATGAATGTCCACCGTTCGGGTCCCTCCGGCATATTCCATCCCCCATACGAGATCCAGCAGATCCTCCCGGGTGTACACCCGTCCAGGGTGGAACACGAGCAGCGACAGGAGATCGAATTCCTTCGGCGTCAGCTCCAGCAGTCTGCCGCCGACCTCCGCCGTACGTTTGGCGGCATGAACGGTCAGCTGCCCAAGCACGGCTTTTTTTCCATCCGGCGCAGGCGCGGGTTCTTCCACTTTATCCAGTCGGCGGACGATTGATTTTACCCGCGCCACCAGCTCGCGGATATCGAACGGTTTGGTCATGAAATCGTCGGCCCCAAGCTCCAATCCCAGCACCTTGTCGACGATATCGTTTTTAACAGTCAGCATCAAAATGCCGAGTCCCTTGCGGTTTTCCAGCCTACGCAATACCTCATAGCCGTTCGCCTTGGGCATCATGACGTCCAGCACCAGCATATCCGGGCGGAAAGCGTCCGCCTTTTGCAGCGCTTCCTCACCGTCCGCCGCCGTCTCGACTACGAACCCCTCCCGTTTGAGCGCATAGGAAATCGCACTGCGGATGCTCGGCTCATCGTCGGTTACCAGAACTCTCTTTTCCTCCATCGACTATCACGTCACTTTCATCCGTTGATTATGGCGGTGCCTGATTTCCTATCATTATAAGATATTGTGCACCATTCACAACATTTATTGACGCAGGGCCTCTGCCCTTTTCATCACTCGGACGTCAGCGGCAATCATAGATCACCAGACAGGACGCAAAAAGGGACATGCCTGCCCGGCACATCCCTTCCCCTATTTTATCACGATGGATCCTCAGAAACCTTCACTTTGCCGGTCGACTGGCGGATAATCAGGCTGGCCGGCTCCATAATTTCTGGCGGCGAGTACTCCGGATTTTCGATCATGGAAATCAAATGCTCAATCGACCTGGCGCCGATATTATGAATGTTCTGGTTGATGGTCGTCAGGGTCGGCTTAAACACCTTGGCCTCAAAAATGTTGTCAAACCCGACAACCGAAATATCCCCGGGAACGGATAACCCCCATGCTTCAATCTCATGAATCGCCCCCATCGCAGCCATATCCGAGGTGCATACGACAGCCGTCGGAGGAAACTGAAGATGAAGGAGCTTCCGCATGGCCACTATGCCGCCTTCAAAAGAATAGTCGCATACTTCCAAATACCTGTCCCTGAATTCGATCGAACAATCCGAAAGACCCTGCTTGTATCCATAAAGCCGCCTTTCGGCTACTGTATGACCGAGGGTTCCGGCGATATAGGCGATATCCCGGTGACCCAGCCCGTACAGATGGGAGACGGCCATATGAACGCCGTTCACGTTATCCGATGTAATATTTCCGACCCGGTTCCCCATCACATCCGTATCCACAAACATGGTAGGGATATCGGAGCGGATCAATTCGCCGATAATCCGATGATCCTGCTCCACGCCGAAGATGACAACTCCATCCAGGTTTCTGCTCTCGCAGTGGTCGATAAAAGAATAATTGTCATCGTTAAGTCGGGCAGACAGCCTCATGAGATCGTAACCGCTGTTCTCCAGCGCCGTTTTGATGCCTTCCAGCAGCTCGGCCACATACGGGTTCGTAAAGGGAATGTTGATCAGCACCCCCACGGTCCATGATCTCCCGGTCACGAGTCCGCGCGCAATGGCATTGGGCCGGTAACGAAGGAGCTCAATCGCCGATCTTACTTTTTTCCTTGTTTTATCACTGACGTCCGGATAATGATTAATGACTTTGGAAACGGTTGCGACCGATACTCCAGCCTCTTTCGCCACATCATGAATGGAAGCCACTATGCAATCACCTCAAATACAAATCAGTTGCCAATCAATTCAAAAAATTTAAGATTTCTAATATTCATGATGACGAATCTATTATACCTGAATGGCGAATGATGAGGTACTGGTACAAATAAGCTTCCTCAAGGGCTGTTTTTCCGCTTTACTGGTGCTTCTGAATTTCCGCCAGATCCAGCGTCAGCTTCTCGATCGTCTTCACGAAAGCCGCCAATTCCTGGGAGCTCTCCGCCTGCGCCCGGGCATGAACCGATGTCTGCCGGGTTTCCTGCTGTACGCTCTCCAGCCTTACCATGATTCCCGATACTTTATCTTGGATCGTCTCCAGCGCCTCCTGCGAATGGGCCGCGAGCTTGCGCACTTCACCGGCCACGACGGCAAAGCCTCTGCCGGAATCCCCGGCATGCGCCGCCTCGATCGCCGCGTTCAGTCCGAGCAGATGCGTCTGGTCCGCGATGCCTTTGATCAGGCCGCCCATGTTCTCGATTTGGGTGACGTCTTCCTGCAGCTCGTCCATCAGCGAATGGGCCATGTCCTGGGAAGCCGCCGTCACTTTGGCCGTCTCGGCGATTTGGCCGGCGCTTTCGTTCAGCTCGGCGATCATGCCGGTCAGCTGCTGAACGACTTCGGTCACCGCCCGGAGCACCTGCTCCCGGTCGTCGGCAAGCTCTTGGATCTTTTCCTTTTCCTTCATATCGTAAGCTTCCAGAACCAACTGCGAATCGAGGTTGAACATCTTGGTCAGCGGATGGATCACCTCGATCCAGCGATCGGGAATGGTCTTCTTGAACAGCTCCACGGCGATATCCAAATAAACCATGTAGCTGCCGAGATAATAATCCGTGTTCAAGCCAACGCGCGAGTGCACCAGTCCGATGGCGATTCTTTTCTCCAGGAACGGCTCGTCAATCATCCCTTCGGCCAGTGACAGCCAATATTCCCGCTGGGTCGTCTTCAGCCTGTCGATCGTCGTTTTCCGTTCAATGATGCGCATAAGCTCCGGCTCCGACGTGATATGCCGATAAAAATGGTCGACGACTTCATCGACCACCTTGCTGAATACGGGCTGGTGTCCCCGCAAAATCTCCAAATCCTTTTCCGTCAGTCCAATAAATTTCAGCTGCTTGCGCCGCGCTTCCGATACTTGAATCATGTATAATGGCTCCTTTAAAATTCCCTGGTTATACCAATTTTTATAAATCTAACTTTGTCTATTATAGTCTATTTCGACGACTAAACAACTAAAATATAGGGCGTACGACTTATATATTTAGTACGGCTTTACGAATAAATTGGTATAACTCGGGGTCCATTCCAAAATGGAGGGCCTGGCTGGAGTGTTCCCGGTAATAGCTTTCTGCCGACCGGCTCAACAGGTCATAATCACCCGCTGCATCCTGGATGCAGCTCTTCCATCGTCTTGCAAGATCTAAAACGACAGGATCGCGCTCCGGCGTTCCTTTCTCCATTTCGGATCGGAACCCGGAAATCAGCGTCCGGAATTCCTCATCCTTCTCCTTCATTTGTTCTGAATTCAAAGAAGTATAATTCCGCTGGATTTCCCCTGCCATCTCCCGGGTAAAATGCTTGCTCCGGCTTATATTGATCATTTGCACGACTTCTGTGAACCGAGCGGAGTCAACAGGCTGTCCGTGCTGCATCAAGCTGTAAATATCGTTCAACCGATCTCTTAATTCCAGCTGTATTTGTATTTGTTCATTGATGCGTGCAAGCTGGTGTTCAATCAAATGTAAAGGGTCGAATTCCGGATCGGTGATCGATCGCTTCACTTCCTCCAGCGAAATTCCCAATTGTTTAAGCAAAATGATATGGTGAAGCCGCATCAGATCGTTCTCTACGTACAAGCGGTGTCCTTTTTCCGACGTTAGTGACGGATGCAATAAGCCAATCTCGTCATAATGGTGAAGCGTCCTGACGGTAAGGCCGGTTAAGTGGGCGATTTCCCCAACTTTCCAGGTTTTCATGGTTTTGATCCTTTCTGTACGTTTGATAAGCGATTCATGGGCCTTTCATCTCCCTTGCGAAGTGTTCAACAAGTTCTGGATCTCGGTCGGACTAAATTCATAGGTTTCCCCGCAGTGGTTGCAGACCACTTCAGCCGGCTCAGCCTGCAGGACGAAATTGATCAGCTCTTCCCGTTCGAGGCTCAGCAGCAGGCCGCAAAGCATTTCCTTTGAACATTCACAGTACCATTGCAGAGATTTAGTTTCCAGAATCGCCCCTCCACCCGGCAGGCTTGGAAGCAGCTCATGATGCGCCTCATATTGTTGGTGGCTGCCCAGCATAAAGTCGCTCCTGCCCACCGTTTCCTTAACTTGCTGCATAAGACCCGGATACCCGCCTGGAAGCAATTGCGCCAGCATTCCTCTGGATGACGTTACCCGCTGCTTCTGATGATCGATGCAAATGTTTAAGGTGACCCACGTCGGTGTTTGTTCGCTTTGGCCATAATAATGAGAAATATCGTCCGTTATATTGGCGTAAGGCATATCCGTAATTCCAGTGAACATACGGTTCATTCCTGTTTCCTGCACCACGTGCATGGTACCCCTGCTCCCAATAATCTCCCCAAGCGATACGCGGTCCGTCGGCAAATGGGACCACTCTTCACTCAGGTATCCCCGAACGTTACCGGTTGCATCCGCATCCGCAAATATGTTTAAGCCGGCGCTGCTTGTACGGATCTTCAGACTCATATGCTGCGGATCTTTTAAAAGGCCTGCAATCAGCCCTGCCGCCGATACCGTTCTGCCCAATGCCTCCATCATAACCGGGCTCATGTTTCTTCTATTAAAGATTTCTTGGAGCAAATGGGTATTATCCATAAAAATGATACGCACTTTTCCGTCAAACGCAATCGATTTTGCAATCCAGCTGCTCTTCATTCTCTACATTCCTTTCAGCGATGGTTATATCCCCACATCATACTTCCTAACGTTACGTGAGGTTCAAGTCCCTGAAATGAAAAAGAAAAAAATGGCCCCCGAATATGATCAGGAGCCATTTTGCCTCTGGAATAAACTATGGGACCGGGCTGATTACCGGTTCAGCAAACTTCCCACGTAGCGCAGCAGCTCGTTCGCGCATACCGGGCAATAGCCGTGCTCGTCGATCAGCCGTTTGCTCACTTCGTTAATCCGCTTAAGCTGGGCGGCATCCGGCGTTTTGGTCGACGTCGTAATTTTTACGATATCCTTGAGGTCCGTAAAGAGCTTCTTCTCGATCGCTTCGCGCAAACGGTCATGGTTATGGTATTCGAACTTTTTGCCCTTGCGGGAATAAGACGATATCCGGATAAGGATTTCTTCGCGGAATGCTTTCTTCGCATTTTCGGAAACGCCGATCTGCTCCTCGATGGAACGCATCAGCCTTTCGTCCGGGTTCATCTCTTCATCGGTCAGCGGATCGCGGATTTTCGTCCAGTTGCAAAACGCCTCGATGTTATCGAGATAATTCTCGAACAGCGTTTTGGCCGATTCCTCAAAAGAATAGACAAAGGCCTTCTGCACTTCTTTTTTCGCCAGCTCGTCGTATTCTTTCCGCGCCACCGCAATGAAGTTCAGATAACGCTCCCGTTCGTCCTTCGTAATGGAGGCGTGTTGGTCAAGGCCGTCTTTGATGGCCCGCAGCACATCCAGCGCGTTAATGCATTGAAGGTCCTGCTTAATCAAAGCACTGGAAATCCGGTTGATGACATACCGCGGATCGACGCCAGACATGCCTTCTTCCAAATATTCGGACTGCATTTCCTTCAAATCTGCTTCTTTATAGCCTTCGATCTCTTCGCCGTCGTACATTCTCATCTTTTTGACGAGGTCCATTCCCTGTTTCTTCGTCTCCTTGAGACGGGTCAATATAGAGAAGATCGCGGCGGAACGCAGCGCATGCGGCGCAATATGGATATGCTTCATGTCGCTTTGCGAAATGAGCTTGCCGTAAATCTTCTCTTCATCCGATACCTTCAGGTTATAAGGAATCGGCATGACGATCATCCGGGACTGCAGCGCCTCATTTTTCTTGTTGCCGATAAAGGCTTTGTACTCGGATTCGTTCGTGTGCGCAACGATCAGTTCGTCAGCGGAAATGAGCGCGAATCTGCCGGCCTTGAAATTGCCTTCCTGCGTAAGCGAGAGCAGGTTCCACAGAAACTTTTCGTCGCATTTGAGCATTTCCTGGAATTCCATCAGACCGCGGTTGGCCTTGTTAAGCTCTCCATCGAACCGGTAGGCGCGAGGGTCGGATTCCGAGCCGTATTCCGTAATCGTGGAGAAGTCGATGCTGCCGGTCAGGTCGGCGATGTCCTGGGACTTCGGATCCGAAGGGCTGAATGTACCGATACCGACACGGCTATCTTCCGAGATCTGCACCCGGGTTACGGGCATTTTCTCGATATCGCCGTCGTATTCGGTCTTCAGGCGCATCTGGCAGGAAGGGCATAGATTGCCTTCGATTCGGACGCCCAGTTCTTTTTCTACCTCAGATCTCAGTTCCAGGGGAATGAGATGCAGCGGTTCCTCATGCATTGGACAGCCGTCAATAGCAAATACCGCGCCCTGCGGCGTTCTGGAAAATTTCTCAAGTCCCCGCTTCAGCAGGGTAACGATCGTCGATTTCCCGCCGCTGACTGGGCCCATCAGCAGCAAAATCCGTTTGCGGACGTCGAGCCTGCGGGCCGAGGAGTGAAAGTACTCCTCCACCAGCTTTTCAATGGCACGATCCAGCCCGAAAATTTCCTGCTCAAAAAATTTATAACGTTTATGGCCGTTGACCTCTTCCACGCCGTATGATTTGATCATGTCATAGACGCGGGCATGCGCCGTCATCGCCGGTGATGGGTCCTGACGAAGAAGGTCGATGTATTCTTTAAAGGTGCCATTCCATGCCAGTTGATCGCTCTCTGCCCGATATGCCGCTACGCGTTCGAAAATATCCATGCAAGTACCTCCTATGACTCGGTTATGAAATCGCAAGCTACTCCTACAAAATGCGTCAAGGGTCAACTGCTCCCATCGATTCTTAAAAAGTGTATTACATACCTATGCGGGATTGTGGGATTAGTTGACCTCTTTTTTCGCCCATGTCAGATTGTCTTTTTCTATTAAAGCAAGGCCGCTTCGACTTTTTGGGTGGTACATCCGCCCCTTACGATTCGGGTTATCCTTATGAAATGATATAATGAACAAAGAATTCAGAAGCGGATCCCCGCAGAAGGAGAGCCTGAACATGTCCATCCAGCATGAAACCGAACTTTACGAGCCATTGAAGGCCTTTTTTGAGCGGCAGGGCTACGAGGTCAAAGGCGAAGTTCGCCACTGTGATCTGGTAGGCGTGCATCCGGATGAAGAAGAGCCGCTGATCGTGGAAATGAAAAAGACGTTCAACCTTTCCCTGCTGCTGCAGGGAATTGAACGCCTTAAGCTGAGCCCTCAAGTATATTTAGCGGTGGAACGCAACCGCAGCAAGCGGGGTGCCGTGAACCAGCGCTGGGATGACATCACCGGTTTATGCCGCCGGCTGGGTGTCGGCCTGCTTACCGTCACCTTCTATAAAACCAAGAAGCCGCTGGTGGAAGTGCTCTGCGAGCCGGGAACGCCTTACGTCCCAACCCGCAAGTTGAAGGTCCGGAAGTCCCGGCTGCTCTATGAATTCCGTGAACGCAGCGGCGATTATAACATCGGCGGCACCAGCCGGGCCAAGCTGATGACCGCCTACCGGGAAAAAGCGCTTCGTGTGGCCAGCGCCCTCGCCGGCGCACCGGAAGACGGCGTGTCGCCCGCGCACTTGCGGGAGAAGAGCGGCGTGCCGAATGCGGCGGCCATCCTGCAGAACAACTATTACGGCTGGTTCCAGCGGATCTCCCGCGGCCGCTACCTCCTGACGCCGGCAGGCAACGCCGATCTGGAGCGTCATGCCGCCATCCTGGAAACGGGCGCCTCCAGCTCACCTTCCGCCGCGGAAGCGGCCAGGCCGGCGCGTGCCTCACGCCGCAAAAAGACTTAGCTGCGCGCGGTAAATTCGCCGATCGCTTCGCCGATCAGACTCATTCCCAGCAGCAGCTCGTCACGGCCGGGATGGGTGAAATTCAGCCGTATCCAGCCGCTTCCCCGTCCGTCCGGGTAGCACAGCGTGCCGGGAAGAAAGGCTGCGCCCTTGCCTAGGGCGCATTTCAAAAGGGCCAGGCTGTCCAGCCCATCCGGCAGCTGAAGCCAGATAAACATGCCCCCTTTAGGGATAACGTAGCTGGCATCCTGCCATGCCGGCCGTTTCAGCAGCCCGTTCATCAGCTTCAGGCGGGTGTCGTATTCGCGGTTCAGCATTTTGATATGCTCATGAATATCGAAGGCGGACGATTCCAGCATGTTGTGCAGGAAGCGCTGGTTCAGCGTGCTGGACTGCCAATCGGCCAGCTGCTTGGCAGCGGCAAGCATATCGATCAGCGGACGGCTTCCGGCGGCCCACCCCGTACGCAGAGCAGGGGCGATCGTTTTGCTGAACGAACCGATATAGAGTACCCCCTGCCCCTTTCCCGAGCCGTCCAGTGCAAACAGGGAGGGGTACTGGCTGGTAAATTCCGGCTGGGATAGCTTTTCAAAATAAAGATCCCCGTAAGAATTGTCTTCTATAATTAATATGCTGTGCTCTCTGCACAGGTCGAGCACTTCCTTACGCCGGTCTAAGCCCCAAAGGACCCCTGTCGGATTGGAGAAATTCGGTGAGGCTACCAGCAGCTTCGGCTGCGTCCGTTCAATCTGTTCCAGCAGATGCTCCGGAATCAGGCCGCCCTGGTCGCTGTCCACCGGAATGACAACAGCCCCCTGCATTTTGAACACCTGCAAGTATCCCGGCGAAGCCGGACTTTCCACAAGCACGCGATCCCCCGGTTCCACGTAAACGCGGGCCAGCAGATCCATCGCCTGCTGCACGCCGGTCGTCAGCAGAATCTGCTGCGGACCGACATCGATTTGCTTGGTGCGCTTCCAGTCCTCCGACAACCATTCGCGCAACGGCAAAAAGCCCTGCGGCTCCCCATACTGAAGTGCCGTAGGACTATTGGAAATCACTGCTGCCGCTGCCGCCTCCAGGGAAGAAACGGGAAACAGCTCTTCAGCCGGAAGCTCCTCCGCAAAAGAAATAAAGGACTCCCGATTCGCCAAGGACCGGATGAGATGAAGCGGTGATGACAGCATGACCTCCGTACGGGCTGCAAAGGAATACTGCATGGTCTCTCCTCCCATTAATTACTTATTGGGTGCGGTCTTCTCTATATATTTTACAACCCTAAAGTATGTATTCGCAGACGCGTGGAATTATGCCGTATTCAAATGTACACCGCTCGCTTCTGGCGTGAATGCAGCGCAAATTTTTCAATCGCCTGGGCCCGTGTGGACACTCCCAGCTTGACGTAAATTTTGCGCAGATAGTTATCGATGGATCTTCGGCTGACGGTAATTTCCGTTGCGATCTTATCGTAGGTAATCCCCTGCACGATCCGTTCCATAATGAAAATTTCCGTCTCGGTTAGATCAAACACCCCTTCCGTCGAAGGAGCCGCCTGCACCTGCCAGAGTCCCTGCTTCAGCCATTCAATCGGCAGGGCGGCAAAACCTTCGCGCAGCCCGTCGATCATCAGCATGAGCTGGGAGGCCGAGGCCTGCTTCGACAAAATTCCGCTTCCCCCGTGATGAATGATCGGTTGCAGCAGCTTCAAGCCGTCATGATCCGTCAAGATGAGGATATGGCTCTCCGGAGAACTGCTCTTCAGTTTATCCAGCAGTGCTTCCGCCGTCCCTTCAGGCATCTGGTAGTCCAACAGAACCAGATCCGGCTGATGCTCGATCACCAGCACCAATCCTTCGTCCCAGGTTGAGGCCATCCCCGTTACCTTTAAATTCTCCCGTTCCTCCAGTATTAACTTGGTGCCCAGCATACTTGTGGGGTGGCTATCGATAATCACAACCCGCCAAACTCTCGTCATTTCAATGGTAACCTCCCGGTACTGATCGTATTGAATATAAAGTACAGCAGCGTTTCTCCCCACGCCCACAAACGCGTTAAACGCTTGTTTTAAGACGTTTCTATTCTCATATCAAGGCTTGCTAAACGGTTATGTATTATATAAATCTATCAGTCTAAACAGATTGTATCGCACCCCTCTTATTTCGTGCAATCTATTTTTAGGTATTTTTATGACTTGTATTCATTTTTGCGAAAATAATAGGGTAATGATAGAATGGGGACTGGAAAAAAATCAACATTAACCGAGGTGATGAGATTGCAAACTTCGACAGGGCCTTCCGCACCATTCGGAAACCCGCCCAAGAGGGAAAAGCAACCCTCCGTCAAGTTCGTGCTGCTGATATGGATACTGCTGATTGTATTGGGCATCGGCGCTGCCTATTTATATAGCAATCATGTGAAACAGGAAATGATAAAGCAGCTTCAGGCAAGTACGGAAAGCCAAATGAACGATTTGAAAAAGAGTTACGAGGCCCAGTTTAACGAACTGTCCGGCCAAGTAAAAGAGCTGGAGAGCAAGGTACAGTCCTTTAACGAACTGCTGACGTTCACCAAAGATAACGCCACGAGCAAAACCGACAACAGCAACAAGCTGTATACCCAACTGAACGCAGTGAAGAAACAGCTGGACGCGCTGCAGAAAAAGATGGATCTGCTCAAATGAACGTAAGCATGAAACAGATGAACCGTTTTTTTCTGCTCGTGACCGCTCCGTTCGTTGGATTGTTTATCTATTTGCTGTTCAGCCTCAGTCCCCTACATATCCAGGTTGATACCGGGGAGTACGTTCCGGCGGAAACGCTCAAGCCGCACACCGACTCGCTGATGAAAGAACTGGACAAGGCCGACAAGACGGTGAAAGTAACCATTTCGTCCATCAGCAAAACGTCCAAGCTGTACAAGCAGACGACCGCGGCGATGAATGCGATCGAAGCGACGGCCCAGGCGCAAGCCGGACGCCCCGAGCTCATCTACAATAAGCGGATTACGTCCAAGCTCGGCGTTCCTTTTGAACGCGTCGAAAGTGACCGAATCCGGATCGAGCTCTACAAGGTTAACCCTGGAGTGTATAAAGGATATGCCATGAAGGTGAAGCTCAAGGATCCCTCTGCTATGGGCATGAGCCTTGCCAAGGACAAGCTGGGAAGCTCCGAAACGACGCTGCAGGCCGTGAGTCGGCACGGCGCCGTAGCCGGGATCAATGCTGGCGGATTTGCCGACAACAGCGGCAAGCGATATCCGCTCAGCACCACTGTAATGAACGGCCAGTATCTCACGGGATTCGAGTCCAGCTTCAAGGACCTGTTCTTCGTCGGGCTGAGCAAAACCGGCAAGCTCATCGGCGGCAAGTTCCAGAATCAATCTGATCTGGACCGTCTGCAGCCCAAATTCGGGGCGACCTTCGTGCCGGTGCTCTTGAAGAACGGCCAGCCCGTAGAGATCCCGCTCAAGTGGAAGCAGTCTCCCAACCGCGCGCCGCGGACCGTGATCGGGAGCTACAAAGACGATCAGCTGCTGATCATCGTCATAGACGGGCGCAATGAAAACGGCAGTTCGGGAGCCACCCTCCAGGAGATGCAGAGCAAAATGTTCCATCTTGGCGTCATCGACGCCTTTAATCTGGATGGCGGAGGCTCTTCGACCCTGGTGCTGAACGGCAGGGTAGTCAACCACCCGTCGGACGGCAGCATGCGGCCGGTGCCGACCAACTTTCTTTTTTATAAATAAGGTATCCTTAACCTCCAAAAAAATTATGAACAAAATCACGAATTCATTTATTTTTCCAGCAAGTGTGGGTATAATAGGCTTATTGAGCAATGGTAGTTCAGCGGGAGGTGGCCTTTAATGTCGTTCTCATTAACTTTTTGGATTTGTATGGTGGTGCTGCTAATGTTCCTGGTCGGCATCCTAACCGCAGCGTATAACGATGATAAAACTAAAGGACTGTAAGGCCGGAAAGGCTTCCTGTATAGGGAGCCTTTTTTTCATGGAAGGCTGGCCTGTCAAGGACGAGGTTTTGGAAAAGAAAAACACCACGAAGATTCGTGATGCCCAAATGAAAGTTATGCATGTTTTTGCAATTGCAGCATATCGGATTGACACTGGCCGCAAATATACCGCTCTTTGAACTCCGTCACTTCATCCATCGAACCGCAAAATACGCATTTCGGACGGTAACGCTCAAGTATGATGTGGTCTCCCTGCACCAAAATTTCAACAGGATCTCCTTCGTTCATCTGATAACGTTTTCTAAGCGACTTCGGCAGGACGATTCTTCCGAGCTGATCTACCTTGCGTACAACACCGGCAGGCTTCATTTCAACACCTCTCCCTATGACTAATCGAATGTTAAGTGATTAGAAAGTACCCCCTGTGATCATATTCATACTTTCCAATCCAGAAATATGGGTCTTTTCTAATAGTTCGATGTGACGATGTCGAATCCTGCTCCGGATCAAAATTTTATTACTTTATTTTAGAAGCTGTATTTTCCTGTGTATTTTATTCAAATACAGTCCTTATTCCATCCCCGGATAATCAAGCTGCCGCAGCGCTTCGTACACGATGATCGCCGCCGAATTGGACAGGTTCAACGAACGGACCTTGTCCGTCATCGGCATGCGCATACACGTATCAGGGTTGGCGGCAAGCAGTTCCTCCGGAAGTCCCTTCGTTTCCTTGCCGAACACGAGAAAATCTTCGTCCTGGAACTGGAAGTCCGTGTACCGTTTGTCGGCTTTTGTCGTCGCATAGAAGAAACGTCGGCCAGCGTACATCTCCTGCACTTCTGCAAAAGATTCATGATATTCAATATGAACCGCATACCAGTAATCCAGGCCCGCGCGCTTCAACGTCGCGTCGTCGGTGCGAAAACCAAGCGGCTTCACGAGATGCAGGTGAGCTCCCGTCGCAGCGCAGGTTCTGGCGATATTGCCGGTATTGGCAGGAATTTCAGGTTCAACAAGTACGATATGCAGTGCCATAAATCTGTTTTCACTCCCATTCAACATTCTAGTCAAGTTTAAAAAGCCTCTCGCCGACAAACGGCGAAAGGCGCTCCACGCATGGATGGTTAGATTTCATTACCCATGATTCTTTTGAAAATGGTTCATAAAATCGGCCAGTGCTTTAACGTTCTCGTAAGGTACGGCGTTGTAAATCGAAGCGCGCAGACCGCCGACGCTGCGGTGCCCCTTCAGACCTACAAAACCTTCCTGCTCCGATTCCTTAATAAACTGTTTCTCCAGCTCCTCGGAAGGAAGACGGAACGTAATATTCATAATCGAGCGGCTGCCTGCCTCCACCGGTCCGCGGTAGAAGCCTTCGCTGCTATCTATTGTATCATAAATCAAGCCGGCTTTCTCCCGGTTGATCTTCTCCACTCCGGCCAGAGAGCCTTGTTCTTCGATCCATTTCAGCACTTCGTTGACCATGTAGACCGAAAAGGATGGTGGGGTGTTGTATAGAGAGTTGCTCGCCGCATGCGTGCTGTAGCGCAGCATCGTCGGAATGTGCTTCGGCGACTCGGCCAGCAGCTCTTCGCGGGCGATGACGACCGTTACGCCGGATGGTCCGAGGTTCTTTTGCGCCCCCGCATAAATAAAGTCGAACTGGTTGACATCGAAGTCGCGGCACAGGATGTCGCTGGACATGTCCGCAATCAGCGGCACGCTGCCTGTATTCGGGTACTGCTGGTACTGGCTGCCTTCGATCGTTTCATTCGACGTCACATGCAGATACGCGGCATTGTCCGGAATTTCGATGCTGCTCAGATCAGGAATCGACATAAATTTAGTGTTCTCCGAAGAGGCCGCAATATGCGTCTCCCCGATCAAACGCGCTTCCTTCACCGCTTTGTCGGCCCAGCTGCCTGTCAGGACGTAGCTTCCGGTTTTGCCGGCCGTCAGAAAGTTCATAGGCACCATCGCGAACTGAGTGCTGGCACCGCCCTGAAGAAACAGCACCTTGTATCCCGTAGGATTGCCCAGGAGAGACAGCAAACGGCTTTGCGCTTCGTTGTGAACTTCCTCATACACTTTGCCGCGATGCGACATTTCCATGATGGACATGCCCGTTCCCCGAAAATCCACGAACTCGGCTTGTGCGCGTTCCAGCACTTCCAGCGGCAATGCGGCAGGGCCGGCGTTAAAATTGTATGCTCTCTTTGTCAAAACAACTCCCCATCCTCTCTCTTATAGCGAATGATAATATGGCAATGATAGCAGTAATCCCAAGGGCCATCAAGTACGAAAAAGCACATAGTATGGCGCCTTGTGGACGTTTGGTTTTTTATCTTTTACTTTAACACAGTTTATTTAGCGGAGTAAAGCGTCGCAGGGAATGGCAGATCAAAAATCGACAGCATTCGCAGTACCAGCCAGGGGGACCTCGTTAGCCGTCATCACCGGAGTTTTCCCAACAGTCTTACTCTTGCTCGCCGCTTCCCCGAACTGCCCATTCATACTCCCCTGCTTAGCGGAGCAGACACCGCAATTCCGGAGCAGCGCAGCGATCGCCTTTGTTTTCCCGTTTCTACCGCGGACAGCGGCTAAGTTCAAGAAACGGGAAAACAACACGCGAGTGGAGGAATGCGGTGGACGCGAACGCTGGCCCGGCATGGCATATGCTACCGCATGCAGGCTTGGCTCTCCTTGGCAGACACATCACCCTCTTCATAGAGGCTGCTGACGTGTTATCTCCCTGAGCACAAGCACAATTGCTCCCCTTAGCCGCCGCCCACACTACTTCCCTGCCCAGCGGAGCGGACACCGCAATTCCGGAGCAGCGCAGCGGTCGCCTTTGTTTTCCCGTTTCTACCGCAAACAGCGGCTAAATTCAGGAAACGGGAAAACAACACGCGGGTGGAGGAATGCGGTGGACGCGGAGCGTCCCGCAGAATGTACGCGAACGCTGGCACGGCATGGCATATGCTGCCGCATGCAGGCTTGGCTCTCCTTGGCAGATACATCCCCCTCTCCATAGAGGCTGCTGACGTGTTGTCTCCCTGAGCACCAGCACAACTACTTCCCTGAGCTGCCCACACTACTTCCCTGCCCAGCGGAGCGGACACCGCAATTCCGGAACAGCAGAGCGGTCGCCTTTGTTTTCCCGTTTCTACCGCAAACAGCGGCTAGTTCAAGAAACGGGAAAACAACACGCGAGTGGAGGAATGCGGTGGCTGCGGAGCGCTGCTGACAGCGTTGCTTCATGAGCTACCTGCAGCCCTGCCTTCCTGAACAACCCAGCCGCTTCCCCGAACAACCAACACTTACTCCTCTGCTTAGCGGAGCGGACACCGCAATTCCGGAACAGCGCAGCGGTCGCCTTTGTTTTCCCGTTTCTACCGCAAATAGCGGCTAGTTCAAGAAACGGGAAAACAACAGCGAGTGGAGGAATGCGGAGTACGCGCAGCGTCCCCCCACCAACACGCGAGTGGAGGAATGCGGTGGCTGCGGAGCGTCCCTCAGAATGCGGTGTACGCGCAGCGTCCCCCCAAACAAAGAGGCTGCCCCTCCAGTCATTCCTGACCGGAGAGGGCAGCCATTTCTTGATACGAATTAGCAGTCGAAGTACAGACCGTACTCGTGCGGATGAACGCGGATCGAAACAGCTTTCGCTTCAGCACGCTTCAGGCTCACGAAGTTATCAATGAATTCTTTGGTGAATACGTCGCCTTCCAGCAGGAACTCGTAATCAGCTTGCAGAGCGTCCAGTGCTTCATCCAGGGTGCCCGGTACGCTGCGGATTTCCGCTTTTTGATCGTCGGAGAGCTCATAGATGTTTTTGTCCATCGGTCCGTATCCGAGCTCAACCGGATTGATTTTGCGCTTGATCCCGTCCAGACCGGCCATCAGCATGGCCGAGAAGGCCAGGTAAGGATTAGCAGTGGAGTCCGGCGTACGGAACTCGATGCGGCAGCCTTTAGGCGTTACAGCGGCGACTGGAATACGGATCGCTGCAGAACGGTTACCTTTCGAGAACACGAGGTTAACCGGTGCTTCGTAGCCAGGAACCAGGCGTTTGAAGGAGTTTGTCGACGGGTTCGTGATGGCGATCAGAGCCGGAGCATGGTAAAGGATACCCCCGATGTAGTTCAGCGCCATTTCGCTCAGGTTCGCATAAGCGCCTTTTTCATAGAACAAAGGCTCGTCGCCGTTGAAGATCGACTGGTGAACGTGCATGCCGCTTCCGTTGTCGCCAAAGATCGGTTTTGGCATAAACGTGGCCACTTTACCGTATTGACGAGCAGTGTTGTGAACGATGTATTTGTACAGCAAGAGGTTATCCGCTGTTTTCTTCAAGGTATCGAAACGGAAGTTGATTTCCGCTTGGCCTGCAGTGGCGACTTCATGGTGATGACGCTCAATGCGGAGGCCGGCTTCTTCCAGCAAACGACACATTTCGCTGCGGATGTCTTGTTGGGTGTCGACAGGTGCGACAGGAACGTATCCGCCCTTAACGCGTACTTTGAAGCCAAGGTTGCCGCCTTCTTCTTTGCGGTTCGTGTTCCAGGAAGCTTCTTCGGAATCCACGAAGTAAGAAGAGCTGTTCATGCCGCTTTCGAAACGGACGTCATCGAAAATAAAGAATTCGGATTCAGGCGCAAAGAATGCTGCCGTACCAACGCCGCAATGCTGCAGATATTCTTCGGCTTTGGCTGCGATGCTGCGTGGATCACGCTCATAGCGCTCGCCGTCCGGCGTATTGATGTTACACATGATGTTCAATGTCGGATGAGCGGTAAATGGATCGATAAAAATCGATTCCGGATCTGGCATCATGACCATATCGGATTCTTCGATTCCCCGGAAACCGGCGATGGAAGAGCCGTCGAACGCAACCCCGTTCACGAACGTTTCTTCATCCACTTCAGAGGCAGGCAAAGAAATGTGATGCGCACGGCCAGCCAAATCTACGAAACGGAAATCCACCCACTCAATTGCTTTCTCCTGAATTGTTTTTAATACGTTTTCAACCGACATGCTCTCTTCCTCCCAATTTCCGAACATTTCCCCGCATTCACAACGTAAACGTTCAGTATCTAATGATTTATGTCGTCATTATAAAACTTCAAACCTGACATCGTCAATATCTATGTAAGGTATTTTTAAAAATGGTGTGAGGTATCCTTACACTTTTCAACACATTATTTGCACTAATTGCAAATAGCCCGCTCGGACTGATTTTCACTAGAAAATCAGCCGGCAGGCTTAGTTGTCTTTCCGGTATTACCAGGGAAATATTATACCCCTACTTTAAAAGCTTCAGCAGGCGCCTTGGACGTGTTGAACGTGCGCCCAACGATCGGCGCCAGCTTCTCCAGGTCTTTAAGAAGAGCGGCGAATTGGTCGGGGAACAGCGATTGCACGCCGTCTCCGGTCATCGAGTTGTCCGGGTCCGTATGCATCTCGATAATCAGGCCGTTAGCACCAGCCGCAACCGAGGCTTTGGACATAGGCTCAACCAGCTCTCTGCGGCCCGTGCCATGGCTCGGATCGGAAATGACCGGCAAATGGCTCAACTGCTGCAGCACAGGAATAGCCGACAAATCCAGCGTATTGCGGGTGTAGCTTTCGAATGTGCGGATTCCGCGCTCACAGAGCATAACGTCCGGGTTGCCGCCTGCAAGGATGTACTCGGCCGCATTCAGCAGCTCGTCGTAGGTCGCGCTGAATCCACGCTTAAGCAGTACGGGCTTACCGCAAGTTCCCAGCTTACGAAGCAGGTCAAAGTTCTGCATGTTCCGTGTGCCCACCTGCAAAATATCAGCATACTCGGCGCAGATGTCTACGTATTCCGGTGTCATGACTTCCGTAATGGTCAAGAGGCCATGCTTTTGTCCGGCTTCAGCCATCATAATAAGTCCTTCGACGCCGATTCCTTGGAAGCTGTATGGTCCTGTCCGTGGCTTGAAGGCTCCGCCTCTCAGCACCTGTCCGCCGGCAGCCTTCACCAGGCCTGCGATTTCGTCGATCTGCTCTGGAGATTCAACCGCGCAAGGTCCTCCCATGACGACGAGCTCGTCGCCTCCAATTTCCACGCCTTTTATCTTGATCACCGTGTTCTCCGGATGGAAATCACGGCTTGCCAGTTTGTATGATTTCGTAATCTTCACTACATTCTCTACTCCCTTCATTTGACGCAAATGCTCGGCAAGCTGCGGGTTGACCTGACCGATCAGCCCAATGACCGTCCGGTCTGCGCCTTTGGAAACAGAAGCCTGCAGTCCTTCCTTCTCAATCACACGCACAATATCCGCAATTTGTTCTTCCGGAGTCGTATTGGATGTAATTACGATCATGGCTTTTTCATCCTCCTATGAAGCGCCTCGCTCCTGCGTACGCTTCAATTCTATTTTCAAATGATCCGGTATCTTTATTTGGTCTACCGTTCTCGCCTCTCACTTACTAATACGCTTAAACGCGTTTTCGCTTTTAAGCTTTTATCCACTAAAGTAACTATATCGGAAATCCCCTCACCCGTCAACCCCTCAATCTAAAATGGGCATCATCCCCATACCCATCGGGTCTATTTCTTCCGTGTGGATCCAGAGCTTTAAGCGGCAGCAGAAATAAGGGTAAGAAGCAAAAAAAGAAGCAGACTTCCATTAACGGAAGTCCTGCTTCATCTTATCGGCATTACGCCTTGGTGCCGCCTGCCGCCTTCACGGGCGGAAGCAGCTTCTTCATATTGACCGTGCGCTTGATTTCCCACGTATCCGGATTCTCGGGATCGTATTGTTCCAGATATACGACCACTTCCTTCGTGATCGGGGTCGGCGTGGACGCGCCGGATGTGACAGCCACCTTGGATATGCCTTCGAGCCATTCGCGTTTCAGCTCGGTAATGTCGGCAATCCGGTAAGCCTTGACGTTGGCAATCTCTTCGGAAACCTGGGCCAGCCGGTTGGAGTTGTTGCTCCGCGGGTCGCCGACAACGATCACCAGATCCGCTTGTCCGGCCTGCTCCGCGACCGCTTCCTGCCGCACTTGGGTAGCCAGGCAGATTTCATTGTGAACCTCGGCGGACGGATACAGCTCCAGCAGCTTTTTCATAATGACCTTAATGTCCCATTGGCTCATCGTCGTCTGGTTCGTAATAATGATGCGGGAGGCAGATATGTGCAGATTGGCAATCTCGTCTTCCTTCTCGATCAGATGGACATGCTCCGGCGCAATACCAATGGCTCCTTCGGGTTCGGGATGGCCCTTCTTGCCGATATAAATGACCTCGTATCCTTCCGCCACCTTCTCGCGGATCAGATCGTGGGTCTTGGTGACATCCGGACAAGTCGCGTCAACGGTCGTAAGCCCTTTGTCCCGGGCCAGCTTGCGGACTTCCGGCGAGACGCCGTGCGCGGTGAAGATAACCGTGCCGCTGTCCACCTGCTTCAGGATATCCATCCGGTTCGGTCCATCGAGCGTGATGATCCCTTCGTCTTCAAAAGAATTCGTGACATGACTGTTATGCACGATCATGCCCAATATATAAATCGGCCGGGGGAGGTCCAGGTTCTGGGCTGCCTGGCGCGCCAACACCATGGCATCGACGACACCGTAACAGTACCCCCGCGGCGAAATTTTAATCACTTCCATGACTTTCACCTGCTTTCTCTGGCATGCCTTAACCTAACCATTATACCCTATTCCAAAGGGACGGGAAAGACGACCGGCAGCCAGATAATGAAGGTGGTGCCTTCTCCCTGGCGAGTGACGACCTCGACCGAGCCGTTCAACTCCTCGATAATCCATTTGGCGATGGACAAGCCCAGCCCGATGCCCTCGGTCATGCCGCGGGACTGATCCGCCCGGTAAAACCGGTCAAAGATATACGGCACCTCGTCCTTATCCATGCCGATGCCTGTATCGGCAATTCGGATGCCCACCTGATCCTCATACAGCAATGCGTCAAACGTCACTTCGCCTTCCGGCGTATACTTAAATGCGTTTTCAATAAAAATGAACAGCATTTGCTGCATATAGTCCTTATTGCCGTTGACATATACACCGTTCAGGATCGAAAAGTCACCGGTAATCCAATCGGCCTGCCGCGGCAGGAATTGGGCCCTTCTGGCTACTTCCTCTACGAGGATTTCGAGCGGAATCGGCTGCTTGTCAAAAGTCCGCCCCGTGTCGGCCCGTGCCAGTGAGAGCATGTCGCCGACGAGCCGGCTCATCCGTTTGGATTCGTCGGCAATGTCGCTGATGGCCTCCCGGGTCATCTGCTTGAGCGCCGCTTCGTCCAGCTTCGGACGGTCTCCTTCCTCGTCTGACCACATCTTCTCCAGAAGGTCCACGTTGCCGCGGATCGTCGTCAGCGGTGTCCGCAGCTCATGCGAAGCATCGGATACGAACCGGCGCTGCGTCGCGTAAGATTCCTCGAGATTTTTATAAAAGCCCTCCATGCGCCCCAGCATACTGTTGACCGTGTCGATCAACTGCCCGACTTCATCCTGTGGCCCATCGTAATCGATGCGGACGCTGAGATCCTGGCCGTTTTGGATTTGGCTCGCCGCTTCGATGACGTTGCCGATGGGGCTCATCGATTTGCGGGCAAGGAACAGGCCAAGCGAGGAGGCCACAATGATCATGATCGTTGCGCTGATGACCAGAATATTCCGTAGCAGGGTAAGCAGTTCTACTTCATGTCCCGTATAAATGGCTACTTGGAGCAATGCAACCACCTGGCCGGTATTGCTTTCCGTAATGGTGCCCTGGTATAGATAAAAAGGATTTCCCTGGATATACACAGATTTAAAACCCTGCTGTTTTACCGATTGGTCGTAGTCAGGATAAGGGAATTTAATCTTTAATGCCCCCAGGTTTTCGGACACGGATAACTTATTATTTACGTAATCAATCATCTGCACGAAGGTCTGCGAGGCCAAATCGGAAGGCGCCGAAAAACTCAAATAATTACCGCTGCGGTCATTCCAGTTCAAAACCACGGTCGGCTTGATTTTATTATATTGCTGAGCCAGTCGGTCCCTCACGGAATTATACGTATTAAAATGGACGACACCGTACACCGCCGAACCGAACACGATCAGCGTTACGGCCAGGATGGCAGTGTACCAGGCGGTCAAGCGCAATCTTATGGACATTTCTTATGAATCCCCTCTCAGGATGTAACCTGCGCCGCGGATCGTTTGAATAACACGCTTCCCTCCGTGTTCTTCCGTCTTCTGACGGAGCATCGCAATGTACACTTCCAGCACGTTGGACTCACCGCTGTAATCATAACCCCAGATTTTATCCATAATTAAGTCGCGGGACAGCACCCGTTTCGGATTTTGCATAAACAAATGAAGAAGCTCAAATTCTTTAGCCGTTAGCTCCAGGCGCTTGCCGCCGCGCAGCACTTCCCGGGAGTCGACGTCCAGCACGATATCCTCATAGGTCAACCGGTGATCGCCGGCCTCTTCCTGCCCCGGCTTCCGGCGCAGCAGCGCGCGCACCCTGGCCAGCAGCTCTTCCAGCGCAAACGGCTTGACGAGATAATCGTCCGCGCCAAGATCAAGCCCTTTGACCCGGTGTTCGATTTCATCCTTGGCGGTAAGCATCAGGATCGGCACCTGGCTGCCGCCTTCCCGAAGCCTGCGGCACACTTCGAATCCGTCCACCTGCGGCATCATAACGTCCAGCACGACGATATCGGGCTCCCCGTTCAGAATGACCTTCAGTCCCTCCGCCCCATTGTTAGCGGTAATAACGTCGTACCCCTCAAATGCCAGCCCCCGGCGCAGCATGGAAATGATTTTTTCATCATCGTCAATAATCAAAATTTTCGATCGCATTCACAGACTACTCCTTTATCTCTTTATCTTGTATCATGGCACAAGCCTCTGCTTCTTATTGTAGCAGTGAACATTTTCCTTTGCACCATCGCCAATGTACGACAACAGCGGAAGGGAGTTCCCTTCCGCTGTCATCTCTAAGCGTATGGATTACTGGCCGCTGACCGAGCTGGTGTCCGTGAATTTATTTTTGTCGCCGATGGTGACCTGCAGATCCATCTTCTTGTTGTTGCGGACGATGTTCAGCGTCACTTTCGAGCCGACCTTTTGTTTCTGGATAAATGCAGTCAGATCGGAATTGGTTTTATAAGCCGTACCGTTCACGCCGGTAATAATGTCGTAAGGGCGAAGGTCCGCTTCGTAAGCCGGGGATTTGTAGACGACCTCGGCGACGACGGAGCCCTCTTTAACATCGGAGTCCATTTGTTTCGCCACTTCTTCGGTCATCGTCATCAGAGATGCTCCGATAAACGGAACCGGATCCTTCGGAATTTCCTGGTTCTTCTCCAGCTTGTCGACGACATTCTTGATCGTACTTGTCGGAATCGCGAAGCCGATGCCTTGCGAATCGGCGCTGACGGCCACGTTCATGCCGATCACTTGGCCGCTCAGGTTGAGCAGCGGTCCGCCGGAGTTACCCGGATTGATCGATGCGTCGGTTTGCAGCAGATGCTGATATTTGCGGGTGCCGTTACCGGATTCCTCGCTGATATCGATGGAACGTTCGCGGGCGCTCAGTACGCCTGTCGTTACCGTATGGTCAAAGCCCTGCGGGTTACCGATCGCTACGACCGGCTCGCCGACTTTCAGGCTCGAAGAATCGCCCAGTGGTACCGTCGGGAAGTTGTTGTTGCCTTCGATTTTTAGAACGGCAAGGTCAAGATCCTTGCTGCTGCCCAGAAGCTTCGCTTCGTAGGTCTTTTCGTCGTTCTCGATCGTTACCTGAATGACGTCGGCATTCTCGATGACGTGCTCATTGGTCAGGATATAACCTTCCTTATTGTAGATGAAGCCGGATCCGATGCCGTAAGGAACGAGCTGCGAAGAATTCGAACCCGAACCCGAGCCTTGGGATTGGGAATCCGATCCCGATCCGCCATAACCCGAATCGCCGCCGAACTGGTCTCCGAAGAAGTAGGAGAACGGATCGTTCAGGTACGGATTGCTTTGGGAATTGCTCCGGCTGCTCTGTTTAACGAGCGTTTCGATTTTAACGACGGCCGGTCCCGCTTCTTGTACCACCCCGGATACATCCGTCGGCTTCGAGAGCGGAAGCGATGTCGTATTGGCCTTGCCGGTCGTGTCGCTGTTGTCGGCTGCAGCCGATACCGTCGTGGAAGGCTGTTCGGACGTGAGCGACGTGTTAGGGGTAAAGAGATTCATACGGTCCGCCGTAAACATCAACCCGGTGATGACAACCATGCCGGCAAGGAAGGAAATCAGCACCGTTTTCACCGACGTCTTCGGACGCTGGTTAAACTGCCAGTTACCGCCGTTGTTGCCGCCTCCGCCACCTGAACCTCCGCTCCGTCCAGTGCTGTCGGAGTCTCCGGAGCTGTGGTACTGGCTTGAAGTTACAGGAAGCTGTCTGACCGGATTCGGAGGAGTGATCTCCACTTCATCCGCTTGCGGCCTATCGGAGGACTCGCTGCCTTGATGCTCTGTATTGTTGTCTTTTCCAAGGGACTTAAACGGCCCATAGGAATAGTAATAAGATGAATTATTCGAATCGGAAGATGGCTGTTCACGCTTTGTTGGCTCCTGATCAAACGAATCTTCCGGCTGGCCAAATCTGTTTCTTTCGTCCATGTGATTCATGCCTCCTGCTTTCCCTGATTTATAGCGTTCCGTTAGGGATATTGTTTAACTGTTTATATCATGTACTATAAACCTTAATGACAGATTAAAAACAATTAAAAAGCAGATAAAACATGGCGTGAATGGCTATGGCTGCACCCACCCTTTGCGGTGGGCGTAGATGGCCAGCTGCGTTCGGTCCTCCAGCTCGCATTTCATCAGCAGATTGCTCACATGGGTCTTGACCGTTTTGATGCTGATATGCAGTTCCTCGGCGATATCCTTGTTGCTTTTGCCTTCGGCGACGAGCAGCAGCACTTCCTTCTCGCGTTCGGTCATCCCGGTGGAATCTCCCTGGACGGTCCGCTGGCGGATGCCTCTCGTCAGGGCCTGGGAAACATCGCCCGTCATGACCGGCATGCCCCGGTTCGCCCCTTGCAGCGCATAGATCAGTTCGTCGGCTGATACGGTCTTCAGCACATAGCTGACGGCTCCAGCCTCCACCGCGTCCACCACCAGATCGTCTTCGAGGAAGCTCGTCAAAATGACGATCTTGATCGAAGGGTATTTCGCAAGAACGGCCCGCGTCGTTTCTGCGCCGTTCATCACCGGCATCATCAGATCCATCAGCACGAGATCGGGATGCTCCTCCTGCGGCCGCTGGTCCAGCCAGTCCAGCAGTTCTTTACCGTTGCCCGCTTCCCCGATCACTTCAAAGGAAGGCTCCAGCATCAGGTATGTTTTCAGTCCCATTCTTACCATATCGTGATCATCGACGATGACCACCCTCACGCTCTCTGCCATTTCCATTTCCCCCTGCCTGTATTGATAATCCGTTCTAAGTAAACTTAGGTATATGTACCCGGATGGTCGTACCCGAGCCCTGGCGGCTCATAATTTCAACCTGACCACCCAGCTTTTCGGCCCGCTCCCGCATGGTGGACAGTCCGTAGGATCCCGGTCTATGCGGAATACTGTCAAAGCCTTGGCCGTCGTCGCTGATGCTGAGCACCACCTGCCGGCTCTCCTCACGAAGCGACATGCTGACCAGTCTCGCATGGGCATGCTTCACGATGTTCGCCACCGCTTCCTGAATAATCAGAAACAGCTGATGCTCGATCGCTTCCGACAGGCTTCCCTTCAGCTCGACCTCCTTCATGCCTTTGAGGCTGTTCTGGCGGCAGTAGTCCGGAAACCACATTTCCAGCGCTTCGGCCAAGCTCTTGCCTTCCAGCTCAACGGGACGGAGCTGCGCGATCAGCGCGCGCATCTGCTTCTGGGCCATTTGGGACATCGTAATGAGCTGCTCCATGACCACTTTGCCCTGCTCCTCATTCCGTTCAAGCACCCTCGGCAGCGAAGATGCCGACATATGAATAGCAAACAGCTGCTGACTGACGGTATCGTGCAGATCCCGGGCCATCCGCCGGCGCTCCTCGATGACAGCCGATTCCGCAGCCTTTTCCTTTTCGATGACTTCCTGCTCGCCCATCCGCTGCAGCAGCTCCATTTTCTTTTCTATGGAGTCCATCACGTTGTTGAATTCATGGTACAGCCGGGCAAACGTCGGGTCATCGGTTTCCCCGATTCGCACCGACAGATTCCCCTTGGAAACCTGAAGCATGTTAAACTCCAGCACATCGATCCGCCTCTGGATCCGCTGTCCGGCCATGTATCCGATGATGATCGACAACAGCAGAAACCCCAGGCAGGAATAAATCCATACCCAGGTTCCTTTGATAACTAGATATCCGCTGTCGCTGCCGATGTAGAAGATCGCCGTCATCAGAAGGCCGGTCAGCAGGAAGTAAAACAACAGCATCCATTTGGTATTTTTCATGATACTTTTCATCCGCTCAACCTACTTTGCTTACTTTAATATCACCGATAAACGCGCTGACGTTGATTTTGATCTTTTTGCGCGCTTCCTTGTAATACGGCGTACGCGTCGAAACGTTCCCCGCAAATCCGCTCCGCGACTCGTTCAGTACCGACATATCCCCGATAAAAGAGTTCGAGTTCACCGTGACGCCCAGGTCGGTATCATCCGGAATGTACACTTTGATATCGCCGATAAAAGCGGATATGTTGATCTTGGTCTCCCCGTAAGGAATATGCGCGCGGGTCAGATCCAGAACCGTGTCTCCAATAAATTGGGACAAGTTGGTCGGCTTCAGCTGGAAAGAATCGCGTCCGAGGTAAATGTCCCCGATAAAAGAGGACTTGTTGATTTTCCCGTCATGGTCGGATTCGGCGAAAGGCCCGTGATGGTGCCAATCGTGATCTTCCGGTTCGCGGAACGGTCCGCCCCGGCGGGCTTCCTCTCTGGCGTAGTGCTTGTAGTATTTTCTGTAGTGGCGTTTGTACTTGTTCTTGTAGTGCTTTTTCATCCGGTCCATATCGTCGTCCTCGTCGTCCGGATCAAAATCGTCCATATCGATGTCCTCATGATATGAGGATTTCGGCGGAACGCCCTGCTGTCCCTTCTCATTGCTGTACGGAATACCGAATTTTTCCTCGAACTGCCGGTCGAGGGACGAGCTGTCAAGCTCCACTGGCTCCGGCGGCACCGGCGGTTCCGGCGTAAACACAGGCTCCTCGGGACGGCGTTTGCCGGCTGGCGGAGGGGTCCGGTCATTCGGTTTGAAAATGACGTACAACCCGCCGATAATCAGCAGCGCAGGGATGATGATTTTAAACAGATTGCCCGGCGAAATCCAGAGCCATCCCAGATTGCGGCCGAGGAAATAGGCCCCGATCAGGAGCATGATAGCTCCGCCAAAGAACGAGCGCCGGCCCTTCGCCAGCTCTTTGAGCCCCAAGACAACCAGAATCACTGGCCAGTAGTCTCCGATGAGCCCCCAGAAGCTGACATCGATATAGCCGAGCTGGTTCAACAAGAACACAACTCCGATGGCGATCAGCACCAGGCCTCCAAAAAGGCGGTCCACCCATTTTTTTTGCATAACCATATCTCCTTTAACTCCATTGTTCATATACCCATCAAGTTCGCATCGCTTGCGAATCTGATATCAGTGTACAATAAAGGCGGCCTGGCCGACAGCGGCGGCGGAATGATCCTGTTCTCGGTCCCTGGACCGAGGTATATTCCAATTTATTCCACATAGGAAATGTCCATCGATGTATTTCTAGAAGACAGGCAACGAAATGCTTTCTTATATAAATTAAAACACCCGCTTCTCAGCGGGTGCTTTAGTAAAATTGACGAAAGAATGATTATTGTTGATCGTTTTGTTTGAATTCTTCGTCAAACTTTTGGTTAGGTGTTTTGAAGTTGCTGCTTTGTGTTTTTTGCTTTTGCGTGGAAGTTGCGCTTTCGTTTCCGATTTCGGCAAACTCCTCGTCAAACTTTTGGTTTGGCGTTTTAAAGTTGCTGCTTTGTTTCTTTTGCACCATGTAGGTTCACCTCCCTATAGGCTTGTCTGTCAGGCAAATCTGCTGGGATCTCTCCAACCGCTTTGCCCTTGTGTAGTATGTGAAGACCCCTGGAATTTATACAGCTCTGCAGCAAAATTAAAGCATGGAAAACGATACCTGAAGGACCTCCAGAATACAAAAAAAGCCCGGGGCCATTTCGGGCACCAAGGCTTACGTTATTATAATGATATCGCTATACCGCTTCATCCAGCAGCGAAGCAGGAACGGTTTTATAAGTCTGGATCGCTTTTCCCAGCGTCTTCAGCATTTCTTCGCTGCACTTGCCGTTACCCCGCTTAATCACAAACACGTCGACTTCTTTTTTCCCCCACTCCTTATACACCTGCTTGGTCGTGGAGAAATACAGGTCGATCTTGCGGCCTTTGATAGCAGACCCGGTATCGGCAACGACGCCATAACCGTAGCCAGGCACATACAGAATAGTGCCGAGCGGGAACAATTTCGGATCGGCCGCGATCGTCGAAATCGTGTTTTTGTCCCTGCGCACCTTCACGCCGGAATACGTAATACCGTACGACGGATGGCTTGGATGTTTGCCCGTGGATTCATAACCCGCGGTATATCCGGTCGCCGTAACTTTGACGGTACGAATGACCTGCTCCTGGCGCGGCATCAGCACCGGCATCGACGGCTCCTTCACGGCACCCGCCTCCTGCAGCGGCTTGACTTCGGCTTTGCCAATGGCAGGAACAGCCGCTTTGGCCGTATATTTAGGCATAAACTCATTTTGCTTAAATACGTTCTCCGCCGCCCGCTTTTTCAAATCAACCACCTGGAACATTTCCGGCTGCATTGCATATTTTAATGGCTTTTGATAATAATCATTGGCTGCCAGCATCGGATTCTTCGCATTTTCATTCCCCATATCCCCATCATTCGCAAGCAGCGAGAAGGATGCCGCATACATCTTGGGCGCTCCTGCAAGCATGCCAAACAGAAACATACAACACAAAATCCTCTGCCATGTTTTCACCTTGTTCATATTGAAATCCTCCCCCTTTACTTGCGAGGATGTCCATATGTTTCGGCGTTTATACATGTAAAAGTGAAGTCGTCTCACTTTGCAGAGGATTGTGCAAGCTTATTATTTTATCGTTTCACGATGAATCGGTCTTAGAAAATTTCGCGCTTCGCGATTTGTTCACGGAGCAGCGAGCTCGCCTCGTCCACGGTTTTGGCCCCGATGTCGCCTTCGCCGCGTTTGCGGATCGACACGGTTCCCGCGTTCATTTCATTGTCGCCGACGATGAACATGTACGGAACTTTCTCAAGCTGGCCTTCGCGGATTTTGTAGCCGAGTTTCTCGTTGCGCACGTCTGCTTCCACGGATACGCCCTGAAGCTTCAGCTTCTCGGCCACTTCCTTGGCATAGCCTTCGAATGCGATGGAGACCGGGATGACCTTGACCTGCACCGGCGACAGCCAGAGCGGAAGGTTGCCCGCGAAATTCTCCAGCAGGAAGGCCGTAAAGCGTTCCATCGTGCCCAAAATACCGCGGTGGATGACGACAGGACGGTGCTTCTGCCCGTCATCGCCGACGTATTCCAGTTCGAAGCGCTCAGGCAGCAGGAAATCCAGCTGTACGGTGGACAGCGTTTCTTCCTTGCCGAGGGCGGTACGGATCTGCACGTCGAGCTTCGGACCGTAGAAAGCGGCTTCGCCTTCGGCCTCGAAGAACGGGATGCCCGTCTCTTCCACGACCTCGCGCAGCATGCGCTGGGACATTTCCCACATGTCGTCGTTCGGGAAGTACTTCTCGGTATCCTCCGGATCCCGGTAGGACAGGCGGAAACGGAAGTCGTGGATGCCGAAGTCCTCATACACCTTGGTGATCAGCTGAATGACGCGCAGGAATTCTTCCTTGATCTGATCCGGTCGGCAGAAAATATGGGAATCGTTGAGCGTCATCGCGCGCACGCGGTGCAGACCGGTGAGGGCGCCGGACATTTCGTAGCGATGCTGCATACCGAGCTCGGCGATCCGGATCGGCAGATCACGGTAGCTGTGCATTTCGCTCTTGTACACCATCATATGATGCGGACAGTTCATCGGACGGAGCACAAGCTCTTCGTTGTCGAGCTCCATCTTAGGGAACATGTCCTCCTGGTAATGCTCCCAGTGGCCGGATGTTTTGTACAGCTCTACGTTGCCGAGAACCGGCGTGTAGACGTGTTGGTACCCAAGGCTTTCTTCAAGGTCAACGATGTAGCGCTCGAGGGTGCGGCGCAGCTTGGCGCCTTTCGGCAGCCACATCGGCAGGCCTTGTCCCACCAGTTGGGAGAAGGTGAAGATTTCGAGCTCTTTACCGAGCTTGCGGTGATCGCGCTTCTTGGCTTCCTCAAGGAAGTGAAGATGCTCATCCAGCTGCGCTTTCTTCACAAAGGCGGTTCCGTAGACCCGCTGCAGCATCTTGTTTTTGCTGTCGCCGCGCCAGTATGCACCGGCCACGCTCATCAGCTTGAATACCTTAATCTTGCCGGTGGAAGGCAGATGCGGTCCGCGGCACAGGTCGAAGAATTCGCCCTGCTCGTAGATGGTGATGACGCTGTCCTCAGGCAGCGCGTTGATCAGTTCCAGCTTGTAAGGATCCCCGAGCTCGCCGAAAATGTCCAGCGCCTCCTGCCGGCTGACTTCCTTGCGGACGATCGGCAGGTTCTCGCCTACGATGCGCTCCATTTCTTTCTCGATCTTCTGCAGATCTTCCGGATTGAGCGGATGCTCCAAATCCATGTCGTAGTAGTATCCGTCCTCGATGACCGGTCCTACGCCGAGCTTGACCTCTTTGGCCCCGAACAGGCGCTTCACCGCTTGAGCCGTCAAGTGCGCTGTACTGTGGCGCATGACTTCAAGGCCTTCCGGCGAATCGAGGGTGACGATTTCCACCGCGGCTCCTTCCACGAGCGGAGTGGACAAATCGACCACGATGCCGTTCAATTTCCCTGCGGCCGCATTCTTCTTCAGGCCGCTGCTGATCGATGCGGCAACGTCTTCAATAGTGCTTCCGTCCGCATATTCACGGACCGAACCGTCTGGCAGTTTGATGCTTACTGACACGTTGTATTCCTCCTTGGCAATTCGGCGGAGAGCCGCCTTTTCAAAATAGTACATGGAACGCAAAAAAACACCCATCCCTATAAAAGGGACGAGTGTTTGTACCCGTGGTTCCACCCAACTTCGACAGATCTCCATATTTCCTAATGCAGTGAATATGAGATGCTGTCCTTCAGCATCAGATAACGGAATGACCCGGCGGCTTATACTGAGCTTCCCTGCCCTAATTATGAACCGGGAAAACATGTTCCAAACCGCAGCTGTAGAGGGGTAGACCGAAGCCGGTATTCGTGAGGAAATTTCAGCCAAGTTCCCTCTCTCTGACCGTCCGTCTCTTCAGGTCCATGTCTCTGTCGACGCTTTTATCGAATTATGAGTAATTATAAATCCCTGTCCAGCGGCGAGTCAAGCTATATCTTCCCCGTTTCGCGGAAATAGGCGTGGCAGTCCGGGCAGTATCTGCAAATTTCCACCCGCTCGTCGAAAATTTGCATCAGGGTGCGGACGACCGTCATATGGGGCTCGCGCGTATGAATAACGATTTTGGCAGGGGACACGGAAATCAGCGTCGTGACGACCGTATCTTCCATTTGCAGGTCTTGCTGGTCCAGGCGCTCTACCACAACACCTTCATCATGCCGGTACTCCAACGGCCTTAAATCGCCGTCCAGCACGAGCAAATCCTGGCCACCCTTATGAATGACATGAGCGATCGGCATCTGCGGCTGCTGGAAATAGACAAAGTACTTCAGAATGCTGACAAACTCCTCATACTGCCGATCCATCAAAAACTCATCCACCGCATACTCCACGACTTCCTTAAGCTCTTTAACATAAGCTGCGGCACGAAAGGTTAGAAATCCGTCCACATGAAACAGCGGCCGTTCGCTTAAGCACTGCTTGATACTGCGAACGAGCATATCGTAACGGCGGGACCATGCGCCCCCTTCGGAGTTCTTTTCCAGGCTCATCCGGCAGTGCTTCAAAATCTGCTCTCTTTCCTCGGGATCGGGAAAATCGAAATCCTCAGCCAGAATTTTCTGGATCAGCCGCTGCTCCTTTTCCTGCAAAATGTAATGGGCCACCGTCTTGGTGGCAGCGGCGTACACCTGCTGCAAGTGATGCTCTTTAAAGAACCGCGGATCGTCCTCCCGGCAGCTCCACAGCATCATATCCTCATGGACCGTACAGCTGATCGCGAGTGATTTGTACTTGTTATGTAAAACCTGGTTCGCTTCCGTAACCATGCGCTTATATTCCTCCGCTTCCTGCGGACTAAAGGTTCGGGCTGCTATGCTGAACAGTTCCATGGAGAACACTCCTTTCAATTTCCTTCTTACAAAGTATATGTTTTAGCCGGGGGGATATACGGGAGGGATCGATGGAAAACAGGCTAACATTTCTCAGTTAAAATCGACATGAAATGCTTGGTAAACGGGCATTTCCGTTGTGTAGAAACGGTGCCGACTGCCGGGAAATAACCAAAGGCCCCCCCCTTTGAACAACAAAGGAGGAAGCCCTATTCATATCCAAAATCGATCGAAACAAAAAACCGCTTCGTCTAAACGAAGCGGCTCGCTCGATCAAGAAATATTTAATATTAGTTCTGCATCACGAAGTCGCGTTCCACTTGGGAGCCTTCTTCAAAGACGCGAAGCGTTTCGTATCTCGTGTTCCGCTGAGCCGGGATTTTACCTGCTTCGCGGATCAGCTGCAGGATGGAATTGATGTTAACCTTGTGCACCGCACCGGCGGAGGACACAACGTTCTCTTCCATCATAGTGCTGCCGAAGTCGTTGCAGCCGTAGCTGAGCGACAGTTTGCCTACTTCCGGTCCCATCGTTACCCAGGAGGACTGCAAATTCGGTACGTTGTCCAACACGAGGCGGCCGATCGCCACGGACTTCAAGTACGCTTCCGGCGTTTCGCGTTCCCGCTTCAGGCTCGTGTTGTCGGGCTGGAACGTAAACGGAATAAAAGCGAGGAAGCCTTTGGAGTCGTAGCCATTCGCAATGCATTCGTCCTGTGCGTCGCGGATGCGCAGCATGTGCAGCGCACGCTCTTCCATCGATTCGCCGAAACCGATAACCATCGTGGCCGTCGTGTTCATGCCGATTTTGTGCGCCATTTGCATGACGTCCATCCAGTCGCGCCAAGTTCCTTTATGCCGGCTGATTTTGGAGCGGATCCGGTCGTCGAGGATTTCGGCGCCGCCGCCAGGCAGGGAATCCAGTCCCGCCGCTTTCAGCTCGCGCATGACTTGCTCCAGCGACAGTCCCGATACCTCCACCATTTTGCGGATTTCCGCAGGGGAGAAGGAGTGCATCGTGATGTTCGGGAACCGCTGCTTAATGCCTTTCAGCAGGTTCGTATAGTAATCGAACGGCAGGTACGGGTTCGTTCCGCCCTGCATCAAAATTTCCGTTCCGCCGACGTCCTCGGTTTCCTTGATTTTCTGGAAAATCACCTCATCCGGCAGGGTATACCCTTCTTTGTGCCCAGGGACACGGTAAAATGCGCAAAATGTGCAGTATGTATCGCACACGTTTGTATAATTGACGTTCCGTCCGATGACGAAAGTCGTAATTGGATCGGGATGTACCCTCTTCATCATGATATCGGCAGCATGACCCATTTTCTCCACTTCGTTGCTCTCGAACAATGTCACGCTGTCTTCCAAATTCAGGCGTTCGCCCCGTAGTGCTTTATCCAGAATACGGTCAACCGCACTCATATTTGGCAGCCTCCTATCATATGTGAATTTTGTAACATAAATTAAAACATGACCAACTCCATCTTAACACAATTGGGGCCCAAGCAAAACGAAATTCATAGAATCTGTTAGCCGAAGTTTAGCTGACGTGGGCTGAACGAATGAAAGGCACCGCCACAGCGGTGCCTGAACTTTAATATTTAACCTTGAAGCGCCTGATCCAGATCGGCGATCAGATCGTCGACGTCCTCGAGCCCGACGGAGAACCGGAGCAGCCCGTCGGTAATGCCGCGCTCCAGCCGGACCTCTGCCGGCATCGCCGCATGGGACATCATCGCCGGATAGGAGAGGATACTCTCCACCGCGCCCAGGCTGACGGCCACGAGCGGGATTTGCGCGCGGTTCAGCACCTGCTTGGCCCGCTCGCCGGAGCCCACGTCAAACGAAACGACGGCACCGTAGCCGGTGGACTGCTTCTCATGAATTTCTCTGCCGGGATGATCGATAAGTCCCGGATAAAAGACCTGCGTAATGTCTTGACGTCCTTTCAGCCACGCGGCCAGCACGGCCGCGCTCTCTTCGCTGTGCTTCATGCGGGCCTGCAATGTTTTCATGCCCCGCATCAGCAGCCAGCTCTCCTGCACGCCAAGCACCGTCCCAAGGCCGTTCTGCAGCTGTTTTAGCTGGCGGCCGATTTCCTCGGTACGGGCGACGGCCAGACCGGCCAATACGTCGCTGTGTCCGCCAAGGAACTTCGTCGCGCTGTGCAGCACGATATCCACGCCTACTTCGATGGGGCGCTGGTAATACGGCGTCATAAACGTGTTATCCACCATGGTGAGCAAATCATGCTCCTTGGCCCACTTCGTGACGGCTTCGATATCGGTAATTTTCAGCGTCGGGTTCGACGGGGTTTCCATGTACACGGCCTTAGTGTTCGGCTTCAGCGCAGCCTTCACCTGATCCAGGTCGGTCATGTCCACGAAGGTGCTCTCTATCCCGTGCCGATTCAAAATGCTCGTAAGCAGGCGGTAGGTTCCGCCGTATACGTCCTCGGTAACGATCATATGATCTCCGGCCGACAGAAGCATAAACGTGCTCGAAATGGCCGCCATGCCGGAAGAATAGGCGAATCCGCGTACCCCGCCTTCAAGCAAGGCAATATAGTCCTCCAGCGCCTGGCGCGTCGGATTGCCTGAACGGCTGTAATCATGTACCGGCGGATTGAAAATGTCCGCATGATGAAACGTAGACGCCTGATAGATCGGCACGCTGGAAGCTCCTGTCGCGCTGTCGATTTCCGAGCCGAAATGGAGCAGCTTGGTCGCGAATTTCAAATCCGGCTTGCCTTTGTCCTGATGTCCTTTGCCCAAATCACTCATCCTTGGCTGCTCCCTTCCACTTCCTTGATCGCGGCATCCAATGCGCCGCCCAAATCCGCAATCAGGTCATCGATATGCTCGATGCCTACCGAGAAACGGAGCAGACGGTCGTCGACGCCGACGGCTTTGCGGATTTCTTCCGGGATATCGGCATGCGTCTGTACGGCCGGATACGTCATCAGCGACTCAACGCCCCCAAGGCTTTCCGCAAAAGCGATCAGCTGGATGTGGCGAAGCACAGGCTCCACATAACGGGCGTCCTTCACTTTAAAGGAGAAGATGCCCGTATTGCCCCGGGACTGCCGGTTCTGGATGTCATGTCCCGGATGGTCCGGAAGCGCTGGGTAGAATACTTCGGCGACCGCCGGGTGCGTCTGAAGATACTTGGCCATCGCCGTGGCGTTGCTTTCGTGGCGCTCCATCCGCAGGGCCAGCGTTTTCATTCCTTTCATGAGCTGATAGGAATCCGTCGGCCCAAGCACCGCACCGATGGAATTGTGCAGAAACGCTATTTCCTCAGACAGCTCTTTACCTTTGGTCACGATGAGGCCTGCAAGGACATCGTTATGTCCGCCCAAATATTTGGTCGCACTGTGCACGACGATATCCGCGCCGAGTTCGATCGGACGCTGAAAGAACGGCGTCAGGAGCGTATTGTCCACGATGGACAGTAAGCCGTGGCGGTGGGCCCAATTGGAGACGGCCTCGATGTCCGTGATCATCATGAGCGGATTTGTCGGTGTCTCGATAAATACCGCCTTCGTATTCGGGCGTCTGGACTGTTCCAGCTCGTCCAGATTGTTGGTATCGACGTACGTTGCCGTAACCCCGTATTTGGAAAGGATTCTTTCCAGCAGGCGGTATGTACCACCGTACAGATCCAGCGAAACGATCAAGTGATCGCCCTGGCTGAACAGGGTGAAAATAGTTTGAAGCGCAGCCATGCCCGAACTGCAGGCAAAGCCGGCGTCCCCGGATTCCAGCTTCGCTGCCGCGGCTTCGAGCACCTTGCGGGTTGGGCTGGCGGTCCGGGCGTAGTCAAAACCGGTACTTTGGCCAAGCTTCGGATGACGGAAGGCCGTTGCCTGATAAATCGGGAAGTTTACCGCTCCGGTTACGGGTTCTTCGACGGAGCCGATTTGGGCCAATCTGCTTTCAATTTTCCAAGGTTCCTTTTCCATGTGCATATCCTCCTGTAGGGTCGACTAAATTTGCGGCCAGACTTCAAGACTCTCCCCGATATCATAAGGAGTCTCCTGATATACATAGTAATTCAGCCAATTTGAGAATAATAAGTTGGCATGCGAGCGCCAGATGGCGAGCGGGGCCCGGTTCGGATCATCGTTCGGGTAGTAGTTGACCGGAATTTCCATGTCCATGCCTTTCGCGATATCGCGCTCATACTCCCACTTGAGCGAATCCGGATCGTATTCGGAGTGGCCCGCCACAAAGATCTGCTTGCCGTCTTTGCTTGCCACCATGTGGATGCCGGCTTCCTCCGATTCCGAGAGGATTTCCAGCTCCTGGACATGCTCGATATCCTCGCGTCGCACCTCGGTGTGGCGGGAGTGCGGTACATAGAACACATCGTCGAAGCCGCGAAGAAGCTGCACGTTGCTCTTCATGACCTGGTGCGGGAACACGCCGAAGCATTTCTCCTTCAGGTCCCATTTGGGAATGCCGTAGTGGTGGAACAATCCCGCCTGAGAGGCCCAACAAATATGCATCGTCGAGGTGACGTTCGTTTTGGTCCAGTCCATAATCTCGCGGAGCTCATCCCAGTAGTTCACGTCTTCAAAATCCATCTTTTCAACAGGCGCACCGGTAATGATCATGCCGTCAAATCGGCGGTGCTTCACTTCATCAAACGTTTTGTAGAACGACTTGAGGTGCTCCGCAGGCGTGTTCTTGGAAATATAGGAGCCCGGATGAAGCAGCACAATGTCAACCTGCAGCGGCGAGTTCCCAAGCAGGCGGAGAAGCTGGGTTTCCGTCGTTTCCTTGGTCGGCATCAGATTGAGAATTGCGATGCGCAGCGGACGGATGTCCTGTTGATACGCTTTGGTATCGTCCATGACGAAAATATTTTCCCGGGTAAGAACTTCTTTCGCCGGTAAGGTGTCGGGGATCTTGATCGGCATCGTTATCATCTCTCCTTTTGATCTGAAGACCGCGAAAATCAGTAACTTGAGTAGAAGCCGAGTATACAAAAATGACCTTTCCCACACAAAAGAGAAAGGTCATTATACGCTCATTACCGCGCCTCTCTCATCTGTCAGGAGACAACGCCAAAAGCCGCTGTCATATTCCTGCAAGAATTAGCACCGTGCGTACATACCGCCGGTTGCCGGGTTTCATCGGGCTAGTCCCTCCACCTGCTCTTGATAAGATTTCGCTGTATTCAATTTTACATTGTCTTGTTCCTTACTTTAAATCATAAGCCCATCCTTCGTCAAGACGCGGATTTGTCATTTTCGGCAGCATTTCGTGCACCGATCACCTTTCGCTTCCATACCCTGTTATCAGGACCTGCCGGCCGCCATTTTGTTCTTGAAAGGAATAAAACCCGGCGTTATACTAGACAAGTGTTTCATACCCCGATATGACAGAGGTGACATGAAAGATGGAAGGCGACCCGAGCCCGAAGCTGGATGCATGGAAAACACAACCGCATAGACCTGAGATCAGCTTGCCGGCAGAGGGAAGTTTTCGTTTTCATGCCCGTACGTTTCTCCAGCAGTCCCCCGATTTCCGCTGACCGGCAGCGCTGATTTCTTTTCTATGCTCAAACATCTTGAGCAAATCCTTTTTTTGCCGCTCAGGCAAGGAGGGATTAAAGGAGTGAAATCATATGAAAATCCGGTTGGTGAACGAAGGAGTATTTACTCCGATCGATGACCTTCAAACTGTACTGACACCGCCTTTGGCTGGATTTTACTGGATCGACGCCGACGTCGATGACCTTGCGGAGCTGCAGCCGCTGTTTTCGCTGCATGATCTGGCGGTCGAAGACTGTCTCAGCGAAGAGGAGCAGCGCCCGAAGATCGAAATTTACGAAAATCACTATTTCATCGTGGTCAACAGCATCCGGTTTGACGACGAGGAAATTTTCCTGCGCGCGCTGAACGTTTTCCTCGGAAGACACTTCATCATTACGGTGACGAAGCAGAAGATCAACGAGCTGCGGACGCTGAAACCGATCCTGTGGGAACAGGAAGTCAGCGGGCCTGACCGTTTTCTGTACCTGCTGATCGACCTCGTGGTCGATAACTACTTCGTGGTCGGCGACCGGATCGAAGCCAAAATCGAGAAGCTCGAAGAAGACATTCTGATGCATACGAAAAAGTCCCATTTGAACGAAATCATCGGTCTGCGAAGCGAGATCCTGTGGCTGAAGAAAGTGCTAGGTCCGCAAAAGGACGTCATCAATACGTTAAATAAAAAAGACCTCCGGCTGATCGACGATCAGCTGCAAAAATATTTCAGCGACATTTACGAAAATGCGGTCAAAATTTCCGAAACATTCGATACGTACCGCGATCTGATGAGCAACTTGCGCGAGGCGTACCAGTCGAGTATTGCCAACCGCGCGAACGAGATTATGAGGGTGTTTACGGCAATGACCGTTATCTTCATGCCTTTGACGATCATTACTGGAATCTATGGCATGAACTTCGATAACATTCCGGAGATCCACTGGAAATACGGCTATTTCATGATCCTCGGCATCATGCTTGTCCTTGGTCTCGGCATGGTCGTCATTTTCAAGAAAAAGGACTGGATTTGAAAGTCAGCGCATAACCCCATTATTATGAATTGGAAAACAGGACGAAGGAGACGGCCGCATGCCGTGAAAACCTTCGTCCTTTTTGCGTAGTTACCGTCCGTAACTCCGGCCGGAAAGCTCCCGTTCACCCCACGCTTCTGCGGCTGCCGGGCTGTCGGCGGTACCGGATGCGGATCAGCCGGATCCGCTCGTAGCGCTGCTCCATCCCGCTTCCTCCAGCTGCTTCTTCGCCGTATACCTGCTGCAGCACAGGTTTCAGGAGGGCGTCGCCCATTTCCTCCAAAGCAGCCCACACCCGCTCCTGCTCCTCCGGAGGCATCTCCTTCAGCTCGCTCTCGATCAGCCGGTCCGTGTCATACCCTTCCTTCTCCAGCTGCTCCAGCGCCTCCACCAAATCTCTGCGCGGCAGGCTGCATTCCTGTTCCAGCTGCTGCAGGTTCATCCCCTCATAAATTCCTTTCAGCATGGCGCGCCGGGTCCGGTATTTATCGAGGTCCTGCTTGTACTTATGCTCCTTCTGCTTGTAGGTCCACGATAAATACGACTGCTCGTCCAGGGCGTCGTTCACCCAATCCAGCGGAAAATCGTGGCTGCGCTCCACCGTTCCCGCAATTTCGATCAGATCGGCCCCGTACTCCGACGCCTTGCTCTCCCCGACACCCGGAAGCTGCAGCAGCTCTTCGATGCTCTGCGGCACAAACGCGCTGATCAGCCGGAGCACCCGATTGCTGGCGATAAAATAAGGGGCTTTGCGTTCGCTGGCCGCCTTCCTTCTCCGCCAGACGGTCAGCTCGGCGTACAGCTCCTCGTTGTTGTGCAGTTCGCTGTAGCAGTACAGCTTCTGCACGGCATGGCTGCGTCCCTTCAGCTCCTCTTCCTCATGGAACGTGCCGTCGATTAGCGGACGAAAGCCTTCGCCGAGCTTGACGGCCAGGCCGTGCCTGTAGATGTACAGCATCTCGTTCCACGATCCTCCTTCATACCAAGGGGAATCTATGGCTTCCCCGTCCATCTCCAGATCCCTCCATCCGAGATGCCAGGTCCCCTCCTCTTCGCCGATCCATACCTGGGCGAGCTGCTCTGCCTCACTTCCGCCATCCTTCACAAGCCGGTTCATAAAAACGATCTGCATGTTCACCAATTCCTCCATCCCCATTGGGTAATCAGCACAACGCAAAAAAGCACCCCTCTTATAAATAAGAGAGGTGCTTCCCCATTCGTGCAGATGTGCTGTTATAGATGATCATACCATATTATGTAAAATGGTCAATGGTATTTTCGCCAAATCTTTGAATAAACCGTTTCAGCTCTGAATCAGCGCGGAATGATACTTCTGCAGCTTTACTCGGGTTTCCGGCGAAGGGCTGTAGATCATGACCTTCATGTCCGGGTCTTCGGGCGCCTGCAGCGTAATATGCTCAAATTCCAGGTGTCCCATGACCGGATGCTCGATTTCTTTATGCCCTTCCATTTTTTCCGCAGGATCGTGCTGAAGCCAGAGGCGGGAAAAATCGAGACTTGCCTCCTTCAGGTCCCGGATCAATGCATCCATACCCTCGTCCTCCATATAACGGGCTCTCGCAGTATGGAATTCCGAGATGACGCTTCTGGCCACCCGGTCCCAATCGAGGTACCGCTGCCTGGCCACAGGGAGCGTAAACAGCCGCCACACCAAGTTGTAATGATGCGGCGGAGCCGGGATATCCATCGCAAAGATGTCGCCCGCCATCACGTTCCAGGCCAGGAAGTCCCATCGTCTGCCCATTACATAGGCGGGGACCGGATTCAGGTCGTCCAACACGCTCTGCAGAGTCGGGCTCACCTTTTCTTCCGGCAGGGCAAGCGGCGGCAGGGACTCGCCGGCGAGAAGAAACAGATGGCGGCGTTCATTGGCGCTTAACCTTAGAGCCTGGGACAAGCTGTCCAGAATTTGCCCGGAAGGGTGCACATCCCGGCCCTGCTCGAGCCAGATATACCACGAGGTCCCCATATTAGCCAGGAGCGCCACTTCCTCCCGCCTTAGTCCAGGGGTACGCCGCTGCGAACCGGTGGACAGCCCATAGTCCTCCGGAGACAGGCTCTCCCTTTTGCTCCGTAAAAACTGGCCGAGCGCTGCGCGGCGATCCCGGTCGTTCATATCGATCACTCCTCATCGTGGTGTTCCGAAACCTATGTTCAAGCCGCCTCTTCACCCGTCATTTCACCCAAAGTATACTCAGCCTTAGAGCATGAGTCAATTTCAGAGCTGTTTCACCAAGCAGCCGCTCTGGATCATTCAAAGGAGGCAACCATACATGAATCAGAATACTTCTCAGCATCTTCAAACCGGACAGGGATTGCTCCACGATAAAGTGGCGATCATTACAGGGGCCAGCCGCGGAATCGGCGCCGCAGCCGCAAGGCTGTTCGCCCGGGAAGGAGCACAGGTAACCCTGGTCGCCAGAACGGAGTCCAGCCTTTCGGCACTGACCGAGGAAATCCGTGCTGCCGGCGGTCAAGCGGATTACGTCATCGCTAACCTGGCGGAAGCCGGGAGCATCGAGCACGCGGTGCAGACGACGCTTGACCGTTACGGCCGCCTCGACATCGCCTTTAATAATGCCGGGGCTTCCATCCCCCCGACACCGCTCGCCGAGACGGAAGAGCCAGGTTTTGACTTCATTCAGGACGTAAACTACAAAGCCATATGGCGGGCCATGATTGCCGAAATCCGGGCGATCCGCAGCACATCAGGCCGTGGTGCGATCGTTAACACCAGCAGCGTCGGCAGCTTGCGGGGGACCCCAACCCTCTCCCTCTACGCTGCAGCGAAACGGGCGATCAACAGCCTTACGCAAACGGCCGCGATCGAATGCGGTCCGGAGGGCATCCGGATCAATGCGATCGCTCCGGGAACGACCATGACCGAAATGATACAGGACTGGGAATCGCAGCAGCCTGGCGTCATCGATCATCTGAATGCTCAGACGCCGCTGCGCCGCGCGGCGGAGCCGGACGAAATCGCGGAGGCCGCCGCATGGCTCTTAAGCGACCGCGCGGCTTACGTCACCGGGGTGGTTCTGCCGGTTGACGGGGGCTTAAGCGCCTAAAGCGCTTAAGATCGGCTTGACCGGCTTGGCTGCAAAAAGGCGTCTCACCTATGCACGGGTGAGGCGCCTTTTCCACTTTGGGGATGAATCCGCCTATTTATGAAACTTACTTGTAGTAGGATGTAGTTAATGGAACAAACATGGCCCCGTTATTTAGCACATCTGCATAGACGAACAACTCATTAACGCCGGAAATGTCGACGACGATCGTCTTCAATCCTTCGCTCACGGCGACCTTGTCGACTTTCAGTTTGACGTCTTTTTCGCTGTCGCTAATGTAGAAGTTATCGATGTCTTCCCCAACGGCAGCCACCTGCAAGTAGAGTTTTTGATATTTTCCTTTCGGGTACAGCATCAAGCTGCTGCTGCGCTTGCCGCTGCCGTTATCGAAGAAGGCTTCTTTGTAATCTTTGCCCTGATACGTCGTCAGAGCCGGATCCTTCGTGTAATACATGTCACTGAAGCCTTTGGCGATGGCGACGCCTTCCGCCTTTTCTCCGAGTTCGACCGTGTAGGTTTGCGGATTATAAGATGCCGCCACGCCCATCACGTCCGCAATCGCGCGAACCGGAAGGTACGTCGTTCCGTTATATGTAATCGGCAGTACTGCATTTCCTTTTTCGTCTCTTGGCTGAACAGGCGTCCCGTTGTATTTGATCTGTACGCTGCTGTTCAAGTAAGCCTTAACTTCCTGGAGTTTGGCTCCCGCATAAACGCCGGAACCGGCTGTTAGCAGCAGTGCCGCCGCCAGCGTCGTAACCATCCACTTCTTATTCAACTGTTCCACTCCCCACAACTCATGGATTTTATTTCCTTATATACTATGAAATATAGTGACTAACCTTTCATAAAACAAGTGACTAACTAACTAAACTATTTTTAAGGATAGATCCAAAGTACGGCATAAATACGAAAAAGAGGGCTTTTCAGCCCTCTTTTTGTTTTCTATTCATCGTCTCCTGGAAGTCCGTCTGTCGATCGAAGCTTCGGCTTAACCCGCCGCCAGCGCTTTCTTGGCGAGCGCAAGCGCGCCGCACAGGCCGGCGTTGTCGCCGAGCTGAGGCGAAACGATGTAATTCTCAATATCGTCCATGATGGCTGGAACCTGAACGTATCCGTTCAACTGCTTACGCAGTTCGGCGTGAATGAGCGGGAACAGCTGCAGCTGCTTCATGACACCGCCGCCCATGACGATTTTTTGCGGAGACAGGATCAGAATATAGTTCATCAGCGCCTGAGCGAGATAGTAAGCTTCCATCGCCCATGCCGGATGGTCCGGCGTCAATTCCGCGCCCGGAACGCCCCAGCGTTTGGACAAGGAAGGTCCGGCTGCCAGCCCCTCCAGGCAATCGCCATGATATGGGCAGAAGCCTTCGAATTTATCCTCCGGATGACGGCGGACCAGGATATGCCCCATTTCCGGATGGGACAGGCCATGAATCAACTCTCCGCCCACGACCGCACCGGCGCCGATGCCCGTGCCAACGGTAATGTACAGGCAGCTCTCCAGCCCCTGAGCCGCACCCCAAGTCGCTTCGCCCAAAGCGGCGCCGTTTACGTCCGTATCGAATTCGATCGGCAGATCGAAGTGCGAACGCAAATGTCCGACAATATCAAAATTGCTCCAATAAGGTTTCGGCGTCGTCGTAATCCGTCCGTATGTAGGACTTCCCTTAACCGGATCGATCGGCCCGAATGAACCTGTCCCGATCGCCGCAATGTCTTTGCCTTTAAAGAAATCGACCACCTGGGCCATCGTTTCCTCCGGCGTCGTTGTCGGGAAGCTGATCCGTTCCAGAACGGTACCGTCCTCTTGGCCGATTCCGCATACGAATTTGGTTCCCCCTGCTTCAATAGCTCCTAATAGACTCATCGTAGTAGTTCCCTCCTGCAGCGGGCCTCCCCAGCCCTGTATAAATGCCATATATCTTCTATTTTGTCTATCAAACAATCACGGGCATTATAGCCCAGTTAATCCGTGAAAGTCAATCCAATTCAGCACAAAAGAGCCGGCGCTCCATAAACGCCAGCACTCTGCGCTCATTAGCCGATGGCCAGTCCCATGAGAGAACACAGGCTCTTCATTTCCAGCTCTTCAAACTTGCTGATCACCTGATGATGGTCAAGCGACAGCTGGCATACATCGAGCGAGCAGGCGACGGGCACGCAGCAGTGAATCTCAGCCAGCTTGCGCGACAGATGCAGCATGTCGAGGTCGGCCTCGATCTTGGAGCGGATACTCTTGGACAGCTGGTCCAGATTTTCCAGAATGCCTTCGACGGTGTCGTATTCCTGCACGAGCTTGATCGCCGTTTTCTCGCCGATGCCCTTCACGCCGGGGTAGTTATCGCTCGTATCGCCCATAAGCGCCTTCACGTCGATGATCTGCCGCGGGCGCAGCTGCTTCTCTTCATACAGGGATTCCGGCGTATACACTTTGTAATTGCCGTGCCCTTTTTTCATAATAATGACCGTCGTCCGATCGCTGACCAGCTGCAGCAAATCGTTATCGCCGGACAGGACCATCACGTCCATCTCCCGTCCGAACTGATCGGCCAGCGTACCGATGCAGTCGTCCGCTTCATAGCCTTCCGCGCTGATATTCGGTACGCCAAGGCTGTCCATCACCTCGCGGATCATCGAAAACTGCGGAACCAGATCATTCGGAGCGTCGGGACGATTGCCTTTATAGGCGGCAAACTGCTGTCCGCGGAACGTACCGCCGCCCAGATCCCAGCAGCAGACCACATGGGTCGGATTAAACGTTTGCACTGCATCCCAGAAATAACGGATAAAGCCGTATATCGCGTTCGTCGGAACTCCCGCCTTCGTGCGGCGAATGTAGCCGCTGGACGCGGTTGCGAAATAAGCTCTGAATAATAAGGCCATGCCATCCACCAGCATCACGGATTGGCGCTGTTCATTTGCTATCACTTCTCGGTTCTCCCCTTGTCTGCCTGTTTCCCCTGGATTCCAAGGTTCGGCACTGCTTCCTCTAGTATAGCATATCCGCCGGGGCATTAGGCCCTTCCTGATATCACCATTCCGGGCTCACTCCTGCCCTCTAGTCCCCCCGTTCAAGTCATAAATCAGACAGCCTGTAACATAAAATTTATGAAGAAGAAATCCCTTTATCTCGAATTCACTAGCAGGAGTTATTCTCCAAAGATCGAATGTTGAAAAGGATAAACCCACCTAAACAAGCAGGAGGTATGAATATGGGAAAAACGATCAAGGTTGCTGTCATCGGCTGCGGGACGATTGCCAGAGCGGCACATATCCCCAACTATTTGAAAAATCCGGACGCCGAAATCAAGTATTTTTGCGACTTGGACAAGAAGAAGGCTGAGCAAGCGGTCAAGGATTATGAATGCGGCACCGCCGTGGAAAATTACCGGGACATCCTGGACGATCCCGAGATCGATGCCGTCTCGGTCTGCACACCCAACGATGCTCATGCCGCCATCTCCATCGATTTTCTGCGGGCGGGCAAGCATGTCTTGTGCGAAAAGCCTGCGGCGCGCACCTACGCGGAAGCGCTGGAGATGCAGAAGGTGCAGCACGAAACGGGCAAGGTGCTGAATATCGGCGTCGTGAACCGGTTCAACAAAAGCGTGAACATGATCAAAAACCTGATCGAGAGCGGCGAGCTCGGCGAGCTGTACCATATCTATGCCAGCTTCCGCGCCCACCGCTCCATTCCCGGACTCGGCGGTGCGTTTACCACCAAATCGATTGCCGGCGGCGGGGTCCTCATCGATTGGGGCGTCCATTATTTGGACATCGTCATGTACTGCGCCGGAGACCCGCGCCCGTTAACGGTATCCGGCCAGGCCTACTCCAAGCTGGGACGGGACCTGCCGAATTACGCCTATCTGAACATGTGGGCGGGGCCGCCCAATTACGCCGGTACCTATGATGTCGACGATTTCGTTACGGCCATGATCCGCACCGAAGGGCCAGGCATCACGATCAACGGCGCCTGGGCGCAGAACATCGGCACACCGGAAACCTACATCGATTTTCTGGGCGATAAAGCAGGGATCCGGCTCCAATACGGAGGGGACTTCACGATCTACGGGGCCAAAGACGGAGCATTGCTGGAAACCAAACCCAAATACACATCGAGCGATCATTTCGAAAACGAAATCAACGGCTTCCTCGAATGCATCCAGACCGGCGTGAAGCTTCCGTCCCATATCGATACCGTCATCGTCACCTCCAAAATGATTCAGGCCATCTACGACTCTTCCGAGCAGCGCAGGGAGATCGCGCTGCAATAAGAGACTTAAGGGGGATTACTGCTTGAAATCTATCGGTTTTATCGATTATTTTCTCGATGAATGGCATGCCGAGCATTATCCGGAGTGGATCGAACAGGCATCGGGCGGTACGATGAAGGTGGCCTATACCTATGGAATGGCCGATTCGCCAACCGGACGCACCAACGCGCAGTGGAGCGAAGACAAGGGCATCGAGCTGCTCCCTTCGATTGCCGAGGTCGTCGAGAGGAGCGATGTTCTCATCGTCCTCTCTCCCGACCATCCGCAGTACCACGAATCGCTCGCCCAGCTTCCGCTGCAATCCGGCAAGCCTACCTATATTGACAAAACCTTTGCTCCAGACCGCCAGGCCGCTCTGCGCTTATTCGACCTCGCGCAGCAGCACGGAACGCCGCTGTTCTCCAGCTCGGCGCTTCGCTTCGCCGCGGAGTACGCCGGAGCCGAGCGCGCCGGCATCGAGAACATCATCAGCTTCGGTCCGGGGCAGTACGACAACTATTCGATCCACCAGATCGAGCCGATCGTCTCCCTGCTGGGCCCCGGCGCCCGCCGGATCATGTATACCGGAACGCCCCATGCCCCGTCCTGGCTGATCGGATTCAGCGGGGGCCGCCAGGCCGAGATCCATCATCTCGGCGGGGGATGTCCCTTTTCGCTGGCGGTCAGCTACACATCCGGCAAGACGAACATGCTGAAAGCGGACTCCGATTATTTCGGGCTGTTCGCTGGGGCGCTCGTCCGCTTCTTCGAAACCGGAACTCCGCCTGTCGATCCGGCCGAGACGATATCCATCATCACGATCATTGAGCAAGGCTTCAAGGCGAAGGAAGCGCCCTACCAATGGGTAGAGCTCCCTTTGGAATAAAATCCTCGAACGCAAAACAAAAACGGTGGCTATTAGCCACCGTTTTTTTCACGGAATCCCAGACTACGCCCAGTTCTCCTCGAACAGATCCTCTTTAAAGCCGACCGTCACCTTGCTGCCGTCGGTAACGATCGGACGTTTGATCAACCGGCCGTTTCCGGATAGCAGCTTGATTTGCTCTTCCCGGCTCATGGCCGTCAGTTTGTCCTTCAGGCCCAGCTCCTTGTATGCCTCTCCGCTCGTGTTAAAAAACTTCTTCAAGTCCAGCCCGCTATTCTCGACCAGGCGGGACAGCTCGTCCGGAGCCGGCGGGTCCTCCCATAAATGCTGGAGCTCCAGTTCATGGCCGTGCGCTTCCAGCCATTTGACCGCACTGCGGCACGTACCGCATTTGGGATAATGATATACTTTCAATTTGCTCATCGTTACTCACTCTTTCGTTGATCAGGATCATGTTGCTTTGCTTCGGCAATGAGACGGGTCATGTCCGGCGGCAGCGGCGCCTGGAAGGTCATCCGCTCCAGGGTGACGGGATGCTGAAAGGACAGCTCCCAGGCGTGCAGCGCCTGACGCGAAATGCTGTGGTCCAGCAGCACCACCGCCCGCTCGGATGGGGTTAATTCCTGCGGCAGATCGGACTTCGGGGTCCATTCTTCACCTTGCGGCAGCATCCGGTAGACCGGATGACGGTACAGCTTGTCGCCGATCAGCGGGCAGCCGATGCTGGTCATATGGACGCGGATCTGGTGGGTTCTCCCCGTCTCCAGCTTCAGCTGGACGAGCGAAGAGGATCCGTACGCTTCGACGACCTTATACCGCGTCAGCGACGGATACCCGTCAGACGTGACGATGCGCCGGTGCGGCTCCTCCGGGTCACGGTCGATCGGCCCGTCCACCTCTCCTTCTTCCGGAAGCGGAACGCCGTGAACGAGGGCCAGGTACCTTTTATCCACCTCGTTTGCGATCATTTGCTCCGATATATGCTGGTGGACATACGGATTTTTGGCGATGGCGATGACGCCCGAAGTCTCCTGGTCCAGCCGGTGGACGGCTCGGAAGCGGAATTCCTCGCCCTTGTCGCGCCAATAGTGAACCACGCCGTTCGCCAAGGTTCCCGTATAGTGTCCATGCGTCGGATGCACGATGATGCCGGCTTCCTTGTTCACGATCAGCAGGTGCTCATCCTCGTACAAAATGCGAAAAGGAATGGGCTCCGGCAGAATATCATCCGAGATTTCCTTCTCCATCCGGATTTCCACCAAATCCCCATCCCTGACCGGAACGCTGATGTACACTCTTTGGCCATTCACGGTAATCCCCTGTTCCGTCAGCTTTAGGCGGGACTGCAGCTTGCGGGATACGTGGAGTCTCTTCTGCAGAATCGTCTTCAGCAGCCACCCGTCTTCCGAAGGCGGGACGGTATATGAAATCGGGGAATAATATTCGCTCATTTTTTCCGTCCGAATACCTTTTTGCTTCGCACGTATTCGATATCCGCCACACCGCTGCGGGCGTTGGCCGTCCGGGCCACAACGAAGAAGTAATCCGACAGACGGTTCAGATATCTGCGCACATCGGGATTAATCTCTTTCTCCCGTCCCAGCGTGACGACTCTGCGCTCCGCGCGGCGGCATACGGTCCGGCATACATGCAGCGTGGACGCCAGCAGGGTGCCTCCAGGCAGAATAAAGCGCTCCAGCTCCGGTGTCTCCTCCATGTAAACATCCATCCACTGCTCAAGCCGCGTCACTTTGTCGGGACCGACCTTGTATTTGCTCTCGCTCAGCTTCACAAAAGCCAGATCCGAGCCGCAGTCAAACAGCTCATGCTGAATCTCGATCATATTCTCTTTCAGGTCCTGCAATGACTCCGCTTCCATCAGGCTGATCGCCTGGCCCACAAAGCAGTTCAGCTCGTCAATCGTACCGTAGGCCTCAACCTGCAGGTCATCCTTCAGCACGCGCCCGCCAATGACGGACGTTTCGCCTTCGTCGCCTGTGCGTGTGTAGATTCTCACGGGCTTCTTCTCCCCTTTATCGCGTTTTTTCAGACATCATAGGAATCGCGGGAGCCGCGTCTCCTGTGCTGCTTTCCTTACTCCGTCAATGCCTTGAGCGCCTTTACCGCATTGTCGACCGACTTGGCCGAGATCGGGATGGTGGCGTACAGTTTCTCCGGAACGTATTTCTGGTCTTTGAAAAATTTCATGTCACGGACAGGAATGCCGTACAGATGCTCGGTCGTATCCGTCGTGCCGTCTTCTTTTTCCTCGTTGCTCGCGAACACGCCGGCCGGATATTTTTTCGGGTCAAAATACGAATCTAGCACGGTATGACCGCCCATTTTGGCGTAATTTTTCATATCGTCTTCCGGCAGAAAAATGATGTCATGGCCGCCGGCAGCATATTCTACCATCAGCTTCTCCGGATTATAAATCGGACTGGCCGATACCTTGACCTTCAGATCAGGCCCCATCACTTCCTGAAGCTTGTCCTGCAACTTCTCATACACTTGAGACGGATCAGACTGATTGTCAATCATAAAGACCGATAATGCGTTTTTATCTCCCTTGCCGCAACCCGTCAGCAATACAACGGCAAAGACAACCAGCAGCGCCAGCTTCCCGTATACCTTCAACTCCTGCTCCCCCTTTTCTCCGATAGGTTCAATATATCACAACCTGATGAGAGAAAAAAAGAAGACCCCATTCCGGGGTCTTCCTACTGCCGATTATGACTTCTTCTTTGGGCAGCTTTTCATATATTCGTTTATTTTCAAATCCAGCAAACTGCTGATTTCGATCACAATTTCCGAAGTAAAAGATTGTTCCTGCATAAAGATCTGTTCCATTTTTTTGCGGAGCATCATGATTTCGTCTTCCAAGGATAAAGTCTTCGTCTGATCTGTCGTTTTGGTTGACCATTTTACATTGTTGCTGCCTTCAGCTGCGTAGTGTCCGCGAAATGCAGGCAAATCATATTCAGCGCAAAACAAGGTCATCCCTCCTTGGCAAGTCAATTTTTGCTCCCAAAATAGAATTATAACATACAAATAAATAAATAAAAGTGAAATTTATGTTAAATTCTACTAGAAACAGGGAATCTTTGTTCAGCTAGTTTTCAGTTTGTGGACAAATTCTCCAATGCGATCCAGCGCCTCTGTCAGCTGTGCGACAGAAGTGGCATACGAGCAGCGGAGAAAGCCTTCTCCACCCAGTCCAAAGGCCGTTCCAGGCACGGCGGCAACCTTCGCTTCCATCAGCAGGCGCTGGGCAAACTCATCCGAGGACAGCCCGGTCTGGGCAATGCTAGGGAAGGCATAAAAGGCTCCCTGAGGCTCATGACACGGCAGCCCAATATCCACAAAGCCCTGCACGATCAAGCGGCGCCGCTGGTTGTAGGAATCGATCATCCGATCCTTTTCTCCCAGCCCGTTGGTCAGTGCCTCCAGCGCGGCCACCTGCCCCATAACCGGCGCACACATCACCGTGTATTGGTGGATCTTCAGCATGGCGGCGATCAGGTCCGGATGGGCGCAGGCATAACCCATGCGCCAGCCGGTCATGGCGAACGCCTTGGAAAAGCCGCTGACCAGTACCGTCCGGTCCATCATGCCCGGAATCGAGGCGAAGCTAACATGCTTCTGCGTATACGTCAGTTCGGCATAAATCTCGTCGGAAATGACGATCAAGTCGTGCTTCTCCACCAATTTGGCGATCGGCAGCCAGTCTTCGTAAGTCATAATGGCGCCGGTCGGATTGCTCGGGTAGCATAAAATCAGCACTTTGGATTTCGGCGTGATTTTGGCCTCGAGCGCTTCAGCCGTCAGCTTGAAGTCGTTCTCAGCGAACGTCTCGATGCCGACCGGAACCCCGCCGCCGATCGAAGTGATCGGAGAGTAGGACACGTAGCAGGGCTCGGGGATAAGAATTTCGTCCCCAGGTACGATCAGCGCCCGCAGCGCCAGATCGATCGCCTCGCTGCCGCCGACCGTCACCAGAATCTCATTGGACGGCTGGTAGGATACCTGAAAGCTGTCATATAAATACTGGGCGATAGCTTCCCGGAGCTCGATCATCCCGGCATTGGAGGTATAAGCCGTGCGCCCCCGCTCAAGGGAATATACGCAGGCTTCTCTCACATGCCATGGAGTCGTGAAGTCCGGTTCCCCTACGCCCAGCGTGATAATGTCCTTGCTTCCTTCGGCCAAGTCAAAAAATCGGCGGATTCCGGATGGCGGAATGTCTCGGACCAAAGGAGACAGATATGATTTCATCGATTTCGAATCCTGCTGCTTCTTCGTTTCTTCATTCACGATCATGACACATCTTCCTTTACGGTGAGATCATGAGACGGTTATCTTCTTCGCGGTCCTCAAAAATAATCCCGTCCTGCTTATATTTCTTCAAAATAAAATTCGTCTTCGTCGACAATACCGAATCGATCGGCGACAGCTTCTCGGAAACGAAGTTGGCCACCTCTCGCAGGTTGCGTCCTTCCACTTCCACAAGAAGGTCATAGGCTCCTGACATAAGATACACGGATTTTACCTGCGGATACAAATAGATCCGCTCCGCGATCCCTTCAAAGCCCCGCCCTCGTTCGGGCGTAATTTGCACTTCGATCAAGGCGGTTACCGTCTCGTCTTCAATCTTGCTCCAGTTCACGACCGCCGCATATTTTACGATGACATGGTCTTTTTCCAGCTCCGCGATCGCTTCTTTGACCGCTTCCTCTTCAACGCCGATGAGCGTTGCCAGCAGGGCCGGGGACCGTCTCGCGTCTTCGTTCAACAGGTCGAGGACCTTCAGTTTCAAATCCGTCAGTTGTTTCATACAGCATCCTCCAGCGCTTGTTCCACGGGCCTTCTTCACTATTACGACAAAGGACCCGGGTTCGAGATTAATACTAATATTACATGAAATTTTCATGCATGCAAAGAAAAACCGTCTCCCCGGCGTGGGCCGAAATAGAGACGGCAAAATGGGTCCATGCTTCATCGAAGCAGGTTTTCGGGTAGTTATTTTATATGCTAGGTGACGACGCCTAAGAGAACATACCGACGCCGTGCACCTCCGGCACTTTACATGTACTGCGGATTTTGGGAGCTTTGCTGCTGCTGGTATGGATTGGCTGCCTGGGCATATTGGCCCATGCTGCTCGTTTTTTGCTGCACGAACTGGCGGTTCTTTTGCTGCAAATTGCGCGCATCCTGAATCGACTTGTCCACATCTTGGCGAAGTGCCTGGGATGACGTGGAGTACATATTCATCTGCTTCATCAGATTGTACAATTCTCCCTGCATGCGGAGCGTATCGTTCGTCAGCTGGGTAAACATTTGCCGTACGGTAGGGCAGGAGGATTCCGTCGTTGCCGTGGTGTATTCGCGGACCGTTCTTTTCAGATCGGCCAGAATCGTGTACAGCAAGTCCTCGTCCTGCATGAACTGCGAGTTATTGGAAGTTTGATAATTCATTACGCATGCCTCCTAAGCTATCATTGTTGTGGACTCGTCGGCGCCAGCGGCTGGTGCTGCGAAACGGCCTGAACGAGCAAATCGATATGGTGGTCCATCGAACGGATGTATTGCTGGCACGCCTGCTGAATCGTCGGGTTCTGCGTAGCAGCGGCCGTTGCCGCACACTGCTTGATCAGCAAATCCTCATTGGAAATCGAATCGACGATATATTCCAGCTCCTTGCCGGTAATCGCCTGCATTTGATTGGACTGCATCGGTATTCCTCCTCTGGATATCTCTAACTCAATCCGTATTATGTCCCGGGAGAGGTTTTCTATGTATTGTCTGGCATGACCTCTCCTTCACCGAATCTGCCTGCATCAGGCTATAAATTGTCCGCATGGAGCAAATACTTTGAATACTACCGATAAGGGGCGAAACGACATATGATTCTGAATAAAGGGAACTTAGCATGGCCGTCTACGCTGAATCCGGCACCCGCTTATCCGGAGCTGGCCGAAGATCTGTCCTGCGACGTACTGGTCATTGGCGGCGGCATGGGCGGAGCTCTTCTCGTCCACAAGCTGTCCGGGTTAAACCTTCAGACGGTTTTGCTGGAAAAAGGACGTATCGCCGGGGGAAGCACATCGGCCAACACCGGTCTGCTCCAAAGCTTCAATGATAAATCCCTGACCTCCATCATCCATACCTTTGGCGAGCAGACCGGCATCGCTTTTTACCAAATGTGCAAGGAGGCGATGCGCAAACTCAAAGAAGCAGCCGCCGGCCTCAAGCTTGAACCCGAGCTTATCCCCCGCAACAGCCTTTATTACGCCAGCAGCGAGGAAGACGTGCCTAACCTGAAAGCGGAATATGAAACCCTCCGCAAGCACGGTTTTGAAACGTTATATTGGGATCAGGCCGATATCGCAGCACGGTTTCCCTTCTCCAAATCCGCGGCGTTGTATACGGCCGGTGATGCCGAAGTCAACCCGTTCCGTTTCGTTCATGCCCTCGTTCAATACGCGGCCGATCAGGGGGTACAGGTGTACGAAAACAGCCCTGTCGTTCATTTGGAATATGAAGAAGACGGCGTGGTTTGTTATACGCGCACCGGCCGGATCTTCGCCCGTAAAGTCGTTCATGCGAGCGGTTATGAGACGCAGGAAGAGAAGCCGGACCGCAACGCGCTTCTTCAGACGACCTATGCGATCGTCACGAGTCCCGTATCCGATTTTACCGGTTGGCACGAGCGCTGCCTGATCTGGGAATCCGCCCGGCCGTATCTCTACATGCGGACCACCCCGGACAACCGCATTGTGGCAGGTGGGCTGGATGAGCATCCGGTCGCTCCGGAGGAAAGGGAAGGCCGTATCCGGCATAAAAGCGAATTGCTGCTGAATGAGATTAAATCCCTGTTCCCCCGTTATGCCGGGATCAAGGCCGACTATGCGTGGGCTTCCCTTTTTGGGATTACTCATGACGGACTGCCCATGATCGGTCCGCATTCCCGCTATCCTCACAGCTATTTTATTGAAGCCTATGGCGGGAACGGGACAGTCTACTGCATGATTGCGGCGGAACTGCTGGGTGACGTTCTTAACGGGAAAACGCGCTCCGAGCTGGAGCTCTTCGCTCTGGAGCGAACTTCCAAACCGTCTCCGGAAGCGCAGGTTCCCGGCAACTGAACCCGGTCAATCAAAAAACCCCTGACTCCATACGAAGGAATCAGGGGATTTTTTTCTGCGTAATTATTCGATTCAGGTACCTGCCGATTTCCCTGGCTTGAGAAGCCGTCTCACGCAGACCCAGCTAATAATCGGCGATGCGCCGAGTACGAGCATCAGCACGGTAATGGTGCTCTGATCTTTGCTGAAAGACAACACGATAATAAAGATCAGCGTCCCGAGCAGTCTGCCGACCATCAGGCTCAGCTCGCGCAGAACGACCAGCTCGACCCGTTTTTCCACGTTTTCGTTGCTGGTGCCCATCAAGTCGAAGCCGGATGAGACCATCGGCAGGATGTACAGCGGCATAAAGATGGCCGTTCCTACGCCGAGCAGGAGCAGGGTGAAATAACTGACCTTCCAGATCAGCGGCACCATGACCACCCACAGCAGTAGAGCACCCACCAGCATGCCGGCGCTTCGGTAGGCCGGTTTGAACCATTTGCCCGCCAGCCAGTACGTGGCCAAGGATACCGCGGACGTAATGAGCGAGAACTGCCCCAGCTTCGACTCCTGCTTCGTGGCTACGAACACAAGGAGGTTGATCAGAAAGGCGAACACCCCTTCCCGAATCCCCTGCGCTGCCAGACCCGAGGCCATCAGCCGCCAAGGGCTGCCCTTGTCCTTCAGCTGCTTCACAGGCTCGAGCCAGTCGTAGGCTCCGCCCTTCTTTCTCTTTTTCAGAAAGAAGCTCAGCACCACGCCAAGCGCATAAATGATCAGGGACGTCGTAAATATGATCCGATATCCCCGGTCGCCCTTCAGCATGGAGATCAGCAGGCCGGAAAACCAGGGTCCAACAATGCCCGTAATAGAGCCGAGCAGGCCGACCCACCCGTTAAACAGGTCCCGGTTCTCGGGATCGGTGACTTCAAAATAGACCACGTTGAAAGCGATCCAGAAGAGCCCGATGGCAATACCGAGCAGAATGCCCAGCGGCCAAATATAATAAATCGCCTTTTCCCCAACCCACAGAACCAGCAAATAAAAAAGGCCCGTCAGCCCGATCCCCAGCCTGAGGGCGTTCATTTTGTTATACTCCTTCACCCATTTGCCGGCCAGCCAAAAGGTAAGCCCGACGGCCAGCTGCTGGGCGACGGTAAACCATCCGATCATCGCGTAATCCTGTTTGCTTTTCCATAAATATACGTTCAGAAACGTACCCGACAATGCGCCGGATAAAACAATCAGCCCGTTAACGGCAAGCAGCAGTATCGTTTGTCGGTTCAGCCGCGCAGATGATTTCATAATTACCCCCTTCATATCCGGGTCTACCTTCTTAGTAGTTCCCTAAAAGGGGGCAAATCATCGATCGGTTTGCAATTTTACGAATTCTTCTCTTGACTCAGGTGGTCGACCATCCGCAGCCGGTCTTCCTCGGCCAGATTGTATTCGACATGGAAGCAACCCGTGCAAATATACATTTGAACCTGAAAAGGCGGCTCCAATACAGGGCCCTGGAGCACACCGAAAACCGCAGGCTGAAAGGGGGCGCCTACCTGCTGCGTGCCGGCAAGTACCATGTAATCACGGCATTTCGGGCATTCCGGCACTTCCTCCTGCTCATCCAGAATTTGCTCCAACGTCTCCTCGTAGTTCATGAGGTCATGACTATCCTCATATTTATCGAGCGTCCGGATCGACGGAGGCAGCGACTGCATATCTTCCTGGCCCCAGAAAGGAATTTCTTTACCTTCCTCCTCAGGGAGCTCCCAATCTGTACCTACGATCCCCTCATGCTCCTCCGTTACGTCCGCTTCCTCTTCTTCCTCGCCCAGCTGGATGTTCAGCGTCCGGTAACCCTTCAGCTCATTATGGCAGTAGGGGCATTCATCCTCGGGGCCCAGTTCCTCGTCCCATACGATCTCCGTCTGGCACCAAGGGCAAACCGTGGTTTCCATATGATCCATCTCCTTAATGTTTCATCAAATACACGACGCCGACGACAAAGAAGGCGACCGCAGCGACGAACAAAATCCTCGCCAAATTTTTCATGTGTTCCTCCTACATTAAACAGGCTCCAATCACGTATGAAAGGGACACCGGGATCAGCATGGAGATCAGGCCGACGGCCCGGTTATCCCGTTTAATCTCTTCGTCAACGGAAAACACCGGAGTCAAAAATTCATACAGCAGGTAGGCAACAAACAGCAGCAGAAAGCCGTAAACTGCCCACTTCATCATGTCATAGATCGACGTCTTGGATTCGATGCTGTACCTTAGCACATTGCAAATGCCGAATATTTTGCCTCCGGTAGCCAGTGCCGCGGCAATATTGCCTCGTCCGATCTCGTCCCAGCACTGGTACCTCGCCACGATTTCAAAGCAGGACAGAAAAACGATCAAGCCCAGAATTGCTACCGAAAAATAACCAATCAGCGTACCGATCGGATAGGCCAACAGCAGATCAGCCCCGTTCTTCACTCCCAACATCCCCCTGTTCCAGCTGAAATTCAGGCTAAACACCCATATTATTTAAGCTCAGCCACCGTCACGCCGGTTCCGCCTTCGCCGTAATTCCCCAGACGGTAACTTTTAATATGCTTGTGTCTCCGAAGATATTCCGAGATTCCCTGTCTCAAAATACCCGTGCCTTTTCCGTGGATCAGGTATACTTGGCCGAGGTTCGACAAAAATGCTTCGTCGATAAAACGGTCCACTTCGATCAGCGCCTCTTCCAGATTCGTGCCGCGCAGATCCAGCTCGCTGCGGACGTTGTCGTCCCGGGTACGCTTGACCGTGGTCGCATGCCGCTGAACCTGCTTCTCGGCCGGTTTGTTCGCGTTCACCAGCTCGAGGTCGTCCAGGCTGACCTTCATTTTCATAATACCGAGCTGAACCACGGCCTCCTTGGCGCCGGACAGCTCCACGATGTGGCCCTTCTGATTCAGGCTGTAGACCATTACCTCATCGCCAGGCTCGATCTGGCGCGGCGCATTGGCCTTCGGCTTGGCCGCCCCCTTCTTGCGCTGCTGGGGTTCGGCCTCATCAAGCTGGCGGCGGGCGGCGATCAGCTTATGCTCCTTAACCGAAGCCCCTTCCTCCTTCGCCATCTGCCGCAAATCGGCAATGATCTGCTCCGCTTCGCGGCGGGCTTTGGCGATGACCTCTTTGGCTTCGGCCCGGGCCTTCTCGACCAGCCGGTCGCGCTGCTCTTCGAGCTTCTCAAGCTCCTGCTGATGCCGGCTGCGCAGCTGCTCCATCTCCTGGCGGAGCTTCTCAGCCTTCTCGCGCTCGCTCTCGGCACCGAGCCGGTTTTCCTCCAGGGAGGCGATCATGTGCTCGACGCGCTGATCTTCCTCTTTCACTTCCCCGCGGGCATAGTCCAGTATAACCTGCGGAAGGCCAAGTCTCTCCCCAATCGCGAATGCGTTGCTTCGTCCCGGAACGCCGACGAGAAGCCGGTAAGTCGGACTCAGCGTGTTCACGTCAAATTCCATGCTGGCGTTAATGACGCCTTTACGTTCATACGCATATGCCTTAAGTTCGCTGTAGTGGGTCGTAGCCACCATCCGGCATCCCAGGCTGTGGATATGCTCCAGAATGGAAATGGCAAGCGCCGAACCCTCCGCCGGATCGGTCCCGGCCCCTACTTCGTCAAGCAGCACCAGGCTCTTCGGCGTCATATGATTCAAAATGCGAATAATATTGGTCATATGGCTGGAAAATGTACTGAGGCTCTGTTCGATGCTCTGCTCGTCTCCGATATCGGCATAAATGGCGTCGAACACGCAGAGCTGGCTTCCTTCCTCTACGGGAACGAACAGGCCGGACATCGCCATCAGGCTCAGCAGTCCGATCGTCTTCAGCGTGACGGTCTTACCGCCGGTATTCGGCCCGGTCACGATAATGGAAGTATACGAATTGCCCAGCTCCACGTCGATCGGCACGACCTTTTCGATATCGATCAGCGGATGGCGCCCCTTTTTCAGCTTCAAGTACCCGCGGTCATTCATTCTCGGCTGGCTGGCCTTCATGACATGCGCCAGACGGCCTTTAGCAAAAATAAAGTCGAGCTGACCCAGCAGATCGATATCGAGCAGCAGAAGTTCCGCTTGTTCCCCGACGAGCGCCGTCAGCTTTTGCAAAATAATTTCAATTTCACGCTCTTCCTTCATCCGGGTTTCGCGCAGCTTGTTGTTCATCGCCACGATCGATTCAGGCTCGATAAAGAGCGTCGCCCCCGAACCGGACTGGTCATGCACGATCCCGCCAAAATAGGAGCGGTATTCCGCTTTGACCGGAATGACAAACCGGTCCCCGCGGATCGTGATGAGCTGATCCTGCAGCATTTTGGCCACGCTGGAGGAACGGATCATCGAATCCAGCTTCTCCCGGATCCGCACCTCGCCGGATCTCAGCTCACGCCGAACCTGGGCGAGCCCTGGGCTGGCGGAATCGAGCACTTCCGCGCTTTCGTCGATGCATGCTTTAATAGCATCTTCCAGCGGCTTCTGCTCGGATAAATTTTCGCTGATGCCTGCCAGAAGATGAATCGGCTCATCCTCATGAACGTTCGCGATGAACCGCTTGATCCGTCTCGAACCGTTCACAGTGTTGCCGATGCCCAGCAGCTCATGCGGGCTCAGGGTGCCGCCGATTCTGGCGCGCTTCAGCGGAGCGGCAATATCCGTGATGCCGCCGAAGGACGGATTTCCCTTCAATCGGTCCACGGTGTATGCCTCGTCGGTTGCCTGAAGCAAACGCTTTACCGATTCGAGATCGGTATCGGGCTTCAAAGACTCGGCCGCCCCCCTGCCCATCGAGGTTTGGGTGTATGCAGCGCATTTATCTAAAATCTTGCGGTATTCGAGCGTATGCAAAATCTTGTCGTCCAACAGTATTCACTACTCCTCTCGTGCAATGCCTTTATTATATACGAAATGTTTGCCGCTTCGCCATTTGCAGCGTTAAATCATTCCATACATAACATGGCGATAATTGAATACAATAAGGTTTGCATAACACAGTATCCATGTGTAAAGGAGGCCAGTTGCATGCATTTTCTGGGTCATGTCGTTCGCTTCATCGTGTCCGCGATCGTCCTAATGATCGTAGGCTGGATCGTTCCCCAATTTTCCGTCGGAGGTTTCTGGAGCGCCCTGCTGCTCGCTTTGGTAATCGCTCTGCTGGGGTGGATCATTGAAGGAATCTTCGGCAAAAGGGTTACCCCCTTCGGACGCGGGATCGTCGGCTTCATCGTCAGTGCCCTCGTCATATACATCGCCCAATTTATCGTCAGCGGCGTTGAAGTCACCCTACTCGGCGCGATTCTCGCCGCACTCGTCATCGGTATTATCGACCTGTTTATCCCGGTATCCGCATTTAATGCCGGAAGGGACAAGCGTTAAGCCGTCACTTGAATGAAAACCCCTGCCTAAGGACAGGGGTTTTTTCCTTGTTATCCGGCATAATCCGCCGCGTCTTCACCCGCGGTCACCACTTTATTTTTACCTGTCCGTTTGGCCTGATACAGCGCAAGGTCCGCTTTCCGGAATAACGATTCCTTATCGTCCCCTTGCTGGAAATTGCACAGACCGATGCTGACCGTGACCGGCTTCACCATATGCGGGAGCTCGGTTCGGGCAATCCCTTCACGCAGCTGTTCGGCCATATGCTCCGCTGCTTCCAGCGTCTTATCCGCCATAATGACGGCAAACTCCTCTCCGCCATACCGCGCGGCAAAATCATTCGGCGTCATCGTCGACATCACCTTCGAGGCGACCTCTTTCAGAACGACATCGCCCACCCAATGCCCGTAATTATCATTGACCTTCTTGAAATTATCAATATCGATAATGGCCAGCTGCAGCGGGAGCTGATACTTCTCGCAGTGCTCCAGCAAAGCCTCCAGGTATTCGTGAAACGCTTTGTGATTGTATAACCCGGTAAGCGCATCGATTTTGAGCAGCTTGTCCGATATCGTTCTTTCCACTAAGAGCTGCTGCTCCGATTTCAAGACCGATTCCAGATGGCGCATAAATTCCTTGACCCGGACCAAAATGGTGTGACCGATCAAAATGCTGACAATAAACACGCTTTGGATTTGAATGAATTCCTGAATGGGTTTGTGGTATAGGGAGCGTTCGGTGAAGAGATAGATGACACCATAAATGAGGATTGTTAACGAGCCAAAGCCGTATAGAAGTTTGCGGTCAAAATAAACGACAGAAATCAGTACGGGCAGAAGGAGGGCCATCTGCGCCCCGTCCACGATCGGCTGAATGATGAAATAGATCAGATAGGAGAGCAAAAATCCGCAGCCGACCACGGCCTGCTTCCTGTATTTAGGTTCGAATCGCAGCCAGGCTTGTGCCGCCAGCATCAGCAATAGGATGCAGCCGTCCGGCACGCCCAGACGCAGCCAATCTTCCGGCCTGTCTCCGGCGGTCACCGAAGGAATGCAGCCTAACAGCAGCAGAACCGCTTCCGCCGCGAAAAACATCAGCGTCACAATCCAATAAGCGTTTAATATTTTGCGATGCCATAAATCTTCCAAAATCAACTCAGTGCGATTCATTGGAATTTCATTCCCCTACTCTTCTAAACAAGAATATTTGCGGGCCAGGTACATCGTCAAGCTCATTATATCTTAAATCCAAGATAAGCACTATCCTTTTTCCAAGCAAAACCCGTTTCCTGATGATCAAACTACTGAGGCCTGAGTTCACCAATTTTTCAAATGAACCGTATCCCCGCATATCCATTTTAAGGTATGATTAGGCTTGGAATCATTTTGATATCATGAAGGTATACATAAAGGAGGATCACAAGTGAAGAAGACACTGGCTGTCGTCTTTTCCTGCGTGCTGATTCTGGTACTGTCCGCTTGCGGCGCATCCAAGAGCGACGATTCTGCTTCAGGCAGCGGAGTCACCGAAACTGGTGTAGCACCGAGCGAGGAATTGGTCATTAAGGCGACAAACTATGCATTCGATCAAAAAGAATATCATCTCAAAAAGGGCGTTCCCGTCAAAATTACGCTCGAAAACGACGAGGGCAACCATGGCGTCCTCATCCCCGGTCTCGAGCTTCAGCTTGACGGCAAAAACAAGTCCGCGGTAGTCACGCCCGAAAAAGCCGGCACGTTCGAAATGGCCTGTTCGGTATTTTGCGGAGCGGGACATTCCGGCATGATTGCCAAAGTCATCGTGGACGAATAGACGCTAAGCAGCCCTTGTACTAACATAAAATCCCCTCGAAGTATGCTTCAGGATGGTGCATGATCCGTCCTGCCGCATTATTTCGAGGGGATTTTCATTTAGGTGTGGAATGTGGATGGTCTAAAGGGTCAGTTCTGATCCTGTTCGATCAGTTCAATCCACTCGTTATATTCGGTCTGCAGCTTGGAATACTCGTCCTGAAGCAGACGATATTCTTCTTCCAGCTTGCCCGTCTTCTCCAGCTGAATCTCATGCTCTGCCTGAAGCAGGCGGTATTGATGCGTCACCAGCTCGAAGCTTTCGCCCACTTGGCGAAGCTCTTCCGCGACCGTCTCCTTCTCGCCCTGGATTCGGGTAAGCTGCTGCTCGCCGGCAGCGATCTGCTGCTGCCAAGCCTCAAGCTCCTCTTGCAGCTCCAGCTCCCGGCTGCCCCAGACTTCCTGCTGATCCATCATATCCTTCAGCTTGTCCTGATAAGACTGCATGGATTGCTCGGCACTGCGCAACAGACCGCGCAGTTCGGTCTCCCGGTCGGCCGCCTCGTCCAGCTGCACCGATGCTTCCTCCAGCTTCTTCACCGCAGCATCTTTTTCCTCCAGCATAAGCAGGTATTCGATTTCGGTATCCTCCTGGCGGCTCTGCGCTTCCTTCACCTGGCGCTGCAGCTCCTCATACTGCCGCTGCAAGCCCTGATACTGCTGATTCAAGCTGTTGTACTGCTCGCGCTGCGCGTCGGTCTGGCTGCGCAGCTGTTCGTATTGCTCCTGGGCCGCACGGTTCACCCGCTGCAGTTCCTCGAACTGAGCTTGAACGCCTTTGGCTTGAAGCTCCAGCTCCTCATACCGCGCATCGGCTTGCTCCGACTGCTGACGCAAAGAGCTGTTGTCACGGGCATATTCCTCGGACTGCTGCCGCAGGCGCCCGATCATCTCCCGGCTGTCTTCCAGCTGCTGCTCCAAATCCGCAAGCTGTTCCGCTCTGGCGTCATGCGCCTGCTGCAGCTCCTGATACAGCTCCTGATGGTCATCATATTCCATCCGCAGCTCATGATACTGCTCCTGCCGTTCTTCCAGACGGAGCTGCAGCGTACGATACTGCTCTTGATGACCTTCAAACTGCTGCTGTACGGACAAATGCTCCTCTTCGAGATCCTCCAGAGCCCGGCGGGCCGATCGGTGCTCCGCCTGCTGTTCTTCGAGCTGCTCTTGAACCTCCAGATACTGATTCTCGAGGTCTTCGAGCGCCTGACGGGTCGTCTGGTGCTCCTTCCGCTGCTCCTCCAGCTGCCGCTGTACCGCTTGATACTGTCCCTCGCGTTCCTTCAGCGCCTGAGCTGCAGAGTGGTGCTGCTCCTGATGCTCTTCCAGCTCCAGCTGCAACGCTAAGTACTGCTCTTCGCGTTCCTTCAGCGCTTGGGCTGCCGTTTGATGCTGTTCCTGCTGGTCTTCCAGCTGCAGCTGCAACGCTATCGACTGCTCCTCGCGTTCCTTCAGTGCCTGGGCTGTCGTTTGGTACCGTTTCTGCTGCTCTTCCAACTCCAGCTGCAGCGCTAAGTACTGCTCTTCGCGTTCCTTCAGCGCCTGGGCTGCCGTTTGGTACCGTTTCTGCTGCTCTTCCAATTCCAACTGCAGCGCTAAGTACTGCTCCTCACGTTCCTTCAGCGCCTGAGCTGCCGTTTGATGCTGTTCACGCTGCTCTTCCAGTTGGCCTTGGAGCGCTTGATACTGCTCCTCGCGTTCCTTCAGCTTCTGGGCTGCAGAGTGGTGCTGCTCCTGATGCACTTCCAGCTCCTGCTGTAAGGCTAAGTACTGTACCTCGCGTTCTTTCAGCGCCTTAGCTGCCGTTTGGTGCTGTTCACGCTGTTCCTCCAACTGCTGCTGCAACGCTCCGCACTGCCCCTGCTGCTCTTCGAGCAGAAGCTGGGCGAGCTCATACTGCTCTTCATGTTCAGCTACCTGCTTCCGCAGCTCGCCGCACTGCCGCTCATATTCTTCTGAACGGCTCTGCAGCTCGGCATAGCTCGCCTGCTGTTCTTCCCACTGTTCCTTCAGGCCGGCATAACGCTTCCGGTCTTCTTCCGCCTGAAGCTCCAGCTCCGCATGCTTCTGCCGGCTTCTCTCCAGCTCCTGCCGCAGGTTCTGCACGCTCTCTTGCTGCTCCTCCGACTGAATTTCTAGCTCGAGATACACCTCCTGCTGTTCTTCCAATTGAAGCCGAAGATCCTTAAGCTGCTGCGCGTATTGACCCGACTGCCGCTCCAGAACAGCGATCTGCTCCTCTTTGGCTTCGATCTGCCGGCCGTAATCTTGCAGATCCTGCTCCCGCCCTTGCAGCGTCTGATTCAACGACTCCAGCTCTTGCTCCTTCGCGGCCAGCTCCTTCTGCTGGGCCTCCAGACGTTCCTGCAGACGCTGAAGCTCCTCTTCCTGCTCCGAGGATGAACGCTCCTGCGCCTGCAGCTTCTGCACCTGGGCTTCGAGCTGCTTCTGCTTGTTTGCCAGCTCCTGCGCAAGCTGTTGCAGCCGCTCTTCCTTCGCGGTGAGCTCCTGCCGGAGCGCTTCACGTTGCCGCTCAGCTTCCTGGCGGAGCTTGCCCTCGCCGTCCGCCTGTTCTTTCAGCACGCTCAATTCATCATGCAGCGAAGCCATGCCCGTCTCCAGCGTCTCGTTCTGTTCGCCGGCTTCCAGCACCTGCAGTTCCAAATCGCCGATCTCTACCTTCTGCTTCTCGATCGTGCTTTGAAGGGTTTCGGCTTCGGCCGTCAACTGGGCGATTTCGCCGGTCATTTTCTTGGAAGCCTCGCTGTAATCCTCAAGCAGCTTCTGCATGCGGCGGTGTTCTTCTTCCGAAGCGGCCGCCTCGTCCTTCAGCTGGCTGATCTGCCCGTTCAGCGCTTCTTCCTGCTCGGTCAAGGCCTGCACCTGCGCCTTGGCCTCCTCCTCGCGCACCAGCACGTCTTGATGCTGCTGACGCAGTCTGGAGTAAGCCTCCTTGGCATTCTTCAGCTCCTGCTCCATGTTCCGCAGCTTCTCCTGAAGCTGGCTGCTGCCGCCGCTAAGCTCGGTCAACTGCTGCTGCAGTTCCTGAATGGAGGCCGCATGCTTTTCTTCGAGCTCCTTGACCGCTCCCTGATGCTTCTGCTCCAGCTCGGTGATCTTCGCGCGGCTCTTCTCCTCGGCTTCCTTCAAGGCTCCGAGCCGCTTCTGCTCGGCGGATTGAAGTGCTCCCGCATGCTTCCGTTCCAGCTCCTGCACGGCCGCTTTATGCCGTTCTTCCACAGCCTGCTTGTCCTTCTGCATTTGCTCCGCGGCCTGTTTCTCCTTGCGAAGCAAAGATTCCTTCTGTTCCGTCTCCCGCTTCAGTGAAGCGCGGAGCTGATCCAGTTCCTTCGTCAACGTATTTCGCGTCTGATCCAGCCGCGCCGAGAGCTCGGACTTGGACTGCTCCAGCTCCTTCGCAAGCGCAGCCTTCTCCTGCTCAAGCAGCGCTTGCAGCTCATCCTTCTCCTTCTTGATCCGCTGCGCTTCTTCCTTCTGTTTGTTGACTTCGGCCAGCTGCTCGTCCCGCTGGGACTGCAGCCTGGTGAGCTGCGAGCTCAGCTCGCTGCGCTCGCCGGTCAGCATCTTCACTTCGTTGCGGAGATCCTGCATCTGCACGGCTTCCTCCGCCATATGAACCGCGGCCAGAACGGCAATCCTTGGAGTATCCAGCCGGGAATTGCTTTTGGAAATGGCATTCATCCGTTCATCGACATAACTGGCAATTTTCCTCATATAGTCGGCACTGCTGCCTACCAGTTTATAAGAAGTCCCGTAGATCTCCACGGAGACGCGTGTTCGATCAGGTGTAGTCACAGTTGTGCCCTCCTTCATATGTGTGTTGACTCTAAGATGTCTTGTTCTCTCCAAAAAAAAATCACATCGAATCTCTGTGTCTAAGGATTCGATGTGATTGGATTCAATTCCTGCTATTTTCTTAATTCCGCTTGAAACTTTTGCTCAAGGGCGCTGACGACGCCGGCATGCGCCGCAGTTACTTCCTCATCCGTCAGCGTGCGCTCGTTGTGGCGGTATACGAGCGAAATCGCGACGCTCTTCTTGCCTTCGCCGAGTTTGCTTCCAGTAAACACATCGAATACCTGCACGTTCTGCAGGAGTTCGCCCGCGGCTTCGCGGATCGTCTCAAGCAGGGAACCTGCTTCCACGGTGCTGTCCACCACGACCGCAATATCCCGCTCCGAAGCCGGGAAGCGCGGAAGCTCCTGATAGCGGATATCGAAATCGGCATGATCGTACAGCGGCTGAAGCAGAATTTCGGCGACATACACATCGCCGAGTCCGCGCTCCTGCTGCAGCTCCGGATGCACCTGGCCGAGTGTCCCGATCAGCACCAGCTCTCCGCCGCCATTGGTCAGGTAGACGGACGCCGAACGTCCGGGATGATATCCGGCCGGCTGGTTGGCCACGTACCGGATCGCTCCCTCCAGGCCCAGATCCCCAAACAGCGTCTCCAGGGCACCCTTCAGGTCGAAGAAATCGACCTTTTCCGGCGCATAGTTCCACTGCTTTTGTCCACGATTGCCGCAGAGCAGCAAGGACAGCACGTTCAGCTCCTTCGGCTGAACCGTCAGCGTCTCTTCCTGCGTGAAGAACACGTTGCCCACTTCGAACAGCGCCAGATCGTACTGTTTCCGGTTGGCATTATGCACCGCGATGTCAAGCAGCTGCGGCAGAACGCTCGTGCGCAGCACGCTGCGCTCCTCGCTCATCGGCATCGACAGCTTCACCGGCACGCTTCCTTCCGTCAAGGCAGGGAACAGCGAGGCCAGATCCGGATGGGTGAAGGAGTAGCTGATCACTTCCTGCCATCCTCCGTGGGTGAACAGTCTGCGGATTTCGCGGCGGATCGCCTGCGGCTTCGTATAGCCCCCCGGCGTCGTAGGCCCTTCGATCGCCGTCGTCGGGATATTGTCGTACCCGTAAAGGCGGGCGATTTCCTCGATCAGATCGACGTCGTTCGTAATGTCTCCGCGGCGCGTCGGCACCTGCACTTCCAGAATGCCTTGGGCGGTATCCGCAGCATGGAAATGGAGACGGCCAAAAATCGTCTTCACTTCAAGCATCGACAGCTCGGTTCCGAGGAACCGGTTCAGCTTGTCGAAGGACAAGACGATCACCTTTTCTTCCGCCTGCGCGGCACCTGCTTCGACAATGCCCTTATGAACGGTTCCTGCGCAGTAGCGGGCGATCAGCGACGCGGCCCGGTTCAGCGCAGGAATGACCGCTCCTGGATCCACTTCCTTCTCGAAGCGCTGGCTCGCTTCAGAGCGCAGCCCGAGCTGGCGGGACGTCTTGCGGATGGTGCCTCCGTCGAACTTGGCGGATTCAAGCAAAATGTTAACGGTATCGTTCGTTACTTCGGAATCCAATCCGCCCATAACGCCGGCCAATCCGACCGGCTTCACTTCGTCGGTAATGAGCAGCATGTGCGGCTCCAGCTTGCGCTCCTGGCCGTCCAGCGTCACGAGCGTTTCGCCTTCACGGGCCAGGCGGACGTCTACGGCTCCGCCTGTCAGGCGATCCGCGTCAAATGCGTGCAGCGGCTGCCCGTACTCGAGCATGACATAGTTGGTGATGTCAACGATGTTGTTGATCGGACGGACGCGAGCAGCCATGAGACGGTTTTGCATCCACTGCGGCGACGGCGCGATCTTCACGCCGGTAATATAACGCGCAGCGTAGTGGCTGCAATGCTCGGGCGAGCTGATTTTGACGGAGATATGGCCGCTTGCCGCGTCGGCCACCTCAACCAGCTCTTTTTCGGGATCGGGCAGCTTGACGTCGCGGCCCAGAATGGCCGCCACTTCGTAAGCCGCGCCCCGCATGCTGAGACAGTCGGAACGGTTCGGCGTCAGGTCAAAGTCGAGCACCTTGTCGTCCAGACCGAGCACGGAGGTGATCGGCGTTCCGATCTCCGTGTTCTCCTCCAGGACAAGAATGCCCTCCTGCTGCTCCTTCGGCAGCAGCTTGTCGTTCATGCCCAGCTCTTTGGCGGAGCAGATCATGCCTTGGGAGGCGACGCCGCGCAGCTTGGCTTTTTTGATTTCCAGTCCGCCTGGCAGCAGAGCGCCAACCAGAGCCACAGGCACCTTTTGCCCGGCATCCACGTTTTTCGCACCGCAAACGATCTGCAGGTCTTCGCCCTGCCCCGCGTCCACGATGCATACGTTCAGCTTATCCGCATCGGGATGCTTCTCCTTGCTTTTGACATAGCCGACCACAACCTTCGTAATCCCTTGGTTGCGATGATCGATCTCGTCGATCTCGATGCCCGCGCGCGTAATCAGTTCGGCCAGCTCTTCGGCCGCTACATTTTCCAGTGATACATAATCGGATAACCATTCTGTCGATACTTTCACTTACGTTCCCTTCCTTCTTCCCGTATTCGCTAACCTTTCCGCTTACATGCGGGCAAACTGCTTCAAGAATGCCACATCGCCGCCATAAAAATGACGGATATCGTCAATTCCGTACTTCAGCATCGCAATCCGGTCCGGACCCATGCCGAACGCGAAACCGCTATGCACTTCCGGATCGTAGCCGCCCTTGCGCAGCACTTCCGGATGTACCATGCCGCATCCCAGAATTTCCAGCCATCCCGTATGCTTGCACACCCGGCATCCGCTGCCTCCGCATCTGGCGCAGGTCACATCGACCTCTGCGCTCGGCTCTGTGAACGGGAAGAAGCTTGGACGAAGGCGGATCTGCGTGTTCGGTCCGAACATTTCCCGGACGAATTGCAGCAGCGTGCCCTTCAAATCGCTCATCCGGATGTTTTCGCCGATCACCAGTCCTTCGATTTGATAGAACTGGAACGAGTGCGTCGCATCGTCGTCGTCTCTGCGGTACACTTTGCCCGGGCAGATGATTTTCACCGGCACCTTGCCCTGCATGCTCTCCATCGTCCGGATCTGCACCGGCGACGTCTGCGTTCTCATCAAGAGTTCCTCGGTAATGTAGAACGTATCCTGCATGTCGCGGGCCGGGTGGTTCTTCGGCAGGTTCAACGCTTCAAAGTTGTAATAGTCGGTCTCCACTTCCGGTCCTTCCGCAATGTGGTAGCCCATCCCGATGAAAATTTCCTCGATTTCCTGGATGACCTTGTTGAGCGGATGAGTACCGCCCTGAACCATTTTGCGGCCCGGTAGCGTAACGTCCACCTTCTCCGCCTGCAGGCGCTGCTCGGTTTCGGCCTTTTGGAAAGCCTGCTGCTTGGACTCGATCAATCCTTCGATCGCTCCGCGCACGTCATTGGCCACCTGCCCGATCAGCGGGCGTTCCTCCGCACTCAGCGCCCCCATGCCCCGCAAAATTTCGGTCAGCGCTCCCTTTTTCCCCAGATACTTCACGCGCAAATCGTTCAGCGTCTGTACATCAGCCACGTCATTCAGCTGCGCGATCGCTTCCTGCCGCAATGCTTCCAGCTTTTCTTTCATGAACTTCCTGCCTCCTTCTTGAAATCGCCAATACTGTTTTTGAACAATCCAACGCCCCGCAATGCAGGGCTTTTGCCCCGGGTGACTACTCAGTTACTTGGCGGGGGTCCTCAGAAAAAAATTTCCAAGAAATAAAAAAAGGCCTTTTCTCCCGAAAAAGGGACGAAAAGACCGTGGTACCACCCTTGTTAGACAAGCGAAAAGCCGTTTTGATTCGCACCGCGAACCGTCAGCCTGCTTGATCTCACTCTCACTCGATGTAACGTTCGAGAACCGGTATCCCCTACGCGGAAATCCTGAAGGCGCATGCTATCGCCTGGATTCGTTCAGGGAACTGCTCCGGAGGGAATTTCGGCAGCCTGGTTCTGTAGAGACGCTCTCAATCTCCGGCGTCCCCTCCCTGTAAAGAGGCACTGCTTACTTATCTCCATCAACGCATTTGTCTTAACTTGCGATTGTAAAACTCTTGTTCATGATTATAGAACTTTATTATAGGGAAAAAAACTTCTATTGACAAGTCTGAATCGCCTGCATGCTTACCCGCTTATCCCTTTCTCAGCATGCCCATTTTTCCCAGAACCAGACTTCATGCCCTTGAAACTACAGCTGTTCGAGTTCGCCCCGGAGCCTGCGGATGCTCAAAATCCGTTCCGTAGCCTCCTCGTCGCTTCCGCCTTCCTCATTCAGCAATCGGGTCAGCTCCCATTCCAGCGCCAGCCGCGCGTTTTCCCGGTCGGTATCCTCCTTCAGCGCTCCTTTATGTCTGGCCAGCTGCTCTTCCTCTTCTTGAACCGTGCCCTCAAACAGATGCGGTTCTGCCGAAAGGGAAACGGTCAGCAGCCGGTCCGCAAGCTTGCGGATCAGCATTCGGTCATGGGATACCGCAACCAGAGCACCTGGATAAGCGGATAATGCCTCCTCGATCACTTCCCGCGTGGAGATGTCCAAATAGTTCGTCGGCTCATCCAGCACGAGCAGATTGGCCCCGGAGAAATACAGCTGCACGAAGGCCGCGCGACATTTCTCCCCCATGCTTAAATCCCCGATCCGCTTAAACACATCCTCCCGCTTAAACAGGAAGCAGCCCAGAATCGTCCGCGCATGCGTCTCGGTCATCGATGGGAGGCGGAGCAGGCTGTCCAGCAGCGTCTCCTCTTCGTTCAGCACCTCCAGCTCCTGAGAAAAGTATCCGATCTTCAGGGCAGGATGCTGCCATACCGTTCCCCCGTCTGGCGCAAGCTCGCCCATGATCAGCTTGAGCAGGGTCGATTTGCCCGCCCCGTTCGGCCCCCGGACGGCCAGCCGGTCGCCGCGGGAGAGGATCAGACTGAACTTGTCGAACAGCTTTTTCGGCCCGTAGCCGAAAGACAGTTGCTCAAGCCGCACCAGCACACGGGCGGAGAACCCGCCCTCGCTCAGCTGGAGACTGACCTTCGGTCCGCTTTTCGGTTTTTCCACACTTTCGTTGTCCAGCCGCTCCAGCTCTTTTTGCTTGGCGTGGTACCTGGAGATATTTTTCTTGGCTTTGGCTTTGTAGTAAGGCAGTGCAGCCTTGGTCTCCGTATTTTTGTCCGCCGACTTCTCAGCCTGATGAAACCATTCCTGGTATTTGCGGATCGATTCCTCCAGCGCTTCCCGGGCCTGCTTCTGCTTTTTATAGAGCGACTCCTGCTCCCGCAGCTCGCGGTCCTTTTCCCGCCGATAGTCGGTATAGCCGCCCTTATATTTTTTCAGCCCGGTCTCGGTCAGTTCGCAGACTCCCGTCACCACCCGGTCCAAAAAGGTCCGGTCATGGGAAACGACGATAACGGTGCCTTCGTATCGGCGCAGCCAATCTTCCAGCCAGTCCATGCTCTCCTCGTCGAGATGGTTGGTTGGTTCGTCCAGGAGCAGCACATCCGGCTTTCTGACTAGCAGAGCCGCCAGCCGGACCCTCGTTTTCTGGCCGCCGCTGAGATCGGCAAAAGGAATCTGCCACAGCTCGGGACCGATGTGCAGCATGGTCAAATGCTTCTCCAGCCCTGTCTCCCAATCAAAACCGCCGCTGAGCTCATACTGCTCAAGCCGCTGGCCGTATTCCTCCAGGAGCGAAGAACTGTCTTCGCCCGTCGCCATCGCCTGCTCCAGCTCCTTCAGCCGGCGCTTGATCTGCCACAGCTCGCCGCTTTCGCGCCCCGCCGCATCCAGAGCCGTCAGTTGCATCAAGTCTTCCGACGTCTGCGTCATGTATCCCCACTGCTCCAGCGGGACTCCCCGCTCAACGCTGCCCCGGTCAGGCTCCAGCTGCCCGGTCAGAATCTGCAGCAGCGTCGTCTTCCCCGCGCCGTTGACGCCGAAGAGCGCCAGCCTTTCGCCTTCATAGATTTCCAAGTCGATATTTTCAAAAATGGTTTTCCCTTTGAATTCTTTGGCTATATGTTTCGTTTTTACGATATTCATCATACAAGCATCACCCTTTAAAACATAAATTTGAATTTCCGTCGTTTTCAGAAAAACCGGCAGTTTCAGATCAGCCCCGGGCCCTTATCCATTTCTGGAACTGAAAAAGCCGCAGGCAGCATCGCCTACGGCAGGAAATTCGCATATCGTTGTCTATGTCAAAAAGAGGGTACACCCGTCCGAAACACCGCCCCGAACACGCTGGGCACGACATTTCCTTTCTTATGAACACGTCAAAAACGCACAAAAAAAAGCATTTTCCGTATCCATCGGCGAGGTCTACCAGTCCCTAAAAATAGACATAACGATTCTCTTCCCTGCGGCAGGCGCAGAAACTGCACGGTTTCAACATCAAGTTGGTTTGCAGATTACAGAGAACAGTCATGTTTATCCATCGGCTGCGTGGTTACCTCGTTTTCTTCAGGATGAAATGCTTGCTGCCATTTTAACAAAATAATCGGAAAAAGGAAAGCCCTAACCGTCTCATCAGCAATCATGTACATCTGCAGGTGTACATCCGGCCGAAAAAAATCACCACACGGTTCGATTACGCAGCCGATCTTCCTTGGTATGCTGAACTCATCACGAAAATGAATGAGGTGTTAGCCATGGAACAATACTCAACTTATATTATTATTATCCTGCTTGTCATTTGGCTTACCGCAAGGGAAAGAACCTTCCGCCCTTCCAGCATGTGGATCGTTCCCGTGTTATGGGGGGGAATGACCCTTTCCTCCATCCCCTGGGCATCGGTAGGTCCGATCGAAGTGGTGCTGTTCGTCGTGTTTGCCGCTGCCGGTTTGGCAACGGGTATCATCCGGGGTAAAATGGAAAAAATGCGCATGGGAACGGACGGCCAGGTTACGGTGCAGGGTTCCATTGCCAGCATTGTGCTGTTTCTCGCCGTGCTGATTCTTCGGGTGCTTGCACAGTCCTGGGGGCAGACTCACGCCTTTTATCACATCGCCAATGCGCTGATGTTCATGCCGCTCGGTTCCATCTGCGCACGCCGGTATGTCATTTACCGGAGATATCAGGCAATGATGGGACAACGAGCATAAAGACCTGAAACATCTGACGTCAATGTGCCAGCTAAAGGAGACCAGCTATGGAAACAGGCAAAGATGAGCGAACAATACTGTCTTCCAATCCGGCCAGAAGGGCGCTTCTGAGTTTGTTGATCGTGTATGGCGCGATTCAGAACGGAATGTACGGCGAGCCCCGCGCGTTCGTTCCCGGCGTGCTGCTGACGCTTGCCGCATTATGCCTGCAATGGCGGCCCGGGTGGTTTACCCGCCTGGGACCGGCTCCTGCTTTTGCCGTATGTGCCCTCCTTGGTATCGCTTCACTTGAGGTCATGCTGGGGCTTGGCGGCAGCTTGTATATTCTCGTCTTTATTCTGCTGGGATGGGTGAGTTACCGGCTGCCGATATCGTATTCGGCAGCCTATACCGTTCTAAATATAGCTGCCGCGGCGTTGATCCTGCTTTTTCAGCATCGGCCTTTGGAAGCCGTGATGACCCAATGCCTGATTCTCGCGGCAGTCTATCTTCTATTCCTGGCCGGCAGGCTTCGGAGAACGACCCGATCGATGAAAGAAGAGCATATGCGGGAACTGACGACCGCTCATCAGCAGCTGGAAGCGGCTTACCGCAGCCTGCGCCAAGCCCATGAGGAGCTGGCTGAGACCTCCGAGCAGGCTCTGCGTTACGCGGTGCTGGAGGAGCGCAGCCGGATCGCAGCCGATATCCACGACAGCATCGGGCACGGCCTGACCTCCGTCATCGTGCAGCTGCAGGCTCTGCCGTACATGATCGATGCGGCGCCGGACGAAGCCCGCTCGACGCTCCGGCAGGTCACCGACGTGGCTCGCGGATGCCTTCAGGACGTCAGAACGGTCGTTCACGAAATGGGGCTTTCCCGCCCCGGCGAAGGGCTGCTGGAGCTTAGGAAGCTGGCGGACACCTTCAGCGAGCGAAGCGGGATTCCGGTGGTCTTTACCGCGGATATTCCCGGAAAGATCGCTCCGGAGCAGCTGTACGTCCTCTTCCGCGTCCTTCAGGAGGCGCTGACCAACATGATGCGCCATGCCCAGGCCACCCGGGCTGAGGCGCAGCTTATAGGCCGTGAGGATGGCATCGTCATGACCATCCGGGATAACGGCGTGGCACAAGGTCCAATCCTGCCGGGATTCGGCCTGAACGCCATGCGGGAACGATGCGAAAAAGCAGGCGGACACCTGACGGTCACCACCCTCGTCCCCAATGGCCTTGAGATTACCGCAAGCCTGCCTATTTCCGCAGCGACAACCCAATAACAGAGGGGAATGAATGCAAATATGGACCCAGAACGTATCCGTATTATCATCGCGGATGACCAGCCCCTGATCCGGCACGGCATCGGGTTTATCATTAAAGCGCAGCAGGACATGGAATGGTGCGGGGAGGCGGGCGACGGCCGCGAGGCCGTGAACCTTGCGCACCGGACTCGGCCGCATATCGCCCTCATGGACGTGCAGATGCCAAGCATGGATGGGATCAAGGCGACACGGGAGCTCCGGCGGCAGCTGCCGGAGTGCAAAGTCATCATCCTCACCACCTTCGACCTGGAGGAGTACGTGTACGAAGGCATCCGGGCCGGGGCCGTCGGCTATTTGCTGAAGGATGCGGCGCCGGAGGAGCTGCTCCATTCCATCCGCGCGGCAAGCCGGGGAGAAGCGATTTACCGGACAGGGGCCGCGGCCCGGATGATCTCGGAGGCGCTGCGCCAGTCGGAATCGTTTCAGGAACAGCAGGACGTGCGTCTGTCCCTGCCGGACCCGCTGACCGATCGCGAGCTGGAGGTGCTGCAGGAAATGGCCTACGGTCTGAAAAACGAGGATATCGCCACCAAGCTCCACATCAGCGAAAGCACGGTCAAAACCCACGTTCACCGCGTCCTGCAAAAAATCGGCGCCGAGGACCGCACCCAGGCCGTCGTGCTGGCCATCCGCAACCAATGGGTGCAATAAATGATCTTGACTTGCCGTTACAAAAAAAGCAGGTTCTGCCGGGGGTTCCAGCAAAGCCTGCTTTTTTTGTAATTATTGAAACGTATTTAGCCGCGATACCTCGCCTTTACTCTGCGTCCTCCAAAATCATGACGCCGCGTCCTGGCACCTCGGCCGCCCCGTCCACGGTTACCCCGCTGAGCAGATCCCGGCGCTTGACGTCCCCCATGCGAACCGTCGCGTTCTCCGCGTTATGGTTCAGCACGAACAGGAACGAGCGTCCGTCCTTCACGCGGCGGGCAACCTCTACGCCGGCCGGCAGCTCCGGCACCAGCGGCTGAACGCCTTTCTCGGCGCAAACGGCCCCGAGGAAGCCTTCCATGAAATCGTTGTCCGCGCTGGTCGCCACGTAGTACGCTTTACCTTCGCCAAAGCGGTTCACCGTGAGCGCAGGCATGCCCTTGTAGAAGTCCGAGCCATACTCGGCCAGCACTTCTGCGCCTTCGGCATGAATGAGATCAAACAGCATCTCGCATTTGTAGCTGCCCGCAAGCTTGCCATACGGCTGCTTCATAACGATTTCATTGTACTGTCCGAGCGGCAGCGCGTCGATCTCCTCCGCCCAGATGCCGAGCAGCTTGCGGAGCTCGCCCGGATATCCGCCGAGGGTCACGAGATCGTTCTCGTTCACGATGCCGCTGAAGAACGTCGTTATAAACGTGCCGCCGGCTGCGGTGAACGCCTCCGACTTCTCGGCAAAGCCCGGCTTGATCATGTACATGACCGGCGCGATCACGATATCGTACTTGCTGAAATCGGCTAGGGCGCTGATCATGTCCGCCTCGATGCCCTGCTTGAAGAGTGCGTCGTAAAACTTATGAACTTCGCGCACATAATTCAGTTCAACGGTCGGACCGCTGGAGAGCTCCATGGCCCACCGGTTCTCCCAGTCGTACACGATGCCGACTTTGGCATCCGTCACTGCGTCCAGCAGCGTGTCCCCAAGACGCCCCAGCTCTTCTCCGAGCTGCGCCACCTCGCGGAATACCCGCGTGTTCTCATGCCCGGCATGCTCGATAACCGCGCCGTGGAACTTCTCGCAAGCACCCTCGGAGCGCCGCATTTGGAAGAACAGCACCGTATCCGCGCCGCGGGCAACCGCCTGATAGCTCCACAATCGCATCACACCGGGACGCTTGAGCGAATTGTAGGCCTGCCAGTTCTGCTGGCTCGGCGTCTGTTCCATCAGCATGAACGGCGCCCCGTGCTTCAGGCCGCGCATCAAGTCGTGCGTCATAGCCGTTTCGCTGACCGGCGTCGTCAGGGATGGGTAGTTGTCCCACGAGACGATATCCATATGCTTCGCCCAGTCGAAGTAGTCGAGCAGCGGGAATGTCCCCATCAGGTTGGTCGTGATCGGCACGTCCTTCGAATGCTCGCGGATCGCTTCCGCCTCGATATTGTAGCATTCGAGCAGGCTGTCCGACATGAACCGGCGGTAATCCAGGGAAATGCCCTGGAACGCGCTGACGTTGCCTTCGCCCTCTTCACTCAGTCCGTCCGGAAGCACGATTTCGTCCCAGTCATAGAAGGTATGGCCCCAGAAGCGGGTGTTCCATGCTTCGTTGACGGCATCGAGGCTGCCGTAACGCTTTTGCAGCCAGACGCGGAATTCGGCGGCACAATTGTCGCAGTAGCAGAAACCGCCGTATTCATTGGATACATGCCAGAGCAGCAGCGCCGGATGGTCCTTGTAGCGCTCGGCGAGCTTGCCCGCCATCAAGCGGGAGTATTTGCGGTAAGTCGGGCTGTTCGGGCAGGAGTTATGTCTTCCGCCGAACTTTCTTTTCCGTCCGTAAAAATCGACGCGGGTCACGTCCGGATGCCGTTTGGCCATCCAGGCCGGATGCGCCCCCGTGCTGGTCGCCAGTACGACGCCGACGCCGTCTTTGTGCAGACGGTCCATCGTTTCGTCAAGCCATTCAAAATGGTAGGTATCCTCATCAGGCTGGTTTAACGCCCAGGAGAACACGTTGATCGTCGCCACGTCGATCCCGGCCAGCTTGAACATCCGCTGGTCCTCTTTCCATTCCTCAGGCCCCCACTGTTCAGGGTTATAATCTCCGCCGTACCAAATCTTAGGCAGTTTATCGTTAATCACGTACCCACTTCCTTTCGCTTGTTGATTCGTCGACAGCCGGGAACCTTAACAGCTTCTGGTAACAGCAAAGCTTTCCTTCGGCTTCCGTTTCTGTGCCTATTCATGATGCATTCCCTAGCCACGTGGCGTAATCAAATACGTTACATCTGCTGCCGCAGCAAAGCCTGTGGCCGACAGCACCTGTCCGTCCGGCCCCTGTACCTGGTACAGCGAGCTGTCCGCGATCCGGCAGGTCCCGCCGTGGGTGGAGGTGATCTTAGCTTCCTTAAGCGCTCCGGCGCTCCACTTCATGTCCAGCACAAAGCCGCCTCTCGCCCGCAGTCCCTTGGCTTCCCCTTCGTTCCAGGCTTCCGGCAGGGCCGGCAGCATCCGGATCTCTCCCAGGTGACTTTGCAGCAGCGCTTCCGCGACACCGGCCGCATAACCGAAATTGCCGTCAATCTGGAACGGCGGGTGGTTGCCGAACAAGTTCGGCAGGCTGGAGTCGCTGAGAATGCGTCGGATGGAGCGGTATACGTTCGCAGGCTCCTTAAGCCGCGCATACAGGTTGAGGATCCAGGACGCGCTCCAGCCCGTGTGCCCGCTTCCCGCCTCGATCCGCTTCTCCAACGACAAGGAGGCGGCCCGCAGCAGCTCCGGTGTACTCTCGTTAAGGGTATCTCCAGGATACACTCCGTACAGGTGGGATACATGACGATGCCCCGGCTCGTTCTCGCCGAAATCGCGCTCCCATTCCCGCATCCGTCCGTCCGGCGCAATGCCGGGAAGCGCCAATTGCTCCCGTCTCAATGACAGTTCCTGCCGCAAATCCTCATCGATGCCGAGCAGTCCGGCGGCTTCGATACAGTGTCCGAACAGCTCATCAATGAGCGCCATATCCATCGCCGATCCGGCAGCCGTGCTGCAGGGCTCTCCCGATTCAGTCAGGAAGACGTTCTCCGGTGAAGTCGAGAGTCCCGTCGTCCAGCGGCCGTCGGGAAGCTGGACAAGCCAGTCCAGACAGAACAGGGCAGCACCTTTCATCAGCGGATACGCCACATCCCGCAGATATGCCGCATCCGGGCGGAATGCGTACCGTTCCCACAGATGTCTGGTCAGCCACACGCCGCCCATTGGCCAGAACGCCCACATGGCCCGCCCGTCCGAAGGCGTCGACATCCGCCACAAATCGGTATTGTGATGAGCCGTCCATCCCCTTGCCCCGTAATGGATGGCGGCAGTCCGGCTGCCGGTGACGCTCAACTCCCGGATCAGGTCGAAGAGCGGTTCATGGCATTCTCCGAGACCGCAGACTTCGGCCGGCCAATAGTTCATTTCGGCATTGATGTTCGTCGTATAGTTGCTGTTCCAAGGCGGCTGCTTGTGCGGGTTCCAAATGCCCTGCAGGTTCAGCGCCTGCGTGCCCGGGCGCGAACCGGCAATCATCAAATAGCGTCCGTAATGGAACAGCAGCGTTTCGAGGGCCAAATCCGTTTTGCCCTGGCGATACAGCAGCAGCCGCTCGTCCGTCGGCATTGCCGCTTCAGCCTCCTGCTGGTTTCGAATTTGGCCCACCTGCAGGTCCACCCGGTCAAACAGTTCGCGGTAGTCTTCCGTGTGCCGCTGTCTTAAATCCGGGTAATCGCGGTCCGCTGCGTTTACATGTTCCCGGCACAAGCTCACCGGATCGATTCCGGACGCGCCGGGAATGGTGTCAAAGCCTGCGAAATCGGTCGCCGCAGCCAGCACAAAGGTGACCGTGCTCGCTTTTCCGATCCGAATCCGCCCTTCTTCCGCCCTCAATTCACCGTCGGTCCGCACCGACAGCACGGCCGCAAACCGGAGTCCCAGTCCTTCTTCGTAGAGAACCGATTGGGGATGATCCCCCAAATAATTGTCCGCGACATGCGACGGGGCTTGTCCCGTCAGGACCAAGGACGCCGGCTCCGCGCTCACTTCGCTGATATGCGGAGAGGTCAGCCACGCCGACAGATCCGGCAGTTCCAGCTTCCCGGCCGGATTCCCGCTGCCTGCCGGTTCCGCCCGAAAATGGACGGCGATGACCTCATCCGGCCGGCTGGCAAAGGCTTCGCGGACGACGCGCACCCCGCCGGTTTGAAAAGAAACCGACGTTACCGCTTGGTCCAAGTCCAGCTCCCTTTCGTAATCGGCAACGTGATCCAGACGGCCAAAAGCAAAATGCAAATCGCCAAGCGGCTGGTAGGATTCCGTGCGTCGTCCCAGCATCCCGGCTTCGATCAGCGCCTCCGCTTCGGCATACCGGCCCTCGGCGACAAGCGCCTTGGCCGGCTCCACATACCGCAGGGCGTTATAATTGACGGTGTCCCGCGGAAATCCGGACCACAGCGTGTCCTCGTTCAGTTGAATCTTGTCTTCTTCCGCTCCGCCGAACACCATACCTCCCAGCCGCCCGTTTCCGATCGGCAGCGCTTCCTCCCACACGGAGGCCGGCTTCCGATACCACAGCCGTTTATTGGCGGCGCGCTTGCTGCTTTGATCCACGCATATCTCTCCCCTTTGCCCGTGATGAACGGTTGTTTCGTCCTGTACCTTGCCGGACCGGCGACCGAGGCGTAATTTCATTCAGGCTTCCTCAAGAAATTACGGGAAGCCCGTCGTAATGGATCGGACTTCCCGCCATATTTGCTTTTCAGCATTGTGAATGATGCAAATCGAAATGTTAACGGCAGCACGCCAAGTAGGCAAGGTACTGGTCATATATCCTTATTCTAACTGTTCTGAAAGCGATTGCAGTACCCCGAAAATTCGATAAAAAATCATGTCTAAATTAGACATGAAGCGAGGACCCCCGCATCACATCCGGGAGGGAGGTTTCGTCTTCCTAGTTCCGGTAAGAAACCAGCTTGCGGTTCAGCTCACGTGTTTGGCTGTATACTTCCTGATACAGGCTGAACAAGCCGCTGTACAATTCGGCCCGCTCCGCGTTTGGCGCGTAAGTTTTGGCCGGGCGGATAAACGCCTTCGCGCAGTCCGTTAGCGACGGGAACCAGCCGCAGCCGTATGCAGCCAGCATCGCCGCTCCCATAGCCGGGCCCTGCTCGCTTTCAAGCTTGATAATCGTCGCGTTGAAAATATCCGCCTGCATCTGCAGCCACGTTTCGTTTCGGGCACCGCCGCCAATGGCCACGACCTCACGGATTTCTTTGCCGGATTCGCGAACAATATCGATCGATTCCCGCAGTGAGAACGTAATACCCTCAAGCACCGCTCTGGCAAAATGGGAAAGCGTATGGCCGGAGTCCATGCCGATAAAGCTTCCGCGGATATCCGCGTCCGGATGCGGGGTTCTTTCCCCGGAAATGTACGGCGTAAACAGCAGGCCGCTGCTGCCCGCAGGAATGGAACCGATGCCATCAAGCAGCTCATCAAAGCTCTTTTCCTTGGCAAAAGTATCCTTAAACCAGGTCAGGCTGTGACCGGCGGCAAGCGTAACGCCCATGACATAGTAGGCGTCTTTTTCGCTGTGATTAAAGAAATGAAGCTTTCCGTCGACGTCCAGATCCTTGCGGCTTTCAAAAGAAAGGACGACGCCCGATGTGCCGATGCTGCACATCGTTTGCCCTTCCTGCAGAATGCCCGCACCGATGGCTCCGCAAGCATTGTCCGCTCCGCCCGCAAAAACCTTGGTCGACGGCAGCAGGCCGGACGCCTCGGCGATGTCAGGCAGCAGCGTGCCCGTTTGATCAAATGATTCGACGAGAGGCGGGCATAGTGATAGCGGCAGATCAAATGCCGCGGCGATGTCCTCGCTCCACGTTTTTCCCGAGACATCCAGCAGCAGCGTGCCCGCGGCGTCGGAGTAATCCATCGCATATTCACCGGTGAGCCGGTATCTCACGTAATCCTTCGGCAGCAGGAACAGGCTGGCTTGGGACAGGATGTCCGGTTCATGCTCCTGCACCCACAAAATTTTAGGCAGCGTGAAGCCTTCAAGGGCGCGGTTTTTGGCAATACCGAGGAGCTTCGACTCCAGCGTGCTCTCGATCTTGCGGCACTGCGCCGTCGTGCGCGTGTCGTTCCACAGAATGGCCGGACGGAGCACCTTACCCTCCGAATCCACCAGCACAAGACCGTGCATTTGGCCGGAGAAGCTGAGACCTTCCACCTGCTGCGGGTCGGCACCCGACTTTTCCATCAGCCTGCGAAGACTGACGAGCGTTTTCTCCACCCAATCTTCCGGGTTCTGCTCGCTCCAGCCCGGCTCGGGTCTGCTCAGCGGGTAAGCCTCAGAGTGCTCGTGCACGACTTCTCCCTGAGGATTTACCAGCACCGTCTTGACGGCGCTTGTTCCCAAATCAACACCGATAACGTATTTCATACTTTTCCTCCTGTATGGATCGAATGGACTTATATCTAAAGAAAGGTTGCCCGAAGAAGCTTTCTTCAGGCAACCTTCGTTGCATTTCAAAGAGATTTCATGTCCGGCCTTGTAAATGGCCGTGCCTGCCGAAGTTGCTATTACTCAGCCAGGATGTATTGGTTCAGCTTCGCTTTCAGCAGTTCTTGGCGGCTGGACTCGTTGCGGCGCGGATTTTCATTGTTCAGCGCATATTCGGCCAGGGAAGCCAGAGTCGCTTTACCGGATACGACATCTGCACCGATGCCTTCCTTGAAGCTGGCGTAGCGATTGTCGATGAAATCGTCGAACACGCGGTCTTCGATCAGCTTAGCGGCTACTTTCAAGCCTTTCGCGTAAGTATCCATACCTGCGATATGGGCGAGGAACAGATCTTCCGGCTCAAACGACTGACGGCGTACTTTCGCGTCGAAGTTGATGCCGCCTTTGCCAAGACCGTCGTTCTTCAGCACTTCATACAGCGTAAGCGTGGAATCGTAAATGTTCAGCGGGAACTCGTCGGTATCCCATCCGAGCAGCATGTCGCCTTGGTTGGCGTCCAGGGATCCAAGCATGCCGTTGATGCGCGCCACGCGCAGCTCGTGCTCGAACGTATGTCCGGCCAACGTGGCATGGTTGGCTTCGAGGTTCAGCTTGAAGTGCTTGTCGAGATCGTACTTTTGCAGGAATGAAATCGTCGTCGCCGCATCAAAGTCATACTGGTGCTTCGTCGGCTCCTTCGGTTTTGGTTCGATCAGGAACTGGGCGTCAAAGCCGATTTCCTTCGCATAATCCACGGCCATATGGAACAGGCGGGCCATGTTGTCCATTTCAAGCTTGAGGTCCGTATTCAGCAGGGTTTCATATCCTTCGCGTCCGCCCCAGAATACGTAGTTTTCCGCACCGAGCTGTTTGCCGACTTCGAGGCCTTTTTTGACTTGGGCTGCTGCATGGGCATATACGTCCGCGTTGCAAGTCGACCCGGCACCGTGCATGTAGCGTGGGTTTGTGAACATGTTGGCCGTGTTCCATAGCAGCTTCTTGCCGGAGGATTTCATGCCTTGGCTGATCAAATCGACGATGGTGTCGATGTTGCTGTAGAACTCGCGCAGGCTGCTTCCTTCCGGTGCGATGTCGATATCGTGGAAGCAGAAGAACTGCAGGTTCATTTTGTCCAAAAATTCAAAAGCGGCTTCAACGCGGGCTTTGGCCTTGTCCATACCGTCGTATTTGTCCCAACTGCGAACAGCTGTCTCTGCGCCGAACGGATCGGAACCGCCAGCTGTCAACGTATGCCAGTAGGCCATCGCGAAGCGGAGATGCTCCTCCATCGTTTTGCCTGCTACTACTTCTTGCGGGTTATAAAATTTGAAAGCGTACGGATTGGTGGAACGGCTTCCTTCATAAGCGATCTTCCCAACGTTCTCAAAGTATGCCATGTATAATCCTCCTCAAAATTTGCTTGTCGCAAACGTTTACAGGAACATAGTAACACATCGAATTGACTTTGTATATTGGTTAAACAAAGTTTTTTTGAAAAGGTGATTTCGGGTTGCTTTTTGTCGCGGTTGGCTCTAGACTAATTGATTATGTGCAAATGGGATTACTCGAAGGATGTGCGATATTCATGAAAGTCACCGGCGACCAGGCTCTGGTCAAAAAAATAAACCGCTCGCTTGTGCTTCACACGATCCGCAAGCATTCCTCCACCCTCTCCAGAGCCCGGGTATCGGAAATGACCGGCCTCAACAAGGCCACCGTCTCCAATTTGGTGGCCGAGCTGTGCGATCAGCAGCTGGTCACCGAAGTCGGGCCGGGCAAGTCCAGCGGCGGGCGCAAGCCGCTGCTGCTGCATTTTAACGCAATGGCCGGCACTGTCATCGGCATCGAGCTGCGGGTGAAGCAGCTGACTGCCGTGCTGTGCGACCTGGGAGGCAACGTACTGGAGGAGCGGGATCATGCGCTTGCGCGTCACGATCTGCCCTATGTGCTTGAAGCGATGAAGAGGGTCATCTCCAGTCTTATGGAGACAGCCCCGGAAACTCCATACGGCATCGTCGGGATCGGGGTTGGCGTGCCCGGCATGGTGGATGAAAACGGGGTCGTCCTGTTTGCGCCCAACCTCGGTTGGGAAATGGTCCATCTGCAGCAGCTGCTGGAGGAAGCCTTTTCGGTGCCTGTCACGATTGATAACGAGGCTAACGCCGGCGCGCAGGGCGAGCTCAACTTCGGCGCAGCAAAGGATGTGCGCCATCTGCTGTACATCAGTGCAGGTTCGGGTATCGGATCGGGCATTATCATCGGCGGGGAGTTGTATAAGGGAGCGCGGGGTTACGCCGGGGAGACCGGCCATATGTGCATTGAGGCCGACGGAAGGCCCTGCACCTGCGGAAGCCGGGGCTGCTGGGAGCTCTACGCTTCGGAGAAAACGTACGACACGGCCGGCGTTGCCCTGCCAGCCCACAATACGCCCGAGCTGGTGCGCCTGGCTTCCGAGGGAAATGAGGCTGCCCGGGAACAATTCGCCCAGATGGGCAAATATTTGGGCATCGGTGTAACCAACCTCATCAACAGCTTCAATCCCGAGCTCATCGTGATTGGCGGGGCGCTGTCCGAAGCCCGGGATTGGCTGTCCGGACCGATGCAGGCGGTCGTCGCGGAGCGGACGCTGCCCTACCATAAGCAGCAGCTCGAGATTACCTTCTCCCGGCTGGGCAGCCGCGGAACGATGATCGGCGCGGGCTTCGCCGCCGTCATGCACTTTCTCGGCCACGCGCGTGTCACATTGTAGCCGGAGCTATAAAAAAGGCCGGAGATCCATGGATCTCCGGCCCTTTTCATCTATGGAGCGGGTGATGGAAGCCGGCACGGACGGTCGCACCCACGCGCGTGGGTTCTCTCCCCACATCCGCTCCAAAACAAAAAAAACGCCATCGGCGTTGTTTGTTTTAACTAATATGGAGCGGGTGATGGGAATCGAACCCACGCTATCAGCTTGGAAGGCTGAAGTTCTACCATTGAACTACACCCGCATATCACCTGCAAAAGCAAAGCCGCCAAGGCGAATCTCGTACTTTCTCAGGGTGAATGCCTAGTATCGGGATGACACGATTTGAACATGCGACCCCCTGGTCCCAAACCAGGTGCTCTACCAAGCTGAGCTACATCCCGTTGCATTCAAGATATATCATCTTGTGAAGACAAGAAATAATATATCACGGATGCCGCGGGATTGCAATACTTTTTTAATTCAGCAGAAAGGTCCGCTCAAAGTCTTCCGGCGAAATCGGCTTGCTGAAATAGTAGCCTTGACCCTCATGGCAGCGCTGTTCCTTCAAGAAAAGAAGCTGCTCCTCATTCTCTACTCCCTCGGCCGTCACCTTGAGCTGCAGATGATGAGCCATCGACGCGATCGTGGAGACGATCGCCGCATCGTTATGGTCGCTCATCACTTCGTGAACGAAGGAACGGTCGATTTTCAGGCGGTCGATCGGCATGTTTTTCAAATAATGCAGCGAGCTGTAGCCTGTGCCAAAGTCGTCGATACTGATGAACACGCCCAGCTGCTTCAAACGCCGGAGTTGTTCAAACGCCGTCTCCTTGTCGAACGTCATGCTTTCCGTAATTTCCAGCTCGACGTACTTCGGGTCCAGGCCGATTTCATTCAGGATGGATCCGATGCGTTCCGCCAACTGAGGCTGAAGAAACTGACGCATGGATAAGTTGATCGAGACGCAGATCGGCTTATATCCGGCCTGCTGCCATTTTTTATTTTGCAAGCACGCTGTACGAAGAACCCACTCGCCTAAAGGAACAATCAAACCGCTCTCCTCAGCCAGCGGAATGAATTCGGCCGGCGAGACGAATCCCCGTTTGGGATGCCGCCAGCGCAGCAGCGCCTCCATACCGACGATTTCGTTGCTTTCCAGATGAACGAGCGGCTGATACTCCAAATAAAACTCTTCCCGCTCGATCCCTTTGCGAAGGTCATTCTCCAGGCGGAGCCGTTCTTTCGCTTTCAACTGCATGGATGGGACAAAGTGACGAACGTCGACTCCGTAGTCTTTGGCATGGTGAACGGCGGTGTCCGCGTGCTGAATCAGCTCCTCGGCCGTATCTCCGTCTTGCGGAAAGACCGCCATCCCTGCGCAGAGCGTGATATGATAATCGTTTTCCTCGATGACGACAGGCTTTTCAAAAAGCTTCAGCAAGTAGCGGATCCGCTCCATCCCCTCTTCGACGCCGGCAAGCGCAGGAAGAATGATGGCGAACTCATCGGAGCCCATGCTGAATACTTCCTCTCTGGACTCGGTATTCCGTTTGAGGCGGTCGCCGACAAGCTGCAGAATCCGGTCCCCTGCCTGATGCCCCAGGGAGTCATTAATATTTTTGAAGCGGTTGACGTTAAAAACGACGACCCCGGTCATTTCATGCCCGGCATTCTTGATGATGCTGGAGATACGCTGGGTCAACCGGCGTTTGTTTGGAAGTCCAGTCAAATCATCGTGGAACGCCAAATAGTTCATCCGCGCCTCCACCCGCTGCTGTTCCCGGAAAGGATCCTCGATCGTCAGGCGGTAGACCCCCTTGAGCATCAGATAATAAGCCACACCGCCGGATAGGGTGCCTAGCAAGTAATTCCACTGATATGTATGATCCGCTGTCATCATCAGCCCCTGTCCAAGAGCGGAGTAGATCAGCGCCCGGATAATAATGAGCAGCGACGGTGCCCGGTCCTTTCTGCCACGGTACATGATCGACCCGATTCCAATCAGACAGACGGCAATAATCACCAGGTCCAAATATTTCTTCAGCCAATTAATGCTGCCGTGGTTCATCAGCAAAGGAAGCTTCTGATGCCACAGGAAAAAGGCAATCACACCCAATACGATCACGACCGATGTGATCAAAAATACGAGGCGTTTATGGGTAATCGACACCATCGTGTCTTTCAGATTATAAATCGACAGAAGCCCGAGGGCGCACGCTCCCTTAGAAATGATAAGCAGCCACATGGCATCGTCCTGATTCAAGGCATAGCCAAATAGAGGAATTCCGAGCAAGCTGGCCGTCTGCAAAAAGTCAAACACAGCCAGACATAAAAACAGCGCAGCCGTATACAGCCTGTGCCGCGATAGTTTGTGCGAGAATAACAGCCATCCTTGGGCGAATACGGCAAAGCTGACAGCTACACTGCTCCACCCGGCAAGCACATAAATCGTCTTGAACCAGCCGGCGCCATCATTACTGTATAAAAATGCAGAATGAACGATCTGAACCGCAATAAAAAACAAGATCCCCACCAAGGCCGTCCTGATCGTTCGTCTTTTCTCTACTCTTGTATGCATGCAGTCCTCTGACCCCCGGGTTTTTTCTGAAATATTTATATATGAATTTCATGCTAAATAATTCCACATTCACGCCCACATTCCTGCTAGCAACAGACAATAATTTTGCATTCGGGACATCGTTCGACATGAGTCATTTTGCAAAAAAAATGAATCCTCCTGCTCTTTCATCCGTATTGAAGTATATAATACCTAAGGGGTGTGGCATTGTATGATCATTACAACAACCGAAAATGTAGCCAATCATGAAATTATCGAGGTTCTCGGCACCACGTTTGGCGTCGTCGTTAGAGCCAGAGGCATCGGCGGGGATATTATGGCTTCCCTGAAAGGCCTGGTCGGCGGCGAAGTGAAGCAGTACACCCAGATGATTGAGGATGCACGACGGCAGGCGGTGGACCGGATGGTGCAGAACGCGCATGCCATGGGCGGCGACTCCATCGTGATGATGCGCTTTGACAGCGGGGATATCGGCAATAACATGAGCGAAATTGTTGCCTACGGCACGGTCGTCAGAACCCGTCCTGTCGGCTGATGGGAGGTATGGTCATTATTCTGCTTATATACGCCTTGGAGCTGGTCGCTTTTCTCTTGCTGTTATGGGTCAGCTGGCGCTTCTTTGACAAGAGGTACCGCCGCCGGGACGACAGCGGGGGCAGCAGGGATATCATGAACGGAACATTTACGCCGACTTCGGAAGTATTCATTGACCCGAAAGACGGTCATAAATACCAGGTTTATTATAATCACCGTACCGGTGAACGCGAATATATCAGACTCGATTGAAGCCAAAAAGGGGCTGCCCGTCATGTGACGGGCAGCCCCTTTTTTATGAATACAGCGGTTTACTTGTATTTCGGATCAAAGTTGACTTCCGGAGTCGTCAGCTTGTCGTAGAAATCCACGTACTTGTCCTTATCCTCCGATGCCCGGAGCGCCATGGCGGAACGGGGATGCTCCCCCAGCGTTCCAGTAACCATGTAAGGAATCAGGTAGCCCCATTCTTCCTTTTCACGAAGCGGAATCATCAGGCGTTCGATCAAATCCAGCACCGGACGAAGGGTGTAATGGGTGTTCTTCAGATGGGTAACGAGCAGCTCGGTCGGGCAGTTGCCTGCCGCGCGGCCCATTCCGTATACGGAGGCGTCCAGCAGCTCTACGCCCAGTTCCGCAGCGGTCAGCGTGTTGGAGAAGGCCAGCTGCATATTGTTATGCGTATGAACGCCAAGACGCTTATTCGGCAGATGCTTCTTGAACTTCTCTACCAAGTACTCCACGTCCTTGTGGTCAAGGCTTCCATAGGAGTCTACGATGTAGACGACATCCACCACACTCTCCCGGATCATTTCGAAGGCTTCCAGCAGCTCATTCTCCATGACATTGGACAATGCCATAATGTTCAGCGTCGTTTCGTAACCGCGGTCATGGAACGTCTGCACCAGCTCCAGCGCTTTATCCACGTCCTTGATGTAGCAGGCTACGCGGATCAAATCCAGCAGGCTCTCTTCGCGCGGCAAAATATCATTCTCATCGACACGGCCGATATCCACGAGCGCGGACAGCTTGGTTTTGCCTTTCTGAGGGATCACTTCACGCAGGAATTCATCGTCCAGAAAGCGCCAAGGTCCGGCAGAATCGGCGCCCTTCAGCAGTTTGGGTGAATTTTTGTAGCCGATCTCCATATAGTCAACACCGGCCTCATTCAGTCCGGCGTATAAAGTTTGTACAAATTCGACGCTGAAGTCCCAGTTATTGACCAGTCCCCCATCGCGAATCGTGCAATCGACAATTTTACAAGGGTTCGTTTTCATCCAACAAGCTTCTCCTTCCGGCATAAAATTTATTCCTTCATCATACTTGAAGGTGACCGGAAAAGTAAAGGTTATTTGTGCGGGCGAGCATGGCTGCATATGAAGGCATACGAAATAAAGCGGCTATCCCGCCCAGGACTCCGCTTTACGTTCATTGTCTTATGAGGATTCCGCTTGCGACATCAGCCATTCCAGCAGGGTGCGTACCATTACCCCGGTGCCTCCCTTGGGATTCACGCCCCGCTCCTTGTGGATATAAGCCGTCCCGGCGATATCGAGATGAATCCACGGCAGCCCTTCGGCAAAGGTGCCGATAAACAGGCCTGCCGTAATCGCCGCTCCCCTGCCTCCGGTACTGTTGCGAATGTCCGCCACATCGCTTTTAAGCATATCCCAAAATTCCTTGTAAGCAGGAAGCGGCCATACTTTTTCCCCGGACCTTTTTGAAGCGAGAATCAGCTCCTGCAGAAAAGTATCGTCATTCGCCACCGCTCCTGTCGCCACATCTCCCAAGGCGGTCTCGACGGCGCCCGTGAGCGTCGCGACATCGATCAGACGGGTTGCACCGAGCTGCCTGGCATAGGTCATGCCGTCGGCGAGCACCACTCTGCCTTCCGCATCGGTATTCAGCACCTCGATCGTCCGGCCGCTGAGCGAGCGGATCACGTCCCCCGGCTTAAAGGCGTTGCCGCCGGGCATGTTCTCGGCACTCGGGATGACAGCCACGACATTCACCTTAGGCTTCAGCGCTCCCAGTGCGTTCATGACGCCCAGCACCGCAGCGGCTCCGCCCATATCGCTGATCATCTCTTCCATGCCGAGCCGTTTCTTCAGCGAGATGCCGCCAGTATCGAACGTGATGCCTTTGCCGACGAGGCCGATGACGTCATCCCAGCTGTTCCTTCCTTGATACTTCATCATGATCATCCGCGGCGGATGAACGCTCCCTTGACCAACCGATAGCAATCCGCCCATGCCGAGTGCCTTCTGCTCCTCGACGTTCAGCGTGCGCGATTCCATGCCGTACTGCCGGGCAATCCGCTGCGCGTGCTTCGCCAGATCGTCAGGAACCAGCATATTCCCGGGAAGATTCGTTAAATCCCGCGCCAGGCAGGTGGCTTCGGCGGCCGCTTTTCCACGGATGATGCCTTGACGCCATTCATCGGCTTCCCGGGGATCGGCGTTACCTTTTCGAAAAAATACCATCTCTTTGACACCGGTGTACACAGGAGAATTCCGTTTGTACTGCTTGATCCGATATGCTCCCAGGATGAACCCTTCGGTTAGGGCCTGGGCCGCAGTCATCGTGTTCTGTTCCGCAGTAAATCGCATCATGGTGATGGGCACTTCCCATGCCAGGCTTCGGGCTTGGATTTTGAGAGCGGTTCTCGCTGCCTGAACGGCAGCAAGCCTAAGTTCTTCGGAGGTCAGCGGACGGTCTCCCGTTCCCACTAAAATGACGGCGCGATGACCGCTTGATTCAGGTACAGGCAGCGCGTGGATTTGATTGAAGGTAGCACCGAACAGGCGGCTGTCCCTAAGCTGCTGCACGATGGGTGCAAGACTGGGAGAAAAGGCGTTATCCTCGAAATCCTTTTGGGAAACCATAACAACAAGCGCATCTGTACTCAGCTGCGAAGCTTCCGTATGATCCTTCCATGTGACCGTAATATCTTGTCCTTCGGAAAACGGATGTCCATTCATCGGCGTTATCTTCCTTTGTCTTCAAGTTTTTCGGACGATAGTCATATATATTATTCCACCGTTGTCCAAAGCAACTCTAAAGACAAAATGTTCCTGCTGTGCCGGATCAGGACATTTCAACGATCGGAAGCGAGATCACAAACTCCGTTCCCTTCCCAACTTTGCTGTCGACCGAGATATAACCCCGGTGATTCTTGATGATCCGGTAGCTGACGGACAGCCCAAGGCCCGTCCCGCTTTCCTTCGTCGTAAAGAAGGGGTCGAACAAATGACTCAGCGTGATATGATCCATACCCTTTCCGTTATCCGAAATACATATATTTACGTTTCTCTGGTCTTTGCGCGTGCGGATTTCTATCCGTCCGTTATGCTCATGTCCCAGATCATTGATCGCATCCATGGCGTTTTTAATAATGTTGAGAATGACCTGTTTAATCTGCTTGACATCAACGGATATATGAAGGGGCGTAGATTCATCGATCAGAACGACCTCGCAGCCATTCATCAGCGCTTCGCTCTCCGTGAGCAAAACGACCTCCTTTAGCAGGGACGAAACGGGGATGACGGTCGTTTGCGGCGCGGACGGCTTGGACGAATTCAAAAACTCATAAATAATGTCGTTCGCCCGGTCGATTTCGGTCAATATAATGCGTGCATACTCGTCTTTTCCGAGCTTGGTCAAATGAGGTCTCAGCAGCTGAATGAATCCGCGGATGGCTGTGAGTGGGTTGCGGATTTCGTGGGCGATCGAAGCTGAAATCTTTCCGAGCATTGCCAGCTTGTCGTTCCGATAGGCGGTTTGTTCGATTTGTTTGAAATCGGATACATCCTTGACACTAAATAAAAAATCACCGTCCATTTGATCGCCGTAGGTGACGGTAAGAAGCCACTGGCGTCCGGTTTCATCACTTAGCTCATGGTATCTTTTTCGGTGAAAAATGGTTTCACGGTAAATACGCAGTATCTTTTTCTTCTTATACCGGCTTAACTGGGGATGACGCAAGATTTGAAGCAAGGTTAGTCCAGTCAACGACTTACGGGAAATTTCCAACAACCTCGCCATTTGCACATTGATAAATGTCAAAACGCCTTCACTGTCGAAAAGGATTACCCCACTGTCCAAGTGCTCCAAGATGTTCTCGTACTTGTTCTTCACAAGCTGCGTTGATTGAAAAGCCTCCAGGGACTGCAACAACGTCTCTTGGATTTCGCTCACACGATGCCCCCCCTTTATAAGGAAATGACGGAATTGGCAAATCGTTAACAGGCAAATATTCCATCTTTTGGCCAGTAATAAAGATTAGTTTAATCATAGACAAGCTCGCCGGAAAACTCAACAAGAGATACTGTCGAAAAAAGAAAAAATGGTCCCGGCCTGAAAAAGAAAGCCGTCAATCAGCGCTGCTTCTTAGCCGAAAGTCCCCGCTCAAGCAGAGGCTTCTCCTGTAAAAATAAGGATGTCGCCTCTTGCAAAAATAATGCCTAAAACAAAAGCATCAGACACAAAAAATTCATTTTTGTACCTGATGCCATGTCATACCGGGGCGCTCAGCCGGGACGATTTCCGCCGTTTCGACGGCAGCCCCGGGCATCCGATGAAATTTTATGATTTATGCTGAAGACGCAGCCGGCGTTGGCTCATGACCGCGAGTCTTTTCTTCAGCTCGCTCTGCCATTTCTCGTCTTGAATTTGCTTGGCGACCGTCAACAAATCAAGAGCCATGTCAATCTGGCTCTGAATGATGTCCTTCGGATCTTCCTTCTCGCAGTTAACCACATTTTCAAAAATGGTCTCTTCGTCCTCGATCACATAATCCTGAAAGTCAATTTCTGCCGCCCCGTCACCATGCGCATATTCGGCCAAAATTTCGTATTCATTCTCAACCTTGTAATGAACCTCAACCCGGTGGCACACGGGACAGAACAACAGGGGAACATTATGGACTTGAGTGCGATAATGTTTAAGCGTACCTTTCGTTCCAACCATACTTGCTCCGCAGCAATAACTCATTCCAGTTCACCCTCCTCTGGATTCCACCGTATTTCTTCATAATGTATTCGATTTCAAGCTCGACAATTCCTTTTTTTCAACCATGTCGGAACCCAAGTTTTATCATGTATTCATGCCCTTTGGTTTTCTATATCGTCTTGATCAAATCCTGCTTCATCGAACTAAAGTTTTGCATTTACATTCATTTCTTTAGTTCATTCTATATAAATGACAAAATAAGAAGATTTGGCGCATCTAGCCCTATTCCAACCGGTCCATGGCATTCTAAACATAAAACCGCAGTTGATGAAAAACCCCCTTGGCCTGCATCAAGCAAGGCAAAGGGGGCTTGTCCGAATATTTAAAAATTAGTTGGTTACCAGATTTTTGTCGCCTGGTTTCCAGTTCATGGCGCACAATCCGCCGGATTGCAGCGCTTGGAGGACGCGAAGGGTTTCTTCGACGCTGCGGCCGATATCGTTGTGGTTAACCACTTGATACTTCAGCTCGCCTTCAGGGTTGATGATGAACAGACCGCGAAGAGCAACGCCTTCTTCTTCAATGTACACGCCGTAGTCTTTCGCAACGGATCTCGTGATGTCGGAAGCCAGCGGGAAGTTGATTCTTCCAAGACCGTTCGAGTCGCGCGGTGTGTTGATCCATGCCTTGTGGCTGTGGATGGAGTCCGTGCTGACACCCAGAATTTCAGCGTCAAGTGCCTTGAACTGCTCGGAAGCATCGCTCAGCGCAGTGATTTCCGTAGGGCACACGAAAGTGAAATCGAGTGGATAGAAGAAGAATACGAGCCATTTACCGCGGTAGTCTGTCAGGCTTGCTTTGCTGAAATCCGTACCGTCACCTGTTACAGTTTCCATCGTAAATTCAGGAGCTGGTTTTCCTACTAAACGTTCTGCCATGTCAAAAATTCCTCCTTTAATATAAAGAACAACAGCTGTTTTCTAGATTGAGTATCGTATTGCATCCCAAGTGGAATCTACATTTCAAATGGTATCATCCGATGAATTCAAAGTCAAGATTATATACGTTATTTATTTATAATAATTATAATTAAGAAAAAACCGTGAACTTTTCACCAGAATTGAATTAGCGATAGGTTTGAAAAAAGGGGCCGCCGGTCACCCGGCAGCACCCTTCTCGAAAAAATCACTTCATTAATATAGCGTAAAAATCGACCTCGATTTCGCCTTGAAAATTACTTCTTCATCGCAGCCACGATAAGGTCGCCCATCTCCCGGGTGCCGATCGCCTTGCTCTTATCCACAGCGATGTCGCCTGTGCGATGTCCTGCATTCAGCACCTCAGCTACAGCTGCTTCGATCGCGTCAGCCGCATCGCCGTATCCAAACGTGAGGCGGAACATCAGCGCCAGCGACAAAATCGTGGCAATCGGATTCGCCAGATTCTGTCCCGCGATATCCGGTGCGGAACCATGAACCGGCTCATACAAGCCGAATGCGCCTTCTCCCATCGAAGCGGAAGACAGCATGCCGATGGACCCGGTCAGCATTGCAGCTTCATCGCTCAGAATATCGCCGAACATGTTCTCTGTCACGATGACGTCGAAGCTGGATGGACGGCGCAGCAGCTGCATCGCGCAGTTGTCGACAAGCACATGCTCCAGCTCCACATCCGGATAATCCGGAGCGACCCGGTTCACCACTTCACGCCACAGGCGGGAAGTTTCCAGCACGTTCGCCTTGTCGACGGAGGCGAGCTTCTTGCGGCGCTTCTGGGCGATTTCAAAAGCTTGACGTACGATCCGTTCCACTTCCGCCACATTGTACACGCAAGTGTCCACCGCTTCTTCGCCATGCTCGCCTTGGCGTCTCAGCTTATCGCCGAAGTAAATCCCGCCGGTCAGCTCGCGCACGACCATCAGGTCCGTGCCTTCCAGAACCTCAGGCTTCAGCGTCGATGCATCCTTCAGGCAGTCGAACACGACAGCCGGACGCAGATTCGAGAATAAACCGAGCGCCTTGCGGATGCCGAGCAGCCCGGTCTCCGGACGGAGCTCCTTCGGATTGTTATCCCATTTTGGTCCGCCTACCGCGCCAAGCAGCACTGCGTCTGCACTTTTACACACCGCCAGCGTTTCTTCCGGAAGCGGGGTTCCCTTCTCATCGATTGCGATTCCCCCGAACAGCGCATGCTCCGTTTCAAACGAGTAGCCGAACAGTTCTTCCGTACGCTTGAGCACTTTCTCCGCTTCTCCGACAACCTCCGGCCCGATGCCGTCCCCTGCGATTACTGCAATTTTTTTAACCTCTGCCATAATATCAGTCACTCCTTCAGGTACAAGTACCTCAGTTTCACTGTCCTAATTCTCTATATACTGTTGTAACACATGAAGGAGAGCGTTGACCAAGATATAGAATCTATGACCTTAATAGTATTTTCCTATAAGCTTGCCGCATCGATTCATTTATTCTATACCTGCCCTTAACATGGCACATTTCTTTTCCTGATTATTCCGGGTACAATGATATTGCTTGGACTAATACTCTTAAATCGCGAAGGAGTTGAACGGATTCATGCAGTATACGTATCTGGGAAAATCGGGTTTAAAGGTCAGCCGCTTGTGCCTTGGAACGATGAACTTCGGTCCGGCGACGGACGAGAAAGAAGCATTCCGCATCATGGATGCGGCGCTTGACGCCGGCGTTCAATTTTTTGATACCGCTAACATTTACGGCTGGGGCGAAAACTCCGGCTTGACCGAAACGATTATTGGCCGCTGGTTTGCCCAAGGCGGCGGCCGCCGCGAAAAGGTGGTCCTCGCCACCAAGGTTCATGGCGACATGAGCGACCCGGCGGACGGTCCGAATGGAGCACGGGGCTTGTCCTCATACAAAATCCGCAGACATCTGGAAGGATCGCTCCGGCGCCTGCAGACCGACCATATCGAGTTGTACCAAATGCACCATGTCGACCCGAACGTTACTTGGGACGAGCTGTGGGGCGCTTTTGAGATCGCGGCGAACCAGGGCAAAATCGGCTACGTCGGCTCCAGCAACTTTGCTGCCTGGCAGCTGGCTATCGCCCAAAGCGAAGCGAAGAACCGCCATTTCCTCGGGCTGGTGTCCGAGCAGCATAAATACAGCCTGAACTGCCGCCTTCCGGAGCTGGAAGTGCTGCCTGCCGCGCAAAGCCTTGGCCTCGGTGTGATCCCGTGGAGCCCGCTCGACGGCGGATTGCTCGGACGCAACGCGTTGAAGAAGCTGGAAGGCACCCGCAGCGGCGGAAGCGCGGAGCGCATCGAGAAGCATCGCGCCAAGCTCGAGGCGTTTGCCGAATTGTGCAACGAGCTCGGCGAGCCGCAGGACAACGTCGCAATCGCCTGGCTGCTGAGCAATCCGGCGGTGACCGCGCCGATCATCGGGCCACGGACGCTGGAACAGTTGGAAAGCTCCCTTGGCGCGCTGGAAATCAAGCTGGATGAAGCCGTGCTGAAGCGGCTGGACGAAATCTTCCCGGGACCGGGCGGAGCCGCTCCGGAGGCGTATGCCTGGTAAACGGGCATGAACGCCGTGCCACCCTAACGGCGATCTCCCGAATTGGCAGCAGATGCCTCATTGCTGCCTCATTGTTCGCGGAAATTGGGAAGCGTCATATCAGCCCAAATCGTTGCTTCAGAAATGCAAAAGGCGGATCCCCTCTAAATCGGGGAATCCGCCTTTTTTATAAATTGATAAGAGCTGTAGACTTTATTTCTTGATCCAATGCATCATTTCGCGCAATTGACCGCCAACGACTTCGATCGGATGGTTGGCTTCATTGCGGCGTGTTGCATTCAGGAATGCACGGTTGGATTGGTTCTCAAGGATAAAGTCGCGGGCGAATTTACCTTGTTGGATGTCGGACAGCACTTCCTTCATCGCTTTCTTTGTTTCTTCCGTTACGATGCGAGGTCCCGTTACATAGTCGCCGTACTCAGCCGTATTGGAGATGGAGTCGCGCATGTTAGCCATGCCTCCTTCATAGATCAGGTCGACGATCAGCTTCATCTCGTGGAGGCACTCGAAGTAAGCCATTTCCGGAGCGTATCCGGCTTCAACCAGCGTTTCGAATCCGGCTTTGATCAGGGCGGTTACGCCGCCGCAAAGTACGGCCTGCTCACCGAACAAATCTGTTTCGGTTTCTTCGCGGAAGGAAGTTTCGATAACTCCTGCGCGGGTACAACCGATACCTTTTGCATAGGCGAGGCCGATTTGTTTCGCATTGCCAGTAGCGTCCTGCTCGATAGCGATGAGTCCAGGAACCCCGAAGCCTTCGACATACGTACGGCGCACCATGTGACCTGGGGATTTTGGAGCAACCAGGAGCACGTCGGAATCTTTAGGAGCGACAATTTGTCCAAAATGAACGTTGAAGCCGTGGGAGAACATGAGCGCAGCGCCCTTTTTCAGGTTCGGCTCGATTTCGTTTTTGTACACAGACGCTTGAGTTTCGTCCGGCATCAGGATTTGTACCACGTCCGCTTTGCTTGTTGCTTCAGCAACGGACAGAACTTCGAAACCGTCGTTTTTGGCTTTATCGAAAGATTTGCCTTCGCGAAGACCGATAACGACCTTGACACCGCTGTCACGCAGGTTCTGTGCTTGAGCATGACCTTGGCTTCCGTATCCGATAACGGCAACGGTTTTTCCTTTTAAAGCGCTGAGTTCTGCATCTTGCTCGTAATAAGTTGTAACTGGCATGTGATAAATCCTCCTTTGTTTTTAAAAAGAACCCTTCATAAAGAGCGGGTGTTTCAAAGGACCTTGCACCCGGTTTGTCCCGCTTTCGGATCCGATCCCTTCAAACCCCCGCTCTTTAGCGGGAATTTAATGTGTATGCTGTTTTGTATGATTATGCATTTCCACGAATCATGGCGGTGACCCCGGTGCGCGACAGCTCCCGGATCCCGTATGGCTTCAGCAGCTCGATCATGGCGTCGATCTTCGAAGAGTCCCCGACTACCTGCACCATGATGCTGCTGGTTCCAATGTCTACGACCGAAGCGCGGAACGTTTCTACGACGCCGAGGATTTCCGGACGCTCCGCCGGCTCCGCGCTCACCTTGATCAGTGCCAGCTCCCGTGCCACCATCGGCTTGGAACTGAGGTTGATGACCTTGATGACATCGATCAATTTGTACAGCTGCTTCTCGATTTGCTCCAGCGTCATGTCGTCACCGATTGTGACGATGACCATACGGGAGAGCCCCGCTTCTTCCGACTGCCCGACCGTAATGCTCTCAATGTTGAAGCCGCGGCGTCCAAACAGTCCGGATACCCGCTGCAGCACGCCCGGCTGGTCATTCACAAGAACGGCAATGGTATGTCTCATGCTCATATTTATGCATCCCCCATCAACATTTGATCAATGGTCGAGCCTTGAGTTACCATCGGATACACGTTCTCACCCTTGCTGACCACAAATTCCACAACGACAGGTCCCGGTGTTTCGAGCGCTTCTTTCCAGGCCGTTCTGGCCTCTTCCTTGTTCGTCGCCCGAAGTCCCTTCACTCCGTAAGCCTCGGCCAGTTTAACGAAATCCGGGCTTCCTTCCAGGTCGATATGGCTGTATCGGTTATCGTAAATCAGCTCCTGCCACTGACGTACCATGCCGAGCACCTGGTTGTTGATGATGACTACCTTCACCGGAATGTTGTTGATGGCGCAGATGGCAAGCTCCTGGGAGCACATCTGCATGCCGCCGTCACCATTGACCGAAATGACGAGTCTTTCCGGATTGGCCATTTGGGCGCCGATGGCGGAAGGAAGTCCGAATCCCATCGTTCCGAGTCCGCCCGAGGTCACCCAGGAGCGCGGCTGATTGAACTTATAGTACTGTGCCGCCCACATTTGATGCTGTCCTACGTCGGTAGTGACGATCGCTTCGCCCTTTGTCGTATCGTTCAGCAGCTCGATGACCCATTGCGGCTTAAGCTCCGTATCCGAATCAGCGTAGCGTAGCGGATGCTCCAGCTTCCACTGCTGAACCCGGGTTCTCCAGGCATCGGCTTTGCCAGCCCGTGTCACGTCGTTGTTCAGCATTTCCAGCACCGTCTTGCAATCGCCTACGATCGGAATGTCCGTCGGCACGTTTTTGCCGATTTCCGCCGGATCGATGTCGATGTGCACGATTTTCGCGTTCGGAGCAAATCCGTTCAATTTGCCTGTGACCCGGTCATCGAACCGCGCGCCGATGTTGATCAGCAGGTCCGACTCTTGAATCGCCATGTTGGAGGCGTAAGTTCCGTGCATACCCGGCATGCCCGTCCAGAGCTCTTGCCCGCTTGGGAATGCGCCCAGACCGAGAAGCGTGGTCGTAATCGGAATTTCGGTCCGCTTCACGAATTCATACAGCGCTTCATGTCCGCCGGAGTAAATTACGCCGCCGCCGGCAATGATCATCGGCCGCTCACTCTCTTCGATCGCTGCAACCAGCTTGTCGAGCTGAAGCTTGTTAGGCACCAGGCGCGGGTTGTATCCGCGAAGGTTGATGCTGCTTCCCGGTTCGAACAGCGTGAGCGCCGCCGATACATCCTTCGGAATGTCGATCAGCACCGGGCCTTTGCGGCCGGTCGAAGCAATGTGGAAAGCTTCGTGAATGATTCTCGGAAGTTCCTTAACGTCTCTGACGAGATAGCTGTGCTTCGTGATCGGCATGGTGATGCCGGTAATGTCGGCCTCCTGAAAAGCATCCGTTCCAATCAGGCTAGTTGCGACATTACCCGTGATAACAACCAGAGGGACGGAATCCATATAAGCGGTGGCAATTCCTGTGACCAGGTTGGTCGCCCCCGGTCCCGATGTTGCTATACACACGCCGACTTTGCCGCTTGCCCGTGCGTAACCGTCTGCCGCATGGATTGCTCCCTGCTCATGACGAGTCAGCACATGTTTGAAATCCTTAAATCCATACATCGCATCGTAAATGTAAAGCACTGCCCCGCCCGGATACCCGAAAACACACTCGACACCTTCCAGCAGAAGGCTGCGAAGCAGTATTTCCGAGCCGGAAATGACTTCCGGCTTCATCCATTTCTCACGTAATTGTTCTGTAGACCGCACTTCAGGAATTTGCGCGCTCATCAGTCATCCTCCTCTCAAGAATACGTTCATTTTTTTGTGATGGTAAACAAAAAAACCTTCCATCCCTCATCACACAAAATCTTTGTGTGAGGGACGAAAGGTTGTTCTTCCGTGGTACCACCCATATTTGCTCCGCACTTCACAGTGCACAGCCTCAGCAGGTATAGAAAACGAGGAACGGTGCCTCTACATCGATGGCTCATCCGTTTCCATACCTTGAGTCCGTAACGTGGACCTGACGATTCTCCCTAATAGGCTTAGCGCTTTTCAGGAGAACAGCTCCGAGGTGAGCTCGTATAAAAGGGGTTTTGGCGGAGGTTGCAGCAGATCCTCCCACTCTCTGTTCAAAAGAGCCCTTTAAACTTCGTCCTCTTCATTGCCGATGACTGTATACTCGATAAAATGTTTAGACACATTATATGACCCATCGATTCTATAGTCAATACCCAGATTCGGATAAAAAAATACATGTCTGCTTTTGTCCTCCATTTTCCCGGGAACTTTCGGCACACCGCCCACCCCTAATTTCATATGATGACGTATGTCGCTCATCGATGATTTGGGCAGCAGAACGGAGGACAGACTCTATGATTAGATACCGCAGACCCAAGCAGGACGATGCTGTTATCATGCATTTGATCGAGACCCAGCTTGTCCCGCTGTCCCATATGAACAAAAGCCAATTGGAGCAGGTGCGCAAGGATCTTCCCGGACGCATGAACCGCGGCGTGACGCTCATCGCTTCCCCCTACTACGAAGGGGATCCGGTGGGATTTGTCCACTTTATGCTGCACGGCGATCTGCTCTATATCGACATGTTGGCCGTCGCACCCGAATCACAGCGCAAAAGATGGGGGAATCTTCTGATGGCCCATGCTGAAAGATTTGCGTTGTCACGCGGGTGCAAACGGTCGAAAGTCATGGTTGATTCCGGGAATGCAAACGGTATGATATTTTATCAAAAATTAGGGTATTTTAACATCAAGTACCATGCAAAAAACCAGTGCCACGAATTGGAAAAACAGCTCTCCTAGCCGTGGCGGAAACCACTTACAACCCCCTTAAGCGAACCAAGGATTAATGGCTTACCAAAATCCGCCACCGTAAGGATAGCCTCCTGGATATCCAGCCGGGCCGGTGCCTGGGCCGAAGCCTGGGCCGTAGCCGTTATAAGGAACTCCGCCGCCGAACCCCCCATAAGAGCCGTAGGCGAATGGAGCCGTTCCGATCGCCAGCAGATCAAACAAGACGAGCGGAATGATCGCTTTGGTGTGAACCTTTTTCCCTTTGTCCCGCTGAAGAATCAGGCGGTTGCCGGAGATGCGCAGCAGTTTTCCGGTCACCAGACTTCCGTCTTTTTTGGCAGCTACAATATGTTTACCAATAAACTTCTGGGCGTGTTTACGAGTCACAGGCTGTTGCATTTAATCCCTCCTCCAAATGTGTTCATACCAATCTATTCGAATGCCCCCCACGGCGCTTGTTCAATAGCCCGGTTACCCAGGAAGTTGGGTGAAGTACGCATCACGGGCGCTAGTTCGGGGGATCATCGTCCCGATCAGCCTGCATTTGGCGGAAGCTGTAATTAGAACTCGGCAAGACAGGCCTCTTTCGCCGAAGGTTAAAAAAAAGCCGCATTCCGGCTCTACGGAATGCAGCTTTTGTTGCGACTCAATGATTATCTTTTCCCCGGATCGTACGGTTCCCCCAGCGCAGCCGGTGCAGACGAGCGTCCCACGGCCGCCACCAGAACGATGACCGTCAATACGTAAGGAAGCATGTAAATAAACTCCTGCGGAATGTCATGCGCCCAATCGAAGAGCTGGAAGTAGTTCCCGATGGCCTGGGAAAAGCCGAAAAATACGGCTGCCCCGAACGCCCCGAGCGGATTCCATTTCCCGAAAATCATTGCGGCGATGGCGATAAAACCTTGACCTGAAATTGTATTATGCGAAAACGTGCTTGTTGTCGTGAGCGTAACCGTGGCTCCGCCAAGCGCAGCCAAAGCACCGCTGATCATGACCCCGATATACCGCATCCGGCGCACTTTGACGCCGACGGTGTCGGCGGCGCTTGGATGTTCGCCGACCGCGCGCAGACGAAGGCCGAAAGAGGTTTTATACAGGATATAAGAAGCGACTATTACGACAATAATAGCCAGGTACGTGGTCGGGTAATTGCTGAAAATGCCCTCCCCGATAATCGGAATCTTGGAGAGGAAAGGAATCTTCCACTTTTGGAGACTCTCCATCAGCAATGGGGTTTCTCCTGCGCCTTCAAACATCAGCTTGACCATATAGAGAGTGCTTCCCGTTGCCAGGAAGTTGATCACGACGCCGCTGATAACCTGGTCCGCCTTGAAAGTAATCGATGCGACGGCATGAATCAGCGAGGCGACAAGCCCGATAACAATCGCGGCGAGCATCCCGATATAAGGTGAAGCCGCCCCCATGCCGGCATCTTCCGCGTAATAGGAAGCGACGCCGGCCGCAAACGCACCGAAGGTCATCAAGCCCTCAATCCCGATGTTCGTCACCCCGGAGCGTTCAGAGAAGATGCCGCCCATGGCAGCAAAGATGAGCGCCGTCGAAAAAACGAGCGTCGTATTCAGCAGCTGGCCAATTGTTGTGATCCAATCCATTTACAACACCTTCTCTTTCTTGCGCTTCAGATAGAAGGGCTTCAGAACCCAGCGCACAATGCCTTGTGCAGCAATAAAGAATATGATGGATCCGATAACGATCCGGATAATTTCCGGCGGCACATCCGCACCAAAGCTCATTCCTGCGGAGCCGTAAGTCAGCGTGCCGAACAAGGCGGCGGACAGCAAAATGCCGAACGGATGGTTCATGCCGATCAGCGCCACCGCGATTCCGTCAAAGCCGACGCCCGGAGACCCCGTGAAGATCGCCTGGTAATGGAATACGCCGAGCACCTGGAAGGCGCCGCCCAATCCGGCGAAAATACCGCTGATAAACATAGCTTTCACAATATTGCTCTTCACGTTCATGCCCGCGTATTTCGCGGCATCCCCGTTATGTCCTACAGCCCGCAGCTCATAGCCCTGCTTGCTCTTCCACATGAACACATAGAAGAATACCGCTGCTAGAATCGCGATCACCGTTCCCCAGTGCATACGCGCATCGCTGAACATGTCGGACAACCAACCGATCGAAATCGACGCCGTATCCTTGATGTCTTCGGAGCGCTGCTGGCCCTTGAGAAGCAGGAAATTTCTTACGATATAGTTGCTCAAATACAGACCGGTCCAGTTCAGCATGATCGAAATAATGACTTCGTTCACCCCGCGTTTGGCTTTGAGGTAGCCGGTAATGCCAGCCCAAATCCCTCCGGCCAATCCACCGGCAATAATCGCTACGATCGCATGCAGAACGATTGGCAGGCCGGTCAGCTTGACCCCGACCGCTGTCGCGGCGGTCATGCCGACAATGTACTGTCCTTCCGCCCCGATGTTGAACAGACCTGCCCGGAACGCGAATGCGACGGCAAGACCGGTCATGATCAGCGGCGTAATTTCGCGGATCGTTTCCCCAAAATCATACAAGTTCCCAAACACGGTGCTGAACAGGGAACCGTACGCCAAAATCGGATCGTACCCCCCGATCAGCATAATGATGGCCCCCACGATGAGTCCAAGCACAATCGATACGAGAGGAGTCAACAGGCTGTTCACGGTAAAAATTTTAAACAATTTATTCATTAGGCCTTACCTCCCGCAACCTTGCTGCCCGCCATCATCAGACCCAGTTCCTGGTCATTCGTGTCCTCCGGCCGCACTTCGCCGACGATCTGTCCTTCGTAAATGACAGCAATCCGGTCGGACACGTTAATGATCTCATCCAGTTCAAAAGAGATCAGCAGCACGGCCTTCCCTTTATCCCGCTGCGCAACGAGCTGCTTCTGCACAAACTCGATCGCACCGACGTCAAGTCCCCGCGTCGGCTGCGCCGCGATGAGCAGATCTGGATCTTTATCTATTTCCCGGGCTATAATCGCTTTCTGCTGATTACCACCGGATAAAGCACGAGCCTTCGTCTCAATACTCGGCGTTCTGACGTCAAATTGCTCGATCAAGCGTTTTGCCTGATCGTCGATGGCGCTTTTGTTCAAGAAGCCGCCTTTGTTGTATGGGGCTTTATAATACGTTTCCAGTACCATATTTTCACTCATAGAAAAATCAAGAACAAGTCCGTGTTTGTGCCGGTCTTCAGGAATATGGGACAACCCGCTTTCCGAAATGAAACGCGGCGGTTTGTTGGTAATATCTTTGCCATTGATTTCGATTAGGCCGCTGTCGACCTTGCTCAGGCCCGTCAGCGCTTCAATCAGCTCGCTCTGCCCATTCCCATCAACGCCGGCGATGCCCAGAATTTCCCCTGCGCGCACCTGGAGATCAAGCCCGTTCAGAACGGAAATTCCCTCTTTGTTTTTAGACACCAGATTTTTCACTTGAAGCACGGTTTGCTTCGGTACGGCCGGCTGCTTGTCCACCTTAAAGGAGACGCTGCGTCCAACCATTTTCTCGGCAAGCTCGTTAGGATTCGTAAGGGACGTCTTCAAGGTATCGATGACTTTCCCGCGTCGGATGATCGTCACCGTGTCGGAAATTTGCATAATTTCTTTGAGCTTATGCGTAATCAAAATAATCGATTTGCCTTCGGCGACCAGCCGCTTCATAATTCCCATGAGTTCGCCGATTTCCTGCGGCGTAAGCACGGCTGTCGGCTCATCGAAAATAAGAATGTCAGCGCCGCGGTAAAGCGTCTTCAAAATCTCGACGCGCTGCTGCATGCCGACAGAAATGTCGTGAATTTTGGCATTCGGGTTAACCCTCAAACCATACTGGTCGGACAAGGCCTTGATCTTGGCAACCGACGCTTTGTAATTCAGATGAACCCCGGCAATTTTGGGTTCCATCCCGAGAACGATATTTTCGGTTACCGTAAACGGCTGAACCAATTTAAAATGCTGATGCACCATGCCAATGCCCAGCTCGATCGCTTTATTGGGACTGTCAATGATGACAGGCTTGCCGTTCACTTCGATACCGCCCTCATCGGGCTGGTATAAGCCAAACACGATGTTCATCAAGGTCGACTTACCCGCACCGTTCTCACCGAGCAGTGCATGAATTTCGCCCTTGTGCAGCTTCAAGCTGATGGAGTCGTTGGCAACGATGCCGGGAAAGCGTTTGGTAATTTGCTTCAACTCAACGACAGGGGTCGTCGCTGCATCCATGAGATCACCCTTATCACATATTTTGCGGCCTTTGGTTTGGGCCATAACGTAAGACAAGGCTAGTCATAATAACCAGCCTTGCCGTTTGGTACACATGAATTATATCCGTTCAAATTATCGTTATGGAATTATTCTTCAGGAACTTTGATCTCGCCGTCGATGATTTTTTGCTTGAACTCATCTACTTTTTTCAAGACATCTGCAGGGACGTTTTTGCTCGAAGTGTCGGCCAGACCTACGCCGTTTTCTTTCAGGCCAAGCGTCTCGTGACCGCCTTTGAACGTACCGTCGATGACTTCTCTTGTTACTTTGTCTACGGCTGTAGTTACGCCTTTAACCATGGATGTCAGTGTTACTTCGTCGCCAAATTCCAGGGATTGGTCTTTGTCTACGCCGATAACCCATACTTTTTGACCTGCTTTGTTGCGCGCGATTGCTTCGTTAAATACGCCTGTACCCGTTGCACCGGAAGCATGGAAAATAATGTCCACGCCGTCGTTGTACATCGTGGCTGCAGCCGCTTTACCTTGGTCAGGCTTGTCAAATGCACCGGTGTAGTTGATGATCACTTTCGCATCCGGATTCGCAGCGGCAACGCCTGCTTTAAAGCCGGCTTCAAAGCGTTTGATAACCGGAATTTCGGAACCGCCGACAAAACCGATTTTGTTCGATTTCGTCATGGAGCCTGCTACTACGCCCACGAGGAATGCCCCTTCGTTCTCCGCAAACGTAACGGAATGAACGTTAGGCGAGTCTACTTCAGCATCAATAATGGCCAATTTGGCATCCGGATTTTGATCGGCTACCGTTTTCATATCAACGCCAAGGTCAAAACCGATGCCCCAAGTGAGGTCGTATTTGCCTTTGACATATTTGTTCAGGTTCGGAACATAATCTTCTTTGGACTTACTTTGAAGATACTGGGCTTCGATCCCTTTGTCCTTCTTCAATGCTTCCAATGCTTCCCAAGCGGATTGGTTAAAAGATTTGTCGTTAACCCCGCCTACGTCAGTCACGAGACCGACCTTCACACTTGATTGTGCTGCGCCGCCTTCGCTGCCGGACGAGCTGCTCGTATCTTCGTTCTTTTTACCGCAGCCGGCCAGTACGACTGAAAATGCAAGCAGCATAATCAGCGACAATTTGAACATTTTCTTCATTAACTTATAGTCCCCCTAGAATGAATTATATCCTTTCACCTGTCTTCGCCTTTCAGCAATTGATCTATGGTCAATTAATTGCTTAAAAAGGCTTGTTCAAATGTTGGACATTCCACAGAACAGATTATACATTTTACCTTCGGCAAAATCCAGCAAATTTACGTCATAAAACAAAACTTTTTTAGAGAAAAATCAAGAGAAAACGCTTTATTTTGCCATAAATCACACAGCCTGTTATTTCCATGGAAGAGTAGTTGTCCAAAAGCTCACCCGATGTCGATTCACAAATTGAAAAGATGTGTGAAATTAACATTCATACCCATTTATGAGTATGAACCCGGTATGTTGGCTCTAGGTCCTGATCGATGTTAAATAGAGAGGCTTATTCTTCGTTGGGGATACAGATTGCGGAGACCTAGCTTTATACTCTCTTATATCTAAAGAAAAGCTCTATTGACGTACATACTAATAAGCCAGACTGCTTTTAGGGAAGTTCCTTGCGATATAAGGAAGTTTAGACTCCGGTGCTTATTCATTCTTATATCTTAAAAAAACCGCCGGTTAGGGCGGTTTTAATATTCGTTATAAGCGAATTATGCGTTGACTTTCTCTTTGGCAACCGATGCGATCGAGTTGAACGCGTTGATGTCGTTGACAGCCAGATCAGCCAGCATTTTGCGGTTGATGTCGACGCCAGCCAATTTCAGACCATGCATCAGTTTGTTGTAGGACAGTCCGTTCATGCGGGCTGCAGCGTTGATACGCACGATCCACAGTCTGCGGAAGTTCCGTTTCGTCTGACGACGGTCACGGTATGCGTATACGAGGGATTTCATAACCTGCTCGTTAGCTGTTTTAAAAATGCGGTGTTTGGAACCGAAGTAACCTTTTGCAAGTTTCAATACTTTTTTATGTCTACGACGAACAACGAATCCGCCCTTTACTCTTGCCATAATATAAACCTCCCAAAAATGTGTGATTAACTATTTCAAGTTCGCCAAGCCTTGCTTCAAGCGTCTTACGTCCCCCGGCGCCATTTCTGGGTTGCCTGCCAGTACGCGTTTAGCGCGCTTGGACTTGTGGGAAAGCAAATGGTTTCTGTAAGCTTTGTAGCGAGTCACTTTACCGGAACCGGTAATTTTGAAGCGGCCTTTAAGGCTGCTGTGTGTTTTCATTTTAGGCATTGTACTTCCTCCTCAGGATCATTGGGCTTTAGGAGCCAAAATCATAATCATGCTGCGGCCTTCCAGCTTCGGCTGACGCTCCACGCTGGAGTGCTCGGCAACTTCTTCCCTTACACGCTCCAGAATCTTCTGGCCGATGCTCGCATGCGCGATTTCGCGTCCGCGGAAACGAACGGAGCATTTGACCTTGTCGCCTTCCTTCAGGAACTTGACGACATTGCGGAGCTTAGTCTGGTAGTCGTGCTCATCAATGTTTGCTCGGAACCATACTTCTTTAATATCAACGATTTTCTGATTCTTCCGGGCTTCCTTCTCTTTCTTCTGCTGCTCGTAGCGGAACTTGCCGTAGTCCATGATGCGGCACACCGGCGGCTTCGCCTGCGGCGCCACGTTCACCAAATCCAGATTCAAATCCGCTGCCATCTGCAGAGCTTCTCGAAGGGGCTTGATGCCAATCTGCTCGCCTTCAGCGCCTACCAAGCGAACTTCCTTCGCCCGGATCTCCTCATTGATCATATGTTCCTTACTGATAACCGTCCACCTCCAGATCTAATCGGTATTTCTGTGTGCAGAAGCAAAATTAAAAGGGATGCCGGTATCATCAACCAGCATCCCTATGATCAACTCTTCATGAAATATCACATTCACAAATCATTGGATCAATGACCCGCCAACCTTCGTCGGTCAGGTGAGAAGCTGGAGCTTCTGCTTTGAATCCATTTCATATTTAAAGCACTCAAATAATTTAACACACGGCCCGGACAATGTCAACCCGGTTCCAACCCTTTATCCCTGCTTGCTCTGAACCTCTTCCAGTCTTACCACACGGGTATGCTGGGTATGGCTCCACTGCTTGTTGTTCTGCGTAAAGAACGCATAGAACGTGATGGGATACCAAGAGATCAGATAGATCGGGAAGAGCACCAGGTACAAGTAAACCTTCTTGAATGTGACCTTCTCCAAAATCATCGCTGCCAGGAACGTAAAGACGTTGGCGCCGATCGCCACAAAGCTCAGCCACAACGGCAGGTAGCCGTAGAGGTTGGCGATGTTCGGACCATCGAAGAACGTATTGTCTGCCCAGATGGTGGCCGTCAATAAGAACGTCAAGAGAACGATGTATACGTTCGCTCCGTACAGCGCCAAGTCCAGCTTGACGATGCTGCGTTCCTTGATGCTTTGCCAAATCAGCGGGAAGAAGTAGCGGCGCGCCACCGTAAAGTGTCCTTGCATCCAGCGCAGGCGCTGTCTTGCCGAAGCCTTGAATGTCAGCGGCTTCTCGTCGAACACTTTGGCGTCATAGTTGAATTTCGGATAGACGCCGCGCTTGACGCTGCGCATCGTAAACTCAAGGTCTTCGACCAAGCTGGTGGCTCCCCAGCCCATTTCCTTCAACAGGTTGGTCTCAAAGCACATCCCGGTACCACCGAGGAAGTTGGCCATGTTCATGTTATGGCGCGACAGCTGCCATAAACGGTTGATGTACCAATACGAAATTCCGTAAGCGGCCGTAATCCAGGAATCCTCCGGATTCTTGGTGTCGATGTATCCTTGAATGACGCGTGCACCGGAGCACAGGTCGTCATTCATTTCTCTCAAGAAATTCGTATCTGCCAGGTTGTCGGCGTCAAACATGACGACCGCATCATATTGGCGGGGCATTGCCCACAATTCCTTCAGCATCCACTCGATAGCATAGCCTTTACCGCGAAGGTTGTTGTTTGTACGCACGCAGGCGTTCATGCCATGCTCACGCACGATTCGTGCCGTACCGTCCGTGCAGTTGTCACAAATGACAAACACGTCGTACAGCTCCTTCGGATAATTCAGCTGCTTCAAGTTCTCCATCAGAGCCCCGACGACCTGCTCTTCATTGTGCGCTGCAACGAGCACAGCGAAGGACTTGGTCGGTTCAAAATGCTGTTTTCGCTTTTTCCTGTATAGTCCCAAAATGGAAAATACAAACTGATACACACCGATCGCGGCCAGCAAAACCTGGAGCGCGATAAAAATGGCGTCTAACATGACTCTCAGAACCCCCTTTTTTACCCCTCATAATCAACTTTCTCTCTGTAGATTACGGTAAAGCCGTTTGACCTTCTCTAATTTCTTTATGACCCTTTTGACCTTTTACATACTTTTCCGTTTTGTTAACGCTTCGGATGACCCTATCGATTTTCCACACTTTTCAGTCGTTTGTCAAAACCGTAAAACCTCGTAATCGTCTAAAAAAACGGGAATGAGGCGGTTTCTTGACTGTTCAGACCCTTCCGGCCTTTTATTCATGACTGATAGTTCTTATTTTCATCTGTTTTCCGTGTTTTTATTTCTCAGGTCCCCCCCTTTTTTTAATCATCAGATTTCATCATTATCGGCATACTTTATAAATAAACGAGATAAAGCCAAGAAAAGTTATACTTCGAACATCAATTCTTAATAACCGGATTGCATCCGTTTGAATCATTGTAAAGGTTCCTCCGGGTGAAGTCAAAATTGGCCAATTCCTTGTCTGGCCCTATTTTTGTCGCGATAAAGGACCTTTGGACAAGATCGGCCGATTCCCGACAAAGTTTTCAGCCGGTGTCAAATAACGACCCGGAATGGGGTTATATATATAAGAAGGGGACTTACGAAGTTATAGTTTCTGATCCCTTCGGAAATATGATAAAATTTAGAAAAACATCGCATGAGTTGTCCACGATCTGCCATTATTTTATAGAAGATTTGCTTACACGGAGGTATGGAATGAGACGTTTGTTCAAGAAACTCCAATTATGGGACCGGCGTCTTTTCCAATGGATCAACGGACGTCTTCATAATCGTTTTTTCAATTTTTGGCTGTATTATTTAACGCATCTTGGAGGGGCTACGTTTACGATCTGTGCCTGCCTCCTGTGCTGGGGCCTTGCCCCGCCGTCATGGAGCACCCAAGGTGCCCAGGCCGCCGTCGCTTTGGCCGTCAGCCACATTCCGGTGGCGGCAGCCAAAAAGATATATCCCCGGGTCAGGCCGCATCTTGCCCTGCCGGGAACTCGAACCTTTCGCAAACCGCTGGTGGATCATTCGTTTCCGTCCGGACATACGACGGCAGCATTTTCCTTGGCAGTTCCTATGATGATCGGGCATCCTGAGTGGACCGCGCTTTTTTTGGCTTTAAGTATCTTGGTCGGATTTTCCCGGATGTATTTGGGACTTCATTACCCATCCGATGTGCTTGCGGGAGCCGTAATTGGTACTTCTGTAGCTACAGCAACAGTTGCATTGTGGCCCTAAAGTCGATATGGTGGGTATAAGGAAAAACATGCAGGAACAGGTGAATTGAGAGTGATGAAAAAAAGAGTATTGTTATTATCTGAAGGCTTCGGCGCGGGACATACTCGAGCTGCATACGCACTCTCAAGCAGTCTACGCAAGCTGTCGCCGAGTGTGCAAACCAAAGTGCTTGAGCTCGGAAGCTTCCTGAATCCCAAGGTTGCGCCGCTCATTATTACCGCCTACAAGAAAACCGTTCTTTCGCAGCCACGGCTCGTGGGAATGATGTACAGGCACCAGTATAAAAAGTCACTGAACCGGTTTACGACATTAGCGCTTCACCGCATTTTTTATACACATACCAAAAATATCGTCAATCAGCTTCGGCCCGACATCGTCGTCTGCACGCATCCGATTCCGAGCGCGGTCATTTCCCGTTTGAAAAGGCTCGGCTCCAGCATCCCGCTGTGCACGGTCATCACGGATTACGATGCCCACGGCACCTGGATCAGCCCGGAAGTGGACCGCTACCTGGTCTCCACCCAGGAAGTGAAATCCAAGATGTTGGAGCAGGGAGTCGCCGGATCCAAAATCGAGGTCACCGGCATTCCGGTTCATCCGAACTTCTGGGAGCATCCGGTCAAGGAGGAGATCCGGGAGAAGTTCGGACTGAAGAATATGCCCACGGTTATGGTCATGGGCGGCGGCTGGGGCATTATGAATGACGAAGTCATCAACAATTACCTGACCCGCTGGAGGGACCAGATTCAAATCGTGTTCTGCCTCGGCAACAACGAGAAGGTCCTCCGCAAGCTCGAGCAGGATCCAAGTTACAACCATCCGAACATCCGGCTGATCGGGTTTACGCCCGAGGTTGATAAGCTGATGGAGGTCTCCGATCTGCTCATGACGAAGCCTGGCGGCATGACCTGTTCGGAAGGTCTGGCCAAGGGCATTCCGATGCTCTTCCACCACCCGCTTCCCGGACAGGAAGAAGAGAACTGCCAGTATTTCACGGCCCAAGGGCTTGGAGAGCCGATATCCTCCCTGGACGTCATTACAAAGTGGATGAACAAATTAATTCACGAATACGATTCGATCCAGCAGCGGCGCGAAGAGCAGCTAAAGAGCATTGACCGCTACCGGCCGATGCAGAGCGCCCAGAGCATCATCGATATGCTGGAATCAAATAAGGTGCCTTCCTGAGGGAAGGCACCTTATTTCGTATTTATGGCTGTTCGCTGCGAACCTCGTTCGGCTGCCCCGGCTTGTCCGGCTGCAGTCCGTATTTGTCGAGACGCTGCTTCTGATACCGGCTCAGCGCTTCCTTGCCCACAATCGCCTCGCAGCGGTGAATGTTGATGCCCTGACCTACAAACTTGGTCTCGTACTCGGTCATGACATGCTCTTCGTTTGGTCCCTCGCGGTGCAGATTCAACGAGATATTCGTCATCTGCAGGCCGTAATCGGCGAAGGAATTCAGCGAGAATTCAAACAGCGTCTGCGAGTCGGTCTTCAGATGAATTTCGCCGTTATCGTTGAGCAGACCACAGTATTTGTCGAGGAAACGAGGATGTGTCAAACGGCGGCGGGCATGTCTGGCCTTCGGCCACGGATCGCTGAAATTCAGGAAAATCCGCTCGATTTCTCCCGGTGCAAACACTTCCTCCGCATATTCGACATTGGCCAGCGCCAGCCGCAGATTCGGCGGATATTCGACCTCCCGCTCGGCCCAGGCGAGCTGTGCTTTCTCGCTTCCCCGGCGAATCAGTTCATCATACATATCGATACCTATAAAATTAATGTCCGGGTTGCGAAAGCTCATCTGGCTGATAAACTGTCCCTTGCCCATGCCAAACTCCACGTAGATCGGACGGTCGTTGCCAAACAGCGATGACCATTTTCCTTTATACGACCGGGGGTCCAGAATGACGAAGCCCTGCTGCTCCTCCAGACTTTCCCGGATTCCTTTTCTTCCGCGTAAACGCATCTCATACCTCCGCTAGTTATACTTCCGTCCTGCCGCGACACTTGCGGCTACTGAAATATTGTGCCGAACTTAAGACGAAATGTAAAGAGGCAAAGCATGGCCGGCTCACTAACGGATGTGGCTTGACCCCTAAAAAAGAAAAAGAATCCCGTTCTCTCTCATGCGCACACGAGGAATTCGGAATTCTTTTCCATTATCTATTTGGAATTGGGGTCCAACGGTTTCATTGTTGATAGTCTACCGCATCTTGATGCTGAAAATCAAATGTCTTTTCGAAAGCATTGCGAATTTTGCGGCGTGCTGCCGCTTTTACCTCCGGATTGCCGTTAAACTCCACGCCTGTCAGGGCAAGCGCCTCATCAGGAGTCAGCTCTACAGCAATCTTGCCTTTACCTCGAGTCTCTGCAGTTGAAGAATTCATCATTATCACCTCACGGTTAATAGGTTGGCCATGACGTCACGCTTTTATGAATTCTATAAGATGTTTACCCCGAAATCAGGGTGCTGACGCTAATTAAAATATAACACTTCATGTAAGTTTTATCAATGGAATATTCGCCTGTTTAGCGGCATAGCAGCGCTGTTTTCGAAACATTTTTTTGCAGTCCATGAACCAGATATATCCCTGGTATTTCGCCCCGATTCATGGAGATCCTCTATATAAAATACCCGAGGTGGGAAAAGCCCAAAAAGCCCAGCGTTTCCCCCGGGCCGCCTCATACCCTTTAGGCCGGATTTTTGTTACAATAGAGCAAGCGTAAAGTTTCACTTTCCCTGCGCATTTTTTTTGCAGGCCGCAATGCACAATAAAGGAGTACCATCATGAACAGCCGAGCCCTTTCTTCTCCCCTGCTGTGGGGCGATAAAAGATTCCATACGTGGAATTACGAGATGCGGGAACAGTTTAACGATAAAGTGTTCAAAGTCATGCTGGATGCCGGATTCACCTGCCCGAACCGCGACGGTTCGATCGCCAGGGGCGGCTGCACGTTCTGCAGCGCCCGGGGATCGGGTGACTTTGCCGGCAGCCGGCGCGACGATCTGATCACCCAGTTTAACAGCATCCGGGACAAACAGCATGAGAAGTGGCCCCACGCCCGATATATCGGTTATTTCCAGGCCTATACCAACACGTACGCACCCGTCGATGTGCTTCGCGAGTACTACGAAGTCATTTTGGAACAGCCAGGCGTTGTCGGCTTGTCCATCGCCACGCGGCCGGACTGCCTGCCGGACGATGTGATCGAGTATTTGGCCGAGCTGAACGAGCGGACCTATCTATGGGTCGAAATGGGACTGCAGACCATTCATCACGAAACATCCGACCTGATTAATCGCGCGCATGACACCCAATGCTTCATCGACGCCGTGGAGAAACTGCGGAGGCATGGCATCCGGGTATGCGCGCATATCATTTACGGCCTGCCGCAGGAAACCCACGAAATGATGCTGGAGACCGGACGCGCCGTGGCGAACATGGACGTTCAAGGCATCAAAATCCATCTGCTTCACTTGATGAAGGGTACACCGATGGTCAGGCAGTACGAAGCGGATCTGCTCCGCTTCCTGGAACAGGATGAATATATTAAACTGGTCGCGGATACGCTGGAGTTTCTGCCGCCCGAAATGATCGTTCACCGCCTGACGGGCGACGCCCCGCGGAAGCTGCTGATCGGCCCAATGTGGTCTCAGGAGAAATGGGAAGTGCTAAACGGCATCGACGCCGAGCTCGAGGCACGGGACAGCTGGCAGGGTAAGTATTGGAGGAAAGGATAGCATGGGGTTTCTTTCCGTTCTGAGCTTTGCCCACAAACAAATCGCCGAGCGCCTCGCTCCCGGGGATATCGCCGTGGATGCCACGATCGGCACGGGGGCCGATACGCTCTTTTTGGCCAAGGCGGCCGGGCCTAAGGGGCATGTCTACGGCTTTGACGTTCAGGAGCAGGCCGTGTTCCTGACCCGGCAGAGGCTGGCGCAGGAAGCACCGGAGCAGATCGCTCCGGTAACGCTCTACCTCCAGAGCCATGCCGCGATGCGTGAGGCGCTGCCGGAAGGCGTGCACGGCCGGGTCGGGGCGGTGATGTTCAACCTCGGCTACCTGCCTGCCGAGGAGGCTGATAAAGCCATCATCACCACGCCGGACAGCACGATTGAGGCGCTCGAAGCCGGCTTGTCCCTGCTCAGACGGCGGGGCATTATGACCGCCGTGCTGTATCCCGGGCATGCCGGCGGCGATCAGGAGGCTCAGGCGGTGACCGCCTGGGCCTCCGCCCTGCCGCAGTCGCTGGCCCAGGCCGTCATATACAGGCAGCTGCAGCGCGCGGATGCCCCTTATGTCATTGCCCTGGAGAAAAAATAACGCGCACCGCTGCTTATGCAGCTCATGCCGCGAACCCCGCCTCACCTGGCGCCGCGGCATGCCGAACCATTTAAAACCGTTGTGCCCGGGGCCCGGCCGCCCTTTTCATCCGGATTGATTCCGGTCTGAAGCGGCCCGGCCGGGCCCAAGATATTGTTTTACATAGTAGCGGTTTATCCCAACCGATCACACGAACCCAAGAAAGGAACGATGAAGACATGACACAACCTTATCCATTATTATTTCAACCAGAGTTTAAAGAACGCGTATGGGGAGGCCGGGCGCTAGAGCAGTTTGGGCTGCAGATTCCGGAAGGTCATATCGGCGAAGGCTGGATGATCGCCGATCACCCGAACGGCACGACTTCCGTAATCAACGGCGAGCTGAAAGGCCAAGGCCTGGACCAGGTCCGCGAACAATTCGGCAAGGAATGGTTCGGCGCCAAAGGATTTTCCGAGAAAAACGGCCGCTTTCCGCTGCTGATCAAGCTGCTGGACTGCAATGACGACCTGTCGGTTCAGGTCCATCCGACCGACGATTATGAAGGGCTGCCGAAAGGCGAGCTTGGCAAGACGGAAATGTGGTACGTGCTGGATGCCAAGCCGGATGCCAAAATCATATATGGTCTCAAGGAAGGCGTTACGCGCGAGGCGATGAAGGAAGCGCTCGAGAACGGAACCGTCTTGGACAGCTTACAGGAAGTTTCCGTTGAAGCCGGAGACACGTTCTATATCCCTGCCGGCACGGTGCATGCGCTGTGCGCCGGTGTAGTCGTGGCTGAAATTCAGCAGAACTCCGACACGACCTACCGTCTCTACGACTACAACCGCCCAGGTTTGGACGGCAAACCGCGCGAGCTGCACATCGAGGATTCGCTGAACGTCATCTCGTACGAAGGATCCGGCGCCACGACGATGAAGACCGCTGGTAGCGCTGCGGGCGAATGGCTGCAGTTGGCGAAGTCCCCTTATTTCATTGTGGAAAAGGGAATCGTGGACGGTTCCTGGAACCTCTCCACTACGCCGGACAGCTTCACCATTCTGGTAGTATGCGACGGCAGCGGCTCCATCGTCTGGGACGGCGGCTCGCAGGACTACAAAGCCGGCCAGTGCTTCCTGCTTCCGGCTAACCTCGGTCAATACGAACTCAAAGGGAATGCTACCGTTCTCCGTTCGTACCTGCCTTAAGCCTGAAAGGCACGGGGCATTTCTTCTGAGTTATCTGTCGTTCACGAAAGAATGAAGGAGTGACCTCCATTGCGGGAACATACGTTTACGATGACGGATCCGCAAGGCACGCAGATCCATGTCTATGCCTGGCTTCCCGATGAGCCTGCTGGAGTGAAAACCGTCGTCCAGATCACCCATGGCATGTGCGAGACGGCCGAACGTTACAGACGGCTTGCCTCGCTGCTGACGCGTTTTCGCTATGCCGTATACGCCCACGACCAGCGCGGTCACGGCCTGACCGCCGGCTCCACGGAGCGGCTCGGCCATAGCGGCAAAGACGGCTTCCAGCATATGCTCCAAGACATTCAGCAGCTCGGCAGGTTCATTAGTGATCATCACCCGAACGTTCCCCATTTTTTGATGGGGCACAGCATGGGGTCGTTCCTCGTGCAGCGGGTGATGGAGACAGACGGCGGGCGGTATACGGGTTTTATTCTGTCCGGCACGAACGGACCGCGGAGCATGCTGAACGCCGGCAAAGCCGTCGCCAGGCTGCAGGGCGCACTCCAGGGGGAGTCGCACCGCAGCATCCTGCTGAACGCGATGGTCTTCGGCAGCTACAACCGCAGCTTTGCTCCGACCCGGACGCGGTTTGACTGGCTCTCCCGAGATCCGAAGGAAGTCGATAAATACATTGAAGATCCGTACTGCGGGGCCATTTGCACGACTGCGTTCTTCTATGATTTTTTCAGCCTGCTGCAGGATATCCAGAGGCCAGGCAGCTATGACGGCATTCCCCGGGATAAGCCGGTCTATCTCTTCAGCGGGGAGCTCGATCCCGTCGGGGATCAAGGTAAAGGCGTCCGGCGGCTGGAGGACATCTATCGCAGCATCGGCATCAAGGATGTCGAATGTAGGCTATATCCGAACGGACGCCACGAAATGCTGAACGAGATGAACCGGGACGAGGTCATGACCGAGCTGCTCGATTGGCTGGAGCGGCATATGTAGTGCCCTCCCGTTAATTCGAAGAACTACCCGCAACAAACGGCTCACAATAAGAAAAGCCGCTGCACGATGTGAATATCGTGCAGCGGCTTTTTCTCATTTTAGCATCACTCGGATCAACCCATCTTAACGCGTAGCTACAGCGACTCCGCCGGCTGGAGCCTCATCGTGTAGAACGCCGGCAGTTGGCTCTCGTCCTGCTGATACAACACGATCAGCACGGTGCCTCCGGAAGCATTCGCTACGTCACCTTTGCCGGCCAACAGCTCATCCAGCGCAAACGGCAGCACTTCGAGCACCGTATGCTTTTGCAGTTCCCGTTCGGTCAAGCCCAGGGAGGCAAAATCCCCCGAAACAAGCTCCGGATGCTCCACGATCTTTCGCATCAAGCTGCTCCAATCGTCCTTGGCGAGCGGCTGCTCCCACCATATTTTACGCGGCTTGTACTTATGGTTAAGGAAGTAATCCAGCTTCATCAGGCCCAGAATCACGTCCATGCGCTTCGTCTCCCGCTGCTTCAGGAAGGAGGCCAGGCGCGTGAACAGGTCTTCGAGCTGATGGCCGATCTTCTGCCAGCCCTGCTCTTCCCAGTAATCGCCGAACTCCTGGAAGAAGTCGAACGGTGACGGAAATTCATGGGTCATAAGATAGTTCAGCGTATGGTCCATCCGGTGCGCGTTCCAGTATTTCTCCAGCACATCCTCCAGCCGCTTAAGCCGGACGATGTCGGCAAAAGGCAGCTTATGGCTGCCGAGAATTTCGTAAGGCGCCTGGTCCATGTATGTGTAATCGTGCTTCTCGGCATCGCGGCGCAGCCCGGTGCCCCGCAGCATTTTCAGAAAACCGAGCTGCAGTTCTTCCGGCCCCAGGGCGAACACGTCGTTAAATGTCTTGCGGAACGTCCCGTAATCCTCTTCGGGCAGACCAGCAATCAAGTCCAGGTGCTGGGCGATCCGGCCGCTGTTCTTGATGATGTTGACGGTCCGGGACAGCTTCTCGAAATTTTGCCGCCGTTTCACGATGACGTTGGTCGGATCGTTCGTCGACTGCACGCCGATCTCGAACCGAAAAATCCCCGGCGGGGCGTTGTCGGCGAGAAACTGCAGCACTTCGGGGCGCATAATGTCCGCCGTAATTTCGAACTGGAACACGCAGCCGCGGTTATTTTTAATCAGAAAATCAAACATCTCCAGCGCATACTGGTGGTTGATGTTAAACGTGCGGTCCAGAAACTTGATGATCTTCGCGCCGTGGTCGATCAAATACGTAATATCGGACTTCACCCGCTCGATGTCGTAATACCGGACGCCGTTCTCGATGCTGGACAGGCAGAACTGGCACTGGAACGGACAGCCGCGGCTCGTCTCGAAGTAAACGATTCTTTTCCCCAAATTCGGGATATCCTCGGGAAAACGGTGCGGCGTGGGCAGCGTATTGAGGTCGCTTTTCGGCCTCGGCGGATTAATGATGACTTCGTCGCCCTTCCGGTAAGCAACGCCATAGACAAAATGAAACTTGCGGTCCCCTTCGATCACCTGCAGCAGATGGTGAAAGGTTTCCTCGCCGTCGCCCATGACGATGAAATCGACCGCCGGCATCCGCTCCATCCAGTACTGGGTGTCATAGGACACTTCCGGGCCGCCGAGCACGATCGTGACTTCCGGCATCACCTTCTTCACGATCTCGATCACTTTCAGCGTCTCTTCGATATTCCAAATATAGCAGGAGAATCCGATGACGTCGGGCTTCCGCTGAAACAGGTCGGATACGATGTTCATGACCGGGTCTTTAATCGTATACTCGGCCAGCTCGATATCAAATGCATGCTCGCTGTATGCCTTGAGCAGGCGGATCGCCAGGCAGGTATGGATATATTTCGCATTCAGGGTGGATAACAGGACTTTCATTGGTTCACGACCTTCTTCTTATTCATCATATCCGCCGGCGTAGGCATCATCGCTCTGGTTTTGGAAAAAATCAAGAAACGGTCTGCCGTATTTCCGGTACTTGACCTCGCCGACGCCTTTAATATTCAGCATTTCATCTTCGGTCTGCGGACATACCACACTCATCTCGCGCAGCGTCGCATCATTGAAAATAATATACGACGGCACATGCTCCTTGCCCGCGAGCTCGCGCCGGATCAGGCGCAGCTGCTCGAACACGGTCTCGTTGACCGCTGACGGCGATCCGTCGCGGCTGCGGGAGCTTCGGCTGGCCGTTGGTGCCGCCGGACGGGCGGTGCGCTGAAGCACCTGCCGCTGGCCCTTCAGCACCTCGGCCGCCAGCGGCTGCAGCCGCAGCACGGGGTACTGGCCTTCCGAGAGCGCCAGGTACCCTTCCGAAGCGAGCACGTTGATGATTTCGGAAATTTCCTTCTCTGTCCGGGTCGCCATCGTCCCGTAGGTCGACAAGCTGTCAAAGCCGTACTGCAGCACTTTTTTGTTCCGCGATCCCTTCAGCACCGCCGCTACCAGCGATACGCCGAAGCGCTCGCGCATCCGGTGGATGCAGGAGAAAATTTTCTGCGCATCCACTGTCATATCGATCAGCTCGCGCTCATCCGTGCAGGAACTGCAGATGCCGCACGGCTTGTCCTCATGGGACTCGCCGAAATAGTCCAGCATCGCGCTGCGCAGGCAGCGGGTCGTGTAGCAGTAGTCGACCATCTGCTGCAGCTTACGGTAATCGTTCGATTTGCGGTCGGTTTCCTGCGGATTCTGTTCGATCAGAAACTTCTGCGTGATAATATCCTGCGGGCTGAACAGCAGAATGCACTGGCTCGGCTCACCGTCCCGGCCGGCGCGTCCGGCCTCCTGGACGTAAGCCTCCATATTTTTCGGCATGTTGTAGTGAATGACGTACCGGACGTTGGACTTGTCGATGCCCATCCCGAATGCGTTGGTTGCGACCATCACCCGGATGTCGTCATACAAAAAAGCCTCCTGACTGGCTGCGCGCTCCTCATCGCTCATCCCTGCGTGATAGCGGCCTGCGGCTAAGCCCACGCTGCTCAGACGCTGGTACAAATCGTCCACGTCTTTGCGCGTCGCCGCGTATATGATCCCCGGCTGGCTGTTGTGCGCCTCGGCATAGGTCATGACAAAATCGCGTTTGTTCTCCCCGCGCAGCACCGACATGGCCAGATTGTCCCGGCCAAGTCCCGTGACGAACACCTCCGGTTCCCGCAGGCGCAGCAGGCGGACCATGTCCTTGGTCACTTCCGGGGTGGCCGTCGCGGTAAAAGCAGCCAGGATGGGCCGCTCAGGCAGCCCTTCCACGAACGGAGCTACCGACAGGTAGCTCGTCCGGAAGTCATGCCCCCACTGCGACACGCAGTGGGCTTCGTCGACGGCCACGCAGGAAATTTCCAGCAAAGCCATTTCGTCGCGGAACCAATCGAGCTCAAGCCGCTCCGGCGCCACATACAGGAGCTTCAGCTCCCCCCGCTTGGCCGCGCGGATCCGCTCGTTCACTTCCTTGCCGGTCAGCGTGCTGTTGATGTACGCGGCAGCGATGCCCATCGCTGTCAGCGCGTCGACCTGATCCTTCATCAAGGAGATCAGCGGCGATACGACCAAGGTCAGACCCGGCAGCAAAAGCGCCGGAATCTGATAGCAGATCGACTTGCCTCCGCCCGTCGGCATGATGCCCAGCGTGTCCTGATGCTGTAGGAGGCTGGATACGATATGTTTCTGGCCTTCCCGAAAGTCCGGGTAGCCGTAATATTTTTGCAGCATTTCCTGTGCCCGTTCCAAAGAAGGGGTCTCCACACTCATAAATAAGAACTCCTAACGATACAAATTCAGTGGCGGCCCAAGCATGCTATAAGGCTTCGCCACGTTTCTTAACTCAACCCTTCGGCCTTTATGGAAAAGAAACGAAAAGAAACGTTATGACAACGAAAGTAACTTTATTCAGTCCAATTATAAGTTTACCGGGGTTTCCGGGAATGAGCAACCGTGAGGAGAGGATTTTACTTGTGCTGTGAGTGAACCTCCTCTTGGCAAAATAGATGGGCACAGGCGATGGTTTGCAGCTTAAGCAGGAAAATGGATGCAACTCATCCCGACCGGTTCTCGTCATAATAGGTAAGTTGGGAGGGATGGAGTGCAATGAAAAGAGGGTTTTTATTTTTGCTTATCGCTTTGACGTTCCTAGCGGGATGCTCTCTTGAGTCTGATTTAGACAAAGGCAACCATGCAACGCCAGCAGAGATTGCAGATCAGGAGGCCGGTATGCCTGAAGCCATGCCGGATGATTTTAATTTCATTGTCCGTTTTGGTTATGGCGATATCTCTAAAAACGAAATAAACACTTTTCAAGGAACCGTAACGAAAGACTTAATAAGCAAAGGTGCGGCAACGGCTCATCTCAAGTTTACCCAAGATGAAATGCGCGGGATCTACAGCAAAATGAGAGAAATAAGCATCATGGCCTCGAAGAAATTAGCTAAAAGTCAAAATTGCTCCAAGTCGCCAAGCAATGAAGACGAGTGGACGATAACCGTCGACGGCAAAACAGAATCGTTCTCGTGGACTGACCGAAATTGTGAACTGTCCGATGATGCCATTGCATTGTTGAAATTAAGGAATTTCATCCAATCCATCGTGGAGCGCAAAGTGGCCTATCAAGCCTTGCCGGCGGCTGAGGGCGGTTACGACTAAAGCCGCTTGATCATGACCTGAAAAGAATACGGCAGCCCGCCAGGAGCACCCCCAAATCGACGGAGTCATATGCACCAGCGCACTGCCGCTTATATCTCGATATTCAGCTTTTGAGGATCTGCCCCTTGAAGCGATTCGAAGCTCGCCATATCGATCGGACGCGGCTGATCAGGTCAGCGCTGCTTCGAGATGGCCGCCGCGGCGGTATCCCAGCGGTGGCTGTACTGCGCAAGTTTTGGATGAATCGCCTCGGGCTCCTCCGTCAGCAGCAGCCGGAGCTTGACGATCCACTCCCCGAAGGAGCTGTAGCTCGCAAACAGATTCGCCATATCCGGCGACATCAGCAGAAAATGCGGCGCAGGATATTTCTCCGTCAGATGCCGAAGAGCGGCTTCCACCGGCGTGTATTTTTTTCGGCGGCCCTCCCAGTCCTCGATGACCGTCTTCCCGTGTCCTTCAGACCTCCAGGCTTCCAGTCGTTTCTCCCGTTTGTAATACGTGCTGACCGGTTCCTTGGTCATTCTCCGCACCGTCTCCTCATGCAGCGGATACAGCACCAGTTTGGAAAAGGACAGCACGCCGGCAAGCGACTCCGCTTCATTCAGAGCGGCTTCATCCACCTCTTCAAACGTATCGTAATAAATGAGCGTACCTTTGCGCTTCTGCACCGGAGGCTCGTACCCATAGGGAACCGTTTGTACCGTATGCTTCATCCTCATCACTCCCCAGATTCGTTTCTATATGTAATGTACCCGGCAGCGGATGACGTGATTACTCCAAGATACGCCGGTCCGCGAAGTTATTCGTCGACTTCGTCCAGATGGTCCCGACAGAAGTTTTCGAGAAGCTCCACTTCGTCCTCTTCCAGGTCAAAATCAAGGTATTGCCCCGTCGTTTTCTCGTAAATTTCGTATTTCACGATCGCGGATTGATCTTCGTCGACCTTGTAAATAACCCGGACATATAGGCCGTTCTCCGTAAAAAGCTCATCGTCATCAGGCACCTCGATGTCGAGCTTGAATTCATAGCGCGTTCCCTGCAGAATGCGGAACGGGTCCTTGACCTTCTCCGCTTCGTATTCGGTTATCGTCAGCATGTTGTCATCCTTTCATTCATCCTGTTCTTTATTGTACCAGACCTGTCCCGGTCCATTCACGGACACGGACCCGCCGGGCATATAATAGCCTCATTAAGGGAGGCGTTAGCCATGATTTATGCAGTCATGCAGCTCATCGGCGGGTTTATTCTGGCGTTCGGCTGGATTCCGCAAATTATACAAGTCATTCGAACCAAGTCGGTTGCGGATCTCAGCCTGAAAACGTTCGGCTCGCTTGTGGCCGGCATCGGTCTGATGGAGGTCTATGCCGTTCATATCGCGCTGGCCGGCGTCGGCATTCCGTTTCTGATCACCAATACGCTGTCGCTTGTACTGATGCTTATTATGATCGGCTGTATATTAAAATACCGCAAGCGGCCGTAGCCCAAAGCCAAGGCAACTTCCTGCCCCCTCACCCCAGCCACCCGATCATCAAAGGCAGCAGCACAAAGGAAGCAAGCGTCGTCCACAAGATGCACCGGGTCACGACTTTAGGCGCCGCATCAAACTGCTCGGCCAAAATGACCGCATTCACCGCGGCCGGCATGGAGCTGAGCACCAGCATGACGTTGAACAACACGCCTTGAATGCCAAGCAGGTACAGCAGCAGCGCGGATACCACCGGCGAAATGACCAAACGTAGCGCCAGTCCGGCGTAAAAGGCTTTATTCATCGCTTCCGTATAAGCCGTCTTCCCGCTTCTTACGCTTACCATTTGCGCCCCCAAGATAAACAGCGCCACCGAGGAATACGCGCCAGAAATCATCGAAATTCCTTGATTCAGCTCCTGCGGCAGCTCCACATGCAACGTCCGGCAGATCACGGCAAGCACGGCCGCATAGATGGACGGCAATTTAAAGATCGACAGCGCCGCCTGCTTTACCGAAAACTGCGACCGTGCGGCAAAATACACGCCCAGCGTATTAACGATGATGATCTGTAGTATGACGTACACCGAAGCCTTATCCAATCCCGCTTGCCCAAAAGCCAACAGCACCAGCGGCAGGCCATAATTGACGCAATTCGTAAACAGCGCCGTTAGCGTGAGGCCCGATCGCTCGGCAGCCGGTAGAGACCAAATCTTTCCAATCCCTACGGCAATCCCCCACAACAGCAGCATGTTGAGGACCGTGAACAGAACGGTATCCGTAATCTCACCGTAGCTGATGTCGGCCCCGATCAACGTTTCAAAAATAAGCGCGGGACTCAGCAGGTACAGGGACAGCGTAGAAATCGGCTTAGTATCGATCGGTTTAAAATGCTTGATCAGCGCCCCTCCGATCACCGGCAGCGATATCGGAAGGAACACCTGGTACACTGTAGTCAAAAACGTCTGCAGCATATGTAATCCTTTCCTGTCTTTATCCTATGTTTAATCCCATACCGGCGCCTTCTCCGGATGACGCATCAGTTCAAACATCAGGCTGATCTGCTCATCCGTATTACGGATTTGCGATAGGACAGGAAGGTCGTCCTCTGCAAAAAACTGAACGCCGCTCGTCTCCACCCCTTCAGCCGCTTCGCCGCCGGAGATTTCGCATGCGATGAATATTTTATACACGTGATACGGACCCGGCGGATTATGCTTCAGGTTGTCGAGCACGGCCAGCAGCCGGGTTGGCGTCACCTCAAAACCGGACTCCTCCCGAACCTCCTTTACGGCAATTTCGGAAGGCGACAGCCCGATATCCGCCCAGCCGCCCGGCAGCGACCATTCCCCTTCGGCCTTTTCGCGGACGAGTAAAATTTGGTCTCCCTGAAAAATCACCCCGCGCACATCCACTTTCGGCGTGGCATATCCTCCTTCCCCGGCAAAAAGCGCCGTCAGCAGTTCGGTCTCGACATTCGTGTACTCCCGCATGATTTCTACGCTCAGTGCCCGAAGCTGCTCAAAGCGTTCCAGGTCGTATACGTCCCGCGAGTATGCCAGCCCTGTCTGGGCCACAGCCTGGATTTGTTTGGCCCATTCCAGCCATTTCAGCGGTTTGTTCATCGGCAGGTCTCCTCCTGTACATGGAATTCACCATTTTTTCAAATAAATTATTGAGAAAGATTATCATTGAGAATGAATGTGTGATACAATGTTCTCAAGTCATCATTCATTAACATATCATAAGGAGTCGACGACCATGGTGAAAGCCCCTGATCAGAAATACGCATCCTTGCGGGTTGACGATTATCTTGACCTTTTAAACCTGGCGAAGCAGCTGCAAGACACCCGGTGGCAGAAGGAAATTATACGCAAGCTGGAACGCCTCAACAATACATCGATCCATCCCTTATCTTGTTAACATAGAAGACCGTGGGGCGCGTATTTTGATAGTACCATGCCTTCGGGTGAATCTGAACAATTTTTCCAAAAGAATACCGCAAGCGCATTTGCTATCACGGCAGAGGTACCCGAGGGGTGCTTCTGCTTTATTTGTGTTCGTCCCCCTGCGTCTTCAGCCTATTTTCCCACCGGCGGGTCATGGACAGGCGTTTATCCCTTCCAGCACGCACGAAAAAACGGACTGCCTGCAGGCAGTCCGTTTCGTTGTATCTATTTGGGTAAATTCTGTTATTAACCTTCGAGCAGCAGAGATTCCGGATCTTCCAGCATCTCTTTGATCGTCACCAGGAAGCGTACGGCTTCAGCGCCATCTACGATCCGGTGGTCATAGGACAGGGCGATATACATCATCGGGCGGTTCTCCATCCGCTCGGCGTCGATAGCGACAGGACGAAGCTGGATGTTGTGCATCCCCAGAATACCGACCTGCGGCGCGTTCAGAATCGGCGTGGACAGCAGGGAACCGAAAGTTCCGCCGTTCGTGATCGTGAACGTTCCGCCTTGGAGCTCGGACAGCGCCAGCGTATTGCTGCGTGCCTTGCTGGCCAACGTGGCGATATCTCTTTCGATTTCGGCAAAGCTGAGGCGGTCGGCATCACGCACGACAGGAACAACGAGGCCTTCTTTGGCCGAAACGGCGATACCGATATCGTAGTATTTCTTCACGATAATGTCTTCCCCGTCGATCTCCGCGTTCAGGTGAGGGAACTTCTTCAGCGCACCTACTACCGCTTTGGTGAAGAAGGACATGAAGCCGAGACCAATCTCATGCTTCTCTTTGAAAGCATCCTTGCGGCGCTTGCGGATGTCCATGATCGCCGTCATGTCCACTTCGTTGAAGGTCGTCAGCATGGCGGCCGTTCTTTGCGCTTCCACCAGACGTTTGGCGATCGTCGCGCGGCGGCGGGACATGCGCGTGCGTTCCGCCGGTTTGCCCGGCTGGGAAACCGCTGCGGGAGCGGCTGCCTGCGGTGCCGGTGCAGCAGCCTGTGGCGCCGCCGGTGCATCCGCATGGTTCTTCACGTTGTCCGTATAGATGCGGCCTTTCGGATCACGGCTCGATACCTGATCCAGGTCGATGCCCTGCTCGCGAGCCAGCTTGCGTGCCGCTGGCGATGCGGCGAGGTAACCTTCGCCTTCGCCGGAACGTGCAGGCTCGGCTGCTGCCGGCGCTGCCGGTTGGGCTGGTGCTGCTGCCGGTGCCGAAGGCTGCTGAGCCTGCGGCGCCTCTTCCTTCGCTGCCGGTGCGGATGCCGGTTTGGCACCGCCGCCGGTGCCGAGCCGTCCGATCACTTCACCGATTTGAACCGTATCCCCGTCTTTTCTCAGAATCTTCTCCAACACGCCGTCTTCTTCGGCACTGATTTCCAAATTGACCTTATCCGTTTCAAGTTCGAGGAGGACGTCGCCTTGGCTGACTGCCTGGCCTTCCTCCACATGCCATTTAAAAATCGTTCCTTCTGTGATGGATTCTCCCATTGCCGGTACTGTAATATCGCTCACTGCCGCTACCTCCCCAGAGTGATGTTATGTTTAATGGATTTTTGATTCAACGCTGCCGCTACGATTTGCTGCTGTTCAAAGGCGTGCACTTGTTGGAAGCCGCTCGCCGTACTGGAGCGTTCCGGACGGCCGTTGTAGTTCACTGGCGTATCCTTCGGCGCTACTTTGCGGAGCTTGGACTCGATGTAGCGCCATGCTCCCATGTTCTCAGGCTCTTCCTGTACCCACAAAATTTCCTTCACGTTCGTAAAGCGGGCCAGAATGCCGGCGACTTCCTTCTCAGGGAACGGATACAGCTGCTCCACGCGGAGGATGTGCAGCCATTCGTTCGCCTCGCCGCTCTTCTCCAGCGCTTCTTCCAGTTCAACGGCAATCTTGCCGCTGCACAGAACGATGCGTTCCACGCGCTCCGGACGTCCACCCAGACCAGGCTGCTCCAGCACAGGCTTGAAGGAGCCTTGGGCGAATTCGGACGCGCTGGATGCCACGCGGGCATTACGGATCAAGCTCTTCGGCGACATCATGATCAGCGGACGCGCATCATCGCTTTCCGTTAGCGCCGCTTGACGACGCAGCAGATGGAAGTACTGAGCCGCTGTTGTAACGTTGGCCACCGTAAAGTTCTCTTCCCCGCCGAGCTGCAGGAAGCGTTCCAGACGGGCACTGGAGTGCTCTGGTCCGGCGCCTTCGTAGCCGTGAGGCAGGAGCATCACAAGGCTCGATTTCTGTCCCCACTTGGAGCGGCCGGCCGAAATGAACTGGTCGGTGATCACTTGTGCCACGTTGGAGAAGTCACCGTATTGGCCTTCCCAAATGACCAAGGTTTCCGGTGAGTACACGTTGTACCCGTATTCGAATCCGAGCACCGATGCTTCGGACAGCGGGCTGTTATAGATCGCAAAGGAAGCCTTGGCTTCCGGCAGATGATGAATCGGGCAGTAGGTCGAGCCGTTCTTCGTATCGTGCAGCACCAAGTTCCGGTGCGCGAAAGTGGCCCGCTCGGCGTCCTGACCGGTCAGACGGATCGGCTTGCCGTCCGCGACGATCGAGGCAAATGCCAGCGTCTCTGCAAGACCCCAATCCACCTTTTCCCCGTCGTTCAGAGCGGTTTCCCGGCGCTCCAGAATACGCTGCAGCTTAGGATAGACATTGAAGTCATCCGGACGGCTCAGCAGATCCTTATTGATCTTGCGCAGCTTGCCGATCGGCACGGCCGTCTTGATCTTGGCGATCCGCTCCTCGGCCGGCGTCTGGTGGTGCGAGTTGGCAGGATCCTGTTCCTTGTCCTTGATCCGGTCATAGGCCGCTTTCAGACGTTCCTGGACCTGCTGGATGACCTGCGCGGATTCCTCCTTGCTGATCACGCCTTCCTTGATTAGAACATCCGCATAAATGGCGGCGGCCCGCGGATGACTCTTCACCTTCTGGTATACCAGCGGCTGAGTCGTATCCGGATCGTCCGTTTCGTTGTGGCCATAGCGGCGGTAGCCGACCAAGTCAATCAGGAAGTCCTTCTTGAACTTATTGCGGTATTCACTGGCCAGGCGCGTCGCGTTGATGCAGGCTTCGGGATCGTCGGCATTCACGTGAACGATCGGGATTTCATAACCTTTCGCCAGGTCGCTTGCGTAGTGCGTCGAACGGGAGTCTTTGCTCTCCGTCGTAAAGCCGATGTTGTTGTTCGCAATAATATGAATCGTTCCGCCGTTCTGGAAACCCGGCAGCTTATTGAAGTTCAAGGTTTCGGCCACGATGCCTTCGCCCGGGAATGCCGAGTCCCCGTGAATCAGCACTGTTGCAGCTTTGTTCACGTCCTGCTGCGGATATCCCGGCTCGGTGCGGTCCTCTTGGGCCGCGCGGGCAAAACCCTCGACCACCGGATTGACGTATTCCAGATGGCTCGGGTTGTTCGCGAGCGTGATCTTCGCTTTGACGTCGCTCGCTCCCTCAACCGTGCGATTCGCGCCCAGATGGTATTTCACGTCTCCGGTCCAGCCGAAATTAATGCCCATCGATCCTTCCGAAGGGAACATCTTCTTGTTTGGGGAGTGATGGAATTCCGCGAAAATTTTATCGTAAGGCTTGCCGAGCACGTGGGCCAGCACGTTCAGACGGCCCCTGTGGGCCATGCCCATCAAAACATGCTCCGCGCCTTCGTCCACCATGTTGCGGACAAACTCATCCAGCATCGGAACCATCGTGTCGGTTCCTTCGATGGAGAAGCGCTTCTGCCCGACAAAGGTTTTGTGAAGAAATTCCTCGAATTGATCCACTTCCACCAGTCTTTCCAGCAGCGCCTTTTTCTGCTCTGCGTTCAAAGGAGCCACGGCATGGTTCTCGACCTGACGGTTAAGCCATACGCGCTCCTCCACTTCATGGACGTGACTGAATTCGTAAGCAATCGTTCCTGTATATGTTTGACGCAGTTTCTGGATGGCTTCCCAGCCAGTTCTCACGTTATCGGGAGCACCGTCCCAAATCAATGAAGCCGGAAATGCTTCCAGGTCGGATTGGCTCAGCCCATACTGCTCTGGCTCAAGCACCCTGGTGTCGGCTTTGGGGAGAATGCCCAGCGGATCAATGTCTGCCGCCAGGTGTCCATAAGTGCGGATGTTCCACACCAGCTTGCCTGCGTCAACGCCTTTCTTCAGCAGGTTGCCGTCCAAAGCGACTGATTTCGGTGCCGCAGCCGGCTCCAGCACGGCAGACGCCATCGGCGGCGCCCCCCACAGCTGGAACACTTTACGGTATGTTTCGTCCACCGATTCCGGATCATTTGCATAACGTTCGTACTGTTCCTGGACGTACCCCAGATTCGGCCCGTAGTACGATTCCCAAGCCCCCTGCGTTTGCTCGTCTCTCTTATTGGTTATCATCGTTAACGTGATACCTCCGCCTTGATTTTTTAATAGTCATATAGAATGAATAAACCGCTTCATTTATCAATCTATATATTGGACGGAAATCTGAACAATCAATGCATGTAAGCCATTTCACGAAAATGTAAGCGGCTCACTTTCTATTATAAACAAATCGGAGCCATACCTGAAATAACCATTTAATATAGTTATCATCTAAAAAACAGATCGATTAAGCTTGTATCCCATTCTCGCATATGACAGTATTTACAGCTCATATGACAATATTTACAGCTCCCCTTCTCCAAAAAGCGATAGCTGGCCCGGCGGCTTCTCCGGGGTCTTCATGCCGAGCTTGTCCATCAGCTGAATTGCATTGTCTGCCGCATCTCCGCCCGAATTGTTGTTGAAAATGACCCAGCATTCCCGGGCCTTCTCCAGCAATTTCCCGATATGCTCCTTCCATTCCTCAAGCTCCTTGTCGCTGTACCTGTACAAATACCGGACCTCCCGCCAATTGGGCTGCCCGCTGGAGTGCCATCCCGCAGCGTTGCGGCCATGCAGCCGCACCAGCGATACGTCATCACGGGTTGCTTCCAGAACGAGCGGCACCGATCCTTCTCCGGCCTGTGGCTCGTCGCAAACGGTATGGATCCATCCTTCCTCCCGCATAAACTCCAGCGTCTTCTCCCTCATCTCGCCGGCAAACCAGCTCTGATGGCGGAACTCCAGTGCCAGCGGGAACCCGTCCATCCATTCACGGGTCCGGCGCAAAATGTCAACATGCTTGCGCTCGCAGTCAAACCACGGCGGATACTGAAACAGCACGGCGCTTAACTTGCCTGCCTGGCGCAGCACCTCCGCCGACTCCCGGAAAGACTCGAACATCGTCCTGGAATCGGGATAAGGGCTTTTGCCCCGCGCATGTCCGGTCATTCCCTGGTAGGCCTTCACCAAAAAACCGAAGGGCTCCGGCGTTTGAACAGCCCATTTCTCCATGCGCTCCGGCGATGGTGTCGCATAGAAGGAGTTGTCCATCTCCACGATGGGGAACACTTTGCCGTACTTGCCCAGTCGCTCCCCAGTCTTGGTTCCCTTTTCGTAAATGTCGTCATGATCACCCCAGCCGGAAAGTCCGATCCGAACCCGCTCGGCAGGGGTTATCGTCTCATCCATAGCCATCGACTCCATCATTAGTATTGACCAACAATAATTTTCCAAGTATAAAATCCGCTTATCATTCCTATACCCGATTGGGCAAGGCTTCCTTCAGATCTTGCGATATTCCAAAAAGTGGATATGATAAGAGATATGCATCAGCTTTACGATCCTCAGTAGCAAAGGAGCATGAATTTATGAGCCATTCGTTCGTCATGTTTTCCGGCCCGCACCTTGCTGCGCTGACGGTCTTCGTGCTCGCCTGCATCCTGCTTTTCCTGGGCAGAATCCGCCTTCAGGACAGCATGCCGGCCAGGCAGACGGTCCGTTATATGATCATCGCCTGTCTGATCGCTTCCGAAATCGCACTCGACATATGGAACATAACAGAAGGCTACTGGAACATCAAGTCCACGCTGCCGCTCGAGCTGTGCAGCATTACGCTGCTGCTCTCGGTAATCATGTTGGCCGTCCGCAGCCGCTTCCTCTATCAAATCCTGTTCTTCGCCGGGATCGGCGGCGCTCTTCAGGCCCTCATCACCCCAAGCCTGGTTTTTGCCTACCCTCACTTCCGGTTCTTCCAATTCTTCGCGGCGCATATGCTCATCATTCTCGCATCCCTGTACATGACATGGGTTGAAAAGTTTCAGCCCACCTGGAAATCCATCGGATGGACGATGGTTTTTCTGAACGTCCTGGCATTTGGAGTAGGTGCCTTCAACTGGATGCTGGGTTCCAACTATATGTTTCTGATGCACAAGCCGCCGACCGCTTCGATTCTGGACTTTCTCGGTCCGTACCCTTTTTACTTGCTGGCGGAAGAAGGAATCGCCCTGCTGATTTTCGTATGGATGCAGCTGCTGTTTTTTGTCCTGCCCGCGAAAATATCCAAAATGTCCGCAGCCAAAGCCGGGGACAAAAGCGCCCTTTAAACCCGCCTCGGCCTCTTAAAGTTCGCCCCCGCCGGTATATCCCTCTCGCCTTTGGCGTTGTGATCTCCCTGCCGAAGTTCTATAATGAACGGAAAGCTTAGAAGCTGTGTACCGGCTGAAGAACTGACAAGGAGATGTACCCCATGACTGGACCGAAAGTTGTGCAAAATATTACCGAGCTCATCGGAGACACTCCGGCGGTCAAGCTCCGCCGTTTGGCGGGAGAACAGGATGCCGACGTGTACGTAAAGCTCGAATACTTCAACCCGAGCGGCAGCGTCAAGGACCGTGCGGCATATAACTTGATTGCACAGGCGGAGCAGGACGGACTGCTGAAGCCGGGCTCGACCATTATCGAACCGACGAGCGGCAACACGGGCATCGGGCTGGCCATGAATGCGGCGGCCAAAGGATACCGGGCGATTATGGTCATGCCCGACAACATGACCAAGGAGCGGATCAACCTGCTGAAGGCTTATGGGGCCGAAGTGGTGCTGACGCCGGCAGCGGAGCGAATGCCCGGTGCCATCCGCAGGGCTCAGGAGCTGCACCGGGAAATCCAAGGCAGCTTTATTCCCCAGCAGTTCGAGAACCGCGCCAATCCGGATATCCACCGCCGCACGACGGCGCTGGAAATTTTGCAGCAGATGGATGGTCGGCTGGACGCCTTCGTCGCGACGGCGGGCACCGGCGGAACCATTACCGGCACGGGCGAAATGCTGAAGGAGAGACTCCCCGGCATCGGCATCTATGTCGCCGAGCCGAAAGGCTCGCCCGTGCTGTCCGGCGGCCAGCCGGGTCCGCATAAGCTGGTGGGCACCAGCCCCGGGTTCATTCCGTCGATTCTGAATGTGGACGTCTATGACGAAATTTTTCAGGTCAGCGACGAAGACGCCATCCGGACGGCGCGCAGGCTTGCCGCCGAAGAGGGCATCCTGGTCGGCCCCTCCTCCGGCGCTTCCGTGTGGACCGCGCTGCAGGTAGCCCGGCGCCTGGGACCCGGCAAACGGGTACTGTGCATTGCCCCGGATACCGGAGAGCGGTATCTGAGCATGGGCATCTTTTAATCGTGCACCAATCGAAAGGCATCAACCGGAATTTACAGCCGGCTGATGCCTTTTTGTGTGCATCGGACGAGATGTGCGTATGCCCGAATAGGAGAGCAACATTGCGAAACCCCTCTCATGCTATAAATGACTCAAGCAGGCAGATAGCCTGTTAAACCGATGAGGAGTTGAAGCTGCATGAATAGATTGACTGGAAAAACGGCACTGATTACCGGAGCGAGCCGCGGCATTGGCCGCGCCATCTCACTGCGCCTGGCCGCCGAGGGAGCGCTGGTGGTTCTCCATTACGGCCAAAACCGCTCCGCCGCCGAGGCGGTCGCCCGCGAGATCGAGCAGCAGGGCGGAACGGCGCTGCTGCTCGGGGCGGACTTCAGATCCGTTAATGGCATCCCCGGGATGTATGAAGCCCTGGACGGCCTCCTGCGGGAACGAACAGGCGACCCCGGGCTGGATATCCTTGTGAACAATGCGGGCATCGGCCTTTCGCTTCCCATCGAGGCAACGACCGAGGAGGCCTTCGATGAGGTGATGAGCGTGAACGTCAAAGCCCCGTTCTTTGTCATTCAGCAAGCACTGCCGCGGCTGCGGGACGGCGGTCGGATCATCAACATCTCGTCCGCGACGACGCGGATCTCCCTGCCTGTGATCCCGGCCTACAGCATGTCGAAAGGGGCGATCAATTCGTTGACCCTGAACCTCTCGACGCAGCTTGGCCCCCGTGGAATTACGATCAATGCGATACTGCCGGGATTCGTGGAGACCGAGATGAATGCCGAGACGCTGCAGACGCCTGAAGGCCGCGAGTTCGGCGCGGGCTTCTCGATCTTCAAACGGTGGGGACAGCCGGAAGATGTTGCCGATATCGCCGCCTTCCTGGCTTCGGACGACAGCCGCTGGATCACGGGTCAGCTGCTGGACGCAAGCGGCGGAACGCATTTGTAACGGGGAGCTTTGCCGCGACCGAACCCGGGTCTCTGCAAGCTGCATCTGACAGCAAAAAATCCAGTGCCGCGGGAGGCACTGGATTTTGTTTTACACGAGGTTTATGGAATATACTGCTGCACCAGTTTGACCACTTTGCCGTCCTTCACCGTCAAATGAAACGGGAAAGAGCGAATGTCCATCAGCTTGTCGTTATGGTAAATCGCCAAAAACTTGGTCAGGCTGACCGGTTCGTTCCACTGAATGTTCATTCCTTCATAGGTTCCGTCATGATCATACAGCTGCATCAGAACTTCGGCGTCCGGAGCGATTTCGTACGTCTCTAACGTCTCATCGTCGTTGACGATGTAATACCCGTCAGGAGCACCGCCCAGCTCTTCGGCATCGGGCTCCCGTTCAAGAAACTTCTTGTCGGCTGCCGCTCCCTCATACCATTCGATCGGATCCACCGTCACGTAGAGGTGGCCGTTCTTTTGCCCGATGGTGGACAGCATCGCCGTCACCGTGTCCTCGGTTTGCGGAACCGGCTTATATTCGTTATCAGACCCGACTGCATTCGTTGAAGTCATAACCAAACCCAGCAGAAAAACGATCATCAAGGAAGCTAAGAAGGTCATCTTTTTTTTCATTTGAAAATATCTCCTTTATGGAATCATGATTTCTTTTCCATATCAACCATTACCCTGCGGGATTGTTTTCAAACGCTGCAAAAGGGCTCTGTGATGTAACTTTATTGTAAGGCACAGCCGAAGCAAAATCGTCACAAATTCGTTACAGCCGAGTCAAATTGTTGTTAATTTTTCAAGCGCTTTCGTGATTGGCAGATGCCGACAAGCCCAATCAGCCCTTTTTCTCCAAAATATCCTTAATTTCCGCCAGATCGTGGATCTCATAGGTTGGGACGATGGCGGTTTCGTTGGGCAGCCGGTTCGGATTATACCAGCACGTATCGATTCCGATATTGTTGCCTCCCTGGATGTCGGAGGTGAGGGAATCGCCGATCATCAGCATTTTATCTTTGCGGTTCTCCTGAATTACCCGGAAGGCATGCTCGAAAATCCCCGCCTGCGGCTTCTGGAATCCCGTATCCTCGGAGACGATGACCGCCTCGAAAAAATCCTTTAAATCAGAGCGGCCGATCCGCCCGAACTGCACTTCTTTAATGCCGTTCGTGATGATGGCCATTTTGTAACCGTGCTCCTTCAGATAGAGGCAGATATCCAGGGCGCCTGCCAAAATAAACGCGCCTTCGGCGAGCGATCCCAGGTAACGTCTGCTCAGTTCCTCGGCGTCCTCGCTCAGCCCCTGCTCGCGGCCGAACCGGCGAAACCGCTCGACCCGCAGCTCCGCCGAGCTGATCCGTCCCTGCTCAAATTCGCGCCAGAGCTCCTCATTAATCTTTTTGTAGCAACCTGTAATTTCCGAATTGTTCGCGTCGAGACTGCAGCTGGCGAGCAGCTGGTTCAGCGCGTGGCTTTCCGACATTCTAAAATCGAACAGCGTTTCGTCCGCATCAAACAAAATCCATTCGTAAGACAAGATGTACCCTTCTTTCAGTAAAGTGATATAAGCGGCGTCAGCGTGCCTCAAATCAAGTTCATGCAAGGCATCCGGTTTGTTTCACATGACCATTGTAACATTAAGCCAAATACGCTCGCTGGATTCCGCGCCTAAAAGCAAAAATCTTGAAATTCGCCTCGGGCATCAGCCGCCGTTTCCCGCATGGAGAATCTCATTCCAGGCAGACGCGAAGTCGGCCACGGAAGCGTACCGTCCGGCTCGATCGGCGTTAACCGCCTTAAGGGCCATTTCATAAAGGGAACTGCCTGCATCCCATTTGTCATAGGAACGGTCCAGCTCCCCGCCAAAGATGAAAAAGGCTGTCGCCCCCATATTATACACATTGGTCACACCGTCAATCGCAGCACCGTATTCAAACTCTTCAGGGGACATAAAGCGGGACGATCCCCACAGCCTGCCCATCCGGTTATAAAAGGGGCGCTTCTGATACAGATCGATATCGCAGATTTTCGTCGTATGGGAGGCAAAATCGTAAAGAAGGCTGCCATCATAAAAATCAACCGCTATGTACCCCTTTTCCTCGGCGTGGACATGAAAGTCCAGGATCGCCCTGTAGGACGCCAGCCGCTTCTCAAGCGGCAGCCTGCGGTATCGATAGAACGGAGACCTCGGGTCCTCGTATTTGGCCGGGGGCGGAAATGCCCAGTGGGGATGCAGCGACTCCCCGTCGAACCACTCGAATACGGCGGCGTAGCCGGGTCCGGCTTCAAAATGGCTGAGCAGCCGCACCAAGCCGGGGTGATCCAAATCATCGTAAATTTGAACAGCTTGCTTCAAACGCATGATGGCGTCCGCCTGCTCGCCCTCAAATTCCGTGGTGGCCGCTCCGGCGTACTTGATGAACCGTCTGACCCCGTCCTTTTCCATGCCAAACGAAAGGTTGCCGGAGTCCTGCTTGTCAAACACCGCAAACGCCTTTCCCCAGGCGGACAGCCACTCCAGCGGATGCGGCTCTTTCAGCTGAAACGATACTTCATCGATCTTGATCGTAAGCGGTTGATCCATCCGTTCAACTCCTTTTTATGGTTGGTCTCGACGAATCGCCTTGACACATGCCCGTTAATCCTCCCTTTTGGTCTGATCGCCGTGGTTCTCTTCCGTCGTGCCGGGAATCGCGGCCAGCTCCCGCTCGAGCTCCGCTTCAATGTCCTCGTTGCTCATCTCGTAATCGTCCTCTTCCGAGACGCCCAGCTTCCTCTCCAGCGAGCTCACCCTTGCCCTTAAGTCTTCCACCATTCCATATAAATAGCTTAACAGGCCGACCAGAACCAGGAAGATCAGAATTGTCCCCCAGGGTCCAAACACCCAGGATCCGATCAGCCACCCGGCAAGTACCACGACAATCCCCATGATAAAATAAACCATTGCCCACTTCCCTTCTGCCGCCGTATCCAGAATAAAAGTCATCCTGAGGCCGCTAGCTGCCATTATGGCAAGCTCTACCGGGCGCCCAATCCTTCCGCAACCATGTTCAAAAAGTAATCCCGGTGCTCCGGATGACAGGCGATAAGGTAAGGCTCTTCCGTCATGGCGTCAAAAGGATTCCCCTCAAAGTCCATCACCAGCATCCCCGCTTCCTTCGCGATCAGGACACCGGAATAGAGGTCCTCCCCTTCGGAGTTATACAGGATGATGGCATCGATGTGCCCTCTCGCCAGCATGCACCACTGCAGCGTCGGCGCCCACAGCCGCATCATTCGCTTCGTATGCAGGTCAATATGGTTTCTAAGCCGGATGGCGCGGTCATCGCTGCCTACCACATGACCCTGGATCCAGGCGACCGTTGCTTTGTTGAACGCCCCCGCAGGCCCGTTCGTTACGGGCTGCCCATTGCAGGTTGTTCCCCCGTTACGGGTGGACACGAACAGGCGGTCAATCATCGGTTCGTAAACCACCGCCATGACCGGCTGCCCCCGATGCATCAGCGTAATCGAGCAGGAGAACGCAGGCAGGCCAATCGCATAGTTGTTCGTTCCGTCCAAGGGGTCCACCAGCCACAGCCAGTCGCTGCGCTGGCCATGATCTCCCGATTCCTCGGCCCGGATCCGGTGATCCGGGAATTGGCTGCGGATATGCTCAAGAATCCGTTCCTCAGCCAAATGGTCCACCACCGTGACGAGGTCGCCGTTATCCCCTTTTTGGTCAACCTTTTCCAACTTGTCAAAGTACTCCTTTGCGATAGCCCCGGCTTCCTTGGCTGCGGTGACCGCAAGCTGTTTCGCCTCATCAATGATCCGTTGATCCATATATTCCATCCGCTCCTTATCGCCTAGTGTACGTATTGCATCGCCCGCCTTCATTCCATCAAGAAAGAAAAAACCCTGTGCGTCAGGGTTTAATGTCAGGCTTTATACTTTCCGTTTGAAAACGGCGATGATGTCCCGCGACTGTCCCTGGGATACGCTCGTATCGAAGCACGATACCAGCTCCCAGCCCTCATAGCCATAGCTGTTCAGCAAATCCTCAAATTCTTCCTCGTCCACCTTGCCGCCCAAAAAGCCACCCGTCTTATACTTCACCGTTTTGTATGACCATTGTTCCATCATTCACACTCCCTTTCATCGTATCGTTTGGCCGCTCACGACATGCCAGTGCATATGTTTGGATTCCTGGTAGTCCCCTAAATTAGTGACAACCTTGGCTGCTCCTGTCTCCAGCACCATATCCGAGGCGACTTTCTTCACTACTCCTAAAACTTCGAGCAGCAGTTGTTCGGTATTTTCCGTTTCCCCGGATATAAGCGAACCAACATGAAGCTTTGGAATCACCACGACATGATGCTCATAATAAGGACGCGTATGATGATACGCGAGCACCCGATCCGTCTCATACACGCGGTTGACCTGCGTTTTGCCGTTTAGCACCTCGTCGCAATAAAAATCGTTCGTCATGCCGCTCACCCTTTCTTTATGCGCTGCTGCTCCAGCATCCGGGAGACCTCATTCATCCACCGGCCTTCGGAATCCGCGATGACCGCATGCCAGCCCAATGCTCTGGCAGGGAGCAAATTTTTCTCTTGATCATCCACATAAATGCAAGGTCCTGCCCCATCGCCGAGCTGATCGCATACGAGCTGATACATGCGGGGATCCGGCTTGCAGTAGCCGGCCCTGCTGGATATGGTAAGGCTCTTCACCTGTTCCTTGACCGGTGCCAGCAGCCCGATTAGCCATTCCTCCCGGTGGTTGCTCAGCAGGTGAACATCCGCCTTCCTGTTCCAAATGGCAATACGCCCCAAAGCGGGGAGAGGTTGCAAATACTTCATGGCCAGCGCGTTCAGCCGCTCCATGCTTAGATCCGGTCCGTACGTGGCGAGCCAGTCCCTAAACTGCTCCATGGTGATGGCTCCTGTCCAAAACAATTCGCGAATTTCCCGGCTGAAGTCATCTTTTAACTGACGATAGGTCGTGCCCCCGGCGATGGCGGCCTCTTCCCAAAATCCAGGCGAGAGGTTCGTTGCAATGACACCGGCAATATCCAAAATAAGCTGGGGTCTGCTCATCGGCTCCTCCCTTCCAAACTCCCTGGCTGTATCAGCTGTGATTGGTGATGCGCAAACACTCGTCTACCCATTCATAGCAGCGCTGCAAATCCTCACGGCTGACAAGCTCCGAGCGGTGTTCGAACTGAATTTTGACCTGGGGATTTTCTTCGCGGATAACGGCCAAATATTCCCCGATCGGGGCCCAGCCGTCCTCCGGGCGCTGATCCGGCAGCACCGGGTAGCGCAGCTTGACGGAAGATTTCGTGTACTGGAGATTCCATAGGTGGATGACCTCCGCATACTTCGCGTATTTGCGGATGACCGGCAAAGCCCGAAAAGAAGGATCCACGTTTTGCTGCAAAAATATCCTTCCCGTGTCCAGGCACAGCCGGATGTCCGGGTATTTCTTCAAAAGCCCTTCCAGCACATCATGCTCATAAATATACGAATTCAGCGCATCGAATTCCAAAACCGGCGTAAAGCCGTATTCCCTGGAAGCAGCAGTAAGCCAGACGAAGAGATGGTCGCTGCGCTCGGCAAACATCTCAAGCGAACAATCGCTCTCATAGCCATACTCCGTTCTGTCGGAAAAATGCCATTCGTCCCAGTTCACCCGATCATCCAGAATGACGGGTTTCGGATAATGGAACAGCACGTAATCGGGCCGTACGTTTCTTAAATAGTCGAGCTCGTCCCGGACCAGCCGGAGCGCTTCATCGCGGATCTGCTCGTCCGCATCCATAAATAGAGCGTCCCGAAGCAGCGACTTTCCCGCACGAAGGGGAAAATGTACGCCAATCCGGAAGCCCCGCGCTCTGGAGGTGCTCAAGAGCTTCTGCGTGTCCGCTTCATTTTCGAACAGGCATGCCTCGATTCCGTAAAAGCCGTCTCTAAAATCGCGCTCCATCTTCTGCTGGTCAAACGGAGCCGTATTGCCCGATCAAAAATCGCTTCATCTTCATTCCTCCGGCAGCAGGGTGTGAACAATCTATATGCAAATTTAACCATTACCTCCACGTTCCGTCCAGTATTCATTGAACCCAGCCTGCACGGAGGCCGAAGAATCTATCGATAACGTTATATGAGTTAAAAAATTGAAGCGGATGATGGGAGCAAGTACGTAAAATGTTCCTACGATCCCTCTTGTTTTCAGATTCCTTGATTTTATTGAACGCGCGTAAGGTAGGAATCCGAAAGCCAAATGCGACCGCTTCGCTTCTTCGGAATCATTTTACTTCCTTGCTTGCATCGTATTCTTTAGTTCAACTTAAATAACACAAAAAGGTGATCAGGGACGAGTCCCTCCCTCCATCATCCGCTGCTTAATCTCCTTAAGCATATCCCTCGCAAAATCCTGAAGCATATGCGGTTCCACGCTAACTTCATCCGTCTGCCCGCCATACTGAAGAAGGCACTGCCGCAGGAGCGGTTCATACGCAGGCGGAAGGGCTGAAAGGCCCCACTCGCCGCCTTCCTTCTTAGAAGAAACCTCGCCCTCCCGTAAAAAGCGCAGGATTCTGCACAGATTGAGCGTGTAATACACCGGCGTCTCAGCGATGTGCTCTACGGCATGCTCCACATCGGACCAAATCGACCGGATATACATCTCTTTCTCCGGCCTGAAAACGGACCGCGCAGGCTCCCCATACAGTGTCACCCCACGGTGGTAAATGACCATCATATGTGCCGCAAGATCAGGGTCTTCATAACCGCCACATATATATTTCACGTCAGATTCATACCGCTCCCGGTACGTCTCCGAATAATGGAATTCAAACGGCGTCGGATACATCGGCTTCTCGGCATACTCCCTTAGGATTACGCTGACCTCCATCCCCCGGTGTCCGGGCATCGACCGGTGAAGCTCAAGAAGGCCGCGGACTAGCCGAGTCCAAACCTCGGGATCCAGCTTTTCTTCAATGACCGCGAGCAGGTCGATATCGCTTCGGTCTTCACGGTAACAGCCCATCGCCAGCGAACCGTGCAGATATAAACCGGCCAGCGGTTCTCCGAGCTCGGTCATAAAAAGCTGCGTCAAACGATCCAAAACCTGCTCCGTATCCATAACTTCCCTCCAATATAGAAAAATGGCTGCCCCCTTACCGGGAACAGCTGTCATTTCGGCACTATGACCCCTTTTTGCCTGATCCGAAAGCAATCGGATACCGATCCGGATCGACCAGCGCGAAATCTTTCCAGTCTCCTCATTCCAGAAGCTCCAGCGCAGGCTCCTGAATGAACTGCGCTCCCTTGCTCTATGAAACTGGCAGATACAGCGTTTTCAGTCTATCACAAATTTTAACAATGATATATATTATTTCCTATTCCCGCCATAACCGCGTAACCTCCCGCAGGGTCGCTTCCTCCCACTGCGTCTTGTAAATATCCGGCATGGATGTGGATTCCCAGAAGGCGTAATCGAACCGCCGATCAAATTCGCCCAGCATTAATGTCATTATATCGCCGTGAGTCCCGATGACAATCCGCTTACCGGCATGCTGGTCCAGCAATTTCCGGATCACGCGCGCAGCTCTCTCCCGCGCCTCCAGGCTCGATTCTCCTCCTGGAAAAGCAAAAGCGGCATCGCCGTATACCTTTCGCTTCGCATCCTGAAACGAAAGGGCGCCAAACTGCCCGATCTCCCGTTCCCGCAAATCCTCTTCTATGATAATTTCCTTGCCAGCGAAGTCGGCCGCGTCCCGGATCGTTCGCACGGCGCGCTCATAGGGACTGGATATGTACAGGTCAACGGCTTCGCCCAGCAATCTGTCTTTGACCGCAAGCGCGTCTGCCAGCCCCCGCCGGGACAGGCCCCGCGTTCGTTCCCTGCCTTCTTCATACGGTGATTCGGCATGCCGGACAAAATAAAGAATCGTATTCCGCTTGTGATGCTGAACCGAATTTGCGTTCATGAACCAGCAACCCTTCCTTCATGATGGATTTTAAAATAAGAAAAGCACCCGCTTAAACTCCACATGCCAGCGACCCTGCCGCTGCCGTATCTGAAAGTTTCACGGGTGCTTATATATGATGATCACTGTTAAGCTTTTCTCGCCAGCTCGTATGGCAGGCACAGCGGAACTCCCGTACGGGGGTCGACGAGAATGTCGGCTTCGATCGCAAAGACCTCCCGCAGCACTTCCCGGGTCATGACTTCGCCGGGTGTCCCTTCTGCCACGACGGTGCCCGATTTAATCGCCACCATATGCTGCGCATACCGTGTGGCATGGTTCAGGTCGTGAACGACCATGACGATCGTTCGGCCCTCTTCCTCATTCAGCTTCTGCAGCAGCTGCAGCACTTCCAGCTGATGCGCCATATCCAGGAAGGTCGTAGGCTCGTCGAGGAACAGAATATCCGTCTGCTGGGCCAGCGCCATCGCGATCCATGCCCGCTGCCGCTGTCCACCGGACAGCTGGTCGATCGCCCGGTCCCTGAACGCTCCAAGCGCCGTAACGTTAATGGACCACTCAATAACCTCTCGGTCCTGCGCGCTGATGCTGCCAAATCCCCGCTGATGCGGCGAACGGCCGAAGCCGATCAGCTCGGTCACGGTCAGACCATCCGGGGCTGTCGGGGTTTGCGGCAGGATCGCGAGCTGCTTCGCCACGTCCTTGGTCGGCTGGCTGTGGATCGATTTGCCGTCGAGCAGCACCGCTCCGGATGAAGGCTTCATCAGGCGGGCCATCGTTTTGAGAATCGTCGATTTGCCAGAGCCGTTGGAGCCGACCAAAGCCGTAATTTTACCTGCCGGAATGCTCAGGTTCAAATTGTTGACAATCAGCGTATCCGCGTATCCGATGTTCAGCTGATTCGTGCCGAGCCTCGACTGGGACTGCGGTTTTTCCTCCGTGGTGATCTCTTGCTCCGGCCAAGCCAGTGTGTTTTGTACCATACCGTATCATCCTTTTTTAGGGATTGTATTTCTCGGCGGAATCGCCGCCCCGCATGCTGGTTGCCTTCAGCTATGTTCAGTGGTGTCGAAATGCCGTATCGTTTAACGCATGTTTGCCTTTGTTGACACATTATGCGTGAAAAAGTGCAATTTATGTGTATGTATACACACTTATTATGATAATGATTCTCATTTTCATTGTAAAGAGTTTTTTTCGCTTTCTCCCCATTATCTCACGAAAAAAAGGACAATGGAACTCAAGGTCCCACTGTCCAAATATTGCATCCGGCTTAATTGCGTAAAAGGGTCGGCAGCTCCATTAAGTCGGTGATGGAATGATCCGTCTCACAGCTTGCATCTCCGGCGGCCGCCTTCATCCATATGGCAGTCATCCCGACCTTCCGGCTGGCCTCGACATCATAAACAGGATGGTCCCCGACAAACGCCGTTTCTTCCGGATGAAGTTCCAGCCTGTCCAATGCCCTGCGGAAAATTTCCGGCTCCGGCTTGCGGAGCCCTTCCAGCTCGGAAATGAGAATAACGTCAAAATGATCGGCAATGCCGAGCCCTCGAATGCTGCCCCATTGAAACTCGCCGAATCCGTTTGAAATGATCCCAAGCTTCATTCCTCGGTCCTTTAGAACGGTCAGCATTTCCCGCAGATGCGGATAACCTGTGCAGTGAAGGCGAAAACCCGCGACATAGTCCTCCAAAAGCCGCTCCCAGGCCAGCTTCAAGTCCATCTCCCGGACAAGCTGTTCATAGACATTGTCCTTCCAGACGTATCCCCGCGCGTCCAGCTCTATAAAACGGCGGATATACTGATCCCGGTCCACGTGATGAAGTTCCGGAATCCGTTCATACTGATCCTCTGCAAAGCGCAGCAATGAGTTATCCCGGTCCAGCAAGGTGCCGTCCAGGTCAAACAACACTCCTTTGATCATGCTTTGCTCCTTCCCGCCTGCTGCTCCTGCTTCATGGCCGTGACCCGGGCCGTCTTCTTGTCAAAAGAGACGTTGATCTCCTCCACAAGCTCAACATGCCCGTCAGCAAACGTTAAGGTGAGCGTTACCCTGTAGGGTGTCTCGATGTACACCACGGTAAGCTCGAGCTGCAGATCATCGGTCAGCCTGGCCGAAATGGCGGCTTCCTGCCGATGCATGGACAGATCCTTGCGGAAGATGTCCTTGGTGCGTATCATCTTCGTCAAATCAAAGGGAAGCTCGCGCCGGCTGCAATCGGCATAATGAAGCCGAAGCTCGGACCGCTCCTCCATGCGGCACACCCTGATCTCGGCGATGCCGTTTGGATCTGGCTCCCGGACAGTATATCGACCTGCCCAATGATCAGGCAGTGCGGACGGCACTGAAGGCACCGAGGGTGCAGCCTCGCCCTGCATCCGTGCGATCCGCTGCAGAAGCAGCGGGTACGCTTCAGAGCTGATTGGTTGCGAACGGTACACCCGATCTACGATATGCTCATAGATGAGGTCCAGCAGCTGTGGCAGTTGCTTTTTCATATGGCTCATGCTGGAAGCGGCCGCAATGACAATGCCGTGCTTCGGAGCAACAAAGCAGAGCTGACCGAAACCGCCGTTCCCCATGTAGCACCCCTGCCGGCACCGGAAAAACTGGTAGCCATACCCTTCGGAAAAATCGGCCCTCGTCTCATTCCGGCGATTATCGCTCTGCTCCGAGGTGGCTAACCGGACGTATTCCGCCGATACGATTCTCCGACCGCCATACATGCCCTCGTTCAGCAGCATCTGTCCGAACTTTGCCACGCCGTCAATGGGAATGCTCAGCCCCATGCCGCCTGCAGCCACTCCCATGGGGCATGTCTCCCAATCCACCAAGTCTACTCCGAGGGGCTCGAACAATCTCGGCTTTAAATATTCGACGAGGCTCATGCCGGTCGCTCTTTCCAGAACGGCGGCAACCATATATGTCGCATGGGTGTTATACACGTAATGGCTTCCCGGCGGATGTTCCGGCTTCAGGGATAAGAACGTTGTGGCCCAGTCGGGCCCTGAGTTCATAACCCGGCCGTAGATGTTGTCATGATGCCCTGTATTCATCGAGAGCAGATGGTGGATCGTCATCTGAGATAAGTAGGGCGGGACGTTTCCAGTAAGCTTATCGGGAAAATACGAAATAACCGGGTCCGTCAGCCGAATATATCCTTCGTCCCAGGCTATTCCTGCGGCAATAGAAGTAAAGCTCTTGCTGAGCGAAAATAATAACGTGGGTGCCCCGTCTCGATACGGCTGACGATTAAAACGGGCCGTAACCCTGCCCTCCTGAAGCAGCATCAAGCGGTTGACCTGAAGCTCCAGCTCTTCGATCCGTTCCATGAACCGAAGCACATCGCCGGACGACAAGCCATGGCTTTCTGGCTGCGCGGTTTCCAGTTCCAATGCCAATTCCAATCGCACACCTCACATTCCGAGCTATTGAAGTTCCTTAATAAAAAAAAGATTCAGATCATCGTCCACCCGAACCATCTCGCCCGGCACGACTGGCTGGTTCTTATAAACGATCCCATGGCCATCGGGGATGTAGCCTCTGCGGCAGTAAATACGCTGCGCCTTACCGTAGTCCTTGAACAAGCCCACGCCAATCCCGATCCGCTTGCCCTTGCGGCTTACGATCGATTCAAACTCCTCCAGGATCCGGTTACCGATCCCTTGGCGCTGGAATACGGGGAATACGTTCAGATCGTTCACTTCCGGAATGTCCTGTTCCTTGAAAGGAGGATAGTCCGATTCGTATTTTAGGTGACATACCCCGGCGACCTGGTCATCCGCATAGGCGATAATCGTTTCGCGGGCGCCCGCTGCGTTTTCAGCGAGACATTTGTCGTAATACTCATCCGGGCGAAAGATGTCCTGTTCGGTAAAAGCCTGCTTCCACTGCTGCTTTAATTCTTCAGAAGTGAGCAAAGTCAGCGTGATTTTCATAGTACAGCACCTCCATATTGAATGTGATTTCGTTCCCTTGTCCGCGCCTCTCTTATAAAAGTTAACGTTCACTTACTTTAGCATTGATGATTAAAGAGATTCACGATTATAATATGTATAAATATAACACGGCTTGATAGTAGAGAGGGGAACTGCCATGCGATCCGTTGAAGTCCATAATTACGACTTTGCCTTTAGGCAGGCTGCGATCGGCATGGCCTTTATCGCGCCTGACGGAACCTTCCTGAAGGTCAATCCCGCCTTATGCACCCTCCTCGGTTATACGTCTGACCACTTCACTTCCCCCGACCTTCTTCCCGCTATTCAGGAATTGTCCCGCGACATCGTTAAGTTCGGGGAATGGCTGCAATCCATGAAACGGGATCAGCACCGGATCGACCAGCATTATTACCATCCTGCGGGACAACGGCTATCCCTCGATATCCGCATCTCCTTGATCCGGAATGAGGAGGGGAAGCCAGAGGTTTACTTCACGCAATTCGAGAACAGAACCCAGATGATGCAGATGGAAACCCGGCTGCACTATACCGAAACCCAATTTCATGAGCGGGAAGATTCCTTCATGCAGCTGTTGGATGGCCTGCCTCTGTCCGTCCTTATTACGAACAACGGCCTGATTCAGTATGCCAATCCTGCAGGACTCAGGCTCGTTCATGCGGACAGCCTGGACGATGTGATCGGCATGTCTACGGACAATCTGGTCGACACCGCCGACCACGAAATTCTGGCCGAGCGCAAGCAGCGGCACTACAACAACAAGCCCATCGGCTCGGTGCACTACCGCATCCGCTGCCTCAACGGACAGCAGCGGCATGTGGAAGGATTTTCGCTGAAAATTACTTATAAGAAAAAGCGCTGCGTCATCGGGATTTTCAAAGATATCTCCGACCAGAAGATGGAAGAGGACCGGCTCATGCAGTCCGAGAAGCTATCGACAGCAGGGCAGCTTGCCGCAGGCATTGCTCACGAAATCCGCAATCCGCTGACCGCCATTTTCGGCTTTTTGAAGCTCCTCCGCTCCTCCAGCCATTACAATGACCAGTACTTTGCAATCATGGAGTCTGAGCTGAAGCGAATTGAATTTATCGTCAATGAGCTGCTGGTGCTGTCCAAACCCCAGGTTTCGCATGCGAGTAAGCCGATGGACATTCTGCCGCTGCTGGACCAGGTGATCACGCTGATGAACGGTCAGGCCGCATTAAAAAATATCGAGATCGTTTCGGTTTTCTCCGAATCTTCCATCTGGATTACCGGCGAATCCAACCAGCTGAAACAGGTCTTCATCAACCTGCTCAAAAATGCGATGGAAGCCATGCCGGACGGCGGCATCATCCGGATCCATGCGCTGTCCCGGAACAACGAAGCCTGGATCAGCGTGCAGGACGAAGGCTGCGGCATGACCCCGGAGCAGATCCAGGCGCTGGGCAAGCCCTTTTTTACGACCAAGGAATCGGGCACCGGTCTCGGATTTATGATCACGCACAACATTATCCATAATCACGGCGGGAACATTGCGGTTCAGAGCACTCTTCAGGAAGGCACTACGTTTACCGTGGCGCTTCCCGTCATTTCCGAACCGGAGGCAGCCTCACCCTAGCACCGCCCATGTCCGCTGTTCAACCGGCTGATTTTAGAAACATAACCTATGCCCAAGGACGGTACTCCCGCGTATGCTCCTATGTATTGGAGGAATACAGCAGGATGCCGTCCCGCCGGTTCCAGCCCGACTTGGCCCAAAAATGATTGCCGACTTCATTCTCCGCGATCACCATGATATGGCACTTGGCGATGCCCTCTTCCCGGAGCTTATCCAGCCCCGCCTTCGCCAATTTTTGTCCGATGGACCGACCCCTGTAGGCGGGATCCACCGCAACGTGATAGATATAGCCCCTTCGGCCGTCATGGCCGCATAGAATGGTGCCGATCACCCGCTCCTCCTCGGTGGCGACAAAGCTCATGCCCGGGTTCCGAACCAGATACCGGTGTATCGATTCTTTCGAATCCGCGCCGCTCAGCCCCATCCCTTCGGTATTGCCCCATAGTTCCATGCATTGTTCATAATCCTCAATCAACAGCTCTCGCAGTGTTTCCATGATGTTAGTTCCTCCAGTCATTGAAAAGAACAAATGTCTATCCAAGCATCTCTAAGAAGACAGACCGCGTTTAGCGGAGGTTTTCTTGTGAGATAAGGATGTTTTGCCTCAGAAGCTCTCGTCCTGCCTATTTCCCGGCCTCCGCCCGCTCTACCGAGTCGGGACCGAGAATCTGCCTGAAGTGATGCCGCATATGCTCCAGGTAATCGTTCACCAGCCAGTCCAGCGTCGCTTCGCCGCCGCCGGGAAGAATGCAGGCTTTGCCGTAATCATCCGTAGTCAGCGTCTCAAGAACATGGGCAATTTGCCTGTTCAGCATGATCCACAGCGTGATGATATCCGGCTGGGTATACTGCTCCTGATACCCGTGCAGGTCCACCCACCGGTCCTGATCGTATCCCTCAAGCGTTACCGGCTGCGCCGACAGCTTTATTTTGACAAAACGAAGATGGTTGTTCGCCGCCGAATCGCATAAGTGGCCCACGATTTCCTGCTTCGACCACTTGGAGGATCCCGGTTTGTGCCTGAACACCTCTTCGGGCAAGTCTTTCAGTTCGTTTTGAAAATATTCGACCAAACGGTTCAAGGTTTGACTATAACTGTTCATTCTGTTTCTCCTCTCCATCGGCTGCACTGTATTCGATCAGCCAGCAATCGCGATATTCTCCTTCATGCCATTCGCGCTTTTCAAGCAGCCTGATCTTGCGGAAACCGCATTTTTCATATACGCGCAGGGCCCTGGTGTTCCAAGTTTGCGGATCCATGACGATTTTATCGGCTTGAAGCGTGTTGGATAGATAAGAGACCATGCCTTGAATCAGTCTCGTGCCGATTCCCCGGTTCCAGCAGTCGGGCTCTCCTATAAACTGATCCATGCCGAAAATCCGGCCGTCCCCCTCGCCATAGCCATACGCCTCACGTTCTTCCGGGTCGACCCGATAATACTGGATATAGCCGATATCCCGGTCGTCCAGTTGAATGATGCAGGCTTCGATTTGCTCATCTCGGTAAAAGTGCTCCTGCACCATTGCCATATCATGCGGGCGGTCCCGGCCTTCATAATATTCCAGGACGCGCGGATCGCTGAGCCATCGGACCAACCAGTCCGCATCGCCCGCCTCCAGTCTCCTTACGCTGATCCCCTGCTTCCTCCAAAGAATCAAAATTACGCCTCCCCCCGCAAGGTTCCGATTATAAGCTGCTTGCCACGAGTTTAGGGAGCAGGCAGCTGATTACATAGTATGAACTGAAGAAATAGTTCGATCTATTCACATGAAAAGTTTCGTGTTTTTGACCACGTAGTGGTACCCTGACAAGACAGTCATCATCACGGCGATCACCATCAAGAAGGAATCGACGCGAAGGCTCGTCAGCCATTGAAAAGGATAGTTATTCAGCAGCACGACCGTAATGGCGACGACCTGGGACACCATTTTCCACTTGCCGTACCGGTCTGCCGCCAGAGCGATCCCCCTGCCCGAAGCCGCCATGCGCAGTGCGGTCACGATGAATTCACGGCCGATCATCACGAAAGCCATCCAGGCCGGAACCATCCCGGCATCGACCATCATGATCAACGCCACGGAAACGAGCAGCTTATCCGCAAGCGGATCAAGCAGCTTCCCGAGATTGGTAATCAGGTGGTATTTGCGGGCAATATAACCGTCGAGCTTATCCGTAGCGGAAGCCAGGACGAATACGCCCACCGCCATGTAGGTCCCGTATTGGTTCAGAAATTGAATAAACACGCTGGAATCCGCCAGCCATACGGGGTACTCTGCGAAAAAAAGGATAAACAAGGGGATCAGCATAATTCTGGCCAGCGTTAGCTTGTTCGCCGGGTTCATGCATCTTTCCTCTCAAAAAACGTGATCCGGTTGCCAAAAGGATCGATCACGCTGACCTCCATATGCTCCAGTCCCGGCCGCGCATGCTTGTACTTCTTCGCAATCAGTTTGGCATGCAGGCTCTCGATGTCTTCGACTTCCACCCGGATTGCCGAACCGGGACAGCAATCGCCGTGATGCCCGCTCAAATGGATCTCACAGCCCCCACTGGACACCTGCATGTACAAGGGAAGATCGTCTTCATAGCGATGCTCCCAGTCGATTCGAAATTCCAGGAAATCCACGTAAAACTCCTTGGCCTTGTTCTCATCGAAAATCCGAAAGATCGGTGTTATTTTCTTCATCACTCATCCTCCTGTGGAAGTGATACAAACTCATGCCCGGCTTGGCTATGATACAGGCAATGCGGCGGCAAGCTGCACGGGTGCCGACAGCTGGACGTACCGGCTCTCCACATAGGGATTGAACCAGACCGCATGGAACACCTTCATCCCTGCCTGATGCGCCCCATCCAGCTCCCCGGAGCCTCCATCCCCTACAAAAACGCAATCCTCCGGTTGCATCTGCAGCCTTCGGCACGCGAGTTCATAAATGGAGGGGTCGGGTTTGCAGCATTCTACCTCGTATGAAAAAATAACGTCATCAAAATACCCGGCCAGCGGGGAATCTCCCCAGCCCAGGACTTCCTCCTCCGAGCAGTTGCTGATCAGTCCCAGCTTCCAGCCATGGCTCCGAAGGGTTTCGAGCATGTCCAAAATGTCAGGACGTACGGCCTCAAAAGGTATCCGCTTCTCTTGGATCCTTGCCTGGTAGAGCGACTGCACAGCCTGTTCGTCCGCATCAAGCCCCCTGCCTCGGCAAATATCCCGGATGACGTCCGGAAAGGTTGCGAACTCCCCGCGCATCCGTTGTTCCACCCGTCTCCTCCACTCCAGCTTGAACTGCTCCTCGCTCAGGCCCAGCAGACCCGGGTAATCGTAGCGGCGGCCCGATATCCGGCGGCCATCCGCAAATTCGGTGATCAAAGTCTCGTACAGATCGAACAAAACGGCTTTCGTGCCCAAGTTTCATCCTCCTTACTGGTCAGCGGGATTCCCGGTTTAGATCATGGCCCGGTCCGCTCCCCAAATATACGGTCGGAATAACCGTTTCCATCACATGTCCTTCCACGGCTTGCACCTCGAAGGCTTTGGCCATTGGACGCGAACTGACTGCCCGGTGAAAAATCCCATCCACATAATGCAGTGCTGCTCCATCATCTGCGGCTATTCCTCCGCCGATTTGACCGCTTTGGATCAGTCGTTGATAACCGGGCCTGCGGTCCGCTTCCCCGTCATAATGGGGGCAGTGACTTCCTGGAAGCAAACCGAGACCTTCCAGCCGGGTTAGCTCACCAGGGACGGAATCCGTGACACCTTCCTCAAACCAGCAAATGGAACCGGCGCTTAAGCCGGATAAAATAACCCCATTCTCCCAGGCGGTCTTTAAATATCGATCCACGCTTCGTTCCTTCCATACCGCAAGCATTGATTTCGTATTGCCGCCCCCGACGTAAATGATGTCCTGATCCAGAATAAAGTCTTCCAGATCGACGGTGGGTGGCTGAACCAGGGAAAGATGGGATGGTGTGCATTCCAGGCGCTGGAACGCATCATAAAAACGATCGATATACCCTTGCGCATCACCGCTCGCCGTCGGTACAAAGCAAACCTTGGGACTGCCGGTGTCCGCCTGCCGGAGGATATATAGATCCAGCAAAAGGTTAGCCGGTTCCATCGAAAACCCTCCGCCACCCATAGCGATAATCTGTTTGATGCTGACGACCTCCTTTCCATGACGCGTAATGACAGTCATTAGCAAAATTGCCGCAAGCAATGTATTTTACCTATTCGACGGCTAATCCCCAGACCCTTTCTTCGCCAGGTACTTGCTAAAAATGGATTGATATGGTAGCCTTTTAGTAATTTACGAAGAACGGAGGGTTACGTGTGGTAGATCAGTTTATCCGGGTTCGCACGTTTTGCAACTAACATATTGCAAAATTCTCTGCTTGTACGCGGAGGACTCAGGATTGGTCTGCCCTTTTTTAAAGGTAACCCACAGCTTCAGCACTCTCGTGGCCGGAATGTCGTCAGCAGAAAGCTCATGATGTCCGGCCTGCCTTTAAAAATTCATCTCACATGAATGAATTACGGATTGTGCCCTCTAGGACAGGAATGACAGCATTCCCCTGCCCTCCAGGCATGAACCGGCGTTCATGTAAGACCCTATATCCTGCGGCCGAAGGAGCTATTGTTCCTTGGACCGGGCGGTCCTTTCGCGAAACGTTAACACAGGCAGATAGCCTGTGTTTTTTTGTGTTTGTTTTTACGCTAACGATCATTTCGGGCAAGGAGGGTTACGTGTGGTAGATCAGTTTATCCGGGTTCGCATGGTGTACAGCTGCTAAGAAAAAAAGCCGTTGGCTTTGCTGTGTACAGAGAAACTCAGGATAGGTCTGCCTTTTTGCCAGGTAACCTCCCTTTTGCTCAGGAAAAAAATCGCTTGGTCGATGCGTATGCGCCGCCACCCGCCGCTTCAAAGAAAGCCGGGCTTATACGCCGATGAACTGCTCCTTCATGCAGTCCAATCCGGCCGCGCGGTGACCAATCATTCGGCGAATCCCGCCGGATTCCGCGACGTTATCCTGAGTCTCTCCACTTCACAGCTCAGCCGATGGCAGAAACCATCGCTGAATAACGGAGGGATTCATGGATGCATAAACATCGACAACGAAATATAAAGACGCGCTTGAACATAGAGAAACCCACAGTAAAAGGACAGCACCTGCTGCACTATGAGCCGGTCATTCATGACATGATCGGAATGGCTGAGGTCACATCCGCCGACACAGTGCTCGATCTGGGCGCCGGGCGGGGAGCCATCACGTTCCCGCTCGCGAAGAAAGCGGGCAGAGTGCTGGCTATTGAGAACGATGCCGCGTTCGCCGCCACGCTTCGGCAAAAGGCAGTTCCCGGCTCCAATGTGGCCGTTATTGAAAGAGACATTCGCGAAGCTTATTTTCCAAAGGAGCCGTTTCATGTCGTAGCCAACATTCCATTTTTTATGACGACATTCATTCTCGAGAAGCTGCTCGATCCGCCGGGTTCTTCGTTCCAGGGAGCGGTGCTGATCGTACAGCACGGAGCGGCCAAGGGATTTACGGCAAGGCAGATTCGCAGCTCGCGTCTGCTCAAGTGGCGGATGTGCTTTGACTTCGAACTGGTGAAGGTCGTGCCCCGGCGCCATTTTTCACCTCCACCTCAAGTGGACGCAGCCCTTCTCCGTATCCGGAGACGGAAATCGCCCTGGGTGGAATCGCGGCATCATCATGCGTTCGGCGGATTGGCCGAATATGCGCTGGACGACCCGGCAATGCCGGTGAGCGAAGCGCTGGCTGGGATTTTTACACCTGTGCAAATGAGGCACCTGCTGCAGCAAATCCAGGTGGACCGGAATACCCCTGTATGCTTGCTGCGCGAGCGGGATTGGGCCAACGTCTTTGATACGATGCGGGAAAAGGTCCCCTCTTATCGCTGGCCGAAAGCAACAACGAAGAAAAAGAGCGCCAGGTAGGCGTGAATTGAAATCTAAGGAGGATACACAAATGACAGAACAACTCATTAAAATGGATGGTATTGAACTGTGCACCGAAAGCTTTGGACGAAAGGAAGATCCGGCGATCCTGCTCATTATGGGCGCCACAGCCTCGATGATCTGGTGGGAGGACGAATTTTGCCAGCGGCTTGCTGACGCGGGACGGTTTGTCATCCGTTACGACAACCGGGACGTCGGCCAATCGATGAACGATGAGCCAGGTAACCCGCAGTACGGCTTAGAGGACATGGCCGATGACGCCATCCGCGTGCTGGACGCCTACGGGATTGACCGGGCCCATTTGGCAGGCATGTCGCTCGGCGGCCTGCTGACGCTGATGGCTACGATCAAGTATCCCGAGCGGGTGCTGAGCGATACGCTGATCATGACTTCTTCGTTCCGTGACCCGAGTCTGCCGGAAATGGAAGAGAAGGTTGCTGCTTTTTTTGCTTCGGCCGGTCAGGTCAATTGGGAGGACGAACAGGAGGTGCTGAATTTCAGCGTCCAAAAATGGAACTTGCTCCGTGGGTCTAAGCATGCTCCGGACGAGGATAAAGTCCGCCGGCTGGCCGCACGGGAGCTGCAGCGGACCCGCAGTTGGACGGCGAGCATGTTCAACCATGGCCTGCTGACCGGCGGGGAGGAACTGATTGCCCGGGTACCGGACATCAGGGTGCCGGCCCTCGTTATCCATGGCACGGAGGATCCGATTATTCCTTATGCCCACGGGGAAGCGCTGGTCCGGGAGATTCCGGGCGCCCGGCTGGTAACCTTGGAAGGAACCGGCCATGAGCTGCATCTGGGCGACTGGGGCGTGATTTTGGATGCGATCATACAGCATACCGCAGGCATCCAGCAGAGCCAATCGGGATCAGTAAAATAATTAATAAAGCAGCGGGCAGGGACTCATCCCTGCCCGCTTTCTGTATCCTTATGGATGATGAATCCGATGTTTCAAGACAGATTTGCCATCAATCATTGATTTTATGTCCGTCTTCAGCTCTTTCGGGTATACCGCCAAGTCCTGTAATTCCTCAACCGTAAACCATTTGAATATAAGCCTGCCGCCATCCTCAATCCCTGGAAATTCGCCCTCCCGCTCCAGAATTTCATGGCCCTCGGGAAAAGAAAATGTGTAATAAAATCCGATTTCATGGTAGTGCATTCGATCGTATTCGAAAAAATCCTCGTTGACATACAACAGCTTGTCTATCTGTATATCGATGCCCAGCTCCTCCCGGATCTCCCGGATAAGAGCCTGGTCCGTCGATTCCTGAAGCTCCACCCGCCCGCCAGGCAGGTTCCAGAAATCGTCCTGCAGCGTTGTGTGCAGCAAAATCCGGTGGCAGTGAACGGCGATTCCCGCAACCCGAAAGTTAAATTTGTTCTGCCCTTCCGAAAAGGTGATCATCGCTCACACCCAGCTTCCGTTTCGAAGCAGCGGCTCGATCGAGCCGTCCTCATGCTCTGCATCGATGCTCAGGTCCGCCGACCCGACCATAAAATCTTCGTGCTGCATGCTGACGTTGGCCCCGCGGGCAAGCAGCTCCTCATCGCCGAGTCCCGCCCCGCCCTGCAAATTGGTCGGATACGCGTTCCCGAGCGCAAAATGGCAGGACGCGTTCTCATCAATGCCCACGTTATAGAAGATCCGATTCAGACGGGAGATCGGCGAATCATGGGGTACGATCGCGACTTCGCCCAAGTACCGTGTCCCCTCATCGGCATCCAAATACTGCTTCAACGCCTCATATCCGGTCTCCGCCCCAAAATCCACCACACGCCCCTCACGAAACGTCAGGGAAAAGTGGTCCACCAGCTGACCGTTCAGCACAAACGGCCGGGTGCTCGACACCGTTCCGTTTGTTCCCGTGCGGTGCGGCATCGTATATACTTCCTCGGTCGGCATGTTTGCCACGAACGGAATCCCGCTCTGGTTGACCTGGCCGCCGCCAAGCCAGATATGTCCCGGAACGAGTTCGACCGTCAAATCGGTGCCGGGTGCCTTGTAATGCAGCCTGCGGTACTGCTTGGCGTTCAGCTTATCGGTGACGGCCCGTAAATGCTGAGTGTGCGTCTGCCAGGCAGCCACCGGATCCTCTTCGTCGATATGGTTCATCCGGAAGATCGATTCCCATAAGGCACTCACCCGCTCTTCCTGCGGGCGGTCGGCAAACACTTGATCCGCCCAAGCCTGACTCGGCACGTTGACGATGCACCAGCTGATCCGATTGGTGCGCACGTACCCGAGATAGTTCCGGCGGGCGGCGGCAGCGGCTTTCCGGGAAGCCGATATTTTCACCGGATCTACGCCCTCATACAAATTCGGGTTCTCCCCGTCCAGCAGAAGAACCGCTCCCCCGGACTCCGCAATGCTCTCCATCATGTGCGCCGTCCAAGGGGGATAGAACGCAAACGACTCCGGCCCCGCCAGGTCATAGCGCATACGCACCACGGTCTCGTCACGCCAGTTCAACTGTACATATTTGGCCCCGGCCTGGTAGGCTTTGGCCGTAACCAGCCGCGCAAAATCAGCCGACTCTATAGGTGACTCCACATAGAGCACCTGACCCGGCTGCACATTCACGCCCACTTGGACGAGCAGCTCCGCGTATTTTTCCATGTGCTTCTGAAAATCTGTCAATAACATCCCCTGCCTCTTCTATTTATATATTGTACGATCTTCATAACGAACCGATTGCCCTGGTGATCAGAGGAAACGCATAAATGACCGCGATGCAGGCCAGCAAAATCCAGCTGAGGATCCGCGGGTACTTGGCGCGGTACAATCTCACGGTACCAAATATGCCTGCGACGAGCAATGCCAAACCGGCGATGACCGGCAGATGATATCGGGTCGAGCCTGGCGTCGGACTCCCAATCCATGGATCCAAACCCAAGCTTGAGAATATCATGTCCCCCACGGATACATCCTGATGATTTTGCACCAAAAGGACCAGCGCGGCCAAAATCATCAGGAAATACGGTATACCTTTGTTCACGCGTAATCACCTCCCTTGGAATCTGCTCCGCTTGGCTCATTCCTTTCCAGCATCCAATCCAGATGTTTCTTACTATGGTTCCATATCCAATGGGTCCCCGTCTCGATTTGGGGCAACAGCCCATTCAAGGTTCGGTACGCGAGCCTGAAGTCCTCCTCCGTAATCTTCGAACTGCGAAGTGCTTCGCTCAATTCGTCTTCATCTTTGATCACATAGCTGCCATCAGGAAAGACGACCAAGTCCAGATACAGGTCATCCCAATAAGGAATGCCCTCCCCGCTCAGGCCGTTCCGTTTCGTTATATCTACGTACCATTGGATGACCTCACGCTCCGCATTAAACATGGTGGTGACCGCGTAGTGCTCCTCTTCCGGAAAGTGCTGCATCCAAACATATCCCTGATCCGCGAGGCACAGGTTCCGGCTCTTCATCTGCACGACAAGAGGCTCGCTGATTTGACGAATCGAGAGGATTGTCACATGCCCATTAAATTCATCGGACCATAGCGACCTGCAGGCAAAGTCTCTCTCCAGGACACGCCGCCAACCCTGCCGGTCGGCATATTTTCGCTTCACTTGCTCCCCTCCCGAGCTCTCCTTTTCAGCATGACTCTGGCCGCCCACGCAAAGCAAGCGACAATGACGATACCCATTCCCGTGTATAACCACCAATGCGTTTGGCTCTCCAGACCTTCGGAATAAGTTCCCTGCTCAATCGCCAGAATGTACGAATTGTCACCGGTTCGAACCGCGATGGCCTCCTGGCTGCTCCGCCCTTGAATGGCGTAGTAACCTGTTCCTTTGGGATAACTATTAGAGAAGTTCCCCCGGTACGTCCCTTCCCGGTCCGAATACTTCGTGACTTTGCCAATTTTTTGGCCGACGTCCTCGGGCTGAACGGCTTGTTCGGTGACCTGGTAGATATGTCCGGAGTAAACGACAAATGGATAAGCCCAGCTTGCAGAGGCGATAGATAGCGGAATGAGGAAGATGAAAGCAAAAAATAGAGGCAGCACTCTTTTCAAATGACATTCCTCCTCCGAAAAAATAGCCATCAGCAAAAACGCTCAACCGTGGATTATTTACACATCAACCGGCAGCTTATGCCTGAACCCATGTTCCCCGGGTATAGCACAGCTTCAGACCTGCCCGCTCCATGTTGCGGTGGCTGGTCGAGGCGTAGGCCGCCTGGCCGACCACGATCCGGCAGCTGCTTCGATACGCTTCGGTGATCCTTTTTTCCAAAAGTGCCTGCTGAACCCCTTGGTTTCGGTATTCTTCCAACGTAGTGGCAAACGTAAGCGAAGCCGATTCATCCTGAATATACATCACGCCTACGCCCGCCGGCTTGCCGTTGACCCATGCCGCATAGAATTTCCAGCCATCTCTGTCATAAAGTACGATGTTGTTGTCGGCGATATGATGTTTGCCTGATATCGGCAGACCGGTGCCCAGGCAGTGAATTTCGGCATATAAGTCCATTTCGTCCGCAGCGAGTTCCCGGATCGTAATATGCTCTCTTACTGTCTCACAAGACCGCGGTTCGCCGTATATGGTTGCGTGATACCCGGCCTGGTAATAACCTCGATCAAAGAGAGCCTTCATCAGCTTGGGATGAGATTTGGAAGGAGCCACTTCAAATTGGCATCGGCCCTGCCGCTTCCGATAAAAATCCATAATTTCATCCAGGTGCTCCGCCTCTTGCTCTCCCATCCCCTTCACCGTATTAAACTGCGGCCACGGCATCGCTTGACTATAGAACGCGGTAGCCCCGCCAAAGGTTTGGATGTCGATTCCCATCGGATTGCCGGGCCGTTCCTGAATCGCCTTCATCCGGTCGATCATGTAATCGATTTCGGATTTCTCCATTATATCGGCCAGTTCTTTGCTTATGTACATATTTATGACGTCCTTTCAGGCTTGATCATTGTTCATTGATTCCTATTTATTCTCGCGGCAAAAGCGGAAATCTGGGCGGCATGATGACAATGATGCCAGATGAACCTTTGCAGGGCCGTGTCCAGCGTGACCGTTCCGAGCACCTCAGTTCGCAGCGTTCTGCGAAAGTCCACGGGAGTCAGCTTTAGCAGCAGTCTATAAAAACGGTAATGCAGAAGCTCAATCAGTGACAATGAATGCTCGATGGTCAGATCCATATAATCCGGCAGCTCAGCCCATAGGTCTTCCCGGTATGAACTTGCCAGAGGCTCCTGCTCGGTCAGGGCTCTTTTAAAACGAATATACGCATTCATATCATTATCCGCCAAATGATGAACGATCTGCCGGACCGTCCAGCCTTCAGGGCGGTAAGGAACATCAAGCTGCTCTTTCAGAAAATGGTTTAGAACGCTTTGCAGCTTGCCGCTCAATTCCGGAATTTGCCCGATCCAATCTTCGCGCTGCTGAGAGGAGGGGGCGATCACGGGCTCAAAAGAACCTATCGGAAATCGCAAAGCATCAAGCGCGCTCATCGTTCTTTTCCCTTTTTGTCACCTTCGCTGCCTCGTGACTCTTATGCATGACAACCTGCCGGGTCGGTTTGTAGCCGGCTTGTTTATAAAAATCCACCAGGCCGCTTTCGCAAAATAAGCTGATCACGTGGATATTTCCCAGTTCGGCTGTGATGCGGTTGACGATCTCCCGTCCCAGACCCCGGTTTCTGTAATCCTCATGCACGCCCATATCCTCGATATACGCACGGAACAGGCCATCCGAGACCGCCCTTGCAAACCCGACCAGCCTGTCCTCGTCCCAGGCGCCGACAGCAATGGATGAACCGAGCATGGATTCGATATCGGCCAACGTTCTTTCCGGCCACCAGCCCAGGTGCTCATACAGCCGTTTCACCTGTGCGGCGGGGATATGTTTATCCTGATACGTCCGTACCGTGATTGGATTCATAATTCTAGCTCCTTAATATGGCAATTTGCCTTTGTTTTAAATCTTCAAACACAGGCCGCTGAACCGAACTGATCGGCAACTGTTCGATTTCATCCATGGACTTGAATTCAAGCTGAAGCGACTCCTGATGGAGATCCCGAAAAAGAAGCCTTATTCCGTTATCAGACAGCCTCCCCTGCAATTTTGCTTCCGCCTTGAAGATGAACATGACAAACACGACCTCGTTCCCGTCGGGATAGGTATACTGCATTTTAGGCCCGCTGTAGACTCCCATCAGTTCATGACTCTGGACGACCAGTCCAGTCTCTTCCAGCACTTCCCGCTTCATCGTTTCCTCAATCGTTTCTCCGGGCTCCATCGCACCGCCGGGCAATCCCCAATCCCCATAATCGGACCTGCGCTGCATGAGGATGCGGCCGGCTTGATCCTGAATGATAGCGCCGCCTGTAACGATAATGCGCATAGCTGCATCCTCCCTCCTGATGCGAAATCAGCCTTTTGCCCAATCCCGCGCTTTTTCTAACAGCCCAGCAATCGTTCCGGATTTTTCATCCGAATATTCCAACAACGTGTTGATGCCCCTTGCCAACGTGTTCCGTTTTGCCTCTGCATAGGCATGCGCCTGCTCCGGATGGGAGCGCAGGTAATCCCTGAATAGCAGGTTATCCCGCCAAATGGTGGAGTCCCACTCGGTAATTTGCAGATTGATCTTCAGCCCGGTACGTTTACGGTAATGAATCCGCCCCGGCACTCCCAGCATATGCTCATACTGCATGGAAACCAGCTGCCGGTCTGTCCACTCGCCAATTTGGAGCTCCTTGAGGCCGATCAGGATATCGACAATCGGCTTGGCCGTCATCCCTTCGACAGACGTGCTCCCGATATGGGCAAACTCCACCGCTTGTTCCGCAAACACAGGCTCCAGCTTCCTCTTCTCTTGTTCGTAGATTTCCTTCCATTTATCCTGATAAGGAGATAGCTCTATAATTTCATCAATACCCATGAGTTCCCTCCGATCCGATCATTGCTCCTCTTTTGAGCAGCTCCTTATTTGGAAAAATCCAGCCCCTTGTCGGCCAGTGCCTGCCGAAGCTGCTCTACCGCCGTAGGTCCGATACCGTGAAGCTGCTTCAGCTCCGGTTCGGTGAGATTCGCGACCTCTTCAAGCCGGATAATTCCCGCATTCCGGAGCGCGCGAACCGCCGGCTGGGCCAGCTTGGGCAAACCGCTTTCCGCCGAATTCTGATTGTCCTTTGCCATGCTTACAGACCTCCTTTAATAGATGGATGGTAACTTCCAATCACTTTTTCGTCCCAAATCTGTGCCTCAATGTATCGTTCAGGCCCCCGGTCCCCGTGCTTGTTCCATTCCTGTGGAAACCCGTACCTGGCGATGACTTCCCGGATTTCATCCTTCGTATACACCTGCTTGCGGTAGGGCTTGCCATCTTCGTAGCGCATCGTCGGAAACAGATCGCCGTACGTAAAACTGATCGAACGATCATCAAATTCGTCCCAGCCGATTTGAACCACGTTTGGCTCCACATACCAGGAACGCAGCCAATCGCACGGTCCGAGGGTCATGTAATGCGGATACGGGTTTGCAGGCTGGCCGCCTTTGGCTATAAACGACTCTCTGGCCCGGACTTCCAGTTTGAGCCTCGTTTCCATGTAATCACCTGCTCTTTGGCTGGCAAACGTCTTTCCATCCTGGACGATCCGCCCCAAAACTTCATGGGCTTCTTCCAGCGGCAGGCTTGACAGGTTTCGAAACGAGCCCAGTTCGGCTTCAAAATAGTGGTACAGAACCAACGTCATTGGCCTTCGCTCCTTTCGGCAGCTTGGTTACACCTCAGCCCACTCAAAAAATAAAGCGTCAGAACATATCCACGATGTCTAACGCTTTACGTTTTATTCCATTTTAGTCAAAAGGGCAAGCCTTCTCAATGAAAACCGGACTCTGTTCCCGAATATTCTCGCCGAATGATTCCGACATTCTCCTCATGACTCGCGATGGTCGATTCGGACACGAATCCGTGCTCCTGCTGCAGCCGTTCCAGCGCCTCCCGGTCATCCGCAAGCACCGCCTGTTTCAGCCGCTCGATATGATCAAGCGCCACGCTCGCCCTCCGCTCCATCTCCGGACGATCAGCCGTGTATTGGCCGTGACCGGGAATCAGCCACTGCACCGCATGCTCCTTCAGAATCCGGCCAGCCTTATGCAAGGTCTGCTCATAGGATCGTGCACTATCTTCAATAAAAGGCAGTTCGAAATCGGATAAATAGTCTCCGGACACAAACACACCGAGCGGATCGATAACAGTAAACAGACCGTCCGCCGTGTGTCCCGGCGCTAAATAGAAAGTCAACGTATCACCGCCGATCGGCACCTGCTGACCGTCGCCGGTAATCACGATATCCAGCTCAGGGAACTCCACCGGGTAGTCCCTGGTGACATAGTAAGTCGCGTCAAAATCGCGAATCAGGCGCAGCTTATGCTCCTTCTCCGGATGGTGCTTCAGGCCCTCGCTTCCGATCGTGACTGCCCCTGGAAAAGCACGGTAACCGATAATGTGATCGAAGTCACCGTGGGTAAACAGCAGATAGCAGGGCCGATCCCCCCGGATCTTGCCAACGTGTTCCTTGATTTCCTCGATCTCGCCGGGAAGCCAATTCGGGTCCACGATCAGAACGCCCTCGTTCAACTGAATGACGGTAGAGGTGGTCTGAAACAAGGCGCTTTGAAACACGGTGATCCGGTCAATGGAAAATTGAATCATAGCCCAGCCACTCCTCGTTGATTTTCTTCGCATAACGATACACATTAAAATCGCTGTACTGCACATAAAATCCATCACGGATCAAATGGTGATATTCCGGATTTATCCCAAAGGAAAAGGATATCCCCGGACCTTGGCCCGACTGCCCGAAGGGAATTTCTTGCCCGCTCATGTCCGTTAACCGGAGGTTCGGTCCCTGGGTTGTGACGGAACCGTCCGGATTAAGCTTACCGTTATACATAAATTCACCCGATCGATGATCCCATCCGGGAAACGCCTCGAAACTGAAATAAATGTCATTCCCCCGATTCCACACATTGTCCAGCAGGATACGCGTATGGTTCAGCTCTAGGACTTCGACTTTTAAATCCTTCCGTTCATCATGCCCGAATGCAATCCACTCCGGTTTGACGAAAATTTTGACGGGTACCTTCTCCTTTGCGAGATTCACGGCATACCCCTCATGGCGGAATACATGATCCATAATGCCTTCATCCGAATAGTTCAATGCATATATCCTGTACCCGCCCAAAATGACGATGATCACCGCAATGATCATAACTGCCCATTTTCTTCCTGTGCTCATTTAAAGAGTTCCTTTCAACCATTCGCGAAAAAATGGAGTACGACGCGTTCCCCCGCCCTACCCGATCAGCTTATCCACCGTTTCGCGGTCCAGCTTCTTGATCACCGCCGTCAGCAGGTCAGCGGCCTGACTGAAATCGGACTTGGACATCACAGAATTGTGGCTGTGGATGTAACGCGTGGCAAACCCCACGGACAGGGTCGGGCAGCCGATGCCGCTTGTATGAATCCGGCCGCCGTCCGTACTTCCGCCGGTGATGGCGTCAAACTGCAGGGAAATGCCCAGCTCCTCCGCCGTGTCGATCACGAGGTCCCGCAGCGCTGTATTCGGAATCATCGAGGCGTCAAAAATGAGCACCAGCGGTCCGTCGCCCATATTGCATTTCATCGGGTTCGATTCGCTGCCAGGCGTGTCATGCGCAATACCGACGTCCAGTGCAAAGGCCACGTCCGGCTGAATGAGGTTGGCGGCCGTTCCCGCACCACGGAGGCCAACTTCCTCCTGTACCGTCGCTCCCGCATAAATGACGTTCGGATGCTGATCATTCTGCAGACGGGACAGGATTTCGACCGCCAGCGAGCAGCCGGAGCGGTTGTCGAGCGCTTTGCCCGCCCATAGCTCGCCATCGCGCATCGTAAAGAAATCGCTCACCGGTACGACCCAGTCGCCGGGACGAACCCCCATCTCCTTGGCGTCTGCCTCATCTTTTGCCCCGATATCGATGTACAGATCCTTCAGCTTCATGACCTTGGTCCGCTCCTCGGCCTCCAGCACATGGGGCGGCTTGGAGCCGATGATGCCTATGTATTCGCCTTTGCGCGTCTTTACTTTCACCCGGTGGGAAAGAACGTTATGCGCCCACCAGCCGCCAAGCTGGTTAAAACGCAAAAAACCTTTCGGCGTGATCTGGGTGACCATAAATCCGATCTCGTCCAGATGGCCGGCAAGCATCACCTTTGGTCCCCCGGCAAGGCCGGTTTTCACCCCAAACACGCTGCCGAGCCGATCCATCACCAGCTCCTCGCTAAGCGATTCAAGATAGCTTTTCATTTGGGTACGAACGGCGCCTTCGTGTCCGGGTACCCCGTCACACTCGGTCAACACCTTCATTCGCTGCGTCATTTCATCCATCATTGTTCTTCAACCTCCCAATCTGCGTTCTATTAAAATTTGGACGAACTCCATCCGATGTTCCTTCGTATATTGCTTCGCTCTCTCTACTCCGTTAACCTCCCTTTTCCCGGGAAAACTCTTGTAGGCTCCGATTCAGCTTTTCCCGTGTTTAACATCGATGTCCGGCAGACACCCGTTTTTCTTTTCAAAATAAGAGAGGTACAATATTCCTAAGCTTAAACTTCGCAAAGAAAGGACGCATCCCCCATGATCATTACACCCCGAACCCGCGGTTTTATATGCACGACGGCGCATCCGGAGGGCTGTGCCAAGCAGGTACAGGAGCAGATCGATTACATACAGCGGCAGCCTAAATTGAACGGCCCGAAGCGGGTCCTGGTCATCGGAGCCTCTACTGGTTACGGCCTGTCGGCACGGATCACCGCCGCTTTTGGCGCGGGAGCTGCCACGGTCGGCGTCTTCCGTCCCAGCTCCGCCCGGGACAAACGGACCGCATCGGCGGGCTGGTACAATTCGGCGGCTTTTGAGCGGCGGGCCGCAGAAGCCGGATTGAAATCAACCAGCATCTCAGGCGATGCCTTCGCGGAGGAGACGAAGGACCGCGTCATGGACACGATTGCCAAGGAGTTCGGCCAGGTAGACCTCGTCGTGTACAGCGTAGCTTCGTCCCGGCGTACCGATCCGGACAGCGGGAAGACGTACAACTCGGTCCTGAAGCCGATCGGGGCGCCCTTCACCGGTAAGGCCGTGAACTTTCATACCGGTGAAGTGACGGACGAAGTCACGACCGAACCAGCGGAAGGCGATGACATCGACCAAACGATCGCCGTGATGGGAGGCGCCGATTGGCAGCGGTGGATCGACCGGCTTCGGCAGGCAGACCTTCTGGCCGACGGAGCGGTGACCATCGCCTACTCCTATATCGGCTCCGATCTCACCCGGGCAATTTACCGGGAAGGCACGATCGGAAAAGCCAAAGAGGATCTGGAGGCAGCCGCGCAGCGAATGACCCGTGAGCTGTCCGGCTTGGGCGGCAGAGCTTACGTCGTCGTCAGCAAGGCCCTGGTCACCCAGTCGGCTGCAGCCGTTCCGGTCTTCCCTTTGTACATTGCCGCGCTCTATAAAGTGATGAAGGAAAAGGGCATCCACGAAAATACGATCCAGCAGTCATACCGACTGTTTGCCGACAAACTGTACCGCGAGGGAGGCACGTCGGTAGATGAGGAGGGCCGGATCCGCATCGACGATTGGGAGCTGCGACCGGATGTTCAGGAGGAAGTGGCCCGGATTTGGGATCAAGTCACAACGAATAATGTATATGATCTGACGGATCTGAAAGAGTACCGGCGCGAGTTTTTTCAGCTGTTCGGCTTTGAGACGGACGGCATCGACTACGGCAAGGATACAGATCCGGACGTAACCCTTCCAAACGCAAGGTAACAGAAAAGGCAGCCGGTGTAATCCGGCTGCCTTTAGGTTTTTTAACAATATCCATTTTTATATTGCTCTCCAGGTGTGTTCCGCAAAGCTCGCCGCCTCTTTAAAATGATGTCTCTCATACAGCCTTCTGGCACCTTGATTGGATTTGGCGATGCGCAAATAGATTCGTGGGATCTTTCTGCTCGCCATTTGCCGGATACAGTGAGTAAGAATCGTACTGCCATACCCGCGGTTTTGTTGATCCGGTGCTACAACGATGTCCTGAATATATTCACCAGAAATGATATAAGCCCCGATCAGATTTCCGTCCTTCCAAAATGAACGAAATTCATCATTTCGAACCTTATCCTCCAACCTTTCATGAAATAAACGTATATTTATGCGGTGTTGATCCAAAGGCCAGCCGTTTTCTTGATTTAATGCGTTGTATGCCCTGTCAAATAAGTCGGCCAAAGGAGTCAGCATACTTGCATCATATGTATTTATAATGAGACCGGTATTGGATATATCGGGTTCATGCGGCCCGTCATAATACAAATGATAGCCCTCCATATCCGTTTGAAAGCCCAATTGACGGACGAAATGGATCGCCTGGGTATTCTCTCCGTATAAATTGAAACACAGCTCTTGGGTACCTGTTTGCTGCTGAAGATAAGGAGTCATGGTATTCGCAATAAGATCTAGGAGGACATCCGAATCCGCCTCCTGGATAAATGCAAAATATGCGATAACGCATTGATCATCCTCGGCGATACAAAAGACCCCATGTTCATACTCCGAATGCTTATGATATATAACCGCAAGCTTATTATCCCGAACAGCCCGTTCTGCATAGTCTCTTGCTTGCGGCGAGATATGGGCGATCAGTCCGAGAATGTCCTCTATTGATTCGGGGTTCACATGCTCCCCCTCCTTTTCACCGAATCGTCTAAAAATACTTCCCGTCAACACGGGAGGCATCCTATTGATCATTATTTGTCTTGCGGACAAGCTCGTCGATCCAGCGGATCTCCCCTTCAACCCGCGATATCGTGTGCTGAAGGACCTCATTCAGGAACATTTCATGCGCCAAGTTTTGTTCTTGCCGCTGCTGAATGGCAGCCAGAAGGGATTCGAGGTCTTTTTTACGCATATCCAGAATTCTCAGCCGATTCTCACGGGAAATGCGGTCAAACAGAGATACCCGGATCATGAACTCAATTTCATGCTTGGCGTCTTTTTCGGTAAAAACGTTGATCAGCTCGGCAATTTTCGCCCTGCCCGCATCCGTAATTTCGTACACATACTGGCTGGGCCGGCCCTCCTGCTCATGGCGTTTCCTAATGATGGCCCCTCCCGACGTAAACCGGCGCAGCGCCGGGTACAGCAGATTATGGTTCACATCCATCAAATAGCCGAGGTCTTTTTGGATCTCTTTTTTGATTTCGTACCCGTGTTTGGGGGATTTTTCAATTTGGATTAAAATAAGTAAGTCGATATACATAGATCCTGCCCTCTCGTCTGAAATGACTGCTTTCCGGGTTTATGTATTTAATAGCATACCAATTCGGGTAGGGTTCTTCAACGAATTCCGACAAACTCCGCATTTCACTGCACCCAAAGTCATGGGGCGTTGGGCTGTGGCTCCCTTTTGTCCGATATGTTAAATTAACATATGATATTTTAAACATGAGGATCACTATTCTTCAAAACGGGAGGGAATGGAATGCAAGAAATCATTGCTTTGGCTGATATTACCCAATTCCGGTCACGATCCGAAGAATTCAACCCGTACGATTGGTATCGGCACAAGCTGCAGAACGAGCCGATCAGCTACAACGAAGCCACGAATACCTGGAACGTATTCCGCTACGAAGATGTCAAACGGGTGCTCAGCGACTATGAGTACTTCTCCAGCGTGAGAACGCGCACGACGATCAGCGTCGGCGCCGACAATGACGAAGGCCGGGGAAACGACAAAATCAACACGATCAATGCCGATCCGCCGGAGCACCGGAAACGCCGTTCCCTGCTGTCTGCCGCTTTTACGCCGCGAAGCCTGAAGCTGTGGGAGCCGCGGATTCACGAGGTCGTTCGCCAGCTGCTCGATGATATGGGCGATGCCCCGGTCATCGACGTGGTCAAGGACTTTACCGGCGCACTGCCCGTCATTGTGATGGCGGATCTGCTCGGGGTGCCTTCCAAAGACCGCCTGCTGTTCAAAGAGTGGGTGGACACCTTATTTCTTCCTTATAACAAAGACAAAGCAGCGGAAATCGGCGAACTGAAGCGCCAGGCTGCCACAGAGTACTATACTTACCTTTTTCCTTATATTGTTCAAAAAAGATCCCAGCTCGGCGATGACATTATTTCCGACCTGATCCAGGCCGACGTGGAAGGAGAACGGTTCACGGATGACGAGATCGTCCGCTCTACGATGTTCCTGCTGGGAGCCGGCGTGGAAACGACGAGCCATCTGCTCGCCAACACGTTCTATTCGTTCCTGTACGATAACGACCAGATTTACGGGGAAGTCCGGGCGAACCGGGAGCTTGTTCCGAACACCGTGGAGGAAATGCTGCGGTACCGCTTCAATATTACTAAAATGGACCGGACCGTCAAGCAGGATAACAACGTGCTCGGCGTCGATTTGAAAAAGGGCGATGTCGTCGTCGCCTGGATGAGCGCCGCCAACATGGATGAACAGATGTTTGAAGATCCCTTTACCCTGAACATCCACCGTCCGAACAGCAAAAAGCATCTGACCTTCGGGAATGGGCCGCATTTCTGCATGGGCGCGCCGCTGGCCCGTTTGGAGGCGAATATCGGGCTGGAGCTGTTCATGGATTATTTTGAGATGATCGAGCCGGTTCCCGGCTTCCAGCTGGAAGAGAATCTGACGCCTTCCGCCGCCGGCCAAGGACTGGTAAGCCTGCCTGTGCGGGTTAAGCGGGCTTAAGCTTCGCTCTTATATGAAAAGGGCCCGCTTCCGATTAACGGGAGCGGCCTTTGTTTGTTTACGATTCCGGATCTTCCTCCAGCAAAATATCCAGCATTTGCTCCGGACTCTCCATCATTTTTCGAGTAATTATGTAATGGTCCGTATCCTCCAGCTTCACCGGGCGCATGCCTTGATCATCCAGCAGCCAAATTTCCGCATGGGGGTATGACATCAGGATCGGCGAATGCGTGGCGATGATGAACTGCGACCGCTTCTTCACCAACTGGTGAATCCGGGACAGCATGGAGAGCTGCTTCAATGGAGACAGCGCGGCCTCCGGCTCGTCCATCAGGTACAGCCCTCTTCCCCCAAACCGGTGCATAAACGTCGCAAAAAAGCTTTCGCCATGGGACTGCTCATGCAGCGATTTGCCTCCATAGGAATTCCTAATGAGTGGTAGTGGTACTTCCATATCCTCATCCAACTGGTCGATATTCGTCGCCACGTTATAATAACTCTCCGCCCGGAAGAAAAAGCCGTCCTTCGGCCGGACGACGCCGCGCACGAGCCGCATGTACCGATGCAAATCCGAGTGGGAGGACATCGTCTCAAAGGAAAAATTAATCGTGCCTCCTTCGGGATTAAAACCCCAGGCCACTGCCATACCCTCCAGCAGGGTGGATTTGCCCGATCCGTTTTCGCCGACGATAAACGTTACCGGCTGTTGAAACGACAAGCCGTGAAAGTCATGGACAGCCGGCAGGCTGAAAGGATACGCGCGAAAGGACGGCACTTCCTCTCTCCTCAGCATCACGCTCCGCAAATATAAAGAACGTGCATCCAGCATAAACCGATCCGCTCCTTTCCTTTAGAAATCATAAGTGTGTAGGGTACTTCTTTGATAGAGGGATCCGCCCCGTCCTTCTATTGCAGGCGGTACCATTCCGGCGGCCCCGTTTCGAAAATCATGCGTGTCGATCGTCCGCTCAATCTTTTCCATCGTTTCCTGAACTCTATCATTTTGGGCACCCCCGATCAAGGTCGCATGCTGATTCAGCGCCACAAACAGATTGTATTTCGGCCAAAAGTCATCCGGAATGCAATCATGAAAATATCCGTGGACCTGGCCCTTCGCAAAATACGGGCTGATCTGGCAGGTGTACTTCGGCAGTTTGAAAAATTCCTCCCACGGGTCTCCCCAATCAAATCGGCCGAAGTCGATCACGCCGGCAAGCCGATGATTTTGAAAAATCAGGTTGGACGGATGAAAATCGTCATGCTGAAAGGTCACCGGACTCTTTTTAAGCAGGTCCAAATGATCGTCTATGTAGCTCTCCAAATAGCTCTGGCGGTGGAAACGAAGGCCCAGTCCCCGGAGCTTCTCCTTTTTCTGCCTGTATTTTTCTGTACGCTGTGGCGCCCAGGCTATGGGGAAATTAGGGGTGACCTCATGGATCTTTTTTAGTTCTTTCCCGGCTGCGGCCCCCTGGTGAAGTTGAGCCTCCGGCGATAATCCGGGCAAAACCTCCTCCCCGCTAACACCGGGGATGTAAGACAGCAGCAAATAGCAGAGGTCAAGATGCCGGGCCAGTTCCACCACCAGCGGCTTGGAGCAGCGCACCTGATTCGCTTCGTGCTTCCGGAGCAGCTCGAACTCCACCCGATGTCTGGCATACGCGCTTCCTTCATGTACCCGCAACAGATACACCGGGGTATCGGCCTGATACAAAATAAACTTCCGTGCATCCGAATATCCCTTCTCCAGCGGCTCAGCCCGGTCATATCCAACACACTCTCTGATTTCGGCAAATAGTTTGCGTATCCGCTCCTCCATCGGCTCCATCCAATCCCCCCACTGTTCATCCGTTGCAGTAGTTTGCCTTCTCCATTTCCGTCCCTTACCTTATAGAGAATCCAACGCTTTAGCCGTATAATGGTATCACAAATATACAGGAAATGGGTGCAAAGGAAATGGCACTGGCTGACGTTCACCATAATTTCAAGCAGTTCTTTGAAGGATTGCAGATGCATGGTTCAGGGAGCCGGTACGAACGCATGAATCTTCATTCATGGATGGGAGAAGGATCGGTTCAGCGCCTGGCTCCCCGGCAGGATCTGGGGGTTGCGGCAGTCGATTTTCGTTTGAACGATGACTATATTGTAGCCCTCCACACCCAAGTGCCTATGGTCGAGCTGAGCTGCTGTGTTCAAGGCTTCCGGAGAGTTGAGGTCGCCGGCAGGGAATTCGAGATGAGGCCGGGCAGTTGGAGCCTTCAGTTTGCCAACCCGGCGGAAGCCCGCATGCCTTTTACTAAAAATCAGCCCTTTCAGATGATGAGCATTGCCATCCCCGTTCCCGCCTTTCATCGTTTCATGGAAAATGCCGAGGGGGCAAGGTCCGTGGATTTTCATCGAATCATCGGGACGATGCCTTACCGGATGTTCCAGGAAGCCTATGATCCCGCTTCGTCCTATCTCCTGCAGCAGATGATGGAAACCTCCATCCGGCCGGACTCGCTGAGCTTAGAATTGGAGTGCCGCATTCTGGAGCTGCTGTCCCATGCGTTCCGTTCGATGCTTCTTGACAGAGAGCAAAGGACCTCCGGATTATCCAGAACGGATTTGTCCAAACTGGAACAGGCGAGGGAAATCCTCCTGGAGAGAATGAGCCATCCGCCATCCTTATCGGAGCTCTCCCGCCTGATCGGCCTGAACGAATTCAAGCTGAAGACCGGCTTCAAGGAGCGGTACGGCAGCACCGTGTTCGGGTATCTGAGGGACGCCCGGATGGAAACGGCATACCGCCTGCTTCAAGAACCTCATGCCAGCGTCACCGACGTGTCCATGGAGGTGGGCTATTCCAATCCCAGTTATTTCGCCGAAGCGTTCCGCGGAAAGTACGGCATGAACCCGGGCACACTGATCCGAAAATCGTAACGCCTCAAAAAAATCCCGCTAACCAGCATCCCGCTCCGTCCTCTGGTAGTGCTTCATTCCCTGATCACGATACGATGAGCACATATCCGATAAAGGGAGAGTGAAGACATGTCCGATTCACCCGAGGTGAAGCTGAAAGACGAACTGGCGGCAACAACCCGGCACGGCTTGGAAGTGCTGCCCGTTGCAGTTACCGATGCATTCGAGCGTTCCATCGAAGATTTGCGCACATCCGGCGCCGCACGCGGTCTGAAGGTGGGGGATGACGCGCCCGATTTTACGTTAAGCAATCAGACAGGCGACTCCGTTACATTATCTGAGGAGCTTGCGCACGGTCCGGTCATTCTGACCTTTTACCGCGGAGAATGGTGCCCGTTCTGCAATTTGGAATTAAGAGCCTACCAACAGCTTTTGGACCGCATTCATGAAGCCGGAGCCCGGCTGCTGGCCGTCAGTCCCCAAACGCCGGATCATTCCTTGTCCATACAGGAAAAAAACGGGCTCGGTTATCATGTTCTGAGCGACCTGCACAACAAGGTGGCGGAGAAATACCAGCTCACCTTCCGGCTGGCGGAAGATGTGCAGCAGGTGTACCAGTCCATTGGCATTGCCTTGGACCAATTCAACGATGACGATTCGTGGGAGCTTCCCGTGCCTGCCACTTACGTCATCGATCCGCAGGGCGTGATCCGTTTTGCAAGCGTGGATCCGGATTACCGGACGCGCGCTGAGCCGGAAGATGTGGTGCGATTCGCGGAACGCATCTAGCATAACGGCTCGCGCACACAAAAAAGGCCCGGAACGACCCATAAGGTCATACCGGGCTCTTTATATTTCGCCTTGCCTCCTCAACACCTCCGCAATACGCCGGACCCCTTCCGGAATCTGCTGCTCGGCGACATCGCCGAATCCCATAATCAGCCGGTCCTCAAACCGTCCCTTCACGATGGCATATTTTTCGGCCGGATAAATCCGGACACCCCTTCCCGCCAATGCTTCGACCCACTCCTCGCCAAAAACATGCCCCGGAAAACCGGCAATCAGGTGAAGGCCTGCGGCGTCGCCGCTCACGTGCACCCGGTCCCCGAAAGTTTCGCCCAAACTTCGGATCAACAGCTTTCTTCTCCGGCTGTATACCCGCTTCATGCGGGTGACATGGCGCTGCAGATGCTGATCCGCAATAAACTGCGCCAGGACGGCCTGATCCAGCGTAGGCGTATGCATATCCATAAGCCGCTTGATCCCTTCTATGGGCGTGACCAAGTCCCGCGGCAAAACCATATAGCCGATGCGGAGTGCCGGGAACAGATTTTTACTAAAGGTGCCGATGTAGATCACCCGCTCCGCATCCAGCTCCCTTAAAGCATGGACCGGCATGCCTGCGTATCGAAACTCGCTGTCATAGTCATCCTCAATAATGTAGCAGCCGGTATGGCGCGCATACTCCAGCAGTTCCATTCGCCGCCCGATGGATAAAATGCTGCCGAACGGAAACTGATGCGACGGCGTGACAAAGACAAGGCGGGGACGGGCCTGGCCGGGAATATCCTGAACCCGCAGCCCCTGGGCGTCCACCGGAACCGGCACGATGTCCGCGCCGGCGGTCTGAAAAATCCCATGAATAAACGTGGACGTCGGATCCTCCGAGATGATGGTCTCCCCAGGAAGCAGAAGCAGCTTGCACAACAGCGTGATCGCCTGTGTGGCACCTGCCGTGACCACGACCTGTTCGGGATCGCATACGATGCCTTTCGTATTCAGCAGCATTTCGCAAATCTGCAGGCGCAGCCCCCAATGCCCCGCAGGGCCGGCATATCCGTATTCCCGGTCGTCCAGCTGGTCATAGACCTTATAGGCGACCTCGCGCCACTTTTTACGCGGCACATGATCCATCGACGGAAAGCTCGGACGGAAATCGACTCCGTCAAAACCGTAACCGTCATCGGGCTGCATCCGGGGCGAATGAAGGCTCTGATCCGAGGGTTCGGATCGCTCAGGCTTCCTGTCTCCTAAATCGACCACGTACGTCCCCGATCCCAGCCGCCCTTCCAAATACCCCTCCGCTACAAGCTGCTCATAGACGCTGACGACCAGCGTGCGTGACACGCCAAGTTCCAGCGCCAGTTCCCTGCTCGACGGCAGACGCATACCCGCGAAATATTGCCCCTGGAAGATCCGCTCCCTGAGCAAGGAGTAGATTTGTCTCGTTTTGGTGTCTGCTGCCTGCACGCCTGTATGGCCCTGTGGCATCTCGGCCCGCTCCCTTCCTTCAAATTGGTATGATCAAAATCGCTCCATAGTGGTGCTTATTACAGCCAATCTAGCATGGTAGGATGGATTTTGCAATGATCTGGAAGGAAGGTGACGCCTATGCATCGATCTCCAAAACCAACCCATGGCGGTCTCATTACCGCCGCTCTCTTTTTGGCCGCTTTGAACTTGCGCCCTGCCATCAGTTCGGTATCCCCGCTGCTCGCGCTCATTCGGGACGACCTGGGCATGTCGTCCGCAGCTGCAAGCCTCCTGACATCCATCCCCGTGCTGTGTATGGGATTGCTATCCCCGGTTTCGGCCAAGCTGGCCGGACGCGTGGGGACTGAACGCGTGATCCGCTGGTCCCTAGTGCTTATTGGATTCGGAACGATCCTGCGGCTGTTCGTGAACTCGGCCGGCGTATTGCTGCTGACCGCCCTGATTGCAGGGCTTGGCATTGCAGCCATGGGCCCCCTGCTGTCCGGATTTATTAAGCTGCATTTTCCCAACAACGTCCCTGCGATGATCGCCGTCTACTCTGCCGGCCTATCTCTCGGGGCTGCGCTGGCTTCGAGCTTGTCCCTCCCCTTCCAGTCGGACTCCCAATCGTGGCAAGCCGCCTTAGCGGTATGGTCGGCACTCGGGGCTGCCGGAGCCGCCGTCTGGTGGACCATGCACCAGAAGAATCGTTCCGGTTCGCGAAAAATTAGCGTATCTCCCTCCGCCGGCCTCCCTTGGCGGAATCCCGAAGCATGGCTGCTCACCCTCCACTTCGGCCTCATGGCAGCCTGCTTCTATTCCCTCCTCGCCTGGCTGCCTCCCGTGATGCAAAGCCTGGGGTACACCTCGTCGGAAGCAGCCGTCATGCTCACCATCTTTGCCATCACGCAGATCCCGGCCGGGACGATCCTGCAGCGGCTGCTGAGACGCTGCCCTTCCCGCCTGCTGTGGCTATGGGTATCGTCGTTTACGCAGCTGGCCGGTCTGATCCTGCTGTTCTCGCCCCTGCCCTGGCTGGCCGCGGCCTTGATCGGCCTGGCCAGCGGAACTTTGTTTGCGCTGGGCCTGCTCCTCCCGATGGACGCAACCGCAACCAGCCATGAAGCCGCATCATGGGCCGCTATGACGCAATCCGCCGGTTATTTGATCGGGGCCGCCGGACCTTTTATCTTCGGCCTCATCCACGATGCCGCAGGTCCATTTTCGTTTGCGCTTTACGGCTTGATGGGGGTAACTGTGGCGCTCATCGTGGTTCAATGGTTCGTGGCTCCTTTTCAAACCGATAAAAAGGCCCATTCCAAGGCAGTGCCGGCAAAGAGGGTTGATCTCTCCGAATAGGAAAAAACCGATATGAAACCCAAAGACCCGCAGCGGGGATCGCTTCCCTCTATGCGGGTCTTCATTTTATTCTTTTCCTGCCTTAACCCAATTCCGCTAATGCCTCAATGACAGGATACGAAATGAGATGCCGGTCACGGTAAACTTCCTGCACCGCGCCCTGCTTTGTGGTCACAATTCCCCTTTGCAGAATGGCTGCCCGAATCCCTCTTTCCAGTGCACCATTATAGGTGAACAGAACGCAGTATTCCGCGGCAAATCCGGATACGATCAGCAGATCGACGCCCTTTTCCGCAAGAATCGCCTCCAGTTCCGTTTTCCAGAAAGCATTGGAAAAAGTTTTATGAACCTCCGTATCGCAAGGCTCCACCTGGATACCCGGGATAAAGCCGATCCGATCATCATGGACGTCTTCCTCGCCCTCCACATCTTTAATATGGATGACCGGATGGCCCTTAGAGCGCAGCAGACCGGCAGTGTAATTAATATATTCGCAGGCTCCGTCAATCGTTTGCTGATCCACGTACCCGTTCAGCAGATGCTTCTGCATATCGATTACCAGCAGACCCAGTTTCAATGTGTATTCCTCCTCGTTTCATTTGTCTCATCGCTCTTCCGGTTGAAATGGTAAAGCAAGAGATCTCGCGTATCGCCCCCCTCATTAACCTGACAGGGTGCAGATACGTATACCATACAATTCGGATTCCTATGCAGAATTTCCTGTATAGATTGAACTAAAGTTTTGCATTGAACTTCCTGAGAAAATGTTTTTTCCAAATTTTGACCACCAAATAGGGCTATTATCGTATACAATAGTAGTCAATTAGTACCTTTTTCCATGGAATGTCCTGGAATGAAGGCGAACCGTGTCAATAAAGGAGTGCAGTAAATGGCTATCATTGAAGTAGTGGAATACGAGGGGCCACCGGGGGTGTTCGCCTGGCGCTACCCGAACCAGGAGCTTGGGACCTGGACCCAGTTGATCGTTCATGAAACGCAGGAAGCCGTATTATTTAAAAGCGGCAAAGCTCTCGATTCCTTCGCGGCGGGACGACACACCCTGAGCACGGCTAATATTCCGATCCTCTCCAACCTTATTAATCTGCCATTCGGCGGCAAGTCGCCGTTTACCGCAGAGGTGTGGTTTGTGAATAAGCTTCGGTCGCTGGATGTGAAATGGGGAACCGCGTCTCCCATCCAACTGCAGGACCCGAAGTTCAACATTATTGTATCGCTCAGAGCCTACGGCCAATTCGGGGTGCAGATTGAAGATGCACGCAAGTTTTTGCTGAAATTGGTCGGCACGCTTCCGTCGTTCGATCAAGATACGTTGGTAAAGTATTACCGCGGGGTTCTGACTTCGAATATTAACGAAATGATTTCATCTTACATTATCCACAAAAAAATCAGCGTGGTCGAAATTAACGCCTATGCCGCCGAAATTTCAAAGCACGTCCGGGACACGATCGCGCCTTCTTTTGAAGAAATGGGCATATCCCTTGTGAATTTCTTTATCGATTCGATTAACTTTCCGGATAATGACCCGTCCACACAGCGCATTAAGGAAGCGCTCGCCAAGAAGGCGGAAATGGACATTATCGGCTTCACCTATCAACAGGAGCGGTCCTACGATACGCTCGAAAGCGCCGCCAAAAATCCGGGCAGCACCGCCGGAATCGTCGGCAGCGGGCTCGGCATGGGATTGGGCATGGCAGGATCGATGTACGACGCGGTCCAGCAGATGGCCGGAAATGTGAGGGTTCAAACCGCCGGCGATATGGACGTTAAGCAGAAAGCCTGCGTGACATGCGGGCAGCTGAACGCCGCCGATTCGAAATTTTGCTCTGCCTGCGGCCAGAATTTGGCGGCGGGATCAGCTGGAGTACCTGCGAAGAAAATCGCGTGCAGCGATTGCGGACAACCGCTTCCGCCGAACGCCAAGTTTTGCCTGAACTGCGGCGATCCGTACAACGCCTGCCCTTCGTGCGGCTATGACTTCAAGATCGGATCGGTGAACTGCGGCAACTGCGGGACCCTGCTGCCGAAGCTGTGCCGGGAGTGCGGGGAGTGGATGGACCCGAAGGCTCGCTTCTGCCCGGGCTGCGGAACCAGCAGCATCCTGAAATGCTCAAATTGTCAGGCGGAGGTTCAGCAAGGACAAAAATTCTGCATGGAATGCGGTCATGCGCAAACCTGAAAATGGGACGAAAGGAAGGGAAACCACACTGATGCATAAAAGCTGGTTTTATACCGCTGTCGTCCTCATTCCCTTGGCCATGTTCATCGGGTTTGGGTGGAGCTCCGACTGGGCCGAGAGCCGGTCCTGGATATCCGGTGCCGGTGCAGGTTGCGCGGCAGCAGCCATTATCCGGTTTGTTTATTGCCTGGTGAACCGCCGTCAGGGCTCAAGTATGCCTGCTCCCTTTTATATTGGCTCCGGTATAGCAGCCGGATTATACGCCGGAGCGGTACTGCTGGAGATTTCATTATTCAGTCATTGGACCACGCTCTCCACCTCCTCCTACTTATGGAGCCAAATCCTTACCCTGATCGGATTCGTCATCATCACAGGGACGGTCGAACTTTCCGGAGCCTATGCTTCCAGGCTAGAGCGGCGGGATAACCGTAACTGGAGCAAAGGAAGGGATACGGCAAATCGGCTGATTACCATCCGTCAGAAGCTTCAATCGCTGCCGGATCAGCCACGGCTCGATCATGTTCAAAAACAAATCCGCGGCCTGGAGGATACGCTTCGGTACAGCGATCCTAATTCCGTCCCGGCCTTATACGAAGTGGAGCAGCTGCTTCTGCAGAAAATATCGCTTCTGGAGGATCAAATAAGCCTGATCGCCGCCGCTTTGCCGGACCAGCGTGAAGAATTAGCCAATGAAGCCTTGCTTCTGGCCCAGGATCTCCAGCGTACAGCGTTAGAAAGAAATTCGCAGTTATTACAAGCTAAAACTGGCTCTACATAGATTGAGCTAAAGTTTAACAATTCCTTTAGTTCATTCTGTATACATAAACATCATCATTCATAAAGGAGACCCTCATATGGAGATTCCGGTTCCATATAAAGTTAGATTTTCGGCATTTGACACGTGGATATTGGTCCTGACCCTGCTCGTATTTCCCGTCGGCGGACTGCTGGCTTTCATCCGCTTGGCATCTACCCACCATCATAACAAAGCCAAAGGCAGAAACTTGCGGCTATTGGGATGGGCCATGGTCTTTTCCTATATCTCCATCATGATCATTCTCTATTTGACCTACGATACGTTTGGAGAGGAGGAACAGATCGATTATTTGACCTCAGGGATTGTTCTGGCGATATATTGGTTTCTTCCTACCCTGATCTTTTTCCTGGTCGCCCATAAGCTCGATAAAAAATTCGGCACTTTGCTTCAGGTCTATCAGGAAGCCGTTGTGAGCATGCGCCTGACCTCCGTTGAGCAGATCCGCAGCCTTTCACAAACATCCGCTGCCGATGTCACACGGGATTTGACGTTTATGTTTGAGGAAGGACTCCTCCCGGAAGGCAGAATCATCAACGGAGCCGTCTACATCCATCAGCAGGCCTTTGATGATTACCTTAACGAGGAGTATGACGAAGAGTACGACGGTGAGTATGATGACGAGGACTCTATCTCTGATGAAAACGGTCACGGGCGGCCTTCGGGATTTCACTCCCCGGTTTCCGGACAGACGTCCTCTCCGAAAACCGTCGAATGTCCCGGCTGCGGAGCAAAAGTATTTCTGGGTACGGATCGGGAAAAAGAATGCGAGTACTGCGGCAATGTCGTTTGCGCCTAGCCGCTTAGTTGGGCTTCACCCTCCCTTTTTCCCCGCTCCGCCGGGTCCATGCCCAGAATAACAGCGCCAGCGCACTGACGCCTGCCCCAAGCATGCATACACCATCCCAGCCGAATCTGGCATAAATGCTCGTCGAGGCAATGGAGCCCGTCGCGCTGCCGATCGAGTAAAACGTCATGTAAGCCGCAGTCAATCGGCTGCGCGCTTCCGGACGTACGCTCAGAATCATGCTCTGATTCGTCACATGGACGGCCTGCACCGCCGTATCAAGCAGAAGGATGCCCAGGATCAAAGACAGCAGGGAATGCTCCGTATATCGGATCGGAAGCCATGAAAGGAGCAGCAGCGCCAAGGCGACGCCTGCGGTACGCTGTCCCAGCCCCCGGTCGGCCAGCCGTCCGGCTCTTGCCGCTGCGACCGCCCCGGCGGCTCCTGCCAGTCCGAACGCCCCGATTGCGGTGTGCGACAGGGAAAGCGGCGGGCTGCTGAGCGGAAGCACCAGAGAGGTCCACAATATGCTGAACGCCATAAAAATAAGCAGCGCCAGCACGGCGCGATTACGCAGAATCCGCTCCTGTACGTACAGACCCAGCACCGACCGAAGCAGCTGAGGATAGTTCAGCGAAGCCTTCTCCGGGTCCCTGCTCGGCAGTACCTTAAGCAGAATGCAGGCTACGATCAGCATCAGACCCGCAGACGCCAGGTAGACGGAGCGCCAGCCGGCGGCATCCGTTAGCAGGCCGGCGAACGTTCGGGCCAGTAAAATCCCGACTACCACCCCGCTCGTCACCACGCCGACGATCCGCCCTCGTGATTCGGGCGCCGCCAGCGTCGCGGCATAAGCAACCAGCACTTGCGTGACCACGGCCAAAAGCCCGACGACCGCCATCCCTCCAAGCAAAATGCCCCGATTGGAAGCCGTTCCTACGACGACCAGGGCAGCCACGGATATCAGCATCATCCCCGGAATCAACCTGCGGCGGTTCAACAGATCTCCCAGCGGAACGAGCAGAATCAAACCCAAGGCATAGCAAATCTGCGTAACGGTAATCACCACCCCAACCGACGAATGCGAAATGCCGAACTGCTCCGCCAAGGAATCCAGCAGAGGCTGGGCGTAATAGACGTTGGCGACCGCCAAGCCGCACGCCGCGGCAAACAGCAGCGCAGCCCAGCGGGTTAGCGGCTGTATCTGTGCAGCCGATGCGGCGGCTGGAGCGGAGACCATCTCCCTATTTTCCACCCCCTTCCTTTCTCGAGGTACAGTCGATTCATTTTCCTGCAAATTGTTCACAAGAACCCCTCCTGATCTTTCGGTTTTCATAAAATACCGATCAGTACGTTATGATTAGTGCTTACATTACCCTCCCGGGTAAAATGCTGTCAAGAGGATTCTGAATTAATATGGTTAGTCCACGCTGATGTATCCCGGTAATACCATGAAATTTCGAGGGAAAGTCCAGCACCGGACCGAACGGACAGCATTGACAGAAAGGGGGGGTTACCCTACAATCAAAACATACCATTCGATATGAAATGAGGTGCAGAGAAATGGTTAGGCAGCGTGAATTCGATGTAGATCAGGCGCTGGAAGACGCCATGCATATATTTTGGAATACAGGCTATGAGGCAACGTCCTTAAGCGATTTGACGGCGGGAATGGGCATTCAGCGCCCAAGCATATACTCCGCGTTTGGGGATAAGAAGGAGCTGTTTGAAGCGGCTTTGCGGAAATATACCGCCGCGCACGCAGCGCAGGCCAGATCCAGGCTCCAGCATGGCGAATCCGTCAAGGAAGCGTTCAGACATTATTTTGAGGGGATTGTCGAAGAGTCTTATGCCGACCCGCAAAACCGCGGGTGCTTCTGCATTAATACGATGGTAGAGATAGCTCCGCATGACGAAAAATTCGAGATTTTGACACGGGAGCACGAGATGTATTTGGCGGCGATTTTTCAGGAGGCGATTGAACGGGGGCTCCGTTCAGGCGAGCTACACACCAGTGTGGACGCCAGGTCCCTGGCGCAGACCCTAGTCATATCCTTGATTGGTCTGACGGTCATGATGAAAGCCCGCCCGGAGCGTTCCTTTGTCGATCATTCGGTTGAGGTGATTCTCACGTTGATTCAATAAGATTTGAACCGACTCCTGCATCCAGGGAAAAAGCAGCCGGTGGGCAGCGGATTAAGCCGAATCCCGCTCGAGCGACAGCCTCGTCAGGCATCCTTTCAAGCCAGCGATCGCTTCTTCCCTTTGTGCCAGCAGCCGGTCCTGCGGCCAGACGCTGTCTCCCCGTTTCAAATCGCCTGAAATCAGGAGCAGCATCCAAATGGAGAACACCGTGGAGAAGCGGCAGTAATCGCGGATAAAATCGACAAGGTCCCACTCCGCGCCATACAGCGCCGACTGCTCTACATAATAGGTCAGAAGCTTTTCCCGATCTTCCGCGGTCACCTGTTTCGGAAACAAGGGATGCGACATGTCGATGAGATGATACAGGTCCCAGAACGGGGTATTCAGATGGGCATGCTCCCAATCCATGATGTACAAGCGGCCGTTAGCCGCAACGGCATAGTTGCCCAGATGCAGGTCCCCGTGGGATACCGCCTTTGTTTTGGGGAGAGCCCGGCCCTCCGCCAAGCTGAGAAGCATGCCGTCCAGCTTCCACGGCTCGCCGATTTCGGCCATGACCGCCACAGCCTCGTCCCGCTTGTTCAAGAGATCGGCGGCGATCTGCTCAATCTGCGGCTTCGGCCCCGCCCCGCTCAAGCCTTCCCAGCGCTCCTCCGGCAGCGCATGCCACCAGGCGACCTGCTGTACCACTTTCATGGCGGTTTCAACATCGTACTCGTGGCGAAGCGGGCCAAGGTCTTCAAAAATCGACCATCCCGCCTCCCCGGCCCCCTCCTCCGATGAGGCCAGCAGCGCCGGATAAATGTTCGGAAAGCCGGACAGCAGGTGCCGGTAGATCCAGGCTTCCCTGTCCACGCTCTCCCCGTTGGTCAGCGGTTTGAAGATGTAGCTGTGCTGCCGATCCGGATAGAACCGTTCCACGAATTTGCCGTTCATTCCCTGGTACAGGGCTTCTCGCGTCCATAGCCTTTCCCCGCTTAACGTTCCGTCCGGCAGGACGAATTGGCTTAGGTGGTTGTACATAACTACTCCCCCTTCGGCTTGTTACAAACCGATGTATTCAAAATCCCAGGCCTCAAAGCTACTAACTCTACGAGAAAGACCAAGTGCGGCTATACACTTGGCCCATCCGATTCCCCCGATCTGAAACAGGTGCAAAACTTATATTCCGTTCTCCGATGCCCATTGTGATGTGGATCTATTTTAGCATGGATTTTAGGCCGCAGACTCATCATTTTAAACAAAAACTGCTTATATAAGTTGAATGGTTACTAAACATGAGAAAAGCCTCCCCCGATACTGCAGGAAGAAGCTTTTCTTCATATCCACTAATTTTTCTGGCGCAGCATCCATTACTAATCCGTGACCGCATAATGCAGCTGTACCACACCTGACCCCAGCGGTTTACAATCCAGCAGCTGTACGTCTTTAAATTGATACTCATGTTGGTCCGTGACCAAGTTCAGTCCTTTTCCTTCCAGCACCGGAGCCACATTGAACACCAGCTCATCGACAAGCCCGCTTCCCAGAAAAGCATTATGCAAATCGGCCCCTCCCGCCAAAAGTGCGGTGGAATGCCCCCGGCTCGTGAGATGCTGCAGTGCCTCTTCGGGAGAACTTACGACCGTTACGCCCGCGATCTCCTTGACACTCTTGGTGACAACTACGATATCAAGTCCTTCAAAGGCTGCGCCACCGCCGCCGGATTGCATGCCCTCAAAGGTTCTGCGCCCCACGATAAAGTTCCCCGTTCGTCCGGCATGGGCCGCAAAATCGGCCAGAGCCTCCGGTTTCGGCGGGTTGTCGGGTCCCGACTGTGCATAGTTTCCGTTGGCGGACAGCGCCGCCCAAAGAATCGTTTTCATATGGATATCCTCCTCGGTTTCGTTTATGCATATTTGGTTTTGCTCGGCTGCTTGCCTACTATGCCGTTTGTTCTCTCCAACACTCTGCGGATGGATGCCGCCACCCGGTCCGGGCGGTCCTCCTGCACATAATGGGAGGCATCGCTCAAAGCCTCGGTTTCGTGCATTCGCAAAATGCCCTGCCAGCGCTGCATTTCCTCTACCGGAAAACCGGCGCTGTCCTTCAGCCCCCACAAAATTTGCGCAGGAACCTCAGCCAGCAGAGGCAATCTGGACTCAATTTCGGCCAGCCATGGCCCGGCTTTTCGAATGCTTCTGGGGAACATCCAGGTCGGTTTGCGAAGCGCCGGGGTAGGAAAAGGATCGGTATACGCCTTCCTCAAGACAGCCGTGATCCTCTCTTTATGGTGAATCCCGCTGGGCACAATCGTATTGGCAAAAAAGTTTCGCCGGGTCTGAAGCCAATATCCGAGCGGCCAGCCGCCCATGGCCATCGAAAACAGCTTCATCGGCAAAATTTTGGCCGGCCAAGCCCATGTATTCATGAGGACGATGCCTCGCACGTTGTCAGGATGATGCACCGCATAATGAAGTCCAACCGGTCCGCCCCAATCCTGAACGACGAGGACCACAATTTGCAGGTCCAGCTGCCGAATCAGGGCCGTCACTGCTTCCGCATGTTCTTGGGGTGTATAGCCATAACCCGTAGGGGCTTTCGACATTCCGAAGCCGGGATAATCCGGGGCGATTAGCCGGCACCGGCCGCTCAGCTCTTTAATTACATTCCGGTACAAATAGGACCACGTGGGATTGCCGTGCAGGAGCACAACAACCGGCCCCTCACCTTCATCGATATAATGAATCGCACCGTCGCGGTAAGGCAGCCAATGATCCTGAAACGGATATTCCGAAGCGTCTACCTCAAAAGGTCTTTGCATCATATTTCACCTATCTTCATACAAGTTTATTCCAAGACTTGGATCCAGCAAGCCCGATAACCGATTATGGGTCGGGACCGGAATGTTATGGAATCCGTTCCCTTTCCTAAGATTAGTCGACTGTGGTACATTTGAAAAGTAGTTACATTTAAGTGCACTAGTTTCAAAAAATGAACTGGGAGGGTTTAGACATGATCGATCCCAAATGCCCGGATACGATAACTCCGGTCATCGAATTGCTGGAGGGAAAATGGACGCTCCTGATCCTGCGCGACCTCTTCAACGGAATGAACCGGTTCGGAGAGCTTCGCCGGTCGCTGCATCCCATCAGCCCGAAAACGCTGACCGACCGGCTGCGCCTGCTCGAAGAGAATCACATCGTCACACGGACTATTTTTTCGGAGGTGCCGCTGCATGTGGAATATGAGCTGACGGATAAAGGCCGGCGCCTTCAGCCGATCTTTGCCGCCATGCGGGAGTGGGCCGAGCAGCCCTGTCCATCGACGCATACTGCGGAATTGCAGGAAGCCCAGGTTTAAATACACGAACCCCCTTCTGTTTGGAAGGGGGTTCGGACATTAGAGTTGGTATCAGCAAAAATGCGTAAACTCAAGGCGATCAGATATTATGAAAGTTGGTTTAAAAACGTTTCCCGTTAGTTGAATAATCGTGGGATTATAAATCTTGTGATAGTCGTATCATATCTAAAACTTGAATACCATTCTCAAATATTTCTTCGTCGTAATGTCTAACAAAAAAGTCTCTGTCTATTCCAATTATTCTAAAGCCGCATTTCTGATAAAGGGCAAGTTGCCCCATACCAGAATTCCCTGTACCGACTTCAATGGTTTTAAATCCCAATTCTTCAGCAATACGTATGGCATGCTCAACTAACCGTTTTCCATTTCCTTGGCCTTGATGCTTTTCATCGATTGCTACATTTACTAATTCAACTGTATCGGGTCTTGTTGGCAGTAAGACATAGACACCTATTATTTGATCATTCAGCGAGCCGATAAAGCAATATCCTCTTCGAAGATAATCCTCAACAAGCTTCAGTGATGGATCCGCTAATAATAGTAGTCCAAATGGTGGTTTTTCATTCGCATTTAACTTTCGGATTTGCAGTTTTACTCACCTCGCTCAGGGATTTCCCATGCACCAGTTAATGCAAGTCGTGGATGCAAGCAGGACTCTCCCGCATAATTGTTGCGGATCAGTCAGATTTATAGAATTCATTTTCAGCTCTGCACCGTCTTTTCAACATCAAATGGCTGTACCTCTTGTGGGCACAAACAGCCCCGACATATCGGCACCCTCCAATTCAAGCAATTTCACCTTTTTATGAACACCCCCGGCGTACCCTGTCAAGCTGCCGTTTGAACCTACAACTCGATGGCAGGGGATGATGATTGAAATCGGATTATGCCCAACAGCTCCACCTACTGCTTGGCTTGACATGCTTTCCTTGTTCATCTTTGCCGCCATTTTTTTTGCAATGTCGCCATAGGTGATCACTTCGCCGTATGGTATCTCACATAGAATGCTCCATACCTCTTGACGGAACCCGCTGCCAATGGGACAGAGCGGCAATTCTGAAATGTCGGGCTTCTCGCCCGCAAAGTATTTGTTCAGCCATTTTTTCACGGTTTCGAATATCGGCATGTCGTCACGCACTGTCACACCTTCAGGTATAGTAGCCCCGTGATATTTTTGCCCCTCAATCCATGTACCAACAAGACCACTTCCATCAGATGCAAGGGTAATGATTCCTACGGGTGTCGGGTAGGTTGTCTGATAAAACATGTTCCTGCCTCCTTATAGCTTGTTCCAAAGGTTGATGGTGGCATCACTGCGCCACGGCCGCCATTTTCAGTAATTCCTTTGATGTGTAGGGCTGTATAAGGCGGATGGTAGCTTAATGATAAAGTAATGTTGTCTTTATGCTTTTTTTCATCAAATTCCGTTTTCGTAAGGCCGTGGGCGAAAGGTTGGTCAACCCTTTCCTGACCTGGTTTTATTATATCATGTTGTCCAAAAGGTCTGGCCATTTTCGTACATGGTTTTTGAGGGGACACCACGACGATAACGCTTCAGTCTTTCCCTATTGTAAGGTGTGGAAAGCCAATCATGCCTAGGGTTGATTTTTTACTCCCCACTCACATAACTCTTCCAAAACGGGTAAGAGTGTTTCCGCTTTATCTGTAAGACTGTACTCGACTTTAGGAGGAACTTGAGGATACTCTTTCCGGTTCACCATACCATCTGCTTCCAATTCTTTAAGTTGTGAACTCAATGTTTTATAAGTAATGGCTCCGATCTGTCTTTTCAGATCATTAAAGCGAACCGGTTGATTTTCTGCCAAGAGGTACATAATCACCATTTTCCATTTACCGCCAATAACGGATAATGTGTAACCAAAAGGTGTATCCTGAATATTTTTAACTTTGCCTTTATACTCGGCCATACTCATATTTACACTATCCTTTCTGATAGTACCTATCAATAAAGTGCGTACTACACTTTTGTTTTCTCTCATCTTATACTTGCCTTACTTTGAAGTAAAGGAGAGAAGAACATGACTAATGTTACAACCTACAATCACGATCTTTGGGATCACGGCATCACCCAGGGCTATAGCGTCAACGGCACCATTTACATCTCGGGACAATTTTCCCACGATACAGAGGGAGCGTTTGTTGGCGAGGGAGATATCGAGGCACAGACCCGGCAGACGCTGGAAAATCTTGATCGTGTGCTGGCGGGATTTGGTGTCACCAAGTCGAACCTGGCTTATGTGGAGATCTATCTGACAAACGCGCAAGAGCACTTCGAGCCTTGCATTCGGCTGTTCAAGGAATACATCGAACAACACAGGCCGGCCGGCAGCTGCATCGGCGTGACATACCTGGCGTCTCCCGAGCAACTGATTGAAATCAGCGCCGTCGCGCACACGGACTAACTCGGTTACCGCGGTTGGTCGGACTCTTATATGCGCTCCGGGTTTGAATACCCTTCAGATCCCAACTTTATTGTCACTGAACAAGGGTCTCTTCTCTCTTCTTGCCGCCGATCTGCCTCCATAATTCATAACTTGCCATTTTCCTTATAAAAAGACTTGAATCCTACCACACGCGGTGTCATTATAAACAGGGGACTGTCTGCAAAACTATTCATCATTAGATCACGCTTACTAGAGGAAAACTCCAGCAGGAAGCCGGAACTTTCGTGTTGGAGTCGAAACATCCAAACCCATATGAATACGGAGGACAGGATTCATGAAAACGATTAAGCTTGGCAGCAGCAACTTGGAAGTACCTGCAGTTGCAGTAGGCTGCATGCGCATCAACTCCCTGGACAAAAACGAAGCGGAGCGTTTCGTGCAAACGGCACTGGAGCAAGGAGCCAATTTCTTTGACCATGCCGATATCTATGGCGGCGGTAAATGCGAGGAAATTTTCGCAGACGCCATCCATATGAACAGCGACGTCCGTGAACAAATCATTCTTCAATCCAAATGCGGCATCCGTCAGGGCATGTTCGACTTTTCCAAGGAGCATATCCTGAATTCGGTAGACGGCATTCTGAAAAGACTGAATACCGACTATCTGGATGTTCTGCTGCTGCACCGTCCGGATGCATTGGTGGAACCGGAAGAGGTAGCAGAAGCATTCGACCAACTGGAATCCTCCGGCAAAGTGCGCCATTTCGGCGTATCCAACCAGAACCCGATGCAGATTCAGCTGCTGCAAAAATTCGTGAAGCAGCCGATCGTGGCCAACCAGCTGCAGCTCAGCATCACGAACGCCACCATGATTTCAGCCGGCGTTAACGTGAACATGGAAAATGACTCGGCCGTAAACCGTGACGGCAGCGTGCTCGATTTCTGCAGACTGAACGATATTACCGTTCAGCCTTGGTCGCCTTTCCAATACGGCTTCTTTGAGGGCGTATTCCTTGGAAACGATAAATTCCCGGAACTGAACCAGAAGATCGACGAAATTGCCGGTAAATACGGCGTAACCAATACGACCATTGCCATCGCGTGGCTCCTTCGTCATCCGGCCAACATGCAGCCGATCATCGGCACGATGAATCTTGAGCGTCTTCAAGACTGCATCAAAGCCAGCGATGTGACGCTGACCCGTGAAGAATGGTACGAAATTTTCCGTGCAGCCGGTAATATTTTGCCATAAACCACTGTATAACGACCGGTCGTATACACGTACGGCCAGGAACAAAAAACAGCCTCAAGTCGACGACTTGGGGCTGTTTTCGTTTTCGATGAGTGCCTTGAGCTGCCGTTGGCGGTAGCGGATAAAGGCACTCATATATTTTTCCAACACGAGTGCATCGAACACCCGCCCGACCCATCCGAACGGGGCGCTGAAATCGAGAATGTCCCTGACCAGCGTTCCTTCAGTAACCTCCTCAAATTCATGGCGATGGGTCAAATGGCGAAAGGCCCCCTTTTGCATCTCGTCGGTAAAAGAATAAGGCTTGTCCATCTCGGCCACCTTCGAGGTCAGCCGCTGCCGTATCCCGAAGTGCCTTGCTTCAAACACCACTGTATCCCCGGCTTCGAGCAAACCGCTCATCACTCCCCCGACGACCCTCTCCTTGGTGTGCGGCCAGACCGTTCGGGAGTGGTCATCAACATTCCGGGAAGCGTCGAAGCAGACGCCGATCGGGGCATGGATGATCATTTCTTCTCGTATAATCGGCATACAATTCATCCTGTCCTAATGATGTGTTAAAATGTCCTCAGCAGATCGCCTGCCCTATTTCCGAACTGCCGAATATCTGCTAAATAGTCGTAACCGTCCGGGTTGCTAAGCTGATTGTACATCCGAACGACCACCGCACGATACTCCGGAATGACGAGGCAAGCACATCCGGTAATCCCCAACACCTGGTAGGCCCCGCCAGGCAGTCGCTCACCTAGCTGGTTCAGGGTAGTATCCCTTTGCAGCCACCAAATGAATCCGTTGAGCGGCTCATGATCCGGCAACGATTGCGGAGTTTGCGGCGAAACGATACGATCAAATACGCTTTGGGAAATCAGCTGCTTTCCTCCAATGTCCCCTTTGTTCAAATGAATCGCACCCCAGCGTGCCAAATCCCTTGCACTGGCAAACAAATTACTCTGGTCCCCTGCCGCACTATCATTAGGTCCAACCCAGGTGTCCGGATTCTCATAATAGTTGTAAATCAGCTCTTCCTGTTTTTCCGTTCTCCAGCCTGTCTCATGAAGCCCGTAAAGGTCGAACACGTTTCTTTGCACATATGTACTGAGCGGATATCCCGTTAATTGATGGACCAGTGCGGTAAGCAGAGCGATGCCTGTATTTCGATAGGCCCAGCCGCCGCCGGCGGGAAATTCCCGAACGAGTTTGCCCTCCACCTCCATTAACCCATGGGTATGGGTAAGGAGGTGCCGCAGCGTCACTTCTTCGGCTTGTGGGATGTCACTATCCAAATAACGACAGATAGTATCGTCAATGCTGTGAATTTCCCCCTGCTCGATCAGCAGGCTGATGGCAAGGCCCAAATACGTTTTGCGAATGGAGCCTACGTTGAACTGGGTTTTCTCATCCACGGGCCGGGAATCCGGTTCGGATCCATGCCGTCCGGCGTACCATTCGTTCACCACCGTATCCTTATGGATGATGTAGGTTGCTGCCGCCGTAGCTCCGATCCTGCGTTGAACCTGATGCACATAATCATTCAGGGGTTGAAAGTGGTTGCTTTGGGTACGCTTCAATGGAATCCCCCCTTTATCTTTGATTATTCTAGGGCTAGTAGAACATCAATCCTTCGATCTCCCTAAACTGCAAAATTTCCTCCCAGTCCTCCGTCTTGATCCACGCCTCATGCTCATGGGCGATATTAACGAGCCAGGGCTCATTGCTTTTAAAAAAGCATAGGTCTTCCAGCAAATTCGGCCACACCCAATCATACAGGCCATCAGCAGACTCCAAGACCAGCTTTTTCAATGGCGGCTGGCAATCAAAATAATATACGTCGGCATAATGCCCAAACAGTTGGGTTCCCGGCCAAGCATCCTGCTTCCTGACGGCTTTGACATAAGGCCTTAATCGTTCGAGCAGCGCCTCTGTTGCAGGTGTTAGGGATAGTTGATCCCTTTTAACCAGAATGAATTCATCGCACGCACGGAATGCCATCGAGATTAGAGCCTGGTAAGCTCCCGCGCGGGGTTCCTCCAAAATGTATATCAAAAGCCCCCTCCTCTGCTACCTTTGCGACATCGTACTGAAAAAGCTCTTCCCCTGGATCATCCAATACTGTTCTGCTTCGGGTACCAGATCCAAAAAGTCCCGATATGCTCCAACCCAGCCCTCGGGGACATAATGCTCAAAGGACATCGGTTCCGGGAACAGCGAATACAGCACGCGGTCGTCGAAATGGACGTAAAGCGCCGGAATAAACTCGAGGACCTCATCCTGATGCTGAAAAGAGTCCTGCAGTTCCAATAGAACTTGAGAGAGTTCAGTTGAAGACACCTGAAAGTCCGCGATAAGTCGAAAAAATTCCGCTGCCGTGGTTTCGTCTAATACTTCGATGCCGAAGCGATCCTCCATTTCCACATTCAAAAACCAATATTCTCTCTCCGTAATGAACCAGCTCCACTTGTTGTGAAAAACAACGCCGACGATAATATGCTGGGCGTATTCAGGCATTAGCTTCATGCGGCTCTCCTAACGGTTACTAGATTGTTCTGCCAAAGAGCGGCCTCATTCGTTCTCAACTACGATACCAATTTCATGGATACTCATCGAATCATTCCATGAAATATGTCCAGCGGATAGAACTCTTCCCGTAACAATCGCCCGGTGATCTGCTTGATGACCTTCGCTTCCCGAAGCTGTTCATCCGGCCGATCGGGCAGCGTATCGATGGCGACCCACTGGCCATCCATGATCTCATCATCCTGAATCCTTAAAGCGCCATCCGCTGCTTCGCCGACAAAATGAAACAGGATCACCTGCTGACCACTGGCGCTTCGGAACGGATACACGCCCGTTGCAGCCTTGAGCCGTACGTCCAGTCCAGTCTCCTCCTTGACTTCCCGAATGGCAGTCTGTGCCAAGTCCTCGCCCGTCTCCCGCCGTCCTGATGGAAAGTTCCACAGACCATAGGCGGAGGCCTTCTTCTCGCGGACCATGAGCACCTCTCCGTTTCGAAGAACGGAAACACTGGCGACGATAATATGCTCCTCTGAGTTCATTCCATCTCTCCGTATTTTCAATTTTATCCTCCAAATCCCCGTTACAACATGCTATGATAGCGATGGTTCTATGAACTTTCAATAGACGAACAGGGGTGATTTGGAGAATGAAAAAAAGCATTTTACTTTCTCTAAGTGTGATTCTATGTACCGGGATCAGTCTTGGCACCATCAGTCATGCGCAAGCGGCAGGTCAAGTGAAGAAGTACAATAACTGTACTGAATTGAACAAAGATTACAAGGGGGGCGTCGCCCGCTCGGCTTCCGTTAAGAACAAAGGCGGCAAGACCAAATATAAGCCGTACGTTTCCCAGGAGCTTTATGACGTCAACAAAGGCAAAGACCGGGACAAAGATGGGATCGCGTGCGAAAGATAACGGCAAGTAGTGCTTCAGCAGCATGATCCCTCATCTATGGGGTCATGCTTGTATTCGTTTTGCTTTTGACCAATTCGATGATGGCGGCGTGAGGAATGTCGGATACGTCGGTCTGCGTTCGAAACGCCATGCCATGCCCGGTTACAATCACATCGTCGTAGTGCAAATACCGTTCCAGCACGCCGTCCATTCGCTTCTTCATCATCTCACGGGATTCCCACTTTTTCGCTTCCCCCGCCGGGTAAATGCCCTGATGGCGGTCATAATCATCCCCGAGCTCCGTCAATGCTTCCAAAGAATCGAATTCAAATGTCAGGTCCGGCTGCCATTCCCGCAAGTCAAACTCAACGGTGATGTCCAGTCGAAGCTCTTTCGATAAAATAGCGGCGGTTTGAAGAGCCCTGGTATAAGGGGAAGAAATAATGATTTCGGCTTTCCGAAGCCGTTCATCCTTTGCCGCCGTATATACTTGGCTGATTCCGTTCGATGTTAGCGGAACCAGATCCCGGCCGTGCCCTTTTAATCGGTGCAATGGATAGGATTCATTGAGCTCCCAATAAGGCTCCCCGTGGCGGATCATATAAAACGTCGTCATGCAGCGAATTCCCCTCCCGATCCTCTTCTCACTGGCTCTAGTAGACCAGCTCGCAATCCCGATGCTCCCATACGTCAAACAGGTTGCCATCCAAATCCTCGAGCACGAAAAACTTCCCATACTTCCCTTCATCGCTTAGGCTGCCAACCTTGACGTCCTCGGCTTGTAACCGGCTGTGCAGCGACACGATATCATCCGAAAAAAAGGTGATAACCCACCGCTTTCTTCCGTTCACTTCGAACACCGCTCTGGATTCGTGCTCGCTTTGGATCAAATCGAGAATCGGCCGATTCTCTCGGAATAAACTTAGATAACCGTCGCGCTGATTGCGAATGTTAAATCCGAAATGCTTCACAAACCATGTCGCCGACTTCTCCACGTCTTTCACCGGAATGACATTATAAGCAATCCCTAGAATTCGTCCAGATTCCATACGCCTACCCCCCACTGGAATTTACATCCTATTTTACAAGAATGTATGTTCGTATGTAAAGCAGGAAAAGGCTAAGTTTCTATCTTTTTAAAATACTACAGGATCCTTCAGCTCACTCCATTCAATCCTGGGCATAGACTGCTCATTAACCGTCAGGGTCCCAACCAATACTCCGCTTTGGTTGTTGTGATTCATGTAATGTTCCAGCATGAATTTATTGATCGCGGACATATGCAGTTCCTGTATCTCACTTTGCTTGATCCACTGCAACTGCCCTTCCTCCGATTCCACCAGCTTCTCTTTCCTCGTGGTACCAAAATAAACGTACTGCTGCCTGATTTCGTCCTCTTTTAACCGCAGTAAAATGTAACGCAATTTAAGATCTTCCATCTCCGAAGCCTGAATCCCGGATTCCTCGTAAATCTCCCGCCTACATGCCGTCAGCGGGTCATTCAGCTCGTCCGGCTCCACATGACCGCCCAAGCCGCTCCAGAATTCCTCTTGATGGAACCGGCTCCCCGATTTTTTGATCATGAGCACGTAATCATTCCGGAACAAATATGCCGCTGTCATTTGCCGAAGCTTCAACTACAGTTCCCCTCCTCAATCCTCCGCAAAAAATTAAAGCTCATCTCCAGACAACCCTGATACGCTTGGGGGAGATAGCTTTTGGTGTAAGGGTTCATAAACCCATGTTCCCCTTCGATGACGTGGACGTTCGTATTCCGGCAATACTCCAGTTTCTCTGCGAGCTCCGATACGTCGAAGGACTTCTCGTTGCTTGCAAAAAACAACAACGACGGACACATCGGCTCCATTTCGGCGTAATTGCGAATTCTCGATCCGTAGAATCCGACGATCCCGTCGATTCCCGTTTCAGTGCACCGCCAGGCAATGGTGGCACCGATACTGAAGCCGATGATAAAAATGCGATCATGTCTCTTCCGATGCTCCTGTACGATCCGGCTCACTTCATCGACGGCCCGATCCAAGCCGATCTGGTGCACGAAATAGGAATAGGCCTCTTCCTCTTGTTCGTACGGAAAAGGCTCCCTTTGGAGAAGGTCAGGGGTCAGAACCTCGTAATCCGTCCGGGAGACCTTGTCGCCAAAAGCAAGAATATGCTCGTTAAGCCCATAGATTTCATGGAGAATGATGACCAATGCCTTTCTGGATGTTGGGAAACCCATGTTCGCCATCTCTTTTCTGTATTAAATAGCTAGAAATCCCGCTTAAGTGATTAACTGTAATCCTCAATAAGATACAGCTTTCCATCCCTGATCGTAAATACCGACCTTCCTTGTAAGCGAATGGTATCTCCAGTCTTTATACCGTCAGGAAGATCCGACGCCAACACACCCGTGTAATCAATGTCCGCCTCGATCCGGCCGTTCACCTCACGAAGCTCCAAGATGGTCTGAAGCCGGGTTGAAAACATAGCCGCAGCTTTTTCCGCCAATGCCCGAAATGGTTGCAGCCCTCTCGTTTCTACCGAAACCTCGTTACCGACGATATTTCTGAAGATGATATCCGGATGAAGCACACTTAGCATCCCCTCAATGTCAAAAGCGTTATAAGCCTCAATATAATACCGAATGATCCGCTCCGCATCCTGGTCAAACAACTTCCGGTAAATCTCACCATTTTCCTCGTCAAAACAAACGAACTGCACCATCTTAATCGAGGTTTGCGGATGTGCCCGCAAGTAATCCTTCACCGCACGGAAGGCGATCGGGGCTGCCAGCATTTTGGGAAAACCATAGATTCCCGTGCTGATGTTCGGAAAAGCTACGCTTCTCAGACCGTACTGATCAGCCAGCTCTAAAGATTGGATATAGCAGCTGTGCAGCTTAGCCTCTTCTCCATTCTGGCCGCCGTTCCACACCGGTCCCACGGTATGAATGACATATTGGGCCGGAAGCCGGCCAGCCGTCGTAATCACGGCTTCGCCTACAGCACAGCCTCCTTGTTTAGCCCTGATTTTCTTGCATTGCTCGAGAATCTCGCTCCCTCCAGCACGGTGAATGGCCCCGTCCACGCCGCCTCCGCCCAGCAAGCTCGAATTTGCAGCGTTCACGATACCATCTACATCAGCGCGGGTAATGTCTCCCTGTGCCCATTCGATCACGGTAGAATGAATGTTTCGTTTCAAGAGCCCCATTCTCCTTTCTGCCCGAGTCCTAAGGCAAGGGTTCCATGTTCTATTTAACTAGGGCATACAACTTCAAATCCTGATAGACGCCTTTCGTAAATATGCTTTTTCTTAACAGGCCTTCAAACTGCATGCCCGACTTGATTCGCATCCCAACTCACAAACCCGCAGGTTCCAATCAGCTTGCCCGATGCTTTGTCCATAATCCCCCACGGGGCCATCTGCTGCTGGTTATCCTTTCTGATCGATACGGATCGTTTTATACAGAGCCGCTCGTATCCATATTTCTGATGTAATCCGCCGTTCTCCGCATCATTTCCATTCTTTTAAAATGGTATTGTTCATACAACCCGTGAGCGTCTTTCGTGCCGAGGAGGCCGTTCAAATCTTTGAACTCATCGGAGTTGGTAATCGTCCCGACGAGCTTTTTCCCGATGCCGTGCCCCCTGTATTCCTCATCCACAAACACATCACACAACCAATACATCGTTGCCCCGTCGGTCACAACCCTCGCAAAACCGACCAGCCTGTCTCCGATATAAGCCCCGTAACAAATGGAATTTTCGATCGATTTCAGAATTCTCTCTCTGGGCCGTTTATCCGCCCAATAGCTCCTCGACAGAAAATCGCAAACCTTCTCCACGTCCAGTTTTGACTTGTCGGTGCTGATCACTACATCATCAAAATTGTTTTCCATTTATATCCACCCCGTATGTATTTAAGGGCTATAGTAACAAGTCTGCCTCCAAAGTTCAATCGTTTTTTGCAAAATAAAAAGAACAAAGCCCGAGAGATCTCGGGCCTTGTTCTTTGACTGGGCTCCCACGGGGTACCGGGGCCGGTTTTCCTTCGAAAAACCCGCTTTAAGCGCCGTATACCCTAAAGCGATATTCCAATTAAGGGGTCATCGTATTAATCGTTGTCCCGTTGACGTGATCGGGCTTCGCCGCCTTTTTCACCGATCTTGCGGTAAAAATCCTTGTCATGCGACTCGGATGTGGCTTCCCCGCCCTTGCGGCCGATTTCCTGATAAAATTCTTTGTCATGATTTTTCGCCGTGGCTTCTCCCCCCATACGGCCTCTTTCTTCCCGACTCATTTTGCCATTTTGGTTATTTGCCATGATCCATCACTCCTCTGAATTTTTAGGAATTTCCTTCACGCCATGTATTTAACCGTATGGAGAAATATTAAACAGGGGTCTGCCTCAGCATGGTGGTTACAATCCAGTGGCAAACTGATGTCCGCCCCGCTATGCGTCTGATTTCGGCGGGGTCCAGCCGGTCGCTTGCGACCACTCATGGGCTCTCCGCAGAATCTCCCATACGACGGGCCCCTTCCCCTCCACGTATTTCTCGCGTTCATGCTGAAACAGCTGCATCAGGCGATGCTTCTCGGCCGCATAACGCCGGCAGTCTTGGGGATGCTCGCGCAGGTAGTCCCTGAATAATAAAGTGAGCTGTTCGGACCAGCTCCCTGCCTGCCGTACATGGATATGTGTCCTGCGATTGCCTGGAACTTCACGAAAGTACTTTTTCGTCAAGTCAGGATTATCCTCCCTGTGCACAAAACCGACGGATTCGATCTCTGCCCGATAACGGGCAACATCCTGCAGTGCCGCAACCGACACCTGAATATCTACAATCGGCTTCGCATCCATCCCGGCAATCGAGGTCGATCCCACATGGTCGATTCGGACGGCCGTCTCCCCTAAGGCTCCTCTTAATTTCTTCCCCAATTCAGAAAAGAGATTTGTCCATGCCGGATCGTACGGCGCGATTCTCCACTGGTTTTCCATTCTGGCTCCTTTCCTGGCGACACAAAAGAGAGGGATCCACGCGGGACACCTCTCTTTCTCCATGTCAACAACTTGATGTATAGGGATGGGATGTATGGCGGCGTTACTACCTGCTGCGGTCGCTTAATTTTTCGCTGATTTCCCGCAGAGTTTGCTGCAGCGCATCCATCTTCTTCAGGCTTGCATATTGATTGCTGATGATGGCAACCAAAGCGATCAGCAGGATGACAAACAGAAATAGCATGTGATCGTCCTCCAATCGTTATAACTGCTTGCACTAACTCCAAACCACCTTCAAATATTTTCGAAATAATTCATCCAGCCATGGAGTCGGATCTTGAAGATCTGTCTTAAAGTCCTTTAAAAAATCGATAATGTGCTCGATTTCGGCTTCGATAAAGTCATTGATGCGATCGATCCGCTTTTCATAATCCAGTTCCTCCCCAGCCATCTTGCGACTTAAGAGCGAATGAACCTCATCTAAAAGAGGCCTATCTGAAATTAAATCCGCAACGAGATCTTGAAAGAGAATCGGAGGACTCGTGTTATACTTTTCGATCCATTTGCAGGCTAGAATCGGCCGCAGCACATAGAAGTACTTTTTAATCTTCACATGCTCACCGCGCAAATACTCACGAAAATTACCTTGGGCCATGCTTAGATAATGATGCATGGATGCTTTGGGAGAAAAAACCTTCTCTTTGATGCCTAACAATTCGTCTCTAAACCCATAGTTTTCATCATAAACGATGTCAGAAACGAGCCATTCTAACAGCGGGGGATTAGACTTTCTAAACAGCTTCAGCGCTTTTCGAATGTCCCATCCGTTGATATCCAGCATATCGTTGATCGGCAGTTCGATAACGTCCCTTTTATCATCGATAGACAGGTACCATTCCGGTCTGTTCAGATAGATAAAACGGACATCGTAGTCGCTGTCCTTGGAAGGAAAACCCCACGCACGGCTTCCTGATTCCACAGCGAAAAGAATTTTAACCTGATGCTTCTGTTCAATTTCTACTAAGCTCTGTTTTATGATCTCTTTCACTGCTTACCTCCTCCGGCATGCCTGTTATGATTTCCCTGTCCATTCCCGCCTACCTGCTTTCTACACGTCCACCCGATAATTGAGATGCAGCTCGTCACCCGGGACGCCGCGAATTCCCCAATTCGCTTTCGGTGTTTCAAAAATCGTGATTTCCAGGTCCGAAACGCCGATCCCAAGAGCGGAGATTCTGTCGAATAGGAGCTGGATCAGCTGCTTCTTCACGGCAGCCGATCGTCCTTCGAACATGCTGATTTCAATAATCGTATATTTGTCGGTGCGGTCACCGGGGTAAATGAAGTCTTCTTCATCCATGAAAAAGAACCGGTGAAACCTTTTATCCTGAGGCAGATGCAGCGCATCCACGGCACAAGTATGAAGCACATCCGAGAAAGCACTCTGGATCGGCTTCAGCGTTGAGCGCAGACCGAAAATTTTAATTTGAGCCATACAGCTCTCCCCTTCCATATGAAAGCATGATCGTCCCCGGTACTGACCTCATTATACGTTAGGAAAAAGAGGCGTCGAGAGATATCTTTCCCCTGTATCAGGCAGCAGAACTACTATCCGTTTATTGTGATGCTCCGGTCTTTTGGCCAGTTGAATGGCCGCGTAAACGGCTGCCCCGGACGAAATGCCCACCAGCAACCCTTCCCATCTGGACAGCGAACGGGCCGTTTCCAGTGCGTCTTCGTCCTTAACCTGGATGATCTCATCTACGATGGAAGGATTGAAGTTATCCGGAACAAAGCCTGCCCCGATGCCCTGAATCTGGTGAGCTCCCTTCTTCCCTCCGGAAAGAACCGCCGATGAAAAAGGCTCCACCGCCACGATCCGCACGGACGGATTTCTTTCCTTAAGCACTTCGCCAACCCCGGTGATGGTGCCGCCTGTACCGACGCCGCTGATGAAAATATCCACGTCTCCGCCGGTATCTCTCCAGATCTCCTCCGCCGTCGTCTTCCGGTGAATCGCCGGATTGGCCGGGTTGTTAAATTGCTGCGGAATAAACGAGTTCGGGGTGGATGCCGCGATTTCTTCGGCTTTGCGGATGGCGCCTCCCATTCCCTCATTAGCCGGTGTCAGCACCAGCTCGGCTCCAAGCGCAAGCAGCAGCTTGCGGCGCTCCAAGCTAAAGCTCTCCGGCAGGGTAATGATCAGCTTGTAACCCAGAGCCGCTGCCGCAAAAGCCAGGCCTACCCCGGTATTTCCGCTCGTCGGCTCGATGATCACCGAGTCCTTGTTCAGCAGTCCGCGTTCCTCGGCATCCTTGATCATGGCATAACCGATGCGGTCCTTTACGCTGCCCGCAGGGTTGAAATATTCCAGTTTAGCAATGAGAGTCGCCTGAAGCTCGTGCTTCTCCATCACATGGCCCAACTCCAGCAGCGGTGTATTTCCTATAAGTTCAGTTAAGTTCTTGGCGATTGTCATTTCCGTTAACACTCCTGAGTATAAAATCCAACTTCGTCCGTTGGTCATTACTTCAAGTTATCATTTCCGGAAAATAAAAACAATGTATACAGCCCGTGAATCACCTAAGGCTGGCAGCGAACCCGCGCGAACCCGGTCATACCTCTACGATACCAACGGCTTGATAAGGGTAATCGATCTGCTTTTTCACGAGCTGCGCCGCTTCGGCTCCCGCAAATCGTTCAATGACGTATACACCCAAATCAATCGAGGTGGCCACCCCGCCGGCCGTGATGAAATGTCCATCTTTTACAATTCGGGCGTGAACCACCTCTTCACAGTAAGGCTGCAATAAATCGTAGACGTTGGGATGTGTCGTCGCTTTCCTTCCTTTCAAAAATCCCGCAGCTCCCCACAGCAGCGAACCCGTGCATACGGATACTTTGAATTCAGCCGATTTAGCCGTTCGAATCCAGTCGATAAAGTCCGGATCCTCTCGCAGCTTTCGCGTCCCCATTCCCCCAGGGATGAACACTAGGTCAAACGCCGATAAATCAGGCCGGATCACATTCACACTGACCCGCATCCCCAGTTCATCGGTTACTTCCTCCGTTAAGCCGCAAATGTCCCATGTCGTATCTTTCGTTGGCTCAAACTGCCGCAAGCGGTAAATAACATCATAAAAGCCGACAAAATCCAGAAACGTAACGCCATTGAACAAGACCAGCGCAATTTTCATCGGAATCATCCTCTCAAAATGGTCTACTAGGTGACCGCTTATCCGATACGAGCCCCGGCCCCTCTTATATTGAACTGCTCAATGCTGCATGGGATGCAGCATACTCTTCCCTCAGTAAGCTATAGATCTCCAAATCGACAACGCCTTTACCCGACCAGACGGTGGCCTGCCTTAACGTCCCTTCCAGCATAAAACCGTTCTTCTGCAGCACGCGCTTTGAGGCATCGTTGGCCGGCATCACCTCAGCCTGCAGCCGATTGACCCCCACCTGTTCGAATAAATAGCCGGTCAGCAGCTGCACCACCTTCGTGGCGATGCCCTGGCCCCAATAATGTTCATTTAAAAAGTAGCCGATGGTCATCATATTCACCTTGGAGTTGATGTCATACAATTCGGTGATGCCAACCAGCTTTTGAGGAGAACCGGGGATAAAGATGCCCCATTTTACTCTCGCCTTTTTGTTGTAGTCACGTTCAAAGTGTCCGATCATTTTGTTCACGGTATCTTTATTGTGCTTGGGTAGGATCCCGCAGTAGTCAAACACGCGGTCGTTGGAATAAATCGCGTATAGGTCATCTAGATAGGCCGGTTCGATTTTACCGAGTTCGATACTGTCGTTATGTAAGCTAGGAAAGGTATTAAATAGTAGTTCCGTGTTCAAAATCGTATGGCCTCCTTATGGGGGTTATCTTCTTGAGCGTAGTGGCATGAATTAGCACGTTTTACTCCACCAGTTCAGCAACCTGACGGATAACAGCCCCGACATCATCACCGTTCCGGATCACAAAGAAATGGTCCGCTTCTTCCGCCGTTGGCTTTATGACGCCGCTGTCTGCAGACTCCGCCTGCTGCCGATCCAGAACCTCTTGAAAAGAAGAGACCTTGCTGAAGATGGTGGTGCTGCGCTGGCTGTAAGCCACCCGTTCTTGAAGGACGGCATCCGGAAGGTCAAAATATACGACAACCGTCGTAAACCCGTGGTTTCGGTAATATTCGATCTGTTTGAGGCGGGCATGACGATGGCGGTTGGAATTGCACAGGATGAGGTGATAGGAGGTCTGGTTTACCGCATAATCCACAATGGTCTGAGTCACGGCATATTTGATCCGATTGGGTCCCTGTTTCGGCAGCAGTGCCCGGTAATGGGTATTGATAAAATCCGCATGGTTGTCCTGATCAATGACCAGGGAGTTTTGCAGTTGTCCTTCCAAAGCTTGGGCAAATGTCGTTTTGCCGCTGTGGGTTACCCCAACGGTCAGGATGACGAGCCTTTTCACAATGGCTGCTCCTTAGGCTGGTAGGCGCCCAGTTCATTTCCGAACGGGTCGACGAATTTGATGACCCAACCGAAACCGTGATCTTCATACTGTCTGATATGTACTTCGTTGTCCTGCAGGACATCATGCAGGCGGTCAATCTGCCGGGTAATAAACATGAAAGACGGCATCGGAAATTCATCTTCCGCCAGCCAAAAGGTCTGCTCATTCTTCGTGCTGAGGTGCAGCATGAGAACCGGACCGGAGGTAAATTTTAACCAAGCTGCGTGATCATACACCGTCATAATCTCAAGGCCTAGCACCTTGTTATACCACTCAACCGCTTGCGGAATATCTTGCACAGGCAATTGCACATGATCCACGTTCTCTACGAGATGGTTCAAAATACTTTCCCCCTTCATTCTTCGCGAATCAACCAAGTTTTGGCTTCTTCCGGGTCCGAGAAATAGGATACCATGTAATCCGGCTTTAGCTTCTTCAGTCCCCGTCTGACTCGCCACCGATTAACCCCGGACAATCCCACAAACGAAAGCTTCTGAATACGGGCATTCAGGCGATCCATGTTATGGATCAGTTCTTGGATCACGGACTTCGTCACGGATGTTTTGTAGAAATCGACCCAAATCTTCAGCTTCTTGTTGCTGTGTTGAAAAATAAACGCTTCCTCCTGCCTCATCAAGGCAAAAAGCTGATCATGATTTTTGTATTTGCTTCCATATTTCAAGCAATGGATTTCTCCGCCTTTATAGTAATAGGGGTAGGTCGAGCCTCCTGGAGATTTCATGCGCTTCTCTCCTTTGAATTAGGTAGCCTCATAATAATTCAACAATTCCTTGTCGATCTCATCGATATAACCGATATCTTCTTGCCCATCCCAGTACACAATCCTGCTCGCTTCATCATTGATGACAAAAGGCCTCTCCTGGTCAATATCCGCACAAAACAGTCCGCCATATTCGATCCTGCCGTCCTTTAACCGGAACTTCATCAGTCCTCTAAATACAACTCGATCCGAGGCTTGGTTGGTCTCCTCAGCCATCTCGCGAATAGCGCATTCTCGAAGGGATTCATCAGGTTCCAACATTCCGCCGGGTAACTCCCAGTGATTCTTCCATGTATTATGGAGGAGTAGATATCCTTCTCTATTCCTGGCAACGACCAGAGCGTGAGTGATTGGAAAATCCAGATTCATTTGGGCCACTTCTTCTTCGGAAACAGTCAGAAATTCGTCAAACGCATCTCCATTCTGATTTATGCAAATCGGCATCCTGATCTTCCCCTTCATGAGATATAACGAAATACTTACCGGAAACCATACATGTTAGCTACTCAAAGATCTCCCCAAACTTAATTTCATCATAAGATTGAACGGTGATATCCGCTTGGTCCAGGTTCTGGTTGCCTGAATTCGGATTCAGATATCCTATGCATTTCATGCCGGCCTTCTTGGCGGCAATCACACCGTTTCTCGAATCCTCCAGAACTACGCAATTCTGCGGATCGACTCCCAACTGCTTCGCCGTCTCGAGGTAAATATCGGGTGCGGGTTTTCCTTTCGGAACCTCTTCACCGCTGACCACCGTCTTGAAAAAATGGCTCAGCCCGAATTTGCCAAGAACGCCTTCAATAAAAATCCTCGGGGAAGACGAAGCGACCGCCATCGGAATATTTTGCTGTTCCAGTTTAGCAATCAGCTCCCGAATGCCTGCTATAGGCTCTATTTCGAGATTGTTGAGAATGTTCATTTTCAGATTCAGTTGATACTCGATCATTTCCTGAATCGTATGCACCAGGTTGTGCTCCTGCCTAAAAATACCCAGCATCTCGGGATTGGTCATCCCGACAAACCGCTCCAGTTCCTGTTCCGTCGTTGTCACGCCAAAGTAATCCAGCGTTTTGATATCCACGTCAAAATGGATCGGTTCGCTGTCAATAATGACGCCGTCCATGTCGAAAATAAATGCGCGGTTCATGAAGTTCCTCCCTCTCTTATACCAACCTGCAACTAAGAATATGTTCATTGGTTCTACAGTGGTTCTGCTTTCACCAGCCAAACTTATGCTTCAAATAATATTTTAACCCAGCCCGGTCCACGTCGGAAAACTGTCTTGGGTCCTCTTTCATCATTCGATAGATCTCCTCGACCGGTCTCCAACCTACATCCGCTGTTTCATCGCCATTTCGCAGCAAGGCCCCTTCAGCTCTGCATAAAAAGTACATGCCTATGGAATCAACCGGACCTTTGATAGTCTGGTATACACAATAGGGTTCGACACACTCCACCTCAAACCCCGGGTTGATCCCGCAGGTATCGATCCTTTTCTCGCTGCCTTCCACTTCGACGATTGTGAGCCCCGTCTCTTCGCGCACTTCGCGTCTTAATCCATCCAGGATCGGTTCATAGAGCTCCAATCTCCCTCCTGGCAATTCCAATGATTCTTCGCCCGGCTTGTTACGGGTCTGAAGAATGACTTCCGTTTGGTTGCGATGAACGCGTTCAATAATGGCCCTTGCATTGACGAAAAACATAGCGCCCTCCTCTTATTCTATGAGATATGGCAACATGAACTCTACCCAATCCAGCCGGACCATACGTCAAACCGGTTTCCGTTCAAATCATAAAATCTAAAGTTCTTCCGGTTACCGTCGTATAGCTTGATTTCCGATACACGGACTCCTCTTTCTTTCAACGCAGCATAGGTCTCTTCAATATTGTCGGATTTGTAGGTCAGGAGGTGCATATCGTAGTCTTTTCCTTCCCAATGGTCTGTCTTATAAGTCAGTTTCACATCTTCTTGATTGTTCACGGTAACCAGCATGATTTCCGCTCCATGACCCAGGTCAAAACTAAATCCCGTCCAATGAAATCCGAGCTTCTCTTGATACCACCGGATCGTTTCTTCCCGGTCGATAACCGGCAGATAGACGCAATCAATGTGACCGACAATATTTTTCATTGCAGACCTCCAATAAGATGTAATGGATCGGACATAACTATCTACTTGCGAGGACCCTTTTCATTGCCCCGTTTAAAATTACCTGTTGCCTTTGCCATGATGAGTTGGGCTTCTATAGGATCTGCATTCGTGATCTGCTGCAGGAAACGCTCACTTTCCTTGCCGGATAAAATGGTGACCTGCTTCCCCTGCCAGTAAATGATGACCTTATTGTCTTTCGTCGCTCTGTAAGTAAATACTTCGTCACTGAGCTTATTCCTCTTATCAGTCGGGCTCATGATCGCGCTCCAATCTTATATCGTCGACCAGATCGTATATGATCTTCACCGAGGATATCCGCCTGTTCTCTAATGTAATCCACCGTTTCCTGCAGCTCTTCGGGTGTATAATCCTGTCCTGTCCTGTCCCCGGAGCTTACTCCAGATTAAAAACGGATCACATCCGCATCCGGCGGAGTATATCCCAGCATTCTCCCCATCGTCATAATCTGTCCCTTGTGGTGAAATTCGTGCGTCATGACATGAGTCATCAGCTGCAACACGGAGTATTCTTTCTGAGCATGCAGCGAAGGAATCTCGCCAACAATACGTTCATCGGGACGGTGGCTGTTTTCCTGCAAAAATAACTCTACCATTTCATCAACTGCTGAAAATAGGTTTCGTATGTCCTGCGTCGTGCGAATGAGGTTCGTTTCAGTAGTCGCCCGGAGTGACTGCATGGCAAAATGGCCGATCCAAAATTCATAGACGTTGGCGATATGTACTAATGTATCACGTATGCTTCCCCTGCCAAAGTCATCTATGGGTAGAATAAAGTCTCCCTCCTTGAATCCTTCGCAAAATGAAATAACGACTTCCCGCGATCCTTGGATCAAGGCATATTGGTTGGCTAGCAACTTCATCACCTCAATTCTAATCATTTTTAGTGATCTTTTTTTAAGAATATCGCTCTTTCCTTAAGGTATAACGTTGAAAAAGTCTTTGTAGTTGGATAGGTAAAAATCTGCGCCTGGGGTTTCGTTCTGAAATAAACAAGTTTTAATCCCCAAAGTCTTGCCAGGCATTATATCGATCTCCCGATCACCGATAATGAAATCGATCCGGTTTCTATGGTGCAAATGAAGATACGACGCCGGGTCCGGCTTTCTGGGAAAGCCGTCGTCACCAGCGACGATGTCCACAAAATAGAGGTCCCATTGATAATGTTGGAGTATTTGAATGACTTCTCTGCGAGGTTTGTGCGTCATGATTACATTCTTTTCAGCTGCCCGCAAAATGTTTTCTACGTCGGGGAAGGGCGGTGTTTGTTCGGGCAGCAGACTCTCTTCCCTGCTAAAAATTTCTTTGATTTGAAACTCTGTTAGCTTGAAGTACTTAACTGCGTGAGTAAACGATATTTTCAGATGCTGCAAAATTTCTTCTTTGGATCTTTGCTGTTCCAACACCTCATAAAAAATGTTCGTATAGGCCGGGTATGTATTAAACAAGGTACCATCGAAGTCCCATAATATGTTCAATATCCCCCTCCTCCCATCATGATTTTAATTGTACGTATATATCGAATTCACTTTCTTCGGCTTCGCCTTTATATCTATCATCATAAACTTCAAAACAAATGATATCCCATGTCTCATGGTGGTTTGCAGACAACCAATTCACGATCATCTCAAATGTTTCATTGATTCTGCTTACGGGCCCTTTGTGAGTCATACCCGCAAACCGGCCGGCTGGAATTTCATATGAATACATCCCCTCTGGAGGCTCGCTCCATTCATCGACCTGGACGCCAGCCAGATAACCATGTTCATTTCGCTTAATGACACCAAGTGTTTCGGTCTTGCTCACCTGTCCGGGGATCTCTTGGATCCTAGCAAACAAAGCCGGCCAAACATCCGTTGGATTAGCTGGTTTCCCTATGCCTCCAATTCCTACCACCTTTTTTTCTTGCAATTCATAAATTGTTGGCCCCATCGTCATCTCCTCCGACACTGGATTACATTCTCGTACCATCGTTTTTTCCAAAAGGCATCTGTATTAAATTGCTTCTACTTTGATACATATTATTTTTGTGCTATCATATATTCAATAAAGACCAAGTGCTGGTAACACTTGGTCAATACAATTGGCTTGGATGGGATTCCCCTTCTTAGTCAGTTCAAAGGAAAAAACCCACCTTTTGCTTCCAACCTTAGGGTGGGTTTTTACTTTCTCTTGTTGTTATTATTAATGTATGTTAAAAGAGCAAGAATGAACGCCCCAAATAGGAACATGATCGTTAATGCGTCTTTTACTTCCATGGCTTCACCTTCCTTCGAAGGGAAACCATGCCCACCCAAGATTCAATTGTAGTTATATTTTACCTTTTATTACATATGCGCACAAGCGTTCCCGTCACTTTATCCAGGAATCATAATCCTTAAAAATCTTATGAAGATTACCCAAACAGCTGCTTCTTGAGCTTCTCTCGCACATCCACATCTGCCTTATCTAGCATCTGCTTCAGCCGCACAGCATGCCAAGAAATATACCAACGATCCATCTTGGAGCCCTTGTTAAAAAATTCTGGAGGATAATCAGATGACTCTAGATCTCTCTCCCCTACCGGCCCAAAATACTCAAATACATACGGAAAGCCCTCTTTTTCTATTAAATCGTCAACGACTTGTTCGATTCGCTCCCGGTTAATGGTGTCAAAGATAATAACCGGTGTGGATGCACACCAATAGGCTCCATTGAGGCATGCTCCGCTTGTTAAATAATCTTTTCTCATGGATTCGATGCATGGGATCGTATAGAAATTCGATATCCATCGTGTTGTGTCGGGGAAAGTAACCACTACATCCACATGAGTCTGCTCCGGTTCCTTAATCCAGTTCTCTGCGCCAATCCGGATATGTCTCTTCTTTTCAAACATACTACCCTCTCCTAAGTCTCTATCAATCGGATTGCTCTTTAAGCTACCCTACCGCAACAATCACACTCGTTACGAGCAATAACACCGAGACGGGCGCCCAGATCCTTCTCTCCCATTTGCTTCTTGTGATCAGGTTTAGCACGGTTGAAACCATTGAAAAAGCAACCACAAACCAGATCGCTTTGTCGGCAAACGAATCCCATGCCGGGAGGAACAAGCCCGACTTGCCCAGCACAATAGACGCGATAACGAGAAGAACGATGGCCTGAATAATCGCCCCCACACGCATGCCCGGTGGATATTTTCCCGGGAACTTTCCACCCATAGCATAACTTCCCCATGGCATCCCTAGCGCCAAGGCCAGTTGAAAAAGCACAACAATAAACATTAAAACAGTGAATACTATCGCCGATATGGATACCAACACGGTCAACCCACTCTCCCTAAAATTGAAGCCGTCTGGGTGAAAATCCGTTTTCCTCTGACAGCGCGTGACTCAATCACATCTTTTATCGTCAGACCAGCCGTGACACTCCATTTCTAATAGACTACATTCAGAATGTCTTCGATCTTCTTCATGTAATACGTGCAATTTTCCCGGAGCAGCTCTCCGTCGCCCCCATATCCATACTCGGCTCCAATGGAATCAATCCCGTTGTTTCTCGCCCCGATGATATCGTGCTTTCGGTCGCCGATCATGACTACTTCACTTTTCACGAGGTCTCTGTTCTGGAGGATGTGTGTGATGATTTCGGTTTTGTCGGACAGCGTCCCGTCCAGATGACTGCCAACGACCCATTCAAAATGATGGTCTACTTCAAAATACTTCAGGATCTCATCGGCAAATACTTTCGGTTTAGAGGTGGCGACATAGAGCATAAATCCGTCGTCTTGCAGCTTCTTTAATACGTTTTGCATCCCGGGATACAATTCGTTTTCAAACATTCCGTATTCCCTAAAATACTCCCTATAATATTCAACACCTTGCAGTGCCTGGTCCTCGGAAAAAGAATAGATTTCCATAAACGAGTTTTTCAGCGGGGGACCAATAAACGGCTCCAACTGATCCAAGTCATCCTCTCGAATCCCGAACTTGTTTAGTGCATACTGTACCGACTTGGTAATCCCGATTTTAGGATCCGTAATCGTGCCGTCCAGATCAAATAAAAGATGTTTGTATCTCATGCGTGAGCGTGACCTGCTTTCTAATTGTGATTTTGGTGTTTACAGAATGGTTTCCAGTATCTTCGCAACTCCATCGTTATCATTCGTATCCGTGACCTCTTTTGCCAACACCTTTAGTTCTTCCACTGCATTTCCCATTGCTACGGGCCAACCACAAACTCTAAATAATCCGAGATCATTTCGATCGTCACCAAAGGCGATTACATTTTCGAGGGGGACATTCAACCTTTTGCATAGTATTTCGACAGCTTTTTCCTTTGAAGCCTTTTTAGACGTAATCTGAACAAGTTCTCCATGATCTGTAACGATCACGTTTAATTGGGCTGCAAGCTTCTCATTAAATGAGTCGGTATCCATATTTCCGTAAAAAAGGATTTTTGTTGCATCCAGCTTTTTTAGTTCTTCCAACGATTTCGCGGTGGGATTTTCCTGAACCTTCATATGGGCTGTATAATCATATTCCTCAAGGCTCAACCATTCATCCATTACTTCCAGACTTATTTTCAAATCCAAGTCGCAGCTTAATCCATACTCCAAGACCTCAGCGGTAATTCGAGCTTCAATAGGTTCATGATGATGAATTCCTGTTTGTTCGCATTGGATATAGGCTCCGTTGTAAAAAATAGTTGAGCCCATCCTCAGTAATTCTTCAGGTAATAACCATCTCACAGCTCTTGGTGGCCGTGCGGTCGCAAAGATGATTTTCATTCCTTTCTCGTAACAATCCTGAATAGCCTTATAGTTCCGGTCAGTTATTTGTTTGTCTGAGTTGAGGAGAGTTCCGTCTAAATCCAAAACAACTGCTGCAAGCTTCATTGAAATTCTCCCTTCAATGAAATACCAATGAACACACGGGTTACCCGATGCGGATCCCCTTATCCCGAACTTCCATTAATATGTATCCAATACTTACAAATCCCATTATTGATTTCTTCCAGAGTCCCGTGGTTGCTTTCGATTACTTTCCTGGACTGTATGTTTACTTCATCACAAGTGAGTAATAATTTTTCAATCCCAAAATTTTTGGCCATCTTTACGAGCTCCGACAAGAAAAGCTTTCCATACCCCTTTCCTCGTTCACTTGGCCGTACGATATAACCGATGTGTCCGCCATATTCCAATAAGCGTTCGTTCAATCGATGTCTCAATTTTCCATAGGCAACCGGACGATCATTGATGTACATCCAATAAATAGTTTGTGGAACATGCCCCTCAGGCAGGTTCACTCCATTGGAGATTTCAACCAGTCTAGGTAAACTACCTTTAAATTGATCGAAATCATGCTCTGGGAAATTGGTAGTAAACCCGTTCTCTCCTAGCCCAATTTCATTAATCATTTCAAAAATGTCCCTGTCGTCGGTCTCTGATAAAGCTTTTAGCTCAATCTTCAATGATATCACCCGCTCCCCTTGATATAATGTAGGCGTTACAAGTTCTCTTCATTATCGGTCAGGTCCTTGATGAAGTAATAATGTTGATATCCCAATGGCGCATTCTCGATCACGGCCATTTCCCGATACCCGTATTTCTTATAGAATTCCGGAGCCTGAAAACTGAAGGTGTTCAATTTAATGAACGTACAGTGCTTCGAAACTGCAATTCGTTCCGCTTCCTCCAGTAACCTTTTCCCATGTCCGCATCCACGATATTCATCATCTACCCACAAAATATCAATTTCCATCCAATTCCAGCATATCGCACTATTTAGACCGGCTATGATGTTGCCCGTTTCGTCCTTCACGCAAAGGTTCGTTTCTTCGTAAATGCCATTGGGCGCATGCCTCGAATTAAACTCAATCAGTTTATTTCTTACGTAATTCGCCTCATCCGCTGTTCCTCTAATTATTTTAGGAATTCCCGACATCGTATCCTCCTGTTGGATTCATATCGTCTATTTTCTCTTCTTAGGAATGACCTGCCTTCATTCGTTCCATAATCGGGTGGCCTTCTTTCAATTGAAGCAAGTCCCATAGATTCCCATACAGATCTTTAAAAACGGCGACGATTCCATAGGACTGCTCTTTCGGCTCCCTCACAAATTCGATTCCTTTGGCAATCATATCGTGATAATCTCTCCAGAAATCATCCGTATTCAGAAATAAAAAGACCCTTCCGCCGGACTGGTTTCCGATGAATGCTTCCTGTTCGGGTTTCGATGCCCTTGCGAGCAAAATGGTTGTGCCTGCCGAGCCTGGAGGAGCAACGACCACCCAACGCTTATCCTGTTCCGGCTGATACGTATCCTCAACTAACGTAAAATGAAGCTTCTTCGTATAAAAATCGATTGCCTCATCGTAATCCTTAACCACTAAAGCGATGTGCACGATGGATTGAATCATATCCTTTTCTCCTCCGATTTCTCCGAAATCCAATGAAACGTTGAATTCATTTTATATGTATTCCTGAAATTTACAAGGTTTTCCCTTGAAAACAACTCATTTCTCCGGAACGCCTCGATCCATACGAACGACTACCTTCCCTATTGCTCGACCTTGGCCGAAATACTCAAAGGCCTTGGCAGCGTCCCCCAACGAATAAACCCGATCTATGATAGGCTTGACTTGACCCGTTTCCACCAAAGACCTCCAGATCAACTGGTCGTCATGGTTCGGCTTATGGATCAGCAATCCCAACTTCTTCTTTTGAAGCTTAGCCGTCCATGGTGCTGCCAATAATGTCTGAAAGATACGAGCAAAGGAACCACCCACCATGACATAGGTGCCTCCTGGTCGAAGTGCGCGCTTGATCGCAAATACAGATCGGTTTCCGACCACATCGAGGATCAGATCATACCGCTTTTCCCCTGCAGTGAAGTCCTCATTCATATAATCCATAACATGATCCGCCCCCACGGTAAGCAGCGTTTCCAGCTTCTCGGCCCGATCCACGCCGGTTACCACGGCCCCTTGCAGCTTGGCATATTGAATCCCGAACGTACCTACACCGCCGCCTGCTCCATTGATTAGAACGTGATAACCTTTCGCAAGCTTTCCTTTGTCGCGTAGTCCTTGTAAGGCCAGGACCGCTGCTTGAGGAATGGCTGCCGCCTGCTCGAAGCTCATCCCTTCCGCCTTCGGCGTCAGTGCTTTTTCGTCAGCGCAGACATATTCTGCAAACCCTCCCCAGCCACAGCCGGAGATATCTCCGAATACTTCGTCTCCGGTTCGAAACCGCTTGGCGGACGCCCCCACAGCGATGACCCTTCCTGCAATGTCCGCGCCTAAAATGCTGTACCGGGGTTTCCGCATCCCACCAATACGGTTCACAAACGGTTTTCCCCGAAGGAGATCCCAGTCCCAGGAATTCACTGATGCAGCGTGGACTGCGATCAACACTTCATGGTCCCTCGGCTTAGGAATTTCCACCTCTTCTATCCGAAGAACATCCGGCTGTCCGTAGGTTTCATAGACAAGCGCCCTCATCGTACCTGATCCTAAACTTACTTGACGGTCTTTCGTCTCGATCTCGGTCTTCATGGCCGACACCATCCTACCTTCAAATTAGGGTAAAGGCTGAGGCGAGCTAGGCAGCTCTTCTAAAGCAGAAGGATCAGCTCCTTTTTAAAATGCCTAAATATGCACTCCATGGCCCAACGTCTGCCCGGTATCTCTCCGCCATCACCCGCACAATTTGCGCCATATGCGTAAAATCATGAACAACCCACGTAGAGAGCAGCTCCCTCAACTTGACGACGCCGAATTCCGGATGCAGGCCGGTCTTTTCAATAAGGGCTGGATCAACGAACTCTCTGACTTTGGAAAGGTTCTCCATTCTAATGCTGTGGAACTCTAGTAACGCTTCTTCAACGGTTCTTTCGGACGCTTCTTTCAAGTGGAAAAACCGGTCAAATGCGGGAAACGGATTGTTTTCCCCTTCCGCAAGAATGGATTCCATCCGTGGGATCCAGTTATGCTTCTCCGCTTCAATGAGGTGCTCAACGACTTCAAGCGGGTTCCAGGTTCCTTCCCCTTCATTGCTATGCAGCCATCCCTCGGATATACCGGACAAGAATTGCTCCAAGGTTTTCGGCGTGCGCTCCAAAATCTCGAGGGCTTCATTCATATGAAAGTTCATACCAGCACTCCTCTCGGCTATCCATCTTTGACATTATGGATTCAACTCGATTTAAGTCCAAAACAGTCCGTTATGTCCTTCATCTACGATCTTTAATTGTGCTTCAAAATCTTCATTGGGTTCAATGTCATCTATGAAATGCCACTTTTCTTTACTGTCTTGCCAGTAGACCCTCCATACCTTCTCAAGCAGCCTGAACTGGGCCACGGGCAGTAGCACCCAGCGGTCACTTTGAAATGCTTTTCTTTCCTCAAATAAGGTCACATGGTTTCCCCTGATTTTATAGCTGACCTTCAGTTCACTTTGCACATGTTCGGGTACTGCCCCTTTTATATATTGATCCATTATTTTGATAATGCGCTTTTTCGTAAAATCATCCATAAATTTCCCTCCAGCTGTCACGTATCTCATGATTATACCTTATTGATAAAGATCCTATAAATCTCAAATCCCATAGCTCTCTGCTGAGTTACAAATGCTTCCACCAAATCCCGGCACACTCCGGAACCGTAGACCACTGATTCTGAATGATCCGATCAACGAGTTCTTGTCCGAAGAAAAACTCCGTATGGTGAATGGATTCATCGACACTCCCAAAGTCATAATCGGTTCTAATCCATTGATGATCAAATCCGTATTGATCTTGAAGCCATGCGTAGTACGGCTGCAAAAACTCAGGGGGATGCGGCGTCTCATATCCTGTACCCATCGTTTCAAAAATGATGATCGTTCCATTTGGCTTTAATACGCGCTGCATCTCGCTCATCATCCGTTCCAGATTCTGTTCCCAGTTATTTTCTGACGCATCGGCCAGGTAACAAATACTCCACCCCGAAACAACCAGGTCAACGGTCTGATCTGGTATGGGCAGCTGCCGATGGTCCGACACCACGGTTTTCCAATTCAACGGAATGCTCATCTTCTGCAGCTTGTTCTCCAAGATGTCCAGCATCGGACGAGAGATATCCGTACAGATCAGAGATTTAACCTCGGGAGCAATCACCGTCGATAACCTTCCCGCCCCTGCTCCTAAATCCAGCACATCCAAGTTTTTAAACACCCTGATTTTATTGATGATGTCATATAAATCAGGCTGGCGGCTGACCATGGCGTCATACCTGTTGGAGTGATTCGTATAAATAGGATCTTGGGTTGTCATAGAAAAAGCTCCTCAAAAGTAGTATTTTTGTGCAGGATAGATATAGATATACCCGCTATATAAGTTGATCCATGAATGGATGATGGGGCAAGTACGTAAAATGTTCCTACGATCGCTCTTGTTTTCAGATTTCTTGATGGTATAGAGCCTACTTAAGGTAGAAATCCGAAAGCCAAATACGACCGCTTCGCTTCTTCGGAATCCTTTTACTCCCTTGCCTGCATCCTATTCTTTAGTTCAATTTTTATATTTTTGTGACCGGTGAATTATTTCAACATAAAATCTCGATCAGGAACTTGAAGTGTTTCGCTGCGTCCCTTACTCATTAGGTTCCTCCCACTCTACATCCCAGTACCAATACACCATGTTCATTCCGTATGAATGCCGTCCCAGGCGGCGAATTAAGAAAAGGGATAATGTCAGGATCGTAATTGCAAATCGTGTCACCAGATAGATGGTATGGTTATCGTCATTGTCCATGTAATCTTCGTCTTCGTCACCGGCCATGTACCGCCATCCGCTGTTATTTCCAATCCTTAAAGTAATCTAGTATTTGAAAAGAATGATGCATCGCTTTCGAATTGATCTCAAAATAGATGGGCTTTAATAAAGGGTCGACGCACATCAAAAGCAGGGTCAATCCAATGATCAAGACAGAACTTCCCCAAGAAATGTGAGCCCTTCTTATCCAAAAAACATTCCCGCAAATCCACACAAGCGCAAGGAACAAGCAGCTTCCGATGACTAGATAGGCAGGCACGTACCCTTCCATACACCAATAAAGAAGTCTGTACCCATACATCCAAATGAGCAGCATTAGCATGTTATATGGAATTAGCGCTAACCTCTTCATCATTTTTGCAATCACCCTTTTGCAATCATTTCAGACCTGGGTTATGCTTTCGGATAGTCGCTCCACAATTCAATGATGTTCCCATCCGGATCATAGAACCCAAAAGACTTCCCCTGGTAATTCGAAATCCGTCTGACTTCAACCCCATGATCCATCAGCCACTGCCTGGCTTCATCGATATCAGAAACGACGAAACCATACGCAGCTTGAGGACCGCTTGAATACGTCATCTGTGAGTTTACCGCTTCTTCACTTACGATCAGCAGGATCCGAATTCCCGTTGTTGACCTCATTTCCACGTACAAAGGATCTTCAAACGCAGTTTCAAAATGCAGATATTTGGCATACCATTCTACGGAGCGTGCCAGGTTCGTCACAGGAATATAAAAGTAACCGTTCAACAGTTCCATAAAACTAAGACCTCCCCTCTCAATCTATGATTACCTTCATACAAAATCCTCTTTCATTTCGTCCTGCGGATCCCACTTGGACCAAGCGGCCTCCAGTAAATTCCCCTGGTTATCTCTAAAGTAAAAATATTTAGCTCCCCCAGCTCCGAGAGTCTGTAAATCTTCGACCACCAGCCCTTTGTCTGTGAGGAGTTGATGGGTGTACTCAATGTCGGGGCAGTTCATCGCCATGATTGGAAAAGGTTTGCCGTTCCTCATGATTTCAAGCGGCTGCTTGTCCCCTGTTTCAATGAGCAGCATAGCAATCGAGTGTTGATGGGGATGATGCAGCACGGCAATAAAGGACCCCCGGTACTGGAACTTATTCATTAACTTAAAATCCAAGTTTTCCGTGTACCACGCAATAGATTCATCAATACGGGTTGTCGGAACATATACGTAGCCAATACGGGAGAACGCAAATGTTTGACTCATTGGACACACTCCTTAGTAATCAAAAAAGTGGCTGAATATCCCGAACGCCTTTATTTCATAAACTGTACTTCCCTTAGTGTACTTATCCTTCACCTGCATATAAATCCCGGCCATGTCTATTCACTAGTTACTTTGTCTTGAATTCACTTTTCTTTATGCCATTTTCTAAGCTGATTGATATGCGCTTGATGATAGCGGTTATGGTCAGCCATATGCCACAAACCCCAGCGTATCGTTGCCTGCTTCTCATTTTCATGTCCAAAGGTGACTATTTTTTCTAAATCAGCATCTGTTAGCTGCGTACATGCCTCTTTCAGCATGTCTAACACACTATCATATTGAGACATAAGTGTACTCAAAGACACTCCTTGGAACATCGGAAGCCCGCCATGTTCATCGATCATAGGGCCATACTGCTCTTGAAGTGACTGTGGAAGCGGGAGTCCCTTTATTCTGTAAACCCAATTTAGATCAACGTACAGGATATGCCTGATTAACTGAGCTGTGTTATTAAAAATGCTATCGGGTCCCTTGTAATCCACCTCTTCTTGCGACATGCCGGCGGTGATGGACTGTAGTCGTTGGCTGTTCTCTTTTACAGCGGAATATAAGATTCCTACCATTGGCGCCATATTGGCTTCACCTTTTAGGTCGTAGAGCATCCTAGCTTCTCCTCTCATTTATTAGAAAAATCGCTCGTTCTTGTCCTGTATAAAGATTTCCTTATTTCTGCTTATTGAAGTGAATTTCAATATGGTCGTTCTTTAAAATCATTTCTTTTTTCATAAATTCAATGTCAAATAAGGCGTCCTCCACTAAGATTTTGTTCTCCGCTTTCCATGCATAGTTCATATTTCTTTCTCTCTCATTGAATTTCTTCTGAGTATCCCCACCTTCTATGGCCACCATATTAAACGATGTGGCACGAATATGGGTTTCTGTTATTTCCAAATGGTTATAATACCCTAACTCCTCATCACTTCCAACTTGCTGAGTTGCTTGATCCGCCTCCCAAACACCAAGAATTGAGGATTTATGATGTTGTGTGCAGCTTGATGTTAAAACGGAAACCACAACTAAAGTTAGCAATAGGTTTATGAATTTCATTCTGAAGTTCCTTTCTCCCTAAATCATAGATTCCGCTTTGGAAAAATGGAGTTCATGCTGTAGGGATTCAATCATGAAAAAAAACCAGCCATAGATCACTCTTATCTTAGGCTGGGTCGTTTGTTGTCTGGAGCTTTTTCCATGATTATACATGTAGATGACCAATAGGAGAAAGCCCCAAAAACGTACATATTAATTTACTGAATCATTACCAAAATAAAAACCTTTAAGCTGCTGGTCAAAAAAGTTCTTTAGTTCTTCCTGCTCGATTGAATACATTTGCGCATTTTTCACGTCAGTTCTCGTAATAAAGATTTTTTCAAGATCGTATTGGATGCGGACTTCTTTATTGGCTTTAAGTCGAAAAACGATACCCGCGCTTATATTCGGAGGGATTTGATTCATTTTAATTACTGAGGAATCTGGTACAGAATTTATCCATTCAGCAATAGATCGAATTTGGGCATTTGTTAATTTAATATCAACAAAGTTGATATTTGGAGTTGTATCTCTTGAATAAACTACCTTCGACATTTCCGTACTTACAATTTCATTTACTGAGATGCTTCTATTTGGCTTTAATTCATCTTTCAAAAAGCTTTGGTAAAGGTAGCCGGCACCGATAAGAAATAAAACTATGATTAAGATTGGAGTTTTTTTATTCATTTTTCCCCATTTCATATAACGTTTTGTATTCACGAAACCTGAGGAACCTGAGGTGCCTACCAGTGATTAATGTGTCGTAATCAAATGTCCTTATCTAGACTTTAAAATATTGATATATAACTTCATGTCCTTCCTCCAGTTCTTCCTTCTCATAGAATTCTATATAAAAAGATTCGTAAATGTTCCTCCAAAACTGAATGGCCGGCGTATTCGTTTTAATTTGGCTTACAGCATACCTTCCAGGGAGTTGTGTAAAGAACGCCTTGCACGCTTCTTTCCCCAAGCCCTGTCTACGATACTTCTTCAGAATGAAAAATGAATTTAATACATAATCAGCAAATTTTTGATTCGAGAATGGACCACTTTGAAGTAAAATAAACCCAATAATTTTATCCTTTTTATAAATGAAATAAGGGGTCAATCCATCCTTTTCAAAAAACCAGTCTAAAACGTCAAATTCAAATAAACCATTACTTGAGTTCATTTCTAAATCACGATTAAACTCTGATAAATCATGCAGGAATAGAGCTATTAATTGTTTGAGAATATCTTTGTCGCTCTTTTCAACTCTTGTAATCTTCATGGTCTGCCTCTCCTCGTAGTTATTCCAGCTTTGCATTCTTCATACGGATCATGGAAAAGTTGACGGTGGACTTCAATATTTGTTCTCTCAGGGGCTGTAACGATGGAGTGATCCTTAGCTCTATTCCCTCATTTAATATAGCTGCTATCAAATCGTCAATTCTTTCTACTTCCATTGGGATAACCGGATGTCTTGATACGTAGTATCCCGCATTCTCTTCTTCCAATTCGAAATCGGCCGAATCAAAAGCGTAACGATAAATAGTCCCCTGTTTTACCCGTTCATACCACCCTGTTTCAATAGCTATGATCCGATTTGCTTTCGACATTCCAAAAAAACGTTCAACATCCATATCACGGGTGTCATCCTTGGGCCAGAGGCAGACTCTCGGACATTCTCGTGGAAAATAATAATGCGGCGCATGATACTCATCGATCGTCCAGACTTTCGCATCGGTTTGATCGTATATGGTCCGCGGTTCGAAGATTTGGATATCGGGCTCTTCGCTAAAATGAAACAGCTTCATAATATTCACTCCTTCATTAGCCTACATCCAAGAAACCCCTTACCTCCTGTAAAAGGGATTCCCCATCAAATTCCGTATTATTCATCGTCAATTTAGCGATTTTCAATTGATCCATGATGGCTAATTCATATTTCTTTCGTTCTTTCAGCACCTCACAAAGACCATCCACGCCGTGATATCCATTTGCTTTGCCGTATCCCTGCTCTGTGAAGTACCAGGTAATATGGCACAGCCAATCATCCGAGCGTTCCTGAATGACTCTGTTGATGGTCGATCTGATATCATCTTGGTAAAAGTAAATGATTTTAGGATTTAAAGGCTGAATAATCGTTTCTAACCTCTTCATAAATTCAGTAATCATTTGTTGTGACTGATTGAACCGCCCAAGCATCATGGTCAGCGGATTCTGCAAAAAGCAGCACTCTAAAATAACTATTCTTTCCGTTTGTTGAGCGTATGTAACGAATTCCGTCCATCTCTCAATGATGAGCTCTTGATATCGATCCAACGATCCATTGTATACATCAAATCCAGCCAGCTCGTCTATGAGACTCTTATTTTTTTCCATCGATATATGTTGTTGTAATTTACCGTAGTAAATTAGTTGATATTTTCTGACGTTTTGAGTAAACAAAGCTATGGTGTCGATTAATTCAGGGTACTTATTTAACAGCAATTCATATTCGCTGCCATCCAAACAAGCCACGGATTCATAATCAGCCGGATGATTTAAATCCCCTTCCAGATACAATTGATTGTCTTTACCGTGAGCATCCAGCAGCCCCTTAATATATCGAGCAGTAGAGGTCTTACCTGATCCGGGTATACCTTCCACAAGTATTAATTTTGTTTGGCTCAAGATGTTATCTCCTTTATAGCCCGTTTCTTTTGTTATTGGAGTCCTTGGATAACAATATTTCCATCTCCAATGTTGTTCTTAGTTCCTTGGCTTCATCATCATCCTTATTTAAAATCATATATTTATCTAAATACAATAATGCCTGGTTATAGTCTTTTATCGCTTCATAGACCTGAGCCAAATTCCAATACGCGTTACTTTCATTCGGATCAAGCACAATGACCTTTTGAAAACATCCGATCGCCTCTACATACTTATCTAAACGGGATGCAACAATTCCTTGATTTAGTAACGTTTCCGGTTGATTGGCTTCGATATCCAAGGATTTGTTATATGCCTCTTCTGCTTTGATTAGGTCTCCGCACTTTTCAAAGTAAATTCCAAGATAATAATAAGCATCTTCATTGTCAGGGTTTAATTTTAGGGCATCATCTAAACACCTTTTTGCTTCACTTAAGTTTCCCTGCTTTATATAAATCCTGCTCTTATTCATGTAAGGTCTTTCCCAATGTGGGGCTCTCCCTATAGCTTCATCAAACCAATACAATGCTTGCTCTAAGTTTTCCATTTGTAACTCACAGCACCCCAGATAATTTAAACTTGAGTCCAATTCAAGCTGTTTATCGATGCACTCTTTAAAAACGTCAGCTGCTTGTTGATATCTACCTTCAAAATATAATTGATCACCAATATCGTATAGGGACATCTAAGGATTGATCCCTCCAATTGTTATATCAAGTGGTTATTTAGCTCCTCGTATTCACTTTTCAAAATACTCATATAAATCGTATCCGAATAACGTCCGTTGATAAAAACCTTTTCCCGTAACCTTCCTTCTTCCTTAAATCCACATTTTAAATAACATTGATAAGCCCGTTCATTGAAATCATGTACTTCTAATTGCAATCGATTCAAATTCAATCTGTTAAAAACAAACTCCTGTAGTACCTTTATGGCCTCCGTTCCATATCCCTTGCCAAGATGCTCTTTTATTCCGATGACAATGCCAAGCTCCGCCGATCTATTTTTCCAATCTAATCGAAACAAATCAATTTGCCCAATGTATTCTTCAGTATCTTTGTCTGCTATGACAAATCCTTTTTGTTCCGTTTTGCCCTCAAGTATTGAATTTAAGTACTGCTCTGTCCCATTTAAGGTATGTGGAAATAAGAAAATGTCTGATAGGTTATCTACGATCTCTGGATCATTACACCACTTTCTCATAAAAACTAAATCTTCTTTTCTGTACTCTCGCAAAACAATCCGGTTGCCGATAAGTTGCGGCATGGTGACACATCCTTATAGATTTTATTTTCATCTATTTTTCAAGACAAGTGCTTCCTATACCCCTCGACCTGTTCATCTTTAAATCCTAATTTCTCATAAAAAGCATGGGCTTCCTTTCTCTGTCCACCCGAAACAAAAATAACATAATAACAGTCTTTCTCCCGCGCAATGGCCTCGATATTCATCATTAACTGCTTTCCTATGCCAAGCCTGCGAAAACGATCTGAAACCACAACGTTCTCAATAACCATAAAGGGTCTGCACTCTCCGACAAGATCCTGGCAAACAATCCCCATAACGGACCCTGCCAGTTCTCCATCCTTAAATGCCCCTAGGACATGGTAGTTACCGATTGCTTGCATGACTTCATATACTTCGACCAGTTTTTCGTAATTGGTAGGCTGATCCATGAGTTCCTCATACAGACGGCATAAGTCATTCAGATCGCTTTTGGTCACTTCTCTTATTGTAATCATTTAATAACTTCTCCTCGGTTTTTAAAAAGAAATTTGCCAATACTCCATATAAACTAAAATTTCCCATCACTTTTAATTCGGTCCAAAAACTCCTGTACCTCTTTCCTTGACTTTAATATGACAACCTGCTTTCGACCCTTTACTTGTTCGAGCGCTTCCATAACCTTTGATCTGCTTCTTTTCTTATAATTCCAGACCCAAATAAAAAAAGCCCAATCCAGTTTTTCGGGACATTCCTCGTTCAGATCGGGTCGTGTTTTTCCATGATATTTGATTCTTCTTTTTATAATTCTATAAATGCATAGGAGTCTGGGCATATCTAAAAATATGACCGCATCTGCTTCATTCAATCGAATCCCAAGAGTTCTGGAATAATTGCCATCGATAATCCATTGATCACCGTTCACAGCATCTATCACAAATTCATCCCATTCGTCGTTTGAGGTTGGAGTCCAATGGGGTTTCCAATAAAAGCGGTCCAGATGAACTACCGGTAATGCAAGAATCTTACCTAACTTTTGAGATAAGGTAGATTTACCGGAGCCAGCTGAGCCGATGATCGCGATTCGATTCGTCAAGGGTTATCCTCCTTTCGTTATTCTAACTTTCCCCGCCATCTATAATGCGACCCGACCTTAGATCATTATTATCTTAAGTCGGGTCTTAGACGCCTTTGATTCCTTTTATTTTCAATGTTCAAAACGTAATTCTAATCCTTTTAAGTCAATAATAAAATTGTGTTGTTTTAGGATATCCAATCCGAGTAAACCTTTATGATCTTTAGGCAGTATGCCTATATCGATTTCTATGTTTTCAATACGGCTTGTACCTATTTCAATCATGTCCATAATTTTTGTATAGAAAGGGACGCTTCCGCCGATCCCGTATGCTTCATATATTACATCCCCTGTTTCGTAGGTCACACCAATTTCCTCTAAAATATCAGGACTAATTATAGTGTGGGAAGATCCGGTATCAATAATTACATCATCTATTATTAATACTCTTCCTCTGAATGTAACGGCAATTGAAGTCGAGATTAACTGTCCGTCAAAGTTAATTTTCATTACTATTACGTCTTACTCTCATTAATGGGTCCCGGCGTAGATGAATCACAAAGTCTTGATTGGAGGTATGATACACGACATTCCCAGGCTTCGCTTGAAAAAACTCCTTATTAGCATCTTCTTCAGATATAGTGCGAATCGGAGCAACATCGTCTACTATTTTTAAGTTGCCTTCCTCATGAAAATTAAGTATGGAAACCAGAACAAATTGGTCAGGGAATAGTTCCCTTACTTCTTGCCATTTCATTCGTTCTACCTCCTATAAAATCGTCCTTATTAGCCTTGCTACCTTGATTTTATCATACTTAAAATCGAGTAATTCCAAAGTATTTATGACTTGAAATACAGGCTCTTTATATTTCAAAGACCATTCACTTCGCATACACATACCCTGAACAACTTACTCCTCATCCACAGACGCTATTAACTCCCCCGCAAATTGGTAAAACGCCATGGCATCCTCCCCGTTGGCAAAACCGGCCTGCGCCATTTTATCGCTGCCTCCGCCTTTACCGCGATAGTCGGCCAAGTGCTGCTTAAAAAGTGCGCCGCAGGCGACTTCGCTTTCCCCTCCCCGGGCGAGAAGTACCTTATGGTCCGCACCCGATACGAAAAGCACGATCGCATCAGCTTGCTCGGTGAGTTTGGCCGCCAGATTCTGCATATCCTTCAGCGGCTTGTCCGCAAATGCATGCTTAATCAAGCTGCCCTGACGGTCGGCCAACAGCTTATCAGCCAGGTAAACGTCATTCTCGGCTTTAACCGCGCTCAGTTCAGCCTGGAGTTGCTTCTGCTCCTGATCCCATTTTGCAATCCGGTCCACAATTTCTTCCTTGGCGGTATTGAACCTGGCCGACAAACTGCCGAGAATCTCCATGCCGGCATTAAATTCTCTGAGCGCCCGATAGCCGCACTTAAAATAAACACGCGTATGCCCCTTTTGCTTCTCAACCCTCAGCAGTTTGATCATGCCGATCTCACCAGTCGCGGAAACATGCGTGCCGCCGCAGGCGTTATACTCGATTCCTTCTATCTCAACGATGCGGATATTTTCGGTTACCTTCGGCTGCTTCACCAGCGGCAGGGCGGCAGCCTGCTCCCGGCTCACAAAATAATTCGTCACTTTTCGATTCAGGTAGATCTGATCATTGACTTCCAGCTCCAGCATCATGAGCTCATGCGAAGGCAGATCGGACCGGGCGATATCAATGGTGGCGTAATCCTCGCCCAAGTGGAAACTGAGCGTCTCCGCCTGGCATACCTCCAGACACATGGCCGACAGCAAATGCTGGCCGCTGTGATGCTGCATATGGTCGAACCTTCTCTCCCAATCCAATCGGCAGCGAACGTCTTCTTTTTCAGGAAAACGCTCGACCTTATGCAGAATGTCTTCTTCCTCCAAAACGACATCCAGCACCGGAATGGTATCGATCCACCCCAGGTCACAGGGCTGCCCGCCGCCATGCGGATAAAAGGCCGTCTCCTCCATGACCACATAAGTTCCGTCTTCCCGCTCCACTTTGCGCGTAATACGCGTCTCCCACTCCCGGGTATATGCAGATTCGTAATATAGCTTTTTCGTCATGTCCGTGTCCTCACTGTTTCATGGTTAAATTTATGTTAATCTCAGCTTACTATAAAACGGTCCCTATGCGCCAAATCCTCCTGAAAATAAAAAAACCGTCTGCAGTCATCCTTACAGAACGGTCTTTATCATAGGTGTCGACGATGCGCCCCAGCCTCAAATCCTTTTTAAGCCGGGAAGCGAAATTTCATGGAAGACATTTTTGCACGATCGGTTATGTAGCAACCCCATGCTGCATGCCTCCGCTGCTTTCCAAAAATTCTAACCGCTCCACACAATATAAATCATAGCGCTGCTGCGGATGATTAATCGATTGATAGAGCTGCTTATTTCGCTCATTTGCTAATTGAACATACGGCAGCTTTTCCACTGCTTTCCTCGATCGGATGTTTTGAGTGCGGATCTTCAAATAGATCGTTTCAATTTCATGCCCAAGAAACAGTTCGGCAAAAAATACCTCTTTCGCGCGTTGGTTATACCCTTTTCCAAAATAAGGTGCCCCGATCCATGTAGCCAGAAAGCCTGTTCGATGATTGATTTGATACAAATCCATGGTGCCGATGGGATGGCCGATCTCGTCAAGAATCGTTCTGGAAATGCACGTCCCCTGCTCTTCTTCAACGATCAACTGCTTGGTGATGAATAAGTATTCCTCATAGGATTGGCATGGATAACGGACATAGGGAAAAACGGCCGGATCCGTCATCAGGTTGTACAGTGCATGGCATTCGTGCAAATCACGTTGCTTTAACATTTCATCGCCACCCTAGTCCTTGTGATTGGCTATACTTAGATTTATAGATTGAACTAAAGTTTGACATTGCTTTAGTTTAATCTTTCTAAGTATATAAAAGGACTTGGAGGATTAGATGAATGCTGCATTTTCCAGATGTTAAATCCGTCTTTAAAAACTGGATTTGGCTATGCCCTGTGCACCGGATATTACCGTTCGTTTAATCCCTTGCCATCGAGGATTTGCTGCATGCATTTTTCGACCCGTGACACCCGGGTTTTGGATTGTTTAGGCGCGGAAAAATAAAGCACATATGCTCTTTGCCGCCCTGGCGTCAATGCCTCAAAAGCAGCCTTCAAAGCGGGATTTTCATCTAATTGATGTTGAAGTTCTTCGGGAATCTCGAGTTCTGTATCCTGGATGATATCCACTTTCACACCGGATTGTTCTACTTCAATTGCTTCCGCAATATAAGCTTTCAAGATAGGTTCCAGCTCAACGATGTCTTTGGTATCGTTAAACCGAATCTGGCGTCCTACCTTCGTATTCTCCCCGGTTTTGACTAGAATGCCCTGGGGATCTTGTAACATGTACCCTTTGAAAAACAGAAGTGCCAAATAGGCTTTAAACCCTTGGATGATCACGATGTTTCGCCCCTCAGACGCGTAACAAGGTTTGCCCCACTTCAATTCCTCGGTCAGCCCACAGTCAAGCAGGATCTCTCTCAATTTCTCCATTTCTTCAAGCCACATCGTGGCTCTGCCTATATATGCATCTACCTTGGGATTCATTTTGTTTTCCATGGTTATGTCCTTTTCTCGCAATAGTTTAGTATTATATCCTTATTTGTTTACAGAAAGTTGTTTGCTGATACGGTGTGGGCAGCCCTGCCTTGAATTAGTCTCACAATGGATTGGGGAGATAGTAGTTATAAGTCCTATAATTGTTGTTTGTCCTTATTTTATCCCCTGCATATAAACCATTCTTAGTTTCCCAGGCCGTCGTAATGATATTCTTACTTAACTCAATAATCTCATTTGATTTTTGCACTTCTTCTATATCCCAATATTTCATATCAGCTATTTCTGCTTCATCTTTTATCATGGATCCTGAGACAAACTTCATTTCAAAAACGATATACAAACTCGTTTGTATTTTACCATTTCGTTCTTGTGTTCCGGAGCGAAGACATACAATTCGATCTGATTTGGTTACTAAACCCGTTTCCTCTTTAAACTCTCTTTCAGCAGCTTCTTCAATGGATTCTCCTTGTTCGGCAAAGCCACCCGGAATCATCCACATTCCTCGATTAGCCCCATAATCAATCTTCACCAACAGAACGGAGTGATTGTTAAATAAAATACCACCTGCTGAAATTGAGAAATGATTCATATACTTCCTCCCGAAAGTTCATTTGACTGTGAATTTACCATATAGAGGAAGACGTATGCCAATACATAAAACAAATGGATCATGCTGTCCTATAAGTATATTCAATTTGCTTGATTTCTCATATAGTGGCCCTAAAGGACAGACGACGATGCGTTATTCGCAGTTGTCCGCTTCATCCTTTTTTCTTAGATGCTCCTTGTGAGCAAACTCCATAACTCCACTTTTATGTGATTCTTTCAAATAATGTTCCCTCATTGTTCCGGTTCGCATACAAATCCTTTTCGGTTATCAATAAACTAGTTACATTCTTATGATCTGTAATAAATCTTACAGTTACGCTGATATCATCCAGATAAAATTGGTCAGTCCCTTTTGGCCTCATTTTTTTATTTCCAAAGATCCACAGTTCATCCTTGATGAATTCTACTGAAATTTTAAGATCCATATCCTGATTATGATATAAACCCGAATATGTCTTCAGTAATGAAGTTTCAAGGACGGGATCCGGAAAGTATTTCAAATTGAATTTTTCAAGCGCTTGTTGTTGATACACCCCGTAATCTGCCGACGAGTTCTCTATGATCTCAGCGGGGATGTTTAATTCACGAACGATCTTATTGGCAATTTCGGCATATTCCAAAAAGAACGATAGGTGCGACTCGGGCCCTTGCTCTTGCCGGTTTCTAAAATAAGGCTCATCTTTATATTCATCATGTTTTCGCAGCAGATATCCTTTACCGCCGCGAGCCTCGACCATCTTGTTAATAGCGGCTAGTGCATCCTTCTGGTAAAAGTAGATCAAACCACAATTTTCCTTACTCAGCCGGTCGCTCACTTTATGTACCAATGATTTAATAAGTTCTCGTTCCGCCTCTTTATGGAGCAAATGAACCATCGGACTCTGCAAAAATGCGGATTCCATCACTACAACTTCTTCATTAGGATCATGATCCAGGAACTTTGACCATCGATCATAATGTTCTGCAAGGAACAAGGCGTTATCTTCGTAACCGGTAAACTCGATAATCGGGTGATCGTATGTAGTTTCAAGATATAACCCACACGAGAGTCCATTCCGTTCAAATTGATTGGCTAAAAACCGGGCAAATGTGGATTTCCCTGAACCAGGAATGCCTTCAATGAGTATGAGATTTTTCTTCATGGAATCATCCTTAAAAATTGATTTGGACCGGGCACACCAAGGGGCCGTTTGTCGGCCCGCGGTAATGATGCTGTCCCGATGTTAATAGACTTACTACGATTATAGAATGCTTTTCAAAAAGAAACTCATGTAAATCAGAGAAAATTAAGATCATGGCTTAACTGTAATGCCCAACTTTTTAAAATACGGTTGCAGCTGCTCTGTCACCCGATCTATATTCGATTCATCTTCCACTGAAATTCGCTCTAGATGGACGCTCCCATCCGGATCAAGGGTTTTGGCGTCATACGCCTTCAATTCATCGATTAATTTCTGAAACTCATCGAATTCTTCTTTGCTGAATGCCAGCCTGGCTTGGTCTACGATTCCTCCCCAGAAAGCAGCGTTATCTGCCATTTTAACTTCCCTTTTCGGGGATGATTGAATTTCGTTTAATTTACTAAAGATAGGCTCAAGCTCAGATAATAAGCTATTATATTGTTTTTGTTCATCTGCGCTCAATCGATCAGGATGAATGTCCCCATTGGCATCGGCAATCTTCATATTCATCGTTCCCAACTCTTTAAGTAAAGGCAGCCATTTTGTAAATTCCTCTTCACTGAGGTTTTGTTTGGCGCTCTGCAGTTTTGCCTCAAGCTCTGCGTACTGTTCTTGACCCACCCCATACTTGGCGATATTCTCCTGTGAACCATAGATGGAATCCGCTAGGTAACTGTACCCGGCATATGCGCCAGTCGGGATTAACAAGGCAGCGGTCAAAATACCTGCAGCAATCCATTTCTTCATTCGCCGTCCAGGTTGATGAGTTACGACCCGGTTCAGTATTTTCCCCTTAAGATCAGCGGGTACGTTCCAATCTTTGGTTTCCTCCGTAAAGGCAGTTTTCAATCTTTCATCAAGACTCATTTAGCTTCTCCACCCTTCCCGTTGCCAGAATGCTCATATTCTGTTTTTTACGAATTTTTTGCAGAGCAGCATGGATCCTTGATTTTACGGTACCAAGAGGTATCTCTAGTATGGCTGCAATCTCTTCTTGCGTGTAATCGTTTAAATAATGCAGGGTAATTACGATCTTTAGCTTAAAAGGAAGCCGATCTACGCATGCAAGCAGCGAACGGTTCGATACCTTGTTAACCACTTCATTGGAGAAATCGTAGACCACCGCTTGATCAATCTGTTCCACTCTTTTGATGATTCGTACATGTGTCCAACGCTTTCTTCGATGTGCTTGAATTTGCCGCATCACGATTCCCATTAACCAAGGCCGAAACGGCCTGTTTGCATCAAACTTTTCAAGAGACCGATATACTTGAATATAAATCTCCTGAATAACATCCTCGGCATCAGACTGTTCTTTAACTAGAAAATAAACGGTTTTGTAAACGTCCTTAATGGTTGCTTCATATAACTCTCCAAATGCATCACGACTTCCCGTAAGTGTAAGTGCAACGAGCTTTGCATATTCAGTTGGATGATTCATTTGCCACCTCCCCTTATGCCTACATTATTTATTGGTAAAAACGAATGATATCGTTCGAATTATTTTCTAGATGATTCTGTGCAATGGCCAAAGAAATGGTAAAAGCCCTCCGGATAACAATCGAAGGACTTTTTTTGGGGTGTCTTTGCTAATGTGGTCGCCAATGATAAATATGTAAGTGTTAATTGCAATGATATAAATCCTCAACCTCTGTCGGGCTGCAGCGTGAATACATTGTTATCTGATCTATTGCCTTTTCTAAACTGCTCACGAAAGTACCAAGCATTTATCATTTCTTTATCTGTCATTTGTTCCATATCCTTGTTCATTTCAATCAAAATATCGTGTGTCCATTTGTCATTTTCATAAAAACAACGGTGCTCATAACAGTTTACGTCGCCTATAAATCGATGTATGCTTTTCGGAATGATGTCCGCGATCCCGTTATTTTCCGGGTGCATAATCCACTCCATACTCTTCCAGTCCAGGATTCCTTCCGGTGTTTTTATGGGAGTCTCGTAGATGAAATCGGACGGCAACTCAGCAAAATAAGCATACATCCCACCGGTTAACTTACCATCTACAATCCAAGTAACAATACTCTTAAAATCAATGGAGTCTAGGGCAATTCCTGTCTCTTCCTCGATCTCTCTCAGCGCAGACTCTCTTGGTGATTCGTTCTCTTCGATTTTTCCGCCCACGCCATTCCACCTTCCCATCCAACTCGGCTTTTCCCGGTTAAGAAGTAAGATTTGATCGTTTTGTTTAAGGAAGCAAATGTTGTATTTAAACATGAATAACCGCCTTTCAGATAACGTATAAAGAGGTTTCGTAAACCAAGGCTTAAGCACGCATATTGAAACGATATTATGTGATGAAGTTGCCATTTTCGTTTACCCTTCAAACAAACTTTCCTTTCCTAAAATTAATTCACGCTTTGATACATTTTTTCATTATGTTATTATATAAGTAATAAAGACCAAGTGCAGCAACACTTGGTCAGTACAACTGGCTTGGATGGTTTATTCCCTTCTAAGTCGAATAAGAACAAAACCCACCTTCGGCCTCAACCTTTGGGTGGGTTTTTTACTTTCTCTTGTTGTTATTGTTGATGTATGTTAAAAGAGCAAGAATGAACGTTCCAAAGAGGAACATGATCGTTAATGCATCTTTCACTTCCATGGCTTCACCTCCTTTCGAAGGGAAACCATGCCCACCCAAGATTCAATTGTAGTTATATTTTACCTTTATCGGCACATGCGTACAAGCGTTCTCACATAAAGTAAGTTATTCTTTCTTGGTTTTTTTCTGTTATTATTTGTATCTCTACCACATACCGTTTCCGTGTCCCCCCTTTCCAGCGCAATGCACTCAATCGGTGCGAGATTGTCCAACGATCGAATACCCTGGTAGACCAATACGATTCGGTGTTAGACACAGTGTTTGGCAAACTGACTTCTTTTTCGTAAACCTACCTGCTACTTATCGTACATTATAATCTCTCTTAAGCAATGCAAATATCGCAGTATCCACAAACCGATTTCTCCAAAAAAAATGTTCCTTTAAAATCCCTTCTTCTCTAAATCCGGCTTTACCGAGCACCTTTCTTGAATTCACATTTTCCGGTACAACGAATGCTTCGATCCGGTTTAATTCCAAATGATGAAATCCGTATTCAATCGCCTTCTGAATGGCCTCCGTCATAAAACCTTTGCCCCAGTACTCTGGTGTCAGTTCATATCCAATCTCAGCTTTATAATGATGTTTCATCCAACCGTGATATCCACATGTTCCAATCAGACGGTTTTCCGACTTTAGAGTAATCCCCCAGCGAACACCTAGATTTTTTTCAAACCTCTGCTGCCACCTATCAATTAATTCCTCGGCTTGTTTAATATTCGTAAAGCTCTCCAAGTCATAAAATTTTGTTACTTCATCTAGAGAGAAATAATGGAATAGGTCTCTTGAATCTTCCGGTGCAATCTGTCTTAGGACTAATCTTTCCGTTTCTAATATGGGGAATGGGGTCATCTTTTCTTCTCCCTTCATGATGAGGACATTTCGCCTAAAGTTCCTGCATTCGCGGCAAGAGCCAGCCTTAGATAGCTCCTATCTTTGGCCGGCTCGAGTGTTGTCTGAGTTATTTTCCATGACTCATTTCCTTAAAGCATCCTATCCCCCGAACGCAATTCTATATCCATCAATGTCTTGAATCGTAAATTCACTAAAAAAATCATTCAAATCCGGACCCTGTACAATGGGGATTCCTTTATCCTTGATCTCTTCTAGCAATTGTCGAACATTTGTATAACAAAAAGCGTCAAAATAGAGTCCGTTTTTAACTGCAGAAGATGGTCTTATATCTGCTGGATCAGCTGCTTGATGAAGAATAAAGGTTACTTTATCTCGTGTCATGTGTACATGTTGGACAGTTGGACCACCAACTAGTTCATAATTGAAACCCAGCTTCTTATAAAAATCGATTGATTTTTCAATATTTCTAACAAGTAAAACCATCGATGGTCCGGAAAATGCAGCCTGATTCATCTTCGAATACCTCCGTTCATCAATTGAGCTTGCACCAGTTTCAGATAAGTTTCCTTCTGGTTTAAAGAATTTACGTCTCATTGGTTCAAACGTTAAATATCGAATAAGCCTCTGCCAATGAGGTTTGCAGTAACGGGCTTCTTACCGATTTCTCGTGCCCATATAGACAATTGACCAATGTGGTGGATCTCGTGGGCGATCAAGTGCCGCATAACTTCGCCGTATGTATGGGCTTCTCGTTCCCCATCATCTGTGATATCTATCATAATGCGGTCTTCCAGGCTGTCATTCCAATCATAGACAAATGGGGCAAGTTCCTCATGGCAACGTGCAGAAAAATCTTTAATCTGCTGCACACTAGCCACTTTCTCGAACGGAGGGATTTCAACCGCCTTTTCTTGTATTCCACCGCATATCCAGCCGTACTCGACTCCGACAATATGATACAGCGTGGGAAGGAAGTAGCCTATGCCCCCGGTGCGTTTTTTAAGCAACTCTTCTTCGCTCACCGTATCACACCAGTCTAACCAATCTTTGCGAACCTGCCAGTTATACTCGAATAATTTCAGCATGCTGTAGCCTCCTTGAATAAATATGGGGTTGCCCCTGCAATAAGTTCTCAAAAAACTTACTCAAACGGGTATACCTTATATCTCCCATTATCTGAGGAGTATTTTAGTAAATTACCATCATTAGGGAGACCCATAAAACTTCCCTTCGTAAGAGGTCCGCATCCCCTAAATCAAACACGTCAATACGTCGCTCTACCAAAGATTTCAATCCACTAATGATTTCTGCAGTTTGAATTGCTCGAACTTGGGGTGAAGAAAATACATAATCAAAGTGAACTTCTTTTAGTTCGTCTCTAAGGGCCTCTGCCTGTTGGATTCCATAAGCATTTAATGGTAAGCCCCTTCTACCTTGGAGTCTTCCTTCTTTATTCAAATCAGTTTGTCCATGTCTTACTACATAAATCATCCTGGTGCTCCTTAAATGAACTGTTTAATTGCTCCGAGAATCATCCAACGTTCCCGGTGTATGGCATTCCACAGACTTACGACCCCGAAGGAATCGGGCGCGATGCGGTCGAAACAGCTATTCCATTTTATCCATCTTTACTGCTATAACATCCATTTGGATATTAAATCCGATATCACTTTTAAAAACTGTCCGTGCGGGGTAAGGCTCTTTAAAGTATTCTTTATAGATGGGTTCTAGCATTTGCGGAGTAATCTCATCATAATTAAGGATCACGGTAACTTTGATTACATCTTTAAGACCGGCTTCGAATTTTTGAAGTAATTTCTCAATATTACCTAATGTTTGTCTAATTTGCTCATCCGGATTATCTTCCAGGCTATTTGGCCCCTGTCCCGCTACATAAATCGTATTGTCTACCTTTACAGCATCTGAATAAGCTAGCGGAAGATTGTTTTTAATATACTCTTTCATATTCTTCCTTTCTTCTTAAGTAGTTGATTTTGCATTTTCTCCTCAAATCATACGCTGTAAATTCATTACTGCTATATTCACCGATGTTTCAATATATCCTTCGATCTGAATAAAGCTAAAGACATTTAAGGGTTCATCGATTACTTGTTTTTTATAATTCATGTCCCCTAAAACATGTGGAACAAATTCAATGGCTTCTTTGGATTTAACCTCTTGTAGATCAATGGCCTCAGGTGAACCACCGATTGCTTGCCTCATTTCTTCGATATAGCCATAGTGTTCTAACAATTTCCCATTCAGTAATCTGAAATCATTGTGATACAGCGGATATACGCCTGCGTCCGCCTCCATTCGATTCCTCAGCCAAGGCATATAAAAGCCCTTCAACCACTGATCGTCGGCTATTAGATGTGTAAAATATCCAAGCACATATAAGTTATCCGAGTATGATTTATACTTATCGAGAAACCCATGATAGTCAATGTACCGCGTGTAATTCTGATGTTCACCCTTAAAAAAATGGGATTCATCCTTTGTTTGAACAGCATCGGGAGCAACGCTTCCAAGTAGAAACGAAGTTCGATCTTCGATATTAAATCTTTCGGCAATTCTATGGCCAATAATTAAGTGCATGATTCTGGATCCCATTATGAATATCACCTCATTTGTAATCTATCCTCAGGCAATATATCTTGAACTCTAATTTATAGGGATAAATGATATTCCCTGCCTCTAGTAAGTGCATGTTGATATACTTCAATACTGCTGCAAATCACAATTATTTTAGCATCCATGTTACCATCTCCAACAAGTGCTAACATGCATATTTTCCTGATTATACCATCAAATCTCATCTCTTATTCCAATAAAATATCTTGTATAGGTTGGCTAGGAATTTCGGAGTTGAGACAGGAATGCACTTTGTATTCAAAACATTAATTGATGAATTCGTGTCTTAAGAAGTGAATGCGGGAACCCGATCGGTAGGGGTATATACTACAGTTGTAAAAAAAGGGGGAATCGAAATTCTCCCCTTAATGTGGTTATTCCACTCAAATTATAATTCGCGAGGTCTTTTAGGCTCGTTTATGATTTATCAGTAAATGTAAAATGATAAACACTGGATATCTCTCCACCAAGTTTTCTATAGAATTCAACCGCGTGTTGATCCAAAGCATCTGCTTGAACAAAAATTTCATTGATTTGCTTTGTTTTACAATTCTCAACTAATTCCCTGACCAGACGGCTTCCTATTCCCTTACGTTGATCATTCCTTCTTACCGCTATGTCATATAAGTACAAACTGGAACCCAATCGATCATACATGGGTAGTTCGTATCCTGTTAATCCACCAATAACCTCGTTACCTTTTATTCCAACGATACAAATAAATAAAGGATTTGATAAAAGCTCTGCAATATTATCATTATTGACGAAGTCCGTATTAGGTGTCTCAAACTCCTTATTGAACAGCAATACTAAATCAAAAAACAGTGATTCATTACCTACTTGTAGCTTCCTATATGTAACATTTTTATCCATGTTAACCTCCAATTCATTGAGTTATCTTAATGGATATTTCAGTCCACCTAACAGCCTTGTTCACAACATACGTCTCTCTGATTTTAACGCCAATCTGATATCTCAGCTGGCGGCATTTACTTTTTATGAACCAGTTCCTGCAATTCTTTATCCTTATTACGTGACCCTATCAAAGGATGGATCATCCCAATAATAACCCCAATGCATAAGAAGGAATCGGCTACATTAAAAACGGGAAAGTTGAAAAAATGAACTTGTATCATGTCCACAACTTCCCCTTTAAAAACTCGATCGATAAAATTGCCCATTGCTCCGCCTAATATCAGGGCTAGACCATAAGGCAAAATCGTATTCTCACGGTGCGCTTTGGGTAAATAGAGCATAATTCCGATAAGGACAACGGTCGTCGCGATAATAAAAAACAGGATCTGTCCCTGCAAAATACCAAAAGCAGCTCCTCTGTTTCGGATGGAGGCAAGATCAAGAATCCCAGGTATTAAGGGGATTTCCTGTCCGATTTTCATGTAAGCCGACACAAGCCATTTGGCTGCATGGTCCGCGATAATCACGCACATGGCTATAAAGTAGTAGCGATACACGATAAGAACTCCTCCCTCATTTTGGACGAAAGCGCCAGTAAAGTTTCCCGGCCGGCAGTAATCTTCGGTGATAACCTTGTCTTCCATCTTAATCACTGAAAATTAAAAGCTCCCTTTCAAAAAATAAAAGGTTGATACGGAAATGATTAAAATTCGATAAAAGCCTCAAACAGCGTATGTCGTTACATAGCAAAAAGGAGTGTCTCAATAGCCATTGCATCATGACCTTGTGGCACCCCTTTTTAACTATAGGCTCTTCTTCAAGCTTCATCAAAATGGTTCTATCCACAATCGTTTCGATCCTTTAAACACGCCTTCGTCAAACTCCATCTTGTAAATATCAGGTTTTGAAGTTCCTAATAAAAATTCCAAGTTGTATTGTTGATCAAAATACCCCATCATTAACGTCATGACCAATCCATGGGTACCGATTACAACTTTGTGCCCCTTGTAGCGGTTCAATATGTCTTTAAAAGTCGCGAATACCCGCCTTTGGCAATTCTCAAGAGATTCTCCTCCCGGCAGCGAAAAGCCCGGATTCGAAAACATCCTCCTTACCGTTGGCATCAACTCCTGGTCAGGTACAATTTGCCCTTCGTCTAAAAAGACCAGTTCTTTCAGATCTTCATAAACGATGATCTCTTTGCCTTGAGCGCGCGCTAAATCTTCAATCGTTAAAATCGCCCTGCTATAAGGGCTTGAAACAAACGTATCGATTCCCTCATTCATCAATACTTCAGTAATCCGAATGGTGTCCGACTTTCCCTTGTCCGTCAGCCCACGTGTTCTTTCGTTTCCTTCCAGTTTAGGCGATTCGCCATGCCTCACCATATAGATATAGGTTTTCATAAGCACTCCCCTGGAGCCATTCCATAGTAGATACGGCTCTTTACGGAATTTTCTATTCTATTAGCACAGAACTTATTACATAACCTCAATTCATTTAATCAGTAAAAGTAATTTTTTTAAGCTCAAAAATAGTTGCCTCTGATAACAAGATAAGCCTATCGTTATTAACAACAAAAAAACTTAAACCCACAGGTATGCTGAGTTTTGTAGAAGGGTCACTTATCTCTATTGCTTTTACTACATCATTTATATCTAAGTCTGGGATATCTATTTTATAATATCTATAAAAAGAGTCAGAGTTATAGCATGCCGCTGTAATCTGATATAATGGATTTTTTAGTTCATATTGATATTTTTTATACTTTTTAAGTCCTTTTGATGAAAAAAGGTCTTTTTTGATTATAATTTCATCTCCAATAAATTTTTGCCCTGTTGGATATTCAGAAGCATCATTATATGAGTTTGCAAATCCTAAAAGCTTCTCAACTTTCCAAGTTCCATAGAAATATTTTTCAGTCTCATTATCCAAATTGATACGTTCTACAGTACAATATTCGGATGTGTTTTTTGGAATAATAGACTCATCCGTTTCAGGTTTAGGCTCACTAGAAGTGTTTGGATTTGATGTCATTTCAACATTTCCACAAGCCGATGCTAGCATCAACATTATCATAATACAAACCAATAATATTTTTTTCATATTTCACATTTCCCACTATAAAGTTATGTTTTCGCCTGTTTACTCGCTTGCTAACTGGAAGATTTGCTCAATAACCCGGAAGTTCTAGCAATCCCATATAGCCCCGCCGCGTGAATACAAGCGGCCGAAGGTAAAGCCTCTCACTTTCCAATGTTCTGTTTAATTGCTTCATAGTATTCTCCCTCCCGTTTATTTATATAAAAGATGTTTCCAGCTTCTGCAGGTTACTTACTAGCCTATAATTCCATTCATTCCTCCATATATCGTAGTCATTTCATTTATTTCCTCAAGAGTTTTACCAATATAGCTTTGATCCGCTTCAAAAAAGAATATTAATTCATTATCAATGGACGGATATTCTTTATATCTGCCTTCAATTATGGCTCTTCCTCGATTTTCAATCGTAACAGTCACTTCTAGATCGGCTTCGTCATTGGTTAATTTTGCAGTCCCAATGCAACTCTCATATATTTCTTTTAGCTGATTCTTAAATACATATATTTCTCCAGTTGAGATCCAAACGGATCCTGAGGCATAGTAACTTCCACTCTTAATTTTAATTGAACTCTCCGTATCATAGCCACCGGAATGAGAAGTGGTTTGCGGAAATCCATGTATCTTCTCTAATTGAATCATCACGTACTGGTTATTCTCACCATATATTTGAAATTGGTTCATAATCTTAAGCATCACAACTCCTAATAAACAAGATCTTCACGCACTTCGATTCCCATCTCATTGCAATAATCTCTATATTTCTTCAGTACTGTAAAAATATCATCTTGACCAATAACTAGATTGTCATGATCGAAATATTGCAATGATCCGCCCAGAATGAATAAAGTAATAACTTCCTCATCTTCCGTAATAAGTGTATGAATATCCCCAGGCGGCTCAAAAATAAAGGTTCCTGGTTTCGCAATCCAATTACGTCCTTCATATCTCCATTGTCCCTGAATGTTGTATCCTATAACAGATCCTCCAGTATGCCGGTGGCGTGTCAGCACTTGATTACTCTTTATTTTAAAGAGGTATATCCATGTGCCGGTTGCAAGGTCAAATCGAAGTGGTTTAAAATAACAATTTGCTTCTTTCCCCTCATCGAAAGGCACCCAAGGTAAATCTTCCATATCAAACACCCTTTCAGGTAATTGAAGATTCTCTGCCAGTTTTACTACAGCATCTTTAATCAATGGATTCATGAGATAGTTCTCCTTTTTTCTCAATGGGAAAATACAAATATAAATCTCCATTTGTATCCGCAGGACGATAATATTCATGTACTGCCCCGACAATGGAATAATGATGAGCCGGTAAGAAATCGTTCATCATATAATCGAACTGTTTCTGATAAGTGTTCTGGTTGCATTTAATTACAGCGTATTTATATGAGGGAATGACCCATTTAGTCCACCCATTTGGGGCTACTGAATCATCGAACACTTCACATCCCGCTAAATATTTGCCTTGATCTGTCCATCGTTCAAATCGCTCTGAGATATCGCTCATAGCGCCCCATATCCCAATGATATTACCTGCAGTATCTTTTTTAGCTAAGTTTCTAATCTCATTGAAATTATCATTTGCCTCTTTCCAAAGTGGGGCAATCCATTTTGGGCCTTCTGATGACGCCCCTTGGCTTAACTTTCCGATGACTGTAAAAGAGGTCTTTTCTTCAATGTGTACGGACATAATTACACGCTCCATAGGGTGGTTTGGTTTTATAGTTCCTTCAATCATGAAATTCAAACTCATATATTTTAAAGTCACCTTCATCATGATCATTGGCATAGATGAACCCACTTTTTTCGAAACATTTAATACAAACTAACTAGTGCATATATTTTTATATCATGTTAGCATTCGTTGTGTATCCAATATAATCCAGAAAGGAAATGAAAAAATGGCTATTAAAGTTGAAATGATGCCAAACACCCGTATTGCATTTGTGCGACAAGTAGGTCCATATGGTCCGATGAACATTCAGGCAATGGAAGCGTTAAAGAAGTGGGCTAAAGCAAAAAATTTACTCGACGGATCATCCATACTACTTGGAATAGCACAAGATAATCCGGAAACTACACATCCCGAGAACTGCCGTTATGATGCTGGTATTGTTATTTCAGACGATTATCGAATCGATCCAACGGATAACGACATTTTCGAAACTGAGCTTGCCGGTGGCCATTATGTTACCTATGAGGTGAAACATACAGCCGAAGACATTCAAAAAGCATGGGCCGATATTTTTCCTGCGTTATATTATAGTGGATATCAAATGGACAACAAGCCCATTTTCGAAAGATACATTGGCGATATGTTATACAACAATTATTGTGAGATATGTATACCTGTAAAAGCGTTATAGACCAGCATTTCCTCGATGATGTGATTAACTTTCATAATTCTTATTTCGATATGGTTCTAAGCTCTGATTTCTAAAGTATTCTTTAAAAAAATCCTTTGTTGTTTCAGGGAATTGATAAGTTATTGATAGTTGGTCTGACTCGGATATACCTTGTTTTATTTTTTCAATGGGTATCCATTCCGTTCCGATTTGTCCAATATCAGCCTGTGAGCTGATAAAAGCAGCAGTCGCATTGATGCTGCATTCATAAATAAACTCTACTGAATGTACTTCCTTCAAAATAAAAGAGTATTCATGATTCTTTGATATGTATTCTCTTATACAAATGAACTTATGCTCCACGATGTCGATTCCAAGTTCCTCTAAGCATTCACGTTCTAATGTCTGCTCTATGGTTTCGCCTATCTCCTGAGCCCCTCCTGGCAAAGTATAATACACTCCCACTTCGTGACGTTCTTTCTTAATTGCGAGTAATTGTCCGTCTTGAATAATCAGTGCCCGAGCTGTATTTCTAATCATCTATGACACCTCTATAAATTATTAGTGAATATGCATCACTTTTACCTAACGCTCTCGTATTCACGACGTCGATCTCCCTTGGATTGCTCCTATCTTAGGGAGATCGATGTGTCCACCTGATCCAGCTTCGGGTGAACCAAAGATCGGCGTAATCCGATCTGCAGCGTGATTACTATGTTATCTGATGCCAGTGCTATCTTCGAGTTACTCACAAAAAGTTTATCATTTGTTCTTAAGCAGCTCTTCTATCAGTATCCCGTTGATCTTTAGGCCGGTAATGTCACAGTTATTTATCTCCATATTGCTCAGATTACAATTATGAAACACTATAGGCTTGTAATCTCCGTTTGGATCATAATTTCTGTCACCTTCCTGAGGCAAAACAATATTTACAAACTCAGTCCCGAATAGGTGTACATGATCTACCTTCATATGACTCATATTTGCATGCTGAACTGAAGTGGCGGATAGGTTAGCATTTCTAATATCAACTTCACTAGCATTAACGTCATTTAAGGTCATTCCACTCATATTTGCATTATTAATCTTAGACTTTGATAAATTTACATTATCAAAGTCTAATCCCTCCGCATTAACTTCTTTGAATTTAGATCCTGAAATGTCTTTCATCTCCAATTCCATCTTTGCAACTTCTAATCCCATACTCATTCTCCTTTTCAATTTAGGTTTGTATGTGAATTTCAATGATGTTTAATAATAGGTTTATACTGGTTTCAAATAACATCTCCCGTATTAAGGACGCGACCCGGCCTTAGATAACTCCTATCTTAGGCCGGGTCGTGTGTTGTCTGATCCATCTTCCATGATTATACATCTGGCAACCAAAGGGCGTAAGCCCCAAAGTGTGAGTATGATGTTATGTATTATTCATATATTAAAACCCAATACCTCTCCCCGGGCTTTCCTTCTTCAACAACTTTCTTCCATCCACTTTTTTCATAGAAACTCAATGCTTTATGATTTTCAGATACACACTTTAATCTTACTGGCGTGCCCATTTTTTCTATGGCATTCTTAACTAACTGAGTACCAACCCCTTTACCGCTAAAATCGGGGTGTACAAATAAATTGTGAATAAAACGATCAGGTAAATATAAAGATGCGAATCCTAGGATGCGCGAGTCTTCTTCAGCTAATAGTATATATTCTTCAGTTGTATCCCTATCAAAATCATTTAAATTCATCTCTTCTGCGTTCGCCCAGTGAAAGCTCTTACGACGCGATTCAAGATATATTTGTCTTAACTGAGGGTAGTCTATTTTACTTGCTTCTCTGATAATAATAAGATCAATCCCCTATCTATAAAAAATCATGAGTTATAAACATAATAAAGGATATGGTGAAACTCCTTCAAGCAGCAGGATGTCAGTTTTCATTAGCACGCTATTAAGCTTGGAAAGCGAAATACCGTAAAAACAAAAAAAACGCAGCATTTTTATGCTACGGGTTTCTAATATAAGTAGCGCGTGTCTGCCAGCAAAGTCAGAGGGACTGAAGGAATCGCTTGATTGCTTGGCAGCCTGCCTCGACTAGAGGTTCGACGCTCTGTGTCGCTTCATCTGGCAAGAAGTCACTGATCCAAACGAATTTTACTCCTTCAGCAGTCGGGAGCATCTGCATAGACGCGCTGTGATGAGTGAAGTCGCCATTAATTACAGTATAGGCCAGACGGCATGTCTCCTCATCTAGGGTTACAAGTTGCTCCTGGACCACATATCCGTTGTTAAAGGTCACCGTTCGCTGACCCGAGGCCTCCTTGCAATCCACAAGGACGCCAGCGAATAGTCTAGCGGCGTTTCCGAAGTCCCGAAGCTCTCCCCAAGCCTTATCGAGGCTGCAATTCACTTCTACTTCTCGATAGATGGTTGCCATAGCTCTTTCCCTCCTATGATTCTCTTGTCTCCGACAGTACCTAACTTATAAATACCTTCAAAGTGTTTTATCTCACTAAGGATTTCCGTACCTTTATTTTTCACGTAGTCAACTTCTCAACAAAATCACGAAAATCCTTCGAGAAAAACCAACTTGATCCATTTGCCCCTTGATTAAATGCAATCAAAACAGCTAACATCCGGGCAATTATTCTAAAAAGCCCTTGATAACAGGTTAAGCAGGAACATTAACATAAGCACCAAGATGAATAACCCCGCACACTTCCAGTACTGCTTCCGGTAGACGGCAACGATGGCTTCAATCAGCGTTACCCCAGTCAGGCACCACAGCAAGGCTTCGGTAATCGGGAACAGAAGCACAAACCATAGGAGTGAGGCGGCAGCAGCTTGGATGACAACACTCCCAAACAACAAAATCCATAAGGGGAGCAATTTTACTTTGGTGGATCTTCGTGACCAATAAGCCCACGCCTGATAGCATCCAATAAGAGCGTAAACTCCATAACCTTCATACGATAAGAACAAATCTACTCCCAACACCCCGCATTCTTATAAAAAACATTCCATCGCACTCGATTCATGTTGTATCGTGAGTATACCTTGAGAGTCATACGGCGGGAATGATTGTTTTAAGGCACTGTACCCGTACAGATATGGAGTACACGTTTACAAAAGCAGTCTTTTCTCCATAATCATATAAATTTCACAGTATGCACGCTGCTGAGTTGCTCTTGTATGACGCGAGCTATGGTTTGAACCCCGATCTCGATGTGCTTCTCCTCCACCTGCGATACGCTCAAACGGATCACTGAATCCTGGACAAACTCGGGCAGATACATTTTTCGTGCATCGTCAACGTATACGTTTTCCTTCTTCAGATCCTCAATAAATGTCCTAGCCTTCAGCGGACTAGGTAACCGGATCGTCGAATAGAATCCCGAATCCGATCCCGAATATGCCGCGCCGGGCGGCAGCTTCTCTTGATATGCCTTTTGCAATAAGGCCGCTTTCCTTCTGTAGATGGATCTCATGCGCTGAATATGAGCCTTGAACATGCCGCTCTTCAAATATATTTCCAATGCCGCTTGCGTAAGGACCGGCGTATGCAGATCAGTAGCGAATTTGGCGCTTAAGAATGAGTCACGCAGGAAGTCCGGAATGACTGCAAGCCCCAATCTTAAGCCGGGGAGCATCACTTTGGAAAAACTTTTGATATAAATGACCCTTCCTGATGGATCGTATGTGAACATCGGGTCCTGATTCTTGTCAGGATCGAGATCGCCTAAATAATCGTCCTCAATGATATAAACATCGTATTTTTGGGCCAACTCCACGATTTTCCGTCGTTCCTTATTCGAATAGCTGTAGCCTGTCGGATTTTGAAATCGGGTCACCGTGTAAAAGCATTTAATTTCATGATATTTAAACAGATGCTCCAGCCGGTCCATGTCGAGTCCTTTGTCCGTGATTTCGATTCCGTATGTCGTGGCCTGCTGATACTTGATCGATTCGATCATACTGACATGCGTGGGCTGTTCTACGCAGATATTCTTTTTGCCATTCGGAAAAGGAAGCGAAATCAACAGATGAATCGCTTGCTGTGATCCGGATACCACGCAGATTCGATCAGAAACCGTAAACACTTGCAGGTCGCGCAGATGTCGGGCCAGTTCCTCTCTTAGCGAAGGCAGCCCTTGGATCTCCGAATAGGTAAACATCTCTTCTTTATATACTTCAATGGCTTGATTGATGCAGTGCTGATAGTCCCGGTAAGGCATGGCGTTCTTGTCGGGACCCGCCGACAGAAAATCGATGAATCCCGTGTTAGTTGAATCTGAATGGCCTGAGGGAACGCGCTCCACAACGTAATAACCGCTCTTCGAGACGGAATAGATTTTATGCTTCTTTTCCAATTCGGAATACGCTTTGATGATGGTATTGACGCTGCAGCCGAACCTCTTAGCCAGCGATCGTATGGATGGGAGTCTCTTACCCGGTTTCAACTCCCCGCTGTCGATGAGCTGTTCGATCTGATTCATGACCTCGGCATAGATCACATGTATCCCCTCTTCCTATCATCAATCTGTATAGGTACAAACCTTAAATAACCAGATTTACTTGCAGCACCTGACACCATAGACTAATAGTATCAAAATGCATTTGATAAGGGGAACTTGTTCGATTCGATGGCCATCGAGACCATTCCCGAAATAAGTTATACAAGGAGTGATACAGCCGTGTTACAGATAAAAAAGAATAACCTCCTATCAGCATTTGTACTTATCTTCCTTGCAGTCGTTTGCTTGTTCACGTACTCGCCCAATGCCGAAGCAAAGCCAAGCTCTCCTCGACTTGAACTGGAACAAAATTTCCGTAAAATCAACGGGACCCTCGTCCTCAAGAACTTGAACACCAATCAAGTATATACATTCAATCCTGAACGAAGTAAACAGCGGTTTACACCAGAGTCCAGTTTCAAAGTAGCCAATGCCCTTATCGGTCTGGAAGTCAAGGCTGTCGCTGACGAATATGAAGTCAAGAGATGGGACGGTATCGTCAGAGAATTCCCGGTTTGGAACCGGGATCATTCGCTTGCTTCGGGTATGAGGGATTCAGCGATTTGGTATTACCAAGCGATGGCTCGCGATATCGGCCAAGAACAGATGCGGAAATACGTGAATCGGATCGATTATGGTAACCGCGACATCAGCGGAGGCATCGATACATTCTGGTTAAACAGCAGCTTGAAGATCTCTGCCGTAGAACAAGCGGATTTTATCGAAAAGCTGGTTAAAGAGGATCTGCCCTTTCAGAAGAAAACGATGAAAACGGTCAAGCGGATCATGATCGATGATGAGCAGGATGAATATACGATTCATGGAAAAACCGGTTCGAGGCTGTCCGATATGGGGCTTGGCTGGTATGTCGGTTATGTCGAAACGGATAAGAACACCTGGGTGTTCGCAGCGAATGTAGCCGGCAGCGGTGCTTTCGCTAAGCAACTGACTCTGGCAACATTGGAAAAGATGAAGATCTTGAATCAGTAGGAATTTGAGTTGATGGTCCTTCTGTTCGATTACTCGTACACTTAAGAGGTCCGGAATGAAGCCTTGATTCATTCAGCGAAACAAGACAGGGTCCTGACGAATAATTCGTCAGGACCCTGTTTTCCATGGATAATCTACAAATAATAGCTTTATTTAGACTGAGGCTGCTCGCTGCTCCAACGAGCGAACATTTTTCTAGTTAACTGACGTTGATGACATCACTGAATTGACTCATAGTGCCTTTCAATTAAATCTTTCTTTAGCATGGAGAATATTAATGTATCCGTAATGAACTCACCAAATATAAAGTCCCGAAGTAAACCCTCCTGTACAAAACCCAACTTTGATAAAAGCTTTACAGATGCATTGTTTTCCGGCATTACTTTAGCTTGTATTCGATTCATATCCAGCTCATGAAATGCAAAAGGAATAATCGTTTTGAGCACTTCGGTCATGATTCCTTTCCCCCAATAATCTCTTGATAAGTTATAGGATAAGTTAACCATGGATGCTCTAACGAAATCGTTCAATATGCAGGTCCCAATAATTTGATCATCCTCTTTCGCAGCTATTCCCCAAGTGATCATTTCTTTTCTAGTAAATGCGTTTTGAAACCGCGTAAATGTCTTTGAGGCTGTCTCCATATTTTTGGGTCCTGGATATCCCCAATATTTTGTTACTTCATCATCTGAGAAATAACTGTAGTATTCCTTGGCATCATCGGAATGTAATTCTCTCAATACAAATCTTTCAGTTTCAAGCTTAGGAAAAGTAGTAAATACATCTTTAAAAGGCATATGGATCCTCCGGTTTGCGATTTTTTAATACTTCATCAATTTCGGTATATAGATCGAACCTATCTTGAAACGGCTCTTATGTCATCTGGAACATCCTCCATGATTATACATCCTATGGCCGAGGGGCATCAGTCCCTCTGCGTAAAATATTATGTTATCGGATGCCCTCGGAATCCTGTGATGCTAAATACCTCCTTGCTTCTAACTTGATTCTTTCTCTTAGTTCTCTCTCGTCAGGTTTATAATACTCATCATCATAGAAAATACGATCGACCCCATCATCTAATTCGTTCCAAACAGATAACTCTAAGGGGTTATCAATTTCAACTGTAACTTTAAATATCTCCTTAGTAATATCAAATGAGTCTCTTTTATTCTTGATAATCTCCAGGCAAAGATCTTCTATAATTACCCTGGCACATTCTTCAAATGGTGGGACAGTGACATTTAGTTCGCCTAATGATCTTTTGAGATATTCTTCAAATTCAAATATGTTATCATTTTTGTCCATCGACGACAGTATATGGAATTTGATGATTTCTCTTCTTCAATCATTTTGTATGCCCATTTCAAGTAATCTGAGCCTAAAGCAATTCCCTTATGTATCTTATAAAAGAGCACCTTTGTTGCCTTACTGACTGTGTTCATGATTTTCCCTCTCTCTCGAGGATTGCCTATAACGGTTTTGTAAGAGCTGAGAACCTTTAAGCCTAGACGCGACAGCGACAGCCAGCCGGACCGCGACGTGCAGTGTTGAGTCTCTTCGAATGAACTACAATAGCATGCTAATAGTACTTTAATAATTCCATATCAATTTCATCAATATATCCAATGTCTTTCATTCCGTCCCAAAAAATCATCTTATTTGCTTCATCATTTTTGATAAAAGGCCTTTCAACTTCAATGTCCGCACTGAAAAGCCCCCCATATTCAACCTTTCCACTCTTTAGCGTAAATTTCATCAACCCCTTAAATCTCATTCTTTCTGGAATCTGATTGGTTTCTTCGAGCATTTCCCTTAATGCACATTCTCTCAGTGTTTCCCCTGGTTCGGTCATGCCACCGGCTAATTCCCAATTAGGTATGGCAATGTTTTATGTCTTCTTATTACCGCTATCCTAATTGATGATGGATTGTTAATGATGATTGATGGAATAAATCCCCTATTCTATGCTAAGGTCTATATGAGGTGCATCCATGAATGGTAAAAAACTTGTGCTCTTGATCGTGCTTATCTGTGTATGTGGATTAATAGCTATCTATGGGTTAATTTATTTGATCATATGGTTTGCTTTTAATTCATAAATATCGGCACCGGCGTTTTCGAATCTAACTTCTGCTTCCATCCACTCTCCCTGAATATTCCCCTGTTACAGTCTATTGGGAGGTGATAACATGAGTGGTAAAAAATTTTTCCTGTTGGTAGTCCTCATTTTCATAATTATCGAAATCGGGTTGATTGGAGCCTATTTTTTGGCGACGGCGGAACCACCAACTCAATAGACATTGAGTTGCGTTCACCTCTCCCTTGCTTATATTCATTGCTGTGGCGGTACCTCGATCCGTCAGTTACCCATTATTTATTAGGAGCTTGGTTTTATGATCAGTCCTATCTGGCCAATTATTGTGATTCCCACATTAATAGCTGTAAGAATATTCTTTATTCAGCGTCGAAAAAAATAGGAGATGCCAATCGTCCCCTCCTCTGCTCATCTAACTATTCCTTAGTTCTTGCATTTTATATAAGTAGGAGTTGATTCGCGTGGCTTTGATACTGTTTGGTATTTTTGTATTGGCTTACGGTCTATCTGCGATCTTAAGACCAAATGCAAGATGGTTCGTTTTATTTGGCGATCCCTATGCCACAGAGAAACGTTATAAGTTCACCCGGATTCGTGGAATATTGTCTTTGATTTTAGGTGCGTTGTTCATCTTCTCAATTATCCTAAATAAACATTAAGAAGCGCCTTGCGTTGTTAACTTATCGACGGGTTTCCTCCTCGTCGGTAGGCATTGTTATAATAGGAGCTGATTTACCCATGGTTCAAGCAACCTTCATTGTTTTCGGTGCTATATTTATTGCACTCGGTATCCTGAGTCGTATTAAACCCACGCTTGGTTGGAATATGAATGAAGCGTGGAAAGTAAAAGATGATTCCGAGCCAAGTGACGCCTACATTGAAGCCCGAAAATTCGGTGGGTTTATTGCAATAGTGATTGGTTCATTTTTCTTTGCACTTGGAGTTCTACTCATATTCATATATTAAGCTCTCATTGTAATGAAGGTAGGAAGCCCAGTCATTACAAAATTCAAGAAAATCTGTGGTTTATACTCGCTATCTACCTGCATCAATTCTTCATTTGTTAAACCGGCTCAATTCGAAAATCTATGTTTATGAGTTTTTCTATTATGTGCATAAGGACTCTCGGCTTTTCATAGAGTGTCGAAATAAACGGCCAGAAAGAACATTTCATCACAATCAGCTGCTTCTATTATTAATAAATGCCCTAATTCTTCTTTGACTTTAATGTTAATTCCGTCTTGCTTCAAACAATACAGTGGTAACATTTTTTGATCCAATTTTCATTGTTACTCTCTTTATGAGAATTGATTTAGACACTAAAACCAATCGTATCCTGAAATACGTAACTCTCTATGATTGTGATTACATCTCTATCTGCTCTTTCATTAACAAAATTAGTAAATAGCTGTTCAACTCTTGCAGTAAACGATTCTGCTTCTTCTAAATTAGTAAAAGAAGTAAACTGCTTGTCGTATATTCGCAAGGGATGATTGTCTTCTAGTTCATGATAAAACCTATTCAGAACATTCCGCTCATTCAATCTTTCACTTATAAAGCTTCCGGTTGTTGACTTACCTGACCCAGGCATTCCATCAATCAATATTAATCTTGTCTTCATTGATATTCCTCATTTCTGTATCGACGTTATTAGGTGTTAAGACCCCTTCTAATTGCTTTCAAGAACGATTTCAATTAGTCGTTTTGTTATTGTATACACAGGAGTTGAGTCAAAATTACTTAGCAGGATAATAGTTATATCATCCGGTATAATTCGACTGTACTCAGCACTAAAGCCATTTATTCCGCCGGAGTGGTGAACTCTTAACTTATTTTGGGGGGAATTTGTATAATTATTTTCTGTAATAAACCAACCATATCCGTAGTTATTCAAAAATGGGGTAAATAATAATTTCGTGAATTCTTCAGAGAATAAATACTTTTTTTCAGATATAGCCCGATCCCATAAAAAGAGGTCCTCAACTGTGGAAAATAAATTCCCGGCTCCATGAGCAGTAGACATATCTATAAATTCTGTATTATTTACTTCCTCCCACTTACTATAACCAGATGCTCTATCTTTAAGTATAGTTCTGAAATTATCACATCCGGTTGAATTCATTGAAAGCGGCTCCAAAAGATTGATTCTTAAGTAATCCTCATAGCTCATTCCAGAAATCTTCTCAAGTATATAGGCCAATAAAATATAACCGGCATTGCTGTAAGAAAATTGTTCGCCTGGTTCAGACAATAGTGGCAATTCTTTAATGCGCTCAACTAACTTCTCAGTTGTAATATACAACCTCATCGAATGAAAATAATTTAGGTTTGAAATACCGGAAGTGTGTGTTAAAAGATGGTGAACAGTGATGGATTGTCCATTGGGGTAATCGGGAAGATACTTATTTATCCCTTCATGGATATTTAAATTATTCACTTCAAAAAGATGTAATATCGCAACAGCCGTAAACTGTTTCGTCATTGATCCAATTCTAAATTTTGTTTTCGAATAGTTAGGAACATTATGTTCCATGTTAGAGAATCCATACCCTTTAGATAGCAATACTTCTCCTTTTTGGGCTACAAGCACAGCCCCATTAAAGTATCCAGAGAAATATGATTCCCAGGTTAAGAAGGATACCATATATTGATCAATTTCTTGAGCGATTGAAACGATCTTTATCATCTCTTTTCATTTGATTTTTAGCAACTTTACCAATATTCATTACGCAAGCCAACCCCCTAAGGACTCGGCAGTGAACGGCCGCGATGTTAGGTGGTACGGTTTGTATCCAGCTAAATATCCGGTTATCCGTAAGCTTCGATGGGCATTACACTGTTTCTGGCTTACTCACAAATCTTCTTTTCATATAAATTGACATCCCTCAGACTTAAGGCGTCAGCAATTTTAAAGTTTTCTTGCTTTAATAACAAAGGTTACAGGAAACATCTTCGCTCGTTTTACGAAATTATTATTTTCATCGTGCGATTGTATGATTTCATTGTCGGTTTCTTCAATCATTTGTTCAATAACAAACCCTGTTTTCGCCAACGCATTGATATAGGTTGATAGTTTACGGTCAGATAAGGTTAGCGCGCCTTGGCAAAAATCAGGAGATACCGAATACCAAGATTCATCGAAATAACTCTTGTTAAAAGCAAACCTATCATTATCTTCAACAACACATTTGTGTATCGGATGAGACCAACTGAAAATAAATACGCCGTCTTTTTTTAAGTAAGAAGCGATCCGACTAAAAGTTCCTTCTAGGTCGGTTGTCCAGCCTATGGCGTAGATCGAATAAACAAAGTCAAAATAATCCACGGGTATGTTACACTCTTCTTCCATGGGGGAACAGATCAATGTTGCTGAAAGACCGCACTCCGTCAAATGTTGCTTTGCTTTTTCAATTTGTTTTTCTGATAAATCTATGCCCCACAGTTCAGATGCTTTGCGATCCCCGTGATATTGCAAGGATTGGCCGTTTCCACAGCCTATCTCTAACATCTTTTTTCCTGAAACATCGCCAAACAGTTGGCATTTTTCTTCCGAGACGAATGCTCCATAAAAAGGAAGCACGATGGCTCTTAAAAAGTCATTTCCTTTTGTATCCCAATAGAAGCTGTTTGTTTCATAAACACTATGCTTGTTCATCATGATGACCTCCTCTAATATAAATTTTGTTCGTTGCTCATACGTTTCAGGCTCCGATGCGTGATTGTTATACTGGGTCCGACGGGCTTATCCTCACAGGGTTGTTCGCAGATTCTGAACCAAGGGCAAAGCCCGCACGATGTTATAAGATGGAGATGCCTTCTTCATTTTACCTTTCAACTTATCCTTTTTTCTTAATACCACCTTCAATTTTATTTCACGCTTTGATACATTTTTTTCTTTGTGCTATTATATATGTAATAAAGACCAAGTGCTGTGAACACTTGGTCAATACAATTGGCTTGGATGGTTTATTCCCTTCTAAGTCGCATGGGAACAAAACCCACCTTTGGCCTCAACCTTTGGGTGGGTTTTTTACTTTCTCTTGTTGTTATTATTAATGTATGTTAAAAGAGCAAGAATGAACGTCCCAAAGAGGAACATGATCGTTAATGCATCCTTCACTTCCATGGCTTCACCTCCTTTCGAAGGGAAACCATGCCCACCCAAGATTCAATTGTAGTTATATTTTACCTTTATTTACATCTACGTACAAGTGTTCTGTGAAACGATAATAATCATCAAGAGGGCTACTAATTGCTGCGATTTCCTGATTTTGATCCTTTCTTTTTACAAGCATCAAGGCAGTGTTAGACACTCCGTATAACTGAACATAAGCACCTTCTTTGAAATTCCCACTTTATCAGTTTACGTACTCATATCATCGGGTTGTAAGTGCCATTAAAATGATATTCATAGTTGTTATCTATCCGGATATACCCTAATATACAATGCCACCTGTTCCTGTAAAAAACACTGGAGTAATTCTGATTATCCCTATTCCCTTCGGCAACTAAAATTTCATTCTCATTGCATGCCAGTACAATACCCGTGTGGTCATGTGAATCATTGGAAAGTAATTTTTCATATATCACGATATCGCCACGTTGAGGGGTAAATCCATTATCCTTATCTATATAAAAATAACCCGTTTCAGGTAACTGCGCCCATTCCAGCAACGCTCCTACACCAGCAAGTCGATATTTACCATTAGGGTGGCGGATCGGCATTAAAAATCCGGCTTTAAAACAACAATGATACACAAAAGCAGCACACCAACTGTTCTGTAAAACTGTATAGATTGCTCGATCAGGCCAATATTTACAGATTTCCCGATACCGCTGATCTCCTGGCAATCCGATGATGTTTGCTCTTCCCAGGTCTTCTGCAATTTCAGCCATCCTGATTCGCTTATCTACGCTACTGAAAACACCTTCTTCTTTGTTGCTCTCCTCAACTGTGCAATCCCCCGGGATTGCCAGTTCACGAAAAACCTTCCGCAGTCTGTCGGCATCTTGTTGCTGTACGATACAACTCGGATTTTGTAAATATAAATGCAGAACATATGCATCCTTAAGGATTTCATCAAGAGGACCATGAATCCGATCTCTGTAATCCCTATAAAAGATTGCCTGCAAAATAGTGATTTGCTCTTCTGTAGTAAAGGCATTCAGCTCTCTCAATATGGGTCTTACAGATTCAGCACTATTGGTGCCAGGGAATTCAATAATTCCAGTATTATAACGATAATAATCATGAAGAAGGCCGCTAATTGCTGCGATTTCTTGATTTTGATCCCTTCTCTTTGCAAGCAGAGAGGCCGTGTTGGACGCCCCATATAATTGAACACAAGCTTCCTGTCGCTGTGCTTCACGATCCATTGAACTGATCATTTCTTGAACAAGTATACGAATGCTCTCCAGCCGTTTATTATTCAAAGCTTTTGTCTCCTTGGTTTTAACCTTAGTTTATATATAATCTCGCCATATTGATTCTCTCTATCCTGATTTACAAATCCTAATTTCTCGTAAAGCTTTCGAGCGTGAACATTACTTTTTTCGATTGTCAGAGAAATTAATTCGCATGGTCTGTGCATTTCCTGAATAAATGCTACTATTCTTTCTAGAGATTGTGTTCCTAATCCAATCCCTTGATATTCTTTGCTTATTTGAAAACCACCGATCCAGTAATTATTCGTACTATTAGGTGTATAAGAAAGATAGAAGAATCCGAATGTCTTATCATCCTTACACAAAATATAGGGATCAAAAGCCTCATCCCACGGTTTTATATAAGCCCATGCTAAAGATTCGATAACAGAGGGTACAAGCTTCTCTTGTGATTGAAGTAAAGATATCGAAAGAGCTTCTTCCCAATTACTTTTACCTATTGGTTCAATGCGGATTAAATTCATACTTTATATCCCTTTCGATTAATCCCTATTTCGTTGATATCGGCTAACAATAAGTTCCCTTATCCGACTTTCGCAGTTATTAAATGATGATAATTGATAACTCTTATCCCTTTCTCAGTCGCATGCTTATAGAAGATTTCTTTTACTCCCTTAAGACATTGACTCCAAACAAAATCTTTTAGTTCCTCACTCTGACCAAAACACTTTTTGATCAAAACATCTTCAGGTGCAGAAAGATACTCCACTTCCTCCAGTAGACGAATCCTCACTTGGGATAAACCCACGCTTTGATATAATTTATATCGTTCTTCTACGGCATCCAAGTTGTACGGGTCATAAGGTAACGGAGAAAACAATCCGGGGAACAGGTCTCTTAACCCCCCATCCGTTCCTCCATGATATAATCCCAGAATAATTCCGCTTTGCTTTAAGATACGAGATGCCTCTTTATATAACCATGGACCTTTCTTGGTGTAAACAATATCGAAATAATGATCTGGAAAGGGCAATTCATCATCTGCGTTAACTACTAAGTATTTAGTTGATTCATGGTTATTGTTTATTTCAGCCCTTTTAATAAAGTTTTCTCTATTATCGATTCCGATTACTTCTTTCGCTTTATAACCCCAGATACTTGTAAAATCTCCATGCCCGCAACCAACATCTAACACTCGAGAGTCTGGAGTTATGCGGGAAGATAGATGCTCAGCAAACATCATTTCTGCATTCGGCATTTCAAATGTGGAATTCCATGGATATCGATATGCACCAACACTACTATTTAATTTCGAATACCATTCCGGACTATGAGGGGTGATCCAATCTGGATGTTTTGAAGGATCCGGAAAAATATACTTGTCATTCATTTCCATAGCTATCCCCCTTGATTCCCTTTTAAAACTATCATCTAGGATCCGTTGTAATTAGAGATTTCGATTAGATTCCCATCTGGATCCCTAAGATAAACTGACGTTATCGATCCTAATGCTCCTGTTCTTAATACAGGACCTTCCTCAATCATTACGTTGCAATATTCCAAATGATGTATAACATCGGGTATCCGAACATCGGTTATAAAACATAAATCAGCAGTGCCTGGCATAGGCATTTTCGCTTTTGGTTCAAACTCTTTGCCTGCTTCATGTAGGTTTATTTTCTGATGCCCAAAATGCAGTGCCTTTCGTCCTTCTCCAAATGTTATAGTTCGCATTCCTAAGACTCGAGAATAAAACTCACATGTTTGATCAATATCTGAAACAGTCAACACTAAATGATCTAAACGATTGATGTTTATTCTAATCAGCCCCTTTTGTTATGGTAATACTTTACCATTCTGTTGATGGTGTCATCTCAGTCCTGGATCCGACGGACTTAGCCTTGCAAGGTTGTGAGCTGAATCAGCTTCCCTGCTTTCCATATCTTGCGAATCAAGAGGCAGAGCCCGCAGCGTAGATACAATGTTATGTGATGGGGATGCACGCTTTGATACATTTTTTATTGTGTTATTATATATGTAATAAAGACCAAATGCTGCGAACACTTGGTCAGTACAATTGGCATGGATGGCTTATTCCCACTCTAAGTAGTACATGAACAACCCCCACCTCTGGCCTCAACCTTTGGGTGGGTTTTTACTTTCTCTTGTTGTGTTAATGCATCTTTCACTTCCATGGCCCCACCTCCTTACGCAGGGAAACCATGCCCGCCCAAGATTTTATTGTAGCTATAATATACTATATTTTACCTTTTATCATATTTACGCTCAATGCGTTCTTATAGAATGAGTGAAACCTCTTTTCCCCTCATCACGTTGCACCACTTGGATAAGAAAAACGTCTATCGACGTACCTTCAAAGAAGACAGACCACGTTTAGCGGAAGCTTTTCTTGTAGATCAGGAAGGTGAAGCTCCGAAACTTATACTTTCTGATCTCTTAACAAAAAAAGAGCCTCACACAAGTTATATAACTCGTGTGAAGCCTCTCATCTACTTCATGTTTCCTACTACTTTCACTCGCAGTCTCGTCGCATTTCCTGGATGATAAGCCAGCGGGGTTTCTTCCACTTCCACAAGCTCAACCGTTGCCGGATCAGCGCCAGCCAGCACCGCCTGCTTCACGGCTTTTTCTTGCGCATCTCTTAATGAATCCTCACGGGGCTCTGTAGAATAAATATAAATTTGTTCATATTGTCCGCTGATTTGAGCTATACATGCGCCAATGGCGTTGGCTACGCCCCCGTTCTCAGGCTTAATCATATGGGATACCCCGCGAATCGTGTTCGGGATAACGACACTGCCGCCGCCTACCAAAACAAGCTCAACGTCTCCCGAGGATGTCTTCATTTTATCAATGGCCTGCTCAATGATGGTTGCAATTTCAGCTTGCACATTTCTAGCAAAGTCTTCATCCAGATGCGCTACCAAGCTCTTATCCCCGACATCCGCAAGACCCAGCCGAACGGCAATGTCTGTTGTCGTCAGAGTATGCCCGCCAAAGACCAGCGCTTCCTGTCCAATCTTGTATCCTACGCTGTCAGGGCCAACGGTAATTTTGCCGTTCTCCGAGCGCACAATACTTCCGCCGCCCAGCCCGACGGAGATAATATCCGGCATGCGAAAATTCGTGCGGATATCGCCAACCTCGACCGCAACCGAGGATTCTCTCGGGAAGCCGTCCTGCAATACCCCGATGTCCGATGTCGTCCCTCCCACGTCGAGAACCATCGTATCTTTGATCTTCGCCAAATAAGAGGCGCCGCGTATGCTGTTCGTCGGCCCGCATGCAATGGTTAGGATCGGAAATTGCTTAGCGTAATCGATCGACATCAGGGTACCGTCATTCTGGCATAGGAACACCGCTGCGTCTGTGATGCCCTCTTCTTCTAACGCCTGCACAAATCCTTGGGTCGTCGTTTCAATCACCTTGCATAAGGCTGCGTTCAGTATGGTCGCATTTTCCCGTTCAATTAAGCCGACAGAACCAATCAATGAAGAACAGGAAACAGGGAATTCAGGTCCGTATACTTGATGGATGAGATCGCGAATCTGGAGCTCCTGATCATTTTTAATGGATGAAAACACACCAATGACTGCGATGGACTCGACACTGCTCCCCCATTCCTCTAAAAGAGCTGTAATTTCAGCTTCATCGACTTCTCCAAGCACTTGGCCGTCATATTCATATCCGCCATGAACGAGAGCATATTTACCCGACAGCTTCTGAACCATATCCTCAGGCCAGGACGTGTACGGAGCAACGGAGGCCGTTGCCGGGTAACCCAGACGAATGACGCCGACTTGCGCCAGCTTTTTACGCTCAACAATGGCATTGGTACACTGCGTCGTGCCTAACATGGCATGCGTGATTTGGGTTTTATCAATATTCGATTCCTGCAGCAAATTCCGGAGCGAGGTTTCAATCCCTGTTTTAATATCTAAACTTGTTGGGGATTTAACCGCATGAATCAAATGATGATTCTCATCCAATATGATGGCATCTGTGTTGGTGCCGCCTACATCGATCCCGATTCTATACATTCTCAGCCACCGCCTTTTTCACCAGTTCCTCAATCGCAACATAATCGTAATCATATCCGAAGTATCTTGGTCCTACCGTCTGGACTCCCTTTTCCGTTCTCCACTTTTCATGAGCGGGCAGTCCAACCACCCGTACGCGTTTACCGTATTTCAGGCTCTCCGTGGTTACAGGCGACAAGGTTTCGTAATCAACCAGACAGATCAAATCAGGGGTTATCGCAACCACTTGACCATTCTTTTCAGCAATCAGGTTTTCATTTTGAAAATGAACCTTCATCTCTCCGCCTTTAAACGCCTCGATTCCTTCAAGATGCATTTGGCCGAGGTTAAATCCTCCCTTGGTTTCCCGGATGACATCCACAATTTTGCCTTGGAAAAGTTCATAACCGGACACCAGTTTCAGCAGTTCTTGAAGCTTATCGCCTGCGTCCCTATTCTTCGATGTAATGATGGCTCCGATTTGTTCGGACAGGGTCACGATATGATGAACGCCGCTCTGCTTGATTTGCGCACCCGTTGTCGGGTACAGGCTGACTAAAGCACTGGCGCCCATTTCGACCGTGGCCACTCTGGCGAGCCGTTCCGTCCATTTATTATCAATGGTCTCAAAGATGCCGATGTTCCCTTTTTCATCCGTAATCGCCATCGGTGTCGCCGGAATGCCATCCAGGTTAAACGTGACCATTTGCAGCTCCGGGAATGCCCGTCCCATACCGTCACAGTCGATCAGAGGCAAGCCCAGCTGCGCCGCAACGACGATGGGAATCATGGAATTAACGCCTCCCGCTTCCATCGGAAACGTGCCGGCGATCTGTTCTTTTCCCAAGTAATTCGCTAATTTTTGAAAAACCTTAACAAACTCGTCCCCTTTAGGGAATTTCTCCACGAGTACGGAAGGCGCCCCCATCATCGCGGCCGGGATAAAAAAGTCCTCATCCTGAATCTCATCGACGGAGAACAGTTTTACAGGTCCATACTTCTCAATGGCTGAGAGAGCCATCAATTTGCCAATGTAAGGGTCTCCCCCTCCGCCGGTTCCTAAGAATGCTGCGCCGACGGCGATGTTTTCAACAGCTGCTTGATCTAAATATCTCATTTACGTTTCCTCCAATATGACTGTTTTCCGAGCCGATAAACGATAGCCTGCATAATACATGACAAAAGAAATGACAATCCCGATCAACGGCTGATTCGGTACCTGCGGCAGGCTTGGGAACAGGGATAACACAACAGGGGTACAAGCGATGACCGCGCCCACAAGCCAGGAAATGACGCCCAGTATATTCACGCCTTCGACCTCATGCCAGCGGCTCTTATCCCCTTTGCCAAGCACCCAGTAAGATGCGATCATCACGCCTGCCACCGGCGGAATCATGGCCGACAGGATGGACATAATCGGCGTAAAATAGTTGAGTATGCCGACGACAGCTAGTACCGTCCCGATCGTTCCGGCGATGCCGACGGCCCATTTTTCTTTTTCCTTCGATACGTTGAACACGTTTATTAAGGCAAAACCGCCTGAAATGGCATTCACGAGGTTCGTCTTCCATGTAGCGAGGATCAAAACCACACCGCCAATAAACGGGGTCGTGATGCTCAAAAAGGTTGCTGTAATATCGCTGGCCTGGTAAGCAATCGTCAGGACGGCTCCTGCACCTATCATCAGCAAGCCTGCTGGGATAATTCCGAAAAGAGCGGCTTTCAGGACATCCGACCGTTTTCTCGAAAATTGGGAGTAATCTCCCGCGACAACCGCTCCCAAGGCAAACGACCCCAGGGTTACCGCCAGTCCGTCCGTAAAGCTCATAGCTCCATGTGGCTTAAAATTCTGAATAATCTGAAGGGAGTCACCGGTCAATGCTTTGATAAGACCAAATACGCTGATCCCAATCAATAAAGGAACGGCAATATAGCTGATGACGCGCAGCACTTTAACGCCATAGATCGCCGAGACCACCATCACAAGACCGCAGATGAGAGAAGCCAGCGGAACCGGGACACTCATTCCACCTACGGCTAACAAATTGGCCAAGGCCGCACCGCACACATTCGCCTGAATTCCGAACCATCCGAGGCACGCAATGGCGAGGATGATCGAAAGAATCGTCCGGGATCCTTGTTTTCCGAACACCTGACCCGCAACCTGAACCGTCGGTCTTCCCAGCTCCGTGCTTTGAATCCCCTGCAAAATCATGAGCAATACAATGATGGAGTAACCCACCAACGTGACGAGCAGCGTTTTCGACAATCCCATGCCTGCCACCAGCGTGTTTCCCACCAATAAACTGGGGATGCTGATGACCGCGCCGGCCCAGATGATCCCGAGACTGAACCAGGATTGATGCTCTTTAACGGCTTTCATATGATCTCCCCTCCTCAACCTTGTTCGTTCGAATTGTTTTTTCTTATTGTAAAAGATAAAGCCGGGCAGCGTCTTTTTCAGAAAACAAAAAAAAATCCGATGTTTTTGTCTGATTGGACAAAACATCGGAACTTTTTAGTTATGGATGAGACGGTAGACCATGCAGGCGGTATAAACATCGTACGATTCCGAGTTGATGGTCACATCATATCCTATGAGCTCGCAAATTTTTTTGATGCGATATTTCACCGTATTTTTGTGGACGAACAACAGCTTGCTGCAGTCATCCATATTCCCCTTCGCATCCATAAGAAAAGTCATCAGGGTCATCAGTGCGTCAGGGTCGTCCAATATCGGCTCTAGGACAGACAAGCATTCTTCAGTGATCTCTTCCCCTTGTTTGCTGAGGTCGATCGCCCGTTTCATGGAACGGACTTCAGCCGCGGTGTATAGTTTACGGTTATGATAAATGCGGTGAACCTCTTTAGAGGCTTCGTTGACGAGCTGGTACATTCGGCGTACGTCCTGTGTGTTCCGCATCCTCGGAGAATATACGATGCTTGATATTTCAGCGATGAGACTCGTGGTTTCGATATATTCCGCTGCGATTTCAAACTCATTGTATTTATAGGAACAATTCCCTAGCAAAACGACAATGCAGTGATCGATCGTTTGAATGACCGCGGTTTTATAATATTGCGAGAGATACGCTTTTAAGTCTTCCCTTATCCTTCTTTCCTCCGACAAATCCTGAATGTACACGAGCCACATCATTTGGATTGCGGAAACGTCGATATACAGCAAACTGGCCAATCTGCGCATTTTTTCGCTTTCATCATTTACGATGGCTTTAACCAGAGCGTATTCGCTGACCTCGTTATGCTTATCTCCCCACAAATTGATGGCCACCTGCACCACCTCGCTGATTTGATCCATTGTCTTCGGAGGCAGCTTCGTATTTTCTTTAATGATAAACAGGTAAAGGGCTTCCCCGTTTTTTTGCTGAACACGTTTGTATTCAACAAAGCAGGACGAATCCAGCTCCCCTTCTCCCGTTCTGCCGTTCAAAATGGACGGCGCCATGGACCGGATCAGATTCGCAACAGGGAGCGATGAATTGCGCGGCCACATGACACGATTGATGATATCCAGGTTGCTGTTTGTCAGAATGATGTTCGCTTTCATCCGGTCCGACAGCAGTTTAAGGGTAATTTCCACGCTCCGCAAATGTTCCGGCAGCAGCGATACCTTTTCCAGTGATTCATTCACGAAATGCTCATTCACATTCTGATTGCTGACGATCGCCTCCATGACTTCATAAATGACTTCATTATATCGAAGAGAGTAATCGTTTCTCGGCATGCAAATGATAATAAAATTCAAAGATTCAGCCAGCTCGAGCACTTCATCGGCGATATCTGGCATTACAATGCCAACATAGTACAGAATCAGCCCCACTTCACCCAGGTCATGCAGGTACTGAACGGTTTTGCACTGCTGCTCCACGCTGTCCTTTATGGAATAAAAAGAGCTGATGACCAACTCTTCAGCATACCACTCTTCTTGAACGGTTTGAATAATTTGCGAGAAGAAATTGACATCCGCCACCTCTAAAACAGATAAAGAGGATACGGTCTGATGAAGCCTACTTGTTCCAGTGACCACCTGAGCTCCTCTAAATGAAGGCAGCTGCAGTAAATCTTTAACGGTTACCCCATTTCAACCACCACTTTTTTGTTCGATTCAAGCTGCTCCTATTCTTCAATCTTTACGATAGCTTGATCTTATACTTCTCTACATCTTTTATAGATAATATTAGTATAACCCTCGTTATGATAAGCAACCAAGCAAGTTCCTTTGCCAACTATGAAATTTTTTGTATACTCGGCCGTAACCTTTGATAAAGTGATATACCATCTATAATTAGATCTGCAAATTTTGGGTTTTTATTTCCATCCTGGTCAGGATTTATGTTCATCATTTCTACTATTGTTAGATGATGCCACCCACATCTTCGAATTGCTTAACATCAATCTTAATAATGCAAACCTAGCCAAAAAGCGCATTTGGCTGGGTTCCGGTCACCATTATTTTTCTATTTTCTTCAAGCCTTATTTAGAATTCTCTACCATGTGTATCTACGAATCCGAAAGGCTTAAAGGAGCGCACGCGACCGGGTCCACTAGACTTAGCCTCACAGGGTTGTGAGCTGAATTTCCTCCCCTGTATGCCTCTCCTTGCGAACCAAGGGCAAAACCCGCAGCTTAGATACGGTGTTATATACTGCGCCCATCTCTTGTAATGTGATATGATTTCTTCGCCTTCTTGAAAAGCAACCCATTATTACTTTTCGGTTCTTTTATACCAAATTCTGTAACCCTCAATGTTTGTTTCTGAGTGATCACTAGCGTCCGATGTCTTGAAGTACCTAGCGTAATACGCATGTTCAATTGTTTTTTTATCTTTATCCGTATTAATATCCAGATAAATATTTGATATTTCCAATCCCCATTTGACACTCCGAGCAATTTTATTCAAGTTATCGATTGTTGAAAATTTCTCAATTTCCTTACGAATCGATTCCAGTTCTTCTTTACTCGGTTTTTTGCTCATATCTATTCTGCAAAAAAGGTTTGGTCGAGTAAATGTAAATTGGACTCTTTCGATCGACGGGAAAAGATCCTTCAAATCTTTTGTTAATTCTTTGGTTGAATCGGTATCTACACTGTGAGTAGTACTGCAGCCTGCTGAAAATAGAAGGAAGCATATTAATATAGCGATCCATTTATTCATTCTGCACTCCAATTAGTGAATATTTGGAAATAAATAATAGTATTTTTTTCGCGAAGATTATAACGTGCTTATTTCATCCAACACGAGAGACTTAAGTACAGGCAAGGAACGGGGCGAAAACTCATGCTTGCAGTGGTTGTTCGGCTGATTCTACTTCCTTGCTTCTCAAATCGGCCGGACCAAGGACGTGTGCCCGATGCGTGAATATAATGTTACATGACGCCTTCCAGCATCACCACTACGAAACGACTTTATGCGCTGGTTGAACTCACTATCATTGCTTGTTTGTAAATAGGGCTGTACAATTAATTTATAAGTCTTTCGGGGGTGTTCATGTATGAAGTGGAGTAATGTTCGTGATATCTACCCTAATCGTTGGGTATTAGTTGAAGCTCTTGCCACTCATTCTAACAATCACCAAAGAACTATTGAAGAAATGTCAGTTGTTTCTGAATATGACGACCCTAAGAATGCATGGGCTTCATATAAAAAACTTCATTTGTCAGAGCCTACTAGGGAACTCTATATATTCTACACCGGAAATGAGTATATTGAAGTCATTGAGCAGCCCTTTACCGGAATCAGAGGTCTACGATGAAAATTCATCTTGTAAATGGTCTGCCTATTGTTTCTCTCCCTCTATCTTACAAGAATAAATCAACTTTTCTCGATAATGTCCTACTCGATACCGGATGTTCCACAACTATCTTTGATACTGATCTTGTTGAACCTATCGGCTTAGATATAGACTTTATCAATGGAAAATCGGTTCGGTTGTTTGGAGTAGGTGGCTCAAGCGAGTTGTGTTATCAGCAGATTGTCTCAGACCTCTTTATTGATAGTATCCTGCTCAAAGAATTTACTATCCAACTAGCACTTACCAAAGAACCATATGGTTTCGATGCAATATTGGGTGTCGACTTTCTTTATAAATATGGGTTAAAAATCGATTTTGAGAAATTAGTTATTTCATAAAGGTTTAACGAACTTGCGTATAACGTTGTTGTATCTACGAACCCGAGAACCTTAAGGCAGCATCAGTTGCCGGTCCGCAACGCGGTTAGGTTCGCAGGGTTGTCAGCTGCTGAGTCTGCATCTAAGAAAATGTATCATGAGTAATTAGTGGTTTCATTGTTTATTTTCCCTTCTTTCTACTGGGATTCCTTCATTAACGTTTGGCATTCCTGACGTTCAAGCAGCTTAAGTGACTGCAGGTAACGGGTCGTCAGAAGACTCAGCTGGTTGAATGTATCGCCTGATTATTCCACTTCTTAGAGATTCTTCTTGGTGATCAAGGGCGAATGCCCGAAGTAGGAATGCTGTGTTATCTGAAGTAACCGACTCCTCTGAAATACCTAACCTATACTTATCAATTGTTTTTTGAGCAGCATGATCTGACCAATATGATATGCATTATGAATACATAAATTTGATACTACTCCCCACCAAGGAGCATTGAAATATGAGGGGATCTCTTTTATAAGTTTGAGATCTTCGCTTTCCTCAAGTGCCCTATTCCAGCTTTTAAAGACTGTTTCAAGTCTCTGTAAGGTCTTCTTCCACTCAAAATCATTTATTGTATGTGGATTCACGTAAAAAGTACCATCATTGTTTATTGAAATTTCTAATTCAAATTGTTCGACTTTATATCTCTCAAGCCACTTCTCATTCCAAAATATGAGATGATTCACGATCGACCAAATTGATTGTTTACTTTCATTCTCCCATGCAGCTTGTGTAGCATTTAAATCTTTTAAAATTTCATGGAGCGGAATGAACCAACTCTTATCGTTATAGCAGGCGTTTAATTGGTCTATGAGAATAGATCTATAACTCATCCTTGTACCTCACTTTTCGATTAATTTTTCGGTTATTTCGGATAACGTTGTTGTGTTCACGACGTTCCACCGACTTAAGGGGACGAAGTCGCCGGGCGCGATGCGCTTAGTCGGTGCGGATGTGTCCGCTGAAGCAGCTTCCACTTCCTCGAAATCCCTCTGCCAGACCGAGGAGGCTTGTCCCCCAATGCTTGAACAAGTTGTTATCGGATGTCAGTGCCCTCTTTGATAGTCTCAGGAATCCTTAAAGTCTTGATTTATACTATGATTTTTGATTTGAATTATTTTCATTTCTTAGTTCTAACCCTTTTTGTAAAAATTCAACTAATAAATTTTCGTTTTCTTGACCATCTTCAGAGGCATGCGATATCATCCATGAAATAGCCGCAATTAAAAGACAAAACAACGCTGATATAATTATCTTCCACAAAAAACTAAGTACACCAGTAGAAATATCAGCCAAACTCGCACTAATAAAACAAACAATAAACATAGTTATTATAGAAACTATATCAGTGTAGCCTCTATATGTTCGAAAATAAACATAAGTTTTATTGTTTTTTGTACTAATCCTTCCTAGCACCTTATTTCGAACTAAGTCACTCTTTAACATTCCTCTAGTAACAGAAATACTAAATAACCTCTTATTAATCCACCCAACAAGCTCTCCCCCATCGAGTGTAATGGAATAAAAGTCAACACTATGTTTTATTACTGATTCACAGTGCGATTTTGAAAGTTCTGTTGAACATTTATACTCCAATGAACTCACCTACTTTTATTTTTTAATCCATGCACTGATTTCCGATAATGTTGTTGTATCTACGAACCCAAGAACCTTGAGCCCCCAACGGGGGGCGGCCGCGACGCGATTAGGTTCTCAGGGTTGTCCGCCTGATTCAGCTTCCTCGCAATTCCTCGGGCGAACCAAGGAACGGTGACAGCCGACCTGCTGCGTAAATATTGTGTTATGTGAAGTTCCTTGACTTCCTCGAATTGCTATAACAATTCTTTAAACTTTTCTCTATTTGTATTTGATAATGCTTTTCCCAATAATTCTTTGTCATAACCATTTGTTATTAATGCATTCAAAATTGCATCAGTTCGATCTTGTCTATTTCTTCTAATGTTTGATTCCAATTGAATCTCAAGAGGAACTACTGGTATTTCATAGTTTTCAAATTCAACATACTTCTTTAATTCCCAAATATATTTACCGCCTTCCCATATCCCTTCACCTTTAATCGAATCGGGTATTCCAGCTGAATTTGATATTTGTACCACTTCCACAGTAAAATCATGAATCTTCCATTTACCTTTAGTCCAAGTAAATCCAGATGGAAAAGTTTGAGTAAAGTATGGTTCCTCATTAGAGGAAAGCCAGTCTACATCAAAATAAGAAAAATTAGATTTAGTCGTTAAGTTGAATTCATTCAGTAGTTGAGCCAATTCTTTAACATCATCAATGTTCTGAACATATATATCTAAATCATTTGGATTCATTATTGCCTTCTGCATTACAGATCCAACTGATCCGACAATAATCCATTCATTTGCTAGATTAGATTCTGAGTAGAGTTTATAAAATGTCTTTAAAGCTTGTTCCCAAGACATGAAAATAGATCCTCCTTTTTTATCGTTCTTCAAGGAATTTCACATAACGTTCCTGTATTCACGACGCCACCATTTTAAGGCTCCGGAGGCGCGGCCGCTATACAGTTAGGTGGTGTAGGTGTGTCCGGCTGCTTGCACCTCCCTGATGGCTGCCAATTGCTTTTTCCAAACCACTTCGGATAACTCCTGCCAGACCAAGGATCGGCTTCAGCTGATCCGCAGCGTCTTTGAGTTACTTAACATTTCGTTTCTCAAGCTCTATTATTATTTTGTCCGTAATTACATCAATTGATTCGAGGCCAGATACAACTAAATCACATTCGGCCATGACATTTGAATTTATAGTTTGGTATAAATTTCTCACTACTATAAGATATTGAGACAAATATTCTTCGAAGTTCTTTAAAGTTTCACTTGGAGTACTTTCGGCTTTTTGTATCCCTCTTAAAATTCTACGAGCTAGTGCTACTTCTAATGGAATATCAATACAGACTACAAAATCAATTAATTCGGCCATTCCTTCCCGACCTCTACCGAAAGGTTCTTCAACTATAATGTATTTTTCTGATTTTACCATTTGATTGTTAGGTAGTTTTATCGACCTTCCCTGAACCAACTCATATAAGTCTCTATTAAAATTTGGATTTTGAACTAATTTAGGGTCGGCACCTTTCTCCAACCATTCCAAAAAATTATCTGGATATTTATTAGTTGAATCATAGTCATCAAAGTGGAATGATATTGCATCGACAAGTTTATCTCTTAATTGCTTTGTTAAGGTACTCTTACCTGAACCAGATGGTCCACTTACAGCAATTGTGAACGCAGATTTATTCATTGTCTTTTATTCCTTTCTTTTATGTACTATTACAGCAATTTCACCTAACTCCCATTCTACGAATGTCGCATACTCTTTCTTCCCCACCGATTATGCGATATTCGTATTACATTTGTATCTCCCATGGTATGCGAAATTTCCATATTATTCAATCCAATAATCGATCCAGCGGACTCTGTATACGGCGGATGTCTTTGATACTAACATTAGGTGTAGATTTCCGTTGTTTTGGAGCTTTCACGCCCTAATAATTCTTGAATGTACTGAGGATCGGTGCCTGCTTTGCGTAAATGCATGGCGAAAGAATACCTCAGGGTATGTCCCATGATGGGCTTACCCATTCCCGCTTGCTGTTTGGTTTTCGATAGTCAACTCGCTCCTATGTCCCTTATCCCAACTAAAAAGGCAGCCCCTCAGGGCTGCCTCCAGTTCTTCCTCATGCATTCTTCATTCGAGTTTTTCAAGCTCTCCAGCTTTCAAACTCTCAATGCTTCCTATTCCCGCTCAATCGTCACCAGTTGCTCACTCTTGTCCCAGTTCACCTTCGTGCCGAAGGCGTCGGCCACAAAACGCAGCGGCACATACAGCGAGCCGTCGCGATTGATCACCGGCTGGGTCAAGGTAACGGTTTTGCCGTCGATCGTGGCTTGCTTGGAGCCTTCCTTGATCACGATCTGGGTGCCCTTAAGGTCTTCGACCAGCGTCAGCTGCTTCGTGGCCCCATTCCATTTCAGCTGGGCATCCAGCTGATCTGCCACGTATTTGATCGGCACCATCGTCGTGTTGTTCACGATAATGGCTTCCGGGTAGTACCAGTAGTCATCATCGTCTTCAGCATCCTGGCGTGTTGTCAGCGAAATCTGTTTTTGCGTAATCTTTGCATCTTCCGTCAGCAGACGGTACAGGTCGGATTTCGCATCGAGATGACGGATCACTTCGCCTGGTGTCACGCCGATAAAGCTTGGTTCCCACACGCCTTTGGACGTGTCGACCTTGTTCACGGTCACCGGCTGATTAACGTTCCATGTTTCTGACTGCGAGTGAACCTTCACCTGCTTCACAGGCACGCCTTCACCCTGCGGAATTTGGATCGTCAGGTCCATGTTTTGCTTGCGGATCTGCAGCTTGCTGTCCAGGAAGAAGTCCAGGGAAAGCACGGTATCCTTGCCAAGCAGCACGGACAGATCCGGATCGGCCGTCAATTCTTTGACGGTGTCGTCATACTGAGGCAGGAACTCGTTCAGCGCCTTCAGCGCTTCATCGGTTAAATAAGTCACTGCCGCATCCTTATCCTTCAGCACGCTTTCCGGTGTGCCAAACGCTGCTGCCATATCGTCTATGTCTTCACCGGATTGGCTAAACGCCGATTCGAAGATCGGATAGTAGACGTCGTAGACGGCCGCGATCATTTCTTTCAATCCTTCTTTGTCCTGGGATACGCTGGTCAGGAAGCCTTTGACCAGGCCCGCCAGCTCATCCCCGCGAATGTCGATGTGCAGTTTCTGCAGCGACAGCGATTCGCCGTTCACCTTATCGGTCACAGAGGACAGCGCGATCGAGGATGGGTTCGGAGCGTGCTTGATCAGGAATCCGCCGACATCCTTCACCATTTTCAATGCACTTTCGTTGGACATTTGAAGTCCGGTCATCGTCAGCCCTTCCATGCCGGGCGCACCATTCAGTGGAATCACGACAGGCTGGGTCATGCCCTCAAGAGACAAGGCCAGGTTGTCCTTATCTACGGACAGATGGAACGGAATCTGTTTGCCGTTAACCTTCACGGCGCCTTCAACGGATCCGGTATTTGGATCCTGCGTACGAGCCGAGTCAATCGTGAGCGAGATGGAATTGATCAGGTCGATCATCTGCTTATCCTCTGCCGTCAGGCCGCGATCCGCAGGCACCAGTTCAAGCGACACCGAGGACTTCGATTCGGACGATTTGACATCCAGTGTACTGAGCACCGCCTTGTTGACGTCTAGGCCGCCAACGGCCTGACAGCCTGCCAGCACAACCAGCATGATGGCCAGTCCGAGCGCCAATCCCCATTTGAAACGCTTCTTCATCAGTTTACCTCCCCATTATGTATGTATGGAAAAAATTCCATTTTATATAGTATGCCAGCAGGTAACACCGGATGTAAAGAACATTTCAAACCGTATATATTTAAAGCGGCATTTACGATATAATGGAAATCATAAACGAGGTGAAGAAGCATGCAATCAAGTCCTTTGTGCCCCAAATTGGAAAAAGGGATGGAAATTATCAACCGGCGCTGGACCAGCCTGATCATCCATCAGCTGCTGAGCGGCCCGAAGCGTTTTTGCACGATTGAAACCTCCCTGCCGATCAGCGGCCGGTTGTTATCGGAGCGGCTCAAGGATTTAGAGCAGGACGGTGTCGTCCGGAGAGAAGTATTTCCGGAAACGCCGGTGCGAATCGAATATTCCCTGACCGAGAAGGGCATGGCCCTCGAACCGGTCATCCGTGGAATCGAGCTCTGGTCCGAGCAATGGGTCACGATTGACGATGCGGACTCCACGCCCGCCGCAGCCGCCAAGTGCTGTGAAGAGAAGACTGCTTGCGACGAAGACCTTTAATACGTACGGATTGAATCAACGCCCTCATCACTACAATGAAAAGGCGCCTGCTGCATGCAGAGCGCCTTTTCGTTGTTTCCACCTCTATCGTAGCCATCAGTCGTCGTTGCCTTCGGGCTTACTATACTTTGCGGCCGACAATGACCAAATCCCGTTCCACGCCATCCAGTTCGGCCACGCCCGGCAGCACGCCCCAGTCCTCAAAGCCATAGCGGCGCAGCAGCTTCAGGCTCGGTACGTTATGCCCGAACACAAAGCCCACCAGCCGGTTCAGTCCGAAGCGCGGAGCTTCGGCCAGCGCCTTTTCCAGTAAAATCCGGCCGACGCCCGCCCCGCGGCACTCTTCCGCCACATAAACGCTGATCTCCGCTGTTGCATTATAGGCTGCCCGCCCATAAAAAGACTGGAAGCTAAACCAGGCCACGACCTTCCCTTCGGAACGCATAACCCACAGCGGACGGTGATGGCTGTTATGTTCATGGAACCAGGCCAGCCGGCTCTCCACCGTCACGGGCTCCAGATCCGCGGTCACCGTTCTTCCCGCCACCGTCGTGTTGTAAATTTCGACCACCGCCTGCAAATCTTCCAGCGCGGCGTCTTCAATGATGTAATGTTGTTGCGTCGTCATTTGCCTGTTCAGCCTCCTACCGCTTGTCTACGAATCCATGTTATTTTCTATTGTAAAATAATCCGGGAATCTGCGCTATAGGAAGCTTTAGGCTGATTTGTTCACTGATTTATGCACCGCTTTTTCTGCTGTTGTTACGCCGCGTTCATCCGTCCAGTCCCACCATCTGCTCGCTCCATGCCCACAGGCGTTCTGCGCTCTCACGGTCGGCTGCTTTGGGTTTCAGAGCCTGCTGCTTCTTCCGGTAAAAATATTTCCCGCTCACCCCTGCAACCTCCGGCGAGGCCGCCAGGTAAATGGCGGTGTCCGCCCCCTGCTCCGGCGTCAAGAATACCGGCTTCATTGCGGCCAGCGCCCGCTTCCCAAAGCCTGTATCGCGGTTCACCCCGATCTGCGTTGCAACGGCGCCGGGATGGACGCAGTTCACCGTGACCCGGGTGTCCTTCAGCCGCTCGGCCAGCTCTACCGTGAACAAAATGTTCGCGAGCTTGGACTGGGCGTACGCTTTGATCGGGTTAAAGCGGCGCGACAAAAACGGATCGTCGAAATGAATGCTGCCAGCCTTGTAAGCGCCCGAAGCCACGACCACGATTCTTCCCTGCTCCGCCGCGGTCAGCCGGTCCAGCAGCAGGTTGGTCAGCAGGAAGTGGCCTAGATGGTTCACGCCGAGGTCCATTTCGAAACCGTCCCGGGTTAGCTGCCTTTTCAGCATGACTACGCCCGCATTGTTGACCAGCACATCCAGCGCCGGATAGCGCGCCTTGAACGCTTCGGCAAACCGGCGGATGCTCGCCAGATCTCCCAAATCGCACAGCATCAGCTCAATCGCCTCCGAGCCGCTCCGGCGGATGGCCTCCTGCAGCGCAGCCTGGCCGCGTGACTCGCTCCGGCACACCATAACGACGCGCGCTCCCTGCTTCGCCAGCTCGACTGTCGTCGCAAGCCCCATGCCGGAGTTGGCTCCGGTCACGATCACCGTTTTTTGCTCCATGCTAACTCTGATCCCTCCCTTTACGCGTACTGCTTTTTCTAAAATTCTAGCACAGAGGCAAGGGAAAACGTAGATCGTTCTACAGATATTCTCCCCCTCCTCTTACTGCGTGGGCACCGCAACAAAGGATGGCTTTCCCGCAAGCTCGAGTGAATGGTATCCTTCAAGCCCGTGCCAAAACGGATAGCATTTACAGCACCCCGGCCCGAGGTACTTCCGGGGGGTTGCTTTTTCTTTTGCAAATGAGAGGTTTATAATAGAAGCAACTGATGCTTTTACATTCAAAACGAACATAGGAGGTGTACCGGAGTTATCCGGAAAATGATGCAAATCGGACATCAAATTGTTTCCATTGAGCTGTTTGCCCAGCCGACGGCTGAGCAGCCCGGCTACCAGCCGGTCCTGCTGTGGGACGAAACCGGAGCCACGCTCGTCGATACCGGCAATGTCGGCCAGTTCGACCAAGTCCAGAAGGCGATCGCCGAAGCAGGGCTCACCCTGGACGATATTAAGCGTGTCATCCTTACGCACCAAGACATCGACCATATCGGCAACGTGTCCCGGATGCTTGAAGCCAACCCCGGCATGGAGGTCTGGGCCCACGAAGACGATATTCCCGTCATCACCGGGCAAGAGCCGCTGATCAAGGTCACGCCGGAGCGTCTCGCCCAAATGCCCGAAGCGGCCCGGGAGGTGGTGCAGCATGTACTCGATGAGCGTTCCTCCATCTCCATCAGCCGGGTGCTGCATGACGGGGATCATCTGGAGCTGCACGGCGGCATTCAAGTCATCCATACGCCAGGGCATACACCAGGGCATATTTGTCTGTACCTTCCGAAGGAAAAGCTGCTGCTCGCAGCCGACGAGCTGACCATTCACGAGGGCGAGCTGCAGGGACCGGCACCCGGTTTTACGCCGAATATGGCGCAGGCTATCGAAAGCATGGGCAAGCTGGCCGATCTGCCGCTGGACCGGGTGTTCTGCTACCACGGCGGCTTGTATGATAAATCTCCGAACGAACGTATCCGGGAGATCATTCAAAGCCACCGCTAGAATGGCAATGCCTCTCCACTAATAAGAATGAAATGACTCGGGGAGCCTGGATCGGGCAGTTCGATCATCGAACAATGGAGTAATCCAGCAATCGCACATCATTCACGATCACTGCCTGTCCATCGGCTTCTCTACATAAGAAAGGATGAAAGACCATGAGCAACCGAATCACCGCCTTGGAAAAGGCCATGAACGAGCCAGGCCTCGACAGCCTCCTCGTTACCGACCCCAAGCATGTTTACTACCTGACGGGCTTTGCCAGCAATCCGCATGAACGGTTTCTCGGCCTGCTGCTGACCCGCGGCGAGCAGCCGCTCCTGATCGTGCCCGCCCTCGATGCCGAGGCCGCCCAGGCCGCATCTTCGGTGAAAAACATCATCACGCATGCCGACACGGACAATCCGTACGACCTGCTCCGGCAGCAGTTCAAGAACACGATCGGCACGCTCGGCATCGAAAAGGAGCAGATCAGCGTGGCGCGTTACGAGCAGCTGCAGCAGTCGGTCGGTGCCGGGCAGTACGCCGATATCGGTCCGCTGCTGCGCGCGATGCGCGTCAGCAAGACGCCGGAAGAAATCCAGCGCATGAAACACGCGATCTACCTCATTGAAGAAGTGCTGCGGCAGGGCCTCTCCCGCGTGAAGCCCGGTGTGACCGAAATCGAAATCGTCGCCGAGCTCGAGTATTTAATGAAGAAACTCGGCGCGGACGGCCCTTCCTTCGATACGATGGTGCTCACCGGACCGAAGACGGCCCTCCCTCACGGCACGCCAGGTCAGACCAAGATCCAGTCCGGCGACCTGCTCATGTTTGATATGGGCGTTTACGCCAACGGATATGCTTCCGACATCACCCGGACGTTTGCGGTCGGCGACATTTCGCCGGAGCTGACGAAGATTTACAACACCGTGCTGGAAGCCAACCTCCAGGGCATTCAGGCGATCAAACCTGGCGCGACGCTGGCTTCCATCGACCAGGCGGCCCGCCAAGTCACCGAGGACGCAGGCTACGGCCAGTACTTTATGCACCGTCTTGGTCATGGCCTCGGCATGGATGTCCATGAGTATCCGTCCGTGCACGGCGGCAATACCGATCTCGCGCAGACAGGAATGGTCTTCACCGTTGAGCCGGGCATCTACGTGCCGGGACTGGGCGGCGTCCGGATCGAAGACGATATCGTCGTCACGGACAGCGGCGTCGAAGTGCTGACCTCTTATCCCAAAGAGTTAACGGTTATCGGCGGCTAATGCCCTATGAAACGGCAAAAACCGGAAGACACCATCGACAGATGGATCTTCCGGTTTTTTGTGCTGCAACCATGTATGGCCTATCTATATATTGCACAGCGCTGTGTCAAGCCGCCCGTTCGGTCTCGTCCTCGTCCTTGAATTTGAAATCGCGGGCGATATACAGAAACGGGGTCCCCACTGCGGTCAGTACGAACTTGATCAGATATGTCGTCAGGAAAATCTCGATCCAGACCGACAGCTCGTAACGTCCGGCAAATGCAATCGTGCAGAAAATAAGCGTGTCCACCAGCGAGCTGATCATCGTGCTGCCGTTGTTGCGGATCCAGAACTGGTTCCGCTTGCCGAACAGCTTCCTCAGCCACGCATACAGGCGCACGTCCAGGAACTGGCTGACGAAGTAAGCCGCCAAGCTTCCCAGCGCCAGGCGCGGCATGAGGCCGAAGATGTTTTGCAGCGATTCCTGCGCGAGGTCGCTCTCGTCCGGCGTAAAGAACAGCGCCATCTGCATCAGCAGCGTCGTCATCAGCAGCGTGAAAAAGCCGAACCACACCGCCTTCTGCGCTTCTTTCCGGCCGTATTTTTCGTTGATCAGGTCACTGGTCATATACAGACTGACATACATCGTGTTGCCCAGCGTCAGAACGATGCCGAAAATATCGATCGTCTTCGTTACCTGAATGTTCGCGATCACCGTCGCGACCCCGATCCAGGCGTAGAGCCCCTTTTTGCCGAATAAACGGTAGCACAGCAGGTACAGCGAAAAATTAACAAGTACGAATAAAATACCCCACATCAAATTGTACACTCGTGTTCCTCCTAGTTTTGATTACGCGGGATGGTTGCGAACCGCGGTTTTGGGGCTCTTTGTCTCATCTAGCAGACCCAAAACATGTACTACTGTATCACACGGAACCGGAAGTTGCCATGTTTTTTTCTGGGACCGGTAATGTCTCAGGCAGGCTCCGGGATATTGCCGCAAAGCACCGCTGCAAATAAAAACTGCCCAAGTCCCGGCTTTCGCAGCCGGCATGGGCAGTCTTTTCATTTAGGCATATATAAGTAATCTACACTCGTGCACGAAGGACCGTTTTACTCCACATCCGAATTGGTAAAATACAGCGTCTGCGGTCCGGCCGCTCCGCCGGTCAAGCTCAGCTCGGCCGCAATCGTTTTACCTTTTTTGTTCACCGTAAATTCGGTAAACTTCCAGGCGTTCTGATAGTTCACGAACGGCGATTGCAGCAGATCCTTACCCCAGCCGATCACATAGTGGCCCGCGCCGCCGGATGGATTATCGTACACGGAAATGACCCGCTTCACGTCCAAATCGTTGTTAATGGCTACGCTGAGGTTATACATGACCCCGTAGTTGCCGTTGTTGATGACGGTTCCGCCGTCCACCGCGTTCCAGCCATCCTCATACTCGCCCGGCATGCTGTCGCTCCATTGGCCGGTTGCCGCCGAAGAAATGCGGATCAGCGAATTGCCGCTCGACGTATTGTAGTCCAATGTACCGGTGCGGTCCGCATGCGGGAACGTTCCGCGCTCGTGCACATCCTTCGGCAGAATCGGCACGTCCAGCGGATTGGCCGGCTGCTCCTTATAGCCCAGCGTCGTTACCGTGACGTTAGCGTCCTGATGCCCCTGCTGCGTATACGCAGCAAAATTGGCGATGCCGCTGGCGGTGTGCGTATTTTCCGCAAGGGCGGTCAAGTAATAGCTCTCACCCGGCTGAAGGATCGCTTCCTTCTTCTGGGCCGCGCGATTGTTCATAAAATCAGCCAGCGCCATCTGCCCGGCGACATCCGGATAATAATCCGTCGCAAGTCCGATCCCCTCCGAGAACAGCATGACAGGCTCGTCGGACGTGTTGGTCACAGCCACGGCCACGGTCAGCGGTTCGCCGGTCATATTTTGATGATGCCAAAATACGCGGAACGATCCGGTCACCGCATCTCTGTAGTATGCGCCTTCGACTTTGGGAGATTCCGGGGAGTCGCTTAGGATCAGGGATCCGCCCGTTCCCGTCAGCACCGGTTTCACCATGGGAACCGCCGGTTTCAGCGTCTCAATCGGCACAAGCTCCGCGTCGTCCGCAAACGCCGCAGCCGATCCCGACAGCAGCAGAGTGCCCAGCAGGCCGATGTTCAGCAGCCATTTCGTTTTTTTCATGCTTATTCCCTCCTGAATATGTAAGAGTATCCTTCCAGGTGGCGATCGTGAGATGTCATTTCGGATGGTTAACATGTTCGCGGGGGTGTCGCGTTTTCCTTTTTTTAGGGACTGCGGCCAAAGGCTCATTTCCTTGGGACAGTTCCGTGACGGATCTATTTTTCCCGATGAAGAGGGTCTTTCAATCATCCCAGCGTGTTAAGCCTTGCTGCGGCCTGCACCCTTTTCTCTGCAACTCTCCACGCAGCCTATCCCTACCATACGGACCGTTTGTTCCGGCTCGCCGGCCGGTCCTTTGGACGCAGAAAATACCGTCGAATGATCTAATGTTTTTCTTGCGAAATAAGGAAACCGAGTTTCTGAAGCTTACGCTTTTTTTATAATAAAAAAAGAAACCAAAGCCCGTAAAGGCCTTGGTTTCTTCGGACACGTCGCAGCTTACGCATGCGCCGAGTCGAGTTCGACATGATTGTTGTGGAACGTATCCTGGTCGTTCTCTTTCAAAATTTTACTCGAGATCAGACCGGCCGTGATCGAGTCGTTGACGTTCAGCGCCGTGCGTCCCATGTCGATCAGCGGCTCAACCGAGATCAGGAGACCGGCGAGCGCCACCGGCAGGTTCATCGTGGACAGCACGATCAGGGAAGCGAAGGTGGCACCGCCGCCGACGCCGGCAACCCCGAAGGAGCTGATGGTCACGATCAGGATCAGTTGGATGATGAAATCCCAGCTCGTTGGATCAATGCCGACCGTTGGCGCGATCATCACCGCAAGCATCGCCGGATAAATACCGGCGCAGCCATTCTGGCCGATCGTGGCGCCGAAGGTCGCCGACAGGTTGGCGATCCCTTCCGATACCCCGAGCTTCTTCGTTTGGGTTTCCACGTTCAGCGGAATCGTTGCCGCACTGGAACGGGAAGTGAACGCGAAGACGAGCGTCGGGAATACTTTGCGAACGTATTGAATCGGGTTGAACCCGAACAGCGTAATCAGAATCAGATGAATGATGAACATGACGATCAGGGCCACATACGAAGCGCCGACAAACTTGGCCAGCTTCAGAATCTCATCGATATTCGTGGTGGCGGTTGTCTTCGTGATCAAAGCCAAGATGCCGTATGGCGTCAGTCTGAGCACCAGCGTAACGATTCGCAGGACCACCGCATAGACCGCTTCGACCATTTTGCGGAAGGTTGCCGCCTGCTCCGGTTTCTTACGGTCAATACCGAGAACCGCAACTCCGATAAAGGCCGAGAAAATAACGACGGCCAGCGTCGAGGAGCGGCGTGCTCCCGTCATATCCGCGAACGGATTGGTCGGAATGAATTCCAGAACTTGCTGCGGAATCGTCTTGTCCTGGACGTCTCCTACCTTCTCTTCCAGCTTCTGCCCCTGTGCGGTTTCGCGGTCTCCCGCTTGAATCTCAATCGCCTTCAGGTTGAAGGACAAGCTGGTCACGATACTTACCGAAGCCGCGATGGCTACGGTGATAAGAAGAACGGCGATGATCGAGCCGCTCATTTTGCCAAGGTTCTGTTTGCCCTTCAGGTTCATGATCGCCGAAATGATCGAAACCATGATCAGCGGGATGACGACCATTTGCAGCAGTCCGACATAACCGTTGCCGACGAGGCTGAACCAGTCGGTAGACTTGCTGACGACCTCCGATTTTGTACCGAAGGCCCATTGAAGGATAAAACCGAAAATAATACCGAGCGCCAGGCCGGTAAATACGCGTTTCGTGAACGAGACGTGCTTCTTCTGCATCCAGATCAACAGGCCGATCAGGATGAGCATCACAACGACGTTCACCACAGTCCAAAGTGTATCCATCTCTCTTTCGTTCTCCCCTCTTATAAAACAATAATGTTAACGCCCGTTCCTGCGGCTTGCCCGCGGGGCAGGTCGCTTGCTTTTTGTGACAATCTGTGAAACTGGATTTTAGTGTAGCATAATTCATACTATTTGGGTAGGGTTAATTTTATGTTAGAATTTACTGTAAAAAAAGAAAAAAGGAGCCATCCGCCAATTCGTTGGAATGACTCCTATTTATTACCCGCATCCCGCTCGAAACTATACCGTCTCGGCGGATATTCCCATGATTTGATACACCCGCTCCAGATCAAGATGTTCTCTGACGAGCGACGCCACCCGGTCAAACTCCTGCTCCTTCAGCCCCGACGCCGAGAAAGTCTCCTTTACCGGACGGAGCCCCTTGCTCTCCCGGATCCGGTCGAGCCATAAACGCCGAAGCCGGTCGTTATGAAACACGCCGTGCAGATAGGTGCCCCAGATCCGCCCGTCCAGCGTCCCCCAGCCTTCGGCGGCAGGCTGCTCACCGTCCGGTCCCAGCTTAAACACCGGGGCCATCTGCTCCCCTTTCAGGCTGCGGCTCTGCCCCATATGGATTTCGTATCCTTCGACGGAAATCGGTTCGCCGGCGGCCAGCAGGTACCGGCTCTCTGCAGACAGCAGCAGAGGGGAGTGGTCCGCAACCCGGCCGGTAACCCGGACCGTGCGCTTCTCCTTCGCAAACGTCGTCGCGACAGGCAGATAACCGAGTCCTTCCTCCTCCCGGGCAACGCCTCCATCGGCGGCTTCCGGATCATGCAGCATTTTACCGAGCATCTGGTACCCGCCGCAGATGCCGGCCAGCTGCGCATCGCTCGACTCGACGGCTGCAGCGATCGCCAGGTCGAAGCCCTGGCTGCGGAGATACTGCAGGTCCCCAATCGTATCCTTCGTCCCCGGCAGGATGATCACATCCGGATGTCCAAGATCGGCCGCCTTGGTAATAAAACGGACCCGCACGTCTCTTTCCTCCTGCAGCGGATCAAAGTCGGTGAAGTTGGAAATGCGCGGATAGCGGATGACGGCAATGTCGATGTCCGCTTCCGGTCCGGACTGCCCTTTGGCGGTCAGCTCATCCAGCACGACGGAGTCCTCCGCTTCGATGCGGATGTCGGGGATGTACGGAAGCACACCCAGGACCGGAATGCCGGTCCGCTCTTCCAGCCAGTCCAGCCCCGGCTGCAGCAGAGACAGATCACCGCGGAACTTGTTGATGATAAAACCTTTCACCCGCTGCCGTTCGTGCGGCTCCAGCAGCTCCAGGGTACCCACCAGGAACGCGAACACGCCGCCTCGGTCGATGTCCGCAACGAGCAGCACGGGCGCATCCGCCCAGCCGGCCAGGTTCATATTGACGATGTCCCGGTCCTTCAGGTTAATCTCGGCCGGGCTGCCTGCCCCTTCCATCACGACGATGTCGTACTGCTCGCGCAGCCTTCCGAGCGCCTCCAGCACCGTTTCCTTGGCTTCCGGCAGAAAGCGGCTGCGGTAATCGGTCGCGCTCATATGTGCCAGCGGGCGCCCGTGAACGACGATCTGCGAATGCATATCGCCCGTCGGCTTGATCAGGATCGGATTCATGTCGGTGGTCGCCTCAATCCCGCAGGCCTCGGCCTGCATCCCCTGCGCCCGTCCGATTTCTTTGCCGTCCGCGGTCACGTAGGAATTCAGCGCCATATTTTGCGACTTGAACGGTGCCGTGCGGTATCCGTCCTGCACGAAGATGCGGCAGAGTGCCGCAGTCACGACGCTTTTGCCGACGTCCGAAGCCGTTCCCTGCAGCATCAGCACGGCTCCCGGTGAGCCGCTCTTCCGTGTTGTATCGGTAAATTCCATCGCGTCTGCCTCCTTGTCAAAAACGGTAGATGAGTACAGTCAGCACGAGCAGCAGGACGGTTTCAATGCCCTCGTTCAACGCGCCGTAGGTGTCGCCTGTCAATCCGCCGAGCTTCGCGCTCATCCGCCGCCCGGCCCACCATCCGGCAGCCCATGCTGCAATCGGGAGCAGCAGCCAGGCCAGTCCGGCATGAAGCCAGGTGATGCCTCTAATGTTCCAAAGCCCGGCAGGGCCGTAGGGAAGCAGCGGGGACAGCAGCGCCGCGATCAGGGTGAGCCCTGCCGCCAGCAGAAAGGACTCGATGCTCTGCTTCCGTGTCATGCCGTTGAAGTAGCTGCCCGCCAGCCCCTCCTTGCCCCGCGCCATCGGCCAGGAGGCCATCGCATGGACCATGAACCAGCGGCTCCACACCGGTGGCAGCAGCAAAAGCAGCGGTGGAAGGCCGCCGATCAGCAGTGAGTAAATCAGCGATGCCTTCAGAAGCAGGAGCAGCACGCAGGCCATGACGCCCATGGCGCCGACCCGGCTGTCCTTCATAATCTCCAGCATCCGCTCCCTTGAACGGTAGCTGAGCAGGCCGTCCGCCGTGTCCATCCAGCCGTCGAGATGCAGGCCCCCGGTCAGTCCGACCCAGAGGATCAGCATGAGGATGGCGGCAGGAAGCGGCGGGAGCAGATACGAAGCAGCCGCTCCGCTGATCCAAACGGTCAAGCCGATCGCCAGTCCGACCAGCGGATAGAAACGCGTGCTCCGGCGAAATAGCTCCGGCGTATAATCCAGGGTCATTTTGACCGGAAAACGGGTCAGAAACTGAAAAGCGGCCGCAGCCGCTTGAACGTTCATTTTCATAAGTGATACTCCCTGCTCTTCAGCTCAATCGGAATGCCGACCGTCACCAGAAAGACCTGGTCGCTGACGGCCGCCACCTTGCGGTTCAAGATGCCCGCGTAATCGCGGAACACCCGGCCCAGCCGGTATTCCGGCACAATGCCGTCGCCGACCTCATTGGTGACCAGCACCAGCGGGGCGGGATACGCCTGAATCTGCTCCACGAGCTTGTTGATGGCCTCCATAAGGCGCGGCTCCATATTCTCCTCGCCCTCCAGCGCCAGGAGCGTATTGGACAGCCACAACGTCAGGCAGTCCACCAGCACGGCCGGCGGGCGATCCACCCCGGCAGGAGCAGCGTTAGCGGGGTCAGCCTGCCCCGTGCGCAGCGCCTGCAGCAGCTCAGCCAGCCGCAGCGGCTCTTCCCGGGTCTCCCAGGGATACGCCGCTGCGGTGCGCTGCTGCCGATGGAGGGCGATCCGCTCCTCCATCTCCCGGTCGAAGGCCTGCGCCGTCGCCACGTACACCGCCTGCCCGGCGTGGGCCATCATCCAGCGCTCTGCAAAGGAGCTTTTGCCGCTGCGGGCACCGCCCGTTACGAGTACGCTCACTCGGACGTCACCGCCTCGCCCCCGGAGATGCCGGCGCTTTCGAAGGTGGCCATCTCGCCCACGATGCGGCATGCCGCGTCCACCAGCGTCAGGCCGAGCACGCCGCCGGTGCCTTCGCCGATGCGCATGTCCAGATCGAGCATCGGCGCCAGCCCGAGCTCCTGCAGCAGCAGGCGATGCCCCTGCTCATGCGAAGCATGGGACGCGATCATGTACTCCGCGGCCAGCGGACAGATCGCCCGCGCCAGCAGGGCAGCGGCGCTGGAGATGAACCCGTCGATGACCACCGGGCAGCGGTGTGCGGCCGCGCCGAGGATGACGCCGGCCAAGCCGCCGATTTCGAGCCCGCCGACCTTGGCGAGCACATCGATCGGGTCGGCCACGTCCGGCGCGTTGACGGCGAGCGCCTTCTCGATGACGCCGATCTTATGAAGCAGGCGCTCGTCGGTCAGGCCTGTCCCGCGTCCGGCCGCTTCCTTGACCGGCGTGCCGGTCAGCGCACACATGACGGCCGAGCTGGCCGTCGTGTTGCCGATCCCCATTTCGCCGGAGACGAAGATGCGGACGCCTTGCGCCACCGCTTCCTGGGTGACGGCGATGCCGGTCAGGATCGACTGTTCTGCTTCCTCGCGGGTCATCGCCGGTCCCTTGGCCATATTGGCCGTCCCGTACCTCACCTTGCGGGACACCAGCTGTGGATGGGCCAGGTCGCTCTTCACCCCGATATCGACGCAGACGATGTCCGCGCCGGCCAGCCGGGACAGCACGTTAACCGCCGCGCCTCCGGCGAGAAAATTGAGGATCATCTGCGGCGTCACTTCCTGTGGGAAGGCGCTGACGCCTTCTTCGCACACGCCGTGGTCCGCGGCCATGATGATGACCTCTTTGCGCTCGAACAGCGGCTTCGCCTCGCCGGTTATGCCGGCCAGACGGATCGCCAGCGACTCCAGCTTGCCAAGGCTGCCCGGAGGTACCGTCAGGTTGGCGATATGGGCTGCCGCTGCCTTCGACGCGGCTTCATCCAAAGGCTGAATGCGCTCCACGTACTGCTTCAAAAGTTCGTTCATCTTGAATCTACTCCCTCTCTCGTAAAACTGCCTTAAAACCGATCAACTCACGGCCCGTCCGGTTTCCGCACTCGTTCGCCGGGCTGCTTCAATCCGCCCGCTGCCTTGTCACCAGCACCTGAGGAATGCCGCTGACCGGATGGGGGACGATGACCGGCTCGATGCCGTACACCAGACGGATCGTTTCCTCGGTCAGAATGTCTTCGGGCGTCCCCATTCCGACCGCTTGCCCGTCCCTTAATACCAGCAGTTTATCACAAAACTGTGCCGCCAGGTTCAAATCATGCAGGACGGCAACGACCGTGATGCCCTCTTCCTTCCGCCACTGCGCCACCAGCTCCATGAACTGGTGCTGGTAGCGGATGTCCAGGTACGTCGTCGGCTCGTCAAGCAGCAGAATCTGCGGCTCTTGCGCCATCACTTTGCCAAGGGCGACGCGCTGACGCTGCCCGCCGCTCAGCTCATCCAGCGGACGGTCCGCAAGCGCGTGCAGCTGCAGCTTATCCATGATGCTCTCGATCAGGGCGTCCGGATCTCCGCCTCCATCCCGGCCGAGCCAGTCCTGATACGGATAACGTCCCATCTCCAGCACTTCCCTGACCGGATAATGAACAGGAGGAAGGCCGTCCTGCTGGAGAACGGCCATCATGCGGGAGAGGATTTTCCGGTTGTAGGCAGAGGCTGGTTTGCCGTGAATCAGCACCTTGCCGCTGCTCGCCTTCTCCACGCCGGAGAGCAGCTGCAGCAGCGTCGACTTGCCGCTGCCGTTCGGCCCGATAATCCCCCACCATTCGCCTTCCTGGACCGACCAGTTGAGACCATGGAGAGCTGCGATGCCGCCATACTGTTTCCCTGCTTCCCTGATATCGATCATGTCCATCTCCCCTTTCGCTGCTTTTTGTTCCGGTACAGCAAATAGGCAAAGAACGGAGCACCTACAAATGCCGTCACCACGCCGAGCGGAATCTCGGTCGGTGCCAGCAAGGAGCGGGCGATCGTGTCAGCCCAGACCATAAAGACAGCTCCGCCGATGGCCGACAGCGGAACGATCAGCCGGTAATCGGGACCGGTGATCAGCCGGATCACATGCGGAATGACGAGTCCGACGAATCCGATAATGCCCGCAACCGACACCGCGGCGGCCGTGAGCAGCGTGCTGACGAGCAGCACCCATAGCTTCACGCGGTCCACGTTCATCCCCATATGGGACGCCTGCCGTTCGCCCAGGGACAGCAGATTCAGCGCACGGGCCCGGCTCCAGACCACCGCAAACCCCACCAGAAAATACGGCAAAAGGATGGCCGTATACGACCATCCACGCAGGCTGAGGCTGCCCATTGTCCAATATATAATTTCATTGATCGTCCGGTTCGACATCGCCGAAAGGAAGGATACGACCGCCCCGAGAAAAGACTGCATCACCACGCCGGATAGAATCAGGCTGTTCGTTGGAATTTTCCCGCTCTCTCTGGCCAAAGCAATGACCATCCACAGCGTCAGCATCCCGGTCACAAAAGCGACCGCAGGCAGCGTCCAGCCCCCGAAAAACGAATACTGCAGTCCGAAAAAGATCAGGAACGACGCGCCTACCGCCGATCCTGAGGAAACCCCGAGCGTAAACGGATCGGCGAGCGGGTTGCGCAGCACCCCCTGGAACCCCGAGCCGGCTACGGCCAAAGCCGCGCCGACAAGCATCCCCAGCAGAATCCGCGGCAGCCGAACCTTCACGATAATCTGCTCAAACGACGCGTTCCACGTCGGTTCAATATGGCTGCCGATCCATGGAATCCGGTGCAGCAGAATGAGGGCGATGTCCCGGATCGGCAGCGCGACCGAGCCGATCCCCAGACAGATCAGCAGGGTCAGGACAAGCAGGACGATGCCGATTCCCCCATAGCCTGCCAGCTTTTTGCTCATTACTTAAACAGGTCCGGATAAATGGCTTTCGCCACTTCCTTCAGGCCCTGCGTGACGCGCGGACCCGGACGGCTCAGCAGATTGTCGTCAAGACCGATGACCGCATCGTTCCTCACGGCTGTAATCTGGTCCCAGCCGCTGCGGCCTTTAATGATGTCGCCAAGGCTTTTCTTCGTCTTCTCGTCGATGACGCTGTTTGCATACAGAATCACGTCCGGATTGTCCTTGATGATTTTCTCTTCGCTGATTTCGCTCCAGCCTTCTGTGTCCGCAGCAACGTTCACGCCGCCGGCCAGGGTGATCAGCTCATCCATAAACTCGCCCTTGCCGACCGTCCAACCCGGGGAAAATTCGATGTATACCTTTTTCTTCTGCTCCGGCGTCAGCGATTTTACCGCTTCGGTAACTTCGTTTTCCTCCTGCTTCATCTTGTCGACCACCGCTTTCGCTTCCGCTTGATGGTCGGTGATAAGGCCGTAGGTTTCGATATTTTTGATAACGTCATCGACCGTTTTCGGATCGGTTTTGAAAATCTGAATGCCGAGGTCGCGCAGCTTCGTCACCGCTTCCTTGCTCATCGAAATGCCCGTGAACACGATGTCCGGCTGGGCCGCAATGATCGCTTCCTCGTTCGGCTTGGTGATACCGCCCATTTTCGCCTTGGACTTGGCCGCTTCCGGATAATCGTCATAATCGGACACCCCAACGATCTCGCTGTCCAGCCCGATCGCGAAGAGCGCTTCCGTTTCGGCCGGAGATACCGAGATGATATGCTTCGGCGCTTCCTTGAAGGTAAAGGACTCTCCGGTCGCATCCTGAATGGTCAGCGGATAGGTTGTCTTCAGTTCGTCTGTCTTTGTCTGCGACGAGCTGTTATCCGTGCTTTGCTCCGTTTGGGCAGCAGGCTGCTGCGAGGCGGAGCTGTCTTCGTTCTTGGCGCCGCAGGCGCTCAGCGATAAGGCAAGCAGCAGCGCCGCGAGGCCCGTGGACCAGCGTTTCAACGTTACGTTCATGATTTCGTTCTCTCCCTCTTTGTCTGTTGAATGATATTCACAAAAGAGGCCTGACCGGTATACGAAAACGGAATAAACCTGACGGAAATTTAGGAGGCTCGGGCGTCTCTGCTCCCCTTGAGCAGATATATGGCGCCTGCCGCTCCATTCTTTTCAACTAAAAAACCCTGACTCTTGTTCGATCAAGAATCAGGGATTACGTCTGCACGGACATCCCGCGGCGCGCCGCGATGGACCGGTGTGCCTTAGCATGCTGCGGGATCAAACGAATGCTTGCTTGAGCTGCCGCGAACATGCGTGCAAAGGCACGTGAAAACGTAATCCTTTCCTCGAAGGACCGTCATTTCTTCTTATGAGGCAGGTCTCCTGACTTACAGGCTGGGTAAGATCGTCCCCGCCTTCCCATCCCGCTATAGCGGCGGAACAGTGGCTTCCCGGGGACATACCTGTTTACAGTGGCGGGACCGTGCCGGAGTTGCACCGGCTTCCCTTTTCACCCGAATCGACGCTCGCCTGACACGGCAGACGGCTTTCGGGACCTCACAAGCACTCCTATTCAATTATCCTGGCCATGCTTCTTTTGTCCTGATTATAGGGGAAAAGCTTGTGGGTTACAATGGAATTTTTGTGTCCGGCCACGTGCCGAACGCATGTCCGAACGTGTGCCCGATGGCGTGGCCAAATGAGAGAACGGACGAATAGGGAACCGCGTCCCTGTAGATTGGCAGACTGAACGGTTTCGCCGCTTGCTGTTGTCCGGAGTGTGGCTGAGATCAGTCGCTGACGACCGCTGGCCCGATTATATCGCTCAGGCATCATTCAGCAGGATACCGCTCCAACCGCCGGTTTCTTCCCTGCACCCCAGCCGGATCCGCAGTAAACTCCCAGGCTGAGCATGCACGTCCCAAAAGGACAGTCCGGGAACAAGGCTAACCGCGAGCTGCCGCAGAACACCGCCATGGGCGACAATCAGCATCTCCGGCGGAACCTGAAATTCGGGATCGGTGCCTTCCGGTCCTTCCGACCGGGAAAGAATCACCTCGCTGTCATCGGTTCCTTTCGATCCGGAAAGTGTCACCCCGCCAATCTCAATCCCTTTCGATCCGGAAAGTAACTGTCTGCTGCCGATTTCGGCCCCTAAGGTTTTGCGGCAAGTCCCTTCCACTTCCTTCAGCAGGCTGCCGATAAACCCGTCGATCCTCCCGGCAAAATCTGCCCATGCCTCCCCGCCCGGCGGGGTCACTTGCTGCGGCGAATCGATCCACTGCCGGTAAAGCGGCTGATGCTGCAGCTGCTCATAGGTATGCCCTTCCCAGGCGCCAAAGTCCATTTCCCGCAGCCGCGGGTCATACACCGCAGCGTCTGCGTACGCCGGACTAACGATCGCCAGCGTCTCCCGGCATCGGGCCAGGTCGCTGCAGTACACGCCGTTGAACGCCTTCCCGGCTAACTTCCGGGCAAGCGGCGCAAGCTCGCCCCTGCCACCCAGGTCGAGCGGGATATCCATATGCCCGAGATACCGTTTCTCCCGGTTCCACGGCGTCGTGCCATGCCGGACCAGCAGCAGATCGGCTTGTTTCACCGGAGCGTCCATAAGCTGCCCCCTGCCGCCCACAGCACGGCGATGCCCAGTAGAATGAAGATGACCGATACCGAGATGAGCAGCCGGATCGTCATGCTGATGTCACGGGCCTCCATCGGGCGCAGCGCCTCGCCCATGTAGGCGCGGAACGAGGCGACGCCGTGGTACACGTTCTCGCCGCCGAGCCGGATGCCGAGTGCGCCCGCCACCGCAGATTCGGGAAAGCCGCTGTTCGGGCTCGGATGCCGGCGCGCGTCCCGGCGCACGGTGCGCCAGGCTCGGGCGGCGTCCACCCGCAGCAGCCAAGCGGACAGCACCACGATGCCCGCGGTAATCCGGGCGGGAATGATGTTGGCGATATCGTCCAAACGGGCTGACGCCCAGCCGAGATGCAGATATTTGTCGTTCTTGTAGCCGACCATGGAGTCCAGCGTGTTCACCGCCCGGTAGGCCATCGCTAGCGGTGCACCCCCGATGATGGCGTAGAACAACGGCGAGACGACGGCGTCGACGATATTTTCCGCCACCGTTTCAACCGTCCCCCGGACAATCTCCGGCTCGTCCAGGTGAGCCGTGTCCCGGCCAACGATCATGCCGAGCGACTTCCTCGCCTCCGGCAAATCGCCGCGCCGCAGATGGCCGAGCACTTCCTTGCCGGCATCTTTCAGCCCTTTGACGGCGATCGTCGTCGCGATCAGCACCGCCTCCACCGCCCAAGCCAGCCACGGATGTACCTTATGCAGCCCCCAGAGGACAAGCCATGTCAGCAGCAGGGAGCCGCCTGCCACGATGATCGGGAGCAGTATCCCCGCTCTCTTTAGTCCTGCCGGTCGGGTTACCCTTGCCCGAATGGCGTTCTCCACCTTTTTGACCACCTTTCCCATGCCGATGACCGGATGGGGAATCCACCGGGGATCCCCGATGACCCAATCGATGATGAAAGCCGCGGCAAGGATCCAAACCGCGGTCATTTCCGCTCGCTCCAGGCCGCCAGCAGACCTTCTTTCACCGTGCCGTACACCGAGCGGCCGATCATCGCGCCGAGGTCGGTCGCAGTGCCCGCATAGCGGTGCAGCCCGGCGTAAGCCGTGCTTTGGCTCACGCCGAGTACGACGGCGTCCGTCGTCGTCCCTGTTGCGGTGAGCCCATTGTCCGCGTCGCGAACGTCCAGGTCGGCCAGAGCCGCGGCCTTGGCTTCCACCGCCGTCATGACGGCGTTCAGCATGGCCGCCTTCGTCAACTGGCCGTCGATGGCCAGCATGATGTTGATCGTTCCCGGCGTATAGGCCGCGAACGTCCGCCGCTCCGAGCCCGCGCGGGCGGCATTGGATACGCCCGCCGTCGTGCAGCAGAACACCGCGGCCTGCTCGTTCTTCTCCTCATGCACCGCCGCATGGCGGAGCTGGACCGCCGTCAGCAGCCCCGCCGTCGTCTCCAGCGGGTACCCCCACGCCGTGAGCCACGCCTCCGCGTCGCGCACCGGATCGCTGCAGTCATACGTCCGGTCCACATAAATATTCGTCACCCGCTGCAGCCTGCTCATGCCTCCCCCGTGAATGGAGCTTCCGAGGCTGTCCAGCATCTCCGGCGCCTCCAGCAGCAAGTGCCGCTCTTTCCGCGTCAGCACGAGCCCCGGCCACACGGAGGAGCGGTAAGTATCCTGCAATCCGTCCATAAATGGTGTCGTCATCGGTTCTTATCCCCCATATCGATCTTGTATTTGTTAAGCAGTATCCGCAGATCCGAAAATGCAGCAGGCACCTCACGCCAACGCCTTCCTACGCAAGTCTCATACTCCCCCGACTTTTAGTAGCGCAGAACCTGCATTTACATGCGGATCATTTCGCCCGGCTTAGGAGCACGTCGCCCAGCACAGACAGCAACCGCTTGTTGGCGTCCGCTCCCTTCACCGCAAACCGCACATGCCCCGGCCCCAGGCCCGGGTACATGGCGCAGCTGCGGATCAGGACGCCGCGAAGCCCGAGCTCGCGTTGCAGCTCCCCGGCACTCCATGGTGCCGGCAGCTCCGCGAGCAGAAAATTGGCTTCGCCGCCGCTCACGCGGCAGCCCAGATCCCGCAGGCCAGGCGTCATCCGGGCGCGCTCTGCGGTAATCAGCTCGAGCGTCTCGCGCTCATGCGCCTCGCCGCCCTCCAGGCAAAATTCGCCGGCGAGCAGGGCCAAGCCGTTGACGCTCCACGTCACCTGCTTGCCCGTCAACGCCCGGATCACGTCCGGATGCGCGGCCGCATAGCCCAGCCGCAGGCCCGGAATGGCATAAAACTTCGTCATCGAGCGGACCAGAATCGTCCGCGGAAACCGCTCCAGCTCCGGCAGCAGCGTCATCCGCCGCCCGGCGGGAATGAAGTCGATGAACGCCTCGTCAACGACGAAATAGGTCCGGGTACGCTCCGCCTCGGCCGCCAACTCCCGAATCTCTTCCAGCGGATACTGCACGCCATTCGGATTGTTCGGCTGCCCCAGGAAGAGCAGGTCCACCTTCTTCATCAATCCGGCAATGTCCGGGACCTCCGCTCTCCAGTCGCGCTCCCGGCTGCCGAAGACGGCATGCACTTCGGCGCCGAACTGCTCCGACAGCTGGCGGTACTCCGAGAAGCAGGGCTGCACGATCCCGACCTTGGACGGCGCCAGCCCCAGCAGTATCAGTGCCATCGATTCCGCCGCGCCGTTGCCGATGCTTAAGTTGTCCGGCGCCACGCCCAATTTGCGGGACAGCAGCGATTTCAGGCGGCGGTGTCCCGGATCCGGGTAGCGAAGGATAGAAGGCAGCACCTGTCCCAGCTTCGCCATGACGCCCTCCGGCGGACCCAGCGGATTGATATTGGCGCTGAAATCCAGGAAAGACGCCGGGTCGCCGCCGTACAACTCCGACGCGCTCTCCAGATCCCCGCCATGTCCGTATCGTTCCAGCATATGTATGATCCCCCCAGCAGTTCTCTGTCTTGAATCGTTTACGAATGACCCCATTATTGCGCCAAATTTCGGTGCGCGTCAATTCGGTTTTCGCTTTTGTTTCTTGTCCGCAATTGGTTTACAATAGACAAGGAAACGAATTAATTAAGGCCTTTTAACGGAGGAATCAAACATGCTGTTTATCGATAACCAGGGAATTACCGACCCTGCCGTCAATCTGGCGATTGAAGAATTCGCCCTCAAACATCTGCCCATGGACGACAGCTACCTGCTGTTTTACATTAACCGTCCTTCGATCATCATCGGTAAACATCAGAACACGATCGAGGAGATCAATCAGGAATACGTGAAAGACCAGAATATCAAAGTCGTTCGCCGGCTCTCCGGCGGCGGTGCGGTGTACCACGACCTCGGCAACCTCAATTTCAGCTTCATAACCAAGGACGACGGGGAATCGTTCCACAATTTCCTGAAGTTTACCCAGCCGGTGATCGACGCGCTGCAGCATATGGGCGTAAACGCGGAACTGAGCGGACGCAACGACCTGCAGGTCGGCGAGCAGAAGATTTCCGGTAACGCCCAGTTCTCGACTCGGGGCCGGATGTTCAGCCACGGCACGCTCATGTTCAACCTGAATCTGGACGACGTTCAAGCTTCCCTGAATGCCAATCCGGAGAAGTTCAAGTCGAAGAGCACCAAATCCGTGCGCAGCCGCGTCGCCAACATCAGTGAGCTGATGAACCAGAAGATGACGATCGAGGAGTTCCGCTCCGAGCTGCTCCGTTATATTTTCGGCATGGAAGCAAACGAGGTGCCGCAGTATCGGCTAACTGAAGCCGACTGGGAGAAGATCAACCAAATTTCCAAGGACCGGTATCAGAACTGGGAATGGAATTACGGGCAGTCTCCGCAGTCCAACGTCAAGCACACGAAGCGATTCCCGGTCGGCATCATCGACATCCGGATGGACATCAAAGACGCACGTATCGAGGACATCAAAATTTACGGCGACTTTTTCGGTGTAGGCGATGTGGCGGATATCGAGGACCGTCTGCGCGGCAAGCGTTATGAAGAATCCGAAGTCCGGGAAGCCCTCGCGGACATCGACGTGAAGCACTATTTCGGCAACATCGTGATGGACGACCTGATCGGGCTCATCTTCCTGGAAGAATAGTCCGGCTCCGGTGTTCGTCCGAATGGACAACGTGACATACAGCAAAGAGAGGTACCATGATATCGATGGACCTCTCTTTTTTGTCGCTTGAGCCTCCCCATCGTATGGTATAATCGGCTGCAAAAGCCTGCAGGCGGGTGATGATCCGCTCAGCTCAGACGGATAGAATGAACGGAGGTAAGGTATTCTTATGCAAATCAGACCGATCCATGAGACCGACTATGACCGCGTGATCCCGGTCGTCAATGACTGGTGGGGCGGACGCCAAATGACGCATCTGCTGCCGAAGCTGTTTTTCGAACATTTTCAAAAGACTAGCTTTGTGATGGAAGAGAAAGTGAATGGAGAGCTTGTCGCCTTCCTGATCGGTTTCCAGTCCCAGACGCATCCGAATGAAGCGTATATCCATTTTGTCGGCGTCCATCCGGATTACCGCAAGCAGGGCACGGCCCGGACGCTATACGAGCTTTTTTTCGGAAAAGTCCTTCAGCTCGGCTGCGATACGGTGCGCTGCATTACCTCGACCGTGAACGAAACTTCGATGAAGTTTCATGCCCGCATGGGCTTTAATCTGACGACAGCCAAAGATTATGCCGGTCCCGGACAGGACTACATCCTATTTGAAAAAAAGCTGGGAATGGACGGTGAAAAATAAGCACACAAAAAGCTGCCGGCAACGGCAGCTTTTCTCCTAAGATATCATTTTCTTATTTATATTTACGCCAGTCCATGCTGCTGTTCTCCAGCAGATGTTCAAAATTGTTCTCCAGGCGCTTCTGTTCCGCTTTGCGCGCTTCGGCCGCTTGTTTCTCCTGCTCTTCTTTCTGCTTCTGCTGCTCCGCCTTCAGCTCACTGGACTGCTGCTTCAGCTTATCCAGCACCTCGCTGCTCAGGAGATCCTTCAGCGTCGCCGGTTTGTCCGAGACCTGTGGCTTGCTCGGGGCTTGGTTTCGGTTCTTCTTGGCCATCGTATCATCTCCGTTTCCACCCACATTATAGCAGGTTTCCCAGGCTCCGTCATGCCTGAACCCGCCCTTGTGCTCCTTTTGATCCTTGTCCTCCCTCCTATTTTACGTTACAATTTGGTCGCTTGCCTGTTATGCACAGGCCGATCGTACGAACCGTGAAAGGAATGACTTCATTGAACCGCTCCCGTATTGCCGACCTCAGCCTGCTCATCGTGGCGATGATGTGGGGATGTACCTTTTTGATCGTGCAGCATGCGGTCCGGGTCCTGCCTCCGCTGGCCTTCAACGGCATCCGCTTCTTGGGTGCGGCCGTGCTGCTGGCCCTGATCATTACGATCTTCTACCGCAGCCAGTGGCGGGACATTTCCGGCAGGATGCTGCTCCATTCGTGCCTGCTGGGCCTTTTTTTGTTTCTGGGTTATGCCTTCCAAACCGTGGGACTGCTGTACACGACCACTTCGAACGCCGGTTTTATCACCGGCTTGTCCGTCGTATTTGTTCCGTTTCTGGCGCTTCTGCTGCTGAAAACCCCCATTTCCCGCTATACGTGGATCAGCGCGCTGCTGGCCGCCGCCGGACTGTACCTGCTGGCCTTCGCCGGCACCTCCCTTACGCTGAACAAAGGAGACTTTCTCATCTTTTTGTGCGCGGTGGCGTTTGCTCTGCATGTGGCGTATACGGGCGTGTTCGCGCCCCGTTATTCCGCGCTGCCCCTGGCTGCGATGCAGATGGCGGTCGTCGGACTGCTCAGCCTCCTCTCTTCGCTGCTGTTTGAGGATGTGGGCCCGCTGGGGCAGGTGACAGATCATCTGCTGAAGCCGGAAGTGATCTGGGCGCTCCTAGTGTCCATCGGACCGACCAGCGCATTTGCCTTTTGGATCCAGACCGTATGCCAGAAATATACGAACCCGTCGCGGGTGGCCGTCATTTTCGCCATGGAACCGGTCTTTGCCGCACTGACGGGCGTCACCTTCGGCGGAGAGGTGCTGGGCGCTGCGGCGGGGCTGGGATGTATTTGTATTTTTGCCGGAATGATCCTCGCGGAATTGAAATCTGCCCCGCGTGAGGTACAATAAGAAAAGTATGATCGAAGTAATCCACAGAAGACAGACCGCGCTTAGCGGAAACTTTTCTTGCGATAATAGAATGCTTCAGCTTCGCTGAAAACGATAGATTCTATTATCTAGAAATAAGCCATACTGTGCAGGAGAGTTTAGAGAGATGCCCTTCCTGCGATAGAGAGAACATGGACGAGCCGTTCAACGCCTTTCCCGGCGAAGGGTTCGGACATGAACAAAGGAGAGAGAACCATGTACAAATTGATCGCGATCGACATCGACGATACTCTGATTAACGACGATAAAGAGGTGACCCCGGGCACCCAGCAGGCGCTGGAGCAGGCGGTCGCCAAAGACGTAGTCGTCACGCTGGCCACGGGCCGGGCCTATGCCTCCGCCCAAGCCATTGCCCGTCAAACCGGGCTGAACGTACCGATCATTACGTACCAAGGGGCGCTCGTCAAAAACCTGATGGACGAAAAAGTGCTCTACGAGCGCTATGTGCCGAAGGATGCAGGCTACAAGCTGTTCCAATACTGCATTGAGCATGACCTTCACCTGCAGGTCTATATCGACGACAAGCTGTACGCCCGTGAAGAAAACCAAAAGCTGAAGGATTACAGTGAGCTGAACCGCACCCCTTACTATATCGAACCGGATTTTGAAAAGCTGATCGCCCAGAAGACGCCAAAAATGCTCATTATCGACGATCCGGCCTACTTGGATCAGCTGATCCCGATTCTGCGCGACCTGCTGGGAGACGAAGTGCACATCACCAAATCGAAGCCGCACTTCCTCGAAATTATGCACCGCGAAGGCACTAAGGGCCATGCCCTCACCTTCCTCGCCGACCACTTCGGCTGCGACATGTCCGAAACGATCGCCATCGGCGATTCCTGGAACGACCATGAGATGCTGGAAGCGGCAGGAATGGGCATTGCGATGGGCAACGCCATCCAGGCGCTGAAGGACATTGCGAATTACGTAACGTTGAGCAACAACGACGAAGGCGTTAAGGCTGCGATTGAGAAGTTCGTGCTAAACGTATAATCCGGCTGAATATTCAGCGATACGCCATATCTAAAAAAGACAGCCGCGAATCAGGATCAACGATCCTTGTTCGCGAGCTGTCTTTTTGTTTTCCGGCTGATTTTACCGGTTGTTACCTGTTACTGAACCGTTTTGGCCCGGTCCTTGCCTTTATCCGATTCGCTGGCGTTTTTGTTCGCGGCTTCCCGGTCCTGCTGCATTTCCTCCACCGTCTTTACCTTGAGTCGTGCCGCGCCGCGGTAGCCTTCCCGGGTCGGAATCAGGTTGCCGGAAGCCAATCGTACAGATGCCTCGGCGATGGCATCCCCGTATTGCGGGAGCCACTTCTCCTGCGCAACGAGCATTTCGTCGACCATCTGCCAAATCTCCTTCGGATTGCACACCGCGCCGACCAGCGGGTCCATCATGAACGCCTGGCGAAGCAGCTTGTCGTCGCCATGAACTGCCGCTTCCACCGCCAGCCGCTGCACGGAAATGCTCACATTGCAAACCGCTGCCGGTCCGAGCGGCAAATCTCCAACCACCGGCATGGAGATGCCGTTGCGGTCGACGTATCCCGGAGCCTCGATGATCGCGTCATCCGGCAGGTTGGTGATCACCCCGTTGTTGACCACATTGAAATGTCCCCGGTACACCCGTCCCGTTTCCAGACCTTCGATAATGTAAGAGCCGTGTTCATGGCTGCGCTGGTCCTGCTTGTATTCGAACGGCTTATCCTTCATCCAGTTGGGAAAATCGGTCTCAAACCAGTTGCGCCCTTCCGTGCAGACACGAAGGTATCCCCCGGTCTCCCCGTTAATCCAGCTGCCGAGGTCGATCCAGTCGTTGATTTCGTCCGCCCGCTTGCGGTACCACGGCACGTACTCGCTGAGATGGCCGTTCGATTCCGTACTGTAATAGCCGAAGCGGCGCAGCATGTCGATCCGCACCTTTTCCGTCCGGCTGAAATCCGGATGCTTCTCGAATGCTTCCAGCAGCTTGCCGGTCAGGTCCTCTCCGTTATGGCGGATCTGGACATACCACGTCTGATGGTTGATGCCCGCGCAGATGATATCCACTTCTTCCTGCTTGAGGCCAAAAGCTTCAGCGATCTGCCAGTGCCCGCCCTGCACCCCATGGCACAGTCCGACCGTGCGAACCCCGCCGTACTTGTTGCAGGCCCACGTGAGCATCGCCATCGGATTGGCGTAGTTCAGCAGCAGCACGTCCTTGGATGCCATTTCGCGGATGTCCTTGCAGATGCTCAGCATCTCGGCGATACCGCGCTGACCGTACATAATGCCGCCTGCGCACAGCGTGTCGCCCACGCATTGATCGACGCCGTATTTCAGCGGAATGTCCACATCCGTCGCGAAAGCCTCCAAGCCGCCCACGCGGATCGTGCAGATGACGTATTTGGCATCCTTCAGCGCCTCGCGGCGGTTCGTCGTCGCGTGAATCTTGATGTCCAGTCCGTTCTCCCGAATGTCCCGCTGGCACAGCTCGGTCACCATGTCCAGGTTGTGTGGATTGATGTCCGTAAAAGCAACTTCCACGTTATGAAATTCCGGAACGGACAACAGGTCGCGCAGCAGTCCGCGGGTAAAGCCAATGCTTCCCGCCCCGATAAAAGCAATTTTAAATGACACGGCAAAAACCGCCTCCCTCAACAATAGTCGCCAGGTTCACCCTGATACAGGTATTGTAGCAACCCTTCTTGGGAAAACGTTATCAAATTCATGACCTCTTTGCCGGAAAAGTGTCAACAATTCTCACTTTTTAGATTTGGATCATACGCGTCCCTGGAATCCACGTACCCTGCGATCCGGGAAGCCTTCCGGTACTCGACCGGCGTCTGACCGGTATGCTTTTTGAACATGAGATGCAGATACTGGCGGCTGCCGATCCCCACATAATCCGCGATATCCGCCACCGGAATTTCCGTCTGCCGCAGGAGCATCGCCGTTTTGTCCATCCGGTAGGCATTCAAATATTCCATGATCGACATTCCCGTCTTCTGCTTAAATACCCGCTGTAAATACCCGGGATGAAGCCGGACATGCTCGGCGGCGTCTTTTACCTGAATGCTGCGGTCATAATTTTGATACAGGTACTCGATGCACTGCCGGACATACATGCTCTGCGTATCGGGGCCGGCCTCCACGTATTCCTGATGCAGCCGGGCAATCCGGATCAACAGCTCGGCAAGCATCAACTGCGGCATCAGCTCCTGTCCGGATTCGGCAGCGTCCAGCTCAAGAACAAGATTTTTCAGCAGCTGATGCACGTCATCAAATTCCCTCAGAACCACATAGGGGGCCGGGTTGCGGAACAGCGCCGCCAGCGCATCCTCTCCCTCAGCCAGCTGCTTCGTCGACGGCAGCACCCCTTCCCGCTCGACAAAACGAAATTCGATGTTGAGCATGCGACAGCGCCCCGTCACCAGCAGGCGATGGGGAACGGTTCCGTCCAGCAGGATAAAGCCACCCTTGGTCAAATGCACGACCGACTCATTTTCGCCATACGGCTTTACTCCGACCATGCAGTTCCCCTCAATGACATACATGATTTCAGAAGAATCGTGAGTATGCAGGGCCATGTCAAAACCATTCCACTCTTTAAAATAGTAAGCGCTGACCTCCGGACGGCAGTCCGCAAGCATCAACTTTTCGGGAAATAAACCGCCGGGTCCACGGCCGTTTAATGCTCTGCCATTCCATCCGCCGACGTTTGCCATGGATACCAACCTCCCTTTTTTCCTGTAACGGTCAGCCCAGCTCAACCTTCATTCCGGCCACTGCAAGCGTCACCTGCGGAGGAAGCGGATAAGACCGGTTCAGGTCGATATCATGCGACATATGCGTGTAGACCGTTCTCAGCGGCTTCACTTCATGCAGCAGCTCTTCCGCTTCCTTCATATCGTACACGGACCGGGTGTGATAAGGCGCCGTCTCATGGAAAAAACTCGTCCCGAGCACCAGCAGATCCAGGCCGTGCAGCGGTCTTTTCTCTTCCTCGTTCAGACCGATCGAGTCCGAGCAGTATCCCCAGCGGAAGCTTGGCTTCTCCAGCCGGTATGCATAGGCATAACCGTTCGCGCCGTGCGTCACCTTCCATGTGCTGATGTGCCAGCCGCCAAGCTCGATTCCATCATCAGCAGGAATCATTAGAAGCTGCCGGTGGATCCACGGAAACTGCCGCTGAATTTGGTCCAGCACTTCCTGCGGGGCGTACAGCTCCCCTCTTGCCTGCCGCCAGCGGCATTCATCCGCCCATTCCGGCAGCCCGCCGATATGGTCAAAATGCGCATGGGTCACCAGCATCCGCGCTGTCGCCCGCTGCCCGATCGCCTCCATCTGGCTGCGCCAATCCGGCCCGCAATCGATGAGGAAGCTGTCGTCTTCCCCCTGCCCCTGAACGAGCACGGAAGAACGTAAGCGGCGGTTTATCCCCGTGGTCCGGGCCTCATCACACACCTCGCAGCTGCAGTACACGCGCGGCACCCCCATCGCGTCCCCGGTTCCCAAAAAGATCAATGCGTCCATTCCGTCGGTCATCTCCTTATTTTTCCCCTATGTATGTGTGGTGGTGGTTATATTCCTGGTTCGTTACAGCTATATAGAATGAACTCAAGAAATTCATGTTGAAGGGCTTGGATAAGCTGTTACAACAGGGGGTTCAATTCGAAACTTGAGTTCAATCTATATATGATACCATATTCGCTTTTCAGAGGGTTCTCGGTCCAGAGACCGACTTCAAAATCATACCAGCGACGATTTTGGCCGGCCGCTTATTCGAATACACTGAGATCAAAGCTGCGAACCACGAACGGACGCATCAAGCACCGCCTTTTTAACTGCCCCCTGACCGGCACAGGCCGGACAGGATGATCGGATGAACCGCATGATACAAGTGCCCAGGTGGAGTCCTTCAAATCATTCCAAGTTCGCAATCGTTGTACCGAAAAATTCGAGAAGAAACGAGGTCACCTGCATGGAGCTTTTCCGCAATGCCACATTTGTCAAAATGTTTTTGGCCAACTTCGCGTCCCAGCTTGGGTCGATGGTCGGCAGCATGGCTTTCGCCTTTTATCTTGTCGACCGCTTCAGCAATCAGCCCGCTTACGCAACGTTAGCCGAGCTGATGTATTCTCTGCCGACGCTCGTCGTGTTTCTGTTCGTCGGCGTGCTTGCCGACAGACTGGACCGCAAGCGCATCGCCGTCAACAGCGACTGGATTCGCGCGGGCCTGTCTATCGTCCTGCTGCTGGCGGTACATGAAAACTGGATTGTAGGCGCATTTGCCCTTCTTTTCCTGCGCAGCGCCATCTCGAAGTTTTTTGGGCCCGCCGAAATGAGTCTGCTCCAGGGGGTAATGAAACCCGAACAGTACGTTCAGGCCTCCAGTCTGAACATGTCCATCTCGGGCGTATTCATGCTGTTCGGCATGAGCCTCGGATCGGCCGCTTATTATTTCCTAGGCATTGAAGGTGCCATTCTGATCGACATGGCCAGCTTTATCATCTCCGCCCTGCTTCTCATGTCATGCCATTTCCCGCAGCATGTCTCCCAGCCCAACGGCAAAGTACGTTTGAAAGACCTGAATCTGAAAAGCATCACCTCCGACTTCGGCATGGGCTTTAAATACATCGTCCGTTCGCGCCTGCTGCTGGCGATTATTCTCGGCTTTTTCTTCTTCGGCATCGTTAACGGCGTGTTTTCGATCCTGCCCCTCTTTACGATGAAATACAAGCTCAGCCCGGAGCACTACGAGGTGTACACACCGCTGGTGATGGTGTTCCTCGGGATCGGTTACCTTGTGGGCAGCGCACTTAGCACCCTGCTCATCAAAAAAATCGGCAAAGTCGGCGTGCTGATCACCGGACTGTTCCTCATCGGCATCATAACGCTGGTTGCCGGCGGATTCCACAACATCCAGCTGTACCTGGGCACGATGGTGCTGCTCGGCGTGATCCTCGCACCGATCAACGTCGTGCTTGGCGGATGGCTGCCGGAGCTCGTCGAGCCCCAAAGCATGGGTCGTGTCAGCGCCTGGATCGAGCCGCTCAACACGACCGGCCAGGCGATCGCGCTCGGATTTCTGGCCGTCGCCTTCCCCGGCTTGGTATCCGTCACTGCGCTGTACTGGATCCTGGCGGCCAGCATCTTCATCGTCAGCGTCTACTATCTCGTTGTCCTGCCTTCGCTGAACCGCAGGCACCAGCAAGAGATGAATGTCGAAATGCCCGGCTGATGCCGGGCATTTTTTGTTGGGTGGAGGCGTACGTTCGTCCACCTGCTGGCCTTTCTTGCCGCCAAACCTCTCTTTTACTGCTTCTCCGGCCGTTCGATTTCAGCGCACCTGTAGGGTTAGCATGTGTTGGTGAAGGATGCACATGTTTAGTGGGTTTTCTCCTACTCCATTCAATAAGTACAAAAAAGCAGGCCCCGCCTCCGGCGTCACCTGCTTAAACCCATGCTCTGCTCCACGCCTATCTTACACCGTGCCTATCCAATGCCGCTGTATATCTAATAACATACCGTAACAGATAACAAACTCGAATCCATACCTTTTCATATCTACTGTTTTTCTCTATCTACAAAAAATGAATCCTGCGACTCACAGCCCCGCCAGCACTTGGTACCACACGCCCCGCTTGGAGTAGAGCGTGTTACGCACCTCATTCCAGCCGCCGAGATAGTTAATATCGAACAGCCCTTTCGGCACGGGGTACTTGGCCGCGTTGACCTTGAGCACCTCGTCGTCGACGGGGCGGAAGCCGTGCTGTGCGAAGATTTCCTGCGCTTCCTTGCTCCACAGGTACTTCACGAACGCCTCGGCCACCTTGGTGGTGCCGTGCTTCTTGGCAAAAGCGTCCACGACGGCCGCCGGATTCTCGATCAGGATCGTGTTCCCTGGAATGACAACGTCGTATTTGACGCCCTGCTGGATGCGCGCCAGCAGCTCATTCTCGTACGTGACGATAACGTCGCCCACGCCATACTCGAACGCCGCCATGGACGCCCGGCCGCTCTTATCGAGCGACTCCACATTCTTGTGGACCTGCTCCAGGAAGGCTTTGGCCGCGGCCGGATCCTTGTGTCCTTGCTGCTCCGAAGCCTTTAGGCCCGCTCCGTAAATCGCGTTGATGTCCCACTGCGCCCCGCCCGAAGTTTTCGGGTTGGGGTACAGCACTTTGACCCCCGGCTTGGTCAGGTCCTGAAAATCCTTGATCCCCAGCGGGTTCCCTTCCCGCGTGCCCAGCACGACGATCGACCGGGTGACCATGCCTTGGTCCGGATTTTTCGTCTTCCAGTCCTTGTCGACGAGGCCCGCGCTGACGAGCTTATCGACGTCTCCCTCCATCGCGAGCAGCGTGACGTCGGCCTCAAAGCCACCGGCAATCGCCCGCGCCTGGGTCCCCGACGCCTCATAAGACTCCTGGAACTTGACCGTCTGCCCGGTCTTCTCCTTCCACTCCTGCTGAAACTTCGGCAGGATGTCGGCCACCGCATCCTTCGCCACGCTGTACGCGCCGATCACCAGGGTGACGTCGCCGCCCGCTGCCGATACGGTGCCGTTCACCGGAGCATCCTTGCTGCAGCCGGTAAAGGCGAGAATGCAGGCCAGCAGCAGAGCGCCGAGAAGACCCGGGCGGAGTGCTGGCTTTCTATCGTTATTTTGCATCGTCTGCTTTCGCATCGTCTGCCACTCCTTTAGGCTGAAACTTGCCGCGTTTGCCGCATCAGCCTGCCGGAGGGCAGGCTGGAGTCGTAATATTGGTTATCTTCCAAGAGGTGTCTCAGCGATCATTTTCATTAAAAACGAGAACGGATCTATCGGGCTCAACCCAGCCAATTTCACAAGAACAGGACCGCATTTACAGGATTGAGTCAACCCTAAGGCTTTTCTATGTCATCTCCTCATGAGGAGCGTATCCGTGTTAAGTATCTGATCCCACTAAATAATGACCGGCATCGGGTCGACCTTGAGCTGGTTCTCTTCGATCCAGCTGCGCTCGTCGTTAAACAGGTAAGCGCGGTGCACCAGCACCCGTACCGGCTGACCCGGCTGCAGCGTATCCTTCTCCAGCGAGCGGTACGTCATCAGCTTGTGGCTGCCGACTTCGACTTCCACCATCCACTCGCTGCCGCGGAAATGCAGGTGACGCACGATGCCTTCCTCCGTCGCGGACAGCACCCGGAATTCGTCGGGTTCGCCGACTTCGATGTACTCCGGCCGGATAAGCGCCCGGGTGCCGCTGCCCTCGGCAGCTTCCTCGAAGCCTTTCAGTTCGCGGGCATTTTCCACCACGGTGGACTCCCCGATAAAGGTCGCGACGAACGGCGTCTTCGGCTCCTTGTAAATATCCCACGGGGTACCCTTCTGCTCCAGGCGTCCCTGGTTAATGATCATGATTTCATCAGCTACCTCGATCGCCTCGTCCTGGTCATGCGTCACGAAGATCGACGTGATGCCCACCCGCTCGATCAGCTCTCTCAGCCAGGAGCGGAGCTCCTGCCGGATCTTGGCGTCGATCGCCGCAAACGGCTCATCCAGCAGCAGCAGCTGCGGCTCCGGGGCCAGCGCCCGGGCAAAGGCGACCCGCTGACGCTGCCCGCCTGAGAGCTGCTGCGGATAGCGCTTCTCAAAGCCCGCCAGCCCGGTCAGCTCGACAAGCTCCATGACCCGGTCCTTGATCTGCGACTTCGGCGTCTTCTTCACTTTCAGGCCGAACGCGATATTGTCGAACACCGTCATGTGCTTGAACAGCGCGTAGTTCTGGAACACAAATCCGATGCCCCGCTCCTGCGGCGGAAGCGCGTTGACCAGCTCTCCGTGGAAGCGGATTTCCCCGCTGTCCGGCGTCTCCAGCCCTGCAAGCATCCGCAGAATCGACGTTTTGCCGCCGCCGCTCGGTCCGAGCAGACCGATCAGGTGGCCCTTTTCAATTCCAAAATGCACATCCTTTACGGCATGAAAATCACCAAAATGCTTGTTCAATCCGCGAACTTCCACATGCATATCAGCGCACTTCCCTTCTTTTTTTGGCCCATTCCATCAGGAGGAGCAGACTTACCGAAAAAGCAGCCAGAACCAGCGCAACGCTGTTGGCCGAAATGACGTTGAAATTTTCGACGTCCTGGTACACCAGCGTTGTCGCCGTTTGGGTCCTGTTTATGATATTACCCGACACGACAAGCACCGCCCCGAACTCGCCCAGGGAGCGAGCCACCGTCAGCACGATGCCGTATATGACCGCCCAGCGGATCGACGGCCAGGTTACCTTCCAGAAGGTCGTCCAGCCGTAGGCCCCCAGCGTCGAGGCCGCTTCTTCCTGCTGAGCCCCGATCTCCTGCAGCACCGGCATCACCTCTCGCACCATGAGCGGAAAAGTAACGAACAGTGTGGCAATGACCATTCCCGGAAAGGCGTACACGATTTTAAAGCCGATATCCTCGAAAAAAGCCCCCACTGCGCTTCCCGGCCCCAGCAGGAGCACGATCATCAGCCCCCCAATGACGGGGGATACTGCATACGGCAGGTCGACGATGCTGTTCAGAAAGCGCCGAAGCCCGCCGCTCATCCAGCTGCCGCGAACGAGATAGATGGCCATCATCATGCCGAGCAGCGTGTTCAGCACCGTCACGGTGACGACGATCAGCCCGGTCATCATCAGGGCGTGCAGCGCCTCAGGCCTTGCCAGGGCATCACCCAGACCGCCCAGCCCATCTTCAAAGGCGCCCATGACCATTTTGCCGAGGGGAGCGATTAGCAGCAGGAAAAAGACTAGGTATGTCAGCGTAATCCACAGTTTCTTCATGCTCTCTTCCCCTTCGTCTGCACAAAATTCACGACCCAGAGTATGACAAAGGACAGCGTTAGCAGCAGAATCGACACGGCAGCGGCCCCGGCGGTATTGTCGCTCTCAACCTCCCCGTAAATAAACACGGAAGCGATCAGCGTTCGGCCCGGAATGTTGCCGGCAACGAGCACGACGGCCCCAAACTCCGCCAGCGCCCGGGAGAAGGCCAGCATCCCCCCGCTGAGCATACCCGGCAGCATGGACGGCAGCACGACTTTGAAAAAGATTTTGCTCCCCGACGCCCCCAGCGTCCGCGCCGCCTCCTCCTCGGAAGGATCGATCTCCTCCAGCAGCGGCTGAACCGCACGGATGACGAAAGGAAACGTGACGAATACCATGGCGATGATGATCGCCGGCTGATGGAACACGATTTCGAAGCCGAGCGCTTCGGCAGCTCCGCCGATCAGGCTTCCCGGTCCGAGTAAAAGCAGAATCATAAGGCCCCCGACTGCGGTCGGCAGGGCAAAAGGGAGATCCACCAGACTGTTCAGGAGCGATCTGCCCGGAAAACGGTAGCGGACGATCACCCAGCCGATCATCGTACCGATCAGAACGTTAATCATCGTGGCCACGAGGGCCAATTTCAGCGTAAGGAGCACGGATTTCCACGCGATCGGGTCTTTCACGCTTTCCGCAAAAGCGCTCCATCCCAGCGAGAACGAATGATAATACACTCCCAGCAAAGGGAGCACGACCAGCAGTACAAAATAAAGAAGAACGGTGCTTCGAAAACCCCAAGTCCAGCCTTTATGTCGCAGCAGTGTATTCACTTGACCCCTCCCTGCCTCCGGGAATCGGCCCGGTCGGCGCTTGACGATTGATGATTTCCATCAAAGATTAAATTATTCCTATTTGACTACTTGGATTTTGCTTATCAGTACTTTACCAAAAACTGTCTCACACCGTCAATACAAAAATAGATTTATTTCCAGTCTCCGTTTACGCCGCGAAGAAAAGAGCCTGCACGAGTGCAGGCCCTGCATTTTTCAGTCCGGAATATGCCACCTGTTTCGGGGCAAAGTCAGGGTCTAACCGTTATGATCCATTGCCTGATCGAGGCCGTTTGTGATGAAATTCCCAGCATTCCACTCTGTTATCGCTTCACCACGGACATATGGAGTTGATCGGCATGCGCATTTCCTTTCGAGCGTCGTTGGAAGGTCGCCAGGATGACGCCGCAAATAATCAGTAACGAACCCGCAACTTGCATATAGGTAATCGGCGTACCTAGGATGAAATAGCCCGATACCATTGCAACGAATGGCTGCAAATTCAGAAACAGGGACGCCGTCGCGGCGCCTACCTTGCGAATTTGAGCGTTCCAGACGACGGCGCATAATCCTTGGATAAGCAGCGCGGATCCAATTAAGGCAAGCCACCACCCATAGTGTGGGCGAATTTCAGCATGCGGTTCGCTCCAGATCGATACTGGAAGTACCGCAATACAACCCAGCATCGTAGAGTAAGCCGTTGCCACAAGCGGTTCGACGCGCTCAGTCAGCTTTTTCATGAGAATGACAGACCCTGAAAATGCCAGCATGCAAATCAGCATCCATCCAATGCCGGACGAGATGCGAAGCATGAAACCTGCGCCATTCGCTACAATAAAAACGACACCGGCAAAGGCGACGACCGATCCGATCGTCATCCGAAGCGTAAACGATTCCTTCAGAAACAGGCGAGCAAACAGCGCAGTACAAATAGGTGATAACGATAATATCAATGATGCCGTCGTCGCATCGACCGTGCGCAGCCCCGTAAAGAAGGAAACTTGATGCAGCAGCATCCCCACTAGAGCATACGGTATGAAGTACACGGCATCCCGCAGCGTAACCCGGACCCATCGGCGGGTCCCTATCAAATAAATGAGCAGGAACACCGAGGAGACGGCAAGCCGATAGGCCGATAGATGCAGCGCAGGAAATGCTTGCAGCAAAAGCGAGCCCAGCACGAAGTTGCTACCGTAAAGGGATGCGCAAAATAAGAGAAGCAGATAGGACCGCAAACGATTCGCCTTCTTTCAAAAGTGTGGGTACGAAAAAAGCCTGCGGCAGCATGCCGCAGGCCTCGTTTTAGGCATATGAAATGTTGGGCACTGCACCCGGGTTATTTCGCCGGGATGTACGATTCTTCCAGGAAGCCGCGGATCGCTTGAAAAGCCTGCATCCTGTTTTTCTCCAGCAGCACCATATGCGTCCCTTCCCCAATCTCTACCCAGCGGCGATAAACGGCGCCGGTCAGTGACGTGAAGAAGTTTTGCGCCAATTCAAGAGGCACATCGATGTCCCATTCCGCGTGAACAAGAAGGACAGGCACCGTGATCTCCTTGGGCTCATAAAAAGCTCTGTTCGCCGTCCAGTATTCACGGATGTCCAGAATCGGCCCATTGGTCGCCCGAATATGTCCCGGATGGGCGCAGTGGCTTCCCGGATCGGAAGCTAACGTCGCTTCGGTCCATTGTTCGAACCAGCCTTCCGGAATCAGATCGCCGCGTTTATCTTCAGGGGCGGCGCTTAGCCAGCGTTCCTTCGTGCTTCCGACCGGAACGAGGCGATAGGAGCCGAGTGCACCCCCGGTATCGATAGGGACCGGTTTTGTGCTCAGCCACTGAGGCGCAACAAGAATAAGCTTATTTACTTTTTCGTTGTTCCGGCTCGTATAAGCCCCGGCGACCGTTCCGCCCCAGGACATTCCCAAAATGTTGACCTTCGATAAATTTCGATGTTTTAAAACGAAGTCTACCGCCGAGCCTAAGTCGCGAACTCCCGTTTCCGTGCGAACCAGCGGAGGGTTGGAGTCAGCGGGCTGCTCCATCTCAGGGGGTCTTGTCGACCCCCCGTAGCCGCGTACATCTACGGCATACACGTCGTAACCATGGCTGGCCAAGTAGTCCAAGAATGTGAAGCCATCCAATTCAACGTCATACAAACTGCCGATCGGATATGTGGCACCGTGAACCATGACAATCGTTTTCTCGTTCGTGAACGTGTTCATGGAAGCCGGACGTTTGTTGCGTACATATAGTTCGATTCCGGACGTATCGCTGGGGATACGGTGGTCTTCGGTCAAAATCGGTGTATCGTGCTTAAAATCGTTTGTCGTCATGTTGTCAGCACCTTTCAATGTGATTAGGATCGTTTATTAGATGAATTCCCATTTGAATCCGTTGCCGTCACGAGTCACATACCCCGCAGAACTCCCCGGAAAATGGGTACTGAAATAAATGATGGGCCGATCCGCGACATAATCTAGCACCCAACGTCGGGAGACGCCTGCTTGTTCCGTGAATTCGCAATACATGGAATTCCACTCGGGATGGTATACCTGAAACGGATGGTGCATCACGTCAGCGCCGAACAAAGCTTCTTCTCCGCCAGACGCGAGGCTGATCGACATTTGACCGATGCTATGGCCGGGAGTCGGAATAAATTTGAACAAGTCGAGGAACTCTCCCCCCTCGGGAGGGATCGTCTTTATCATTCCAGCTTCGACAACAGGCAGAACGCTCTCTTCGTATGCGTTAAAGTTAGGTTCGTTTTCTTTATTATGGCTGGCCGGGCTGGAGTAATATTGTTGTTCCGCAAGCGGAAATACATAGGTAGCGTTCGGAAACGTCGGTACCCATTTACCGTCTGCTAGCCTTGTATTCCAGCCGACATGATCCACATGCAAATGCGTCAACAGAACATAGTCCACATCCTCCGGCGTAACCCCCGCCTCCAGGAGACGTTCGAGATAGGGCAGCTTTAGATTGGACAATTCCGGATTATACGGAAGACTTTTATCATTTCCCGTTGCTGTATCAATAAGGATCGTATGGTCCGGCGTCTTCACGACCCAAGTTCCAATACTAACGACAAGCTGAGAATCGCCGTCGATTAGACCGGCTGGCAGGGTATCCCGATTCTTTTCCAAGAACTCCGGGTCCCACGAGCCTGCAAAATAAATTTCCGGCGGGACGCCGCTCAGTGTCATTTCCGTGACACGGGTTACGGTCGCGTCGCCTACTTTATAGACTTTGTTCATTTGAAATCCTCCGGTTTTCTTTCTGAATCGTAGATCGTTTGGGACAACTATCGTATTTATAATGGGACCTGAAACCATCCCAAAAATTTCGCTCATATGGAAATGGTTGAAGAAATGCATAAATACCCGGGTATGAGGCTGCACATCAACCCTGATATAATAGTAGTTCTTAAACCCTGATAATTCAACGGTTTTACAGCGTAATTCCCTCTGCATCAAAGTGCTTGATACCACTGCAAATATCCGATATGATACACATAAAAATTACGTTCACAGCGAAATTTTCGGTGAGGAGGAATTCTGATGAATTTAATCGGCGATACCATTCGAAATACGAGAAAAAAACAAAAATTGACACTCAAAGAGGTTTCCACCATGGCCTCCATCTCTTTGTCTTTTCTCAGTGAAATCGAACGCGACAAGGTGAATCCATCCCTAAGCGTTCTCAAGCGTATAGCTAACGCTCTGGGCGTGAATTTTACCGATCTGTTCGGCGAGGAGAAACGAAGCATCGTCATCAGAAAAAACGAACGAAAACCCCTCGTTCATTCCGAGGGTTCCAGAATATGCTCTCAGTCACGGAAGCGGCAACAAGATGGGACCGATTTGGGGAGTTCTCGAAAAAGGCGCAACATCGGGGGACGTCAGCGTTGGCCATCCCGAAGGGGAGGAGTTCCTTTTTATCCATACCGGACGATTGGAGTTCGTCCTTGGAAATGAACGGTTCACGCTCGAAGAAGGCGACAGCATTTATTACGATGCCCGAACGCCGCATAGTTACAAAAATATCGCCGAGGGGGAGACGCTGCTGATTGCCGTTCCCTCTCCAGCTACCTTCTAGATTAACTTTATCCATTGGCGGAATAGGCCCGCCGTTCATTGTGCATGCGGCGCGGCAGCTGTATGATAGGCTTATAACATGTCCAAAATTAGGCAAACAGCCCAGGAAAGGAGACGGACTACATGCTGCATACCCTAGAATTCAGTACGGCTTCACGGGACGAAATGAGGGATATTACCCGCGAGATTATCTCGCTGGTTCATCAGAGTAGGGTCAAGGAGGGGACGGTGCTGATATACTGTCCGCACACGACCGCCGGCATCGCCATTAACGAAAACGCCGATCCGGACGTCAAGCATGATGTGCTGCTGCGTTTGGATGAGGTGTATCCGTGGGAGCATCCGAAGTACCGCCACGCCGAAGGCAACACGGCATCCCATTTGAAGTCGATCACCTGTGGGCCTTCGCAGACCGTGATCATTACGGAGGGGGAGCTGCTGCTCGGGCGCTGGCAGGGAATTTATTTTTGCGAGTTCGACGGGCCGCGCCGCAGGCAATACCATGTGAAAATTATGGAGGGGTAAGAAAACCGCCGTATCTCCGAAAGCAGGCATGACAAAACAGGTGTCGGGGTGTGAGGCATTTCTTCATGCCCTTCCCCTTCACCTTATCATCCTCAAGCTTTGCTCACACTCACCACAGCATTTATACGTTGGCGCAATACCAATTCACCGCTATAAAGTAAGTAGCTAAAAAAATTACCGCAGACTGCGGCAGCATATCTTCACATGCGTAATGGCCGCGGGTTTAATCTCCTCAAAAGTCACGCGATCCTGAATGTAATACGATATGAATCCGTGCATAGACAAAAATAACGTTAGCGGAAGATTGCGGCAATGATCGGGGCCGTGCTCCTCCTCGTTCATGTAGCGGCGCACCATGGAGGCGAACAATTCGAAGCAGCGTCCCTGCTCAGAACGGCAGTAGGACAGCAGTTCTTCGTCCCGGATCATGAACATGATCTCGTACTGATAAGGATGGTCCAGGCCGAAACGAATGAATTCCAGCATAAGCTGTTCCACCTTCGTCAAATCCTGGGTCGGAGCGACCTTGAGCACCTTATTCAGCTGTACAGCGAGATTGTTGAAATCCTCAACCACGATGGCGTAGAACAATTCTGCCTTTTCCTTGAAATGATAATATAAGGAACCATGACTGTAACCTAAATGCTGACCAATACTGCGCATAGAAATGGCCCGGTATCCTTTGGTCACAAACAAATGCCTGGCCGCTTCCAGAATCCTCTCCCTCGACAACTCCTGTTCCACTGCTCTTCTTGCCATAGACCTTATTCCCCTTCAATAAAATAAAGCTTTTCGCCCTCCGTAATCAGGGATTGCCCCTGTGTCAAGTCCACCATCCACGACATAAACGACTCCGCTTCGCGGTCTTCCGGCAGGCACTTCAGCCGTACCTTATCCGTAAACACCGTTTCCCCCATTCGGACCTCGCGGCCCCGAAGCTCGTTCTCGACCTTCCCCAGCCAGGTATAGTCGATATCTACAAAAACCTCGCGGTGCAGCACGCGTGTAACGGCTTCACCCGCTTCAATCGCCGCCACGGCTCCGTCCGTGTATGCCCGGATCAGCCCCCCCGCCCCCAGCATGATGCCGCCGAAGTATCGGGTCACGACGATCGCCACATTTTTCAAACCTTGGCTGCGGATCACCTCCAGAATCGGCTTGCCCGCCGTTCCGCTCGGCTCTCCGTCATCCGACTGCTTCTGGATTTCATCCCTCTCCCCAATCATGTAGGAGGAGCAGTTATGCGTGGCATTCCAGTGCAGTTTCTTGATTTCTTCGATAAAAGCGTTTGCATCATCCTCGCTGTCCACCGGTTTCACATGGCCGATAAAACGGGACTTCTTAATGACAATTTCCTTGGATCCCGCCCCCCGGACGGTCCGATAGCGATCAATCATGTTCATGCCCTTTCTCATTTGCCAAGAAAGCAGTCCCCCGCTGTTGATTAACCGGTGAACTGCTTCCCTAGCCTTGTACGTCTATTCAAAAGTTGCTGATATTATTCTTATTCGGACAGTCTTGCTTCCAGCGCCGCTTTTTCTTCTTCGTAGCCCGGTTTGCCGAGCAAAGCGAACATGTTCTTCTTATAGGCTTCCACGCCAGGCTGGTCAAACGGATTGACGCCAAGCAGATAGCCGCTAATACCGCACGCCTTTTCAAAGAAGTACACCAGATATCCGAAGGAATACGGAGTCATATCCGGTACGGTTACGATCAGGTTAGGAACCTGTCCGTCTGTATGTGCCAACATCGTGCCTTGGAAGGCTTTTTTGTTGACGAAATCCATCGTTTTGCCAGCCAGGAAGTTCAGGCCGTCCAAATCGTCCGGATCGCTTTCGATCGTAATTTGCTTCGCTACATTCTCTACCTGAATGACCGTTTCGAAAATGTTGCGGCTGCCTTCCTGAACGAATTGTCCCATGGAGTGCAGATCGGTCGAGAAGTCGACGGATGCCGGATAGATACCTTTGTAGTCCTTGCCTTCGCTTTCGCCGTACAGCTGTTTCCACCACTCGGATACAAAGTGAAGAGAAGGCTCGTAGTTCACGAGAATCTCGATGGCTTTGCCTTTGCGGTACAGTGCGTTGCGCACGGCAGCGTATTGGTAGCTGAGGTTCTCTTGCACGTTCGGGTTGCTGAATTCCTTGGAAGCGTCAGCGGCACCCTGCATCATCTCTTCGATGTTGATTCCGGCCGTGGCAATTGGCAGCAAGCCAACCGCAGTCAGTACGGAATATCTTCCGCCCACGTCGTCCGGAATGATAAAGGACTCATAACCTTCTTCATTCGCGAGCTTCTTGAGGGCTCCTCTTTCCTTGTCGGTTGTGGCATAGATGCGCTTGCGGGCTTCTTCTTTGCCGTATTTCTTCTCCAGCTCGGCTTTGAAAATGCGGAATGCAATCGCAGGCTCCGTCGTTGTGCCGGACTTGGAAATGACGTTTACGGAGAAGTCCTTGCCTTCAATCTGATCGAGCAAATGAGCCACGTAAGTGGAGCTGATGTTGTTGCCGGCGAAATAGATCTCAGGCGTCTTGCGCTTGTCCTTTGGTAATACATTATAGAAGGAATGGGACAGAGCTTCAATCGCCGCGCGTGCGCCGAGGTAAGATCCGCCGATTCCGATGACGATCAGAACGTCAGAATCGCTTTGGATTTTTGCTGCTGCTTTTTGGATGCGTGCAAATTCTTCCTTGTCGTATTGGGTAGGAAGATCGATCCATCCCAAGAAGTCAGAACCGACGCCTGTCTTGTTATGAAGCTGCTCGTGAGCGAGTCGGATCGGCTCCGCCAGATAATCCACTTCGTGCTGACCGATAAAGGAGAGCGCCTTACTGTAATCGAAATTTAATTTGGTAGACATATCTAATGTAAACCTCCTAGTTTGGCTTCATCTCTATTCTATTTACGCTCCGAAAAAAACAGCTTTAGAATAGGATACTGTAATTTGACTGCATTTGGCAAGGACAATATGAAGCTTATCCACCCACTATTTCACTTCTTCCCCCATGGATTGTCGCATGGCCTCGTGGTAAACTTAATGAATGCTTATATCCCACAGGAAAAGGTGATTCTCATGAAAAAAATAGGCTTCATCGGACTGGGCACCATGGGAGCGCCCATGGCTTCCAATCTGTTAAAACAAGGTTACGAGGTAACCGTCTATAACCGCACGGCTTCCAAGGCCGAACCGCTTGTCCAGGAAGGCGCGTCCCAAGCCACCACTCCCGCCGAAGCGGCTGCGGGACAGGATGCGGTCATCACCATGGTCAGCAATGACGATTCCATCCGCGAGGTGTTTTACGGCGAGGACGGCATTCTGAAAACGCTGGCTCAAGGCACCACCGTCATTGACAGCAGCACCATTTCCCCCGGGCTCGTCAAGGAGCTGGCCGCCGAGGTTCACAAGCTCGGAGCCTATTTCCTCGACGCACCGGTTACCGGCAGCAAGCCGGCGGCTATCGACGGCACGCTCGTATTTATGGTCGGCGGAGAAGCTTCCGTGGTGGAAGCCGCATCCGGCCTGTTTGATACGCTAGGCAAGAAGGTCATCCATATGGGACCTAGCGGCAGCGGTTCCGTTGCCAAGCTCGCCCATAACACGATGGTCGGAATCAACAATCTGGCCCTGGCGGAAGGCTTCGCCATCGCCGCCAAATCCGGCATTCCTGCGGACAGCTTCCTTGAGCTTGTGCAGCTCGGTTCGGCCGGCAGTAAGGCAGCGGATTTGAAAGGCCGCAAAATCATTGATCACGACTTCAGCAACCAGTTCTCCCTTGCGCTGATGCTCAAAGACTTGAAGCTTGCCTCCTCCCTCACCGATGCCACCAGCGTACCGTCCCCGATGCTGAACCTGGCGAAAAGCCTGTTTCAAGCCGGACAGACGCAGGGCTTCGGAGATGAGGACTTGTCCGCTGTCGTCAAATGCTATGAAGCATGGATCGGACAGACGATCGGCGGCAAGCCGCTGCAATAATCAGAGGCAGGCTCCTTCCATATACAGCCATAGGTTGAATGGAACAGCTCCAAATTATGCAGAAAAGATGTTAACCGGAGAGAAAAGGGTAAGTCCGCCAGATGACGGACTTACCCTTTTTCGTTACTCCGCCGGGTACATAGAATGAACTAAAGTTTTGTACTTCTTACTCCTTGGGATTCACGTTCCAGAGATATGACTTTCTTTAGTTCAATCTATATAGGAGCAGCAGTAATCGGTTACGCTGAACACTTCCAGAGCGAATTTGGAATGGGCAGGCACGTGAAACGTGTGTGCTCCCTGAATTTCTTGCCAGGATTCTTCACCGGGAAGAAGGACCTTCAGGTGGCCGGATAGGATTTCCATAATTTCAGGACCGTCCGTCCCAAATTCATACGTGCCCGGAAGCATGATTCCGAGCGTAACCTTGCTACCATCTTCCAGAATGACGGTGCGGCTGGTCACCTGGCCGTCATAATAAACGTTGGCTGCTTTGACGATGGTGGCATTGCTGAACTGCGACATGTGCTCACTGCTCCTTTTAAACTCAAAATATGAATTAAACGGCTAGACCTTACAGCAGCGCTTTGACACGGCTGACTACATTGTCCACCGTAAATCCGTATTCTTCGATGACGCGGTTGCCAGGAGCGGATGCGCCAAAGATGGAGATGCCGAGAATGTCGCCTTTGTCGCCGACATAACGTTCCCAACCGAATGGAGAAGCCATTTCGATGGCAAGACGCGCTTTGACGTCAGGCAGCAGGACGGAATCTTTGTAAGCTTGATCTTGTTTTTCGAACAGATCCCAGCTTGGCATGCTGATGACACGAACTTCGATGCCCTCTTTGGACAACGCTTCGGCAGCTTTCACAGCCAGCTGTACTTCGGAACCCGTTGCAATAATTTGCGCTTGAGGTTTGCCGTTCTTCGCGTCGGCTACCACATAAGCACCGCGCTTGATGCCTTCGCGTGCGCCCTCTGCTGTAGCGGCCAAGATTGGCAGGTTTTGGCGCGTCAATACGAGCGCAACCGGGTTTTCTTTATTTTCAACTGTGTAAGCCCAGGCAGCCGATGTTTCGTTGGCGTCAGCCGGACGGAGCACAGTCAATCCAGGAATGATGCGCAGCGATGCAAGCTGTTCGATCGGTTCATGGGTAGGACCGTCTTCACCAACCGCAATACTGTCATGAGTCAGAACGTAAGTGACAGGCAGCTTCATGATGGAAGCCAGGCGAACCGCCGGACGCAGGTAGTCGGTAAATACGAAGAACGTACCGCCGAATACTTTCAGTCCGCCATGCAGCGTCACGCCGTTCATGACTGCAGCCATCGCGAATTCGCGTACGCCGAAGTAGATGTTGCGGCCTTCGCGGCTGTCAGGCGTGAAGTTGGACAAGTTGTTCAGGTGAGTCATCGTGGAACTTTCCAGGTCAGCGGATCCGCCCAGCAGCTGTGGTACGCCGCCTGTAAGACCGTTCAGGGCATTACCGGAAGCAACGCGTGTGGATACGGCTTTGTCTTCCACGGAATACTTCGGAAGGTCCTTATCCCAACCTTCGGCAAGTTCGCCGGCAACGGCTTTTTCGAATTGACCGGCCAGTTCAGGATAAGCTTTCTTGTAAGCTTCGAACTGCTCGGTCCATTCTTTGTTGACTTTCACGCCGTGCTCTTTCACTTTCGCAAAATGAGCGCGAACTTCTTCAGGCACGTAGAAGTCTTCTTCGTATACCCATTTGTAGAATTCTTTGGTCAGCTTGGCTTCATCAGCACCCAGTGGGGATCCGTGAGTACCGCCATGGCCGCCTTTACCTTGTTTGTTCGGGCTTCCGTAACCGATGACAGTTTTCACTTCGATCAGCGTCGGTTTGCTCGTATCGGCTTGCGCCTCGGCAATGGCTTTCTCGATTGCCGGAAGATCGTTACCGTCTTCAACGCGCAGTACTTGCCATCCGTAGGCTTCGAAACGCTTCTGCACGTTTTCGGAGAAGGACAGGTTGAGTTTACCGTCGAGGGAAATGTCATTGGAATCGTACAGCATGATCAGCTTGCCGAGCTGTTGATGGCCCGCCAAGGAAGCAGCCTCATGTGAAATGCCTTCCATCAGGTCGCCGTCGCCGCAGATCGCGTACGTATAGTGGTCAACCACTTTGTAGTTGTCTTTATTGTAAGTTGCTGCCAGCTGTTCTTCAGCCAGTGCCATACCAACGGCCATAGCCACGCCTTGTCCAAGAGGACCTGTCGTCGCGTCAACGCCAGCGGTGTGACCGAACTCTGGGTGACCTGGAGTCAGGCTTCCCCATTGACGGAATTGTTTCAGTTCTTCCATTGGAAGATCGTATCCGCTCAGGTGAAGCAGGCTGTACAGCAGCATGGAGCCGTGTCCAGCGGAGAGAACAAAACGGTCGCGGTTAATCCAAGTCGGATTCTCCGGATTGTGGTTCATGGTTTTCGCGAACAGCTGGTATCCCATTGGCGCAGAGCCCATCGGCATACCCGGATGTCCGGAGTTGGCTTTTTCGATCGCATCGATCGCGAGGGTACGAATCGTCGTAATCGACAGATTATCGATCGTCGCGTTCTCGGCCTTGTCAATCGCTTGATTCTTGTCAGTCATGGTTATCCTCCTCAGTATTTCTGGGAAATTAACATGAAGCGGGCACACTTGAAAGCACGGAGAAACCCGGCGGCTTAGAAGAACATCCGCTTGAATGTTTCATTTTGACTTATTATAACACTTGCCATTCTTCTTTTCCATAACCTTTATCACCATTCCCCATGAAGATGGTCATTATGCGGAGCAAATCATGTTGGATGCCGGAGGAATGAATCCCGGACGAAGCCAAGAGCCGAGCGGGATTGGACCGGGTCATAGCTGCCCTTCGTCTGGCAATAGTTTCAAGCATTTGCAGGCTGACGCGTCTCCCATCTATGACCCCCCCTGTTCGGCCCTGAAACAGCAAAAACGTTGGAATTGCCCCGGTCCATCAAGTATGATAATACGTAATCCAACTGCATGTAACCGAGGTGAAACGTCAAATGAACGGAAATACGCACATTCTGATCGTGGAGGATGATAACGATATCAGCCGCCTGCTCTGCAGCATCGTCCGCCGCAGCGGATATACCGCACAGCCCGCCTTTTCCGGTACGGAGGCACTTATATATTTGAAGCAGCAGCCCTGGGATATGGTTCTTCTGGATTTGATGCTTCCGGGCCTGTCCGGCGAGGAGGTACTGAGCGAAGTTCGGGAACACGGTGCTCCCCCGGTTTTAATCATATCCGCCAAAGGTGATCAGTCCGGAAAAATCGCCGCCCTCCGCGGCGGCGCCGACGACTACATCACGAAGCCGTTCGACATCGAGGAAGTGTCTGCACGCATCGACTCGCATCTGAGACGAGTCCATCATGCTGTTAATACCGGCAAGCCGGTGATCTATACGCACAAAAATTTGGTGCTCGATCCGGAAGCAAAGACCGTGCATGCCGACGGCGAGCCTATTTCCCTGACCGCCCGCGAGTACGAAATCCTTCATCTGCTCATGTCGTCGCCCAAAAAGGTATTTTCCAAATCCAACTTATATGAGAGCGTCTGGGGCGAGGAATTTTTCGGGGATGACAATACCGTCAACGTGCACATGAGCAATCTGCGCAGCAAGCTGTCCAAGGCTTATCCCGGCGAGGAATGGATCGAAACCGTCTGGGGCATCGGTTACCGGCTGAAGCCTTAAAGCGCGGATGGATTCGAAAGAACTTGTACCGATCGCAGCACGGCTCTCCGACTTAAGCCTTTCTTAAGAATTGCCTTAAACTTCTCTTACGCTTTCCGGAATACACTGAAGCCTATCACTGGAGGGAGGCTGACGAGAAAACTATGAGCGAATATGTTCTTCGCACCACGAATCTCACTAAAAAATTCAAAAACGGCATCGCTTTGGATAAGGTGAATCTCTCGATCAAACGGGGATCCATTTACGGATTCATCGGGCAAAACGGAGCCGGCAAATCCACGCTTATCCGCATCGCCGCGGGGCTGGCCTTTCCGACGGAAGGCTCGGTGGAGCTGTTCGGATACAGCGGACCTGTGGAAACGAACGAAGCGCGCAAACGGATCGGATCCATTATTGAAAGCCCTGCGCTCTACCCGCAAATGTCGGCGGAGGAGAACGTCGAAGCCAACCGGCTTCTTCGGGGCATTCCCGGAAAAGACAGCGTAAAGCGAACGCTCGAACTGGTGGGCCTGGAAGGGACAGGTCGGAAAAAAGCGAAAAACTTCTCGCTAGGGATGAAGCAGCGGTTGGGCCTCGCGATCGCCCTGCTGGGTGATCCGGAGTTTCTCATTCTGGACGAGCCCACCAATGGACTTGACCCCATGGGCGTCGTCGAAATGCGCGAACTGCTTATACGGCTGAACCAGGAACGAAGAATTACGATCCTGATCTCCAGCCATATTTTAAGCGAACTTCATCTGCTGGCCACCCATTATGGCATCATTCACCGCGGCGTGCTGCTAGAGGAGCTGACGGCCAAGGAGCTGCAAGAGAAATGTCGGCAGTTCATTCATATCAAAGTCAACGACCCCGCCGCAGCGGCATCGGTCCTGCAGAACCGTCTGGACACCACGGAATTCGAGGTCATGCCGGACGGGTCCATTCAGCTCTACGATCACTTGGAGCATCCGGGGCGCGTATCGACCGCACTCGTGGCATCCGGACTGGAGATTGAGCAGTTTATGCCAAAAGGCGAAGATCTGGAGACGTTTTTTGCCAAACGGATCGGGGGTGTGCAGCCATGAGCAACGTAATCAAAGCGGAATGGTTCAAGCTGCGCAAGGACCTCTCGTTCCGGACCCTGCTGCTGTGCATTGCCGCGGCCGCCATCGTGTACCCCTTGCTCGTCATCATGGACCATACCGCCGGCGAGCCGGAAATCACGAGCCTGGAGTTTATGCAAAATGTGCTGGCCGGCAACGCCTATGTGCTGAAATTTTCCGCCGCCCTGCTGGCCGGTTTCTTCATTTCCAGCGAATATTCGACCGGCGTCATGAAGTGCATGGCATCTTCAGGCAACAGCCGGATCCGGCTGTTCATCGCGAAGCTGCTCGTCTTCACCGCCGGCGCGGCCGTGCTTGCGCTCGTCCTGCCTGTAGTGTCGACAGCCGTGATGATGATCGCAAACGGGGACGCGGAAACGTTACCGCTGCCTTACGTACTGCGCGCCCTAGGGCTCACCGTGCTGTATGCGGCCGGTTACGCCGCGATCGCCGCCCTGTTCTCCACCCTGCTGACCGACAGCGGCAAATCGATCGGATTTTTGTTTATCCTGTTCCTGCTGGCCGATTCCCTGATCGCCGGAGCCGGTGGATACATTCCCTTCATCGGCACGCTGTACGACTACTCCGTCTTCAAGCTGGTTAATAACGTACCGATCCTGGAACGAAGCAGCGGACAGCTCACCGCCATGACCGTTGTTCCGGTCGTCTGGTTCCTGATTTTTGGAGCTTTGGGGATTCTGGCCTTCCGGAAGAAGGAGATTAAGTGACGAGGAGGATCTGTTTCGACTTTGACTAACCCTGGTTTGAACCAATCTATTCAAAGGAGGCGGACAAACGATCATTTACCTCACGATTCTCGCCATCGCCGCAATTGCCCTGCTCATCGTCCGCCTCCTGCGGATGCGAGGGGAACTTCGGCGAATGATCGTCCAGCTGAAGAGCTACAACGAAGGTAGATCGGGTAAGAAGACCGATCTGTCCTTTTATGAAAAAGATCTCGAAACGCTTGCGACTGAAATCAACCGTTTGATGGACCGGGTGATCGAGAGCGGCGCCCTGCGGCGCAGAACGGAGAATGAGCTGAAGCAGGCGATCGCCAACATGTCCCATGATATCCGCACGCCGCTGACGTCGATTTTCGGCTACATCCAACTGCTGGAGGCCGACGATCTCAGCCCCGAGGAAAGGCATGCCTACTTAAGCGTTATTAAACATCGCTCGCAACGACTGCAGGCGCTGTTGAACGATTTTTTTGAGCTGTCCGTGATCGAGTCCACCGATTATGAGCTGAAACCGGCGCGCATCCGTTTCGTTCCGGTACTGCAGGACGTGATCATGAGCCTGTACGACCAGTTCACCGACTGCGGCATTACCCCACTGCTTGAGTTTCCTGAGGAGGATATCATCGGGTTTGCGGATGAGTCCGCCGTCAAACGGGTCATCGAAAACCTGCTGCTCAATACGATCAAGCACACGCGCGGCGAAGTCGGGATCGGGCTAAAGCGGCAAAACAACGAGGCCGTGCTGGTCATCCGCAATGATGCCCCGCATCTCGTCGGTACCGATCCCTCCCTGCTGTTTGACCGGTTCTATACAGCGGACCAAACACGCTCCGGCAAAGGGACCGGCCTGGGCCTGTCCATCGCCCGCAGCCTGATGGAGAAGATGGGCGGCCGGCTGTCAGCCGAGCTGAGCGGGGATGTGCTGACGATGACGTGCAGTTGGGAGCTTCCCACCAGCGGGAATCCGCAGGGAACGACGTTCTCCTAAGCAAGATGTTATCATTGAAACACATATGCTAATTGAAAATTCATATGAAAAAGAACCCTTTGGAATGGCACTCACTGGCGGGCTTCAGCCCTCCTGCCTCCAAGGGGTTCTTTCGTTTGAGTAAATTTGGGGCAGGTCCTCCAGATGGATTGGACCCGCCTGTGTCTTTGGCTGGCCGCCCTAGCGCGGGTTCCGCTTACGGGCGGCCAGCAGGCGGTCCATCGCTGCGGACCGCCCTTCTTCCGGCTGCGGCGGGCTTTGCGCCGCAACTTCCTTGCCCGGCCCGGCCTCTGGCGGCCGGGCTGCAGGCGCCCCGCGAGGCGGCTTCGCCTCCGCCGCCGGGCGGGACGCCCCTGAAGCCGGACGCTCCGCTCCGGCTTCCTGCGGGCTGCGCCCGCTGGCGCCAGCCGCGCCGCGCTCCGCGCGCGCCTGCGGCGCCGGTGCCGGCGGCCCGGCGGTGCGGCCGCCGTAGAAGGCGGCGGTGCGCTGCTTGCGCGCCGCCAGCCTGCCCAGGCCGGCGTCCAGGGCCTCCGCCCCGCCGGCCGGAGCTTGCCGCCGCCGCAGGATGGCGGCGGCCCGCGCAGCGATGGCGCCCCATGGGAGCGCCAGGCGGCGGACGGCAATGTCCGCCACCCACAGCACCAAGGCCGCCGCCAGCAGCGCATAGCTCCAATCATGGAGCTGGCGGCTCGGCTTCGCTTTGGCGGCAAATACCTGCTCCGGATGGTCCATCGACAGCATCCGGCCTCCGGTCAGCTCAGCCAACCGCTGAAGCTCCTGATCCGCATTCCTGTCAGCAATCCGGTATTCCGGGGAGTAAGGGACGACCAGCCCGGTGCCGGGCGCAGCCGGCTTGCCGCTGCCATCGAGCAGCGTCATCAGATACGAACCGGACTGGTCCACCGGGAGCTCTCCGGTATAGCTTCCCGGCGCTTCCTGAACGAGATCCACCTTATGCTCCTGCAGATCATCCCCGGTAATGACCGCCTGCAGCTTATCCGTGCCAGCCGTATCCGATTTGACTTCAAAACGGACCTGGTTCCCCTCGATCTGCGTGCTTACCTCATACGGGGAAGCCGTAAACTGCGGGAAAGTCCACTTCACCATTTGGGTCATGACATTGGAGAAGGCGGGCCAGGCTACCCAGTCCTTCGACCATTTGCCCATCAGGTCGCTCGTCCAGGCGACGGACCTGCCGGATCCGTACTGCCACCTCGCCAACAGCGGGTCAGGCTCCGGACTGGTCAGCACCGTCTGCGCCCCCTGCTTCGGCGTCGTGGCGACATAGCCGTAAACTTGCGGCACGCCATTTTCGAACAAGGAGGTCCAATCTCCGCCATTTTGCAGCGCCGGCACAAACGGCTTGTCCACGATGTAGGACTTGGACATCATCGCGGCTTCGCGGCTGAAAATCGACGGTATCGAAGAAGCGTCATCCACAAAATAGTATCGTCCCTTGGCCTCATCAGCCAGCGACTGCAGCAGATTGACATCCGCGTCCATCCCGACCGCAACCGTGGACATCGTGATTTTGCCGCCCTTCATTTGCTCGATCAAATCGCTGTACCCGCCATTACCGGCCGACTGCCCGTCGGTCATCAGAATGATGTGCTTCCGCTGGGCTTTGACCTTCAGCATTTCCTCTACAGCGGACGCCGCAGCCGGGTAAATATCAGTCCCGCCCTCGCTTTGGATGGACTGAATCTGCGAGATGACGTCCTCCTTACCATTAGCCAGGGGCTGAGGCGTCACCACCCACCACGGCTGGGAATCAAAAGCGAGCACGCCGACCGTGTCCTTGGATCTCAGCATCTCCACCGTACGGATCGCCGCTTCCTTGGCAAGTTCCATTTTGTCCCCGCCCATGCTTCCCGAACGGTCGATGACCAGAATCAGGCCGAGGGACGGGATCTCCCGTTTGCCCTCAAGCTCCATGGAGACAGGGAGCAGCTTTTCGATCGGCGTCTTGAAATAGCCGCCCATGCCGTAGCTGTCTTCGCCTCCGGCCATCATGAAGCCGACCCCGTAGGTGCGGACAGCCAATTCGATCATAGCCATCCGCCGCTCACCGACCTGGTCACCGGATACATTGTTAAAAATAATGGAATCATACGCCGCATATTTCGCAGGCTCCAGCGGCAGGACACTCGGATCAATCAGGTCGTACTGCACCAGGCCTGAAGAGAGGGCTGACGCGAGATTGGCCGCGTTTCCCTTCTGGCCTTCCACGATCAGCACCTTGGGCGGGCCGTCCACCCGGGTAAAGGCGTATCCCGCATTGTTGGCCGACTGGCGGTCGCCGTCCATGAAAATTTCGGCACGGTAGCGGTGAAGCCCCGTTTTTTTCGCCAGCCCCTTTACGGCATACCGGTTGTCTCCCGGGGTTACATCCACCGACTCGCGTCCGATCTCGGCGTTGTCTTCATACAGGCGGAGCTCGCCTTTGCCTTTATAGGTGCTTCGCACCAGCACTTCAATATAATAGGACTCTGCTTGGTAGAGCTTCTCCGGAACTTTGACCTCCTCCACGGATACGTCCTGCTGTTCGGACGAAGGCATCTCCAGCACGTCAACCGGGATGCCCTGATCCTTCAGCAGCCGTCCGGCCGACAGCATGCTGCCGACATTCTCCTCTCCGTCGGTGATCAAGACGACCCGGGAATCCGAGCGGCTGTCCAGCATGCTCCCGGAGAGCATCATGCCTGCTTCCAAATTCGTGTATTCCCGCTTCAGGTCCGCATTAAGCCGAAGGGAGTCCGTAAGCTCGCGGGTCTCTTTTTGCTCGACGGCCGCGTCCAGACCCGACGATACCACCGCGATCGTGTCCTTCGCCTGCTTGCCTTTCGCCGATTGTCCAATAAACGCTTCGGCGCTTTCCGTGTCCGTCATGCTCATCGAGCGGTCGACGACATATACGACCTTTTTTTGGTGCAAAACGGTGTAGGACTGCAATCCGGACAGCATCAGCACGAGCAGCAGCAGGATCACGGAACGGATGGCGATCGCCCAGGTTTTGCGGCGGCCGGCCAGGCGAAAGTCCGATTTGTACGCATACACCATCAGAAGCGCCAGCGGAAGGAGCAAGAGCAGCAGCCAAGGGTGATTAAATTGAACGCCCACGCTGGTACACCCCCCATTCAGTCACGATCATCAGCAGCACGACGGCGGCGGCCAGCCACATGAGCGAGTAGCGGCTTTGACCGATTTTCCCATCCGTTCCCGGATTCCCTGCCTGTTCTCCGGCACCTGCCTCAGCCCTGCCTGTATCGTCTTGGCCCGATTTCAAAACAACCGGTTTAGAGGAGGCAAAGGTCCCCTCAAAAGGATCGGCAGCCGCCTCCACCAGATAGCTGGTGGTGTTCCCCTGACTGTTTCGCTCTTCAAAAACATACAATCCGGGTACTTGCGGCGCCGTCTGCAGGGAGGATATCGCCCGCTCCCGTTTTTGCACCTCCGGAACCGGCGCTCCCGCACCAGGCACCCCGGTATGCTGCACCTTCCATTCCGCTTGCTCCGCATCCGCTGCGATCGGCACCTCCATGCCCGATCCGGCTGTTACCCTGCCGAGGCCCATACCTTCGCCTTCGTTCAGCCAAGAAACCGCGTTATGGACGAGGATCGGAAATTCCGCCGACAACGGCAGATCCGTGTCCTGCAGCCGGAACAGAAACGACAGCCGCGGATGTCCCGCTTCCTTGCCTGCATATATGGCCGGCGTACCGCCGATCGTCACCAGCGGCTCGGCCCAGGCCGGCAGCGGTTCCTTGTGCAGCTCGCCCACGTAGAGGCCTTTCAGCGTGATGTACCGGTTCACCGGATGATCGGATACTTTAGGATCCTGACCGTTCACCTTGACTTCCGGACCGCTGCCGCCGATCGACCACAGCGGGGTCTCTTCAAGCAGCTGCTTCCAGGAACCTTCCTTCGTAAAAGCAGGCGCCTGCCCGTCCACAACGATCAAATCCGGCCGCTCCTTGGGAACCTGTGGGACAGATGTGCTGTTCCCCGGATTCCCTGTTTTCGCGGTATCAATCGAGCCCGTCTCTTCTGTTGTCATACGGGTCACCTGTGCTCCGGTCAACTGCAGCGCCTTCTCCAGAAACAGATTGCCCGGCGTCAGCAGCAGAATGCTCGGCTCCCGGCTGTTTTTTCCAAAAGCATAGGCCGCATTGTCCGCGGCATATCCGTCATCGCCATCCAGCTCAATCCGGTACACGTCAGCCGGCGGCAGAGACTGCAGAACCAGCGTGGCGCTGTGCCGGGCAAGATCAGCCGATTCGGTACGCAGCAGCTTGTTGTCCCCATAAATGCGTACATCGACCGGCGCATCCCATGTCCCGCTCGAGCCGAGCACGGCCACCGCATCATTACCTTCCTTGCCCTGCTGAATGCCAAACTGCTGGATGCCGGCATTTTTCACCGGACCGTTTCCAACCAGGACTGTGTGTGCAGGAACTTCAAACGTCACCTGGTCGCTGGCGCCCTTCCATTCGCCGTCCGTAAAAAGAACAACCTCCGCGTTCTGCTCCTCCCGCGTAAGCGCAGAGGCCAGCGACAGCGTCTCATTATACGCCGCCTGACCGTAGTAAGGCGTGAGACCGTCGATCGCATCCTGAATGCGCTTCGCATCCTTTTCCCGGGAAATGATCACGTCGGGCTCGGATTTCATGCTGAGCAGGGTAACCTCGCTGCCGCGGGCATGCTTCTTCGCGTACTGCTTCATCTCGGATTTCATTCGTTCGATCCGCGTCTCCTGCGGGTCCTGGGAAGACTGTTCTGCATTGCCGGCTGGCGGCGCCGCTATTGCACCCATGCTCCCGGATGTATCGGCAACGAAGACGATATGCCCCCCGCTATTTCCGGATACCCACAGATAAGGCTGCAGCAGGGCAAAAACGAGCAGCGCGGCGGCAAGCAGCTGCAGCCACAGCAGCAGACGATTTTGCAGCTTCTGCCATGGGCGGTTGGCTTCGATATTTTTCAGCACCCGGTCCCACAGCAGGTGGCTGGGCACGGTGGTGTCTATAAACTTGCGTTTGAGCAAATACATCAGCAGAATCGCCGGTATGCTGAGCGCAAACCACAGCCCTGCCCATGAACCGATTCCCACAATGCTTCCCCCTCTCTCTGTAAGCCAGGCTCGTCAGGCGATGACGAGACCTGCCTCCGCCATTACGCCAAACACCGCCTTTTGCAGGCTCATATCTGTCGAAACCCGGATGAAGGTCATGCCGCGATCTGCAGCCAGCTTCATCAGGTATTCCTGATACCGTTCAAGCTCGTCCTGGTAGGCCCGTAACACTTTGCCGGTGAAGGCGATATCCTTCCCGGTGCCCAGCTCGCTGTCGATCAGTCTTAGGTCGCCGCTGTAGGCCGGGTCGATTTCCTCCGGGGCCAGCACCTGAACGAGTACGACCTCCTGCCCCGCCCCTCTTAGGCGGCTCAGCATCAGCCCGAGATCCTCCTCCCGTTCATCCAGCCAAAAGTCCGAGAAGATCCAGGTCATCCCCGGCAGCCTGGGCATCGCCCCTGGTGCGCTAAAGGCGGCCGCGAGGCTCCCTTCTTCACCAGGGGCCGCGTCCAGCAGAAAACGAAACAGGCGATGGGCCGCCCCGCGCCCGCGGAGCACAGGCAGCCGCCCGTCGATCCGGCTGCTGAAGCAGCAGGCCTGCAGCCTTTCGTAAGAGCACAGCGCGACATATCCGATACTGGCGGCCAGCTGTTTCGCATACCGCAGCTTGGAGGGAATCGCTTCCTTCCCTTCGCGTCCCTCCGTCCCGCCTCCAAAGTCCATCGATGCCGAGCAGTCCACGTACAGGCTGACCATCAGCTCCTGCTCGTCCATAAATTGCCGGACGAACGGCTTGCCTGTCCGCGCATACACGCCCCAGTCGAACCGGCGGATATCATCCCCGGGCGCGTAGGGCCGGTAATCGGCGAATTCGAGCGAGGAGCCGAGCCGGCTGGAGCGCCGCTTGCCCTGCAGGGTACCGGCCACGCGCTTCGCAGAACCAAGGCTCATCCGCTCCAGCTGGACCATCCAGTCCGGGGGCAGCAGGTATTCCGCGCTCATCCCTGCGCCTCCGCCCGCTCCAGCATCTCGCGGATCACTTGGTCCGTCGTAACGCCCATGGCCTGGCCTTCAAAGTTCAGAAATATCCGGTGCCGCAATGCCGGCACCGCAACAGCGTGAATATCGCCTGTAGACAGGTGCATCCTCCCCTGACAGACCGCCCGGACCTTCCCCGCCGAAATGATCGACTGGATGCCGCGCGGTCCCGAACCGAAGCGCACGTACTTTTTGACGCCCTCCGGCGCCGATGCCTCTTCCGGATGGGTCATCATCAGGAGCCTGGCCGCATAATCCAGCACTTCTTCGGCAACCAGCACTTCCCTTGCCCCCTGCTGGATTTCAAGCAGCTCTTCGGCACCGGCCTGCTTCCGGACCTCGGGCTGATGGTTCGTCGTCGTCCGCCGGACGATTTCCTTCAGTTCCTCGCTTCCCGGATACGGCACGAGAATTTTGAGCAGGAACCGGTCCAGCTGCGCTTCCGGCAGCGGATAGGTTCCTTCGTTTTCAAGCGGGTTTTGCGTCGCCAGGACGAAAAACGGTCTCGGCAGAACATGCGTCTCGCTGCCGACCGTCACCGTTTTCTCCTGCATCGCCTCCAGCAAAGCACTCTGCGTTTTCGGGGTCGCCCGGTTGATCTCGTCCGCCAGCACGATGCTGCTGAAGAGCGGCCCGCGCTGAAAGGACATCGAGGTCTCCCCCTGGCGGCCGAAAGAAATGACCTGCGTCCCCGTAATGTCGCTCGGCATCAAATCCGGCGTAAACTGGATGCGCGAGAACGACAGGTCGAGCGTGTCGGCAATGGTACGGACCAGCATCGTTTTGCCCAGACCGGGAATGCCTTCAAGAAGGGCATGCCCTCCCGCGAAGATGCACCACAGCATCTGCTCGACGACCTCCTGCTGGCCCACGATCACCTCGGCGATCTGCCCCCGAACCCGGGATATGGTCTCCTTCCAAGCTTCCGGTTGAATTTGCGTATCCAGCATTAGCCTTCCTCCTAATATGTCGAATCAGGGATTCGGATTAATTCCTGTAAAGTATTCCTCGACCAGGCCCTGCATCTGCTGCGGCAGCTCGCTGCGCCCCAGCGATTTTTTGGCTTCGGCCTCATATTCCTTGTACACTTCCTCGTAAGGCCGGCTCGCTCCCTCGACTCCCGGAGCCACACCGCCTTTTTGGACCGTTCCGCCGCCTCCTTGGAGCGGGCCGGTGTCCGCCTGGACATTCCCTTTGCCTTCCATCGTCCGCGGCGTCGTCACCAGCTCGCGGCCGCCTTGGCCAAGGCCTGCGCCAGGGCCCTGCCCTTGGCCGGCCCCGCCCCGTCCGGATCCGCCCTGACCGGCGCCGGAACCGGAGCCGCTACCGGATCCACTGCCGGAGCCCTGGCCGGGACCGCTGCCTTGGCCGCCGGCTGGGCTAGCCCCGTCAACCGGCTCCGATGCATCGCCTCCGCCGCTGTCCGAAGGATCGCCCATCCCGGCTGAATCCGCCAGAGCCAGCTGCTCCGCCGCACCGCCAGTGGCCCATGCATCCGATACAGGCATGCCGGCCGCCGTCATTTGCGAAGCCAGGCCAAGTCCTTGCATCGCCAGGCTTGCGGCCAATGCCGAAGCGGCGTCGGATTGACTGGAAGACGCCTGGCCCGCTGCGATCGCCTTGGCCAATTCATCCTCCAGCCCCTTCAGGGCTTCATCCAGCTTGGAAGGGTCCGTGCCGGCAAGCGCCTGCTCCGCTTTGTTCAGCGCTTCCTGAAGGGCCTTGGTGTCCTGCTTCTTCCCGGCCTCTTCGGCCATCTTTTTCAGAGCCTCCCGCAGCTGTTCCTTCTCATCCGGCGACAACTTCTGGATCTGCTGTTTCAGCTGGTCCAGCTCTTTCTTCATCGCGGCCTGATCCTTCTGTTCCAGGCTCTTCCCGATGGAAGACAGCTGAGGCGTCTGCTGCATCTTCCGGCCCAGCTCCGACAGGTTTCGCGCCTTCTCTTCCTGCTGTTTGGCCGTCTGCTCCATCGCCTTCATCGTTTTCTCCAGCTGCTCCAGCGCCCGGTCCGGATCCTTGGTCCCGTCCAGCTCTTTCTGCAGCGTCTTAAGATGGTCGTCCAGCGGCTTTTTCGCCGTCTGATCCAGCTTCTTCGTTTCGAGCTGCTTCACCAGATCCTCCGTTTTATTCCGCTGCTCCTGAACCCACTGCTTCTGCTCCACCGCTTGGGCAAGCTTGTCGTCCATCGGGCTTGGCAGCAGCGCGAGAGCAAGGCATACGGCAAGCCCCCCGCCGCAGCCAGCCCACCACTTCGTCAGCTTCGGCCTTCTCAGCCTTGTCTTCAGCTGTGCCGTAAACAGGCGTCCGTATTCGGCGGCCTGGGTCCGCTGCCATCGTGCCGCTGTAGAGTCGTTCCCGGCAAAGGACAATGCGGTCACCATCATGTCGCTTCGCTCCGCGCTGCCGCAGGCGAGGTCCATCGCCTCAGCCGTTTCCTTCACGCCGATGCGGTGCAGCAGCCCAGCGGCCAGACCAGCGGCCGCTCCTGCTGCCGCCAGCCCTGCAGCGGCCAGCCGGTAAGACGGGATCGGCCACAGCCGGGCAGCGAGCAGGAAAAGCAGTGCAGCCGTCAAACCTCCGAACAACCCGAATACTACATACTTCAGCATTCTAAAGAGCTGCAGCCGGGCGCGGGCCCGGTGAATCGCCTGCATGATCGGGTCCATGGTTGCCACCTCCTTTTCGGATCATATCGTGCGCCAAAGGGTGCTCAGTGCATGTTATTTCCATCTTAGACGCCTGTTCGCGTTTATCGGCACTCGGTTCACCGGCACTCATGCCAAGCAATCATGGTCAACTCCCATAAATACTCAGCAAGTGTCCTTACAACCCCGTCCTGCTCTTACTTCACAGGTTCCATCGTTGCTCCGCCATCCATGCCGTCTGCCTCTGTATGCTTCCTTCTCCGGCGAACCGGACGAATCCGGCGGATGCTGATCCAGAGCGACACGACGATGACCACGCTGTACACCAGCAGAAATTCCTGCCACAGCTGAATCGGCGCATCCGCGTTGAGCGTCGTTCCCCGGACGAGGAAAGCCTGTTTGGAGAAGCTCGGTTCGAATAAGCTGATCAACGCCGCCGCCGGATTCAGACCGAGGATAAAACCAACCCAGGAGTAATCCGGCTGCAGCACTAATTGTGCATTTTGATTCTGAACCATGCTCAGCGCGAACAGGTACAACAGTCCGGTGAGCAAAAAGATGAACAATCCCACGCCATAGGTCACGATGACGGAAATCATGGTCCGCTTGAGCAGCGTTGAGAAAAGAACGCCCAGCGATCCCAGCATCAGCATAATGAACAGATAGAACAGGAACAGCGAGACCAGCTGATTCAGGGAGATGCCGCCATACAAAAACACGATGCTGTACACCGGCAGCGTCGCCACCACGATCAGCGCCATAAAGCTGAGCGAGGACACCAGCTTACTCAAAATGATCGTCGACGAGCTCTGCTGGGTAGTAAGCAGCATGCTGAGCGTCTGCTTTTCCCGTTCGCTGCTGATGACACCAGCCGTCAGCGCCGGCGCCATAAATGCGATCAGCACCAGCTGCGCAAAGCTCAGCACATAGAACATGATCTGACCCATGCCCGAGTTGAATCGGGTCTGCCCGCCGCTGCTGCCGAGGTACATGCTCACATAAATGAAGCCCAGGGCGATCAGCCCAAGCACCAGAATATAAACCATCAAGGAAATCGCCGACCGGGGGGTCCGCATCCGCAGCCGGAATTCCTTATCCAGCACGGGATTGATCCATTTTCGCGTCCAATTCATGTCGCGGGCCCTCCTTTCGTAATTTCGAGGAATACGTCTTCCAGATTGGTCTGCGCCTCGTGAAACGACAGCACGGGGTAACCCCATGAGACGATTCGCTGGAGCAAAGCTCCTTGATCCTCATCCCCGCCGCCGAAATGAACATGAATGCCGGTATTGTCGGCAAGCACGCCGCTGACGAAAGGTTCGTCCCGCAGCCGTGCAGCAAGCTCCTCTTCCTTGTCCAGCGAACGGATATGCAGCACTTTTTTGACGCGGAGACGGCTCTGGATATCGGCTACCCGGCCTTGGGCGACCATTTGCCCATGCTCGATGACGCCGATTTCGTCGACCATCTCCGCCAGCTCGGGCAGGATGTGCGAGGAGATGATGATCGTTTTGCCCATCAGCTTCAGTTCCTTCAGAATTTCGCGCATTTCGATGCGCGCCCGCGGGTCGAGCCCGGATGCCGGTTCGTCGAGAATGAGCACTTTGGGGTCATGCACCAGACATCTGGCCAGGCAGAGGCGCTGCTTCATCCCCCGTGACAGGCTGTCGACGTAGGTGTCCGCTTTGTCGCTCAGGTTGACGAGCTCCAGCAGTTGAGGGATCAATTTGTCCCGCTCCCCGCGCGGGATATTGTAACTGGCTCCGTAAAAATGCAGATACTCCGTCGTTTTCAGCTGGTCATAGACTCCGAAGAAGTCCGGCATGTAGCCGATTCTTTTGCGAACCTCCTTGGGATGTTCGGTCACTTCAAAGCCGTCAACTCTCGCGGTGCCCGATGTGGGCAGCATGAGCGTGGCCAAGATCGACATCGTCGTCGACTTGCCGGCCCCGTTCGGACCGACGAATCCGAAAACCGTTCCCTGCGGAATGTACATATTAATATCTTTTAACGCCTGAAAGCTCCCATAAGTTTTCGTTAAATGTTCGATTTCGATCACGGCTTCTCCGCTCCCTTCAGGCTGATCTCCGGAAGTTTCAACTGGACATGCTCCTTGGCCGTCAGCATCAGGCGGATCCGGCCGCCCGCCAGGTATTGATGGACGTTCTGCTCGGCCTTCCACTGCTTGGTGGCATCCCAGGTTACCGGATCCCACGCCTGCTTGTCATTGTTGAAAATCCGGTATTCCGTTTTCTTCCCGGGATTGTTCGCACTGAGAGTCAGCACGGCAGAGGCATCCTTCTTCAGCGCAGGCACCGTATATTCGAACGTGATGCTGCCTTGATCCATTTCGGTGGTTCCGCTCGGATCCTCATACCACCCCGGCGACGATATTTGCGTTACCTTCGGCTGAATAAACCCGAAAGGAATGTTCGGCTGTCCGCCCTGCGACCAATCGATAGAAATCGGCTGAGCCCACAGGTTCAGCTGACTGCCTTCCAGCTTCTTGCCCTCCATGGTGTAGCTGACCAGCGCATCCTTGCTCCAGGCCATCACGTAGGAGCCGGATTGATACCATGTCGTGTTTGGAACCGTGGTCATGAGAATTTCCCGTTCCCGCGTAAATTCATCCGCCTGTCCTCCGGTCTGGTTGCCAAAAATCTGGTTGGCCATATTGTACGGATTAACGGCGGTCGGTTTGCTGGCAGCCGACAGCGGCTTCGTTTCTCCTTTGCCGAGGTCGCCAAGTTCGAACAGGCTGCCGCCTAGCACCAGCACCGCGTGATTCAAGTTATAGGAAGTGTTGTTCGTCACTTGGCCTCCGATATTGCCCTTGGCGTCCAGCTGGATCTTCACCTCGTACTGGCCGACCTTCCGGTTTTCCCGGCGATTGGACCATACCTTCGCGAGGGACCACTGCGGCATATCACTCAAGGTCAAACGGGTCGCCTGATCACCGACCTCCACAAAGCTGCTCGAGCGGTTCGAGCTGCTGAAAGCCCCGTTGGTCCGATCGACCGTCAGATAGGTGTGCGCCGGAAAATCGATCGTGTATTTCCCGCTTCGAGGCGTAAAGAACGCCGAAGCGCTGACTTCCGAAGCATTGCCCTTCCCGTCCAGTTCCAGCATGTTGATGGTATGGGCGAGCTGCTTGGTTTTATCCGCCGCCCCAATCATGTAGACGGCACCACTGGCGATAACGGCGATGAGCGGAATGATCCACCAGGCCCATTCGCGTTTGTCGGCCCTTTTCAAAATCCAGTACAGCACGGGAGCCACAATCACGGCATAAATAATGAGCAGCCAGGCCATGGCCGGAAAAGACGGCATTTTCAGCGAAGGAAAATAATCCAGCACGTTAATGAGATTGTACATCTGGCTCTGCTTCATATTGAACTTGTTGTTCGGCTGATTGGACAGCGCCAGGTGATCCCTTAGCAGATATGACCAGACGGACGGGTGACCACTCCAGGAAGCCAGCGGTTCCATCGACAAATCATAGGCCGCATACAGCACGCCGCCCTGCTCTACCTGGCGGGAGGCGATGAGCGGCTTGCCGCCGGCCTGGTACATGACCTCTCCGCCTTCCACCCGAGAAGCGTCGGAGAGCGTGAGCTCACCGCCCAGCTCCAGCGGCTTGCCGCCCAGCTTGGCCAGCTCCGGAAGGGATGACGCCGTGTAAGTGCCCGTATACTGAACCGGGGCGATCCCCTCGAAAGCGGCCGCCGTTTTCGGATACGCCGCACCGCCGGCAAGAACCAGCTCGCCGCCGGACCGCACCCACTGCTCTACGGCTGCGGCCTGCCCTTTGGACAAGGTGTCTGAGGCATAACGGTTCAGCACGATGACGTCGAGGCTGTCCAGCAGCATGGGGTCCTCCGGCAAATCCGTATTTTTAAGCGGAAGAACGTTCAGATCATACCCGCTGCTCCGCAGCACGTTCAAAAAATTCATCGTGTCGGGATCCTCCGACAGAACGGCCACATTGGAAGCCGTCACAGACATGCCTTTCAAATAAGGCGTGCCGGAGCTGAAGCTGATCAGCTTGCCCTTCTGAAAAGAATCTTTATAAAAGCGGATTTCATTGTTATCCTTGGTGAAGCTGTCACCCGGAACGCCCATAACGACGACCTTGGCCGTATCCTTCGGCAGCTCGACGTGCTGAACGTAAGTGGTCGGAGCCAGTCCGCTGTTGATCTGAATGACCAGATCCCCGGATATATCCTGGCTGCTGGTGAGGGTCAGTTTGACGGGATTCCAGCTGCCCATTTTCATTTTGCCGCCGTAACCGATTTCGGTTTTCAGCGAAATGGAAGGGGCATCATCCGCGTGAGCGGTGCCACCCATTCCGGGCAGAAGCAGCAGCACCCATACGGTAAGCAAAACCGGGAGTGCGACCCGCCTTATGTAGCGATGAAATGATTGCATGATTGTCTCCTCTCTTCTCTCAGGCTTCTTTGGTCATTCTACTATAGGGATTCGGCGAAATTGGTAAAATATTTTCATAATTTTGGATAAATTGTCCGAACAGGGCTAATTCGACAAAAAAATCCCGCTCTATATAGAGCGGGATGGATATGCATACTGTTTGTTGCGCACGGCGATCCCTATAGCTCCATTCATTTACCCTATTGACGAACGCGATGGGGTCAAACCCTGCATTCACGTCACATCTTCCTGAAACTAATGAGCGCCTCTCGTACGCAAAAAGACTGTATTCACTTTTTCGATGATTCATAGACCCTGGCCGCCTTCGCTAATAATTCGCGCCAAGGATGCCAGTGGAGTTACCCGTTAAAAACGACCGTCTTGTTCTCGTGCACGAGAATACGGTCCTCGGTATGCCATTTCACTGCGCGCGCCAACACGACACGCTCGATCGTCCGGCCGATCCGTTTCAGCTCGCTGACATCGTCGCGGTGGCTGACCCGCTGAACGTCCTGCTCGATGATCGGTCCTCCGTCCAGCTCCTCCGTCACGTAGTGCGCGGTCGCCCCGATGATCTTTACCCCGCGCTGATACGCTTGGGCATACGGCTTGCCGCCGACGAAGGCCGGCAGGAACGAATGGTGAATGTTGATGATCCGGTTGCGGTAATGCTCGATAAAGAACGGCGAGACGATCTGCATATACCGGGCAAGGATAATCACGTCGATGTCGCCGCCCACGACCTCAAGCTGGCGCTGCTCCGCTTCCTTCTTCGTATCCGCCGTCACCGGAATGTGATGGTACGGGATGCCGAACGATTCGACGTATTCCTTCATATCCGGGTGGTTGCTGACCACCATGGCGATTTCGGCATCCAGGTCGCCGGCCTGCCACTGCCACAGCAGTTCGACCAGACAGTGGTCTTCTTTGGATACGAAGATGGCCAGCTTCTTTTTCCGGCTGACGTTATGAATCTTCCAATCCATCCGGAAGGTGGACGCCACCTCGCTGAATCGATTCTCCAGCTCCGGCAGTCTCGTCTCCAGTTCAGGCAGGTCGAACTCGACGCGCATGAAGAACATGCCGCCTTCCGGATCCATCGTATATTGGTCCGACTGGACGATGTTCGCACCGTGCTGATGCAGAAAATGCGATACCGCCGCCACGATTCCCGGACCGTCCGGACACGAAATCAGCATTCTTGCGCGGTTGGCGTGCGCACTTCCCGTGTTGCTTCCCTTTTTGACATGCAGTTCCATGTGTAAATCCATTCCTCTCTCTCGTGTTCTCTCTCTTGAACCCGTATGGCCCCTCTGTCATTCCATTCAGGTTTATGCCAAAATCCCTTTACCCGCAAACCAGGCGGTCAGGCGCAGATTGATCTGCTCCTCGCTGAGCTCAGGGAACAGTCCCGCTTCCATAATCATGTCATACAGGCGCTCCATCGGCTCGCGCGGATCGGCTTTCTTCGCCTTGGCATCGGTCTTCAGTACATTCCATACGTCCAGCACGTATTGGCGCGAATCGACCTCCTGTTTGTCAAAGAAAGAATGCAGCTGTTCAACCTGACCGAGGAACTCGGAGCCGAAGCGTTCACCGACATTGCCACGAAGCAGCGCAATCTCCACCTCGTACATCGGCCGCTGCGTCTTCGCATCCTTGCCGATCCACGGCGTTTCCAGAATGAACGGACGTCCTTGCAGCTTCTCATGATTAACAACGCGGTTGATGGCGTCAAAGCCGATCCAGCCCGATCCGATTGGCGTATGGCGGTCCTTGGCGGCGCCGCGCGGATTTTTGCTGTCATTGATATGAACGACGCCGATCCGATTCAGACCGATGATACGGTCAAACTCTTCCAGTACACCATCAAGGTCGTCCACGATATCATAACCGGCGTCATGAATGTGGCAGGTGTCCATGCAGATCGTCAGGCGTTCGTTTTGCTTCACCTTGTCGATCATGCGGGCGATTTCGTCGAACGTGCGTCCCATTTCCGTGCCTTTGCCGGCCATCGTCTCCAGCGCGATATGAACCTCCGTCTCGCTGGTTCCGTCCAGCACTTCATTCAGGCCGTCGGCGATGCGCTGAATGCCGTATTCGGCATCCATGTCGGTGTAGGCGCCGGGGTGCAGCACGATATTTTTGACCCCGATGGCATGGGTACGGCGAATTTCCTCTTGCAAAAAGTTTACGGCCAGCTCAAACGTATTCGACTTATAGGAGCCGAGGTTAATGATGTAAGGCGCGTGAACGACGATTTCGTCGATGCCGCTTTCTTTCATTAGGGCTTTGCCTTCTTCGAGATACATCGATTCAATGGGCTTGCGCCGCGTATTCTGCGGTGCGCCGGTATATATCATAAACGAACTCGATCCATAGGTGTCCGCTTCTTTGGTTGCCGTTAACAGTCCCTTGTCCGAAAAGGACACGTGAGAACCAATTTTGAGCATGGTTTATCCCCCTTAAACGAATTATCCCTTATTTTATCGTGTATAATGAAATAAATCTATAAATGCGTTATAATTCTAAAGAATGGAATATAACTGCGAGAAAAGATTTATAGAGGTGAAAATATGCATAGTTCACTGGGCACAAAGTTGCTGACTGCAACGACGCCGTCCAACACGTTTATGAATTCCATATTTGTGTGGGCCATCATTTTGCTCGTGTGCATGGTGATTGGCGGATTTTTCATGATCCGCAAATTTCTGAAGGTGCTGCCGAAGAACGACGGCAAGTCCAAGCTGGACTGGCAGAATTACTGGGTCGAAACCAGCCGGCATCTGTGGACGGACGAATCCAAGGCGTTTCTGGACAAACTGGTGAAGCCGGTACCGGGTCCCTTCCGGGATATCGCCAAGCATTCGATCGCAGCCGAAATCGGTAAAATTGCGGTGGAGAGCGGAGCCAAGGAAGTGTCGCAGGATCACTGCATCCAAGGATATATTAAAGCAACACCGAAACGGGACAATAAATTCCTGGTGGCCTTTCTGAACAAGAACCAGATTGACTATACGCCGTATAAGCATCTGATGGACAAATAATCCGCAGCCGGTCCTAGGTTTCAGGACTTCTCCGGAAATCCGGACCGGGAAAAAGAATAGCCCATATAGACGGAACACCCCCGTGCAGGAGTGCTGACATTGAAGAAATGGTTCATTTCGACAGTCTGATCTCTTGCCGGGGGTTATTTATTATACATAACACATGATGAAATCAACTTCGGAGGAGAAGGTATGATGAAAGTTGCCATTTGCGGAGGAACCGGGTTTATCGGCAGTGCGCTGTCAGAGCATTTGCTCCAAAACGGACAAGAGGTGATCGTCGTCACCCGCAAGCTTCCGCCCGGCCAAACCCGCGACCCTAGGCTGACCTTGTATACGTGGGATCAGATCGCACACCATCCCGAGTTGATGGAGGGCTTAGATGCGGTGGTCAATTTGGCCGGTTCTTCATTAAGCCAGCGGTGGACCGCCAAGGCGAAGGACAGCATCATCCAATCCCGCCTCACTACCGTGGATGCCATCGACAAGCTCGTTGCTGAGCTGCACAGCAAGCCCGGAGTCGTCATCCAGGCCTCAGCCATTGCCGTCTACGGTACTTCCTGGACAGACACCTTTGACGAAAACAGCCCGACGCGGGTAATGGATTTTCCTTCGGATGTCGTCAGCCAGTGGGAAGACGCTGCCGACAAAATCCAGGGCGTGCGGCTCGTCAAGCTGCGCATCGGGGTTGTGCTCGGAAATCAGGGCGGGGCCTTTCCGATCATGTGTCTCCCTTACAGACTGGGGGTTGGCGGCAAAATCGGCAGCGGCCGGCAGTGGCTGTCGTGGATCCATCTGGAGGACATCGTCCGGCTGATCGAATTTTGCATGACGCATCCGGCGGCCGAGGGTCCGGTGAACGCCACGGCTCCCGAGCCGGTAACCAATGATCAATTCGGACGAGCCGTGGGGCGTGCGTATCACCGCCCGCATTGGTTTCCGGTGCCCTCTTTTATGATGAAAGCCGTTTTGGGTGAACAATCCTTGATCATATTGGAAGGCCAGCGCATTCTTCCGGCCAAGGCGCTTGCGTTGGGCTTTGAATTCCGATATCCTCGCCTTCAGGAGGCACTGGACAACCTTTCCAGCGAGAAAGATTGAACGTCCACAACGCCTCTCAGGACACCTTGAACGTATAGACGCCGCTGACGATGGTGAAGGTGTCCCCGTCTTTCAGCGGGTACTCTTTGTAGGGCACCATCGGCTCCCCATGAAGCTTGGTTCCGTTGCGGGAGCCCAGATCCTTGATCAGGTATCCGCCTTCCTTGCTTCTGGTCAGCTCAACATGCGCACGCGAGGTGCCCGTGGAGGCCTCGACATACTGGGCAACCTCCTCCGACCTTCCGATCACAAAATGCGGCAGCATCAGCTCGATCCGTTCGGAGGGGTTCCCTTGCTCCCCTTCCCGAATCAGGTAATAGCCGGGAGCGCCAGAACGATTGTTTTTCCCGGCAGCAGTGCCATCCATAGGAACAGATAGAAGCACGGTGGCGTTATTCTGTCTGGTGCCAAATATCGCATGTCCTTCCCTCAGATCGGAATCGGAATCGTACTCGATACTTCCATCCATTCCAACATGATCTTCATCCGCACGCTCAACCCCGGCTGCATTCGTTGCTTCGAGGTGGCTCCACAAACGCTGCCGGATATCCGAATAGTCTTCCCGGATGGCCGCAGTCTCGCGTTCTTCCCGTCCGATCCCTGTTCCGCTCCTTTTGGAACCGGAGCCCACCGCAGTTAAACCCGCTTCGCTTGTCCCATGCCCTCCTCCCCTTAGTTCGATACCCGTCGATGCTGCAAGTAAATCCTGCGAAAACTTCCATTTCCAGTCCGGCTCGGTATCTTCCTTTCCATAACCGTCATCATCGCGCTCCTTCCGCCTACTGCCTTTACCAAACCATCCGGTCAGCTGCTCCACCTGAAACCGGGGGGTTCTTTTCCGGGAAGGTGCATGGCCATCATCGTCTATTTCACCCGACCCGAAGTCCGGAATTCCCCCCTCCATCGCTTGGTGCGAAGAACGTCCCAGCTTGAGCTTTCCTGTCGATCCAAGCCAAGCCGCCGCACCGAGCAAAACCGTCAATAGCACACTGATCAGCAGCGAACTTGTCGTGGGGTTCGGCATATAAATGATCCGCCAGATGACGGCAGCGCACAATGAGCCTCCCAAGGCAATATAGGTCTTTCCCGCAGTTTTTCCACTTGATTCAGACTCTTCGGTTGAATCTGATGCATCTTCACGGTCCTGGTTCCGGTTCCAGTGGTCAAACGCTTCCTGAAGTCCGCCCACTCCGGGAAAGGAGTCCCTTTCAAGACCCCGGCGGTCTGCCTGCTGCAGCGGCATGGATCGCAGCCGATCCCCTTCGGTTTCCCTGGCTTTGGTTCGTGCCGGATGAAAGTGGACTACACTGCCAACCTCTGAAACTTCTGCGGGGCGCATAGCCCTTGCTCCACTCGCAGGGTTTCTTACGCCATTCACAAATGAGAGAGGCTCATGCCCTCTCCCGTTTGCAGCGGCTGCCACCGCTGAACCTGTCCCGGACGAAACCGCACGCCTTCCACCATCTGCTTCTCTTACTCCAGTAGCCGACACACGGCTGCCGCCTAATAATCCTGGTCTGCTAGCCGGCTGAATATGGCCCCTGTACCCTTCTAACGGCTGAACGCCTCCCAAATGGTCAGCATATCCACGTTCACCATCCTCCTCGGCTGTCAGCAGCTCCAACAGGAGCCTTTTAAAGCCCGAGACCGAAAAGTCCTCGTCTCCCGTAAACTGCAGCAGCCTTTGAACACCGTTTCCCTTCAGCTCCTGCACCGTGGCCATCAGCCGCGTGATTAGCTCCTTTAACCTTATTCGAAGCGGCTTGGACTGGAATGGCTCCTCCAGTGGAACATAGGTAAAATAAAGCGTTCCCGAGTTGAGAGACCCCTCAACGAAAATGTAATCCTCGTCCAGCACATACTTGTCCGGTTGCAGCATGTAGGACTTACTGTCTTCCAGCGTCCCGGCCACCTGGCACAATAGCCCGTAATAATCCGGCATGCTGAGCTTCTCTCCCCTGAGCATATGGGACAGCATCTTCTTGCCTGTAATGTCATACTGGAGCGTTGCCCGAAGATCCATCTCCTTCATGCGCAGCGGAAGAAATCTTGCAATCCGGGAGGCCGAAATCATGGATAATTCAATACTGTTCAGTTCGTGGGGACTGTACCCTTCGGCAGGGCCAATGACCATAAAGGTTCCGTCATGTTGAATAAAGTCACGCGTCAGGGACTCCAAAACAGATGTTCACCTCCAAAAGCCTCTCTAGGAACTTATCTATTCGTAAACTGGAAGCTCAGAAATACATGCACACGCATATAAATCCGGGCAGCACCGCAAGCATAAAAGGAAAACGAAGCTGCTCTTTCCGATTTCCCTTCAAAACGGACAAGGTCCTTAATACAAAAAATCCGGACAGGCTCCCGGCGGCTTGGCGCAATCTCTTCATGGCGTCCCTCCTCCATAGGGAAATCAATAGCCCTATGATTCCTGCAAAGATAACGGAATAGACCACACACTGAACCGTAAACAGAACGCCCATCCAAGCGCCGATTCCGGCGAACAGCTTCACATCGCCCGCTCCGACTGCCCCCATCCAATACATGACGAGCAGAATCAGGAATCCGGCTGCCAGTCCTTTCCCTGCCAAAGCAAGCCCGGACCAGCCGTCCCAAATACCGTGGAAGGTAATTCCCGCGATAATCGCACTGAAATTAAGCTTATTCGGGATCTTCATCGTCCGGATGTCGGTCACAAAAGCGGCTGCGATCAGCATTGCACACCCATATATAGCTGGATTCACGGTATAATCGCATCCCCTTCCCACTCATTTTGTAGTTTTAATTTTATAATTCACTGCTCCAGCAACGAACCGAAATAGACATCGGGCTAATGAGGTTAAGCACAACTGATGAGTTCCAGTAGACCCCATTGAGGGTTTTACGCTTATCCCTTGACGACGGTAAACATGACTTCCAGCCGCTGTCCGTCCGATGTCGTGATCACAAAGGGCCAGGTCCCGGGCGTGGTGTTAGGTCCGACCCACCATTCCCATTCAATGGTTCCGTCCGCATCCGCCTGCTTTTCTCCCAAGTATTTGGCGGTGCTTTGGCCGCTTTTATAAAACACGGATAAATTCGCCGATCCGTTTGGAGCGATCTTGGCGCGAACCTTGGCCTTTTTGCCGACATAAGCGGGATCCGGCTTAGATAAAATGATGATGGAGGTGCGACCTTCACCATCCCCTTCCCCCTCCCCGGAGCCCTCTTCATCGGTCTCGCCGATCCACAGACGTTCCTGTGCTTTGGCCTGAATCACGATTTTCTTATTGATAAACGGGACCTTCACCGGCAGCTCATAGCTTACTTCAATACCAAAGTACGGATCCGTCCTTTTCTTAAGGTTAGGGATTTGAATGTTGGAAACATGAATTCGTTCGTAGCTTAGAAAATGGCTTTGCATCTGAGGCTTCAATATCGGTTTGATCATCGGATCGAGCACCGCCTCTGCCGTCTGATTTTTCAAATCCTGGAGCGGGGCTTCAGCCCGTCCCACCGCCTCATTCATCCATTCCTTCAGGGGGGACGGGAGAGCACCCGTATATTGGGACGCCCATTCGCTTAGGGACAGCTCGGGAACCGACCAGCTTCCGGAGTCACGCTCCTTGGTTTCGTCCGCCGTCCCTGCGGACGCATCTGGCTGGATGGCCAGGGCTACCGGATAAATATGAGAAGACACCAGCTTGACGGTATCCGAAACGGTGCTCTGCAGCGCCGTAGAAATGAGCGTCATCTGAACGATATAAATCAGAAAAATGACGAAGAACAAAAAGACGGGCAGCACCAATGAGGCTTCCAGGACGATGCTGCCCAGTTCCCGATCTCCACGCTTCGGAGAAGCCTTGGCGATAGCAAGAACTCTACCCCAACCCATTCGGTGCAGCCGATCAATAAGCAAAATCCGCTTTTTTCGTAACATAGTAACGGTTTCCTTCCACGTTGTCCGGACTGCCTCCGGCATAACCCGCCATCTGGATCACGCCGGGCAGAAACCACAGCCTCATTCCGATCCGGACTTCGCCGGACGCATACGTGGCGCGTTCTGCGGGATTAATTCCCGTATTCAGACGAATCAACGCCAGCATTCTGGACATTTTCTTCTCATTGTCGCTGTGGATCAGCAGGAACAATCTCAAGTAGTCCCGGTACGTCATTTGGATCTTGATGTAACTGGACAGCTCCACGGATCCTTCTTTGCAGAGCTTCACCATGTCAGCCAGGGCCATCTCTACTCCATACAGCAGAGCTGCTGCGAGCACGAGCAGCGGATTTCCCAGTTTGCTGTTCTTTACCAGCCCCTCCATCGTCCGCACCGCCAGCCGTGCGGCAAAAATTTCGGCATAAGCCGCTGATACGTTGCCCACCGGGTTATGAAAGCCGTACACGATGTACTCCAGTTCTTGATGGCTTACGCTCATTTCATCGGCAACTGCATCCCCAATCTGGCTTCCCGGATTTGCCGCCGTATCTTTCAGCAGCCCAAGGTCAAAATGGGTAAAATACAACGCGGCATATTCGTTCTGGAACAGCTCATTCTTAATACCCGACATCATCCCCGCCATGGATCCATACACCGAATCCGTCTGCCTCATGGCCGATTTGCCCGCATCATAAGGATCATGGTCAAGATCGGCTCCCTTATACTCACTGCCTGCATCTTCCTTATTAAAGGTCAAGCTATCGTCGTAATACTGCTGAAGCTCTTTGTATTCCTCATTGTGCTGCTTCACTTTCTGGTCCAGCTTATTAATGCTTTCCAAAATCCCCGCCGCTTCGGACAGCTTGGCCTTGCTCTGCTTCTCTTTTACTTTCCTCTCTTTGTCAGATCCCCTATGCTCTTGCAGCCATCCGGCCACTTGATCGAGCTTATTCCCGCTGCCTGAGATGGCGTAATCATGGGCATAACGTTCAGCGGCAGTTCGTCCCTGAATCACCTCATTTTTCATGCGCTCCGCACTGCCTTGGACTCCGGAAGACTCAGCAAGGGAAGATATAAGAGTAGGCAATTGGTTGTTAAGCGCATCATAATCCTTCTTTTGAGTCTCAATTACGGCATTCAATTCCTGAAGCAAACTGTCGGTCAGCAGCAGCTGGTCTATGCCGTCCCGGATGCCATGAATCGCCCCGGGATCGCTTTCGGAAGCGTCCGGTGTCGCCCCCGGAATCACGGCGCTTCCGACCTGATCATAGCCTTCGGTTCCGCCGCGTTTCCCGGCTTCCGCAATCACTTCCTTCATCTTTTCGTTGTTGCTTCGGGCTTCCTCCCAATACTCCCGGGCCTTCTGAATCTCCTTCGCATGGCTCTTGGCCGCCGAGGACTGGATGCCCTGCAGCCGGGTAATTACCTTTCCTGAGCTGCGGTTATATTCCCGGATCTCCGAACCGTACTGCTCCTCTTCGTCTTCGCCACGGTTTGCATCCTCATTAACCTTATCCACATAATCCGTATACTGTGCGGCAATATCAGCCGCGGTGATCACTTCCGATGATCCCAGCGATTGGTCCGGAATCGCCCCTCCGGCAGTGCTCATGATCAAATCCGGAGCATCCTTCAGGCTTTGACCAGCCTTTCTCTGGGCCGCCAGCATCTGATCAAGGGCTTCCTCGCGCTTGTCATACAGCTTCTGCAGCTTGCTCAGCACATCCACCGTGTCTGAAGCTTCCTTCATGGACTCGGATAGCGGTTTGAACCTGCTTACAAGTTCAAGAGAAAAGTCGATGGGCGCTTTATACTTCATCTCCTCACTGACTTCCCTATTAAAAATGTCATACTCCCCCAGCATCCGTTCCATCTTGAGCGATGAGGTGTCCAGCTGAAGCTGAAGCAGATCAAACCGATCGTTGCGGTCACCCTTGTCCATCGTACTGTTAAGCACGACCGCCATAATCTGATCGCCGCTGCGGCTGCCATATGCAAAGAGTCCGTACTTTTCCTGCAGTTCAGGGTCGTACGATGACATGACCGACCGAACCGCCGCACGGACCATCCGCTCACTCTGCGCCTTCATCGCCGCGATCCGGGCGTAATCGATAAATAATGCAACAAACGCAAAAATAAATGCCAAAGCTCCAATAAGAAAGATGGATACCGATCCACTATCCAAGCGTCTCATGCCGCACACACGCCATTCCTCCTTTCCGGGGCCTACGGCTTGCTTCCGGAAGCTTGAAGCTGCTCCAGCACCCCGGCCGCGTTTCCTCGATCGATCCCTTCGCCGGCATCATTCTTCTTGAACTTCGAGCCGTAGTATCTCATCAGGCTGATGCTGCGGATAAATTCCACCGGATCAACGACCAATGAGCTCCCGGAGGTTTGGAGCCCGCTCCCGCCGTCCAGCAAAGTATCGAGCGGATGGAGGGAAATCATTTGATTTAAGCTGGCAGTCACCTTCCGCTGCAGCAAAGCATTCTGATAATTCATTTCCCCCTGCATGCCTGCCGGAATCGCCGAGCCGGTTTTGCTCAGCTTGATCACTGGCAGCTCCCCTTCCGTGGAAGGTGTGCTTGGAACGGGTACCGTCTGCGAGTTTCCGGCCCCTGCCCAGCCGAACAATGCACCAAGCCATTGATCGTCTGTCATTCGCCAATACAGCGAGTCGTATTGATCGACCGGCACCGAACCGTCAAGCGCTTCTTTATGGCTGTTGTCCCAGCTGTAGGCCGTGCGCTCCGCAGCCGCTGACGCCGCCTGCTGCAGCATGCTCTGCTGGTAGATGTACAGGGACAGAAACAACAGGATCATGGTCGTGAACAGAACGACGGGCATGACGAGGGAGGCTTCCAGCGTAAAGCTTCCCTCACAGCTGCTTAACCTAGCTCGTAAATTCTTCACTTTTTTTGTTGACGTTAGCCAGCAGTTTGTTGATAAGCTCCATGATCTGTTTCTTAAATAGAAGCGCGATAATGAGGATCACGACGATAATCAGCAGCATTTCCAGCGTTCCGAGCCCCTCCTCGTCCTTCCACAATTTCTTGGCGCTTCCCCGTATCATTGTCAGCATATTTACTCCTCCTACATGTTCATCATCATAAAAGCCGGTGTGCCCACCAGCACAATCACGATCATAAAAATGACCATCATCGGAAAAACGAGCTTAGACGAAGCCTGCTCCCCGCGGGTCCGGGTTATAGCTTTGCGCTTCTCCCATAATCCCCGGGACAAATCGTTCAGAGCCATTGCAAAGTCGCTGCCCCCTCGCCGCAAATTAAGCAGCACGGCCGTCGTAAATGCAGATACCTCCTGCACGGCACAGCGCTTGCTAAAGTTTTCAAACGACTGCTGAAAGGAATATCCGCCTTCCAGATCATCGATCATCCGGAGCAGTTCCTTATAAAGCGGATGATCCCTTTGGGCTTCCTTCTGACGTGCACATCGCATGATGGCCTTCTGCACCGTCTCGCCGGCTCCGACGAGCAGGACGATCTTGTTCAGCAGCTCGGCCAACTCGATTGCAATATCCTGGTCCCGGTTATCGACCTTCGTGTGCAGGTCCTTAATCATCGCGGCCGGCAGCAGAATAGCCAGCAATCCTCCAATTATTAAACCTGTGTTCCCTCCGGCGGCAAGCGTCAGCAGGCAGCCAAGCATCAGCACAAGCCAGCTGTAACACATCATCTCGCCGGCATACAGCAGCGTCATCTCCACGCTGTACCGCTGCCCATGAATCTTCTGGATTGAGCGCTGAAGCCGGAAGAAGAAGAGCGGAAAACGCGCGGTCAGCTTGTACAGGTCGATGATATACAGCATGGGCCGCAGCACCGCCCTCAGCCGAATCCCTTCCATCGGCAATGTCATCATTCGCTTATACTTGTCGCCGCAGCGCCGGTTCTGCACCACCCAACCTCCCGCCAGCAGAGCCAGCATCACGGCTGCCAATAACTTCATGCCTACACCCCCTTCAAACCTTGATATTCATCATTTTCATAATCCACATCAGGCAGCCGGCCAGGCCCGCCAACGCTCCTGTCGAGATCACGATCCCCATCCTGCTGTACAGCGGCTGCATATAGTCTCCGGCCGTAAAGTTCATAAACAGCAGCATCAGGACAGGCGCAGCCAGCAGTGCCCTGGATTCAAATTTCTTTTGGGCGATCATGACTGAAATCTCCTGTTTGATGTCCAGCTTCTCACCGATCACGGTTGAGGTATGCCGGACCACCTCGACAAGGTCCCCTCCCGTGCGTTTACACGTCGTAAACACATCCGCAAAATTCGTAATATCCTCCATGGCCGCACGGCGGCTGAAATCATTTAAGGCATCCTCGACCGGTTCGCCGTATTCCATCCGTGCGCAAATAATGCCCAGCTCGGTAATCAGGTCATTCTCCGCATCCTGGTCGAGCATCCGCAGGTCCTGAATCGCCTCCCTAAATCCGTTCTCCACCGATTTGCCTGCAGACAGTGATGAGGACAGCGAATACAGCGCCTGCTTAAAATGAAGATTCATCGCTGTCCTGCGGCGCTCCAGGAGATGAGCCCTCCAAAACCGCGGAACGAGCAATCCGCCGGAAGCTACGATCAGCGCTACGAGCCATTGGTGATAGAACAAATAGCCGATTCCGAAACATATCACGCCCCCAATGGCAACGCATGCCGTGCGCTGGAACCCGTTCAGCTCATAGGTTCGGTAATCCGGAAGCTTCTTCCCCATAATTTCCGAAGGGGATGGTCTGTCCATGTTTTTCCTCCTCCTGAGGATGCCCACTGATTTCTTGAATACTGCGGCGTCCCGCCGGTCCCCGCTGTTCCCGGCCTCTTGCTGTCCACGTAACATCATTTCACCCCCTGGGGAACCACTCAACTACACAATGAGGCTTTACTGAGATGCTGCGCCAAGCACCCAGAAGTTCCCGAAATTTCATAACCTGAGACATCGTCCGTTTCACTTCTTTGCAGCGATACCCGCAGCCTGAAGCTTACTGCTATGAATCAATACGTTTCCCGTCGATTCCAGCTCCCCCTCCACCCTTCCCTCTTTCTCTCCGGTCTCCCGAAAACGAAACAGCGGGTTAAGAAGCACCTCGCCGTTCTCCAGCCCGGCCACCTCGCTGATTTCGGTTACCTTCCGCGAGCGGTCGCGCATCCTGGACAGGTGGACAAAAATATCGATCGCAGAGCTGATCTGCTGGCGGACGACCGGTACGGGCAGATCCGCCCCGCTCAGCACCATCGTCTCCAGCCGGCTGATCATATCCCGGGTGCTGTTCGCATGGCCGGTCGACAAGCTTCCGTCATGGCCGGTGTTCATCGCCTGCAGCATATCGAGCGCCTCGCTCCCCCGGACCTCGCCCACCACGATCCGGTTGGGACGCATCCGAAGCGAGGAGCGGATCAAATCCCGGATGGCGATTTCCCCTCTTCCCTCGGTGTTGGCGTTACGGGTCTCCAAAGCCACCAAATTGGGGACGGTAACAATTTGGAGTTCAGCCGAATCCTCAATCGTGATCACCCGCTCGTCCGATGGGATAAATTGTGACAAGGCGTTCAGGAACGTCGTTTTGCCCGAGCCTGTCCCTCCGCTGATGAAGATGTTGTACTTCCCCACCACCAGCTGCTGCAGGAACACGGCCGCCTCCTGACTGAGTGCTCTCCGGGCGATCAAATCCTGCATCGTCATCGGCGATTCGGGAAACTTGCGGATCGTCATCGTGGGCCCTTTCAGCGCGACCGGCGGCAGGACGATGTTGACCCGTGAGCCGTCCTTCAGCCTGGCGTCCACGATTGGCGAAGATTCGTTGACGACGCGGTTTACGCCGGCGACAATCGATTGGATCATGTCCTCAAGTCTCGCCCTCGACTCGAACTTCAGCGGCAGCCGAGACACCACGCCGTCCTGCTCTATAAAAATATCCTCGTGGCTGTTGATCATAATTTCGGTAATCGCGGGATTGTCCACTAAAGGCTGCAAAATGTCGAGCCCGCGGAACGAGTCGAAGATCCGCCGGATCAGGCTGCGCTTCTCCTGTGCCGTCAGCTCGCGAAGCTCCGGCCTCCTGAACACCGTCCGCTCGATATACTGCATCAGCTCCCGGTTATCCAGCGCTGAAGTCACGTCCAGTCCGGACCGGATTTCTTGGCGAAGCTCGCGGAACAGCTGCTCATCCATATCCTCTTACCCCGGAATCCGTGACGAATAAGTTTCCCAGAACGGATTTGCACAGCTTGAGAATATCCCGCTGGTAAATCGGCGAGCTGAGCAGCAGCTCTTCGTTGCTGTTCTGCTTCCAGGAAGGGATATTCGGCAGAACGCCGTCCACCTCCGGAATGAACGGGGGCAACTGATTTGTCAGCTGCCCGGTAAACCGGTTGACCACGTACCGGCTCTTCCCGGCAAGTTCGGCGAACAGCTCCGGCTGGCTCCGTTCCATATACGCAAACCACTGCCCGTTTTTGTACAGGTTGGCAATGTCGTCCAGCATCAGCCAGACGAGGTGGCGGCATCCTTCCAGGACGGCGGCCAGCCGTTCGTTCGCGCCGGAATCCGTGTCGGCAATCACCACATCATACCGGCCGCTGGCCGCAATGCTGTGGAGCAGCTTCCGCGTATCGGATTGGCCCAATTGTTCCAGCTCCTTCAAATTGGTGACGGGTTCGAACCAATCCGCACGAATTCCCGGATGATGAACGGTATACGGTCCCGGGGATACAAATGCCTGCGCATGTTTCTCCTCCTGGGCCGCTTTCAGCTCATACAGCATCCGTGGCAGCCCTTCGGCACTCTCCGCATTGCGTCCCGGTCTGGGAAAGATCCCGCTGCTGTTCACGGTTTCGAGGTTCAAATAGAATACCGACAGGCCGGCAGCTCCCAGTTGTTTGGCCATATTTACGGCAGCGGTCGTCTTCCCGCTCCCGCCCACGACGGAGACGAAGCCGATCGTCACGGCCTCCCCGTCCGTCACCGGCAGCGCATGCCGCTCACCTTCCTTCTGGCAAAATCCGAAAATGGACGCCATCAGCTCCGGAAGAGGCTGATATTTGGGGAGCACCGGTCCTTGAATCGAGGCTGCCTCTCCATGTCCGAGCAGGATCCAGTTCGGCGACTCGCTGTTCTTCCGGGCAAGCCAAGGTTCCAGAAAGGCTGCCTCTCCAACGACGGCGTCGGGCGTCTCCTCACCGTCCATATACTTCATGAAAGCATCCAACTTGGTGAATCCGGATATATGCAGCTTGTCTCCAAATTCGCTGCTGTGGACATAATGCAGCAGCCCCTCCAGATACTGCGCCTCCTTGACCGCAAGCGTAATTCGGTATGGTACCATCCCGATTGAATCCCTCCTCGTTTCAGAACAGCAAAAAAGCACCGTCCAACAACCCGCCTTGGCGGTTGTTAAACGGTGCTTCCGTTATTGGTAAGTATTTACTTAATTTAGAATTTATCACATTCGGACCGGAAACACAATACGATTTCGTAAAGAAAAACGTCTATCGTCGTACTGTTTTCACAAAAACCGGTCTCTAATCTCAGGCGTGGGCAGCAGGCAGGCCTCCTCCTTGCCGAACCAGCGGTACCGGTTGCGTGCGACCCAGCGGTAGATGACGTTCCGAAGCGCCGCGGGCACAACGATAAAAGCATACAGCAGCGGCCAAGGCTGCTTCAAGCGCCGCACGATACGCAAAGCCGCGGCAGACTCGGTGTAATAGCGGCCGTTTTCGATTAAAACGACAGTATTTAATGTTCCGACCGGAAGCCCTCCTTCACGGAGCAGTTTCTCTCCGATCTCGGACTGAAGTGAGGCAAAACGGAATATCCCTGCCGGATCCCGCTGGAGAATGAACTTGGTCAGCCCTTGGCATAAGTTGCAGACACCGTCAATCAGGACAATCGCTTCTTGCTTACCCGCGCTTCCTTGCTGCATGGTCATGGCGAGTCCCCCCTTACCTCCAGTATCTTCCTTATAGCCACGGAATTCAAGCCGCTAACCATGAAACATTACAATTACCCGTAAAAAAGAAAAAAGCACGGGATTCATAATCCCGCACCGTATCTCCTGGATGATATTATTGGGCAAGCGCCTTATCAATCCATTGGTTCTCGACGATTTGCTGTTCCAGCTCGCCTGTAAAGCTCTCCATGCATTTGCAAATAAAGTCTTTGCGGCATACAGGACAAGGAGTTTTCTGCAACCGGCTGATGTTAGTCATTTTCCATTCCGGAAAACGGTTATAGAACGCACGGCACTCTGTTCCGTCAGCCAGGTTGATAATGAATTCGTACAATCCGCTTTTTTCATTGCTGCTGGCTTCTCTGACGTTCGTAATGATCGGTCTGTAAGACATATGCATCACCCGTTTATTTAAATTTCTTGCCTCGGACCATAGTACGTAACAAGTACTTAGACATATTAAATGAATTTTATATATCATGTCAACAAAGAAGGGTATGTAATTCACGTATCCGGCCCCAATATGTCTCTACAGTACCGTTCACTTTCGCTTCCCTTCAATATAAAGGATGCCTAACAACCAAAGAAAATATCCAGAATCGAGCCAAACCGGCCCTTCTTTTTCCCTTCCAAAATATAATTCAAGCTAACCTCCCCTTTTCCTATGACGCCTAACTATTTTACTCCCGGGCGGTGAAAATCGTTCCAGGATGTCATGCCGAAAAAGGGTACGAAAAAAGCCGGAAGCAGCCGCCACCGCGTGGTGAAGCCCCCGGCTTTTGTTTTTGCGCATCTTGGTGATATTTAAATGACGTTCAGCTCCACATCGATATTTCCCCGCGTCGCTTTGGAATACGGGCAGAATTCGTGCGCTTTTTTCGCAAGCTCTTCCGCTTGTTCGCGTTCAATTCCGGGAAGCTTAATATCGAGACGGGCCGCAAGACGGAAACCGCCGTCGCTCTCGTCTTTCCCAATCATGACGTTGGAAGTGACTTCCACATCGTTCAGCTTCACGCCGGCCTGTCGGGCCACATTGGCCAGTGCGCTTTCATAACAGGCACCGTACCCGGCTGCAAACAGCTGCTCCGGATTGGTTCCGTTGCCGCCGGCTCCGCCGAGTTCCTTGGGCATACTGAGTTCATGCTTCAGGACACCATCGGAGGATGCGACCGAACCCTCCCGGCCGCCATGGACCGTTGCCGTTGCCGTATATAGAGCTTTCATGTTCATCGACTCCTTTTCCTGAATGTAACCTACCTTCATTAATTAAAGCGATCCTTTCGATTTGAAACGGGGTCCATCGGGTAATGGCGATTCGGAAAAGAGCACATCCTATTCTTGTCTTCCCCAAAAATAATTGTACAACCACATAAAAGTTTCCCTAGACAAACAAATTTGTATGAGTACAATGAATAGTAGAACATTTATTACATTACAATAATTTTAACAAGGTGTGATGCATATGAAAGACACCGAAATCATACATCCTTCCAAGTCCAATACGTGGGAGAAACCGAAGGAAAGAACTTCGCTGTCTGATGTAAACCAATCCATGAAGGTCCCGGTGAATGCCTCGACCTTCCGTAAATTTCTAGCCTTCGTCGGCCCCGGCTATCTGGTTGCGGTCGGCTATATGGACCCCGGAAACTGGGCAACGGATATCGCCGGGGGATCCCGGTTCGGATACTCGCTGCTGGCCGTGATCCTGCTGTCGAACCTGATGGCCGTCCTGCTCCAGTCGCTGTGCAGCAAGCTCGGCATCGTCACGGGACACGACCTGGCGCAGGCATGCCGGAGCCATTACAGCAAACCGGTCAGCATCGGGCTGTGGGTGCTGTGCGAGTTGGCCATCGCAGCCTGCGATCTGGCCGAAGTCATCGGTTCGGCGATCGCCCTGAAACTGCTGTTCGGCATTCCGATCCTGTACGGGGTGCTGATTACCGCCCTCGACGTCCTGCTCGTACTGCTGCTGCAGCATAAGGGCTTCCGGGCGATCGAGACACTCGTCATCGTGCTGATCGTGACGATCGGACTGTGCTTCGGGATCGATCTGTGGCTCTCCAAGCCGGATGCCGCCAGCATTCTCACCGGGTTCATCCCGACGGCCGATCTGGTGACCGATCACCAGAAGCTCTATATCGCGATCGGTATCCTGGGAGCGACCGTTATGCCGCACAACCTGTACCTTCACTCATCGATCGTGCAGACCCGGCAGTATGATAATACCGACAAGGGCAAGCGGGAAGCCATTAAATTTTCCGTGTGGGATTCGACGATCGCGCTGACGCTCGCCCTGTTCATCAACGCGGCGATCCTGATCGTATCGGCGGCGACTTTCCACAAGGCGGGCATGACCACCGTCGCCGACATCAGCGATGCGTACCATCTGCTGACACCGCTGCTCGGTACAACGCTCGGAAGCATTTTGTTCGCCGTCGCCCTGCTGGCATCGGGCCAAAACTCGACGCTGACCGGCACGCTCGCCGGACAAATTGTCATGGAGGGCTTCCTGAACCTGCGGCTGCCATCCTGGCTGCGCCGGCTGATCACCCGGATGATCGCCATCATCCCGGCGGTCATCGTGACAGCCATCTACGGAGAGCGCGGCACCGAAGATCTGCTCATTCTAAGCCAGGTCATCCTGTCCCTCCAGCTGCCGTTTGCGGTGGTTCCGCTGGTCAAGTTTACAAGCGACAAGAAGATTATGGGCAAGTTCGTCAATCCGGTTTGGGTCAAAATATTGGCCTGGGTCGTGGCGGCTTTCATCATTGTCCTGAACGTGTACCTTCTTGTTCAGACCATTTTCGGATAATAGGAACGGACACGAAGAAAAGCCCCGTATCTCATGGACTCCATGGATACGGGGCTTTTCATTGTCAGGACTTGCCGAGCTCACTCAGGGCCAAATTCAGCTTCAGCACATTGACCCGCTTCTCGCCGAATACGCCGAGGTCCCGGCCTTCCGTGTACCGCTCGACGAGACGGTTCAGCTCATCGGCCGAAACACCGCGCAGCTTGCTGATCCGCGGTACCTGGGCTTTGGCTGATTCCGGCGTAATATGGGGATCAAGCCCGGAGCCCGAGTTTGTGATCAGGTCCACCGGAAGCTCGCTGACCGGTACGTCCGGGTTGTTCTTTTGCCAATCTGCGATCGAGGCTTGAACCCGTTTCAGCAGCTCGGGATTAGACGGGGCATAGTTGTTCGATCCCGAACCTTCCGCCTGGTAATCAATGCTGGAAACCCGCCCCTGGAAGAAGGATGGGTCCGTAAAGGACTGGCCGATCAGCTCGGAACCCACGACCTTTCCCGTGCCGTCCTTTACCATGCTGCCGCTCGCCTGGCCTGGGAAGATCAGCTGGGCCAGGCCTGTGCTCACCAGCGGGTACGCAATCCCGCATAGGACAATCAGCACCAGACTCGAGCGCAGCGCGACACCCCACAAGGAACCCTTCCACTTTTCTTCGCCGACCGCCGTCGTCACCGTCGTTTTCATATCGTATCATCCCTTTTTCGTAATCTATCTCTTATCAAATTGATTGAGCTAAAGTTTGCTTTGAGCTTCCTGTTATAACAGCCCTATGCAGCCTGTAACATTCATTTCTTTAGTTCATTCCATCTAAATCCACAGATGAACCACCTGGTCAATCAGCTTGATGCCGATAAATGGCGCAATCACGCCGCCAAGGCCAAAGATCAGCAGGTTGCGGCTCAGAAGTCGCGACGAGCTTACCGGCTTGTAGGCCACCCCTTTCATCGCCAACGGAATCAGCAGCGGAATAATGACCGCGTTGAAAATCAGGGCGCTCAAGATCGCCGAAAGCGGCGAGCCGAGCTTCATCACGTTCAGCACGTTCATTTCCGGGATGGCGGCCATGAACATGGCGGGAATGATGGCAAAATACTTGGCCACGTCGTTCGCGATACTGAACGTGGTGAGCGCGCCGCGGGTCATGAGCAGCTGCTTGCCGATCGCCACGACCTCGATGATCTTCGTCGGGTCGGAATCGAGGTCGACCATGTTGGCTGCTTCCTTCGCGGCCGCCGTACCGCTGTTCATCGCGAGCCCAACGTCGGCCTGAGCCAGCGCCGGCGCGTCGTTCGTGCCGTCGCCGGTCATGGCGACCAGCTTGCCTTCGGCCTGCTCGCGGCGGATGACCGCGATTTTGTCCTCCGGCTTGCTCTCGGCGATAAAATCGTCGACGCCCGCCTCCCGTGCGATCGTAGCCGCAGTCAGCGGGTTGTCGCCGGTACACATGATCGTCTTGATCCCCATCTGCCGGAGCTGGTCAAAGCGTTCCCGCATGCCGGGTTTGACCGTATCCTTCAGATGAATCAGCCCGTATATGCGATTGTCCACGGCGATTGCCAGCGGTGTACCGCCTTCCGACGCAATTTTATCGGATTCCGGATCCAGATCTTCCGGAATCGTTCCGCCTTGGGCCAGTACCCAGCGCTTCACCGCGTCCACCGCCCCTTTCCGGACATGCCGTCCGTCGGTAAGGTCGATGCCGCTCATCCGCGTCTCCGCCTTGAACTCGATAAACTCTCCGGCAGCCGCCGCTTCCGGATGCACCTCCACCGACTGCTTCTTCACCAGCTCCAGCACGGAGCGGCCTTCCGGCGTCTCGTCTTTAACCGAGCTAACAGCCGCCCAATAGGCCGTTTCTGCGTAGTCTGCACCACCGACCGGGATGAACTGGCTCGCCATCCGGTTGCCAAAGGTAATCGTGCCCGTTTTATCCAGAATGATCGTGTTGATGTCGCCGGAAGCCTCGACGGCTTTCCCCGACATGGCCAGCACGTTGAACTGCGTAACCCGGTCCATGCCCGCAATGCCGATGGCGGACAACAGCCCGCCGATCGTCGTCGGAATGAGACACACGAGCAGTGAGATCAGTACCGGGATATCCAGCGAAATACCGAAGTGCTTGGCAATCGGTGCCAGCGTCACGACCACGATCAGAAAGATCAAGGTCAGCGTCGTCAGCAGCGTGTTAAGCGCAATTTCGTTAGGCGTCTTCTGCCGCGCGGCCCCTTCGACCAGCGAAATCATCCGGTCGAGGAACGATTCGCCCGGGTCGCTTTTGATCATCACCTTGATCTGATCACTGACGACGCGGGTTCCCCCCGTGACCGAGCTGAAATCGCCGCCGGCTTCTTTGATCACGGGTGCCGATTCGCCGGTAATCGCCGATTCGTCCACCGATGCGAGGCCTTCGATGACTTCCCCGTCCCCCGGGATCATTTCGCCTTGAGAAACGATGACGACGTCGCCTTTGCGCAGCTCGGTCGAGCTGACGACTTTGATTTCGCTGCCCACAATTTTGTTCGCGGTCGTTTCTTTTTTACTCTTCTTGAGCGTATCGGCCTGGGCCTTGCCCCTGCCTTCCGCCAGCGCCTCCGCGAAATTCGCGAACAGTACCGTGAAGAGCAATATCAGGAAGACGGTCAGATTAAACCCTATCCGTCCCTCGGTATGAAAATACGAGGGGAAAAGAACCATCAGCAGCACCACGAAGGTGCCGACCTCCACGACGAACATGACCGGATTTTTCATCATTACGGCCGGATTCAGTTTCATAAAGCTGTCTTTCAGCGCCTGTTTGGCAATGCCGCCAGACAGCATACTTTTGCGTTGTCCGCTCATGACTTGCTCCACCTCTTTAGTTATGTGTTAAAAATTCGGCTACCGGCCCCAAAACGAGGACCGGAAGGAAAGTCAGCGCTCCGATCAGCAGCACGGTTCCGGTCAGAATGCCGGCGAACAGCTTGTTGTCGGTCCGGAAGGTGCCTTGGGTTTCGGCGACCTTCTGCTTCACCGCCAGCGAACCCGCAACGGCAAGCAGCGCGATAATCGAAATATATCGGCCGAGGAGCATCACCAGACCGGTGCTGACGTTCCAGAATACGGTATTGTCCCCCAGTCCCTCGAATCCGGAGCCGTTATTCGCTGCCGAGGAGGTGAACTCATAGAGCGACTGGCTCAAGCTGTGATACGAAGGATTTGAGAAGGCGTCGGTTCCCAGATGCGTCATAAACGAAATCGCCGTCGGCGCAAGAATAATGAAGGGATGCATCAGGATCGCCACCGCGATCAGCTTCATCTCCCGGGCTTCGATCTTCCGCCCCAGAAATTCCGGCGTCCGGCCGACCATCAGGCCGCAGATAAACACGCCGAGGATCGCGTACATGATCATATTGACGAAGCCGACCCCCTTACCCCCGAACACGACGTTCAGCATCATTTCAGCCAGAGGCGCCAGCCCTCCCAGCGGCGTCAGCGTATCATGCATGTTGTTGACCGACCCCGTCGTTGCGGCGGTGGTGACGGTCGTGAACAACGCGGACTGCGCGATGCCGAAGCGCACCTCCTTGCCTTCCATGCTGCCGCCCGAGCCGTTGATTCCCAGCTGGTTAATCAGCGGGTTGCCTGCTTTTTCCGAGAAATACGTCAGGCACAGGAACGCTACGAACAGTGTCATCATGACGCTGAAAATCATCCAGCCCTGCTTCTTGTTCCGGGCAAACCGTCCGAACGTATAAGGCAGCGACGCCGAAATCGTCCACATGCTAAGAATTTCGATCACGTTGGACAGAGGGCGCGGGTTCTCGAACGGATGGGCCGAGTTGACCCCGAAGAACCCTCCCCCGTTGGTTCCCAGATGCTTGATCGATTCCAGCGAAGCGATGGGGCCAAGCGGAATCTGCTGCACGCCGCCGCCCAGCGTTTGTACGGCCCGCATCGGCTCCAGCGTCTGCGGCACCTTGAGTCCGACCAACACCAGGGTCACGATGAGCGCAAGCGGCAGGAACAAGCGGACATGCGCCTTGATAAAGTCCTCGAAGAAGTTTCCAAGCCCTTCACCTCTGCGGGTTATGCCGCGCATAAAAGCAATCGCGACGGTCAGGCCCGAGGCCGCCGAGGTAAACATCATCATCGTGATGACGATCATTTGGCCAAAATAGGACATGCCGCTCTCTCCGCTGTAATGCTGGAGGTTCGTGTTCGTCATGAAGCTGATGACCGTATTGAAGGACAGGCTCGCCTCCATATTGCCAATGCCGCTCGGGTTAACCGGCAGGGCGCCCATCGTTCTGAGCAGAATATAGCTGACGGCTACCATAAAAATATTGGTTGCGATCATGCTGAGCGCGTACTTTTTCCAATTCATGCTGCCCCGCTGCTTCAGTCCGATGATCCGGTACAAAAATCTCTCCACGCCGTCGAAGATTCGGTCCGTCCGGTTCGGTTCATTGGAGAAAATATGGTATACATAAGTGCCCACCGGCTTCACGAGCAGCAGGAGCACGAAGATCACGATACAAATTTGCAAAATATCCAAGGTTGGCTTCCCCCTCTAACGAACATGTTCTGCTTTTGCCCCTTGAGGCTTACAGATTTAAAACCCGGTTAAAATTTTTCCGGATGGATCAAGGCGTAAACCAAATAGACAAAGATAAGAACGGCGAATGCTCCAACGACAATCATTGGTCCTTGCCCCCTTCTTCCACCACTCGCCCGCACCAATGAAGAAATAACAAGAACACACCGTAAGTGGCAGCGAGCGCAAGTATCATATATACATCCATCATCGTTTCCGGTCTCTCCTTTGCATGTTTGAACTCATCTTTATTTCAATAAAAATCCGACTTCGCCGTTTAAGGTATAAATGATGTGATCGGCTCCAAGCCCCCGGTAAATGCCGGGTGAGCCGCCCCTTTGCGTAATGACATATACCGGTTCCGACGTCCAGGGACGACAGATTTGCAAATAGCGGCAGGTCAGGTTGAGGCTGCTTTCAAACAGAAAGATTTTGCCGACCTCCATCTCGGGCACCACCCAATCCACCGCATTGTTCGTATTCAGCCGGATGATCCGCTGCACTCCCATTTTTCTCAAGAGTCGTTCCTCCTGGGCACTGTTGGTCAGAACGGCAAAAGGCCTTTTCCAAAACATCAGCAGCTTGATAAAATTGCGTCCCGCCTCGTTCGGCGCGGTCACGATGACGACGTTGTCCATTTCGAAGGGCTCCTCCTATGCGGCAGCCGCGTATACGCAAAAGAAGCCGCAGGGAAAGAAAGACCTTTCCCGCGGCTTCTTGAACCTGGGCGAATATACACGCCCTCTATTCAAAATGCGCACGACGAATGCTGCCTCTCCCGTTACGCTGACGAAGTTAGCTGTCGGATTCGGGCGTGAGAGTCGCCCTACTTTCCGGTACTTGCCGTGCCGGAAAGATTCACCCCGGCGCCCGTCCAATCTTGTGGACGGGGCGCTGTGGTTCCCCCGCTCCCGACCGTTTCCGGCTGGGATTAAGCGTTATTGACATCTGTATGTGATTGTTATGAAAACTTTCAAATTGCTCATCATGCTAAAATTAGGTAAAAAAAAACCACAGAGGTCAGCTGATCCCCCTGTGATCCGAAAGTTTATTCGGGTCGCAAGTTTCATCATTCCTCTCTCAAACGACGCTTACGAGGTTAGCTGACGGATTCGAGCGGTGAGAGTCGCTCTACCCGGCTGGATCCATGGCATCCAAAGCCGGGATTCACCCCTGCGGCTGGCAGCAGACCCCCGACTCTCACACCGGTTCGCTGCTCCATGGCACGCGTTTGGTTCCCCCGATTTCCGCGCTATTTTGCGGAAACTCAGCGATTAGTAATGGAAACTGTATTGAATACGCTCTGAATCATACACCCGCTCCTTCCAAGCTGTAAAGGCAGCCTAAAAATCATGAACCGCGAATTTTGGAACATTCAAGCTCTTATTAGCGCTTACATTTTGGCTTTTTGACTTCTACCTCTTTCATGCTCCCGATTTGGCATGTTTGCGAAAACCAGGACGTTCTAAGACACGGCTCGGTAAAGATCATCGCATTGACATTGCATTTAAATAGTTTAAAATTAAATTGTGTACATGGTAAATGCTTCGTTTGGATGATCATCCACAGCAGCAGAAAAAGGAGGAGGATGGCAGTGAGCGTTTATGATTTTGAGGTAAACACGCTTCGCGGCAAAGAGGTATCGTTAAAGGAGTATGAAGGTGACGTGCTGCTGATCGTGAACACGGCCAGCAAATGCGGTTTTACGCCGCAATATCGCGGGCTGCAGGAGCTGTACGACGAGTTCCGCGACCATCATTTTCAAATTCTCGGCTTTCCGAGCAACCAGTTTGCCAATCAGGAGCCGGGAACCAGCGAAGAGATCGGGGAATTCTGCCAAATGAATTACGGAGTCACGTTCCCGATGTTTGAGAAAATCGATGTCAAGGGAAGTAACGCCCATCCGCTGTTTCAATACCTCACCCGGGAAGCGCCGGGAGTGCTCGGCTCGAAAGCGGTCAAGTGGAACTTTACCAAGTTCCTCGTCGATTCCAAGGGGAGGGTCATCAAGCGTTACGCTCCCAAAACCACGCCGGACAAAATCGAAGGCGACATCCGGAAGCTGCTTGAATCCCGTAAAAGCGAATAGGCAAAAATCTCCCATAAAGTGATGCTCATGCTGCGATCTGAATTCATTTGCTTTGCGGGGATCCCGAAATATACGAAGATGTAATAAGCAAAAAAAGAAGCTTCCCCGGATTGCTCCAAGGAAGCTTCTTTCCTGTGTCAAGATCAGATGCGGTAGAGAGGACTCGAACCTCCACGGGCGTACGCCCACTACCCCCTCAAGATAGCGTGTCTGCCATTCCACCACTACCGCACATCAAAAGTTCATTTAGCGAACTTTTTTATTATACACAAATCCCTCTGAATTGTAAAGAGATTTATCTCAATGTCAGTTATTATGTAATATTATATTACACATAATGACATTAACAACAATACAAACGCCTTTTTATTGACAAATCACCATAATTATGTAATATTAACTTACATATTATAGCGGATTCTGATTTGTTCGTGCAAATGACGTAATGTTTTTTACCACTGAATTTCAATAGATATCAGGAGGTGACCGTGTTGAACGACAAAAGCACCAAACTGCTCGATTACGTACAAATGCTGGATAACGATTTATCGGTCGGAGGCTTTAGCCATGTGTTCGACCTCCAAACCCGGATTGCAGAGGGGCGCATTCAGAGCCAGGAAGAGCTGGAAGGCTTCATCCTCCATCCGCTGATGAAGCATTTGGTCCGACAAGACGGCACAGCCATTCAGGCGATCTATGAGGCTGCAGACCAACAGGATATCCGTCAGATCGCCCGGATTGACCGGCACATCCTTGGCAGGATCGTTACGAATGAAGATGATGAGGCGGCGTGTCAACGAGGCAGAAGACTTTTGAAGCTGGCCCAGGCCCTGTACCCCTGGCTTAACCTAAAGGCACTTGATGAGATCGCGCATGAAGACCGTTCCCCCGTCTGTCTGGCCACGGCGCATGCCTATGTCAACTACCAGCTCGGGTCCAGCTGCGACCACGCCGTTTATGGATACATGCAATCTGCTGTCTGCACATGCATCCAGCTCGCTTCCCGCTCGCTGAATATTCCGCGTCTCGACGCGAAAACACTGGCGGGCAAATGGACGGCCGAAATGGAGCGGGTCTGGATGTCGGAGAAAAGTTGCCTGCCCAAGAACCTCTTCAATATCCAAGAGAACAACTCCCATATCGCCTCGTGATTCCTTACCCAACACTAAAAAGGCACACCGCCCTGCCTGCTGCAGCGGAGTGCCTTTTCTATTCCCATTTATGTACTCGATCCCTGATCTTACTTATCACGAGACTGGTTTTTCCGGTATTCCACAAACCTGATATACTCCTTGATAAACTCCTTCTCGTGATCGGACAACGGAATTTCGTTCAACTGCCGTCCGTTCTCCCACAGATATGGATCCTGCTGCTCTTTAATCATATACGGCTCCGGTTCCTTGCCCAGAATCAGCCAGTCAAGGCTGACGCCAAAGAAACTCGAAATTTCAATCAATTTATTGGTGCTCGGGGTAGACTTTCCCCTTTTCCAATCCCCGAAATTCCCTGTACTGATATTAAGCTGCTCACAAAACGATTTTTTTGTCATCCCCTTCTGCTTAATCAATGCCTCAATACGTCCGTAAATGGATTGCATAAAAAACCGCCTTCCAATCATGTCGCAAAAGAAACGACGCATTTAAGTAATTTTGTACTTGCAATATGACGCAAAAACGTGTATAGTATTCTTTATATTAGGAATTTCCATACCTATGGCTCTTATTGTATCATTAGTGCCTTTTCTATTCCAACCGCCCTGCAATCATTCACTTCATATCAGACGATGCCTTTCAAACGCGATTCGGGCCCACTTACGACCAATACCAAGACAGGGAGCGACCGCTTTTGCACACACCCGACATTTCTTTTCATGAACTGATCCATTCCATGCTGCAGTCGATTGCCGTCGTGGATGCCGGAGGAGTTATCATTTCTGTGAACCACGCCTGGATTCAAAGCGCCCATGACGAAGGCGTCCCCAGATCATTTAACTGGGTTGGCGTTAATTTCATGCAAATTGCCGACGCCCTTTCCGAAGAAGACGAACCCGACACGGATAGCCTTCAAGCGGTTTTGCAGGGCACAGTACCGTTCTATAAGAACGAGTTCCGGTCGAGCTGCATCCAGCCCTCCCGATGGTTTCAGATCGAAGCTTTCCCGCTGCGGAATGGCGCCAGAGACGAAATCCGGGGTATGGTCATCTGCCTCTCGGATATCAGCCGAAGCAAACAGCTTGAGGACGATTTAATGACCGCCTTATCCCAAATCCGGACTCTCCGCGGATTGCTGCCCATCTGCGCTGTCTGCAAACGAATCCGCGACGACGATGATATATGGAATTCCATTGAGAGCTTTCTGCAAAAGCACGCCCACACCGAATTCACGCACGATATTTGTCCGGACTGCATACGGCGGCTGTACCCCAAGTATTCGTCCATATTGGACACTCCAACTCACCAGTAAATCACACAAAATTTTCAGCCTTCTTTCACAACAAAACACTCCTTCACAATAATCGTTAACGCACAGCAGTTTTTTTCGTTGACGTTTTTTGTTCATATCCATATAATTGTTATGACAATTATATTTTGAAGGAGTGTTTCCCCTGACCCGCTTCTCATCTTCGTCCCAGACGATCGGTTTCCGTTACGGAAATATGTCCCGCAGAATGTCCTCTATTTTTGCAGGCCTGCTTAAACCTTACGGCATCACGCCCGAGCAATGGACCGTACTGTACCAGGTTCACCTCCAGGAAGGCATCAACCAGAAGGAACTCGCGCTTCGTTCCGGCAAAGACCAGCCTTCCATCACCCGCATTCTCGATGTGCTGGACAAGAAAGAACTAATTCAGCGCAAGCCGGATCCGGCTGACCGCCGGGCTTATCTGATCTTTGCCACGCCGGCTGTGCAGGAGCTGATGAAAGAAACGATTCCGATGGAGCTGAAACTCAACGACGAGCTGATTGCCGGTGTTACGGACGAGCAGCTGGAGATTTTGAGCCGCATCATGGATCAAATCAATAAAAATATAGATCGAATTTCAATGGAGTAGGAGTCACCTATGAACGACACCCGAGAGAAACTTTGGACACGCGAGTTTGTTATGCTCACGCTGTGCAACCTGCTGTTATTTTTAAATTTGCAAATGATTGTATCCCCTCTGTCAGGCTATGTAAAAGAACACTTTCACGCCAACGCCTTCATGGTCAGCATGTTTACAACCCTGTTCTCGCTGGCCGCTATCGCGGCTCGCCTGTATTCTGCCAAAGCTTTGGAGAGAGGCATCCGCAATCAAATCTTATATATCGGTCTCGCATTGGCGCTGCTGGCCACCCTCGGTTACCTGTGGAGCGGCACGATGGCACTGCTGCTGCTGATGCGGATCCTGTTCGGTGTGGGCTTCGGCATGGGCAGCACGACGCTGCCTACGATGGCATCCGGTATTATTCCGGTACGTCGGCTTGGCGAAGGGATGGGCTATTTCGGACTGTCGACGAGCATCGCCCTCTCGCTTGGACCTGTCATCGGGACGGCGCTTTTGGAGAACAAAGGGTTCAACACGCTGGTATACGCCACGTTAATCGTCATTGCCCTGATCTTCCCGCTGGTCATTCCGCTAACCAAAAAAGTAAAGCCGGCCGCCCCGGCCATTCCGAAGGAATTTACGGCGGTTCCACAGAAGCAGGGCTTTCCAAAGGCGCTCCTCTTGCCCAGTCTGATGAACCTGCTGATGTCCATCACCTATGGCGGACTGCTCAGCTTTATTAATTTGTTCGGAAAAGAAGCCGGTCTCGCGAACGCATCGCTCTTCTTTCTGTTCAACGCCGCTGCTGTCGTGCTGATCCGGCCCATCTCGGGCAAAATTTACGATCGCAAAGGGCACATCGCCCTGCTGATGCCGGCGGCGGTGCTGCTCATCGGAGGACTATGGCTGCTGTCCTATGCCCATACCACCGGATTTTTAGCCCTGGCCGCCCTGTTCTACGGCCTTGGATTCGGCACCGTTCAGCCGACACTGCAATCCTGGATGCTGCAGCAGGTACCACCGCAAAAGCAGGGACTGGCCAACAGCATGTATTTCAACTCGCTTGACCTCGGGATCGCTGTCGGAGCCATGATTTTGGGCCAGATCGCCCAATATTCGACTTACGGCGCGATGTACCGTTTCGCATCCGTGTTCCTCGCCCTATTCATAGGGGTATACGCGTTCCACCTGATCAAACGGGCCAAGAACAACAACACGCCAAACCGTGACGCCGGAACGTCCGCGACCCCTTAAAGCCCCTTGGCCACTGATCGAATTCAGCATCTCTCTGCTTTGGCAGAGGGGTGCTTTTTAATTTATACAAGAGCAGTCATCAATCACAAGTCCCATTCCTCACTCTATTCATCAGAGTCCGCTTGAGGTTTCTATTCCAAACTCTCCCCAACTTAAGACAGAGGAATCAAAACAGAATTATATATGTCATGTTATATAACTCAAAAAGTTAAATATACTTCCAATAATATCGATCTGGGAGTAAAATAGTCATATTATCTATCATAAAACCATATTTCTATTTCGATTCCGGGGAGAGATTAAGATGAACATACTGGCCGCATCCACAGCCTTCGAGATGTTTCTGCCCGTTCAGCCGGGTTTTGCCAAACACTTTACCGATTATACCGAGCACCGTGACGTATCACCCGACACTCCGCTGCCTGTTTTGTTCTACCAATTCTCGGTCCCGTCTGGCCACTCCGGACGCTGCCCTGTGCTGCCCGGGGGCCATGTCGATTTTTTGTTCCCTGCCGGCGGCTCCCCTTCCGATTCCTTCATCCTCGGCAGCGTTCTTTGCCGCCGGGAGGTGCCATTTCGTCCAGGCACGTTATACTTCGGCGTCCGGCTGCTCCCCGTCTCCCTGGCTCCCACATTAAACATTCCGTTAAAAGAATTGCCCGACCGATCCACGCCGCTCACTCGCGCATTATCGATTCCGCCCTGCTGGGCGCAGCAAATCCAGGCGGAAGGCGCCTCCTTCCATCGCAGAATATCCGCTTTCCACAGCGGCCTTCGCCAGCTTCTTCATTCCGCGGCACGCAGTGCAGCTTCGGCACCGCAAAACTTTTACCGGGCCATCCGGCTTATTTTCCATTCCCACGGCAATATCAGCATAGCCGAGCTCTCAGCAGCCATGAGCTGCTCAACGCGGAGTTTTCGTTCCCTGTTCGAGACGTATATCGGCCTCTCACCCAAGCTGTTTTGTCAAATCATCCGATATCAATCGGCCGTGGGCAGACTGCTGCATCCGTCGCGGACGGCTTTTAACGACATTATTTCGGAATACGGCTACTACGACCAGGCCCACTTTATCCACGAATTCAAAAAATTCAGCTGCGAGTGTCCGACCCGCTGGATGGTTCAGCTCCTCCGGAAATCTTAATCCAGTATTCCTTTGTCAACTTTCCTTACACGAATTCCGTTTTGTACAATCCATGTTAACTCTCCTTCAATATAATAGACTCCAATGACGGAGTGAAGGCATTCGTTTATCCCCAGTTTCTGCGGGTTCGTCCTCCATCCTGCGAAGTTTCTCCCGCGGAGACTTCAAACGCAGCCTTCCTTCCGCCATAAAGGTCAGAATACATAACGCTGTATTGGAGGAGAACGACTTGAAGAGTTTTAAGAGCAATCTATTAACGGTTTTACTCGTTTCTACTTTATCTCTGACCCCGACGTTGGCCTTTGCATCGCCCGACACTTCAGGAGCGGCTTTAAGCAGTGAGACGACCGACGCACTGTCCCAGAGCTGGATGCCCAAATCTCTGACCTCCCTTACCGCTAGCAGCAAGCCGATTACCGCGGCTGAGTTTGCCGAAGCGATGAAACTCGCGGCTGAAGAAGCCGGAACGACGGTGAGCCCCTCCGGTTCCAATATGAACGGCGCATTGACCCGCGAAAAAGCCGCCGCGCTGCTGGACTCCGTTATCCGTGTCCCTTACGCTGCTTCAGCGGACTACCAAGACATTGCCGGCGGCAGTTTGTACAGCAAAGCCATCGCCAATGTCTTTACCGCCGGTCTCATGCAGGGCAGCTCCGCCCAAACCTTCGGGTACGGCAAGCCGCTGACGCACCGGGAAGCCGCCACGATCATCTACCGCCTTTATCAATATTTGCAGCCGTTCAAGCTGACGGAAGCGACCATCGCGGAGATGCAAAAGGCGATGGAAACCGGCCGGCTGACGTCCGAAGAACTCGTTCAGCAGTATTTGGACCGGATCGATAAATACGATGATCAGGGGCCCAAGCTGAACAGCATCATCACCTTGAACGAGAAAGCGCTGGAAACGGCGAAGCAACTGGACGCTGAACGCGAAGCCAACGGGGAACGCAGCCCGCTGCACGGGATTCCGGTGATCGTCAAAGACAACTACAACACATCCGACATGCCGACGTCATCCGGAAATATCGGCCTAAAAGATGTGATTCCTCCGGAGGATGCCACACAGGTTAAGGAGCTGCGCGATGCCGGAGCAATCATCCTCGGTAAAGCCAATCTGCATGAATTCGCCTTTGGGTATACAACCGTCAGCTCTCTGGGCGGGCAGACGCTGAATCCTTATGACCTGGCCCGCGTGCCTGGCGGATCCAGCGGCGGAACCGCAGCCGCAGTTGCCGCAAATCTGGCCGCTGTAGGCATGGGTACCGACACCGGCGGATCGATCCGGATACCTTCCTCGTTCAACAGCCTGGTCGGTATTCGTCCGACAGTCGGCCTGTCTAGCCGCTACGGCATCGCACCGCTTGCCCTGACGCAGGATACCGGCGGACCGATCGCCCGTACCGTGGAAGACGCTGCTTTCATATTGAACGCGACGGCCGGTTATGATCCGAGGGACATCGCCACGGCGAAGAGCGTCGGCTTTGTGCCGAAGGATTATACGGATTATCTCGATAAAGACGGTCTAAAGGGAGCACGAATCGGCATCGTCCGCGAAGTTTTCGGGGACGACGCCCAGGTCAATGCAGTCGTTTCCCAGGCCATCGCAGAGATGAAAGCTGCCGGGGCTACGATGGTGGACAACGTCAAAATCCCGAATTTCGATCTCATCAACAAATACGGAAGCCTGAGTGCCTGGGAGTTCAAGTTCCAATTCAACGATTACCTGAAATCCCTCGGCGACGCTACGCCGTACAAGTCTTTGGACGAACTGATCGCTTCGGGCAAATACGACCCGTCCATTGAAAAGGCCCTGATCGACCGCAACAACCGCGAATCGCTGGATGCTCAGGAGTACAAGGACATCGTCCTGTTCCGCACCAAATACGTGCAGGATGCGGTCCTTCAAATGATGGCGGACAACCATCTGGATGCTCTTATCTTCCCGACCTCATCCAAAACGGCGGTGAACATCGGTCAGGAACAGGTGGCGGGCGACGCCTTTAAACTAAGCTCCTTCACCGGTTGGCCGACGGTCACCGTACCGGCCGGCTTCACCAGCGACCATCTGCCGGTAGGCATCGACTTTTTCGGCAGAGCCTTCAGCGAGCCGGAGCTGATCAAACTGGCGTACAGCTTTGAGCAGAACACGCACCACCGCGAATCTCCGCAGATGACGCCTTAAGGACACAACAAAAAGCGCACCCCCGGCTGCCGTCCGGGCGGACACCCTATGAGGTCCGACCCTTCCAGCGCGCCGCAAGGTGCGCTTTTTCCTTTTTTCCGTATTAACTTCTTACCAAGGCCATTCCCTGCCCAACCAGTCCCTCATGACCAGCCGGTCTTCCTCTTGAATCCCTTGACCTTCATAGCGGTCCCGCAGAAAATAAGCCACCGCCATTCTCGCCGCGTCATCGGCATCCAGATCTCCGTGGGTATTCAGCTCACCCGACATATAGGATCTGACCCAGCCTGGATGGTACAGGCGAAAAGTAAAGCCTTCAGGACGGAGTTCGTCAAAAAGGCATTGGACGCCACGATTCAGCGCAGTCTTAGACATGCAGTATCCGTACCAGTTATCCCGGAAGCTGCGATTGAGGCTCCCCGCTTCCGAAGACACAAAGCACATGCGCTTTCCGGTTCCCGCTCTCAGCAGCGGCATAAACGCCTGCGCCATCCGCATCGGCCCAACCGCGTTGACGTTGTAAATTTGCAGCAGTTCTTCTTCAACCTGCTGTTCGTGAATCGTTCTGGGATAACGCGTTGCGATCCCCGCATTATTGATCAGCACATCCACCCGATCGGCCTTGCTCTCAACCGCCCGGCTGGCCGCCTGAACGCTCTCATCGCTGGCTACGTCCAGTGGAATGACATGCAGCCGCTCCGGCTTCTGCCGCTTCAACTCCGTCAGTTCCGGCCAATCCGCCAGGTAACTCCCGGCAAAAACGTCCCAGCCCAGCTCCAGCAGCCTTTTCGTGATGCCAAGCCCTAGGCCTCGGTCCGCGCCAGTGACAACGGCGATATTGCTTTTGCTCATCCGCCAATCCCTCCTTTCCCATGTCCGTTATAAAGGAATCTCCAGGCCCCGCCAATCCAGCATAACCATCCGCTCTTCATCCCCCCGGGACTCGGTAAAATAAGCAGCAGCCGCTTCAACCAAAGACTCTGCATCGAGCTCCGATCCAGGCTCAAACAGGCGGAACGTAAACCCCTTCCCGCTCAAATCCCCATGCAGCATGGTGTAAGCCATATGCAGCGCAGCCTTGGACATCGCATATCCAGCCCCAGCGCCCGAAAGACCCAGTCCCAAACTGCCCTGGGCATCGGACAGCAGCGCGATTCTTTGCAGCCCGTTATCCATAAGAGGCAGGCATGCCTCAATGACACGAATCGGACCGAGCGTGTTCGCCTGGTAGTCTTCCAGTACGAGGTCCGCCGACATGTCGGCGATTCCGGCCGTTCCCTCTTGCCGGCTGGACGCCGTTCCGCATACGAGCAGATCGATTCGGCCAAACTGATCCTGTATCCGCCGAACTGCCTTTTGCACCGATTCCTTGGACCTAGTATCCATCGTGAAGGCATGTACTTTATCCGGATCAGGAATGTCCTGATATCCCTCTTCAGGAACGGGGCTGCAAGCCATGACGTACCATCCCCTTTGGGCGAATTCCTGAACAAGTGCACGTTCCCACGGGTGATGAGCTTCCGTAATCAACACAACCTGGTCCATGACTTTTATTCTCCTTTCGGCGCAGATGCAGTCCATACCAAAGCTTGCTGCAGCAGGTGTTGGTAGGTTGGCTGCAGCCAAACCGCCAGATTGTGACCGGGTGTCATCACGCAGACCCTCCCGTTGCCTTCCGTTCGGGTCCATCCGCCCGGCTGCTCGCCATGTTCCGACCGGGTCACCATAAATACTTCTGCGTCACCGGGGTCGGCCATATCCACGAAATAGTGCTCATCCTTCTCCGTAAAGGCTTGAACTCCTCGGGTGATCTCCGTGTCTTGTACTGGCTCGACCGTAACCGAACACTGCTCCGGATGGTGGCGAAAGCCTCCCCCAACCAAACGGCGCATGTCCCCCAAGTCCGCGTACCCCACCGTACCGGAATGCAGAACAAGCAGACCGCCACCCGCGCTGACATAACGCTGCAGCAGGCCGACGGTTTGCGCTGTAATCCACGGCTGTTCTTTTAACACAGAGACCCGATTGGATTTCGCCAGGATCAGCAAGTCATATTCCGTCAGCAACCGCTCAAGCGATTCCTGCCATTCGACATCGGTTTCCAGTATGTAATGAAAATCGAACCCTTTTGTCCGAAGCGGCTCCAAGCCTCCCTTCACCACATCAGCCGGATGCCAGTTATCGTCGCATAATACGAGTATTTTCACGATGCTCCCCTCCATTGACAGCGTTTGCAATATGTATTACTCCCAGTATTCCAGAAACCTTCTTGCCATGCAACCCGGTCCCAGGTTCGATAATGCGGATAACACAAAAAATCCTTGCCGATTCGCAAGGATTGTCATTGTTTTAAATTATGGTGCGGTAGAGAGGACTCGAACCTCCACGGGCATACGCCCACTACCCCCTCAAGATAGCGTGTCTGCCATTCCACCACTACCGCACATTTAAAGGGAACATGCTATTTAAAAACTGGTGAGCCATGAAGGACTCGAACCTTCGACACCCTGATTAAAAGTCAGGTGCTCTACCAACTGAGCTAATGGCTCTCGCTGACCCACAACCTGTGTGCCAATAAGCATAGATGGTACACCTACTGTTATGAAGGTGTTTGGTTGGGATTCTCATCCCTGTTGCCAATGATGAAAGTGGTGACCCGTATGGGATTCGAACCCATGTTACCTCCGTGAAAGGGAGGTGTCTTAACCCCTTGACCAACGGGCCATATCGTAACATCACTTTCTTGACGACAAGAATGAGTATAGCATAGAACAAAAAAGGTTGGCAAGCCCTTTATACAATTTTTTTATAAAAAAAGTGCCGGATTGTGCTTCCTTCCCTCTCCTCTTCCCGGCATAAAATCATCCCAGGTTTGGCATCCTATACACGTCAATGACATCAACACAAGACAAGGAGACAAGATCATGGCTAAACCAGATGACCGTTCTGATAACGCGGAAAAGATCAAAGCCGCCATTATCAACACACAGGACAACATGAACGAAACCAACGATTATTTGGCCGAACACGCCGAAGAAATTTCCGGACAGGAAGTCCACAACCTTGAGCACAAAAACGCCAAGCGCGAAAGAGCGATTGAAGGACTGCGGGAAGAGTACGAGGACGAAAAATAAAGTTTGATCGTTTAGACGAACAAGCCCCTGTCCGGCACGGATAGGGGCTTGTTTTGTAGTGTTTTTGATTAGTTTGTTTAGAGCTGGGCTTAGTAATTCAGAAGCTGGCAAGCGGGTAATGGTAGCTTGCTTACTTAGTGGCTACGTTCCTAGTTGCAATTTAGGCAGCTGAGGCGCACCACTGAAATCATATCCACCTGAGCAGGTAAGTGGGCATTGGGTAGGAAACAAACGCTAAAAAAGCGTACTTGGCGCGATTCAGATGCAAAAGTGCACTTATTTCCGAGACTGCGACGCCCATCCTCCCGAAGCCTATGCTCCCACGAACCCTCCCCCGAGGGTCCTCATCCCTTGACACCAAAAAGCCCCCAGCCGCAAAAGCGGTGGGAGCTTTCTTACGAAGTATTTCAAAACGGAGAGAGAGGGATTCGAACCCTCGCACCGCTTACGCAGTCTAACCCCTTAGCAGAGGGTCCCCTTATAGCCACTTGGGTATCTCTCCAAGAAACTGGCTCCCCGAACAGGACTCGAACCTGTGACAACTCGATTAACAGTCGAGTGCTCTACCAACTGAGCTATCAGGGAACATTGTTATACGGTAACACCAAATAATTTATCATGATTTTACACTCGAGTCAAGCTTGTTCAAGCGAAGATTCCCCGCGCATTTACCGCACCGATAACGACGGGGATCGACCTTGCGTTTGCGCAGGTACACCATCCCGCACTGGCGGCATACCAACTGGTATCGGTAAGGCTGCACCTTGCGTTCCCGCGTCGAAGGCAGCGACTGACAGTAGCGGCTTCCCCCTACCTGCTTCAGCAGCATTTTAAAATCCGGGTCACGGTGTCTGTAGCCCCTTCCCGTCAGGTGCAGATGGTAGTGGCACAGCTCGTGCTTGATGATTTTTTCCACTTCCTCCCGTCCGTTCGCTTCGAGCTGATGGGGATTGATCTCAATATGATGGCTTTTCATAAAATAGCGCCCGCCTGTTGTGGACAATCGCCGGTTGAACGTGGCCTGGTGCCTGAAGGGCAAGCCGAAGCTCTCCTTCGAAATCCGCTCCACCCAAGCTTGCAGCTCTTCATTGCTCATGACGTCCATGGGGTCCTCCTCTGACTGAATTTGACGGTCTTCGGGGTGGTTGTCCCGAAAGAAACATTCTCTTGAATTATAACTTCCCCATACGCTACACTGACAAGTAGAATGTTATGGAGGGAGATTTTTGCGCCTTATGCCGAAGATGAGATATGTAATTTTACAGAAAAATGCCGACCTCTTTTTTGTGGAAATGCCCGCCGATTACGCCTACCAGCTCAGCGCGCTGAACCTGCGCCTGAATAAGGAAATAGACAAATTGACGGCTTCCGTCGTACCCGAACTGCCGCTCGCCGTGGCAGAATGCGACCAGCTTGATCTGCTGCAGGAGCATCTGCAAATTCAGGACGGACTTGCCTACATTAATGCGCTGGAACAGTCCTTTGCTTCGATCGATGAACAAAGCTATCCCCTCATCGCCCTGCTGACTGAAATCCGAGCCCTTCAAGCCCAACTGGAACAGTGGTACGAGGAAGAAGCGGAAGCATAGGCTGTCGCGTACAGCTTGAAGCCTTTTAAGCTCCAAAGCGGCCAATGGACACCCGAAGCTGGTGATGCCTGAAATGGCCGTGGACCGGGATCATGGCGCCGGGATATGTGATGGGATAAGTATTTTTCAAAATACAATCCCGTCCCCTTGCCGAACCCGGGAAATTCAGATGAGACCTGCACGCTTTGGGCGTTCCCCCCATATGCTGACCGTAGAGACGGAATGCAAGAGGAGGAGATCACCCTTGCCGCAATGGCTCTGTAATCAGCTTAGGAAGGCGTTTCATAAAAAAGACAGACGCCAGATCAAACTGCTCAACGAATGCTGGTTCTTCTACCGAAACGCCCCGGAAGAAAACTCGGACGCCCAATAAATATTCAAAAATTTCCCCGCTCCATGGAAACAGGCCGGTACCGTGTACCCGCCTGTTTTTTGCGTTGTATATTGTTGTTGGATTCTATAGCCAGTGTGCTCCTTGCCCCCCTACTCAAAGCTCCTTGAAGCCGGCCAGCTCCCTTTCAGCTTGCGAAGCATAATAATCTGCCCCGTATGATAAGCGTCATGCATCATGAGGCTGTGAATGAGGCTGGAGAGCGGTTTGGTCGGAAACGGCGCGTTCAGCTCACTGTCGCTCAAACCGGACAGGAAGCTCCTGGCCTCGCCATGGACCTTTTTGAGCCGATCGACCGTCTTCTGCCAAGCTTCGTCCCCGTCTTCGACGTTGCTGAACGTCTCATCGTTGCTGGACGCCTTGAAGTCAGGATTCTCGCCGCGCATCCGCTGCAGGTGATATTCTTTGTAATAAAGCAGGTGGTTCACGTTCTCCCAGATCGAGTTGACGGCTTCCCCTTCCGGCTTCCATGCCGCTTCCTCAGCGGTCACGCCCTCCAAAGCCGGTACAAGCGGCGGATACCAGCCCTCCTGATCATAGCATTCATCCCATCTTTGCAGCAGCTCCTGAGTTTGGCTCATGTATAAATCCTCCCTGTCCGGTTTTTTGTAACGAACTAAAATTAATTTATTAGTTACATCCATAAATTAACACACTCTATTTCTGCCGGTCAAGTAACTAGCAAAATGATTATTTAGTTGTTACAATGAACCTGAAAGGAAGGATAACGTATGCTTTGGGATGATTTTTTGAACAGTGACTGGCATGATTGGCGGGGCAGCGGCAAGTCCGAGGACCGGTTGGACCGGCCCGGATGGCTGCGGGAATGGCTGCAGGAGCAGCAGCTGCCGTTACTCGATGAACCGAAACCCCACGAGCTGAAGCAGCTTAAAGAGCTCCGCTCCTTGATCCATGGTATGGTCACCTCCATCGTCCAAGGCATTTCCCCAGACGGCGAAGCGGTCGGCCGGCTGAATGCGGTCATGTCCGCCGGCCCCGTCATTCGAGAGCTGTCTTACCGGGAAGGCAGCCTGTCCACTCGGAACCGACCGGTTCGCTGGGACTGGCAGCAGGTCATGTCGGACATCGCCGCGTCTTTTGCGGATGTGCTTGCGGGCGGCGAAACGGCAAGAATCCGGATTTGCGAGAATCCGGACTGCCTCTGGGTGTATTATGACGATACCCGCAACCGCTCCAAACGCTACTGCGATGACAAAATGTGCGGGAATCTAATGAAAGTCCGGCGATTCCGGGCACGGAAGAAAGCCGCCGAACATGACCAAACTTAAACCTGAACATGCCAAAATCCCGAAGACCGGAAACCTTTTTTTTCCATTCTTCGGGTGGGCTATGGGAAGGAGTCCGGCAGCGATCATGAACCAGTTAAGAAACGCCATGCTGGCCGGAACTCCATATATACCGGTCTTGTTAAATTCCGATCTTGCTAACTCACTATCTTGCGAAAAGCTTATTCTCCCTGATGCGGATTGCGCATCGTCAGGCCGACGCGGCCTTTTTTCAAATCGACGTTCAATACCCACACCGTCACGTTATCGCCGACGGACACCACGTCCATCGGATGCTTAACGTAGCCGCTGCTGAGCTGCGAAATGTGGACGAGACCGTCGCTCTTGATTCCGATGTCCACGAAGGCGCCGAAGTCGATGACGTTGCGCACGGTGCCCTGCAGTTCCATGCCCGGGGTCAAATCCTCGATCTTCAGCACGTCCGTCCGGAAAATAGGCAGCGGCAGCTCCTCCCGCGGGTCGCGGCCCGGGCGCTGAAGGCTCTCCAGAATGTCGCGCAGCGTAGGCACACCGACTTCCAGCACCTCCGCCAGCTTATCCACATCCTGACGCCCCAGCACCTCGGACAGCTCAGATGTTCCCAGCTTATCCATGCCGACACCAAGCTCGCGGAACAGACGGTCCACCACCTTGTACGATTCCGGGTGGATCGGCGTACGGTCGAGCGGGTTGTCCCCCTCGGAGATACGCATAAACCCGATGCACTGCTCGTAGGTTTTGGCTCCCAGCCGCGGCACGTTCTGCAGTTCTTTGCGGCTCAAAAACTTACCGTTGGAATCACGGTACTTCACGATGTTTTTGGCGGTCGTTGCGTTGACGCCGGATACATAAGAGAGCAGTGACGGCGAAGCGGTATTCACGTCGACGCCGACATGGTTTACGGCCGATTCGACGACGGTCTTCAGGCTCTCGTCCAGATGCTTCTGGGATACGTCATGCTGGTATTGGCCGACCCCGATCGCCTTCGGCTCGATCTTCACGAGCTCAGCCAGCGGGTCCTGCACGCGGCGGGCGATGGACACTGCACTGCGCTCCGCAACGTCAAGATCCGGGAATTCCCCCTGAGCCAGCTTGGAAGCCGAATACACGCTCGCTCCGGCCTCGTTGACAATCAGGTAGGCCAGGTCCGGCATGCCGATGTCGCTGATCACCTCAGCCACGAACTGCTCCGTCTCGCGCGAAGCCGTACCGTTACCGACCACAATCAGCTGGATGCCGTACTTCTTAATCAGCCCGGTGAACTTCGCGGCAGCTTCTTTCTTTTTGTTGTTCGGCGGCGTGGGGTACGTCACGGCCACCTCCAGCAGCTTGCCGGTATCGTCCACGACGGCGAGCTTGCAGCCTGTCCGGTAGGCGGGATCCACCCCTAGGACGCAGCGGCCTTTGACCGGCGGCTGCAGCAGCAGGCTGCGCAGGTTGCCGGAGAAGATGGAAATTGCCTGATTCTCCCCCTTCTCGGTCAGCTCAGCGCGGATTTCGCGCTCGATGGAGGGGGCGATCAGCCGTTTGTAAGCATCTTCAATAACGGCCGTGAGAATCGGCTGAACCGTCGAGCTGCCCTTGATGACCTGACGTTCCATGAATTTGTGGATCGACTCCGGCTGCACGTCCAGCCCCACTTTAAGGATATTTTCGCGTTCTCCGCGGTTAATGGCCAAAATGCGGTGAGGAGGCATCTTTTTCGCCAGCTCCCGATAGTTGTAATAGTTCTCGTATACGGACTCCTGCTCAGGATCCTTGGCTTCCGACGTCAGCATCCCGTGGTCCATCGTATAACGCCGCACCCAGGCCCGGATGGTCGCGTCGTCGGCCAAATTCTCCGCCAGAATGTCCATCGCGCCGGAAATCGCATCATCCGCCGTTTCCACGCCCTTGTCGGCATCGACGTATTTGGCGGCTTCCTTATGAACATCCCCCTGCTTCGGCTGGGCCAATATCCACTCGGAGAGCGGCTCGAGCCCCTTCTCTTTAGCCACGCTGGCACGGGTTTTGCGCTTCTGCCGGTACGGACGGTAAAGGTCCTCCACTTCCTGGAGCTTGGCCGCCTTCTCGATCGACGTCTTGAGTTCCCCGGTCAATTTCCCCTGCTCGTCGATGATCCGGATCACTTCGCGCTTGCGCTCTTCCAGATTTCGCAGGTAAGTCACGCGCTCTTCGATTCCGCGCAGCTGGTTCTCATCCAATTCCCCGGTCATTTCCTTGCGGTAACGAGCGATAAACGGAATCGTATTGCCTTCATCCAGTAGTCCCACGGTTGTCCGAATCTGCTTCAGGGACAGCTGCAGCTCCTTGGCAATCTGCTGCACGATCCGCTCTTTTTCCCGTGCCTTCTGTTCTTCACCGTTCTGTTCAATAACCATTTCCTTTTCTGTCAAAATAAATCCCTCTTTCCCATTCGTACTTGCGTTCCCATGTATTCAAACGTTCTCTCATCATTGTCGTCATTAAAACATTCATTTCGTCATCATGTGATTGGTCTGCAGACTTATCCGATTTGAGCTAGCGGCATGGTCTGGTTCATAAACGCCCGTCCCTGCAGACGGTGTGTACCGAAAATTCATATCAGCAGAGCTGTTCCTGCGGCGTTATAGATATAAGTGTCAGCTTGCCTGGCAGCCAGTCCCCAATAACGGGCGGCTGGCCTCTATGGAAAACTGTGAGATCAAACCAAAACTTTAGGCAAATCTACAAAGTTTTCATACCTTATTATCACAAACTTTGAGCCATTTTTCCAGCGGTCATGTTTGGCAGGAGAAAGCTTCCATCCTGCGGTAGATTTTTCCTAAAAAAGCAAAAAGAACCCTGCCCCTTAAACAGGGCAAGGTTCATCATACTGCTGCGGCTTCCATCTGTATAGATCTTTACGGCGTCTGGAGGCCGGTTATTTCTGGAAATCGCCAGGCTTATACGCGCCGGAAGCGGAAAAACTCACTGTGGTAATCCCCGCGCTCGGCACCTACCGCGAGGCCCGCATACATCAAGGCGTCGCCGCTGTAAACCTCGCTTGTGCCCACCAGCTCATAATCCGCGGCCGGTTCGAGGCCCTTCAACTTGAGTCGGTTCAACGGTGCGTTGGATTCGGCCAGCACCCGGAAATAGAAGACTGCAGCGATGTTGCCGTCTCCCGCCACGAACATCCAGGCGGTCTCGTTGCCTTCAAACGGGCTCAGGAGCCGGTACATCTCGCCGGTCTGGACGAGCCCGCGGATTTCCTTATACAGCGCCACCTGCCGCTTCACGACTTCCTTTTCTTCCTCAGTGAACTTCGTCAAGTCCAGCTCGTAGCCAAAGTTGCCCGACATGGCGACGTGGCCGCGCATGTCAAGCGGCGTGGACCGTCCCACCTGGTGGTTCGGAACCGCGGAGATATGCGAGCCCATAGCGCTGACCGGATAGACGAGGCTGGTGCCGTACTGGATGCGCAGGCGCGACACCGCATCGGTGTTATCGCTTGTCCATGTCTGCGGCATGTAATAGAGCAGGCCGGGATCGAAGCGCCCGCCCCCGCCGGAGCAGCTCTCGAACAGAATGTGCGGGAACGCGGACGTGATTCGGTCCATCACTTCGTAGAGGCCGAGCATATAGCGGTGGGCCGTCTCCCGCTGACGCTCCGGCGGCAGCAGCGCTGATCCGATCTCCGTCATGTTGCGGTTCATGTCCCACTTCACATACGTAATCGGCGCGCTGCTCAGCACCTCCGTCAGCATCCGTACGATTTCCTCGCGCACATCCTGCCGCGAGAAGTCGAGGATCAGCTGTTGGCGGCCTTCCGTGCGGCGCCGGTCCGGTACGTGCAGGCACCAGTCCGGGTGATTGCGGTACAGGTCGCTGTCCGGAGAGACCATCTCCGGCTCGAACCACAGCCCGAACTGCATCCCCATGCCCGTGACGCGTTTCACCAGGTCTTCCAGTCCGCCCGGCAGCTTATTCTTGTCCACCACCCAGTCGCCCAGTGAGGAGTTGTCGCTGTCGCGATGGCCGAACCAGCCGTCGTCCAGGACGAACAGCTCGATGCCGAGCTCTTTGCCGGCCTTGGCGATGTCAACGATTTTATCCGCATTGAACTGGAAGTAGGTCGCCTCCCAGTTGTTGACGAGGATCGGGCGCTCCTTGTCCCGGAACTGGCCGCGGGCCAAGCGCTCGCGGTACAGCCGGTGATACGTCCGCGACATGCCTCCAAGTCCTTCGGAGGAATACACCATGACCGCTTCCGGCGTCTGGAACGCGGCTCCCGGCTCCAGCTGCCAGGTGAAATCGAACGGGTTGATCCCGATCGATAGACGGGTCGTCCGGAATTGGTCCACCTCAGCTTGGGCGATAAAGCTTCCGCTGTATACCAGGCTGAAGCCGTACACCTCACCGTGGTCTTCATCCGCTCCTGGAGATAGCAGCGCCGCAAACGGGTTCTGCTGGTGGCTGCTGGCCCCGCGGCGGCTCTCCACCGCCTGCATGCCATAGGCGACCGGACGGCGCACTACGTCGCGTTCCCGGGTCCAGGCGCCGGACAGCTGCAGCCACTCGTAGTCGGCGCGCGGAAAGTCCACGCTTGCGCTGAGGGCTCTCAGCAGCTCCACCGGCTCGGTGCTGTCGTTCACGATTTTTAACGAACGGGTCAGCGCATCATAAGCTTCCATCACCGTGTACTGCAGCTCTACATGGAGCCCTGACACGGGATCCTGCATATTCACAAACAGCGTTTCCGCTTCGGACTCGCTCTCCACGTACGTCGAAGGGAGCCCTTCCATCCGCGGTTTGCCCTGCTCCACCCGATGCGATACATACTTGAACTCGGTAATGGTCGAGCCGTTAGGCAGCCGGAACTGTACCAACGGGTGGCGGAAATCGCTCGTTCCGTACACCGGAAGCTCCTGCGGCAGCGTGTCCAGGGAGATCGAACGATCCTCCGGCACCGGATTCGGGCTGAAGGAAGCCCTTTCGGTCGTCACGAGCAGCCAGCTCAGATCAGCGTCGCGCAACCTTTTCCCGTAATAGAGATGGGCGGCATAGCCGGACGGAAGAATCTGAAATACGTAGCTTGAATTGCGGGTCTGAAGATGAAATAATTGCTGCTTAGTATCGATATGAATCGCCATAATTCCCTCCCTGATATCACAAGCGGATAGACGCAGATGCAGTACTCACCTGCCCGCTCATTCGTTGGATACCATTCATTATAGCCGATGCGTAACCCCTTACAATGGACTTATGTGACTTTATACGTACGAGTCGCTGGGAGCGGCGAGCTTTCCCGGCCGTCTTGTCCAGGCTTGACTCAGGCCCGCCTCCCCTTGCCGCCGGCATTCCCGGAAAACAAGAAAAAGGCGCCCCTCTCGGGGACGCCTCCTTCTTCACAACCATATCATCAACCTTATGGTTCAACGCTTAAAAATCGATCAGGCTGAGACTGATTTGCAGTGAATCATCCACCTTTTTCATCGTTTCCTCATCCAGGTGGGTAATTTTGTCCGTCAGCCTCTGCTTATCAATGGTCCGGATTTGCTCCAGCAAAATGACCGAATCCCTGTCGAAGCCGTGCGAAACCGCATCGATTTCCACATGGGTCGGCAGCTTTGCCTTTTGAATCTGGGCGGTAATGGCCGCCACGATGACCGTAGGGCTAAACCGGTTGCCGATATCGTTCTGAATGATCAGAACCGGCCTGACTCCACCTTGCTCAGAACCGACTACGGGTGAAAGATCCGCAAAAAAAACGTCGCCGCGTTTTACGATCAATGTCTACACCCCGCTCACTAAGCGGCCTAGAGTGCTGTCTGCATCTTCTTCCGCGTGAAAGGCCTCCGATGCCATCGTCAAATTGATCTTGGCCATTTCCATATAGCCGCGCTGCATTGACTCCCGTATATAACGTTTCTTCCGCTCCGTTAAATACAGTTTCATGGCTTGCCTGATGAGTTCACTGCGGTTCGAATTCTCCATCGCAACGATGCCATCCACTTCCTGCAAAAGATGATCCGGCAAGCTGATCATAATTCGTTTGGTATTCTGCATATTAGCCACCTTCTGTTCCACCCCCACAATACCTTCTCACCCTTGTGCCCAGTATAACTTTAATCAAGGAAATTTATACAAAGGAATATATATGCCGAAGATATACCAGGTATGCTGCATACATTATAAACTAGACTCGGCATTTACGTACAGTCATTCTCGTCATTACCTTTATTCGGGATGAGTGTGCCGTATTCCTTCATTTCCAGCAAAAAGGCTTAAATTCCGCCTTTCTTCGCACTAGGTGAGCAATGGGTTGACCCGGTTGTACAGCGTCCCCCGCTTCGTGTATACACGGGGAACCCGGTGGGAAATCATGCAGATGACCTCATAGTGGATGGTACCCAGCTGAGAAGCCAGCTCATCTGCCGAAATACACTGGCCAGACTGCTGACCGATGAGCACAACCTCTTCGCCCGCTTGAATTTCTTTTGCCCCTTCGGCAAAAGATTGAAGTGTTACCATACACTGGTCCATACAGATCGTTCCGACAACGGGAACACGGCGGCCGCGGATCAGGACTTCCGCTTTACCGCTCAGCATCCGCGAGTACCCGTCGGCATAGCCGATCGGCAGCGTTCCAATGACTTCATCTTGATCCGTCACATATCTGGCGCCGTAGCTGACGCCCCAATGCGGCGGAAGGGTTTTGACATATGCAAGCTCTGTCTTTAGCGTCAATACCGGGGAAAGTGCGACAGTCTGATGATTCACCTCATCTGATGGATACAATCCGTACAGGCTGATGCCGACGCGGACCATATTGTAGGACAGCTGAGGGGTATCAATCGCTGTGGCGCTGTTGCCCGTATGTATAAGAGGAGGGCTGAATCCTTTCTCCCCGAGCGAAGCCACCACGCTCTCGAAACGCCGGTACTGCTCCAGTGTATAGCTTTTATCTTCTTCGTCCGCTTTGGAAAAATGGGTAAACAAGCCTTCAACCTCAGCCTGCGAAAGGGCATAGAGCGACTCGATAAATGAAATGGCGTCCGGGCCGGGAAGAAGCCCCAGTCTGCCCATTCCGCTGTCGATCTTGATGTGCACCTTCAGCGGCCTGGACTCGGCGTCCGCGGGAAGCTGCTGGATGGCCTCCAGTACCTCCGGGCTGAACACCGTCACTGTTATGTTATTCTCCCACGCCGTTCTTATGCCTTCCGGAGGGGTGTAGCCGAGCACCAGGATGGGCAGCGTCACTCCGGCATGCCGCAGTTCGATCGCTTCATCCAAAAAAGCGACACTTAGATAGTCCACACCGATGCTCTCCAGCTCCCGCGCCACCTGCACAGCGCCATGGCCGTATGCATCTGCCTTGACGCAGGCCAGAAACTTCATGCCTTCGGGCAGAGCCCGGCGAAACGCCGTAACGTTCGCCTGCAGTTGGTCCAGATTGATTTCAGCTCTAGTTGCTCTATATTGTTGCTGCATTCAGTAGTCACCTTCTCTAAGAATTAACACTCGGTTACATAGATTGACGAAAGATGTGTTGTCATCTTTCGCTCATTCTATGGACATAGATACTTTCATGATCCTATGCCCAGAGATTGGATGAAAGTGAGTCGTCATTTACTTTCATTCTTATGTAATCGTAATGTTCAGGAAGGTGACTGTCAATGAACCACGCCCCGGCGGAATCCGGCCGGTTTACCGTACCACAGCGGTTTTCGAAGATGAATAGGCGAAAGGCCCTTCGCCGGAGGACTTACGCCCCGCCGGCCCGAAGGGTCCGCCTACCTGCGTATTATTTACCCGATTGTTCCTGTAAAGACGCTGCGATCTGCATCATTTCGTCCACCGGCAGATTGGCGCTCGTAATACGGAATTCCACGCCGTCCCCATTCATCCAGGTCAGCGTTTGCTGCTCATCGCCAGACAGGAGGCCAGCCGTAAATCCAAGGTCCACCACTTCGCCCGGCGTCAGGGATACAGCCCGGTCATCCGGACGGGATTCCATGATCGTGAACTGGTATGTACCGTCATAACGAAGCAGCAGCGCATGGTTGTCACTGTTGTCCAACTTGTTGCTGTCCTTGAGCGCGACGCCTTCAGGCAGGTAATCCGGGATAATCATGCCGAAATCGCCCAGTTCCTTCGTAACTTCCTGTGCAGCTTCCCCGTTATCGCCCTGCGGCTGATCCTGGGACGCGACCGGATTGCCGTTTTCGTCGACTTCGGCCACGGTTCCGACCGACGGATCGCTTTGCACGGTCATGTTGCGCTTCATGTCAAAAGAATCCTTGTCGAATTTCGCATCGAACTGGAACTGGTCGAATTTGACTTCGACGACGACATGAGCGTCAGAGTCGGAGACTTGTACTTGTTTTGGCGCGTAATTGTCCTTGTTGAGCCAAATTTTCTGACGGACGAGAGATTGGCTGTGATAGTTGGCCGCAACATCGAACACATAGCTGTCCTTATCTGCGGCAAACTGCCGGGTGTTATCGCTTAGAATGCCCCGGACGAGCGTTTGGTATAAATAGACTTGCCCCTGGTTGTCCGGCCAGTCGCTTTTAAACCGGAAGCTTTTGTTCAGGCTTGGCGTCAGCACGAACACGCCTTCGTCATTGCGGAGAACAATTTGAGTGACGTCCTTCTGGGCGTTCGTCAGGCTGATCCGGTAGTAGCTTGGATTTTGGTACCATACCTCTACCTGGTATTCCTGCGGCTTTTCCCCGGTATACAGCGTCATTTTCCCCGTTCCTTTGTAAGAGCCATCTTTGCTTTGCAGTGTATCGACCACGTTGTTCAAGTCTTTGACAACGGAAGCGGCATCCTTTTTGCCACCACAGCCTGCCAACACAACCGTAACGCACAAGATCATGGCGAGCATCCATGAAATCCGGCGCATGACATCATCCCCCTTAGCACTTGGTTTGAACTGATTGATACATGTCTATGAGGGACTTGGTCACATTATGCAGACTAGCATGACAAGCCTGATGCCGAATCCTTGTTACCGGATTTCGTGTTATCAACACGTTGTTATCCGATGTTTCTTAAATTCGCTTCGCAGCGATACCGTTCAATAAACGCTTGTCTTGTCATGAGCAGCATCTGCGGAAACAGCTTGGGAGCGCTGTGCTTCACGCGTTTTTGCCCGGCGGGATGGAGCATTCGCAGCAGAAATCTTAAATATAACGTTGTCAGCAGCCGGAACCATCCGGACTCCAGCGGGTGCTGCTCGAAGCCCAGTCCATGGGTAAGCCCCCGGTGAAGCAGCGTAATTCCGGTCAGCGCTTTGACCTCGGCCAATTCCGGAACATCATCCATCGCTTCACGGATCTGCCTGAGCGATTGCTTCAGGAGCCGTGCGGTTTTCAGCGCCGCCCTGTCCGGTCCCAAGCTCCGTGACAGCTCCAGCACCTGTCCGTTATCCAGATGAAGCTCCCCGATCCAATCGCCGGCATGGAGCCACTGCCCGCTGTCACTGCGGATGCTTTTCCCGTGAAAAGGCCGAATCACCAGCTTGCATATCCCGTAACTCAGCACCCGCTTGCTCCGCAGCCGCGTGATCCGATCAAACAAGCCCTCCCATTTCATCCATGCCGTCTGGACTCCTGTCTTCAAAACCGTCGTTTTGATCAATTCCACCACATCTCTTCTCTATTAAAATCGTTCTATACAGTTTGACGGTCCAGATCCGGTGATCCCTGCAAAATAGCCAAAAAGATAAATGCCGAGGGCCTGATGAAGTCCGAAACGGGAACAAAATCGCTTGACACGAAAAGTTAACTCAAGTTAAATTATTTACACAAGTTAATTTTTATAAATGAAGAGAGGACGCTGCTTCATGGAACTACACGATATTCCGCTCCGTGAATTGAAAAAGGCCAAAACGAAAGTCGCCTTGTACGAATCCACCCTGACCCTTCTCGGTCGAGGTATGTTCAGGGATGTCATGCTCGACGATATATGCCGGATGGCCGGGATCTCCCGCGTGACATTCTTTAACCTCTTTCGCAAAAAGGAGGACCTGCTCGTCTACTTCATGCGCCTATGGCTGACATGGCGGATCATTGAAATCGGGCAGCAGCGGCTGCGAGGATTCGCGGCGATCCGGCACCTGTTCGCGCAGGCAGCCCGGCAAACCGAAGAGTATCCCGGCATTATGCCGAGTCTGATCGCCTTTTTGTCCGAGATGAATATGCACCCGTGCATGCCGGAGCTGAGCTTGGCCGAGGTCTTGCTGCTCTTTCCCGGCCATGATGAGGAAGGCATGGTCTCTCCCGACATGTTTGCCTTATTCCACCGCTGCGTTCTGGAGGCAGCCGAAGATGGAACGCTGCGGCAGAGTATCCCCCCGGAACATGCGGTTCAATGTTTGTTTACGGCGTTTTACGGCGCCTTTCTCACCTCCCAGCTCTATGCCGACAGTGACGTCATGGCGTTCTATGAAGTGCAGCTGAGGCTGATCGAAGAGCCTTCGCATGGAAACGATAAGGAGTGATTTGCATTGGGAAACGTGATTCCCGGCCGCTACACGGCCGAAATGGAAGGTTCATTCGTGGTCTTTATCATTGGGATGAGGGTAAACCGGCTGTGGTCCATTCATAAATGGCTTCCCGTGTTTCGGGCGATGCCGGCCATGATGAAGGAGCTGTACCAAAACCGGGATTTGGGGTTTATGGACGGGACGATGCACATCTCGTGGAGGGGCGTTTGTTTGATTCAATACTGGAGGTCGTATGAACAGCTGGAGGACTACGCCAGGCGTGGCTATAAGCATCTTACCGCTTGGCGTGACTTTAACCGGCGCATCGGCACCGACGGAACCGTCGGGATTTACCACGAAACGTTCCTCGTGGAACAAGGCGCGTCCGAGGCGCTGTACAATAACATGCCCTTATTCGGTTTGGCCAGGGCAGGCCGCCACGTCCCGGCCACCGGAACAAAAGAAACGGCAGGCCGGAGGCTGGGCCGGGATACCTACCCTGCGGTACCGTCTCCTCCCAATCCCTCCTGACCTGCCTGTAAACTACCCTACTCTATTTATCCGCTAAAATACGTTCTATCGATACCAACTGCACGCATACGCACAAAATATCGATGGCCTGCGCAAGCTCTTCGATCGATGGATAGGTCGGCGCAATGCGGATATTACGGTCCCGGGGATCGCGTCCGTACGGATAAGTGGCTCCGGCAGGCGTCAGTGTGACTCCAGCCTCCGCTGCACGCTGCACGACTTCCCGCGCGCAGCCATCCATCGTATCGAGACTGATAAAATACCCGCCGCTCGGCTTGCTCCATGAAGCAATACCCTTGGAACCGAGCCCGGATTCCAGCTTATTCAGCACCAAGTCGAACTTCGGCTTGATGATCGCGGCATGCTTTTCCATGTGGCGGCCCAGATGCTCCATATCCTTCAAAAAGCGGATGTGCCGAAGCTGGTTCACTTTATCCGGGCCGATCGTCTGCACGGACAGCTGTTTCTTCATATGGTTCAGGTTGTCCTTGCTCGCCGCCAATGCGGCCACACCGGAACCGGGATAAGTCACCTTGGAAGTGGATGCAAATATGAACACACGGTCGGGGTTCCCGGCGTTCGTGCAGACATCCAGCATATTCTTCAACTCATCATGCTTTGAAGTCAGATGATGGACCGTATAAGCGTCATCCCAGAAAATGCGGAAATCGCCCGCCTTCGCCTTCATCCGGGCCAACCGTTCGACGGTGTCGTCCGAATACGTGATGCCGCCCGGGTTGCTGTACTTCGGCACGCACCAAATCCCCTTGATGGAGTCGTCTTCGGCTGCAAGTTTTTCCACCGTATCCATATCAGGCCCGTCCGGCGTCATATCTACGGTGATCATTTCGATATTCAGCTGCTCGCAGATCGCAAAATGACGGTCATACCCCGGGCTTGGACACAGGAATTTGACGGCCGGGAGCTTGCTCCACGGCTGCGTACTTCCAAGCACGCCGAACAGCATGGCCCGGGCCAACGCATCATACATCAGGCTCAAGCTGGAATTGCCTTGAACGATCACCTCGGAAGGCGAAACCCCGAGCATTTGGGCAAAAAATCGCTTCGCCTCCGGGATCCCGTCAAGGCCTCCGTAATTGCGGCAGTCCGTCCCGTCCTCCGTCTGAAGCGGATCCCCGGACGGCAGCACGTCCAGCATTTCGTTCGAAAGCTGCACCTGCTCCGGGCACGGCTTGCCCCGGGACATATCCAGCTTCAAATTCAGGCGCCGGTACGCCTCGTATTCAGCCTGCAACCGTCCTTGTTCCCGCCTTAACTCATCTTCCTGCAACCCGGCATAACCCGTAACCATCTTTCATCTCTCCTCGCTCGGCTCTTCGTCTAACATTTACTAAATTACACCATATGGCCGAAAGCAGGGGGATGTCAACCACGAATCTCCGAATCTTATACGTTCTTATATCTAAAGAAAAACCGGACTGCATAGCGCAGCCCGATTCCGGTTCTTTTATCTTTATCGTTGGGTAGCTGGAGGCTCCTTCGGGACCAGCTTAAAAATCTCTCCGCTCTCGAACGTATCGATGAGCCGGTCCAGCCAGCCATAATAGGCAACCGCCTCATGCAACTTGGCGATATCCTTGCGCAGCAGCTCGCTGAACTCGGCGTCATGCTCGTACTCCGGCAGCAAGCGGCCCATTTCGTCGATGGACTTGCTCAGAATCTGGATATTGCTCTCCACCGATTTTCTCCATTTGATATCGAAAAAGTCGGTAAACGTCTGGTACCAGTCGTATTCTACCTCATATAAGTCCTTACGGGAGCCCTTCTCCCACACTTTATTGACCATCTTCAAGTCCAGCAGCGTCCGGACGCCCGTGCTCATGCTGGTCTTGCTCATTTTCATTTCCCGTCCCATTTCATCCAGCGTCATCGGTTTGTCTGCAAAAAAAAGCAGCCCGTATAAATGTCCGGTGGACTGGGAGATTCCATATAAGTCCATATTTCTTCCGATTGTTTCAATGACTCGCTTGCGCACCTTGTGGAGAACCGCGTCGCGTTCATCTTCGAATTGGTCCAAGCTCATGCTTGCAACCTCCTTATTTGTTCAACCATTCTCCGCAGAATCCCTGGCCCGATCGACTGAACAGGATCCGGATCCGCTTGTGTTGCCCGTGATTGTAAGTGAAAAAAGTATGGAGAAGACCAAACCTTCATCGTCTATTGTATGTAAACCGATTTTAATTGTAAAGAAACCGATTCGTCAGGAAAACGGCGGATATGGGAGCATTCTGCAGTAAATTTCGTACAGTTTTTTCTGTACGTTCTTTACGTACTGTTAAAACGTTTGATACTATATATATTAATTGTTACACTGTAACCCGTTGGTTATTCACGCAGCATCGTGTTCGCACTTATCAACGATAGAGAAGCAATAAGGGGGTAACACATGTCTATTTTGCAGCTTAAACAAGTCAGCAAATTGTTCGGGGCCCAGGCGGAGCAAAGCGTCGGGCTGCTTGAACAAGGCTGGAACAAGGAGAAGCTGGCGAAGGAAAAATCCGTGACCGTCGGGGTGAACCGGGTCAACCTCAGCATCGAAGAAGGCGAAATTTTCGTCATTATGGGGCTGTCCGGCAGCGGCAAATCCACCCTGGTCCGGATGCTGAACCGGCTGATTGAGCCCACTGCGGGGGAAATTCTCGTTCACGGGCAGGATCTCAGAAAAATGAACAAGGAGCAGCTCCGTAAGGTACGGCGCCAGACGATCAGTATGGTATTTCAAAAGTTCGCACTGTTTCCGCACCGTTCCGTACTGGAGAACGTGGAGTACGGGCTTGAAATCCAAAAGGTCAAAAAGCCCGCTCGCACGGACAAAGCGATGAAATCGCTCGAGCTGGTCGGCCTCAAAGGCTGGGAGCAGAAATCTCCCGACGAGCTGAGCGGCGGTATGCAGCAGCGCGTCGGGCTGGCCCGGGCGCTGGCGAACGACCCTGAAATTCTGCTGATGGACGAAGCCTTCAGCGCGCTCGATCCACTCATCCGCCGCGACATGCAGGATGAGCTGCTTGAACTTCAGGAGACGATGAAGAAAACGATTATCTTCATCACGCACGATCTGGACGAAGCGCTGCGGATCGGCGACCGGATTGCGCTCATGAAGGACGGCGCCGTCGTACAGGTAGGCACGCCGGAGGAAATTCTGACGCAGCCGGCCAACGCCTATGTGGAGCGGTTCGTCGAGGACGTCGACCTGTCCAAGGTGCTGACCGCCGCCCATGTCATGCGCCGTCCGGAGACGATCATGCCGGACCGAGGGCCGCGCGTGGCACTCGAGCTGATGCGTGAGCGCGGTATCTCCAACCTGTTCGTCATCGACCGCGGCAAGCGCCTGCTCGGCGTCATCACGGCAGAGGATGCCTCGGAGGCGATGCGCAGCGGCAAAACGCTCGCGGACATTCTGATTACGGATGGCCCAAGGGTGCATCCGAACGTCCTGATCAATGAGCTGTTTGAAATCACCAGCATGTCCAAGGTGCCGCTCGCCGTCGTCGACGATAACGACCGTCTCGCCGGTGTGATCGTCCGCGGTGCCCTGCTTGGGGCGCTCGCCGGAGAGAACAGTCCGAAGGAGGTGAGCCCAAATGCCGAAAATACCGCTGGATGAGTGGATTGAAGCATTGGTCGGCTGGATGGCAGATCATCTGACGGTCTTGTTCGACTTCATATCCGGTGTCATCGAAGGCATCGTTAACGGATTTACATGGCTGTTCATGCTGCCGCATCCGTTCCTGTTTATCGTCATACTCGGTATTCTTGCCTTCCTGGTCGGGCGGATATCCCTGACGCTGTTCTCGGTGATCGGATTCCTGTTGATCTATAACCTGGGCTACTGGCCGCAGACGATGGACACCCTCAGTCTGGTCATTACCTCTGCCCTGATCTCGGTGATCCTTGGTGTTCCGATCGGCATTTGGTGTGCTTACAGCAGAGGAGCGTCCCGCATCATTACGCCGATTCTCGATTTCATGCAGACGATGCCGGCCTTCGTCTATCTGCTGCCGGCAGTCACCTTCTTCAGCCTGGGCGTTGTGCCGGGGGTCATCGCTTCAGTCATCTTCGCGATTCCACCGACGATCCGACTGACCCTGCTCGGCATCCAGCAGGTGTCCGGCGAGCTCACGGAAGCAGCCGATGCCTTCGGTTCCACCGGACCGCAGAAGCTCTTCAAAGTGCAGCTGCCCTTGGCCATGCCGACGCTGATGGCCGGCATCAACCAGACCATCATGCTGTCGCTGTCTATGGTCGTCATCGCTTCGATGATCGGCGCCCAGGGCATCGGAGCCGAGGTATACCGCGCGGTAACCCAGCTCCAAATTGGTAAAGGCTTCGAAGCCGGTCTTGCCGTGGTCATTCTCGCCATCGTGCTCGACCGCTTTACGCAAAATCTATTTAAATCCAAAAAAAGGGGTGCATAACATGAAAAAACAGAAGAAATGGACGATCCTGGCCAGCTTGGGTCTGGCAGGAGCATTGATGCTGTCCGCCTGCGGCCAAAACAGCTCCGGCGGTGCGGCAAACGAAGAAGGCAGCGCTGATTCCTTCGGTAAACAGGTAAACTACGAAATCATCGGCATCGATCCCGGTGCCGGGATCATGAAGGCGACCAACAAAGCCATCGAAGAATATGGCCTGTCCGACTGGAAGCTGATCGAAGGATCCGGCGCAGCCATGACAGCGACGCTGGCCAAGGACATCAAGGCCAAAAAGCCGATCGTCATTACCGGATGGACACCGCACTGGATGTTCTCCAAATATGACCTGAAGTACCTGGATGATCCGAAGAAAGTATACGGCGAAGCCGAGGAAATTCATACGATCGCCCGCAAGGGTCTGGAAAAGGATGAGCCGACCGCTTACGCATTCCTGGACCGTTTTGAATGGTCCTCCGATGAAATGGGCGAGATCATGACGGCCATTCAGGAAGGTAAAAAGCCGGAAGAAGCTGCCAAGGCATGGGCTGACAGCCACGCCGACCGGGTCAATGAGTGGATCAAGGACCTGAAACCCGTTAACGGCAACCCGCTGAAGCTGAGCTACGTCGCCTGGGATTCGGAAATCGCCAGCACCAACCTGCTGCAGTATGTCCTTCAGGAAAAGCTGGGTTACAAAGTAACCGCTCTGCAGGTCGAAGCCGGACCGATGTGGACCGGCGTTGCCAACGGAGACGTAGACGCATCGGCCGCAGCCTGGCTGCCGCTGACCCACGCCGACTACCTTGCCAAATACAAGGATCAGATCGATGATCTGGGCGCCAACATGACCGGTGTCAAAACCGGACTGGTCGTACCGTCCTACGTTGACATTAAGTCGATCGAAGACCTGAAGCAATAATATTGATTCATTCTCTGTTTTCATGAAAAAAGGGCTGGTCCCCGGTAGATTGTTCTACCTTGGGGACCAGCCCTTTTTGCTTGAGGAGAGACCAATGCATCTCGGCGTCGTAACGGTATACAGCGATCTTATAACCGCGGCTTTGATGCGCGTCTCTCCTCTCTTACCTATTCTTCTTCAGCTATCCGTTTGTTGTCCGAACGGTCGTCGATCGTCACGGTCACCGGCGAATACTCGGCCGTAATGACTTGTCCATGAACGGACACGCTGCCTTCCGGCGAGATGTCTTTCTCTGTCATGATACCGAGCGCGATCGTAAACTCGTTAAACTTGATCGGGATGTTTTTTTCGCGGCGGATCTCGGTGCCGTTCAAATAGAACACGGCTTCGTCGTTCCCGCGGTCATACGTAATTTTGTACGTGTTAAATTCACATGGTTTGAAGTTCGTATCTTCTTTAAAGATGCAGAAGTACCGGGTCTTGTCCGATGGAGGAACCTCCACGCCCGGGAAGGGCAGAACAGCATATACGCTGGCATACTTGTCGTTTCCGGCAAAGAAATCAAGCGCCGCTCCGGTTGAAAAATCCAGCAGGTTAAGCGATACGTAGCCGTCGTACAGATCGTTCGGCGCGGTATTGACCGAACGGGCGCGGATTTGCAGCTCGAAGTCGACCACTCCGTTATCCGGCACTTTGACCGTTTCCACCGAATAATACATATGCTTCGCGTTGTCCAAAATTTGAACCTGGTCGTTTTGCCGGCTCAGCGGAGCGCGGACATACAGAATGCCGTTGCGGACGATGACCACCGCGTCAGGCTCCCGGTATTCCCAGAACGTGCCGTCCGGCAGCGGAAAGCCGCCGATCTTCCAAACTTCGCCCTCTGACAAAATCGTATGAAAATCCCCAAAAACCCGTTGTTGTACCATGTAGCATCGAACTTCCTTTCTCGCTTAAGTCAATAATGCCGTAAGGTCAGATCAAGCCTTGAATCAGCAAACATACAATCATAATGATCCCGCTTCGCTGGGCCGACTTGACCGACGCGCCCATCAGCGGAAGATAAGCATGGCTGTTGTTATGCGGCTTCAGCTTGCCGTACACCTGGTACAGCGGAATCATGCCAGGCAGGGCCAGCAGTCCGTATACCGGAAGCGCCCCGGCAATCACGCTGACCACGAGCATCAGGGCGGACAGCAACAGCAGGAACCGGGAGAAGCCAAGCGCTCTTTGCTCGCCCCACACGACCACCAGCGTCCGTTTGCCGGCCTGACGGTCCGCCTGCCAGTGCAAAAAGTGGTGATTAAACAGAATCAGCGTGGTTAACAAACCGATCGGCAGGGACAGAAGCAGAGCCCGCAGATCCAAATGCGAGGTTTGCACGTAATAGGCCCCCATAACCGGCAGAACGCCGAACGAGAGCAGAATCGCAATTTCCGAGTAGCCTTTGCCCCGGTATCCAAACTGCAGTGGAGGTGCCACATAGAAATATGCGATCAAGCCGCCCAGAGCGCCAAAAATGAATGCCCACGGCCCCGAAAATACCGCCAGAATAATACCGCATGCCGCGGCAATGCCAAACAGCGTCCAGGTGACCGCCGCAAACTTGCGAATGCTCCAAACGCCGCCTGTTAAAAAGCCCGAGTTGGTGGAGACGGCATCCACCGCTTCTTTGGCGGCCATATCGGTCCCGCTCTTGTAATCCCACAGGTCGTTCACCATGTTGGAAAAAAGGTGGGCCGTCGCGGCGCCGATGAGCGTGATCAAGAACAGCCAGACGTTAAAAACGCCGTTCCATACAAAAGCCCCCAACGCTCCAAGCGCGACCGGAATCAACATGACCGGTACAACTCCGAAGCGTGAGGCTTTCATGAACTGTTTGAGCATCATCATGCTCCCTTCCTTATAATGTACCCATGACGAATGGGTTCGTATAATTTCTGGGCGGAAACCGCCGTAAATGCCAAACAAATGATATTTTTCACAAACTTTCCCACAATGGATATCGCTAACGACAATATATAGGAAAGTAGGTTTGTATCATCCTTCACAAGGATATCACACTTTCGCGGATTTTGTCATCGGAATGTATAAATCAGGATGATTCCATAAGATGTCAGTTTCCAATCATGATTTCGCATAAAAAAACGCCTATCGCCATTATTTCGCAGGGGGCAGACCGCGTTAAAAATTCTATAACCTAAAAAGAGCCACGGCCCTCTTCCCGCGGCCCCCCAAAAGGAGGTCATAGCGGTTTGGCCATGGCCTGTTGCTCGTTTCTAATTTAGCAGGATAAGTTGGCGGATTACATAAGCAGCATCTGCTTAGATCCGTAATCCTTGCCGATCTGCCTAAGCTGCGTTCCTATTGCTCTGTGCTGACCTGCCACGTGATGCCGAACTTGTCGCGGACCATGCCGAAGGCCGGGCTCCAGAACGTCTGCTGGAGTTCCATCAGCACCTCTCCCCCATCCGCCAAACCGGCAAAGACCGACTTGAGACGCTCGCTGTCTTGCGATGTCATTGCGATGCTCAGCTGATCCCCCAGCTGATACGGATTTCCAGGGAACGTATCGGAGAAGAGCAGCGTGTTGCCGTCAAACTCAAGCGCGGCGTGCAGGACGCGATTTTTGGCTTCATCCGGCAGCGGATGATCCGAATCCGGCATATCGCTGAAACGGGACAATCCCAGGTTTTTGGCCTGCAGCACTTTTTCATAAAACGCGACAGCTTCGGCACAATTGCCATTCATTACAATGTAAGGCGAGATCTTTACACTCATTCGGATGGTCCTCCTTATCATATGGGACATGCACAAATCCATTATATCCCACGCCCCGGCGATTGATAAGGACATGCCGAAAAACGATGATTGAACGCCGTCTAAGAGCAGCCATCTTCTTCAATCACACGGCGGCCTTTGATATATAACCGATTCCAAAAAGGATCCGAAAGCTCCGTGACCACGACGCCCCCCGCTTTGCAGGAATGAAGGAACCGGCCGTCGCCAAGATAGATGCCGACATGGCCGATTCGTTCCAGCCCTCTTTTGTGCATCCGGGAGTGGACGGAGAAGAACAGCAGATCGCCCCGCTCCAGATTCTTTCTGGCCACGTCATACCCCAGCAGGCTTTGCTGTCTGGAAGTGCGCGGCAGCAGCAGGCCGTTTCTGGCAAAAATAAATTGCATGAATGAGCTGCAATCGAACGCGTCGATGGACCATGGCACCGCACCGAACCGGTATGGAGTCCGGTAGAATGCCATGCCGTCCTGGACGATTTGTTCGATGAGCTCCGCTCTGGAGCATGTCGACGTATCCCGCGTCCATGGAGGTGCCGCCGCCGCCGTAGTAGCCGCCGCTTGCCTATGAGCCAGATATGCGGCGTATTGAAACGGCATTCGGATGCTTTTCTCATAGAGTTCCAGGTCACGCTCCGTCCGCATGAACGGCTTGCCCGGCTTATGGTTCACTTCCAGAATATGAAGCGACCGATCTTCGCCTATTGCCAAGTCTACGCCCAATTCAGCAAAGCTCCGGTTGTAATATAGCTCAAGCTGCTCTGCGATCCGCTGTGTCAGGTCCCCCACCCGGGCATGCAGCCTCATCGTTTCCTCTTCCCCAAATCGCTTGGCCAAAAAGGGGTACGCTTCCACCGTCTGCCCGCCATGCTCTGGATGTGTCCTTAGACGGCTTGTCTGTCCTTCCTGGACGAAGAGTCCGGTAAAGCTCCAGCTGCCCAGCCCATCTTTCTGGATCAGCGCGCGGCAGTTCCAAGGGTTGCGGCTGTTTATGCGCCAATCGAGGGCCGGCTGCATCAGATAACCTTTGGCGGCCAACTGATCTAAATATTTCCCAGCCGCTTCTATCGGGATGCTGCGGCATGCGCCCCCGTTCTCCTCAATAATCAACATATCCTTGCGATGAGTGATCCGATTGATCCCGGTGCCTGAGTCACTGCTGACCGGTTTCAGCATGACCGATTTGTGCCGCTCCAGCATGGAGATCCCGTCCGCCGCGCGAATGAGCAGCTTCGTCTCTACCAAATGCTCCGCGATTTCCGGGGAAGCCTTCAGCCCTTGATAAACGACCCACCTGTTACCAAGCCAATCGCCGACAAAGGGCAGCCGGCCGAAAGACTTGATCTCTTCCGCTTGTTGGTAACTGCGGGTGGTCCTGTAATGGCCTATATCATATATGAGATCCGGAAAGCGCTGCACGGTTCGTACCCATTTATGCTTCTGATAGGCGTAACCGGTAATTTTCCGCCGGGTCAGGTCCACATCTTCAGGCGCAAAAAGAATCACCCGTTTGAAGCCTGCCTCACTTGCTGCCTCGACATAGGGAAGAAATCGGGATCTTCCGCCCGGCTTGGCAGACATTAGGCCGAGCGTGGTATTCATGCCCATCCACTGCCTGGGTTTCCGATGCCAAAAGTACGGGTTATCACTTCTGTATCATCCTCCTAGGGGTTTTCAAATCAACTCGTTCGTAACCAGCGTATGCCTTGGGGAGGATGGAAGTGCTTATCCCCTCCTAAACGGCAAGAAGGGACGTCCGCTCCAGGAGCGTCGTCCCTTTCTCTGGGTTAAGTATTATTGTATGAATTGCCGTTCTCTCAGCCAAGTCCCGCACAGGTCCGGCCATGCCTTGACGGCTTCTTCTTCCTCCGCAAGCCCAAGTCCGTGACGTCCGGCCTCGAATACGTGCAGCGCATAAGGAATCTTCTCTCGGCTTAAGGCGAGGGCGAAATGCAGGCTGTTCTCTGCCGGAACGGCCCCGTCATCGGCGGTGTGCCAAATAAAGGCCGGCGGCGTATCCGGCGTGACCCGGGTCTCGTTGGACAAATGTTGGACCAGTTCCGGATCCGGCTGGTCCCCAAGCAGCGAATGCTTGCTGCCTTCGTGGGTATACGGCCCGAAGCTGATGACCGGATAGCACAGCACCTGCAGATCGGGACGGCTGCTCTCACGCTCGACCGGATCTTCCGCATCCGCCTGGCCCGCATCAAAGTGGGTACCGGCCGTGGACGCCAAGTGTCCCCCGGCGGAGAAGCCCAAAATGCCTACCCGCGCCGGATCGATATTCCAATCCGCTGCGAGGTTTCGTACCGTGCGGATCGCCCGCTGGGCGTCCCCCAGCGGAACCGGGTGGCGGTTCGGCGATACGCGGTAGTTGAGGACTACCGCCGACACTCCGATGCTGTTCAGCCACAAGGCGATCGGTTCGCCTTCATGGTCTGCACGCATGACGTATCCGCCTCCCGGGCAAACCACCATCAGCGGGTAGGGGCCTTCTCCTTCGAGCAGATAAGGCGTCATGCTGGGACAGCCTTCGTTCTCCGGACTGCCTTGTCCCAGAGGAACATCCTCCCATAATGGTATGCGCTGCTTGCTGTCTGGCAGCCTGCTTGCTGCTGTGCTCATTCGATCGTCCCCTTGTCATATGGTTTTGTCCACCATTTTACAATGGGAACGCACATAATTAAAGGGCTTACAATCATTTTGGCCGAAAAGCCAGCGGGAGAGCCCTTCACCTTCAGCAGCTTAATGTACAAATCCGCCAACGATACTCCGATGCTGAAAATTCATCTGCCGGCCGGAATTCGGAATCGAACCAGTCGGTCATCGGAAGCGCGATGCAGAGTCTCGTGATAGGCCGTCCATGGCGGAGATACGAGCTTTACGAAATTTTCATCACGCGCTCCAGCCGAACGACGGAGTACATGAAACCAGTAGGATCTGCTCATAATGTAACGGTATCGCCCACCTGAATTTAAGGAGAGAATGGAATCGATGGGTATTCTCGATGGAAATCCGAAACACGAACCGATGCACTACGGCGAAGTCTTTCATGTATGGGAAGCCTCCATGTTGGCGAAGGGAGCCGTATCCTGCTATCAGGCTTACCTGAACCATGCCGGAGACAAAGACCTCAAACAAATCATTGAAGACTTGATCGACCAGGCCAAAACCGAGATTAAGGAATGCGACAAGCTGCTGACCGACAACGGCATCGTTCCGTCGCCTATGATGGCGGACAGACCCGCCGTCAAGCTGGAGGATATTCCGCCCGGCGCCCGTTTTGCCGACCAGGAGATCGGCGCCAAACTGGCGGCGGACGCCTCACTGGGTTTGATAGCGTGCAGTACGATCATGGGCATATCCTTCCGCGAGGATATCGGCGCGTTATTCGCCAAATACCATACCGCCAAAGCCGCGCTCGGCGTGCGGATTCTGCGCATGATCAAGGAGAAAGGCTGGCTCATCCCTCCGCCGCTTCATCTCGAACATTCGGTTGGGGAGAAGGCGTAGCCTATTCCTTCAGCCGATTACGGCGGCTCCTGCCCATAGGTTCGAAGGCACGGCAAAAAGGCTTCCCCATCGTCCCGAAGGGCGTTGGGAAAGCCTTTTTTATGATATATCTTAGCCAGTCGTAGTCCCCGATTCCGGGAGATCGTACGAAAACTAGGACAGCTTCACGAGATAGTAGTTTTTCTTGCCTTTGCGGATGATGATAAACCGGCCTTCGATGGCATGGTCTGCGCTTACTTCCAGTTCGGCGTCGGTGACGCGCTCGCCGTTCATCGAAATGGCTCCCGACTTGAGATCCTCCCGCGCTTGACGCTTGGACGGCTCGATGCCGATATCGACGAGCCAGTCGACGATATTTTTGGATTCCTTCGACGCCTCAAAGGTCGGCATTTCCTTGAAGCCTTGCTCGATTTCGTCCGCGGAGAGCGATTTGATGTCGCCGCTGAAGAGTGCAGCCGTGATCTTCTTGGCCTGGGCCAGCATCTCTTCCCCATGGACGAAACGGGTCATTTCCTCGGCGAGCGTGATCTGCGCTTCGCGTTTGTGCGGCTCGGTCTGCACCTTTTCCGCCAAAGCGTCGATCGCTTCTTTGTCCAGGAACGTGAAATACTTCAGGTACTTGATGATGTCTCGGTCGTCCGTGTTCGCCCAGAACTGGTAGAACTCGTATGGCGTCGTTTTCTTCGGATCGAGCCAGATCGCGCCGCCGGCGGTTTTGCCGAATTTCGTGCCGTCCGCCTTCAGCATAAGCGGGATGGTCAGGCCGAATGCTTTCGCTCCCGAGCCCTCCTTTTTCCGGATGAGATCCAGGCCGCTCGTAATGTTGCCCCATTGGTCGGAGCCGCCGATCTGCAATTGAACGTCCTCTTCCTGGTACAGGTGCAGGAAGTCCATCGACTGCAGGATTTGGTAGGAAAATTCGGTGTACGAAATACCGGTTTCGAGCCGGTTCGCGACGATATCCTTGGCCAGCATCGTGTTGATGCTGAAATTTTTCCCGTAATCGCGGAGAAAATCAATCACGTTCAGCTGATGCGTCCAATCATAGTTGTTCACCATGCGCAGCTGGTTGTCGCCTTCGGTCAGGAACAGCTTCTTCATTTGGGCGGTCAGGGCGTCCACGTTCGCCTGCACCTGGTCCATCGTCTGCAGCGTACGTTCGGACTGGCGTCCGCTCGGATCGCCGATCGTTCCGGTAGCGCCGCCGATCAGAATGACCGGCCGGTGTCCGGCCAGCTGGAACCGTTTCAGCATCATGAACGGAATCAGGTGCCCGATGTGCATGCTGTCCCCGGTCGGGTCGACGCCGCAGTACAGGGAGATCGATTTCTCCTCCGTCAATTGGCGGAGTCCCTCCGCGTCCGTCTGTTGGTTAATGGCCTCGCGCCATTCCAGTTCGTCAATAATGTTCATTTCCTTGTCCAGCTCCTTTGTTTGTTAGTGTTATATAGGGCTAAAAATCGGTTATACATGGATCGAGTCGGACTACTGCCCAGATGCGAGGCTTCCTCATGTAGCCGCCAAACGCAAAAAATCGCCCCCCGGGCCTGAAACAGACCTAAGGGACGATTATAAAAACCGTGTTACCACCCACATTGCGCAGGGCCGCCTCATTCAAGGCGTGCTGCACCACTCGACGGCGCATGTAACGTTGGCCATTCCGCTTGGCATTACCCAAGATACTCCAGAGTGTAATTCGTCAGGACCGTGTGCTGCCGGGTCGCATCGACCCCCGGCTTTCTGAGAACAGGGACTTCCCGCTACTTCGCTCTTTCCGCGTATATTCCGAATATTCAAATGGATAAGCAAAGTATATTGATTTCCTTCGGGGTTGTCAAATGCCAGGGTTTACCGGCTTTTCACAAGCAGCTCCACGGCTTCCTTCACCATTTTTCCAGTGTCCATGTTCCCGGCCGCCTGCTCCGCCAAGATGCACTGCTGCAGGTTCTCGGCGACGATCTGGGCGATCGCTTTATCCGAAGCGTTGCGCACGGCGGACAATTGGGAGACGACCTCCTTGCACGATTTTCCTTCATCCATGAGGCGCAGCACGCCCCGGATCTGCCCTTCGATGCGGCGCAGACGGGTTTTCATTTCATCCGTGTAATTGTATTCCATGTCAGGATCCCACCTTTCTCTAACGATATACCGGTATGGGTATATTATAGAGCAAAAAAAATAAAACTACACTTGCACAGATCCGGCTGCCGCATTGAAATTGATTCCACCCGATCCTTCTCACAGCAGGGACGCCCATATTTTCACAGCCGTGAGGGCAATTAACAACACCAGCGCGTACCGCAAAAATGACACGTTCATCCTGGAGCTGATTCTCGATCCGAGCGGAGCCCCGATCAGGCTGCCGAGGACGGTAAATACGGTCGGTCCGAGCGGAATGCCCCCGCCCGCTATTTTGCCGATGACCCCGCCTATCGCCGAAATCAGCACAATGGCCAGCGAGGAAGCGATCGTCGTCCGGGTCGGAATGCGCAGCACCGTCAGCATGATCGGAATCAGAATAAACGATCCTCCGGCACCCACGATGCCTGAGACGGCGCCGACCAGAAATGCGGCCATGACCGCTACGGTTTTGTTAAACGCAAGTTGTTCGGACTGGACCTCCGTCCCCCGGTTCGGAATAAGCATCAGGATGACGGCGAGTACCGCCAAAATACCGTAAATCACGTTGATGGTCGTCCCGTCCATCGCTCCGGAGGACAGTCCGCCGAGCAGGCTGCCTGCTAGAATGCCTCCCCCCATATACATGACGAGTCCTTTGTGGACCGCCCCTCCTTTCGGATCGGGCCTCGACCGGTACGCCAGCACGCCCGCCAGCGAGGAGAAGAAGACCTGGAACATGCTGATCGCCGAAACCTCGTGCGCGGAGAACGATGCCAGTCCCAGCACGGGCGGAATATACAGCAGCAGAGGGAAATTGATGATCGCTCCGCCGATGCCGAGCAGTCCAGAGAAGAATGATCCGATGAGCCCCAGCAGCAGCATGACGGCGTACAGCATCATATCCGCCACGGCATCCTGCCTCCTTTCTCGTCCTTAAGCGTCTGAAGTGAAAACAGGCTGTCACGCATTACGCACGCCGGTTACTTGTCATGAACAGCGCAGCGGTTCGGCCCGATCTCCATCTCGCGCTGCTCCTCTTCGGTCGGATGGATTTTACCCATGTTCGCCTGTCGGATATCCTGATACGCATGGGGCTGCGGAGGGAGATTTTCCGTAACGGTGCGCCGGAACGATTCCTCGTCCTGAATGTTCAGCCCCGGATTGTGACGGAACAGGTCCGCCAGCCGGGCCATGACTTTCCCGTCCTCACCAAGCTCGGAGATTTTACCGAAATGCGCCGGCAGCACGATCAAGTCCTCGGACAGCCCTTTGTACCGGCTGTACAGCGTGCTCCGCAGGTCGACCACCCAATCCTCCGCTTGGCCCGCAAGGTCTGGACGGCCGATGGATTCGACGAACAAAATGTCGCCGGTCAGCAGATACTTCCCATCGATGACGAGCGACGTGCTTCCGATCGTATGTCCCGGGGAATACACCGGCTCAATTGCGATGGTGGTGCTTCCAACGTTAATCTCCCGGCCTTCCTCCAGACCCTCATAGGAATAAGCGACTTCCTCTGCATCTTTCGGCGGCAGCCAGTAGGCCGCCCCCGTGCGCTCGGCTAACGCCCTTCCACCGGAAATGTGATCGGCATGCAGGTGCGTATCCAGCGTATGACGGATTAACGCCTCATGCTCGCTTGCAAAGCGTTCCAATACGCCGATCATGCGCGGCGTATCGATGACGGCAGCTTCGCCGCCGGAGACCACCATATAAGACAGGCAGCCTTTACCGATCCGCACGAACTGATACAGGGCGCCCCCGCCGTTCAAATCGGCGATATGGACCGGTTCCAAATGCTCGCTCCAGGATTTCATGCCGCCTTCCAGGTAGGACACACCGGTTCTGCCCGCTTCAGCCAGCTGTTCGGCGACGAATTGGGAGGAACCTTCCTTGGCGCACACGACGAGGACCTCTTTCCCTTCGGGCAGCTGGGAAAGCGCGTCATCAACCCCGTCAAGCAGATCGAAGTACGGTATGTTGATGATCAGGACCCGCTCGCCTTCGATCCTCCAGTCGTTAAAGTCACTCTCATTGCGGACATCCAAAATCAACAGTTCTTCCTTGGCCAGAATTCGCCGTGTCAGCTCCTTGGCTGTCATCACGCTCGGATTCGGATTCGCATTCACATTCGCTGAAGCTGTCATTTCAAAGATTCCTCCTTGTCAGAACGATAAGGTGACGTTGGCATCCTTGGCAAAGTCGAGGAAGGTTACCGCTCCGCCGACTTCAATGCCGTCGATAAAATCGTCCTTCGTCAAATTCATGACGTCCATCGTCATTTGGCAGCCGATCATCCGGACGCCAAGCTCCTGCGCCATCGCGACCAGTTCCGGAATGCCCGGAACGTTAGCCTTTTGGAAGCCATCGGCGAAGTGCTCGCGTCCGGCCGGCAGCGGCAGCTGTTGATGAGCCTGCTTATGAATCAGATTCAGTCCTTCGAATGTGAAGAAAACGGCTACCTCCGCCTCGGTGGCTGCGGCCGCCGTGGCAATATTAAACACTTTATAGGCATCGAACAATCCGCCGTTGCTGGCGATAATCGCTACTTTTGTACTCATGAGTGTTATACCTCCATAGATGATTGAATTTGGTTATTGCTTTACTGGTTTTGGTTTTCAATCGGTCCCGTCCATGCGGACATACCGGGCACGACGTTGCTTATATACTTAAATCCATGCTCGGCAAGAAGCCGGCAAGCCAGATCGCTGCGTGCTCCTGTCCGGCATACGACATGAATGCTGTCTTCCGGATTCAACTCCGAGAGCCGCGCCTCCAGGTCCCCCAGCGGAATGGATACCGCCCCGGGTATATGGCCGAACGCGTATTCAGCCGGCTCCCGTACGTCCAGAACAACCCAGTCCTCGCTTGCTGCGAGCTTGCCTTGAAGCTCTTCATTGGAGACGGTAAGCGGGTAATCGTTGGTCTCCTTCATCTCTTCCGGCCGGGATTTGCGCAGGTAATGCTTCAGCACCTCTCCGTCTTCGAGCGTCCCCAGGTACTGGTGGCCCGTATTTTTGGCCCAACCCTGCATATCCGCCAAAGACCCCCGGTCTGTGGCCAGTACTTCGATGACCTGCCCCGCTTCAAGCTGATCCATCGCTTTTTTCGTACGGACGATAGGCATCGGGCAGGACAAACCTTTGCAATCCAAAGTGACATTTGCCGATATTTCCGCCATGCTTGTGAACCTCCTTTTAAAATGAAACCGGGATGAATTACTTTTACTTCGGGGCATTATACGTATACCCCTATGGGTATAATATTAGGACGGAAATAGCGGATTGTCAAACCGCCAATTCATGGAATGCAAAAAAGCCCCCTGCAAGTCACGCCTGCTGGAAGCTTGTTCATTTTGTAATCCGGCTCATCCCGGAGGCTTCGGTTTTTCCGCCGCTCGTCCTGCTGCACCTTCCTCCCTGTACCGCTTTGGCGTCACGCCGGTAACTTTTTTAAACACCCTGTTAAAGTAGCTCTGATCGTTAAAGTTCAGCCATGAGCAGATGTCCGAAACTTTGTATTTCGTTAGCGACAGCAGCTTTTTCGCCTCGTCAATTTTTTCGCGCTGGATATATTCGCTGATGGAGACGCCTACCTCTTTCTTAAACAGGCTGGATAAGTAATTGGGACTCAAATAGGTCAGCTTCGCCAGCTGCTCAAGTGTGATATCGTCGTAAAGGTGGTCGGAAATATAGTGCTGGCAGGCGGTAATCGTCGACGAATACTGCTGCTCCTTGACCTTGGATACCCTGTCTGTAAACGCGAAGACCGCCTCGGTCATCACTTTGGATATCGCCTGCAGGCTTTCCTGCTCCTCCAATTGCTGTATATAGTAATCGCTCAGCGTAAAGGCCGTCTCCTCGTTCAGCCCGCCTTCGATCGCCGCCCGGCAGATTAAAGCCACGCCCGTAATCATCAGGTTTTTCTCGCTGCGGATCCGGCTGCGCCGGGACAGCTTGCCCAGCTCGTCTTCTCCGATCATGGAATAACGGACGACGTCCTGGACTTTATCGGTGCGCCCCTTGCGGACATAGTCCAGCAGCACCCGCTCGTGTGAAAGGTTGGTATGGGAGATCAGGTTCATCCGTTCCCGTGAAATCTCCAGATCGGTCTCATGAGATGGCTGTTTCCCTGGTGGATGCTCACCGCCGGTTTCCACGATGAGGGCCGGGTCCAACAGCTCCTGGTAAAGCAGGCTGTAAACCAACAGGCTCATGGAGCGAAGCCGCTCCGGGCCAATGACGGGCAGGGATTGATAAAACTCGATCAGCACCCGGACATTGGAAAACTCGTGCATCAGCTCCGTGATGTAATCGATTTGCGTTTCGTCCAGCCCGGCATCGAGACAGGGCCCGACCACGATTTGCCCCAGAGCTGCTTCATCATCCTGCAGGCCGATTCGAAAAAAATTCAGCCTGGCGATCGAAAAAAAGGCCGGCATGTTCCCCAGCTCGCCGTTTGCCGCATATTCCCTGATCTGCTCCTGAAGCGGCACATAATATGGGCTCTGACGGATACTCGCAGCCGGACTTTCATATTCAAATTGCCCGCGGGCGTTGACGTAAAATACAGACACGCCATGAGCCTCATGAAGATGGTGGCATAAGTATTTCATTTCTTCCAGCGCGAACCGCATGACGTTCCCCCCTTGTGTCGGCAAATTGACAACGGTTTCTTTGCATTAAAATAATACAATTAAGCGTAGAAAAGTACAATTATTGTCGATCAAACCCTCGTACAATGGTCAATGAACAGATCATGATCAACGATTAGGGGGAATTTACGATGGAATTGGAAAATAAAATCGTGCTGGTCACCGGCGCCGGAAGCGGAATCGGCAGAGCCAGCAGTTTAAAGATGGCCGCCAATGGGGCCAAAGTCGTGCTGGTCGACTTTAACCGCGAAACCGGCGAAGAAACGCTGCGGATGGTCCATGAGCAGGGCGGCGAAGGCATTTTCGTTCAGGCGGACGTATCCAAAAGCGAAGACGTGCAGCGTTACGTCAATGCCGCTGTGGACACCTACGGCCGGATCGATGCCTTTTTCAACAATGCCGGCATCATCCAGAAATTTTCGCTGCTGGCCGACGTGGAAGAGGCAGAATTCGACCGCCTCGTTGCCGTTAACATGAAGGGTGCCTTCCTGGGGCTGAAATATGTACTCAAAGTGATGGAGAAGCAGGGCAGCGGCTCGATCATCAATACGGCGTCGACCGCCGGCATCCGCAGTGAGCACAGCGTATCCGTGTACTCCGCAACCAAGCATGCGGTGATCGGATTGACGAAGTCGGCAGCCATGGAGTACGTGAAAAAGGGCATCCGGGTCAACGCCATCTGCCCTGGCGGCGTGCAAACCTCGCTGACCCAAAGCGTGGAGGAGCAGTTCAAATCGGGCGCCTATATGCCTGAAGAAGTCAGCAACATGCGGATCGGCCGCTACGCGCAGCCGGAAGAATTGGCCGAAATGGTCTCCTTCCTGGCCTCCGACCGCTCGAGCTACATGGTCGGCTCCGTGGTCCTCGTGGACGGCGGCCTGACGCTGTAAGCAGCACAGACTTACGAGAAAAACCTCTCTGGGATCAGAGAGGTTTTTTGTATTCAAATACTGAACACACCTGCCAAACACAGCAGCCCACCGAAGATCATAAGGATCATGCCGACAAAGCGAAGGTACCATCGCCGATCCTCGCTAATCTCCGTAGCCCAATCCTTACCGAATCTTCGGAACCACCCGATTCCGGCCTTTTTCTAGCAAACCATCCAATTGCAACAAACACGATTCCATTAGCAGCGTTGGCATATGTATCGACTCCTTTATAGATAGAACGGGATCGGGCACAGGACCATTCCGCGCGAAGCGGGTCAGCAGACTTACGGAGCAAATGACACATGCTGAATGATGTAACGCACTACAAAGAAACTGATAATGAACAGCGCCGCCAACCCGAGCAGGAAAAAGATCAGAATTTTATCCCCTAAGGAAAAACGCTTCAACGCATCCACCTCGCATAAAAATTTCCTTAATTATACAAGAAAGTGAATCCTATGTTAATATCCTTGATTAGTTAACGAACGGACTGAGAAGAACAACATGAAATGAACCTATAACATGAAAAATGGCTCCCCTCTGGGAGCCGTTATCTTCTGACCTACATCACGAATCGCCGGATTTCCCGGGAATGTACATTTTTTATCGATGCTGTTCCCGAATCGCCCGGACAATCCGATCCGCCCGTTGATCTTCTTTATATGAATGAACCACAAGCATCGCATGAATGACACCAGGAATATAACCGATACATGTGAGAATGATGCTTAAGATGAATTGTCCCAATTTACCGCAGCTAAGAACGGCAAGCGGCGGAAGAAAACATAATAAATAACGCATTGGCGATTAACCTCATTTCCATTTGAATGATTTATAATACGCCGCTGCTGCATCTTCGTTTCAATTTGCGCGACACTCATTCTTGGGTAATAAATGGAGAAAGTCCATAACCGTATGCCCGTCATTCTTGGCTAGGAGGAGCTGAAGATATGGCTGGATCCCGGAGTAACCGATAAAGATTTACTGCAGGGACTGCTGCAGCCTTACGATGCAGAGGACATGTACTCCTACCCCGTGTCGAGATCGGTAGGAAACGTACGGAACGAAGGGGAAAAATTGATCGAGGAAATTGCCCTGAATTCAAAATAAGATGCAAAAGGAGGACCTCCGGTTCATCCGTTAGTCCTCGTCCTTCTTAAGAAACAACAAACTGAACGACAACTGGAGTGCCTGGGTCCAACACATTACCTCCGGGAATGGTCAGGGTGGTTGTTGTAGTCGAAGAAACGTCAGCCGTTTGCATCAAACCGTTCAAATAAAGGTTGTAGTAGTTAAACGTACCCGGAAATGCCGTAGCCGCCACTCCGGCGTCATTGGTGAAGGCCGTTGCCGCAATGGCAAAGGTCGCTCCTGTTCCGGTACCTGCACCAATGGTCGAAGTGAATCTTACGCTGTTTTGATATGGGGTTACGATTGGCATTTTCTCCCCTCCCTTCTTTGTTGAGGAAGGTATAGGTTTCCAAGGAAACACCTTAGAAATCTACCTGTCCTCTACAATATTAAATGCAAGAAGGATAGGATTGGCTTGGGGGGAACATACTAAAAATTGCTAGACTGTAACATTCGCGGTTAACTGCACCGTTTCCAATATAATGGGGGTCCCCGCATAAAGGGTCGTGCTTTGCGACGGAAAATATAGTCTCGACGGATTGACGCTGTACGAATTACCCGGCTGGAGAATCCCGTTGATATAGAGGTTGCTGAAACTATTGGGGCCAAGCGTCGTAAAATCGGCAACCGCTTCTCCCTCATCATTCGTAAATTGGTTCGCTGCGATCTCAGCCGACTCCGTTAAATCCAGATCGGTCTCCGGCTCATAAAAATAACGAGCGGCCGTTGGTAACACCGTTATCTTTGGGATCACTACGGGTCCAGGCGGGCCTTGCGGACCCTCTGGACCTTCTGGTCCTGCAGGCCCTTGAAGGCCCGGTGCGCCTGGCGCCCCTTGCATCCCTGTTGCTCCTTGGGGGCCAGGGCCTCCCGGTTGTCCGGGAAGACCCTGCAGACCTTGCGGACCCTTTGGCCCGCGAAGACCTTCCGTCCCGGAAGGGCCTTGCATCCCCGGCGTGCCTTGTGGGCCTTGAACCCCGGGCAGTCCCGCCGTTCCATCCGTACCTCGCCCGCCTTGAGGGCCGTGCATCCCGACCAACAGGGCCAGCTCTGCTTTGATTTGTGCTTTTGCTTCCTCAATTGCTGCTTGTAAGGCATGCTGATCCATAAAAGTATGGATCTTCCGTTTTCTTCTATGCTTCGTTTTTTTGCAAACGATGGTCTTTTTGATTCTTTTAGCGCCGATGCATTTTATTTTTTGCTTTACGTATTTGCGCTTTATTTTTCCTCCCTTTTCCATTCCTCGGCACCTTCCCTTGAAAAATTAGGAGTATGTGTATATGCCATATGTATATGTCCAATGCGTATTATGGGAGTGGACTATTCGCCTTCTTCGGTGTTACCTGATGAAGGTTGGAGAATTAGGCGTAATGAGAAAAACCGCAGCATCCATGCAAATCGTTTTCCATTCGGGTACAATAAGACAAAACGACCTATGGAGGCTGCACCCATGAACATGGAAGAAGAACCAAAGCAACAGGCGATTCCCGCCGAAGACGACCAAGGTAATTTCAAGCTGCTCGACACCCAGCGCATCCTCTCGATCACGTCCGAAATCGAAGGCGACGAGGACAGCGCGGCGATTTTCCATTACGACGACGGCAAAAAATACAAATACGTGCACAGCGAGAAAGCCATGAAGCAGTTCGGGGAGTGGATTCAAAAAGGGGAAGGTTAATCGCTAAAATAAAAAAGGTACCAATACACCTAATCACTTTTTTGAAGTGTCCAGTGTATGGGTACCGGTTTAATCTTTCGCGTCCCCTTTTTGCCCAATCAGTGGCAGCAAGCGGCCCCACCTGCGCCAAAAGCGCAAATGGCTCGGCTGCTGCCTGTCCATGTCCTGCATCGCCTCTTGGATGAATTGTTTCTGGCTGTCAATCAGGTTGGCCTCATACGGCGAGGACAGCCGTTTGTACTGCCCATTGCTGGACATCTGCCTTGCTTTATCATTGTCCTGCAGCATGATATCCAGATGATGAAGGATGCGCTGCTTCAGTCCCGGGTCAAGAACCGGGCAAGCCGTCTCGACGCGGCGGGTCGTGCTGCGCGTCATTAAATCCCCTGAAGAAATGTAGATGGAGCAGTCCTCATCCGCACCGAAGCAAAAGATCCGGGAATGCTCCAGAAAGCGTCCAACGATGCTGCGAACCGTGATATTCTCCGTTTTTCCCGGGACTCCCGGCAGCAGGCAGCAGATCCCGCGAATGATGAGCTGTACGGGAACGCCGGCTTCCGAGGCCTCGAACAGCTTCTGCAAAATTTCCCGGTCCGTCAAGGAATTGGATTTCATCAAAATCCGGGAAGGCTCGCCTCGCCCGGCTTTCTCAATCTCCCGGTCCATGCATTCAAGCAGGGGCTGCTTAAAATGATTCGGCGCGACGAGCAAATGCCGGTACTGCCCGTCCAGATTCGACATCGCCATATTTTTGAAAAATGCGTCCGCATCGCGTCCGATCTCTTCATGCGAAGTCATCATCGAGACATCCGTATACAGTCTGGCGGTCTTTTCGTTGTAATTGCCCGTGCTGATCTGCGTAATATATTGAATTTTATTCCTGTCCTTGCGGGTAATGAGGCATATCTTGCTGTGTACCTTATAGCCTTCGACGCCATAGATGACTTGGCAGCCAGCCTCTTCCAGGCGCTCGGCCCATTCAATGTTATTTTGTTCATCGAATCTCGCCTGCAGCTCAATCAAGACGGTGACGTCCTTCTGGTTCTCGGCCGCAAGGCATAAATATTGCGTAATGATCGAGTGCTGAGCCAGTCGGTAAATCGTAATCTTGATCGAGACGACATGGGGATCCTCGGCGCTTTCCTTTAGCAGCTGCAGAAAAGGCTCCATCGAATCATAGGGGTAAAAGAGCATCATATCTTCCTTCAGGCACCATTCCGTGACCGTAGGGTAGGCCTGCGTATCGAGAGGATTGTTAGCCTTGAAAGGAGGATACGTGCACTTCATTTCCAAATGCTCCGGCATGCGCTGGATCAGCTCGAACGGATAATTCAGCACGATCGGGGCCACGCTGTTGAACACTTGTTTGCGGCTCAGATTCAGCTTGTCGCACAACAATTGCCCGACGCGTTTGGGAAGCTGGCCTTCGACCTCCAATCGGACCGGTGCCAGACGCGCCCGTTTCTTGAGCGTCTTCTTCATCAGCTGCCGGATATCTTCATCATCGTCGTATTCCAAGTGTTCGTCTTCCAGCGCAATGTCGGCGTTCCGGGTAACGGATACCAGTTGGGCGCTGCTCACTTTATACATATTGAACAGCTGCTTGGCATATCCAAGAATGACATGGCTCGTCAATATATACCGGAACGAATCTCCAGGCAATTGGATGAAGTCCGGAAAAGACGGGGAGACCGGTATAATGCCGAGCGTTTGGTTCTTGTCCTCGAAACTGCACATCGCGTACTGCTGCTTGTTCATCAGATGCGGAAACGGATGATGCGAATCGACCACGATCGGCGACAGGACAGGGAAAATATGCTTTTCATAATAATCCTCAATGAACTTTTTTTCCTGCTTGCTGAGGTCATCCATGCCGACGCGGTAAATCTGAAAGTTCTCCAAGGCTTGTTCGATCTGGGCAAATATAGCGTTTCGCTTCTCATAATAAGGCTCTGTGGCCTCATAAATACAATTCAGCTGTTCCTGGGCCGTCCATCCGGTTTTGTTATCCCGATGCTCTTCCTTCATACCGGCCAAATCGGTTAAACTGCCGACCCGAATCATATAGAACTCATCCAAATTGCTGGTGAAGATGGAAACAAACTTCAGACGCTCGAACAGCGGAACCCGCTCGTCCATCGCTTCTTCAAGCACGCGCTCATTAAACCTTAGCCAGGATAGCTCCCGGTTCTGCATATAAGGGGTTTGTGTTCTCAGTGGCGTGGAGGTCGTCATTACTCTTCACTCCCTTTGGCTAAGCGATCATATAAAAATCCTTCTCGAACGCCGCAGCGGCTGATATGCACAACTTCGGTTTGAAAAAACCGGGCGATTTCGTTAAGCAAAATCATCCCTGGTATCAGAGTGTGAATCCGATCCGGCGTTTTCATCAGAATGGGAGCGATATGCTTTTTCTTGTGATTCTTAAAACGCCGAATCATCCCCTGCAGCTCCTCGATGCTCAATTGGTTGGCGTTGTCTGTTTCGCCAAGAACACCCTTCAATTTGAAGGATGCGCGAATCGTGCCGCCCACGCCGCAGATCGGTAGGGGGCCAAGTTCCGGGATGGACATGGCCTGCAGCTGTTTTCGTACCAGTTCTGCAATCGCTTGACGCTCTTTTTCGGACGGAATAATTTTCTCGACGCATTTCTCATAGGCATTTAAGCATCCGATGGGCAGGCTGTCGCTGTAACAAATCTCTTTATTTTGAAAAACGGCAATTTCAGAGCTTCCGCCGCCGATGTCGACGAGTACGCCCTCCTCCAGCTCCACGCTGTGCATGGCTCCCACATAGCTGAGCCTGGCCTCTTCATCGCCCGAAATCACCTCCACCTCAACTCCGGCGCTTTCGCGAATCGCATTGACCACTTCCCGGGTATTGGAGATATTGCGGATGGCGGCCGTTGCGAACACATGAATGCTGTCCGGTTTTACGGGCAGCTGCTGCAGCATGTTCATATAGTCGCTCAAGGTTTGGCAGACGACGCGTATGCCAGCGGCATTCATGCGCTTCTTGTCAATATAATGGACGAGCCCCGCCATAGTCTTGCGATGAAATAATACCTGTGTATCCTGACTTTCGTATTGGTATACGGTCAAACGGATCGTGTTCGATCCGACGTCGACAATTGCAGTAATCAACCTATTCACCACACCTTAAATCTACATTTTCTCTCATATTAATCTTGAATTGTTATCGCAATGTAAAATCAGGGAGATGTCCTAGAAATAGCCGCAAATCGGATCGAAATTCACGCTCGGAAGAGTCAGGATTTCCGGCTGAGCAGCATCATCATGCGCGTTACGGATAGCATGGAAACGTATGCGGTTGCGGCCGGAGGCTTTGAAATGCCTAGTCTGCACCCAGCCGCCCATGACACATAAGCAGCTTCATATGCGTTTTTCGCTGTCCCGGCAGCAAAAAAACGTCAAGTACATGGAGGGAATGTACCTAACGTTTACTCTTACTCGTTTCCAGTCATTTGAGCCCCTTTCTTTAAACCGCGTACTGTCTTCCAGCCGGTTCGTGGACTGGCGATTTCATTCGTGTTTCCCCATCCACGATCCGTCCGACGTCCTACTCCAGGGAAGTCATGAACATCAAGCAGGGGGTATGAAAAAATGTCATATCGTAGACTACAATTCGGTGCTGAATGCTTTTCGTTCAAACTGCTTGCTGTGTAGATCGGTATAAACCCCGTTTTTAAGCAGAAGTTCTCCATGATTTCCTTCCTCAATAATAGCTCCATCCTTAACGACGAGAATCTTATCGGCGGCCATGATCGTGGAGAGGCGGTGGGCGATCACGATGCTCGTTTTGTCCCTCAGAAGGAGATGCATCGCTTTTTGAATGTAATATTCCGATGCCGTGTCCAGCGATGAGGTAGCCTCATCCATAATAATAATGGACGGGTTTTTCAAAAGAACTCTCGCAATGGAAATTCTCTGTTTCTCGCCTCCGGACAGCTTGATTCCCCGGTTTCCGACGACCGTGTCGTACCCTTCGGGTAGCCCGGTGATTAAATCATGAATATACGCCGCTTTGCAGGCCTTCATCATCTCTTCCTCGCTTGCACCGCTGTCTGCGTACAGCAAGTTCTCTCGTATCGTTCCGTTAAAGAGGTAACTATCCTGTGTGACGAGGCCAATTTGCGAGCGCAAGGATTCCAGCGTCATATCGCGATTATCCGTCCCTCCGATGCGGATGCTTCCGGCATCCCTCTCGTAAAGACGCGGAATCAGGTTGGTGATGGTCGTTTTTCCGGCTCCGCTCGGGCCGACGAGGGCAGTCATTGTGCCGGAGGCTGCGGTGAACGAAATGTCCTGCAAGGCCTGTTTATCCTTCTGGTACGCAAAACACACGTCTTTGAAAACGATGTCTTGTTTCATTAAGTTCACGGCCTTGGCAGGGGGCAGATTCACGATTCCGGGCTCCATATCAAAATAATCAAAAATACGTTCAAAGAGCGCAACCGATCTTTTAATATCCACGTATAGATTCGTCATCTGGCCAAAGGGGCCGTAAATCCGTCCGAGCAGCGCCACAAAGCTGATAATCGCTCCGACCGTAATTTCTCCATGGATGAACAGGTAACCTCCGTACAGATAAATAAGCATCGGTCCCAGGCTCGTAAACGTAGACAAGATCATCATGAACCAGCGGCCGGCCATGGATTCGCGGATCTGGAGCCGCGTCGACTCCCTGTTAATGGTTCTGAAGCTGTCATACTCCTTCTCTTCCCGCGTGAACAGCTTCATCAACAAATAACCGCTGATGCTCAGCGTCTCCTGAATGATATGGTTCTGTTCAGACATTTTTTCCTGCGTCCGTTTGGCCAGCTTCCATCGCACGTTGCCCATTTTTCTTGTCGGTATAATAAACAATGGCACGATCAAGATGCCCATGACCGCTAGCTTCCAATTCATGATCACAAGCGTGGCAACCGTGGTGGAAAGCACGAACAGATTACTGGCAAAATTGATCACCGTGCTGTTGAAGACGCCTTGGATGCCGGAAATATCGCTCGTCATCCGCGTAATGACCTCACCCTGCTTGACGGCGGAGAAAAACTGCAGAGGCATCCGCTGCAAATGGCTGTACATCTGATTCTTCATGTCGAAAACGATGCTTTGAGAGATAACAGAGTTTAAATAGCTCTGCCATACACCGAGCAGTCCTGACACGACTGTGGTTCCCAGCGAAACCAGCACCAGCTCCGCCAGAAGTCTCATATTTTTGTCCGGAAGCGCATGATCGACGATCCGCTGGATCAGAATCGGAGGCAGCAGCCCCAATAAAGACGAAACCAGCAGGATCAACAACACCAGCATCGTCTGCTTCCAATATGGCTTGAAATACGTGAAAATGCGAATCAGCATAGCCTTCGACATATTGGGTTTCTGCTGGGTGTCATCGAATTTCATCCGGCCAAAGCCCGCCCCCGGCATGCCTCCCCCATACATTTTGGACATGGGTCACCCTCCCTATGGTTATGAATACATGGATCAGATATTGACTTGATAATAAGGTACCTGTATGATGATGTCAAGGTACCTTATTATCAGGCACCTGAATATTAAGGAGGAACGAACCATGAACGAAAACAATACAAGCTTAATGGAACAAATATTTCAGTTTATGAAGCTGCTGCGCAGATATCAGTTTCATGTTCGCGGAGATCAGGATCATTTCGGAGATCCCCACCGGGGACAAGGACGGGTGCTCGCGCTTCTGAAGATAAAACCTGAAATTACGCAAAAGGAGTTGACGTATGTGCTCAATATGCGTAATCAGTCTCTAGGCGAGCTCCTCACCAAACTCGAGCGGAATGGCTTAATCACGAGAGCCCCGTCGGAAGATGACCGCAGGGTCATGAACGTAAAACTGACGGAAGCCGGGGCGAAAGCCGCCGATCAGCTCGAACAGCGGCAGCAGGATGAGAACAAGCTCTTCGATTGCCTGAATGAAGAAGAGCAGGCCAAATTAAGCGAATATATGAATCGATTGATCGATCAGATGGAGCAGCAGTTGGGAGGCGATGCAGGTTCTGGGGATTTCTGGGGCGGACATGGACGTCATCGGCCTCCTTTCGGCCCGAACGGCAATGGGCCTCACGGATTCCGGTTTCAAAGAAAGATGGGCTTTCCCAATCTTGGATGGGGGCCAGACAGAGTACCGCGGGACGAACGCTTCGGCGGTCCGCGCTCCGGGCAGGATCATCAGCATTAAAAATTTGATGACGGACAAGAGCTAGATGCGATGATAAAAGTTTCGGGGGGAATTTTTTGGAGAACCAAGAAACTTGAAGTCATAAAAAATGGGACGGTGATAAAACCCCAATCAGGAAATGAGACTACTTTTTTTGCAGAGAATGACAGTAACTTTCCAACGGAACACAAGTAGTGTTAAATTTCCAAGTGCATCCTAAACGAGACGATCAAGCACGAGTTAAGTTTCCTACCGAGTATATACGAAAAGGCTCCCTCGCGGGAGCCTTTCTCTTTATTGCTATATCAGGGTAATTGGGCCCTTTATTACATCATGCCGCCCATTCCACCCATGCCGCCCATATCTGGCATAGCTGGTTTTTCTGGTTCAGGCTTGTCGGCGATGACAGCTTCGGTAGTCAGGAACATCGAAGCTACGGAAGCCGCGTTTTGCAGAGCGGAACGCGTTACTTTCGCAGGGTCAACGATCCCTGCTTCGAACATGTTCACCCACTCGTCCGTTGCAGCGTTATAGCCGATGCCCACGGTTTCTTTTTTCAAGCGGTCCACGATAACGGAGCCTTCTTGACCCGCGTTGGCAGCGATGGTGCGGATTGGCTCTTCCAAAGCGCGCAGAACGATGTTCACGCCTGTTTTTTCGTCGCCAGTCACGTCAACAGCAGCTACCGCATGGTATACGTTCACGAGGGCCGTACCGCCACCGGAAACCATACCTTCTTCAACCGCAGCGCGGGTTGCGTTCAGGGCGTCTTCGATGCGCAGTTTGCGCTCTTTCAGTTCGGTTTCGGTTGCAGCACCGACTTTGATAACCGCTACGCCGCCAGCCAATTTAGCCAGACGCTCTTGCAGTTTCTCCTTGTCGAATTCGGAAGTCGTTTCTTCCAGCTGTGCACGGATTTGCGAGATACGGGCGTTGATGTCGTTCTTGTCTCCGCTTCCGTCCACGATCGTCGTGTTTTCTTTAGTAACGCGCACTTGGCGTGCATTACCCAATTGCTCGATGGATGTGGTCTTCAGATCCAGACCGAGCTTTTCGGTGATCACTTGGCCGCCAGTCAGAGCAGCGATATCCTGCAGCATTGCTTCGCGGCGGTCGCCGAAGCCAGGAGCTTTAACGGCAACAGCGTTGAATGTTCCACGCAGTTTGTTCACGATCAGCATCGCTTGAGCTTCGCCTTCGATGTCCTCGGCGATGATGACAAGCGGTCTTGCTTGTTGAACGATTTTCTCAAGCAGCGGCAGGATTTCTTGTGTGCTGCTGATTTTTTTATCGGTAATCAGGATATATGGATTTTCAAGGATGGCTTCCATTTTATCCGTGTCCGTAATCATGTATGGAGAAATGTAGCCGCGATCGAACTGCATGCCTTCCACGACTTCCAGCTCCGTTGCGAACCCGCGGGATTCTTCGACGGTGATAACGCCGTCTTTGCCCACTTTGTCCATCGCTTCAGCAATCAGTTGACCTACTTCTTCGTCAGCTGCAGAAACGGAAGCAACTTGTGCGATTTCATGGTTAGCTTTAACCTCGATCGCAATGTTCTTCAGCTCGGCTACTGCCGCTTTAACCGCTTTGTCGATCCCTTTGCGGATCACCATAGGGTTAGCGCCTGCAGTTACGTTCTTCAGACCTTCGCGGATCATAGCTTGAGCCAGAACTGTAGCCGTCGTTGTTCCGTCACCGGCTACATCGTTCGTCTTCGTCGCTACTTCTTTGACCAGTTGAGCGCCCATGTTTTCAAAAGCGTCTTCCAGTTCGATTTCTTTGGCGATCGTCACACCATCATTGGTGATGAGCGGGCTGCCGAATTTTTTCTCCAGAACGACGTTGCGGCCTTTAGGTCCGAGCGTCACTTTTACAGCGTTAGCCAAAGCGTCTACACCACGCAGCATGGAGCGGCGTGCGTCTTCACTGAAACGGATATCTTTTGCCATGTTGATAAAAACCTCCCATAAATGATATAGATGTTGCTCATATGTTCAGGCTCTTCGCCGAAAATTCAATCCTCGCCGGATCAAAAAATCGCTTAGCCTACGATTGCATGTATGTCGCTTTCTTTCATAATCAAATATTCTTTACCTTCATATTTGATTTCTGTTCCGGCATATTTGGAGAACAACACGCGGTCGCCTTCTTTCACTTCCAAAGGAACGCGAGCCCCGTCTTTAACGGCTCCGCTGCCGACAGCGATAATTTTGCCTTCTTGCGGCTTTTCCTTAGCGGAGTCCGGAAGGACAATCCCGAATGAAGTCGTTTCCTCTTGTTGGATTGGTTCTACCAAAACGCGGTCACCCAAAGGTTTGATCATGAAAAATAGCCTCCTTATTTAGTATGTTGTGATGCGGTTAAAGTCTGGTTGACAGTTTTCATTAGCACTCGACAACGTTCAGTGCTAACAACCACTTTTATGATACTCAACTTGGGAACAGATTTCAAGTCCTCTTTGAAGCATTTTTCTAAGAACTTCACACTTTTCATAGCACCTCCGCCGAACCTGTCCCATCCTTCATCGGACAAGCCTTGCACAGGCCTCCGCGGCGCATAAGACACCCTCCATCATTGTATCCACCGGAATCCGAAATATGCCGCTTTCCGTAATTTCTGAAAAAAGAATTGCCCGTTTTCGAAGAAAAGAAAAAAAGCATCCCTTTTCCATCAAGAAAAAGAATGCTTGCGTCCTCTTATTGCGGTTCGGCCGGAAACCGGTAACTGGCCTCCACCGCCGCATCCGCGGCCAGCTGCTTGCGATACACAACGGAGGATAAAAACACACTGAACTCATACAGCACGAGCAGCGGAATCGTCACGAGAAAATCCGAAATGAAATCCGGCGGCGTAATGACGATCGCGATAAATACGAGGGCAAAATAGGCGACCTTCCGCATTTTCCGCAGCCGCAGCGGATTCAAGATCCGCAGCTTGGTCAGAAACATGACGATGATCGGCAGCTCGAACAGCAGCGCCACCGGCACGACCAAAGTAAACAAAAAGCTGAAGTATTGGGATATGCCGTACGTCTCCTTCAGTCCCATCGACTCGGTCACCTGGGTCGTAAAGCCCAGCGCCATCGGGAATACAACGTAATAACCGAAGGCAAGTCCGGCCAGAAACAGCAGAAATACGTAAGGCACATAGCGCAGCGCGGCTTTGCGTTCCACATCGCGGAGACCCGGGCTGACGAAAGCCCACAGCTGGTACGCCGTAAACGGAATCGTCGCCACGAGCGATACGATCATGGCGATTTTCATGTACATGCCGATCCCGTCCCAGAAGGAAAATGCGTGCAGTTCGAAATCCTTGGCCGAGTCGACGCTGATCAGGTACTGATATATGGGATTGGCGCAAACCAGGCCGACCACGAGCCCGAGCACGAGCACGACCAGGACGTAAATGATCCGTTTGCGCAGCTCGCCTAAATGCTCGACGATCGACATTTCTTCCTGTTTTTCCACCATGAGGTCACCTTCCTTCTCGCTTTAAGCCTTCAGGACAAAACAAAATCCCTCCCCGCAAGGAAGGGATGAATCTGGACTGCCTGGATTTCTCTCAAAATTACTCCGGCAGACGCTTATCTTGGGCAGCGCTGCTCTGCACAGGTGCAGGCTGCTGCGTTTCGCTTGCGGCCAGCGGCTTAGGCTCGCTCTTGCGCGGCGCCTGATCGTCCTCGCCGATGATATCGCGGGCACCGTCCTTGAACTCGCGGAATGTGCGGCCGACGGCCCGCCCAAGTTCAGGAAGCTTGTTGGGTCCAAACAGCAGCAATGCCAAAATGACCAGCAAAATAATCCCTGGCACTCCGATTCCACTCAGCATATTGTATTCTCCTCTCTGTACTTTACTCTTAACCAAAATCCGGATATGTAACACACCGTGTCCGAGTAAAGCAGATCATTGATGGAAGTTTGCATATCGATTGGGCTTGTTCACAGCAATGACATAAAATTGCCACATCGCCATCATACCATAACACGGATGACTACAATATCAATTAAGTGTGACAATTTTGAAAAAAGTCAGGTAAATGCTGGATTATTGGCGGAATTGCCCGGTCACCATCAGCAGCGCTTCCGGCAGCTGGTCCATAATGGCCGCCAAGTGCTCGTGCACGCCCTTGGGCGTGCCCGGCAAGTTGACGATCAGCGTCCGGCCGCGGATGCCGACAATGCCGCGGAACAGCATGGCCGCACGGTTCTTCTGCATGACGGTCGCCCGCATGGCTTCCGCAATGCCGGGCACCTCCCGTTCGATGACACGGCGGGTGGCCTCGGGGGTCACGTCCCGGATCGCAAGCTCCGTGCCTCCGGTCGTGAGCACCAGATCCGCCTGAAAATAATCCGTCAATTCAATGAGCGATGCAATAATATCATCCTGCTCGTCGGGAACGATGCGGTATTCCACGATCTCCCCGCCCAGTTCCTCCTCCACCAGCTCCCGGATGACCTGTGCGCTCGTATCTTCACGTTCACCTCGGGCTCCCTTATCGCTTGCCGTCAGGATCGCTGTTCTCCACACCATAAGATCACCCCTCCTCCTTTAATCCTATGTTCTTGTCTTTATTAAAAACCGTCCGATTCGCGCAGGTGTTGCTCCCGCCCTGCTTAAGCTTCGCGGCTGTAATCGCCGCTCTTGCCGCCGGTCTTGGATTCCAGCCGGGTCGGACCGATAACCATATCTTTCTGCAGCGCCTTGCACATGTCATAAACGGTCAGGGCGGCAGCCGATACAGCGGTCAGCGCCTCCATCTCGACGCCGGTCTTACCCGTAGTCTTCACAGTTCCTTCTATATAAAGTTCATCATTTCCGTTATCGCTGAAATGAATATCGATGCCTGTCAGCGGCAGCGGGTGGCACATCGGAATGATATCCGACGTTTTCTTCGCCGCCATGACGCCGGCGACCGAAGCGACGGCGAGCACGTCTCCTTTGCCGATCCGCCCTTCCTTGATCCGCGCCAGCGTTTCGGGCGCCATCGTGACCGTCGTGCGGGCCATCGCCGTACGCGTGGTGACGTCCTTCTCCGAGACATCCACCATTTTGGCCCGCCCTTGTTCGTTAAAATGCGTCAGATCCATCGTCAGCCCCCTTGTTTATCGTGTATATCCCTTGGTCGGTTATGAGGACTTGAAGACGAGCGTCGTTATCGTCCATGGGGACCCGGTTCACCACCTGCGGCGCAAAACCGATCCCGGCCCAGACCGGCATGGTGCCGTCAACAGCCGCAGCAGACCACCGGTCGTGCAGCCGGTCGTAGTAACCCGCGCCGTACCCGAGTCTTCCGCCCTCCATATCAAAAGCGAGGCCAGGCACCAGCACCACATCCGGCAGCATCCCGTCCTTCTCGGCCTGCACCTGCTCCGGGTCCGGCTCCAGGATGCCGTATGCGCCGGCCTGAAGCTCGTCCCATCGCCGCAGCTGGTGAATCGTCATGGAACGATCCCCAGGAATGCAGCGCGGGACGTAAACATCCACGCCCCGAAGCCATGCCCGCTCGATCAGCGGCCGCGTGTCCATCTCGCTTCGGAACGGAACGTACACCATTACGCTCCGGCAGCCTGCCGATTCCATCCACGCCGATGCATGTCGGCAGGCCTGATCGGACGCCCGTCTTCGCTCCTCTTCAGGCAGACCATCCCGCATCTGCCGCATGGCGAAGCGAAGACGCGCCTTCTCTTCATTCATCCAAGCCGCCCCCTGTGGCATCAAACGACGCTTTCGATTTTCAGCCCTGCATCCGTTGATTTGCTCTTATCTTACCACTGTTGCTTCTCTTTCGCCAAGATTGTCCCGAAGTCCTGCACTGCAAGTCGCGCATTCTTAGTATTTCATGTAAACTGGTCTTATTAAGAAGATAGATGGAGGTTGCAACAGCACATGCTTCTTCAAGCGAGTGGAATCAAAAAATTATACGGCATTACTCCCGTGCTGGAAGGCATCAACCTGCAGGTTCTGGAGAGGGAACGCATCGGCCTCGTCGGCGTCAACGGCGCGGGCAAGTCGACCCTTCTGCAAATTTTGGCAGGGGAAATGTCCTATGACGGCGGGCAAATTTATAAATCGAAGGAAACAACGATCGGCTATCTCGCCCAGAACAGCGGGCTTCAGTCCGACCGCACCATTTGGGAAGAAATGCTGGATGTGTTCGCCCCTTTAATCGAAACGGAAAAAGAGCTCCGGGTGATGGAGCAGCAGATCGCAGATCCGGTAGTCATGGACAATCCGAAGAAATACCAGGAGCTGCTGGACCGTTATGCCTCCCGTTCGGACTGGTTCAAAGACCACGGGGGCTACGAAATGGAGACACGGATCCGCAGCGTGCTGCACGGTATGGGCTTTGGCAGCTTTGCGCCGGATACCCCGATCGCCACGCTCAGCGGCGGGCAGAAAACCCGGCTTGCGCTGGCGCGCATCCTGCTGCAAGCCCCGGACCTGCTTATGCTCGACGAGCCGACCAACCACCTGGACATTGCGACGCTGACCTGGCTCGAGGATTATTTGCGTGCGTATGCCGGATCGCTGCTGGTCGTATCCCACGACCGGTATTTCCTGGACCGCCTCGTGACGACCATCGTCGAAATCGAGCGGCATCAGTCCAAGCGGTATACGGGCAATTACAGCCGTTATATGGAGCTGAAGGCAGCCGAGTACGAATCCCAGATGAAGCAGTACGAGAAGCAGCAGGACGAAATCACCAAGATGGAAGCATTTATCCAGCGCAACATCGTTCGTGCGTCGACCACCAAGCGGGCCCAGAGCCGGCGCAAGGCGCTCGAGAAAATGGACCGGATGGACAAACCGCTCGGCGATTTGAAGAAAGCGCACTTCTCCTTCGAAGTCGAGTACATGTCCGGCAAAGAGGTGCTGCAGGTACGGGACCTTTCCGTGTCGTTCCAACCGCCGAAGACGCTGTTTAAAGACGTATCCTTCGACCTGCGCCGCGGCGAAACAGTCGCGCTCATCGGGCCGAACGGGATCGGTAAATCAACTTTGCTCAAGTGCCTGATCGGGAGCAGCCAGCCGCAGACCGGGGCGATCCACTGGGGGACCAAGGTCAAAATCGGGTATTACGATCAGGAGCAGACCAACCTCAATCCGGCCAACACCGTGCTCGAGGAGCTCTGGAGTGCCTACCCGCACATGGAGGAAGCCCGGATTCGCACCGTGCTCGGCAACTTCCTGTTCAGCGGCGAGGACGTGCTCAAGAAAATCGCTGCGCTCAGCGGCGGCGAAAAGGCCCGGGTCTCGCTGGCCAAACTGATGCTGCTGGAAGCCAACATGCTCATTCTGGACGAGCCGACCAACCACCTGGACTTATTCAGCAAGGAAGTGCTGGAATCGGCCCTGATCGATTACGAAGGCACCCTGCTGTTCATTTCCCACGACCGGTACTTCCTGAACAAAATGGCCGAGCGCATTATTGAGCTTCATCCTGAAGGCGCCGAGCATTATCTCGGCAATTATGACGATTATTTAGCGAAAAAGCAGGAAATAGAGGAACTAAACCAAGAAGCGCTGGAGCAGGCAAACGGAGCCGGAGCGAAGAACAGCCCGTCCAAACCGGAGGCAGCAACCGATCCCGGCGACAAATCCGGCATATCCTCGTTCGAGGCCGACAAGCAGGCTAAGCGTGAGGAGCGGAACCGGCAGCGCAGGCTTGCAGCACTTGAGGAGCAGATCCAGAGCCTAGAGGAAGAAATTTCGGGCCTGGACGCCGAAATGGCCAAGCCGGAAGTCTATCAGGATTACGTCGCCCTGCAGGAGCACCAGCAACAGCAGGAGGAAAAGAAAAGTCTGCTGGAAACGATTTATGCCGAATGGGAAACATTGGCTGCAGAGTAAGCCGATTTTCAGCAAGTGGAACCGGTGGAAGCTCCAAAGTTCGAACTTTTGTCAAATTTACAAAAAAACTTTTAATGTTAAGATTCCACTTATTCACAGCCTTATCCCCAAAAAAAGTGCATAACTCCCAACAAAAGATGGCCCTGAGGGCCATTTTTTGTTGAGTAAATGCGCCTCTTTGTAAAATATCCATCTTTATCCACTAAATTATCCACATTATCCACAGTTTTCACAGAAGACCTGTGAAAAACCTATCCCCGTTTTCACCATCCTTATAAACCAGCGGTTTTATTAAGAAACAGGTGGTTGTGCACAATTTCGGTGGAATATGTGGATAACCTTGTCCACATCTTGACAAGGACCAGGTCCTAAAATATAGCCCCAACCTTGCTCACGGCTTGCCGATTCACCGCTTCTTCCGGCAGACATGACAGGGGTCTTCGACGGCATGACGGCTTTTTCGTCCTCTATCGTCGGACAACAAACGCCATAACGGCCAAGGATGCAAAAACAGCCTGCTGTCTCATCAAAGAGACAACAGGCTGTTCAGTTTCACCAGTACACCTGGGCTATGTTTGCTGCCTTTCCTCCGGCTGGTGCCAGGAAGATCGGAAAGGTTTAGCAGGCATTTATGTCCGAACGGACCATTCCTCCAGCGAAAATTGCGGCAATGCCCGCAGGTCCAAACCGGCGAACTGCTGCTCCTTCCATTTCAAATAGGCGGCGGCTCCGATCATGGCCGCATTATCCGTGCAATATTTGAACGGCGGGATAATCAGCTCAATGCCTTCCTGCTCGCATTGGCGGGACAGTTCCGCCCGCAGGCCCTTGTTCGCCGCCACGCCCCCGCATAGCAGCAGCTGCTTCGCATGGTATGACTTCACCGCACGGATCGACTTGGTGACAAGCACTTCCACGACGGATTCCTGGAAGCCGCGCGCAATCGCCCCCTCCGCAGCCGGCTCCCCGCGCATTTTGCGCTGATTCACCACGTTCAGCACCGCCGATTTCAACCCGCTGAAGCTGAAATCGTAGCTGTCCGGCTCAAGCCAGACCCGTGGAAGCTGGATCGTCTCTTCCGATTCCAGCGCCAGACGGTCCACGTGCGGGCCGCCCGGATACGGAAAGCCGAGCGCCCGCGCCACTTTATCGTACGCCTCGCCGACCGCGTCATCTCTCGTGCGTCCGATGACTTCGAAGCGGCCCTCTTTTTCCAGGTAAACCAGCTCCGTATGCCCGCCGGAAGTCACCAGCGCCATACACGGGTACTTGAGGTCGGCCACCAGGTTGTTGGCATAAATATGGCCGGCAATATGATGCGTGCCGATCAGCGGCTTCGAGAGCGCAAACGCCAGACTGGTCGCCGCGACGACACCGACAAGCAAAGCCCCGACGAGGCCGGGACCTTGGGTGACGGCAATCGCCGACAAGTCCTGCAGGGTAATGCCCGCGGCCTGCACCGCTTCCTGAAGCATCAGCGTAATATTCTCGACATGTTTGCGGGAAGCGACCTCCGGCACGACGCCGCCAAACGCCTTGTGGGTTTCAATCTGGCTGGCGATCAAGTTGCTAAGGACCTCTTTGCCGTCCTTGACCACTGCGGCGGACGTTTCGTCACAGCTCGTTTCCACCGCCAAAATATAACATGGTTGTGATTGTATGTTGGCTTGATTCATTGTGTACTTTCCTTCCTAGCCGCGGGCGCCCTGACTGTGGTCCGGAAACAACTCGGCCCACATGATCATCGCGTCCTCCTGGTTGTCCGAATAATATCCCTTCCGGAGCCCGGCCGGCTCGAATCCCATTTTCATATATAAGTTTTGCGCGACCCGGTTGGAGACACGGACTTCGAGCGTCATCCGCTTCATGCCGAGCTGCGAGGCCGTCTTCATCAGCTCAAGCAGCAGGCGCTCTCCCCATTTGCGGCCGCGGTACGGAGACAAAACGGCAATATTCGTCACATGCGCTTCGTCAATGACCGTCCACATTCCCGCATATCCGACAGGTTCTCCGTTCCATTCCATCATCATATAACGCGCAAAATGATTATGCGTCAGCTCGTTGCGGAACGCCTCCTCCGTCCAGGGCAAAGTGAACGCATCATGCTCGATCACCATGACGGCGGGTATATCCTCTAATGTCATCGGACGGAAGCTTAATCCTTCCGCGTCCTGATTGATCTCCTGCTCCATGATTGTCAAAAGACTCCCTTCACGGCTTGCGCAGGAGCTTTTCAGCTTCGGCAAGCTGCGTATAGTTTGGCACCAGGGCGTGCAGCTCATCCTGCTCTCCCCGGAGGAGACGGTCCGCACCGAGCTTTCCTACCGGCTCCCCTTTCATATCGCAGGAAGTCAGATGAAGCCGGTCTCCCAGTATGGAATGAAGCCGCTGCGCCGATTCCTGATGATGACCGATATCGCCGACAAAATGGACGGCATCCGGCCATTCTTCCTCCGGCATGGACAAGAGGAGCTGCTCCAGCTCCTCTACCCAAGGCTGCACCAGGCGAATGGCATCGTCCTTCTTCCGCAGCGGGATGTCCGCCTGCCCGGCCGCAAACAATGCCGTATACGCCTGCCCCCTTCTGGCGTCCACGAGCGGAATGACCCAGCTCGTTCCGGTTGAGGCCCGTGAGCCCGGGCCGGCCATCAGTCCGCTCCAGGCCAGCGCATGCAGGCTGGAAATGCCGGCGACCGGCACGTTCCAGGCCCAGGCCAGCGTCTTGGCGGCCGTGACGGCAATCCGGGTCCCGGTATAAGAGCCCGGACCGATGCCGACGGCGACGCCATCGACTTGGGATGCATCAACGCCGGCCTCCCGCAAGCCTTTCTGAATCAAAGGCAGCAAATGGACCGAATGGTTTCGCTCGCCTGAAGCCTCGATCGTATGCAGCACGCGGCCATTCTCCATCACCGCCAGCGCCAGACAGGCTGTTGAGGTGTCCAGCGCCAAAAACCGCCGCAGCGGCTGTGAATTCTCGTTATTCATGTTGATACGACTCCATTTCTGTTCAAACTGCCGACCCAATCTTCATAAGGCTGTCCATACCCCCGGACCGTAATGCTTCGCTCCATGGGGCTGGCAGTCTCAATATAGATATGCAAATGCCGAACCGGCAGCAGTTCTTCGATGATTTGCGACCATTCGACCAGACTGACGCCGTTTCCGAAGAAGTACTCGTCCAGTCCGAGATCCTCGGCCTCCTCCAGAGACACCCGGTATACATCCATATGGTAAAAGGGCATCCGCCCTTCGTATTCCTTAATAATGGTGAATGTTGGGCTGTTCACAACATCTTGCACCTCAAAATGCCTGGCGAACGCCTGCGAAAAGGCGGTCTTCCCCGCCCCCAGATCGCCGTCCAGGCCGATCACGGTCCCCGGCTCCGCTACGCCTGCCAGCCACGCGGCCAGCGCTTCCGTATCCTCGGGGCTGCGGGAGGAATAGATGAACGGTTTCCCGTTATGATTACTTTCCACGATGGGATCCACCTTCTCCTTCCAAATTCCATGTATGCAACTTGCCCTTAATTATATCGGTCAACCCTGACACCCGCAAGGACTGAGGGGCGGCGTGCCCCGGCTCCTAGTCCTCGAGGATGGTGAGGCGCGGCCACTGACGCTGCCAGTTCTTCGATCGCACCCGGCTGACATAATAGGCCTTATCCTCGAACCGGGGACTTCTGCGAACGACAAGGCTGAACAGATCGTCCAGCCCGTAAGGGGCGATGATCTCCAGCCTGTTCCCGGAATCCAGGCGTGCACCGACGGCGGTCGCCGTCTCCGGCCACCAGCTGACCGCGTCCTCTGAGGAACGGTAAGGCGGGTTGCCGTTGCGAATATGCATGCGGGCTTGATTTTTAACGGACCATTTATCGTTCCCGGTCTGGTCGATCAGCCCCTGCTCCAGCTGTACTTCGCGCGCCTCCGACAGGTCCTCGGGATCATAGAAAATAACGTCAATATCGGTGTGGGCCGCCTGGTTCGAAAACCCGTGCAGCCGGTCCCACACCGTTCCCCGGATGTACCCGGCCGCGATGTAGCACTGCGGAAGCCCCAGCTCCCGCACCCGCTCCAAATCTTTCATCAAATGCTCATTTTCCCGGATATACTGCCGCAAACGTTCCTCGTAGGACATGCGCATCCTCCAATCCCTTTGGCGGCTCATTCGCCGTGTTCCTTCATTATATCACGGAATCACGGATGAACCGTTCCGGGGGGCGGTGATCAGCAGACTCCACTGCTTCTTGCCAACGAGCAAAGCCCCTGTACCGACAGGAACAGGGGTTATTTTTCGCGTGGAAACGTGAAAGATCGTAACGAAGCTTATTTCCATTTCTTTTTCCAGGGCTTTATGACCGAAATGATGAATATGACCAGCGTCAAGCCGATCTGGATGAGGACAAACGTATTTCTGAGCCCGTGGTTATGGAGAAATACAGGGTCACCAAGCGCCTTCAGGCCCTTTGTCTCCAGCAGATTGAGATTGGCGAGCATCAGCTTATCCACAACGAAAATGCCGATAAACGTCTGCAGAATGAAGAGAATCCATTTGACGGTCAGCCAGCGGTGCCTGAAGAAGCCCCATGACGTAAAAAAGCCGTAAACGAAGGCAACCGCCAGCGTCCCTACGGCTCCCGTCCGGATCACGCCGTCGCTGATAAGCACGATGACTTTATAAGATTTCAGCGTATCTTCATAGCTGCTTAAGCCCAGCGTAAAATTGACGGTCACCGAACTTAGGATGCCGCCGAAAAACAATGACACCAATACAATATGCAAGATTTTCAGCCACTTCATGGCGGATACGCTCATCTTCATCACTTTGCCATCCCCTTCCCCTTGGGCCCACGGTTCTTCCACTTTCGGATTTGGGCCGCAGGTCCTATCTTACCGACCGGAGATTGCAAACCTGTGACAATAATTTACGCAAGCCGTGAAATTTGGCAGCAAGTCTCAACATCTGCGGAACATGGCGAATCAGGATAGCTGCAGGATCGACAGTATCTTTAGAAAAGCGGCCATTCGACAATCTCCACTGACCGTAGCTGTCAGGGAAGCCCGGGTATGATGAGGATGAGGTTGATGGGCAAGCAGCCCGCAGAGTCGCCAATACGCTGGCAGCACAGCCTGCCGGCATTACATTGAAGATCAAAATGGAGGAGATAGCGAGTGGATAAGATTCAGCTGGATCGCAAACCAATCGGATACGTGTTCATTCATGGGGCGGGCCTGAACGCCCGAATATGGGAAGAGGTTGCAAAGGAGCTTCATGCACCTTGGCTGGCGATGAATTATCCGGGCCGGGGACCGGATAACGAAGGGATCGGCAAGCTGTCTTTACAGGATTATTGTGAATATATGAAGGAACAAATCCGCGGTTGGGACGTGGAAAAATTGATCCTGGTCGCTCATTCCCTCGGGGGTGTGCTCGGTCTGAACATCGCCGCCGAAATGGCGGACCGGGTCGTCGGCTTTGCCGCCGTCGGAGCGGTCATCCCCCGCAGCGGGGGATCGTTCGTGTCCGCCTTCCCTCCGGGCCAGCGGTTCCTGCTTCCTCTGATGATGCGCTTGTTCGGAACCAAACCTCCGGAACAAGCCATCCGCCGCGGGCTCTGCAGCGACCTCACCGAAGAGCAGGCTGATGAAATTGTCCGCGGATTCACCCCCGAATCGATCCGGGTCTACACGGACCGGGTGGAGGCATCGTCCCGGCTCCAAATCCCTTCCCTGTACGTCAAGCTTGGTCGGGATCAGGAGCTGAAGCCCGGCTTGCAGGACCAGATGGCCGGAAAGCTGGGCGCCCGGGTCGAACGCCTTGAGTCCGGGCACCTGCCCATGCTGAGCCATCCGAATGAGCTGCGTCAGCTGCTTCAGCGCTTCGGTGCCTCGGTGTCTGCGGCACGATAACGAACCGCCGGCCCCACTGCGCTCCAAAATCAATGAAGGGGTGAGATACCTCCTCCCTTCCTTCAAACTTGTTAGCCTGAGACTTCGAGCCATTTGCGGATGATAGCCTGCAGCACATCCCGCTTGGACTCGACATCTTCCATATCGGTAAACCGGATCGTCGCCCGGTCAGGGGCAGACCATTCTAACAGCTCCTGCCCCTGTTCCTGTTCGAAATACAGCCTGAGGTCGGTAGAATCTTTTGGCTTGGCTCCACGATGAAGAACCAGCCTGAAAAATCCCTTTCCATGAAGATTAAAGGTCACCCTGTCGTCATTATGGGAGAGAAAGCTTGGGGCATTCCACTTGATATGCTCGGAGAGCCCTTCGTCCGTGTTCAAAATGATTTTCCGCACTTCCTCAATCTCAGGCTTAAGCGGATGATCCAGCTGTTTTAGAAAATCCTCCACATGCTGACTGGACGGCTTCGGCACGGTTACCACTCCTGACCTCGTATATTTTGGTGGACTACATTCGCTGTACTATATCTGATGTCCTGCCTCCTATTTAAGGTATCAGGCAAAAATAACGCATGGGTCAACGCGAATCGGTAGCCGTGTATGGGGAACGCCTATCGTTTAACGAATCCGGAAGTGATGCCGATCGCAGAGGTCTCTTAACGGCAGACCCGATTACGATTCAGATAAAACGGCTTCCTCTTCTCCGGCCAGCACCGGTCCGCTCTCCCATACCTGGCTCGGAATTTCGCGCTTCAATACCGGCACCACTTCCTCCGCGAACCGCTGCAGCTGCTCCTGCTGCTCTGACTCCGTCAGCCCATCCACGCTGATGCTCAGCACCGTATGGCCAAACGCTTCATGGTAATTCAGGATCTTCTCGATCACCTTCTCGGGGCTGCCGATCAGCGCCGGGCCGTTCTCGATCTGATCCTCCAGGCTGTGAAAAGGCGACTGGTTATGCTTGGCCGATTCCGTCGCGCTGAAGGCCGTATAATAAGGCCGGTACCTGCGGACCGCCTCCTCGGTCGTATTCCCCAAGTACAGGCTGCCGGAACCCGCACCGACGACCGTTTTGGCGGGATCGTGGCCGTAATAGGCCAGACGTTCGCGGTAATGATCGATCAGCGCTTTATATTTGGCCTGAGGATGAAAGGCGTTGGAGGAAAAAATCGGCTCACCGAACCGGGCCGCCAGCTCGGTCGAGCGTGTGCTCGAGGCGCTGCCGTGCCAGACCGGAATGGTGGCCTGGTATGGACGAGGAAACGTCGTCACCTCCCGCAGCGGCGGCCGGTACTTTCCTTCCCAGGTGACATTTTCTTCTGCCCACAACCGTTTTAGCAGCCTGTACCGCTCTTCTATCGAGTCCCACTGCTCTTCCTCCGTAATGCCGAACAGCGGATAATGCCGCGGATCGTTTCCTTTACCGATGATCATCTCCAGCCGGCCGCCGGATAGATGGTCGAGTGTGGCGTAATCCTCGGCCACCCGCACCGGATCCAGCACGCTCAGCACGGTGACGGTCGTGAGCAGGCGGATGCGGGATGTACGGGCCGCGATAGCGGTCAGCACCACAGGCGGCGCCGAGGACAGGAAGGGAGCCCCGTGTCGTTCTCCCACGCCGTAAGCGTCAAAGCCAAGCTTCTCGGCGAGGACCGCCTGCGAGATGACATTGTGGAACTTTTGCTGCGTAGTCAGGGACTCCCCCGTCACGGCATTGGGAAGATTCATCATAAGGCTGAATACAGCCACTTTCATATTGGATTTCGCCTCCTATCCATTCCAATCAGTTGAGTTTGGTCGGCTGATCCAGACGTTGTCTGGTGCCCGCCGCTTCTTTTCGCTTACGGAGAAGGAGCGCAAGGGGGATGGCCAGCGCCACCAGCGCGCTCGCGAACAAAAACGCATCGTCGATGCTCCGCGTATATGCCTCGCGGCGTACCCACTCCGTGCCTTGCGCCGCATATTCGGCATGCAGCCGGGATTCGTGCACGCTCATCCGCGCATAAAACACCGACGTGAACATGCCGAGCGCTCCCGCGCTGAATAACTGCCGCAGCCAGTTGATCAGGGCCGACGCGTGGCCCGATTCGGACTGCGGAACCGCCGCCATCGCGGCACTGGTCGCCGGGGTCAGCGACAGCCCCGTACCAACGTTGCGGATCGCCAGCCAGATCATCACGGAAACAAGCGTCGTTTCCGTGCCGAGCCGGCTGAAGCGAAAGGTAGTTACCAGCAGGATCAGGCTGCCCAGGGCAATCAGCGCTGCCGGCCCAAAGGTGCGGTAACCTCTCCCCGACACGAACGTGGCCAAGGTCAGACAGGCAGCCGCCGGGAGAAAGAGCAGCCCGACCTGAAAGGACGACAGCCCTTGAACTTCCTCCAGGAACAGCGGTACGAAGTATACGCCCGAGTAGAGGGCAAAGGACAGGATCAGCGATACGCCAAGGCTTGCAGCAAACGTGAAATTGCCGAACAGCCTGAGGTTCAGCAGCGGTTCCTTCGCCCGAAGTTCGACCCGGATGAAGAAAATGGTGCAGGCGCCGCCGATCAGAAGGCAGCCCCACGTCCAGACCGACTGCATACCCCAGGCGTGCAGATTGCCGAACAGCAGCAAGAAGGCGAGGCTGCCTGCGGTGGCCAGCAGGAGACCGGTGGCATCCAGATGCTTTTGCGGACCGCGCGTATCCTTCGGGAGCAGGATGCGGCCGGCTATCCAGGCCAGAATGCCGGCGGGCAGCGTCACGAGAAAGATCAGGTGCCAGTCGTGCTGCTGAAGCCACCCGCTTACCGAAGGGCCGACCGCCGTGCCAAGCACCGTCGAAAACGACCAGACGCTAACCGCTAGAGGCTGTCTTGCTCGCGGCAGCGTCTGATAGATCATGGCCAGGGACACGGGCTGAATCAGTCCGCACCACAATCCCTGCAGCAGACGGAAGAAAATCAACGCGTAAATATTCCAAGACAGGGAGCACAGCACGGAACAGACGGTGATTCCCGCCAGCGACAGCAGAAACATCCGCCTGCCGCCGAAGCGGCTGGAGAGATAGCCGCTGACAGGTGCGATCATACCGAAGGCAAGCGTAAAGCCCGTAACGATCCACTGCACGGTCCCGAGGCCGGTGTGAAAGATGCCGATAAATCCGGGCAGCGAAACGTTTAAGGAAACCATGGGGTACATGCCGACAAAGGAACCGCAGAACAGGGTGAGCAGAACCGGCCAAAACGGCAGACCGTCCTGCCCTTCTTCGGCCTTTGCCGCGGCAGCGTTCATCGTGACTGACAATTCATAACCTCCCGTTCAGGTGGCGGCCATCCCGTCACAGCGCGAAATGGCAGGCCGCATGATGACCGCTGTCCAGCTGGCGCAGCGCCGGCTCTTCCTGGCGGCAGCGATCCGTGGCAAACGGACACCGGGTATGGAACCGGCAGCCCGAAGGCGGATTGGCCGGCGAAGGAATTTCCCCTTCCAGTCTGCCGGCCGGCTGGTCTTGGCGAGGCGTGGTCTGCGGTATGGCCTCAATCAGCGCCTGGGTATACGGATGGGCCGGAGCGAGAAACAGCGACTCGCTCGGTGCGATCTCCACGAGCTTCCCAAGATACATCACGCCGATCCGGTCCGACAGGTGCCGGACGACCTGCAGGCCATGGGCGATGAACATGTAGGTCAACCCCAGCTTCTGCTGCAGGTCCTGCAGCAGATTGATGATTTGGGCCTGAACCGATACGTCCAGCGCGGATACGGCCTCATCGGCGAGAATAAACCGCGGGTTCAGGGCGATCGCGCGGGCGATGCCGATCCGCTGCCGCTGCCCGCCGGAGAACTCGTGCGGATACCGCTGCGCCCAGGACGGGTCGAGCCCTACCAGCTCCAGCAGCTCGCTGACGCGGCGGCTGATGTCGGCGGCGGACCGCTGCCCCTGCCCGTGTACCTTGAGAGGCTCGGCAATGCTGTCTCCGATCTTCCAGCGCGGATCCAGCGATCCGTACGGATCCTGGAAAATGGTCTGCATATGCTGGCGGGCGTTGCGCAGCTCACGGCCTCCCAGATTCGTCAGATCTTTGCCGTCAAAGAGGACCCTTCCCGCCGTGGCACGCTCCATCTGGAGCAGCACCCGGCCCAGCGTCGACTTCCCGCTGCCGGACTCACCGACCAGTCCGAAGGTTTCCCGCTTGCGGATCGTAAAGCTGACGTCGTCCACGGCGCGGATCAGCTTCTTGGCTCTGCCGATGCCTCCGCCGTGCACCGGGTAATACTTTTTCAGGTGCTCCACGGTAAACAGTGCGCCAGGTTCAGCTGCCCCGGCTTCTTCGGTTTCGCCGCGTCCCCAAAGGCTCTCTTCTACGCCGCCTTCCGGTGCAGCACTTAAAATCACCTTCTCGCCGGAAGCCGCCGTTGTCCCGGAACCCGCCGGCGCGACGGATGCCATCCACCCCTCCGCTTGCACCAGCTCCTCCGCATGCCAGCAGGCGCTCCGGCGCTCGCCGGACCCGGTTAAGGCCGGCGCTTCCTGCGTGCAGCGCTCCGTGGCGAAAGGGCATCGCGGATGAAAGCGGCAGCCCTGCGGAAGAGCGGCCAGGCTGGGAATCGACCCTTCGATGGAATGCAGCTTCGTGCCGCGGATCGTGTCCAGCGTCGCGACGGAACGGAGCAAGCCCCGCGTATACGGGTGGCGTGGAAGGCGGAACAGCTCGGAAGCCGGCGCCTCCTCGACGATTTCGCCGGCATACATGACGACGACCCGGTCGGCAATTTCGGCGGCGATCCCGAGATCATGGGTGATCAGCAGGATCGACATGCCGAGCTCGGCCTGCAGCTCTTTCAGCAGGCGCAAAATTTGCGCCTGGATCGTGACGTCCAGCGCGGTGGTCGGCTCATCTGCGATGAGCAGGTCCGGCCCGCCGGACAGCGCCATCGCGATCATGGCCCGCTGCAGCATCCCGCCGGACAGTTCGCCCGGATACTGCTTCAGCCGCAGTTCCGGCTCCGGAATGCCCACCCGCTCCAGCAGCCGAGCGGCGCGCTCCCGGGCGTCCCGCTTGGAGACTTTCTCGTGCTGCAGAATCGTCTCCTGAATCTGCTGCCCGATCGTAAACACCGGATCGAAGGCCGCCATCGGCTCTTGGAACACCATCGCCATCCGTTTGCCGCGAATCCGGCGCAGTTCGGCCTCTGGCAGACCTGCCAGATCCGTGCCGTCCAATAGGAGACTTCCTCCGGTGATGCGCCCGTTCTCATGGTCGATCAGACGCATGATCGCTTTGGAGGCCACCGTCTTGCCGCTGCCCGATTCCCCGACGAGGCAGACGGTTTCCCCGGTTTCGATCGACAACGTCACGTCCCGAATCGCCTGCAGCGTCCCTTTCCGGGTCGTAAAATCGACGGACAGCTCCCGGATATCAAGCAATGTGCTCATTGAAGTTCCTCCTCATCCTTTAACGCTGCGTGATTTTCTTCGGATCGAAATGGTCCCGGAGCCGGTCACCAATAATGTTAACCGACAGGACAAAGGCAGTGATGGCCAGTCCCGGGAAGGTACAGATCCACCAGGCCGCGGTCAGATAGCCTCTGCCTTGGGAGAGCAGCGTCCCCCAGTCCGGCACCTCGCGAAGGACCCCAAGGCCCAGGAAGCTTAGGCCCGATCCCGTCAGAATGGACGTGCCGATGCCGATGGCCGCCATGACCAGCAGCGGGGACAAGCTGTTCGGCAGCACATGCTTCCAGAATACGCGCAGCGGCGAAGATCCGATGGACGCGGACGCTTTGACGAACGTCCGGCTCTTGATGCTCAGCACCTGCGCCCGCATCACCCGGGCATAACCCGGCACGGACGACACGGCCACTGCAAGCACGATGTTGAATAAGCTCGGACCGAGCGCACCGGCGATGGCCAGCGCCAGCAGGATACCCGGAATAGTCATCAGCACGTCGTTAAGCCGCATGATCATCGCGTCGATCCAGCCCCCTGCGTAACCGGACAGCGCCCCGACCGTTCCCCCGATCAGGCCGCCGACGAGGACGGAAGCAAAGCCGATAAATAGCGAGTCCCGGCTCCCGTACACGACCACGCTAAAAATATCCCGGCCGAAGTAGTCGGTGCCGAACAGATGCAGTCCGCTTGGCGCCTGCATGATGCTGTCCGTCCGCATTTCCGTTGGGACATAGGGCGCAATCCACTGCGGCATGATGGCACAGGCCGCCACAAACAAAATGATTAATCCGGCCGCCACCAGGAACAGGTCGCTTGCCGTAAACTTACGGGTTTTCGGTGCGGCCGCGGCCGCGAGCTTCCGCTCGCGCCAGACCGTCTTGGCGGATACCGCCTCCCTCATAACTGCTCCCTCCCACGATTTATGTTGAACGTCTCACGCGCGGATCGATCAGCGTATAGGACAGATCCACCAGCAGGTTAACCACCGTATAGATGATGGCTGAGAACAAAATGACGCCCTGGACCACCGGCAGGTCCTTGGCCATGATCGCGTCCGAAATGATCCGGCCGATGCCTTGGCGGGAAAACACCGTCTCGACGACAACCGTGCCCGCCAGCATGTCGCCGATGAGCATGCCCATCATGGTGACAGCCGGGATCAGCGCGTTGCGCAGCGCGTGACGATACATGACCGCCCGCTCCGCCAGGCCCTTGGAGCGCAGCGTCACGATGAACTGCTCGCTGATGACCTCCAGCATGCTGTTGCGGACCATCCGGATAATAAAGCCGCTTCCGACCGTACCGAGCGCCAGCGCCGGCAGAACCAGCGTGCGCCAGCCGTCCGATCCCATCGCCGGAAACCAGCCCAGCGTAATGGAGAAAATCAGAATGAGCAGGATGCCCGACCAGAAGGTCGGCATGGAGATGCCGAACAACCCGATGACACGGGCGATAATGTCAATCGCCCCGTTCCGGTGAATGGCCGACAGGACGCCCAGCAGCAGGCCCACGGTTACGGATACCAGCACGCTGGCCCCGGTCAGGGCCAGTGTGGCGGGGAAGCTCTCGGCGATTTTGGGCAGCACCGGATCGGAATTCAGCAGGGATTTGCCGAAATCCCCCTGCAGAATGCTTCCGAAATAATGGAGAAGCTGGATGTGAAACGGCTGGTCCACGCCCAGCTGATGCCTTAGGTTCGCAATGACCTCCGGCGTCGCCATCGAGGGGTCGACCATGTTGTCGGTCGGATCCCCGGGAAGAACGTAAAGGATGGTGAACACCAAAACGAGCGAGCCGACAATGACGAGGAGCGACGTAAACAGGCGCCGGGTTACCATCCACAGCATGCCGCCTCAAGCCTCCTTTCTATTTTTGCAAAGATACGTCGTTGAACAGCGGGTATCCCAGGGAATCAAAGGTAAGCCCCTGTACCGATTTGGAAGCGGCCACCGTATACGGGAATACGTAAATCGGCAGAATGACCGCATTGTCGATGATATAATGCTGAATTTTCTTGTACAGCTCCTCGCGTTTGGTATCGTCCTTCTCAACCCGCCCCTCTTCCAGCCACTTGTCGACTTCCGGACTGGCGAGTCTCGGCAGCGTCGGCCGGCTCTTCGGATCATAGGAGTGGTAGAAGGCGTACAGCGCGTTCGGATCGGAGTTGACCTGGCTGTTGCCGTACAAATCGTAGTTTCCGTTGGTGTAGACCACGGTGCGAACATCCTTCGTAATCTCGACTTCGACCTCCACGCCGATCTGCTTCAGCTGCTGCTGTACCATGACCGCGATGTCGTTGCGTTTCTCCCGGTTTGGCGTACCGTCGACGTAATGCAAGGTCAATTTCTTCCCGTCCTTGGTCCGGACGCCGTCCGCTCCCTTGACCCATCCCAGCTCGTCTAGCAGCTGATTGGCTTTGGCGATATCCGGTTTGACCGAGTTTTCCAGCGACGGGTCATAACCGAAGGTGCCCGGGGTCAGCGGGGACCAAGACCGTTCGTACGTGCCCAGGTACAACGTTTGGACGATGGCGTTCACGTCCACGGCCAGCTGCACCGCCTGCCTTGCCTTCAGCTCGTTCCATGGCGCGCGCTCCTGGTTGAAGAACAGCGTGTACGGCAGTCCAAGCGTATTTGCCTGCAGCAGCTGAAAATTCGGATCCTTTTTCAGGGCCAGGATATTCTGCGGCGGGACCGTTTCCGCAGCCAGCACCTGCTTGCTCTGCACGCTGCCGATCCGGGTGGCCTCTTCCGGTACGATTTTAAAATCAATACTGTCGAGGTAAGGCGCCCCCGTATTGGTCACGATCTCCGGCGCCCATGCGTAGTCCGGATTGCGCTCGACCTTGATGTCGGCATTCTCATCCCATTTGACGAATGTGAACGGCCCCGTGCCGACCGGATGCTGCCCCAACTGGTCCCCGTATTTTTGGGCCGCGGTCGGCGACACGATGCCGAGCAGCGCCTGGCTCAGATTGCCCAGAAAAGCACGTGAGGGCGTCGACAAATTCAGCTTGACCGTGTAATCGTCGATGACCTCGGAGGACTTGTAGGGCTGAAGCAGGGCGGCCGCATTCGCCGCCTTGGTGGCGGGATCCAGGATCCGGTCGAAATTGAACTTGACCGCCTCCGCGTTAAAAGGCGTTCCGTCCTGGAACTTGACGTCCTTCCGCAGCTTAAACGTGTAGCTCAGCCCGTCGTCCGAAATGGTCCATTCCGTCGCCAGCCACGGCTTGATCGAATTGTCCGGCAGCTGAACGACCAGGCTGTCGTAGATCGTGCGGATGACGCGGACCGCGACGGCCAGACCGCTGCGGTGCGGGTCCAATGTATCAGGCGACGTCGCCAGAGCGTAGGTGAGCTCCCCGCCTTGGGCGGATGCTCCCTGTACGGCGGGTGCCGCTCCGTTATCTGTCTGCCCCTGGGAAGCCGTCTGCTTGCCTCCGCACGCGGACAGCAGCAGAACCATGACCAGCAGAGCGGCCGCTATCGATTTGCGCCTGTTTTTCAGATATACTTTCATCTCTCTTAGACTCCCTTCATATCCAAATATCGTTTGCATGCATGGCGCAGGAACTTGGCTGGGCCCCGTCCCGTTTAGGACAGAGCCTTTTGCTTCGTATAGCGGTTCTCCGGTACCGGCAGGCCCAGATTTCCCCGCAGCGTATCTCCCTCGTATTCCGTGCGGAATAATCCCCGCTCGCGCAGAATCGGTACCACCAGGTCCACGAAGTCGTCCAACCCGCCCGGCACGCCCGATCCGATAATGAATCCGTCGGCGGCCTCTTCCTCGAACCATTGCTGCACCAGATCCGCCACCTTCTCTGGCGTCCCGATAAACACCGTCCGCGGCGTCGCTTCCTGCAGCGCTACTTCGCGCAGCGTCAGATTCTCTTCTTTGGCGCGTTTCTTGATACGGTCGGTCGTACTCCGGAAACTGTTCGAACCGAAATCGCCCAGGTCGGGAAACGGCTCATCCAGCGGATATTGGGAAAAGTCATGGTGCTCGAAGTATCGCCCGAGGTATTCCAAAGCCTTCTCGATCGTAACCAGCCCGGCGATTTCCTGATATTTGCGCTCGGCTTCCTCCTCCGTGCGGCCCACGATCGGTCCGATGCCCGGAAAGATCAGAATCTCTTCCGGTGCCCGCCCGAGCGCGACTGCCCGCTGCTTCACGTCCCGGTAAAAAGCCTTGGCCTCTTCGATCGTCTCCGGGCCGGTAAACACGGCGTCCGCCGTCTTCGCCGCCAGGTTCCGGCCGCTGTCCGAAGACCCGGCCTGGAATACGACCGGCTGGCCTTGCCGGGAGCGCGCGATGTTCAGCGGCCCCTGCACGGAGAAGAAGTCCCCTTCATGGTTCAGCCGGTGTAATTTGTCCGGATCGAAGAACACCCCGCTCTCCTTATCCCGCACAAACGCGTCGTCTTCCCAAGAGTCCCACAGCCCCTTGACCACCTCGAGATACTCTTCCGCGATCCGGTACCGCTCCGAATGGGCCGGATGCGGCCGGCCGCCGAAATTGAGCGCGGTTCCTTCCAGCGGTGAAGTTACCACGTTCCACCCGGCGCGCCCGCCGCTGATATGGTCGATGGAGGCGAACTGCCTGGCGACCGTAAACGGCTCGCTGTAGGAGGTCGACAGCGTGCCGACAAGCCCGATCCGGGAGGTCGCCGCGCCGAGCGCGGACAGAATCGTAACCGGTTCAAAACGGTTCAGGAAGTGCGGGATCGATTTCTCGTTGATATACAGGCCGTCAGCGATGAAAACAAAATCGAACTTGCCCTCTTCCGCCTTCTGCGCCTGCTGCGTGTAGAACGAAATATTTACACTCGCATCCGAAGGAATTTGCGGATGCCTCCATGCGGTGTGGCTGCTCCCCACGCCGTGTATGGTGGCCCCCAGTCGAAGCTGTCTGTTTTTGCCCATAGTTCACTCACTCCATCTTTTTTAAATTTGGGTTGAAACTTGAAATCCACGCCGTTCTTTTCATAAGCGCTGATGCATTAAGCACGGATGCATTAAGCACCGACTTCTTAAAAAGCCCGGTTCTCTGAAAAAAGATGACCTTCGACGATTCCATTATTATTTTTCCAATGCGTATAGTCGGGATTATTGCTGTTACTGTACCATCTATGCCTTTCCGGCCACAATATCGTATTAAAATCTTCTATTCAGGCTTTTCCATTCTCTATAAGGCATCACTCTGCGGGCTTTTCCGGGTATATGAAAAACCCCGATCCGTGCTTGGCGGACCGCGGTTTTCAGGTTTGTTTCGGACTGCATTGTATGTGGAGTACAGGGGGTATGAATTAGAGGTTCAGACGACCGGCTCTTCAACCGGCGTTAATGCTGTGTAACGGGTAAGCTCGCTGCGGAGTTCGGTTAACGCAGATTCCAGGCGCTCCCTCAGTTCTTCCTTGATCTCGAACCCTCCATTCTCCAGGCGCGTAATCCATCCGTCCACGGCGAATACGCCGCCAAGGATATGCGTCCCTCCCAGTGCGGCTACCACCGGCTTCAGCGCATAATCCACGGCCAGAAGATGGGCGATCGTGCCTCCGATAAACAGCGGCAGCACCAGCTTGCCCTGCAAGCCTTTCTGCGGGATGACGTCCAGAATCGTCTTCAGTGCCCCGGAGTAAGAAGCTTTATATACCGGGCTCGCAATAATGACGGCATCCGCTTCTTCCACGGCCGCGATGATCTGCCGGATCACCGGGCTGTTGAAATCCGCGCGGAGCAGATCCTCTGCCGGCAAATCCGCCGCCGAGATGAAATCGATCCCGTATCCGGCCAGCGCCAGCCGGTCCTCGAAAAACTGCGTCAAAGCGAACAGGCGGGACCCATGCGTTGGGCTCCCCACGATCAATGCTATTTTAGTCATCGTCATTCCTCCTCAAGGGATGGGTTTGAGACTGCTAGTTTCACCAAAATCCGGACCCCGTGCACCAGGACGTCCTCGTCCAGGTCAAACCGGGGCTGGTGGATCGCATGCACGATTCCCGCTTCCTTATTCCCGCAGCCAATAAAGGCAAAGGCGCCAGGAACCTGGTCTAGGTACCAGCCGAAATCCTCGCCGGCTAGGCTGGGCGGATCCAGGAAGCTCACCTGCTCCTCACCGAGCACCTGCCGTGCGGCCGCCATGATCCGCCGGGCGGCGCTCTCGTCATTGACGACGGCGATGCCTTCGCGCAGCTCCATGGCATAGCTTCCGCCGGCCGCTTCCGCGATCGTAGCGGCCAGACGACGAAGCCCTTCCGTGATCGCCGCAACGGTTTCCTTCCGGAAGGCCCGGAAAGTCCCCTTCAGCTCGCTGTTTGCTGCAATGACGTTAACGGCCGACCCGGCATGCAGCGTGCCGAAGGCGAGAACGGCCGCCTCCGCAGGATTGACCCGGTTCGCCATCAGACTGTTCACCTCGGTGACGAACCGTGCCGCCATCTGCAGGGCGTCCACCGCCTGGTGCGGGGCGCTGTGATGCCCGGACGTGCCCTGAAACCGGACGGTAAAATGGCTGGAAGCCGCCATCGCTTCGCGCGGATGGACGCCCAGCGTGCCGACGGGCAGCTCCGGCATGACATGGAGCGCGAAGCACTGGTTGACGCCGTCCAGCACGCCGTCCTCGATCATGTCGCGGCCGCCCGACAGCAGCCGCCCGTCCAGCGGGCTCGGCCGTGCGCCTTCCTCCGCCGGCTGAAACACGAACCGGATCGTACCACGGATCCGGTGGAGGTGCGCAGCCAGCGTCCGGGCCGCGCCGAGCAGCATCGCCGTGTGGGCGTCATGGCCGCAGGCATGCATGACGCCTTCATGGATCGAGCGGTACTCGGCGTCATTCTCCTCCCGGATCGGAAGAGCGTCCATGTCGGCGCGAAGCAGCAGGGTCGGGCCGCTGCCGCCGGTACCGTGCAGCGTTCCGACGACCCCCATGCCAAAGTGCTTGCCGACGCCGCGCCTCACTTCGATCCCCCAGGATTCCAGCAGTCCGGCCACGATGCCCGAGGTGCGGACCACATCGTACAGCAGCTCGGGGTGGCGATGCAGGTCCCGCCGAATCCGGACGAGTTCCTCCCGGAGCCCTCCGGCGTATTCCATCAGTTCATCCGTTTGCGTCAGCCCGATCATGGGCCGCTCCTTTAAGAACGCCCGGCTGCGGTCTTGGCTCCGGCGTACCGGTTCTCCGGCACTGCCAGCCCGAGATTGCCGCGCAGCGTATCGCTCTCGTATTCGGTCCGGTAAATACCGCGTTCCTGCAGGATCGGCACCACCTGTTCCACAAATTCCTCAAGCCCTTTCGGCACGGCGGCCGTAATCATGAAGCCGTCGGCCGCTCCTTCCTCGTACCATTCCTGAATGCGGTCCGCAACCTGCTCAGCCGTTCCGATGAAATTGCCGCGCGGCGTAGCCGACTGCAGCGCCACCTGCCGGAGCGTCAGTCCTTTTTCCCTGGCGTCCTTTTTGATTTTGTCCGTACCGCTCTGGAAGCTGTTCTTGCCGAGATCGCCAAGATCCGGGAACGGCTCATCGAGCGGATATTGGGAGAAGTCATGATGCTCGAAAAACCGGCCGAGGTAATTCAGCGCGTTTTCGATCGTCACCAGGCTGGCGACCTCTTCATATTTCCGCTCGGCTTCCTCCGGCGTGCTGCCGATGATCGGGCTGATGCCCGGGAAGATCAGCACGTCGTCCGGGTTGCGGCCGAACGAGGCGGCGCGGGATTTGACGTCCTGGTAAAAGGCTTTCGCATCCGCCAGCGTTTCGTGCCCCGTAAAGACGGCGTCCGCTTCCTTCGAAGCGTAGTTTTTGCCGACCTCGGACGAGCCCGCCTGAAAGATGACCGGCTGCCCCTGCTTGGAGCGGGCGATGTTCAGCGGCCCTTTTACCGAGAAGAACTCGCCTTCATGGTTCAAGGTGTGCATTTTCTCCGGATCGAAGAAGACGCCGGTTTCCTTGTTCCGCACAAACGCGTCGTCCTCCCACGAATCCCACAACCCCCGGGCCACTTCCAGGTATTCGGTCGCGATCCGGTAGCGCTTGTCGTGCTCTGGATGCTCCTTCTTGCTATAGTTCAGTGCCGAGCCTTCCAGCGGGGACGTCACGATGTTCCAGCCGGCGCGCCCGCCGCTGATCATGTCGAGCGAGGCAAACTGGCGGGATACGGTAAAGGGCTCGCTGTAGGAGGTGGATAGCGTACCGACGAGCCCGATGTTCTTGCTGACGGACGCCAGCGCACTCAGGATCGTGATCGGCTCAAAGCGGTTCAGAAAATGCGGGATCGATTTTTCGTTAATATACAAGCCGTCTGCGATAAAGACGAGGTCCATCTTTCCTTCCTCGGCTTTTTGGACCCAACGTTTGTAAATTTCAAAATTGACGCTGGCGTCGGGCTGGGCATCCGGATGGCGCCACATGGAGGTTCCCCCTCCCACACCGTGCAGCAGCGCGCCGAGTTTCAGCTGTCTTTTCTTGGCCATCTCTTCCATCCTCCTTAGTTAAAAAGCGATTCTATTATGGATAAAAATTTCACGTAACCTGCGCCATTTGAATTTGAAATCATCCAAGCGTTACCAAGTGCCGCATCAGGCCTGCCATCCTCTGTAGTTTCAAAGTTGATGCGCTTCGACTTTGACTTCGATGGCTTCAAACGGTTGGCTTTTCGACTTAGTTCTGCGGCTTCAAATGGTATGCGCTCCGGCCTCTTTTGCCTCATCAGTCTTTCCAGCAACCTTCCTGGAAATGGGCTTAGACCAGGGCGGCCGCCTGCTTAATGCGCTCGATTTGCCCCAGGTGGTTCTCCACATGCCGGATAAATCCGCTGATGAGATCGGCGACGCTGACGGTCTGACCTCTGGGGTTCACGCCGGTCTTCGCCAGATCTTCGGGCGTAAGCCGCCGGAGCAGCTGCGTGTTGTACGTAAGCAGCGCGTGGAAAGCATCGAGGATGTCCGGCGTGCTGCCCTGATTGGCATGCTGGCCGCGGACCCAGGCGTCCTGTTCGAACGCCGGCAGCTGCGCCGTCGAGCCCGCGAGAATATCGCGGATGCGAAACGAGGTCACGATGCTGTGATCGGTCAGGTGCGAGAGGACCTCCTGCACGCTCCATACTTCCGGCGCCCGTTTCCAGGTCAGCTGTTCCTCAGTCAGACCTTCGATGGCCGCGAGCAGCTGACCGTACGTGCCGTTGAATTTGTCAATTTGTACCTCACTCATATGAACGCTCCTTCCAACCTGGATTAGGTAACGGGTGATTTTTGCTCAGCGGCAGGCAAGGGATGAAACCGGGACAGGGAGAACGGCGCGATATCGTGCGGGCTTCGGCCGTCCACGATCAAGTCTGCCAGCAGGCTGCCGACCGCGCTCGAAAATTTAAAGCCGTGTCCCGAAAATCCGCCCGCTGCCCACACATGCGGATAATCCGGATGCCGGTCGATGATAAAGCCCTCGTCGGGCGACATTTCGTATTTGCACACCTCGCCCCGCTTCAGCCGTCCCGAGGCTCCGGGCATGTAGGCTTCCAGGGCGCGCCTCAAATCGCCTTCATCTTCGGGGATTGAGCCGAAGGGCGCAAGCGCCTCACCAGGCTGCCAGGCATTCCCGGCGTCGTGCCGGCCGATTTTGAGACCGGCCCCACCGATGCTCGGGAAGCCGTAATAAGAGCCTTCCGGCGCATCCAGCGTGAAGCCGGGAAACCGTCCGTTATCGAAGGCGGGGGTGTTCGTCTCGAACCACCCCACCGCTTTGCGGACGGCTCGAACCGGAAGGTTCACGAATGGGGACAGCGTGCCGAACCAGGCGCCGGCGCTCAGGACCGCGAATGAGGCATGGTAGGCGCCTTCCTTTGTCGTCACGGTGACCCCGTCGGGATGTGCCTCGACGCCCCGGACCTTCGCGTAGGTCAGCAGCTCCGCGCCTTTGGAAAGGGCCAGCTTGCGGTAAGCCCCGACGCAGCGTTCGCTGTGCAGATAGCCTGCGGCCGGCTCATACATCGCCTCGAACGAATCCGGTACGCGCAGCTCGGGCCAGCGTCTGCGGATCTCCGCCGCGTTCAGCCGTTCGGGGTGAATCCCGTACCGCTTGGCCAGCTCAATCCGTTCCTTGTAGGAGTACAGGCCGCTGTCGGCGAGATTCAACACGCCGGACTGAACCAGCAGCTTCGTCTCGGTCAGGTCCTCGACTTCGTTCCAGAGGCGATGCGCGCGGATCGCCATCTCCGTATAAACCGGTACTCCGCCGTAAGCATGCCGGATCAGGCGCGGTTCCCCGTGGTGGCTCCCCTCCTGGTGCGGCGGGTCAAACGCATCGATCAGCAGCGTCTTCACTCCGCGGCGGGCCAGGTAATACCCGGCGCTCATGCCGATTGAGCCCGCTCCGACGACAATGACGTCATACAGCTTGCTAGTGGCTATTGCGACGCACCCCCGTCCCCGAAGCATGCCAAGGCGTCTTCGGCCAGCTGCGTGAAAAAGGCGACGCTGACCGGGATCGCCCGCTCATCCAGGTCAAAAGCCGGGTGATGCCATTCCTGCTTGCCGTTCGTCCCCATGAAGACGAACAGCCCGGGAATTTCCCGCTGATAGACGGCAAAATCCTCACCGGCGGGGGAAGGAACCGGTACAATGGCCCGATATCCCGCCACTTCGGCTGCGGCTGCGCCAAGCTCGGCCAGAGCCGGATCGTTGTCCACCGGCGGCGGCCCTTCGATCCAGCGGACCGTGGCCGTGGTGCCGAAGGCTTCCGCTACGCCCCGGACGACCTGTTCGAACCGCGCCAGCACCTGCTCCCGCACCTGCTGATCAAACGTGCGGATCGTGCCTTCCAGGAGCGCCTGCTCCGGAATGACGTTCCACGTCGTCCCGCTGTGCAGCTTCGTGACGCTGATCACCGCGCTGCTCAGGGAGCTGATGTTTCGGCTCACCACCGACTGCAGCGCCGTAATGATATGCGAAGCCGTCACGATGGGGTCCAGCCCAGCCTCCGGAACGGCCGCGTGCGAGCCCTTACCGGCGACTTCGACGACGAAACCGTCGGCCGCGGCCATCAGCGGCCCTTCCTTGATACCGATCGTCCCGACGGGAAGATCGGGCTTGTTGTGCATGCCGAAGATAGCCTGCACGCCCTTCAGCGCGCCGCTGTCGATGACCTGCTTCGCGCCCTTCGCCTTCTCTTCGGCCGGCTGGAAGATCAGCCGGACCGTGCCTTTCAGCCCATCTTCACGGGTTTTCAGCGCGTACGCCGTCCCGATCAGGGCGGCGGTATGAAAATCATGCCCGCAGGCATGCATCCTGCCTTCAATTTCCGACGCGAACGGGAGCCCCGTCTCTTCCTGGATCGGAAGCGCGTCGATGTCCGCGCGCAGCGCGATGACCGGCCCCGGCTGCAAACCGCCGACCTCGGCCACTACGCCGGTGGCCAGCGGAAGGTCCAGGATCCGGATGCCCGCTTCGCTCAGCCAGCCCCGGATCCGGCGCGTCGTCTCGAACTCCTCGCCGGACAGTTCCGGGAAGCGGTGCAGCTCCCGGCGGATTTCGGTCAAGCGGTCCACCCCCACGGTGGCGGGAGACCGCACAGCATCGTTCGTCATGTCGCCATCCTCCTTTACCTGTGTCTAGGGGCACTCAGGCGGGTTCGCCTTCTGCCCCGGTCCCGTTCACGTCCTCAAGCCTCTGCCGGTACCTCGGCCAGCGCCTCCGCCAACAGCTCAAACGAACGGAGCCTCTTTTCAAAAGGCTGGATGTTGGTCGTCACAACGATCTCGTCGATTCCCGACGCCCGATGAAGCTCAAGCAGCTTTTCGCGGACGGTTTCCTTCGTTCCCTTCAGCACCGACGGCTCGTGCTCCTCGACCGTGTACGGCTCATTGGCCTGACGGCCGAATTCCTCGGCCTGCTCCAGCGTACCGACCGTCAGCGTACGGCCGCTGGCAAGGTGAATCTTCACCAGCTTGTGGGACCCGGCAAGCTCGGCCGCTTCTTCCTCGCTGTCCGCTACGACGACGGACAGCGCCACGATGACCTGCGGCCGGGTTCCGTGCAAATCGTCAAACGCGTCCCGATAGGCACGGATGGCCGCCAGCGCGGTCGCTTCATCCCCGTTGATGAACAGCGAGAATACGTAGGGCAGCCCCAGGCCGGCGGCGATTTCGGCGCTGCCTACGCTGGCACCCAGCACATACAGCTCCGGGGCTGTCTCCGGCAGCGGAGTGGCGCGCAGCCCGTGCAGCGGATGATCCGTTTCCAGACGGTTATGGAGATGCTTGCCGAGCTCCACAATTTTATCCGTCAGGGAAGCGGAATCCCCGGCTCCGCGCTGCAGCGCCTGTGTGCTCCGCGGCAGCCCTCCGGGCGCACGGCCGATGCCGAGGTCGACCCGACCCGGCGCCAGGGAGGCCAGCACGTTGAAGTTCTCCGCCACTTTATACGGGCTGTAATGCTGCAGCATGACGCCTCCCGATCCGATACGGATCGTCTGGGTCTTGGCCAACAGGTAGGAAATCAGCACCTCCGGCGAAGAGCCCGCCACGTGGTCGGAGTCGTGATGCTCCGACACCCAGAATCGCCGGAACCCGAGCGCTTCAGATTTTTGGGCCAGCCGTATCGTATGCTCAAACGCCTCCGCGGAAGTCTCTCCGGGATACATCGGGCTTTGATCCAAAACGCTAATTGTAATGCTCATATGGCTCTCCTCCTAAATGCTGTAGTTCAGTTCCGGCGTGATCCGCTTCAGGAACTGCTTGGTCCGTTCCTCGCGGGGATGGTTAAACAGCTGGGCTGGCGGCCCCTCCTCCACGATGACTCCCCCGTCCATGAACACGACGTGATTCGCCACATCCCGGGCGAAGCCCATTTCGTGCGTCACGACGATCATCGTGATGCCCTCTTTGGCGATTTTGCGGATGACCTCGAGCACCTCGCCCACGAGCTCCGGATCAAGCGCCGATGTCGGCTCGTCGAACAGGATGACCTCCGGTTCCAGGGCCAGCGCCCGGGCGATGCCGACCCGCTGCTGCTGCCCGCCCGACAGTTGGCTCGGATAGGCGTCCAGCTTACTCGCCAGTCCCACCTTCTCCAGGAGCGCCGCGCTGCGTTTGCGCGCTTCGTCTTTCGGAATTTTTTTGACGATGACGAGGCCCTCCATCACGTTCTCGATCGCCGTCTTATGCTTGAACAGATTATACTGCTGGAACACCATCGCCGTTTTTTGCCGGAGCGCGTGAATGTCCTTCTTCACCGCATGCTCCGTGTTTAGCCGGAAGTCGCCGATGGCGATCTCCCCGCCGCTCGGCTTCTCCAGATAGTTCACGCACCGCAGCAGCGTCGTTTTGCCGGAGCCGCTCGGCCCCAAAATCACGACGACCTCCCCTTTATTTACCGTCAAATCAATCGATTTCAGCACCGGGTTCCGGCCGAAAGACTTGGATATATTCGTCAGCTTGATCATGCCACTCCACCCCGATTGTACAGATTGATGCGTTTCTCCAGCAGCGCCGTCAGCCTTTCGATCAGGAGCGTCAGCCCCCAGAAAATAGCTGCGGCGGCCAAGTAGGCCTCGAAGAACTTCCAGTTGGTCGACGCCACGATTTGCGCCTTGGCGTTAATGTCCACGACCGATACGGTAAAAGCGAGCGTTGAACCATGCAGCATCCCGATTACCGAGTTCGACAGGTTCGGCAGGCTGACGGCCAGCGCCTGCGGCAGAACGATGCGGCGCAGCGCCTGCGGCGTCGTCATGCCGATGGAATAGGCGGCTTCGAGCTGACCGCGGTTCACGGCGAGCAGGCCGGAGCGGATCACCTCGGACATATAGGCTCCCGCTGTGATGGAGAAGGAAATGTAGGCAAAGCCGATCATTGGAATGGATGAGGATTTGAAGCCCAGGCCGAGACCGGCGGATACCGCATCAACGATGACCGGCAGCCCGAAATAAATGAGCAGCAGGTGCGTAAGCATCGGCGTGCCGCGGATAAAGGTCACATAGGCCGTGGCGATTTGGCTGAGCACCGGCACTTTATAGATCCGCACCACGGCTCCAATCAGTCCGATGATAAAACCGGCCGTCACGGAGACGGCGGTAATGAGAAGGGTGGTAGGTATGGCGGACAGCAAGTGGACAAAGGCGGTCCAAATAAACGAAACGTCGATTTTCACAGCTCAGCGCCTCCTTTTTCCGTTCCGATTCCTGCGACCACGCGCCGGTAGGACCCTTTCTTCTGAATCCGGAAGCCGGTACGTGCCGGCGTATCCGGAAGCTCATGCCGCAAGAGGCGGACCTCCAGGGCCTTGAGCAGCTTCTCCAGCGTAAAGCTGACGACCAGGTAAATGAGTGCCAAAGCGATGTAGGACTCAATAAAATGCTGGGTGACCGAACCGAGCGTCTGCGCTTTTCCCGTCATCTCCATCACCCCGAGCGTAAAGGCCAGCGACGTATCCTTCAGCAGGGCGATCACCAGGTTCGAGAACACCGGGACGGCGATCGCCAGCGCCTGGGGCAGAACGATCCGGGTAAAAGCCTGACCGCCTTTCATCCCCACTGCATAAGCCGCCTCGAGCTGTCCCCGGTCCACCGCCATGACCGATGCCCGGATCATCTCCGACATGAAAGCCCCGGTGTGAAGGCCGTACGTCAGGATGACAAACACAAGCACCGGAGCTTTCGACATGTCGATGCCGATGAGCTTCAGGATTTCCGGCAGTCCGTAGTAGAACAGGAACAGCTGGATCAGAATCGGCGTTCCCCGAAAGAACGAGACGTACACCTGGGAGAACGTCCGCAGCGCCGGTATCCGGTAAAGCCGGGGAAGGGCGATCAGAAAACCGACAAGCATCCCCACCAGCAGCGAACCTGCGACGATCAGCAAGGTGATGCCCAGCGTCGATGCCAGCTTCGGAAAAAAACTGAGCACAAATGAGAAATCGAACGGTGCACCCATGTTACAACCTGCCCCCTTCCTGGTTTAGTCCGGACTATTTATCCGCCGTAAAGTCGCTGCCTAGCCATTCCTTGCTCAGCTTGCCAAGCGTTCCGTCCTGCTTCAGCTCCTTAATCGCCCCGTCAACCGCATCGGCCAGCTTCTGCTCTTCCGGATCGTCCTTGCGGAAGACAAACAGAATGTCATGCTCGGACAGGTCGTCGCCGGTCACTTTCAGCTTGCCCTGCGGGTCGATCAGCGGCAGTGAGAAGTCCGCTCCGATCGTCGCGTCCACCCGGCCGGTCGTAATTTGATTCACGGTATCGTTGGCGGCGCCGTTTTGATAGACGATCTGGATCGCATTGTTATGTTCCTTGTTGTAGTTCTCAAGGATTTGAGCTTCCGCGCTTGTTGCGCCGGTCAATACCTTTTTGCCTTTCAGGTCGTCCAGCGAATGGATCGAATCGTTGTCCTTGGCGACGATGATTTTATTTCTCCAGTGGGCGTACGGTTCTTTGTTAAAAAGGTACTTTTCCGTCCGCTCCGGGTTTTTCTCCATTTCATGGGCCACGAAATCGATCTTTTTCGTCTCCAGGCTGAGCAGCAGATTGGAAAATTCCTGCGTCTGTATATCGAACTCGTAGTCCGGCAAGCGCTTGTCGATCTCGCGCACCAGTTCTACGTCGAAGCCGGTCAACTTTCCGTTCTCATCGATAAAGCAAATTTTCGGAAAGGCCGTGCCTGTGCCTACGACGATTTTTTTGACGGCTCCTCCTGCGGCGTTCGCCGCCGTATCCGTGGACGTTTCCCCGCCCTTCGATCCGGATCCGCACCCGGCAATCACCCCTGCCAGCATGATCCCTGCAACGACTGCTAATGTTTTTCTCACGACCTCATCCCCTTTCGAATGGCTCCCATTTTTCCCTTGATTGATAATTCCTATAGACTTAGTAAGAATTATGTTGTCACTAACTTTACCGCGATTTGCATAACGCGTCTAATAGAGTTTTTCTATCCGATCATGTAATTCATTAATGGGACGGACGACTGCTTCAAATCCAGCAGAAACTCAAGGATATCCGTGTTTTCGCCGGTGAGCGAAATCAGGTTGGTCTGCAGGGAGACGCCCGCCGTTTCGGTGATGTCCACGGGAACGAGGATACCCTTCTCCTCCTCCTGTCTTGCGCAGAGACCAGGGAGAAAGCAGATACCCGCCCGCTCCAGAACCAGTTTCTTGGCCGTCTCGGAATTATCCACCTGATATACGATGTTCGGCGGCTGGTCCAGGCTTTCGAACACCCGGTGAATCCGCAGCCAGTCAAGGGAACCGCACTCGAAGAACACGAGCGTCTCGTGACGGATTTCCCGGATGGACGCCCGGCCGGCTGTGGCGAGACGATGATCGGGGTATACATACAGGCGAATGGGATCTTCGTAAAAAGGATAGGACTGGAACGCCGGATTCATCATTTTGCGTACGAAGGCCAGATCGAGCTCCCCGTTAGACAGCTTGGCGGTCAGCTCGTCGGTCGGTGCCGTGGTGAGCTTAAATTTGATGTCTGGAAAACGCCGGGTCAGTCCCATCAGCAGATGGGGCATTAAATAATTGGATACGGAGACCGTGCTGCCGATCCGCAGTTCGTTGGGCATGGCCCGCTTGGATTGGAGGTGATGCTTGCCCTTCTGGTAGGTCTGGAGAATTTGCTGGGCATAGGGGAGGAACTGCTTGCCTTTTTCCGTCAGGTGGATCTGTTTGCCCAGACGGTCGAACAGCCGGCAATCGAGCTCGCGTTCGAGCGACTGAATACGCGCGGTGACCGTGGGCTGGGACAGGAACAGCACATCCGCCGCCTTGTTGAAGCTGCCGTAATGATTGATGTACACAAAAGCCTCAATGTTTTCGATGTTCAAGGTAACACCCCCGAAGTTTTATCACTCACTATTCCAATGAATTTAGGTGGTTTTTAAACCTGAAAAAGGGTATAAATTATCCTTATCTTAGGCAGTTGGCAAATTATTGTCAATCGTTAATTTGGATTATGTTGAGCCCGGGAAACTCAAAAAAAGGGTAGAGCACCGCCCTTTTTCGGTAATATTGGCTGCGTCCCCTGCGGCTTGAGAGTGCCTGACCGCCTTATAGATTTTTTTGATTTGCAAATTAATTATTTTATTTTCCGATGCGAATAGTAGGTATTACCTGCTATACTTAGCTCACACCAAATCACCTGAATCCCTTCCAAAAGGAGTGAAAGCGATGAATCCAGAAGAATTGATCCTCCGGGACGCCAAGGATTCCGAACGCGAATTGATTGCCGAAGTCATGCTGGAATCCTACCAGCAGTATGCCTTTGATATGCCCCAAGACCGGTGGGAGCAGTACCGGGATTCCATCCGGAATTCCGTCTACGGGGATGTTCCGTATGCCCGAATCGTTGCCGAAATCGACGGCCGGATCATCGGCAGCGTCCTGATGTTCCTCTCCTCGGAAGCCGCCTACGGCAATCCGGAGATGGGGATTCACTCGCCGATCATCCGCCTCCTTGCCGTTCATCCTTCCGCGAGGGGACGCGGGGTGGCCACCGCTCTCATCCGGGAAGCGGCACGCCGAACGCTGGAGCTTGGAGCGACAACACTGAACCTTCATACCTCCGACATGATGGCCTCGGCCGTGAAGCTGTATGAGAAGCTCGGATTCCAGCGGCACTATGAGACCGATACGGCCAATGGGGAGACGCTGGTCAAAGGTTACCGGATCGACGTCCCCGGTTCCCTGCTGCTCCAGAACGCGGTGTAGCCCCCTTCACTTCCAAGCTTCCATAGAAATGACGAAAAGGCGGTCCGGATGAAACCGGAACCGCCCTTGCTGCTGTATGCCGTTCTATCCAATCGGTCACGCCACAGATCCGTCCAGTGCCTCACGAACCAAAGCGAGCAAGCCCGCCTTCTCGGCGTCGGGAATCCATTCCGTCAGCCGGGCCGCCGCAATCGGCAGCCTCCAGGCATCCACTTCTTCTTGGCTGAGGCTCCCGCTGCCAATGTAGTGCCGCGCGTACTCCTTGACGATCTCCTCCCGCATCCGGGCAAACTGCTTCACGATCTCTTCCGGCGTGCCTTCTGGCATGGTGCCCATTTGAATCAGCACCACGGTTCGTGCGACGTCTCCGGCCGGATTGCCGCGCGTGCCGGTCATCCAGTCAATGACCCACTCCTGCTCTCCGAGGATGATGTTGTCCGGATGAAAATCCCCATGGCACAACTTGGATCCTTCCGGAAGCTGCAACAGATAAGCAATAATCCGCTCCTTCTCCACTTCCGCCAGGAAAGGCGAATGCTGAATGCGGTTTTTCAGAACCGCTTTCTGCTCCGGCAGACCGTATATGTCCCGGGCGTGCAGCTCCTGATGAAGCCTGGCCATCCGGGCTGCTTCTTCGTGCAGCATGTCCGGATTGACGGAGATGGCCTGGAGCATGGTCATGCCGGATGCCTGCTCATAGACTACGCCGAAGCGGGTGCCGTGCTCCACGATCCGAATTGGACGCGGTGTCGTCACTCCCGTGTTATAGACCTTCAAGCTGATTTGATATTCCTCTTCCGCCATGCCGCGCGGCATCCCTTCCCGGTATAGCTTCAGCACCTGGCCAGGTTGATAGGCAAGCACCTCCGCCGTTCTGCCGGCAGCGACCACCGGACTTCCCCCCATATGTACACAGCTCCTCTCTGCCGCCCGCTCCCTTTTCCGAACCGATAAGCATGTGCGGCTTGCTGTTTCATTGTACCTCATCCCCAGCGGAGATGAATACGGGGATTTTTGCGGTACGCCGGGATTCGTGCTCCGTCAGCAGCGATCACAAAAAAGCCGCCAGGCGGCGGTGTACTCCCCGCAGCCGAAGCGGCTTGCTTACGTCCATCTTCTCCCTCACCTCATCGTATAAGGGTGACGAAAAATCAGATTTATCCTTCTTTCAAACGTTCCACATTCACCGTTTGGGTGTCGGTAGGCCGGGTCCCGACCTGAACCGTGGCCACCCCGTTGTCCACATCCACCTTTTCGATCCATACCGGCACCCCTTCCAGGTTTACGGGAATGGTGTCTTTTGCTTGATAAATATCCAATGCACGCTGAGCATCCATGTTGGTTGCAGCCTCCTGTGTCATAGAATCGCAAGCTATCTTTGTGCGCAAAATCTATCATTCTTTGCTAGAGAGATAGCTCTCACCTAAAACTCTCTCTGCTCTGAAAACCTTCTATACTTTCACTTTGCTTGCATGCTCAGGCTTTTCAGCCCTCTTCGGGATCTCCCTCTGTGGCGGGACCGATAGCACCAGGTTCAACGACCATCGTGTCGGTCGTGCTCGCCCCGATATAGCCGTTATCGGCCGTGATGTTGCCGCCGCCCAATCCCTCGTTGACCATCCGGTCGATATCGAGCATATGGGTATCCAGCGAAATATCCTCATCCGGCGAAGTTACGTTATGCCAGTTGACGGCGTCCGCATCGATGTAATCTGCGGATTCGATCGTGTCTCTGGCCCCCTCGTAATTTTCAAGGGCTTCCAGTGTCAGCTCCTTGTCGTCATCCGGGTCCTGTCGTCTGTCTTTCACACTTGCTCCCTCCTCGCTCCAATATGCATGTTGTCATGGGTTCAATATGCCCTGCAGTCGTTGAAACCATTCATTTTTTCCCTGGGCCAAATCGGTGGTTGGCCTTATAGAAACGGGATATTTTCCCCATACTAGTAGAAAAAAGCGTTAAAGGAGCGATAACAATGCATACCGTCTGGAAGGGAGCGATCAGCTTCGGCCTGGTCCACGTCCCGGTGAAAATGTTCTCCGCCACGGAGGACAAAGATATTTCCATGAGGTACGTCCATAAGGAGTGCGGCAGCCCCCTCTCCTATGTCCGCAAATGCCCGGTCTGCGACGAGGAAGTAGGCTGGGAGGAAATCGCGAAGGGGTATGAATACGAGAAGGGGAAATTCGTCCTGTTTGAAAAGGAAGAGCTGGAGCAGATTACCGAGCAGGCTAACAAGGCGATTGCGATCCTCGACTTTGTTGATCTGTCCGAAATCGATCCGATCTACTTCCAGAAGACGTATTACCTCGCTCCGGATCAGGCTGGGGGCAACGCTTACCAGCTGCTGAAAGAGGCGATGCAGCAGAGCGGCAAGATCGGAATCGCCAAAATCTCCATCCGCTCCAAGAGCAGCCTCGCGGCGATCCGCGTACTGGATGAATGCCTTGCCATCGAAACGATGTTCTACCCGGACGAAATCCGCCCGGTCTCCCAGGTGCCGAACCTGCCGGAAAATATCCAGGTCAACGATAAGGAGCTCGGCATGGCGCAAATGCTGATCGAGCAGCTCTCCACACCGTTTGAGCCGAAAAAATACGGGGACGACTATCGCGAACGGCTGCTGGATCTGATTGAGCACAAGGTGGCCGGCGAAGAGATCAAGATCGCTCCGGCGAAGCAGGAGACGAATGTCATCGATTTGATGGCCGCGCTGCAGGCCAGCATCGAAGCGGCCAAGCCCGTCGCGACCGACCCGGGTACGGCCAAGAAGACCGCCAGGGGCAAAGCCAAGGCCAAGCCGGCGGAACCCGCAGCCGCTGCAGGCGAAGGTCCCAAGCCGAAACGCCGCAAGACAACCAAGAAAAACGAAACCGTCTCGTAGCGGTTAGATCGGAGGAACATCGATGCCGTTTACCCCGATCGCCCCTTTCGAACCCATCATGACGGATGCCCTCCCTTCCGGTGAGCAGTGGATCGCCCAAATCAAATGGGACGGCGTCCGGATGATCACCTATTACGACGGCGAGGACGTTCAGCTCGTGAACCGCAAGGGAAACAACCGGACGCGCCAGTATCCCGAGCTGCTGGACATCGCTTCGTATTGCCGTGCCGACTCGGTCATCCTGGATGGCGAAATCATCGCGCTGGTGAACGGGGTACCTTCCTTTCATCAGGTCATGAAACGGGACAGCCTCCGCGTAGAACAGCAGATTAAAGCACGCGTTCAGCAGGTGCCGATCGTCTATATGATCTTCGACATCCTGTACTACAACGGCGAATGGGTGAATGGACGGCCGCTCCGTGAGCGTCAGCAGCTCCTGGAGGAAGCTGTGATCCCTACGGGACACGTCCAACTCGTGCCCAGCTATACGGACGTTCCGCTGCTGTATGACGTGTCGGTCCAGCACCGGCTTGAGGGCATCGTCGTCAAAGACATCAACAGCGTCTATGCCCTGGGCGGTAAGGATAAGCGCTGGCAGAAGCGAAAGAACATTCAGGATGTGAACGCTGTGGTCGGCGGGGTGACGTTCCGGGACGGCATCGTCAATGCGCTGCTGCTCGGCTTGTACACTGAGGACGGGAGGCTGGTCTACATCGGCCATGCCGGAACGGGCAAGCTGAAGGTAGCCGACTGGCGGAGCATCACCGAGCGGGCCGCGGACATGGCGGTGAAGGAGCGCCCTTTTGCGAATCAGCCGGAGCGGCAGAAAGGGGCGGTCTGGATCCGTCCCGAATGGGTGGTCAAGGTGAATTTCCTGGAATGGACGCCCGGCGGTACCCTGCGTCAGCCGAGCATCCAGGCTTTTGTGGATGTTCCTCCCGGGGACTGCCGGCTGAATCCGTAATATGCCAGGGGATCGCTGTGGGAAACGGTTTCCCGGTGACATTCCACAATGCAGCCCAGAAATGGCATCCTGTCTAAAAACATTGGAGGTATCCGTATGCCGCGAACCGTGAAAGGCACGATTTCGATCGAGGGACAAGACATTCCCATCACCAATCCCGACAAGCCGCTTTGGCCGGAAATGGGCATTACCAAGGCCATCTATTTGCAAAAGCTCGCGGCGCTCGCCCCTTATTTGCTGAAATACTGCCGGAACCGTCTGCTCACCACGATCCGGTATCCGCACGGGGTGCCTGGCGAATTTTTTTACCAAAAAAATGCGCCGGAACCCCTCCCTCCCTTCGTGCAAACGGCTGAGCAGGACGGCATTAACTACATATTGCTGAACGGCCTGCCCGAACTGCTGTGGCTGGGCAACCTGGCCGCGCTGGAATTCCACCCGTCCCTCCATTACGTGGGAAGCACGCTTCCCTGCGAATGGATGATTGACCTCGACCCATCACGGGAAGTCGAACCGCGGATTATGGAAGCCGCGTCCATCGTCGGCAAGGTGCTGAGCTCGCTCGGGCTGCAGTCCGTGCCGAAGACGTCGGGGGCGACGGGCGTTCAGATCATCGTGCCGATCAATGAAGGCATCACGTTCGACGAGCTGCGCACCGTCGGGCATTTCGTCGGCATGTTCGTGACGGAGAAGCACCCCGAGCTGTTCACCCTGGAGCGGCTCAAAAAAAACCGCGGCGATAAAATCTACTTCGATTACCTCCAGCACTACCAAGGGAAAACACTCGCCGCTCCTTATACCCCCCGGGCACGACCGGGCGCAACGGTGTCGACCCCGCTTCACTGGGAGGAAGTGGACAGCAACGTCTCGCCGACCGATTTTCACCTGCTGAACATCGAGGAGCGGCTCGCCCGCCACGGGGACCTGATCGCCGCGCTTGCCCCGCAGCCGATCGAGCAGGTCATCCGCCATTTAAGCGCAGCAAAGCCCGGAAGGTAACCTTCCGGGCTTTGCTGCATTTCACGGGTCAGACTAACTTGCCGCTGCTCCCGCTAATGGATATCTTTTTTCTTGAAACGGCCGCCCTTAACGTCATGGATATTACCAACCGCGAGGAAGGCATCGGGATCCCAATCGCCGACGATCGACTTCAGCTTGGCCTCCTCCAGACGGGTGATGACCACGAAAATCACCTTCTTGCTGTCGCCGGAGTAAGCTCCCTCCCCTTCCAAATACGTGACGCCGCGTCCCAGGCGCTGGGTGAGGGCATCGCCGATGTCCTTGTATTTATCACTGATGATCCATACCGATTTGGACTGGTCGATCCCTTCGTTGGTGATATCAATCACTTTAAAGGCGATAAAGTAGGCGATCAGCGAATACATCGCGTTATTCCAACCGAATACGAAGCCGGCGCTCGTCAGGATAAAGAAGTTGATGAACATGATGATTTCACCGACGGAGAACGGCGTCTTTTTGTTGATCAGAATCGCGACGATTTCGCTGCCGTCTGTGGAACCACCTGCCCGGATCACCAGGCCGACGCCCGCACCGAGGATGACGCCTCCGAAGATGGCCGCCAGCAGCGGATCGAACGTAATGGGCTTAACGGGTTCCAGCAGCGCGGTGCCGATCGACATCACCAGAACGGCCGCCAGCGTAGAGAAGGCAAACGTCTTGCCGATTTGTTTGTAACCCAAAAACAGAAAAGGAATATTGAGAACCGTAAGAAAAATACCGAGCGGCAAATGAAAGAGGTGGGACAGCATAATGGAAATGCCGGTAATCCCGCCGTCAATGATGTTATTGTTTACGAGGAATACTTCCAGTGCAACAGCGACCAATCCGGCTCCGATCAGCATGACCAGGGTGCGCATGAACACTCTGGCTTTGGATGTCGGTGCCTTGAGCGGCTGCAGATCCTGCGGCAGATTTGGCCTGTCCGTGGATTGTGGGTTTGAAGGTACAGCCATCGAATCCCCCCGATTCTATAGATTGTTGTAGCATTAAGGGACATGAACGCCCGGGTGCATCGTATACAGCCTAAGAAATCTGGACTTCCGTGATTATTCCCTTACTTTATTATATCATAGTTTTTAGCTGTATATTAATCAGGATGGGAGTTTTTCTGTCATGAAATCCTTATTATTGTTCATTGCGGCCGGGCTGGCCGAAATCGGCGGCGGTTACCTGGTATGGCTGTGGATCAAGGATGCGAAGCCCTGGTGGTTCGGCGTAGCGGGGAGCCTGATCCTCATCCTGTACGGGATCATTCCCACCCTGCAGAACTATCCTTCCTTCGGCCGCGTTTACGCCGCATACGGGGGCATCTTTATCGTCCTGGCCCTGCTCTGGGGCTGGTGGATCGACAAAAACACGCCCGACGTCTACGACTGGATCGGAGCGGCTCTGTGCATGGCCGGCGTATCTGTCATTTTATGGGCTCCCCGGCACTAGTCTATACCCTCAGAGATCCACGCGGTCACAGCAGCGGGGACAGCATCCGGCACAGAATTTCCATCAGCTTGTGCAGGAACGGCCGGGCCTGAAACTCTTCGGTAACGATTTGATGGCTCTCACGCATGTCATCCTTAAAATCTTTTACCAGCCGGTCGATCGCGGATTGTTCGAACAGCGCTGCCGTCAGCTCGAAATTACAGAAAAAGCTCCTCATGTCCATATTGGCAGTACCTACCGAGGCCATCAGATCGTCGACGATCATGACCTTGGCATGAATGAAGCCTTTCTGATATTGATAGAACTTCACTCCGGCCAGCAGCAGGTCCTCAATATAGGAAAGCGAAGCCAGATGCACCAGCCTGGAGTCTGCTTTCCACGGAATGATGATCCGCACGTCCACCCCGCTGACCGCGGCGGTTTTGAGTCCTTCATAGATGCCCTGATCGGGAATAAAATAGGGCGAGGTGATCCAGATTCTATTATTCGCAACCGTAATCGCGCCAAAGCACATCTCCTGAATGGCGTTCCAATCCTGATCCGGGCCGCTGCTGACGATTTGAATCTGTTCATCGGATTCGCATTGATGCCTGGGAAACAGGGCAGGGTCCGATAACCGCTCGCCTGAAGCAAGCTGCCAATCGCTCAAAAACACGTTTTGCAAAAAATAAACGGCATCCCCCTCGATCTCCAGGTGCGTGTCGCGCCAGTACCCCATTTTCTGATATTTCCCCAAGTAGTCATCGCCGACATTCAGCCCGCCGACAAAGCCTTTGGTTCCGTCTACGACAACAATTTTGCGGTGGTTGCGGTAGTTGATCCGTCGGTCGATCATCGCCAGAAGCGGCGGCAGGAAGAAATGAAGCTCCACGCCCGCTTCCCTCAGCTCCTGAATGAACCTGCGCCTGCGGCCCAGCCGGTGGCTTCCGAAGCCGTCACAGACCAGCCTCACCTTCACCCCGGCTCTCGCCTTCCGAACCATGACTTCCTTGAAACGGTTTCCGATCTCGTCGTCCCGAAATATGTAAAATTGAACATGTAAATGCTCTCTTGCTTCTTCCATGGCCGCGAGCATCGCACCAAAGGTAGCCTCCCCATCGGTCAGCACCCTGCTCCTGTTGCAGCCCGTAATCGGACTCTCGGACAGATGGGACAACAAGTTAAACAGGCGCTCCTGATGCTGAAAATCCTTGCTGTGCATCTCCCCGGCATGCTTCACCAAGGCAGCCTGATTCCACAAAAAGGGGCGGATCTCTTGAAAGAGGCGCGAACCCTGCGTACGGACCTTCTTCCTCGCCTTATAGTCCTGGGCCACAAAATAATAGACCACAAAGCCGATCAGCGGGCAGCAAAACAAAATAAACAGCCAGGCTACCGTCTTGTAAGGATTGCGGAATTCCAGAAGCAGGATCGTTGCCGCTTGAAAAATAAACACAAGTAGTGCGATAAGCAGCCACAGCATACGTCAGCCTCCTTGCGGGTATAAAGCAATCTGTATGTTCAGCATTGACCACTTTCAGCCTGCTTTATTCAGTCATTACCCGGATCGGCCAGACGCAGACGCAGTGCCGGCAAAGATCACATTTTTGACATGTTTTAAGAGATCAGAGAATACATAGAAGATAAGACAAGTACAATCAAGCTTAGGAAAGGAGCTGCCATGAAAAATGCCAAAGCGAGCGGACGGATGACGCTCCTGGTCATGCGAGACGCACAGCATTCCGTCAAGCAGTTGCATCTCTCCAAGCCCTTGATGTTGGCCGTCCCCGCGGCGGCCGTTCTGTCGCTGTCCGGACTCGTTCTTGCGCTGCAGGCCCATTCGTCCCAGGTCATCTCCCAGCTGGAGCAGAAGGTCACCGCCGAGAGCCTGAAGAACGTTCAGATGCAGCGGAACATAAACAGCCGGGAGCAGTCCATCGAGCGCCTGCAGAACGAAATCGTCAACCTGTCGAGCCAAGCCAAAGATATGAAGCAAAAGATGGATCGCGTGGATGAGCTCGAGAACCAGCTGCAGCAGTTCATTGACAAGCACGGGACCACCAGTATGGCCGATCCTGCTTCCGGGGCCAAAGCGTCTTCCCTGTCCTGGGATGCCTCGCAGCATGTCGGTGGCGAATATATCGCCGTGCATGAGAACGATATGCTGGACCTGGCCCAGGAGACGAAAGACGACTTTCAGGAGATGCAGACGCTGCTGAAGTCCATGGAGAACCATATCCCTTCTACCTTGAAAAAAGCAGAGGAAACGCAGGACCGGATCTCCGGGCAGCCCGACCTGTGGCCGACCGTATCCAGAGTGACGACCTCCAGCTTCGGCTACCGGACGGACCCTTTTACCGGCAGGGCTTCCTTCCATGCGGGGATTGACATTGCCGGAGATAACGGAAGTCCCGTATATGCAGCCGGGGCGGGTAAGATCGTGACAGCCGAGGACAGCGGCGGAGCACGCGGACGGTATATCGTCATTGAGCACCCGAACGGCCTGCAAACCTGGTATATGCACTTGAGCAAAATCCAGGCCGATGTCGGCCAAACCGTCGATAAAGGGGAACAGATCGCTGAGCTCGGCTCGACCGGGCGAAGTACCGGCCCTCATCTTCATTTTCAGGTCGTGAAGAAGGATAAACCCGTTAACCCGCTGCCCTATATTCAGTAGTAGGGTTTGATCGAATAAAGGAGGTTTGTAAATCATGAGCAGATCCAAAGCGAGCCGGCACCAGGCCGCAACGGACACTTTGATCGGCAAAGGGACGGAAATCGAAGGAACGCTGGCCTGCGAGGCCAACCTGCGTATCGAAGGCAAATTCAACGGCGTCATTGAGAGCAAAGGCAGCGTGGTTGTCGGGGAGCACGCGGTGGCCAGATCGCATATTCATGCCAGAGAGGTCATCATTGCCGGTAAAGTCTACGGCGACGTGACGACGCTCGGCCGGCTGACCATCACGGCGACCGGGCAGATGTTCGGGGACGTGCTGGGGGCGACGTCGCTTGTCATTACCGAGGGCGGCATCCTTCACGGAGCCAGCAAAATGGAGCTGAAGGACGCCCCGGAGGAAATGGAGCAGGAGACCGACAACACTCCGCGATATTTGGAATCGGAAGCCGGCTGATACAGCGGCTCTTGCTTACACCAAAAAAAAACGCAGTCGCAAGTGAACGGATCACGTCCACATGCACTGCGTTTTTTGGCTTTTTTACAACGGAAGGTCAGGCTGCAACGTCCCTTTTACCGAACACGGTCCAAGCGATGACCAGAAACAAGACATAGTAGATCGCCAGAATCAGAATCGAGAAGCCGAGCGTCACGCCTCCCGGACCCGCCGGAGAGGCCAGATACTGCGACAGGTCCATGTGCATAAACGGCAAAAACTTAGCCCAGCTGTATCTTTCGGGATTGAACAGCATATTAAAGATCCCCTTCGCGAACATGATGAACAGGGACAGCCCGATGGCGAGCCCGCTTGCCCGGAATACGGCCGAGAGCATGAAGGCCAGCGCCACGGTCATGAACAGGTCTACATAATCGCAGAGCATGATCAGAAAATAATAACGAGGACCTATACGCTCTCCCATGATGGAACCGCCCGCTCCTCCCGAGAAGAAGATCGCGGAGACCCCATATGACACGATGATCAGCAGCACCGTGCACAGCAGACTGAACAGCACAACGGCAATATATTTGGAGAGCAGAATCTTCGATCGGCTCCACGGACGGATCAGCAGCAGCTTGATGGTTCCCCAGGAGAATTCGCCTGCAACGGAATCCGAAGCCACGATGACCGAAAATATGGTGCACAGGAAAAACGTAAACGCCCCGGTCTGGAGCACGCTTTCCCACAGGCTGATATTCCCCCCGCCATCCGCCAAGTGAAACAAAAGCGGCATCAGAATGTTGACGATGGCAAGGATCGACAGCATGATCCACGTCCGGGCCCTCCGGTAAATCTTCATGTTTTCGTTCTGCACGAGATGGATAAAGCTACCCAATCTGATCACTTCCCGTCATTTCCAAGAATTGGTCCTCCAGCGACCGGGTCACCTTCTGAATGCCGTACACCTTGAACCCGCTTTGGACGAGCCGGGCATTGGCGTCGGCAATGCCGTCCCGGTCGAGCCGGACGATGAGCAGCCCGTCACGCACCGTGCCGACCCCAAGCAGATCCTGCGCCTGCTCCGGCCGGTCCAGCGCAAACGCCGTTTCCACGGCCGTCTCCTGCGCTCCATCAACGCCGGCCAGAGTGCGGACGTCTATCAACCGTCCGTTCTGGATGATCGCCACAGCGTCGCACATCAGCTCCATCTCGGACAGCAGGTGGCTTGAGACGAACACCGTCGTCCCCTCTTCCTTGCACAGCCGGCGGAGGTAGTCCCGCAGCTCACGGATCCCTTGCGGGTCCAGGCCGTTGGTAGGCTCGTCCAGGATCAGCAGCTTGGGACGATGCAAGATCGCCTGAGCTACACCCAGACGCTGCCGCATGCCCAGCGAATACGTCCGCACCGGGTCTTGGATCCGGTTGCTCAGCCCTACGAGCTGAACCACTTCCTGAATGCGCTCCTCGGTAATCCCTGACATCATCCGGGCAAAGTGCCGCAGGTTTTCATATCCTGTCAAAAACTTATACATCTCCGGGTTTTCCACGATCGCCCCCACATGGACGATGGCCTGCTCGAAATGCTCCTTGATGCTGTAACCGCAAATTTTAATATCTCCCTTGGTGATCTTGGTCAGCCCAACCATCATGCGGATGGTAGTCGTTTTCCCGGCCCCGTTCGGACCCAGAAAACCAAAGACCTGCCCGGGAGGGATGTCAAGCGTGACATCCTCAACCAATGTTTTGGATGAGACTTTCTTCGTGACACCTTCCAGCCGAACCACCGGTTCCTGCTGCATTTACATCACCCCTTCTACCCAAGTCTCGCCCCATTGTAGCATATCCGTCTTGCAGATGCCCATCATATGGGAAATTAGCCTCTATTTGTGTCTGCGAATAGCATGGGGTACAGCAGCCCAGGGGAATTACTGTGCGGTAAAATCCCGTCCGGAACACAAGTGCCGTGTCCGCCACAGGGATGATCTGCTCACAGCGCAAGCAGAATACGGATAGCTGACTGTTCAAGAGAATCGACTTCCCTTCCATGAAGTGTGTCTTTGCGTTTTAAATCATGCCCAACGACTTATCATAGATACATTTTGTAACATACACATCAAGAAATCTACATGAATCTGCATCCTTTGTCAAGGAAACTGACCGTTTTCGTCGAAAAATAACCCCACCACGTGGGGCTTTTGCATCAATTCCGGTTTTGAGGCTTTGGTACGTACCCCGGAAATGAAAAAACAGGCGTGACATCAAGCCACGCCTGCCTCTTATTGTAAATGCTCTTTGATCACATTATGGATTCGCTGCCGCTCCTCATCGCTGACCATGTAGTACCAAATCCCGTTGATCATCTTTCCCTGGCCCTTGATTTCGACCTGTTCAATACTCTTCAGGTCGGAGCGGTAATCGGTCACGAATGTCTTCATATTGTCGAAAGTGATGTCGGTTCTAACACTGTCGCCCACCTGGTTAAGGAGGGATTCGACTTTTACCACATTGGAGATTTTGAGGGCGTTATTGATCACCTGCTCCAAAATTTCCCGCTGCCTTGCATTTCGTCCCAAGTCCCCGCGGGGATCGTCATACCGCATCCGGGAGAAGGCCAGCGCTTCCGAGCCGTCCAGCTTCAAATCTCCCTGCTTGAAATCATGCCCCTCATATTGGAAGGCAAACGGATTGTTCACTTCCACCCCGCCGAGCAAATCGATCATCTTGGCAAAGCCCTCCATATTGACCTTGATGTAATAGTTGACTGGATAACCGAGGAAATGCTCTACCGTCGCAACCGACATGTTCACGCCGCCAAAAGCGTAAGCATGGTTGATCTTGTCTGTCGTTCCGTGACCGACGATTTCGGTCCGCGTGTCACGCGGAATATTGAACATCAGAATGCTGTGCTTGGCCGGGTTTACCGTCAGCAGAATCATTGAGTCCGAGCGTCCCGGATCGTTCTCGCGCTGATCCACGCCCAGAACCAGCACGGTAAACGGTTCTCTTTCATCCAGTTGAACCGCCGGCGGATTCTCGCTGCTCTTGGACGTATCCGCCTGGCCGCCTGTCTTGCCATCCGAGCTGACGGTTACCGGTACAACGGACGGCTCCCGCTTTTCATATATTTCGTTAGCTGTCGCTTTTACCGAATGATAAATATACAATCCGTATCCTGCGACGCCAACCACGAGCACCGAAACGACGGCGATGGTCGAAACGACCCATTTTTTCATGATGTATCTGCCACCTTCCTAATTGACACGACTGCGCCCCGCCCATTTGGACACTCAGCGATTAGTACGCATTATCCGCGCCGAACAGCACCTTGACCGTTTTACAAATGATGATCATATCCATCCATATCGACTGCTCATTTATGTATTTGAGGTCCAGCTCAACCATTTCCTGAAACCCCACGTGGTTTCTTCCGCTGACCTGCCACAAACCTGTACAGCCCGGAACAACGAGCAGCCTCTGCATATCGTAGGAGGTATAGTCGCTGACCTCCCGCGGCAAAGGCGGTCTTGGCCCGACCAGGCTCATATTTCCTTTCAGCACATTCACAAGCTGGGGCAGCTCATCAATGCTCGTTTTGCGTATGAACCGGCCGACACGGGTGACCCGCGGATCGTTTTTCATTTTGAACATTGCGCCCGCCACATCATTTTGCTGGATCAAATTGCCGAGCATCAGCTCGGCTCCGCTGACCATCGACCGGAATTTGTACATCTTAAACGTTTTGCCTCCGCGGCCGACACGGGTCTGGGAGAAAAACACCGCGCCCTTAGGGTCTTCCAGCTTGATGAGCAAGCCGATGGCGAGAAATACCGGAGACAAAAAAATCAGCCCTAGAAACGATAAACAAATATCCAGGGCGCGTTTGGCCCAAAGGTACAAAATCTTGTCTCTCCGGGGGGTTATCGGGATGGGCTTGCCGACGTCCACAGTTTTGTTCAGCGGATTCATGCTGCTCATGAGTGAATATCCTCGTCCCTTTGAAGCACCTGCATCCGGAAATCCAAGGTCAACATACGTCCCATGACTGATCCATCCTCCGCTCTCAATATAAGTCCAACCGGACGATCAAATGACAGGCTTATACTTCAGCCTTTTTAAAGCAAAAGCACTATGCAGCCCTTTGATAAATAGTGTAAAATGTCTGTATCCCATTACGAAAAAACGTAAGATTTTATGCTTTGATATCTAAATGGTGTCCTGGGCCGGGGAAATTGTCGTGGTCACAGGGACTTTCATACGGTGTGGAGGCCGCTCGGCCGCCTCGCTGCGGGCGGTTGTGGTGTTTTGTCATGCGCTGTGCCGGCTCCTGCTGCGGGGATTCGATGAGAATGCCGTACTGGTGGGCCTTAAAGGAGATACTGCTTTCTTTCCAAGCTACGCGGCCATACACCTGGCGGGCCGGGGCGTTAGGAGCGTGAATGATAAACCCAAGCCTGAGCTCGGGCACGACGGGAAGATCCAAGTCGCAGATGATCACCATACGGCTGGGCTCGTATTCCCACAAGATGACAGGACGGGTCCGATGCAGAAAAACCGTCTGGTCCCCGACCTGATGGATATACATATACGTTTGAAGATGTATGCCATGTGCTGTTAACATATTCATCGGATTATTCCTGCCTCATGGTATGAAAATCGGGAAAACGCCTTATACTGCTAAAAGATACGATCCGTCTCAACAATTGATACAAATGGTATCATTTCCAATTTTCACTTTACGATACATTTTGTAACTAGTCAATACTTTTTTCCTATATGAATCTGTATTTGCGACAATTTGTTTCCAACTCAATGCATTTTTTTCAGGTATTCGGAGGAGGTTAATTCATGAATCACGGTAATCGCATCGCAGAACTGCGGGACCAACGCGGCTGGACCCAGGAGGAATTGGCCCAATCCATAGGCATCACTCGAGCCGCACTCTCCCACTATGAAAAGAACCGCCGTAAACCTGATTTTGAGATTCTGACCAAGCTGGCCGACAAGTTTGACGTTTCCATCGATTATCTGATCGGCCGAACGAACCAGCCGAAGATCGTTATGGATCCGGAGGTCAGGGATTTTGTGGATCAACTGGAGCTTTCGGACGAGGACTTGCTGGAGAAATTCAATTTAACGATTGACGGCCGCCGCTTGTCTGAGGACGAAGCCAAACGTTTTATCGCTTTTGTACGGATGGAACGGTCCATGAAATAAGCAGAACGGCCCAACGGCTTGCTCACGACAAAATGTCTATCGACGTTCATTCATAGAAGCCAGACCGCGATTAGCGGAAAACCTTAAACAAAACCTCAGCTTTCCTTGGTCAAGGACGGCTGAGGTTTTTTGGGTTCGGTTACCGTAATTCGACTGGATCCCCTCTCGGAGCATAAGGAAGACTGCTGCTGCTGTAACGCCTTCCTGTCTAAAATTGAATGATAAAAACGTTGTCTGTCCCTCCTTGTCGTTTCATGCTACCCCCTCGCAAAAAGGGAAAACGGAACGGCCGTTAGTCGGTCCCCTTCTCCATCTTTTGAACAAAGCGCTTCCAGTTATCAGGGTGAATCCCGCATTGCTCCAACACTTTCAAGATGTCCAATTGGGTTTGCTCCGGAAGTTCTTGGTTTGACCGGGCCTCGGCACCGAACTTTCTCTCATCTCTCATCGAAGATACCCTCGCTCCACTCAACATATTATCCAAAATGATTTCGACGGCTACTCTCTTGTTCATACTGCAACGTCTGTTCCAATTTATGAATGTCAAGAATCAGCCAAGTGACTAGGTCTTTTTTATTATATCCCAAGCCTCTTCTGGATGTTGTCGTCTAATGGGACAATAGCTTTTTGAAGCAGGTTCTATTTTTGTCGAAAAAAATGGGCATACGATTCATGTCTCCAATTGAAAACATTTCGTATGCCCTTTCCAGCAAATATTGCGTAAATATGAAAATCTCTACCTTGGTTGATAGGAATTCTCTATTTAAATAAACCGTTGCTGAAGTTTAGTTGCTTCCTGCTCTCGCAAGCTCGCGCATGTTGGCTTCAAAGGCTGCCAGCAGCGCGGCTTCGCCGCTCAGGCCATTCTCCTGAACCTTGCGGATTTGCTGTGTCATCCGCTTGTAATCCTTCGGAATGACGCGGACGAAATGGCCGAGGCTGTTCTCCCAATCTTCCAGCACGCGCTCGCCGACGGAACTTTCCGTGTAGTTGACGTGCTTCTCGATCAGGCTCTTCAGTTCTTCAGCTTCCTCCGCTTCCTCCACACGCTCCAGAAGAATCATCTCCAGGTTGCAGTGGTCGATGAACGTGCCCTGCGGATCATAGACGTAAGCGATGCCGCCCGACATGCCGGCGCCGAAGTTGCGCCCCGTTTCCCCAAGGACTACGACGCGGCCACCTGTCATGTATTCACACCCGTGATCGCCAACGCCTTCAACGACGACATTTACGCCGGAGTTGCGGACCGCAAAGCGTTCGCCCGCGATGCCGCGGATGTACGCCTCGCCGTTTGTCGCCCCGTAGAAGGCGGTGTTGCCGATAATGATGTTCTCTTCAGCCTTGAACGTCGACTTCGGCGACGGCTTCACGATCAGCTTCCCGCCGGACAGCCCTTTACCGGTGTAGTCGTTCGCGTCGCCGACCACGGTCAGCGTGATGCCCTTCGGAACGAAGGCGCCCAAGCTCTGGCCGGCTGTTCCCGTAAAGGTCAACGAAATCGTATCTTCCGGCAGGCCGGCTGCCCCGTACTTCCGCGTCACTTCGCTGCCGAGGATCGTGCCTACGGCGCGGTCCACGTTTGTAATCGAAAGCTCGCCGGTAACAGGCGTTCCGTCTTCCAGCGCCGGTGCCGCCAGCTTAAGCAGCTCGCGCATATCCAACGTCTCCTCGAGACCGTGGTTCTGGGTCTTCGTGCGGTAGCGCGTGCTTCCTTCCGGAAGCTCCGGTGTGTGCAGCAGAACAGACAGATCGATGCCTTTCTTCTTCCAGTGACTGTTCGCCTCTTCGGCATCCAGGCAATCCGTGCGTCCGATCATCTCTTCGATGGTACGGAAGCCGAGCTCTGCCATAATTTCACGCATATCTTCGGCCACGAATCTCATGAAGTTGACGACATGTGCCGGATCGCCCATGAAGTTCTTGCGCAGTTCCGGATTCTGGGTAGCTACCCCAACCGGACAAGTATCCATCTGGCAGACGCGCATCATGATACAGCCAAGGGCTACGAGCGGTGCCGTGGAGAAGCCGTACTCTTCGGCACCCAGCAGCGCTGCGACAGCCAGGTCGCGTCCGTTCAGCATTTTGCCGTCCGTTTCCAGAACGACGCGGTCACGCAGGTTGTTCAGGATGAGCGTCTGGTGCGTTTCCGCAACACCCAGCTCCCAAGGTAGGCCCGCATGGCGGATGGAGCCCTGCGGCGATGCGCCGGTACCGCCGTCATAACCGCTGACGAGGATAATGTCGGCACGGCCTTTGGCCACCCCGGCCGCGATCGTTCCGACGCCAACCTCGGACACGAGCTTCACGTTGATGTTGGCGCGCGGATTGGAGTTCTTCAGGTCATAAATCAGCTCCGCCAAATCCTCGATGGAGTAAATGTCATGGTGCGGAGGCGGAGAAATCAAGCCCACGCCCGGCGTAGAACCGCGCACTTCGGCAACCCATGGATAAACTTTACGGCCCGGAAGCTGTCCGCCTTCACCCGGCTTCGCTCCCTGCGCCATCTTGATTTGAATTTCGTCGGCGTTCACCAGGTAGTTCGACGTCACGCCAAACCGGCCGGAAGCCACCTGCTTGATCGCGCTGCGGCGGGAATCGCCGTTCGCATCCGGAATGTAGCGCGCCGGATCTTCGCCGCCCTCACCTGTGTTACTCTTGCCGCCGATGCGGTTCATCGCGATCGCGAGGCTTTCATGCGCTTCTTTGCTGATGGAGCCGAAGGACATGGCACCGGTCTTGAAGCGTCTCATAATGGACTCGATCGGCTCGACTTCCTCGATTGGAAGCGGAGCTCCTACCGATTTCAGCTTCAGCAGCGAGCGGATCGTCAGTTGCTTCTCGTTTTCGCCCTGAACGAGCTTCGCGTACTTTTTGTACACCTGGTAATCGCCAGTACGCACAGCCTGCTGGAGCAGGTGAATCGTCTGCGGATTGAACAGATGCTCTTCCCCGTCTTTACGCCATTGGTAGTCGCCACCGGAATCGAGTACCTTGTCGTTTCCGTCTTTGTCGGTAAAGGCACGGTCATGATGGGCCAGCGCTTCGGCCGCCACTTCTTCGAGACCGATGCCGCCGATGCGGGACGGCGTACGGGTAAAGTACTTCTCGACAAACTCCTCTTTCAGGCCGACAGCTTCAAAGATTTGCGCGCCGCGGTAGGACTGGATCGTCGAGATGCCCATTTTGGACAAAATTTTCACCACGCTCTTCGTCGCGGCCTTGATATAGTTTTTAACGGCTTTCTCGTGCGATACGCCGCGCAGCAGCCCCTGTTGGATCATGTCGTCCAGCGTTTCGAACGCAAGGTACGGGTTGACGGCGCTCACGCCGTAACCGAGCAGCAGCGCGTAGTGATGCACTTCACGAGGTTCGCCGGATTCGAGCAGAATGCTGACTTTGGTCCGTGTACCTTGGCGGATCAAATGATGATGCAGGCAGGATACGGCAAGAAGTGCCGGAATCGCCGCATTCTCTTTGTCCACGCCGCGGTCGGACAGAATCAGGATGTTGTGGCCTTTCTTGATGACGCGATCGGCTGCTTCGCACAATCCGTCGAGCGCCTTGCGGAGGCCTTCCGCACCCTCGGCTGCCAAAAAGAAGATCGGAATCGTCATTGACTTGAAGCCGGGACGGTGCACATGGCGGATCTTCGCGAAGTCCTCGTTCGAGAGGACCGGCGTATCCAAACGGATCTGGCGGCAGCTCTCGGGCTCCGGATGCAGCAGGTTCCGCTCCGGTCCGATCGTCGTCCCGGTCGCGGTGATGATCTCCTCGCGGATCGCGTCGATCGGCGGGTTGGTCACCTGAGCAAACATTTGTTTAAAGTAGTTGTACAGGCGTTGCGGCTTGTCGGACAACACCGCAAGAGGCGCGTCGTAGCCCATCGAGGCGATCGCTTCCTGGCCGGTCGAAGCCATCGGCTCCAGCACCTTGCGCAGATCCTCGAACGTATAGCCGAAGGAGAGCTGCAGCTGCTGCACGTTGTCATGCTTCGGATTCGGCAACTCCGGCGCATCCGGAAGCTCATCCAGATTGACCAGATGCTCGTCGAGCCACTCGCGGTACGGCTGCTCGGCAGCGATCTGGGCTTTGACTTCCTCGTCGGAAATGATCCGTCCTTCCTTCGTGTCCACGAGCAGCATTCTGCCTGGACGGAGACGGTCCTTGTACAGGACGTTCTCAGCCGGAATGTCGAGTACGCCCGCTTCCGAGGAAAGAACAATCAGGTCGTCCTTTGTCACATAGTAACGGGATGGACGTAGTCCGTTCCGGTCAAGGATGGCACCGATCTGTACGCCGTCGGTGAACGCCATGGCCGCCGGTCCGTCCCACGGTTCCATCAGCGTGCTGTGGTACTCGTAAAACGCTTTTTTCGTTTCGTCCATGCTTTCATGGTTGTTCCAAGGCTCCGGCACCATCATCATGGCGACATGAGGCAGAGAACGTCCGCTCAGATACAAGAACTCAAACGTGTTATCGAACATGGCGGTATCCGAACCGTCCGGATTGATGACCGGCTTGACCTTATTCAGGTCGTCTCCGAAAATATCGCTTTTGAACAGCGACTGGCGCGCATGCATCCAGTTTACGTTGCCGCGGAGCGTGTTGATTTCCCCGTTGTGAATCATGAAGCGGTACGGGTGCGCGCGTTCCCAGCTTGGGAAGGTGTTCGTGCTGAAACGAGAGTGGACGAGGGCGATCGCCGTCTCTACCCGTTCGTTTCTCAGGTCCAAATAGAACTGCCCTACCTGATTGGTAGTGAGCATTCCTTTGTACACGATCTTCCGGCACGAAAGGCTGGAAATGTAGAAGGAGTCCGCCTGCGGAGCGTCGCCATAACGGATGGCCAGCTCGGCGCGTCTGCGGATGACGTACAGCTTGCGCTCGAAGTCCATTTCGTCCTTCACGTCGATGCTGCGTCCGATAAAAATCTGCCGTACGTACGGCTTGGCTTCCTTCGCGGATTTGCCCAGCATCTCGTCATATGTCGGAACGTCGCGGAAGCCCAGGAACTGCTGTCCTTCTTCCCGGATGATTTCGACGAGCCGGCTCTCATGAGCCTCCCGAACGGCTTCGTCGTGGGAAAGGAACAGCATGCCTACGCCGTATTGTCCCGGTTCAGGCAGTTCGAAACCGATCCGGGCCGCTTCTTCTGCAAAGAAACGGTGAGGAATTTGCAGCATAATCCCGGCCCCGTCACCGGAATTGGGCTCGCTGCCCTGCCCGCCGCGGTGCTCCATATTCTCGAGCATCGTCAGAGCCTGGCCTACGATCTCATGGGAAGCCCGGCCTTTGATATGAGCGACGAAGCCCATGCCGCAGGCGTCTTTTTCAAACTGCGGATCATAAAGTCCCTGCTTAGGGGGAAGTACCGTATGTCTCATGGAAAGCAACCTTTCTATCTTCAGAATAAAATAAATGCATGTAAATCCAGATACATCAAAATAAACCAGTACGATGACGACATTGGCTACAAGAATATTACTTCGTGCTCACTAGGGGAATGGGGTATGCGACAACGGCGGAAATCCTCGTTGCTTAGGGGAATGGTTTTCTTTTTGTTATAAAACGTCGATAATTATTCAAAATGAATTGGTTATATTATTTTATCACCCACTAAACCTCTGCGCAATTTAAACTTTTTATGAATGTGATAAGAAATGTTTTGCAGTGAAGCATTAAAGCGGCGTATTGTAATTATTCTGGAAAATGCATAATTATTCATTTCGGCAAGTGTTTTTCCAATTTACAGCAAAAAACCATGCAGAAATTTCCGCATGCTGCCAAAAGATAAAAAACAGCCTCCCCCATCTCAAGAGGGAAGCTGTTTGTCGGCGATGCCGATGGTGCCCTTATGCTTCATGTCGCCGTTCTCGTGGAAATAATTGCTGTACAAAAACTGAAGCCGGCTAACCCAGCGCATTTCGCTGTTCATCGCGCGGAGCATCAGCTTCTGCACCTTAGGATCCGCAGCCGTAAGCATCAGGTCCGAATAATTCCAGGCGGCTTCAAGCGCGTCATCGACGGTCGCTTTCAGTCCGTTTACATACGCCTTGGGCGTTTCCACCTTGTTAAAGACCGGGTAGCAGCCGGTATGCTCATAATAGAGCCGGGTCAGCTCGGCAAGGCGGCCCTGGCGTTCCTCTTCGACTACGCGGCTGAAATAGATCCGGTGGTCCGGTGGCGCCAGCTCTTGTAGCCGCCGTCCCTTGCGGATCGCCTCGTACTCGCCCTGCACGGCTTTCTGCAGCTCGCCGGCCGGCAGATCTCCGCTGTGTTCACTCATTCGGTAAAACAATCGACCCCCGCCTTTCCGATAGGCTAATGTTACGATACTGTATGCCCGTATGCGGCGGGGGGTGTCATCTGTCGAAGCAGCCGCTTCGATCAGCGGTTAAATTTCAATGCTCTCTCCCGGCTTAAGCGCATGCCCTTCAATACCTTCCTGATGAAGACGGTCGCAGAACAGCGCGCCGTTCTGTTCAATGGCGGGGAAGGTGTTGTAATGCACCGGAATGACGCGGTCCGCCCGCAGCCATTTGGCCGCCAGCAGCGCATCGTCCGGTCCCATCGTCAGCGCGTCGCCGATCGGCAGCGCGGCGGCATCGATTTGATTCATTTCACCGATGAGTCGCATGTCGCCGAACAGAGCCGTATCTCCCGCATGGAAGAACGTTTTGCCGCCCATGGTGAGCAGGATGCCCGCCGGTTCTCCGGCGTAGATCAGCGCATCGCCGTCCTGTACCGCGGAGCTGTGGAAAGCCAGCGTGTATTTGACCTTAAACCCGTCGAACTGCTGCTGCCCCCCGATGTTCATGGCAAAGGTTTTCGCGCCCTTCTTGCGGCAGAACTCCGCCAGCTCGAACACGGCGACAATCGGACAATCATTTGCTTTGGCGATCTCCAGCGCATCGCCGAAATGGTCGGAGTGCCCATGGGTCAGCAGCACCGCGTCCACGCGGATATCCCCAGGCGCAATGCCCGATGCCGGATTTCCCGATAGAAACGGATCGATGATCACGCTCCGGCCGCCTTCCTCCACCACAACACAGGAATGACCATAATACGTAATTTTCATATGAACGCCACCTCCTCATTATCCTTTACCCATAAACATTTTAAACTTACAGGTTTTATTTGTAAAAGGAGTGGTTGCCGATCGTCTTCGCCAGTGTCCGCGTATGATGAACCGTCAGGTCGTCAGCCAGCTTCAGCGACAGAAAATAATACGTGTCGTCCGTGACTTCTTTGCGTCCGTTAAGCGCCTCGTTGACGGCATGAATTGAATCCTCGTTCGGCTTCACACGGTCAAAACGGCCGTTCGCCACAGGACTGAACTGATATCTCTGATAAATGACTTTTCTAATCGTATCGGGAAAATTGGCTGACCGCAGCCGGTTCAAGACAACATTGGCCACAGCCACTTTGCCTTTGTACGGTTCGCCTTCGGCTTCTGCCATCACGATTCTTCGGAGCAGAAGCACGTCCTCAGCGGTTACCTTGTACTGTTTGGTCGCTTCCGACTTCTGGGAAGGACTGAGCAGTTTGGTCCGGCTGAAGAATAACGTGGTGGGGGGATTCAATTTTGGGTCCAGCTTTGGCTTTGCTGCAACAGCTACAGCTTTCTTCACCTCAGGCTTGGCTTGTGTCGCTTGGGCCTTTTTGGCGGCAGCCGGTGTATTTGCTGAAATCCCTTCAACAAAAAGGGGATGATGCTTAACATTCCATTTTTTCAATAAATTTACATTCAAAAGCTGTACGGAGTTTTCCGTAGTTAACGGGTGGTTAGCCCCCTGTATAGATAAATGCTGCGGGCGTGCGCCTGCCTCAACGTTCTTGCTGTATGTTACGGCCCCCAGTTGATTCGTGCTGTCGTTATACTGCATTTTGTGCATCTGCTCGTTTTGCAGTAGCATGCAAATTGCAGAGAAACACACCAGAAGTACACCGATTAATAGTGCCATCCAGCGGTTTTGACGTAATGTGTACATGTTTCTCCTCCTATATTTCCGGCACATTCCCTCTTTAAGTAACCAAAAATACAGGTTTTGAATAACCTTTGGAAACATTTTCAGTCCATTGCTGTATCCGAGAGCGTACAATAACTGACAAGCAGGACAGTCTTTACAACAAGCGTAGCTTAGGAACGGCACAAATTTACTTCACAGGATACGGCAACAAAGGGAACTCTATATTCGATCATGCGCGGAAAAATATATTCGATTTCTATTGCTAGTCATTTCCAATCTACGAATCTTTCATTTGAACGGCCTCTAGTATCTCATACATTGGCTTTTCGTGCAAATGCGTGGAAAAAAGTACAAATTCATTGACCTCCCAAATCAGAGGTTCCGCAGTCCCCCCAGAACCGGAATTTTTCTCTGTCAAAAGCGGTAAATTCTGGCCCGGAAAAGGTGATTTTCCCGCATATTTACGGGCTATCGTGACATGGGGACGGTAAGGCCTCGCCTCTTTGGCGAACCCCAGTTCCCCCATCTCGGAAGTGACCGCTTCATAGATCTTGTCCAGGCCTCCCGATTGGTCAATTACTCCAGCCCATAACACCCGGGGAGCCTCCGCAGTCCCGAAGGTTCCGAACGATCCAAATTCCAGGTCGAATGGGTTTATTTTCAAAGAGGCCCTTTTTAAGGCATCTGTGATTTCTGGTACTCTTCCGGCCTCGGCGTCTCCCAAAAACTGGACGGTAATATGATAATCCTCCAGGTGCGTCCATTTTTTAAAAGCGAGCTGATCTTCGTTCCGGAGCCTCCACGCTTCAAGCAACAATTGGATCGATTCGGGAATCCGGACCGCAACAAATAGCCTTAACGGCTTATCCTGAAATTGTTCTTCTTTCATTTCCATGCAAATACATCCCCTTTCTTTCCCTTTGCGTCGCATACAACCGTCCTGTAAAAATTGGTACCGAAGGTACTTTTCGTATGAATTCCTTCATTAATATAGTTTCACCTTTCGGGCCTATCGTCATGCAGCAGAGTTACGCAAAAGCAGGCCATTTTCGGGCCGCTTTCAAACCGCTGATTCCCTTTCATTCTTATCGCCCTCCGGCCCCTGTTGTATATCCGTTCAAATCTGTTATCCTAAATATATTCATGATACATAGATTGAACTAAAGTTTTGCATTGAACTTCCTATTATAGCGGCCCAACACGGCCTGTGACATTCATTTCTTTAGTTCATTCTATATAGAGTAGCAAAACATCACATCAAGGGTACATACGTGGAGGAGGCTGAACTGTATGAAGCAAATTATTTGTCTGCATTCCCTGACTCCGGAGCAGGCCGCTTTGATTGAACAAGCGGCTCCCGATTATAAGCTGACGGTCGTCAAAAGCACCGAAGTGGATCCGGCGCTCGTGAACGAAGCGGAAATTCTGGTCGGCTGGTCCAGACAAATTGCCGATCAGGTGCTGACTCAAGACAGCCGGCTGAAATGGCTGCAGACGTGGTCCGCCGGCGTGGACACTCTGCCGTTGGAACGGCTGGAACAGAAAGGCGTGCTGCTGACGAATTCCAGCGGAGTCCATGCGATTCCGATCTCGGAGACGATCCTCGGCATGATGCTCTCGTTCTCGCGTCAGCTGCACGTTTCGGTCCGCAACCAGCTTAAGCACAGTTGGGAGACGAATCTGGCCGCGCCGGGGCTGAGCACCTTGTCCGAGCTGCACGGCAGAACGGCCGTCATCGTCGGCGTCGGCGAAATCGGCAGCGAGACGGCGCGCCTGGCCAAAGCGTTCGGCATGCGTACCGTCGGCGTCCGCCGTTCCGGCAAAGCCGATCCCCATGTGGACGAGATGTTAACCATGGACGGACTCCACAAGGCGCTGAGCCAAGGCGATTACATCATCAGCGTGCTGCCGCTTACCGATGAGACGCACCACCTGTTGAATGCCGATGCCTGGGCGGCTGCCAAGCCGGGAGCCTGCTTCATCAATGCGGGCCGTGGACCGACGGTCGATACGGCATCCCTGCTGGATGCGCTCCGCAGCGGGCAGATCAGCTGCGCCGGCCTCGACGTGTTTGAGAAAGAGCCGCTCCCTGAGGATCATCCGCTGTGGGATATGGAGCAGGTCATCATTACGCCGCATGTTTCCGGAAGCACGGACCGGTATACCGAGCGGGTCATCGATATTTTTGTCGAAAACCTGAAGGCCTACGTACAGGGAAAAGAGCTTCCGCGTAATCTCGTCAATTACGAGCGTGCTTACTAAGTCGACATCCTCCATCAAGCGGAGCTTTTGCTTCAATCCTGACTGGATGATTTGTAAGCCCCGATATCGGAGGTAAACGAAAAAGGCTGTCCCGCGTCACCGGTCGATTGCAGACCGGATCGTGAGGCAGCCTTTTTGCTTGATGTTAAACGCTACTGTGATGATAAACTTCTACTATTATTATGGTGATGATAAATTTCTACTATTATTTCTACTATTATATAGAAGAAAGTGATCGCATGATGGATGGACCCAGCTTCTCGTTACCCACAAAGCCAGACATTCCGGACAAAGCTGCCCTTCCACACCCGGGCGCTGTCCAGTATGGTAAAGCCCGCCTGAAGGATGGATTCATCCGCTTCCTCCGTCGATACGATGACGGCCCGTTTCGCCATGCGGCGCAGGCTCTGCAGCATGCCCAGCCGCTGATCCGTGCTGAGCACCGAGCACAGGTTGTACGGCATGTCCAGCACGGCCACATCGAAGCGTTCCGCCACCTGCGTCATGTCCCCGAGCGTCACCAACTCCGGATAGCCGAAGTGCTTCAGATTGGCCCGGGCGCCCTGGATGGCCAGCGGGTTGATGTCCCAGCCCCGGATGTCGATGCCCATCGACAGGGCTTCGATCAGCACGTTCCCCATGCCGCAGCAGGGGTCGACAGCCCGAATACCTGGAGGCTCCGGCACAAGGATGTTCACGAGCGACCGGGCGGTCGTGACGCTGAGCCCGGTCGAATAATTGTGCGGCTTGTCCTTGTGCAGCCGCCATGCGCGTTCGGGATGCCGGCACAATCCGAGCATCCATTGTCCCTCAGCTGACAGGAGGCCGAGCTGCACATCCGGATGCTTCATCTCCGCCTTCCCCCGTATCCTGCTGCCGACGAGGCGCTCAAGCAGCCGCTGGTCCTCATAGGAGCAGGGATCGCCGGATTTCACGTACGTCACTTTGAACGTGCCGTCCCCAAGCTCCAGCTCCGAAGCCTGCAGGGCGATATCCTCCGCCGAGGCGCCTTTCATCAGCACATCGAGACGCATGGATACATACGGACTGCGGCCCGGATCAAGCTCCCGGGAGCTGAGCAGCATGGGACCTCTACCTTTCAAAGGTTTCGCCTGCCCGAGCAGAGCGTCCAGCTCCATCCGGCACAGCTCCGTCTCCGACTCGTGGCTGGCGTACGTATAAATAAACTCCAATGGTTCGGATCTTACTTCCATAGTTCCTCCGTTCACCCCATCTTTGTCTTTCACAAGCACGCCGATGCCAGCAGCCGATAAGATTCCAGCCGCTCGGCATAATTCATCACCGGCGTGTTGACCAGGAACTCGTCGCACCCGAAGGAAGCCACCAGCTCCAGCAGCTGCGACTTCACCTGCTTGGGCGACCCGGTGATCAGCCGGCTTCCCTGCGGCTGCGGCTCGCCGGCTTCGGCCCCCGGCCGCTCGACTTCCTGCAGGGCCGACCGGCGGGACAGCGCCAGCGCCTCCTGCTCGGTTGCGGCGCAAATGACGCCGATGGCCGTCATGCTTCTCGGCCGCTCCAGCAGGGCGGACGGCTTGAATCCGTCCCGGTAGGCCGCCAGCACCTCGGCGCCGTCGCGGTCGCTCATGAACTGGCCGAACACATAGCCGGTTCCGTTCTCCGCCGCGAAGCCGGCGCTCTTGTTGTTCGTCCCGAGCATCCACAGCTCCGGCTGGATCCGCGGGACGGGCTTGGCCGCGACCGGGACGTCCTCGTATGCGTAGCGGTCTTCCAGCAGCTCGATCAGCGCGCGGACGCGGACCGGCATTTCGGCCACATGCTGCAAGTAATTGCCGCTCAGCGCCATCGAGGCATGCGCCGAGCCGCCGGGCGCACGGCCGATGCCGAGGTCGACGCGGCCGGGATAAAGCGCAGCCAGCATGCGGAAGTTCTCCGCGACCTTCAGCGGGCTGTAATGCGGCAGCAGGACCGCCCCCGATCCGATGCGGATCCGCTCGGTCCGTGCCCCAATATGCGCCAGCAGCACTTCGGGCGCGGCGCAGGACAGGTTCACCAGGTCGTGATGCTCCGCCGCCCAGTACCTGGTGTAACCCCATTGTTCTGCATGGCGGGCCAGTACGGCCGCTTCATGCAGTGCTTCTTCAAAGGATGACTCTCCTATTTTCGGTACAAGATCCAGCACGCTAAGTTTAAGAGCGCCCATCCGGTCTTTCCTTCCTTTCTATAGCTGCCTAATCCAGGTCGTAAATGGAACCTACCTTTAATCCGTACAGCTCATTGTAGATTTTTTCAGCAAACGCGTCCGTCATTCCCGCTATATAGTCGATTACCATATGCTCCCACGTCCAGATCGGATTCGGCCCGGCTTGATCCTTCTCGAACCGCTGCAGCCAGTCGGAGGGAATGATCGATTTGGATGCGACCGGATCGAGAAAAGCGTCCCACAGCCGCTTGATCATCCACTCGCTGCGCTTTTGCAGCCGCTGCACCCGCAAGTCGCGGATCATCGTGACCCAGGCGAAGCTTTTCAGCACGCTGACGGTCCGGAGCATATCCTGGTCCTCCTGGCCTTCCTTGACGAAGGTCACCTTCTTCCAGTCCCCGTCGTCAATGACGCCGAGACTGCTGACGAACAGGCTTACCCAATAAGCCTTGACCTCGCGCCGGGTGCGGGAGTAGTCAAACTCGCAGTACGGAATCTTATCATTCCACACTTTCAAAAAGGACGTCAGCACCTCTTCCACCTTGTAGCGGATATGCTCCTCCGGGCAGTTGTCCCAGAACGCGTCCTCCAGCGTCATGATTTTCTCGACGATCAGGCGCAAAATATGCGGATCTTTCAAAAAATGCTCGTGCACCTCGATCTTCCCGGCCTTGATGCCGTCCTCCAGGTCATGGGCCGAATAGGCGATATCGTCGCACAAGTCCATCAGCTGCGCTTCCAGCGTCTTTTTGCCTGCGGGAATGCCCCAGTCCTGGCGGATCTGCGAAATATAACTCCATTCATGCTGGTACAGCCCCTTTTTGAGCAGGGTCCCGGGATATGGATATTTATTGATGCCGAGCAGGATCGCGTCAGACAGATTCAGGCCGTCCACGTTTTCCCGCTTCTCCAAAAACATGATCAGCCGGAAGTTGTGCGCGTTCCCTTCGAAATGCTCGTATTTCTTCCGCAGCCTTGTGCGGACGTCGCTCACCTCATCACGGGACAGATGCAGCCCCTTCACGGCTTCTTTCGTCCGGTCCTGGATCAGCTGATCCAGAATGCCGTCCAGCACCTCTTCCCCTTTATGTCCAAAAGGAGGATGGCCGAAGTCATGCGCGATCGCCGCGCACTCCACCACCTCCGGATCGATGACAAGCCCCGGATTGTCCGCCTGCTCGTCGCTGACCTCGGGATGCGCCCGCAGCAGGCTGCGCGCTGCTTCTCTGGCGATCTGCGCCACCTCGAGGGAGTGGGTCAGCCGCGTCCGGTAATAGTCCCCCGTGCCCGCGCCGAACACCTGGGATTTGCCCTGCAGCCTCCGAAACGTCGGCGAATGGATCAGCCGCGAATAATCCCGCTCGTATGGCGCGCGGGACGCGTCGGATTTCACTTGTTCGGGGTACTGCCGATGCTCTCTCTTTACTTTAATGTTCATGTACAGCACTCCTCTCACGACAGTATGGTTTTTCTATTATAAGCGATTTTACCGGAGGTGTACTAACATGGGACGTGGGCGAGCGCCCATTTTCCATAAAAATGCAGCACAGATCGCAAATATCCGGACAATCGGTGTCAAGATGACTGACAGCGGATTGACAAAACGGCACCGGTTTTCCTCAGTTCCCTGCCACTACCGAAGCTTAGGGACCCCGACCTTTGGTGTAATACTCCCCTTAGAATGGTCATCCGAGAATGGTTCATCCAAACCGCGTCTTAGGTGCAGCTCCCCTGGAAGTTCTGTGGAGCGGCTTTCCTATGTTCACCCATTGAATGTTCTGCCGGGGCACTGTCCCGGGTTCATCCCACACCAAAAAGGAACCCTTCATCCTGGGGATGAAAGGTTCCTATTGGAAATGCTGCATTCGACTGTCCACTATGAGGTTGACTGCTTATCATACGACCGCATTAGCATCTTCCGCTCGCCATGCTATCGAAATGCGTATAATCGGATGTATCAAATCGACTGTGTACCATGGGATACATATCCCGAGTTGTATACCATTCGCTGACCACCGGCACTACTCCTTATTCGCATGACGGGCATCCACCGTGCGAATCGGCTCAACCGGACTCCGCGGGTTCCACCGCCTCCAGCAGCGCGCGGTCGAGATCGGCCGCATACGCCTCCTTCGCCGCTGGGCTCCAGTTCAGCATGCTGCCCATATACTCGATGACCGGCGCCTTCCAGGTGCGTACGAGCTGAATGTCGAACAGCGTCGCGCCGAGCCGGCGGGTAAAAAAGTCCACCGGCGTCGCCGTCATCTCCGCTTCCAGCGCATAGGCCAGCTGGCCGAACATCATCAGCGGCAGCCCGTATGCTTCCGCCTCCGCGTGCTTGCTCTGGATCAGGCGGAATACGCCGGATGCATTCGTGCCGTATTTGCCGGCAATCGCGAGCGCTTCATCCGGGGCAAGCCCCACCTCGATCCCGGCCTGGGCGGTCTTCCGAACGAATGGCTCATACTGCGCGGAGCCGCCGAAGTCCCCGCCCGAAATCGGCAGATGCTTCGTTTGACATCCTTTAAACACGCGTCCCGTTTCCTGGCCCAGCTCCCGGGACAGCACGTCCACAATCGTCTCGGCCATCTTTCGGTAGCCCGTCAGCTTACCCCCGGCGATCGTCAGCAGCCCCGAGCCGGACTCCCAAATTTCGTCCTTCCGGGATATTTCCGACGGATCCTTGCCCGCTTCAAGAATCAGCGGACGGACCCCGGCCCAGCTGGACTCCACGTCTTCCGCCGTGATTTGCAGCTCAGGAAACATATAATTGATCGCGTTAATAATATAGTCCCGGTCTTGAGAAGTCATCCGGGGATGCGCCGTATCCCGGTCAAAAAAAGTATCCGTCGTCCCCACATACGCCTTGCCGTCGCGGGGGATGGCGAACACCATTCTTTTATCCGGCGTGTCGAAGTACACCGCCTGCTCCAGCGGGAAGCGGGACTGGTCGATGACCAGGTGGACGCCTTTGGTGAGGCGCAGCGTCTTGCCTTCCATCGACGCGTCCTTCTCGCGGATACGGTCGACCCACGGCCCTGCAGCGTTAATGACCTTGGCGGCGTGCACTTCGTAGGTGTCCCCGGTCAGCTGGTCGTGAACCACGGCGCCGGACACGTTGTTCCGGGCGTCGTACAGCAGCTCCTCGACCTTGCTGTAATTAAGCGCAGAAGCCCCATGCGCGACGGCCGCTTTCATCACTTCGATCGTCAGGCGGGCATCGTCGGTGCGGTATTCCACGTAGTACCCGCCGCCCTTGAGTCCCTCCTTCTTGATGAGCGGCTCTTTCGCCAGCGTCTGCTGCGGGGAGAGCATCATGCGGCGCTCCGCTTTTTTCACGCCGGCCAAATAATCGTATACCCGCAGTCCAAAGGACGTGCTGAATTTGCCGAACGTGCCGCCCTTGTGGATCGGCAGCAGCATCCATTCCGGCGTAGTGACATGCGGGCCGTTTTCGTACACGACCGCCCGTTCCTTGCCGACCTCGGCAACCATTTTGACCTCAAACTGCTTCAGGTAGCGGAGTCCGCCGTGCACCAGTTTGGTCGAGCGGCTGGACGTGCCTGCGGCAAAGTCCTGCATTTCCACCAGCGCCGTCTTCATTCCGCGGGTCGTCGCGTCCAGAGCGATGCCGGCCCCGGTAATGCCTCCGCCGATGATCAGGACATCAAACTTTTCCTGCTTCAAGCTGTTTTTGATTTGTTCGCGATTCGTATTGGACCATATCATCTGTGCTTATCTCCCTCCAGATCGAAAAAGAGACCCCCCAAGATATGTTTCTGTGTTTATTTAAAAGCCATGGCGGCATGCACGGCCTTCTTCCAGCCTTCGTACAGCCCGGTTCGCTCCTTCTCTTCCATCACCGGCTGGAACTCGCGCTCGATCGCCCACTGTCCGGAAATGTCCTCCTGGCTCTTCCAGTAGCCGACGGCGAGTCCCGCCAAATACGCAGCGCCCAGCGCCGTCGTCTCGTTAATGACCGGCCGTTCGACCGAGACGCCGAGCACGTCGCTCTGGAACTGCATCAGAAAATCGTTGTGCACGGCGCCGCCATCGACGCGCAGCGTAGTGAGTTCAAGGCCCGAGTCGGCCTCCATCGCGGACAGCACATCCTTTGTCTGGTAGGCCAGCGATTCCAGCGTCGCCCGGATAAAATGCTCCTTGGACGTGCCGCGCGTCAGGCCGAACACCGCTCCGCGCACGTCGCTGTCCCAGTACGGGGTGCCGAGCCCGACGAAGGCCGGGACGACATACACGCCGTCCGTCGAAGCCACGCGCGATGCGTACGTCTCGCTCTCCTTCGAGTCCTTCAGCATCCGCAGCCCGTCGCGCAGCCATTGAATGGCCGAGCCCGCCACGAAAATGCTGCCTTCCAGCGCATACTCCACTTTGCCATTGATGCCCCAAGCGAGCGTCGTCAGGAGGCCATGCTCCGAACGGACCGCCGTTTCGCCGGTATTCATCAGCATAAAGCAGCCGGTGCCGTAGGTGTTTTTGGCCATACCCTTGCTGTAGCACGCCTGCCCGAACAGGGCCGCCTGCTGGTCTCCCGCAACGCCCGCAATCGGTACCTCCGAGCCGAAGAAGTGGTGCGGCACCGTCTGTCCATACACCTCCGAGGATGGGCGCACCTGCGGCAGCATGGAGGCCGGAACCCCCAAAATCTCCAGCAGCTCGTCGTCCCATTTTAACTCGTAAATGTTATACATCAGCGTGCGCGATGCGTTCGAATAGTCGGTCACATGCGCGCGGCCGCCGGTAAATTTCCAAATGAGCCACGTATCGATCGTGCCGAACAGCAGCTCGCCCTGCTCCGCTCTTTCCCGGGCGTCTTCGACTTCGTCCAAAATCCACTTGACCTTCGTACCGGAAAAATACGGATCGATCAAAAGCCCTGTTTTGGCCCGGATGGTATCGTCGAGGCCTTGGGCTTTTAACTCTTCGCAAATGCCGCTCGTCTGCCGCGACTGCCACACAACCGCGTTGTACACGGGATCACCTGTTTCCTTATCCCACACCACGGCGGTCTCCCGCTGGTTCGTGATGCCGATCGCCGCGATCTGCTCGGGCTTCACGCCCGATTCCGACAGCACGGACGCGATCACCGACAGGACCGAACCCCAAATCTCGTTGGCGCTATGCTCCACCCAGCCCGGATGGGGAAAATACTGCGTAATCTCCCGCTGGGCCGTATGTACGGCTTCTCCTTTTTCATTAAACAAGATGGCCCGGGAACTCGTCGTCCCCTGGTCCAGTGATAAAATGTATTTTTCCATAGAACCCTCCCTGCTTCCGTCAGCGAACGATGCGCTCGTTGTGGTTGTGCACATTCGGGATGTTGCTGGATGTATATCCGGTAAGAAAGACAAACCATGTCGCTTGGTGACGTTTACATGGCTTTCCTTAGTGACATCATACTATATTTGTAGCGGGTTCGGGTTAACAAAATCGAAGATTGGCGGAGGAAATGGAGCAAAGCAGATGATGGGACTGGTGAGTTTATTGGGGAGAATTGAAGGGCGAGAAAGGGAGTGGTAAAAGAGGAATTTAAAACAGGGTGAGGCGTAGTAACGACATAGTGGGGACATTGCGAGGACATTGTGAGGGCTTGGCGATGACGAAGCGGAGACATTGTGGGGACGTGGCGAGGACTTGACGATGACGAAGTGGAGGCATTGTGGGATATGACGATGACGTAGTAAGGACATTGTGAAGACAAATGTAGGAGTGAGGACTATGTCATACGGATTAAAATTATTATATTGTAATGCGTATCGATACACTATATAATAAACAACAAATATCCAAGGAGGGGCTTTTGCATGAACTATTCGATTAACCTGTTCGGCTATCACGTGGACTGCAAGCTGAACGTCGAAGAAGACCGGCTGCAGCTGGACATCGCTGAGGAAGACCAGAAGTCGCTGAAGCAGTATTTGATCCGGGTGCTGCCAAAATACGGCCGCGAAGCGTCTCAGACTTCAACGTTGGACGAGCTGGTGAAATTCGCGATAGATGCGGAGAAAACGATGGAGGGCCACATGTCCGAGCCGAAGCTCAAGCTGCCTTACGAGTTCCAGCCGGAAATCAAAGAGAAGCTGATCGAAGCGGCTGCGCTGCAAGATATGTCCGCTACCCAGCTGCTAATCCGGATTATCGAGCGTAAATACCAGGAAGTTATGGGGTAAAGGGGGTTGGGGTTATGCCATACGGCAACAAGGTTAAATTTCATTACGACGTGCCTGCCTACATCAAAAAGCAGCTTGCCGAAGCGGCCAAAAAGCTGAACATGACCGCCACGGAGCTGCTGTCCAAAACGATCGAGGAAGAATACGAGCGGGTCAAACGCGAGCAAGCTTCCGCTAACTCCGGGAAATAACGGGGATCTGGGCTGCGAACCTTTCCACGGAACGGGCTTGTTCCACGGAAAGACTCAGGTATTCATAGTCCTGACCAATCCGGTCGCATGACAGTAGATGGCACTCTGTATAGTCGTCCACCGGATCATGTTCCAGGAGATACACGCGGATGCTCGGGTTCAGGTCCTCGATTTTGCAAAAAAACATCGCTTCCGGGGCAGCGTCCATAATCGCCTTGATGCGTTCCCGCACGCAGCCCGGCAGCAGCGGCTCCAGCAGCGAAAACGTCTGGATAGTCGGCTGGTATTCATAAATCAGCATAAGCGGATGCCTCCCTTTTAGTATGAAAAAATTATGATTTCCCTCCTGCCTGACTTGTCTCTATCTATGGTTGGTACTAGCGTTCTCGTTAGAGCACCTTCAGCCGCTGTAAAATCGTCAGCACCCTGTACAGATCATAGCTTCCGTTCACCGGGGTGCTGATGATCTTCGCCTCAACCGCCGCGTTTACCGCAGATTCCGCCCAGGCCGGTACCTCCATCTGCTGCCGCGCCTCCAGCGCGGAGATCCGCTGCTCCACCTTTTGCAGAAGGACCTCAAGTTGGGTCAGGCGTCCCGCTTTTTTCTTCAAGTCTTCCAGCTGCTGTGCCAGCTCAGTAATGTTAACACTCATTTCGGTGTGATCTCCTTTCCATATGTCATATCGAGGCAGTCCATACTGCTCCATAATCGCGATCAGCTTGGACGGGTACTTCGGATCGGTCGCGTAGCCGCCTTTCCAAACTGCCTCGGCCGCTTGCCGGTAATCTACGCGCAGCACGCCATGATACCGCGTCGGCTTGTCCTTCGTGCCGTTCAGCAAAAGCTTGGAATGGTCTGCAATGGACTCCGTCCAGGAGTGGTATTTGCGAAAAGATGCCGCCACCTTCACCGCCTTGCCGTTGACATACTCTGTGGTGGGCATTTCTACGCTACCCGCTGTGCCCTTGCCTTTGATGCCGAACAAATTGTTTGCCTGCCGGGCGAGCCCGCTTGTCCCCCAGTTGGATTCCAGAATCGCCTGGGCGATGGTTAAGGAAGCTGGTACGCCAGTGGCCTGCATGTCAGCGATGGCGCAGGGGGCGAGGGTGGCGATGAATTCGGTTGGATTCAATCCGAGTCCCCTACTTTCTTCGTCTGCTTCACAACCTGGTGGCCGAATACTGCAAAGGCTCCTGCCAAAATCCCCTGGATGAACGTCTCCGCGTTCCAGCCATGCATCCAAACCGTAAGTAACACAGCGGCGATGACCACCATGTACACAATGCTCCAATCCGGCACCGACGGCGTCTGTTTCATGACATATCCCAAAACCCAGCACACAGCTACCACAATCAATAGCTTCGGGTCGATCAACTGCCAAATCATATCCCAATCCATGTTTCATCCACCTTTCTGGTAATAGTTAATGTCCTGCAAGCTGAACGGCGGCCGCGATGGCACCCATCACGATCGTGATGGCCGCACCGCTGACCGTCCGCCACAGCCATTTTTGGCCGTCCTCGATCCGGTCCAGCCTTTGATGTGCTGACTTAACCGACTGCATGGCTTCCCGGGCGAGTTCCTTGGTTGTCTCAATCGTGGCGGCCAGCGTCGGCACTTGCTCCAAGGTTTTTTCAATACGTGCGAGTTGAATTTGAATCTCCACCAAAGCTTTGGTCGCTTCCTCCACGTCACTCACCCTTTCGTGTGGCACGGCGTTCCCCTCCTTTGAATTGATAAAATGAGATGCCCCCGGGAGTGTTCCGAGGGCATAAAAAATACGCCTTTGCGGCGCTTCCAGTTAACCCTGTTTTGGGGCTGTCGTATTTTCTTCTGGTGCTTCTGATGATTCAGGTGTGGGAAATTCTTCGCCTGTGATTGTCTGGTACTCTTCGGCTGTGATCCACTCGTAGCAGACCGCCTTCTGCAGGTCTTCTAGCGTTGCGGTCCGGCGGATGTTCTCCGGAGCGAAAAACGGGTCCTGCGGATTGTAGCGCTGGTTCCAGAATTCGAACTCCGTGAGGCCAGCAGGTTCTGCAGGCAGCCCGAGCTCGACGCCCTGTTTCTTCGCCAGCAACCGCATGCGGATTTCGTTCCACTCACCGTAAACTGCGCGGGCACGATACGGCGCCACATTTGCCTGCAGCTCCGTGAATAGGGTTGCCCCTGGGTTTCCTTTAAACTGGAGCTCTTTGTCGTACTCTTTCAGCATCTCCAGATAAATGCGCTGGTGTTTCTCGTCGTCTTCATCCAGCATGCTCGGGCCTTGCAGGTCTTCCCGGATGCAGATTAGTGCCGGGGTATTGCTTACCGGGTACTGTGCACGAACTTCCATGTAATCAATGACCTGCAATCCGTCCAGGACCCGCGCGCCTTGCACAGAGGCCCCCAGCATAGAGTTGATTGCCGTATCCAGCTGCCGTACTTCGGGTGTGTTCTGGCTGTTATATATAATAATTGCCTTCATATTCTTCATCCCCTTGGAATGCTGTAGTTTATTGTGTGTCGATCTTTATAGCACTTACCGTGCCGTTTGCGCCTGCCTGACCTGGCGAGCCGGAACCATTGCTCGGATACACCACAGGCCCGCTGCTGCTGCCTTGATACGCGGCTCCAGCCGAACCGCCAGCGCTCCCGGCGCCTCCCAGCGCTGTGACTGTTCCGTTATTTGTGTATGTCCCGCCGTACCGGATAAAGATACAGCCGCCTCCAGCTCCACCGCCACCACCGCCGCCACCGTTGCAGTAGTTTGCGTAGATGGAACTTAGGTTACCGCCTGCTGTTCCAGCAGTTCCTTTTCCACCGTTTGCGAGTATTTTACCTGTAGAGCCTACTGTGATGTTTCCGCGAGCGATCAGCACAATAAGGCCGCCCGCACGCTCTGAACCGTCAGAGCTGAGGGAGTAACCGTTGGAACTTGTATTATATGTGTTTGAAGTCGCTCCTGTACCTCCTGTACCTCCGCCGTATGCGATCCCCGGCGTACCAGACCTAGCCCCTGATGTTACACTTACATTTTGCCCGACACCCCCAGAACCGTTATTTCCAGAGGCACCGTTTACGCTCGAAGGCGACAATAGTATAGCTGGGTTGGGCGTGATGCCTCTGCCGATATTTCCGTTACCTCCTGAACCTCCAGAGCCATTTTGATACCCGGCGCCTCCGCCTCCGCCTCCGCCACCGATACCGCCCTGCATAGGAAGTACAGACCCCTTACCGCCAATACTGCCGACGCCCACAACTCCGCTGGTTGCTATCCATCCATTAACGCTGCTCCAGATTAAGCCGTCCGCGCCTTTACCGCCGTCTCCGCCCCTGCCGCCGTATAAAAAGGCGCGGTTAACGATACTTTGGTCTGTGACTAGTGCGTTTGGTGGCATATCCGCTGCAACAAAGAGCGGCCAAGACAACACAGTCGCATTTATGGGGTCCGCGACGTCTCCAGCCATCTTTGACATATCAATGGTTCCGTTAATCGTGATATCGCCCTCAGCGTAGATAATGAGTCCCAGGCAGGGACCTGATGCCGTCACCGTTACCCCAGCGTCGACTGTGTAATTTTTGACCTTAGTAAGGATCACCCCCCCGTTAGTAGGGTTGTATGTCGTATTGGTGCTAATTTTGATATCTGATGTTCCTCCCCCGAAAGTAGCCGGGGTCTTTTTCTGAGCTGATCCTGAGATCCCGAAAATAGTTTGACCACTCAGGATGTTCTCTGGTTTCAGGTTTACCTCTTCGATTATTCCTGTGACCTTTGTACCTGGAGGATAGTACCCGCCCCGCAGCAGTTTAGAAACTCTGAGTTCTGTATCCCCCAAGAGGTTCACCCATTCCCCAGTTCCCATCTCCTCACCCATCATAGGCATGGCCCCGGTGACCTTCTGGCCCGAGATATAGGCCGTCTTACCGGGATAGATGTCTGCAGCTGCAGCCGTGGCATCTGCTGTGTATATGAGCATGTTGTTCGCCTTCACGATCTCCACCAGGTCGACCATAGTCTCGTTGCCCGTAAGCGTGATCCCCTTCGCCTGCAGCGCTTCTTTGAGGTCGGGGATTTGGTTAATCCCCGTTAAAGCCTGCAGCTTAGCGATAACGGCGCTTAGTTTTGCGTTACTTGGTAATGGCATATGTTAGCCTCCTTTCTTATCCGATTACAACCCAGTGGTAATAGGTCGATGTCCCATAGTACGTAGGGATACTGAACCCTCCAGAGTTGGCATATACAAGGTTCCGTGATTTGGATGTCTCCCAGTCTATAGCGCTGAGCCCCGATTTCATATAACTAGTGCTTAGCCCCCGGACAGACGCGTCTACAAATATAGATTCTTGCCCTTCTCTATCGTTTCTCCAGGCTATAACGATTCTTGGAGTAAAGCCGAAGTTTTGCTTCACTTCAAAAGGGAACAAAAGGATGTTTTGTCCGTCCCTGTCTGGATAGTACTGCGAAGCTGCCGACGGAGAGGGGTTCTGGTACCCATTCGCTATTTTCCAGGTGCTCGCTGTACCTATGACCCCGAAAATAGATCTCCCGGCTAGGATGTTCGCGGGGATTAGGTTATTGTCACTGACTGTGATCGATCCGAAACCCTTGCTGGTTTGCGTTCCGGTGTAGTACCCAGTTTGGGGTGCAATCATGATGTTTCCTAATCCATCACCTTTATACGATGACGGGTTAATATACTTCTCTTCCCCGCCTAAATTTGTGAGCTGCTCCCGCGAGTAGTTTGAAACCTTCCCCGCCTGCCCCGCTACGCTGTACCCCTCAACAAGGTAAGCTGCAGGTACAGACACCCCTTTCACGACTCCAGCTCCGTTATGGTAGCCCGCAGCAATTACCTGGTCCACAGCTGTAGGCGTAATCGTAACCGCTCCCCTGTTCGGCATAGTGCCTGTCTGCCCGGCGATCGTGGTCCCTGCCAGGACGCTGGCTACAGGTACCGTTACCGCCGAAACCTTCCCAGCACCGTTGTGGTAGCCAGCGGGAATAGGAATGTCCGAAGGCCCTGGGGTGACCGTTTGCGCCCCACGGTACTGCATGCTGCCGATTGCTGCGCGGATTGTCGACCAGGACGACGCGGTCGTTAGGTTGAGCGCTGGGTTCATAGCGTTCAGCTTATTTACGACATCCAGCTTGATTGCGTCGTTGTTCGCTTCGGCTGTGTTCGTAATGTCGATAAGAGCCGTCAGGTCCTCCTGCTTGATCCCAGCGCCTCCGCTGCCGATTCCCCGCGCCCTCAGCGCGTCTGTAATGCTTGGCATGCCTCTCTCCTCCTTCCTTAGCTGTCTGCATAGGTCTTATTCACGACGTTACCAGCCGCGTCATAGGTGAGCGTCCAGGTTCGAATCTTAGTGCCCCCAGGCATACCTAGAGTCCAGGTGTCCGTCGTGTACTTGCCGCTGCTGTTCTTGTTCGACAACTGACAGCTGATTGCTAAGCTGCCGTCTTCTGGCCGAAGGTATTGAACCTTTGTGTAGACCTGCGCGTCTGCGTCCCAAGACGATGTATCCACCTTCTCCTGGTATGGCCGGCCCAGAAAATCAATAATATCCAAGTTTGCATTGTATGCGGCCAGATTGTTATTATCAGAGCCCTCTGGTCGCTGGATACCGCTCGGTAAAGTATTAGCCATGCCTTATCCCCTCCTTTACGGTCTATATTTCTCCCATTCATCCCAAGTAAGATTGAGCGCATCTGTTTGATCCCAAGACTTCTTCGCTTTGTCCAGCTCGTCCCACGTTAAATAAGTGAATTTATACTCTAACGACATATGAGCCGGCTTTATTTCTTCCATGACTGCCTTCAAGTCTTCCAAATTCGCGGGAATACCTCGCGTACCAATAAAAGTAACGGTAATTTTATACTCACCCGGCGAGATCAATACACTAACTTCCCCGCCGTCGTAGGCCTGTGCCACGTTTTTAATCATCGAACCCGAAACCTTGCCGCTGCCTCTCAGCTTGGATTCAACATAAGAGCGTCTTTGATCAATCGGCTTATTCTTATCCGTAGGTATCCCCAGCTCCGCCTCCCACCGTTCCAACCCCCACGTCGCCGTCTTCACAAAAAACTGCTCCAACGTCTCATTCAGAGCTGAATAAAGAGCATCCATCTCCGCGCCCTTGGCATCCACATCAGCTCGAATGACCCGGCTGAATTCGTAGTAAGCTGGCAGATAGGAGAACAGTTCGGCACCACGAGAGCTTGTAAATGTAGCGTCACTCATGAACGTCCACCGCCCCCAGTACAGCCACTTCCCCAGGGCTGATTTGGATATTCGTATCCACGGCGCCGTTGACCGTCAGATTGGAATAATCAATAATCGGCGGGATATCCAGCAGAATGGCAGCAATTCTGGTATAGCGGACAAGCGGATCGGCAAAAGCCAGCTGTTTCAGATAAGCGGTAATACCCCCGATCATCTGTTCCTTGACCACCTCTAAAGTAGCTCCATCAGCCAAAGTGAGCTGGACCGAGATATCGATCGGCACTTCTTTTGCAGGCATTACCGTTACAACCGGTCCCGCTGGAGCTTTTCCTTCCCCCTGACCGTCCATGGTTGGATCAATATACACCTGAACAGCTTCAACGATCGCCGAACTGGCTGCGCGCTTGTCCATATCGACCAAATAAATGCCTACCGTCCCTGGACCTTGCCATAACGGAGCGACCTGCACTCCTCCCACGCCGGGAACCTCATTGGCCCACTGGATATATTGAGCTTTGTTGCCGCTGGTGCCCTGGTTTCGGATTTCCGCATAGTACCGTTCCAACAACGACTCATCCGACTCCTCATCGGCGCCGCCAGTTACTGCTGCCGGATTGGTTACCGAAATGATGCCGCTGGTTGGAACCAGCATGACCTCAATGACGCCTGCCGGCACATTCCCCTGGCTGCCCGCCACTAAAGCAGTGATAGGCGCCAGTCCCTCGCCGCTGCTATTCAGCGTCACGTCGGCGGTTGTTTGGTACTCGATGCTGGATTCGCCCGTAATTTCGTCGGCCGGTGTGGCAATCAAAGTTCCCTTCGCCAGTTTTTTCCCAGGCTGCCCCATAAACTTCACGGTCCCGGTCGCAGGCACCGCTGATCTACGGTTGACCCCCCGTTCCGCCGTTCTTAAGGTCAGGTACTCTCCAAAGGCCGTACTCGCGAACCCCCGCCTCAGCACCTCCTGCGCCCACAGCGCTGCCTCGGACAGCATGAACGCCACCGGTGCCTGCGCGTCCCAGATAAAAGAGCCCTCGGACTTGTCGATCTCCGAAGGCACCTTGGCCAGCATGCGGTTCATAATGTTCTCTTCCGTCTGATCCTGCAAAAAAAGCGGCAAGTCCGCCATCAGATCACCACGCTTTCTATGATTTCAATCTCGTCCCGGACACTCTGGATACGACAGCTGAAGCGGCAGGCCACGCCTTCCCACGCAAACGCGAACTGATCCACGCTCTCCGTCCGCGCGTCCGCTAGGAGCGCCTCGGAAACCATGCGCCGAATTTCACTCTCGAGCAGAGCATGATCGTAGCCGCTTCCGATCAGATCCTCCAGCTCGCTGCCGTAATCTCTCGAATAGATGAGATGGCGATAGCGCGGGGTACGGATGGCTTTTTCGCACCAGGTTACCCAAGCTTGCCTTTCGTCCGCGACGGCGATTTTACGGGTGGGGGACATGACGAATTCCCCGGCATCAAAATCGAACCGCCAGCTCTTCCCAAACACTGCCCCGCTCCCCTCCAGGAGTTCCGTCTCCGCATCCTCGGTCCAGACCATGTCCTCCGTCTCCGGAAACAAATTAGCCACGGCCGCTCACCACCCTGCAGACGACGACCACGTCATCTCCACCGTTCACACGGACGGCCAGCACCCGGTCCCCCGGCTTAAGCCCGGCACCCAGCTTCAGCGCAGCATCCTGGACTTCGGTCTCGTCAAAATAAAACGACGTATCCATCGCCACGCTCCCCCAGTTCGGGGTATCCGTCCGCGTCCCAGAAGCTCCGACCGCCATATAACGCGGCAGCGCAAGCAGCCCCGGCAGCTCGGCCACCATGTAGTCCTGTATTTCATGCTTAAAATCGTCCAGCTTCAGCCCCGTCGACGTGATCGTCCCCAGCACCGCCCCGACGCCGCCGAGCGCCTGGTGCGTGTGCTTGCCGACCGAAGCGTACAAAGAGGATGCAAGCTGTCCATACGGGTCTTTATTCAATGTAAAACCTCCTTTTGACGTCGTCGTAGGTTCCGAGCTCCAGCGACATGCTTCCCGGGTTGCCCAGCTCGCGGCTGACCGAGATGACGATCAGCTGCACTTGGCCCAACTTAACCGCATCCCCCGCCCGAATCGTATTGATATCCGGCGCGTTGACGGTGATCGTCTCCTGGATGCCGCGCAGCTTGCTGCGGGCGAGCTCGCGGGCGGCAGCTCCGTTTTTCACCTCGTCGTCCTGGATAATTGCCTGGAGCTGGCCGTACTTGGCCATGTCCTTTTCTTCAATGGCGAGGACTTTGGACGGAACCTCTTTGCCCGTCTCGCTCGCCTCGGTAGCCAGCACCTTCACCTTCGTCGCCGCCCCTTCCAGCGTGTGCGTCTGCATCGTATCAGTTACCGCCTCAAGAACGTAGACGTCCGGGTTCGTACCCAGCTCGTACAGCTCCAGGCCGGAGGCGATCATCCGGGGATGATACAGCTTGCCGCCAGCTTTGGCGGTAGCCCGCAAATCAGCAAACATGCTCGCATACAGCGACTGCGTCCGGTACACAGCCCGGCCCAGCTCCTTGCCAGTATCCGGCAGCTTGGCGATTTTCAAATTCCAGTCGGCGGCATACTTTTTAAAACGCTGCGTCGCCGTCTGCTTCGCCGGGAACAAATACTCGTCCTCCGATTTGTCCAAATAAACGGTCCGGTCGTACAGTGTTATAGTCATCCGCTTCATGCCGTTATTCGCTGTCTCGACCTCCCACACCACCGCAGGATGCAACAGGGTGATGTAATCCTTTTTCCCGTAAGGAATGCCGCTGATGCGGATCGCCATGCCCGGCGAGATCGGGGGCAAATCCGGCGTCACCACCAAGTTGACCGTGCCCTGGTAAGCGATCTGCTCCAGCGAATCGCGCAGGTTGATTGCCTCCACCAAGGGAGTCAAATCGTATTTGTCCTGCAAAATTACTTTGTAACTCATGACAGCACCAACTTCTGCCCCGGCTTAATGGCATTCGGGTCCTTGCCGATCACCTTCTGGTTCAGCTTGTAGATCTGGTTCCATTTCGAGCTGTCGCCGAGCTCCAGTTTGGCGATTTTGGAAAGGGAGTCACCCGCCTTGACCGTGTAGGTTTTGTTTTTCTCCTTCATGTCGGTACGCTGCTTTTTGTTGACCGCCGTCCCGCCACCAGTGCCGCTGCCAGCCGTCTTCGCCATCTTAAGCTCCCTCCACGTGCGGAGCGTGATGTCGAAGTATACGTCCCCAGGCTCCCCGCCCCGGAACGTCGTTTGATGGGAGGCCACGAACACGGGCACATTGATCCCGGCTTCGCTGATGATGAACCGGAGCGGGGTTTTCATCACCAAAAAATCGTTCAGTTTGTTCATCGCCACCTGCGGATCAGGCAGCTCGCCCTCTCCCCCTTTGCAGAAGGACTCATCGTACACTTTCGGAAAAAAGGAGGAAAACGAGATTTCCTTAATCCGGTCCCCCTGCGGAAAATCGAACTCCCCGGACGAGAGAATGTTGGCGGTATCATAGCCCTTTTGCCTGGAAATGATCACTTCCTCCGGATTGACCGGAAACGTGAACCTCTCGCCCTTCCCTGTCATTAACACCAAATCCAAAGCGGTTCCTCCTCTCTGGAAACGTCTTTACACATACGCTTTCGCCCCCGGCTTACGGTTCTGCGCGGCTTTGGCGAATTCGGAGCGAAGGCGCTGCCCGATCTGAAGGATCAGGCCCTCCACATCTATGGGCGTCTCTTCATGTACAGTCACCTGGACTGCACCGGCCGGGAGATTGTAGTTGGTTTCCGTTTTAAAATCCTTCAGGAACCCCGACAACGCCGACATCTGCTCCGGACTGATCTGCACGAGCTGCGGCGTCGTCTTTCCGCCTCCGTTGCCCCCGATTCCCGGCTTAACGCCTCCGCTCGCAGCCTGCAGCCGTGGGCCTGTTCCCATAGGAGCGGCCGGACCTTGAGCTCTGGGCAGGTAGGGACCGTAGGCTTTGCTGGATGGTGGGAGGGGGGAGGTTGGCGGAACATACTTATTCGGGTAGATCATTCCCGGTAACCCTTTTTGGGCTGTCCATGCGGGTGGAGCGTATTGTCCATACGGCAATCCTGTTGACACAGTCGGTGCAGATCCTATGCTGGATTCAGGTTTTACGAAAGCCGGCTTGTCCTTTTTCTTCTTTTTCGAAAACAGATCCGAGACCCAGCCGCCGACCTTGTCTCCTATATAACCTCCGGCTGCACCACCCAGCATTGCTCCGACCGCCGTTCCTCCACCAGGAATAACCGATCCTAAAAAGCCTCCCAAAACCGTTCCGACGCCGCCCCCGACGGAAGACCCAATCGCTTGAGCCCGCTCTTTCCCTGTCTTTGCGGTCATAATGGATATGGCATCGGCTGCGAATCCAAGGACTCCCGGCAGATTTTTGCCTATGCCCTTGGCGGCTGAAGTCATAATTCCACTGCTTCCGATGGCTTTTACAGTAGAAGCAGCGATCCCGCTGCTCTGGGCAGCTTTTGTGGCTGAATTGGCGATTGCACTGTTTTTACTGCCACCGAAGAATTCCTTTCCACTTTTCCACAAACCCTGTATTCCGCCAATAACGCCTTCACCAGCTGAACCAATGGTACCAATCAGATCACCCGTTGCACCCATCGTTTTCCACGCTCGGCCCAAGGTCTTTTTCCGCTTATAAGTTTCAGTCCTTAGAGGGGTTTCCCTTTTGGCAGCAGCAGGGTCGTCCGCCAGGTCCTTCTTCGCCTTATCTTTGTCCTCGCCTCTCCATGCCTTTCCGATGGCTTTGCCTTTATCCGGGATCTCCCCCGCGCTTTTTAACCCTCCGCCAAAGCTTTTTAGCGCAGAAAATACATCCTTGATTTTGTCAGGTGTAGACTTTGGCCCATCCTTCTTCTCCCCTCCAATCTTCAGCTCCCCAATCGTTTCCGTGAGCTTTTTGACGGCGGCCGAGTTATCCTGAAGTGCTGTAACGAGAGTGGAAAAGTCAATCTTCCCGCCTAACGCTCCCCCACCTGCTGCAACATCTACAGTCGCCGTCGCCCGGATAACCTGGGACTTCACGCGGTTGATTTTTTCCAGCAGGCTGTCCAGTCCCTTCGAGGCGCTGTCCTTCAAAGCAATTTCAGGCACCATGCGAGTTCTCCCGATCTTCAGCACGCGTCCCTGAATCCGTTCAAAATACCGCTCCATCGCCCGCAGCTCACGGTTCGCCTTGATTACGTTTTTGAGATCGATGACGAGATTCATTCGGTAATTTAAAGTTTCTGCCATGAATCGTTCACCTCCTTAACTTGGATTCATTGCTGCCATATGCTCGATTTCTTCCTGGGAAAAAGCGAGCAGCAGCAGCCGCTCCCCGCGCGGGAGCCTCCAAAACTCTCCGGGACGAAGGTGATGCCGGGCCCACAGATGGTACAGCATCGTCGTCATTCCCCCGGAGCCGATCAGTTTTTTAGGTCAGCGATCTCGACCCCGAAACCGGAGAGCTCCAGCACCTTGTCGCCGACGGCATCCAACTCCCCAGCCAGCAGCATGCGACGCACCGCCTGCTCCCCGCCCGACAGCTTCAAGCGGCTCGTGATCCGCGGATCGCCCCAGCCGTTCAGCGTGAGGCCCTTCACTTCCAGCTTGCCGGTGGCCTCGGAGATAAGCAGTGCGTTGAACGTTTCGGTATCGACCTTTTCGTCCACCGCTCCCTTCACCGTCCGGCGGACCGTGCACCGCTCGCGGATGCTGTCCACCTTGCTCGAGGTCAGGCCGTGCAGTACGATCTGCATATCGAGGCGCTTGATGCGCACCGTCTCCTCCGGCAGCTTTTCCGCCGCCTCAAACAGGCTATCCAAAATTTGTTCCTCACTCCAGTTGTCCTGTAAGCTCATGCGTGTTCCTCTCCTTCATTCGTTGAATGTTTTATGTCCCTAATAGGGTGGTTTTAAGAGTTTTATTTTCTAAAAAGAGTGCCCTTCGAATTTCTTTCGGCGATCCAGCCAGACCATGGAATAGTTAAAGTGTGGCGGCCCTGTATTGGCTAAAGTTAATGCTTAATGGTAAAAGTAATTTGCTCACAGTAACCACAAATGCCACTAATTCTCACGTCTTGCGAATGGCACGATAGCCGCAAGTGATTTATCTGGCGCGTCTCACGAGAGAGAACACCAAGAGAACACCAATAAGCGCAAAAGTGCATCTATTTTCCCGGTAAACCCACCCTTTCGCAGATTTTCACCAGAAATAAATGCACTTTTGCTTTTATTACCTCTAAAATGGTGATTTCAGCCGAATGAAGTCCACTATTGCAGCTATTTATCCGGAGTCCTTAGTCCCCCGTGATCGGGTCCAGCAGCTCGTACCCTTCAAAGGTAAACGTCGTTTCCTCCTGCACTTCCTCGCCGGCGGTCCAGTTGGCCAGCTGGATTTTGTCCGGCATGCAGCGGATCAGACGGACGCGCTCGTGTCCGTAGGACTCGGGATCGTCCAGCTTAGAGATGATTTCAAACTTCGTGAAGCCGCGGTTGATCATATCCGAGGTCACTTTGTAGCCGCTCATCGTGCCGGTTCCTTTTTTGCTGCCGCTTTTGTGGACCGTCCAGTCGCTGCCCACCAGCTTGAGCTCGCGCTTTTCGATTTCGACGCTGGCTTCGAGCTTGTTAATGTGCGTCTGCCATACACCGTCGATATAGGCCTGGCCGTACGTGCCGAGAATGACTTTTGAAGCATCCAACATAGGGGTTCCTCCTCAGAGTTATTCATAGTTTTTTTCATAGCTTGCATGGGTTAAAAAAGACCGCGGCTCTTCCATCACTGCACGTAAAAGGTGCCGAACAACTGCTCCATCACGTCCGTCAGCTTCACATTCCACTGCAGGAACACCTGATCCGGCTCCGGCTGCTTCACCGCGGAATCGCCGTAGTAGGCCGGATCGAGGATGACGTCATAGCCGTCCGGCTCGATGACGCTGCTCAGCGACAGCTGGCCGAGGTACTCCATGACTGCGCCGATCAGGGCGAGACGGCCTTCTTCCGTGTTGTTCACACGGCCGATGTACGTCTGCTCCGCCGCCCGCTGCAGATCCGCGTTGATGGCGTCCATGACGCGGATGGAGCGGATCTTCTTCCAGGCGCTGCTCTGGCCCTCGGCCGGCGTCGCCAGCGTGTTGATGCCGCGCAGCGCCTTCACCTGGCGGCCGTCGAAGAACAGCAGGAACACGCCGCTCTTCACGGCTTGCTCCTGCTCGGAGCGCGTCCAGCGCCGGGTGACGTCCTCGAACGGCGTGACCGCGTACGTCGCGGACTGGTTCAAGCGCTGGCCCGCAATCAGGCCGGCCACATAGGCAGCCGTCTGTGCGGAGCTGTAGTCCGTCCCGGACAGACGGACACCAGTGCCCACGTTGACGATGCCCTCGTGGTTCAAGGCCAGGGAGCGGGCCGCCGCCAGATCGGCCGCATCCTTGGACACGTCATCGGCGGCGCTGCCCCCGAAGACGGCCATGACGCCACGGCCTTCGCCGCGCAGCCGCTTGATCCAGGCGGCAAAGCTCTGCAGCAGCGCCATGTCGGCGGCATAGTCGAGCGCCAGCAGGTCGAAGTCCTGGCCCTCGGCGGCCTCCTGCATGGCGATGTAATCAGCGTTCGTCAGGCCGGCGATGCCGCTCGCCCCGCCGGAGAGCGCCAGTCCGCTGACATCGGAGGGCACGCCACCGCCATCCATGACCTCGGCGGTGATCCAATCATTGCCGCCATTGATGCTCGCGGCCAAAGAAGCGGCCGTGCCGTCGGCGCCGGTGAAGGTGCCGAGCAGTTTGGCGCCTTCATACAGGCGCAGCTCCTTTACGGCCGAATTGCCGAGCGCAGGCTGCACCGTCACGGTGAAGCCGTTGCCGCGGCTGCCGGGGTACTTCGACGTCAGATTCAGGACGGCGGACGGCGTAGCTTCGCCGCTCTGCAGCGTCACGGCCGCCGCCTGGGCCGTATCGTCCGCCAGGCGGTAGGCCAGCAGCTTTTTTGGACCGCCGAGCAGGGCCAAATAGAGTGCGGAGTACGCGGTCGCCCCATACTCGCCGTCCGCAGAATAAATCGCGGAAATCGCCCGCTCGCTGCCGATTTCCACGAACTCGCGAACCGGTCCCCAATTGGCTTTGACTGGCACCACAACCGTTCCGCGGCTGCCGCCTTGAATGGCCGACGCAGCCGCCGCTTTAAAGTTCATGTACAATCCCGGCAGCACCGGTTGATTTGTGATATCCCAAGTTCCACCTGCCATAAGTTAGACCACCTTCGCTTTCATGAATTGTTGGATCTTGCCTTGTACCTCGGCGATCGTAAAATACCGACCATCCGTATTGTGCATGGCACCTGCCACGACTTCTGCCCGGACTCCGAACAGCTCCTTGGCCTGCGCCTTCAATTCCTTCAGCTCATACCTCGGCATGCCGCCTCCGGCTTCCGGGGTTTTCGAATTTTTCTTTACGCCCATATCGGGGCCACCTCATTTCATAATGGGTTGAACGGCAACGCGGCGGATCAGCGCCGCATCCTCCGCAGGACGCATTCGCCGCTGAACCAGGGTCAGCTTAAGCTGTCCTTCCAGTATGGCGTCGACCTGCAAATTCGCGGAAACTTCCGCCACCGACAAGTAGCGGCGTTCCCCGTCACCCAGCGGCAGCTGGGTCTGCGCCCCCAGCTGCTCCACTAACGTGACCGAGGCATGGTGCTCGGTCTCCGAGAACGGTGCCGCCAAATGCCCGGCAAACGTTTTGCGGACCTCGTACATCGAAGCTCCCGCCATCTTCGTCTCGCAGCCGGCCAGGCGCCACAATACGGCATGCTCCTCCCGGTCCGCGGGCCAGGACGTTTCGTAGACCTGCCACATGTCATCCAGCTTGCCCCGTGTCCATTCCGCCAGGGTGCTGAGCCATGCATCCGACTGAGCAGGCGCTTCGGCTCCCGAAGCCTCCGGCAGGTACGCCCCGAACCTGAGGCACCGGATGATGCCGCCAGAGGCCGGATCAAGCGCGTCCGCTTCCGGAACGCCCAAGTAATGCAGCAGGATCGCTCTGGGATCCGGACCTGCTATTCTTTTGCGCTGCAGCCCTCGGATCAGCTGCTGTGCCCAGTCATCCAGCCTGGATATCACGGCACTGCCGCCGTACAGCTTCACGCGCACCACCTGCCGGTAACCCGCCCAAGCCGACTTCCAAATCTCCTCGCCAAGGGTGAGAACGGCGTATGGCCCGTCGTCCCCTCCGGCCGGCGGCTGCACATCGTAGATCCGGCCTTCCAGTTCGGGAATCAAGGCAGCGACTGTCTGTTTAACGGCTTCCCTCATCACACTGCCCGCCGAACCGTTCCTTTTGCGTCACAGCCCCTTCCATTCTTTTGTGTCCGCTGAATCTGTATCAACTCGGCCCCCTCCTTTCTCTCTTATCAAAGCCATCGGGATAAAACTCACACGTCCGCAAAAAACCGGCCCATCCGGCCGGCTCAATGTTCGGTGCGTCCTTTGCTTCATTCCCGATGATATAATCTTACATCCAAGTTTCGAAAACGCTGACGGCGGTTCGGACGGTTATCGGCGGAAAATAGTACGAATATATGTTCGTATTTTAATATCCTTTTTGTTCCAAATGGGAATGGTTAGGATCCGCACTTCTACGGCCAATTCATCCCCCGAATCTCCCGTTCCCCTTTAGATAAGAAAAAAAGCCGAAGACCTCTCCGGTCCCCGGCTTGTCCCGTTTATGAACGGGTTTCATTTGGAATTGCGGGTTTTGGCTTTGTGAAGCTCGGACAATGTCAGCAGCCCACGGTCCGCAAACGCCAGCGCCATTTTATAGAAGGCACGTGTTCGTATTTTCGTGTACGTGTCCTTGCTGACCGGCGGGTCGAGCACATAGTTGTAGACTTTATAGTCGAAAACGTCGTCCTCCTTCATGTACCTCGCTCGGATCAGCGTCTGTTCCCGTTCGCCCAGCCGTTCCACGATCGACTCGATCATCCGGCAGTATGCCTGGCGGGCCGCAGGCGCGTCCACATTGTAGACGGCGACCTGCGCCGTCTGGTCCGAGGTCACATTGGTCGGTCCATGAAACCGTTCGGTATAGGAGGCGGTGATGCCCGCTTCCCTGACTTCAAACGTAATCGTTTTATAGATCCGGTATTTCTCCAAAATCGCTTCAACGGCGGCTTGTGTCTTGCGGCGGTCCAGCTGCGGCAGCATTTGATCCATATTCAAACACGCTCCTTCATGGATGTTCACCTAAAAAAACTATGGATTGTTCGCATTTTTGTTCGTATAATGATGTTAACATACCACTTTTTGGGTATCACGTAAAATCTGAAATTCTCGTCCTAACCACCGTCTTGCTCCGGATTTCTTATTCATTCATGCCATTTGGTATTAATACCATTCTTTTCTTTACCTTTTGGCAACATTGAATTATAGTAACGGATAGAAACAGATCATCGACATAAAAGGAGTGGCTATACCGTGGAAAAAGAATTCGGAGCCGTGCTCAAACGGCTGCGCGAGCAGAACGGCATGACGATCAACCAGCTGGCCGAAGCATCAGGCATCAGCAATTCGCAAATCTCCCGCATGGAGAACGGGGTCCGGGGCATTCCGAAACCGCCAACCATCCGGAAGCTCGCGGAAGCGCTGGAAATTCCTTACGGTGAACTGATGAGCACCGCAGGTTACTGGTATGCTGACGGGGCTCCCGAAGGCTTGCGGGAGGAAGCCCCTGCATGGGCAACCTATAAGGATAAGCGGGATTTCAAGAAAATGCTGGAGGAAGACGGAGAGCTGATGTTCGACGGGATTCCGCTGGACGCTGAGGACAAGCAGCGCATCAAGGATGTCCTCACGGGGCTGTTCTGGGAAGCGAAGCAGATGAATAAGCGGAAGAAGAAGGAACTAGGTCCCCCGGACAGCTCCTCTTCTTCGTGAGGTGGGACGAACAATCCACAACTTGCAGGTGAATCCTATGGATGAGATGATTCGAAAGTTAATCCGAAAATATAAGACCAGCTGCCCTTTCGAACTTTCCCGGTCCCTTGGCATTCATATCCGCTACTTGGATCTCGGCAAATCCACCAAGGGACTCTATTACCGGAAACTGAGACGGCGGTTTATCGTGATTCACAGTGAGCTGTCGCCCGAGTGGCAGCGGTTCGTCTGCGCGCATGAGCTCGGCCATGACCGGCTCCATAAAGGGATCAACCGCTTTTTCCTGGAAGAGCATTCCTACTTTGCCCCCGGCAAGCTGGAGCGGCAGGCAAACCGGTTTGCCGTCGGCCTTCTCTCGTCGGGAACTGCGATGCTGCAAGACGAGACGGTAGAAACCTACTGCAAGCGTGTCGGCATCCCGCCGGAAATGCACATTTATATTCAACCTTAGGCCAATAAATGATTCATAAGTCTTATTTCACCGTCCTGATAGTTTATTAGAATAAAGGGGAAGGAAAATTTATCTAATACGATTTAGGAGGTTATGAGATTCATGATCATAAGGAAATGGTTCACCTCCCTTCTGTTCAGCGCGGTGCTGTTGGTCGGTTCGGCCCAGGCGGCCGCGGCGGCAGAGGGTACGACCGGGAGCACCCCGGAGCCATCCGCCCCGTCCGGCAAGCATATTACGATTCTGCACACGAACGATATGCATGGCCGTGCGGTAGAAGCATCCCCTGAAATGGGATTTGCCAAGGTCACAGGAATCTTTAACCAATACCGCAGCCAGAACCCGGATACGCTCGTTCTTGATGTGGGCGATGCCGTACACGGTACGCCGTTTGCCACGCTCGTTCAAGGCGAGAGCATCGTAAAGGTCATGAACGAAATGGGATATGACGCCACGGTACCGGGCAATCATGAATTCAACTATGGCTGGAAGCATCTCGTAGAGCTCACCAAGGAATTGAAATTCCCGATGCTGAGCGCGAACGTGATCCAGGACGACGGAACAACCCTCTTTAAGCCTTACATAATCAAGGAAGTCGACGGCGTTAAGTTCGGCATCATCGGCCTCAGCACGCCGGAGACCGCATATAAAACGAACCCGACGAACGTCACCGGCCTGAAGTTCGCCGATCCTTCGGTAGAAGCGAAGAAATGGGTGAACGAAATCCGCGGGCAGGTCGATGTCGTTGTCGTTCTCGGCCACCTTGGTCAGGACAAATCAAGTGTCGATACCAGCCTTAAGGTCGTCAAGGAAGTGCCCGGCATCGACATTTTCATCGACGGACACAGCCATACCGTCCTGGAAAACGGCCTGATGGCCGGCAATAACACGCTGATCGCCAGTGCCGGCGAATACACGAAATATGTGGGTGTCGTCGATCTGTGGGTCGACAACCACAAAGTCATGAAGAAAGAAGCCACCCTGATCGATGAGAAGGAAGCTGCCGATATCAAGCCGGACCAGAAGGTCGCCGATCTGGTCGCTTCGATCCAGAAGGAGCAGGAGCCGATCCTCAAGGAAAAAGTCGGCGAAACGCCTGTGCTGCTGGAAGGCTCCCGCGAGAAGGCACGCACCGGAGAGACCAACCTCGGTGACTTGCTGGCCGATGCGATGCGCGATGTGAGCCAATCGGATGTAGCCATCACGAACGGGGGCGGCATCCGCGCATCGATCGAAGCCGGAACGATTACCAAAGGTGACGTCGTGACGGTTCTGCCGTTCGGCAACCAAATCGTGCAGCTGAAGGTAAAGGGTTCTGACATCAAGGCAGCCCTTGAGAACGGCATATCCGATTATCCAGAGTCCAAAGGAGGTTTCTCCCAAGTTTCCGGGGTCACGTTTAAGATCGATACCACGAAGCCCAAAGGAAGCCGCGTTCACTCCGTGAAAATCGGCGATAAAGCGCTTGATCCGGACGCTACGTATACGCTCGCGACCAATGATTTTATGGCCGTAGGCGGCGACGAATATACCATGTTCACCAAATACCCGCAAGCCGGTATGTACGGTGCCCTGGATGAGGCTCTGATCAACTATATCCAGCAGGGCAAGCCGATTCCGGAAGGACCGGCCGGACGCATCACCGAAGGCCCTGCCCCTGCGGAAACTACCGCGCCTGCGCCAACGCCGGCGAAACCAGCACCGGAACCGACGACACCATCAAATCCAGCTCCGGCTAAGCCGCAGCCTGAGGTCAAACCGGTCCCTGCTCCATCGGCTGCAGAGGTGTATGTCGTGAAGAAAGGCGATACGCTGTACAGCATCTCGCTGAAATACCATACGACCTGGCAGACGCTGCGCGACCTGAATCATATCAAGAACGCCAACCGGATTTATCCCGGTCAGCAGATCAAGCTGCCCGCATAATCCGGTCAGCAGCTATCACATCTAAGCCAAACGGGGATCGAAGTTATGCAGGGCCCTATCCTGCCCTTGTTAAGAAAAACGTCCGTTTAAACAACATAAAATCCCCTTGCCTATAACGGGCAAGGGGATTTTTCAATGGTCCCATTCCAAAAAAACCTACCAGCTTTGTATTACAGCATCTGCTCCTTAATATGCGTCTCCGCAAATTTTGGAGGATTGAACCAGTCGCCGCTCTGCGCCCATGTCGGATCCAGCGGCACCCACTTGTTCTTTTGAGACAAATACACTTCGTTCCAGGCATGCGGTCCATATCCGCCTTGGCCATCATAGCCTTGGCCGGTAACCACCTTCACCTGCAGACCCTGAGACCGGGCCATCACCGCATACAGTCTGGCATAATCGATGCAGACGCCCTTCTTCGTGTTGAACGTATCCTGCGGCGTCTGTTCATGCCAGACTCCCCGCTGCTCGTAATCATCGACCTTGCCGTAATCGTACTGCACCCGGGTGCCGACCCAGTCGTACAATTTCCGCGCCTTTTCCTCGTCGGTTTCCGCGCCTTTGACGATCTCGGCGGCGGCCGCCTCGATATCCGAAGGAATCGCGTGGTCAATCACCTCGTATTTACGCTGCATGATGCCGTTCAGCTCTTTTTCGACAGCTTTCGTAAATACCGGAAGCTTCTCTTTCACCAAATGGCCGGACAACGGCTCGATGACCCGCTGCGCCCCTTCTTTATAGATCGGCGATGCCTCCACGTATTGGGTAAACGAGGTGTGCGGATACAGCGATACGTAAACGAACAGCAGCGCGACGACGACGATACACCGCCCCGCCCCGATCAAGAGGCCGATGCACGCACCGGCAAGACGGCTCAGCAGCGAAGCGGAAGACTTCCCGCCCGGGTTAAAGAGCGCGCTGCTCCCGCCGAAGATCAGCACCGTCAACCAGCGGATCAGCAAGCGGATCATACTGTAGCTCACGATAAAAATGACGGCGAACCGCATCAGCGGGAAATCGGCCATTGACGTAATGAACGTATAGTAAATCTGCTCCCACATTTTCAAATCCCGGTTCGGGAGCTGGCTGGCATAATTGGCGAGCCATTCCTGAACTCTGGGCGATACCCACAAGGTAAACGGTACCGCGAGCACCAGCCCCAGCAAAATAAAGACGCTTTCCCTCAGCAGGGACAGCAGCCTTCCCGCAGAGCGGGATGCACCCCGGCCCCATCCCTGAAGCAGGGACACCAGCAGGATTATCAGCAGCAGAATGCTGATGATGTTAAATTCCTTAAGACTTTCTATCCATGATTGCAGCATAAGATGACCCCCTCCACGTAGGTGCATGGATTAAGCCCTTTATTTTCCATTTGAACCGCCCGCCTGGCTTTGGGATTCGGAGATAAACGATTTGACCGTATCGTTGATCTTCCATTGCCCGAGAGATACGCCGCGGAACGTGACATCCACTTTGTCGCTTCCCGAGGTTCCCTTCATTTCCAGGTTCGGCGTCGTGATCGTAAACGTTCCGTCCCCGTGGTCTGCATACTTCGCATCCTTGGCTTCTTTCATCATGACGTTCATGGCTTCGCTCTTCAGCGTATCTACGGTCTCGTCCTTCACGGTCGTTACGACCTGGTTGATCTGCTCCAGCGAAATGCCGCTGTATACGACAAGCGCCAGCACAATGATGATCACGAGCGCCCATTTGACCATCGTTTTGACCAGATTCAGGACGATAAACAGCACGACAAGAGCGATCACGATCACCAGCCAGTTTTGCTGCAGAAAATCGGACCATACCTGCATATCCATTTCAAAAACACACTCCCATCGACCTGAAGGGCTTAAGCCGCCCTATCAAGTGATTTAGAAACTTCCATTCGATTATACATGATCCGGACATCGGCTGTCAGCCAGCCCTTAGACGGGGCTTTCTGTCGTTCCCGGGGCGTAGGCGCCTCCAATATCAAGAAATCCGGTACTTGCCAGGGCAAGCGGCAGCCCGTCCTGCGCAACCCGCAAAGCTATCGATTTGCCCGTCCCAAAAAAGAGGGTATAAGCCGCCAAGTAGAAACGTACAAGTAGATTGATGAACGAATGGTTGTCTTATCCGCTGGTCAACCCGTTCCACACCGAACGTACAGATGATGAATCTGCCGAAAGGAGCTGCTCACGTGAAAACTGCCATTTGGCTGTACATGTTTTTGTTTCTCGCCTTCTTCGACCTTCACGCCCAGTACCCTATACTCACTCCGTTCGCGGTCTCCTTGGGAGCAGCGCCGGTCTTTATCGGTTGGATGATGGGCATTTACGCGCTCACCCATTTGCCCGGCAATTTGATTGCAGGCACGGTCATCGACAAGCACGGGAGCCGGCGCTATATTATTTTCAGCCTCGTATCGGCCGGCATCGTCCTCCTGCTGCAGGCGCATGTGCAGTACCCCTGGCAGCTGCTGGTCCTACGGTCGATCAGCGGCTTTGTGCTGGCCTTCTTGTCCCCGGCCTGCCTTGCATTGCTTGCTTCCCTGTCCAAAAATGAGGTGACCCAGGGCAAATATATGTCCGGTCATGGCGTTGTGCATACCCTGGCCTCGGTCGTATCGCCCGCTGCGGGAGCCTTTATTGTGGCCCATGCCGGTTATTCGACGACGTTCCAGGGACTCGGGTGGCTGCTGATCGCGACCGGTGTGATGGCGGTCTTCAGCGTCCCGAAACCGGTCAAGGCACTGACGAATGCCCCCGGCGGAAGCGACGAAGCCGCACAGACGGCGCCTGCTCCCAGCGTTTCGTGGCGTTATTTTATCCTCCCCCTTGTCGTTTCCTGTTCCCAAGGGATTCTGTTCTTTGAGCTGCCGCTGCGAGATACCGGGGTTGAAGGCATTAAATCGACCGGCATCCTGTTTTCCATACTGAGCATCGGCGCCCTGGTGACGCTGAGCATGCTGTTTATCAACCGTTATTCTCCCTATAAAAGGGTCATCGCGGGCGTTCTGTTGATGGCTATTTGCTTCTTTGGCATGGCCGCGCTGCCCCAGATACCGCTGGTCGTCATTCTTTTTATTCTCGGCTCAGCGAAAGGCATTATCTTTCCTGGACTTGCCTCCATGTTCATCCAGCTCAGCGGCGGCAGCAAGCTTGGGAGAATCTTTTCGCTCCAATCCATCGCCATGTCCATCGGCTCCTTCATCGGTCCGATTGCGGCCGGCCAGCTTAGAGGAGCCGTGTCTCCATACTATATTGCTTTTGTCCTCCTGATGGCGGGACTTATGATTATTCCAATCTATCGCAAGGGATCTGCGCTTCATCCCCATATAAACGAAAATCCAGTGTAGACAAAAGCCTAAAAATGGAGAGATAGGCCCCTGCACAATAATTCCAGCACTCACCCACATAAGATGGATTGTGTTAACCGACCAGGCAAGAAAGAGGGGTGATCTCGATGGGTCTGTATTCTCACTGCGGCTGTGGTCCAGTAGCAGCTCCGGTGGCTGCACCTGCGACCAAGGTAGCTCCCGTGGCAGCAGCTCCGTGTGTGCCTTACAGTAATGTAGGTATCGTACTGGTACTGTTTATTCTGCTTGTCATCATTTTGCGTGCATTCTGGTGCTAGAACGGCGATCTTCCCATATTAAACGGTCTGTCTACCCTGCTGGACAGATCGTTTTACTTTTTTTTGCATGGCTCGCCGAAAACAAGCTACACTATAACTACCCGGACCTAAGCTTCAACATTTCCCGGGGAATTTCGAGATAAACATCCTTCTCTTTAGTCCGAGGTGAGCCATCATGCCGATTTATATTATTGTCGAGGGAAAAAACGACCGCAGCAAGGTCCGCCGCCTGCTGAACCCCGACATTGAAATTGTATGCACGTTTGGGACGTTAAACACGACGAAGCTCGAATCTCTGCGCAAAGAGATCAAGGACAGCGAGGTCTATCTGTTCATGGACAACGATAGTTCCGGTAAAAGGATTCGCGGCGTTCTCCGAGACGCCTTCCCCGATGCCGGACATATCTATACCAGGCGGGGATACCGGGGTGTCGAGGGCACGCCGGATGAATACATCATTTCCCAGCTGGAAAAGGCGGGGCTCGAAGAATTTATCATTTATCCCGATACCTACACCGTGTGGTCCAAAGATTAAGGCACCAAGAAAAACATCTATCGATATACATTACTGAAGACGGACCAAATCAAGCGGTAATTTTTCTTGCGGTTATAGAATGGTTCAGCTCCGCTGAAAACTTACAAATTCTATAATCCATAAAAAAAGGCGCCCTACCCTTCCGGAGCATGCCGGGGATCGTGGCGCCTTCCTGTTTGATTATTCCTTGGCCAAATTCTCAACGTCTTTGGCAAGGGATTCAGCCGTAACTTCATCCGTATTGTTTGCGTTATACAGCTTGCGGACCTGGTTGTTCCGGTCGACAAGAGCGATAATGTTGGCATGGGAGAAGTTGTCCTTATTGTCTCCCATGATGGCGATTTTGAACGATTTTTCGGCCAGATCACGGATCTGCTGATCCTCGCCTCTCAGGAAATACCATCCATTATAATCGACATTGAACTTGTCCCCGAACTCTTTGATCTTCTCCCGGGTATCTACCTTCGGATCAAAGGAAATCGAAACGAATTCGGCATCCTTGCCGAAGGTGCCGTCCTTGACGAGCTGCTTTTGCGTCTGCGACAGCATGAAGGTCGTTACTGGACATACGTCCGGGCAGCTGGTGTAGAAGAAGTAGAACAATCTAACCTTGCCTTTGGTATCGTCTAGGCTCACCGTTTTGCCATCCACATTTTCAAACGAGAAATTTCCGACCTGGCTGATGACCGGCAGCTTCTCTTTGCCGAATCCCATGGCGTTATATACCAGGTACCCTGCTCCGATCACGATCACCACCAGCAAAATCCAAGTCCATTTGTAGCGCTTCAACATCGAATTTGTTCCCCTCTCCCTAATAACGATTCCTGCCATCCCTAACGCCGAGCGAACATCCCTATGCCGCCCCGCCTCCCCAGGACTACAGGCAGTAGTTTATTATGTAAAACGGATGCGGAACCAACCGCCTTTCGGCCGGATGCCCCGCTTGTGCCCGATGAACAGGCTTTCATTTTCTTTTTAAAAGAATCCCATGATTCCATGGGATTCTGGGTAAAAAACTTAGTGTGTAGTGTTCAAAATCATTGCGATCAAGCTCAAGGTCAAGTAGTTTATCGAGAAGAAGAACGTTTTCTTAGCCCATGCTTCATCGTCTTTGGCGGTAAATCCCTTCATGCCGTAATACAGCCAGATCAGGGACAGCAGAAGCGAAATGATCATGAAGTAAATGCCCACATAGCCGTATGCATACATTAATACCGGAACCGGAACCAGCAGTACCAGATAAGGAATGCACTGAATCTTGGTCCGCATCACGCCTTTAACGACCGGCAGCAGCGGGAATCCCGCCGCTCTGTATTCTTCGACACGGCGGATGGCAAGAGCCCAGAAGTGAGGCGGCTGCCACAAGAACAGCATCGCAAACAGCAGAACCGCTCCCATATCGACCTTGCCGGTTACGGCGACATAACCGATAACCGGCGGCATCGCCCCGGAGATCGCGCCGACGGAAGTACTCCAGGTGGACGTCCGTTTCAGCCACATCGTATAAACGATCCCATAAACGAACATGCCGATAACCCCGAATATCCCGGCCATTACCCCCGAAAAAATAAAAAGGTCAGCTAGTCCCAGCACGCCTAGTATAAAGGCATACCAGAGTACAACTGCTGGCTTTATGCGGCCGGCCGGAAGCGTACGTTTACGGGTCCGTTCCATCTTCATATCCAGTTCACGATCATAATAATTGTTATAGACACAGGCGGAAGCCATGACCAGCATGGTTCCCAGTAGAGTCAGAATCATCTTTCCTATATGAATATCCCATTGGGATGCGACCCAGAAACCTGCAAAAGCAGCAATTAAGTTAGACCGGAGAATACCGGGTTTTGTTAATGTGATAAAATCTTTCCAAGTTGCCGATGGATTGGGTGGCGTTTGATTGATGGAAAGCGCTGCGGAATCCGAAGGAGCTTGGTAAGTCAAGTGATTATCCACGCCTTAAGATCCTCCTTAGTTCTGTCATTATGGAGGAACTTGCCCTCCGCTATAAAGTTTATCATATCAAAAGGTAAAAGTGTTTGACAATCCTCTCCAAAATCATTCACCATTTTGACAATTTAGTGACACGTATTATTATGGTCAAACACTAATAAGTTCATCCAATATTGGGTAGTAACTATATTGATGAAATCTGCCGGAAAGGAAATCAGCTTCCGGGTTTGTTACAATAATAATAAAGAACAACAAGAAGGAGACATGGTAATGGATACTGCCACACATTTTGTGATTGGACTCAGCCTGGCCGGTCTCGCCTACGTCGATCCGGCGGTTGCCGCGAGCCCCACGCTTGCCGCCGCGGTGCTCCTGGGCACCGTCATCGGTTCGCAGGCACCGGATTTCGACGGCCTGCTGCGGTTCAAGAGCAATGCCCTCTATGTTAAAAATCACCGGGGAATCACCCATTCCCTGCCGTTTCTCGTCATCTGGACCGCTCTGATCAGCGGAGTCCTGTCCCTTCTGTTCAGCGGTGTGCCATCCGGACATATCGTGCTCTGGACCGGCATCGCTGTCTGTCTGCACGTGTTCAGTGATCTGTTCAACACGTATGGAACCCAGGCGTTCAGGCCCGTGACGGAAAAGTGGATTTCGTGGAACATTATTCATATTTTCGACCCGTTTATTTTTGCGTTGCATGCCCTGGCTGTTCTGCTCTGGAGTACGGGAGCGGTGCATCCGGCGCCGCTATTCACTGTCGTATATATTTTGACCGCGTTTTATTATATATGGCGGACCGGCGTTCATTCGATGCGCACCCGGGAAGTGATGCGGATGGATGACAGCCGGAAGCCGGAAGAGCGTTACTTCGTCATTCCGACCATTTCCTATAATAAATGGCATGTCGTCAAGTCCCATCCTGACGGCAGCTATCAAATCGGCGTACTGAACGGGCATACCCTCGAATGGAGAAAGCATGCCGTCACCGATTCCCATCCGGCCGTCGAGCATTCGAGGAAGCATCCCGACGTGGAAGCCTTCCTGTACTTCTCCTCCTTCGCGGTAGCCGAAGTCGAACCCCTGCCCTGGGGCTACGTCGTCCGCTGGGCGGATGTGCGCTACAGGCATCGCAGGCAATATCCGTTTGTCGCCGTACTCGTCATGGATAAAAACTATCAGCCGATCAATACCTACGTTGGCTGGCTGAGCTCCAAAAAAATGAATAAACGGCTCTCCATCAATTCAGGCTGAGCGCCGTGAGAGACAAGACATGAAAAGGGGAGCTGCAGAACGATTCCGCAGCTCCCCTTTTTTTACCGTGACGCCATTTATCCTTTTACCGCAAGTTTTTTCAGCTGCCCAGCCGTGTGGAAACGACCTGCCTCTTGACGGATGCTGCTGGATAAGAGAGAATCACGGTAGTTGCATGACAAAATCCGAAGCACCTATGGCGCTCCGGACCTAAAATACTTTCCTGAATGGAACTATTTTCCTTGGCCGGAAAGTTGCTGCTCAGCCAATTGGACCAGACGTTTCGTAATGTATCCCCCGAGAGAACCGGTTTCACGGGAAGTGTAGTTGCCCATGTATCCGTCTTGCGGCATTTGAACGCCCAGTTCCTGAGCTGCTTCCATTTTCAATTGCTGCAGAGCAGCATTTGCTTGAGGTACCACCAGATTGTTGGAACGAGATCTAGCCATAATATGAGTCTCCCTTCAATTCTGCGTCTTATTGAAATGCAAGCTTGCAAGCTTAGTATGGCTCGCGGCGACACAGTTATACAAGAAAGTTTCTATATATTAATTGGAGGTTTTTGCCAATGAGTAAAGGCTTGTCTTTATGGTTCGCTACCTCGTCGATCCTGATTCTGATGGCATGCGCCGTCTCCATCAGCTATAACGGTTGGGCTGCCGTGCTGCTCGGCATTCTCGCGATTCTGAATATCGGATGGGGCTTCATTGTCAAAGCCCGCAAGAACCGGCTTCAGCAGCCCGATCACCAGTAGAACAACGGGACATGGCTGCGCCCGGGCAGATTATTTTTTGGCCGGAAGGAATCCCATTCTTTCTTTGACCTCGGCAACGGTGCGGGATGCCTTCTCCATGGCTTTCTCTGCACCCTGCGCCAATATATCATGAATTTGACCGGACTTGCGGATATCGTCATATCTTTGTTGCAACGGCTCTAGAGTCGCCACGATGACTTCTCCCAGGTCCTTTTTAAATCCGCCGTACATTTGTCCTTCGTATTTATCTTGAATCTCCTGCAGCGACAGGCCGGAGCACTGGGAGTATATGCTCATCAAATTGCTGATTTCCGGTTTTTCATCCGGGATGTAGCGGATTTCTCTGCCCGAATCGGTAGTGGCCCTGCTGATCTTTTTGCGGATGACATCCGGCGGATCCAGAAGGGCGATATAGCTTCCAGGGTTCGGATTGCTTTTACTCATTTTTTTCGAAGCGTCATCCAGCGACATAATTCGCGCACCCACTTCAGGGATGTACGGGTCCGGAACGGTAAAATAGTCGCCGAAGCGGTGATTAAAGCGTCCTGCCAAGTCGCGAGCGAGCTCTAAGTGCTGCTTCTGGTCTTCGCCTACAGGAACCAAGTCCGCATTGTACACCAGAATATCCGCGGCCATCAGGGCGGGGTAGACAAACAACCCGGCGCCCACGGAGTCCTTGCCGGCCGATTTGTCTTTGAACTGGGTCATACGCTCGAGCTCGCCCATCGATGTGAGCGTCGTCAGCAGCCATCCCAGCTCGGCATGCGGCGGAACATGCGATTGCATATACACATTCGCCTTATTCGGATCAATGCCTGCCGCGATAAATAAGGCAGCTACCGCCTCGGACTGCTCGCGGAGCGCCTCGGGCTCCTGGGGAACCGTAATCGCATGCAGATCGACGACCATAAAGTTGCACTGATAGTCGTTCTGCAGCTTCACAAAATTTTTCATGGCTCCGATATAGTTGCCGAGCGTCAGCTTGCCGCTGGGTTGAATGCCGGACAGTACGGTTTTCATCAAGAATCCCTCCAACTTTAAATATGGTAAAAAAACAAAAAGGCCCCACGCCCGCAAGGGACGTGAGACCGTGGTGCCACCCTTATTTGCTGCAAGCCGTTCAAAATCGAACGATGCTGTCAGCCTTTCTGCATCCGTAACGTGGAATCGCCGGCCGGTCTACGCAGGAAGTCATGACTCCTTCCGTTCAACGCGGCACTCAAGGGTCCATTCGGCAAAATCGGCTCCACCGGTTCGCATCAACCACCGGCTTTCTGAAGGTTACGCCGTCTTTGCTTACTTGTCCCTGTCATCGTGTTCACATAATCATTGAAAGCCTTTTGCAATGCCTATGATAAAGCTCAGCTCGTCGAATTGTCAAACCCCTTTTTTACGAAACGCCATCAAATCTGTTATGATATGGGTTAGATATTTGAAGGCTAAATGAATATAGAGGAAAAAGGAGCAACGATATGAAACAAGTGACCAAAGGGCAATGGAACGGATACGATACATATATCCTGCATAGCCGTGAGCTTGAAGTCACACTGCTGCCATCGCTTGGAAACAATGTAATCTCCATTTTGGACCATACTCAGAATCGGCAGGTCGTTCGGAGACCTGATGACAACGATCTGGCATTCTACCTGCAAAAACCTTATCATTTTGGCATGCCGATGCTGATACCGCCGGGACGGATCCGCGGTGGCCACTTTGATTTCGAGGGCAGATCGTATCAATTCGACCGAAATACCGCCGGAGACAACCATATCCACGGGCTCCATCGTACGCAGTCCTGGAGAGTCAGCGATATTGAAGAAGACGAAGAAGGCTGTGCAGTGACCTCGGAGTTCCTGACCTCGGACGATCCACACTGGATGGAGCAGTTTCCCGCACCGCTAAAGCTGGAAATGACGCTTCGCCTTCAGGGGTCCAAACTGACCCAACACTTAAAGGTTACCCACCTGGGGGACCATCCGATACCTTTTGGAATCGGTTTTCATACATGGTTTTTGCTTGACGGGCAGCCGGGAGAATGGACGCTCACCCTGCCTGTAAGCGCGGAATACGCACTCGATAAGGATTTAATTACGACTGGCGAGCTCCTTCCGCTTGGACCGCTCGATCAGCTCAATCGCGGACTCAATCTGGCCGGGACCAACTTCGACACTCCGCTCCGGATCGGGGAAGGACAACCTGCGGAAGCCCTGCTGATGCGCAGTGACGGATACGGACTGAAGTACTCGGCGGATCCGAAATACTACAAGCATTGGGTTCTCTATACGAAAGGCGAAGCGGAAGAGTTTTTGTGCATCGAGCCCTATACCTGGCTGCCGGATGCGCCCAACCTTGCCGCCGGACCGGACCTTACGGGACTGATCCGGATCGAACCGAAGGCATCGATCGAGATGGACCTGACGCTGGACATGATCTATCCTACCGAAGAAAATTAGGCCGATTCCTCAAGGCATAAGAAACACGGATTTTCAAATTTACAAAATAACAGGGCTGCACGCTTATTGAAGCGTGCGGCCCTTTTTGCGATATCCTCTATTTACCAATTTATATTCCCCTTCTTGCTGCATGTTTTCAAATCTTTCGCAACATAATAACACCATAAAGTTCAAAGGAGGTGACAAACATGGGTATGAGTCAAGGTCAAGGCCAAAACCAAGGACGCGGAAGCCGTTCTAACAATCTGGTGGTTCCACAAGCTAACGCTGCTCTCCAACAACTGAAGATGGAAGCTGCTCAAGAGCTTGGCGTTCAAATGCCACAAGACGGATACATGGGCAACTACACTTCCCGTGAGACTGGTTCTTTGGGAGGTTACATCACGAAACGTCTGGTACAACTGGCAGAGCAGCAATTATCGGGTCGTTCCGGCCAATAATCTGCATTTGTATACGTTGATATCATGATGAACCGGGCCCGGCGCGAGCCGTCCCCCGCCTACAAAAGGCAGCCTCTGGATAATCCAAAGGCTGCCTTTTTATGATTATAGAATGTATATATTTTCAGCGGAGCTGAACCATTCGATAATCGCAAGAAAAACTTCCGCTAAGCGCGGTCTGTTGTCTGTGAATGTTCGTCGATAGACGTTTTTCTTTAGATCTGTCTAATCAAACTATTCGGATATTCATCAATAAGGTCATTCTACAAACTACAACAATTCCGTTACTGTTTCAGGGTATGTATGTCTCGGATACCGGATCATCAGGTTGGCCATGTTATAGTTGGATTCCAGGGTGGCATCCACCGCAATGAGCCCCTGCCGGACCGTAAATTCGTAGCTGATTTCGCCATGAGTCCAGTGGCGCTTGTATTTCAGACTTTCCAAAGCCATGAGACGAAAAGACGAGTACTGTACTGGAGTCAGTCCGGAATCCTGGGAATGAATTTCCCCGTTCCGTCCTTCCAGCGGATGATGCCGGATACCAAATTTACCAATGACATTATTTCGTATTTGCACAAACACAGTGCCGGATGATAGTCCTGACAGCTCTTCTTCCAGTTCTTTAAATACCAAATCCAATTGCCTTGCCAAAGATAACTGCTCGGTTTTGATCATCTTTTTCCCCCTCTCCAAAATTCGCCAAAACTCATAGGGCTTATGACTCATTATAAGACAGCATGTAGTATCATACAACAACATCAAACATAATTGGGTAATTATTCCTATTATTTTCGTTAAATCAATTTAATTTCCAGCAACAAATCGCTATATTTCTGTTTATTTTGACAAAATCTGATCTCTCTTCTGTCATTCCTAGAATCGTTGCGGAAAACCTCGAATTAGCGCCTGCTGACGCTCCCGCAAAACCATTTTTGATGATCCATAACCGAATCATCGCGTAATCGACCAGCTTATCCTCCGGCAGCTCGGCACAGCCTTCAGAATCGCTCTCATCTCCTTGAAACGGTTCCGACCGGCTTCTGCGTTTCCTCGGCCAGCTCGCGGTGCATCAGCTCCATCATATAGCTTCCGTAGAGCGCCATAAGGGAGCCGGGTCTCCGGAGCTGATACTTTCTTATATCATCAAAAAAAACAGTCCCTTGGGGAGTTTGGATCCTCAAGGAACTGCTTCTTCTTGTGTTATTTGATCTCTTGCTCTCTTCCGAACCGTCCGGCTGGATTTACACCAAATGGTCGGTCATAGCCAGGAACTGCTTTACATCCTCTGCAGTCAGATCCGCCGCGCTCTGCCAGAAATCACGCCCGGTCAGATCGGCGTTCAGGTGCTTCTTCGCCAGCTCCTCCACAGTCATGACGCCGGTATCGCGCAGCAGGGCATCGTATTTATCGGCAAAGTCCGCGCCTTCCTGCAGCGCGCGCGCATAGATGCCGGTGCTGAACATATAGCCGAAGGTATACGGGAAGTTGTAGAACGGCACGCCCGTAATGTAAAAATGCAGCTTCGACGCCCAGAAATGCGGATGGTAAGATGACAGGGCCTCGCAATACGCTTCCTTCTGCGCTTCTTCCATCAGCGCGTTCAGCTCCTGCACGCTGACCAGACTGCTCTTCCGTTTCTCATAGAAACGGGTTTCGAACAGGAAGCGGGCATGAATATTCATGTAGAATGCAACGCTCCGCTGGATTTTGTCTTCCAGTAACGCCAGCTGCTCCTGCTCATCGGCAGCCGATTTCACCATGGCGTCCGATACGATCATCTCCGCGAAGGTAGAAGCCGTCTCCGCTACGTTCATCGCGTACCGCTGATTCAAGATCGGCAGATCGTTCATCAGATGCTGGTGGTAGCCGTGACCGAGCTCATGCGCCAGCGTCGACACGTTCGAAGCCGTACCGCTGAACGTCATGAAGATCCGCGTCTCCTTGCTGAGTTTCAGCGAGGTGCAGAATCCGCCCGGACGCTTGCCTGGACGGTCTTCTGCTTCGATCCAGGACTTGTCGAAGGCCATTTCGGCAAAGTTGGCCATGCGCGGGCTGAACTTGCGGAACTGCTCCACGATCGTTTCAGCCGCTTCCTGGTAAGAAATCGTGCCCGAGGACTTGCTGATCGGCGCTTCCACATCCACCCAGCTCAGACGATCCTGGCCGAGCAGTTTGGCTTTGCGCTCCATATACTGCAGCAGCATCTGCTTATTGTCCTGAATGACGTTCCACATGGCGTCCAGCGTTTCACGCGACATCCGGTTGATTTCGAGCGGCTCCTTCAGCACTTCGTCCCAGCCGCGGCGGCCGTACAGCTTCAGGCGGAATCCCCCAAGGTGATTCAGCGTATCCCCGCAGAAGTCGGCTTTGTCCGACCAAGCCTGTTCCCACTTCACGAACATCGACTCGCGGGTCTCCTTGTCCGGACTGTCCAGTTTGTTGGCCGCCTGCCCGGCCGACAGCGACACCGTTTCGCCGTTTTCTTCAAACGGAATTTGGATGTGGCTGACGATCGTATCGTACATGCTGCTCCAGCCATGATAACCGTCGATGGCCAAATCGAGCGCGAGGCTCTCCATTTCCGGACTAAGCATTTCGCGGGCTTGGTCGCGGCTTTCGCTGAGGACGAAGGCCAGCTGCCGCACCTGATCCCGGCTGATCCACTGCGCAAATGTCTCATCATCGGTCGAGCGGAGAATATGGTCAAAGTCGGTCATGATTCCATTGATGAGCGCCCGAAGGTTAGCCAGGCGGCCGCCCAGCTGAAGGGCCTTCTTATCCTGCTGGTTTTGGGCCTGCAGACAGCTGACAAATGCGCTGGATTCGGAGATGCGGGCAATGGCACCCTGCAACGCTTCAATAAACCCGTCAAACGACTCGGTCTCTTTGAGGCTCGCCGGGGCTTTGGCAGCCTTGATTTCTCCCTGAAGGCTATTCAGATCTTTTTCCAGGGATTGAAGGAAGGTATCGAACTCAGCGGAAGCGGAGCCGCCCGGAAATACGGATTCAAGATTCCAAGTTAATTTCAGGTCTTTGTTCATGTTCGAATCACCTTTCTCATTATAAATTTTATTTTATTTGATTGGCCTCATGGTAAGGTGTATAACTATAAAGACGAAACCATCATGTTTCTGCTCGGGCAAACCGGGCTTATTTATACAGAGGAGGGATACTCACCATGAGACCATTGCAAATTTCACCGGAGACCGCCGTGAAACTATCCGAGAAGCTGGGGGTTCCCCTGGAACACTTGATGCACATGCCACAGCATATCCTGCTGCAGAAGCTGGCGGAGCTCGCTAAAGAAGAAGCCGGCAAACCCGACAGTGACGAAGGAACCAAGTCATGATTCCGTTCTCCAGAACCTGGCCTTATGACAAAGTGATGGGCGACATCTATGTACATGAATGTCCGTTCTGCGGAGCGAACAATGTGCGACTGCCCCTGAAGCCGGCTGAGCTTCGGAGCATTCATGAAGGAAAGAAAAAGCTGCTCGTCTTTCCTTGCTGCAACAACCGGCTCCACATCATTGACACGGACAACGATTATTTGCTGTTCGACCAGGATGTCCGCTGACGGAAGCCGGGCTGATCAGCTCCGGAAAGAAAACACGCGAAGGAATGCCGTGATGGACACGGTCTCCTTGGCGTGTTTTTACGTTCAGGCGGGATTCATCTCGCCCGGCAGCTCCATGCGATGATCCAGCATTTGCTGCCGCAGCACGCCCCACTGCTCGCGTGAAGCGTGGATCATGGCGGAATCCACGATATGTTTATCGTTGATGACTCTGGAGAACCACATTACCGCCTGATGAAAATCGCCTGTTCGGCGGTTCAGTTCCCCGATCAAATAGAGCAAGCGGGCGTTGTTCGCCCCCACGCCTTCCAGCTCGTACACCCGGATATAGGAGTCCAGGCAGTATTTCAGAAAACGCTGCTCCTGCTCCTCGTCCCCCTTATACCGGTAGAGCCAGGCAATATGGTGCAGAAGGCTTGCAATAATCCGCTCCTTCTCCCCGATCGTTTGGGCGCACAGCAAGGCGAGCTTGTAAGTCTCAAGCGCGTTCTCCCAATCCCGGTGTCCGCTATAATCTCGCTCGATCCAGCGTTTGCCGATTTTTTCAGCAAACTGCTTCATCTGTATGTCGCTCAGCCGTTCCGTTGAATGCTCCGTAGACGCAAAACCGCACTTGGGGCACACTCTGACCACATAATAGTCGGGATTTTCGTTGTTATAATAAGCACAAAAATCCGCATCCGAACGTACGGCTTTCTTAAAGCTCGGACGCACCCGCGAAGTGGAGAATTGATGCTCGCAATTACAGCATACTACTTTGATGGAGTAAAGAGGTTCCAATGCCACATCCATACATTCCTTTCATGCCCTGTATCCTCATAGATGTTTGTCTCTTCCGGGCCTTCAGCCGCTGCTTGCTCTGATGAATCATTAAAATGCAAAGTACATATTATTTCCATTATATCAAAAAACAAAAACAAAATAACCCCACAAAGTGGGGCTCTCGCCTCGTTAACGTATCAGAACCTCAGCAGGGGCTGCGTAAAGGACAAGCCCTTAACAACAAAAAAAGGCGCTAAATGTGAGTTTAGCACCTTAGACATATTCAGTAACTGCTCCAATCCTCTTCGCCGGGATGGACCAGTGAGGCGCGAATGACATACACGAAGGCGCAGACAAGTAGACCGGCGACAATACTCATGTTCCCATCACTCCATCCATATATTTTAAAGTTGAAATGAAGTTAGTTGTTGTACTGTATATTTTACCATATGTCGGCCAAAAATACAGCATTTATTGTAAACGCTTTCCCAACTTTTTTGTACTGTTTGTCCGATGACATTCATAAAATCTAGGAAAATAGGTATGATTCTCATGTCCCATATTTGGGAGGGAGGCTGCGAATTTGTCCGTAAAAAGGCTGGGATTACCGCTCATGATTGCGTCTATGGCCGGATTGCTTCTGCTGATGCTCTGTTACCCCGGCCCTTATCTGGAATCCGCCCTGCGCGGCTTGGCCATTTGGTGGGACGTCCTGTTCCCGTCTTTATTTCCCTTCTTTATCATTTCTGAAATGATGCTCGGGTTCGGCATCGTTCACTTGTTCGGGACCCTGCTTGATCCGCTGATGAAGCCGCTGTTCCGCATTCCGGGAAGCGGTGGATTCGTAGCGGCGATGGGGTATGTATCGGGTTATCCCATCGGGGCCAAGCTGACGGCCAAGCTGTGGGAGCAGAAAATGCTCAACCGGGAGGAAGGCGAGCGGCTGGTGGCCTTCACCACCTCGTCGGACCCGATTTTTCTGATCGGCGCCGTGTCGGTCGGTTTTTTCCATTATCCCAAAATCGCGACTATTCTGGCGCTTTCCCATTACGGCGGCGGATTTCTAATCGGCCTCCTCATGCGCTTCCATGGCAAACGGAGCTCGGTGACCGAGATTCCCGCTTCCGGAGCCCCGGCTCGCGGCAGTCGGCTGCGGCGGGCGTTCAGCGCCATGCACGAAGCCAGAATGGACGACGGCCGAAGCGTAGGCGAGCTGCTCCGGCAGGCGGTCGAATCTTCGCTGAAGCTTATTATTGTCGTGGGTGGCCTGGTTGTATTCTTCTCCGTATTTTTAGAGATACTTACCGAAGCAGGAGTGATGGCGTTTTTTTATCGTCTGCTGGAAAACGGCCTGACAGCCCTTCAGTTCCCTCCATCCCTTTCGGAAGCGCTGGTTGGGGGCTTGTTTGAGGTTACCTTGGGCGCCCGTTCGGCGGGAGAAGCCGCCTCCTCCGTTCCGCTGCCCTTCAAGGCGGCTGCCGCAGCCTTCATCCTGTCCTGGGGTGGGCTCTCCGTGCACGCCCAGATCGCGAGCATTCTGCACGCCACCAATCTGCGCTATTTGCCGTTCATGATGGCCCGCCTGATCCATGGCTTTGTGGCTGCTTTCCTTGTCTTGTTTTTGTGGGAACCGGTGATGGGCCGTTATACGGATGCGCCTGCCTTCGCCGGCCAAAACTTCAGCTTCCTGACCTCTGCCCAAGGCATCCGGGACTGCCTCGTTCTCCTGTGCATTCTGCTGGCCGGGATGACCGTTCTCTCCCTGCTCATCAGTTGGATTCAATCCCTCTGGCGCGGAGTTCGCAGGACCTCCTGGAAATGAACCTGAAATGGACGTTGTGTTATCCTCCGATATTGTTTATGATTCTTATAAACCCATTACAAAGGAGCTTACACCCTTGAGATACTATGTTCTGGATCGCGGGGATCAGTTATCCGTGGATTTAAGCGAGCAGTTCCATAAGCTTGCGGCGCAACGGGGATTTCAATTGGATGCCGAATCACCGGAAATTGTCATTTCCATCGGCGGGGACGGCACCATGCTTCATGCCTTTCATACGTTTATCGACCATATTCCTGACATCGCCTTCGTAGGGGTTCATACCGGACATTTGGGATTCTACGCAGACTGGAAAGCGGACGAGCTGCCTCAGCTGATCGAACTGATGAGCTCTGCGGCCAATTCCGGCTCCATTCGCCCGCGAATCGTCAAATATCCGCTGCTGGAACTTGAAATTCATAGAAAATCAGGCAATGCGTCTTATATCGCCCTGAACGAGTTTACCCTGAAGGGTGTCGACGGGACGGTTGTGGCTCAGGTAGACATCAACGACCAAACCTTTGAAATGTTCCGCGGCGACGGAATCTGCGTTTCCACGCCATCCGGAAGCACGGCATATAACAAGAGTCTTGGAGGCGCCATGGTGCACCCGACCATCGAAGCGCTGCAGATCGCGGAGATCGCGTCGATCAACAACCGCGTCTTTCGGACGATGGGCTCGCCCCTTCTGCTGCCCAAACATCATCACTGTGACATTTTCTCCCGCAAGGAGCAGCGGCTCCTGCTCTACATCGATCATGTCAATCTGCAGGTGGACGACCTCATCTCGGTTCGCTGCCAGGTCGCCAAGGAGAAGGTCAGTTTTGCAAGATACCGCCCGTTCCCTTTCTGGAACCGGGTGCGGGAAGCCTTTCTGGGATAGAAAAAAAGACATAAAAAAGCGGTTCCTATACGGAACCGCTTTTTGCTTTCTCTTTGGGCTGCGACTCCCGGCTCTTCTGCAGTACAAAGTACGCGCAGCCGAAGTTGCAGTATTCGTTAATGTAATCCAGCATGCCGGAAATGGCAGTGTCTTTGGTTGCTTTGGGATGCTTATCCCGGTAAAACCCTTTAAGCCGGAGCTGACTGTAGCCCCAATCGCCGACAATATAGTCGTAGCGGTCCAGCACTTCACTGTATCGTTCACGAAAGGCTTCAAGGTTCCAACCGTCTTTATGATCTTTAAGCACCTCATAATTTTTTCCGCCGATCAGAATCAATGAACTCGCCCTGCCTTTCTGCCTGAGGTTATCGTATAATGGCGCCTAGTTATGCTGCGCAGCAGATTGTACCTGCTCATGGGCATGGTAAGAACTCCGCACAAGCGGTCCGGATTCCACGTGGCTGAATCCCCGTTTCATGCCTTCTTCCTTCAAAGCGGCAAACTCATCCGGATGATAATATTTAACCACATTTAAATGCTGTGGAGAAGGCTGTAAATATTGACCGATCGTCATAATGTTGCAATTCACGGCGCGCAGGTCGTCCATCGCCTGCAAAATTTCATCCCACTCTTCGCCGACACCCAGCATGATGCTGGATTTCGTCGGAATGTTCGGCTGCATTTCCTTCGCTCTGCGCAGCAACTCCAGGGAGCGGTCATACTTCGCTTTTGCACGCACCCGGTTCGACATGCGCTCCACCGTTTCAATGTTATGGTTCAAAATATCCGGCTTGGCGTCCATTACGATCTTCAGAGCATCCCAATTGCCCATAAAGTCCGGAATCAGCACCTCCACGCTGCACAGCGGCAGACGCTTGCGGACAGCCTTAATCGACTCGGCAAAAATGGACGCCCCTCCGTCGGACAGATCGTCCCGAGCCACACTCGTGATGACGCAGTGGCGCAGACCCATGTTCTCCGCCGCCTCAGCGACACGTTCGGGCTCCTGGAGGTCCAGCTCCGTCGGTTTTCCCGTATTTACTGCACAAAAACGGCAGGCCCGCGTACAAATATCGCCGAGGATCATAAATGTGGCGGTACGATTAGCCCAGCACTCATATATGTTAGGACAACGTGCTTCTTCACATACCGTGTGAAGTGTCTTTGAGCGCATCATGCTCTTGATTTCCTGGTAATTGTCACCGGTTGTCAGTTTGATGCGAATCCAATCCGGCTTTGGCTCCTTGATGGTATTCGTAGGCAATGTTCTGACCTTCTTTCGCTATCATGGTTAGCTGCTGCATGTTCCATATTATATCATGAAATCAGCCAAAATACTTCCATTTCAAGCACGGATAAATTCGAGGTTCTTGATTCACTCTAAGGCTATGTCGGTCCAGTCCGAATATTGAGCGAGGACTGCATCAAACTGGCAGGAGGTAGAGAACAGATGAAATATATTGTTCCGCGAACACGGTGGCTTAAACGTTCGCTGACAGGTTTTGTCGCATCGGCGCTGCTGCTGGGCTGCTTCCACCTTCCCGGTAAGGCGGACGCGGAGCCGGCGGCTCCGGAGCCTGATCAAACCGCGAAATCGCTGGACCAGCTGAGCCGGACCGAAATTCTGGAGTCCAGAAAGACGCTCTATGCAAAAATTAGCAAAGCCACGAACATTCCTTGGTACCGGATTGCCGCAATCGACCAGTACGAACGGACTCTGACCAAAGCCCACCCGAAGGACCGTAAGCACCCCGAGCGGCTTACCGGCATCCTCATCACGGAACCGGCCTGGTCGGGGGTGTTCAATCCGGAAACGAACGATCTGAACCCGCGGTCCATTTCCATCTTCGACGGGTACGGCCGGGACGGCTCCGGCGACGGCCGGGCGGATCCCAACAACGATCTCGATGTGCTGTACAGCATGGCGGATTATTTGCAGCGGCACGGCAAGTCGCAGGAAGATTTCAATATCGCGATGTGGGAATATTACCATAACAGCCGCTCGGTTCAGCGGATCGAGCAGTTCGCCAAACTGTACGAAAAATTCGGTACCCTGGATTTGTCAGGGCATGCCTTCCCGCTTCCCATCAGCAACAGCTACTCGTACCGGAGCACCTGGGGAAGCGGACGGAGCTGGGGTGGTTACCGGATTCATGAGGGCACGGACATCTTCGCGAACTACGGCATTCCGGTTCGGAGCACCTGCTACGGGGTTGTGGAACTTAAAGGGTGGAACCCGTTTGGAGGCTGGCGCATCGGCATTCGCGATCTGGACAACCACTACCATTACTACGCCCATCTTCAAGGGTTTGAAAAGTCCGTTAAACAGGGGGACATCGTCACGCCAGGCCAAACCATCGGCTGGGTCGGCAGCTCGGGTTACGGCAAACCGGGCACGCAAGGCAAGTTTCCTCCGCACCTGCACTACGGCATCTACCGCGACAGCGGCTTGGTCGAATGGTCGTTCGACCCTTATCCGTCCCTCCGGCATTGGGAAACGGAAGAGCGCAAAGAGCTGAAAAAGAAAAAGGGATCCTCCTGAACCGCGTGTTCGGGAGGTCCCTTTTATTATGGATGGACCGGAATCGTTCAGTGCTTCCCGGCTTCCCCCATCACCCCGTCTTTCGAATCCGTTTCGGGGCTTCCTCCTCCAGGTTTGGAGCTGGACGGAGCTCCTCCCGCCTGGCTTCCGTTTGGTTCGCTTTGCGCACCAGCTCCGGGCAGTGCAATGCTTGGAGCCGCGGCTCCGTTGTCCCCTACCGGCGAGCCCTTGCTGTCGTAATAATACATCGGCACGTTGCCAACGACCATCAGGTAAGAGACTGGAATTTCCGTATCGATGATTTCCGGCTCCATATCGAACGGCACGACGACTCCAACCTCGACCGTCACATGAATGTAGATCTCCACGAGCACCATATTGATCCCCGCATCTTTTTCCCTCGTTTTCAAGTCCACCTTGACCGCACCTTGAGGTTCCACGCGAATCGGGATATTGGGGCCGAAGGAAGCAATAATCGGACTGCCGAGCGCCTGACCCAGCGGAATTCTCTCGGCCAGCTTATGTTTGTCCTCCAGCGTGGACTGAACCACCTTGAAGGTGCTCGAGGTAATTTTCATATGCTCCGCGTAATTCAGCATAAAGCCGGACACCTTGCCGGCCGTATCCATTTTCCAATCGATCAGATCATCCGCGTTTTCACCTTCCGCCACCTGCGCGGCCACCGCTTCGTTTATGGCGTCGGTCGCAATCTGCTTCATACGGATTTTGGCCAGGTACATGATGGGCGGCTTCAGATGATTTTCGACATAGGCAAAGGACTGGAGCATAAGAATGAGTAAAACCAATGCACCGATCAGCCATACCTTCCGCCGGCTCCGGGGCCTGCTCGCCCCTCTGCTGCGCCATCTGGCCCTTCTTTTCATGCCGGAACCCCTCCTTCGAAGCCGTAGGTTACCTTAACAGCATATGCCCGGGCTTGGCAAAAAAGAAGAGCAAGCCCCCTGCCGGGAAGCAGCCTCTTCCGTGTTTTGCTATACTGGTATCATCATTGAAATAACTCGTTATCTCCTTTACATCGTCACATTTCTAAAAAAATGAGCATCCCGTATCCTTTTCCCCCTGTTCAAACGTTATTTGTATAGAGGCCTCTATAGGAGTGTGATTAACATGTTAATCCGTCAATTCCATGAAACCGAATATCATCGCGAGGATATTTCGGAGCTGTACCCGAGTCTGAAAAAATACTGCCTGAGCGTCACCCGCAACCACTGGGATGCCGAAGATCTGGCACATGACACGATCGATAAAACGCTGCGTTTCTGCCTGAAAGACCCGTCAGAGCAGCGGCAGCCCAGCCTGCCGCTCATGATGACGATTGCCCGCAACCATTGGATCGATCTCATCCGCAAAAGGTCGCGCGAGTCGGCCGAACCGATGGTTGAATCGCAATCCCAGGATCACCCAATCGATATGCTCCTTTCCGGGCTGGACACCTTGATGGAGAAGCTGACGCCGAAGCAGCTGCTCGTGTTCGTGCTAAAGGATGTGTTTGAGAGCCGGGTATCGGATATTGCGAGCATGCTGGAACTGAATGAAACGACGGTCAAATCGCTGCTGCACAGGGCGCGCCGCAACCTCAGCGGAGACATCGGCGAAGCGGCTGCACCCGATCCGTACTGGAAAGACGTGGAGCAGGAAGCGTTTCGCCATACCCTGCTGACCGCCATCCGGCAGGAGAAGCCTGAAATGCTCCAGCGGCTAATGAAAGCCCTGCAGCCAGCGATGGAGCAAGCCCCTGTGGTCGGTTTCGCCCGGCCGCGGATGTCCTCCGGAGCGGGTATGTCCCTGCGCTGTGCGGCGTAGCCTTGTGCCTTCCCATATAAAGGAGGCCATGAACGATGAACACGATTCCTTACGTAGTGGAACAAAGCCGGCTCGGCGAGCGTTCCTATGATATTTATTCACGTCTTTTGAAGGACCGGATTATTTTTCTCGGTTCCGAAGTGAATGACGTGGTGGCCAACAGCATTATCGCACAGCTGCTGTTCCTGGCCGCCGACGATCCGGAGAAGGATATATCCCTGTATATCAACAGCCCGGGGGGCTCGACCTCGGCAGGTTATGCCATTCTGGACACGATGGACTACATCAAGCCGAAGGTCAGCACAATCTGCATGGGCTTTGCCGCCTCCATGGGTGCGGTGCTCTTCCTTGCCGGTGAAAAGGGCATGCGTTATGCCCTCCCGAATAGCGAGTTTATGCTGCATCAGCCGCTCGGCGGAGCCCAAGGCCCCGCCGCCGACATCGATATTTCGGCGCGGCGGATTTTGAAGCTGAGAAGCAAGATCAACGATTTTATCGCGGAGAAAACCGGGCAGCCGCTCGAGCGCATTGAGAAGGACACGAACCGCGACTTCTTCCTGTCTGCCGAAGAGGCGCTGGAATACGGCATCGTGGACCGGATCATAACGCAGCCGGTATAAAATATCGCGATGCATCATGAAGTTGGATGCTTGAGCGTAAACTTGATCATGCCAAAAAAGCCGACGGACTTAGTCCGCCGGCTTTTTTGCTATTCGTGACAAGGTTGTCAGATCACCTGCCATCCCCTTTTCCTTTACAGAGAGTTAGAGATTCTGGAGCTTGTAAATTTCTTGCCTCCTTAATTTTGGATATTTTAGTCCGAGTCGCTGCAAATTTTCGTTCCGTCTACCATACTTGTATGGTAGTATGGAAGTGTCAGGAGGTATCCATGATATGGATGAAACGATGCTCCAAACCGGTTCAGCCGGAAATATCGTGTACCAACAGCTCAAGCAGCAAATTGTCAGCCTGGAGCTTCCGCCGGGGACGGCCCTGTCCGAGAAAGAAATGTCCCTGACCTTCCACGTCAGTCGGACGCCGGTTCGGGAGAGCTTCGTACGCCTGGCCCAGGAGGGCCTGCTGCTGGTGCTGCCGCAAAGGGGGACCCGTGTCTCGCTGATCGATCTGGACATGGTGGAAGAAGCGCGGTTTATGCGTGAGCAGCTGGAGAAGGCCGTCATCCGTCTCGCCTGCGAGTCCTTTCCCGCAGACAAGCTGCAGGAAATGGAGAACAATCTCGTGCTGCAGCAGGCGAGCATAGAGCGGCATGACGGCAAGCGCATGTTTGAGCTCGACGAGGATTTTCATCGGATCCTGTTCGAAGGGGTCCGGAAAATGGGCACATGGAACGTCATCCAGCAGATGAACGCGCATCTGAACCGCACCCGCGTGTTATGGCTGTCGTTGGATCCTCACTGGGGGCATCTGTTTGAGCAGCACCGGGAAATGATCCAAGCCATCCGCAGCCGGAATGCGGTACTGGCCGAGCGGATCATGAAGGAGCATTTAACCCTCAGCATTTCGAACCTCCCGGTCCTGAAGCAGCGCTACCCGGAATATTTCAAGTAAGTCATGTTGGCCTCTAAAGGCCGCCAAAGTACGCCACAACGGAACCGGACAATGGTGCCGTTAAGATGGCAGCAGCTTCTTTTTGCAAAACAACACAATGACAAGGCGGTGTATGGGATTGCGTATGGTATTCCGTTGGTTCGGCGAAGGCAATGATACGGTATCGCTGGATCATATCAAACAAATTCCCGGTGTCGAAGGTATCGTGTGGGCGCTTCATGACGTCCCGGCCGGAGACGAATGGCCGATGGAGAAAATGATCGCTGTCCGGGATCAGGCTGCAGCACACGGCCTTCATCTTGAAGTGGTGGAAAGCGTTAACGTCCACGAGGATATTAAGCTCGGGCTGCCGACCCGTGACAAGTATATCGACAATTACGTCAAAACGATCGAAAAGCTGGCGAAGGTCGGCGTTAAAGTCATTTGCTACAATTTTATGCCGGTGTTCGACTGGGCGCGGACGGAACTCTACAAACAGCTGGAGGACGGCTCGACGGCACTCTTTTTTGAAAAATCCAAAATACACGGCATTGACCCGTTTGACCTTGTGCAGACGATCAACCAGAACAGTTCCCTGACGATGCCGGGCTGGGAACCCGAACGTCTTGCGCATCTGACCTCCCTGTTTGAGGCTTATCGGAATGTGACGTCTGAGGATTTATGGGCTCATCTCGCCTATTTCCTGGAGGCGATTATTCCGACAGCGGAACGCTGCGGAATTACGATGGCCATTCACCCGGACGATCCGCCATGGCCGATTTTCGGGCTGCCGCGCATCATGACCGGCCAGGACAGCTTGCGGCGGCTGCTCTCCCTGGTAGATAGTCCGTCTAACGGCATTACGCTGTGCAGCGGCTCCCTGGGAGCCAATCCGGACAACGACATTATCGCCATGATCCATGAGTTTGCAGACCGGATTCCTTTTGCCCATATCCGCAATGTGCGCGTGTATGAGAACGGCGACTTTATCGAGACTTCGCACCGGACGCAGGACGGCACCGTTGATATCGCGGGCATCGTCAAGGCCTATCATGACACCGGATTTACCGGTTACGCCCGCCCGGACCACGGCAGACATCTATGGGGCGAGCAGTGCCGACCGGGATATGGCCTATACGACCGTGCCATGGGCATTATGTACCTCTGGGGACTGTGGGACGCCTATCAGAAGCTTCAACCTACCGCAGAAAAGAGGGATACGCATGAAAGCATTGCCTAACCATCCTGCCCTGCAGGGAAAAACAGCGGTTGTTACCGGCGGCTCCGGGGTCCTCTGCAGCGCAATGGCGCTGGAGCTCGGACGCCAAGGGGTGAAGGTCGCGGTTTTGAACCGGACGGTGGAGAAAGGCGAAGCCGTTGCCCGCCAAATTCGCGAGGCCGGCGGCCAAGCGCTTGCCGTGTCCTGCGACGTGATGGATCCAAGCAGCGTCCAGGCGGCGGAGCGCCAGGTACGCGATGCCTTCGGCCCGTGCGACATTCTGCTTAACGGCGCGGGCGGAAACCATCCCAGCGCCAACACGACGGAAGAAATCTATAAGCCGGAGCATCTTGGACAACCGGGCTTCACGACGTTTTTTGATCTGAGCATTCAGGGCTTCCAGAACGTTCTCGGCCTCAATATGATCGGCACCCTCATTCCAACCCAGGTCTTTGCCGAGCAAATGATCGGACGCCCAGGCGCGGTCGTGCTGAACATCTCTTCCATGAGCGCCCCCAGCCCAATGACGAAGGTGCCCGCGTACAGCGCGGCCAAAGCGGCGATTAATAACTTTACCCAGTGGCTGGCGGTCCACCTGGCCGAATCGGGCATTCGCGTCAACGCCATCGCTCCCGGCTTTTTCCTGACGGAACAGAACCGGAATCTGCTGACGAACGAGGACGGCTCCCTGACCGAACGTTCCCATAAAATTATCAGCCACACGCCAATGCGCCGGTTCGGCGTTCCCGAGGACCTGCTGGGTACCCTGCTCTGGCTGGTGGACGACACCACCTCGGGCTTTATTACCGGCACGGTGGTGCCTGTTGATGGCGGATTTATGGCCTATTCGGGCGTATAACAAACGTATAATGCTTTTTCCAAGGGCAGGGCGGCATCTCTCGTGAAGCACTCCGCCCGGCAAAACGCAAAAAAGGCAGTTCCGCATCGCACACCGATCGGAATTGCCTTTTATTATGGATCCACTGGCAGGTTCAAGCAAAATGCCGCTGCCGCATCGCCTCGAACAGCATCAGCGTCGAAGCCATCGCCACGTTCAGCGACTCAGCCTGCCCCTGCATCGGAATGATGAGCGCATCATCGACCAGCTGCTGCGCCTGCTCCGACACCCCTTTAGCTTCGTTGCCGACGAGCAGCCAGCAGGAGCCCTGCCGGAAATCGTAGCTGTAGCACGTGTTCTGCGCCTGCAGGCTGGTGCTGATCACCCGCGCGCCGCGCTGCTTTGCCTCCGGCAGAATTTCCATCAAATCCCCCTCCACCACGGGCAAATGAAACAGCGACCCCATGGTCGAGCGGATCGTCTTCGGGTTGTACAGGTCGGCCGACCCGCGCCCCAGAATGACCCCGTCCGCCCCGGCTGCATCGGCACTACGGATGATCGTTCCGACATTGCCGGGGTCCTGCACGCCGTCCAGCACGATGACCAGGCTGCCCTCCCGGCTCATCAGGGCGTCAAGCCCTGCCGCGGTCTTGGCCTTCCGGGCAACGGCAAAAACCGGCTGCGGGGTTTTGGTATCCGTACACTTCGCGATCACCGCAGGCGATACGCCGATCCACTCCGCGGATTCCCCGCCGGCCAGGTGAGCAAGCTCGGGCGGAATCCCCTGCTCCAGGTCGAAAGCGAGGCATTCCAGGTCTGCCTCGGCCGTAAGCGCCTCCTGTACGAGGTGTATACCCTCGACGATATATTTTTGCTGCTTGTCCCGGTGTTTCTTCTCGAGCAGCTGCGCCCATTCCTTGACCCGGGAATTTTGCGGTGAAATGATGTCCATCCTTAACCGTCCTTCTTATTATTCAAATGCCTCAGCTATAGAAATTCTCTCCGCTCCAGCTCGGATCACTTCGGATAAGCGAGCTCCAGCTTGGTCAAATCGCTTTTCTCGCCGACGATAACAAGCACATCGTCTTCACTCAGCGGAGCATCGGCATACGGCGAAATATCCATCTTCGTGCCGTGCTTGATCGCCATGACGTTGCAGCCAAAACGGGCGCGAATGTCGAGCTCCCTCAAGTTTTTGCCGACCATGTCCTGCGAAGCCTTTAATTCCAAAATGCTGTAATCTTCGGAAATCTCGATGTAATCCAATATATTCGGGGAGGTGAGATGGTGGGCGACCCGCATGCCCATATCCCGCTCCGGAAAAATCACTTTATCTGCGCCGATTTTTTCCAAAACCTTGCCGTGCAGTTCATTTTGCGCCTTGACGATGATCGTCCCCACGCCCAGGTCTTTCAGAATGAGCGTCGTCAAAATGCTGGATTGGATGTCTTCTCCGATGGCGACAACCACCACGTCAAAGTTTCGGATGCCCAGGGCACGGAGCGCCTCTTCATCCGTTGAATCCGCTGATACGGCATGCGTTACGATATTCGATACTGCCTGGGTGCGCTGTTCATCCGAATCGATGGCAAGCACATCAAATCCCATTTCGCTCAGCGTGTTCGCGACACTGGAGCCAAAGCGTCCCATACCGATGACGGCATACTGCTTTTTCGCCATTTGTTAACCTCCCGGACTGTAAGAAGTCTATCCTGATTATTATATCACAGCGGGTGAAAAACTTGAATTTTGCCCCCTGCCCCGGGGCACATTATTAATGAATATCATTACAATCAGACTGAGCCCAGAGAGCGGAACGTCTTGCACATTGGCATGCGGAAGCGGACCGGCTCGATGTGAGGGTTCAATCTGTTTACCTGGAGGGAAAAAGATAATGTCAGTTCTTCTCGATCTGCGCCAAGCCATTGTCCATAAGGTCCATGACAGCAATGAATCCGAGCTTCGTGAAATGATCGAAGGTTCCGTCGACGGCCCGGAGCAGGCGCTTCCCGGCTTGGGAGCGATCTTCGAAATGATGTGGAAAAATATCGACACGAAGCAGCAGAATGAGCTCGTCCATGTCGCCCATGAGCACTTGAAGACAATTACTCCGGGTCCACTGACTTAGAAAAAAGGCACCGGTGCATTTACGGCAATGAAAATACCCCTCTGCTGATTAGCTGAGGGGTATTTTCTATATTACAGAAGCTTCAGCAGACTTACGGAGCGGTCTCCAAAAACTTCGCGGTCGGATTTTTTTCCATCGCGGTACGCATCGCGTATTCGTTCTCGAACAGCACGACGTAGTTGCCCTTCTTATCCTTCACCAGCGTCGAGTTGATGCGGAATTTGCTCGGATCGATCTGATCGTCCACGATCCAGCGGGCGAACTGGTACGGCATCCGTTGCAGCTGCACATCCACGCCGTACTCGCCTTTCATCCGGTATTCGAATACTTCGAACTGCAGCTGGCCGACAACGCCCAGAATCGTATCGTCGAAGCTGACCGTATGGAACACCTGAATGGTCCCTTCCTCCGTCAGTTGGTCGATACCTTTCTGGTACTGCTTGTGTTTCAGGGCGTTCTTGACCGTCACCTTGGCGAAAATCTCCGGCGAGAACGTCGGCAGCTCGTCAAAGACGATTTCGCTGCCCTGGCTCAGGGAGTCGCCGATCCGGAAAATCCCCGGATCAAACAGCCCGATAATATCGCCCGGATACGCCTCATCGACGATGTCGCGGTCCTGCGCCAGGAACTGCTGCGGCTGCGACAGCTTAATTTCCTTGCCTGCCCGCACATGCTTAACGCTCATACCGCGCTGAAACTTGCCGGACACGATCCGCATGAAGGCGATGCGGTCCCGGTGCGCCGGGTTCATGTTCGCCTGGATTTTGAAAATGTAACCCGAGAACTTCTCGTTCGTCGGCTCGATCAGTCCGGCCGTGCTGCGGCGCGGCTCCGGCTTCGGAGCAAGCTGCAGGAAGTTCTCCAGGAACGTTTGCACCCCGAAGTTGTTGATCGCACTGCCGAAGAACAGCGGCGTCAGTTCGCCCTTCTGTACCTTTTCCAAGTCAAAAGGGTCGCCCGCAACGTCCAGCAGCTCCAGGTCCTGGCACAGCTGATCGTGCAGGTAATCCCCCGCCATCTCGCGGATCATCGGGTCGTTATAGTCCTCCACCTTCTGTACCTGGATCGTCGAGTGGTCGTTCCCCTGGAACAGCTCGACCTGGTTCTTCATGCGGTCGTAGACGCCGCACAGTTCGCGCCCGGTCCCGATCGGCCAGTTCATCGGCACGGAGCGGATGCCCAGCACCTGCTCCAGCTCCTCCATCAGGTCGAACGGGCTCCGGCCTTCCCGGTCGAGCTTGTTGATAAACGTAAATATCGGAATGCCCCGCTTCGCGCACACCTGGAACAGCTTGATCGTTTGGGCCTCGACCCCTTTGGCCACGTCGATCAGCATGACCGCGGCATCAGCGGCAGTCAGCGTACGGTACGTATCTTCACTGAAGTCCTGGTGACCTGGGGTGTCCAAAATGTTGATCCGATGCCCGTTATAATCGAACTGCATCACCGACGAAGTAACCGAGATCCCCCGCTGCTTCTCGATTTCCATCCAGTCACTGGTCGCGTGCTTGCTTGCTTTGCGCGCTTTGACCGTACCGGCGAGCCGGATCGCGCCGCCAAACAGGAGCAGCTTCTCCGTTAATGTCGTTTTCCCTGCGTCCGGGTGGGAGATAATCGCAAACGTCCGGCGCTTATCCACTTCCTGCTGCAGCGTATCATCTATCGCTTTGCTCATTTCACTATTCCCTTCATCACTAAAGTCATGTCTATTATTGTATCACATTCTCTACGCAAATCACCCCCATGCAGAGGCTGCATGAGGATGAATTCATTTCAGGCTATGTCTTTAGTGAAACATACGGCCAAGTGCCGGTCCATCGGTTTTATTTGCCAATCTGCCACACGACGTTGTCCTCTTCCTGACCGTTCACCGGCCACCAGTGGAAGCCGTCCGCTTCCAACAGTTCGTCCGTTTCCTTCGGCCCCCAAGACCCGGCAGGATAATAGGCGATGTCGCCCTGATTTTCCGCCCAGGCCTCGGCGATTTTATCGACGAAGGACCAGGCCGAAGCCACTTCATCCCAGCGGGTGAAGTACGTCGATTCGCCGCGGGCTGCATCATGCAGCAGGCGCTCATACGCTTCAGGCGAGTTGATGCCGACCATGCAGCTCTGGCAGAAGTCCATGGCGAGCGGCTCGATCTCCGATTCGGAGCCCGGCTTTTTCGCATTGATCTTCACATAGATGCCTTCCATCGGGTTAACCCGGATGACCAGCAGGTTCGGTTCGAGCTTGTATTTTTTGCCCAAATAAACGTTGTTCGGCATGCTCTTGAATTCCACGACGATTTCCGTCGTTTTGACCGGAAGGCGTTTGCCGGTCCGGATATAGAACGGTACGCCCGCCCAACGGAAGTTATCCACGAACAGCCGCGCCGCAAAGTACGTTTCCGTATTGGAATTCGGATCGACCTTGTCCTCCTCCCGGTAGGCCGGCAGGTCTTTGCCGCGGGCAGAGCCCTTGATGTATTGGCCGCGGATCACGTTCTTTTTCACTTCTTCCACTGATTCGTACGGGCGGAGCGAACGTAGCACCTTTACCTTCTCGTCGCGGATGTCCTCCGGCAGCAGGCGGCTTGGCGGCTCCATCGCGATCATCGTCAGCATCTGCAGCATATGGTTTTGTCCCATATCGCGCAGCGCACCGGCATGGTCGTAGTAGCCCCCCCGCTCTTCAACGCCGACGGTTTCGCTCAGCGTAATCTGCACATTGGAGATATGCTTGTTGTTCCACAGCGGCTCGAAAAATGCGTTGGCGAAGCGGATCACTTCGATATTCTGCACCATTTCCTTACCCAGGTAGTGGTCGATCCGGAAAACTTCTTCTTCCTTAAAGACCTGGCGAATTTGCTCGTTCAGTTCTTCGGCTGATTTCAGATCGTAACCGAACGGCTTCTCAATGACAAGGCGGTTCCAGCCTTCGGCGTCCAGCATGCCGCCCTTTTGCAGGTTGAACGATACACTCCCGAACAGCTCGGGTGCCAAAGCAAGGTAGAACAGGCGGTTGCCCGGAATGCCGAACTGCTTCTCAAGCTTCACCGTCTGTTCGTTTAATTCACGGAATCCGTCGACGTTGTTGATATCGAGGGATTTATATTCAAAATGCTGCGCAAACGTCTTCCAATTATCGTTGTCCTCCGTCTTGTAACGGCAAAATTCCTGAATCGACTGGAATATGTCCTCACGGAACTCCTCTTGGGTACGCGGACGCCGCGCGACGCCGATGACCGCAAAATCCTCGGCTAATTTACCTTCACGATACAAACTATAAATGGCAGGAAACAGTTTGCGTTTGGCCAAATCCCCGGTTGCCCCGAAAATAAAAAATACAGCACCAGGTGTTTTGAGTGCTTCAAGATTTTGATTTTCAGTCATGGCTCCTCATTCTTTCTATGTCGTATTTTGGTCTCTACAAAATCCCGATTTTACACCATAATTTGGCTGTATAGAATGAACTAAAGAAATGATGTTATAGGCGGCCACTATTGGGCCGTTATAACAGGAAGTTCAATGCAAAACTTTAGTTCAATCTATGTGGCATAAAATGATTGATGTCATTTTAGCATATTCATCAGCATGATGCTATCCGTTTAACTTTGTGGCAAATCAAAAATTTTTGTCGATGCTCTGGGCCGGTTTAATACTCAATTGTAATGACCGGAAGCCCGATCGTCACCCGGCTGCTGCCGGTCGATTGATCCTCATGGACTGCCACCTGCATGTTCAGAATCTTCCCGCCGCTTTGGATACCGGATCGCAATGACGGCACCTCATAAGCGTTGCTGACCGTGGTCGCATCCTCATAGGATTCCGCCTTCGTCGCGTCCAGATTTCTGAAAATGCCACCCTCTACCGCTTTCATGGTCGATCCGGCATTTTGCTCCCCTTTAACCGTTCCCTGCAAAGACGCATTCCATTCAGCATCAATCCCGTTTTTGCGCATCGCCTGCCCGTATTCCGACTGGAGTTCGCTCAAAGCATTCAGCTGCTCGTCACCAGCCGCCTCTAGCTGAATAATAATATAACTGCGGTCCTCCGATATTTCCTGCCAGTTGAACCGCACATTAACGCCATTTTTCGTATCCACGACCCGGTACGTCAGGTGGCCGCCTTCGGTCAGCCGCTGCACTCCCGGAAGATTCAGTGATTGGGACAGCTCCTCGGCCGCCTCATAAGGATCCTGATTGCCCTTGGTTTCCCAGGCACCCTGCCACTTCACAACCAGACGCTGCGGGACGTCCACCACTTCATTTCCCAGCTGCAAGAGGGTGCGCAGTTCTTCCGGATTCTGATGGGACGGCGCCGACGTCAGATTCGCGCTGTACCACAAATACCCCATCCATACCAAAGCCGCTATGCATACCGCCAAACCCAAACCTGCCCATCTCCGGACTGCCATCATCCCTCATACATCCCTTCACCAGGAAATCTATCAATCTACTAAAAGGATGTCCGTTTCAGTGGCATTTATACCCCGTTCTTAAAAGAGAATAGGTGAAATTGGGTGAATGACCATAGCCGCGTCCATAGGCCGTGAATACACTGGTTAATAAAAATGACAAGGGAGGTTCGCACACTTCCATGATCCCTATTTACCCATTAACGGAGGAAAATATTCGGCAGCACTGCGGCAAAATGGTCGCCGCCTGCATGTATGACGGCAGAGTATTTACCGGCAAGCTGACCGAGTGCAAAGACGGCCATATTATTCTGAACGGGCCTGAAAACACCACACTGCACGGCGCCAAAGTAAAGGGTCGCCATAAAAATCGCGTAAAGGGTCCGGTGGCCAAAGCCCCGCAAAAAGCCAGTATCCGCGCCTTCTATCCTTACGGATATGGCTTCGGTTACGGCGCCGGCTTGGCGCTGGGTTTGGCTACCCTGGGACTGCTGTTTTTGATCTAGCAGAGGTTCCTCATAGAACGGCCTGAAGTCGATATGGCTCTTAGAGTGCAAAATAACCCGCTACGCTCTTTACAAAAAAAGAAGCCCCTTGTTCGCCAATGGCTTCCTAAGGGGCTTCTCTATAATGTTGACTATTCCGCCAGACCGTTCTTATAGGCGTAGATCGCCGCTTGCGTGCGGTCGTCTACGCCCAGCTTCGCCAGGATGTTCGTCACATGGAACTTGACCGTCTTGATTCCGATGATGAGGTCATCGGCGATTTCCTGGTTGGACTTGCCCTGCGCCAATAGGCGGAGTACATCCATTTCGCGGTCGGTTAGCTCCTTGTGCGCCGGGGCATCCACCTCCGGATGGCGGAACCGGTTCATCATCTTGGAGGCGACCTGCGATTCCAGCACCGACTGGCCGCGCGCCGCGGCGCGGATGGCGTCGGCAATCTCGCTAGCGCGCGACGTCTTCAGCAGATAGCTGAACGCACCGGCCTCTATGACCGGGTACATTTTCTCGTCGTCCAAATAGCTCGTCAGCACGATCACCTTGCAGTCCGGGTACAGCTTCAGCAGCTCCCGCGTCGCCTCGATCCCGTCCATGCCTTCCATCACCAGGTCCATCAGGACGACGTCGGGTTTGTATTCCCGGGCAAGCCGGATACCTTCCTCCCCGCTGCCTGCCTCGCCGACGACTTCTATGCCGTCCTCGGTCCCCAGCACGGCCGCCAGGCCGATCCGTACCATCTCGTGGTCATCGACGAGCAGCACTTTAATCATGGGTGTTTCCATTTCCAAGATCCTCACTCCCTGCTTTGTCTTCGGATACAATCGGCACCGTGATTTCGATTCGCGTTCCTTTGCCGGGCGCCGTAATAAACTGGATCGATCCACCGATTTCGTTGACGCGTTCCTGCATATTGGAAAGGCCGTAAGAGGCCTGTTTTGTCTCGTTTAATTCAAATCCTTGGCCGTCGTCACGCAGCATAACCCACACCATGTCTTTCTTTTGGTGAATCCGGATTTCCATCTTATCCGCCTTGGCATGCCGGAGCGTGTTGGACATCGCTTCTTGGATAATGCGGAACAGATGATTTTCGATTCCTTTCACGAGGTGGATGCCTTTGTCCATTTCAAACACGATTTCCATGGGGACCTTCACTTTAAGCTCTTTGACCAGCTCGCCGAGGCCTTGCTCCAGCGGCTTGCCTTCCAAATAGACCGGCCGGAGATGCAGCAGCAGCGCTCTCATTTCCGACTGGGCCACGGCGGCCATTTCTTCGATGAGCGCCACCTGGCGCTGGGCCTTGTCAAAATCCTTTTCGAGCGTCCTCCCTACGGCCGTGGCTGTCATCGATATCGCAAACAGCTGCTGAGATACCGCATCATGCAGCTCTCGCGCCAGCCGCTGCCGCTCCTCCACGATCGCCGAGATCCGCGCCTGCTCGGCCAGCTGGGCGTTGTTCGTGGACAAGCGCTGAAGGGAGTTCACCTGCTCCTCCCACTTTTTGCTGATACGCCCAAGCTGCTCGCCAAGACGCCCCACCTCGTCGCTCCCAAGCTCCGGCACGGAGCGGGCGACGTTCCCCTTTTCCCAGGAGAGAAGCGTTTCCCGGAGCCTCTCCAGCTTCATTTTAACCCGGTAGCTTTGATAGAACCCAAAGATAGCTCCCAGACCGATCGGCACGAGGATAAGCGTGGCACCGGCCTGCAGCGTTTTTTGCCACGAATCAAAAGGGGCCAAATAACCATATGTATACAACACGTAAAAAATGATCAGAAGCATAATAAAAGAAAGAAGGGCCCCCTCGCCCATGCTCCGGGAGACCATATTAGCCGGTTTTCTGGTTTTCATCAGGGAACCCTCCTCCTATGACAGATCAATATCAACATCTCCTACCAGGTAAGAAATATGGAATTTAACTTTGTACTCGCTGGTCTCATAATTGGGTGACTTCCAGTTTAGGCGGTTCATCAAGCCGTTATCCCGGTGCCCTCTGAAATCGATCGATCCGAACAGGACGAAAACTTCAAGCTCCACCCCGTAGTACTCCGGAATTTTGATGTCCGTATCCCCCATGATCCCTTGAAACATCATGACCGTACGGTGTTCTTCGGGGATTGCGAGCGACAAATCCAGATCGGCTTCATTGATGACATGCCAGACGCTTTGGCTTCTCATGACCCAGGGGGCCTGGTCCCAATTGTAATGGCCTGAAAATCCCTGCTTCTGCAAGTATCCGTCCCTGTTCTGTACCTTTCTTGCTTTCACAAAAAACCATCCCAGGGAGATCAGCGCAATGCCCAGCACGATCAGCAAATGATCGATCAACAGCAGGATGGCGCCCACCGCTACGAGCCGGTATCCTCTCTTCACTTTTCCGCCGCGAATCGTATAAATTCCCATAAAAATGAATAAGAGGGCGACGATGGTGAAAAAGCCGACCCACCTGCCGAAGAGCATGAGGAGACCGATTCCGATGAGAATCAGCGCAATGATGCGATTTCTTTTTTCCATGCCGCACCTCCTTATGATGTCTAGATTTATCGGAAAAGTAAGATCGGAAAAGCCATAGGGTTGTGACGGGCACACTCCTTATGGCTTCACCGGGTTCCAGGAAGATGTGAATGAGGTCTCGCGCCCTTATTCCATTCTTCCTAGCATATCATATTGTCCGAAGAATTGAATACTTATTCTTTATTCGATTTGGTAGGAGCGGCAGCCGGCGGGTTCAATTTGCTTTTCAGCGCACTGAGCTGTTCTTCCACCTTCAGCTGCTTCTCCGCATCGACCGGGCTGGTGAAAGCGGCTGCTTCGGGACGGTAAGGGGCACGCATCACATCAGCTTCAGCTTCCAGTTGCATGATTTTCTCTTCCATGCGGTGGAATCCGAGGGATGCGCTGCCGCTTTCGATCGTATGCAGGCTGCTGATTTGAGACATTTGCTTTTTGGCCTTCGCCATTTGTGCACGGGCTACGAGTTCATTACGCTTGTTGCGCATTTTGTAGAACTCGTCTTTCATGTCATGGAGCTGCTGCACCAGTTCTTTGGCTTGCGCTTCGGATTGAGCGTGCAGTTCTTGGTACTCGGTCAGTTTTTGGTCAAAATAAATCTTTTCCTCGAGCAGCTTGCGCGCTACTTCCTCTTGACCGTTACGGAGAGCCAGCTCGGCTTGAGCCTCGCGTTGGCCGGCCATCTTCACCGCTTCTTCCACACGCTGCTTCATGCGGCGTTCGTTGGCCATTTGTTTGGCTACCGTGACTTCCGCGTCATGGATTTCTGCCTCCATATCGCGCAGATACTGATTCAGCATCACAACCGGATCTTCAACTTTATCCAATACCTCGTTCACCGACGCCTTTGTCATATCCTTAATTCTTTTAAATACTCCCATGTTTTACACTTCTCCCTTCTCGTACTTAGATAATTTTTTTTTCAATTCTTCAAGCTCTTTCTTCATGGCTTTCTTCTCGATATCTTCCATCATGGCGTCCAGGTCGGATGCGGACGAGCTGTATCCGCCCGGTCTGCCTCCACCACCGTTGTATTTGGCTCTTGGATCAAAGGATTGGGCACCATAAGCACCGTTGCCTTGCTGACCGTTGCCGTAGTAGCTGCCGGACCCCATACTATTGCCGTAGTATCCGCCCCCAGCTACCCCCGGACCCGGTCCATATGGATTAAAAGGTGTCGTTGGTTCTTTAGGGATGACCAATGCCGCGATAAAGTAGATGAACAATGTCGTTCCGCCGGTAAACGGGATACTGATCAAAAACAGGATCCGCAGCAGCGTGGAATCAATGCCCAGTGTATCGGACAGACCGCCGCATAAACCGGTAACCATCTTATCGCGAGTTGATCGGTATAGCTTGCTCATGACGTTACTCCTTTCCGCTGTTGTTCAGCTTTTCCTTCAGGCGGGCCAGCTCCCTTTCCAGCACGCTCGATACGGTCCCGCTGGCCTGCTCAAACAGTTCCTGGCCGCCGCGGCGCAGGTCGCGCAGGCTGCGTGCTTCAAACTCCCAGTCCGAAATGCGGTCTTCCAGACGGTTGAACATCTTGGGAACATCCTGGCCGCCAAAACCTTCCATACGCTGGTTCATGCGCTGCTGAAGTCTGAGGGTTTCCATCCGTGCCGCGTAGTATTGACGTTTGCTGTACACGGTTTGGTACTCCAATTTCAGATCGTTCAGCTGATTTTCGAGCTCGGTGAGCGACTGGCGAGTTGTATCCAGCAGACCGCCGTATTGCTCGAGCTTTTCTTCATAAATGATTTTTTCCTGAAGCGCGAGCTTGGCTAGATGATCCTCGCCGGCCTTGAGAGCTAGCAGCGCCTGCTCCTCACGCTTTTCTTTCATATTGGATGCCTGATCTACTTGCTGTTTCAGCTGTCTCGTGTGAGCGGAATACTGCTGAACGAGCTTCTCGGCTTCCATAATATCGTCACGCGTTGATGCCAAAAACTGATCGATCAACCGTACCGGGTCCTGACTTTGTTCCAAACGTTCGTTTAATGTCGCTACGGTGATATCCCGTACCCTGCGAAATACGCTCATCTGTTTTGCTCCCTCCTTATTAGCTGTGATCGCCTATTCGTTTTGACTGTATTTAATGAAGGTAAATCCTTGTCACCTTTACATCCATTTCGACGTCTTATTCTTACCTTTCAGCAGCATAATCCCGAACACTACCAGGGCAATTCCCAGCAGCGGCCCGATGATCCAGGACAGCTTCGCCAGAAGCCCCATGACACCGAACGCGAGAATAATCGTACCGATGACCACCTTACCTCTGCGAATTCCATAATAGCCGAGCACGATCATCAGGATCGGGAAGATCAATCCGATCAGCTTGCCGAATAATGGAGCGAATACGCCCAGGAGCATCAAAGCTCCGATTGCGATCAATACGATCGCCCAACCAGAAGTTTTATTTGTTCTCATGCATTGTCACCGCCTTTCGTTTGTATCAACCTTATGACTCTATTTTAGGTTCAATCCGGGTTTTCCAAAACGGACCGAAGACGGTTTTTGATCCTAGACCTAAGTCGGGGGAGGGCTCGGACCTTAGACGAATCAGGCTTCTTCCCGCATGTGCCGCGACAGGTGCTTCTTTCACAAGCAGCTTAAATAGCGTGCTTAAAGCACAAGGACGACACGATACGGAAACTGAGATAAGAAGCTTGCTCTCCCAAGCATTTCTGTGGGCTAGGAATCATTTGAGGGCCCAAGGCGGGAGCTGGTAAAAACGTCATCTGTATATGTACTTTACAGCGATCCTGCCTCCCTGGATCACATTGTGTCTTTAAAATAAGGGATGGAAAATATTTAAATGAAGCCTTAAATGGAGTAATAGAAGAAAAAGACGGAGTACCGATCAGAAGATCTTCTGCAACGCCGTTGTGTACCACCATGCGGAGAGAATATTAAGCTAATGGAACGGCTTACTAGTGGAAAGGGCTGATTGGATGGAAAAGCGCATTATAGTGGATAACGGGGTTAACAACTGGTTGGGCTACAATCTAATCTTATACAAGAAAAAGCCTTGGATATCATTCCAAGGCTTTTTCCTCTGATGCCGGTGAAGGGACTCGAACCCCCACGGTTTCCCTCACGATTTTGAGTCGCGCGCGTCTGCCAATTCCGCCACACCGGCATATTCAGTTTTTTTAAAAAAATGGCGCGCCCTAAGAGATTCGAACTCCTGACCTTTTGATTCGTAGTCAAACGCTCTATCCAGCTGAGCTAAGGGCGCATATGAAGTTGATGGAGGCGCCACCCAGATTCGAACTGGGGATAAAGCTTTTGCAGAGCTGTGCCTTACCACTTGGCTATGGCGCCGAAATAAAATGGAGCGGACGACGGGAATCGAACCCGCGACCCTCGCCTTGGCAAGGCGATGCTCTACCGCTGAGCCACGTCCGCTTAAACTGGCTGGGGATATAGGATTCGAACCTATGCATGACGGAGTCAAAGTCCGTTGCCTTACCGCTTGGCTAATCCCCAACAAGATTGTCATTGTAATTATGGGGCGATCGATGGGACTTGAACCCACGAATGCCGGAGCCACAATCCGGTGCGTTAACCCCTTCGCCACGACCGCCATAATTCAAAGCCTTCATATGAAACTGTACTTCGATTGGCAGGGGCAGCAGGAATTGAACCCACACTAACGGTTTTGGAGACCGCTGTTCTACCTTTAAACTATGCCCCTATAATAAAACTGGTGGAGGCTGATGGATTCGAACCACCGAACTCGTACGAGAACAGATTTACAGTCTGCTGCGTTTGGCCACTTCGCTAAGCCTCCATATGGTGCCGGCGAGAGGACTTGAACCCCCAACCTACTGATTACAAGTCAGTTGCTCTACCAATTGAGCTACACCGGCTTTTATGACTTTGTTATAATTCATGGTGGCTCGGGACGGAATCGAACCGCCGACACGAGGATTTTCAGTCCTCTGCTCTACCGACTGAGCTACCGAGCCTAATTTTGTTTCTACTAAGAGTATCATTGCAATAAGCTGCGATCTCTCAAGAAAATAAATGGCGGAACCGACGGGATTCGAACCCGCGATCTCCTGCGTGACAGGCAGGCATGTTAGGCCTCTACACCACGGTTCCACGGCCAATTATGTATCTCCGTATGAAAGGAGATAAATTGCGGGGGCAGGATTTGAACCTGCGACCTTCGGGTTATGAGCCCGACGAGCTACCGGACTGCTCCACCCCGCGTCATTAAAAAATCATTTATTTTCTTTTGAAAATCATGGTGGAGGCTGAGGGGATCGAACCCCCGACCCTCTGCTTGTAAGGCAGATGCTCTCCCAGCTGAGCTAAGCCTCCATAAGAAACACTTTCAATATCTTAGCAGAAAAACCACTTAAAAATCAAGCACTATTTCTTAAATGATAAGAAAGTGACCCGTATGGGATTCGAACCCATGTTACCTCCGTGAAAGGGAGGTGTCTTAACCCCTTGACCAACGGGCCAAACTATAATGGCGGAGAGAGAGGGATTCGAACCCTCGAGACGCTTTTGGCGCCTACACGATTTCCAATCGTGCTCCTTCGGCCAACTCGGACACCTCTCCATAATGGCTCCCCGAACAGGACTCGAACCTGTGACAACTCGATTAACAGTCGAGTGCTCTACCAACTGAGCTATCAGGGAACAATATTTAATTCAAGTGTTTTGATCACCTGAAAACTAGATACGAAACGAATCTGCGCTCTAAGAATTATCGGGTCCCCGCCAAAGTACTCGGAATCAGCTTCAGCGCTGTTCTTCACTTTGGTGGGTCATTTTGGATAAGCCCTCGACCGATTAGTATTGGTCAGCTCCATGCATTGCTGCACTTCCACCTCCAACCTATCTACCTCGTCGTCTACAAGGGGTCTTACATACTGGGAAATCTCATCTT
>NZ_NQMO01000026.1 GCF_002257645.1 Paenibacillus sp. XY044 | reverse complement strand
GTGCCGACGATGACCATTCTGCTCATCCTCAACATGGGCAGCCTGCTCGGGGTCGGCTTTGAGAAAATCTTGCTGCTGCAAAACCCGCTCAACATGAGCTCGTCGGACGTCATTTCCACCTTCGTCTACCGCTCGGGTCTGGTGGATGCGCAGTACAGCTTCTCGACCGCCATCGGCCTGTTCAACTCGGTCATCAATGCGGTATTGCTCATCGTCGTCAATCAGATCGTCCGCCGTACGAGCGAGAACAGTTTGTGGTAGAGAGGAGGCTATTCGATGTTAACCGGAGTGAGAGAAACCCGGCGGGATAAAGTATTTCTCGCCTTCAATTACCTGTATGTGTTTCTGGCGTTTCTAATCGTGTTCTACCCGCTGGTGTACATGGTCAGCGCCTCCATCAGTGACCCGAAATTGGTCGGGTCGGGGGAGATGTGGCTGTGGCCGAAAGGCATTACGTTTGACGGCTACAAGCGGGTGTTCGAGAACACGAGCATCTGGACGGGGTACGGCAACACGATTCTGTACACCGTGGTCGGGACCGCGATCAACCTGCTTGTCACGCTGCCGGCGGCCTATGCGCTGAGCCGCAAGGACTTTATCGGCCGCAACTTCTTTATGGGCATGTTCATGGTCACGATGTTCTTCGGCGGCGGCCTGGTGCCGACGTACCTCTTGATCAAGCAGCTGGGCATGGTCAACACGATGTGGGCGATCGTCATTCCGTCGGC
>NZ_NQMO01000025.1 GCF_002257645.1 Paenibacillus sp. XY044 | reverse complement strand
CCGGATCAAAGCTTGCTTACAGCTCCCCGAGGCAGTATCGTTGTTCGCCACGTCCTTCATCGGCTCCTAGCGCCTAGGCATCCTCCGTGTGCTCTTAGTAGCTTAACCATTCGACTCCTATTTGACTTGCTTCGCTCTCTTGTTTTGCGCTGCGCGCAAAGCCAAATTCGCTCACCAATCCAAATACTCGTCTGCTACTTTTTACTTCTTGGTCTTACAATGAAGACACAAGCAGCTAAAAGGATATTTCTAAAACGCAGATTCGTTTCGTTATCTAGTTTTCAAGGATCAAATTAATTGGTGGAGCTAAGCGGGATCGAACCGCTGACCTCCTGCTTGCAAGGCAGGCGCTCTCCCAGCTGAGCTATAGCCCCATAAATAACCCCAAAAAGCGAATTACACTTGAATGAAGTTTATATGGTGGGCCCTAGTGGACTCGAACCACCGACCTCACCCTTATCAGGGGTGCGCTCTAACCAACTGAGCTAAGGGCCCATAACGTGTATGGGAATTATTCATTTGAAACCCATGAGGGTTTGCGCTTGGCAACGTCCTACTCTCCCAGGACCCTTCGGTCCAAGTACCATCGGCGCTGGAGGGCTTAACGGTCGTGTTCGGGATGGGTACGCGTGGAACCCCTCCGCTATCGCCACCAAACGCATTTTGAAAGAGGTTTGCTCTCTCAAAACTGAGCAACGAGTGAGTAACTAGCCGACCTGGCTAGATTTAGATTTGAATGTTTCCGTTTCAGGAAACGATTCTCCATAGAAAGGAGGTGATCCAGCCGCACCTTCCGATACGGCTACCTTGTTACGACTTCACCCCAATCATCTACCCCACCTTCGGCGG
>NZ_NQMO01000024.1 GCF_002257645.1 Paenibacillus sp. XY044 | reverse complement strand
GAATATAACGATGAATTTCATCTACGAGTTGCTTTTGGTCTGTGTAGTGGTGTAGCCGTAAAGATTCGCTCTTGAAATGGCTGAAAAAGCTTTCCATACATGCGTTATCATGACAATTACCCTTGCGCGACATGCTCACCTTAATACCATGGCGCTTTAGAAGCCGGTGATACGGTTTGGATGTGTACTGAAAACCACGATCACTGTGCAACAGTATTCCGCGTGTTTTTCGCTTTTGAATGGCTTTCTTTACGGTATCTAGTACCAGGCGAATGTCATTACGGGGACTGATCTTGTAGGCGATCACCTCGTTGTTATATAGATCATAAATGGTTGAGAGATATAAAAAGCTTTGACCAAAGGGGAGATACGTAATATCTGTCACCCATTTCTCTAATGGACGTGCCGCATGAAACTCGCGATTTAGTATGTTTTCTGAGATGACGTAAGCTTCCTTCTTGCCGAAATACGGTTTCTTCTTGCGAATCACCGAACGTATGCCGAGCTCCTTCATCAGTCGATACACGCGCTTGTGATTAACGTAAATTCTGTATTTTTTCCGAAGGTACACAACGATGCGTAAGTAACCGTAGATGCCACGGCTTTGTTTCCAACAGGACATGATTTTAGTCTTGAGCTGTTCATTCTCCTGTTGCCGCTTAGTTAATCGTCCCTGTTGTCGTTGCCACTTGTAGTAGCCGCTTCGAGAGACTCCAGCTAAATGGCAGAGCAAAGAGACCGCATAACGAGCAGACATGCTTTGAATCACTTGGAAGGCTTGCTGCCGCCTTCTTTCTCCTTCTCCCCCCTTTGCAAGGCCCACAGCTTTTTTAAGTATTCGTTCTCTGCTCGTAGACGATGGAGCTCTGCCTCCACGCTCTGTTCACGCGTTCGAGGCCTTCCTTTCAAGGGACCTCCAGCTTTTCCTCGCTTCTCTTCCAGTCCTTGTATTCCTTCCTCTTGAAAGTATTTCACCCACCGCTGAACAGATTTGTGGGTTATCCCTAGCTCTTTGGCTACACTTTTATATCCCATACCTTTATGCAAGTACATCTGAACTGCCTTTTGCTTAAACTCAACGGAATATGTCTTCCGAATTTCGCCCATGAAAAATCCCCTCCAAGTAAACTTTAGTGCGCTTTCTTAGCACTTGTCTACTCGAAGGGGATAATATCA
>NZ_NQMO01000023.1 GCF_002257645.1 Paenibacillus sp. XY044 | reverse complement strand
AACTAGCAACGTAGCGCACATAAATTTATCAACTCAGGGCAGGATTGAACTATTTTCAGGGCAGGGTGTTTATGTTCAGGGGTGGAGTTTCCTAAAGCATAACGGGACAGGCCATTCATAAGACGACTTTGTTATGAAATAATGAGCATTTACACTTCCTTATTTTGGTTGCTATACTGAAAGTAAATAGCTTCTGAGGTGAGTGTATGAAAAAGATAATAATAGGCTTTATTGCTGGTGCATTGTTTATGGTTTCTGCTCAAGCCTTCGGTGACGGATTATCCTTTATCGGTAAAAAAGTAGATGGAGAAGCCCCTGTAACATTAAACGGCAAAGTTGTTGGCGACGCAATCATCATTAAGGGTAAAAGCTTTGCTCCAGTACGTGAGCTGACGAATGGCTTTGGTGGGAAAGTTGATAGTGCAAGCAGTGGAGGGATCGCTTTGAGCTCTGATCTGACAAATGAAAAAGTTGTTGATGATAATTCTGCACAAATTACTGATCTGCAGAATAAAATCGCAAGTAAAAAAGCAGATATTGAATCGATCAAGCAAAAAATTGAAGACATCCAGAAAAAGGTGGATGAGAGAAAAGCACAGGGAATCAGTGCCGATGTTCAAATGGTCGAATTAACTACAATGAAGCAAGAGCTCGAGAACCAAATAGGTAAGCTTACAGAACTAGAATACAGTTTGAAGTACGGCAATAATGATTGATTCAAAAAGAGCCCCGTCAAAGGGCTCTTTTTTATGCTCAAAATTGGAGGTGTGATATGGCAACCTACGACTACGGGATCCGCCAGGGATTGAATAACCAGGGCATTGATAACAGCCGTATCGGGTATGTGGGATAGCCGTGAACAGCAGTTCTCCGCACAGATTGTCAGATCAGCTGCCCCCTTGTTGTTGAGATCTGCCTGCATGAAGTTTTTCCCGTCCACCGTCACATACCCATTGGAGGGTATTCGCAAAATTTTTGAACTATCCTGCCCATTAACGTAAAGAAGCTGCCGATCAGCACCGGCAGCTTCTTCCATAATATGTACTTCCACTCCGTCAACAAAGAAGTTGAATTGCCAAAACCCGCCTTTATTTATTGGACTAGGATTATATTTTTGAAATAACTTGTGGGCAATCTCAAAGTAATCCCACTGAATCATAATATCTAGATCATCCATTTCAAAATCTTCAATACCATGTACAAAAAGTGAAGTTGAAGCATCGAAGCTATACGGAACATTTAGTATAATCACTCATTAGCTCGTTTGGCAAAATGATTTCGTTTATAGTAATGCAAAAGAACGTTTTAAGTCTAAAGGTATTACTAAACTATTAAACAACCCAAAATGATCAATACGATGCGCCTAAAGAAAGGCAGCCGGCTTTTGCTTTTGGGGCGGCTGCCTTCAAAGGTCTTCATTAAGCTATCGTTTCCCCTAAGTTGAATAAAATGCACTCTAATCTTTAGAGCATCACGTAATTATTTTTGCAACTAGCTTTTCATTTTTGAAGTGTAAGTTCTCATTATCCAATAAAGTATAAAACGTGCTGTTTTTTTGAGTAGCAGCCTAATGATTAAATGCAATACGACGTTCTTTATAAGATGCGGGTGAGTTCCGTTTCGGCATGAACGGCTACTTCGTCGTTCACGAAGCGGGAGACAACCTTCGTGATCTCGGCAACGTCGGACTGAACCGCAAAAACACACTCTTGTCATTCGGCCCGGTATGGTGAGCCTATCGATCGGACCGTCGCAATAATTCACTACTTACGATAATTTCTTAGTTGCTTCCTAATAGATCGTTTTAAGGTTCTAATTCAAGGTGCATCTTGTCTTCCGCCTCATCCCATGGCACCGAGAAACCCGCCCCCTTGGCGCAAAAGATGGAGGAAGATGTATACAGTGGGTCTGCCCCTTTTCGGTAGCCCATCCGCTCTATGACTTCCTCCGTATTATGGCAGCGGTCGTAGCCGCTGAACACGCAACGGATGCTGCCTCGTCCATGCGTAAAGGATGCAAATTCGGCACTGTAGTTCATGAAAGTCGACACGGGCACCCTGCCCGTGACCACCGCTTGCGTTCCGACTGTCTCCGGTGGATTAAAAATACCTGAAGCACGCTGAATATCGGACAGCACCTTGCCCATTTCATCGATAGCGACTTTGATTTTGAAATCGTAATAGGGCTCCAACAACACGTTGTCGGCCTTCTCCAGACCCTGCCGTAGTGCTCGAAAGGTAGCCTCACGAAAATCGCCGCCATGGGTATGTTCTTTATGCGCGCGCCCCCTCAGCAAGGTGATGTTCACGTCGGTGACCGGCATGCCGATCAGCAGTCCGTGGTGCTCCCGTTCGTAGAGGTGATTCCGAATCAAATTCTGATAGCTGACATTCAGATCATCGGCATGACATCTGCTATCGAACGTGATTCCGTTGCCCCTTTCTCCCGGTTCAATCAGCAGATGCACTTCCGCATAATGTCTGAGCGGTTCGAAGTGGCCGTACCCTTTCACAGCCGATTTAATCGTTTCCTTATACAAGATTTCCGGTTGTCCAAAAGAGATAGCAAAACCAAACCGCTCTCTAACAAGCTGCTCCAGCACTTCCAGTTGTATCAATCCCATGACGCGGATAGAAATCTCCTGCAATTTCTCATCCCAAACGACGTTCAGAGACGGCTCTTCCGCCTCCAGCGTGCGAAAAGCACCGAGTACCTTCTGTACATATATCGAATTGTCGAATAATACCTTCGATTGTAACGTCGGCTCCGAGTCGTAAGCTAACTTGTCTGATATCGACCCCAGGCCTTGTCCGGTCTCGGCGGCGGACAATCCGGCAACCGCAAACAAATCACCGGCTTCAACTTGTTCCACCGGCTGTGACTTGAGGCCGTTAAACAAGAAGAGCCGCGTAATTTTTTCCTCATATTGAACCCCGCCGCTCTCATAACTAAGCTGTTCTCTTACCTTCATCCGACCACCCAGTGCCTTAATGAACGTGAGTCTCACTCCGCCTGCATCGTGCCGAATTTTATAAACCCGCCCCTGGAACAAAGCATCCTCGTCATAAGTGGTTGTCGTCAGCAGATGCAGCTGATCCAGAAATTCAATGACGCCTGTGTCCTGAAGCGCAGAGCCGTAAGCACAGGGGAAGAGAAGGCCCGCCGCTATCATCCTCTGCAAGGCCTCCAGCCAGAAGCCAGAATCACCTTTCCCCTCCAGAAATGCTTCCAGCAAAGCTTCGTCCCGCTCCGCCATGGCCTCACGCAGCGGCTCACCGATTATGCCGTCAGCGAACCCCTGTGTAATGCAATATACTTCCCCTGTCAACTGCTGACGGATATCCGCCTCGGTTCTGCCTGCATCCGCTCCGCTCCGATCCGTCTTGTTGATAAAGAAAAACGTTGGAACCCGATGCTTGCGCAGCAGCTGCCAGACTGTCTCAGTATGGCCCTGGACACCTTCAACTGCGCTTACAATCAGAATGGCATAATCAATGACCTGAATCGCCCGCTCCATCTCCGGGGAGAAATCGACGTGTCCGGGCGTGTCTATTAAATAGTAGCTGTCTCCTTTATATTCTATCACCGCCTGATCTGCGAACACCGTAATGCCTCTTGCCCGCTCGATGTCGTGGCTGTCCAGAAACGCATCCTGATGATCCACCCGCCCTCGCGACCGGATCGTGTTCGTATGGTACAGCAGCTGTTCCGCAAAAGTTGTTTTACCTGCATCCACATGGGCGAACAGGCCAATCGTTAGACGCTTCATAGAATCCCACTTTCAACATTTCTTGTTTTTACTGCTCATTTTATTAAAGCATAGAAATTGGAAGAGTGGGTAGGAGTCGGTTTGGAGAGAGGTCTTTTTTCATAGATAGAGGATAATTATAACGAGTTACACTTCTATAACACTTTAACCTGCATTTGTAATGTAAAAGAAAGACGGCAATCAACGATAAAGTCGAAGAATGCCACTTTTTAATAGTTCTGATAAATATCGCAATTTCAAGTTTCGCCCTTCTTGTCGTACAGTTCATCGTGGCTAATCTTCAACTAGATGTTGTGGGGTATTATCCCAGTATTTATATTATTCCTATAATCATTGGCGGATGGATTTTACGCAGAAATTTTAACATTCTTGTTGTTTTTTTATCAAAGCGGCCAGTCGTCGATAATCAATCAGCGACTGGTTATTTAGTTTCTTTGAATACTAATTGAATTAAAGCAGTGGGCTTGTATATCCAACGTTCCTTAACTCTCGTGTCCTTTACTTTTGAAATGTCGAGAAGTATGCTTTATGACAAATATTTAATTGAGTTCTCATTAAACTAACCTGCCCGTTAGCTTAATGAAAATTGCATTGGAAACATATTTAAATGGTTAATCTAATCGGTAATCGGCTCATGTTCTTGTCCTTTTCGGCAATCGGTACAAGTACTTGTCCTCGACCCGGGACAAGAACTTGTACCGATAAAACAAAAAAAGCCGCTATAATAGCGACTTTCAATGGGACTTTGTTCTTGTCCCCCGACAATTACAAACAAATTTTTATTTAGTGTACTACCTATTTTTTCGATTCTTCACTAGTTCTACGGTATTCCTCAATTGTCTCGCCGCCGCTGATTTTTTTGAAAGCATTTTTAGACCTTTCTAATTCACGTGCCCAATATTCCTTTTCGCTCTCATTAGTAGAATTTGAGAAAATGTCCTCATATTTTTGAATTTGGCTAACTAAAGCAATTCTAATGGCTTTTTGATCAAAATCATCTAAATAAAAATTCATTTTTTCACCCTCTTACCCCTAAGTTCCTCCCAGTTCATCCCAAGCAGCCATCAAATTATTTAACTGTTCTATCTTGAGGGAATCAGATATATCTTGCTCCAATACGGTTCTTGTATACGCTGTAACTAAAACCCTTTGATAACGATGTTCGTTTTCTATAAGGATTTTGTTTTTAAAATACTCTACAGTACCGAATTCCATTGCCATATCGTCCTCCAATAGGCGTTGTGTTTCGCTTTCTGAATTATACCATAACAATGAAATCAAAGCTGCCTGCAGACGGCACCCTCCTTCAACTCTGTACTTCCCTTCATTCCATTCCTTCAATTGAAATATTTCGATATCGCATTAAACATCCTTCCCTTTAGTTGAATAAAGCCAGCCGGTCAAAGTAGATCAGCTGGCTTCTTATCTTTATCAGTTAAAGATGCCAGTCTTAATCATTGGACTTGTTATGGAATCAGTGATAATTTTACTTGTGTCACCCGAACTACATCCTGCAAGCAAAAACACGAAAATGACTATGATTGCCTTCATCATTTCCCAACCCTCCGATTTTTTATCTCTTATACAGAAATACAAAAATCTCAAGGTGTATTGATCCAAATAACGACGGCAGCCGATTATTTTGGCCGGCTGCCGTCGTGTCATGATTGAGCTATTATGTCCGGTTAGCTGGGAACTGAATTTGTTTGAAAATAGTATCAACCAACCATATGCCTACTGAGGCAATGAAAACCGAATAACCCAACACACCGGCATACTTAAATTCGGGATACAAATATACAACAATTTCCGCACACAGGAGATGTAAACTTAATCCGACTAACATTCCGAGTATTTTCCTTTTCACATTTGAGACAATAATGTCTGAAATAACAGAGCAAGGCAATCCAATTATTAAGTAACCGATCGCAGTGTACAAAAAATAGATTGAAAACGTGGCATAACCATGAAATCTAAATAGAATAATCGAAAGAATTGCTGCCATGAGTACACAGGATATCAACTTCCTGCCAATCCAAAGTTTCGTGACTACTGTGAATTCCCCCTTCATGAACCATGGAGCACTGTTTTGCAAATCGTTCTAATAATAAGGACGTAATAATTATTGTAATAGTTACGTTATCCTGCCCGTTAGCTTAATGAATTAGTGCAGTGAAATGTAGTTTGATGCTTATCTAATCGGTAATCGGATTATTGTTCTTGTCCTTTACGGCAATCGGTACAAGTTCTTGTCTTTTCTTCGGGACAACAACTTGTACCGATAAACAAAAAACCGCTAAAATAGCGGCTTTCATTGGGACCATGTTCTTGTCCCTCGACAAATACGCCCTAATTTTCATACAAACTCCTCATATTTCTTGCACAAACCTGCCCGTTAGCTTAACGAATATGCCGATCAGCACCGACAGCTTTCATCCTTGTCGGTTATTCAACTATCGTTCCCCGTTAGTGTAACGAGTTACAAGTTTCATTGATTTTTATGTTTAGGTTACAACTAACTTGAGTGCTAAACCTCTTGTGTTGCAATCCACCACGTGTTTCCAGCAGGATCCTTTACCCCTGCACGTCGATCAGGATCTCCTTCTTTGCGAGTTGGTTCCAAGATTGATGTGCCACCTGCATGAACTGCCAGCTGATGAACTCTTATAACATCCTGTACATAAATATGTAATTGAGCAACAGTTGCGCACCAATTATTTGTGGCATCCCCAAGCATTACAACCGTATCCTCAATTTGCAGTTCGACATGCATAAAAGAACCATCAGGTCTATAAAAACGTCTTAGTTCGGTTGCACCGAAAGCTTCCTGCAAAAAATTAATTACACTCTGTGCATTCGGCACCACTAAATAGGGTGAGACACTTGAATATCCTTTTGGCTTCCAAAAGTCAGACATTTACGGACCTCCCTATTTACAAAAATGTTATTTATCTTATTTCGCTGAAATATTTATAAATCCTTTCAAAAAATGCTTGAACTATCCTGCCCGTTAGCTTAATGAATTAGTGTAGTGAAATGTAGTTTGATGCTTATCTAATCGGTAATCGGATTATGTTCTTGTCCTTTACGGCAATCGGTACAAGTTCTTGTCCTTTCTTCGGGACAAGAACTTGTACCGATAAACAAAAAACCGTTAAAATAGCGGCTTTCATTGGGACCATGTTCTTGTCCCTCGACAACATTTCTGATAAAGAGCAAGTTGCCCCACACCAGAATTTCCGGTACCAACTTCAATTGTTTTAAACCCCAATTCAGTTGCATTTTGAACAGTATGCTTTCCCAGCAGTTTTCCGATTCCTTTTCCTTGGCTTAGGGGGCTGGATGTGGTCACTCGCTTCTCAGAGTAATCAGGAGCGTCAATATGGTGTTAGCCGAAGGAAGTTCTGGAAGCAGCCATTGCATTTAAGGCGTTCTCAAAATAGCTATATACTTCATCTGCAATTCCCAGAAACTCTTCAACAAGTACATTACTATCCAAGTAACAAGCATACAGATAATCAACTAAAGCGGAGTCAATCTCAGAATAGTTTAATATGGCATTCTTCATCTTAATAATGTCATCTTGCCATACACCTGTATCTTCTAAAACCAAAGAGTATAATGCACGAATTAATCTCTTAGAGTAACCTTTAATTAATCTAGTTTTCATTGTGTTATCACTAGCATTAGAAAGTAAACTATGTCTACGATCTACTTCCTTCTTGGTCTCTGTATTTAAGTCTAAAATGAACTCTGGAGAAATAATTATCGGTGGTACTTTTTCACCAACGTCATCACCATATATGCAAACACAAATGATCTTAACCCAAAAACCCCACTCATTTGGTTTACTTAATACATCGTCAATCGAGCAAATTGTCGTATCAATCTTAGATACTACTGGATATTCTTCTAAAAGCCTGTCTTTAATATTTGACAATCTTTCGTAATCAATATCTTTGGGATTTACACATACAATAGTAAAGTCTGCATCTGACTTAAAAGGTTTAGCAGTTCCTTTTGGAATCGAGCCACACATATAAATGCTATGGATCTTACCTTTAAATTCGGTAAGTATATTATCTTTATACTTATCAACAAAATCCTTATATTCACTTTGTATTTCAATTCTATTTATAACTTTTTCTAATATCATATAGACTCCTCCTAAACTAAGAACTTCTTTCGGCTAACGTCTTATCTACGAACTTCGTAAATAACTTCATATGTAGAGTATTCGCGAAATCAATAAACTCCCCTGCCTGTTAGCTTAATAAATTTAATTAATCGTTCAATGCTTATCTAATCGGTAATCGGCTTATATTCTTGTCCTTTTCGGCATCGGTACAAGTTCTTGTCCTTGGCTCTGGACAAGAACTTGTACCGATAAAACAAAAAAGCCGCTAAAATAGTGACTTTCAATGGGACCATGTTCTTGTCCTTCGACAATCAAATTCTCGTCATCTGCGGAGATTGAAAAACCGATTCCTGACTCATTGCTTTTCAAGTGAAAACCTATAGGCCTCGAGGAGACTACCAGGATTTTAATTTCTCGCCCCTGCTGTATCGGACCAGTATCGATTAGGTAGCGCGTATAGCCACTACAACACGTTTTCTTCCGTCTGTCCCGTGAAAGTACAGTTTTAGACCGAGAAAGGCGATTTAATGCGGTTTATGAGATTGAAAATCTCCAGACTTCGAAAAATTAGTATTAGACTGACATAAAAGTGAAACAACGGCAGACCAATTGTCTTTGACTGCCGTTGCCCCCATTCAACTATCGTTTCCCATTAGTTGAATAACAAAAACCAACCAATAATAACAAAGAATCCATTAATGCGATTGACCCATAAAAATATTGTTGGTTGTTCCGATTCGAAAACAAATTTGCCTTCTTTTAAAAGAAACATAAATTTATTGATATACCATATTCTGACTGGATTTGATCAGTTATCAGTGTATTTGTACTTCGTAATCTGTAACGATTTTTCCGTCATGTTGAATCATCTGACCGTTGTGGTTTTCCGTGTCAAGCGCGAGTTTCGCGATGAGCTCACCTGCTTCTTCAGCTGATTTGATGTAGCCATCAAAGGCGCCAGCGGTCAGTCCGTTGAGATCCGTTGCCACACCGCCAGGCATGACGCCAAAAATCTGTTTGCTGCTGCCCGTATTTTTGAACTCAAGTGCGTAATTCATCGCCATCACATTTTGTGCGGCCTTACTGGTCTGATAAGCGAGCGGATGCCAGAAATTAGTCGGCTGAATCGGTATCGTGATGTTCACGATTTTTCCATTTTCAGCGAGTTTCGGCAGGAAACTTCTAATAATCTCGTGCGTCCCGAGGAAATTGACTTCCAGTGTCTCACGGAGGTCGTCGGTCGTGTAGTCAAACGTTGTTTTTTTAGTGTCAAGACCGGGGCGATCAGCCTTGTGACTGTCAGGAATTCCCGCATTATTGATAAGCAAATCAAGCTGATCGATTTCTTCTGCAGCGTTGTGAATCGTGTCAAAATTGTTCAAATCAATTTTGACAAAACTTGCTGTAATACCTTGTGCTAACAACTTTTTAACTGCTTCTTGGCCATGACTTTCGCTGCGTGCGCCAACCAAAATTCCAACGCCTGATTTTCCGAGAGCTTCTGCAATAGCAAAGCCAATGCCTTTATTTGCACCTGTGATGAGTGCTTTCATAAATTTATTTCTCCTTTATCAAGTTATATTTTATAAATTTTATAACTACTTGATGGACAGAATAATAAACTATCGGAGTTATATTTGTCAACAATTATAACTTGTGATAAAATCAAAGCATGAATATCAAGGGAAAAATTTTAGAAAAAGCGCAGGAACTGCTGTTAGAAAAAGGCTATGGAAACGTGAGTTTGACGGATATAGCAGCAGCCGTAAATATCTCTCAACCCGCACTGTACAAGCATTTCAAGAATAAAACAGATCTCTGGGAATTGCTCGCTTTTAACTGGCTTGATACTATGCTGGCTGACCTTTTCCCGTACAAAGTTGACCCGAAAAAGTCGCAATCCGAGACGATTCACAACTGGTTTTGGACGCTCGCGAGCAATAAACACGCCGCTTACAAGGCTGAACCTATCATGTTCAAGCTCTATACAGAGTATTTAAGTACTAAACCTGAGCTCGTTGAAAGACACATGAACGACCTGATTGACAGCCTCGGGGCCGTTTCTGGTATGACTGACCGCCAAGAAAAACTGTCTTTGATAGGCTTGTTTTCGCGTTTTCATCACCCAAAGTTCGCTGAGTTTTGGGATGAGGACACGCAAGACGATTTTGAGCGTACCTGGAAATTTGTTGAACCTTATTTTAATACAAAAACCAATTTATAATTTCGTAAGATGTTTTTAATTTCCGTGAGCACTTTTTCTTTGATGCTAAGAACGTTCCCCATTTGGGTGCTTTTTAGAACCATAACATGTGTTATACCGTCATGGACAAAAAGTCCTCAACTACCAGTGACTCAACATTTATTGAATTAAAGTGATTTAAACATTTAAGACGGAATATAGACTCTTTGCTCATTGAGCTCTTTCGTACCCGTTAGCCTAACGGTTAATGAAATATAGTAAAAAATGAATGCCTCCAATCAGCCAATCTAAATTGGTTAATAGGGGGCATTTATAAGTTATTCTATATGTTAATAGCGTCCACCAAATGCATTTAGACTAACGTCTTCAATGCAGGCTAGTTCTTCAACCGTTAGTTCAAAAAGACTCACTGATTAGCGGTGCGTCTTTTTTGCGTTATCCTGCCCGTTAGCTTAACGAAAAAAGGAGTAAGTGCCACAGGCAAATTGCTCCTTTATTGAACTAATGTTTCCCGTTAGTTGTCATCAGCTGTTCCGTGATGCAGGTCGGATCCTT
>NZ_NQMO01000022.1 GCF_002257645.1 Paenibacillus sp. XY044 | reverse complement strand
GGGAGCCCGTTTCTTCGAAGCTAATCCTTTCTTATATCTTAAGAAAAGTGTACGTCGACGTAAATTCATTGAAGACAGACCGCGTTTATAGGTAACTTTTCTTGCGATATAAGGGAGCCAGCATCTCCGAAGCTTATACTTTCTTATATCTAAAGAGAATTGTATATCGAAGCATTTTCTAAGAAGCCAGACCGCATTTAGCGGAAATTTCTCTTGCGATTATAGAGTGGTTCAGCTCCGCTGAAAATGTATTATTCTATAATCTAAAGAAAAATGTAAATCGACGTATATCCATTGAAGACAGAACGCGTATATCCCCCGCGCAAGCGCAAAAAGACCCCGGGGCAGCTATACCCCGGCGTCCTTGAATAAAGTGGCGATCGAGCCGCCCTCGATAATAATCCGTGTAGCCCGCGCGAGCATCGGCGCAATCGTCAGAAGATGCAGCTTCTCCGGACGCGCTTCCGGGATGGCGATCGAATCGGTCACCACGATCTGCCGGATGTGGGGATGATCGAGCCGCTGCAGCGCGTCGCCCGAGAACAGGCCGTGCGTGGCGCATACAATGGCCTCGGACGCTCCCCGTTCCTTCAGACCTTCCACCACGTTGACGATCGTCGTTCCCGTATCGATCAGGTCCTCGATAATGATCGGCGTCCGTCCCTTCACGTCGCCGATGACATGCGTAATGACGGATTCGTTATGCGCCGGTCTTTTCTTAATCATGATCGCAAACGGGGAATCGAGATGATTCGCCAGCTTCTCCGCGGTGGACGCCCTTCCGGCGTCCGGCGACACGATGACCGGCCGGTCGATTTGAAGCGATTTCAAATGATCGCTGATGAGGTCCAGCGCCGTGAGATGGTCGACGGGAATATTAAAAAAGCCCTGAATGGCAGGCGCATGCAAATCGACGGTGATGACCCGGTTCGCCCCGGCCGTCGTCAGCACGTCGGCAACCATTTTGGCCGTAATCGGTTCGCGCGGCGCGGATTTGCGTTCCTGGCGGGCATACCCGTAGTAAGGAACGATAATATTCACCGTCCGGGCCGAGGCTCTCTTGGCCGCGTCAATCATGACCAGCAGCTCGACGAACAGTTCATTAATGGGATGGGACAGGGACTGCACGAGGAAGACGTCGCAATTTCGGATGCTTTCCTCATAGTTAACGTAGATCTCCCCGCTTTTGAAGCGGGAAAGTTTGACGCTGCCCAGCTCCGCACCCAGCATGTCGCAAATTTTTTCAGTCAGAACAGGATTCGATGATCCAGAAAAAATACGCAGCTTATGTTGCATACGACCCTCCTGATAACCCGTCTTCTATACTTAGATTATACATCGGTTCGCTCCAGGAATGAAATCGCGCCGATGGGTCCGGCGGAAAAAATGTTTCCGTCCCTGCCATCGGCGCCACTTCAACCAGCCCTAAGCCCGCAGCAGACCGCACGCTTACAAGGCTGCTTATACCTCCAACGGAATCCGGCTCCGCTTCCGCCCTTCGAAAACAGCGAGTTCGCGGAAGCCAACCTCCCAGAGCGTTTTCCGGGCGGCTTCCAGGTTTTCGCCCAGCTTGAGCGGATCATGAGCGTCCGAGCCCACCGTGAGCGGAATGCCCAGCCGATGCGCCTCCTCCAGCATGCGCCGGGAAGGGAACATTTCCGCGCACGGCTTGGACAAGCCCGACGCATTCAGTTCCATCGCCACCCCGCTAGCCGCGACAGCGGCAAGAGCGGCGTCTTCCAGCGCTTCCACTTGGCTTGCGGCCTCGGGACCTGGATGGTACCCGAACCGCTTGATCACGTCCAGATGGCCCATGATGTCGTAGAAGCCGGTAGCAGCCGCCTTTTTCACCGCATCATAATATGTTTCGTATACCTTCAGGACATCCTTGCCTTCCCAGCCATGCACCTGACGATGATCCGTAATGTCCCATTCGCCCAAAAAGTGCACCGAACCAATGATGTAGTCCCAAGGGTACGCGTTCACGATCTTCTCGATTTCGGCCTCATAGCCCTCAATATAGTCACCCTCCAGGCCGACACGAATGTCGATTTGCCCGCGGTAGCGCTCCTTCAAGGACAGGCACTCCTCTACGTAACGCGGAAGCTCCTCCATCGGCATCGCCATCTCCGGATAATACGAAGCCGGGTCCACATGAAGCAAAGGCATATGGTCGGATAAACCGATCTGCCCCAGCCCGATTTCGACCGCTCGGCGCACATATTCCTCGAGCTCACCTACCGCGTGACCGCACCGGACATGGTGGGTATGGTAATCGATGTACATGGCGGCTTCCCCCTAATCCCGGCGGGGACGCTCGTGACGGCGGTCCAGTTCGGCCATAATGTCGTCCAGGGGCAGCTTGCGTTCCTGCAGCAGCACCAGAAGGTGATAGATCAGGTCGCTGACCTCCAGGCGCAGCTCGTCGTTGTCCTTGTTTTTGGCCGCGATAATCGTCTCTGCGGTTTCCTCGCCGACCTTTTTCAGAATTTTATCGACGCCTTTGTCAAAGAGATAGGTCGTATACGCGCCTTCCGGACGCTCCTTCTCGCGTTCCGCGATCACCTGCTCGAGCTCCTCCAGCACCGCAAAGCGGTGTCTTCCTTCGCCTTCTGCGTCGACACCGCCGACCGATTGCTCCTGTCCCGGAACGGCAATACCGCGGTAAAAGCATGTTTCCTCGCCGGTATGGCACGCCGGACCCTTCGGATGTACCAGGAACAGCAGCGTATCCCCATCGCAGTCATAGCTGGCGGACACAATGCGCTGGGTGTTGCCCGACGTCGCCCCCTTGTTCCACAGCTCCTGCCGCGAACGGCTCCAGAACCAAGTTTCCCCGGTTTCGATCGACCGCTTGAGCGATTCTTCGTTCATATAAGCCATCATCAGCACTTTACGCGTCGTGGCGTCCTGAATAATGGCGGGTACGAGGCCGGCCTCGTCATAACGGATTTGTCCCTGCACTTGCTCCAGAGAGAACTGCTGTGTGTTGCTGCTCATCGGATTTCAACCCCTTTTTGCTTTAAGTCCTGCTTTAATTCCGGTATCGATATTTCCTTGTAGTGAAAAATGGTCGCTGCCAGCCCCGCGTCGGCCTTCCCTTGCGTGAAGACTTCAGCAAAATGCCCTTTCGTCCCCGCTCCCCCCGAAGCGATCACCGGAATCCGGACAGCGTCCGCGACGGCGGCAGTCAGGGGGAGGTCAAAACCATCCTTCGTACCGTCGGCATCCATGCTTGTCAGTAAAATCTCTCCCGCTCCGAGAGCTTCGGCTTGCTTCACCCAGTTTAGCGCCCGAACGCCCGTCGCTTTGCGTCCGCCGTGCGTGTAGACCTCCCACTCGCTCCAAGCCTCGTTGTACTTGGCATCGACGGCCACGACGATGCACTGCGAACCGAAACGGCGCGCCCCTTCCGATACAAGCTGGGGATTCAGGACGGCCGCCGTGTTGATGCCGATTTTGTCCGCACCTGCGCGCAGAATCCGCTTCATGTCATCGACATGGGAAATACCGCCGCCCACGGTGAATGGAATCGCGATTTCCCCTGCGGTTTTCCGCACGACCTCCACCATGGTGGCGCGCCCTTCCACTGACGCCGAAATGTCCAGGAACACCAGCTCATCCGCGCCTTCCTTGTCATACAGCGCTGCCAGTTCCACCGGATCACCCGCATCCCGCAAATTTTCAAAATTAACACCCTTCACCACACGGCCGTCTTTAACGTCCAGGCAGGGAATGATTCGTTTTGTCAGCATGGGCCCTCGCTCCCTCTCTCTTCGTGCTCATACGATAGATCCCCTAACGCCATCCCTTTGATCTGCAAAAGAGAGCTCCCGCTCTCTTTATCACGTTTATGCTTGTTCAGCGATCCGCCGCAGCGCATCCGCGAGCTGAACGCTGCCTGTATACAGCGCCTTTCCGACGATGGCTCCGCCCACGCCGTCTCCGCGATGACCGCTGAGGTTCAGCAGGTCCTCGGTGACCGTCACGCCGCCCGAAGCGATCACGGTGCGTCCGCTGGCCTTGGCCAGTGACACGATGGCCTCGATGTTCGGCCCCTGCATCATGCCGTCGCGGGAGATATCGGTGAAGATGAACGTTTCCGCTCCTTTGGCCGCCAGCTCTTTAGCAAGATCCTCCGCCTTAACCTCCGATGTCTCCAGCCAGCCGCGGGTCGCGACATAACCGTTACGCGCATCGATTCCGATCGCCACACGGTCGCCGTAGGTGCCTAGCACCGCTTCGGTGAAGGCGCGGTCCTCGATCGCCGCCGTGCCGATAATGACCCGGCTCACGCCGAGGCCCAGCAGACGCTTCACATCGTCCAGGGTGCGCAGTCCGCCTCCGACCTGAACAGGGACTTGAACGCCTTTAGCAATGGCCCCAATGACCTCATCGTTCACCGGACGTCCTGCCTTGGCGCCGTCCAGGTCCACCAAATGAATATAGGCACCGCCCTGTGCTTCCCAAGCCTTGGCAGCCTCAAGCGGGCTGTCGTTATATACCGTTTCCTGATTGTAATCTCCCTGAACCAGCCGCACGCACTTGCCTCCGCGAATATCGATGGCCGGATAAATGATAAATGAAGACATCGTTCTCCCCGCTTTCCTGTTATTCCGCGCCGGGTTAGGAAGGTGCTAGACCTTCGCTCCCGTCAGCCTCAAAAAGCTGCGCAGCAGCTGCATGCCCAGCTCGCCGCTCTTCTCCGGATGAAACTGCATGCCGTATACCGACCCCTGGCCCACGATCGCGGTCACCGGGCGGCCGTAATCCGTTACCGCCAGCAGATCGGCTGGATCGTCCGGCAGCACATGATACGAATGGACAAAATACACATGGCCCTCCGTAAGACCGGCGAAGAGCGGGCTATCTTTTTGCACGAACTGCAACCGGTTCCAGCCCATGTGCGGTACTTTCAGTTCCCCGTCCGGGAAACGGACCACCTTACCCGGCAAGATGTTCAGCCCATCATGCCGGCCATGCTCTTCACTGCTGCCGAATAGCAGCTGCATGCCGAGGCAGATGCCGAGCAGCGGCTTGCCGCCGTCAGCGGCCTCCCGGACTACACGGTCGAGCCCGGTCTCGCGCAGGTGCTCCATCGCGTCGCCGAACGCGCCTACGCCGGGCAGGATGACGCCGTCAGCCCCAAGAATGGCCTCGCGGTCGCCCGTCACAAGCGCCTCGGTGCCGAGACGTTCGACGGCCTTGCTGACGCTGTGCAGGTTGCCCATGCCGTAATCCACAATGGCGATCGTCACGGTTACAGCACTCCCTTCGTTGATGGAACCCCCGTAACCCGCGGATCGATGCTGGTCGCTTCATCCAGCGCACGTCCCAGCGCCTTGAACACCGCTTCGATCATGTGATGCGTGTTCTGGCCGTAGTGCACGATGACGTGCAGCGTGATGCGCGCCTCCAGCGCCAGTTTCCACAGAAACTCATGCACCAGCTCTGTGGAGAAGCTGCCCACCTGGCTGGAAGGATACTCCGCCCGGTACTCGAAATGCGGACGGTTGCTCACGTCGATGACGACCTGCGCGAGCGCCTCGTCCATTGGAATGAACACGTTCGCGTAGCGCTTGATCCCCTTTTTGTCGCCCAGGGCTTCCCTTAACGTCTGGCCAAGACAGATGCCGATGTCCTCCACCGTATGGTGGTCGTCAATCTCGATGTCGCCTTTGGCCGTCACTTTCAAATCAAACTGGCCATGCTTCGCAAACAGGTCCAGCATATGGTTCAGGAACGGCACATCCGTTTCCAGTTCGGATACCCCGGTGCCATCCACGCCAAACGTCAGCTGAATGTCGGTCTCGTTCGTTTTGCGGCTTATGCTTGCACGGCGTTCGCTATTTTGTTGATCCATGGTCTAGTCTCTCCCCTCAATTTCGCGTTTCAGCCGAACCTCAATGGCCCGGGCATGCGCCTCCAGCCCTTCGCCGCGCGCCAGCTCCATAATCGCTTCGCCGTTCTTCAGGAGCGCTTCCTTGCTGTAATAGATCATGCTGGATTTTTTAATGAAATCATCGACATCCACCGGCGAAGAAAACCGGGCGGTGCCGTTCGTCGGAATGATGTGGTTGGGTCCGGCAAAATAGTCCCCTACCGGTTCGGAGCTGTACGCTCCGAGGAAAATCGCCCCGGCATTCTCGATCAGGCCGACGATCGCCATCGGATCCTGGACCATCAGCTCCAGGTGTTCCGGCGCCAGCCGGTTGACGACCGATATGCCTTCTTTCAGCGACTTCACCACGATAATGGCTCCGTAGCCTTCCACCGATGCCGCCGCGATATCCCGACGGGGCAGGCTCTCCAGCTGCCGCATCACTTCGGCAGCGACCGCGTCCGCCAGCTGCCGCGAAGGCGTCACCAGAATCGCGGACGCCATCTCGTCATGCTCGGCCTGGGACAACAGGTCGGCCGCCACGAATTCGGGGTCGGCCAGCTCGTCGGCCAGCACAACGATTTCGCTCGGTCCGGCGATACTGTCGATGTCGACCGCACCGTACACTTCCCGCTTGGCCAACGCGACGTAAATATTGCCCGGCCCGCAGATTTTATCCACCGGCGCGATCGTCTCCGTACCGTACGCCAGCGCCGCGATGGCCTGGGCGCCGCCAACCCGGTAAATTTCATGGACGCCAGCTTCCGCGGCCGCCACCAGAATGTACGGATTGATGCCTTCTTTTCCGCCCGTGGCGGGCGGCGTCACCATGACGATCTCCGGAACGCCCGCCACCTGGGCCGGAATGACATTCATCAGCACGGACGACGGATAGGCTGCTTTCCCTCCCGGCACATAGACGCCGACCCGCTTTAGCGGACGGATGATTTGCCCGAGAATGCTGCCATCCGGCTGCAAATCCATCCAGGAATTTCTTTTCTCTCTCGCGTGGAATGCGCGAATGTTGCGTGCCGCGGCCGAAATCGCTTCGACAAACGATGGCTCAACCTTCGCATAGGCCGCCTTCAGCTCCTCTTCGGTCACGCGCAGCCCCGCTGCCGTCAGCTTCGTGCGGTCCAGCTCTTCCGTGTACCGGAGCAGGGCGGTGTCACCCTCCTGCTTTACGTCCTGCACAATCCGTTTGGCGGCCGCATTCTGCTCCGGCGTGCCGTACTCAACCTCCCGCCGCAGATCAAAATCCTCAACCGGTACGATTTTCATTCCATTCTCCCCTTCTGCTATCCAATCGCCTTCGACTCCGCTTACTTTGTCCCGATCTACACCGAAGCGGATATCACCTTCTGCAGCCGATCGCAGAGCGACTGGATTTGCCCGTTCTTCATCCGGTAGCTCACCCGATTGGCCACCAGGCGGCTCGTAATTTCAAAGATGCTGTTCATTTCCACTAAGCCGTTTTCCCGCAGTGTCTGCCCGGTTTCCACCATATCGACGATCCGGTCGGAAAGGCCGATGAGCGGCGCAAGCTCAATGGATCCGTTCAGCTTGATCACCTCGACCTGCTGCCCCTGCTCGCGAAAATACTGCGACGCCACATTCGGGTACTTCGTCGCCACGCGCTGCTGAATGCCCGGCTTCCAGTCGGGCAGACCGATCACGGACATCCGGCATCTGGCAATGCCTAAATCCAGCAGCTCGTAGACATCACGATTCTCTTCCATCAGTACGTCCTTGCCGACGATGCCGATGTCCGCGGCGCCGTATTCCACGAAGGTCGGTACATCCACGGGTTTGGCCAGGATGAATTCCATGTCCAGCTCCGGGAGCGGAATGACCAGCTTGCGCGACTCATCGACCTCTTCCGGTATCGGAAGGCCGGCTTCACGGAACAATGCCGACGCTTTTTTATAGATCCGCCCTTTCGGCATTGCTACTTTTAAAGTTTCTGCCAACGTTCTCCCTCCTGCTTCTAATTTTGATCGATCTCATTTGCTGCGTATGCTTCTCTTTTCATGCTCCAACGAACCCGTTAACCCGCACTTCCGCCAAAGGTGATGACCTCTCCATAGGCTTGGCTGGCCGCCACTGGATGCACGGTACCCGGGCAGGTATGCTCTCCGTCGACTAACTGGGTGACCACCGATTGTCCCTGCGCACGCAGCCTTGCAGCCACCGCCAAGCCTTCCTTGCGGTGTGCCGCGTCATAACAGACAAGGACTGGCAGTACAGCCGCTTCCTGCACACTGTTGACACCATCCAGAATACGGTTCGTCTTCAGCGCAAATCCCGTCGCCGGAACGTCCCGTCCGAACTGTTTCAGTAGATTGTCGTACCGTCCGCCGCTGCAGACCGGGAACCCAAGCTCGGACGCATAGCCTTCAAACGTCATTCCCGTATAGTAGGAAAAATCCCCGATCATCGTCAGATCGATGAGCACGTGCTCCGACACGCCGTACGCCTCCAGCACTTCCCATACTTTGCACAAATGGCTGATGGACGCCCGTGCGAGCGGATGGCTGCTCAGCTCCAGCGCCTGATCGCAAATTTCTTGACCTCCGCGCAGACGAAGGAGACCTTCGAGCCAATTTTGCTGTTCTTCCGTTACCCCCAGCTCGCTGACCGTTTTGCGGAAACCGACGAAGTCACGGCTGAGCAGGCCCTCCTTCAGCGACTTCTGCTCTTCGGTTGATCCGGGGAGAATTTCATCAAACAAACCGTTGAGAAATCCCACGTGGCCCATGGCGATTTTAAAAGAGGACACTCCCGCCGCCTTCAAAGACTCGATGGCCAGCGCCACGACCTCGGCATCCGCTTCGGGCGAATCGTCACCAACGAGCTCGACCCCGGTCTGGAAAAACTCCGCTTCCCGTCCGGCTTCTTCCTCAATGGCCCGGAACACGTTCGCATGGTAAGACAGCCGGATCGGCAGAGGCTCTTCCTTTAGCAGCGACGAAATCACCCGGGCGATCGGAGCCGTCATATCCGAACGAAGCACCAGCGTGGTGCCCCGATTATTCAACAATTTAAATAGCTTGCGGTCCGACGTGGAGCTCGCCACGCCTACCGTATCGTAATATTCCATTGTCGGCGTCATGATTTGCCGGTATCCCCAGTGGCTCATGCAGTCGAGCACATCGCGCTCGATCCGGCGCAGCTTGGAGACGGCATAAGGCACATAATCGCGGACGCCTGAAGGCTTTTCAAAACCTTTCGGTTTGGTCACGTCCCATCACCTCAAACAGTTATATTTCTTTATTACATTAAAGTGCTACCATACTACCAAAGTAAAGAATAATGGCTATATTAACATGAAAAGGCAGATTCGTCAATGTCATACGTTTCACTCTCCGTGCCTATGACCCGGCTTGATACAAAAAAAACATTCAAAATCCAAGCTTTTGAATGTTTTTCGTATGTGCGCTCCGTCCTTATCCATCCGAGGATGACACCTGCAAAGGTAGCATGTCCTCCTCCGTCTCCGGGGCCGAACGTTTCAGCTCGCGCAGCGGATTCCCGCCGACGAAAGCACCCGCCGGCACATGTTTGTGCACGACGGATCCGGCGGCGATGACAGCACCGTCTCCAATCGTAACCCCCGGCAGAATGGTCGTGTTCGCCCCAATGAGTACATTGCTGCCGATCAAGACTTGTCCCAGGCGGTATTCTTTGATCAGATACTCGTGGGCGAGAATCGTCGTGTTATACCCGATCACCGAATTGTCCCCGATCGTGATGTTCTCCGGAAAAAATACGTCTACCATAACCATCAGGCCAAAAGCAGCATGCTCTCCTACCTTCATCCCCAGCAGGTGCCGATAGATCCAATTCTTTAGCGGAAGAATCGGGCAGTACCGGGCCACTTGAATGCATATGAAATTTTTAACCCCTTTCCAAGGGCTGACCGTTTTGTAGATTTGCCACAGCGCGTTCGGGCCATCAACCGGATAGCGGGTCACATTTCTGCTCACAATCGCCTTACTCCTGTTCCACCAAGGAATATAAATCGGTCATATCATACAATATGTAATCCGGATTGTGCTCCCGGAGCGCCTTCTCGCCTTTCAGCGACCAAGCGACCCCGGCAGACCGGGCGCCTGCAGCCTTGGCGGATTGAATATCCACCGGGCTGTCCCCAACCATCAATGTTGTTGCCGGATCGGCCCCAAGCTGGCTGATGGCCATCTGCACCGGTTCTGGATGCGGCTTGGGATGCTCGACGTCCATCACCGTGACGATCGTCTTCATATACTTGTCCAGCCCGAACATCTCTAACACTCGGAACGTCCCCGGCTTGTTTTTGGTGGTCACAACCCCCATCGCAATGCCGCGCCGGTGCAGTTCCTCAATCACCACTAGCACTTGCGGAAAAGGCTGCACCATCTCGTCGTGATGAGCGTCGTTATAAGTTCGGTAAGCCTTGTGAAAATGGGTCACGTCTTCGCTCCCCGAGAAAAACTGGAGCTGCTGCTCCAGCGTCATCCCCATTTTGGGGATAATGACCTCCCGGGTCAGGGGAGTCGGCACATGCTTCTCCAGCACATGCATAAACGAGCTGATGATCAGCTCGTTCGTATCGATTATCGTTCCGTCCAAATCAAACAATACTGTATCCATCATGCTGTCGTTACTCCTTTTTGTCCTCCACTATGGCGTTTTCCTCGCGGCGGTCGGGGGTGGCAGCGTGCTCTACTTTTGCAACATGATCCAGCGCGGTTGCTTCCGGCACCGTATCTTTCGGCGCTTTGGTCGAGACAATCGGATCCAGATAGTGCTCCTTCGCCTGACCTGTTGTACGACGCACAATGATCAATACAATGGCAGCGATAATGATCAGGATCGCCAGCAGCTGGGAAATGCGGACATTTCCGTAATTCGGGTCAAGCGCACCATGCTCGAATCCCATCCATTCCATTGGTTTCCACAAGCCGTTAACCATCGATGCCAGCCATTCCGGACCTTTAAAGGCAAGGCTGTCTGTCCGCAGTCCTTCGATAAAGAACCGCCCGATTGAGTACCATATAAAATAAGAAAGGAACAATTCAGCCGCGCGCAAAAATCTTTGACGGCGGAGAATAAACAAAATAATGATGCCCACCAGGCTCCATAACGATTCGTACAGGAAGGTCGGATGGTGGTATACGCCTTCGACGTTCATTTGGTCCACGATAAAAGCAGGCAAATGCAGATTGTTCCGCAGGAAAAATTCATTCACCGGGCCGCCGTACGCTTCCTGGTTCACATAGTTTCCCCAACGCCCGATCATTTGTCCCGTCAGCAGACTGGGTGCACATATATCGGCAATGCGCCAGAAGTTGTATCCTCTGTAACGGAAATAGATGATGGCACAAATGATCGCTCCGATCAACGCACCGTAGATGGCAATCCCGCCATTCCATATCTTAAAAATATCCCACAGGTTATTCTTGTAATCGTCCCACATAAAGGCCACGAAATAGATCCGCGCCCCGATAATTGCCGATGGTACTCCGAGCAGCAGCAAGTCCATGAAAAATTCAGGCATAATGCCGAATCTTCTGCCTTCCCGGATGGCCAGGAGGAGGCCTACCAGCGCCCCCAATCCCAGGATCAGACCGTACCAGTGAACCGACAGGGATCCAATCGAGAAAGCGATCGGATTAATTAGCAATGTAGCCATGTATCCACTCTCCTAGTCCATATCGTCCATATCTTCTGCAATAGTGGCTGTGAGCTTATTCGTAAACTGCAGTGCCGCATTCAGACCCATTTGCTTCAGCCGGTAATTCATTGCCGCCACTTCGATGATAACCGCAAGGTTACGTCCCGGACGTACCGGAATGGTCACGAGTGGAATGTCGGTATCGATAATTTTGGTCGTTTCTTCATCCAGACCGAGCCGGTCATACTGTTTATCCTGCTGCCACGCCTCGAGCTTCACGACAAGCGTAATTCGTTTGTTGTTCCGGATCGCACCGGCCCCGAATAGGGTCATGACGTTGATAATCCCGACGCCGCGGATTTCCAGCAGGTGGCGAATCAGCTCAGGAGCCGATCCATGCAGCTGAAAATCGGAGGTCTGCCGGATTTCCACCGCATCATCGGCGATCAGCCGGTGACCCCGTTTGACCAATTCCAGTGCGGTTTCACTCTTGCCGATGCCGCTGCTGCCGGTAATCAGCATGCCTACGCCATAAACGTCGCATAGAACGCCATGAATGGTTGTGGTCGGTGCCAGCCTTCTCTCCAGAAAGCCGGTAATTCGGCTGGACAGGATGGTGGTCGCCATGTTGCTCCGAAGGATAGGCAGGTTCTTTTCCTGGCCAAAATGGATCAATTCCTCGGGCACTTCCAGCCCTCTTGTGACAACAATGCAAGGCGTTTCCTCGCTGCTGCACAGGCGCTCCATCCGTTCCTTCCGTTCTTCTGCCGTAAGCATGGCAAAAAAGGCCAGCTCCGTTCGTCCCAGCAGCTGCACCCGTTCCTCAGGATGATATTCAAAATAACCTGCCATTTCCAGACCCGGTCTGTTTAAATCGTCTGTCGCAATGGCCCGTCTTAGACCGTGTTCCCCTGAAATGACCTCCAGCTGAAACTGCTGGACCAATTCAGATACTCTTACTTTCTTAGCCATTTCACGTCTCCCTTTCTATCAGCTGGCTCTTCTGTCAGCCGACTGCCGCCGGTCAAACCATGAATTTTCTAATGTACCCATCGTAAATGATATTTCCAATGAATGCAATGTCAGCCGCTTAATCGTTTCAAATACAAAAGAGCCGCCCGAAAGGGCGGCTCTTCATCTTCAGGCGTTCCGCCTGGAATTAGTCAGCCAACAATACGTTCAGCTCAGACTCTTTGTCAAAGATATGAATTTTGTTCATGTCGATGGCCAAACGAGCGCCGTTGCCTTCACGAGTCGTGGAACGTCCGTCTACACGGGCGATAACAGTATCGTTACCCAATCCGCTCAGATAGAGGAGCATTTCGTGACCAAGGTTTTCTGTTACATCTACATGAGCACTGAAGATCGTATTCGGAGAAGCTTCCAGGAATACAGGCTCTTCATGGATATCTTCCGGACGAACGCCCATGATCACTTCTTTGCCGATGTAGCCTTTGCTCTTCAGGATTTGCGCTTTTCCGCCAGGAACTTCTACGTCAAGTCCTTGGGATTTGAAACGGACAGATCCATTGGACTCGCTGAGAGTTCCGGAAATAAAGTTCATGGTAGGCGATCCGATAAAGCCGGCAACAAACAGGTTGTTTGGATTGTTGTACAGTTCTTCCGGAGAAGCGGCTTGTTGGATGATACCGTCCTGCATAACCACGATACGGTCACCCATCGTCATGGCTTCCGTCTGATCGTGTGTTACATAGATACAAGTGGTTTCAAGGCGTTTTACCAGTTTGGTGATTTCCGCACGCATTTGACCACGAAGTTTAGCGTCCAAGTTGGAAAGTGGTTCGTCCATCAGGAAGACTTGAGGATCACGCACGATCGCACGTCCCAAGGCAACACGCTGACGTTGACCACCGGAAAGAGCCTTCGGCTTACGATCCAGCAAATGCTCGATATCGAGGATTCTCGCAGCTTCACGTACACGCTTATCAATTTCATCCTTTTTCACTTTACGCAGCTTCAGACCAAAAGCCATGTTTTGGTATACGTTCATGTGTGGATACAAGGCGTAGGACTGGAACACCATCGCGATATCGCGGTCTTTAGGAGCTACATCGTTCACGACGCGGTCGCCAATGTAAAGCTTACCGTCAGAGATTTCTTCCAGACCGGCGATCATACGAAGCGTCGTAGATTTACCGCAACCGGAAGGACCTACCAACACCAGAAACTCCTTATCCTTGATATCAAGGTTGATATCCATAACTGTTGCTTTGTCAGAACCCGGATACTTTTTGAAAATATGCTCTAAACGTACACCTGCCATGTGAATTTGCCCCCTTAGTGTATAGTTATGAAATCGAATACATTATGATAGTTATATATTACCCAACATCTCGCAGACTGGCTATACACAATCTGCACAAAAAACCTATTTTCTTTTCGTCACTTTATACAATAGCATCGTCAGCTTTACTAAAACCGCGTCACCAAAGCTTCTAACGTCTAAATTCGTCTCTTGTTTGATCTTATCGAGCCGGTATAAAAGAGTGTTACGGTGAATATATAGACGCTTTGCCGTCTCGCTGACATTGCAGTCGAGCTGAAAAAAAGTCTCCAGCGTCGATAAGGTCTCATTGTCGCTGAACAATACGCCGTGGTCTCCCGCCTGCTCGAGAAAGCGACGGCGCTGTTCCATCGGAATGCTGTAAATTAACCGCTCAAGCAGCAGCTCCCACGGAAAGTGGACATGCTCCGACACATGAAACGTCCGTCCCAAAAAAATGGTCTCCCGAAGCATGCCTACCGTACCCGGCAGTGACTTTAAGGGGATGAACGAAGGCGCGGCGGATAGATAAAAGGTTCCTACCCATTCGCTCGCAATCAGCTCGTAGAGTCCCATGCAGAACGCGGAGAGCATGTCCGTTTCCGATTCGCCATTATCCTCTTCCTTCTCGTCATTGCTGCCGGCCACGAGCTCTTTTCTGGCCAAGATGAGCCACTCGTTGTCTCGGAGCGCAGCAAGGACGACCTCCCCATCAAAGTAGCTGCGCAGCAGCTTCTTCAGCTGGCTTACCTTAACATCAGAGGCATGGATACTCTCGCAAGTCAGCAAAAAGGGAGTCATCTCCGCGGAAAGCAAACGCTTTAGTTCCAGGTCGTCAGGCACTTCCGCATCGCCGTGTCCCTGGTCAAGCTGCTCCTGGATCCATTGGCTCAGCCTCTGGAGTTCCCGTTCCTCATCTCCCTGGGCTTCTACGGCGTCACCCGTTTGCTCTCTTACCGCAGACAGCAGAACACCGATCAAGCGGGCTACTTCATCATTGACTAGTTCAGAGCTGGCTTCAATCACCTGTACCCGCCCGTTCTTGATAAACAGCGGGAACCACACCTTATCGTCCACCACCACTACATCCCGAAGGCTTCTGTGCTCGGACTGCTTCCCTTTCTTCGTAGAAGCCTTACCGGATACCGAAACAGGCAAATAAACCGAATCCGATTGCTGTTTGCTCAGCTCCTTCATACGCAACGTTCCGCCTACGACTTGCTCCAACTTGCTTCGTAATGTTTCCATCTCCACCATTGATGTCATCCACCACTTTGCCATTTTTATTAATCATCTTACCATATTCCTATATAAAATCGAAAACAGCACTTCTTCCATACCTCAGCCGGTACAGCCCATAAAAACAAAAAGACCAATAACCGAAAGGTTAATGGTCTTTGTGATGAGCCATGAAGGACTCGAACCTTCGACACCCTGATTAAAAGTCAGGTGCTCTACCAACTGAGCTAATGGCTCTTACAACTGGTGGAGGCTGATGGATTCGAACCACCGAACTCGTACGAGAACAGATTTACAGTCTGCTGCGTTTGGCCACTTCGCTAAGCCTCCATATAAGGTGGCTCGGGACGGAATCGAACCGCCGACACGAGGATTTTCAGTCCTCTGCTCTACCGACTGAGCTACCGAGCCATACATGCAAAAATAAAGCGGGTCATCTTAATCTTCCCACTTTACGTTGTGGAAATTCACTATACAAAACATCATCTTCAATCCAGATCAAGCATACACTTGAATTAAATAATAATGGCGGGACCGACGGGATTCGAACCCGCGGTCTCCTGCGTGACAGGCAGGCATGTTAGGCCTCTACACCACGGTCCCGCATTATTAGATGGTGCCGGCGAGAGGACTTGAACCCCCAACCTACTGATTACAAGTCAGTTGCTCTACCAATTGAGCTACACCGGCATATGATGGTGGAGGCTGAGGGGATCGAACCCCCGACCCTCTGCTTGTAAGGCAGATGCTCTCCCAGCTGAGCTAAGCCTCCAGGTATGTATGGTAGCGGCGGAGGGGATCGAACCCCCGACCTCACGGGTATGAACCGTACGCTCTAGCCAGCTGAGCTACGCCGCCATAATAAAACTTGCTAAGATGTGATTCAAATGGCGGAGAGAGAGGGATTCGAACCCTCGCACCGCTTACGCAGTCTAACCCCTTAGCAGAGGGTCCCCTTATAGCCACTTGGGTATCTCTCCAAGCACAACCTCGGTATACCAATAGTATAACCAAGAGTAATTTCAAAACAAACCCAGGAATTTGACTCCCTGAAAACTAGATACGAAACGAATCTGCGCTTTAAGAATTATCGGGTCCCCGCCAAAGTACTCGGAATCAGCTTCAGCGCTGTTCTTCACTTTGGTGGGTATTTTTTGGATAAGCCCT
>NZ_NQMO01000021.1 GCF_002257645.1 Paenibacillus sp. XY044 | reverse complement strand
ACTGCCTTTTGCTTAAACTCAACGGAATATGTCTTCCGAATTTCGCCCATGAAAAATCCCCTCCAAGTAAACTTTAGTGCGCTTTCTTAGCACTTGTCTACTCGAAGGGGATAATATCAGTAATCGGGTGCTTCTTTGCGTTCGTTTTATTTAACAAAACCGAGCAGCATTTCGCGAATCAGCTTCGCCGCTACGATCTGGGTCTGCTCCGAATGGTCGTAGACCGGCGCCACTTCCACCAAGTCGCAGCCCACCACGTTGACTTCGGAATTGGCGATCAGGTGCACTGCCTCCAGCAATTCCTTGGAAGTGATGCCGCCCGCTTCCGCGGTCCCCGTTCCCGGCGCCGCCGACGGATCGAGCACGTCGATGTCGATCGTGACGTACACGGGACGATTGCCCATTTGCGGCAGGGCTTCCCGAAGCGGAGCCGCCACGTCAAACGGGTAGAAGTTAATATTTTCGCGGGCGTACTGGAACTCCTCGCGCGAACCGGAGCGGATGCCGAATTGGTAGATATTCTTGCCGCCCATCAGCCCGGCCGCTTTGCGGACCGGCGTCGAGTGCGACAGCGGCTCGCCCTCGTACTGCTCGCGAAGGTCCGCATGCGCGTCGATATGGATCAGGATCAGGTCCGGATACTTCGCGTACATTTGCTGGATGACCGGCCAGGTCACCAAGTGCTCGCCGCCGAGTCCGATCGGAAATTTATCGTCGCCGAGCAGTTTGCCCACGTACTCGCCGATAACTTCGAGACTGCGTCCTGCATTGCCGAACGGAAGCAGAAGATCGCCGGCGTCGAAGTATTTGAGATCCAGAATGCTTTTATCCAAGTAAGGGCTGTATTCCTCCAGACCCACGGAAGCCTGGCGGATGTGAGCCGGACCGAACCGGGAACCCGGACGGAAGCTGACCGTGTAGTCCATCGGCATGCCGTAAATGACCGCCTTGGCGTTTTCGTAATCGTCCGAGCTGCAAATGAATACGTTGCCCGAATAAGCTTGGTCTAGTTTCATGATGTTGCCTCCCCCTATTTCGTCAGATCTTCCACAAATTTAGGCAGTACGAAAGCCGCCTTGTGCAGGCGAGGCGTATAGTACTTCGTGTCCATCTCCGGAATTTGCGACTCGTCCACTTCAAGCGGATCGTATTTTTTGCTGCCCATCGTAAATGTCCACAAGCCGCTTGGGTATGTCGGGATGTTCGCCGCATAGACGCGCACGATCGGGAAAATTTCCTTCACGTCCTTGTTCACCTTTTGGATCAAATCAGCCTTGAACCAAGGGTTGTCCGTCTGCGCCACGAAAATGCCGTCATCCTTCAGCGCTTCATAGATGCCTTGGTAGAAGCCGCGCTCAAACAGAGGCGCAGCCGGGCCCACAGGCTCCGTGGAGTCGACCATGATGACGTCGTATTCGTTCTTATGCTCGTGAATGTGCATGAAGCCGTCGTTCACCAGCACTTCCACCTTCGGATCTTCCAGTTTGCCCGCGATGGACGGCAGGTATTTCTTCGAGTATTCGATGACTTTGCCGTCGATGTCGACGAGCACGGCCTTTTCCACTTTCGGATGCTTGATGATTTCGCGGATCACGCCGCCGTCTCCGCCGCCTACCACGAGGACGTGCTTCGGATTCGGATGCGTATTCAGCACCGGATGCGCCACCATTTCATGGTATACGAATTCATCCCTCTCGGTCGTCATGACCATTCCGTCAAGCAGCAGCATATTTCCAAATTCTTCAGTCTCCACCATGGCCAGATCCTGAAAATCGGTCTTTTCGTTCACGTACGTTTGTTTGATTTTGGCAGTAATACCGAATGCGGGTGTCTGTTTCTCAGTGAACCACAATTCCATCGTCATTACCTTCTTTCTTTCCAGAATAAAGGAGGGATTGTCCAACCGTACGGCTGAACGTCTCAGGCTGTTTCGAGCTGTTCCAAGCCGACCTTCCGCCGAATCCCTGCCGCGTGTTTTCGAAGCGCACGTACATCTTCTTTATTGTACCAAACTGCGAATGTATAAACACATCCTTTGAATTATACGCGATAGAAGAAATTCGTGTAAAGAATCACTTTCCTGGTGCTTCAGTCCCTGCCTAAAGCCGCGTCAGCACGGGTTTTTCATCCCTCCGGAGATCCTTTGCATTGCAGAACAGAGAGGCGGAACGCTTTTCCCGCGGATCCCGGTCCCGGCGTGAATATCTGCTGCCTGCATTTCCCATAATGAAGGTATGAGAAAAACGTCCTTCGACGTAGCTTTTTCACAGAAGACAGACCGCGCGCTAGCGGTAGTTTACGATAATAGATTGTTCAGTTCCACTGAAAAGCTATACATTCCATTCTCTTAGGTAAGGAAAGGGGCTACAGTACATGGCGAACCTATTCACGCGGCGGCCCAAACGGAAAAACCGGTTCCTGTTGATGCTAAAGCTCTTCACCGGCATGGTCATCCTCCTTCTGATCGCGGGAGGTATTCTGCTCGGCTGGCTGTATCAAAAAAACCTTCCGCTTGCCGATACGGACCGCAATTCGCGTCTTCTGGACAGTCAAGGCGGCATCATCGCCACGTTTTCGGCCAGCGGGCGCAGCTACGAACCCATCAAGCTCGATCAAATTTCGCCGCTGCTCGTGAAGGCGACCTTGTCGGTGGAGGACCGCAAGTTCTACGATCATTTCGGGTTTGACCTGGAAGGCATGGGACGCGCGGCGCTCGTCAACCTGGAGCATATGGCCCGGGTTCAGGGCGCAAGCACCCTGACGCAGCAGCTTGCCCGCAATCTATATTTATCCCATGAAAAAACATGGTCCCGCAAAATCAAGGAAGCCATGTACACCGCTCAGCTGGAGATGAAGTATACCAAGGACGAAATTCTTCAAATGTACCTGAACGAAATTTACTACGGGCACGGCGCTTACGGCATCGAGGCGGCTTCCCGGATGTATTTCGGCAAGCCGGCCAAGGAGTTAGATCTGGCGGAAAGCGCGATGCTGGCCGGGATTCCCAAGGGACCGACCTATTACTCGCCCTACGCCCATTTGGATAACGCCAAGAAGCGGCAAAGAATCGTCCTTGGCACCATGGTGGCGACCGGCGATATCACCCAGACGGAAGCGGACGAGGCTGCAGCCGAGAAGCTGGCCATCAAACCGCAGGGACAGCAGAAATCCAACCTGAAGGCGCCGTACTTCCGGGATTATGTGAAAAATCTGGTGACCAGCCAGCTCGGCATCAGCGAGGACATGCTTGATCATGGCGGTCTGAACATTTATACCACGCTCGACCCGCATGCCCAGGCTGCAGCCGAAGAAGCGGTGGCCAAAGGCATGGATTCCGCCAGTGACCTGGAGACCGCGCTCGTATCGATCGACCCCCGCAGCGGCTATGTCAAGGCGATGGTCGGCGGCACGAACTACAAGGAGAGCCAGTACAACCATGCGCTGGTCAAGACGCGCCAGCCCGGCTCCTCTTTCAAGCCGATTATGTATTTAACCGCATTGTCCTCAAAGACGATGACGGGTCTTACGACGTTTAACAGCGAGCCGACCTTGTTTCACTACGATAACAACCGGAAAACGTACCAGCCCAGCAATTATGGAGACAAATATTTGGGCGAGATTAATATGGAGCAGGCCATCGCCGCCTCGGACAACATCTATGCGGTCAATACGATGCTGAAGATCGGATCGGATAGCGTGATCGCCACAGCACGCAAGCTCGGCATCGTCAGCCCGCTCGAGTCCGTCCCCTCCCTGGCGCTCGGGACTTCACCGGTCAGCCCGTTCGAGATGGCTTCCGCCTTTGCGGTCATCGGCAACAACGGCAACCGGATCCCGCCGGTCGCCGTGCTGAAGATCACCGATGCCGCCGGGGAGGTGATCTACGAGGCTCCGAAGCCCGCAGGCGAACAGGTCGTCGATCCGGCGGCGGCTTACGTGCTGACGCACTTAATGGAGAGCGTATTTGAATCCGGCGGGACCGGTAACCGCGTATCCTCCATTATGAAGCGTCCCGTAGCCGGGAAAACCGGGACGACCGACACGGACGCCTGGCTGGTCGGATATACGCCGGAGCTCGCCACGGCCGTCTGGGTCGGTTTTGACAAAGGCAAGACGATAACGACGACAGACGCCCACCGGGCAGCGCCCATTTTTGCCCAGTATACCGAGAAGGCGCTGGAGAACGTTCCGCCCAAAATTTTCACCATCCCGAGCGGCGTCGTCAGCGTCTACATAGACGAAGAGTCCGGCAAACTCGCCACGGCCGATTGTCCACATAAGAAGCTCGAGGTATTCATGGCCGGAACCGAACCGACCGAATACTGCTCGCTTCACGGCGGGGAGAAGGAAAAGCCGGATGTGACAAACAAGGCCGAAGAGCATTCCTGGTGGTCCGACTTTAAGCGGTGGCTGACCGATTAAACGCAGCGCCCTATTAAGCTACGGCGACCAGAATAAGTTGGCCAACCTCAAAGCAAAAGGGGAGTCGGAACAGCCGCTCCCTTTTTTTGCATTACCCATAGGTTCCAGGGGCCGCCTCATATTTAACACTGAGCCAAGCCCCTGCTTCTTTGCGGGGTTATTTTTTGCCTTCCGCCACGGATTCGGGTTATATAGTAGGTAAAAGAAAACGGGGATGGATGTGTTCTCCTTGAAGACTATCAACCTAACGAGGTGATCCTGATGATGAACCCGGGTAACGAGCGCGGACAGCTGATCTCCCCATCGCTTCTCGCTATGACCGCGCTGGAAGCCGCGCCCCGCCTGCTCGGCCAGACGCTGGTCCGGGAGACCGAAGACGGGGAAATCCGCTGCCGGATCGTGGAGACCGAGAGCTACGGCGGCGCCGAAGATAAAGGAAGCCATGCCTACGGTAACCGGCGCACCGCGCGAACCGAGACGATGTTCGCCGCCGGAGGGTTGGCCTACGTGTATTTGATCTACGGCATGTACCACTGCGTCAACGTTGTCGTCGGCGACGCGGATGATCCGCAGGCCATACTCATCCGGGCGGTAGAGCCGCTAACTGAGCGTGACGCCGAGCTGATGCGCCGGTATCGGGGCAGCGTCTCCGGCAAAGCCGCCAACTTGTGCAACGGCCCCGGCAAGCTGTGCCGCGCGCTGCGGATCGACCGCAGCCTGAACGGCTGCACGCTCCGTCATGCGGACAGCCCGCTGCGACTTGAGTCTGGCGACCGGGCCGATGAGCTCCCGATCGTCCAGTCTCCCCGCATTAATATTGATTACGCGGAGGAGTACGCCCAGAAGCCATGGCGGTTTTATATTGACGGCCATCCATACGTGTCGGTCAAAGCCCCTGAGCCGCTGCCTTTCTCGCTAAGGGGTTAATTCCGTACTGTATACGATTACCTGTCCCTTCACGCAAAAAAAGACCTGGCCCTGCTGACGATTACGATACATTCGTCCGCAGGAACCAGGTCCTTTTGTTCATAGGACAAGGAAAGCAAGCGATTTACGCTATACTTCCAGCGCCTTCTTCAGCTCATCCGGCGAAGCTTCCCACCATTGTTCATTATGCGACACGAGCAGGTTCTTCAGCAGCGTCTTTTCTTCCGATCCCAATTCGTCCAGCATGAACTTCCTTTTCAGTGCGGCATCCATCCGGTTCACGTGATCGGCAAGAACTTTCCAGCCTCGTCTCTCTTCTTCATCGATCCACATTTCGCTAGCTGTGGCACCGCCGTAGAATTGTCCATCCTCATTCCGGTCCACCGCTACCCAAACGATCCACACCTGGCGTCCGTTCGGAACTTCTTCCCGGTTCGCCGTAAAGCGGATCCGGCGCTCCGGTTTGCTCTTGGCATGCATCGCTCCGATATCGATAACGGCTTCGCCGCGGTCGATAATAACCGGAGAAATGTTGTTCAGATCGATGGAGCCTGCCCCAAATCCCATCTTGTGCTTGCTCTTGCCGCTGACGATGTTCAGCGCGATGGGCTTCTTGCCTACCTGTTCCTTGTTGTCCATTTTTGATGTTCCTCCTATTTGAAAACAGAAACGCTGCGCAGCGCCTCCGCCATTTGTGGATACCCGTCCAACTTAATTTTATTTTAACTAATAATCGCTGGAAAGCCAACATATACATGCTGTAGATGCTTGTCAACGGGAGGTATTCGTATATGGCCCCAGCACGCGCTAAACTCGTCTTTTTATCCTTTCTCGTTCTTGTACTCCTGATTACGGGAACACTGTGGTTCATCTTTAAGGATTCGCCCGAGTCCATGCCTTCCTACGCTCCGGATAAGGCCAAGCCCCAGGCGGCTTCTAAGCCTCCGTCCCAGATGGAGAGCGTCCAGCAGCCGACCGCAGAGGTGCTCAGCAATCGGGTGGTGGAATATCACATCGATACGACCCTCGATCCGGACAGCCGGGTGATTAATGGAACCCAGACCTTGACCTGGACTCACCCCGGCAAAAAAACGGTGAACGAGCTGTATTTTCATCTCTATCCGAACGCTTTCGCTTCTATGGATACGACGTTTATGAAGGAATCCGGCGGAAAGCTGCGCAATGACACGATGCCTGCGGATGGCTTTGGGTCCATGACGCTGACCTCGATGAAGACCGCCGACGGTCTGTCGCTGATGCACCGGATCCAATATGTGCAGCCGGATGACGGCAATACAAAGGACAAGACCTTGATAAAGGTGCGTCTGCCACGGCCGGTAAAAGCAGGTGAAAGCATTACGCTGTCCATGCAATTTGAAGTTCACCTGCCCAAAATCTTCGCCCGTATGGGGATCGCCGGCAACTTTGTCATGGCCGGGCAATGGTTCCCCAAAATTGCCGTCTACGAGCCCGTCGGAACGCGCGGCCGGACGAGCGAGGGCTGGGACCTGCACCAGTACCACGGCAATTCCGAATTTTACTCCGATTTCGGCATTTATAGCGTCCGCATACACGTACCCAAGAGCTACACGGTAGCCGCAACCGGTTTCCCCGTACAGACCGCACAGATCAAGAACGGCGAGAAGATCTACCAGTTCTATGCCGACGACGTGCATGACTTTGCCTGGGCCGCGTCCCCCGACTTTATCGTCGCCGAGGAGCCGTTCTCTTCAGCGGAGGTGCCCGGGGTCCGGATCAAGTTATATCTCGACCCGGCCCACAAGGATTTGAAAGAGCGCTATTTCTATGCCGCCAAAGCCGCTCTGAAATATTTCAGCAAATGGTACGGGAAGTATCCGTACTCCACCCTGTCCATCGTTGTTCCGCCCGAAGCGGGCAACGGAGCCGGCGGTATGGAATACCCGACGCTGATCACGGCCTTTGGGGCCAAGGACGACTCCCCGGGTTACGACCTTGAGCGGACTGTCATCCACGAAATCGGCCATCAGTACTTCTACGGCATGGTCGCCAGCAACGAGTTCGAGGAGGCCTGGCTGGACGAAGGCTTCACCTCCTATGCCGAGGATAAGCTGATGGAGCAGGAATACGGCGTTATTCCCAATCTGCCGATCCAGTCCTCGCTCATCGCTTCGCCTGCGCCACTGACCCAGGACTCCTGGAAATATACGTCGCAGAATCAATATGCCCTGAACGTGTATTACCGCGGCAAGTTAGTCCTGAAAGAAATGGAGGCGCTGACCGGCACTCAGACCATGAAGAAAATCATGTCCACTTATGCGATAACATACCGATTCGAACATCCTAACACGGCTGATTTTCAAAAGGTGGTCGAACAGGTGACCCGCAAATCGTGGCAGACCTTCTTCGATCAATATGTATACGGCAGCCAGATGGCCGATTTTTCGGTCGACGAGATTACGGTGCAAAAGGATAAGGAGGCGGCGCAGCCCCGGTACGACTCTTTGGTGAAGGTAAGCAAAAAGGGCGGCGATTTGCCCCAGGTGCCGATCCTGTTCACGTTTACGGACGGGCATCAGATCAAGAAGGTTTGGGACGTGAAGAACGCGAGCACCCAGTTCAAGCTGACGTACAGCTCCCCGCTGGCCTGGGCCATGATCGACCCCGGCTATACGATCGTGCTGGAAAACAAACATGTGAACAACTACCTAAAAGCGGACATGGATCATAAGGTGCTCCTCCGCTGGAACGTGAGCATTACCAAGCTGATTGAGACCCTGCTTGGAAGTCTGTCCTGGTGAGGTGAGAGCAGTGAAATCCTATATTGTCAACGGTTGGAAAAGTGTCAAAGACCAATTTTATGTCATGATCATCATGTTCCTGTACCAGCTGCTCTGGGGCTACTTCCTGTACCGTCTGATCGATTCGGCGGTCGTGCCGCTGCTGATGCGGTATCCCGATCCCCCGCCGACCGAACTCAGCCAGATCCTCTATTACGTGGAGGGGCAAATGAGCCTGACCCAAAGCAGCACCGTGCACACCTACCTGTGGGTCCTGCTGGGGATGATCGCCCTCCGCATGCTCTTGACTCCTTTCATCCACGCGGGCATCTTCTACGGCCTGCACCGGGAGCATCAGGGGGACCGGGGACTGTTTTTCTTCCAGGGCATGAAGCTGCACGGCAAAACAGTGTTTCTTTTTCACCTGATCGAATGGGTGCTTATCGCCGCTCCGTTATACTGGATGGTCCCGAAGATGTATCCGATCCTGCTCAGTGCGATCCAAAACCATACCCAGCTGCTTCTCTGCATCCCGTACATGGCGGTCTGGCTTCTGTACTGCTACATCGTCCATCAGATGATTCTGTTCATGCAGTTCGGCAAAACAGGCGGAACCAGCATGTTCACCTCGCTCTGGATCTGCCTGCGAAGCGTGCTGCCGGTCATCGGCATTTCCGTTCTGCTGGGCGCGGTCAGCCTGATCTTGTACGGCATTACCAGCAGCGTCTCCCTCATCTGGGCAGGGCTTACCACCCTGATTATCCAACAGGGCTATCATATGGTCAGCTGTATCTTTAAATTATGGAATATCTCCTCTCAGTATGATCTGTGGCATCAGCAAATGAACCGCCCGAAAAAAAATATTTCTGAATAGTTAAATTTTTGTCATCACTTTAACCCGCTGATAAAAGAAGAACCCCGTCTCTTTCTGTTGAAAAGAGGCGGGGTTTTTGTTGTAAATTGGATGTTAACCATTTGCCAAAGTATAAATCCTCTGTTAAAATAATCCGAGTACGAACTTAGTAACAACTTTGTAATCTTTGCCGTAACGATTTTGACTTTGCTGTAACTGATTTCATCATTTGTCCGTTCATTTGATTGGTATGTAAGCGATTGATAGTTAACTTGTCAGCATGTCCATTTCCGGTGCAATCATCACGAGCCGAATTCCCAGGCACCAGGAAGCGGGGGATCCAATTTTGGGTGAATTGATCTCGCTACAGAGGGATCATAGGGGACCTTCTACCGAATCCTTAAGCTAACCTCGCAGGCATTGGAAGGGGTTTATCTTTTTGAAGAAGAAGTTAGCAGCCGCAGCGCTGGGCCTTACACTTGCGTTCTCCATGGGCACCGGCAGCGTATTTGCGGATTCATCTCTGAACCACATCGTTAACAACACGATCGGCGTTTCTTACAAAACCGGCGGAACAACTACAAACGGCTTCGATTGCTCCGGTTTTACGCGTTACGTATACCAAAAGCTGGGTTTAAACCTCCCGCGTCAATCCGCTGCGCAATATAAAACAGGTACCGCTGTTTCAAAAAGCCAGCTGAGAGCAGGAGATTTGGTTTTCTTTAACACCCTGGGCGCAGGCGTTTCCCATGTCGGCATTTACATCGGCAACGGAAAATTCGCGCATGCCTCCTCTTCGAAAGGCGTTACCATCAGCCAGTTGAGCCAAAGCTACTACGCCAACCGCTACGTTGGCGCCAAACGGGTCATGAGTACGGCCAAATACCAAGCTGCGGTTTATAATTGATTATCTCTCAAAAACAATGCATATCCAGAACAACCCGCGCCGCTGATTTTTGCCGAAATCGCCCCGCGGGTTTGTTGTTATTTATTAGACGTACGAACCGTCAAAAAGGTAACAGCATTTCAAAAAAATTTTTTTAGCCGAGTAAATCCACGACTTTCTCCTGTTTTTTTCCTCTGCTGTAATTTCTTTTTAACCACTCGTCCAACAAATAAACATCATTTCCTATAAATTTTCCTACAAATCTTCTTTTTCTTTAGAAACAATTGCCAAAGTCCGATTCCTTTGTTACAATAGTCCCAGCGATAGTAACAACTTTGTAATCTTTGCCTGATACAAAGTTGCGAACGAATAAGAAGTACCAGGGAATTATACATAGTGTAAAAGTTCATGCCGAATTTCCTCACACTAAGGAAAGCGGGGGAACCAGTTATGGGTGAATTGATCTTGCTTCAGAGGGATCATAGGGGGCCTTCTACCGAATCCTTAAGCTAACCTCGCAGGCACCGGAAGGGGTATTTTACTTGAAGAAGAAGCTTGCAGCAGCAGTCATGAGTTTCGCCATCGTGCTCACGGTCGGCACAGGAAGCGCTTTCGCGGATTCCAAGATGGATAAAGTGATCGACAGTGCTATCGGAACCAAGTACAGAACGGGCGGAACCACAACAAGCGGATTTGACTGCTCGGGATTTACAATGTACGTATTTGATCAATTGGGCATCGATCTGCCCCATCAATCTGGTTCCCAGTTCAGCATGGGCTCAGCCGTATCCCGTAGCGATCTGAGAGCAGGTGACCTGGTATTTTTTAATACATCGGGATCTGGAGTATCCCATGTCGGAATTTACGTCGGCGACGGAAAATTCGCACATGCCTCTACTTCTCGCGGTGTGATCATCAGCTCTCTGAGCGACAGCTACTACGTCAACCGCTACGTTGGCGCCAAACGAATCATGAGTACGGATAAATACAAAACCGCCGCCGTCGATTCCGAGGACGTTGATGACGTCCAGTAATGCAGGTAAAGCAAGGGTAAGAGATCCCGTAGAAAGAGATTTTTGCCGAAATCTCCTTTTGCGGGATTTTTTGCGGACAGAAATGGGTAACCTCTCCATTCCCGCCCGCTACTCCTCCTTTACCCTTCTATTCCGGAATTAAACAGGTATCCGCGGGAATCAGGAATATTTTTTCTCCAATGTTCAAATCCTACATGGAGGTCTGGAAGGGAGATATGTACGTGAACCTCCAACATGAGAGCTTCATGACCGTCCCCATGACCCGGGAGCATGCTGAGACCGTCTGTGGCTGGACGTACGCCCTTCCATACGATCTGTACGGTTGGCTGCCGTGGAGTCAGATGGAGGCGCTTGGCGTCGAATTTGGCGATCCTGAGGTGAGACGGAGTCAGTATGTGTCCTTACTCGATGCTGACCATGCACTGTGCGGGTTCGCGCAGCTCTTTCCTTTAGTGGGCGTAACCCGGCTCGGGGTTGGCATGCGGCCTGATTTATGCGGCCAGGGGCTGGGTAAAAGCTTTATGCAGGCAGTGGTCGGCGCAGCCCGGGAGAATCGGCCGGGAGACGAAATCGACCTTGAAGTACATACGTGGAATAAGCGGGCCATCCGGGCTTACGAGAAGTCGGGGTTTGTTATCGCCGACACCTATCCCAAACTCACGCCCGAGGGAGAGCAGCTGTTTCACTGTATGGTTTATGAAGGGCCTCAGCGTCAACTTTAAATTGGTACAAATTTGTGTATTTTTGGTGGCGCCGAGTTTGGATTCGTTTGCTTTTTTGACACAAACTATTTGATGTGATGGCTTGTTCCGTTATAATGAAGGAATGAAGAATGACAGTTTACATAGAAAGGACGAAAACGGATGCAAAAATGGATCATGAGCGGTGTATTAATGATCGCAGTGGTTATGGCAATTGTGCTCATGTTTACGCTTCCAGGCAAAGAGCAGGTGGCGGAAGAAGAGAAGCCGACCATGCCGGAAGTCACGATGGACGCCGCAGCGGCCGAAGCTACGGTTAAAGAACAAGGCTGCATTAGCTGTCACGGGGATCAGCTTCAGGGTGCGGTAGGCCCGAACCTTCAAAAGATCGGAAGCCAACTGTCCGCTGAAGAGATTTACACCATTATCACTAAAGGTAAAGGCGGCATGCCATCCTTTAAAGATAAGCTGAAAGCCGAAGAGATCGCCAATGTGGCCCAGTGGTTGGCTACCAAGAAATAGCGGCTGAAACGCATACAGAAACACGCTTTGGAGGAACGGTACGTTCAACACCAAAGCGTGTTTTTATTTGCTGCATTATTCAATTTACCTTTTTTCTCCGGAACGCATTTTTTCGAACAGTTCGTTAAATTGGTGGGCCTCCTTGACATCCAGAGACGTAATCCCACCTTCATCCCAAGAAGTCAGACGCAGCGTCACGTTTTTATAATCAATCGTAATAAAGGGGTGGTGGCCAAAAGCCTCTGAAATGGCCGCAACCTCATCCACGAAGGAAATGCCCTTCATGAAATTGGAGAAAACGTATTTGCGCACGATCCAGCGGCCCTCTTCAAGCTCCCAGCCTTCCAGCTTTGACAAATGCGTTTCTACTTCTTCTTGCGTATATACCATTCTTCCGTTCCTCCCTGAAACCTAACATCCCCGAGGTTCACCAGGATGTCTCATTAGTGTATGCTCGGGCGAAAACCTTTACCCATTGTATTCATCCTTGAATGCAATCATGCTTCCCAAGGAGAGTACATACGAATAATATCTTACCATGGACGGGTTTAAAAAATCCATCCGGCCCCAGGGACTATATCAGTGAGACTACGGTTAGCTCCTCGTCGCCGATCAGCAGGTTGATCCGATGGTGGTCCTTGTCGTACATAACGACACCGCTTCCAACCGTAATGACAGGTTCGGCTCCCAGCGCATAGAACAAATCCTCCGCCAGCGCTTCATGCACCTCACGCTTCTCTTCCGTACCCAGCTGCACCCAATCCTGCTCCGCCATTTCAAAAAACAAATAACTGTCCGGGATTTCCCCGACAGCTGCCGTCAAATCGGTCAGTATGCCGTCATAGTCACGTCCGTGCTTTACACCCATGCCATTTCCTCCAATATCGAAGTTTAGTTACACATACGATCTATAAGCGGTTCTTGTGAATGGAAATGCCCTGCTTCATGCGCCCTTTGGTCCGGAAGGCATGTGGGCCATTCGTCACCCGTTTTTGCTTTGCGTATTCCCTTCAGGATATGCTGCTTAGACCTGATTTTGTAGGACAGATGAACCTTGTCATTTCATTATACCGGAAAATATCCCTTAAAAAAAAAGAGAATGGTGTCGATAAATAATATAAACCGTTTTTTGTGAAAGCGACCATGTTGCAAGGATGTAAACGTGGTCGATTCCGAAAGGATTCAATTCTATTTCTCATGGATGAGGTGTGCAATGGAAATTTCAACGATTGTTGGCCTAATACTCGGTGTGGTTGCGGTCCTAGTCGGCATGGTGCTGAAAGGTGCCCCCATCGTCAGCCTGCTGACGCCCGCCGCTTATGTCATTATTCTCGCCGGAACCGCGGCTACGTTGTTTATCGGCTTTCCGATGTCCGAGATCAAGAAGTTCCCCAAGCTGTTAAAAATGACCTTCGTCAAACAAAAGCTCATGCAGCGCCAGGAGCTCATCGCCCTGTTCATGGAGTGGGCTTCGATTACCCGTCGGGAAGGCCTCCTCGCTCTGGAGACCAAGGTCGAAGAAATCGACGACGCCTTCCTTCGTAACGGTATGCGCATGATTATCGACGGCAATGACCAGGAGTTCGTCCGCGACGTCTTGATGGAAGATATTGCGGCGACGGAAGAACGTCACCGTGCAGGTGCCCTGCTCTTCTCCCAGGCCGGTATGTATGCTCCTTCCCTGGGGGTGCTCGGTGCCGTTGTCGGCCTGATTGCCGCCCTGACCAAGATGGAGAATATGGCCGAGCTGGCCCACGCGATTGGCGCGGCCTTTATTGCGACACTGCTTGGTATTTTCACGGGTTATGTCCTGTGGCACCCGATCGCCAACAAGCTGAAACGCCTGTCCAAAAAAGAAGTGGAGATCAAGCTCATGATGGTAGAAGGACTGCTGTCGATTCAATCCGGCGTATCCACCATTGCGATCAGCCAAAAGCTCTCCGTCTTCTTAACCCCTTCCGAGCGCGCTCAAATGAATGAGAATGAGAAGGAGGATGGTTTAGGTGGCCAAAAAGACTAGACATGAACCGCATGAGGAGCATGCCGACGAATCCTGGCTACTCCCCTATGCCGATCTGCTCACGCTGCTGCTGGCCCTGTTTATCGTACTCTATTCCATGAGCGCCACAGACGCCAAGAAATTCGAGGAAATGAGCCAGGCCTTCAACAATGCACTCAGCACTGGAAACGGAGTGCTCAACTTCAGATCCAATTTGCCAATGGACAAAAATATGGACCAGGGCAAAAAGGACTCCCAAGAAAGCATCGTCACGGATAACAATGACAAGAAACAGAAGTCCCAGCTGGCCAAGCAGGAACAGGAAGACCTGGAGAAGCTGAAGAATCAGCTGGATCAATATATCAAGACCAACGGCCTGACGAACCAGCTGGATACGAAGCTGAATCAATCACAGCTTACGATCACGATCAGCGACAACGCCCTGTTTGCTTCAGGCAGCGCCCAGGTGAAGCCTGAGTCCCGCCAGCTGGCGCTCGCCATCAGCAACATGCTTCAGCAGTTCCCGACGTATGACGTCGTCGTCTCCGGCCATACGGACAATATGCCGATCTCGAACAGCGAGTATGCGTCTAACTGGGACCTCAGCTCCAACCGGGCGCTGAACTTTCTGAAGATTCTGCTCACCAACAAGCAGCTCGACCCGGCCAAGTTCACCTCGACCGCCTTCGGCGAGTTCAGGCCGGTCGCTTCCAACGATACCGAAGCCGGACGGGCCAAAAACCGCCGCGTCGAGGTATCCATCATCCGGAAGTACCAGGACACCAGCGAGCAAATCCCGGTGACCGCAAATAAAAAATAACACTGCGATGACCAATCGACAGGCTGTTCCCATCAACAGAGGGGAGCAGCCTTTTTAAGATCTAAGAAAGTGTTAGCTTCGGAGAATCGGGCCTCCTTATATCATAAGAACAACTTGTGCTAAAAGCATTTTCGTGCACCGACTTAGTCGAGGCGGTACTGCAGCAGTTGTCCCAGCTCCTCCTTCTCCCGCGGCGTTAAATCGCGCCATTTGCCTTTGCCCAGGGAGCCCAGGTGAATGTTCATGATTCGAATCCGCTGCAGCCTGTGCACCTCATAGCCAAAGGCGCTGCACATCCGGCGGATCTGCCGGTTTTTCCCCTCGGTCAGAATGATTTTGAACACCCGCTCCGAGATCCGTGTCACCTTACAGGGAAGGGTCATATCGCCCAAAATCTTCACCCCGCTGGACATCCCCGTTAAAAAGGACGGCGTAACCGGCTTATCCACCGTGACGATGTACTCCTTCTCATGCTTGCCTTCGGCGCGCAGTATTTTATTGACGATATCACCGTCACTGGTCAGCAGGATGAGTCCTTCCGAATCCTTATCCAACCGGCCGATCGGAAAGATCCGCTCCGAATGGCCCACGAAGTCCACAATGTTGCCCTTGATATGCTGTTCCGTCGTACTGGTGATCCCAACCGGTTTATTGAGCGCAATGTAGACATGCGTATCCTTCTTCTCCTGCAAGGGCCGGCCGTTGATGCGGACGTCGTCCCCTTCCTCCGCCTGGCTGCCCAGCACCGCCTTGACGCCATTGATTGTAACCTTCCCGCTCTCTACCAGCTTATCCGCTTCGCGCCGGGAACAATACCCGGTCTCACTGATATATTTGTTAATCCTCAAAGCCTATAACCTCATCTCATTATGGTTTACCCCGGACAAGAGGAATGATTATTCCCGCTGTTGTCCTTCCCCAGGCTCCGGCCGTGCCGCTGGCAGCGTCAACGTGACCCGGGTACCCTTATTTACGGCGCTCTCAATCTGAAGCGACCCCTTATGGCCCTCCACAATCCGCTGGCTGACCATCAGGCCAAGACCGGTCCCATTTTCCTTATTGGTGAAAAAGGGCTCTCCTACCTTCTCCATTTGGTGCTCAGGAATCCCTACGCCTTCATCCGTGATCCTAATCCCAATATGGTCCGGATCCGGCCGGAACAGTTCAATATGGATGACGCCGCCTTCAGGCATCGCCTCCATGGCGTTTTTCAGCAAATTGATAAAGACCTGCTTCAGCTGGTTCTCCTCGCAGTGCACGTCCGTCTCGGCTGTCTGGGAGGCCATGACGAACTCAATGCCGTGCAGATTGGCCTGACTGCTCAGCAGCGACAACACATCCTCTAAAATATCACGAACATTTTTATTTCGGAAGTGCACGGCCTGGGGCTTGGCCAAAATTAAAAATTCGCTCACGATCAGATTGATTCTCTCCAGCTCAGACAGCATGATCTGGTTGTGCTTTAGATCGACGCGGTTGTTATACTCCTGCAGCTGCAGGAATCCCCGCAGCGTCGTGAGCGGATTGCGGATCTCATGCGCCACCCCGGCCGCCAACTGACCGACCGTGGTCAGCTTCTCGGACTGGCGGAGCAGTTCATCCATCCGGTTGCGTTCCGTCATATCTCTCGAAATGCTGATGAACGATACGACCTTTCCTCCCGGATCCCTGACCGCAGACGTGCTAATGCTGACCTCCACGGGGGTCCCGTCCTTCTTCATTCGGACCGTTTCTACAGCCGGCAGCTGTTCACCCCGCATTAAGGCGTCGAGCCTTGCCCGCACCTCCCCTGCCAAATGGTCGGGAATGAGATTGATCCGCTTGCCGATCACTTCATGGCTTGACCAGCCGTACAGCTTTTCAAAGGCTTTATTGACCTGAATGATATTTCCCTCAAGGTCTGTCGTATGAATGGCATCGGCCGTCTGCTGGATGACAGATTCCAAATGCTCTTTAACCGAGCGGTTCTCTTCCACGGCTTGTTTGAGCTGGTCGGTATAGCTGCTCAGATTACCGGTCATCGTATTGATTTTGGCAGCCAGCAGGCCGAGCTCATCCTTGCTGTTGATGACGAGCGGTGTATCGAAGCGTCCCTGAGCGACATTCTTCACTTTGACCAGAATCGCATCGATCGGCCGAATGATATATCCGGCCTGTTTATAGCTTATGAAGACAAACAGAATCAACAGCAAGGCCGAAATCGATGTATAGGAGACAAGCTGCTTTTGCAATACCTTGGATATCTCCGCATAATCCATGACGATGCTGATGACGTAGGACGCCTGGGATGAACTGTACACGGGAATAAAGCTCTTTAACAGCTTTTTACCATCGATGCGGGTTACATAAACGACATTATCCCCGTTTTTTGCGGATTTCTCAACAGCCTGTTTATCGTTATCGAGGTCGATATATGTATAGGTGCCGTAGCGTATCGGCCGGTTGTGCAGCTTAGTCTTATCATGGACATATCCTTGCCCGGACATTCGGACGCCCGAAAAGGTCTGCGGATTGATGCAGCTGATCTCAAGAATTTCTCCGTTGATTTCCTTCGTTTTGTCGAGCACCTCTTCCGGACTCGGGATATGGGTGCCGATCTGATGAAGGGAATCGGTGCGAATATACGGATCAATGATATAGTTGCGCCGGGCGTCATAATAATAACCCCATTTATCGATTACGTTCGGCGTGGAGTTGGAATATTCAAACGGCCCGGTCCAAAAATGGTCCGCGGCCGTTCCATACGGAATCGTCACGCGTTCTTCCTCGAAGAGCTGCTTAAACGCCTTAAACCAGTATCCCCAGTCTTTCGTGGAGAGACCGAGCTCGGCGGGTTCTGAAGACTTGGCAATGATAATATCGTCACCGGTGCGGACAAGCAGGGCGATATGGGTGACCCCCACCTGCTCGCTCAGCTTGGCCAGCTGCTCATTCGTAATGTTCTGGATATCCGGATCCAGCTCTTTTGCCGCCAATTTGGCAGCCACGTGCAGAAGTTCACCGATCTGGCGCTCGACCATGCCTGCACTCTCCTGGCTCTGCTCAATCGAGGCAGCCACCTGTCTGGCGGCCAACAACATTTTTCGTTCGCTTTCCCGACGCAAACTGGCTTGCGTTGTGTACAAACTAAGAATAATATTTAAAAGTAAAATCAGACAGAGTGAACCAGCCATGGTGAGGGACAGTTTCTTCTTCATTGACAAATCGGATCACCTCTAATCTTGCCTTGGCGATAATTGGAATAACCTATTCCATCATACTCTGTAGGCCGATTTTTGAAAAGCTTGTCGAAAATGATCGGCTAAACTCGAAATAACGCAGCATGTCCACAACTTATCAACATATTCACAGCGCCATTTAATAAACTGGGGATAATTCTGTGCGTAATCAATGAGTTATCCACAATTTTGTGCACAGCATGTTAACAACAGAATGCTTGTTCGCTGAATAAGCCGAAATTCGGCACAGGGAGGCTCTTTTACGTTGGAAAATCAATCTAAGCATCCGCTTCATGTGGATGAACTTGTGGATAATGATCGTCATGAGCACTGGATGCGCGAGGCGATCCATCAAGCCAAATTGGCGGAGGACTTGGGCGAAGTGCCGATCGGCGCGGTTATTGTCCGCAACGGGGAAATGATCGGTCGCGGCTATAACTTAAGGGAAACGTCCCAGGATGCGACCGCTCACGCCGAAATCGTCGCCATCCGGGAAGCCAGTATCGCGGTACAGTCCTGGCGCCTGCTGGACTGCACGCTTTACGTCACGCTGGAGCCGTGCCCGATGTGCTCCGGTGCCATCGTCCAGTCCCGTATCCCGCGGGTCGTTTACGGCACCTACGATCCTAAGGCAGGGTGCGCCGGGACGCTGATGAACTTGCTGCAGGAGCCTCGCTTCAACCATCGCACCGAAGTGATTGCCAATGTGCTGCAGGAAGAATGCGCTGGGCTGCTGACCCAATTTTTCCGCAAGCTGCGGGGCAAGGCCTGACAAAACAAACAGCCCGGCCAGTGACCCTGGCCGGGCTGTTTTGCTTCGTATGGAGCTTAGTAAGCCATGGCTCCCATTTTCTCTTGAAGCTGCTCCATCGTAATGACATCTGCCTCTTTTGGAATGCCGATGCTGAAGGTTTGCTTTTCGTTGATTTTGCTGTATTGGCTCGTCGCCTGCAGCGACAGCTTCATGTTATCCTTCGTTTCCGGATCGTTCATTTCAACGTTCATAATGGCATCTTGGTATGCAGGGAAGCTATCTTTATTGATGGCCGTGTTGACTTCGAACTGGTTGACCTTCAAGTAGTTCTTCAGATCGTTCAGGCCTTTGCTGATTTCATCCTTGCTGTCCGTCGAGTTCAGATCCTTCTTCATTTGGTCGATATCTTCCTGGTTAACGCCAAGCATTTCACGGTACTCATCCTTGCTGATAATGTCAAGGATTTTCGGCAGCGCCTTGTTCACCAGAATATCGGCCGCTTCTTTCACGTTGTCGTTGGTTACATAAAATTGAACCACTTGCTTGGCATCCACGCCATCCGGCAGGTTAGCGTCTTTGACCGCTACGTCTTTGAAATATTTTTCACCGTCATATTCGGTAAACAGGGTATTCATAATTTCGCCGGCCAGCTTCTTCGTCTTTTCGGGATTCATCATGTCGGGGTTAAAGGACGTCCCTTGCTGTTCTGCCAGCTCTTTCATGTCGAGGACCAGGAATTTTCCTACAACGTCCTCAGGCAGCGGCAGCATCGGAATGCTTGGCACTTTTACGTACAATTTATCTTGAGTCATCACCATCGGAATATTAAAGCTCATGGACATGTCGCCCTTCAGGTTAATGCCGAGCGTCATCTCCGTTTGCTGTGGATCGTTCTGATATACCCCATCGATCGTCAATTCCGCATTTTTCAGCATGCTCATCACTTGGCTGGTTGCGGCGCTGTCGGCACTTTCACTGGTAACCTGCAAATCTTTAATCGTTACCTTGCTCTTCATTTCATACGATGTCATTTTCATCGCGTTGACGGCCGAAGCCTCCAGCGCTTCCTTCGGATCCTTCTTGCTGCTGCAGCCTGCAAGCACCACGGTCATTGCCAAGACCAGTGTAAGAATCAGGGCTGCCCATTTCTTCTTCATCACAATTTCTCTCTCCTCTCGTCTCTAAAAAGCAAAAAATACCCCTTGTAATCATAAACGATATCTCCCCGTACTGAAACCCTTTTTTGGAAATCTTTTGGTGAATTTTCATTTTTAAGCGCAAAAAAGGCATCCGGGTTTCAGCCGGATGCCTCTCTGGGGTGGATCTTACGATCCTTCTCTATTCAAATGACCCACATGATTACGGTTCTTGACCTTCTTCGATCCGGATAACGGCTCTTGCATGCCGGACCGCTCGCGATCTCGGTTACGCGGCTCTTGCTCTTGCGCTTCAGGTACCGGAACAGCGTTTGGTTTACTCATCGGCGATTCCCTCCGTATAAAATAGAATGGTTAAGAATGCGGATGCTCCAGGTCGACCGTATGCTGATGATTGATTTCATCCTCATGCCTGCGGTCGTTTCGCTTCTGCTGCAACTGATTTGCCTGATGGCTGTTCACTACCGTTTGATCCAAATCGTCTACGACATTGCTGAGATTTTTGTCGACACCCGGTTTGGCTTTGGTCATCGTCGTCCCTCTTTTCTTAAGAGTGATGCGTCAAATCGTGAAGAGCTTGGGCGCATTCGTGAATTTGGCGAGTGTAATCCTGCGCCATATTCTGAATGACATCCGTGCGTTCGTCAACCGTGCGTCCGTCGCGCTCCACATCCACCAGATCTACTTTAACCTCCCGCGTATCCACATAAGAGCACTGGAAGTCAAAGGAGTACTTCGATCGCCCAGCGGTATCAATATGGATCCGCAGCGCCTGGGGATTTGCCCCATCGGCAAACACTTGTGCCTGGTCGGATGTGTCAAGCGTTTGAGGAAGCTGGGATTGCCAAGCTTGGACCAATTTGTTTTGGTTCAATTCAAAGTCTCGGTTCATGATTGAACACCTCCCCTGCCTTTGTTAATGTGCGGAGGATACGCTCATTTTATGCGATGACGGTGTCTGGCAAAAACAAAAAAAGCCGCTCCTGCATAAGCAGGAATGGCTTTGTCGTTTGTTCGGTTAAATGGCGGAGGGGATGGGATTCGAACCCATGTGGACTTGCGCCCTAACGGTTTTCAAGACCGCCCCGTTATGACCGCTTCGGTACCCCTCCACGTGGAAAATACATCAGTGTCACGCAGTGCGTAACAAAAATATATTACCACAGTTTAATTCTAATATCAACCCTGGTTTTTCGGGACAATAACCTTAACATTGCCCATGTAAGGCTGAAGCACATCCGGAACGGCCACGCTGCCGTCCGTCTGTTGATAATTCTCCAGAATAGCCGCCACCGTCCGGCCTACAGCAAGGGCCGACCCGTTCAGCGTATGCACGAATTCAGGCTTGGCCTTAGGCTCAGGACGGAAACGGATGTTGGCGCGCCGTGCCTGGAAATCCTCCGTGTTCGAACAAGAGGAGATTTCGCGATAAGCTCCGCTCTCCGGCAGCCAAACTTCCAGATCGTACGTTTTTGCCGCCGAGAAGCCCATATCTCCCGTGCTGAGCGCCATCACGCGATACGGCAGCTGCAGCAGCTGCAGAACGCGCTCCGCATTCGCCGTCATTTTTTCAAGTTCTTCGTAAGAGGAGTCCGGATGAACAAGCTTCACCAGCTCCACCTTGTTAAATTGATGCTGGCGGATCAAGCCGCGCGTATCACGTCCAGCCGAACCGGCCTCAGAACGGAAGCAGGAACTGTAAGCCACAAAGTGCTTTGGCAGATCCTCTACCGTCAAAATTTCATCACGGTAATAGTTGGTCACCGGAACTTCAGCGGTCGGAATCAAATAGTAGTCCGTGTCACGAATTTTAAACAGATCCTCTTCAAATTTCGGAAGCTGTCCGGTCCCGCGCAAGCTGTCCCCGTTGACGATATAAGGAGGCAGCATTTCCTCATAGCCGTGCTCGCTGCTGTGCAAATCCATCATAAAGTTGATCAGTGCACGCTCCAGGCGAGCACCGAGCCCCTTGTAGAACGTAAAGCGCGAACCGGTAACCTTGGCTGCCGCTTCAAAGTCAAGAATGCCCAGCTCCTGAGCCAGATCCCAGTGAGCCTTTGGCGTAAAATCAAACGTCTTCGGTTCCGACCACCGGCGCAATTCCACATTGTCTTCTTCGGACTGGCCGACCGGTACCGATTCGTGCGGAATATTCGGGATGGCCATCGTCAGTTCGGAAATGGACGCCTCCAGCTCGCGCACTTCCTCGTCCATCGCTTTAATCTGGTCGGAAACCTGACGCATCTCCAAAATGAGCTCGTCCGCGTTCTCCCCGTTCTTTTTGCGCTTGGCCACTTCACCGGATACGGTGTTGCGGCGGTTTTTCAGCGCCTCGCTCTCTTGCAGCAGTTCCCGGCGGCGGGTATCCAGCTCGGGAAATCCGGCAATCAAATCCAGCGATTTGTTCCGGTTCTTGAGTGCCTGCTCCACTCTCGCGAAATCACCGCGTAATATTTTCACATCCAACATTGGACAATTCCTCCTAAAAGAAAAACGTCTTATATCGACGTACTTTCATGATGACAGACCTGCTTGAATCAAAAAACAACCCTGACCCCTTGAAAGGTATTCTCTGGCCGCCGCTCATGCCGCAATCCGGAATACCTTTTACCTAAAGCTTACCCAGTAGGCAGCCTTTAGATATCATCAAAAGAGTCAAGGTGTCATCGTGTTACCATCGTTTATCCTGCTGATTTAAGACGCTTGACTGGCTTTTACCATATCCACAAAATACTGATGGAGCCGGTAATCATCCGTCAGCTCGGGGTGGAACGAAGATGCGAGCAAATGACCCTCACGCGCGGTCACAATCTCGTCGTTATAGGAGGACAGTACGTCGACCCCATCGCCCACACTGCGGATTAGAGGTGCACGGATAAAAACGGCACGAACCGGTTCCTCAATCCCCTTGACGTCTAAATCTGTTTCAAAGCTCTCCCGTTGACGACCAAAGGCATTACGCGCCACGGTTATATTCATCAGCCCCAAGTGGGGCTCTTCTTGACCTTCAATCGATTTGGCCAGCACGATCAATCCGGCGCAGGTGCCGAAGATCGGCTTGCCCGCATCCGAAAATTGGCGAATCGCTTCAATAAACTCGTACTTCCGCATGAGCTTGCCAATTGTCGTGCTTTCGCCGCCAGGGATAATCAGGCCCTGAATTTGCTCCAGTTCCTCCACCTTTTTAATGGCCATGCCTTCGGCGCCGGCCAGCTCGATGCTGCGAATATGCTCTGCTACGGCACCCTGAAGCGCCAGTACCCCGATTTTCATATGTCCAGCCTTCTCTCTCTTACCAGCCGCGGTCCGACATCCGCTCAGCCGGGCTCAGCTTCGAAATCTCAATGCCCTTCATTGGCGCACCCAGGTTTTTGGATACTTCGGCAATCAGCTTATAATCTTGGTAATGAGTCGTCGCTTCCACGATCGCACGGGCAAATTTCTCCGGACTATCGGATTTGAAAATACCCGATCCCACGAATACCCCGTCAGCTCCCAAATGCATCATCAGTGCAGCGTCGGCTGGAGTAGCCACACCGCCTGCAGCAAAGTTAACGACCGGCAGTTTGCCGTTCTCGTGAACACCAAGCAGAAGGTCGTGTGGAACGCCCAGGTTTTTCGCTTCGGCATACAGCTCGTCCTTCGACATGCTTTGAACTTTACGGATTTGGCTGTTGATCAGACGCATATGACGAACGGCTTCAACAATGTTGCCTGTCCCCGGCTCGCCCTTCGTGCGGATCATCGATGCGCCTTCGCCGATCCGGCGCAGCGCTTCTCCAAGGTCTTTGGCGCCGCAAACAAATGGCACGGTGAAGTCCCATTTATCGATATGAAATACTTCATCGGCAGGCGTTAGAACTTCGCTCTCATCAAGGTAGTCGACACCGAGGGATTCAAGCACTTTCGCTTCTACATAATGGCCGATACGGGCTTTCGCCATAACCGGAATCGATACGACTTTCATAACCTCTTCTACGATCGTAGGGTCAGCCATACGCGCTACACCGCCTGCAGCACGGATATCTGAAGGAACGCGTTCCAATGCCATAACAGCCGTTGCGCCCGCAGCTTCAGCGATCTTTGCCTGTTCAGCATTCATGACGTCCATAATGACGCCGCCTTTTTGCATTTCAGCCATACCTCTTTTAACTCTCGAAGTTCCCGTTTCCAATGGTTTACGCCTCCCGAAATATATATCATGTAATCCACCTTTGCCCTATGAATGGCAGGATGGTTGCATACTCTGCATAGCTGCTTTTGTGGACTAAAGCAAAAATCTTATATTGATCTTAAAAAAGATTTTTGATTCCGTCAAATAAATCACCAAACATTTCCTTAATGGCCCGGAAGAACAGGCGCAGCCAGCTGCCCTTCTCCACTTCGTCTGATGTGATCAGATTGACGGTTTTCGTCTGAGGTTTCTCGATCCCATCTACTTTATAGGTATAAGTGATGGTACCGACCTTGGTTCCCTGCTTGATCGGAGCCACAAGCTTGTCCGCCGGCTCAAGCTGAGTCTTGAAGGTAACGCCTTTGGCATCGGAGCCTTTAGGCACCATAAATGAGACCGGAGCGTCCGTGACGACGCCGACCGAAGTTTTGACGCCTTTTTTGACCTCAACGGAGTCCAGGCCTTCGACCTTGGATTTGCCGGCCACGGCCTGCTTGATCTCAAAATTGTTGAAGCCGTAATCAAGCACCTTCCGGGTCTCGGTAAAGCGGTGTGCTTCAGAGTCCGTTCCCATGACGACGCTGATTAGACGCATCCCATCGCGTTCGGCTGTTCCTGTAAAGCAGTTGCCCGCGTTATTGGTATGACCCGTCTTAAGGCCATCCAAGCCTGGGTAGGCATAAGCCTTAAAGTTCGGAATACTCTTATTCGCTTCCAGCATCCAGTTATAGTTGATAATCGGATTTTTATCGCGCGGACGGAATTTATAGGATTGGATCGCCGTAAACTCGGCAAAATCCGGATGATCGAGAACGATATGCTTGCCCAGGAGGGCAGCGTCCATCGCGGACATTACCGTCTCTCCTTCAGCCTCAGGCCTAAATTTTGCCGGCATGTCTGCGCGGTCGAGCCCTGTGGAGTTGATAAAATGAGCTGTTTTCATCCCGAATTTCTTGGCCGTTTCATTCATCAGCTTGACAAATTCCAGTTCAGACCCGGCTGCATACTCAGCCAGCGCAACGGTAGCGTCGTTAGCCGATCCTACTGCCATCGCTATGTACAGTTCCTTAACGGTATGTTGATCATTAGCATCTAAAAAGATACGCGAGCCAATCGTCTTGGATGCATTTTCACCAACGGTCACGACATCGTCCCATTTAAACTTGCCCTGTTTGACCATATCCGCGATGAGATACTCGGTCATCATCTTGGTCATACTCGCTGGCGGCAGTGCTTCATCGGCGTTCACCGACAAGAGAACTTGCCCTGTTGTTGGCTCGATCAGCACCGCGGATTTAACCTGGAGCTGCAGAGACTCAACGCTCGGCACCTTACTTGCCGTGGAAGTCGCTGCTGTATTCGTAGTAGTCGTTGTTGTCGTTGTACCCTCTGCCAAAGCCATGGCCGGCAAAGCGGACAGCATTAACATATTCAATAGCATAACCGAAGCTACGCTCTTTTTGACAAAGTGACGTTTGCGTTTGTGCGAAGACGGTTTCCCCAACTTGTTCCATTTCTTACTCAATGAATTGTTAACTCCCCTCTTGCCCTCAAATCTTACTTGTCTATTCTAACACAGGGTATACCGCAAAAAAAGACAGACAGGCCTAATTTAGGCCTGTCTGTACAAGAAGATGTTGGTTTTGTGCAAACCATGTCGAATATTACAAAGAGTAGTTCGGAGCTTCTTTCGTGATCTGCACATCATGCGGATGGCTCTCACGAAGGCCCGCACCCGTGATGCGGATAAACTGCGTATCTTCACGCAGTTCCTGCAGACTTTTCGTCCCGCAGTAGCCCATACCCGAGCGGAGACCGCCGATCAATTGGTGAATCGTGTCGGACAAAGGACCCTTGTAAGCTACTCGGCCTTCAATCCCTTCCGGAACGAGCTTCTTGTCGTCGTCCTGGAAATACCGGTCCTTACTGCCTTGTTTCATGGCACTCATGGACCCCATGCCACGGTAAACCTTGTAGCGGCGGCCTTGGTAAATTTCCGATTCCCCAGGGCTCTCTTCCGTTCCCGCAAACAAGCTTCCTAGCATAACGGCATGGCTGCCGGCTGCGAGTGCCTTAGTAATTTCACCAGAGTATTTAATGCCGCCGTCTGCGATGATCGGCACTCCGTACTCTTTGGCTACCGAAGCACAATCGTAAATCGCTGTTACTTGCGGTACGCCGATGCCGGCAATAACGCGCGTCGTACAAATCGATCCCGGTCCAATGCCGACTTTAACAACGGAAGCACCCGCCTCGATCAGATCGCGTGTCGCCTCGCCCGTAGCCACGTTGCCTGCAATGATCGTAAGATCCGGGTACAAGCTGCGAAGACGGCGGACCGCATCAAGAATGTTGATATGGTGGCCGTGCGCGGAATCGACGACGACGACGTCAACCCCTGCATTCACCAGGGCTTCCGCACGATCAAAACCATCCTTCGAAATGCCGATCGCCGCGCCTACAAGAAGGCGTCCTTGCGCATCTTTCGCCGCATTCGGGAACTGAATGGCTTTCTCAATATCTTTAATGGTAATTAGACCTTTCAGTGTGTTGTTCTCATCAACCAGAGGCAGCTTTTCGATTTTGTGCTGCTGCAAAATCACTTCTGCTTCTTGAAGCGTTGTACCCACTGGCGCAGTCACCAGATTTTCGTGAGTCATCACTTCGGAGATCTTGATGCTGTAATCATGAACGAAGCGCAGGTCACGGTTTGTAAGGATACCGATAAGTTTGTTATGCTCGTCCACAATCGGAACGCCCGAGATTCGGAATTTTGCCATTACTTGTTCAGCATCAGACACCAAATGGTCGGCTGTCAGTGAAAACGGATTGGTAATAACGCCGCTCTCAGAACGTTTAACACGGTCCACTTCTTCCGCTTGCTGCTCAACCGACATATTTTTGTGAATAATGCCAATTCCGCCTTCACGTGCAATCGCAATGGCCAGGGCAGCTTCCGTTACCGTGTCCATCCCTGCGCTGATCAAAGGAATGTTCAGTTTCACCGAATCGCTTAGTCTCGTGGATACATCGACTTCCTTTGGCAGCACTTCGGACTTCCGGGGTACCAGCAAAACATCGTCAAAAGTAAATCCTTCTTTAGCAAATTTTTGTTCCCACACTTCGTAATTTCCCCCTCATTTGTCATGTATTGTATTTGTTAAAGTCCTTATGCAACAAGGCTTGAAAATCGTTTCTGAAAATATATTATTGCCATCTTAGCAAAGCCCACTTAAAGCTGTCAAGGTAATCAGTCTGGTAAAAATGAGAGGAATCCCCCGTGTCTTGCAGGGGCAAATACATGTCCACTTCCAACGGACAAGAAAAGAAGAAGAACGCTTTATTGACGTACATTCTAAGAAGTCAGACCGCACTTAACGGAAGTTTTTCTTGCGATAATAAGGAAGCACTTGTTACCGATGCTTAACTTTCTTATATATAAAAAAGACACCCCATTGGTGGGATGTCCAAAATCATTCGGGTTCATACATTAAACTGGGAGATCGGATAACTTTAGATGAGACCGATTTGGGTGAGGCCTGCAATGATTCAATGCCCAACATTCCGTTCCAAAGTTGAATAAAACAAAAAAACCACCGTCGATGTTCATCAACAGTGGTCCTTCGCTTGGCAACGTCCTACTCTCCCAGGACCCTTCGGTCCAAGTACCATCGGCGCTGGAGGGCTTAACGGTCGTGTT
>NZ_NQMO01000020.1 GCF_002257645.1 Paenibacillus sp. XY044 | reverse complement strand
TAATTGTCATGATAACGCATGTATGGAAAGCTTTTTCAGCCATTTCAAGAGCGAATCTTTACGGCTACACCACTACACAGACCAAAAGCAACTCGTAGATGAAATTCATCGTTATATTCGATTTTATAACCACCACCGATTCCAGAAAAAATTAAACAACCTTAGCCCGGTTGAGTACCGAACTAAGGTTGCCTAGGTCCTTTTTATAACTGTCTACTTGACGGGGGTAACTCCATACTACCGGGTGCTTCTTTTTTGTGCCTTCCCGCAAGGCGATGAGCCGAGATCCATCGGAGGGGAAGCTGTAAGCTAGTCCAGGTTCTTGCTCAGCTTGACAATCTGGTCCCAGCCATCGTCAACGCTGACTTTTCCGAACATGATCGACTGGGTGATGTTGTCGTATTCCTTCGTAAAATTGGCCCAGCCGCCTTTGTTTCCGGGACCCGGGTCGAACGCGGCCCCGTCCTTGGACACTTCGTTGATCAGGCCCAGGGCGTTTTTGTCGACATCGGTGAACTTCGGCTCAAGCGCATCGGCGACGGTTTTGTTAACCGGGATCCCGCGGGACGTGCCGAGGATGTCGCCGGCTTCTTGGCTGTTGACGAACCAGTCGATGAACTTCTTGGCCTCGTCTTTATATTGGCTGTTGGGGCTGACGCTCCAATACATGGAGGCTTTCAGCCATCCACCCGCCTGCGTCCCCCGCGGCTGAGTCGTCAGTGCCATTACGCCCGGTTTAAGGGCATCCGTTCCGCCGAATTCCGCGGCATGCGCGCCGCGGAGCAGGATTTTCTCCTGAACGAGCAGATCCATCTGCGCGTCCTGCGATTTATCCGACACCGTCACATCCGGCGGGGGCACGAGATGGTCCTTGCGCAGCTGTGCCCATTTGTTCATCCAGTCTTTCCAGGTGGCTTCGTCGTAGTGGAACTTTCCGTCCTTGCTCATGGAGAAGCCTTTGCCCATGCTCAATTGATAGGTCATGTACGATGCCCCGTCGGCGGTCAAATCCCGGGTCAGGTATTGGTCTTTAGCCAATTTTGACTTCAGGTCGCGCGCCATGGCGAAAAACTCGTCCCATGTCTTTGGGGGCTGAACGCCAAGGCTGTCCATCATCGTCTTGTTGTACACCATGCCCCAGGCGTTGTTGCCGAGCGGCATCGCGTACAGCTTGCCTTGATAGGTGCCCGTATCGAGCAGGGCTTTGTCGATGTTATCCGTCGGAATGGACGAGAGATCCTCCAGCCGGCCGCTGGAGGCCCAGTCATTGAACCAGGCGGCATCCATTTGGAAAATATCCGGGGTGTTTTTTCCTGCAGATTGGGTCGAGAGCTTGTCTTGGTACCCGTCAAACGACTGGTATTCCGGCTCGAACGTGATGCCCGGATTGTTTTTCGAGTATAAATCAAGCGCTTTCAAAGTTGCGTCGTGACGGGCCTGCGAGCCCCACCACATAATCCGCAGCGTGATGGACTTGCCGTTTCCGGTGCCCGCAGACCCGGATTCTTCCTTCTTGACCCCGCTGCAGGCGGACAGAACGAGGGATAGCATTAGTACGGCCGCTGTGCCTGCGGCGAGACGGTGCCATGATTTTCTCATCGGTTGAACCTCCCTTAAGTAACTGATCTCTTCTTGCTCTAAGGTACCAAGCGCGGGAACTTCCGCGTAGCAGACAATGTAACAAATCGTTTCAGTATTTTACGAATATCGATGAACTGCGGGCTCCGTTTGTCCGGTGTACCGGGTAAAGCCAGCTGGGCTGCATTAGGCCCGGTAGAACTCAGTCGGACTGCGGCCGGTATGCTTTTTGAACAGCGTCGTAAAGTACGGAACGTTGCGGTATCCGACCCGCTCGGCAATTTCGGCGATGAGCAGCCTTTTCTCCAGGACCATGCTCTTGGCTTTTTCCATCCGTACCCGGGTCAAATAATCGCCGAACGTTTCGCCGGTAAACTGGCGGAACAGGGTGCTGAGATAATTTTTGGATATGTAAACCTGATCGGCTACATCCTGCAGATGGATGTTCTCGGCGTAATGCTCGTGAATGTATTGGATGATAAAGTCCACCGTTTCCTTGTGCTTCAGGTTTTCATTTGGGGTAAACCGGCGGCAGATCCGCTTCACTTTCTCCGCCACCCATGCCTTCCACTGCTCCGCATCTTCCATCAGGGCAAGCTCTTTGGACAGATCTGCAGGCGGCAGCTCGTCGTCGAGTTTGAGACCGGACTCGTACAGGGTGAAGGATAGGATGGCAAACAGCTGTGTCCCGAGGGCGGCAAGCTCGCCGGGAGGGAGCTGCGCAGCACCGCTGTCGTTGTTTGTGAAATGCTCCAGCGCCAGCAAGGCCCGCGGCTCATCGAAAGACCGGACCGCGTCCGCCATTTCCTGAAAGAATCGAACCGGCCGCACGTTGCGGGCTGCCGAATGCGCGGAGCCGCCCTCGGTGTAGACGTAGACGCAGGGGTGGTCTGCATCCGGCTTGCGCCGCTCAGCCAGTGCTTGAAAGGCCTCTTCCGTGGAGTCCGCGATGGCCATCCAGTTGTCTTTCCGGAGGCCGGCCCCGATGCGCAGCTTGACCTGAAGGTAACGGTCCACCGACAAGATAATGCGCCCGGCGAGCGCCAGCACTTCCGAGCGAAAGGCCTCTGCAGGCCAGGAGAGGGGCTTATACAGCAGCAGCGTCATATGGTGGCTGTGCAGCTCAAGAAAATAGCTCCGCAGCCCGTCCTGTCCGGCCAGCTCCTCGACCGTATTGCCGACGGCAAAGCGGAACAGGTGCCAGTCCCGGGCCGAGATGCCTTCTATGCGGCCCTGCCGCTTGATTTCCAGGGCCAGCATCATAAACTGGGCGCCTTTCCAGCCGCTCCGCTCCAGCATCCGGGAAGGCTCGTTCAGCGCGGAAGAGGTCCCGCCCGTGAGGACCGATTTCACCCATTCCCGTTCCAGATAAGGCTCGTACTGCATCAGCCGGGCCTGAAGTTCCTGCTCGCGGTGCTCTGCCGCTCTCTTCTCCGACAATTCGGTTGTTACGCGCTGCAGCACCTCGCGGATGGTTGCCGGAGAGGCGGGCTTTGGCAAATAATCGTCAACCTGCAGCCGCAGCGCTTTGCGGGCATAATCAAAGTCGGAGTACCCGCTTAAGATGATGATTTTGCCGTCAAACTGCTGCTTGCGAAGCTGCTCAATCATCTCCAGCCCGTTCATGACCGGCATATAGATGTCCGTGATGACGATGTCTGGCTTGGCAGCCTTGATCAGTCGGAGCCCCTCCTCGCCGTCCATGGCTTCCCCAACGGGGCGGATGCCGAGCTGCTCCCAGGGAATGAGCCGCGACATGCCTCCGAGCACCTGCCGGTCGTCATCCACGATCGCGAGCGTCCACATCATCTCGTCCTCCTTCCTGGTCCGGCTGCTGCGTCAGCTTTGGTAGATAAATCTCCGCCTCGGTGCCTGATTCGCCGGTACGGTTCTGGAGTGATACGCCGAAGGGCGGACCGAAAAATACTTGAATGCGCTCCGTTACGTTACGGATGCCATATCCGCCGGTTGGATGGCGTCTTCGGGTCTTCCAATCGTCCCGCAGGCCAATGCCGTTATCCCGGATCCACACCCGGATGCCGCGGTCCTCGTACGCGGCAGTCAGAACGATCTGACCATGGCAGCGTCCATGAAAGCCGTGCACGATCGCGTTTTCCACGAAGGGCTGCAGGGTCAGCTTCGGAATCAGCAGCTGCCGGAGATCCTCCGGACAATGGATCTCCCAATCCAAGCCTCCGCCCCATTTGAACTGCTGAATTTTCAAGTAGCATTCGACGTGGAGCAGCTCATCCTGTAACGGAATCAAGGATTCGCCGCCGGACAAACCGATGCGGAACATCTGCCCCATCAGCTCTAGCACCCGGCTGATCTCCTCCTGGCCAGCTTCCAGTGCCATCCAGTTCAGCTGATCCAGGGTGTTGTAGAGAAAATGGGGGTTGATCATCGCCTGGAGCGCCTTAATTTCCGCTTCGCGCTGCGCCTTATAATGCTGCTCCAGCGATTGGTACAGCGCCTCGATCCGTTCGGTCAGCTTGCGGTAGCCGCTGAAGAGACTGCCGAATTCGTTGCGGTACTCCGTAGGGAGCGGCAAGCCCTTCTTGCCGGGGTTGAACGCCTGCATCAGCTGAACCAGCTTCCGGATCGGCCGCGTGAAATTACGCGATAGAAACAGCGTGAAGAACACCGACAGCAGAATGGCTGCTGCTCCGATTGCGGCCATGGTCCATGCCAGGCGGATACTCCCGCCTGTGATGTCCTTCCATGGGGTAAGCTCGACCAGCATCCAGCTGCCCGGAGCCGTACGGGTCCAGACGGTCAGCATATTCTTCTCCGGAAGGGAACCTGCCGATTCCAGAAGCTGATGGGCGTGACCGGCATCCCCGTTGACCTCCTCCAGAATGGCGTCGATTTCTCCGGGAGGCGGGGCAATCCGGGTATGCATGATCATCCGGCCGCCAGAGTCGAGCAGCAGCCTGCTGGCCGAGGAGTTGTCCTCCGTCAGGATGTCCTGCAGAAACTTGACGCGGACGTTAATAATGAGAATTCCGCGGTTCACCCCGTCCGGCGTCGTGATTTTACGGATAAAGCTGATGACCTGCTGTTTTCCCTGTGGCGAGCCGACCTCGCGCTGTCCGATCCAGACGAAGTCGGCTTTGTCGACGGCAGGATACCAGCTTTCCCGGCTGGCGTAAGCGAGCGGGAGGTATTGAATGTTGGCGTTAGGGTCGACTTGCAGCGGATCGCTCATATAAATCTGAAAGGAGAACATCGAGCGAGAGCTGTTCAGCATCGGGGCCAGATAATCTCGGTTCAGTTCGTCCCTGGCCGTTTTGCGGGCATAATAATCTCCTTTCATCGTCAAATAATTGACCAGCGGGGAGTTGATGGACACGGCGAGCGAGGTTTGCTCCACGGCGCTCATCTGGTCGGTGAGCTGCTTATTGAGCTGCTGCAGCACCGCCTGCTGGTACATGGAGGCGCTGCCCGCCTGCTCATCTGCGGAGAACCGGTAACTGACGATCATCATGATGGTGATCAGGATCGCGATAAAAGCGGCAAAGCTGAAGAAAAACACATAATCGATACGGAACATGTGAAACGGATTCATGGCTTTTCCCCTCCTCTTGGATGCGGCGGGGCCGTAGCGTTAACGCTTTGCTATCTCAAAGCGGCCGTTCAGGGCAGGCCGGGGGAGAGGTTCGCATTTACGCTGCGGTCCGGAAGAAAAGCATGGAATGAGCGTGTCCTCTGGGCTTTCGTTTATTGCGCTCCACGTTGACTAGCCTTTCAGCCCAGACGTGGCGATGCCCTCGACGAAATGCTTCTGTGCCAGGAAGAAGATCACGACCGGCGGCAGCACGGAGAGCAGGGACACGGCGAGCAGCTGACCCCACGGCACGGCCGATTGGGAATCGATGAACATTCGGAGTGCGAGAGGGACGGTATACTTGTCCACGGTATTCAGATAAATCAGCGGACCGAAGTAATCATCCCAGCCCCAAATAAACGAGAAAATCATGACCGTGATCAGCGCCGGCAGGGTCAGCGGCATGACGATGCGCAGGTAGATGCCGAACCAGGTGCAGCCGTCGATTTTCGCCGACTCGTCAAGCTCCCGCGGAATGCCCCGGATAAATTGGACGATCAGAAAAATAAAGAAGGCTCCGCCCATGGCCGAAGGGACGATCAGAGGCAGATACGTATTGATCCAATCGAAAGAATGGAACATCGTATACTGCGGAATGAGCGTGACCTGGCCCGGCAGCATCAAGGTCATCATCAGGATGGAAAACCACAACCCTTTCAGCGGAAAGGTCAGCCGCGCGAAGCCGAAGGCCACCAAACTGGCCGAGATGACGTGCAGCACCGTGGTCGCCACGTTCAGCTTGAGGCTGTTCATGAAGAAGCGTGTAAACGTATACTTGGGCAGCGCGTTCCAGCCTTCCGTATAATTCTGCCACAGCCATACCTTGGGGAACAGGGTGGGCAGACTGATCTCAGCCGTCGATTTGAAGGAGGCGCCGATCCACCAAAGCACGGGGTAGAACATCACAAAGCAGAACGCGATCATCAGAATATGAACCAGCCAGTTTTGTTTTTTCAGAACGCCTGTCATTTGCGACCCTCCGTTTCTGTTTCGTAGAACACCCAGTATTTGGACGCGATAAAATTAACTGCCGTGGCGATGCCGATAATGACGAGCAGGATCCAGGCCAGAGCCGAAGCGTAGCCCATCTGCAGCGAACCGAAGGCCTTGTTGTACAGGAACAGGGCAAACATTTCGGTCGAATTGACCGGCCCGCCGTTGGTGACGACAAAAGCCGAGGTAAACATCTGGAACGCGTTGATGATGCCCATGATCAGGTTGAACAGGATGACGGGCGACAGCATGGGCAGCGTAATCCGGATGAATTTGCGAAGCGGCGAGGCCCCATCCACGGATGCGGCTTCATACAGCTCACCGGGAATTTGCTTAAGGCCGGCCAGGAAAATAATCATCGATGAGCCGAACTGCCACGCCGTCAGCAGAACCAGGGTTCCGAGAGCGGTGGAGGGGGTCCCGATCCAGTTTTTCGGGGCGATGCCGACCAGAATCGCAAGCTGATTGATGAATCCGTTGAGGCCGAAAATGTTGCGCCACAGTACGGCCACTGCCAAGCTTCCACCGATCAGGGACGGCAGATAAATGATTGTGCGGTAGAAGGAAATTCCCCGGATTTTCCGGTTCAGCAGCAGGGCGACCAGCAGCGCCGCCAGCAGTTTCAAGGGAACCGAAGTTATCACGTACAGGAAGGTCACCTTCAGCGAATTAAAGAAAAGCCGGTCTTGTGAGATATCCCGATAATTTTTGAGCCCGATCCAGCGGGCTGGTTCCAGCAGGGAAAACTCGGTGAAAGATAAGTAGAAGGATTGAATAATGGGCCATAGCTGCAAAATGAGAAAGCCCAGCAGCCAGGGGGCGATGAACAGGTAGCCAGCCAGCGGGGCGTTCCAGCGTCCTTTAAGAGGCCTGGCAACCGCTTTCATGTTTTTGCCCGGCTCAGCCTTGTCCGCCGCCGGTATTGTTTGTGCATTCAACATCAATCACCTCTCGCCTTTTTGAAGTCATAGAATTTATAAGCTTTCAGCGAAGCTGAACAAATTCTATGATCGCAAGAAAAAACTTCCGTTAAACGCGGTCTGTCTTCTGTGAAGATACGCCGATGGATGTTTTTCTCAGCTCTCATTGTATCCCGCTCTGGACCTTGCCTGTAGGCGAAGGATGCACAAATTCTTTCACTATTGAATGATTAAGCCGGATGGAGTGAAGGGGACGTTCTCGCGAGTGGCGAGTCCCCGAAGAGGGTAATGTAATCGATATGGAGGTGTCGTTATGATCATCAAAAAGCTGATTAGAAACTCTTCCTTGGCTGCCGCCGCGCTCATGCTGATGATGCCGGCGGGCTTAGGGTTATCGCCCGTGCATGCTGCGAACGCAGCGCAAGCGGCGCCCGCTCCTTGCGGCAGCGTCGATCACGGCTTGCTTCAGCAAGAGCAGAAACAGCACATGGGTGAAGACGCGGACCCGCTTCATTTTACCGACATTCAGTTTCTGAACGGGTCGACGGGCCGGGCGGCAGGGACTGGGTTTATAATCGGCACATCGGATGCGGGGTGCCACTGGCAGGAAATATACACGGGGAAGTGGAATTTTGCCCAGATGAGCTTTACCGACAACGTAAACGGATGGGCCATCGCGACCCTTCCTTCCCATCAGACCATGCATCTGCTAAAAACGGTAGACGGCGGGTCGCATTGGAACCAAGTATATACGGCCAGCCTTCCGTTTACTCGGCTGGAGGCACTAAACAAAAATACAGTGTTCGGCTACACGCAAAATGGAGCCTACCGGACCGATAACGGCGGAAACAGCTGGTCGAGAATCCCTACGCCGGCCAATACGAGGTATGCTACGTTTCGGGATAAGAACAACGGATATGTCCTGGTCGTTGTTCCCGGCTCGGGCTATAAAGTGCTGGGCACGGCCGACGGCGGGCACAGCTGGAGCGCGAAGCTGAACGTGAAATTCGCCTCACCGTACCCTGCGGGCGGACAAATTTACAGCAAGAGCAATCAGGTCTGGGCGCTGTTCTATGGCGACTCGGGCATGTCCCAGGTATCCTACTCGCTGTACGGCAGCACGGACCAGGGCGCACATTGGAAGCGCGTCATTGCCCAATCCACGGCCGGCGGAGGTCCGGCTCCCGGCAGCGGGGCAGCTGTTGTTAATCAGGGGCCGGCCCAGCCAGGCGGACACCCCGGCAACATGCAGCTGATCGGCCAGGAAACGGCCTTTCTGTCCGGGGGCTCTCCGGCGGGCGGTATGGTGTCAGTCGGCGTGACTTATAATGGGGGAAATACGTGGAAGAACGTAAAGCCGTCCATTAATGGTTACGATTCGCGGATCTCCTTTACGGACGGGAAGACGGGCTGGCTCGTCGTGACCAGCGCCACCAAATCGTCGATTTACTCGACCCATGACGGCGGTGCCAGCTGGAGCCGGAAGTTCGCTTTTAAGGAAGCGTTGAATCCTTAAACGGAAGCATCGCTGTACGAATGAAGTTGCAGGTCATGATCGGAAGGGCGGGACTGCCGGTGATCACCGGGGTTCCGTCTTTTTTCGATTATGGCATGTGTTTACCGGAATACGATCCCCTGACGCTGTGAAAGCTGTACAATAGCGGCATTCCGCGACAGGGACGGTTTGTATTGAATTGATACAGCGAACTGGATATAGTAGTACAATAGGAAAGAATAGATTGGAGTATTGCGTAATGCCAGATGCCAGAAAGGCTACCGTCCGTTTGCGAAGCCGTCATGACGGTCAGGAAGTCAACCAGGAGATGACGGCTCAGGTGTTTGCCCGCGGACAAGCTCTTTATGTAATGTACGAAGAGCCGGAGGCGGATTTGCAGGGGCGGAAGACCAAAACGACAGTGAAAATCGGCGAAAACAGCTTGAAAATGATCCGGCACGGCGCCGTGGAATCCGAGCAGTCTTTTCAGGAGGGGCAGCGGCTTCCCGGCTTTTACCGTTCGCCCTTTACTGCCTTTAACCTATCGACGGATACGCGTTCCCTCAAGATGGACCTGGACGGAATGACAGGGGAAATCAGCTGGGCGTACGATCTATATGTATATGAGGAATGCACAGGGCATTTCACCATTAGCTTTTTTATACAGGAGGATAATCAATCATGACACTCAATCCACTCGAACAGATTCATCAGCTGGTTTTGGAGGCGGTAAAGGACGCGGTTGTCGCCGCCGGACTGGTCGGCCGTGAAGAGCTTCCCAATATTACGCTAGAGGTGCCGAAAGAAAAATCTCACGGGGACCTTGCCACCAACGCCGCCATGCAGCTGACCCGGATCGCTAAGAAAAATCCGCGACAGATCGCCGAAGCCATTCTGGAGCATATCGATGTGAAGAAAGCGTCCATCGAGAAGTCCGAAATCGCCGGCCCGGGCTTTATTAACTTTACGCTGAACAAAAGTTATTTGTACCCTGTGATCGAGCAGGTCTACGCGCAAGGCGAAGACTACGGACGCGTTAAGCTTGGCCAAGGGCAGCGCGTGCAGGTCGAGTTCGTGAGTGCGAATCCGACCGGCAGCCTTCACTTGGGACATGCCCGGGGAGCTGCAGTGGGCGACGCCCTGTGCAACATTCTTGACTTTGCAGGGTATGAAGTTACCCGCGAGTACTATATCAACGATGCGGGCAACCAGGTTGAAAATCTGTGCAAATCCATTGAGGCCCGTTACCTTCAGGAGCTCGGGCAAAATGCCGAAATGCCTGAGGACGGCTATCACGGCGAAGACATTAAAGGTTTTGCCAAGGAACTTGTTGCCGAGAAGGGCGATTCCCTGCTATCGATGGAGCCGGGCGAACGCGCAGCGTTCTTCCGCCAGTACGGACTTGAAAAGGAATTAGGCAAAATCAAACGCGACCTGAACTTGTTCAGAGTTCATTTCGACGAATGGTTCAGCGAGACGTCACTGTATGAAAAAGGGCTTGTCGAGGAATCCCTGAACGAGCTTAAAAATAAGGGACAAGTCTATGAGCAGGACGGCGCAACATGGCTTCGCACGACCGAATACGGGGACGACAAAGACCGCGTGCTCGTGAAAAACGACGGCACATACACGTATTTGACGCCGGATATCGCCTATCATCGAAATAAATTCGAACGCGGCTATGACCGTCTCATCAACATTTGGGGAGCTGACCACCATGGATATATTCCGCGGATGAAGGCCGCCATGGAGGCCATCGGTTACGATCCGGAGAGATTGACCGTACTGATCGCCCAGATGGTCAGCCTGTTCCAGAACGGGGAAAAGGTCAAAATGTCCAAACGGACAGGCAAAGCCGTCACGATGGAAGATCTGATGGAAGAAGTCGGAATCGACGCGATCCGCTATTTCTTTACGATGCGAAGCATGGATTCCCATCTGGATTTTGACATGGATTTGGCGATTTCGACGTCCAACGAAAACCCGGTGTTCTATGTGCAATATGCGCATGCCCGCATTTGCAGCATTTACCGCCAGGCCGAAGAGCAGGGCGTTACGCTTCTGCCGCTCGCCGAGGTGGATCTCAGCGTGCTGAATACCGAGCATGAATATGACCTCCTCCGCAAAATCGGAGAACTTCCTGAGGAAATCGCCACGGCGGCAGCCAACTATGCGCCGCATCGCATGATCCGCTACGTATATGATTTGGCGTCGCTGTTCCACAGCTATTACAGAGCGCAGCGCGTTATTACGGAGGACGCCGCTCAGACACAAGCCCGTTTCGCCCTGCTTGGCGCCGTTCGAACGGTCATTGCCAACGTGCTCAAACTGGTCGGCGTGAGCGCACCGGAACAAATGTAATCGTGTAGCCCCGGCTCTATTGAACCCCTTATCATATCCGCTGGATAACCAACTCCAATGGATACGATAAGGGGTCTTTTTGTCTTGCTGCTGAATCTCGGATAGAGGATTTTCGCATATATCGTCGAATAACGACCGCAAGAGAAGAGACGAGAGAAGGGATTTCGGCATGGCAAGGATATTGGTCGTGGAAGATGAAAAACCGATTAACGACTTGATTACAATGAATTTAAAGCTGGTCGGGCATGAGTTCCTGAAAGCATTTGACGGATCGTCAGCGCTGTCCATGTTGGATCAGGAAACGGTCGACTTGATTTTATTGGACGTAATGCTCCCGGAGCTAGATGGTTTTGAGCTGATGAGGCGCATCCGGCATTTGAATATTCCCGTCATTTTCATTACCGCCAAAGATGCTTTGGCCGACCGCATTACGGGGTTCGAGCTCGGCGCGGATGATTATATTATTAAACCTTTTGAAATTCTGGAATTGCTGGCCCGAATCAATGTCGTACTAAGACGCCATACCAAGGAATATGACGGATGGAGCGTAGAGGGCGTTGAAGTGCGTTTGGCCGAGCGTCAGGTTTATAAAAATGGGCAAGTTGTAGAATTGACTGCGAGAGAGTTTGAACTACTGGAGGTATTGGTTCAAAACCGCAATATCGCGCTATCGAGGGAAAAGCTGCTTGAACTGGCCTGGGGGTATGACTTCGAGGGCGAGACTCGAACCGTGGACGTTCATATTCGACAATTGCGCAGGAAGCTCGGATGGGAAGACTGCATCAAAACGATTTTCAAACTCGGCTATCGCCTCGAAGTGTCCGGTGAAGCATGAGATTTTGGCAGAAGACGCTGATGGTCGTGATGATCCTGTTTATCGTAGTGCTTGATCTAAGCGTTATGATGATCATGAATAAAAGCTGGCGGCTTCATATGCAAAGAGAGGTACAGAGGGCGGATAACGAGCTGGCCCTGATCGCCAACAATATTTATGAAAACCTGAACTCCATCAAATCGAGGGGGATGGTGATCAGCGACAATGTGCTGCTCGATGTCGCACGTTCTTATGCCGAATTTTACCGCCAGCAAAACATCGATTTGCAGTTGTGGGATCGCGATCAAAGGCTTTACGGAAGCGGCGGAGCGGCAACGACGAATGCGGCAGGAGCCGAGGGTAGACAGGCGGAGCACCGAATTGAAAGATCAAGCAAGCTGCCGGCTCCTTATGACCATTTGATTCTCGTATATTCACGGAGCATTGATGAACTATACGCGAGCCAAAGCGAACTGAATCGTTACTTTGTGCTTATCCAGTGGATTGCGGGCCCGCTGCTGGCTGCAGCTCTGTATATTTTGATCCGGCAGCTCACGAGGCCCTTGCGGCAGTTGTCCCGGACAACCCAAACGATTGCGGAAGGGAATTACGGCGAAAGGGTGGGGCTCAAGAATAACGATGAGTTCGGCGAATTGTCGCAGCATTTCAATCGAATGGCTTCCGCTGTCGAGAGCCATATCGTCGATCTTTCGGCGATGGCGGAGGAAAAGCAGCGGATCGTCGATAACCTGGCTCATGAATTGCGGACCCCTCTGACGAGCATGCAAGGGTTCGCGCAATACTTGAATGCTGCGAACATCGGCGAGGAAGAGCGGATGACGGCAAGCGGATACATCTGGAGCGAAACCATGAGGCTGAAGAATCTGGTCTTTAAACTACTGGACCTCTCTATTCTGCGGCGTCAATCCATCGAAATGAAATGCATTCCCGTCGATGAGCTGTTCGAATCCGTAAGACTCATGGAGCAGGGGAATTTAGATCGTGCACGCATGAACCTTATCCTGCATTCAACGGTGACCCGTATATGGGGAGATCCCGACTTGCTTGCATCCTATTTGGTCAATTGCATTGACAATGCGATCCATGCCTCGCCCGAAGGCGCCGAAATACGCTTGCTCGCTTATGAGCAAAACGCGGAAGCGGTGCTGGAGGTTTGGGATTTCGGCAAAGGGATGAGTCCAAAGCAGGTTGACCAAGCCTTTGAACCGTTTTACCGCGCGGATCCGGCCCGTTCCAGGGAACATGGCGGGGCCGGGCTTGGACTATCGATATGCAGGCAAATCGCGGAGGCGCACCAAGCGAAGCTGCTGCTCGAATCCGAGGAGAATCAAGGAACCCGCATCCGAATCTTTTTACAACTCCATAATAACGAGGCCCATACTTGATAACATGTTCGGTATAAAGTATGGATTGGCCAGGCCTACTCAAGAATAAGGAGGTTGTTAAGATGAAAAGAAAGAACGTCCTCGCTGCGGTGGCCGTGTTAGCCGTTTCCAGCGGGTTGCTTACGATCAGCGCATTGACCGTCCCCTACTTCGTCGGCTCTATGATGGCGAATGCCGCTCCCAAAGCGACCGAGTCATCGACAAAGGGGGATGAGCCGCCAGTGTTGTTGGCTAGCCAGAAAACGCCTGTATTAAAAGTGGAGGGTAAATCTCCCGTGTCGACCATTGAGGAAGATTTGCAGCGAACCATGACGGAAGCAGAGATACAGCAAATTTACCAATATGCCGACAGCAAAAAGGAAGGCGAGCCAGCTAGTCGAACCATGAATGCAGGGGAACTGAAAAGACTGAAAATTTTGGAGGAGCGTTATAAGTATGGGGAGGCTCGTCCCCAAAAGCCGCTTCCGCTCAAAGCGGGTGTGTCGAGTTTCTACCTTGACATCGCAAAGGATTACTTTGTCTACCCTGCCCGAGAGCTGACGGATGAGGAGCTGCTTCAATACATTGACTGGTATGCCCGCGTGAATTTTGCCTTAAGCAAGCGGATCGTCAAACCGCAGCCGGATGCTAAGGATATCGGGAAAGAAGAGGCTTTGAGCAAAGCGGCGGACAGCATCAAACGGCTGTTTGACGCCGATGTGAGCCGGATGGAAGCGACGGCTGCGTATAACAAGCTCGGCCCGGAGCAGCAGGGAAAATGGTTCCTTCATTTCCAGCCGTACCGAGTAGGCACATTAAATGCCAATGAAGAAGCTTATCTGATGTACGCTGTTTTTATTGATTCGGTCAGCGGCACGGTGGAGGATACCACAGTGGTTAATCCGTCCTATAAGAGAACGCCGATTACGCCTGAAATGAACGTAAAAATCAGGCAGGATCCAAGCTGGATCGAGGCGGCTAAATCCATCGTTACCAAGAAACAGGGAGACGGACAAGCCATCCAAAAGTCATCGCTTGTTCAGGATAGCGTATACGATAAGCGTGGCGTCGTAGCTGTGGCATTGGAGATGAAAGATGGGAGTTCATACACCGTGGAATTGCGCTACCCGGAGAAAGCGCTGCGGTGTCTGATATATAATCCGGCAAAAGGCAGTTCGTAGTTCCCGATCCATCCTATGGGGAGGGAGAGAGAATCGGTGGATTCCGCTGCTTCATTCGTGATTATGTATCCGGAGGCTGTCTTTTAGGTTATGTGAACCTAAAGGACAGCCTCCGTTGGTATTGTCGAATAACATGCATGGGAATGAAAACTTAAATCCTTTTATGGAGCGGGCGTTTTTCTCTTCATTCCTTCCCTCAGCAGCTTTAAGGCATTGACTTCACCGGTGTGCACGACGCGGGATTGCCCCTTCTTCGGGCGCAGCGGTGTGGCGGTGGCGATAAGGAGTTCCTTGATTTCGGCCGGCGACAGATCGGGAACTTGTGCAAGCAGGAGCGCGATCGATCCGCTGACATGCGAGGTCGCCATGGAGGTGCCGCTCATTTCGTGGTACTTGCCGCGCGTCCAGGAGGAGATGATTTTATCGCCCGGTGCATAAATATCAATGAGGTCGCCCCGGTTGCTGAAGCTTGCGATGCGCCGGTTCCGGTCGGTTGCCCCCACGGAAATGGTCTGCCCATACCTTGCGGGATAATCGATGCTTCGTCGCTTCCCGTCATTGCCGGATGAGGCGACGATCGAGATCCCGGCCATGTAGGCTTTGCCAACGATGTCCAGCAGCGCCTTGCTTTTGGTCTTCATGCCAAAACTCATATTGATGATGTGCATGCGGTTGCGGACACACCAGTCGATTCCCTGGATAATGTCCGAGACATAGGCGGATCCGTTATTGTCGAAGGCTTTGACCGGAAAAATCATGGCCCGCGGAGCGACGCCGATCATGCCGTCCGGACCGTTCGCGGCAGCAATGGTTCCTGCAATGTGGGTACCGTGCCCGTTGTCATCGATCGGCAGCAGATGCCGGTGCAGCAGGTTGATCCCTTTGGCCAGCGACTGGCGCAGATCGGGATGGTAATAGTCGGCCCCGGTATCGATCACTCCGATCCGGATGCGGTAGCCCGTTGAGGTGGACCAGGCCTTGGGAGCCTGAATTTGCTTGACTCCATAAGGAATGCCTGGGCTTTGGTTGACCTTATTGTTCACCAAGGTATGGACCTGCATTTGAGAGTCGTCTTCAATAATAAGATCGTCGTGGTACTTGGACATCAACCTGCTGCTGACCGGAAACGGAGCGATAATGGCCTCGAGGAGATCGGACACATGGATGCCGGGCATTTTCGGATAACGGATATGAAGCTCCTGCAGACGGTCCTGGCAGGCATAGAAATGCCGCGGTTCGCGAAACCTGATAATATTTTTTTCTCCGGACGATACGGGACTCTCCATATCTTCAAGCAGCATCTGGATAAAATCGGTGTAGTCCATGTTGGGCAGTCCCCCTCATAATGAACCCTGCTTTTGCATTGTATGAACGGGGAGTGCGGCAGGAGTGGGAACTTGCCCTTTTTTGACGAAATAGGCCCTGCCCCGATGTCAAAACCTAGAGGCGGACATAATATAGACTGAAGAGGCCATGGGCGTCTCTTTCCAGGTCCCGGGAGGAGTTTCTCCTTTGAGGGAGGATACAGTCGGAAGGCGGAGGTTGCTCCGCCTTTTCATTTGCCTTTTTTGGGACAACCTTGAGGCCTTACTTTATGTACTTAAAACTTGCATTTTATTTATAAATAGGTTTTACTTAGTTTTGATAATGGATATGTTGTTATAAGTAACGATATATAAGGTGAACATTGCGTGAGAGGAAGTGTCCGTAAGTGAGTAACTCACTCCAGCTTAAAATGGATCCCGAGAAAATCCGGGAAATGCCAATGGTCGACTTGGCCTTTGCCATTTTGAAGGCGGCTAATACGCCGTTTTATTATCTCGACCTGATGAAAGAGGTAGCCAAGCTTCGCGGCTTGACGGATGAAGAAGTTAAAGAGACCGTTGCGCAGCTATATACAGAAATTAATATCGACGGCCGGTTTGCCTGCGTGGGAACGAACCTGTGGGGACTCAAGCGCTGGTATCCGATCGACCGCTCCGAAGATCCGATCAGCAGCGCCAAGCGTCCGCGCATCATTAACGATGACGACGATGATGAAGATGATGATTTCACGGACGAGGAAGATACGTTTACAGAGGACAGCGACGATGATTTCGACCGGATCGATGAGGATCATGACGACATCTATTCCGATGACGATTCCGATGAAGATGTGGAAGAAGACGAAGACGTGATGATGGATGACGAGGATCTGGAAGACGAAGACGCGGCCGATGAAGAAGAAGAGGAAGACGAAGAGGAAGACAATCTCGACGAAGACGAAGATTAATTCCATCGGCAGAATCGCCAATCCTCTCTTGACAGGGGACAAGGCACAGAGTAAACTATTGCATGGGCTTATGATTGAAGTTTAAATATGCGTAAAATAATAAAAAGTGCCCCGTACTACGGGTGTCACTTTTTTGTTTTTTAATGCGGTATGTACGGAAGCAGAACTCTCCTTCCACCATATTCGCGGGGTAGATGAACTGGGAATGGAATGGAAATGATTCGTCTTTTTAGTTCAATCTATATAATGTCGATTACCTAATTGTGCCATTTGAATTCAAATGGCGCATTGTTGTTCACAGAGAGAGAAAGCAACAAACTTGTTTCGGCCCAATTCCGATGAAAAAACGCGAAATGGGTTACGCTAAACATCATATGTCGCCTGAATTTCTGGACTTTAATAGGAGGGTTTTTACAGTGACAAAGTATATTTTTGTGACGGGCGGGGTCGTGTCTTCCTTGGGTAAAGGAATTACCGCCGCTTCACTCGGAAGGCTGCTTAAAAATAGGGGTTTAAAGGTGACGATCCAGAAATTCGATCCGTATTTGAACGTGGACCCGGGCACCATGAGTCCTTACCAGCACGGTGAAGTATTCGTAACGGACGATGGCGCCGAGACTGACCTTGATCTGGGGCACTACGAAAGATTCATCGACATCAACCTGTCCAAGAACAGCAATGTCACGACGGGGAAAGTATACTCTTCGGTAATCAGCAAAGAACGCCGCGGGGAATATTTGGGCGGAACGGTTCAGGTTATTCCACATATCACCAACGAAATTAAAGAGCGGGTGTTCCGTGCAGGCCGTGAAGCAGGCTCTGACGTCGTGATCACGGAAATCGGCGGAACCGTCGGCGACATTGAAAGTTTACCGTTTCTTGAGGCCATCCGTCAGATCAAGAGTGAGATTGGCCGCGAGAATGTCATGTATATCCATGTGACGCTGATTCCTTACATTAAAGCTGCAGGGGAAGTGAAGACGAAGCCAACCCAGCACAGCGTTAAGGAGCTGCGCAGCATCGGCATTCAGCCGAACGTGATCGTATGCCGGACGGAGCACGAGCTGTCTGCGGATATGAAGGCGAAAATCGCGCTGTTCTGCGATATCGACGAAAGCGCGGTCGTGGAATGCCGCGATGCATCTACGCTCTACGAAGTGCCGCTGAACCTTCGCGAAGAAGGGCTCGACGAGATCGTGGTCAACTACTTAAAGCTGACGACGCCAAAGCCGGACATGACCGAGTGGGAAAGCCTTGTCGACCGGATCAACAAGCTGGAGAAATCGGTGGAAATCGCCATCGTCGGCAAATATGTCGCTCTGCATGACGCTTATTTGAGTGTGGTTGAGTCCCTTTCCCACGCAGGTTTCGACGCGAACGCCGATGTGAAAGTCCGCTGGGTGAACGCGGAAGAAGTGACCGATGAGAACGTGGGCGAACTGCTGCACGGCATCGGCGGCATTCTGGTTCCAGGCGGCTTCGGTGACCGCGGGATTGAGGGCAAAGTATCGGCGATCCGCTACGCCCGGGAGAAGCAAATCCCCTTCTTCGGCATTTGCCTTGGCATGCAGGTGTCTGTGATCGAATACGCCCGTTCGGTTCTGGGACTGGAAGGGGCGAACAGCTCCGAAATCAACCCGTCCACCGAGTATCCGGTGATCGATCTGCTTCCGGAGCAGAAGGATATTGAAGATCTGGGCGGGACGATGCGCCTTGGATTGTATCCTTGTAAGCTGGCCGAGGGCTCTCTGGCGATGCAGTGCTACAATGACGAGCTCGTCTATGAGAGACACCGTCACCGTTATGAGTTCAATAATGAATACCGCGAACAGATTGAAAAAGCGGGCTTGCGCATTTCCGGAACGTCTCCGGACGGCCGCCTGGTGGAAATTGTAGAACTCCCGGGCCATCCTTGGTTCCTGGCTGTTCAGTTCCATCCGGAATTCACGTCGCGTCCGAACCGTCCACAGCCGTTGTTCCGTGAATTCGTGAAGGCTGCGCTGCAAGTAGAACGTTAATATACAGCCAATGGGTCTCCCTCAGGAGACCCTTTTTTCATTTATATGAAGTTGCAGGAATTTGTATCTAGAAGGCGAATACCTTTAAATGGAGATTGCAGGAGTATGGAATTAACAGTTTAGTTAGGAACTAGGGGTTAATGTTCGGACGCAGCTGATTGTTGGGAGGTAAGTTGAGTGGATAACAAAAAGGTATTGATCGTCGATGACCAGAACGGCATTCGCATTCTGCTCATGGAAGTATTCAACAGCGAAGGTTATACGACGTTTCAGGCGGCCAACGGCAAGATTGCACTGGAAATTGTGGAGAAGGAATCGCCGGATCTGGTTCTGCTCGATATGAAGATTCCCGGAATGGATGGGCTCGAAATCCTGAAGCACATCAAGGAAATGAACCCGTCCATCAAAGTGATCATGATGACGGCCTATGGGGAGCTTGATATGATCAAGGAAGCGACCGAGCTCGGAGCGCTTATGCACTTTACGAAGCCGTTCGACATCGATGAGATGCGGGTGGCAGTGAACATGCAGCTCAAAGACAGCCCGGTACAATTTGGCTAAAGCGATGGAATTCTGCTGACCCGGCAGAATTCTTTTTTTGCCTAGTCCTTCCTTTATCTGCTTAATTTCAAATGCTTGTTTAGCATTTACAATATGATGTGGTATAATAGCGCTGAATGTGAATTTCGGCTTAAAACCCTTAGATCAGACAAACACTTTTTAGGAGGATTGGAACCATGCCATTAGTATCCATGACAGACATGTTAAACAAAGCACTTCAAGGGAAGTATGCGGTTGGTCAATTCAACATCAACAACCTTGAGTGGACGCAAGCGATTCTTGCTGCCGCCGAAGAAGAGAAATCCCCGGTAATCCTGGGCGTATCCGAAGGCGCGGCTCGTCATATGGGCGGATTCTATACCGTTGTGAAAATGGTGGAGGGCCTGCTTCAAGATATGAAGATTACGGTTCCCGTAGCCATTCACTTGGACCACGGTTCAAGCTTCGACAAATGTAAGGAAGCGATCGACGCTGGATTTACGTCCGTCATGATCGACGACTCGCACAGTCCGATCGACACCAACATCGAAACTACGCGCAAAGTGGTTGAATACGCGCATTCCAAAGGGGTTTCCGTTGAAGCTGAAGTCGGAATGGTCGGCGGTCAAGAAGATGACGTAGTCGGATCTGTTATGTATGCCAAACTGGATGACTGCGTGCGCATCGTTAAAGAAACGGGCATCGACACACTGGCTCCGGCGCTTGGCTCTGTTCATGGACCTTACAAAGGCGAACCAAACCTCGGTTTCAAAGAAATGGAAGAGATTCGCGACGCGGTAAACCTTCCGCTTGTTCTTCATGGCGGTACTGGTATCCCGACGCATGATATCAAGAAATCCATCTCTTTGGGCACATCCAAAATCAACGTTAACACAGAGAACCAAATCTCGTTCACCAAAGCGGTGCGTGAAGTTCTTGCTGCTAAACCGAACGAATACGATCCGCGTAAATACATCGTTCCAGGCCGCGATGCCATCAAGGCAACCGTCGTTGGCAAGATCCGCGAGTTTGGATCCAATAACCAGGCATAATGTTACACAGGGTATGAAGTAGGGCAACAGTCCTACAGTGTGGTTCATGATATAGAGGGTTGCCCCACTCCGGGGTACCCAATTGAATAGCAAGGAATGGAAAGCACACCGCTTAGCCGGTGTTTTTCCATTTCATACACCAAAATGGACACAGAACTATTTTGCGGCTGCGAAGTATGTGGGGGGAACCTTAGCTTATGGAAAAATTGATGATCAGCGGTGGACGCCCACTGCAAGGCACCGTTTCAATCAGTGGGGCGAAGAATAGTGCTATCGCGCTGATTCCCGCGGCTATTTTGGCGGAGTCCGAAGTCATATTGGACAACCTGCCGCTGCTTAGTGATGTGGCGGTTTATGCAGAAATTTTGGAAGAGCTTGGGGCGAAAGTGTCCTGGGATGGCAGCCAGATGAATATCGATCCCTCGCGGATCGTATCCATTCCGATGCCTAACGGGCCGGTGAAGAAGCTGAGAGCCTCGTATTATATGATGGGTGCGCTGCTTGGCCGGTTCAAGGAGGCTGTTGTTGGTCTGCCGGGAGGGTGCAATTTCGAACCCCGCCCGATCGATCAGCATATTAAAGGTTTTGAAGCGCTGGGCGCGACCGTGACGAACGAGCATGGCGCGATTCATCTCCATGCGAAGGAGCTGCGCGGGGCGAAAATTTACCTCGACGTATCCAGCGTAGGCGCGACGATTAACATTATGCTGGCGGCCGCAAGAGCCAAAGGCTCCACAATTATTGAAAATGCGGCGAAAGAGCCTGAAATTATAGATGTGGCCACGCTCCTTAACTCCATGGGAGCCATTATTAAAGGCGCCGGCACAGAAACGATTCGTATCGAAGGCGTGTCCGAACTGCATGGCTGCCGCCATTCCATCATCCCGGACCGTATTCAGGCGGGAACGTATATGATTGCCGCCGCGGCGACGCGCGGCGACGTACTGATCGATAATATTATTCCTAAGCATTTGGAAGCTCTGACGGCCAAGCTGCTGGAGATGGGGGTCCAAATCGAGGAGCTCGACGAGAGCATTCGCGTCATGGGGAGTCCCTCATACGGTCATGTCGATGTGAAAGCACTGATATACCCAGGATTTGCTACAGATTTACAATCGCCAATGACCAGTCTGCTAACCCAGGCCGAAGGCGTAAGTGTGCTCAGCGATTTTGTCTACAGCAACCGGTTTAAGCATGTGCCGGAGCTGGTCCGTATGGGTGCCAGAATTCGCGTCGAGGGCCGTTCGGCCGTCATCGAGATGAGCCGCCTGAACGCAGCCAAAGTCAAGGCTTCCGACCTCAGGGCGGGGGCTGCACTGGTGATCGCCGGCCTTACGGTCGAGGAAGGCGTAACGGAAGTGACCGGCGTGGAGTATATCGACAGAGGTTACGACCACCTCGTCAGCAATCTGCGGATGCTTGGCGCCGATGTCTGGCGCGAACAATAATCAGGTGCTGTAATATTAGGAGTATGCGGGAAATAGATTGAAGGAAGCCGATTTTTTTGAAGATATAAGAAGTATAAGCTTCGGGGACCCGGGCTTTCTTATATCGCAAGAAAAACCTCCGCGAAATGCGGTCTGGCTTCTAAGAATTTACGTCGATAGATGTTTTTCTTATCATGTCCTGCATATCTCCTTCTAATTTGGGTAATCCTATCCTAATGAGGATTTTCATAGACTCATAGATTAGCGTCCACGTTCATTTGATGCTAAGCTCTTGTCAGGACTTATAAAATTGAATAGGTGGTTATTACATGGATTTGCAAATTGCCGATTTGGAAGAAATGAAGCTGACCGAATTGTACAAACTGGCGAAGAAGTACCAGATCCCTTATTACGGTCAGTTGAAGAAGAAAGAACTGATATTTGCTATTTTGAGAGCGCAGGCCGAACAGAGCGGACTCATGTTTATGGAAGGTGTGCTCGAGATTCTTCCGGAAGGTTACGGCTTCCTAAGGCCGATCAATTACCTGCCAAGCACTGAGGATATTTACATCTCCGCCTCCCAGATTCGTAAATTCGACCTTCGTACGGGTGACTTGGTATCAGGGAAGTGCCGCACACCGAAAGAGAACGAGCGGTATTTCGGTTTGCTGCAAGTCAATGCGGTCAACGGGGAGAGCCCGGAGACGGCATCCGAACGGTTACACTTTCCGGCACTGACTCCTCTCTATCCGCAAAAGAAACTTGTGCTTGAAACATCCCCTAACCATTTGTCTACTCGAATTATGGATTTGCTCGCCCCGGTCGGTCTGGGACAGCGCGGTTTGGTCGTCGCACCTCCTAAAGCAGGTAAAACGCTCCTCTTAAAAGAAATTGCCAACAGCATCTCCACCAACAATCCCGAGATTGAACTTTTTGTACTGCTGATTGACGAACGTCCAGAGGAAGTAACGGATATGCAGCGTTCCGTAAAAGGAGAAGTGGTTGCGTCGACGTTTGATGAGCTGCCGGAAAACCATATCAAAGTTGCGGAACTGGTGCTTGAACGCGCGCTGCGTCTGGTTGAGCATAAGAAGGACGTTGTCATTCTGATGGACAGCATTACCCGCTTGGCCCGCGCTTACAACTTGGTGATTCCGCCATCCGGACGCACGCTGAGCGGCGGTATTGACCCGGCGGCATTCCATCGTCCGAAACGGTTCTTTGGTTCTGCCCGGAACGTGGAGGAAGGCGGCAGTCTGACCATTTTGGCCACGGCGTTGATCGATACCGGTTCGCGGATGGACGATATCATCTATGAAGAGTTTAAGGGAACTGGCAACATGGAGCTGCATCTGGACCGCAAGCTGGCCGAGCGCCGCATTTTCCCGGCAATCGATATCCGTCGTTCGGGTACGCGGCGTGAAGAAGTGCTGTTAACGAAGGATGAGCTCGATACCATTTGGGCTATTCGCAAAAATATGAACGAATCCGCAGACTTTGTGGAGGGATTCTTGAAGAAATTGCGTGACTGCAAAACCAATGCCGAATTTTTGGCTTCCTTTGACGTACATGGCGCAGGAAACGGCCATAGCCGCAGTTCCTCCTCGTCCTCGAGCAGCCACAGCAGCAACCGGCGCACCTCACGCCCGTCGACGGCTTCCGTGCCGCTGACCTAAATTTAGAGCATAAAGAGGAGAACATCATGTATCTGGTATATGCCGATGAAAAAGGCAACGTATTTGATCATCCCACGCTGTACGGGCTTGGCCGCAGCGCGGATATGATCGTGGAAATTATGGAAGATGAGCTGATTCCTCTGCCGGAAGGGGCGACGCTGGTCGGTCTCCCCAATACCCGTGCCATCGGCATGGATCCGGAAACGGGCGAGATGATGTCGCTCCCCGGGGACGCTCAGGCCGTGGGGGCACTGCTCCCGCAGGGTTACACCCGTTTGTGCCTGCCCGGTTATGTGAAGACGGACAAGGAGTACAAACTGCCGCTCTTTGGTTACTCGGCTGTCGTGTGGAAGGACGGACAATTTTACACGACGGGTCGGCTGTCGGATGACCCGGAGAAGTGGAATCCGTTGAACTGCGACGTAGAGGAATTGGAGCTTGGAGTGAAGCGACTGACGGAGAAGTATCCGGAGAACCGTCTGTACCAGCATTTGTCCAATTGCGCGCTCGGCTATGAATGTCTGACCGCATCCAATACCTTTTTGAATCGGTGGGAGGGAGCCGTCCCGGTATCTTACTCCTGTAATGCCGGATGTTTCGGATGTATTTCGGAACAGCCGGATGACAGCGGATTTGTCGCGCCTCAGACCCGGATGAATTTCAAACCGAGAGTGGACGAGCTCGTTCAAATTATGCTGGAGCATCTGAAAACGCCGGAGTCGATCATCAGCTTCGGACAAGGCTGCGAAGGGGAACCCTCCACGCAGGCCAAAATCATTATCGAAGCGATGCGCGAGGTGCGTTCGATTACGGATATGGGCTACATTAATATCAACACGAATGCCGGCCTTACGGATTTCATCCGCGGCATTGTCGATGCGGGGCTGGACCTGATGCGGGTGAGCACCATCAGCGCGCTGGACGACCATTACAACGCCTACTATAAACCGCGTGGATATACGCTCGCCAACGTGGAGAAATCGCTGAAATACGCTTCGGACCAGGGCGTGTACACGTCCATCAACTATTTGATATTCCCGGGTGTTACCGACCGCGAAGAGGAAATCGAGGCAATGGTGGAATTTGCGCGCCGGACCAATCTGAAACTGATTCAGCTGCGCAACCTGAACATTGACCCGGAGAGCTATTTGGAACTGATTCCGCCGGCCAAAGGCGAAATTCTAGGGATGAAGCAGGCGATTGAAATTTTTCAAGCCGAGCTTCCGGATGTGATCATCGGTTCCTATACCCATGTTCCGCCGCGTGGCATGACCCGCCCTAAAAAGCCGATTCTGTCTTAATCCGGCAGTGCCTATAACCCGAAGAAACCATTGATTTATAGGCGCGTCCCTGCTATAATGAATTTATGTGTCAACATAACTCTGGGTCCGCCTGAGGCTCAGGGCAAAAAGAGGTGAAAGTCATGAAAACAGAAATTCAACCAAAATACCACGTTACTACGGTAACTTGCGCATGCGGCAACACGTTCGAAACGGGTTCGGTTAAAGAAGAGCTTCGCGTCGAAATCTGCTCCAACTGCCATCCGTTCTTCACTGGTAAACAGAAATTCCTGGATGCTGGCGGCCGTGTTGATAGATTTAAGAAGAAATACGGAATGTAATTGCTGCCTGGCAGCATTGATCCGTTATATTTATGAAATGACAATCCCCGGTTCATCGAACCGGGGATTTTTTCTTGAAGATATAAGAAAATTTCAGCTTCGGAGACTTGGGCTTCCTTATATCGCAAGGAAAACCTTAATCGTTGAAGTCGACCGACTGGCCGATTTTTGCCCATACATTGGTTTTGTTAAAGCCGAGGCGCCACAAGGCGATGCCCTTCAGGTTGTAACGTTTCGCCAGGCCGATTTTGGTGTTCACGGTGTTTTCGTTTTCGCTCGCCAGGTTAACGCCGAGAACCAGCTTGCTGGCAGGCACCTGCTTGAGCGCGAGCCGGATGGCGGCATCCACTTTGTCGTTGGGCTGTGGGTTCTTCTCATCGGTATAAGCATAAGCCATGACGATGAGCTCATCGGCCAGCGTACCAAGCTTTTTGTAATCATATCCATGGAAAGATCCATTCAGAGGCGGCAGGGCGATCGACAGTTTCAAACCTTGGGCGTGAATGGCGGCCGCCGCTTTTTGGACAAAAGTATTAAAGGATGCTTGTACAGCCGCTGCGTCTCCCGTAAGCCCGAGCCCTTCCAAATCCAGCAGGATGCCTTGGAACGCGTTGGTCTTGGCCGTATCCACCATCTGCTGGATCAGGCTGGATTGAAGTGCAGGATCCTGGGTCGCCTTCGTCAGTTCCAGCTTGGTATCACCGGAAAAAACCATCAAGTAAGGGGTGGTGCCGGTTGCGGCAGCAGAGCTGACCAGGCTCTCCGGCGTCACATCGCCGGCCGCCTGAGGCCATTTGAAATCCTGGCCTGCCGTTGTGAACTGGCCCTGCTCGTCGATACGGCTCCAGCCAAAGGCGGCTGAATCGAAGCTTGGAATCAGGTTCGACTCGGAAAATGATGAGATGGCGTAGAAGGCCAGTGTATACATTTTTTCTTGGGGGGACACGATAGTAACGGTATGCGTCGCCTGATCCCAGTTGACGCCGGCGCCGAACTGCTGGCTGAAGAAGCTGAGCGGAATCAGGACGCTTCCCCCGGACATTTGGGGAGGGACGGTTAACGCCGATCTGGCCCCGTCCACGGTCGCGCTGCGGCTTCCAACGGTCAGGACGACCCTTTTCGTGGAGTCCTTGTCTGTCTTTACTGCTGTGATCTGCTTGGCCGAGGCGTTCCACTGCACTTCGATGCCCAGCGCTTCGGAAATGGCCCGGAAGGGGACGAGTGTCGTTCCTTGAACGACCTTAGGCTCGGCCGGGAAGGGCAGCGGATATCCGTCCAGTACGATGCTGACGGGTGCGGCTGCGCTTGCCGGCTTCTGGCCGACGCCGCCCCAGGCGCCTGCAGCAAGGAGCAGGCACAATGCGGCTTTGGTTGCTTTATTCATGCGTAATGTTCCTTTCCATAATAATCGTATGTGTATGATGTCTGTGGTATAAGACCACTATATCAATAAACGTTTACTAGATGAATATGGAACGAAAATAATAGATTTATTTTTGAGCCTTTATCCACTTTCTGCCGGGTGGTTGCTTTTTGTACAGGCATGCGATATACTTATTTTCACCGTGCTAGATGGGGAGGTAGCGGTGCCCTGTAACTCGCAATCCGCTGTAGCGAGGTTGAATTCCTGTTAGAGGTATTGTCGATGTGAGGTTTGGTCCCTTCGTGCAATGTTGACGGTTGGGTCCTCCGCAATGAGTACTTGTGAACCTGGTCAGGTCCGGAAGGAAGCAGCCATAAGCAAGCCCACTCTTGTGCCGGAGGATAGCCTAGCCCGAGTTGTTACGCAGGGGTGCCGCTCGGATCGCAATCATCAATAACAGGTGCACGGCTTAACTATGACAACTATTTCAGCATCTTTGCCATCAGGTGGTAAAGATGCTTTTTATTTATTCCGGATGTCCCATGACGTCCTTTCATTCGCGGTGGATAGGCAACGGACAGGTAAAACCCTGCCTGCAACATGCGTGTTGGACGTTTTGCATGGCGCCGGATTATAGTATAATGATGAGGCAACGAACCCACGCTTAGTGGAAGTTGAAAGAGGGTAAGCGAAGTGGAACATATAGCGTTGTACCGTGCCTGGCGGCCACAGTCGTTCCAGGACATGGTGGGACAACAGCATATCATTCAAACGCTGCAGAACGCGATCCGCGAACAGCGGGTTTCCCATGCCTACCTGTTCAGCGGCCCGCGCGGAACCGGTAAGACCAGTGCGGCCAAAATTTTGGCCAAAGCGGTGAACTGCGAGCGTGGACCTGCTGCGGAGCCGTGCAATGAATGCGAATCCTGCCGCAGAATTACTTCGGGTGCGGTGATGGATGTGCAGGAAATCGACGCTGCCTCCAACCGCGGCGTAGAGGAGATCCGCGATCTCCGCGAGAAGGTGAAGTACGCGCCGACCGAAGTAAGGCAGAAGGTTTATATTATCGACGAAGTGCATATGCTGACGACAGAGGCGTTTAATGCGCTTCTGAAGACGCTGGAGGAGCCCCCTCCGCACGTCATGTTTATTTTGGCGACGACCGAACCGCACAAGCTGCCGGCGACGATCATATCGCGCTGTCAGCGCTTTGATTTTCGCCGGGTATCCCTGGAGGAGCAGTCGGAGCGGTTAAGACGGATTTCACAGGAAGAAGGCATTGAGGCGGAGAGTGAAGCGCTTCAATATATAGCAAGGTTATCCGACGGCGGGATGCGGGATGCGCTGAGCATTCTGGATCAGATCGCGTCGTTTACCGGCGGTCATGTATCTTATGAACAGGTGCTGAGTATGACCGGGGGAATTGCCTCGGAGCAATTCGGCAAACTTGCGCAGGCCATTCTCGAAGGTGACGTAGGCCGGGTGCTCCTAATGGTGGAAGGCTTTATGCAGGAAGGCAAGAGCGCCGATAAATGCATGGAGAACCTGCTGTATTATTTCCGCGATCTTTTGATGATCCAGATGGTACCGCAGGCAGACAAGCTTACTGACCGTGTTCTTCACCCCGAAGAATACAAGGAAATGGCTGAGGCCTTTTCCCGCAAGCAGCTGTTCCAAATGATCGATACGCTCAATCATTATCAGAGTGAAATGAAGTATGCTTCCCAGCCTCAGACGCTGTTTGAGGTTGCGCTGCTCAAGCTGTGCGGCATTCCCCGCGAAGCGGGCGACAGCGTTCGCCCTCAGGATGCGCCGGCCGATTCGGCTGATATCATTCAGCTGAAGCAGCAGATCGCCTCCCTTGAGAAGAAGCTCGAGCGTTTCATCAAGTCTGGTGCGGCCCCGGCCGCCGGCGCAAGCGGACCATCCAAGCCTGCAGCTCCGCCGGCCCCGCGGATGTCGTCGGCCGCGAAGATTCCGGCGAATATGGATCAGTTTGTAGCACGCAAGGGAAGTTCTGAATTTTTGGAAATTCAGCGACAGTGGGCTCATATCCTGCAAGGAGTCAAGGAAGAGAAGGTGACGGTTCACGCCTGGTTTATGGACGGCGAGCCAGTCTCCGCGCTCGATGACACCGTGCTGGTCGCCTTTAAAAACAATATCCACCGGGAAACGACCGAGAAGCCGGCGAATAAACAGGTGATCGAGGGCGTGCTGCACTCCGTGCTCGGCAAACCGTATCATTTGGTCACCATGATGCAGCGGGATTGGAACGCCTCGATGGAAGGGGCTGCTCAGCCCAAGGAAGAGCTAAAGCTCGAGCATGAACACGAATCGAAGGATCCGAATTCAAAACCATGGATTGATGAGGCGCTCCACATGTTTGGAGAAGATCTCGTTGTCATAAAAGATTAACCGTACTTTTAAGTGCGCTCAATTAACCAAAGGAGAGATGACCCATGAATAATATGAATCAGATGATGAAGCAAGTTAAAAAAATGCAGGAGCAAATGCTCAAGGCACAGGAAGAGCTTGCTGACAAAAAGGTCGAAGGTACTTCTGGCGGCGGCGTGGTTACCGTGGAAATGAACGGCCACAAAAAGTTGCTCTCCATTACGATTAAGCCGGAAGCGGTTGATCCGGACGATGTGGAAATGCTGCAGGATCTGGTCATGACTGCAGTGAACGACGCACTGAGTAAAGCGGACGAAATAGCGAATGCCGACATGGGCAAATTTACAGGCGGAATGAAAATTCCTGGCTTGTTCTAAATTTTAAGCTGAAGGAGATCCTGCGCTTTGTATTATCCCGAACCGATCTCGAAGCTGATCGATGCGTTTACGCGACTGCCGGGCATTGGGCCGAAAACCGCGGCCCGGCTTGCTTTTCATGTGCTTAATATGAAAGAAGACGACGTCATTGACTTTGCCAAGGCCCTGGTCAGCGTCAAGCGGAATCTCACTTACTGTTCCGTATGCTGCAATATTACAGACACCGATCCGTGCCGGATCTGCCAGGATAAAACGCGCGATCCGTCTGTGATTTGCGTGGTGCAGGACCCCAAGGATCTTGTCGCCATGGAGCGGACCAAGGAGTTTAACGGCTATTACCACGTTCTTCAAGGGGCCATCTCTCCGATGGAGGGAATCGGTCCTGATGACATTCGGCTGAAGGAACTGCTTACCCGGCTTAGCGATGAGCGGGTCAAGGAGCTTATTTTAGCGACGAATCCTAATATCGAAGGGGAAGCGACGGCTATGTACATTTCGCGGCTGGTACGCCCTTTTGAAATCGTCGTGACACGTATCGCGCATGGTCTGCCGGTAGGCGGCGACTTGGAGTACGCTGATGAGGTAACCTTGTCGAAGGCTTTGGAAGGACGGCGTCAATTAAACTGATCTCGAGCTTGGTAGTTCGCTTTTGAAACGTGATCATTTCCGTAATGAATAATGCACTTATAGAAGGAGCCTCTTCGGGGGCTTCTTTTTTTGTTCTAAGTTTGTCCCTTTCCTGAATAAGTATGAGAATGGGACGGTATGAGCTACTTGTGCTTAAGCCGCCCGTATCTTTCGTGGACAAGGGAGGGGTCTGGGACATGACTTGGCTCAAGCGGAATAAATCAGGAATGTCTACCCGGCAGTACAAAGAGGAGCAGGAAGAGAAGTGGACCGTGTATAACGACGTCCAAAATGCGCATGCCGAATGGAAACTGGCCAGGATGCGATTTGAGGAGGCGCTCGGACAGGACCAGATCGACTACGCCATTTATATGCTGGAAGCAGCAGAGCGCAAATATCAAATGCATTTGAAGCAAGCAAAAAACATTGGACTGAACCGTGTGCAAATGAAGCCAAGGGAAGCTTCGGCGTCTGCCAGAGGAACAGGAACCCGGACGATGTCCCGTTAAGTATCGGCGTTTACATACCATAGCTAGGGGAGGAGATCCATCCATGACCGTAAAAATGTTGATTTGGGGTGTGCTGGGCGTATCGCTTTTTCTGCTTCTATTTATCGTCTTTAAGAAAAAGCTGGGGTTTGGCTGGTTGACCATGTTCGGAGCACATTTGGTTTTGGCGGCACTGGGACTTTACCTGGTAAATTACTCGGGCCTGCTGTCCGAAGTATACATTCCCTTAAACCCAGCAACTATAGGGACAGTAACCGTTTTGGGACTGCCTGGTGTTGCGATGCTGTATGGTTTAAAAATAACTTTAATGGGGTAGTTGACGAGTGGTTGCATTCTATGGTACATTAATTCTCGCCCCTTTCGTAAAGGTACAAGCCTGCCGGACTGGCAGGAAGCGAAAGAAAAAAGAAATTAAAAAAAGTGCTTGACGAATTGCTGGGCGACATGATATATTATAAGAGTTGCTGCCGAGATAAAATGCAGCGATGAAAGAGAAGTTTTGATCTTTGAAAACTGAACAACGAGTGAGTATATATGCGATGGTCTTCGGACCGGAGCAACTTGAGATTAAATCAATCTCGTCAGATTCAAAATGAGCTTTATCAACTTTCTTGGAGAGTTTGATCCTGGCTCAGGACGAACGCTGGCGGCGTGCCTAATACATGCAAGTCGAGCGGACT
>NZ_NQMO01000001.1 GCF_002257645.1 Paenibacillus sp. XY044 | reverse complement strand
AAGGATCCGACCTGCATCACGGAACAGCTGATGACAACTAACGGGAAACATTAGTTCAATAAAGGAGCAATTTGCCTGTGGCACTTACTCCTTTTTTCGTTAAGCTAACGGGCAGGATAGTTTAAACAACACGACGAAGTACTCTCAGCATAGGTAGTTAATACAGTCTGGAACAAAGAGGTGTTTTCTATTCGAATCCATATCATCGGCGGCTCAGGTAGCGGTAAATCCTATATCGCGGCGTTATTGAGCGATAAGCTTCGGATCCCCCATTACGACCTAGACGATATTTTCTGGGATCATAAATCGAATAAATATGGTGTAAAGGCACCGGAGGATGAGCGCGACCGCCGACTCAGAGAAATCATCGGTTTCGATTCGTGGATCGTAGAAGGCGTATTCAGGTCGTGGGTAGAGCCAAGTTTTGCTGCTGCAGACAAAATCGTCGTACTGTTGACGCCGTTGTCCGTTCAGGAGGAACGAATCTGGAAGCGTTATGAAGAGCGTATTGCGGGTATCGTCCCAAACAAGAAGCGCGAGACGCTCGAAGGCATCCACGACTTGTTGGCATGGAATAAAGATTACAATTTGACGAAGCTTCCTAACTTGATCGGCCAATGGGACTATAAAGACAAAACGATCCTCGTTCGCGATAATTTAGATCTTCTTGAACTTCAATTGATGTGACTTGCTTTTTCTTGTTTAGCTAACGGGAGGCAATAGCTCAATCATGATACGACGGCAGCCGGACAAAATTATCGGCTGCCGTCGTTAAGTTAACGGACAGGTTAGTTGAACAAGAGAAGGTGATTTTTTATATCCCATTTGAACAAGAAAACGAAGCATTGTTTGAATGTATCAGGGACGGGCAGGATCGTCTTCCAGCTTGTGCCGAAGGTTTCGGATATGGGAATTCATCGTTCATCCCATGTACACAAAGATTAGGTTTATTTAACAATTATTCATTAACATATTAAAATAATGTAACGGGCTTATCATTCATACATTGAAAGAGGCTGACGTCCAATGCTAGCAGAACGATATATTAATGACAACCTTACAACGTGCTTGCTTCAACAGGAAAATTACAAACCGTTTCCTACAATTGAGGATCGTAACCAATGGAATCAACTGCCATCAAACCTCAGATCGTATTGGATTGGTAAAGGCGTGAGCAAGCTGCATTATTCCTGGCCGACGATAACTGCCACTCAATATATGGACTACAGCAGAACGGGGAATCGTGTTGATTATGATACCGCCTCATGGAATAGAAGAGAGGTTCTGGCGCATCTAGTCATAGCGGAATGTATTGAGAATCAGGGGCGTTTTCTGATCGATATCATTAATGGAATATGGTGCATATGCGAAGAAACCTTTTGGGGGATTCCTGCTCACAGCTATATGATGAGGAGGCAGGATTCGCTTCCGGACGTATCGGATCAGATTATTGAATTGTTCTCGGCCGAGACTGCTGCACTGCTCGCATGGACTCATTATTTGCTGAAGACAAAGCTGGACGAAATCAGTGCTATGGTATGTGAGCGCATATATTTGGAAGTAAACAGGAGAATTCTCGAGCCGTATTTGCAGCGGAATGATTTTTGGTGGATGGGTTTGAACCAAGAGAACATGTTAAACAATTGGAATTCATGGTGTAATTCAAACTGCTTACAGGCCTTTATACTTTTGGAAAACGATCCAAATCGGCGAGAAGCCGCGGTGATCAAGGCAATGAGAAGTTTGGACCAATATATTTATAAGCTTCATGCAGATGGCGGCTGCGAGGAAGGCCCGAAGTATTGGATGTATGCCGGAGGAACGATTTTTGACTGTCTGGAACTGCTGTACTGCGCTTCAGAAGGCATCATCAATGTGTATCATGAACCCCAGATCAGGCAAATAGGCCGTTATATTTACAAAGCTTATATTGATGATTCGTATTTTGTCAACTTTGCTGACAGCCCGGCACAAGTACATATCCCCGCCGAACTTACGTATCGATATGGCCGTCGTATTGGAGATGCGAGGTTAAGTGAACTTGGAGCCAAGGTACAGAGAATGAAGCGGGAAGAAGCAACATGCCTGGAGTTTTCACCTATGTTTCGCCTGCTGCCGGCTTTGTTCAACTATGCGGAAGTAGAGCAATATTCCGGAGAATCTCCTTATATCCGGGATGCATGGCTTGACGGAATTCACCTCATGGTAGCCAGGGAACAAGAGGATTCGCCTAACGGGCTATTCCTCGCCGCTAAAGGCGGGCATAACGGTGAAAGCCATAATCACAATGACATTGGACATTTCATTGTTTATTGTAATGGTTCCCCCATGATCATAGATCCTGGATTATTGACCTATACATCCAAAACATTCTTTTCTGAGCGGTATACCCTTTGGGCGATGCAATCTGGATATCACAATCTGCCCATAATCAATGGAACTCAGCAACAGGATGGAAGACAATTTCGAGCTAAAGATGTTGATTACCGCCTTGAGAATGAGGCAGCATCTTTATCCATGAACATCGCAGGAGCTTATCCCGATTCCGCTGGAATCAGGAGCTGGGTAAGGACCATAAGCTTCAATCGTGAGTTGTCCCCGTATATTGAAATCAATGACCAATTTCTGGTAAACCAAGTGACTGACGACATAATACAAATTCTAATTACGCCTTACCCACCTAAAGTACAGGGGAATGGAAGTCTTATCCTGCAGGATGATCATCACAATAGGGTAGAAATACAATATGACAGCAGCAGGTATGCCAGCTCAATAGAGAAAACCTCACTCGAGGATAAGATCATGCGGGATATGTGGGGAGATGCTTTATATCGGATTAAGCTTACAATTATTAAACCTGTCGCTCAGGGTGAGTGTATTATCAGGATTAGCCATCTTTTGTGAATGCGAATGGCCGAAGAGATTAGATTTAGCATGTTAATTTGAATATTGAATTTTATAAACGGGAGTTAAAGGAAACGATAGCTCGATGAAGATTGAAGGCAGCTGTAAGACGACAAGAACATACACGCTTAAAAGCCGCGAAACAGCGGCTTTTTGTGTTTTAACGATATATGTTCTTGTCAAAACCCGACGACAAGAACATATATCGTTAGCCGTAGATTTATCAATATCGAGTAGGAAGGTAAGAGGTAGCACCTGAGGCCAGTCCTGCTGCCAAGTTATACGACTGATGATAACTGCGGCCAAGGCTATACGACAGATCGAAATGAAGAGGGCGACTTTTTATCGACGGATCAGAGAAGTCGAAGAGCAGGGGAGTCAGAAAGTACAAGAAGCAGAAACTGAAGTAAAAAAGCCATTTGCCTTAAATTCGAGTGTCATATAGCCCTTTCGAGTCATTATGAGTGGATACCATCCAGAATATGATGTTTAAGAATAGGGATTTGAAGGAACGACATTTCTGAAAAAGGGGTGAAATTATGCAAAGAAAAGGCTTTTTTCTTACGTCTGTTTTTATTTGTATTCTAATATTGGTTAGTGCAGTGGGAACGCCACTCTCTGCAATAGCCGCCGAGCACGACCATAGCGCTGCAACAGCGGTGAAAAACAGCTACTCAACAACGATAGTGGCAGTATACGTGCTTTCACTGATTACCGTGACGATTGTCTCATTATTCCTTGTAGTTCGCTTAAGAGCAAGCTCATTGGTTTTGTCCAAAATGTCGGCCATGATGGGAGCCATGGTGGTAGCCATGATGGCCAGCCTGGTATTCGGAACGGTATGCGGCGTATGGACCCATTCTATGTTTTATTCGACGTGGATATCTGTGGTTGTAGGCATCCTTGCTGGCCTTTTCGCCGGGAGTTCCCATAGCTGGATTGCAGCCATGGATGGAATGCTCTCCGGCATCATGGGAGGAATGATGGGGGCGATGACAGGGGTCATGGTTGGTGATAAGGAACAAGTGCTGACGGTTCTTTTTACCACTGCTTTATTTCTTGTCATCATCATGTTTTTATACCAGTCTTTAAAGAAAGAACTAAGCTCTGCCGACTTGTCAAAAGAGGAAAGCCATTTGACACCGATGTAGTTAAAAACAGTTCATCCCTATCTGGAGGATTCTAATGAAAAATCAACGTTTACATCTGTCATTTTGGAGATGGCACTTTTATGCGGCAATCTGTATCACGCCATTACTGATAACATTATCTCTGAGCGGAATTGCTTATTTATTTAAAGAGCCCATAGAAGATTCCATGTATAAGCATATGTACTTCGGAAACAGCGGTCATACCGAAAAAATAACTACTGACCAGGCAGTTAACGATATTGAGAATGCTTTTGAAGGGTATCAAGTCACGAAAATCAGTTATTACGAGGAAGCCAGCGAGCGAAACCACAGATTCTCCATCTCGAATGAAGCAACAGGAAATGAAAAGTATGTGTACTTGGACCAAACCAACCATATGGTGGGCAGCATAGATGCCAACAATCATTTTTCAAATATTACGCGAAATTTCCACAGTTCTCTGCTGATCGGAGGAACCATCGTCAACCATCTTGTTGAACTAGCTGCCTGCTGGGCAGTTTTCCTGGTAGTTACGGGTGTGATCATGTCTTTTCGCTCAAAAAAGAAGAACGGAACGGCGCAAGTGAGGCAAGTTCAGAAGAAACGCCATATTTGGATTGGCATGATTTTTTCGATACCGATCTTATTGCTTGTGTTCTCGGGGCTGCCCTGGTCGGCATTGATGGGAAAAGAGATCGGCAATTTCGCGAGAGAGCATTATTCACTCGGGTACCCGGCGCTTTATGTAAACCCGCCTAAATCAGATGTAGAGGACCTGCCTTGGGGAACCCAGGGTGAAAATCCGCCGGAAACCAAAGTCGAAGGAACGTCATTAACGATTGAGCAGATGGAGACGGCTGTTCAAAAAAGGAATATCTCTCGCCCTTATGTCATGAAATTACCCGCGGATGAAACGGGAGTGTACACGATATCTAAATCATCCAGTTCAGGAATAACAGGCATGGACGTAAGACCTTCTCAGGTTATTACAGCCTATTTTAATCAGTATACAGGCGAGCTGATATCCAAAATTGATTTCCATGATTACGGCGTTTTAGCGAAATGGGTAACTTACGGCATCCCACTGCATGAGGGGCATTTGTTCGGTATTACAAACCAGATTCTCTGCCTGTTGACCGTCTTATCTTTGCTGGCCTTGGTTTTCTGGGGATTACGGATGTGGCTGTCCCGAAAACCGAAGGGAAGGTGGGCTGCACCTCCGAAGCAGCGAGCCGGCAAGGAAATGATATGGGTTGGAATCATGATGGCTGTTATGGGTTTCCTGATGCCTTTATTCGGGATCTCCTTAATCGTTATCCTTATCCTTGAAGCTCTATTGTATATCATACGAACCCGTGATCAAGTGATTGCCGGATAAGCTTGGTAAGACTTAAAAGACCGAGATGTTCATAAATGAGCCCAAGCAAACGGATAAATGGTCTTGAACCTTCCACATCCCGCGCCAGGCTCCGGTCAGAGTTAAATAATCAGCTTGAAATGCTCTCCTTTGTTTTATTAGAAAGGGTAATGATGACTTCAATCATCGCGACAATAATGAATGAGATTCCGAAAAGAGGCATTATTAAACCTAATATCACCATGAATGCAATAAACCCGGCCGATATTTTGACTGATGGAGGAGCAGAAATATAGTTCTTTTTTTTACGAGCAAGCCACGTTTTATATCCCCAAAAAATAACAAACAAGAAAGCAAGGCAAACCGCCAAATTCAACAGTTTATTGGGCCAGCCAAACAAATGGCCTTCATGCAGCGGGATCCCCCATGTAAACCATTTTGCTAAAATGCCATAATCCTCAAAACCAACCTTGGATATGAACTGACCGTTATATTGGTCAAAATAGGAGGTTATTTCCTCGTATGGGCTAACATCTAAGCCGGTTACTCCCGTATTACTTCCTTTAGATACTGTATACACTCCATCCTGGCTCGTTGGGTAAATGATCGAGTACGGTTTGGAAATATGATTTTTATCGACCTCGCTCATCAATTGCTGGAGGGTGATCCTATTGCTGTTCATTGACATGTCTTCCATATTCATATTCGCCATGTTTCCATGTCCCGCATGACCAGCATGAGACTCGGTTGAAGTGGGGGCCTCATTTTTACGGGTCGCCCACGGAATTTCATTCATATCCGATGTAGGTGCTTGTTTTGCCAATGTGGGAGTTCCGATCGCCGGATATTTTTGAGCTGCCGAGTAAATAAAGTTACCCATAAATGCGGACCAAGGCAAGCCGGTAAAAATAATGATAACCATTGGAATCGTAATGATGGTTCCTACTAATGCATGCCATTTCAAGTTTTTTTGCCGGTTTGTTGATTTATTCTGTTTCTTCAATGCATTTCCCTTGAATGTCATATAAATTCCGGAAACCAATAGGAAAATTGCCCAACAAGCTGCCAGCTCAACCAAATAGTTAACGACGGTTCCACCTACAAAGAGCGAACTATGAAGATTCCTCATGACATTCGAAAAAGTATGAGCTGCATTCTGACTACCAACGATTTGATAATGTTTATCTAAAAAAACATACTTTTGGTCGCCTTGTTCATTTGTCATCGTCAATCGTGCATTGTAAGGATCATCTAAAATAATCACCTTTGAGACAGAGTAATCCTTATATTGCAGCGATGCTTTTTCAATTCCTTCGTCAATCGTGAGCTGTTCCGTCTGAGCACCGTCCCCGAAAAATAAATGGTCGTATGTTTTATTCTCAACATTTGGATAAAACAAATACCCGATTCCGCTTAAAGTTAATGTAATAAGCAAGGGAGTAATAAATAACGCGGCATAAAAGTGCCACCGCCAAAACCGATTATACTTATTTTTATTCATTCGTAAGCAAGCCTCCGTTTTTAAAATGTTGCGTTATGCCACTTTTGGCCAATTTTTTCCTAAAAGCTACTCCTTTTTCGGATATTTCTTTACTTGTCCATTCGGATCTGGATTTTTTAACGATATTAATTATACCTGGGTCGAACAATACGCCAATAACTCATAAGGGCTATTACTTTCATAATGTTGTGAACTTTTCTTGTATTTTGTAATTAAAGCTATCAAGTTTTACAAGGGAGACAAACATAAATGACCGCTGAGGGATTATTACGATAAAACAGGTATAAAGAAGGTAAAAGTATGCTTTTCTGTCCTCGACTATGCTCCATCTTTCGAAGGCGGTTCTGATGCAGGGTGTTCATTTTTTTTCGATTCTATAGCTCGATCGAGTCTGTTCGATCCTCCTCCGACTGTCATATAGTATCCATTAAAGAAAGGAGCGAGAACAATGAACAAGCTGTCATGAGAGCATGGAATAAAAAATGCAAGAGAAGAGGTTGGTTTGTATGGCATGGAAATATGGGTTGACATGGACTTTGATCCTAGGGCTGCTGATTATGGCGGGGTGCGGAAATTCGCCAGCCGCCCCATCGCAGCAAGTAAGTAGCGGCACTGATACAACTGATTTACACGATAGCAATAAAACGAATAAACACTTTCTTACTTTTGAAGATAACAGCGGTAGGAGCGTTACATTAGAGAACAAGCCGGAGCGAATCGTCATCCTTAACAATGAAATTACAGAACTTTTCTATCAACTAGGCGGAGAAGCCGTGGGCATTGCAACTTCTCCAGGCATCGATATCCCGGAGAATGCGGAAAATGTCCAGCAAGTCGGAGCCATAAACAGTGTGAACATGGAGCAAATTATGAAGCTGAAACCAGATTTGGTGATTGGACAGCCGCTATTCCATCAAAACCTGATAGACACTTTTACCGACGCCGGAATCCCTTTTGCTATTTTGACCATCAAATCGATAGCCGACATTCGGGAAAATGCACAGCTATGGGGAAAAATTTTGGATAAGGAGCAGGATGCCAATCTCGCTGTTGATAACATGGATGCACAGCTTCAATCATTAACCCAATCCCTGCCTTCAGATGAGCCTAAATACGCAATCATTACGCTGATGGCGAACAATATCTCACTGCAAAGACAATCGAGCATCGCCCTGGACATTGCAGGTTTGTTGAAAATGAAAAATGTTGCTGAATCGCTTCCGTCAGGAAAGATGCCTAGTTCAGTACCCTTTAGCATGGAAAAGCTGGCCGAACTGGATCCCGACTATCTATTCATTGTTGTTCATGGCTCGAACGAGGATGGGCAGCGGATGATACAACAGCAGCTTGAGAGTAACCCGGCATGGTCGTCTCTGAAGGCTGTGAAATCCGGTGACCTTCACATTCTTCCACCCTCCATGTTTGTTACCAGTCCTGGAATCCAAATTGCTGATTCTCTCAAATACATGAAAAAACTTGTATACCCTAAAGTGGAAGCAGGGAATTAATGCGAAGTACGAACCAGCTATTGAAGAAGCGAAGCGCATGGCTTCTGACCCTGCTTATGATGGCTCTACTGACTTTAACAGCCAGTCTTAGCATTGGGGCGGTGAAAGTCAATCCGATGGATATGATATCCATCCTTACGGGACATAAAGATGTGGATGCTTACTCGATTATATGGAATATCCGCCTGCCACGGGTATTGATTGCAGCTCTGGTTGGAATGGGACTTGCCTTATCGGGGACGATTCTTCAAGGTGTGCTGCAGAATCCAATGGCGGACCCGCATGTGATTGGCATATCTTCAGGGGCAGGGGTTGCCGGCATTGGTATCCTATTGGCATTACCCGAATACGGCCACCTGCTAGTACCCGCTGCTTTTGCGGGAGCTGTCATTGCTGCCCTGATCATATATATGCTGGGCTGGAAGAATGGTATGGTTCCAGTGCGGTTGATCTTGTCCGGTGTAGCCGTGTCCGCATTTTTGAATTCGGGTATCTCGGCATTGTTAACATTTTATAGTGATCGAGTAGAAGGGGCTTTGTCATTTATGGTTGGGAGTCTGTCCGCCAAAAGCTGGCCACACGTCGAAGTTTTATGGCCATATATTCTTCCTGGAGCTATAGCGGCCTGCCTGTGCGGACGCTGGATCAACATCATGCTCCTCGGAGAAGCCACCGCCATTTCCCTTGGACTTAGGCTGGAATGGGTAAGAGTCTTTCTGCTTACGTTGGCCTCACTGTTGGCAGCCGCAGCAGTCAGCGTCGCTGGACTTCTAGGTTTCGTAGGTCTGATCATCCCTCACCTTGCAAGGTTAATGATCGGAAATGATTATCGTTGGTTATTGCCATGCAGCGCCTTACTGGGGATCGTTGTGCTTGAAACCTCCGATCTGATATCGCGAATGCTTTTTTCACCGGTGGAACTTCCTGTTGGCATTATCATGGGGGCTATTGGGGCTCCATTTTTTCTCTATTTACTGCGATCGAAAAGGTAGGTCCCCTTTCCGATTTCAAGTAAGTGATTTCTTGTTTTAGGGGGAAGGTGATTCATGTCAGCTCAAGTAAAAGTCATTTCAGCAATCAGCATTTTTTTCGTGCTGACAGTTTTATTCTTGCTTTTCATCCGGGTGACCGTTCAACCCCCCGGGAATACAAGGGTGATTTTGGATCATTCGTTGCAATGGGTCATTACACCGCCTTGCTTTAATTCGGCAAAAGTGACGAACAATTTAACGGAATCAAAGCTTTCTCGTGCTGAAAAACTGCAATACAAGCCGGACTCGACTTGTACTGAAGAGTCGCTAGCTGGCATGAAGGAGACGTTATTTCAGATACTCTTGGAAAAAATCGGAGCAAAGAAAGGGGCATGGGATTGGTGAAGAGTAAGTTGCAAAAAGCAGTATCTGTAGTGATTGTAACTATCGGTCTGTTCATAATGTCTGCATGTTCAGATATAGCATATGACAAGGAATCCGGACAAGGCCTATTCCAGGACATTATTAACGTAAACATCAAAACTAGCCCAGATAAAATCGTACTGAATCAGCCTGTTACGATAAACGCGAACGTCTCACAGGGAGTGGACGCAGTCAACGATGCCAAAGAGGTAGAATTCGAGGTATGGAAGTGGGGCGATAAAAATCACGAGACGCTTAAAGGTAAGCATCAGGGTGAAGGTGTATACAGCATTGAAAAAGAGTTTCCGTCAGAAGGCATTTATTATGTTATCGCACACGTGTCAGCCCGCGGTATGCATAACATGCCGCGCAGGCAGCTGGTTGTAGGTAACGTTTCAGAGAAAGAGATAGCACAGGCGAATGCTGATCCGAATCAGAGCACACATGAACATTGATGTTTCTCACCCAGCCGATCATTCTAGGAAAAAGGAGGAAGAACGATGAAAATGAGATTGTCGTTATTTGCTGTTTCTATCATCACCGTTTTCATGTTGGCCGCATGCGGAGGCAATTCGAGCCGGCAGAACCAAACGAACACGGCTGCAGTCGAGACAGATTCAGATGTAACCACGGCAGATATGCTATATAAGAAAAATTGTTTGTCTTGCCATGCTGCTGATTTAAGCGGCAAGGTCGGCCCGAGCTTGAAAGAAATCGGGTCCAAGCTCTCCAAGGAAGAGATCATGGAGAGAATCACCCTAGGACGAAGCGGAATGCCATCATTTAAGAATCGGTTATCTGAGCAGGACATTGAGGCACTCGGATCCTGGTTGGCTGACAAGAAGTAAAGAAAGGAGGGGATGACCTTGGTTAAGACCAGAAATGGCTTGTTTTTGGCAGTGTTTCTTGTTTGCGTCCTGCTCGTCACCGCTTGCGGGGATGGTAAACCGCACAAGCTCAATATTAAACTTGAATCGTTTCAATATATCGATCAGGAAGGGAATCGCAAAGACATTTCGGATTTAAAGGGCAAGGTTTGGGTGGCTGATTTTATTTTCACGCACTGTACTACCGTCTGCCCCATGTTAACCGCCAATATGTCGGATCTTCAACAAGAATTGAAAAACGCCGGAATTAAGGCTGAGCTGGTTTCGTTTTCAGTCGACCCCGAGAATGATAATCCCGATGCAATCAAAACCTATATCAGTAAGTTCAGTGATGACCTCACAAACTGGCAAGGACTTACGGGATATTCATTCGATGACATCCAAACCTTTGCCCGTAGTAATTTCAAGATGGCGATACAGAAGGATACGGCTTCGGATCAAGTGATCCATGGCACTTCTTTCTTTCTAGTTGACCAAACGGGAACCGTAGTTTCCTTCTACGATGGCCAGGAACCTCCTTACGATAAAATCAAAAAAGACATCAAAGCCTTAGAACGTTCATGACTGTGAAGATCCTCAACGTAATTGCAAGTGGATTATGATCCATATCAAGTAGAGTGATATAACAGACAATTATGAGGTTGTACAAATCAAAACACCTTCAAGAGAATCCAACCATGTCGTAAGGTATGGATATAACCTTGGAGGTGTTTTTACGTTGGCAACCATCGTGACTCTCCACGCCCAAACTGACCGTCACGTTTTACAGCGTACGGGCTTATTCTACTATTGCGCCATAAGACGATGTAACAGCTTGCTAGGGGGATCCCGTCTGCTATATTCTACCATGGCGGAGGGAAGAAAGGCGTCCGGACATGAGCACATACATCCGGATTCAACCGGAGAGTTTACGATACTGCTTGTCAAGTTGATGCGACTGGCAGAAACGAGCACATATGGCACAGACGGGAATGATTTTGTTCCACGCCTTCATCTGGCCGACTGGAGTTGATGACCTTCGAGAAAATCGTGCACATTCCGTAGTTGCAACGGTGAGAAACACCGTAAATTTCATGTATTTGACAAAAACTCGATCGTAAATCTACTGCTTATAGCCATTTGGAGTCATATCTGTTCGAATAGCTTCGGGATAAAATAAAGGATACGGACTGTACTTGGAAGGAGACTTTAAGGTTGACATATAAGCAAATCAAATGGCTGATCCTGACGATTCCCACGCTAACCATTGGAATTTGGGAGTACGTTCGGCATGAGTTTCTGCTTCCCTATATATCCATGGAGTTTGGCAATTGGCTTGCGCCTCTACTGGTGTTAATGGTTACAGTTCTATTCTTGACGCAGCTGTTTACGATCATTGAACAAAATCAGGAAGAATTAAATCATGCGAAAGCCGAGAAGGCGGTACTGGAGGAAAGGGAAAAGATCGCCAGAGAATTGCACGACGGTATCGCGCAGTCGCTGTTTTTTTTAAACGCGCAAGTTTCACGAATGGAACAGATGAAACAGGCGGAAGAGCTGTCATTAGATAAATTGAAAGAGAGCGTGCACCGCACGAACGATTATGTAAGACAAGCCATTGCGAATTTGCGGCTTGCGGCGGACGTGGACCGGAACCCGTGGCTGCAAGGGATGGAAAGCCTCATGGACGAGCTGCACCGGGAAACCGCATTGGAATTTGAAATACAGTGGGATCTACCCGAACAACTGCTTAGTCCCAAGGAAAAAGTGGAATTGCTGGCGATTATGCGCGAGGCGCTGCTCAACATCCATAAACATGCCGATGCAACGCGGGTTCGCGTCCAGGCGATGGCGACGAAATTGGGTTGGCTATGCCGAATTACGGATAACGGAAAAGGTTTCGAACCACGGGCTGCGGCCGGGAAAAACCGTTACGGACTTAAAATGATGCGGGATCGGGCCGTTCAGATGGCCTGGCTGCTGCGCATTGAACGAAAAGAGAACGAAACGTGGGTTACGATCGTAAAGGAGGATAAGCAACATGTCTACATTCCGCGTAATGATCATCGATGATAGTGAGATGGCCCGGGAAGGCATCCGAATGATTTTAGAAGACGATCCGGCCTTCGAGGTGGTGGCTGAAGGGAGCAGCGGGGAAGAGGCGCTGAAACTCAGCGAGATATGGATGCCCGATCTGATCTTGATGGACATCCAAATGCCGGGAATGGGAGGACTGGAAGCGACCAAACGCCTGAAGGAAAAATATCCTTATGTCAAGGTGGTGATGGTCACCGTGTCGGACGATATCGCCCATCTCTTCGACGCGCTCAAGAAAGGCGCCCAAGGCTATTTACTGAAAAATCTGAAACCGGAGGCATGGCATGAGTATTTGAGAGCGATCGCTGTTGATGAAGCGCCGATGACGCGCGAGCTGGCTTTTCGCATATTGAAGGAGCTTTCCCCCATGGGCACCGAAGATGATCAGATGAGTCCGCTGACCGCGCGGGAGCGGGAAATATTGGGGCTTGTTGCCAAGGGCCTAAGCAATAGAGAGATTTCGAGCCAACTGGAAATTTCGGAGCATACCGTAAAAAACCATTTGAAAAATATCCTTCAAAAACTCCATCTCGAAAACAGGGTTCAACTGGCGCGATATGCATATGAGCAGGGATGGATGGGCGGACGGTAGTGAACGTGTGAAAGGAAGATGCTTGTGTTTTTGTTGGTAGAACTGTATGGTTGGCATGCTGTTTTGACGCCGGAGCTGTTGGTCGTCGCTGCAGGTATTGCTTTGTTATATGCCAAAGCAGGCAATATTCAGCCCGGTCGTGAAGGCGTTTTCGTCGCGATTCCTTGGAATAGACAAGCTTTATTTTATGCCGGTTTAGTATGTTTTTATTTCGGCTACGGCGGTTTTTTGTCCGTGCTAGCCAAGGAATCGATCGATTTTTACGTGTTACAGCTCTGCATTCGATATCTATGCATGATTCCCTTGTTCCTTGCAGGCCTGCCGGTTTGGATTCGGAATGCATTGCTCTCCCGGCTGCCGGGAGGATGTCGGGTGCTGCGAAACGACAGGTATGGACTGTTTGCAGAACTGGTTTTCTTTTTGCTTTTGTCCGTATTGCTGCTGCCCATTGTATTCAACGTGCTATTAAAAATAGTTATTCTACGTTTTATGGTTCATATTGGTTTGCTAGCAAGTGCCTGGCTCATGTGGGAATACTTCTTTCGGGCAGAGCGTTTCGGGCGGCTGTGGAACAATCGAAAGAAACTGCTGGTTTTAGGAAGCATACTGCTGTTTCCCATATGTATGGTCATGGCCGGTTCAAGTGCAGTGGCATATAGCCATCCACAATTCATTTTATGTATATCCAAACCCGTCGGGGCAATCCAATACGGTATCGTCAGCAAGTCCGCTTCTGGAGGGGTGCTGCTTATGGTGGCGCAGCAGCTTTCGTTCAACCTTGCGATCCGGGTGACCCGAAGCGTCTGAAGCGTGTTCTACAGGCAGAAAGGTTATCATCATAAATCAAAGCCCTGTTGAAGCCGATAATTAAATGCACGTCCCAAGCCTTGTGGCGTGCTTCTTATCGACCGTCAAATTCTTCAAAGTGAAAGCGGTCACTGAGGAAAATACGGTCGAAGCGGGAGAACTACTGTTTCGGTGCATTGCATATCCTGCTATACCATTGATGTCGCACGGCGAAGACGGGCGATGGCGGAATAAATCAACAAAAGGAGCGACTCAGGCATAGTCATGGTCGATGGACGGTTCTTATGTTGGAACACAAATTTGACACAACTTCAGATAGACAATAGCCATAAGGGGCTATTTGGAACCGTTTCACACTTCAGTACAATAGGGTTGCTGTGGAGAAAAATTCAATAATGGAGCTGGGAGGGGGGAGGATGGAACGAATAATGAAAAGAATTGTATTGGCGTTGATGATCTTGGTTTCTGTGTTTTTTGACCGTAATGTGGGAAATGCAGACCCAGTCAATCCAGAAGTAGAGCTTCAAGAAATTATCAATCGATCGGATTCTAATCAAACTGTGGTTCTTCCTCCGGGAACTTATCAAGGCCCAATCAGCATCAATAAACGAATCACTCTCCAAGGCGAGGGCGTAACATTAATCAACGACAGTCAGGAACCTGCAGTTTCGATACAATCGGACGGGGTTGTCTTGCAAGGAATTCAGATTGAACACCAAGGTAGCGGGGAGTCTGCCGGGATTCTGATCGGATCGAATCATGTCACGATTAAAAATACATCCATACATACGCGTGGATATGGAATCATGCTACGTGATTCAAACCAAAGTGTGATTCAGAATAACCGCATCTCCTGGATAAAATCCGATGCAGCTCATCCTGAAAGTAAAGGAAACGGGATTGATCTGTACAATTCCCACAGCATCCAAGTGATTAATAATGTGATTTCTTATGTAAGGGACGGAATTTATATGGAGAAAGGGAGGAATGAAACGGTAAAAGGAAACGAAATATCCTTCTCCCGTTATGGAGTCCACTGTATGTACATCGGTGACTCGCAAGTTACCGGGAATGTCGGTCAATCCAATTTTACCGGAGCAATGGTTATGGTTGTTACCAACTCCAATATCACGAATAATTCTTTTCGCATGCAAAGCGGAAATGTGTATTCACAAGGTATTTTCTTGTATGATGTGCGATCGACATACGTGAGTAAAAACCAGGTCGCAGAGAATCGCGTTGGGATTTACATGGAGAACGCGACGGAAAACGAAATTGAAGATAATACTTTATCCCGAAATTTTATTGGGATACAGATGATCAACGCAACGGAGAATGGGATCCGGCGCAACCATTTTTTAACGAACGTCATTGAGGCATCGGCCAAGGACAGCAAGAACAATCAAATGGACGAAAACTATTGGGACTCGTTTCAAGGCATTGACCTAACGAAAGACGGGGCCAGCGATATTCCATATGCAATCAACCCGTTTTATCAGGGAGTTGTCTCCGTAAATTCTGCCTACCAGCTATTCTTTCAGTCACCGGGCATGACATTTTTGAGCAGTATGTTTACTTATGGGAGAAGCCAATGGGCTACAGATCATTCACCTTTAATGAACATGACCGAGGTTGCTCGAAATGAACCTCATCCATCCGAGTCGAACCGGATCGTTTCACGCATCAGTCCAGTGTTGTTTATCTTGGCAACATTCACAATTGTCTACTTTGGGAGGATACGAAGATGAAAAAATTATCCGCGATGCTGATGCTTGTCGTTTGCATCATATGGTTATCAGCCTGTACTGAGAAAAAATATCAGGCTATACCCATCAATGAGGATGTCGATATTTGCGCTGTTTGCAAAATGCAGGTGAAGGATGATGCTTTTGCAACACAGATTGTTATGAAGGATGGAAAAAATTATAAATTTGATGACATTGGCTGCATGAACACGTGGGAAAAGGAGAACGGCGTGGAGAATATCGGGATGGAATTTGTTCGTGATTACAACGATAAAGAATGGATTGAATTTAAAAAGGCCACCTATGTGTATGATGCCTCCATCCGCACACCAATGGCATATGGGGTTATTAGCTTCAAAGATAAAAAATCGGCCGACGCATTCATCTCTGAACAAGGCGTCGGTAAGATCTTAAGCCCGGAAGAACTTGCAGAACATGATTGGAAACAAAGCATGGACATGATGGATATGGCGGGAAGCTCAGATCACTAGTTGGAGAGTATAGACGATGAGAGATGCATTTTTTGTTGCACGAAGAGAAATGGTTATGGGCTTCCGGAATCCTTGGTCTTATTCCTTCTTGACCCTGTTCAGCGTATTTAGTTTGAGTTTGGTCCTCATCAATGCGCAAAATTTTGTAGAAGGATATTCAGGGATTACGGGCTCAATGTTAAGCCTAATTCTATATCTACTGCCACTAATGACGCTTTTTCTGGGGTCTTTTTCGCTCACTTCCGAAAAGGAAGAAGGGAACTGGCAAATCCTGTCCACCTATCCACTCTCAACCCTGTCTTTTATGATTGGAAAGTACTTGGGCTTGATCGCCGTATTATTAACGATCGTGATCTTTGGCTACGGACTCATGGGCATGGTCAGTGGCTGGGTTGGAACCGGTTTTAGTGCGACTACGTTCTTATTGTTCCTTGCCTTTTCCATCGGACTTGTAATGCTGTATTTGGTGCTTGCTTTATGTATTGGCGCCTGTTCCAAAAATCGCTGGCAAGCCCTAACCATTTCCGTGTCGCTTTGGTTTTTTACCGTCATCGGTTGGCCAACGATTTTGTTGGCTGTGTTAGGCTTTGTTCCTTACCTATGGATCAAGCCTTTTCTTATCGTATTGACGCTTATAAATCCAGCCGAATTAACCCGGCTGTTCGTCGTGATCAAGCTTGGAGGCGGATCCATTTTGGGTCCAGATTATTATCAATGGATCAGTTGGATACAGAAACCAGCCGGCGTCTGGATATTTATCGGGGTCTGCACCATCTGGATTGTACTTTTCCTCACTGTGGTCTACTGGATTTGGGAAAGAGGGCGGAAAAATGGATGAGATTGTTCAGGTTAATGGCGTTTATAAAGTGATTAAAAAGCAGGTCATTGTCGACAATATTTCGTTCCGAATTCGAAAAGGGAATATTCTGGCCCTATGCGGAGGGAACGGCGCCGGAAAAAGCACAGTTCTCCGTATGCTGTGTGGAATTATGCAGCCAACATCGGGCGAAATTTTCGTGAACCAAGTGCAATGGCAGCAAAATCGGAAGCTTTATTCCCAGCAAATCGGATATATGCCGGATGACTACCAATTTAATCAAGGATTAACGGCTGAGGAGACCTTAGCATTTTGGGCCGCGCTTAAAAGAGTATCCAAGGTAAGGGTTCTTGAGGTTTTGGAGACCGTTGGCTTAATCGAACATCGAAAGAAGAAAGTCACCACGTTTTCTAAAGGAATGCGCCAGCGTTTATTGTTTGCTCAGGCCTTATTGGCCAAGCCACCTCTGATTATTATGGACGAGCCTACAAACGGTCTGGACCCTTACTGGATGATTCAACTCGCGAATCTGCTGCAGCAGATTCGCGAGGAAGGCCACAGCGTCGTATTTTCCACGCATCAGCTCGATATCGCCGACAGTGTAGCAGATCATATTCTATTTTTAAACAAGGGCCAAAATGTGGGGGAAGGGTCAGCTTCCGAACTGCGCGACACCTATGGGTCGATCCACAGCGCATTTCATCATAGTCTGGGTCTGTTACCCTCATGGTGAAGCAGATAATAAAAAAGTTATAAGTCGTATAGTCGTCTGTTAACCGTGATCATTGGATTGATGGCTGTTGTAGTCGTTATATGGACTCTGGTAATTAATCACCCATTTGAATCCACAAATGAATCTGAAAAAATAAAGATCGGACAGGCAGCGCCCAATTTCGAGGCGACCGACACATCCGGAAGAAAAATCCGGCTCTCTGACTACAAAGGGAAAACTGTTGTCATGAATATGTGGGCTTCCTGGTGTCCGGCATGTGTGAAGGAAATGCCGCTGCTACAAAGGGCGGATCAGCTGTCAGATCACCAGGTGAGACGGTTTACTTTAATGTGGGAGAATCCAAAGGCACTGTGAACTCATTCTTAGAAGAACAACAATTTAATTTCCCGGTCATTATCGATGCGGCGGGAAAAGTAACGGGAGTATATAAAGTTTCAGCATTGCCAACAACCTTTATTATTGATCCGAGCGGCAATGTATCCAGAGTCATAACAGGAGAAATTTCCGAAATGGATTTGTTGCTTAGGTGGATTCATGAAGCAAAATGACAACCGAATTTATAGACAAACACACCCGAGAAAGGTCGCCGTAACGGCGGCTTTTTTGCTGCTGGTATAATGAAAACGCCATAGTCATCGTGTGTTTACAAAGCGGATACATGGTTAGAACTTGCGATCTCATGCCGCTATTCGTGACGGGATTAATTCTTGTCTTTAACATGAACGGGCTGCTGACTAATTGATGTTGGCGGCCACGCGGGCTCATGGCCACGGTTTACCCAAGTATCATTCAAAAAAGAATCGCTTTTCTTTGGGGTTTGGGTTTCGCATGCTATTTAAATGGGTAAATTAAAATGTTAGCTTTTAATTTGCAGCCTTTACATGGTAAAATCGTTTGTGCTTTTAATGGACTAATGATTCTCTTCTCGGCTTCTGAAAGGATGTTCTCAATGAATGTATTAGTGGTGGATGATCATGAAATCAATCGTACCGTATTGGTTCGAACCTTACAGAAACTTGGTTATTCTGCAGACACTGCGACCAATGGGTTAGAAGCCGTTTCAGCGACGAGATCGAAATCCTATCAGCTCATTTTTATGGATATTTATATGCCATTCATGGATGGGATTTCAGCAGCTGAAGAGATTGTTTCCTCCTTAGTTAACCCGCCACATATCATTGCGGTCTCAACAGATCCAAGCCAAAAGACACGTTGTCTGGGGTTTGCGGATTTTATTGAAAAGCCCATTAGTTTCCACCGAATTAAACAATGCATTGATTCGTTGATTTCATGAGACCACAAAGCGAGTGGGAAAGATTCTCGGTTCTCCCCAGCCTTACATAAGCCAATCCATTCGGAAAATGGAATAAAAAATAGCCAACTCAACGGAGTTGGTTATTTTTTGTTTCTGATTTCGAAAATAGGAAGGGTGATGATACTTAGTCCGCATTAGTGCTTTCTGGAATTTTTGAAACACGGGTTACCTTATAGCCTGAATTGTCCATCTTATCTAAATCGACTCTAATTTTTTTCTGGACTTTATTGTCCTTAAAGAGATCCCTTCCAAAGTAAGACTGGTGCCATTTATTTCGCAAACCTTCTTAGAATGAACCAGGGACACATCAGATGATCTGTCGGTTGAAACGTAATGGAGAAGTTATATGTTCAGACTCCGTGACAGTGAGGGTTCGTTAATGCTTTACAAAAAAAGAGCCGCTTAAGGAGAGACTCATCCGTTCTCGTCATTAGAATTGAGTTTAATTGTTCGAAAGCAGATGCAGGAGATTACAATGATACTACTTTTTTAAAATGCCCAGAACCCGTTTTCTAAATTATTGGTGGATATCCTCCTTCTCAATATTCAATAAATCTGTATGTAAATGAAGCGCGGTTATCCGGCTTAAAGGAAGAGATCTAACCTAGACAACAAAAATGTTGAAAAAACTCCAAAATAGAGTGGGTACTGATTAAAAGGGGGCAGTTAAACATTTGAATTGATTCATTGAAAATGTATATCCAGTGAGGCACGTTTTGAAATAACATTTATTATTTGCACAAATCATATATTATAGTACCAATTAACGGAGGTACTAAAATGGCCTTTTACTCGTATACTCGTGAAATGGATCTCAATAACACAAGAAAAGAAGCGACCAGCAAAACTAGTTTAATCAATAACAGCATTTATCAACAAATGAATTGGGCAAAATTAAAAGCAGAACAAAAACTGGCTAGTCAGAATATGCTGGTTCAAGTTCCTTTACCTGTCATCTACCGAAAAAACACCTCAAAGACGGTTTGGGATTTAACTAGATATTCTTTTTTATTACAAGAACAAATCCCAGAGACCGTTCACCCAAAGCTATGGGAACAGGGAAAGTTAAATCTTCATTCTGGATTGTTTAAGGTAACAGAGAATATTTACCAAGTGAGAGGATTTGACCTGGCAAACATGTCTGTCGTTAGAGGAAAAACCGGCTGGATTGTCATTGATTGTTTGACTTCTCAAGAAACGGCAGCTGCTGCTCTAGAATTATTAAAAGAGCATTTTGGAAGCTTTCAAATCAGTGCGATTATTTTTACTCATTCACATGTGGATCATTACGGAGGCGTATTAGGAATCCTCCCGTCAGAAAGCACAGTGAACGTCTATGCACCAAATAAATTTATGAAATCCGTGATTCAAGAAAATGTGACTACAGGTGTAGCCATGTCTCGACGCAGTGTTTTTATGTACGGGGAACCCTTACCTAATGATAACAAAGGTCAGATAGATGATGGCATTGGTAAAACCTTATCCAAAGGGACAGTGACATTAATACGCGATGTACAAGAAATTTCGAACAACAGTCACCTGCCATATGTTGAAAAAGTGATTGACGGTGTGGAAATCCAATTTCAACTGACTCCAGGCACAGAAGCACCTGCAGAAATGAATTTGTATTTTCCCATCGAGAAGTCATTATGTATTGCTGAGAATTGTACGGCAACACTCCATAATATTTATACTTTAAGAGGAGCTCAAGTAAGGGATCCTGTTGCCTGGGCTGCCTATTTACAACAAGCAATCGATTTATTTGGCGATCGCATAACCAGTGTATTCGGTGTTCATAACTGGCCGCGTTTTGGTACGGAAAATTGTATTGACTATATGGAAAAACAAAGAGATGTGTATCAATATATCAATGACCAAACCTTGCGATTGATCAATCTTGGTTACACGTTAGAAGAGGTCGGCAGAATGGTAACATTGCCTGAATGCCTAAGCGACGAATGGTATAATAGCTCCTTTTATGGAACGGTCAATCACAACTCAAAGGCCGTCTATCAAAAATATATGGGATGGTATAATGGTAATCCAGTTGATTTAAATAAACTACTCCCTGAAGAATCCGCAAAAAAATACATAGAATTTATGGGCGGTGAGGATGCGGTTCTAAAAAAAGCAAAAAAATCTTTCCATGATGGTGAATATCAATGGGTAGCAGAAGTAACCAAACATGTGATTTTTTCAAATCCAAACAACGAAGCGGCTAAGCTGTTATGTGCCGATGCATTAGAACAATTAGGGTATATATCTGAATCAGGCCCATGGAGAAATGAATATTTAACTGGAGCTCAAGAGCTCCGCTTCGGAAAAACACCTATTCCCATTTCAACGATAACAAAAGAGGTGTTGGATGTTATCCCTCTTGAAAACATCTTATATTTATTTAGTATTAGAATTAATGGTATTAAGGCAGGGAATTTCGACTTCAAAATTAACTTCGTAATTCCTGACCGAAAGGAAAAGGCTTCAACTGAAGTCAAACGCGGAATCTTCAGATACTTAAAGAGTGAAGTAATAGGTGGTGCAGCAGTCACAGTCACAATGTGGAAAGATCAATTATATGAGCTTGTTACGACAAACAACCGTTTTGGTAACTCCATTATCCTTATTCAGGGAGACAAACACAAATGGGACTCATTCCTAGAAGCCATTGATAAAATTAACCCTAATTTTAATATTATGACCCCTTAAGAATGAGCAGGTCTCTGCTGCCGGCTCGTAGCTTATGGCATTGCCTACATAAACTCAGACTCCTTGAAGTCTGTTTAACAGCTCTCGTTTCCGAACGGGGATGATCGGAGTGCTGCGGGATTGGCCGATATGGCTGCGCGCATTTGCCGTCTCATTACGTGGTGAGCTGTTACGGCATCCTAGACTGATACCTTTAATAGCCACCCGGCCGGTCATGAATTTGGGTTCGCTGCGTTCAGTCGAAAAAGTGGTGGCAGCGCTATGTAAAGCAGAACTCAACCCGTTGCGCGCATTCCATATCATTAATACTGTAACGACATTCGTTACCGGACATACTTTGGCTGAAGCGGGGAGCACACCGGGACATGAAGATTTTGCGGAAGAGCTTGGGAATCGTCTTGATCATAACGAGTTTCCTTGCATTAGCGAGGCGATCCGACGCGGATTGGGCAGTTCTGAAGATCATCAAGCCCGATTCGAATTTGGGCTCGATGCTTTATTCGCCGGGTTTGTTAAGACAGCTTGCAAGTACCCAAACATTGTGTGACACAAGCCTCTAAGCTTGCACCATCCTTCGAGAAGATAAAAGGAAACGCAAGGCAGTTGGCGAACTCCTCTATTACCCTGATTTAAAGAAGGGAAACGTTGAAGGAGGGTATTGGGAAAATGAAAACGATTCGCAGCATGTTGAATTAAGTCGTAAGACGACAAGATCATATATGCTTAATAGCCGCGTAGCTGCGGCCTTTTTTATTAAAAATCCAGAAAGGATCATAATCAAATAGAGGATTACCTCACTGTGAACGCCCAAACAAATTCAGGAAGCTCTTGTTTCTATATGAAAAAGAATGAAGTAATTAGGGTAGTATATCGTGAAAACCTCCCTTAATATTGACGGAGATCACTTGTACTTCACATGACAAGCGAAAATCCTAATACCTTAAAGGGAGTGTACATTGTGGATAACCTTAAAATCTGGTTTAACGAACCAGCAAAGCTCAGGGAAGAGGCTTTACCGTTAGGTAATGGGACATTGGGAAGGTGGCCCGGTGAATAGGAACAACCCGGATGCTCTCAACCATCTCGATGAAATACGCAGATTGGTGTTTAAGGGGGAAATTTCAAATGCGGAGGAATTAGCCTCTAAAGTGCTGATTGGTGTTCCAGATGGGCAGCGCCATTATGAGCCGCTTGGTGACCTATATTTGGTAAGCCGAAATTCTGATTTGGACGTAGAAGATTATCGGAGAGAACTTGATCTGGAAAATGCAATTGCCTCCGTGAGATATACATCAGGAAGCGTCGAATATCATAGAGAATATTTCACGAGTTATCCTGATCAACTTCTGGTTATTCGCCAATCTTCAAGCATTCCAGGCAATTTATCTATCTCAACATTGTTCGGAAGAGGGACGGTATTGGAACCTACTCTGTGGTCGGATATTTTGAAACATCCGGTGGGATTTCATGCTTATCTAGACAACTACGGCTGCAGGGATTGCCTCCTACACGGAAGGATTTCAAACCTTCCAAGGAAGACGACAGCAACTGCTTATTCAGTAGATCCTCGTTGTTGGGCAATTCACCATCTGCATAAATTGCTCCTGATATAAAGACGTTTAGTTTAGGCTTTATCCAAAGTAACGGTACTTTTCGAGTTTATTCCATTTTTTATTTTTTCTCCCAAGCGGGGTTACCCCAGGTTATGTAAGCCAGTTAGTTCGAATTATATGTGAAGAAAACCAACTCGGATCAAGAGTTGGTCTTCTCTTGTTGGAACAGTTTTTGTGCCTGCCTACCGATCGACATATGTTTACAAGTTCAACCCCAGTAACAGCCGCCTCAGAATGGTAGCCTCTGACGAGATGAATGTCCAAAGCATAGACATTTCCTTACGGTATCTGTGGCAAGGTATTTTGCTTCTATACCTTTTCGTGTTTTCCTCTCGTCATACCTTTTGTCGTCATGTAACTTGATCCCAACCTAACCAATTGCCTTTCGAAGTCCGTCGGGCTAAATCATCCAAATAAATTGGACTTACTTATCTTTTACTGTGTCGATGGATGCGATTTTGTGGATGTTATCCCAACTTACGGCTGCTCCAACGGATTCACTAATGAAACGCAAGTTAACATACAGCGTGCTCGTCTCGGGGTCAATAAAAGGGCTCTGCGTTAATTTGATCTCCTCACCATTCAAACTTGCCGTCCAATTACTAGCTGAGACTTGGATTTGAATGACAGTATCCCCTTTTTTTCCGGTTACCGTTTGGGTCTTTTCATCCGTCTTAGCCCAATCGATCGAAAGCCCCAGTGCTGTGAAGAGCTGCCTAAATGGAACCATAACATTGCCATTAATCACAGTCGGCTTTGGGTCCATTTTAAGTTCCTTACCATCAATTGTAACCGATCCGTGAACAGCTACCTGAGCTGCTTGTACCGTGCTTGGTGAGAAAACAGCTAGAAGAAATACAGCCAACATAACAGACAACCAACATGATTGCTTCCACTTAAATTTCAACCTTCATCACTCCAAACTGCAAGTAATTTTCGAAAAACCTAATAATTAAAGTTTATATGTGTTAGAGTCCACATCAATTGTAACATTATTATTGGTACGTGTTATCAATGCGTGATCCTGTTCAGGGGCTGAAAATGAACTGCTGGGAACGGCCGTTCCGTTTATATTGATGTTAGAAAATATCCCCTTGTTTCTCCCTGTATTGTCCGTTGACACTACAGTTGAAAGTACCTTCCAATGGGTAATTGAAGTCGGTGCATTGGATCCTAAATCAGGAGAGTCGGCTATTGCAATTAACGAAGTGTCATTTTGATTATTGCAAGCGTGGTCTGCACAGGTGGCCTTCCCCGTGATCTTTAAGCGAATGGTGTGAGTCGTTATGCTATTAACAGTCTGCGCATAATTATACCATGCCACCATCGTGACTGATGAATTGGAGAGAAATGCATTTTTATCCCACATTTCATTATAACCAGACTCATAACTCGAAGTCAGTTTGGAGCCGTTATGTTTAGCATTAAACGCAAGTCTCCAGCCTTTTTCGTTACTGTTTGGACCTGCTGATGTCACGAAGACCGTTCCCAAGTCAGCTTCATACTGGGAATTAGTAAAACCGATATAATTATAAGCCGCAGTTTTAGGAACAACATAGGAATCAACCGGCAACTGCAGTGAACTCATCAAATATGAGCTAGATGAACCGGATGGTGCTATATAATTCCTTCCTCCAACACCATCGGAAATAAAATCCGTTTGCCCCGAAGCTAATGGAGCAAGTTGTTGTTCCGCGCTTTGGGGGTTATCGAACAAAACTAATTGAGGTGTGCCACCACTGGGTTCTTCGTACAGATAGCTGTTATTGGGGTCTAAAGAATAATATGCATAGGAAGGAGGGGTGCTTGTTTGTTCATCTGAATTGCTACTCTGTAACGTTATTGCCCTCTCTTTCTCTAGTACATTTTTTGCGTGTGCAACCATGGAATTTAGAGTCTCATTCGAATAATCTTTCTCCCCATAGTTAGAGAGAACAACGTTAGGCATGGAACTCACTGATTGGTCAGGGATATTTTCAGTCTGGGTTGTTGTTTGCGCAGATGTAACAGTAGGAATTGCAAGAATAAGAGCAAAAGTCGCCGAAAATACTAGCTTTTTCACAAAGAGCACCATCCACTTCTCCGATTTTGTTATTGGTTCGTTAAAGACGAAAATAAATTTTTATTTCCTTAACACCTCACTTTATCTTTAAATAGGTTTTCTGAAGTACCCAATGTAATGCCTACAGTTCTGACCGGGTACCTCCTCTCTATATAAACGAATAGGATGCTAGGGAAGTTTGGGATAGTTAAAATTTTTTTGTTTTTGAACCTCGACTCGGATGGGAACTCTACTTACTTTTATGCGGGATAGTACCAGCGTAGCTGTCACCGACGGCAAAGTAGATGATGTAAATGGAAAAAAGCGGTCTCATCACGGCACCCTGGTTAAACGTTTACCTCTACATAGGAAAGGGAGTTACAAAAGCTAAACTGGCTTCAGGGATTAAGCTAACGGGCAGGATAGCGTAACTGCATTCCATATTGAGCGTATAGAAAATAAGCAAATATTTTATATGCAATAATGAGGTTCGCTGAAGATGAAAAGTTGATCAAACCAGGCTAAATCATGAAAGGGAGGTATTTATTATTAAGTTAGATCATTTATCTAAAGCAATCAAGAAGGATAAAGTTTCAAGCTGCATTATATATAAAGATTAATCAATTGTCTTTGAGTACCATAGGAATCGAAAAATTAAGGACAAGCAACATAAGGTGTATTCAATAACAAAAAGTATTATTTCTGCACTGTGAAGACTTGTACCGTCGTGGTGCCGAGGAAGTGCTGCTGGGTGTTTTTGACGCCTTCCCGGGCTGGAGGACGCTTTCCGCGAGGTCTATCCCAAGGCAGATGTGCAGCACTGAATCTGATCGCAAATACTTGTAATTTCGAATTTAATTTAGCTGTGGGATACTTCTGGAATGCTTCTTAATACACTGCAAAACCGTCATTTTGACGGTTTTTTTGTACCTTAGTACATCATATCCAATCAGAATCTTACGATATGCATCGTTTTAAGTATATACAAGCATTTGTGCAACTGAATGTCATAAAACCCTTGATTAAATACTTAATATAACTTAAATTATACTTGGGAGGATGCATATGAATCAAGAGGAACGTTACGTTCACATTCTGGAATTTTTGGATGAACATAATACGATGTCTTTACAGCAAATTTGTGAGTTATTCGGCGTATCCAGAGACACTGCCAGACGCGACATCGTCCACCTTTCATCTAAAGGACTGGTCAGCCGAACCCATGGAGGGATTGCCGTTCCCTCATTATATCGAAAGTTGCGGGATTACGAATCCAGGTCAAAAGAAAAATCGGAGGTGAAGCTGCAAATCGGTGAGCAAGCGGCGAAGCTGATCGAAGACGATGATTTGATTTTTATGGATATCTCCACAACCGTACACGCGATGACCCAATTCATGAATGAGTTGAATGTACAGGTCGTGACGAATTCCATCGATATTGCCAGCACATTGACCCATTCGGTTAAACCGGAGGTTCACTTTTTGGGAGGGACAGTGAACAAAATATCCCGTCATGTCTTTGGATATTCCACCCTGTCCAAAATTTCGGACTATCAATTTAACAAAGTGTTCATCGGTGCCGCCGGCATCACTAGCAAAGGAATTTATTACGGCAACGAGGAAGAAATCGAGTTTAAACGGGAGCTGGTGAAGCACGCTGGTCAAATCTTCCTGCTCATTGATCATACAAAGCACAACCTGCTTCATAAATTCAGGGCGTTAGATTTAAAGGCAGTCGATCACATCATAACGAATCGCTCTCTTCCTTTGGAAATTGTTCAGCGATTGGATGCTGATGTTCAGGTGATGGTTATAGGAGAACACGATTACGATTAAAGCGAGGAAAAGGGGAAATGTAAATGGACCGATTCGTAGGCATTGACATTGGCTGCACCAAAATGCTGATGTTAGCCGAATATCAAGGTGAAAAAATTACGAAAACCGTTCCAACAGGCTTTGCTGTTACCAGAGAGCACCTCAAAAACGAAATCGTTTCGTTTATTCAAGGCTTGCCGTTTACTCCTTCCGGCATGGGCGTCGCTGTTGTGGGATTCGTTGAAAACGAGAACAAGGTCGTATTTTCAAGTTTGTCCTCGCTTACCGGAATAACTACAAGCGATTTGCAAGTTGGCGATTTTCCGGTATATTTCATTAATGATGTGAAAGCGGCGACCCTTCACGAAACCTCATCAATCGATCCAAATACGACATCCGTCGTTATCGTAATCGGAACCGGAATTGCCATGGGGATCAGAGCCAACGGTCAATTCGTCAATGGGGCAAACGGCTGGTCGGGCGAGCTGGGCTATATCCCGATCCCGACTCCGGAAGGCACGAATCGATTGGCCAAACTCGCCGGCGGTATTGGAGTCCTCGAAATGGCAGGCACGGATGCTGAAGATTTGCAGCAGCGGCTTGAACAAGGAAACCAAGAAGCCCAAGAAGTCATTTTAACCGCAGGAAAATATATGGGAATCGGTCTGGCTATTGTCATTAACTTGTTGAATCCGGAAAAGATTGTGCTAGGAGGCGGCACGCTGAAATATAAAGGATATTACAAGGCTGCACTGGAGCATGCGCAGCAGCATGCACTGCCTGATCTATGGAACGCATGCACCATTGAGCAATCTAAGGAACCTGGATTCATGGTGGCTCAAGGAGCCAGACGCTTTGCGTTCCGCTCGTAACCGGGCAATGGTGCCCAAACCGCTCTTTCTGAAGGATTATTTTGGCAAAGCAGCTGCGGTCATCACATTGGCCGCTCCTGCTATGACGGAGAATATTCTGCAAACCGCTATCGGGTTTGTCGACACCCTTTTTGTATCCAAACTGGGGTTGCAGGAAGTGGCTGCCGCCGGGATGGCCAACAATATAATGGTTGTTTATTTTGGTATTTTCATGGCGCTTGGCGTAGTGACCAATGCATTAATTTCAAGAAGCCTCGGATCCCGCGAAGGCGAAAAGTCGCAAAGCATCGCGGTGCAATCCGTCCTGGTAGCGTGTGCGGCAGGGCTATTGCTCGGGTGTCTCACTTTTTTATTCTCAAAACCAATCCTGATATTATTCGGGGCAACCGGAAAAATGTTGACAGATGCAAATGTATATTTTCGAATTGTCGCCATTCCCTCCGTACTTCCTGCACTAATGATTGTTCTGGGGAGTATTTTGCGTGGAACAAGCGATACAAAAAGTCCAATGAAAGCCGGATTATGGATGAACGCTATTCATATACTGTTGGATTATCTGTTTATCTTTGGTCTGTGGCACTTTTCCGGATGGGGCATTGTCGGGGCGGCATGGGCTTCGGTCGTGGCGCGAATCCTAGGTGTCGTAATTTTGATTCTATCGGTAAGAAAATCGGTGGTGTCTTTTCCGCTTGCTAAATTGCTTCAATGCAAAGCAATCGAAATACTCCTGCTGTTAAAACTGTCTGGCCCCGTTGTCGTTGAGCGTTTATTGAGTCGGTTAGGCTCTGTAGCTTACATGGGAATAGTCATCTCCATCGGCACGGACGTCTATGCTGCCCACATTATCGCCGCAAATATCGAAACACTGGCCTTTATGCCGGGCTACGGACTAGGTGCGGCAGCAACGACCTTAGTCGGCTACAGTATCGGACAAAAAAACAAGCAAGATGCCTGGATATATGGTGTGCTGTCCACCGCTATTGGAGCGATCATGATGTCCATCGTCGGCATCCTATTATTTATTCTTCTTCTCCCTTGGTTCGTTTTATGGTTTACGACGGACCCCAGCACCATCCAGCGAGTTGAAACGGCGCTGCATATTGCTGCATTTTCGCAGTTCGCGCTAGCGGGGACCCTTGTCCTTGCCGGCGCTCTCCAAGGCGCCGGGGACACTAGAAGCCCGATGTATAGTACGTTTATCGGGGTATGGCTGATCCGTTTCGTTGGCGTCTATGTACTAGGCAGCGTGCTCAAGATGGGGATTGCCGGAATCTGGATCGCTATATCCGCCGATTTATTCGTAAGAGCGATCTATCTCTTCTTCCGCTTTCACAGGAAACTGCACACGCGTTCCATCAAGCATGAGCCTTCCGCCTAAACTGGCTCCCATTATTTAAATCTGTTTCCTATAGGATCGTTAGTATCAAAACCAACGGCATCCATTTCGAATTCCTCATAATCAATTAAAAACAATTCATAAAACGATAAATGCCAGTAGATAGGGTCATGCAGAGGAAGTAAGATAATTGAGTTGAAGGTCCGCTTTATGCTACACACATCCAATGCATAAAGCGGACGATAAATGAAATTTCAAATTGCAATGTTTTTAACGGACCTGCGCCTGAAGCGCCTTAATCTCGGCATCGCAAACCCGCATCAGGTACAGAGACAGTATTCTTAGTGAGGGTAAGGCAGGAGGCGTTCATCCGCGGCGATCGCATACCTTGGATAGTTACAGAGAGGGGCGATAATTACTCCTACCAGAGGTCAGTTGATTGACAACTTCATGTATATGGTCAATCATCCCCAGCTCTTCATAAACTCGCGGAGTCGTCTGAGATACCGTTGCATGAAATGAAATGGGAAGATAGAATGGGGAAGGTGGGTATATTACCTAATTCTGCATTCCTTATCAAACCTGACGATTACGTAGCCTGTGCGTATGCTGAACAGGATGCTGATAAAATTCAAGCATATCTTGAAAAAATTTTAATTTTTTCCTTCTGATAAAAACTCTCAATTAATTAGGTGGTTATAGGAATAATGTCAAGAGAAAAGATTTTAGATGCAACATCTCACTTGATTCAAACAGGAGGTATTTCTATGGTCGTTATGGAATCCGGATCTTATCGCGTTGTTAGATCCCACAGATTTTGAACCGTTGCGATTAGCTGTACTGCAATTAATCGATAAAGTAGAGAATCACCTCAAAACAGAAGGTCCTTTAAGGAACAATGTTCTTGTCCTCAGACAACATTTGTGTCATTTGTCTAATGACACAAATCCACCTACATATTAAATGTGAAGAAAGCCTGATGGATCAGGCTTTCTTTTATTTTTGTAAGGAATCTTGTGTCATAAAAAAATGCACAAAAGTGCCTATATAGTAGGATAATGACACAAAAGTGCCTACATTATTACGGGATTAACCCAAAAGAGAAGAACGACCCTATTCAAATTAAAACCAAGCCTAAATGAACCTCAGCTCTCGAAAATGGTACCACTGTCATTAAGCTAACGGGCAGTTTACTTGAGGACACATAATTACATATGATGGTCCCAAATATCCATTTATCCTCAATGGGGTTTTTGTTACACTTCGCTATAAAGGGGGATGAGCTTGAGTGAGGGGACGAAACAAAGACATACGAGTTGTTATTGGTGCTGGCGGATATAACAATAATCCCGAGTGGACGCAAACCGAAGAGACAGAGCTAAATTTATTACGAAGAGAACAGTGGTCTGACCGTTTTGAACCAAATACCATTACTGCAGTTTTAGCTGAACATGTATGGGAGCACCTAGATTTCGAAGAAGGTGTTAAAGCTGCAAAGGTTTGTTTTGAGTTCTTAAAATCTGGAGGGTATGTTCGATGTGCTGTTCCGGATGGTTATTTCCCTGATGAAGAGTACCAAAAAGGAGTACAAATCGGCGGACCAGGTCCTGCTGACCATCCTGCTGCAAGCCATAAAATAGTACATACCTATAAAACCCTTTCGGCGATGTTTGAAGAAGCTGGTTTTAAAGTGAATCTTCTAGAGTATTGCGATGAAAATGGAGAATTCCATTACACCGATTGGGATGAGAAAGAGGGTTTCATTTACCGATCGAAACGCTTTGATCACCGCAACAATGAAAACTCTTTGGGATTTGTTTCTCTAATGGTGGATGCTGTTAAGCCAACTTAAGCCCCAGAATGAAATACAAACGGGGCGGGAAGGTAAACAATCGGCCGGCCGGAACGTCAGCGCGTGGCGGGCAATGAGAGAAAAAGCTGTCGGGGGACAAGAACAAAGTCCGATTGAAAGTCGCTATTATAGCGGCTTTTTTGTTTTATCGGTACAAGTTCTTGTCCCGAGTCGAGGACAAGAACTTAGAAAAGGACAAGAACATGAGCCGATTACCGATTAGATAACCATTTAAATATGTTTCCAATGCAACTTCATTAAGCTAACGGGCAGAATTGGTTAATTTACCATCCTTCGATAAATTAAATTTATATTCGGTCAGGCCAGGACTGTGCACATTAGCAATCCATGAGAAACCGGACATGCTGTTGGATGATAAAATGTAGACATAAAGGAGGCTGCATATGGAACGTGTAATCTTGATGATGAATGTGCGAGAAAACCAGGGAGGAGTGTCAGTCGCATGGCAAAGATCGTTTTCGCATTGAACCAGTCTCTGGACGGATTCGTCGACCACGACCACCCGGCATTTCAGCCCGACCCCGTGCTTTTCCGTCATTTCATCGACGACGTGCGCAGCCTGGCGGGCAGCCTGTACGGGCGCCGCATGTACGAGACCATGCGGTATTGGGACGGAGACCATTTTGAATGGGATGCGCCGGAACGGGAATACGCAGCGGCGTGGCAAAGCAAACCGAAGTGGGTGGTGTCGAGGACGTTAAAGTCCGTCGGTCCGAACGCTTCTCTGATTGAGGGCGACCTCGCAGCGGCCATACGTGGGCTGAAGGCTCAGCATGAAGGGGAGATTGAAGTTGCCGGGCCGGAGTTGGCCCACAGTCTAACGGAGCTCGGTCTCGTTGATGAGTATCGCCTCTATCTCCATCCAGTCGTGCTGGGTCACGGCAAGCCGTTCTTCGCCGGTCCGCGGCCGCCGCTGCGCCTCGTGGCAAGCGATCGAGTTGGCGAGAAGGTGATCAGGTTGACCTATGTTCCAGCTTAGTTGTGCGGTTGACTCAGCGGCCTAAAGGGCACGTTACTTTAATAGGGTTTCTCCGGCTGTAGCGGCAGTCAGAGGATCCCTTATTCTTTAAAATTTGTTCAGTTATGCGAAATGACATAGTTATTTATGGAATTGACGATTGACCTAACGGGGAACGTTAACTCAACAAAGAATTTGAAGGCAGCCGGTTACTTGGGATCGGCTGTCTTTTCTCAACTAACGGGCAGGTTAGTGTAGAAAACTTAAATTGATAAAGATGTTAGTGGGTATTAGGCGAACATCTTTTCTAATAAGTTTAACAATATTTCACCAAATAGCAGCTCCTGTGTCCGTAAGACTGCGAAACGAAACAGCATTTTTCTGATCAGCAGTATGTGGGAGGGCGAAATGTGGGAATAAGCCAATGTTTTTGTGATTTATTCCCACTCACAACAAAACCGGTACAAGCGTCGTCAATACTAAAGAATGAAAATAGTCTCTGAGGAGCATGTACAACAGTTGCTTAAAAAGATGGGCATGCACGACAGTAATTTTGCTTACTCCGAAACGCTCCATAAGTTCCTTTTCCGTAGGGATACGGACTCCAACCTTCAATACCTGAGACGTGATCAAATTACGTACATACTCTTGAACCATCTGATACAAAGGTATTCTGTCCGCTGAGTTCATTCCGAATCACTACATTTCATATATAAAATACGAATGACCAGATCGTTTTATTCCATGTCTGTTCTTTGTTTGATACACAAATAGCAGGCTCCCGATATTTCGGAAGCCTGCTGCTTAATCAATCTGCTTTTTAAGTTAAACAAAATCGTCATCAATGAATTATTTCAATTTAGCGACGGATACGGCTACCTTCTCCAATTGTGCGTTCGAGAGGGAATGATCCTGCGAGTAGAGAGTAACAAATCGGTCATCGAGTTTAAAAGTCAGCATCGCGGTATCGCTTGGTGTATACCATTTAGCCTGCACCCCATTGGAGAGCGTGACATTTTTACCATCATATTCGAAAGAGTAGTCCCGTGGCGATACCTCTACGCTCATGTGCTTAAACGTAAACTTGACCGAATCCCCACCAGCAGCTACTTTCTGGAGACTATCATTTTTCACCGCCTGCATTGGCGCGTAAGCCGTAGTAAAGCCGTCGAATTTCGAGAATTCTTTCTTAATCGCCTGAATTTGGGAAGTCGAATACGTGACAGCCACAAGATCGGCTCCTGTTTGGTTTCCTGTATTCCCATTGTTAGGCGCAGAAGGTGTACCAATGGTGATGACACCGGTACGGCTATTATAATCAACAGATGCCTTCAATGCCTCAGACAGGGCACGAACCGGAAGATAAGTCGAGTCATTGTATACGATTGGAGCCAATTTGTTCCCATTTCCATCCGTCGGCACAAACGTTTTTCCATCGATTTTGAAACTGATGTTGTGATTGAGGTAGGCGGAAATTTTCTGCAGGTTGGTACCGGCGTAGACGCCTGCCGCTCCGGAAACGGTCATTCCTACGACAAGTGCAGCCATAATGGTTCCTTTTACACGATTTTTCATGATTATTCTCTCCCTTGTTGATTTATTGCCGAAGCAAACGCGATGTCTTACCTTGGTAGAACTCAAACCTTCTTCATATCCCCGTTCATATTGTTTAAGGCGGGTGTTCCTTATGTACCTAACTATAAAGTGACTTTATCTCCAAACTATCTCCGAATTGTATCCGACTTGTAAACATTTTTGGTCAAAATCATTTACCGCAAACCATGGGCATCCAGCTTTTCGCCTAATTCCATCCAATGCGTGAAACCCGGCGAGATGATATCGTACTGCAGCACATCGACACATCCGCGAATCGCCCACTCCACGAGATGCGGTGAGGCAAGCCCTTCCCCCGTCTGCGATGAGCACATTCTGCCCGCGTTGCCGGAGCCATTCCTTCAGGTCCTCGTACAAGCCTTCATCCTCATGAAACGCTTCTTCCAGCCAATACAGGTTCACATCCGTCAAAGCCGCCAATACCTCTTTGGTTAAGTTCAAATTATACGCATTATTTGCATCGATCATAATTTTGCCTGTGGGACCCGCCACTTCTGCAATCCCGCGTACGATCGCAATATCCCGTTTCGTCCCTTCCCAAAGCGGCATATGGCGTCCGTAAAAAGCAATATTATTTCAGTTAGGCGGGCAGCGAGCTGTTCGAATACAAGTTGAGAGATGCCGGCATTCTTTATAATGACCGTGCGCTGTATACGACGCAGGTTCAGAACACTGACGGAGGTACGGTGACACGGTACGGATATATAGACAGCCATGGCAAGGTTGAGCATACAGCCCATCTACGCCCAGGCGTCTAATTTATCCGAAGGTCTGGCTCGGGTCAATGTGGGCAAAGCATCGGGGTACATCAACACGAAGGGCGAGCTGGTCATTCCATACCTGTATAGCTCGACGTCCGATTTCTCCGAAGGTATGGCGACCGTAATGCTTGCGTTCGGCGGCAAATACGGCTATATCGACACCCCCGGCAAGCTCCGGATTACACCCCGGTATGATCACGCCGATCCGTTTTCAAACGGGGCGGCAGTAGTTTACGTGAACGGAAAATACGGGTACATCGACAAAAACGGCAATTACCTGCTAACACCGCAGTTCAGCATGGGGCAGCCGTTCTCGGAAGGACTGGCTTTTGTCGAGCGTAATGGAGTCACCTTCTACATCAACAAGAAGGGCACCAAAGTCATCCAGGGCTTTACAGCCGGAGGTTTGTTCAAGGGCGGCCTGGCTCCGGCCAGCCAGGGGCAGAGGTACGGCTATATCAATACATCCGGCCGCTTTGTGATCAAGTCGCAATTCTATTGGGCTGACGCATTTAACGGCGAATTGGCGGTGATCAGTTTGCTCGTTCCGAATTCGCGCGAGGAAATCAGAGGGTCGTGAACCGTAGCGGAGCGATCGTCTGGCAACCGGCTTCCGAACTTTCGAAAAGAGTGACAAGGCAGAACAACCGAGCTTCACGGATTGTATCGAAAAAAGAGCGCATTACAGCTAACTTATCGAAACTAACTTGCCGTTGGCAACTGCTTCGTTTTTCGTTAAGCTAACGGGCAGGATAGTTCAATAATTTTTATTGAAAACATTTGCTAAAGTAATAAGGATCTTGTTGTAATTGGATTACCGTAAATGATAACAATTATCCAAAGCGAAGTTGGGCCCAATAACATTACTACATTATCAGGTTAATTAAGCTAACGAGCAGGCTCGGAAAGAATTTATCTTCAATTAACGGGCAGATTTTTTTAGTTACAACATTAAAGTTCGGAGAAAATACAAGCTCTACTGCGATGTACAACTGATACTTTCTTATCTAATCAAAACTTTACCTATATCCTTGGTAAGGTAGCATGATACCATATTACTGTTGTCCGAGAAAATTTCTATTTCCGGGGGTATGTTAATATATGAGCATCAACTTACAAGATTGGATTCAGGAAGCCGACTTGGTGAGCATGCAAAAGGCAATGTCATCGGGTGAGTGTACATCCGAAGCCCTCGTACTTGCATATATCGAACGTATTCATAGGTATAATCCTCTGATTAATGCCGTATTAGAGATCAATCCAGATGCACTTGAAATAGCAAGGAATCTTGACCTTGAGCGAAATACAAAAGGCAGTAGGGGACCGTTACATGGAATACCAATCCTGCTCAAGGATAATATCAATACTCACGACCGGATGCACACGAGTGCTGGTTCAATCGCCTTGGCTGAGTCATTTGCCCCTCAAGATTCGTTCATAGCTGCAAAGCTCCGCACTGCAGGCGCGGTACTTCTGGGTAAGGCAAACATGACCGAGTGGTCGAATTTTATGTCCGATCGGATGCCAGCTGGATACAGTTCCAGAGGCGGATATGTATTGAATCCATATGGACCTGGCAAGCTTTTCGTGAGCGGGTCAAGTTCAGGATCGGCTTCAGCCGTAGCAGCAAGCCTGGCAGCAGCAGCAATCGGAACAGAAACCGCGGGATCGATTGTTGGGCCAGCAAGCCAACACTTTCTTGTCGGAATAAAGCCTACTGTAGGGCTTGCGAGCCGTAGCGGCATTATTCCGATCTCCATAAGTCAGGATACACCAGGGCCAATTTCCAAGACGGTCACTGATGCTGCGACACTTCTCGGGGTAATCGTCGGGATTGACGAGAACGACAAGGCAACGTGGACTAGCCCCCATCGTACTTTTCACGACTATACATCTTATCTCGACCGGGACTTTCTGCGTAAAGCTCGTGTTGGTATTCCCAGATTTTATTATCAGTCGTTGGATGAAGAAAGACTTTCAATCATGGAATCCGCCATCGAAGTTCTACGTGAGCAAGGTGCTACAATTATCGATCCTGTAGACCTGCATTTGGAACAGCATCCATGGAATAATGATGTTATTTGCTACGAATTCAAAACAGGTCTGAATCGCTACTTATCGAAGTTGAATTCGGATATGCCCGTACATTCTCTTCAAGAACTGATTGATTACAATCGGAAACACGCTGCTTCTGCATTGAAGTTTGGCCAAGATAATCTGATTCGCTCGGAAGAAAATACGTTAAACGAGATAACCTATCAACTAAAACGTCAAGAGTATAACCAACAAGCTGTAACAAAAGGGATTGACTATGCACTCGATCAGCACGGTTTAGATGCATTAATGTTACCCGGTGACATTGATGGCATGTACATCGCTGCCAGGTTAGGGTATCCCCTTATCACGGTCCCTGCCGGTTATTCAGTCAATGGAACAATTGATGCGGATGGCGATTCGACTCAGGGACCATTTGGTGTTGTCTTTTCCGGGAGGGCTTTCAGTGAGCCCACGTTAATAGGCATCGCCTATAGTTTCGAGCAGGCGACACTTTCCCGTCGTCCGCCAGATCTCGGGAATTGATGTATTTTCTGCTTCCAATTTATACCATTGGAATTAACAATTACATACTGACCGTGTCATGGGGTTGGACTTAACCATAGCGTGATTAAACTAACGGAGAACGATAGCTCAATAAAGAATTTGAAGGCAGCTGGTTACTTGAGATCGGCTGTCTTTTCTCAACTAACGAGCAGTTTTCAGAAGCAGGTGAATATATCATCCAATATGTGGTAATATAGAACCTCCTCAAACGAGTAATACGACAATGGTGAGGGATATGAATCTTCTTTCAGTTTTAGGTGGTTTGTGAATGTGAGGATAATTAACTAAGCTAAGGAGTGGATAATTTACTTTCCGCCTACTCAAATATAATTTCTAGGAAGATAGACATTGCACAATTAGAAGATTTCATGTTTTTGGAAATATGCGGGCTCTACGCATTTCGAGTAAGTAATGAAGAAATGCGTATATGGATACGTGAACATATACCAAGTCTGATTGAACTTTGTAAGTCCTTGCTTAACGGCAAAATGGTTTTTAATAAAATGAATCAAGTAGGCCTAGCAAATTAAAGAAGCTGTAATTAAAGAAAACAAAGTACGCACTTCATTTGAATCCTCCTTACCTTAAAGCACTTACAAAGTTCTCATGCTTCACAGGGTGTTCCGCTAACGGAAAACGATAGTTCAATAAAGACGTTTGAAGGCAGCCGACCCCAAAGCCGGCTGTTTTTTCATTAAGCTAACAGGCAGGATTGAGCAACAAAGTTCGAGAATACAGGTAACTGAGGAGGCCTTCATTGATTGGCTTAATTTAACGAATAGGAGAGTTAAAATGGATCATGCATTGTCAAATAAGTGGTGGGAATTAGTTTTTAGAGTCGTTAAAGACCTTGATGAAGGAAATGTTCCGTATAGCTTCGATGCTTCAACTTCACTTTTTGTACATGGTATTGAAGATTTTGAAATGGATGATCTAGATATTATGATTCAGTGGGATTACTTTGAGATTGCCCACAAGTTATTTCAAAAATATAATCCTAGTCCAATAAATAAAGGCGGGTTTTGGCAATTCAACTTCTTTGTTGACGGAATGGAAGTACATATTATGTCTTCAGAACAAATAACTTGTCTTGAGAAAGATAGAGAACGTACAGCGATCCAAAAGGAAAACAGGGCCATATGGTCCAAATCAATTCTTTTTTATCGTCGACATACAAAGAATCCCCATCTAATTGAAATAATTGATGCTTTCCTTAACGCAAAGAATAACTGAGATTAATATCATTTTATGTGAACTTCATTAATACTCAAGGGAGGGATTACAATAAAAGGAATCCTCATCTGTTTATTCATGGTTATGTTTTTATCTGGATGTTTAAATAGCTCTTCTATTTTATTTACTGGTGAAAGTAAGAACTGGTCAGCAAACTATGTCGTTACTAACCCTAATGGTGAGAACCACGATTACATATTGACATTAACTTACAAAGGGGATAACCCTTCTGAAGTAGGTAAAGTCAAATATAAGTTTTCTGTATCATCAGGGGGAGGAAGTGGAGAAACAGAATTATCAGGGCATAAAGAAATCACTCATAAATCTATTAGTAATGGCGCTGTTCCGCAGAAAGACGAAACAATCAATGTTACTGTCGAGTGGAAAGGTATTAAAGAAGAGCTACAGCTTTCAACTAACGGAGAACGATAGCTCAATGAAAACATTTGAAGGCAGCCAGCTTTTTGGTTGGCTGCCTTCTTCTCAACTAACCAGGGATAACTTTTGACGGGGGACTATATATGGTGCATTCATTGAACGTGAAACGGAGTAAACCGGTTTCTGCGATAATAGCGAGTATTCCGCATGGCTCATCTCAAATCACACCTGAAATGAAAAAGAGTAAGAAACCCGATATAGTTCTGCCAAACAATGATTGGTTTTTAAACGAGCTTTATAGCTTTTTGGAGGGATTAAACATTACAACAGTGTCGGCAAATTACAGCCGATATGTGATTGATGTTAACAGGGATATAAAACTTAAGAATCAAGGAGAAGACTACACCAAGTCGTTAGTTTATCAAAAATCCACATTCGGAAGAGACATTTACGATATACCTCTGTCTGACGACACAATTATAAATAGAATTGAAAACATCTATATGCCGTACCACTATGGGTTGTCGGAAGAGATAAGTACTTCTTTGGCAGTGTTTGGTAAAGCGTTCCTAGTCGATTTGCATAGTTTTTATATCCAGACGACACATGATGTTGTTTTAGGTACTTGTCACGGTATGAGTTGCTCCAATGAATTTTTAGAGGCTGTCCGAAGTGCTTTCGTTAGAGAGAGATTTACGGTAAGCGTGGATGAAAACGGACTTTCAGGCGGCCATATTGTTTCGAAATATGGTTCGTGGAGCAATGTGGAAGCAATTCAAATAGAACTAAGATACACATCTTATATAGAAAATCGGGTGTTTGGCGAAGAAGAGGTAACAACAAAAAATTATGAACTCTTCAAGGAAACCCAGTACCGTTTAGGTAAAGTTTTTCAAAACCTAAAAACCCATTCGCTGTTAAGCTAACGGGAAACGATAGCTCAATAAAGTCAGGCGGCAGCCGGCCAGGGAGTCCAGCTGCCGTCTTCACGCTAACGGGCAGTAGAGCGCAACAGTGTTACTTCTAGAACTGTGTTTTAGAACATGAACATTTCCAAGGAGATGATGACATGCAGACCGTATATGAGGCAGTTGGTGGTTACGAGGGCTTGCTCAAGTTGGCGGCGGCTTGGCACGCTCGGGTGCTGGAGGATGAGCTGGTAAGCCATGCGTTTAGTCATGGTTATCACCCTGAACACACGGAACGGCTGGCGGCGTACTGGGCAGAGGCTTTGGGTGGTCCACAACGTTACACCGAGGAATATGGTGATGAAAACACCGTGGTTCGCCTACACAGTGGTAACGGTCCTCACAAGGATATGGACCGACGAGCTATTATCTGTTTTGATCAAGCGTTGGTCGATGTGGGCCTGGCAACCAACGACCAACTAAGACAGGTACTGCATGACTATTTTTCTTGGGTCACAACCACCACGATGGCCGGATATCCAGGTTCCGCCAACGACGTGCCAGAAGGACTCCAAATCCCGCGCTGGTCTTGGAACGGTCTTGTCGGCCATAACAGTTGTGACCACTGTTAGGATTAAAGTAATGGGAGACGATAGTTCCATGACGGCAGCCAGCCGAGGAGTTCGGCTGCCGTCTCCACGCTAACGGGCAGTTTACGTTAATTACGAGTGGGTTTTCGAGTATTATGCAGGTTTCTATTATTCACGATTGACATCTGAATTCTAACTGATACAATAACAATAATTAGGAAATGATACGAATGAAAACGATGAATGAACAAGATATGCTACATTTCGTTCAGAGAGGGATGTTTTGGTGTGAAATTCCACGAAACTTAGTATATTGCCGGTTCAGGAGTGCGGTTAATACCCGCCGGTTTGACTCGTTATAGTCAACAAGAGCTGATTGTTTCGCTATGCGCGAGGACAATAACTTGGGTGGTACCGCGATTAAAATCGTCCCAATTTTGGGGACGGTTTTTTTGTTGTAAAAATTCGGAATGGAACGGGGTAAAATTGATGAAATTCATTCAAAGAATACTATTGAGTCCATATCTTACCGTCGAACGGGAATACATATGTACAAAATACGAGTTTTGTGAAAATGTACTAAGGAAACGGCCGAATGACGGCCATTATTTTACGGTATTCCACATTCATTACTTATCCATATTGTTAACGGCATTTCTCATCTCTTCATCCGTTAAATGCGTATAGATCATCGTCGTCTGGATTGATGAATGCCCCAGCTGATTCTTCAGCCTCGGTACGTCGTTATTCTCCAGGTGGTAGCGGGTTGCGAAGGAATGTCTCAAGGAATGGACTGTCAGCGCCGGTTTGCCAAACGCTGCAGCGTATTTTTCGATCAGTTTTTCAATTGATCTTGGTGTTAACCGCCGGCTTTTGCCTTTGCGGCCGATTGGCGCTGCTATAAATAAGTAATTTTCCGATTTTTCCGGTACATATCGGGCTTCCCGGATCTTCAAATAGCTTTCCAGATCCAATAACGCTTGCTGGCTGAAATAAACATATTGTTCCTTATTGCCTTTACGCAGCACGCGAACCTGGCCTTTGTTCATATCCAAATCCTCAATATTGATTCCCGCTACCTCGGATAAACGCAGTCCGGAACCGAGTATCAGCGATACGATGGCGGTATCCCGCTCACGGTTAAATTCGTGGAACCGAACCATGCGTTTGTTGGTTTTGTTTAGTTCACCGAAATCATGGGCTACAAACTGCCGGAACTTCTCAAAATCATCTTCACGTAAAATTTTGCCCTCGATGCGGTTTGCGACGGTTTCCTGGCTTTCCTTAATGGAATTAAAGTCGATCTTGGCCATCACGTTTCGTTGAATATATGGCTTCAGATCGGACGTTTCGGCCTTGTTCTGCAGGTAATCAAACAGCGACTTTAACGCCGACAGTTTCCGGTTGATCGTGTATTTGTTGTTGCCCAGTTGATACTCTAGAAACGAAAGGAAATTTTCGACTTCACGTACGGTCAACGATTCCAGGACAGTCAATTCGATATCTTGACGATGATCAGCAGCCAGTTTCTCAGCCACTAGCCAATCAAAGAAGATAAGATAATCATGGCAGTAATTCAGCAGCGTCGTGTGCGACAGTTTGCGTTTGCGGCTGTCGATATATTCGGTTACGTACCAAGGAAGCTCTGCACATTTATCATCAACGCGTTTCATGTAATGCAGCTTCATGTTTTTATCCATTTATTGCTAAACCTCCTTATATACAGAATATCTTATTTGTATTTATTCGTCAAATTATTATTTTACGTAATTATATTTCTGCTTTATTATAGTCATCATAGACCATCTATTATGCTGCGCGGCGCTTATTCCCCGCTCCAATATGCTCTCATTACGAATCATTCATTGTTCATCACAAATCATCTTCATTGTTTATTAGTGTCCGTTGGCTTAGATTTCAATTTACATCTTACGGCATCGAAACAATCGTTTTATATCCGTCTATTTAAAATAGTTCTATAAAACAATAAAACCGCGCTTATGCGCGGCTTATACTGCTAAATTGTTCTTACTTAGCCAATCACTTAAACCCGGTTTGGTCAATAACCACCATCTTGATAAAAATTACTTAACTGTCACCGGCAGCACGCCGCCAGCTTTCAGTTTACCGAGCAGCACTTTTATCCCGGCTGCTGTATTCGGCTCTTGCTTACCATAAACTGCGATACCAGAACGCACGTTCTGGAGGTAGATCGTCTCATACGGATTGCCTAGCGAAAGCAGCGTGTACCGCTTATTACGCTTGTTCATCTCATCAATCAAAGTCTGATTATCGGCCCAGTTAAACTGGCTGGCCACGTTACGGAACTGGTAAGAGGCCAGGATGACGTAATCCGCCTGATCCACCGCTTGAAGCGCCTCATTGGTTTTCCCTTGGCCGCCGATTATGGCTATTTCCGTCTTCAGCGATAAGTTAGTCGCGGCTTGCTTCAGCTGTCTCTCGAGCTGCTTCGCCTGCTCTTCATCGGCTGCGGCAATAACGACCCGATCGCCTTGCTGAATGGGGTCCGGGCTCGCGCCGTCGCGGCTGGCCAACAAGGTGACAGCTCGCTCGGCGATTTCCCGCTCCACTGTGCGATGCTCCTCGGATCCGATGACATCATTAAGCGCGGCCAGCTGAGTCGTGAGACTCTCGCTGCGGTCAAACAAACCATATTTTGCTTTCAGCTCCAATATGCGTTTCACCGATGCATGGATGGTTTCACTCGGAATCCTCCCGCTCTTCACCGCGTTCACCAGCGTTTGATGCGCAGCTTCCGGATCTTGCGGCATAAGGATGATATCCACTCCTGCGGAGACTGCCCGCTCCACCGATTGATTTTCCCCAAAATGCTCCGCGATCGCATTCATCGTGAAGGCATCGGATATGATGACGCCTTTATATCCCAGCTCGCCCCGAAGCAGCCCGTTCAGCACCTTCTTGGATAACGTAGCAGGGATCGGTACGCTGCTTCCGTCCTTGAGCGATGTGACGTGCTCGTTATCTACGGCAGGAAAAGCAATATGTGCGGTCATGATCATCTCTACCCCATTATCGATGGCAGCCCGAAACGGTTTGAGCTCCACCGCATCGAGCCGTTCGCGGTCATGGTTCAGTACCGGCATACCCATATGGGAATCTACCGTCGTGTCGCCATGGCCCGGAAAATGCTTGACTGCCGCGATGACCCCCGATTGCCGCAGTCCTTTCATGCTTGCGAGACCAAGCCGTGTCACCAAATCCGGATCCGAGCTAAACGACCGCATTCCGATAATCGGGTTGTCTGGATTGCTGTTAATGTCGAGCACTGGCGCAAAATTGACCTGCAGCCCGAGCGCCTTCAGCTCTTCTCCGGTCAGCCGTCCGCCCGCTTCGGCCAGCGCTGTATCTCCGGTTGCGCCCAGCGCCATTTGACCCGGCAGATTCGTCCCCCCAGGGATTCGTTTAATCACGCCTCCTTCTTGGTCGATGCCAAGAAACAACGGAATATCGCCTGCTTCCATCTGCAGATCATGCGTCAGTGTTGTGACCTGCCGCACGTTTACAATATTTTTGTCAAAAAGAATAAGTCCGCCCAAATCTTGATCGTGGATGCTGCGTTTCAGTCCTTCATTGACTGTCGTCGTCACTTGCCCATTCCATTGCCTAATGTCAGGCATAAGCATTTGGCCGACTTGCTCGCTGACGGTCATATAGGACATCAGCTTATCCCAATCCTGTGCCTGAATGGCTCCTTCGCGTTCGAAGCGGATAACCCGCGACATAAATACGGCAAACTCCGCGCGCGTGACGGATCGGTCCGGACGATACGTGCCATCCGAATATCCGCCGATCAATCCATTGGAGCTCATAATGAGGATAGGCGCTGCCGCCCAGTGCTTTGCTGTATCCGATAACTTTACGGTTTGTTGGCCTTGCACGAGTGAATAGGCGCGTGTAAGGAAAGCCGCAGTTTCGGCACGGCTCATCGGTGCATCCGGATGGAACGTGCCGTCAGGAAATCCGCCGGCCAGCCCATGTTTTGCCGCGATGGCGATTTCGCGATAAAAAGGATGGGTTGCAGGCACATCTGAATAGGTCATGCCTTTCGCATCTTGCTGCAGCTCCTGCGAATAGAGCTCCCGCACCATGAAAGTGACGGCTTGTGCTCTTGTAACTTGCCTCTCGGGCATGAACTTACCATTGCCGTATCCGGCCACGGTTCCCCGTTTGGCCATATAGGTGATGCCGTCTTCTGCCCACTTTGAGTGCTGCAGATCGGTAAACCGTTCTTCTGCAGCCGCACTTCCTGTCCATACGAGCACAGAACCGATTACGGCACCGAATATCGTCATTAATTTTACATTCATCTGTTCCACCCCTGTTGCTGTTCTATGTACGATGATTAGACGCTATTGATACACTGTTTGTTGCGTTATTGCTTTTTGTTTGCTTTGTACGGCAAAATGATCAAATCAGAAAAAAATAAAACGGCCTATTTCCTAAGCTGGAAATAAGCCAATTCACTGCACCGCGGTGGCCCGCCGGTTATTAACTAACTATTGCGCTTGTTATCAACGATTGATTTTGCGATAAAGTTTGTTTTCCCATCCGTTCACACCGTTGTCGTGGTCATATTGCAGCCAGATAACCATCGTTCCGCGCGAACGGTTGTTCCAATACGGATAAGGAATCGCCGTCAACGGTTTGCCTTCCGCATCTTGGGTATGGACCAGTACTGCTCCGTCAAAGAAACTTGCATCAAATTCGGTGGTAAACGCCGGTTGCTGCGGAAGTTTGCATTCCAACTGTTGGTCAATGTCCAACGCTTCGCGTGTGTATTGAACTTTGCCATCGGTGTACTTATCGTTGTCTACCGACTCCAGACAGTACAGCATGGGCCCTCTTCGGATGGCCGCTTTGTTGGCATGCGTGTTCACATTCGGGTGAGCCCCGATCAGGTCAACCGGCAGATCCAGGTCAAGTTGGACAACGTCTCCCGGCGACCATGTCCGCTCCAATACAGCGTAACCGTCCACGATCTCGTAAGAGACTGTTTGATCATTAACCGTAATCGTGTATTGGCCGCACCATTCCGGAATCCGCAGCCGAATGGAAAACGCTGCCGCGTGCTCAGGCGAAACGCTAATGCCGACACTTCCCGCCCAGGGATATGAAGTATGCTGCTTAAGCGTGACCGCCACGCCATCCAGCGTCATGCTGACTTCGCTTGCAACGTACAGATTAACGAATGCCCCCATGTTATCGTAGGCATAAATGTAAGTCGCTAATTCCGGCAGCATTTTGAGCATCATCGGCGGGCAACAAGGGCAGGTGTGCCACTCCCACCGGTTATGGGAGCCGCGGCTGACCAGCGGATTTTCATAAAAATACCGATGCCCATCCATGGAACGGCCGGCCAGAACAATATTGTACAGAATCGTCTCCAATTGATCGATATAACGGCCTTCGCCTGTTGCCAAAAAAAGGTTCCAGCTAAAGAATCCCATTCCCACGCCGGCACAAGTCTCCAAATAGCCGTTATCAGGCAATTCATAGCTGCCGCCGAACTTCTCGTCATGATGTACGGCTCCGACACCTCCGGAAATATGCGATTTTTGATGGACAATGTTATTCCATAGCTTCTTGGCGGTGTCCAAATACCGCTTTTCTCCCGTACACAAATAAAGTGCCGTTAATCCTGTATATAACAGCGTCGCGCGTACTGCATGCCCGACCGCTTCCTCCTGTTCCAACACGGCCTTATGATCCTGGGCATACTCTTCATGGGAGTTCCTGCCTTCATGATTTCCCCGATGATGAATCCAGAAAACGGCCAAATCCAAATAATCGGAAGCCTCGAACGCAATATTCATGGTATTGGAGAGCTCCGGATCATCAAGAGCCAGCTGATACAGCTTTAACAGCGCTTCTTCCGGCAGTGAGTGGGCAGGAACGATATTCCTTTTGGGCGATGGCCCCATGATTTCGCACATATGATTGGCAAATCTTACGGCAGCTTTGAGCAATGAAGTTTTGCCTGTCGCTTTATAATGATGAACGGCAGCTTCCACCAGACATCCTGCATTGTACACGTCGTGCTGCCATCTTAAATTTCCTCCGTTTTCTCCCCAACGCTGGCCGGGCCGGTCGAGCAACGTATACGTGTTTATGTAGCCGTCACCTACAGCATCCTGCGCGCGTGAGATCCGCTGTATCAGATCGTCGATTCTCTGATCCAGACGCTCATCATACGAGACAGCGATCATATCCGAGAGCCCCCGGATCGTTTCATAGATCAAACCATCGAACCACGGTTCGCCGCAGTGATTCCCGCCAGCGCCATCCGCGACAAGGTCGAAATTATGAATCGCACCGTCATGTTCGAATTTATCAAGGACATCATAGGAAGTGATTTCGCGCAGTATTTTCAATTTGGGCTCCCAGAACGCGTCATCGATGCGCACCGTTTGAATCGGAAGCGGATATACCGCCTGGTGCTTGTAGAATGTTGGTCTATTGTGGACTTTGGTTGCTTCGAAGGACAAAAGGAAACACCCCTTCGCAAGGATTAATCGCACTGCAAGCAATCATACAAAGCCTCACTTACGGTTTCGGCTTGATTCAGCGCGGCTTGGATCACATCGGAGTGGGCATGGGACATGGCAAGCTGCGCGAACTTATGCGAAACATGGCCAGATCGTTAAAGGAATCGCCGATGCATGCGACATCCTCTCTGCCGATGCGCAGTAATTTCATTAATGATTTGTCTCGGGCGTTCGTACCCTTACATAGTTGGCGTCGGCGCTGCATATCACGGTAACCAGATCGTCGCTGGATGTTACGTGCTGAACGGAAAGAGTTAAATCCGAGCGAAAAGTGTTTGACACGATCACCGTCCCACTGCAGTCAACGAGGGTGGCACCATTTTGGCATATGGCATAGCAGGGAACTTCCAGCACGTCCATGACCACCTTGATTTCTTCATACATTCTGCCCGAAGCGAGGCACATGCGGACCCCCTGCCGATGCGCTTGTCGAATGGCCGTGATATCTTCACCCTGTATCTGCTTGTTGCTATCCATTAAGGTGCCGTCGATATCCGTTACAAAGAGCTTCACCAAGTTATCATCCACTCCAAGATCGATTATATAGGTTTAGGCAGTTTCACCCGGCAGCCTTGCTCGTAAGAGCGAATGGCCGCTTCCGCCAGAAGAAGTACCCGATACCCGGCTTCGGCATCGACCGGAGGCGCCTGCCCATTTCTCAGTGCGTGCAGCAGTGCATCGACATGTCTGTCGAACGTCCGGTGGAATTCCCGGTCTGCATCGTTAAAATATCCGGCTTCCCAGCTTTCCCCGATTTCGCTGCCGGCAGCATGAAACGTATATTTCTTCACCGTGTCTTGAATGACGCAGCGGCCGAGGGCGCCGTTGATTTCCACACGATGCGTGTCCGGATAAGCATAAGAGGAATCGTAAGTGCCGATCAGGCTGCCGACTGCCCCGTTCTCAAAGCGAGGGGTAATCGAGAGGGTGCGGTAACCTCCGCCTGTCTTATCCGTCATCTCCGCCATGACCGATTCGATCGGCCCGCAGAGATGTTCCAGCATGTCAAATCCGTGACACTGTGTCTCGATTAGATTGGCATGCGGATGATCGCTGCTGCCTTCCCCGCCGAACCGCCAGGTCGCGAAGGTCAGGTCGCCCAGCCTTCCCGTCCGGATTGCTTCGTCAGCCAATTCCACCGGTTTGGCGAAGCGGTGGTTGAAATTGATGGCAAAAAATACGTTTCGTTTGGCAGCTTCATTCAGGAGCTGGTCGGCTTCCTTCAGATTGAAGACGAGCGGTTTTTCCACCAGCAGCGGAAATCCAGCCTGAATGACTTCCATTGTCGCATCAAAGTGTCCTTGATTCGGAAGGCAAATGCTAACGAGGTCAGGGACTTCCTGCTCAAGCATGTCGGCGATGCGGGTGTACGCTTTGGTTCCATAGAATTCCGCCTTTTCTTTCGTACGCTCGGGGTTGCGCCCAACGATCGCGCAAAAGTCTACATCGGGTCTCCCTTCCCATATGCGGGCATGCTGTTGTCCCCAGTTTCCCGCGGACCGAAATCCCTCCGACCTTCCGCGGTCGAAAGCGGAGCCTCCTGCGCCAATTAATGCGACTTTCAGCTTTTGATCTGCGCTCATGGTTCGATTAACACCTTTCCGGTATCGCCTTGGAAAAATAATTCATACGCTTCCTGGATGCGGTCCAGGCTGAAACGGTGCGTAATGATTTGCTGCAGATAAGGCAGATGGTTCTGGATAACCCGATGATTATCTGCGATTTCGCCATATTGGAAATACTCGCTGCCGAGGACAGCCCGTTCGGCGGCGATCAAATCGCTCGACACATGAAGGTTAAGTTCCTCGCCGTGACCGACGCATACCAATACGCCGCGCTGATGAAGCGCTTCCAGCGAAGCCCGGCGTCCGGCTGTTTTGCCGCTCGTATCAATGGCGATATCGACGCCGCTGCCGCCTGCTTTTCTGATCGTCTCCAATACCGAACCCGCGCCCAAATTTACAGGAATGGCACCCATCTTCTCGGCGAGCTCCAGACGATATGGGACAAAATCCATGATAAACACCGGGATGTCATCCCCCAGCAGCAGTTTGGCCATCGCCAGTACGCCAAGGCCGATCGGACCCGCGCCGGTGACCAGGACGGACGTAATATCCTTGTGTACGAGCTGAGCTCTCTTGATCGCATGGCCGCCTGTTCCCATAATATCCAGGAGCATCGTCGCTTCGCTAAGCGGAAGAGATGCATCGATCTGAAAGAATACGTTTTCATTTACAACCATATAAGGGCCGTAACCACCGTCGTGCGTAAAGCCATAATCGGCTCTTTTGTGCAGGCATTGATTGGAAAATCCTTGCCGGCAATTGCGGCATTCGCCGCAGAAATCCATTAAATAGACTACGCCATGAGACCCGATCACTGTGGAAGTACCTTCTCCGGCCCCAGCCACTATGCCTGCAGCTTCGTGGCCGGGCGTAACGCTGCTTCCCTCATAGAATTGGCTGCGGTCCGAGCCGCACAGGGCATTGGCTTTCACCTGGATTAGAAGCTGCCCTTTACCTGGTATGGGCACCGGCTTCTCGCCGTATTCAATTTTCCCTTGCCCGACAAACAGCGGAACGATCATGGTTTGCGGTACATTGGCAACTTGATGCATTCCTTTCCCCCACTCTCAAAATAGGATTCGGCATGCCTTAATCGATAACATTAACGTTAATGTACTGATAAAATAACACCGGTGCGTGCCGCTGTCAATCGTTTGTTTGCAAATCATGGGAATGTTGCTTCATCGAACGTGAAGCGGCAGATCTTTACGCGAATAACGACCGCTTCACGCTGTTTCAGCGATTACAGGGTGCTGCCTCTTAACACCAGCTTGGTGTCGATGACTTCATGGAATTTTTCTTGCGAGCTGGGGTGATTGATTTTATGCAATACGATATCAACGGCCCTTTTGGACATTCTCCCCTTGGAGTTGCTTACGGACGACAGCTGAAAAGGAATAAAGAGACGTGACTGAATATTGTCAAAGCCGATCACCGCATAGTCTTCCGGCACGCGATAGCCGTACTTTTGCATAACATAGGCCGCTTCCCATGCGATGACATCATTAAAGGCAAAGACGCCTGTAAATTGAGCCTTCTGTTCGATCAGCTGCTTGACGACCATTCGGGTATCTCCGGCCGAGGCTCCAACTTCTATAATAAGATCCTCATGTACCGGGAGTCCCGCTTCCTGGTGCGCTCGCCGATAGCCTTCGAGTCGTTCCTGGGCACTGGATATCCGGATCGGCCCGTTGAGAAACAAAACCCTTTCGTGGCCGTGTTCGATCAGATGCTTCGTTGCCAGGTAACCTCCCTTTTCATCATCACAGATCACATAATCAAAATCAGGCTCATCCTTAAACCTTCTTCCGATCAGCACGAACGGAACCCCGTTCTTCTGCAAAAAGCGGATGTTGTCTACCCCGCGCTGAGAAGGACAAATGATAATGGCATCCACGTTTTTGCCGATGGCCGTATAAATCGCCCGCTCTTCCATTTCATAATCGTCTTCCGTATTGATGACGAAAATCGTGTAATGGTGTTTCCGAGCGGTTTTCTCAATCTCCTTAACCATAATGCCGAAATGCGGGTTGGCTACATCGCTGACGATGACCGCAATGGTTTTGGTCAGGCCTGATCGGAGAGAACCAGCTAGCGCGTTTCCGACATACCCCATTTCCTTGGCCAGTTCTTTAATCATTTGCCGGGTCGAAGGTGCGATGTCTTCTTTATCTTTTAATGCTCTTGAGATGGTGTTTACGGATAGCCCGGCTTTGACCGCAATGTCCCTGAGCGTTACTTTCCTGCCTTCCATGTGTTCTCCCCTTTGGAAATCAATATGAAAGAGATGGCCTGCACAGGCGCTCTCATTTTGCTTAATAGCTTAGCACTTGAAATTTTTGGCGTCAATTCATGAGACAATACCTGGTTTGACAGCTTCCGCGGCGTATCCTATCCATTCTTCCTTCATATATATCCGCTCCTTTCACACAAAAAAAGGACCGCCGGCACATATGCCGTGATCCTATGATGAATGGTTTGAACCAGCTGCCTTGCTATTTTTTCAAATGATACGGAACCGTCGTCACAACGACGTCTTTGCGGAACAAGAGATACGTCCGGATCATCAAGCTGGTCTGGTTGTGCAGCAGATTTTGCCAGCTCCGCTTCGGAATAAACTGAGGAATGATGACCGTTACCTGGTAATTGGATTCGCTGGCTTTCCGGTGTACCGTATCGATAAATTTGCTGAGCGGATGAATAATGCTCCGGTAAGGAGAATGAAGCGTCACAAGGCGCACGTCAGGCCGCCATTTATGCCATTTTTCTTCAAACCGGTTCTCTTCCTCCCGTTCAAACGGAATATATACCGCAATGATCTGTTCAGCCGCAAGCGACTGCGCATAATTGAGGGAATGCTCCACGACATGCGTAATACCCGAAACAGGAAGAATGATCACATTGCCTTCGATCGGTAACGCCGGCTCGCATGTCGACAGCCGCAGCTGCTCACCAACCGCTTCATAATGCTTCTTGATCCGGTGGAACAGATACACGATCAGCGGCAAAAAGATCAGTACCGGCCAGATCTGCGCAAACTTCGTTACAAAGAACATGACCGACACCGTGAAGCTGATCAGCGCGCCGATCGTATTGATGACGAGCTTTGTCAACCAACCCTGTGGCTTTTCCCGGATCCACTTGACCATCATCCCGGTTTGGGAAAGCGTGAAGGGGATGAACACCCCGACCGCGTACAGCGGGATCAGATGCTCCGTCTGCCCGTGGAAGGCGACAATTAGCACGATGGATAGCAACCCAAGGATGATGATTCCGTTCGAATACCCCAAACGGTCGCCGCGGACGGTGAACATCCGGGGAATAAACCGGTCCTTGGCTAAATTGACCGCAAGCAGCGGAAACGCGGAATATCCGGTATTGGCTGCCAAGATCAAGATCAAAGCCGTCGTGCCCTGAATGAAAAAGTACATAAAATTCCGGCCGAACGTCTGATTGGCAATCTGGGAAACGACCGTTTCCTGGGCATTTGGGGATATCCCCAAATAATAAGCAAGAAATACGATGCCCGAGAAGAGCACGGCCAGCAGGATGCCCATTGCCATCAAGGTTTTGGCCGCATTGTTCGGGCCTGGATCCTTAAAGTTCGGGATGGCGTTCGAAATCGCTTCGACCCCGGTCAGGGCTGAGCTGCCCGAGGCAAAGGCTTTTAAGAGCAAGAACAGGCTGATCCCCGCAACCGGCGTCCCGACCGGTGTATGCAGATGCGGCGACACGTGGCCGGTCACAATGTTGTACATTCCCACCCCGATCAGAATGAACAGTGCAAAGGCGAACAGATACACCGGATAAGCCAGGATGGAGGCCGACTCGGTCACGCCCCGCAAATTCAGCAGCGTAATGAGGATGACGAAGGTAACGGCAATTGCCACGGTATGCTCATGCAGTACCGGGAACGCAGAAGTCAGCGCATCCGTGCCCGCCGAAACGCTGACCGCAACGGTCAGAATATAATCTACCAGCAGCGAACCGCCGGCCACCAGTCCGGAATAAACCCCCAAATTTTGCTTGGAGACGACGTATGCCCCACCACCATGGGGATATGCAAAGATGATCTGCCGATAGGACAGAATGAGTGCCGACAATAAAATGAGTACGCCGATTCCGATCGGTATCGAATACCAGAACGCCGCCGTGCTGACCGTGATCAGGACCAGTAAAATTTGCTCAGGCCCGTAAGCTACGGACGATAACGCATCGGAGGATAGAATGGCCAAAGCTTTTTTCTTATTCAGTTTTTGTTCTCCCAATTCAGTGGACTTCAGCGGACGTCCGATCAGAAGTCTTTTCAAGGCTGCCATGGAATGTTAGTCACCGCCAGTGTTAGAGTTGAATGATTCATGAGGTACCCGTTTTTCGACATGCTCAACCCTTTTTGTGCACAACAAAAAAGCCACAGGAAAGTTGGACTTTCCCGTGGCTTTTTTACGCGCACGACAAAACCCTCTTTCATCACGCTTACGAGGTTAGCTGTCGGATTCGGGACTGAAAGTATCCCTACACTCAATAATTGAACATCAAGTGATTCACCCCTGGGACGAAGCTTTGCTTCCTCCCTTTGGTTCCCCCGCTCCTGATTCCAGAATTCAGCGATCAAGGAGTATTACGTATCAGGTTCACAAGTTCTCGATTACGAATGAAATCTTACTCCTTCCGGACGCCTGCTGTAAAGAAGCAAACCTTTCGAGATCGGTGTAAAAAAATTCGAAAGAACATCATGTCAACGCTTACAATGGCGGTAATCTATTAATTTCTTGCCGTAGCTGTGATTTTCGCATGTTTTCGCTATAAAAATAACAGCCTGCCCCTAAATATTTCTATCCGCCACATCCCGCAGCGAAACCTCTACCGTATCCAATCGGTTCAAGCAGTGATGCCGGACCATTTCAAGGTCATTATCCAGCTGATCCGGCTCGAGGTCGCGATGGAGAATATTCATGCACCAATGGGTCAGGTTTCTCAAGTGATGGCGGTAGGCATAAAATCGCAGCAGATCCGGATTCAGCCCCACCTGCTGCCCAAGCTCCTGCTCATACGCAGAGAGGAAATGACTCAGTCCGTCTCCGATATATCCCACGATGTCCAGCTCCGGGGGTGCAAGAATGGCCGCCTCCCAGTCCAGGACGAACAGCCGCCTGTCAGGGGTCTCCATCAAATTCCCTCCCCACAGATCACCATGGCATAGCACTTTGGGAACCGGATCAAAAATGAGAGAATCGCGAATCCCTGTAATCTGATACATCAGCTCGGTGATGCGCGCTTGTTGCGGAATGACAAGTTCCCGAAGCACATGGCGAGCGGAGTTATCACCGGTCTGGGGAGACTTAAGCAGCAGCAGGCATTCCATCAAATTTTCAGAAAAGGATATATCATACGCTTCACTCAATAGGCAGGAAGACGATGTCCACGGGGTCAACTGCCGAATGCGCGCCGCCAGCCGTCCAACCCGCTCCAGTTGTTGTTTGGAGAAAGGGTAGGCCTCAGCCCATGTCTCTCCTTCGATAAAATGAAACAGCGCTGCGGTACAATCGGAGAGGGTAAGCAGAAAATCGCCGCTTAAAGTCCGGTGTGGACAAGATAACTCTCGAAAGCGGCCCGTTTGGTGCAATTCCCAGGTAAGCGGCAGATAACGGGAGCAGCGAATGATCCCTTGGCGGTGGCTGTCATTGCTATGGTCAAACAGTTTCAGGTAGTATCGTGTCCCGTTTTCTCCATCTACCCGGTAAGAATAAGCCGAATCCCCATAAGGGATGAAATCAATCCTCCGGGCAGCGATCCCGTAAGCTTCGTTCAGGTGATGCATAAATGCTTTTTCGTCCATTCGATAAGGATGCTTCACACCGCTCCCCTTCCTCTCCAAGTCCGGATAAAAACAATCAAGCCCGGTGTCTGAGTTCTCCGGACTTGATCGCAATCACCTCATATGAATTTTTAAAATAATCTCTTGTTCACCGAAGCTAACCGATATAGACGACGACACCGCCGCGCCTATATGCTTTCGGCAGTTCCGTCTCCAGCAGCTCCAGTCTGCGTAACATGTGGTCGAGGTCGTCCCCATGCACGTGGGTGCGGGCCCATTCCTTGAGCTGGGACACTTCTCCTAAGATAGCCGGGATGTCCTCCGACTCTACGTCCGTACCATACTGAAAAAGCGAAGTCCACTGCAAATTCAGCTCTTCCACCGCCGGAACCCAATATTTCTGGAAAAAGGATTCCGTCGCCACCGGAAGCATAAACGAACGTTCAAACTCGTCCTCCGGGTCCACGATAATTGCGCTAATCGACATGTTATTCCACCACCCCAAATCGAATGTTGAATGTATGATCCGGAAACTCCTGGCGCAGCTTGTTCAAGCTGTTCTCCGCGGCCGCCCGCAGAGCCGGTGAATCCCCGTCCAGCTGAAACTCGAAATGCCGGATTCCCTTGATTTGCTCCAGCGTCGGGATTTCCTTCGTTCCATCCGGCGTCGGCCGTGTTCCGACTGCCTTCTCCAGGTTGTTGATCCGTACCTTCGTTTTTTTGTACAGTGCCTTATCTGTAAACTCCTGCGGCGTCTGCTGCGGTTTGCCCGTTTTCGGATGGATGCGGTCCAACCCCTTGGCCGATTTGGCCTCATAGTATATGCCTCTCTCCAGGTCAATGCCGTCGAACTCCCCAAGCGGCCCGTTCCGGCTGTCATACAGCTCCACCCCACGGTACTTCGCTTTGCTCCAATGCACGTAATCGTCTGCATCGTTCTTCGGCGGCTGATCCTCGGGATCTTTCTCTTTCTTTGGCGGAGGATCCTCCCCATCCGGCTTATGCGGCCTCTTGGGCAGCTCAGGATCCGGTTTCGGCTCCTTTCGCCGTTTGAGCAGCTTCTCCAGCCAATCCTTCAGCCTGCTGGCGCCTTTCTTCCCGAAGCGTTCGGCCAGCCTGCCGAACGGAACACGGCTCAGCGCCAGCGCGACCAGCGTGGAGATGACGTTCTCGGGGGTAAGCATCCGCTTCGGATCGCGGATGTCCTTGGCGATTTCGTGGCCGCTCGCCGGAATACTCGCTGCCGTTAAGGCGATGCCAAGCGCGGGCCAGAAGCTGACGAACATCAAGGACAAGGCAAATGCCCCGAGCACGATGGCACTCTTTTCCCAGAAACCGAGGCGGTCCCACCAGTTCTGCAGCGAATCGAACATGCACGAGAAGCATGCCGGATCGGCTGGATGAACATGCGCCTGGAAATAAGCAGCGAAGCCCGCCAGCCCGGCGACCACGAGAACGATCGCGGTTACGCCTGCGGCAGCACGGAAATGCTTCAGCATCCTCGCCTGCAGGTCACCCTGGATCGTAATGGCTTCCTGATTGCCGAAAAGTAGAGAAAAGCCCATTTCCCTGCGTTCCCGGGTCCAGGACATCACGCTTGCGAGTCGTTCCCTGCGGGTCAAAAGAGCCTCCAGCATATACCACAGCTCCGACACCGGGTTGATCCATCCTTCGCCCTCCATTCTCGGCAGCCGGCTTTTCACGCGATTCAACGAGACGTAATCCAGAATAAGCCCAATCGTAAACATCAGGAGGAAAACGCCTTTCGTCCGGTATCCGCTGCCGGTCAGGTCGCTGATCTTCATAAACCAGTCCGGCAAGGATCCCTGCCCGTTATAGGCGGCATGATCGATGATCGACCACACAAGCAGCAGTGCAGGCAGAATGAAGATGGCGGCGCTCAACCGCTTCCGATACCGCACGGCCAAACCTAGCCCCAGGGCGACCATGCCGGTATGTACGGGATGACTGACCGACATAATGGTCGGAAAGATGCTTTCTTCAAACCGTCCGGGGAACAGCGTCAAAAAATCCCAATGGATGGTTTCCCCTCCAAGCATCGTCACACTGTAACCGTACGTCCGCCCGATAATGCCGGAATTCAGCCAGCGGCGCGTCAGCTCTTCCATCAATTGAAAGCCCACGCCCGCCCCGGCCCCGGCAAGCGTATAATCGGTAAGGCTCATGGAAGAGGCGCGGCGTGAAAAGAGCAGAAATAAGCCGAGCGGCAGCAGCTTCCACACTTCCTCGAAGATCGGCGTCAGGACGGCCTGGGACCAAGTGTCCCGAGTATTCCCGCCAAACAAGCCGTGAGCCGCGAGCAGCGTCAGCGCCGTGACCGGGATGACCAGGAAAATGCCCATCAGCATAAACATGGCCGCCTGCTTCCAGGTAAACGTCTTGCTCCGGCAAAGAAACCAGAACTGCAGCATGACATAAAAGGACCATAAATACTGAACGAGCATCGTGCGTGAATCCCGGTACAGGAACAGGCCCAGGATAAAAAATAGCAGGGATATCCAGCACCAAATCGTATATAAGGTTTTGAGCCAGGGTAGACGCCGGAGCGTTTCCTGTACCCATCGATAAATCCCTTCGGCGATATCCCTAATTCCGTTTCGGATGTTCCAGATCGTATCCGTTTCAATCTCCTCCTTCATGGCATCCGCCTGATACTGTGGGGCTGTCCTGACAAGAATTGCGAAGATATGGGATCCGCTTCCTCTCAATATACCTTATATTCGGCCTGGATTGGGCAGTGAATATGGGGATACAAACCAAAACTGGACTATTTTCCCCCTTCAAGGGGACTAAGGACAGCCAAATGGACGCGGCAAACCGGCAAGAGTGGTGCATAGCTCCTAAAATCCCACCGCCCCTATTCACGCTTGGCTGACGAGCTGCAGGACGGTACCTGTGATAACCTGATCAGAAACGTTGCCGTACAACACAAACAGATAATCATCCTTCACGAAACGATATATCGGTTCGGCCGTTCGGACATCACGAAGCTTTTCCGCGGACGGAACAGTCTTCTGAGAAGACTGTTCCGGATAAGGGGACGGACCACGCATCCGTGTGACGGACAAACGTAATCCATTCGTATAACGGACTCGAATCTCCGGTTCCTTCCCGCAACAGCTTGCATGTGTGTTTTATAACAACGCGAATGCACGGGGAAGGGTTACGAAGTTTAATCATACGTGAAATATAAATTTCATCGATTGGACGCGGATACGACTCAGGATCATTCAAACAGCTTCTTGATATCAACCTACAGAAGCGGGACAACTTTTCCCCATAATTCTTTATAATTAATGTTATATATTATTAATATTATTAATTATATGAAATGTATTCTTCTCTTCCGTTAACATAGTGCTAAAGAAACCGAAAAGCACGTTCCCATAGCAGGAACCGTGCTTTTTTTCAGTGATTCTACAATTATTTCATCCCATTAAAGATCATGAGTTCACACGGAAATCGCGGGTGTTATTTCCCTTTCGGCTCCTGCGCTTCCTCCAATCGGCGGCGCTTGGCATCCCGCATTTTCCGTAAGACGGAAACGAGAATAATGCATCCGGAGAGAATGATATTAATCCAGACCGATAGAACAACGACGACATACGGCCCGGTGCCAGGCTGCACCGCCGTTAGCGATACGAAACAGAGCAGCAGCAGCACTAGCGACATCGAGAGTACGATTCTGGACAGTGCTCCGAAGTCGCCCATCACACGCTTTTTATGGCGCCGATGTCAGCCATCTTGCGCTGCCACAGCTCATGCGCCTCCTCCGCGTAATGACATGCCGTTTCCTCGGAGCCCACCAAACGGAGCTGGGGCTCTTCCGAGGAGCACCGGTCCGTAGCCATCGGGCAGCGCGGATGGAAGCGGCAGCCTGAAGGCGGTTTGGCCGCGTTCGGCATCTCCAGGCTGCGCAGCGGCAGCTCCGCCATCGCCTTGGCGATTTCGGGATCGGGCGTCGGAACGGCGGACAGCAGCGCCTGCAGATACGGATGCTTCGGCTGGCTGAGAACATCGTTGACGCCGCCAAGCTCCATCACGCGTCCGAGGTACATGACGGCCATGCGGCCTCTGCCGGCAATGTAGCGGGCCGTCGCCAGATCGTGCGTGATATAGATGATGGCGATGTCCAGCTTGCGGTTCAGCTCCGCCATCAGGTTCAGGATCGAGATCCGCAGCGACACGTCGATCATGGAGACGGGCTCGTCGGCTACGATGATCTTCGGATTCAGCGAGATGGCGCGGGCCATGAGGATCCGCTGACGCTGGCCGCCTGACAGCTGATGCGGATATTTATCGAGGAAGCGTTCCGGCGGCGTCAGGCCGACGGTCTGCAGCAGCTCGACGACCCGCGCCCGGGCCGCCTTGCGCCCGCGGACGATTTTGCGCTGTAGGATGGGGGCGGACAGCGATTGGTAAATGGTCCGCATCGGGTTCAGCGCGGCGTAGGAATCCTGCTGTACCAGTTGAACGTCGCCGCGGAATTGGTTCGCCTTCTCGCCGCTTAGCTTCGGCACCTCCTGCCCCTTGTACAGCACCTTGCCTGAAGTCGGCTTCTGCAGGCCCGTGATGATGCTGCCAAGGGTCGTTTTTCCGCATCCGCTCTCGCCAACCAGAGCAATGATTTCGCCGGGGTGGATATCCAGGCTGACATCGACGACGGCGCCGACTTTCTGGGGAGGACCAAACATGCCCTGGCTCCGCTCAAAATACATGCTCACGTTATCGAGCCGCATCAGTACTTCGGGACTCTCCGTTCTGGACGCTTCCCGCAGTCGCTGTCTAGGCTCCACCTCAAATTCGATATTTCTGGCATTCATGACGTACGCACCTCCGCTACCGACTCGGGATTCGGGTATAAATGACAAGCGACTTCATGCCCAGCGGGCGTATACACCTTGATCGGATTCTGTTCCTTGCATTTTGCATGCGCATATTCGCATCGCGGGTGAAACGGACATCCCGGCGGCATATTGAGCAGATCCGGCGGAGATCCGGGGATTCCCTTCCGTTCCGATACATCTTCATACAAGCTCGGAACAGCCTTCATGAGCTTCGCGGTATAGGGGTGCTTCGGCCGCTTGAACATATCGTACACGTCGCCGGCTTCGACGACGTTACCTGCGTACATGACGCCGACCCGGTCGGCGGCTTTGGCAACGACGCCGATATCGTGGGTCATGAGCAGCATGGTGATATTCATGTCTTTGTGGATTTTTTTCAAAATATCGAAAATATAAGCCTGCGTAATCACGTCCAGCGCAGTCGTAGGCTCATCGAGGATGACGAGCTGCGGATCGAGCAGCAGGCTGAAGGCGATCATAACCCGCTGCTTCATCCCGCCAGAGAGCTCATGGGGGAACGAATTCAGCACCCGGTCCGGATCAAGCCGGACATAGTCGAGCAGATTCCGCGCTTTATCAACCATCTGCTTCTCCGTATACGATTTGGAATGGGCCCGGAATGTCTCGATGATCTGATCTTTGATCCGGACGACCGGATTAAGCGCGTTCTGTGCCGCTTGGAACACCATCGACACTTGTTCCCATTTATACGCCTGCAGCTCTTTTTTGCTCAGGCTCATCACATCGCGGCCATCAAACGTAATCGTACCTGCCGACACGCGTCCAGGGACTGAAATCGCCCGCATGATGGCGGATGCCATCGTGGATTTTCCGCTTCCGCTCTCCCCGACCAGCGCGGTAATCTGTCCCTTGGGGATGACAAAATCCGCTTCATTGACGGCCCGCAGCAGCCCTGCGCGCATCGGGAACTCGATTGTCAGCCCCCTCACTTCCACTAATGGTTCCATCATTTTCTCCTCCTTCATCGCCGGCCCCTACGATCTCAGTCTCGGATTCAGCGCCTCTTCCAGCCCGTTGCTGAAAAAGATGCAGGCCATTTGGAACAGCCCCAGGCACATGATCGGCGAGATCAGATAGATATAGCCCTTGGGGTTGAAGATGCCGCCCGTGTTCTGAACGGCCAGCTGGATCATCATCCCCCAGTTGGTCGGGGAATACGGAGCGAGGCCGAGCATCATCAAACCGACGCTGGCAACGATGGCCCCTTGGGCCGCCATAATAAAGTTGATCGCCAGGTATGGCGTCAGGTTCGGGAGAATTTCCCGGAACAAGATATAGGGCGTTTTAAGGCCCATAATCCGGCAGGCGATAATAAATTCGCGGTTTTTCAGCGACAGCAGCTGCGACCGGATCGCCCTGGCAAGCGGCGCCCAGGACCATGCCGCCAGAATAAAGGAGAACATGACCGGATTTTTGATCTGCACGAGCGCGGCCACGATCATCAGCACGGGAAAACTGGGAACGGTCAGGAACAGGTTGGTGATGAACATCAGCACCGTGTCGGTTTTGCCTCCGGCAAAGCCGGATACCGCTCCGATCACGAACCCGAGTACCAGCGTAAACAATGCGGCGAATAGTCCGATCGATAATACGTCCCGCGAACCATACACCAGCTGCAGGAACGTATCCCTGCCGCCGTAGTCGGTACCCAGCCAGTGGGCGAAGGACGGGCTCATGTATCGGCCGTCGAAATTGACGGTCATATCCAGCGACGCCATCATGGGGCCGAAAATGGCCATAAAAATGAATATTGCCAGAATGATCAAACCTGAGAACGCCTTCTTGTTGCGGTACATCGTCTGCCAGAAATCGATAAAGCCTTGACTCATCCGTCAGCCCTCCTCCAGCTTGACGCGCGGATCCAGCTTGGCGTAAATGAGGTCCGAGGCCAGGTTGGCCAGAATGACCGCTATGCTGGTCACGAGCAGCAAGCCCTGCATCAAAGTATAGTCGCGCTGCTGTGTTGCTTGCCCGATATAATAGCCCATACCGGGATAACTGAACACATTTTCGATCAGAGGCGATCCGCCGAGCATGAACCCGAAATTGACGGCCAGCGTCGTAATCAGCGGCAGCATGGCATTACGCTTGACGTAACGGCTCATCAGCGTCCGTTCGGAGACCCCGCGGATACTGGCGGCGACGATGTAATCCTCACCCAGCACGTTGACCGCGCTCCCCTTCATCGTCAGTGCCCATGTGCCGATCGTCGTAATGACGTAAGTCAGAATCGGCAGCGCGCCGTGATACAGCACGTTTAGGATGAATGGAAGGTTGAAGCCGGGCTCCACGATCGGGTCATACGCCCCGTTAACTGGGAACCAGCCGAATTGAAAGGCAAAAATAACTAGCAGCAGGATGCCGACAATAAAGTTGGGTACCGAAGACGTCAGGATCGCATAGATCGAAATGATCGGATCCAAGACCGTCTTGCGCTTGAACGCCATCATGGCACCCAGGTTGATGCCGATCAGGAAGCTAATGACGAGCGACACGCTGAGCACAAACAGCGTCCAAGGCAGCGCGTTGGCGATAATTTCGTTCACCGAAACGTTCTGATAAATCATGGACATGCCCAGATTGCCGTGCAGCAGTCCTCCCAAGTACCGTCCGAGCTGGGTGAAGATCGGCTCCTTCGGATTGTAATTGATCATGGCCGTAATCTGGCGGTACGCTTCCTCGAGACTCATTCCCCGCTGGGTGGCAAAGTCTCTCGCCCACGTATCGATCGCATTGCCGGGCGTCATCCGCAGCAGGAAAAACGTAAGCAGCATCGCGAGGAAGACCGTGATCAGGGAAACTCCGATTCTTTTTAAAACCCCTTTCAGGCTCATTCCTGTCACCTCCAAGTGTTTATCCGGCTCGTGCGGCCGTTATCTCGGCCAATACTCTTCCGGCATATACGTTGAGTTGAAGCCGTGATTCAAGTGGGTGATGGCCAGCTGCTCATCCGGATCGGTAGCGAGCGGCATATCCCGGTTGTATTGAACGATTTGGTCCATCATCGGGAAGTCCCCGGACATCGTTTTTGTATTCATCCAGGCGCCCGTGGCGTTCTGGAAAAAGTTCACGCCCCAGCAGTTTTCGTTAGCGATCCAGGCCAGGTTGTCGATAATTTTGCGGCGTTCCTGTTCATCCTGAACGTAAGGGAACCGTTTCATTTCCTGGTCGATATCGTATTCTTTGCCGTCGATGCCCTTCAGCTTCAGATCGAGTTTGCCGGTATCGACTTCATTTCCGTCCGCGTCCTTTTTCTTGACGTTCGGGAAGCCGACCTTCGTTTTCGTTCCCTGCCAGAACAGCACCCGCATGGAACTCCATGGATTTTGGAAGCCCCAAGACACGTCTACCCAGTCCATGGACATGTCGTATTGTCCCTTATCGGCGTTCGAGAAGTAGATGGTGCTGTCCACCGCCTTCAGCTTGGTCGGAATGCCGAATTTGGTAAACTGTTCTGCGGCGATCTGCGCCGAGTTCACGCCCGGTGCCCAGTTGTTCGGCGCACCGATGATGAAGGATGGCACTTTGCCTTCAGGATCGTGCCATAAGCCGTCGGATCCCTTCGTCCAGCCGATTTCTTTCAGCAGCTCGGCCGCCTTATCCAGATTCGTCGTGTAGTCAGTCATCTGATCGAGCACGGATTTGTCGACTTCCTGGTCCAGCGATGAAGGCATAATGCCCGTCATCGAAATTTTCGGGTATTCCTGGCCATAAAAGTTTCCGATTTCACGCAGCTTTTTCTTATCCAGCACATAGGTCAGTGCCTGCCGGAACTTGAGGTTGTCAAACGGCTTGTTCCGGATGTTGTACATCAGGCCCACGCTCGCCGGATCATACATCCGGTAGTGAACCAGATCTTTGTTCTGTTTCAGCAGCGATTCCAGGATGTCCTTCGGCGGGGTGCCGTCATACCAGTCGAGCTTGCCGGCCTTCACGAGAGCGTATTGGGCCGAGAGCTCTGGCACGTTTTTGATCCAGATCTTGTCAAAATGGACCGCATCAGGTCTCCAGTAATCTTCGAACTTATCCAACAGCATATCGGTTGTCGTCACTTTTTCAAACTTATAAGGTCCGGTGCCGACCGGAATTTTCGGGCCCGCACGGGTGAATTCATTCCAGTTCAGGGCGATTTTTTTGCTTAGCTCATCGGTGATATCCAAGTTAAACGGTCCATCCTTGGACTTGTCTGTAAGCGGTTTCGCTTCTTTCAGCAAAGCGTCGGCCTTATCCACGTATTTCTTGTAGATGTGGTAAGGAACTTGGCCCTGGAGATCTTGGGCGAGGAGCAGCTTTCTGAGTTCAGGATACGGTGCAGGGTTCATCCAGTGAAAAACAATCGTGTAGTCATCGGGGGTTTCGATCGAAGTCAAATACTTCGTCACTTCGGCCCCGTTGTTCAGCCGGTAGTACGCCCATACATCTTTGCTGGTAAAAGGGGCTCCGTCATGCCACTTTACGTTCTGATGCAGGTGTACGGTCGTCGTTTGCTCGGTATCCTCGGAGGATTCCGCCAGCCGGTTATACACATTGTTCATCGACCGGATAAAGAAGAAGAGGCCTTCAAACATGTAGCGGTTGTTGGTATCCCCGGTTCCTCCGGAGCCGAAAGGGTTACCTTGGTACAGCGGGGGCTTGGGCCATCCGCCCAAGACGTGGAAAATCTTGTCCTTGTTGTACTTGATCTGCGCATCCGGTATCGGCTGCTGCATATCTTTTACTTCGCCGGCGCTGAGCCGGTCCACCAGGCCGGGAGCTGAGGTGCCGCAGCCTGAGACGATCATTACGGCTCCGAGCACAATGCTTAAACAAAGGCCTGATAATCTTTTGCGTCCGCTCAAGAGGTTCATGCAGTTCCTCCCGTCTAGGTTATCTTCTCCGGAAGAGTGGCTCCCGGAGTATTCCCTATTATAGCGAACGATTCTAAAATCAAGTTCATAAAAACGCTTACATACTCTCCTGAAAATGGATAGAATCGTTTCGTTTTCGACGGTCGAAAATTTTTATAGTCATTCTCTACCAGATTCCAGAAGGTGGCTGGCACAGCCCCTTTAAACAGCAAAAAGGCCCTTTGGACAAGGACCTTCCGCGCTTATTCACAGCATTAACTTTCGCTGCTGCGCCTCCATTCCATCGGCGTCATGCCCACATGCTTGACGAACAAGTCGTGAAAACGGCTGGACGAGCTGAAGCCGACTTCGGAGGCGATGAATTCAACGGGCTTACGCGATGTGTGCAGCAGCCGCTTGGCCTCGTCAATCCGCAGGGAAATAATATACTGCTTGGGTGACATGCCGATGCGGTCGGTAAACTTTTTGCGAAAAATGCTTTCCGACAAATAATGGTTTGCCGCTAAATCCGACACCTTCAGCGACGTGTGGTAATTTTGGTGAATTTCCTTCAACGCGTCCTGGATCATTTGCTCCTCCGGATGCTCCGAGGGGACTTCCGCCACCTTGTCGCAGGTTCCTGTATGGTAAGCCAGCAGCAGTGTTTCCAGAGCGTTGCGGAGCAGATCATAGGAATATTCGGTCTTCTCTTCCCGTCCGCATTCTTCCTCGATCTGGCGCATGGCGGCTAGCGCGCGCTCCGCGGCTCCGGGGGTCAATGACGCCTTCAGGATCGGACCCGGCCGCTGCGAAAACGCATGCGACATCAAATATTGGCTGTAAGGGGGAAGGTTCTGATCATAGATGTGCAGCGAATAACCTTGCCAAGCTTTGATGCAGACGTAGCTGTGCTTCAGATCCGCCGGAATTAACAGAAGATCCCCAGGAAGTACTTCAACGTTCTGTTCCCCTGCAGCATAATAGCCCTCTCCCCTCACAAGGAAGGTGATTTCGGCGGATAGGTGGGAATGGGATTGAAATATTCCTTCCTTGTTATCCTTGTCGCTCGGATTTGTATGAAAGTTCGCGATGCAGTCCATAAATCCGATATCCATCAGCGATCCCTATCCTTTTCAAATGAAATTGGTTGAGACGGTAGCCTTACGATAACACATACCCCAAAGACTGTATGTCAGACGGAAGTATGGGGACGAATGGCCCCCGTTAACCATCAAAAAGAGGCCTCTTCATGCATTGACGTCCGTCTTTCCTTGCACGCTCCTGCACCCTCAGCGCTTGACCCACACATCTTTGTAATTGATTTTGCCCCAGGTATCCAGGGTGATGCCGCCTAAGGATTGATCATGTCCGACGATGTGGATGCTGTGGTACACAAATAACAGATGAAGGTCTCTCTTTAACCGATCCTCAATTCGTCTCAGCAAAATCCTTCTGACCGTGTAATCCGGTTCAGCCAGTACCTCGGACAATGCCTGGTCTACCTCACCCCTGGCGGCTGCGTCCAGGTGGTTGCGGATATATCCGTAATGGGAGCGATACATTTCGATCAATGACACGGACGGTTCGTTACCGAGCACTTCTCCGGCATAGATCATATCGGCTTGTTCAATGACGGACGGATTCGTAAGCTCACGGATCGGCATCACATGGACTTCCACATTCACCCCGATATCTTCGCAAGCCCGCCGGATCCATTCGGTATCCAGCTCGTTGCTGGTCATTTCGTAGGTGTATAGGGTCAAGGTTTCTCCGCGGTAGGCGGAATCCGCCAGGGAGACTCTCGCGAGCATCAAATCCTCGCCCCGCCCGTACGCCTCGTCATGGTCATACGGATTAAAGCCCGAGGATGGCTTTTCTCTCCTTCCTCCCAGCTCCTTGACCATCTGTTCGCGATTGAGGGCTGAGTGGATCGCCTCCCGAAGCTTAACGTCATGAAGAATTCCGTCCCTCGACAGATTAAAAGTCAGATAGGTACTGCCCTCTTCGAGCCGGGTCAGCAAAGAGCCCGTTTTCTTCTTACCCGCCGCTTCAAAATAGAGCACCTGCGTGTCACGTTCCTGAAGTCTGTCGGGCTTCAGATGCTCCAAATAGTTCGGCCAAACCCATATCTCAATGCGGTCCATCATCGGCCGGCCTTGGTAATACCGCTCGTTCGCTTCGAGGATGATGCCGTTATCGGTGTTTTCCTTGACGACAAATGGGCCTGTACCTACCGGCATCCGCCGAATATCCCGGGTCGCCGCAATGCGTTCCAGATCCTTAGGTACGATGGAGAAGCGTTCTGATGCCAGTAGTTGCAGAAAAAGGGCGTTAGGTTCGCTTAGGTGAAAACGCACGCTGATATCGCTGAGGACCTCGACCCTTTCCACATTCGCCATGAACCAGTCCGCTGGATTCAGCTGCCCAAAGCGCTGGAACGTAAACTGAACGTCTTCGGCCGTCATCGCCTTCCCGTGATGAAACATCACTCCTTTACGCAGATAAAAGGTCCATTCGGTGTACCCGCGATCCGACTCCCAGTAATGGGCGAGCCCCGGCTTGATCACTTGACCGGTCGTGTCGAACTCCACCAGCGTGTTCAAAATCTGTCGAATCAAGTGAGTCTCCGTGCGGCGAATGACGAACAGCGGCTCCAGATCGGGCACCGGCCGGTAAAACGGGAACCGGAGAATGTCCTTATGGTCGGAAGCCTTCTGCGCACCAAACTGCCCGGCCAGCCAATCGGAAAATTGGGTTTCGGTCAGGGGATCCGTATGCTCATGCAGCAGCCCGAACGCCTCGCCGACATTTCCTTTCAAGGCAAGTTCCTTCGCTTTATCCAGCAACAGCTCCTGTGCGTCAGCGACAAGGACGAGCCGCGACGTATTACCCCGGCCCAATCCGCTCTGCCAATCAATAAGCCCCAGCTCCCTCATTTTCTGAACGAGCAGCTGTGCATTTCGCCGCGTGCATTCCCAAATGTCCTCCAGTTCCTGCATGGTTACCTGGATCGAAGAGCCTCTGGTCTCGGAAGCAAAGTGTTGATTCAGTTTATTGTAGTAATGGACAACGTCCACATGAATTCCCCTCCTTCGCTAAAAAGGTGAAGAAACCGATACATTGTTTCTCCTTTTCCTTCGCCTTTTCCAAAATTATAATTTGACTTGTATCAAACGTAAAGAGGAGGTCTTGAAACATGTTAACGGCAGAGCCCAGCAAGGTCCGAGCGCCTACTGTCTTGCGGAACATAGATCCTATGATGCTTCTGTAATCCGGCGCCATCACGGCTCTGGTGGAAAATGGTATGGACTGGCGCTGCCCTCCTATGTATGATCTTACATAATCTTCGCTCGTTATGTCTATGATGCGCGGAATTGATGATCTCCCCATTCTGCTGCCGCGCCATGTTTATAGGCGTATTAGTGGATCTGGCCGGCAAAAAGACACAGCCGATGACGGCCATCATGCTGCAGGGAATCCTCTTCATCATCCTGTTCATTTCCCTGGAAACCGGTCATTCGCCGATCTGGTTGTTCTATACAGCCGGATTTCTGCTAATGACCTTCAAGAAGGTTTGTCCGAGCTCTGCCGCAATCGGTTGCTGTGGACGTTAAGCATCATTGTGATCTTCGCCAAATGTACTTCCAGCATGTTGGATACGGCGATCATTTTTTATGCCAAAGATCATTTGGAGCTCTCGAACAGCGAATGGGGATTCGTTCTTTCCGCTGGCCGGGGAGGCGGATTAGCCGGCAGTATTCTGATCCCTCGCATGAAACGTATTTTTGCCATCGAACCGTTAATTGCTAATCCACCTGTGCACTGCCTTTACCGTGATTCTGTTCCATGCTTTGGATTCTGCCCTGCTTCTGTGCCTGGGTCTCTTCCTAATACGGTTTGTTCGAGACCATTAACACCGTCCCTTCCGCCAGGAATCCACGCCGATGGAACTGATCGGACGGATCGTCTGCATCATAAATGTGCTGATCGCCGCCGGCTGTCCCGCAGGCCCATGGATTAGACATCGTACACAATACTTAACGCCGCAGGTTTATAAATGTCATGGTTCACCTTGTGAAAAATTACGGGAGGGATGATTGTAATTAGCTCCAATGAGACCCGTCCCATACCCGGGAAATCCACGCACCGAACCAAAATTATTTCTTGGGTAATCGCAAAATGTTCAGGAGTTCGACATCCACGTATGTCCTTCCATGTCGTTCATGCTGTTAAGTGATTGCGGCAATCTGTCGAAATAAGCGACCGATTGTAAACGCTGCAATTTCCGATTATACTAGCTCCGCGGGTAATTCAACGAACAACGAAACGATTGCGGAGGATGATACTGACATGTTCTATTTACTGCCGCTTATGCTGGAAAGAGTCGGCATCTTGATTATCGTCGCCTTTCTGCTGTCAAGAATGCCGTCATTCCGCCAGACGCTTCATCATGAGGATCGACTTCCTGCCAAGCTGCTGCTGATCGTCATTTTTGGCGTATTCGGCATGATCAGTAACTATACCGGAGTAGAAATTCAAGGAGGCGTCATCGGCTCCGAAATATGGCAGGCAGGCGTGCAAGTCGACAGCGCGCTGGCTAATACGCGGATTATGGGCGTCGCCATCGGCGGATTGCTTGGCGGACCGCTCGTTGGACTAGGTGCCGGGCTGATAGCCGGCGTGCATCGGCTAACACTTGGTGGTTATACCGCTGCTGCCTGCTCCATATCCACCATTCTTGCGGGCGTGGTGACCGGCTGGATCGGGAGGCGATTCCGCAGATCCGATGCCCGCGCGCCATGGCGTGCGGTTGCCATCGGGATCTTGATGGAATGCGTACAGATGGGGATCATTCTGCTGATAGCCCGCCCCTTTGACGCTGCGGCGCAGTTGGTTTCGGTCATCGGCCTGCCGATGATCGTCATGAACGGGTTCGGCACCCTCATGTTTATGCTGATCATTCAGTCCATCCTGCAAGAGGAGGAGCGTACGCGCGCCCTACAGACGAACCAGGTTCTTCATATTGCCGACCGGACGCTGCCCTTTTTCCGCCAGGGTTTGAACCCGGCATCGTGCCGGGAAGCGGCGAGCGTCATCCTGGAAGCCACCGATGCAGATGCGATCTCGATTACGGATCGGGAGCGGGTGCTTACCCATGTGGGTGCAGGCTCAGACCATCATGTAGCGCTCCACAGCCTGGCGACCCAGCTTACCCGGTCCGTACTGGAACAGGGACGGATGTCCGTCGCAACGTCCAAGGAAGACATTCAATGCTTCCACGAGGGCTGCAGCCTGCAGGCTGCGATCGTGCTTCCGCTGCAGGTGCGGAGCGGCACCGTCGGGACGCTGAAGCTCTACTATACGAACTCAGATCGGCTGGATCGGGTGCAGCGGGAAATGGCGGAAGGCCTTGGACGCTTGTTCTCCACACAGCTTGAGCTGGCCGAGGCCGAAATGCAGAGCAGACTGCTGAAGGACGCTGAAGTAAAAGCGCTTCAGGCGCAGGTGCATCCCCATTTCCTGTTCAATGCGATCAATACGATTTCAGCACTATGCCGGACCGACCCGGACAAGGCACGGGAGCTGCTCATTCAGCTCGGAATCTTTTTCCGCAGCAACCTTCAGGGTGCACGGCAGATCCTTATTCCGCTCAGCCAGGAGCTGAGGCATGTGGAAGCCTACTTGACGCTGGAAAAGGCACGCTTTCCCGACAAGTTCGAGATGAAATTCGATATCGAACCGGAGCTGGCCGATTTGGATATTCCGCCGTTCACGCTGCAGCCCCTGGTCGAAAACGCCGTGCGTCATGCCTTCCAGGGACTCGGTTCACAGCATAAAGGGAACGTATGTATTGCCGCGAGTCAGCAAGGCGATGAGGTCATTATTGTCACGGCGGACAACGGCAAAGGGATCCCGCCGAAGCTGCTGGACCGGCTTGGTGAACAAACGGTACATTCCGAAGACGGGACTGGCACGGCGCTTCATAACATCCGTAAGCGGATCGGGGAAATCTACGGCTGCGAGGGTTCGATCCGAATCGATAGCGATCCCCGTACCCCAGGAACTCGAGTCGTGATCACGCTGCCTTTGCATCTTGCACATAGGAGGGAAATGCATGCTTAGAGGATACATTGTCGACGATGAGCCGCTCGCCCGGGACGAATTGGCTTATTTGCTTGGCCGCACCAGACAGGTTCATATCATTGGAGAGGCCGATTCGCTGGGAACGGCACTGCAGTCGATTACGGAGCTGGCCCCGGACGTCGTGTTTCTCGACATCCAGCTGGCGGAGGATAACGGCCTGGAACTGGCCAAGCAGCTCTCCGGACTGGAACAAGTCCCGGATATCGTTTTTGCCACGGCTTACGATGAATATGCGCTGCAGGCATTCGAGGTGAATGCGCTGGACTATATTCTTAAGCCGTTTGAGGAAGATCGGGTACGGAAAACCGTCGACAAAGTCGTGAAGCTGCACTCAGCCCGCGAGAAAAAGGCAGCCCCTTCTCCCCCGCTTGGGCCCGATCGTACAGGCAAACTGGCAGTCACCGCGGAAGAGAGGATCCTGCTCATCGATATCGATAACATCGTTTATTTGGGATCCGAGGACGGTAAGAGCGAGCTGGTTACGACTGCCGACCGGTATAAGCTGAATGAGCCGCTGGTCAATCTGGAGCGCCGGCTGGCCGGAACTTCCGTCGTCCGGGTGCACCGGTCATACCTGGCGAATTTGAACGCAGTCACCGAAATTCAGCCGTGGTTCAACTCCGCATGTATCCTCGTCATGAAAGACGGTTCCAAGGTTCCAGTCAGCCGGTCCTTCACCAAGGAACTTAAGCAGCTGCTCGGATTGTAATCGAGGATCAACTACAGTTCTGAGTTCAAGCCTTATCGGCGGCAGATGCCTGTTCAGTCACATTCATGACGTATCTGGCGGGATGGTTCATCCGAAACATCGGCCTGCCATTCGCCGCATTCTTTTTGCCGTTCATCCTCTCATTCCGGCTTTTCAGCGTGAAAACACCATAAATAGATTTTCATCAGGTACAGTACGGATAAAATCCATTCACCCTTATCACGCGAGGTGTGCTTAAAGGAGGAACTCCAAAAATGAATGCGGTTACAATTGTTATTGCATCCATCTGCATTCTTATGATCGCCTACCGCCTGTATGGGACGTTCATGGCCGCCAAAGTGCTGAAGCTCAGCAACAGCATGCCTACGCCCGCCCACGAACTCGCAGACGGTAAGGACTACGTGCCGACGAACAAATGGGTCACCTTCGGCCATCACTTCGCCGCGATCGCGGCCGCGGGACCGCTGGTCGGACCGATTCTGGCCGCACAGTTCGGCTATCTGCCCGGTCTGCTGTGGCTCCTGATCGGAGCCGTGATCGGCGGCGCGGTTCATGATGCGGTTGTCCTGTATGCATCCATGCGCAAACAGGGCAAGTCGCTGTCCGAAGTCGCGAAGGAGGAGCTCGGACCAATTGCCGGCTTCTGCACCGGCTTGGCGATGCTGTTCATCATCATTATTACGATGGCGGGCTTGTCCATGGTCGTGCTGCATGCGCTCGAGAACAACCCATGGGGTACCTTTGCCGTCGGCATTACGATTCCGATCGCCATGGGCGTCGGCCTGTATTACAAAAAAACCGGCAAGCTAAAGACTGCGACCACCGCAGGCTTTATTCTGCTGATGATCGGCGTATTTGCCGGTCCTTATATTCAGGAAACGGCCATCGCCCAGTGGCTGACTCTGGATGCCAAGACGCTGGCCGTGATTTTGCCGATTTACGCCTTTTTTGCGGCGGCGCTTCCGGTCTGGCTGTTGCTGGCCCCGCGGGACTATCTGAGCAGTTTCATGAAAATCGGCGTTTTCGTCGCCCTTATTGCCGGCGTGTTCATCATTAATCCGGTGATCCGGTTTCCGGCTTTTACCGAGTTCACCGGCGGCGGGGGTCCGGTCATCGCGGGTCCCGTCTGGCCATTCATCTCGATTACGATTGCTTGCGGCGCCATTTCCGGTTTTCATGCGTTTGTCGGCTCCGGAACGACGCCGAAAATGATCAACCAATGGACCGATATTAAAGTCATTGGCTTCGGAGCGATGCTCGTTGAATGCGTGGTTGGCATCATGGCGCTGATCGCCGCCACTGCGCTGCACCCCGCCGACTACTTCGCCATCAATTCCGCGCCGGCCGTGTTCCAAACGCTTGGCATGCATGTGGAAAACCTGCCGCAGCTCAGTAAAGAAATCGGCATGGATCTGGAAGGCCGTACCGGAGGCGCGGTGACGCTCGCCGTCGGCATGTCGTATATTTTCACGAAAATTCCGTGGTTCAGCCATCTGGCACCGTTCTTTTTCCAGTTCGTCATCATGTTTGAGGCGGTGTTCATTCTGACGGCTATCGATTCCGGGACCCGCGTCTCCCGTTATCTGATCCAGGACTTCTTCGGCGAGCTCTATAAACCGCTGAAGCGGACCGATTGGCTGCCCGGCAATATATTTGCGAGTGCACTCGCCTGCTTCATGTGGGGATATTTGCTATTCTCCGGCGATATCAGCTCAGTGTGGGCCTTGTTCGGTGTCTCCAATCAGCTTATGGCCTCCATCGGCTTGATTATCGGAGCAACCGTTATTTTAAAAATCGCGGATAAGCCGATCTATGCACTGACTTGTATCGTTCCGCTGGCGTATCTTTATGTCACGGTTAACTACGCAGGCTATTGGATGGTTCGCCACGTGTATTTGAATCCGGAAGCTTCGGGATACAACGTCCTCAATGGCGTGCTTTCGATCATCATGCTTATCCTGGGCGTCATTATTTTAATTACGGCCATCAAGAAATGGATGGAGCTGTTAAGCTCACCGTCGTTACACCAGGGAAGTTTGATTCCTTGATTCGCCTGTTTATACTCAGCCGTGGATCATTCGGTTATTCGCACTCGTTTCCAATGGATGAATATTTTTAATACAATATTTATCACTGGCATAGCGACAAGCCGCAAGGCCTCCATACAGCACTTTGCGGCTTTTCCCGAAACAGATTCCACGACAGTCAAGCCAATAATTAGCATTTGCTTCCAATATCAAGGGATGATAATATGTATAGCGGTCATTCGGTGGCCGTGCATGAATCATGATATTACAGGAAGAAGGAAGTAATTAACTACATGAACAACTCGATCCGTTTATTTAAAGTGTCCGGCATTGTGCATAAGGATCAGCTTGTCGTTTGCGTCAAGGAATGGAAGCTCCTGAAGGAAACCGGACGTTATTACGAAATCAAATCGGAAGATGCCTGCGTCAAAAGGATCTATAAAGAAAAGCTCGGCGTCATTCAGGACGATACCAAAGCTTATTCGAATGGGCTGATCTCAAACCATACCTTCTGCGCGCTGGAGGACATTGAAGCCATGAGGACACTCATTATCAAAGAACTGGACTCCAAAATATCATTCTACCTGCAAGACCTGTTGCTTAACAGAAAAGCACTGGAACATCCTCACGAAAACTCGATTTCGCTTAACATTAAAGGTATGGATCGTTAACTTATAAATAACTTTAACTTTGTGCAAGGGCGTCCATCATTCAGGAGGATGCCCTTGCTGCTTGTATCAAGATAATTATCGGTACCTGCGTTCCGTTTCCTGTATCGGATAGTCGTTAGCGCTCATATCCCGTCTTCGCATCAGTCCTTCTTCATCAAACTCCCAATGCTCATTCCCATGGGTTCTCATCCACTGCCCCGTTTCTGCATCCCGCCATTCATACTCGAAACGCACTGAAATGCGGTTGTCCGTGTAACACCAGAGTTCCTTCATCAGCTTGTAATCCAGTTCTTTCTCCCACTTCCGTTTTAAAAAAGCCCGAATTGCCTCTCTTCCCTTAAAGAACTCGGTGCGATTCCTCCATTCCGAATCGGGAGAGTAAGCCTCCGCTACCAGATCCGGATTTTTTGTATTCCAAGCATTCTCGGCAGCTTTTACCTTGGCTAATGCCGACTCGTGGTTAAAAGGGGGTTTAATAACAATAGACATGGACCTCACCTCATCATAAGAACTAACCACAAAAATGTAGTTGTTATGGTTAGTATATTATGTACTTTTCATTAACCTGTCAATCTATTATTATTAGGTTAGTTTATTATATCGCCGGTTGGAGGAAAAACTTCATGACATTAAAAAACTCGGGCTCATTTCCGCTGCTTTCCGGCCATCCTTCACTGGATTTGGTCAATACTGAGCTAGTTCGCAGAGGTATCCGACATGATCTGCTGGTCCGCCCGGAGGACCTAACCGCTTGGCTTGAAGCGTTGAATATGCAGGAAAGCTTCCCCTCACGCAAGCTTGGCGCATGGAAGATAACGGAAAAAGCGCTGAATAAAGTTAGAGATTTTCGGGGAGCCATCAGAGACATGTACGAGCGGCTGGCTGACGGCCAAGAAGTCACCCGCCCATGGATCCAACTCATGGAAGCAAGTATTGCCAAGGCCCCTTTGTCCTATCAATTCATTGCCGGCAGACTGGTCCCTGTTCCCGTGGGGTCCGATGAAGATGCGGTTCTGTCCCTTGTCGCCCTGGACGCGCTGCGGCTGCTGGAAACTGGAGAATTAACGTATCTTCACCGGTGTTCCAATCCCGAATGCGTCCTGATCTATATTGACCATTCTGGACGACGGAAATGGTGCTCTATGAAGATTTGCGGAAACCGAATCAAAGTGGCGCGAAATCAGGCGAAAAAAGACCACAATCAAGAAACGTGAGCAAGAAACAGCACTTTTCTCATGACGAAGCTTCTTCCTAGGCACACTCTAAAAGGTTCAAGATACATAATATATATTATGTTAACCAAAAATCCGCGCAGGTTCTAAGGCACCCTATAGGGATCTCTAGAATCCGGAAGTTTGGATTAAATGTTAAAGATGTTATCTTCATTAGGTTTGCAGAAGCTTTTCATAATAACCCAATTTGGTCTGTGCTTCGGCGATCGTCTGGTCCAGTGCCTGCCGCTGCTCCTCCAATCGGTTCAATTGGGCCGACAAAATGGACATCCGACTCTGAATTAAACTCACCTGCTCATCGTCCAACGTTTCCCGTGTTTTGAAGCACTGCCCATCAGCAATAAACTCCTTAATATCTTCCAGTGATAAACCGCTTTGCTTTAAGCATTTGATCGATAAAATTTGGTGAACATTTGCATCGCTATAGCTCCTGACACCACCTGTTCCACGCGAAGCCGGTTGGATCAGTCCCATTTTTTCATAATAACGCAGTGTGTCCAGGCTAAATCCAGTCATTGTGGAAGCTTCCCGAATGGTATACATAGAAATCACCGCCTTTCTTCCGTATTGTAAACGCTGGAGCTGACTCCAAGTCAAGGGCTGAGTGAGTCGTAATGAATTGAAAAGAAATAAATTGCAATGAACTGCTGTGAATGGCAGGAATCGGAAATGTTATTAATGATATTAAATATAAACGTAATAAATAAAATTATGGTTTACATAACATATATTATGTTGTCTATATGTTCTCAAACCACATTGATTCAGTTCTGCGACATCCTTACATACTCGATTCACACTAGTTCCCATAAAAAAATCCCATCCCCTGCTTATAGGAATGGGATGGGATCAAAACTACCGCTATGCATGCTGAATTCGGATCATCAACGTTTCCAATCGCTCCAAATCTTTTTGAAAAGGACTGAGCACGCTATAAACTCCTGAGCCGGATACTGTTTTCCACAAATGCTTCGTGAAATTGGCAAGTGTTCCGGACGGCCCTAGATCAACGCAGATATGCTCTGTGGGGCTCAGCCGCTGGATCGCTTCCAAAAACCGGATCGGATGCCGAACGGCATCCCAGACATAGTCTGAAGATAAAGACGTGATACCCATCCCATATAGACCGGAAATCAGCTTCACCTGCGGCCGGTTAAACTTGATTCCTTTCAGGTAAGGTTTATACGCCGCTTCCGCCGCGTCGATTGACGCGGAGTGAAACCCGTAACGCACCGGCAGCACCTGATGGGCAGTCCGGGTTTGCGTTAAGTACGCTTCCGCCTGCCGGATGCCTTCGGCCGTGCCGGATACGACGAAGTGGGAATGAAAATTCACGGCGGCCAGCTCGGTGTGCTTATGCAGCTCAGCGGTTTGCTCGAACATCGCGGGATCGCTTACGATGGCGATCATGCCGCCCGGCTCGCAAGTCTGCTGGACCACGTCGGCTTGAGCGGCAACAAGCTCCAAAGCCGTTTCCCAATCGATTACGCCGGCAACGGCACAGGATGCAAACTCGCCTAAGCTCGTCCCCAGCACGATATCCGGATATACCCCGTTTTCTATCATCACTTGCGCCAATGCATATTCCACCATAAAGATGGCCGGATGGCTGTAGGATAAATGATCCAGAGGTTCGCCCGCTTTACGGCCGCTGCCGTACAGTTCCAGGGCGACAGACCTGCCCGCCGATTGATACAGCCGCCGGTCCATCCGGTCCATCCATGACCGGAATCCGGAATGCCGTTCGTAGAGTTCGATTCCCATCTGGTAATATTGGGAGCCTTGACCGGGAAACAAGAAAACGACGGGTTTTGCCATGATGGTGAAGTAACCTCCAGATTATTGAAAATGGTACGCTTTGCTTTGGTTCGGCCTCATACGGAAGTCGACAAAGTGCTTGCGGGACTCCAGCTGCACGTAAATGTTCCGGTCATACAAGCGGGCAAAACTTGCACCGGGTGCTTCACCGAAGGAATGGCCGGGAAAAACGCGCATGTCGGGAGTAACACAGGCTTTGATTTTTTGAATGCTGTCAAACATCTGGTCTGCCGAACTCCCTCTAAATTGACATCCCCCGCACCCTTCAATGAAAAGCGTATCCCCAGTGAACACGCATTCCCGCAGAAAGTAACACATGCTTCCCGAGGTGTGCCCTGGCGTCCATATGCACGTCACCGTAGTTTCTCCAAAGCGCAGTATTTCTCTATCATACACCTTTATCAAATTTTTGCATCTGAAGGCGTAGTCTTCTGCCTCTACCGCGGACATGTAAACGGCACAATCGTATATTTCCGTTAAATCGGATGCTAAATGAACATGGTCTTCATGGGAATGCGTCAGCAGGATTCCTTGCACTTCCACTTGCAGCTCCTTCAGTTTTCCTGTAATCGCTTGGATGTCCCAAGCCGGATCAACCAGCATGGCTTGGTGATTGCGGGAATCCACCACGATATACGTGTAATTGATAAAAGGCAGGGAAACGGTTCGCAGCGGATAAACGTCGTAGCTCAGTTGAGCTCCCCTCCTCTCCTGTTCTTCAACGGAAGCTTGGGTCCCGGCCGCATGGCGGAGCATACAGCCTCACGACCGTGGTCCGCGCTTAGCCGCCTATAGCGTTTGCCGTTCTTCTTTTAAAATCGTTCAGAAATGCCTCTGAAGCGCCTTCCTTCGAGTATAACCGGGCGCAGAACTCGTAGATCTTCTCATAAGACTGAGGTTCCGAGAGCAGCACCATATGATTGGACGGATCGATGTCTATCATGTGAATATTGGGGAACTGCCGCCCCCATTCTTCCCAATAAGCCGCTTGGTCCAATGGTGTTGTGTCTTCGTGAATGGAAAAGTACGGTTCGAGTTCTCCGAAAATCAAGCCTCGTTTATTACGGAAATAATAGCAGGTGATCTCTGCTGCATTACTGAGCGGCTTCACCGAGAAACGGTCAAATTGGTATGCGTGCTGCATTTTGATATTTGCATCAATCATCCCGCGGATCTGCTGCTCTGTTTTGGTTAGCCCTCGCCCGTAACCTAGCTGTATAAGCTGCCGCAAGAGCCCTTCTTCGTCCGCGGCAAGCTCCAGCTCGTCCCTGTGGATGAGGGTTTCAGCAAAAGTGTCCGGACGCTGAAACTGGTTTGAAGCCAAGGCGAGATTGACCGCCTGCAGCACCGCTGTCGGCCTGGAAATCTCCCCTTGCTGAAAAGCTTCACCATACGGGGAATCGAGCATGACAACGGTATTTACCTTGTGCTCCAGCTCCTGAAGCTGTCTCGCAACTTCGTAGGCCAACACGCCGCCTAGGGAGTAGCCGCCAAGATCGTACGGTCCCTCGGGTTGAACGGAGAGAATCATATGCACATAATAGGCTGCCATAGCGGCCACCCCCTGAAGCGGCGCCCGTTCAGACATCCATCCTCTTGCCTGAATGCCGTAGAATGGTCGATCGCTCTGGCGTGATAGATCCTGGTACATCTCTACGCCGCCAAGGCCGCCGTGAAACCAGAAAACCGGCCGCATCGTCTGTAAACCTGCGTTCAGCAAAATCAGCTCCGGAAACGCTGGCCATGTCCTGACTTCGCCTGTAACCCGCCGTTCGCCATGAATGGGAGCGTCCCGCTGCGTTTGGACAACGGATGGCGGGACAATCTGAATCAAATCCCTAAGAGTATGGCATTCCTGAAGGCTCGACAAGTCGATTCCCGGATCGACGTGCTGCTGCAGCCGCTGCAGCAGCTGCATGTACAGAATCGAATCGAGCCCGTATTGATCCAGCGGAAGGTCGGGATTCATTTCTTCGGGATCCATCCCAAGCAGTGCGCTTACGATTCCAGTGACCCGTTTGCCTACCTGTATGGCGGCAGCGGCTGCCTCGGTCTCCTCCCAAGCCAAGTTGTTCATCTTGGCTGTGCTTTCCGCTTCCCGGCTGCTCATCGGGATATCGCGCCAGCACCTTCTGGTTTCAAATGGATAAGTCGGCAGCGGGATTCGGCGCTGTTTGCTTCCTTGATACAGCTGCTCCCATGGCACCCTGACACCCTGTACCCAACACGCGGCAAGCTTCTGAATATTTTCTCCTGCTATCCATGCGGCAACATCCAGCTCAGAAACATCCTTTGGCGGGCTTTCCGCACTGCCGGCAGCAATAGAAACCGCACTGGATACTGCTAACCCGGTCATTTTGCCATCCTGCAAAAATGCACTTATTCCGGCAAGCAGTTCCTCACGGGTGCCGGCGATCAGGGCGAGGCGTGAATGCATGGCTTCTCTGCCCAGCTGAAGCGTATACGCCATATCCGCGAGCGGCAGACGCTCCATGCACTCGATATATTCAAGCATCTGACGGGCATAGGCTTTCAAGCGGTCCCCGTTTCGCGCAGACAAAACAAATAGGTGCTTCCTGTTTGCAGGATGTTCCGGCGCCGCCTCCGTGTGTGGAGAGGTGTACTCCTCCAAGAGGATATGCCCGTTCACCCCTCCGATCCCGAAGCTGTTCAACGCGGCCCTTCGTGGAAGCTCCCGCCCTTCCGCATCCGTTAATGCGGGCCAAGTCAGGTGCTCCGAGGTCAGACGAAGCGGGCTGCCATTCAAGGAAATTTGGCCGCTCGGCTCCGTAAAACCGTGTATTCCAGGTATCACCTTATGTCGGAAAGCGCAGAGCACTTTGATGAGAGAGGCCATTCCTGAAGCGACCTCGCAGTGTCCGATTAACGGCTTAAGCGAACCGACATAGCACGGATCATCCCACGGTTTGGAGGAGATTTCTTCCGCCATCTCGAGATAACCTGTTTTGAGGGAATGGATTTCGACTCCGTCTGCCATGGGAGACGCAATCCCATGTGCTTCGATGTACGAAACCGTCCTCGGATCGATACCGGACTGACGGAAAGCTTGCTTCATAGCCGTCTTCATCCCTTGGGCATTGGGCGATGTCAGCGACATGCCTTTGCCGCCATGGGATATGCCCGTCCCTCGAATAACGGCGTAAATTTCGTGCCGGTCCGCTATAGCACGGGACAGAGGTTTCAGCATGACGGCACCAACCCCTTCGCTGCGGACGAATCCGTTCGCATCCGGCTGAAATGATGATGCCCGTCCCTCCGGGCTTAAATATCCCATCGATTCAAACCCGACAAACGGATCGGGTGAAATCAACAGATTCACGGCGCCTACAATCGCCTGATCGCATTCCCCGCCCTGAATGGAGCGAACGGCACGATGGAGGGCCACCAGCGTGGACGAACATGCCGTTTCATAATATTCGCTTGGTCCGTGCAGATTCAGCGCATAGGAAATCCGGTTCGGAATCAGGGAAGGAACGACGCCGGTCATGGCTTGCGGATTCCCTTGTTCGATGCCCGTCATGCTCATATAGTCCCCTGGACCGGCGGCGACAAAGACGCCCGTACTATGATCGGATAGCCGCTGCACTGCGATTCCCGCGTCTTCCACAGCCTTCCAGGCTTCCATCAGCAGCAGCCTTTGCTGCGGATCCATCAGTTCCGCTTCCCTTGGCGAAATACCGAAGAACAAGGGATCAAAATTTTTGACCCCATCGATAAAGCCTCCCCATTTCACGCTGGTTGCCGTTCCTTCCACCGCGGATTCGCCGGCATAATCCCGCCAGTCCCATCGATCCGTGGGAATTTCGGTGATGGTGTTCTTGCCGTCTAATATATTCGTCCAAAATTCATGGATGTTCTTTGCGCCAGGGAAGACACCGCTGACACCGACAATCGCAACCGGCTCCGGCTCGGAAAGCATCTTCACAACTGGGGGTTCCGGTGGCTCGGTTAAATTGCCTTGTCCTGAATCTGTTACGGATTTTCCGCTCAACGGGGCACGGGATCGCCTGGGATATCCGCCCCTTGGCTTAACAGGGATCGTGCGCCCTGCCGCATTCGGCAGGGCATCCTCTGAATCCTTTTCGTCAGCAAAACGGACGTTTGCAGATCCATGAGCCGCAGCTTGGCTGGTTTCCGGAGCGGCGCGATCCGAAAATGCATCGGCATGTCGGTCCATCAAGTATTCCGCAAAACCGCCCAGCGTCGTGTACTCAAAGAACAGCGTGGGCGTAAGCTCCAACTGGTACTTTTCATTCAGCAAATTGGCCAATTGGGTCAGGGAAATGGAGTCGAATCCGTAATCGCTGAACTCGGAATCGGCGTCGATATCTTCCTCTTTGACTTTGAGGAGATGGGAAACACATTCCCGCAGCACGGCGTATGTCTGTTCCAACGTATCCGCGCCTGTTTCCCTGGATGGTATATCGGCATCCTGTACTTGTACTGCTGAAGGCGACGGATTCGATGGCAGCATTCTGGCACGGATTTTCGAACCGAGCCCGGCCATGGCTACAACCTGATCCGCTCCCGCAGCCATTCCTTGATACAGGGCCCGGATTCCATCCCCGGTTTCCATCGGCCAGGTGCCCAACGTTTGGCGCATGATTTTTACGACATCCTCGTCCACGGACATGCCGCCTTCCTTCCACAGCGGCCAATTGACCGACAGCATGCGTCCATGCCGCTGTCCCGCTTGGGCCAAATGGTTTCTGTAGACGGCATAGGCATCCATAAAAGCGTTGGCTGCCGAGTAATCGGCTTGCCCTGGATTGCCCGTGGCTCCGGCCACGGAGGAGAACGCAATCAGAACGTCCAGCGGCTGGTCGCGGCTGGCTTCGTCCAAGTTAACAAGGCCTGCGACTTTCGCCGACAGCACGCCCTGCAGTTCGTCGACTTCTTTGTTGACGATCAAATTATCCCGGATGATGCCCGCCGCATGAATGATCCCGTTAATCGTTCCATACCGTTCCGCTGCCCACCGGAGCAGGTCCGCCGTTTGCTCACGGTCCGCCATGTCCGCCTGCTTGTATATCACTTGGGCTCCGGCGTCGCTTAAATCGCGCATGGCTTGATCCACGGCAGTGGATTGCGGCGAACGGCCGGTGAGGATCAAAGTTGGCGATTGAACCTGACTAGCGATTTCCCGGGCAAAGATCAATCCCAAGGCGCCTGTGCCGCCGGTGATCAAGTATACGCCCTGATCTTTCCATGGTAGCGCTAGCATATCTGATTTGCCCACAAGCTCGCTCCATTCCGCTGTCCAGCGTTTGCCGTCCGCATAGCGGATACGGGAATCGGCCGGACACATCGCGCACTCGTCCAATCGATTGATAAAACCGGAATCGATGCGATCAAGCTCAATCACCTGGCCCACCAGCTTGGAGCTCTCCGACTGTGCGGCTTTCAATAAACCGCCAAGTCCTGCGAGATACCGATGCTCCTCGCGGCCCGACATCACCACCTGGATGAGAACCCGATCCTTCGGTTTCTGACGTAAAACGCTCCGGATCTCGGTGAACACGGTTTCCGCGTATGAAGCATAACGCTCCGCCATGTTTCCGGTCGCGCTGTTCATTGCGACACACCGGGTAGGAACTGCCGACTCTGTGGAGTTTATTCCGATGGCGGGGGCTTCTTCCAAATCGCACAGAAACACTAAGCGGCTGGCATAAGACGGCATCCCTCCATACAAAGGCGCCGGACTCTCCGAATAAACGGGCTCAAACAACAGCACGCCAGCATCGTCCTCCGGTTCTTTAACAGCCGGGGTCGCCTCCAACACCCTGGTGGAAAATCCTTCCATGCGCACCATGACCGTCCCGTTCTCATCGCATACATCAATATCCACCCGTTGAACCGGGCTGTTAGGCTTGTGGTCTTCGCTATATCGGATCACCGCCCACACCGCTGCGGGGCAGCGACCATAGACTTCCAGTTCTTGCAGGGCGAACGGAAGACCGGGTTTTGTCTCTCCTTCGGCCTTCCGGTCCGGCCCCAACACAAAGCCGAGGGTCGCCTGAAGCGCGGAATCGAGCAGGCTTGGATGAAGCAAGAAATCCGCTTTTGTTTCCGCCAGTACCTCAGGAAGCGCGATTTCTGCAACGACCTGCCCGTCTCCCGTCCATAAACCCCGAATTCCTTGATGTGCCGGACCGTACTGGATCCCCATGCTGCCGTACAGCGCATAAAGCTCTTCGGCCGGGATCGGATCGGGACGGCAGCGGGAACGGGCTTTCTGTAAGTCGATCGCCGGGCGCTCGCCACAGATGCCGATGGTCGCGGAACCCTGGCTGTGCAGGATCATTTCCGCTTGCTCATCCGCATGATGTTGGACGGTATAAACTTCATAGGCAATCTCGCCGTGATCATCCTGCAGCAGATCCACATGGACTTCCACAGGCGTTTCCTCTATCGCGATCGGCCGGGCCCATACCACGTTTTTCAACCGGATATCGGGATGCCCGTGCTGAACGCCGGCTTCCGGTATCGCTTGTGTCACGGCCTCGATCGCCATCTCCAAATAAGCGACGCCCGGAAGGACCGGTTTTCCCTTCACCACATGATCCGCCAGGAAAAATTCCGTCCCGTCGAACGTGGAACTGAATCGGACGCCCGATATGTCCGAAGTGTTGCGGTGCAAGAGCGGATGAAGAACAGCTGACCGGGGACCGCTAGATGCCGTCTGTTCAACTCGAGGCACGGATGAGTTATCCATCTCGGGAACCCAATATGGTTCACCTGCAAAAGGATACGTTGGCAGGCTGATGCGGAATGGCTTACGTTCCCCGTAAAGGAGGCCCCAATCCACATTCAGTCCTTTGACCCACAGTCCCAATAACTGATCGTATTTTTCCCGTTCCATCCATTTCAGCACAGTCTCCTGAAAGTCGGCGTCTGCCTCAATGACGGACACGATCTCTTTATTCCGTTTAGCCTGTCCCCGAATGTAGTCTTTGCCGAGCCCTCTTCCTTCCATAAAAGCATCGAGCTTCTTCTCAAGCTCCTCAAGGCTTTGTGCGCTTATGCCCAACCTTTCCTCCATCGCCTCGCGCCCGACTTGAAGGGTGTAAGCAAGGTCCGGCAGCTGTTCATCGGTCCACTGCCCGCGGCGTATCGAGGACAGCAGCCGCTCCGCTTGGGCCTTGACCCGGTCCTCGTTTTTGGCGGACAACAGAATCAAGGTTCGGTTACCGGTTCCATTAACGTTACGGTTATCCTGCGGATCGGCGTTGTATTCTTCCACGATGACGTGCGCATTTGCGCCACCCGCTCCAAACGAAGAAATGCCGGATCTGCGCGGGTATTCCCTGCCGTCAATGACCGGTCGCTCCCATGGAGCGGTTGCCGTCTGGACGGTAAAAGGCGTCCGACCAAAATCGATGTTGGGATTCAGTCCGGCGTGCATCACATTGCGAACAAGCGTCCGGTGCTTCATCTGAAGCAGCACTTTGGTTAATTGCGCAATCCCGGCGGCCGCTTCGGCATGCCCGATGTTCGATTTTACCGACGAGATGGAACAGTAACCTTTTGCATCGGTATACCTTGTGAAAACGTCGGTCAGTCCCTTCACTTCGATCGGGTCGCCGAGCGCCGTCCCCGTGCCGTGGGCTTCGATGCAGCTGACGGTTCGCGGATGAATTCCGCTCTGCCCCAGCGCTTTGTCGATTGCCTGAGACTGGGAAACCGGGCTGGGAACGGTATATCCGTTGGTTTTGCCCGCGTGACTGACGGCGGTTCCTTTGATCACCCCATAGATTTGGTCATGATCCCGGATTGCTTCATCCAGCGGTTTCAGCAGGACGGCGCCGACCGCTTCGGACGGAACATAGCCGGTACCCCCTTCGGCAAATGCCCGGCAGCGTCCATCCGACGCATTGAATTGTCCCTGGCAGAGCGTCACGTATTTGCTCGGATGAAGCGACAAATTCACGCCGCCGGCAATGGCCATCCGCGATTGGCCGTTTCGGATACTATCGCAGGCCAGATGCACGGCATACAGGGATGAGGAGCAGGCGGTATCCACCGTGAGACTCGGTCCGGTAAAGTTCATCACGTAGGAGACTCTATTGGCGATCGAAAACATTTGGCTCGTTGCGAGATACTCCTCCTGATTGGCTTTGTTCGCGGCATCAGCCATATAGAGCTGGTAATTGTTAAACGTGGCCCCCACGAATACGCCGATCTGGTTCCCGTAACCGTCCTGTCTCAGCGAATCGCGGGTATAGCCGGCATCTTCCACGCACGCCCAGGCCGTCTCCAGAAACAGCCTTTCCTGCGGATCCATGTACATGGCATCCCGGGGCGAGATGTTGAAAAACAGCGGGTCAAAATATTCGATCCGATCCAGGAAACCTCCCCATTTGCTGTAGCTCAGCCCATTCGCCACCGCCTTGGTCCGGTCCGGCTCGTAGAAAGCTTTTAACGGCCAGCGGTTTGCAGGAATTTCTTCGATGCAGTCTTTTCCTTCATAAAGATTCGTCCAAAACTGATCCAGCGTATCCGCCTGGGGATATCGACCCGCCAAACCGATGATGGCAATATCGATGGCTTCCTTCTGTGCGTCCGTTGGTCTTGGGTTTAGCCCCGGTACGGCGCCGGCATCTGGACGTGCCTCGAACTTAATTGCTGAATCTTGGCTTTCCCGGTGAGATGGCGCCGCGGTTGGTTCCTCCACTGGGAAGGTAGGCTTGGCCAATATCCGGTCTTCCGGAGCAGGGATAGGGATCGACATGGACTGGGAAACACCGGGAAGAAGGCACTCCACCGCCTTCTTGTGATGAACCGCCAAATAGCCGGCGAGCTGCTGGATATTGTTATATTGGTAGAACAAGGTGGACTCCAGCGTCCCGATCCACTGTTCGACCTTGGCGTTCAGTCCGGTGATCATCAAGGAATCGAGACCGATTTCCTCAAAGGAGGCTTCATCCTCCAACCGATCGTATGGAATGCCGGTGACCTCGGCCACGATCGTTCTTAAATGGTTGACTGCCGCTGCCGCCAGCGCCGTTTCTTCATGATGGTCGACTTCGTTGGAAAGAAGTTGACCTTCCAGTTCTGTTTCGAGCCTAACGTCATTCGGGGAGAATTCATCCTTCGGCAGAGTAGGCTCTCTATCTTCCTGTATGGAAAGCTTATCGATCCTTCCACGGCCAGTCGTCACGTCTGTGGACTTGTCGTCGCTTTGGTCTTGTGCCGCCTTCACCCAATAATATTCACGGGCAAAAGGGTAGGTTGGCAGATGGACGATGCCCGGCGATTCCTCGCCAAACATTCGATCTCCATCCAAGGTATAGCCTTGACAGTACAAATCCGCAAGAGCGAGCAGCGTGTCCCGGTATGTTTGCGCATCTCCCCATTGCCCTTGGCTTTGCCGCATCAGCTCATCGACATACTGGTTCAATGCCCGTTGAGCGGTGAATTGGCGGGATACCCTGCCCTCTACGTAATGAGGGGAGTTCACGCCCTGAAGGGACTGCTGCAGCACGTTTTGGGCATCCGACAAGTCTCGGATCACGACAGCCGACCGGTATTGAAAATGCTGCCGCCCTTGAAGCAGGGTGTAGCTGATCTCCCTAAGCTCTTCATCGGACCGATCCCCCGCAGCCAGGTACTCGGTCAAGTCCGCCGCTCGGGTCTTCAGTGCTTCTTTGGTCTTGGCCGACAGCAGAAGCAGGTAATACGGCGGATTTTCGGCTGCCGCCCGGTTTGCCGCCTCCGGATAGCTTTCCACCACCATATGCGCATTGGTCCCGCTCATGCCGAAGGCACTGACGGCACCTAACCGGGTACCCTCGTTCGAGGCTTCCCATGTCCGTCTGGCCCCATTAACGTAAAACGGACTGCCGTCCCAACGGATGTACTCATTTTCACGCTCGAAATTCAGGCTTGCTGGAATGACGCCATGACGCATAGCCATAACTAGATTGACCAGGCTGACGAGGCCTGAGGCCGCAAACGTATGTCCGAAATTGGTTTTGGCTGACGTTACCGCACAATACCGCCGTTTGCCCGTAAAGGTCCGGAACGCCTCATTTAATGCGTTGATTTCGACCGGGTCCCCGAGCTTGGTTCCGGTGCCGTGCGTGACGATATACTCAATCCGTTCCGGGTCAATTTGATACTGCCGGTAGACGTCACGAATCAAGCGCGCTTGAGCCGTTTCGCTCGGTGCCGTGATGCCGTTGGTCTTTCCGTCATAATTGACGCCGCTTCCGCGGATCACCGCATAGATCGGGTCCCGATCGGCCACTGCTTTCGACAAGCGTTTCAGTACGATCACCGCCACCGCTTCACCCGGAACGGTACCGTTGGCCCGCTGATCAAAGGCGTAGCATGTTCCGTCCTCCGACAGGATGCCCGCATGGCTGATGCCATCGTAGGCATCGGGTGTGAGCATCAAGTTGACGCCTGCGGCAACGGCGGTATCGCATTCCCCGTTTCGTAGGCTCATGCAGGCTTGATGCACAGCCACCAGCCCGGAAGAGCATGCGGTGTTAATCGCCATATTCGGCCCCGACAGGTTGAGTACGTAGGATAATCTTGCTGCCAGGATCGCATTGTGATTGGAAGTGATGCTGCCCTGTTCTTTAGTCAACAAATGATAGTCGCCTTCCTCGACGCCGACGAACATGCCGATCGTGCTTGACTTGAGCCGTTCTTCCCCATATCCGGCATCCTCCAGCGCCCGCCAGGCTTCCTGCAGCATCAGACGCTGGCGCGGATCGATCCATTCCGCCTCCTTGGGGGAAATTTCAAAGAACAAGGGGTCGAATTCGCCGGCTCCGGGAATCGTTCCGGACCACCGGCAGAAGACCTTGTCTCCGGCTGCTTCGGCCTCGCGGGTATGCTGCTGCCAGTCAAAGCGGTCCAGAGGCATCTCCGAAACGGCCGATTTTCCTTCCGACAAAATGGTCCACATGTCATCGATCGTTCTGGCTCCAGGGAATCGCCCGCTCATTCCTATGATTGCAATCGGCTCTGCCCGATTACTTGCGGCTTCCGACACCGAATGTAGGGTTTCCGACACACTTGGTCGGGAAACCTCGGCTTGCACGGCTTCCGGAGCTTGTATCGGGCTTGGGCGTTCAGCCAAGCGACTGCTCGAATTCGCCGCAGACTCCCGTATTCCGGAGACAAGCAGAGTCAGTTCCTCGTTCTCTTTGGCTGCCTCTGCCGCTCTATCCACCCTTTCTGCATAGAAGGACACCATGGGTTTTTCATATTCATCCATGAAATAGCCTGTCAGTTTAGCGATCGTCGACTGCCCGAAAAATATCGACGGCGAAATGTCGAGACCGTAATACTCGCTGAGCCGAGTGGCGAATTGGGCCAGATGGATGGAATCAAAGCCGAAGTCGGCCCAGTTTTCATCGGAATCGAGATGATGGACAGGAATGTGAAGCAGTTCAACGATCCTCTCCTTGATATCCCACTCCAGACACTGCTCGATGCTCCACCCCTTCATTTCTTTTTTGCGTCCTTTTCCTGCCGGGGAGTCCGGAGGTAACTGAATGGTTGCATTGGAAGCCGGTTGCGTTTCCTGTATCTGATCTCCCTCAGACCCGGAAATGCCCAGAAAACGGCGGACCCGGCTTGGACGGCCCGGAAGAAGCAGCACCTGCGTTGGTTTCGACGCGAGAATGCGGTCAAAAGCATCCAATCCTTCTCCCGTCTCGAGCAAACGCAGCCCGCTGGTTCGCAAATACATATCTGTGCTGTCCGGATCGTAAAAGCCCATGCCACCCTCTTTCCATAACGGCCAATTGATGATTCGCGTTTTCCCGATTACCGAATCGGACCGATGCTGCGCATAGGCCATTTCAAAGCGGTTGCCCACCGCATAGTCGCAGGCACCGAAATCGCCCAGCACGGCGGATGAAGAACCAAAATAAGTAACGAATTCGGGTGGATCGGACTCCAGGAGCTCATCCAGAATCAGGGTGCCGGAAATTTTGGGCGCCAGCACTTGCAAAAACGCTTCCGCGTCTTTCTGCAGAATGTTTCTGCTGTCCGAGATGCCTGCCGCATGAAGAACCCCATCTATTTTTCCAAAACGGCGCCGCGCCTCATCTAAACCGTTCCGCATAGCCTCGATATCGCAAAGATCCGCTTGCAAATAATAAACACTGCAGCCAAGCGCCTCCAATGCGTCAATCTCCGGCCGCTTGGCCGGTTCAAGTGGGGATCTGCCGGTCAAAATCAGGTTCACGGCGTGCCTAGCTCCCGCATGCTTCGCGAACTGTAATCCCAGCCCACCGCAGCCGCCGGTAATCAAGTACGTGCCACCCTCCCGGATCCAGCTGCTGACGCTCGGTCCATCGACGCTTAGCTCTTGATGCGCCAAAGGGCGGACCCGGCAAACGCGGCGGTCGCCCTCCTCGTACAGGACGCTTTGCCCGAGTCCGGCTCCAAGCTCATCCCAGATGTGTGGGGACCAAGCCTGTGGTCTTTCTTCACGGCCGGAATCCGCAGCGAATATTGCGGTAGTTACCTGTATGCCCTGCATGACCTGCCCAAGCGAGCGCTCGAATCCAATCCATGATTCCAAGTGGCAGCGTTCCAGCGGATTGGAATAGCGCCCCGCAAGAAGCAGCTGTTTCGGTTTCAAGCGGGCTGAGGCCATGGCTTGAATGATATGAACAATCGATGCATAATCGCAGGACAACGCCGGATTCTCCATTGCCCACATGTACAGAACGGAGTCCACTTCGGGGAATCGCTCTTTCACATTGGCGAGCGCATCCGCATACGCTTTCGGATCGGTAACAGTTAAGGTATGTTCGTCCACTGACAGCCCGGTATCCGGGGTGTGGCGGGAAATAAACATGACGCGGGTCTCTGGGCTCCGTTCACGGACCATCGCTAATAGCTGCTGTTTATGCTCATCTTCGTTCAGGAAACAGAGCAGCGTACGCGGCTTCCAAGATAATGAACCGTCATGTGGAAGATCCTCCCGGGCCCAAACCTCCTCGAACGACATCAGCACCTCGCTTTCCTCAGGAAGCGGGGACGAACGATATCCCGACTCGGCAATCTCATGCGCTCTTCCAATCGTTTCCGTTTGGAGGGGTACGCTTTGCGGCTGAACGCTTAGCCAACCTTGCTCTTGGGTTGTTGGCATCGATATCGGATGGGCAGCCCAATATTGTTCCCTCTGGAATGGATAGGACGGCAGTTCGATTCGGCGCGGAGAGCAGCCGGTATAAAGGTTCGTTCCATCAACGGAATATCCCTGGCAGTAGAGATCCGCCAAGGCCAAAAGGACATCCTTATATTTATCCGTTGGTTCTTCCTGTTCCGCAGCTCTGCGGGTTAAGTCGGATACGTATTGACTGATCATGCTTTGTCCGGCAAAATCAACAGGTACTTTTCCCGTAAAACGGTTCGCCTGTCTGTCTCTACCGCCGGATCCTGCCAATAGGAAAATGGCTTCCTGCACATTTCTGGCCACAACCGCCATTCTGTGCTGGAAGTGTTGCCTTCCCGTCAGCAGCGTATAGCATACGTTCACAAGATTCTGTTCGGTAAGGGAGTCGTTTTGCAGCCATTCCGCCAATTCATGGGCTTTGGCTTCCAGCGCTTCTTTCGTTTTGGCAGAAAGGGCGAACAGGAAATGGGAAGGTTCCACTCCTGGTTCGGGCTCAGGGTCTGACGCGTAGCTTTGAACGACCATATGAACATTTGTGCCGCTCATCCCGAAGGCGCTAACTGCGCCCAAGCGTCCGGATTCCGTTTCCGGCCAGGGGGTGCTGTCCTTGCTGACATATACGGGACTGTTTTCCCATTGTATAAAATCATTACCCTGCTCCAAATGTGTGCTGCCGGGAATCAGTTCATGACGGAAAGCCTGAACCAAATGAATCAGGTTGACCAGTCCGGATGCGGCAAATGTATGTCCAAAATGAGGCTTGTTGGATGAGATGGCACAGAAGGCTTTTCGATCCGTGTAACGTCTAAATGCTTCCTGCAACGCGCCTACCTCGACCGGATCCCCCAGTTTGGTCCCGGTCCCGTGCGAAACGATATATTCGATCTGTTCCGGATGGATTCCCGCTTGATCGTACACCGACTGGATCAGTTCCGACTGCGCAACCGCACTCGGCGCGGTAATTCCGTTGGTTCTGCCATCGTAATTGATTCCGCTGCCGCGGATGACCCCCAGGATCGGGTCACCGTCTTCTTCTGCTTTGGAGAGCCTTTTCAGCACGACAACGGCTACAGCCTCTCCGGGAACCAAGCCGTTCGCCCGTTTATCGAACGTCAAGCATTTCCCGTCTTTGGAGAGCATGCCGGCCTGGCTCATCGCCAAGTAAGGAGCGGGAGTAAGCATTAGATTCACGCCCGCGGCAATAGCGGTGTCGCATTCGCCGCTGCGGAGGCTAAGGCAAGCTTGATGTGCGGCGGCGAGGCCGGATGAACAAGCGGTATCGACCGTTAGCACGGGTCCTTTCAAATCCAGGAAATAGGATAATCTTGCCGCAAGGATCGCATTATGGTTGGAAGTAATTCCTTGTTCATGCAGGAGCTGCTGATAATCCCCTTGCTCGGCACCGACGAACATGCCGATACGTCCCTGCTTGATTTGGGCATCCCCATATCCAGCATGCTCCAACGCTTTCCACGATTCCTGCAGCAGAAGCCGCTGCCTCGGATCCATCGTTTCCGCATCCTTCGGAGCGATATCGAAGAATAAGGGATCGAACTCCTTAACACCGGGAAGACATCCCAGCCATTTGCTGTCCATGGATCCCTGCGCCCTGCCGGAATCGCTGTAGTACGAGCGCCAGTCAAACCGATCCTCGGGTATTTCCGAAACCTCGATACGCCCCTCGGCAAGGATGGACCACATTTCTTCGATGTTCCTGGCTCCGGGAAACCGGCCGCTCATGCCGATGATGGCGATGGGTTCCGGATGATCTTCAGACGACGATAAAGAAGCACGCGGCAGTCCCTTTGCGTCACTGTTAATCTCCATTGTCCGTATCCGCGTCGGGATAGGCTGTACTCCTTCTGCTGCGGGAGCTTCCCTGTAAAATTCAGCGATGACGTCCGGGAACTCCCGGCTCATGTAATGCACCAATTTATCAATCGTGGAATGGCCGAAGAAGACGGACGGAGAAAGCTCAATCCCGAGCAGTCCGGAGAGCCGGACGGCCAGTTGGGACAGGCTGATCGAATCAAAGCCGAAATCCGCCAAATTGGCGCTGCGATTCAGCCGCTCCACGGACAGATGAAGAATTTCCGAAATCTGCTCCTTCACGTCCAGCTCAAGGCATTGCACCTCTTGCAGACCGAGCATCTCCGCTCTTCGTCCTGAGCCTGTGGACGGTTGAGCCATTGTCCTCTTCACCGTAACGGTTGATGATTCATTATTGACGATCGGCGTGCGTCTCGCCTGGTCTCCGATGAAGTATCGCTCCTTGGCAAATGGATACCCCGGCAGGCTGATGCGGCGCGGATTCATGTCCATGTACAAGCGTTCCCAGTCAAGCGTGGCGCCCTGCACCCAGAGTTCCGCTACAGTCGCGAACTGTTCATCCCGAACCCATGCCTCGATGTTCCGGTTGAATTCGGTTTGCACCTCTAACCGGGAAGCCCCCATGACGGTCCCGCGGAATAAGCCGTCCTGTAGGCTTCGCGGCTGATCGCTGACAAACTCCTCCAAAGTAACCCGCAGATCTTCCATGGAACTCGCCAGAAAAGCCAACCGTTCCTCCATAGCCTCTCTGCCTACCTGTAGCGTATAAGCGATGTCACCGATATCGGCTTCAAGCGCGAAATCGCCGTGGACGGCCTTAAGCAGCTGCTGCACTCTCATCTTTAGGCCGGCCTCATTTTTGGCGGAGAGGACGATGATGACCTGCTTTCGTAGCCTCGCCGATAACCGTGGATCTTCCGGTTTTTCCGGCAAATACTCCTCCAAGATGGTATGGGCGTTGGATCCTCCGGCGCCAAACGAGGAAATGCCTGCCCTGCGTGGATGGATACGTTTTTTTCCTTCCGCTTCGATCTCCGGCCTTTGCCATTCCTCTACATGCTGCTGCACCTTAAACGGCGTCTTCTGAAAAGAAATATTGGGATTAAGCCGCGCAGCATGCAGGCTTGGAACGAGCGTCCGGTGCTTCATCTGCAGAACGATTTTGGTCAAGCCGGCGATGCCGGCCGCCGCCTCCAAATGGCCGATGTTGGATTTGGCCGAACCGATTGCGCAGAAACCGGTATCCTGCGTATCCATGGCAAACGCCTGGTTGAGACCCGTAATCTCGATGGGATCGCCCAGTTCGGTCCCGGTTCCGTGAGCTTCAACGTATGTTATCGTTCTGGCGTCGACGCCAGCTTTATCGAGAGCCGCCCGGATCAGTTCGCCTTGAGCTTTCGGGCTTGGAACGGTATAACCGTTCGTTTTGCCACCGTGATTGATGCTAGAGCTTCGGATGATGGCCTGGATGTTATCCCGATCACGCACAGCGCGTGACAAGGGCTTCAAAATGACGACGCCGACGCCTTCGCCAGGTACGAAACCGCTGGCTCCTTCGCCGAAGCTGCGGCATTTTCCGTCCATGGACAGCATGTTTTGCGCGCTTAACAAGGAATAGCTTGACGGATGAAGATACAGGTTCACTCCTCCCGCAATGGCGACCTCGCACTCGTCCCGCCGAAGATGTTCGCAGGCTTCGTGAATGGCCGTCAAGGAGGAGGAACACATCGTGTCCACCGGCATACTCGGACCGTTGACATTCAGGAAGTACGACACCCGATTTGCCACGGAGCTGAACGATGTGTAGGGATGGGCAGTATCCCCCTTCTCTCTCAGCTCAGGCCCGTATAAATCGTGGCCCGTTTTCGTAATACCGGCATACACGCCGACCCGCCGGCGATGCCGGACTGCCAGCAGCTCGCGTGTATAACCGGCATCTTCCAGCGCATGCCAACAGGCTTGCAGGAACAAACGCTCCTGCGGGTCCATCATCATGGCCTCCTTCGGGGAAATGTTAAAGAATAGCGGATCAAACTCCGCAAATCCCTCCAAAAAACCGCCCCACTTGCTATAGCTCATGCCGCTTTCGACAGCCGTTCCGGGATCCGGCGTGTAAAAACCGTTTAAAGGCCACCGCTCTACAGGCACTTCGGTAATGCAGTCCTTCCCAGCCATCAAATTGCTCCAGAATTGTTGGATATCATCTGCCTGGGGATAACGGCCGCTTATCCCGATGATAGCGATGGGTTCATTTGCCGGCTCCTCCTGTCGTTCCGGTGGATCCGGCTGCAGCGTTCCAGGCAAGGCTGATGCTGCCTGACGTTTTTTTCTTCGGGATACCAGAGTCGGAAATACGCTCTGTGCTTGCTCCTCCGCCTCTTTGTTCGGCGTGGTCGTTTCCTGATCGGACTCATTTTTGGAGCCGCTCCAGCGGACGCATGCATCGGTATGGGCCGATGACAGATAATCCGCAACCTCTCCCAGCGTCATGTATTCATAAAATAAGGTTTTGCTCAGATCCCCAAAAATCTCCTCCAGCTGCCGATTCATTTGATTGACGATCAAAGAATCGATGCCGTAGCTCTCCAGCGGTTCGTGAAGGCTTATTCGGGAAGACGGTACCTGGATTGTTTTCCCGAACAGCTCTTTAAGCTGTTCGGCGGTACGTTCCTTAAGCAAATCCGAGTTTAAATGAGCAAGCGCTGCATCGGTTCGCGCCAAGGAGCTAGTGGATTCAGAAAGACGCGAGCTTTCAGCCGTTCCTACCAGCTCATGCCTCCAGCGTTCGATATCTCCGGATAAGGTCATGATCTGATCATGTTTGGTCGCGATTCCGAAATATAGAACCTCGAGTCCGTCCGACGTTTCCATGGCGGTCAGTCCCCGGTTTCCGTTCCTGCCGGCATCCGTATGGTTTGCGACTTCCATTCCCCCATCTTTCCAGAGCGGCCAATTGATCGAAATCGTCCGGCCGGATCTCAATCCTTCCGCAGCGAGCCGGTTCCGGTAGGCCGCGTATGCATCCATGTAGGCATTTGCCAGTGCATAATCCGACTGTCCCGGGTTGCCGAGGCTTCCGGCGATGGAGGAGCACAGCACCAGGAAGTCCAAGGCAACGTCTTGTGTGGCTTGATCCAGCAGGGTTAGCCCCGTCACTTTAGGGGACAACACCCTGTGCATTTCCTCAACCGTTTTCCTAATGATATATTCGTCCTGGATGACCCCCGCGCAGTGGATGATTCCGTTCAGAACGCCGTATTTGCGTATCAGAAGCAGGACCAGGTCGTCGACCTGATCCTTGTCCGCGATATCGGCTTGAATATACTCGGCATTCGACCCTATGGACCTAAGAAATGCCAGCTGCTCTTCTTTATTCGCGTCTAAGGGAGCGCGACCCGAAAGGATGACGACAGGGCGGCTGGCCTTTCGGCAGATATCGGCTGCAAATTGGCGCCCGAGTCCACCCATGCCTCCGGTAATCAGGTAGACTCCGCCGTCTTTCCAAGGGGTGACTGCACCCCTTTCATCCATCTTCTCTTCCCTCCAGCCCAAACGGCTAACAGACCCGAATTGAATCCGGAGTCTTTCGCAGCAGCCAGTGGACCTCGCTTCCAGGATCCAATGAACAAATGCTGTTTCGTTCACTCCTTCATCAATCTCGATCAGCTGTGAGACAATCCGGGGGTTTTCCTGACGAGCCGTATTTAATAAGGCATACAGTCCCGTCTGCAATTTGCGCTCTCCTGCTGAATGGACGACGAGCTGAACCAACACTTTTCCTGTGCCTTTGTCTTTGATCGCATCCTGAACTGCTAATAACATCCGATCGGCATTTTCCATCAAATCCAGATCCGGCCGATCTGGGCGGCTGCATGCCAAAACGATTTGCTGCGTTTCAGGCAGCCTGCTGCGGCAGAGATCCTGGAAGAGAGGTTCTAGTCCGCACATAAACAGAATGTGCTTCGCATAAGCAGCATCTGCCGCATTAACCTCAATAGCCTGAAAGTCCGTTTCTTGATAAAACGGGGTGAGTTGTAGAATATCTGCGGATGGTACTGTTTTGCCGGATCCATCCCCGTGGGTCGGTCTGCTCATCATCTCATCTCTCCCATTTCTGAAATTGATACGGCGGAACGGAAATCGCGCTCGGGCATTTTCACCGTAAAATGACCGAATCGCGCACACAGAGTTCCCTTTGAATCATACAGGTCCAATTCTATAGTCCGCGTCTCACTGTAGCCGCCATCTTGTCCGCTTAGCGAGACGTACACCCACATGGCACGGTCACCCGTGTCCTTGATTCGAATTTCTGCGGCGGTGATCGGAAGAGAAGCCGCACGGAAACGAATCGGTTCGCGCAGCGGATTCACTCTAGTCCAATCGATCGCGCAAGCTAGCTGAAGAGCTTGATCCAATACGATGGGGTGAATCAACATTCGGTGGTCTTGGTGATTCGGCAAGTAGTCCGCGGAAATTTTGGCCAGCGCCTTCCCGTCTCCTGCCCATACGCCCTCGATGACCCGCTGTTCAGGCGCATAGCGGATATCGGATGTTTCAAATGAACGGTACCACTCCTGTTTCGTCCAGGTTTGGATGGAACAGCGGGCTTGAATCGCCGAAAGATCTGCGCGTTCTTCCGGGATCTTCTCCCAAAGAACCGACCCTTGATTGAGTACGACCGGCTCGGGCTGTGCACCCTCAGCCAGCGGCAGTGCCCGAATTTCATAAGCGAAGGTCTGGTCCTCTTCGGCAAACAGCTCCAGTTCCAAGGTGACACCATCCTGCACCAGATCTAGCGGTTTGGACCATGCCACGTCCCGAAGAACGATGTCCTCAGCCGGCAGTTTTAAACTATTGGACGACAGCGCGGCACCTGCTCTCGCCATTTCCAGGCAGGCTGCTCCAAGAAGACGGTAACTCCCTTTTTCCTGGAGCTTGTTCAGGTAATCCTCATTTCCAGTTATGATCGAACGGTATTTTACGCCGGACAAATCGGACACATTGTCATGCAGCAGCGGGTGGCGTTCTGATGGAGATCCGGAGAGATGATGCAATGTCCTCGCTGCTTCTCGTTCCTTGGAAGATTCCGAAATCCAGTAGCTTCCTTTTTCAAATGGATACGACGGAAGCGAGACAACAGTATGCCCGGTCCCTTGGTACAGAGCCTCAATATCCAGAACATAGCCTTGAACGAAAAGCTCTGCTACGACCGTCAAGCGTTCCATATACTCGTCCGGCTCATGGATGCCCTGCAGCTCATGGATGCATTGATTTCCGTATCTTTTTAGAGTGAGCCTCTCGCTGCGTTCGTTTTCCTGAAACGAAGCCGTAAAGACTTGCTGTTGCAGATAACCATCTGACAGCCACCCATGAAGGAGCGATTGTAGCTCAACCTCCGACTTGACCACGCAGGCAAACCTGTGGTTCAAATGCTTTCTACCCAGCAGCAGCGTGTAGCTGATGTCGGCAAGCGGCGCTTCTTTGTGCTCAGCCATGAAGTCCGTCAACTGTCGAACCTGCTCACGCAGCTGCTCAGAGGTCCGCGCGGACAAGGCGATCAGGTGCCCCGGCCGACTGGCCGATACTCGCTTTGGAGCTATAGCCTCTTCGATGACGACATGGGCGTTGGTTCCGCTGAAACCGAACGAGCTGACGGCGGCAAGCCTTGGGCGCTGCCCTTCCGGAGTCCATTCTTTCAAGCTTGTATTGACGTAGAAAGGGCTGTCTCCGAACGAAATGCCGGGATTGCCCTTGTGGAAATTCAGCGTTGGCGGAATTTGCCCGTGTTTTAAAGCGAGCAATATCTTGATGATGCCGGCCACGCCCGCCGCGTGCGCGGCATGCCCGATATTGGTCTTGATCGAGCCGATCGCGCAGTAGCCGCTTCGGTCGGTATACTTGCGGAAAGCTCGCGTAATCGCCTGGTATTCGATTGGATCGCCCAGTTTCGTTCCGGTGCCATGCGCTTCGACGACTTGAATATGCGAAGGGTCGATGTCGTATTTGTCATATACGCCGCACTCCAGCCTTTCCTGGGACAGGGCGCTTGGCGCGGTGATCCCGTTGGTCGTCCCGTCTTGATTGAGCCCGCTGCCCCGAATGACCCCGTAAATCCGGTCCTCGTCCGCCAAGGCCTCCTTTAGACGCTTCAGGACCAGAACGCCGGCTCCCTCTCCGGGGACGAAACCGTCGGCACGTTCGTCGAACGTGTAACTGTGCCCCTTAGCCGATAGCATCCCTGCCTTGTTGGTGCTCAAATAATACCAAGGCGTGGACTGAAGGAATACGCCCCCGGCTAATGCCATGTCCGTCTCCCCGGACCTCAGGCCCTGGCAGGCCAGGTGGACGGCGACCAGCGAGCTGGAGCACGCCGTGTCAATGGCGATGGCGGGCCCTTTCAAATCCAGATAATAGGCGATTCTGGCAGGGACGACCGACCCGGCCATTCCCCAAAAGGCCTGCGGCGGACGCTCGCTTCCCGCCAGAGACGAATAATCGCCGGACCCACCCAGGCAGCCGACATACACGCCGCACTGGCTTCCCTGAATGCGGGTGCCTGCATATCCGGAGTCCTCCAGCGCTTTCCAGCATTCCTCCAAAAAGACCCGCTGCTGCGGATCCATGTAGGTGGCTTCCAGTCCGTTAATGTTAAAAAAGAAAGGGTCAAATTGATCGATGTCGTCCACAAATCCCCCAGCCTCGCAGAATGTCGAGCCCGGCGGATAGTGGTCGGACAGTTTCCACCTAGGAGAGGTGCCGATCAGCTCCTCGCCGCGGGATAAGTGATCCCACAGCTCGTTTACGTCGGCCGAACCGGCAAATCTGCCGCTCATTCCGATGATCGCGATCGGTTCGCGTTCCTCCTCCCATCCCTGCGCATCAAATGGATTTCCGCTTTCCTGCGCTGAAACGAACCGCTCGCTTTCCAAGGTAGGATAGTCCATCGACCCGAAGCTCTCCTGTCCAGAATCCTCAAGTTCGTCTTCCGCTCCAATATTCAAAGCAGACGCAGGCGGCGAAATCTCTGCCAGTGTACCGGCAGCACCCTCCCGGTGATCCTTCAAAATATACGTAGTCAACTGTCGGACCGAACTGTAATCAAATAAAGTGGTCGTATCCAGTTCGATGTTTAGCGCCTGATTCAAAATTTGCACGAGGTGGACTCCGATAATCGAGTCAAGTCCGTAATCGGCAAACGATTCATCCAGATCAATATCCTGCGAATGCACCTTCAGCGCCTCGGACAGCTTGTCCACGATCACCTCCCTGACATGTTGCTCCAGTCTCTGGGAAATCATCTCTTCGTCATGGGCTTGAGATGGCTGTGAAGCGGCGAGGATCGTCCGTGCAGCATCGCTGGTCTGGTCGTCGGATTCTGTTCTAACACGCTTCGACTCTTGTCCGTGAATCACGTCAGATCTTCCGGATTCAGCCAGCGGACCGTTTCTAGTTCCGCTCAAGAATGATTTTCTTCCTACAGTTCGGCTGCGGTCCACGCCATGCACGGACGTTCTGATGCGAATCGTGCCGTCGCTTGCCGCGGCAATGATTTGCTGTCCCAAGGAATGGGCATGCACTGCCGGAAACTCAACCTGCCCATACCCTTCGCTTTCCAGCGCTGACTTCCATGACTCAGGATACAGTCCTGGACATCCCGGTATCCGGATTTCCGGATCGTCATACAACCACCAGCCTTCAAGGAGCCCAAAGGTCAGATGGGCGAGAAGACGACTGCTGCTAAGTTCGTTGATCAGAAGATGACCGTTTTTCTTCAGCAGCGCCTTGGCATGTCGCAGCGTCCGGCGCGTGCTTCTCGTCGCGTGCAGTACGTTGGCCGCGATGGCAATGTCGAACCTGCCTTTTTTGTTCATCCATCCCGTTCCGGGATCATCGACATTGAATAAATCGTAAGTCAGATAGGAGACATGAGGGCCATACTCATTTTCCGCGTGATGAAGAAAGGCTTTAGAAATATCCGTGTAACAGTACTCCTCGATCCGGTCCTGATAAGGCTGAAGCCTGCGGAAAAGCAGACTGCTCGTCCCTCCGGTTCCCGCTCCGATTTCAATCAGCCTGACTTTGTAGGACGGGTCCCGGCGCCATATCTCATGGAGGATGGCCACGGCCGAATCCGCCAGCACCTCGTTGAAGTAGTCTGCCACAGGGTTGTTTTTATAGATTCCTTCCACCCGGCGCATGGAGGAATTCGGGAACATCATATCGGTAGCACGGATTTTACCGCTTAAAATATCAGGGAGTGCCTCCAGCATCGTTTCGGCCAGGCTCATCCAAGGTTTCAGGCTTGAATCGGTCACCCACTGTTTCTTATGCTCATCCCAAGCGGATCGCGCGAAATCCGGATTCTGCGTAACATCTTCCGCTAAGCGATACGACTCGCCGGCTCGGATCAGCCGCCCTTTCCTGGTCAATGCTTCCAGGCTCTCCTCCAGCCAGCGGGTATATCGAGGAGAAATTTGGGTGCGCTTTTGAAAATCATCGCGAGTGCCGCTTATGTCATGGAACATCCCCATGGATGCGAGTCGTGACAGAAGCATGGATCCGAGCACATCATCCGCTTCGCCTGCCAGAACGAAACCTTTCTCCAGATCCAAGACGGTTTGGTTTCGGTCCGGAAGCTGCTGCAACCACGAAAAGGAACCGCTGTCCGAATCCGGCAGCACTTCCACCCGATCTTCGGTGCTCATGCCTTCCACCACAAGTTCCCGAGTCGTTCGAATCATCGCCATTTGCCGGAACGGAGCGGATAGCAGAAGCTCTACCGCTTCCATCCCGTCCGCCGGCTCGATCAATCCCATGCCGATGCGCTCCAGCTGCTTGACCTCCTCGGAAGCATTAGCTTCCGGGCTGCTCCAGTAACCCCAGTTCATGATTTTGACCGGGCATGACCACTCCTGGGACATCCGGTGGGCGAATGCGTCTTTGAACGCGCTGCCCGATGCGTAATGGCTTTGTTTCGCATTTTTAATGAAGCTGATCAAGGAGGAGAAAAACAGCACGAAATCCAGCGGTTCTTCTTCAAACACTTTTGCCAGCCTTACGCTGACATCCACTTTGGCGCGGAGCGCGGCCCGAAACGATTCTTCGCTCATTCCGGCAAGCTCCTGATCGTTCAAAACCATGGCGGAATGGATGACGCCGTTAATGCGCGCATGCTTCCCCTTTATATGCAAGTAAGCTTCATACAGTGAATCCTCGCTGGATGCGTCAGCTGACAGGTACTCGGGCTCCGGTCCAAATGCGGCGAGCCGGCCAGCTTCGCTCCGAATCCCTTCATCCAGCTGTCTTCGTCCGATCCATACGATATGGGCCTGATAAGTGCGTACCATATATTCACTGAAAGCTCTTCCGATGCCACCGGCACCGCCGATGACGACATATACCCCGCCGGTTTGCAGCAGGGATCTTTCCGGCCGTACCGGAGCATGGACCCGGATCAGCGAATGCTTATGCCACTTCCCGTTTCGGTAAGCCCATGGGTGGCCGCGACGGTCGGCCGAAAGCGAGAACAGGGTGTCCAGCGGCCAGTTGCTTTCACTCTCGAGGTCGGCAATCCGGACGGACCAGTTCGCATATTCTTTCACCATGGATCCTGCCAGTCCGTGAACTCCCGCATGGGCGGGCTGAACCTGCTCCTTGCCCGATACCGGCAGGGTTTCCGTCGTAATGATGGTCCACTGCAATGGCTGTTCGTCATAACGCCGATCCAGGAATGCCTGAATCCATCGGAATAAAGGAAGAATCCCTTGTTCCTGGGCTTGAATCCAACCCTCAGAATCGGCCCAACCGGACTTAGACTCTGGAGCGATCCACACGACATGTTCGATGCGGCTTAAGTTCCCCAGCCTCGCGCTGATCGCGGAAACCGAATCTTCCTCAGCGGGCACCAGCACGCGGGCATCTGGAAAATAACGCCGGATGCGATCCGCTTGGCGACCTCCCCCCACAATTAACATTCCTCCTTTAAGGGGTGAAGGGGTGAGAGCGGATATGGTGCCTCCCGGGACTTCATCCCAAACCGGAATTAGATGGACGTTTCCTACAAGACTCTCCGGCAAATGATCGGCATCTTCTTCATGCGGGTCGGATCCGCTGTTGAATTGACTCGCCTCATCGGCATGATACCGCTCCTCCATTTCCTTCGTGTTCCGATTGAATTGCGTTTCCTTTGCATTTGGATCGGATATCCTTGAGGCAAGCGCTCCTTCCAGAACCCGGGTCGAAAATCCTTTCATCCGCACGCACACCCGGCCGCTGGTATCGCATAAATCGATATCCAGTCTTTGCGTGGTTACCGTAGAATCCTCTCTCTGCCGGATCCATGCCCACATTTCAGCTTCGCATGGTGCGTATAACTCCATTTCCTGGAGTGCAAACGGCATCAACGGGTTGGAAGTGCTGGAAGGATGGCCGCTTGATGTTCGCGAAAGCTTGTGCAGCCCGATTGTGGCCTGCAGCGCTGAGTCCATCATGCCGGGATGCAAAACGTACCCGTTTTCACCGGGTGACATCCCATTTTTCAGCAATAACTTGGCAAGGACTTGGCTCTCCCCGACATGAATGACGTCGATGCCCTGGTGTGTCTGACCGTACTCCATGCCTAGGAGCCTGAAGTTCTCGTAAAGGTTGGAAGAAGGAAGCGATTGGATTCTGCAAACCTGTAAGATCCGATCCAGGTCCAGCGCAGGCGGACTCGCCGCAGATTCATCCGTTTCCGCTCGCCCGGAACTATGGATGACTCGTCCCTCTCCCTCGCCGCCACTATAGATTTCAAAAGAAATGCGGCCGCTGTGATCCTCGAACAACCGGATGGTCAGCTTGTTTTCCGAATCGTCCGCCACAAACGGCCGAATCCATGCGATGTTTTTCAGCCGCATCCCTTGAGAAGCTTCCTTGTGGGCTGAGCGCCCGAGGGAATACATCGCGGCTGCCCGTGCCATCTCCAGGTAGGCGACGCCAGGAAGAACTTTGCTGCCTTGCACCCTATGGTCTGTCAGAAAAAATTCCCCACCTGACAGCCGTGTCTCAAACCGCTGCTCTCCGAAAACAGACACGTTTTTATGCAGCAGCGGGTGGATGGGTGCGATCGTATTAGTGACCGGGATCGTCTGCCGAGGACCCGACGTAACCGTCATGTCCACCGGGATCCAGTACCTTTCCTTGGCAAAAGGGTACGTAGGCAGGCTGATTCGGTTAGGCTTATCGTTCCCATAGAGCCCTGCCCAATCGACAGCTGTTCCGAGAACCCAAGCGTTTGCCACGCGTTCGATATCTCCGGTTTGCTCCCATAAGTAGATATCCTCCTTCCGGAACGCTTCCGGACCTGATGAAATTGGTTTCACTTGCCCCCTGAATATACCCGGCCACGCTTCGTCCCCATCCAGAAACGCCCGAAGACTTTGAATAAGTTCATCCACCGTATCAACGACGAACAGAATCCGCTCCTCTAAGGAGACCCGTCCAACCTGCAGCGTATAGGCGAGATCCTGCAGGAAAACGTTGTCCTGATCCGTGTGGTCCTCCTGCAGCACATCACCAACAAGTCCAGCATCCCCGTATGTATCCTGAATTTGCTCAGCATACTCGTTTATCAGGTAGTCTGCGACGGAAGAAACCGTGCTTCGCTGGCCCCACTCGGATTCGTCCATTTCGATATGAAGCTCATTGCGGAGCGTTTCCTTCAGCAGCCCGAAGTGAACCGGCTCAATGCCGTAGTCTCCCCACGGAATGCCGGTTTCGATTAAATCATCACGAACAAACAGGATGCGGGCCAGGTATCCGCGCAATGCCGCTTCTAGCCGTTCCTTAACACGATTTTCAAGCGGTTGCTGAGCGGAAATTCGTTCTTCAATCTTTCCGATTTTCTTGCCCTGCAGCAGGTAATCCAGAATACGCTCGGCATATGCCCTGAGCCGTTCAGAATTTTTGGCTGATAATGGTACGGCCGCCCTCGTTACCCGCTGGTTTTCATTTCTGTCCTGCTGCGCAGTGCTTCTGGACGGTCCCACATATTCCTCCAGCAAAAGGTGGGCGTTGGAGCCTGTTGCCCCAAAGGAGCTCAGGCCGGCGCGTCTAGGCAAAGTTACTTGTAGCCCGTCTTGCTCCACCACAGGCTGCATCCACGCCTCCGTCTTGTTCTGGACATAAAACGGAGATCGGTCGAAATCAATATAAGGATTCAGCTCCTCCGCATGAAGGGAGGGAACGAGCGTTTTGTGGTAGATTTGCAGGGCGGCTTTCTGCAAGCCGATGACACCTGCCGCGGATTCCGCATGCCCGATGTTGGACTTGACCGACCCGATCGCGCAGTATTGGCGATCCTGAGAATCGCCGCCGAAAGCGCGGATCAAGCCTTCCATCTCAATCGGATCCCCAAGCGACGTTCCTGTGCCATGGGCTTCTATGTATCCGATCGTCCGCGGATCGATTCCGGCCTGCGACAAGCAGTCGGCAATAACTTCCGCCTGTGCGACCGGCCCGGGAACCGTGAACCCGCTTACCGATCCGACATGATTCACCGAACTGGCTTTGATAACGGCATAAATGCGGTCCCGGTCTTCAATGGCTTTACCCAGCGGCTTCAGCAGCACTGCGCCTGCCCCTTCGGATGAGACGTAACCGTCCCCGTCCTTGCCGAACGTCCTGCACCGGCCGTCGCTGGAATGCATCCCCCACAGTCCGTACGTCACGTACTTGGCCGGATGGAGCGACAAATTGATCCCTCCGGCCAGCGCGACCTCGCTTTCCCCCCGCCGCAGGCTTTCCACGGCCAAATGGACGGCGGTCAATGAAGATGAGCACAGCGTATCGACCGTCATGCTCGGTCCATGAAAATCGCAATAGAACGAAACCCGGTTTGCAATCGGACCGGTCTGCAGCGACAGCGGGAAAGTCTCCCCACGTGACATCGCATCCGCCCCGATGAGCGAATAATCCTTATGCATGACACCGGCAAATACGCCGACTCTGCGCCGGGCATTAATGCCGTGCGGCGGTACGATCGTGTCGGGCGTATAGCCCGCATCCTCCATCGTCTCCCAGCAGACCTCGAGAAACAAGCGTTCCTGGGGATCCATCGTTTCCGCTTCCCTTGGGGAAATCCGAAAAAACTTCGGATCAAACGCATCCGGGTCGTCGATGAACCCTCCCCATGTGGAAATGTCTTTTCCCGATGGGGATTTGATATGCCCCATGCTCTCTCGGTCCCATCGCGAGGAGGGGATTTCCGTCACGCAGTTTTTTCCGTCCAGCAGGTTCAACCAGAATTCATGCATATTCTCTGCCATTGGATACCGGCCGGCCATGCCGATGATGGCAATGTCCCCCTCCGATCCCGAGCCCTTCGATGCACCAGATATAGGCAGCTGTATCCTTCTCTTGCCAGATGGCTTCCTATCATGTTGCCGTTCCTGCTCGTCAGGCGGTACCGGCGGCATGAATATGTCATGGTAATGTTCTTCCAAATAGGAGGCAAGTTCCTGGATCGTTGTATGTTCGAATAACAACGTCGGCGACAAAGGCGTACCAATCCTGGACTCCATGGCCTTCACCATCCCCAGTAATCCCGAAGAGTCCAGACCAAGCTCGTAGTACCCGGCACGCCGATCGATCTGATCTCCAGCCAAACCGAGCCTGTCCGCCAGAATATCGACCAGAAACTGTTCGATCGATCCAAGCGTTCCGCCGCTCTCCCGCGAAGCTAAGGGGTAACCCGTTCCGGATACGGCTTCTTCGATAGTCTCGTTTCCGTTCCACTCCGGTCTTGAATCAACGCTGATCAGGCCGGCTTCGCGAACCCGCTTGACCGTAAAATTTCGCAGCTCGGCCACCTTGCTTCCTTGGGAATTGAAAAATTCCATCGTCCAGGAGATCAGCTCGTTCCGCCGGACGACCGAGTCTTTCCGGACAAGGGTGTGACATTGCAGCTGCAGAGGCTCCACGGCGCGAAATGATTCATAATACAAGGGCAGATACAAACGCGGCTCATCGGATACCGGAGGTGCCAGGAATCTCGCTGCCCCCACCCCGCTGCCGTCGATAAGCGCAGGATGAAACAAAAACTGCCGCGCGCTCGGCTCGGCATCGGGTGCGACGCGAACGTCCAAGATCATGGATTCCGGCCGCTCGTAAAGCATCCCCTCCGCTTTGATCCATCCGGTGTGGACCAACTGCTGCTCGCGGTACTCGCCGTATAATCGCTCCAGCGGCACTACAGCAGGTGCGGCGTGTCGATCCGGTTTAAAATCCAAATGATCATTGATAAAAGCGGCCGCCTCCGTCAGGTGCATTTCAGCTTCGGCATATAATTGGCTTTCACCGGGCGACCAATGGTCTCCGGAAGAATGCCCTTGGTACCCTTGGAGCCGAATCCCCCATATGCCGGCCATCTGGCGATCGGCAATCAATTCCAGCCTCACGCCTTTTGAACCGCTGATCAGCAGCGGCCTGTGGATGGCCAGGTTGCGCAGCTCCAGCTGCCGAAAGGAGAAGCCGTGCTTGTTAAACGCCTGATAAATCAGGTCAATATATGCCAAACCCGGCAGTAAAGGCTGCCCGAATGCTTGATGGCCCGCGATGATTGGGTTGCGGGCAGACAGATTAAAGTGTTCGTGTATCACTTGGCTCCCCCCTAGTCGAATCTTTCCCAAAAGATAAGCTGCGGTTCGACGGATGGCGGATTCTCGTCGGGGATTGTCAGACCCCGCTCCGCATCTTGCCTCATTGGTAACCTTGCCCAAGCCGGATCCGGGAGCGGATCGCGCCCCTTACGATCTTCAGACCAGGCAGCGCCATCCTCCAAAATGACGTGGACATTCGTTCCTCCGTCAGCGAAGCAGTTCAGGGCCGCCAATCTCGATTTCCGCTCCCATGTGGCGGCTTCCCTCTCGAAATAAAACGGGGATGCTTGCAGGTCGAAATGGGCCATCGGTTGTTGACCGGACAGGAAAGGAACGATGCGTTCGTAATGGAGCATGAGGACCACCTTGATCAGGCCGGCGATGCCTTCCGCACTCAGCGGGTGGCCGATATTGGGCTTGATCGATCCCAGCGCCAAGGGCACCTCGGAGTCGTCCCTGTAAATCGATTGAATCGTCTTCAGCTCGAGCAGATCGGTCACTTCGGTACCTGACCCGTTGACTTCAATGTAAGTAATGTCTTCCGCCTTTTTGGCGCTTTTGGCCAAGGCTTCCCCAAGAACTTCCCGCTGGGCCTGGAGATTAGGAGCCGCCGGTCCGGCGGTCCGGCCGTCATTGTTGACGGCGATGCCTTGGATGACCGCATAGATCCGGTCACCGTCCGCGAGAGCCTGCTCTACCGTTTTCAGCAGCACCATGCCTGCCCCTTCTCCCGGAATGATGCCGGCGGATCGCCCGTCAAACAGATGGAACTGCCCGGATGCATTCAAAATTCCGCGCTGATCAAAAATTCGATGGGCTTGATCGGTCGTTAACAGATGAATACCTCCGACTACCGCTCCTTGAATGTCCCCGTCTTTAAGCGCCTGAACGGCCATATGCAAACCAACAAGAGCGGACGAACAGGCGGTATCTACAACCAGGCTGGGTCCCCTGAAATCGAGGAATTGCGAAATGTTCGCCGCCAAATAATTTTGCCCTACGGCAACGATGGGGTTGCGTGCTTGCATCAGCGCCGACGCCTCGGGGGAATGCTGCGTTCTGGCCCCAAGATAAACCCCGTACCGTTTTCCCTTCACTTCCTGCAGCGTATATCCCGCATGGCAAATCAGCTTGACGCTCTCCTCGAGCAGCATCCGAGCCTGAGGATCCATGGCTCTGGCATCGGCTTCCGGGATCAGAAAATACGAAGCGTCAAAGCCTTCAATATCGTTAAGCCATCCTGCATCGTAACCGCTTGAATAACCCCATCGTTCGTTCGGCATCCGGCGGATAGCTGATCTTCCCTCGTTCAATAGGTCCCAATACTCCTCCAGCGATTCACCCCCGGGAAAACGGCAAGACATGCCGACCACGGCGATACCTGATGTGGCTGCAGGCTCCGCTCGATGAGATCCTGTTCGAACCGGATAGCCATCCCAGTCCGCAGCGCGGGTATCCTCCTCATGATTTGCATATCCCTGCTTGGCCTGGGCAGATCCTGTCAATACGCCTCGATCGCCTTCAGGAGGCAACCCAAAGGCCTCAGCATCCGCAGTCAACGAATGACTGGCGGCTAACATGGCTTGGTTCGGATGATGCTTGACGAGCCAAGCAGCAAGGCCTTCGATGTGCGAATGCTCAAACAGCAATGTCGGCTCCAGGTTTGCGTTCAACAGATCGTTCAATCTCCGCAGAAGCTGGGCTAACATGACGGAATCTACTCCGTAATCCTGGAACGAAGTGTCCGTGTCCAGCTTGGCGGAATCGATCTTGAGCTCTTCGGCAAGAAGCTCCTTCAGCCAAGACGTTACATACAGCTGCTGGTTATCGAAGTTTCCCGTACGCACGGACTTTACCGGATTTCTGCTGGTCATCATGCCAGGATTACGACGCTCCGCATCCCGCTCATTCGGGGAAGAGAACCGCAGCAACGTATCGGGTTTCCACGCGGACGGACGCACCACCGCCGGAAGGACAACCGCTCCGAAATCCGCAGCCAATATCGAATCCAGCATCTGCATCCCCTCTACATTGGACAAGCTCCAGAGACCGGTCTCTTCGTAAGCCTTGTTCCTGACTTCACCCATGCCGGTCTCCTTCCAGCTCGGCCATTGAATGCTGACCAGCGGGCATTCGTTCCGCTTGGATTCGGCAAAGTAATCCATAAAGGCGTTGGCCGCCGCGTAATCGCTTTGTCCAGCCGCCAGCGACGGAATCGCCGCGGAAACGGAAGAATACAGGACGAAAAAGCTAAGCTCCTCTCCTTTCATGACATTAAATAAGGATTGGAGACCATCCATTTTTGGTGATAGTACCCTCTCGATTCCTTGAATCGATTTCCGGATAAACGCGGGGTTATGGACGTCGACAACCCCGGCGCAATGGATGACGCCACCGATGGGACCGACCCGGAGCTTCGTGTCATCCACGGCATGTTGCAATGCGGCTTCATCCGTTAATGACACCGACAGGACATGCACCTCCGCTTGCAGTGACTCAAGTTCGAGCAAATCACGGATTTTATGTCCCATGCTCGAATCTTCGGCGAGATACCGGTGCCACTCCTCCCGGGGAGGAAGCGGTTCCCTGCCGGTTAGCACCAGCTTCCTTACGCCGTATTTCTGCACAAAATGGCGGGCGCATGCGTAACCGAGACCCCGGGTACCTCCGGTAATCCACAGCACACGTTCTTTCGGGAACGCAAAAGAACCACGGCCGGAGCCGGGTGCTTCCCGCTTCCTGCCGGGGGATTCCCCAAGATACGCCCGGTACCTGATTCCGTTCCGGTAGCAGACCTCGGTATCCAGGCTGCCCGACTTATATTCTGCAGCGATTTGTTCAGCCAGCTCACCTTCGGAAGCGGCTGGGTCTCCGTCCATATGCCAGGAGACGAGCCCTTTGTACTCATACTGCAGCATGCGGTAAAGCGCGGCACGGTCAGCGCCGGCAAGATTGACGGCTGGATTTTGAAAGGACTCCAGGCCGCGGGTCACGCATAACATCCGAAGACCATCCTGCTGCCGGGATTCAACCTGCTGCTGAACCCATTCCATCCAGTCCCCCGGCCGAAGCAGGGAAGCGCTGCAGCCCGCCAGATCAATAACTCCTTCGAATGTCACCCGCTCTTCTGGCGGCTGGGACAGCTCGCCGGTGTCCACTTCGAAAAGCACCGCCCCCTCAATGCAGGCCGATACTTGCCGGGCCAAAGCCATCGTTTCGGATGTCGCTATGACAGCCACGCCTTTTCCTTTCCCTTTGTAGCCGTCATTCTCCGGAGGAGCCGGCGTCCATTGCTTAGTCCAGAATCCGATCTCCCGCTGGGAATCTACGGGAGGGTGCCCGTTGTGATCGAAATTCGCAGCACTCGGATGAAGATTATCTGGAGATATTAATCCAGGAACCCAATAACGTTCCCGTGCGAACGGGTACGTCGGCAGGCTCATTTTCCTTGGCCGAAACTCCGTGTACAGCTTGTTCCAATCCACTTGCAATCCCTTGACCCAAAGGCTCATCAGTTTGGTATATTTTTTGCGTTCCATCCATTTCCAGATGGCTTCCTGAAGCTCTTCGTCCCGCATAAAAATCTGCAGCGTATCCTTGTTCCGCTTGACCTGCCCGTAATAGATCCCGTCAGAGTCATGATCACCATCCAGAAATCCGCGCAGTTTTTGCTTCAGCTCGTCTACCGTTCTCACGATCAGGGCCATCCGCTCCTCCATCGCTTCGCGTCCGGTTTGCAGCGTGTAAGCCATATCCAGCAGCCGATCATCACCATACAGCCGGCTTTCCACATCCAGAAGCAGCCTTTGTGCCTGCTCTTTCAGCTGCTCTTCGGTCCTGGCGGACAGCACGATCATAAACGGTTCTGCTGTATGCGCCGGCTTCTGATTGTTTTCGGAAAACGCAGGAATATACTCCCCGATAACCAGATGGGCATTGGAGCCCCCGGCCCCGAATGAGGAGATCCCGGCGATTCTGGGATATTCGGTCAAGCGTCCGTCCAAATTCAGGAGCGGTCTTGTCCATTCGGCCAATTCCTGTTGAACGAAAAACGCCGATCGTTCAAAGTCAATATTGGGATTAAGGACAGAGGAGTGCAGGGAAGGCACGATTTGCTTATGCTTGAGTTGAAGCAAAACTTTGGTCAACCCGGCGATTCCTGCCGCGCTTTCGCAATGCCCGATATTCGACTTGGCCGATCCGATGGCACAAAATTGAGCGTCCTCCGTCGCCTGCCGAAATACTTGCTGGAGTCCGGTTATTTCAATGGGATCGCCGAGCACCGTACCGGTTCCGTGCGCTTCGACATAGCTGACCGCGCGGGGATGTATGCCCGCTTTTCGGATCGCCTTCCCGATGACCTCTGCTTGGGCATTCGGATTCGGGACGGTATAGCCGTTCGTTTTACCCCCATGATTGATGGCCGTTGCCTTGATGACTCCATATATTTGATCTCCGTCTTCGACGGCTTTGGCCAGGGGCTTAAGGAGAACGGCGCCGACCCCTTCGCCCGGAACGTAACCTTCTCCGCCCTCTCCGAAGCTTTCGCATCGTCCCCTGCTGGAAATGAACTGGCCTTGGGAAAGGTACAAATACTTATTGGGATGGATGGAAACGTTAACTCCGCCCGCAAAGCAGACATCGCTTTCACCCGACAGCAAGCTCTGGCACGCCAGATGAATAGCCGTCAGCGAGGATGAGCACATCGTATCCACCGTCAGGCTTGGGCCATGGAAGTTACAAAAATACGACACGCGGTTGGCGATCGACGCCGGCAGACCAGGCAGCGCGATCTGACGCCCATGCGCTTGTTCCTGTGCTCCGTACAATTGGTATTCCTGATACATGGATCCCACGTAGACGCCGACCGCTCCCGAATCCACTAAAGTTTCCCGGGTGTATCCGGCATCCTCCATCGTTTCGTACACGCACTGTAAAAACAGGCGTTCTTGCGGATCCATCAATTCGGCTTCGCGCGGAGAAATATGAAAAAAGAGCGGATCGAACAAGTCCACCCCATCGATAAAGCCTCCCCATTTACTGTAGGCCTTCCCGGGTTTCGTCCGATCTTCGTCAAAATACTGACGGTAATCCCAACGTTCGTCCGGTATCTCTGTGATGCAGTCCTTTCCGTTCTTAAGCACTTCCCAGAATTCGCTGACATTGCCCGCTCCAGGGTATCGTCCGGCTACGCCGATCACGGCGACTTCAAAGCGACCGGGGGCACTGATGCCTGCTCCCGCCGTTCTGGCAGTTTCCTCCGAAACAAACCTTGAACGGCGCCGGCTGGCTGGGAGAGATCCCTTCCCTCCATCCTCCAGATCGATCGGAACCTTGGATTCCGCGGCTTGGCCTGAAGCCGAAGTCCGCTCACTTCCTCCAAGCGCCTTCAGCAGCGAATCCCGATGATCCCGTAAGAAGTAGCCTGTCAGCTCATGGATATTTTGATACTCAAAAAATAACGTTTTGGACAAGGAGCCAAATGTCTTTTCCAGCTCGCGGGTCAATTGCGTCGTCATGATCGAATCAATCCCGTACTGCTCCATCGGTGCTTCGGCATCGATTCGGGAGGCCGGTGTTTTCAGGACGCCTGAAATGAGTCGTTTCAGCAAACTCTCCGATTGTTCCCGCAACAATTCAGGTGAAGAGGAATCGGAAGGCAGTATTTCGTTGTCGGGTTGGATCATATTCCGATCCGGAATCGCCTCTTCCGGAACTTTGGCGAAGCGGATAAGCCGGGAGTAGAATAAGCCCGGGTTGCCCTCCACGACCAGGACTTGATTCGCGCCACCAGTGTAGGCTCGGTAAAATGCCTCTATACCCGTTCCGCTTGTCATCGCTGCCATGCCAAGCTCCGCGAGCATGCTGCGTTCTATGGGCTCAGTGACCTGCATGCCGCCGTCCTTCCATAAAGGCCAATTGACCGACAAAGTACGTCCGTTCCGTTCGCCAGAGCTCACAAGAATGTCCCGATATTCTGCATATGCATCCATAAAGGCGTTGGCCGCGCAGTAATCGGCTTGGCCCGGATTCCCGATTGGACCGAAAACGGAAGAAAACATCACAAAAAAATCGAGGTCCACATCGCGGCTCGACTCATCTAGATTGATCAGCCCCGTCACCTTCGGGGCCAGAACGTCATGCAGCTCGCCAACGGTTTTATGGATCAGGTAGCTATCCCGGATCAAACCCGCTGCGTGGATGATACCGTTGATCGTTCCGTGTGACTGGACAACCTTTTGCACGAGCCGATGGGCTTCGTCCTTATCCGTTATGTCCGACCGAACATACTCTACGAGTATCCCCTGCGAACGCAGTTCTTCCAGCATCATGTTTATGTGATCGTTCAATGCGGACCGTCCGGTCAGAACCACGACGGCATCCTTTACGCGCGCCCCGATTTCCTTGGCAAAGTGAAAGCCGAGCCCTCCTATGCCACCGGTTATGACGTAAACGCCACCGTTTTTCCAAGGTTGCGGATTCGGCGTGGACTCCGTTTGAGGCTTCACCGGCTTCCAGTCCATTACTGTACGGGATCCGTGTACATATCGGACGTGGAACTGACTGTTATCCATGCTCGCCCCAATATATTCCATCGCCTTATCCGGCGGTGTATCCGGGTCCACTTCAATCATTTGCCCGGTTAACTTCGGGTTTTCCAGAATAGCTGTTTTCAGCATGCCGCCCAAGCCCTGCAAAAGCGAATCCGCGTCTTTCCGCATGAAGATCAGTTGAATAAGCACGCGTCCCGGCGCTTTATCTTCGATCTGAAGCTGCAGCTCCTTCAGCAAACGCTCGGCATAATCGCGGTAACGTTCATCCCATCTATCGGCGTTATTTTGCCAATCCAGAATGCGCGCCGTATCCATTCTGTCAGACAATCGCCCGGCCCAGTCATCCGGACAGCCGCATAGGACGATCAGGTGCTCCCGATAGCTGTTTGTCATGGTTCGCCGTGGAGCAGACTCCTCTTTCCAATACGGTTCCAAGAGAATCAGTCCGGAATCGGGGAACGTTTCGTTCGTTACTTTAGACGTTGCTGCCTGCTGCCGGGTTAACTGTCTCCAGGATAATCCTTTCATGCTTACACAGACGTTGCCCTCGTCATCCATCCACTCCAGATCAACCTTATGCACCTGATGAAGCGGGTAATGGTCCTTGCTGTACCGAATCCGGGCCCACATATCATCCTGGCTCGGCTGCAAAACCAACAGCTCATCCAAGGCAAAAGGAAGCCACATTTGGCCTGGAGTTAGCGGTTCTTCCTTTTGGGACTGAAGAAATCCGTTCAGGAGAAGAACGCCCCCCTGCAGCGCGGAATCCAACATGGCCGGATGCAGGACCCACGAACTGTTCCCTTCCCGAAGGGACTGCGGGAGGGACAGCTTCGCGAGCAGCTCCGTATCCTCCTTACCGGGGTACACCGCATTAATGCCGCGAAGAGCGGGTCCGTAATCGAGTCCTACGGAGCGGAGGTAAGCGTAGCAGCGTTCCGCGGTGAAACGGGAAGGCTGCGCTTGTTCCGCGAGCTCCCGAACGGGAGCGGACGGCACTGGACCTGGTTGAACAAAATAAGCCGTACCTTGGCTATGTACCGTAATTTCATCGGCGTCCGTTTCGTTTTCGCTGTAGATTTCGAACGCCACCTGATCATGTCCTTCCGGATGAAGCCCAATATGAATCTGCACCGGATCTGCACCGGCTTTGACCGGCACGGACCAAACCAGGTTCCGAAGCGATACGGCCGCCTCGTGATTACGTTCCCTTCCGGAAGCACAGATCACGGCCGCTCGCGCCATTTCCAAGTAGGCTACCCCGGGAAGAATCCGTTCCCCGTTCACTAGGTGATCCGCGAGGAAAAATTCCTGCCCGGTAAAGGCGGCACTGTAGCGCTGCTCCCTTAAATCCGAAGTATTGGTATGAAGCAGCGGATGAATGGCTTGGACCTGAATGCCCTCATCCGCAGTCATTCCGCCAGCGGCCGCTTCGTTCTCTTCGGGAAGCCAATACCGTTCTCTTGCGAAAGGATACGTTGGAAGATGGGCATGCTTCCATCCGGAAGCGGGAAAGATCGACTTCCAGTCCGCTTCGTAACCATGGACATATAAATCAGCGATCTCCAGCAGCTTCCGTTCATATTCCTCGGCATCGCTCTTTTTCAAAGCCCGGAGATCCCTTATTAATGCGTCACCCCGCGTTTCGAGCGCCAGCGTATCCTCGCGTCTGTTTGAGGGTACTTTTGCCGTCAACCAGCCTTCGGCTTCATTCCCGGCCAACACTTGGGTGATTTTTTCCCGCAGTTCACGGATATCCCTAACGACAAAGGTGCCCCGATTGCCAAAATGCTCCCGCTGAAGCAGGAGTGTGGCACTGATGTCGGTTAGCGTATATCCCTCATCCTGGCGTTCCAGCCACTGCAGAAGATCCCGGAGTCTCCGGTCCAGGGCTTCCTCGGTTTTTCCCGACAGACAGACCATGCAGTACGGCAGTTTTCTGCTGACCGACCTCTTCTTGGGCGGAGCTTCCTCCAGCACCACATGTGAGTTGGTTCCACCGAAACCGAAAGAGCTGATCCCTGCCCTCCTCGGATAAGCTTCGCCTGTATCACTGGTTAGAGCCTCCCAGGGCCGAAGCCCATCTACGATATAAAAAGGGGTGCCCTCCAGCGAAATGCGGTGATTGAGCTTTTTGAAATTGTGCAGTCCGGGGAGCTGTTTATGCTTCATGGACATCAGCACTTTGATCACACCCGCGATGCCTGCAGCCGATTCCAAGTGTCCGATGTTTGCTTTTACGGAGCCAAGGCCGCAGTAGTTCCCCGGGGTCTCAATTGCGGGATCCTGGTCAGGCCGCAGCTTCTCAAAAGCTTGGACCAGTCCGCGGAATTCCATTGGATCCCCCTTCGGCGTACCCGTACCATGGGCTTCAATATAGCTGATGCTCTCAACGGGAATTCCTGCTTTTCGGTGGGCTTCAGCGATGACTTCCGCCTGTGCGTCCGGATTCGGATAAGTCAGCGTGTGGGTTTTGCCGCTATGGTTCACAGCGCTTCCTTTCAGGACGCCATAAATCGGATCGCCATCCGCGACCGCCAGGTTCAGCGGTTTCAGCAGGACGACGCCAGCTCCTTCGCTGCGTACGTAGCCGTCTGCGCTGTCATCGAACGTTTTGCACGAACCGGTTGGAGACAGCATGCCTGCCTTGGAGAAAGAAATATGGCGCGACGGAGTCAGGATCAGGCTGACGCCGCCCGCAAGCGCCATACGGCATTCGCCCAGCTGGAGCGACTGCGCTGCGGCATGAATGGCGTTGAAGGAGCTGGAACAAGCGGTGTCGATCGGAAAGCTGGGACCTTTCAGATTGAAATAATGAGAGATCCTGTTGGCGATGACCGCCGAGGCTGTTCCGATCGAATGATAGGTTTCAATCGTTTGGTTGGAGCTCTCCTGCAGCCCTTTGTAATCGAAGTTGAAGACGCCCATGTAAACGCCGATTTTTTCGCCGGAAATCTCCGACGGCCGCACCCCGGCATCCTCCAGGCACGCCCACGACAACTCAAGCATGATTCGCTGCTGGGGATCCGTGACTTCGACCTCGCGGGCGGAAAGGCCGAAAAAAGCTGGGTCAAAGGCATCTGCATCACGAATAAACCCGCCCCACTTGCTGTTGCTTTTGTTTTTTCCGGACTGGGGGTCGCCCCAATATTCCCGCCAATCCCAGCGTTCCTTCGGAATTTCCTGGATGCTGGAACGCCCTTCCTTCAAATTGTCCCAAAATTCATCGTAGTTTTGCGCGCCCGGAAAACGGCATGCCATGCCGATAATGGCGATATCTTTATCCATGTCAAGGTACACCTCGCTCGATCTTGTGATTGAACTTCTTCCTTGTTACTACCGCCTTACGATGATTTCAGGTTGAATTCCGTGCAGCCTTCCCAAATCTTCTTACACTATCGTCCCGCTCCAGCGGGTACATGGTCCAATCCTGAGGGTTGAGCTTCGTTTGCAGCAGGAGTCCGGGCAAACAGCGCCAATCTCCGGTTCAGCAGCTCTGCCGTCTCCAGCATCAGCTTCTCCGCGATTTGGTCCACATGCCTGTTCTGCCAGCGCTCCAGTGCCGTTCCCTTGACCCACTGGTTGAAAGCGCCGAGCGCCGGGCCGCAGTGGATCTGGTAGTCCACCCGATTCTCTTCGTCGCCTTGGATCGCCAAGCGGGTGGTGTAGGAGAAGTACCAGCGGAAAATAAGCGCCATCTTGAATTTGGGATTTTGCCGGGCCTTTTCCACCACCTGTGGATAGGACGCGCACAGCTTTTCATAGATGCTCTCAAAGGACTGCTTAAAATACTTGTCCTGAATTTGAGCCTTGGTTTTGCCGTCGATTTCATCAATCGAGTTGAATTGCCGGTACAGGTCATACAGTTTATTGGCGCGTGCGGGAAAAAAGAGGCCTTTCTTCAGCACCTGCACCCTGGCCCCCATTTCAAACATGTCCCCTGCGGGCGCATATTCCGTGTCCTGGACATTGGCCTGCTGCAGCAGGTCTTTGACGGCGTCGCTTGTACCGGCTTCTACCGTACATTGATTGATCGAACCCGTGACGATAAAGTCCGCGCCCAGCATAAAAGCCGCTGCCGCCGCCTCAGGCGTTCCGATGCCGCCGGCTGCCCCGATTCGGACCTGCTTCCGGTAGCCGAACTTGTCCATCATTTCGTCCCGCAGCTTGATCATGGCCGGCATCAGCGCGTACGCGACCGCCCCGTCGGTATGCCCGCCGGAATCCGCTTCGGCGCAAATATCGTCCGCCACTGGAATTATCCGGAGCATCTCCGCCTCCTGCGGAGAAATTTTCCGCTCTTCCAGCAGCTTGCCGACAATCCGCTCCGGTGCCGGACTCAAAAAAAGCTCGGCCACCTCCGGCCGCGACACTTTAGCGATCATTTTATGGGAGGCCGTCACCTGTCCTTCCGCGTTCTTCTTGAGTCCCTTTGCCCGGTATTTCACGAGTGCCGGTGTAATGCTCATGAACGCAGCGGCTTCAACGACGGTAATACCGTGCTTCAGGAACAAATCGACGGTCTGTTCTTCAACCCAAGGCTCCGAAGGATTGTGGACAAGGTTAAGTCCATACGCGGCCTGGTCCGGATCCAGACGTTCCTTGATATAGTGGATGGCTTCCTCGATTTGGGGCATTTTCAACCCGCCGGCTCCAAAAAAACCCATCATGCCTGCTTTACCCATGCGGACGACCATCTCTTTGGAAGCGATCCCGCGGTACATGGCTCCCGTACAATATGCGTATTTCAACCCGTAATCCTTTTTGAACTGACTGCTCCCCAAGGAGACGGCCGAAATGCCGGCCAAACGGTCGGTCACTTGATCCATGGTATGATCCTGTGGTGACTCTATGGCGGGTACGGTGGGAAAAGAAACAATAGCGCTTGTATCATCCAAGGATTTATTGCCATTCAGAGGTTCATTGTCATCCACGATGAGTGGCTCAGCTTCCGTCCGGATCCGGGCGATCAGATCGGTCAAGACCCTGCCCGGTCCCATCTCCTCAAATTGTTCAACCCCTCGTCCCCACAAATACCTGATGCTCTCGGTCCACTTTACGGAATGCGTGATTTGCTTGACGAGATTGGCACGGATATCCGCGTCCCTGTAGGGTCTGGCGTATACGTTTGAAATGACCGGTATGGCCAGGCCTCCGAATGAATAGCTGCGCAAAAAAGCCTCGAATTCCTTCGAGGACTCCTGCATATACCGCGAATGGAATGCGCCGCTCGTCCGCAGCGGGACGAACATCATGACATCCTTCATGCCCTCAAACAATGGCCTGGCATGCTCTACGTCCGCTTTCGAGCCGGAAATGACGATTTGCTTCGGGCTATTGAGGTTTGCAACATCAATTTTCTCCAGTTGATTCGCCCGCAGAGCTTCACGGATTTGCTCCTCGCTCAACCCGATAACGGCGGCCATTCCTCCGCCTGCGGCACGGCTCATTAACGCACCTCGCATTTGCACCAGCCGAAGTCCGGCGGCAAATTCAAAGGCACCGGCTGCAAGTAGCGCATTGTATTCTCCCAAACTGTGTCCGGCGACGTAATCGGGCCTTCTGCCGGTATCTTTTATTTTTTTGTAATAATGCAGGGCGTTGACCGTATACAGTGCGGGCTGGGTATACTCAGTTTGGTTCAGCTTGGAATCGGGGTCTTCCAGGCATAATTCCCGAATGGAATACCCCAGCACCTGATCGGCTTCGGCAACGATTTCCGGAAATTCGTCAAAAAGGGCACCCCCCATTCCTTTCTTCTGGGCTCCTTGTCCCGGAAACACGTAAGCTAACATAAGCTCTCCACATCCTCTCTACGAATATTGAAACGCCTGCTGCACTGCATGCCGCAGTACACCTAAGTCGGGCGGCCGCCTTTTGGGATAAACGATCGAACAGACATCGCTTCCCATAAACGTCGAAACCGCTTCATACTGCATGAAATTGGCAAAGCCGGAGATGACATATCCGTCACAAGCTTCCAGCCGATTGAGCTCAAGCAGCTTGGTTGGAACCGTCAGCCCCGTTTTCAGCACTTTGGACAATGCTTCCTTAACGGACCATGAAAGCGTCAGCACACGTTCCAGGGAATGTGGAATGGGCTGCATCAGCTCCAACTCCCTGGGAGAAGCCTGGTTCATCAGAACCTCCATGGCCGAGAGGGATACCCTTTCGATGTCGATCCCCATCGGCACAGCCTCATGAAACGCAACGGCGCCGGCGGCATTGCCGGCATGCGTGATGCTGACCTGGACGTTTGCCCATCCGATCACCACCGGTTGATTGAAACATCCCCGCTCGATCCGGATCGAACGCAGATCGCGTTCACCCGTAAGCAGCGAGACGGCATTCTTCGCGGCGTATCGTCCAGCCAAATAGCTGTGAATCCTTCGTTCGAACTTCAGCGTGCCGAAAAATTCCCATTCACCCGGATGAAGAAAAGCTGCAGCATGCTCGCGGTGCAGGTTCTCCCGCATTTGCACCATATACAGGGCGGCTTGTTCAGGACCGTCCCTGTTGTTGAACAGGTGTTTCAACCGCACCTCCCGGCTTTGATCCATCTCTGCATTCTCCATGAACGTTCCTCCTGTCTTTCACTCCCTGGTCTTCTGCCGGAAAACGCAAAAATGCCTGCGGGAACCCTCTGAAAATAAAGGAATCCGCAAGCATCCAACACTTTAACGTAGTGATGTGTATATGGCCCTTATGCCTTCTTAACGCGCCGCAACGCCGATTAAGCGGAACATAAGTTTATGTAAACAAGTCATTAATTACCAATTATAATAGTATATTTTGTAGTTTCTGTAAACTATTATTTTTTTTGCTATGATGATATATTTTATGACTTTATTCTCATATTTCGACAATTAATTTAATCGGTTTTTGCTATGATTTTCATGAACTTGTAAAGGAGGATTTCAACATGTCATGGTATGCGCTGTTTGTCAAAACAGGATATGAATCCAACATCAAAAAATGGCTGGATCGCAAGTTCGAACGAGACCTGCTGTACAGCCTCATTCCTAAAAGAAAGGTCCCGGAAAAAAGACGCAGCGAAATCGTTCATACCGTTAAAACGCTGTTTCCGGGTTATGTGTTCATTCAGGCCGACATGAATTACTCCATTTATTATCAATTGAAAGAAAATCCCTACATATATCAAACGCTGAATTACCGAAATGAAAAAGATAAATGCATCAGGCTTTATTCGCATGGTTTGAATCAAGATCAAGTACCACATTATCTGGTCGACGAGTCCCAATTTTTCAAAGAAATCCCCTGCGATGAAATGTTGGTAGTACTGAACCTTATCAACGAATGCGAGGTGATCGAGTATTCCAAAGTTTATTTTGAGGAATCGAACGTTGTGGTGCAGGCTGGACCATTAAAAGGAATGGAGAAGCTGATTAAAAAAATTGACAAGCATAAAAAAAGGGCTAAGGTGCTGTTGACCCTGATGGGCGCAGAGCAGCTGATCGATTTCGGGATCGAGATCGTCCAAAGCCCGTTGGAAAGCACTCTGGTCTGAAACTCAAACAAAAAGACTCCAATGCATGTACAAACCGGCCGTCTGAGAGAAATTGGCGACGGTTTACCGCCTTTCCCCGTTCTTCCGCTTCCACTGACCGAAACCTTAAACGGTTTCGGTCTTCTTCATCGTCAATACGGTTCCCGTCTCCCCTGCCTTCCGTACCTGATCCAACAGCTCGTGAATCGCAAGCGCGGTTTGAAAATCCGGAGCTTCATGCGTGTGATTCGCCAGATCCCGGTGGATCTGCTGGTAAATGCCCGCCACATTGTAAGCAGCGGTTCCGATCAGCCCGACCGGAGGCTGGAGGATATAGTCGGGCAGCGGCAGTTCCTTCAGCTCCCCGTCCCCCTGTGTACCAAGCACGGTCAGGTCGTCGATTTGGAACATAAAGTTTTGCCGTGAACGGATCTGTAGATCCCCCTTCGTACCGTTGATTTCGATCAAGAAGTTTCCCGCGTGTGCGTTGCGGATTTGGCTGCTGAAGACTGCATCTCCGGGCAGCTTGCCGCTGACGACGACATGGTCTGGTGCCGATGCGTGGATCATTTCGCCCGTTTCTTCCACAAGCACCTGCTGCGCTTGCGTCTTCAATATGGCCGAAATTTCGGAGAACGGACCCAAGAGATACATAATCCCATCCAGGAGATGTCCGCCGGCGATCGTCAGCTGATTGGCGCCGTTCGCATCATCCAGCATATAAACGTGACTCTGGTCGATCTGCTTGGAACGGATCGGATACACCGGCACAGCATAATTGACGTGAACGGCAAGCACGTCCCCGACATAACCTTCGGCCAGAAGCTCCCGGACATAACGAACGACGGGATTGGCCCGCGACTGGAGCCCGACGAAGTGGCGCACTCCTTGTTCCTGGGCCGCCTGCAGCAATCTTGCCGATTCCGCGGTCGTGCGGCCAAGGGGGAACTCGCTGTACACATGCTTGCCGGCTTGAAGAGCCGCCCGAATCAGCCGGTCATGCTCGGGAACTCGGACGGATACGGTAACCAAATCGACTTCCGGATGCAGGGCAAGCTCGAGTGGATCGGAAAAGGCATGCCGTATGCCGAAATGATTGGCGCTCGCTTCCGCGCTGGACTGCCGCGACGCACCGACGGCCGTGACCATAAATTCGGGCAGCGCCTTCAGCGCTGGAATGTGCGCCCGCCCTCCCCACGCACCGTTCAAACCGGCACCGATGATTCCGACACGAATAGGTTGATGATTTTTATTCATTAAGATAGCCTCCTTGAAATGGATATGGGATCCCCTGTTACCCATCCAAATTCTGGAGAGGTTTCGGGGTGGTAGACATAGATTAATACAGTGAGTACAATGTGGAAAGCAGGCACTTTTCGGTTCGTCACGAACCCGAAGGTGCGTTAGGAGGTGGATGATGGAAAACATTAGAGCAGCGGAACCCGTATTTTCAGTAACGTCCTGCACGGCTCGGCGTGTATTGGAAATCGTTTCGAATAAATGGTCAGTCCTCATCATTTTCGTATTGGAGAAAGGCACGAAACGATACGGTCAGCTTCAGCGAAGCATCGCGGACATTTCCCAAAAAATGCTGACCCAAACGCTCCGCCAGCTGGAGCGGGACGGACTTATCGAGCGTAGCGTTCTTCCGGAGGTTCCGCCTGTGGTGGAATACACCCTGACTCCGCTGGGAGAGAGCCTGATCCCCTACCTGCGTCATCTAAACCATTGGTTGAACGAGTATTATCCTCAGATCGAACAAGCCCGGAAAGCATACGATGCAAAAGAAAGATTCCGGGAAGACAAAAGCACGCAGACCATTTAGGTTTGCGTGCTTTTTTAGATGTATGGATGCTGTTAATACGAATCGGTGCTGTGCCCTTTCCGCTCGGCTTCATCCACCGCCTCATGAGTATGGGTGGCGCCCAGCGGACCATGGTGACTGCTCGGCCCATGCTGCTTGATCCCCTCGGCAACGCGCCGGCCGTACTCCTCATCACACTGGGTCAGATGATGGATCATCTTCTCCTGAATGACCGTACTGCAGGAAGAAAGCCCGTTTACGAGATTGCTGATCAGCTCGTTTTTCTCAAAATCGTCAAAAGCCCGATACGTCTCCCCTGCCTGTTTGTAATCGTTGGTTCGTTCAATGCTGGCCCGCATCAGTTTGCCTTCCACATGCGGCATGTACTCCGCATCGATCTGCGAAGCTTCCTTCAAACCGTTCAGCGAAGACGGCTCGTAGTTGATATGGGGATTTTGCCCAGGCGCCGTATCCACATGATACGTCATCTGGCCGTCGCGCTGATTGGTGGCCACCCGCTTTTTCGGCGCGTTGATCGGGAGCTGCAGGTAATTCGGTCCAACACGGTAGCGTTGGGTATCCGAATAAGAAAGCGTCCGTCCCTGAAGCATTTTATCATCGGAAAAATCCATCCCGTCGACGAGCACGCCCGTTCCAAATGCCGCCTGCTCCACTTCGGCAAAATAATTTTGCGGATTTTTGTTCAGCACCATCCGTCCGACCGGATGCCAAGGGATCTGATCCTTCGGCCACAGCTTGGTATCATCCAGCGGGTCGAAGTCCAGCTCGGGATGGTCATCGTCGCTCAAAATTTGCACGAACAGCTCCCATTCCGGATAATCGCCGCGTTCGATCGCTTCGTACAAGTCCTGGGTCGCATGGTTGAAGTTTTTGGCCTGAATAGCTTCCGCCTCCGCTTGGGTCAAATTCTTAATACCCTGCTTCGGCTCCCAATGATACTTGACCAATACCGCTTCACCTTCGGCATTTACCCATTTATAGGTATTGACCCCGGACCCCTGCATCTGCCGGTAGTTGGACGGGATGCCCCACGGGGATTGAACGAACGTCACCATATGCATCGTTTCCGGCGAGTTGGCGCAAAAATCGAAGAACCGTTCGTTGTCCTGGATGTTCGTGACCGGGTCCGGCTTGAAGGCATGGATCATGTCGGGGAATTTGATGGCATCGCGGATAAAGAAAATTTTCAGGTTGTTCCCGACCAGGTCCCAATTTCCGTCTTCGGTGTAAAATTTCACGGCAAAACCGCGCGGATCGCGCAGCGTCTCCGGGGAATGACCGCCGTGGATGACCGAGGAGAAGCGGACGAACAACGGCGTTTTTTTGCCCTCTTCCTGGAACAATTTCGCCCGTGTATATTTGGATACCGGCTCATCTCCGACTTTGCCGTAAGCCTCGAAGTATCCGTGCGCTCCCGCTCCTCTTGCATGCACGACACGCTCCGGAATGCGCTCGCGGTCAAAATGCGTGATTTTCTCGATGAATTGATAGTTTTCCAGTGTCGCCGGCCCGCGGGTACCCACGGTCCGGATGTTCTGGTTGTTTTTCACCGGATGGCCCTGACGGGTCGTGAGGGACATTTCGTCTTCACCCGGGGCCATGCGGCGGTCAACGGCATCTCCGGAACCGGTCACCGAAGTGCCGTTCTCCATAGCCTTATGTTTTTCGTCCATGCTGCTGATCTCCTTTTCTGGTTTATGTACATAAGCTGGGTAGTTTTAAAGTCGCAATGATATGAAGTAGAGTTTCCAGCGAATTCCGTTTTTATGCCCTGAGCTTGCGCCTGGAACTGGCACGGAACGAGCCGATCTTATAACCCAGCAGCCCATTTTCTGACTGCAAGAAAAAAGGTCCCCCTCTCGGCATAACCGATAACGGGGAACCCCTTGTCGCTTCAGCATTTACTTTTTCGCATCCAAAGCTTTTTGATAGATGTCAAGGTATTGGGTTAATTGGAGTCCGTCTAATCCCTTGACGTAGGCGTCCCATTCCTTGTTGATGTCTTTGGATCCTGTAATGAATTGAGCCATATTGGACTTTACGTAATCGATCAGCGTCGTTTTGATTTGCGCCGCGATCTCCGCGTCTTCCAGCGCGATAAATACGCCATTTGGGTACTGCTCCTTGGAATGGTATGGCTCATATTCCTTGGATACCTGATTCAGCCGCGTTCCGTATCCGTCCGATGCCAGCGGATCTTGCGGTGCGGTCCAGGAAGCCCGGTACGCATAAGTTCTTAACGATGGCCCGATCTGTTCCCATCCGTCATTATGCGTCGGCTTTTTGTCCGTTTTCGGAATCGTCGTATACTTCGCTTGCTGTCCGTTAATATCCAGTTCTCCGTCTTTTGCCTTCCGCCAGCCTTTGTCTTCCGGTCCGTTCTCCTCCAGCACGATCGCTTCTTCGGTGTACAGGTAGTCTGCAAGGCGGATCGCGGCAATCTGCTGATCTTTGGTCGCTTTATTCGTAATGGCAAACTGGGAACTGCCAATACCGGCAAAATTCAAGGTTTGCTGAACGCCATTGGGTCCTTTCAGAGGCGGTACCACGACGTAATCCTTATGCCGCGGCGCTTTGTCATCCATGCTGTAGGCGTAGCTGATCAGCGCTGTGGACAATGCACCCATGACGTTGTCCGGTTCCCGGTTGGCCATTTGCTGAACGGCGTCGGCATTCTGCGTAAAGGCGGCAGGATCAATCAAACCCTCTTTGTACAGTTTGTTTAAGTAGATTAGACCCTGTTTCCATTCCTCTTTATTGGCCGTAAAGTCAACCTTGCCATCAGCGACCCGCAGGAAGGTGCCAGCGTTCTTCTCGGTATAATCATCCAAAATGAAGGAGTTCATCAAGAAGGCCGACACGTTGCCCGCCCACATTTCATCCGAACCTGTGAGTGGAATTTCATCGGCTTTGCCGTTTCCGTTCGGGTCCTTTTCCTTAAAAGCTTTCAGGACGTTGTAAAACTCCTCTGTGGTGGTAGGGACGGACAGTCCCAACTGATCGAGCCATTTCTTATTAATCCACATCTTCAGCGCGTTATCGCAATGATAACATTCGTTCACTTGAGGAAGGGCGTAGATATTCCCGTCCGGGGCGGTGATCGAATCCTTCATATAAGAGATATCCTGCATCGCTTTCTTAATATTCGGCGCGTATTGTTCGATCAGGTCGTTCAGCGGGATAAACACGCCTTGCTTGCCGTACTTCATTTGTTCTTCCTTGGAGAGATCCCCCTGCAGGATGACCTCAGGGTAGTCTCCACTGGCCAGCATCAGCTGTTTGCGGTCCTTCAAGGCGTTGTTCGGAACCAGATCCCAATCGATCTTGATGTTCGTTTTCTTCTCCAGGTATTGGGTAAAAGCGTTGGTTTCCATATTCTCGATGGTCGGGAACTGCGGCGCGAACATTCTTATCGTCATTGGCTGCTTCGCAATCGGATAGGTGCCGACCTCCGTAAACAAATCGCTTTGTTCCGAAGGCGATTCCCCGCCCGGCTCACCCGCAGCGTCGGGCTTGCCCGTATCAGCGGATCCCCCGCAGGCACTCAGCAGCATCGTCAAGGCTAACAAACAGGTTAACGCCGCGGTTAAAGACTTCGTCCATCTTCTGCGCATCGAAACAACTCCCCATTCTTTTTCATGGTATTCTTGGTCACAACCTGTAAATCCTCCAAGCACCCGGTTCTTCCGTAATAGCGGACCGCACCACCTCCCTTAAGCTGGCTCCCCGCCTATCCTTTCAGGGAACCGATCATGACTCCTTTGACAAAGTGCTTTTGGACGAAAGGATAAATGATCAGCACCGGAGCGCTCGCGACCACGATCAACGAATATTTCAACAGGTCCTTCAGTCCTTGCTGCGCTTGCACCTGATCCACATTGGCCATCATCGACGGATCCACCGTGTTCAGAATCAAGACGTTGCGCAGAATGATTTGCAGCGGAAACAAGTCCGGAGACCTGAGAAAGATCAGGGCGTCAAAATACGCATTCCAATGGCCGACGGCATACATTAGCGTCATAACGGCGATGATCGGTTTAGACAGGGGCAGCACGATGCTGAGAATGAATCGGATATCGCTGCATCCATCAAGCTCCGCCGCTTCGGACAGCTCTTCCGGGATGGTCGTCTGGAAGAAGGTGCGGGCAACGATTACCTGGATCACCCCCATCGCTCCCGGTAGTATCATCGCCCATCGGGTATCGAGCAGATGAAGATCCTTCACGACGAGATAGTACGGAATCAAGCCCCCGTCGAACATCATGGTGATGACCAGGACAATCATAAAGAAATGGCGGCCGTACAGCGTTCGTTTGGCAAGCGGATATCCGAACATGATCGTCAAGGTCACGTTGATCGCCGTCCCGACCACCGTATAGAACAAGGAATTCATGTACCCGACGCCGATCTGCGGGTTCTGGAACACCGCCTTGTAACCATCCAGCGTAAAATCAACCGGGAACAGCCACACTTTGCCGGATACGACGGCCTGCGGCGAGCTTATGGATGAGCTAAGGATGTAGATCAGCGGCACGGCCACAATAATCAGAATCAAGGTCAAAAAAGCATAGACCATAGCGACAAAAATGCGGTCGCCCCTGGATTCCCGAATGGTTGTTGATGCTGCTTTGGACATTTTGTCCCCCCCTTGGACACCAATTTGATGAGTCATGTTCCAGCCTTCGCGCCGATTCTACTGCGTCTTACCACAGGCTGCTGCTCGACAGCTTGCGGGCGATGTAATTCACGGCGATCAGCAGGATCAAATTCACAACCGAGTTGAAGAAGCCGATGGCCGCCGAGAAGCTGAAACTGGAACCAAGCAGTCCTACCTTATAAACATAGGTGGAGATCACTTCGGAAGTGGCGAGATTGAGCGGGTTTTGCATCAAATAGATTTTTTCGAAGCCGAGTTTCATGATGTTGCCTAGATTCAGAATCAGCATGATCACCGACACCGGAATCAGGCTGGGGATATCGATGCTGATGATTTTCTGGATTCGGGAAGCTCCATCGACTCTGGCCGACTCATACAGTTCGGGATTCACTCCGGCGAGTGCAGCGATATAGATGATCGCCCCGTAACCGGTGTACTGCCATACATCGGACCAGACATAAATGGATTTGAACAGCCCCGGCATACCCATAAAATTCGTTTGGGTCATCCCCATCATTTCGAACAGCTTGCTGACCATGCCCACATGGGGGGTTAAATTGACGATAATGATCGATACCATGATAACCGTCGATATAAAATAGGGGGCGTAGGATATCATCTGCACGCTTTTCTTGAACAAGCCACCGCGTATTTCGTTCAAGGCGAGCGCCAGAATGATCGGTGACGGAAAGCCGACGACCAAACCATAGAAGCTGATCCCGAGCGTGTTTTTGATGTAGAGCCAGAAGTTGGGAGATGCGAAAAACTGTTCAAAGTATTTGAACCCGACCCAAGGGCTGCCCCAAATCCCTTTAATGACGCTGTAATCCTTGAAAGCGATCACGATCCCCGCCATGGGGACATATTTGAACACAATCAAGTAAAGAAAAGGCAGCAGGAGAACCAAATACAGCTGCCAATGGCGCCTGATCCGGACCCATGTCGTTTGCGGGCGGTGGCGGATGGCTGCTCCGGCCTGAGCGGAATGGGGTAGTCCAGGACCGGTTTGCAGCTTGTTGCGCGGACTTCGCATCAGCATGAACTCCTTCCAAGGTATGATTCGGAAATCGCTGCACCCTTTTTCGAATGCAGCGGAATGTAATGCGATTGTAAACGGCTGATCCGCTGGTCAACAAGAAACAAGAATATACGGGTTAACCATTTTCGCCTCTTTACGGCAAAACGAAAAAGGCCGCGATCCAATCGCCGCCTTAACCGTTTTCCACCACCAAACCGTTTTCACCCGTTTGCTTTACGAAGCTGATCGCTGCGGTATTCGCCCGGTGCCACTCCCATAATTCGTTTAAAAACACGCGTAAACGAGATGGCATGGGTATAGCCGACCCCCTCCGCGATCTCTTGTACCGAGTCATCCGTTTCCAACAACAGCCTTACCGCTTCACGCATCCGAACATGGATAAGGAAATCGACAAACCTCTGTCCGGTGTGCTCCTTGAACAATTTGCTGATATATTTGGGATTCAACTGAAAGCGGTCACCGAGCATCTCCAGGGAAAGGTTCGGGTTGGCATAGTCCTGCTCGATCAGTTTGCAGATATCCCGAATCATCGATGTATACTGCCTGCCTTCCTGATGCCGGCGCATGGATTCGAACAGACTGGACAACTCCTGCTTGATTTCAAACCGCAGCTGCTCCAGTGAACTGCCGTGCTCCAACATTTCCGTCAGCATGGGAAGTCCTTCCTGAACCCATCGCCGATAGAATTCTTTATTCATGTCCGAAAGCTCCCGGCCGACGTTGTACAGTAAATAATTCATCAGATTAAATATCTCTTCGTTGGTTAGAAGGCTGCCCTTCAACTGTCCAAACCACGCCTCGTATAGCTCTTCCCACCCGATATTCAGCATTCGGAAGGATTGAATGATCGAACGAATTTCGCCCAGATGCGCGTATACTTCGGCATTGCTTGTGCCGGCGATATCCTGGCTGCGGATCAGTCGGTTTTCCCCGAGGACGATTTTGTATTTGAGCGCTTCGACTGCGCTTTTATACGACTTGGGCAGGTCATGGATCCGGTATATCCCCTCGCCGCTTCCAATCGTAACAGTGAATTTCAAGTTTTGTTCGGTCCAGTTCAGCGTTTGCGCTGCAAAACGGGCCAAAACCTCCCCTTCTCTATCGTCTGTCTCCTCCCGCTCAAAGCAAATGACGGCTAGACTGGAAGGTGACGTCCATTCCGACCAGATACGAATATTCAGTCTCATCGCAATCTCGCCCGCCACCGTCCGCAGGGTGAATTTCAGCAAATTCTGGTCACCTGCCGTATACTTCCGGCAGAATTCTCCGTACTTGTCCATTTCAATGATAAGCAGCCTAAACCGCTCCAGTGGCTCGGGCAGATTCAGCCTGACGGCTTCCTCCCTCCACTTTTCCAGGCTTATCTCGGTTTGTCCCTCGATCAGTTGATGGAACAAATATCTTGTTCGAAGATGAAGATCTTCCTGGTATCTCTCCTGATATGTCCTGGACTGCTCCAGGATATGGTCGAATGCCGACTCAATAAAAGCGAACTCATCGGGCTTGCCTTTCCATAAACCAGCGCCGCTTACAGGCAGGGAATAGCCGCTGAAACGCTCCGCAATCCGCTCAATCGGCTTGGCGTTGCGCCGAGTCACATAGATCATCCAGATGAATCCGGCAGCGATCATAATGAGACCTACCGCAAACCACAGGTTATACAGCGCTGAAACCGCATTGACATATCCGCCGTTGATGAGACCGCTTCCATATTTCCAACCGGTGTAGCCGGAGGTATATTCCGAGAAGAGCTCGGATTTTTCTACTTTCGCTTCACTTCCGAACAAAAGTCGGCCGGAAGCATCGTTTACCTGGATAAAGCTGACCTTCGATTCATACATATCTTCCGTCAACTTGTTGAGCGAATCCACCGAGACGTTAACCACGATCATACCGAGATCATTTTTCATATATGGAGATCCACGCACCAGGCTGACCACCTGTTTGCCGCCGATCATTTTGAATTGTTCAAAGCTGCGCCCACCGGTCCACTTCGGAGTTTTCGATACTTGGTATTCCTCTATAAAAGTGTGGTCAGGATACGAGCCAATGTAGGCGTTGGTTGCGTCACTGAGCACATATCCATCCGAATTGCGCACCAGGTAAATCGAATCGATCAAAGGGTAGTAATTAATCAGTTCTTTGAGCTTCTGCACGGCCCTGATGTTGATATAAGGATCACTGCCTCCAGCTGCCCGAAAAAAATTGTTTAACGGCTCGCTGTTAATACTCTCAAGGACGATCATATTATCGATCACTTTCAGCGACGTATCCACGATCCGCATCGCCTGAAGGGAAAGCGTCTTGTTGGCATTCAGCGCCTCACTTCGACTTTGCTCGCTGAACAGTTGAAAGAAAATAAAGAAAATAAAGGTGACGACAATGATAAATACCGGCATGTAGGACAACAACAGTCGTTTAAACCATGATTTGCGCATCATAACCCCGCCTTTTTTTGTGGTCAATCTCTTTGGTATTAATGAATTATACGGCGGAGGCTGATCCCCTTTCGGTTCAGGGATAACCTTTAGAATTATTTTTGGGACGAATCATCGCAAACCGTAATTAAGCTGCTTTCGAGCGGAACTAGACCGGGCCGGAGGCGCCGGCATACCGATGATCATGAGCGAGTTCGGTTGGGATGCGGTAAGCGGACGCTTGATCGGTGAAAAATACGTTGGCATACAAAAAAGGACGGATAAGCCAGGCACCGCCCCGGCCTATCCATCCTTTTTTTTATTTAAGATAATGAGTGGCTGAGCAGCCAGGCATACAATTCTTTGTTGGCGTAAGTCTCGGTCCAGGAATTATGATTTGCGTCCGGATATACCGTAAATTTCACGTTGCCGCCGATTTCTTCCAGCGCCTTCACGATTTGTTCGGATTCCGACAGCGGAACAACATCATCCTTGGCCCCATGGAACGCCCAGATCGGGATATCTTTGATCTGCTTGGCATATTTGGGTTCCAGGCCCCCGCAAATCGGCACCACCGCAGCCCACTTACCAGGATACATAGCAGCCAAATGCCATGAACCATAGCCGCCCATACTTAACCCCGTTAAATAAACACGCTTCGGGTCTACTCGATATTGATGCTGTACATCATCCAGGAGAGCCATCAAGGCGTCTTCCTCCATCGCCCAGAAAAAATCCTCCGGACATTGGGGAGACACGGCGATAAACGGAAACGCCGGATCTTGCTCCGCGATCTTAGGAATACCGTGTACCTTGACCAGCTCCACATCATTTCCGCGTTCTCCCGCCCCGTGCAGGAAAAGGATGAGTGGCCATTCCTTTTCCGGTTCGCTTTCATAGGCTTCAGGAAGATGCAGCAAATAGTCCAGTTGAACCCGCTTCGTCATTTCTTTGTCCAGCCTCTTGACGCTTTGGCTCATGTGTTGTTCCCCACTTTCCATATATGTAGTGTCTACCCCGGTTCCCTTCATGTCCGGGCGGTGAACCCGCGCCTTCATCGTGACCGAAGTTCCCGACATCCCGACTTTCGTGAAACCGAAGCGTTCATACAGCCTCATCGCACGGTTTCTGGGGTCTACGCTTAAGGATACGGCCGGAATTCCTGCAGCATCCAGCTCTTCGAACGCCCGCTCTATGAGCCGGGTTCCGATGCCCTTTCCCCGATGTTCCGGCAGGATGGCCATACCCAGCTCCGGCGTATTCGCGTCCACGTACCCGTATCCGGGATGTTCCGCATCAAACAATCGGAGTGTGACCGAGCCCAATCGCTCACCTTTATCAGAGACAGCTATAAAAGCCATATCTCCCGCCCTTCCAAAGCCGTCCAAGTACTTCGATATTTCAGGCCGCGAAAGGATATCGCGCGATAAAGGGGGCTCCCCTTCCGGCGTATACATGGAAGCGTACAGCATCTCCCACAAAAACGGGATATCCGCCGCTTCCGCCGGCCGGATATGGAATGCTTCCGACAATCTCATCACCTCCCGGAGTTTTGGAATTAGCGTAAATTTTATCGTTTTACCTTCCAAGTCCAACATATCAGATCGCCGAATGGCTGGTCAATTGTGGAAATGTATCCGCTTCAAAAGATGCTTGAAATTCCAAATAAATGAACTATAATGAACAATATAGAACTAATTCAAACCATTATGAACCTTTGGAGGTACGAACATGGAAATTAGATACGCATCTCATCCCCAAGAAGTGAAAGCGTTTGATACTGCGCGCCTGCGTCAGGAATTTTTGATCGAATCGATGTTTGTGGAAGATCAGCTCACACTCTACTACACGCATGTCGACCGATTCATCGTCGGCGGCGCAGTTCCTGTGAACCAAAGCGTCAAGCTGGAAGCTGACCCAAAAACGATGGGGGCCGATACGTTTCTTGAGCGCCGCGAAATCGGCATCATCAATGTCGGTGGACCGGGCACGATCAGTGTCGACGGTACGGATTATTCCCTCGATTCGAAGGACTGCCTCTACGTGGGTCTCGGAGCCAAGGAAGTGGTATTCAGCAGCAGCGACAAAGCGAATCCGGCTAAGTACTATTTGAACTCCACACCTGCCCACAAGGCCTACCCGACGGTTAAGGCGGCTATCAGTGAAGCTTCGCCTAACAACCTTGGCAGCCTGACCAATTCCAACGAACGAACCATCTACCGTTACATCCATACCGGTGGAATACAAAGCTGCCAGTTGGTGATGGGCATGACGCTTTTGAAGCCGGGCAGCATGTGGAACACGATGCCGTGCCATACGCATAATCGCCGCTCCGAGGTTTACTTCTACTTTGACATGCCGGAAGACGGCAATGTCTTCCACTTCATGGGGGAACCGCAGGAAACTCGGCACCTTGTCGTCCGGAACGAACAGGGCATCATCTCCCCAAGCTGGTCTATCCATAGCGGCGTCGGAACGAACAGCTACACCTTCATTTGGGGCATGGCCGGCGAGAACCAGATCTTTGAAGATATGGACCCTGTCGGCATGGATGAATTAAAATAAGAGAAAACTCGAACGAATGGATGAATAAACAATGAACCCTTTACGCCGCTATGAAAACATCATGGAACTGCTCCTGGCCAAACAGGAGGTGACGGTTGCCGAACTGAGTGAACGGCTGAACGTTACCGGCAAGACGATCCGCGAGGATCTGGCCAAGCTGGAGGACAAAGGACTGCTTCAGCGGGTACATGGCGGAGCGATTCTGGCGCAAAGCGACCAGCTCGGCATTCTGTCCACGAAAGAACCGCTGGCCCGCCACGCTCAGGAGAAGGAAGAAATTGCCCGCCTGGCCCTTTCGCGGATCGAACCGAATGATGTCATCGCCCTGGACGGCGGCAGCACGACGCTCGAAATCGCCAAAGCGCTGGACAATCAGCCGCTGACCGTCGTCACCAATGATGTCCACATCATATCGGAACTTGCCCGCAAGGATGCCATCCGGCTTGTTGTCCCCGGAGGCTATCGCGTGCGGAACATGCTGGCGGGGCCGGAAGCGGTCACCTATGTTCGGCGGCTGAATATTCATAAGGCGTTTTTGTCGGCAACAGGCTTGCATCCTGAAGACGGGCTAACGATCTATACCGGAGAGCTACTGGACATCAAACGGGCGCTACTCGAAACCGCGCGTACCTGCTACGCCGTGGCGGACCATCACAAATTCGGACAAAGCGCCCTCTTGACGTTTGCGAAGTTGAACGAAGTTGAAGCGATCCTGACCGACTCGGGGTGCAGCCCCGAATTCGCTGACACCATTCGCCAAGCCGGCGCCCGTCTCGAAGTGGCCGAAGCGCATTGAAGCATCCAACCCATCCCATTCAAAGGACTGATATACCATGTTTGATTTGACGGGTAAAATCGCCCTGGTCACCGGCACGTCCGGGGGCCTGGGACAAGGCATGGCCGTTGGCCTGGCGGAAGCCGGCGCCTCGGTCGTATGCATCTCTTCGACCAACAGCGACCGGACAGTCGAAGCGATCCGCAAGCTGGGCGGGAAGGCTGAGCAAATTTCCGCCGACTTAAGTGACACGAGCGCTTTGGATCAGGTGTTCGCGCAGGCGCTAGGCTTTTTCGGCGGCATCGATATTCTGGTGAACAACGCCGGCATCATCCGCCGGACTCCGGCAGTGGACCATGCTCGCCAGGATTGGAACGACGTGATCAATTTGAATCTGAACTCGGTGTTCTTCCTCAGCCAGCTCGCCGGACGCCACATGCTCGAGCGCGGCAGCGGCAAAATCATCAATATTGCGTCCATGCTCTCCTTTCAAGGAGGCATTAATGTGCCAGGCTACACAGCCACCAAGCATGCGGTTGCCGGGATTACCAAAGCGCTTGCCAACGAGTGGGCTGGTAAAGGCATCCAGATCAACGCCATTGCCCCTGGGTATATGGAAACGAACAATACGGCTCCGATCCGTTCGGACGAGCAGCGGCTGCAATCGATTACCGACCGGATTCCGGCAGGCCGCTGGGGCACGCCCGAAGATTTGAAGGGTCCCGTCGTATTCCTCGCTTCCCAGGCATCCGATTATGTCAACGGCCACGTGCTGTGCGTCGACGGGGGCTGGCTCGCCAGATAACGTCGTATTCAAAAAAAGCTGCCATTTCAGAAAGGGTTCCGGGGACTGACCCCCGTTCCCTTCTCCTGAAATGCGCAGCTTTTTTTCTTGCTGAGTCCCCTGCTTGAACAGCATGGCATGCTGAATTATGCCTTTTCCGAGGTTCCAGCCAAGGGAGCGCCGCTGGCCTTCAATTTCATCAAAGGTGCGAGCACGGCAACACCAAGCAGAATGAATACTCCCGCCAGAACAAACACCGTCACTAGCGATAACGTATTCTTCAAGACACCCGACAGCGTCATCGAGATCACCATCGAACCGGTAAACAACGGGCTCAAAATGCCGTTGACCCTTCCGATATACGCCTCTTCCGTATTTTTCATCATCAGCGTGTTGATGCCGATATTGATGCAAGGAAATACCAAGCCGCTAACAAACTGCAGCCCAAGCGTTAATCCGTAATGGGTGGAGACGCCCATGCCGATTACGGTCAAACCGACGACAGCCATACTAAAGGCAAGCAGCTTCTGCGGCGATAATTTGCTGCCGAGCCCCATGGCGATCCCTCCCCCGATAATCATGGCCACCCCATTGATCAGGGACATCCACTGCAAATCGGCTTCCGATCTGCCGAGACGCTCCGTGATCAGAAAGATGCCAAGCGGTTGAATCAAACCAAATCCAAGACCAACGGCGAAAAAACCGCCTCCCAGTTTGCGCAGGATGGGCCTCGAGCGGATGTACCGGAACCCTGCCTTGATATCTTCGAGAACCTGTGACTTTCCCCTCTCCCCTTCGTCCTTCCGGTCCCTCGGAAGGAATGCCAGCGATGCCGCCGACAACAGAAAGGCCACGCCCATGATGCCGATCGCCGTTTCGATGCCGTATCGTTGATAAACGAACATGCCGACGACGGGACCTAAGATCATAAATACCGCAAACAGCGTTTGATAAGCCGACATGCCCTTTTGCAATAATTGCTCAGGAACGTGCAGCTTGAAAAGCTTTAACCCCGCAGGCTGGGAAAATTGGGACAAGATCGACGAGACGAAGGTCGCAAAAAAGACCACTTTCCAGGATCCATATGCCATCGCGAGCAGGATCACGAGGATCGACAAAGCGCTGAGCAGATCACAGCTTACCATCGTCCGTTTAGGCCGCCAGCGGTCGGCAAATGTCCCTCCAATAAACGAGAAGACGAAAATCGGCGCGTATTCGGCGACCGAAATGAGCGAAACGGCAAAGGCGTCGTCATGCGTCATTTTTTTAACATACAGCAGGATCGCAATATTTCGGACCCAGATGCCGATTTGCAGAAATAAAGTGGACATCAAAATCACTTGCACGAATCTGCTGCTCAGCAGCGATGGAGATGAAGAGGCTGGTTTGGCGGACATCACTTTCTTCCTTTCGAATGGGAATGGTGCTTTCGAAATCGTTATAACTGAATTTTAGCGATATAAACTTGATCGTAACATTGTTTTGTAGTTAGTCAGAAAATGTGATTTTTAGCGATTTTTTAGAAATTTTGATCTCAACCGATGAATTTCCCTTCTCCTTTCTTTCGACACCTCGTTCAATAAGGAGTTCTCTTTATCGACAAATACAACTTTTCCCTCTGAAATCCCTTGTTGTTCCTAGAATGCATCAATAATGTAACATAACATTGTTTTGTTGTAAATGATAAACATTTCATTGAAATTCTGATCCCCCCAATGATTAGCTCGATGCCTGGCGCAGATATATATTAATCACAAACAAAAAGCGATCTGCCGCAGGTCAATCCCCGCAGCAAATCGCTCTTTGGCTTTCATTCACAGTTTTCGTCCGGAACTGTACTTTTAAGATCAATCCAATCAGCCCAAGTAAGGGGTCACCAATGCCCTTACCCGGTCAATGCCGTCCCACATATCGCCAGGACCGTCATAGACGATCGTAATCGGTCCTTCGTACCGATGTTCTTTTACTCGCTCCATGCATGAAATAAATTCAGCATCATCCAGGTTGCCCTGATCGTCCTGCTGCGCTTTGGCGTGGATGGATTCGCTTCGCGCGATGGTCCGGGACAATTCCTGCAGCTTGTTCTCGCCTTTAAAATTACCGAAGTCCGACGTCAATCCAAGATCGGCGCCGCACGCATCCAGCAGTGCCAGGCAGTTATCCGCCGTGGAGGTCATCGCATGAAAATTCTCCGTTACGATGCGGACCTGTTTATCCGCCGCGTAATCGATCAGCCGCTGCAGCTGGCTGGCGGCCAGCCGGAGTGCTTCGGCATCACCGGGATCGGCATCCCCGCCGATAACCCGGATCCGCTCTGCGCCTGCGGCGGACGCGATATCGATCCAGCCCTGCAGCCACTGCATATCTGCCTCACGGCGCGTTTCGTCCGGATTTGTAATGTCGCCGTAATCGGCAAGCAGGGTATAAAAGCGCATCCCCGCCTGCTGAATCGCCTCACGAAGCTCCTGAAGATAGGCGACGCTCGTGTCCTTGAAATGAAAGTGGCAAATTTCCATCGTAGTGAAGCCCTTCTCTTTCAGCACAGCCGGAAGTTCAAGCAACGAGAGCTGCTCCGGCTGCTCCTCCACCCGGGTGACATGTTCCTTCCGCTCATCATCCCACTGCGTCCAGCGTAGCGGTCCCAGATTACGGTGCAGGCTCCACGTCGTCAGCGATAAATTTGGCATCCAATCCCCACACTTTCCTGTAGTTGCTGCCCGTATTATGTTACCGATTTAATAGTCCAAGAAGTCCTCTCAGCCCACAAGGATTCGGGCAGTTCAATCGCTTTCCCTGATGCGGTATGTAGATTCCACCCCATCTTGAAAACGATTGCATCTCCCCCTATACTGTAACTTCCGTTTACCGTTGTCAATACAGGCTCGCGACATTTTAAAAATAGGGATTAGTTCACTCAGGTCGCGTCATGAAAAATGACGCCAAGCGTATATCGAATACCGGTCTGCACAGTGCTTACCCCATGACGCAGCGTCGTTCGGTAATAGCCTCTTGTCCCTTGAACCGGCCGGTAGTTCGTTGGAAAGATCAGCCCTTCTCCTCGTTCGAGCGTGATCACATGCCCCCTGCTCTGCGCCCGAGGACGCTGCTCCACCAGCAGAAACTCCCCGCCGGCGTAATCCTGCTGCCTTTGATTCAGGGCAAACACGACCTGAAATGGAAAATACGCTTCGCCGTACAAATCCTGATGCAAGCAATTGTAGCCTCCGGCTTCGTACTTCAGGATAAGCGGTGTAGGCCGCAGCTGGCCTTGCCGGTGGCAATGTTCCAAAAATTCGTCAAGCGATGCCGGATACCCCGCTTCCATGCCGAGCTGTTCATGCCAACGGTCGGCGGCCTTGGCAAGCTCCGGATACAGATCTTCCCTGAGCTGCTGGATCACCGCAGGCAGCGGGCGGTCATAGTATTTGTATTCCCCGCTGCCGAAGCGGTACCGGGCCATCGATATCGTGCTGCGGAACAGCTCGTCGCTTGCGTAGGTTCCAATCAACTCATCGCATTCGTCTGGTGTCAGAATGGCCGGCAGCTTGGCGTACCCTTGATCGTCCAGCGTACTCCGAAGAGCCTCCCAGTCTACCACCTGGATTCGTTCCCGGATACTAGTTGGCATGACGCGGTCTCCCAACCGGAATGGACTGCCTCGTTTCGAGCGCAAGCAGCCTATCCTTCATGTCCAGACCGCCACGGTATCCTGTAAGTGCCCCGTTCTTCCCGATGACGCGGTGGCAGGGTACCATGATCAGCACCGGATTGGCTCCAATCGCCGCACCCACCGCACGCACCGCAGCCGGCCGCCCAATCTGGTTGGCGATCTCGGAATAGGTTGTGGTCTGCCCATACGGAATGGAGCAGAGGGCCTGCCACACCTCCCGCTGAAATGGGGTCCCCCGTTCGTCCAAAGGAATCGTAAACTCTTCTCTTCTTCCCTGAAGATATTCGGAAATTTCATTCATGTATGGGCGCATCGTCTTGTCATCATGAACCCACTCATGGTTCGGATAACGCTGTGCCGCCCACGCCTCTAGTTCATCAAAAGATCCGTCATGGGAACCGACGTACGCAAGCCCTTGCGACGTGGCGGCCGCATAAAGGCTCCAGCCGTCTCCATCGAGCCTGTCCCAATACAGGGTTGCGAAGTCATTTTTGCTTGCCTTGATCATGTTCATATTCATGGATATGCACCTCCAAAGCAGCGCCATGCTGCCGTATTTGCCGGAATTCGATCGGCGTCTGGCCTGTTATTTTTTTGAACAGCGTAATAAAATAAGGGACGTTCGGAATCCCGACTCCCGCGGCAATCTCCGTGATGGATTCATCCGTTTGGGTCAGGAGCCGAATAGCTTCCTGTATCCTTTTGCGCTGGATATATTCAACCGGGCTGATTCCCTGAACTCGCTTAAAGGTCCGCTGCAGATGAAAAGGGCTGCCGTGACAGACATCGGCCAAATGTTCCAAAGACAGCTTTTCCCGAAAATGGTGGTCGATATAGTCGGTGATTTGGATCACCCATTCCTGATCAGGAAGCTTCTCGCCGGTCGGCTTACACCGCTTGCACGGCCGGAAGCGAGCTGCCAGCGCTTCATCTGCATGTTGAAAGATCTGCACGTTTTCCTTGTTGGGCGGTCTGGATTTGCAGGAAGGCCGGCAAAAAATTCCCGTCGTGCTGACCCCGTAAAAGAAACGGAAATCATATGCCGCATCGTTGGAAACTATCGCCTGCCACTTTTCCTCTGGAATTTCCTCGTTCTTCCGCCGCTTTATCTCCGTCTGGTCTGCATCCCTGCCCATCCATTGATTCCTCATCTGCCTCACCTCCACCCCCAGTATACCCTTCTTTGGGCTGCTTGGAATGGACTTTGGAATGTAAAAGCAAGATAACGAAATGAAAATGCACCGATTTCGGTATACACTGGTAACGTAAGCAAGATGCAAAGGAGGACCTCCTATGTCTACTCAATGCCGACAAGAAACGATGCATTCGGTTTGGGACGCTCCCTATTTTACGGGCGTGACAACGATGAACATCTACTGTACCCCGTGGTGCAGCGGTCATCCCAAACCTGAAAATACGATCCGCTTCCATACCAGGGAAGAAGCCGAACTTGCGGGGTACCGCCCATGCAGAAAGTGCTGCGCCACCCTTCCGCGCGGCTCCTGGGAAGACCATAAACACGAGATCAAGCTATTCATCCCGGATGAATTCGATTTCGAGGAAAACGTTAAATATTTGCTGCGCTCTTCCAATGAGTGCCTGCACCGGATCCACAATAACCGGATTTACAAAGCGCTGTCCGTCGCTGACGAGACACCGGTTATCGAAATCCGAGCCGGAGACTGCCGGGAACTGGTGATCCGTTTTCTCGGCGAAACGGCACCCTCCCGCAAATGGGTGCGTGCCGAGGTCGCCCGTTATGTACGGGAATGGTTCGATTTGGACAGAGATATCGCTCCCTTTTACCGTTTGGCTGAAACCGATCCCCTTTTGAATGGGCCCGTTGAATCCTTTCGCGGTTTGCGGACCGTCGGCATCCCTGATTTGTTCGAAGCTGTCACTTGGGGAATCCTTGGGCAGCAAATCAACCTGACCTATGCTTACACGCTCAAAAGGCGTCTGGTGGAGAACTTCGGAAGGAATGTTGAATGTGAGGGAGAAACGTACTGGATTTATCCGACACCGGAAAAAATCGCGGCATGTTCGGCGGGGGACCTTGCTGTACTCCGGATGACGGTCAAAAAATGCGAATATCTCATGGATACCGCAAAGCGGATCGCCTCCGACGAGCTCAGCAAGTTGGGGCTGCTTCAATCTGGAAGTCATCAGGCTGCAGAAAAGATGCTTACGGACATCCGGGGGATCGGCCCTTGGACTGCAAACTATGTATCCATGCGGTGCCTCCGGTTTCCGTCGGCGTTTCCGATCGACGATGTCGGACTGCATAATGCCATTAAGCATATGATGGGAAGAGACAGCAAGCCGTCCAAAACGGAAATCCGGCAACTGTCCGCCAGCTGGTCGGGGTGGGAGTCTTACGCCACCTTTTACCTGTGGAGAGTGTTGTACTAAGGCGATCGTCAACATAAATCGCGGATTCGCAGCGCTGCTTCACGGATTACGCGTGCCATGTTCGCGGTCATCGCCTGGTCGGCTTGATCGAAACTGACATATTGGTAACCATCTACCTCCGGTTTTGGCTTGCCGCTATATCGATCGATAAACATTGAGGTGCATGCCATTTCTTCTACCGGGGGGAGTGGGTCCGCTTCCCATAAGAATAGGTGCAGGTTTTTGGCACGGTTATATGGAAAAATGCCAAAATCCTTGATTTGATCTGGATGGATGTTGAGTCCGGTTTCTTCAAGGACCTCCCGGCACGCGGTCTGCGCCGGTGTCTCCCCTTCCTCCGGCATTCCTTTTGGCAAATCGTAAAATTTGTTGCCGGTGGAATGGCCGGCGAGGAACACTTTTCGGTTGGTGATGATGACTCCGACGGATATTACAGGCATATCAACATGTCCCCTTCTCTTGGTGTTTGGAGCCGATATCGGTTATTTGGGCTTACAATAACTACAATAACTCAAAATGAAGATTCGCTGAATTTGCAGCGATCACTGGCATTATAGTTTGTTCAAGATAGCCCATTTCCAGCACCGCAACAACGCGCTCGTCCTTATGGACACCGAAACGCTGGGCAGAAATTCGATCATATATCCAATCGTTCATAGTCATCCGGACATGGAGCTTGCTCTCCTGTGCGAGCAGGTAAAAATTTTGCATGAGGCATGACGCTGCCGCGAAATCTTCTTCCCTTTTATGAGGATCGCGGTCTTCTTTGATCACCAGGATCAAATAAGCCGGTGCTTGTTCCTGCATTCCGGACATGATGCCCGTGTTGCCGGAACCAATGAATATAAAACGCCAAGGCTCCCGCAGTCCATCGTTCGGAGCCCACACGGCCACATTTAATAGATCCAGGATATGACTTTCACGAACAGGTTGATCACTGTAGTTCAATGAGTGTACTGTATTGGATACGCCCGTCATGTTCACTGATCCGCCTCCTTAACTCGATAGGATGGTCCATTTCTTTTCTGCACGCGTCCTGGCTCTGGCTTTTGGCACTTTGTCGAAATATCCGAGGTGTAAAATGCCTACCAGTTTCTCTGTCGGTTTCATTCGTAACAGAATGAATAACTCCCGGCTCTGCATCATCGGCTCCGTGTCCCACAGCGCACCAAGCTGCCGCTCCCATGCGAGTAACTGGAAGTTTTGCATTATCCCGCAAACCGCGGCAACATTCATGTCATTTTTCTTCCTGTCCCCATCGGTAGAGGCAATGACGGCGAGATGGCCAGGTATTTCGGTTACCCGTTTCCGGACAAAGTCCCGAACTTTCTCCGGCAGCCATTTGACCAGTTTGTTCTGCACCAAGGGCTCGAGCATACAAGCAGCGAGCCGTTCCCTGGAATCCGCCGTTCCTACATACACACAGCGGTAACATGCAGCCGCTCCTCCTAATGGATACAACCCCTGCGCTTCCCGCAACAATTCCAACACAAGTTCCTGATCCACTTCAGGCGAAGCTTTAAACCTGCGAATGCTTCTGCGTTCTTGGATTATCTTCGCCCATTTCATTCGCCGATCCCTCCAGCCATCGCCCGATCCGAATCACCAGACCGGCCCGATTCATCGGGTATACCGTGAACATTCATCGCCCCGCCGATGAGAATGATATCATAATCCATCGAAATGACCTCTCTTCCGAAAATCCGCGCATGAGGATCCAGCAGCAGTTCTCAACCTCTGTTAGGCCATGAATGGAAACTTGAGTAATCAAAATATGATGTTAACGATACAGGTCAGTCAAGTCTCCGAACAACCGCTTTATAAACTCAAGCTCGGTTTCGCTGTATTTATTCAAAAATTGTTCCATTCGCTGCATTTCTTTGTTATGAAGCTCTTCATGAATGGCAAAAAGCCTTTTCCCGGCCGTCGTCAGGCGGAAATACACTTCTTTTTTGTTATCGTTCAACTGGGTTTTGCGAACCCAGCCTGCCTTCAGCAACTTATGGGTAATCTTTGAAGTATTCCCTTTGCTTAAATTCATTTTGTCGGCAATGGACGTAACATTTATCGGTTCCTGATCGCCAATGCACGCGATGGTGTGCAGCTCCGTCATATTCAGGGTAGATTCCGTACCAATCATTTTATGGAGTTCTTCAAGAAAATCGCCGGCCATTCGGGCCTCGTATTGCTCTTTTTGCTGAAGGAATTGAATGAAATGATCATGAATGGACGCTTTTATCATTTGGTTCGTCGTCATGTTATACAAACTCCTCGACTCATCGTTTTTTATCATTATAACCAATAATTAGTTTCATGAGAAACAATATGAGTTTGAGGAAGGAACACTACTCTAACAATAGTAGTGGTAGTCTCTAATATTAAGCGTATTCCCCTCCTTTCGACTCGCATTAAAGTTTCCTTAGAATAAATAAATCAATCTTAATATAAACCTTATATTGATTAAACTCCAATTTTATTTATTCATATGAAACAATATTATTGTATAAATTATTCTGGCTCCTGTCAATTCATGTTCATACCGCCTTTGCTGCAGAATCCGTTATCCGGTTTGGGATGGATCGTCGTATGTTGTTGAGCAGTTTCACTTCATAAAGCGGTACACACTTACATGGATGTTAGTACCTGTACCAAAAGTGCGTACTTACAGCACGGCTGCGTGTTCTTTATACTCATAACGAAGTGGTATAAGAGAAGGAGGATCAATCCGTTGAAAACCTTTGTAATCGTAACGCATCCAAACATAGAAACGTCCGTCATCAATAAACGTTGGGTCGAAGAACTCCTTAAATACCCCGAAAAATATACGGTCCATGAATTGTATAAGACTTATCCTGACGGAAACATTGATGTAGAAAAAGAACAGCAGTTGGTGGAATCGCATGACCGTCTCGTTTTGCAGTTTCCGATTCAATGGTTCAACTGCCCGCCTCTCCTTAAACAATGGCTGGACGAAGTATTGGCTTACGGCTGGGCCTACGGCTCGAACGGAGGCGACAAATTAAAGAGCCGTAAAGTCGCGCTCGGCGTTTCTGCAGGGATCAAAAAAGCGGATTACAGCGAAACGGGCAGATACCGGTATACGCTGGAACAATTATTGGCTCCATTTGAAACGACCTTCCGGTATTGCAATGCGGATTATCGCCCGGTTTTTGCATTCTATGGTACGGAAAGCGAGCCGGGTGAAAATGTGCCGGGCGCCGAGCCAGAGATGCCGGTAAACCAATTGGAACAAAGCGCGCTGAACTATTTGAAATTTATCGATTCCCTCTAAATCGGCAATGGATATTGGCATGAAAAAGAAGTATTTCCCTAACAGGGAAATACTTCTTCAGATAAGCCAAAGGCAGCATGCCTATCGCTGAACAGCCTCCACAGCGGGAGCATAGTTGTTCTCCCCCCACTCGCACATCAGATTCAGCACGGGAATTAGCGAGAGGCCTCGTTCGGATAACGAGTATTCGACCTTCGGAGGGACTTGGGGAAATTCTTTGCGTACGACAATGCCGTCCGCCTCCATTTCTTTTAACATGAGGCTTAGGGTTTTAAAAGAAATGGTTCCGATACTTCGCTGGAGTTCATTGAAACGCATCACTTGATGTTCGGACAACCAATACATGATGATCATTTTGTATTTGCCGCCGATTAAAGACAACGTATATCCAAATCCGGTATCTTTGAGCTTTACACCGCCCGGCACACAGGTTTCCCGCACAGGAAGCACTCTCCTTTCGCCAAGTTGATCTGTCTAAATTATAAATCTTTTATCATTCAGAGCAAATGTATGACTCGGTTAGCAGTTAGCTGCGGCGTACCCGGCAGGGGATTACCTACACATTTCTTCCATATGCCTCAATCTGCGTCAATGCCGGAAATGGCGTCTCATCGCCTTTGATCAACCGTTTGAGAACCAGCCATTCGACTGTACGTGGAGAGATATCAAAATATTGGACGCTGCGGATTTTCTCAGTTTGAAACTTCTCCTCGGAGCCGTCGGAAAAAGCGATCGTCACTTCTTTCCACCAGCTGTCATGAGGAAAATCGCCCCGCAACACGAGGCCCAGCCGGTCAAGCTCCACCTTTCGCCCGAAATCCAGCGTCAGTTCGGCATCCGCCTGCTGGTTGATTCCCCAGGATTGATACGGATATGAACCGTGGCTGCAATTGGCATAGACGCCGTCGATCGCGTTGCGCGCGAAGAAGGTTGGATCGTTTCGGGTCTCCACATTGGCATGAGCATGCGGGAATGCGCTCGAATCTTGCTTTTGGTCATGGGGGTTCAAGGCCAGATTTCGGTATTGATTAACTTCGCTCTCCGTCGCATATCGGGCAGTGACATAATGTCTCGATCCGGTAAAAGCGTTTTCAGGATAGGCTCGTTTGTACGCTAGCGGAATCTCGTATTCCCATACGGTTCCCTTTACATAAATCAAAGACGGATTGAGCGTTTCATCCATCTGAACCACGATATACGAATCAGGCTGCTTCGTCGTGACTTTGAACCTGTCGCCCTCGGCGTACTCCACACGCTGGCAGGCCAGATACGTAAACCCTTCTTCTTCCCGTTCCATCAAATGGACATGTGTGGTTTGCGAATCGCTGTACTCTTCCGCCCTCACTTCATGTTGATGATTCAGTAACTCGATTTTGATTGTCGGCATAATCCTTCTCTCCCATTCATGACATCATATGAACCTAATTGGATTGAAATAAACTAATAAGAACATTATATATCGGTTCAAATGAACACTAAAGGGATTTTTTTATCGTCAACCCCGTTTTACTTCAGTTTCATTGGTTCATTGGCGATCGTGATGGGACCTTTAACTGGCTCGAACCTCTTCCCCGTTTATTTGTGCCAAAACGTCCCCATCAATAGCATCTTTTGTTATACTAAAATTGCATTAAATCTATATTTAATGCAATTTATCTTTAAATCGATCAGGTGGGTGTCAAGCTGATGAAATATACGGAAGTTTTTGATCCATATGAACGTGAAATGAAACTGTTTATTTCCTATATGAAGGATCGTGAGTATTCGCAAGAGACGCAGAATGCTTACGCGCATGATCTCAAGCATTTTTTGACGTCACTGGACGGCAAAGCCATTACGGAGGTTTCGGATATTGATGTCATGTACTTTCTGACCTGTGTCCGTGAAAGCGGCGCCGGCGCCCGATACCGTAACCGATGTCAGTCGGCCATCCGCCTCTTCTATAAAGTCATGATTCGCTTCAAGTTAACGGAGCATAATCCGGCCATGAATATTGAAAAAGCAAAGGTGGAGAAGAAAAAACAACCCGTATTTCTTCAAAAACAATTTCTCGATGCATGCCTGGGACTGGTCGAAGGAAGATATATGATTCGGGACGTTTCCATCGTTGCCCTAATGGCTTATGCGGGTTTCCGTGTCAGTGAGATCGTGAAGTTAAACATATCGGACTTCGATCAGGTGGCGTCAAAAATCGGCGTGCTCGGAAAAGGCGGGAAATGGCGGTACATCCCCCTCCCTGCAGAAATGAATCACCTGCTTCAAACCTGTCTGAATGAGCGGATCCATCCCCGGAATGCCAAGGAAACGGCATTTTTTATTTCCCAATTCCGGCGCCGTATCAGTAAACGAATGGTCCAGAGTGTGGCGGAAAAGACTTTTCATGCCCTCATCGAAACATATCCGCATTTATCAGGAAGCCAGCTGTCCGCCCATAAGCTGAGGCATTCCTTCGCTACGGATCTGCTGCACAATGGTACCGATCTGCGTACCGTTCAAGAGCTGCTTGGCCATGAGGATATTTCCACGACCCAAATCTATACCCACGTCCTGGATGAGGCCAAAGCGCGTGCAATGAACAATATCCGGCCGGCCATTCCCGGGGAATTGTTGAATGGACAAGCCTAAACGGCGGCAGGCTTCATTCGGCGGAACGCAAAAAACTCCCGAATGATCGACCTGAACCGTTCAGGTCTTCTCATTGGGAGGATGTAGGAAAATCGCAAAATTTCAAAGCGATCAGGTCGCCGGATTCCAACTATTCAGCTTAGCGCCGCCAAGCAGTTGTCTTTGCATCCACTGATTCGAGACAAGCGCATCTCCGTCCGCCTGCAGCTGATGATACAGCCGAAGACGAAGTTCATTCAGGATATCGACATGCTCCGCCTCGCTGACTACGTTCTTCAGTTCGCCAGGATCCGCATGCAGATGATACAACTCATCGATATCCGTTGGATTCCAGATATATTTCCAATGCTCGGTCCGGATCATGCGCTGCGTGTACAGACCGAACTGCTGACCATTGTAAGTGGCAACGACAGCATCCCGCCACGGCTCAGTCAGCGGCCCTCCGGCAAGCAGCGGCACCAGCGATCTCCCCTGCAGATGGCCGGGGTCACAAGCATCAAGTCCCAGGATGGACAGTAGGGTCGGAGGCAGATCCAGAAAATTATAAACAAAGTCGCCGCAGATCTGACCGGCATCCCGCACGCCGGACCAGCGAATGATGAGCGGCACCCGGACCACATCGTCATATAAAATATAGTGCTTATCCATCATGCCGTGCGAGCCGCACATGTCGCCATGGTCGGCGGTGAAGATGACCATCGTATTCTCAGCGGAACCTGTTCGGTCCAGCGCTTTCAGCACTCTTCCAATGGCATCGTCAAGCTGGCTGATCAATCCGTAGTAACGGGCGACAATGGGCGCCCAGTCATCCCATGTAAAATGCTCGACGCCCCAGCTGAGCTGCTGCTGCCACTGGATATACGGTTTGCCTGCCAACGTATCCCGGTACCCCTCCCATTCCGGGATGTCAGCCGGATCATACATATCGGCAAACGGCCCGGATGGTCTGCACGGCAGGTGCGGTTCATAGAAATGCAGCGCCATGTGCCAAGGCTCACCTTGGGATTGAAGGCGTGAGATTTCTTCGATTGCACGGTCTGCAAACCAATGCGTCTGTGCGTCTTCCAGCGGAATGGGATTTCTCTCACCGAAGTATCCGTTTGTAAAATGCACATCCGGATACTTCATCTTCACAAATTCGTCGTACTCTCGTTCACCGAGATAGGAATGATATCCGTAAGCCGTCGCATCATGGTCGGGACTCACGCCCCATTTGCCCAAGTAGGCACATGTATACCCGTTCTCCGCGAGCGTCCTTGTCCACGTATAGGCGTCAGGCCGAAGCGACGCAACGGGGAGCGCGCCGCTGTAGTTCCACAAGGCTCCGAACGTTTCCGGGCGGCGGCCATTCAGAAGCGACTGCCTGGCCGGGCAGCAGACCGGCAGGACCGAGTAGGCATGCGAGAAAGCCGCTCCACCTGCAGCGAGACGGTCCAAATGCGGCGTGCGGACAGGAAGCTTACGACTATAACCCACACAGTCATACCGAAGCTGATCCGCGGTGATCAGCAGCACATTTGTCGGCCGCTTATGCATGTACGCCGCTCCTGAACTCGCTCGGTGAGCAGCCGGCATGCCGCACGAACAGCCTGCTGAAGAACGACGGATCGTCATAGCCGACACTGGCGGCCACGGCGATCACCTTCTCATCCGACTCGATGAGCATCCGCTTGGCCCGCTCAATCCGGATCTCGTGGAGGACGTCGAACACGCTCTTCTCGAATTCCTCCTGCATGATGCGGTTAAGCTGGCGCGTGCTTACGTTAAATAAATCGGAAAGGGATTGGAGGGTAATTTTTTTATCGAAGCTGCGCTCCAAATATCCATAAATCCGGCGGGCTGTCATCACCCGGTCAAGCTGGCGCGGTGAAGCATAACTTTTACGGCTGTGCATGAGCGCGTAATATCGTGAGAGCAGTACCAGCAGCTCCACCAGTTGAAGCTTGATCACCGTCGTATGCCCCAGAACGCGCGCTCCGAGTTCCCTTATCATGCTGTCCAGCAGCGTAAGGACGGAAGCCGCTTCCTGTCCGAGCAGGTTTAAATGATGATTGAATCTGACGTCATGCTTTAGGAAAGGATGTACGTAGAAGTAATCCATCGAAGTTGTAATCTCCAGTTCCCTGAGCAGCGCATCCGAAATGAAGGACGGCATGAACAGGCAGTTGATGATTTCCATCTTCTCGCCATGTTCCACCGTATAAGCATGCGTCTCACCCGGATTTATAATAAACACGTCCCCAGCGCGGATGTCATAACGCGTTCCTTGAAAAATATGACTCCCTTTTCCCTTCACAACGTAGACGAGCTCTACGAATTCATGTCCATGCTCGGCAAGCGATCCTTGTTCAGTCCGCGTAATCCAGAACGGGAATTCGTCCTTCATGTATCCCCGGCTATTGAGAATTTCCTGCATGCAGCAGCACCTCCTTCTGACCGCTAGCCATTAATGGCGGACGAAGCTGCCTGATCAAACCGCTCTCGCCGCGGATCCCGCTGCCATTCTTCCCAGCTCATGCCGGAAGCCGCCAGAATCTGTTCGATCCTCTTCCGGAATGGCAGCCCAGCCTCGGCAAGCTGACGCATCATCGGGTCCTCGCGTCCGTCGAGCTTGCTGCTGACCCATTCGCCCATCTCCTGTTCGAATTGGTCGGCGAGATCCGGAAGTCGATCGGCCAGATTGTCTTTTTCCGCCGGATCGTTGATCAGATCATACAATTCCCTTGGCGGACGGGTAAACGGTCCCGAATCATACGTACGAATGAACTTGTACCTCGGTGTCCGAATGGCTCTGGCCGCCTGCCAGGCGCATTCGCTTAAGAATACTTTTTCCGCCGTTCCCTCTGCTTCCCCTTGGATTGCCGGCCATAAACTTCTGCCGTCCAGGCCAACAGGATCCGCCAACGTGGCAAGGTCAATATTTGACGGGAGCTCGTGGCGGACGGACTCCAGAATGGTCGGCAGCAGGTCTACTTGCTGGACTAGTCCCTGCACCCTCCTTCCGGAAGGAATTCTGCCTGGCCAACGCATGATCAGAGGAACATGGACGGTGGGTTCGTACAGTCCACAGTGGTCCCAGTAAATGTCGTGCTCCGTCAGGCTTTCCCCATGATCCCCGAAAAGAATCAGCAGCGTGTCCTCGGCAATGCCCAATTGTTCCAGATGGTCGTCCAGCTCTTTCAGCCGGTCGTCCAAATAGCGGATTTCGGCGTCATAGAGCGCATCATAGTAAGCACTGTCCGTTACCGGGCCGACCAGATCGTAGTGATGGTGTTTAAAGAACGGATATGCCGAATGATTATACGCCCCCTCCATACTGCGGTTGTCCGGATCATAGGGATCGCGGCCGCTGTCGTAAAATTCGGGAACATAGGATGCCGGCGGGAGATAAGGCGTATGGGCATCCCAGTAATGGAGGAACAGAAAAAAGTTCTCTTCCCGGTGCGCTTCAATCCACGGTAATGCCAACTCGTTGACGGTCTCGCCGTCGATCCAGCGGTTGCCGCCGACGCTGTTCGTGTAATAGCGGTAGCCTCTGGCAAACCATTCTTTCAATTGATACAAATTGTCTACCGCCGAAGTTGTGAATCCCGCGCTTCTCAGCATCGTCGGCAGCCACGGCACCGACTTCGGCAGGTGCGTCAGCTCTGAGCCATGCGATACAACACCCGTCGTAAGTCCGATTTTGCCGGTAAAAATCCCGGTATGCGCCACCTCGGTCGGGATATCCGCGGCGTACGCCCGTTCGAAGAGAACGCCCTGCTCGGCGATCCGGTCCATGTGCGGACTCGTCGGCTTGGCGTAGCCATACCCGCTCAACCGGGAAGCGCGAAGCGTATCCAGCGAAATCAAAATGATCTTCATCCGTTCTTTGTCCTCCTAAGGAGCTGCTTTTTTAAGCGGCGCTCTGTGATTCAACCAGGATAGAATCAAATCGCTATTGTGCTGAAGCGAATGGCTTGAAGTGCAAATCGTAATATCGGGTTCGGAAGGGATGTCGTAAGGATCGGATATTCCGGTGAAGTGCTTCACCTCTCCGCGCCTTGCTTTTGCATACAAGCCCTTCACGTCACGCCGCTCACATTCCTCCAAAGGACAATTGACATACACTTCGACGAAACCCGGAATTTCCTTTCTGGCGTAGTCTCTCATTTCATTATATGGCGTAATGGCGGATACGAGCACATGGACCCCATTGCGGGCAAGAAGCCTGGATACGTAGGCGATTCTTTTGATGTTCTCTAACCGTTCCTCACGGCTGAACCCGAGGCCCTTACAAATCGTTTCCCGCAGTTCGTCGCCATCCAGCAGCTCAACGCGATATCCCTGCTGCAGCAGTTCATTCGCCACATAACGGGCCGTCGTCGTTTTGCCGGCCCCCGAAAGGCCGGTAAACCATAACACCGTTCCTTTCTCTTCCTGCCTTATGTCCATCCTTAAGTACCTCCTGCTTATGGGCTGGTCGGCACCTCTACGGGTATTCCGCCGGACTCATGCGATCGTATGGCCGCTTCGATAATTTCCTGAGCCGCGAGCGCATCGGAGCCGGAAGCCTCGATGTCTTCGGGGGAAACTCCCCCTTTGATCTGTTCGATGAACCGGTTAATCCGGTGCTTGAACGTGTCGTCAAAACCCTGCATCCCGCCAAACAATGGATTACGCAGCACCGTGAGCTCATCCGATTGGTGGGGGTAATACGTCATGCTCTCATAGACGTTGTCGATGACGATCCGGCCCTTGGTGCCGGCCGCTTCGCAGAACTCGATCGGGTGACGCATGGAGGCGTCGTAACTGCCGGTAAGATGACCGACGGCTCCCGAAACGAACTCCATGTTGACGGAAACGGTCGACCAAGAACTCCTTCCAGGCGCCTTGGTCATGAAAGCCTGCACCCGCTTCACGTCGCCGGCAAAGTAACGCATGACGTCGATAGAATGCGGATGCAGAGCGCGCATATGCAGCCATGGGGTATCCTCCTGCGAATTCGAAATCGTAAGCCGCATGTTCATATACAGCATGGAACCAAGATTACCTTGCGTGATGAGTTCCTTGGCCTTGTACGCGGCAGGCGTAAAGCGGTGATTCAGATTGCAGGCGAGCCTGACGCCTCTTTCCCGCGCTAAAGCCACCATGCTGCGGGCCTCTTCGATCCGGTTCGATATTGGTTTCTCGACGAGCACGTCTTTTCCTGCTTCCATTGCGATAACCGCAGGTTCAAAATGATGGCTCCCTTTCTCGATGCCCGCCGTCGCCACCGCTACAATATCCACGGACTCTGCGGCGAGGAGTTCACGCAGATCCGTATAGAAAGGAACACCGTGCTCGAGTCCCGCCGCCTTCGCGCGGTCCGGCATAAGGTCACATACGGCGACAAGCTCTGTATCCGGGTGCTGCTTATAAGCGCGGCAGTGAATTTTGCCGATGTTGTTCACACCGACGACCGCTACCTTAATCATCGGGATTCCGCCTTTTCTTTCGCCTGCAGCGAACGCGCCTTTTTGATCGATCCGATGTGAAGGGAATCATACACTTCCTTGGACGAGGCGAATTTCTTCCCTGTTCCATGCCAATTCAAATTGGTATAGATCGGATTTACCCTTTGGGTCTCCTGCTCTCTCCTGGCAATGTGGTCTTCCATCCGTTTCGTAAGCAGCGCAACGACCTCCGGCTCCTGCTCCGCGACATTATGGTTTTCTTCCGGATCAAGGATCAGATTATAGAGCTCTACCTCGGGTTTGAAATGGAAGTCCGGTTCGAGCGCCCGAATCAGCTTCCATTCCGGTGTGCGCCAGCCATGCTTGCGCATCCAGGTGCACTCGGTGATATAAAATTCGCTGATCCGGTTTCGCTCCTCGCCTGCGATCGTCTTTTGCAGACTGCGTCCGTCGAACTTTGTCTCCATCGTAATGCCGAGCAGATCAAGAACCGTCGGCATCACGTCTGAAATGACGGTAACGTCGGATACCCGCTTACCGGCAGGTACGCGTCCAGGAAACTTGATGATTAGCGGAACGACCAACGTGCAGTCGTACATCCCATGATGGTCGAAATAGCAGTCGTGCTCATACAGCGTCTCTCCGTGATCGGCGGTGATGATCACAAGCGTTTCATCCTCCAGGCCCATAGCACTGAGCTTGGCAAAGATGGTTTGGATGCATGCGTCCATATAGGCGACAGCCCCGTCATACTGCGCGGTGACGTATTCCTGGTCGGTGACGCCTTCCGGAATCCATGATTTCAAAAAGTCGGCAAACGGTTTGAACGCGTAGACCGGTTCCATGGAGCGGTTGCCGGGATCCTTTTCGTCACTGCCGTAGAACATTCGTTCATACGGCGCGGGCGGCAAGTAAGGAGAATGAGGATCCATGTGCCGCAAAAAGAGGAAGAACGGTTTGTTTTCCGCAGCCAAACGTTCCAGCTCCGGTACGGCCACTTCGTTCAGATTTTGCGCTTTGGGCGTTCTTCCCGTCTCATCGGGCTGCCAAGCCTCGTAATCCAGATACGTCTCGAATCCGCGCGAGGACGGGTTGCCGGTGAAACCGATGCATGTCGTGTTATAACCTTGATCGCCCAGCGTTTCGGCCAAAGTCTGCACATGATCGCCTAATGGGCCTTCATGGCGGAGCGCCACGACGTCCGTTCCGAATACGTCCATCCCTGTCAGCATAGACGCATAGGCCGGAGTGGTCGGAATGCTGGGACTGAAATGTTTCTCGAACAGGACGCCTTCCTCTGCGATCCGGTCGATATATGGGGTCGTCAGCTTATCGTAACCATATGAGCTCATATGATCGCGCCGAAGGCTGTCTATGCCGAAGATGATCACGTTTGGCTTACGTTTAGGCTCGTTCTTGCGCTTGCGGTTGCTCATGTCGATGGGGTCCCCTCCTTACCAAATATGGATTTATCGTGCATTCAAATTTTTGAGGATTGCGTTCAAGTAGCCGTACGATTCGGCGGCAACGATCGAAACCTGTGCCAGCGAATGCTCTGGTGAAGCACCGATGACCTCTAACACAACCGGGCCGTCATACCCGCCGTCGACCATGGCTTTGCAGTATCCATACAAATCGATGTCTCCCCTTCCGCACGCCTGCAGCTCAATTGAACCGGGTCCTTGTTCCTTACCCAGACAGTCGCGGATATGAATATGTTTCACCCGTGTTAACACGGAGGGAAGTGCCTCCTCGGCTTGCTCGCCGGCGCGGTGAATATGGCTTGGGTCCATGTCTATGCCGAACGCCGGGGACGGAATCTCCTCCATAGCGCGCAGCGTTGTCGGCGTGTTGTGAATTGCGTTGCCTACATGGGCTTTGACGCACAGCGTTACGCCAAATGATGCTGCCTTCTCAGACATGTTGGCCAGCTTATCGATCGATGCAGCGAGGTCTTCCTCGACATTCATCTTGCCGCCTGGACCGACATTCACGATCGGAATATTCATTTCGGCAGCTGCCTCGAATGCAGGAAGCAGCCGCTGCTCATCCAATGATGCGACTTCTGTCGACAGGAACGTCAAACCGTTCTCCTGAACGATTTCGAGCAGCTCGTTCTTCTGCTGCTTCCAGCGGCTTAGTTCCAGATGCTCGCACATGCCCTGGATTGCGGCAATCTCGACTCCGTCGTAGCCGCAGAGCGCGATTTGCTTCGCCGCTTCGGCAAAGCTGAAATGCTTGAATAATACGGAATTGACCCCTAACTTGATCATCTCGGGTTATCCTCCCTTGTTCTTCGGATGATGGACAAAGTCCAGACTTCTTACTTCAGGAACAATGGATCTCCATGCAGCGGCGGCAGCGGATGCGGCCGAACGACTTCACCGCCGCGTTCGTAGGACTCCTGAACGGCATGAACGTATTCCAGGACGGCCAGTGCATCGCGGCCGCTGGCACGCAGCTGATCCTGAGACACCTTGTTCTCTACATCTTCCAAGAAGGCGTGCAGCCGGTTGTTGAACGTCCGGTTGAAATCGTTTGTTCCGAAATCGGTGACGACCGGTTCCGGTTGAACGCTGATCGCGGGGATGCCCTTCTCCGCCTTCCAGAAGGAAACCTTCTCGACGCAATTTTCAATGCAGAAGGTCCCCTTGGATCCTGCCACCTCCAAGCTCCACCAGCCGCCGAGGCCGTATACTGCATCGCCCCGCTGGCTCAGCAGATACCCTACGCCGCCGTTCGCGAACTTAACATGGATGCTGTTGATAGATACCATCACATCTCCGGCGTTGCGGCGAAATCCCGGCCGGTCCGAGAACGTTTGGATATGGGTGATGTCCCCGCAAAAATGCCTCATCACACTGAACGGATGAGTCAAAAATGCCCGCATGTGGAAATAAGGATGTCCGCTGATTTTCGCGGAGCCGGCAGGCGCATAATTCGGTTCCCCGCCATTGAAGCCCATCTTGGCGAGGCAGTAGACAAGCTCGCCGATTTCCCCGCCGTCCATATAAGCCTTCGCCTTCTCGGCAGGAGCCGTGAAATAGTGATTCAGGTTGCATCCCAGATAGACCTTCTGCTTCTCGGCGAAGGCAACCAGTTCGCGGCCTTCGCGGACATCATTGCAGAGCGGCTTTTCGACGAGCACATGCTTGCCGTAACCGATCGCTTCCATCGCCGGTTCGAAATGCCAGCTCCCGTTATCGATCCCTCCGGTCGTAATGTCTACGACCTGCAAATCCGGCTCGTTCTCGATCATGTCCTTCACGTTATAATAGGCTTTTACGCCGTGTCTTTCTGCAGCAGCATCCGCCCGCTCCCGCACGACGTCACACACCGCTACGACATCTGCCAATGCATCTTCCTTATAGCAATTGGCGTGGTTATTCCCGATTCCATTCATGCCGACGATTCCGATTTTGACCGCCATTTCCTCATCCCTTTCATCCGTTATTGATTGGTTGCCACACATGCAGATGATTTGTAACCGTTTTCTATTAACATCATAATCCCCGCGCTTCCCGTGTTCATGGTCGATCGGGACAGAAACCGTACCGATCCGGACGATTTGCCATGAACATTCAGCCGATGATCGCTTCTATCCTTTTACCGCCCCTGCCGTCATCCCCGCCACGATTTTTTTGTTGAAGAATATAAAGAGAATGAGCGGCGGGATGGAGATCAGCACGATATCCGCAAACAGCAAGTTCCACGATGTCGTGAACCGGCTCATGAAATTGTACAGCGTCAGCTGGATGGTGGCGTTGTTCGCGCCAGGGAAAAAGTAAAGCGGATTGACGAAGTCGTTAAACACATTGATGGACGTTAAGACGATCACGGTCGAGGTTACCGGCTTCAGAAGCGGAAAAATGATGCTTAGAAACAACCGGCCGCCTCCGCATCCGTCGATCAAGGCGCTTTCATCGACTTCGCGGGGGAGCGTCGCTACAAACGCTTTGTACAAAATCGCAGCGAACGGAAAGTGAAGAGCGACCTCAATAAGCGTTATTCCCGCCAGCGTCTTGAACAGGCCGATGGAATCGAGCACCCAGATCGTCGGCACAATAGCCGGCGGTATCATCAGCCCGGCGAGCACGAGAAAATTAATGAAGGAGGACGTTCTCCCGCCTTCCCTCCGCTGCAGCACAAACCCGGCCATCGCCGCAACAAGAACGAGGATGCTGATGGACAGGACGGTGAGCAGCGTGCTGTTGATGAATGCGCGGACCAGCATATAATCCGAGGCGGTCAATACGGCTTTATAATTGTCCAAAAAATGAAAGCTGGTCGGCCAAGCCATGCTCATATCCGCGGACTCCGCCTGATTTTTAAGCGAATTGATGATGACAAAGTAAAAGGGAATCCAAAAGATCAAGGTGCTCAGTACGAGCGCCACGAGAGCGACCGAGATTCTCTTGACCCGCTTGTTGAGCTTGCCGTCCATGTGCTCGCTTCTGCTACCACGGATGCCTTTAATCATGTGGTCGCTGCTTATGCCTTTACTCATAAGTTCACCTCGCTTTTCGTCAGGAACTTATAGAGTGGAAACGCCAGCACCGAAACAGCGATAAACAGGATCACGTTACCGGCCGTGGCCAGCCCATAAAAACCAGCCTGGTACTGCTTGTAAATGATGGAGGCGATCAGATCGGTCGTAAAACCGGGTCCCCCCTTCGTCATCGCCCATATCAAATCGAAGGAGCGCAGACCGCCGATGAACGCGAGGATAATGACGGAGTTCATGGCCGGCCGGCTCAGCGGCAGCGTAATATTCCAAAAGGCGGAATAGTTATTCCCTCCGTCGATTTTCAAGGCCTCATAATATTCCTGGGGAATCGCCGATATTCCGGCGATGTAGATGACCGTCGCGACGCCGACCCCCTTCCAGACATCGACCATCGCGACGGACAATAAAGCGATTTTCGTATTGCCCAGCCAATCCGGCCCGGTGATGCCGAGGGAGGCCAGAACGGTGTTGAACATCCCGTGCGAAGGGTGCATCATGGTTGAGAATGCGATCCCCACAGCGATCGTACTTAACAAGGTCGGAAAGAAAATGACCGAACGCAAATAGTTTTTGAACAAGATTCTCGACGTTAGAAAGGCACCGAGCAGAAGACCGAGCACGACTTTTAAGCCGCAGGTCACGACCGCATAAACGAGTGTGTTCCGGAAACCGATGCTTAGCGACGTTTCGGAGAAGAATGTGGCATAGTTCTCGAAACCGATATACGTCCATTTCGTTAGTGTCCATCTCGTCATACTGAAGAAAAACGACAGGATGGTAGGGAGCAAATAAAAGACGAAGTAAATGATGCCGGCTGGCAGCAAAAAGAAATACGAATACGTTCTCATCTTGGTTTTGGTCATGAAGTTTCTCCTTTCTCGGCTTTTACCAGCCAGGAAGGTTCAGCTGCTGTGCCTGTTTCTCCACGTCCTTGTCATAATCTTCGGCACCTTTCTTGCCGGTGCTGATGCCGCTGCCGACGGCGACCGTGATATTTTCAAGGTTCGGTCCTTTGACCGGAGAGACGAATTCAAGCGCCGGTGCGGTATGTCCCTCATCGAAATAATGCTGCATGTCTTTAACGGCACCGTAAGAATCGTCCGGCAGCGTGGCGCCTTTGATCACGTAAGGTCCTGCTGCTTTTACTTTGGAAGCAAACACGGCCTGCCCTTCCGAAGAAACGAAATACTCCACCCATTTCTTTGCCGCGTCAGCGTTCTTGGTGTCTTTACTGATATACAGACCGCTCGGCATCCATATGGTCAGTCCGTTCACGTCCGCGCTATCGCTTGGCTGGGCGAAAAATCCGATGTCATCGATTTGGTCCGGCGTATTGGCCATGATCGTATCGAGTCCGCTGGAAAGCATCGGATAGTGCACACCTTCGCCGGTGGCCAGCATTTTCAGCGCCACGTCATAGGTCGTTGCCAGAAAATCCTTATTCATATAACCCTTCTTGTACACTTCTTCGATCTTTTCAAAGCCGCGGAGCGCCGCAGGCGTGGTCGCATATTTTACCTTGTTGGCCGTGTAATCCTCCGCAAAATTCGGAACCTGCGCCTGAACATTATAAAAGTCGGCCAGCACGAACAACTGCGAAGTCCATGTATCTTTGTAGGAAGCGAGCACGGCCGTTTTGCCGGCTGCCTTAATTTTCTCGTTGTTGGCCATGAACTCATCCCATGTTTTCGGAACGGATAAGCCGAGGTCGGCGTAAACCTTTTTGTTGTAGAGAATGCCGCCAGCATTGGTTGAACCGACAGGGGCACCGAACAGTTTACCGTTTGAAGTAACGACCGTCTTGAAGGAATCGAGCACATTCGCCATAAAAGGTTCGTTCGTTACGTCCATAAAGTGCTCCTCCGGATTCAGTGCCTGAAAAAGCGATCCGGTATTATAAACGAGCAGATCATCCATATCCCCGGTAGCCAGCCGCGTCTTGACCAGATTGTCACCTTCCCCGCCGTCCGGTTTAATATCAAATTCGATGGCGATATTCAGTTTTTTCTCAGCCTCCGCCGCAACTGCCTTCAATGCCTCCAGCGTTGTACCCGTGTTGCCGACCATTAAGGTCAGCGTCGTCTTTTTCGAAGTCGAACCGGCGGTTCCGGTATCGCCTTCAGCGGCATTGCCGCCACCACCCCCGCAGCCTGCAAGCAGCGTAATCATCAACACGATACTGTTAACGAATGCAAGCGGTTTGCTCTTCGTCATCTTCATGTTTACACAACCTCCCTAACTGATTCGTTCATCTGATCCTGCTGTTTGCCAAATGGTTGAATGCGTGTTCGATGGGAGAATCCATACAGCATCAAGGGCCCGGGTTCCCTCGTAAGTTAAGATTAGATGGATTGCGGATGGGTGAACACCTGTGGATTTGCCCTTTTTTAGGGGGTATATTTTCTTTTTTGCGATTGTGCGTATGTTTTAGGGGGTTTGCCGACGATTCGCTTGAATACAAGGCTGAAGTGCTTCGGGTCCTCATATCCGACAAGGCTGCTGACATCCGTGATACGGGCTCCCTCGCTCAGCAATGTTTTGGCTGCCTCGATACGGTGCCTGATCAAATAGTCCGAGAAGGTGTGCCCTGTCTGGGTTTTAAACAGGCGGGACAAATAACCAAGGCTTACATGATGTTCCGCGGCAAACTGCTGAAGGGAGAGGTCATGCTGATAATTCGCATGAATGTGGTTAATCAGAATGGGGACGAGCTCCTTGGGCTTCGGATCGACAGGTTTTTGCCCGCTGAACAGCCCGAAAACCCTACGGGTGAGCCAGCTGGACAATTCGTCATAGCTAGTGAATTCGCGAAGCAGATGCATGTCTTCATGGAGCGCGGTAATCCGGATATCCGCCTTGGAGGAGGCTTGAAAATTATATTTCAGCGAATAGAACAGGTCACTCACGAACTGCGTGAGCTGCCTCAAAGTCAGTTCATGACGCTTCAATTCAAGGACCATGTTATGAATCGTTTCTTTCCCCCTTTGGATATCTCCCTGTCTGATAAAATTTTGCAGCAGCCTGGCCCGATCCCATATTTCGCCGATTTCTGCCTGTGTGCTGCGCGTGTCCGGAGTCACGAATGTGGACATTCCGAACTTTATCTGTTCTTCGATCATTTTTAATAATGCCTCATAACCGGAGTGCAGGGACTCCCCCCTTTTCTTGATCACGTACCCCATATGCACCTGAATTCCCGAGCGAGTGATTTGCTGATAGAGCGTTTCAAGGCAAGAGGTACAGTAGGAAATGAGATGCGCATCCTCTAAAGCTGCCAGGATGACCTTCCACTTTGCGCCAACGTCAATGCAGTGGATGTCTTGTTCCCGCAGCCGCTTGAGTAGTAACGATTTTGCTCTGCCGATTACCGTATCCTTTTCGACTTCTCCCGAGGTCCGGCCAGCCGTTTGCAGCAAGGCTGCGAAGTACGGAGCCGCGGTAACGGATGCCGTATACTCATTCTCCTGCGCCTCTGAAGACAAAAGCATCTGTGAGATGGCTGCATGCTTACGTTCGGTTTTCCTTTTTGTATCGTTTGTAATATGAAGAAGCGTCTGGTCTATGGCTGCGTATAAAACCTCCTTGCGGACAGGCTTCAGCAAATAATCGATGACCCCGATTTTCATCCCCTGCTGGGCATACGCAAACTGGTCATGGACGCTGAGCACGATCGCTTTAAGGTCGGGATGGATACCGATAAGCGCCTTGATTAATTCCAGCCCGTCCATGCCCGGCATATTGATGTCGGTCAATACAAGGTCGGGCATATTCTCGCGAGCTGCGGCCAGTGCCTCTTCTCCGCTTCCGAACGCAAAAATGCGGTGCTCCGCTTCATAGATCCGAAACAATTCGATAAGCTCCGCAAGTGCCCAATGCTCATCCTCTACCAGAAATATATTCATCCGTATCATCCTCCCTTTTCCGGGTGTCGTGATCAATAAACGGTAACGTGATCCGGACGGTCGTCCCTCCGTTTTGGCTGCTCTCAAGCTCCATGCCGTATTCGGCGCCGTAGCATAACCGGATCCTTTCACGGATGTTGCTGAGACCGATTCCATAAGGTTGGTCTTGAATGCGGCTCGTATGTGCATGATGCTGCAGGGCGCTCCGCAGCTCTTCTAACTGTTTCTTGTCCATGCCTTTGCCGTTATCGGACACTTCAATGACAAACGAACCGCCGTCTTTCCTGGCCCGAAGTTCAACCCGTCCGCCGGACTTTATTTTTCCCAGTCCATGAATGATGGCGTTCTCGATCAGAGGTTGAATCGTTAATTTCAATACCGATGCATGCAGCAGATGCTCAGGGACAGACACGTGAAGCTCGAACCTGCTGCCGAACCGATGATGCTGAATGTTCATATAATTATCGATATGGTTCAGTTCATCGCGGAGGGGCACCGGATGCTGCAAGTTTTTCATGCTGTACTGAAACAGCTCCGCGAGCGATTCCGACATCTCGGCAACCTCCTCAATACCCCGGACACGGCTGATCGACTTCATAATGTTCAACGTGTTGTATAAAAAATGGGGATTGATCTGTGCCTGAAGCGCTGATAACTGGGCATTTTTCTCCGCCAGCTTGGATTCATACACTTCGCTGATCAGGCGGGAAATGCTGTCCAGCATGTTGTTGTAAATCCGGCTCAGCCGGCTGATTTCGTCATTTCCTGTAACGGTCATATACTGGCTGAAATCTCCCTGTTCGACCCGCGTCATTTTCTTCATCAAGTTACGCAGCGGGATCGTGATCTGGTGTGACAACATATAAGAAACGAAGGCAATCAGGATCGTGGCGAGCAGTCCGGCAAGAACGAGGATATATTGCGACTTTTTCTGCTTGGACAGCAAAAAGTCTTTCGGAATGAGAATGACCGTATTCCATTTGGTATAATTCGAATGCTCGATCGTGTACAGGTATCGCTCCCCCATCCACGTCAGTTCCCCCGAGCTCGGCGATTTCTGAAATACGGACTTGCCTAGTCCCGTATGGGTGTTTCCAGTGAGTTCGTCCCTGTCGTCGTAGACGATGTCTCCTTGGTCTGTAACGATAAGTACTCTCATACTCCGTTCAAATTCGTTGGCGTTGGACATGACGAGCATTTCGTTAATGACATTAACATTGATGTTGATTTTCATGTAAGCAAGCGTATCCAGGTAAGGAATGCGGTTGATGTTCCGTACGAACGATATGACCTTTTCCTGGCGATCACCTCCGGTACTTTCCTCGCAGACGGGCAGCAGAATGAACTTGTTCTTTTTGATTTCAGCTGTTCTGGGGTACCAGGCTTCATCCTCCAGATTAAAACTGACTTTAGGTCCGCTGGCTTTCGATACAAAATAAGCATTATGGTCCAAAGTAAACAAGTAAATGCTCTGCAATTGGGATCTCGACTGTAGATGCGTGAACAGCCGGTTGTTGATCGTAAGCTCGATTTCGTTCTGTTCAACGGTATCGTCGGAGTGGTAATGATCGATCAGGCTGTTCTGGATGATGGAATCTCCGATGATCGACACGGATAATTTTTCAATGTCCTGTACGTACAGCTCGAACGTCCTGCTGAACTGCCTGGTGATCGTATCCGATAGTGCGAACGTTTGGCTTTTGATATCGCTCACATTTTTGTAGTCAAACATGAAACAGGTCAGTGTCACAATAAACAAGGATACCGCCGAGAATGCGATAAACATTTTCGTCTTCAGCAAATAGTCGTTCCACCGTTTGATAGGGCTCTCCCCCTTGATCCATCCAATGATTTTGTGTAAATCATCCTAAATTGGGTTAGTCGGTACACCACCACCTTTGTCCATTCGCTTCCGGTTGTCCTTCTCAAAATACATATGCGCCGGAATGATTGTCCTGTATTCGATAATCATCGTTTGGAACCCTTGTCACGCAAAAAAACGAATGCCAAGGTGGCATCCGTCCATTGCGGAAGAGGGCGTTATGCATTCTTTTTATGTGTGAGGAATACTCCTGGGATGAAGATGATGGCCAGGACGATGGCAGAAACCAAAAATCCTGCATGATACCCTTTCAAGCCGCTGGCGATCGTTGGCTGCAGTCCGTGAACAAAAGTTGCGACAACGGTTGCGATCACAGCCGTACCAAAGCTCGAACCCACATTTTCAATCATATGAATCCCGACTCCCGCTTCCGGAAGTTGTTTGTCGTTAAGTCCGGTATAAGCTTCACTTGTCAGCGGAAGAACAATCCCTCCGACGCTGGTACCCCGGATGAACAATAGGATGGAAATCCAGATCATACTTGTTTGATCGGTGATGAAGATCAGCGGAATCGATCCGATTAGCGAAAGAACAAGGCTGACCATAACGACGTATTTCGCACCGATCTTATCAATCATGACTCCGATTACCGGCCGGGTAACGAGCATCCCAACGCCTTGAGGAATTAACGCAATCGCTGCTTCGATTGCCGTGAAATGACGGAAGTTCTGGAAGAACAAAGGCAGAATGAACATAGGACCCATAATGGAAATATTGGCTAAAAATAGTCCGATGCTTGCTGTAGAGAAGTTCTTGTGCGCAAACAAGTTCATGGGCAGCACGGTTTGATTCTTATTCATTCGATTATATACGAGGTAAACTACGGCTAAAGCGAGGCCAATCCCCACCCATAGAATGGTTTCGCTATTGGTAAATGATGCATGATCGGCTGCTTTCGTAATGCCGTAAATCAATGACGCGCTCATGAGGGATAAATTCACAATTCCGAAAACATCGAGCTTACTGTCTTTGTTGAACGGTTCAAAGTCTGGAATCTTTTTCATCATTAGCGGTACGGCAATCAAAACGATGAACACGTTGATGAAGAAAATCCAATGCCATGATGCGCCTTGAACGATGAAACCCCCGATAACGGGCCCCAGGATCGGGCCAAAAATCATAGGTGTGCTGACGATGGCCATCACTCTCCCCAGATTTTCTTGACCTGCCGTTTTGACCAAGAGGGTTGACATAAGCGGGGTAATAATGCCAGCGCTAAATCCTTGAAGCAGCCGGAAGAAGATGAAGCTGGAAATATTCCAGCTCACTCCAGCGAAAATGGAAATGATGCCAAACGCGATGACCGCACCGATGAAAACTTTCTTTCCGTTATATTTGTTCATAAGCCATCCGGATACCGGAACGGCAATCGCGAGAGCTAACACATAACCCGTGACGGACCATTGAATGATGTCGAGTGTGGTGTTAAATTTCTCCGTTAGTTTATTGATGGCGATGTTCACCATCGTTGAGTCAAGCATCGGAGCAATGGCTCCAAGTGCGATCGCCCAGGCGGCCATGAGGATTTGTTTAGGTAATCCTGATTTCTTTACTTTGTCATTGTCTTTTGCCATGTGATTCTCCTCTCAGAAGTTGTTGTTTTGATTCCGCGGAAACATAATTAATGTATCGCATCTTTGTTTCCGTGTCAACAAAAATATCACAATAAAAAAGCAGCCTGCTCTGAACGGAGCCCGGCTGCCTGTGGTTTCATCTCATTTTCTTGATTCAAATCATTCCGAATTAATGAATCTCAATACCCTGTTTCATGATTTCTGCATCCAAATGCCTTCTATACTTTTCTATGAAGCCAAGCATACTGTCATATTGATCCTCGGTTACCTGCTCAAATACGGCTTGATCCCGCTCTTGAAACTCTTTGTGCAGTTCCTCATGGATGTTATAAATGACCTCACCTTGCTCCGTAAGCCTAAAATAGATTTCTTTCTTGTTATCCGGTTTCCGATAGCTTTCGATCAGGCCTTTTTCTACGAGCTTCTTTGTTAACTTACTTATGGCGCCTCTAGTCATATAAAGGGACTCCGCAAGTTTTGTCACGTTGGGATCTGAATTTTTACCAATGGATTCGATACAATGTACTTCAGAAGGCTTATAACCCTTAAGACTGACTTCCATCTTCATCTTATTAAGCCAAGCCATCTTGTTAAATAAGTCCCTGAAATCCATCATGACCTGTTCTTGTTTGTTCATGGCCTGTCCTCCCGCCCGTTGGTGCATGACCCTATTATATTGAAGTTTTGTTTCTATCTCAACAATATGGGCGAGAAATCAAGCATTAAGCAAACTATTTGATCAGGGAGGCTCTCAATTGAACGCCATATTCCAAATACCCTTTTAAACAAGTCAACATATAGACCCATCCTTCTTTGTTATCCACCAGTTGATGTATCCAGTCCTGCTCGTTTTCCGTAAAACCTTCTTCAGTCACTTCAACGGTACTTTCGGAAATCCCCGATTCAGCAATCGAAATGGTAACTTCATGCCCTTCTCCATCGGCGCCCCACTGAAATACGATTTTTTTGTTTTCTTTGATTTCTATGATTTTGATATCGCCCTGGGCATCGTATTCGTCGTATCTCAACGTAATCGTTTTGCCCTGTTCCCATCTTTCCGAGCTTGAGGTAAACCAGAAGTTCCCTATTTTATCTGGATCAACGAAAGCTTCAAACACTTCATTGACCGGTTGCCGATCTTCATTTTGGTAACGTTGTTCATGCGACCCATTTCCTTTCATGATGGAATTCGTCCTGTCATCATTATAGCCTGATTTCACATTTCATTCACGATACTCGGGATGACGATGGCGCTCGCATCCGAACAAGTAACAGTTGGAACTTAGGGAGGTGTTATATTTCAAGGGAGGAACATAGCCGGCTAAGATGCGCGCGAGCAGCCCCTCATACTCTTTCTTTTCATTAGCCAGTTTTTGAACATACTCGGCTTTTTCATCCTCCGTCCAATCGTCGTCGAGCTCCTCTTTGTCCGCATCGCGGATGTCCGCGGCTTTTTGCTGAATAACTTCGTTAAGGATTTCATGTGCGCGGCCGGCCTGATTGATTTTCAGTAAAGCATACGCAAAGCGGCCGACCCAATCCGGTGTCTTCCAGTATATCTTCCAGCCTTTTTCAAACCATTCAACGGCCTGCTCATAGCAGTCTAATTCAACATACAATTCTGCCATTTCGACCTGGCCGACAAATTCGTCGTCTTCTTCGGAAAAAGCATCCAGCTTCGCTGCGGCTTCCTCCGCTCTCCCGAGTTCAATCAAGCATTTTATATGGCTGTACATCGTATAATCGGAAGGTTTTGCGCTCTGCAGAAAATAGTCCGCAGCTTCATCGATATGCCCCATATGATATTTCGCGACCGCCAGGTTATTGTAGGCCTCATCCGAAGGCTGAATCGCTAAGGAGCGGTTCAGTATATCCGACGCATCTTTCCACTTTTCCATGTCGGCGTAAATTTCACCCAACAAATTATAAGGAAAATAAGATATCGGCTCCTGAGCTACGGCCTCCAGGATCAATGACAAGGCTGCCTCGTTATCTCCTTCTTCATGCACATAGATCCACGCCAGATTGGTCAAGGATTGAACATCCCGTGATTCCTCTACGGCTTGTTTGAAAAGCGCTAGCGCTTCGTCGTAATTATTTTGTTCAAGGCACGCTATGGCCTTTTGATTCGTATTCAAACGGTGTTTTCTCCTTTGGGTCAGGGTGATAGAAAGCATGCTGCATATCAGTCGTTACACAAAAAGGTTAATGCTCGATCCCCCTCTTTGACAAGCTAAAAAATGATTTAACTAAACATGGAAAAAAGCTCCCGCAGCCGGAAGCTTTTTCGTTCGATTCATCCGCAGCGCGGATCATACGTATGATATCAGTTAAAACCGCCGTTTACCCGAATCGTCTGTCCCGTAATCCACCGGGCTTTGTCGCTGACCAGCAGCTCGATTGCGTTCGCGATGTCTTCCGGCTCACCAAGCCGGCCAAAGGCGTTCATGCGGCGAAAGGAATCGATTAGCTCCTCTGATTTCCCGTTCAAAAACAGCTCGGTCGATACTTGCCCCGGGGCGATGCAGTTAATCGTGATGTCTTTAGGGCCGAATTCTTTGGCCAATTGACGGGTCAACTGCTCGACGGCACCTTTGGTTGCCGCGTATACACTATAAGCCGGAAGCATGGCACCCGATACCGAAGTTGAAAAATTGATGATCGTCCCGCCTTGCGCCATATGCAAATTCGCTTGTTGGCAAGCGAAATACGTTCCCTTTACATTGATATCGAAGTGCCGGTCAAACCCTTCCTCCGTCACTTCCGCAATCGGCGCCAGTTCCATGATGCCGGCATTGTTAACCAGAATGTCCAGGCGTCCGAACCGTTCCACCGTCTCTGCGAACATCGCTTTGACTTCGCTAATCTTGCCCACATTGGCGCGGATCGCAGCTGCTTCTCCACCAGTCTGCTCAATCGCCTGGACCACCTCATTCGCTTTGCCTTCATTCAAGGAATAATTGACGACCACTTTCGCCCCGGCTTCAGCCAATTGTAATGCGATTTGTCTCCCGATGCCTCTCGACGCTCCTGTGACGATGGCGACTTTACCATTCAAACTCATATCCGTTCGCTCCTTTTATTTTATATTGCCCGTTCCGTTTCTCCGGTGCCCGGGCCTTATGTATTCATTATAGGGAATGGTTGTTAAACTCCGTTAGAACATACCTATTCAATTCTTGCCTATTTCTCTTCGGAGTATTTCTGGAGCTGCATATTACAATGTTGGAGCTTCAGAAGAGCGGTTTGTTTGAAGCTCAATATACCTCATCATTTCGGATACACCATCCATTTGATTTTTCAATTGCTCATTCAGCTTTTGCAGAGCCATCTTAAAGGAGCGTTCGATCGCAGCGAGATCCGATGTTTCTAAAGCTGCCAGCAGCTGTTTCATATTTTCAATAAAATAGACGGTTTTTCTTAAACTGCTCAGCACGATAATCTTTTTTAATTCCCCCGACGTAAAAACTCTATATCCATTTTCCGGGTTCCGCTTAGAGCGAATGAGCCCCTCCATTTCCCAATGCCGGATAGCAGAGGCGTTCACGCCAGCAATCGCGGCTACCTCCCCGATTTTCATCTCTTCCGTTACCTGGATGTTCCTGTACTTGGAGAAGTCGGTTTTTTGAATCAGGCCCATGATCTCTTCCACCCGTTGTTTCTCTACCTGGATGTTGTACTGATGTAAATTGATTTTCCAAAGTGCCTGTTCGACATGCCCCTTTTTTAACAAACTCATCACATCGTAGCTGACTGGAATTTCGAATCCTTTGATTAAAGCACGCAAAGCAATGAATGCTTGAACATGGAGCGATGTGTAACATCTTCTATTGCTGGCTGTACGAGGAACATCAGGCACCAAATCGAGGTCTTCATATCTCCGCAAGGTGGTGGTGCTGACATGAAGTCTCGTGGCAATTTGCTTGGGCGTATAGTTTTTGTCCATTGGCGGCCCCTTTCCTTAAAGTGAAACCCTAAACTTAAGTAACATTATTATAAGAATTGCCGGCCGCTCCCACAAGGATTGTTGGGTTATCAAATGAAAACTTGCTTGAATGTTGTATGTTCGAAGACATGCGACCGCTTCACACAGCTGGTGTCGGGCAATTATTTATAATAATTTACTACTCTGTTTCGATATATTCCATTGACGGAATATTCCCATAATGGTATATTCAGTCTGAAAATACTGCTTGTCCTGGGAGGGTTAGAATATGCTATGAATTTGAAGGTATTTATGCACTTTCGGAACCCCTTCGATTCCATTGGTAAGATTGTGAATCGACTTCATGTTCGCCAGCCGCAGGCATCTAAGCATCTCCGCGTTCTGCATGAATCCGGCGTCATTGAGTTTGTTGCTGTTGCGAACGCAAACCGCCGTATTTACCAGCTTCGACCAGAACCTTTCAGAGAATTAGTCGTATGGCTGAAGGAATACCGTGAAATTTGGGAATCTAAATTTGAGAATTTGGATCGTTATTTGCAAGATCTCCAAAAGAATGAAAGCAAATCTGAATGATAACCAATTAACTGGAGGAAATGATCATGTCAACACAAACCGTAATCACTTATACTTTCAATGCGCCGCGAGAACTTGTATTTAAAGCGTTCACCGAAGCCGAACATCTGCGGAACTGGTGGGGGCCAAAAGGATGGGAGTTTCGAGTTGCTAAAGCGGATTTTCGTTCGGGCGGTGTTTTTCACTACTCCCAGAAACCTGATGACGGTGACATCATGTGGGTTAAATTTGAATACAGCGAAATTGTTACATTGGAGAAAATCGTATACACCAGTTCCTTTTCCGATAAGGAAGGTCATGTTGTACGTGCGCCCTTTGATTCAAATTGGCCCATGAAAATCCTGCACACCATGACGTTCTTCGAGGATCAAGGAAAAACGTTCCTTACGCTCACCATTGTTCCCGTCTCTCCGACTGAGGAAGAACTCAGAACTTTTGAGAATTCTCAAGATATTCTACATGAGGGATTCACCAATACTTTCGATCATTTAGTCGAATACCTAACACGGCAATGAAGTTGACGAGGGTGTCTTTTAGACACCCTTTCAATATGTTTTTAAATAACAACGGTTAAGAAATATAATCTCCTCAATGTGGAAGTTAACGCGAAAAACACATGTTAAACATGTTGAATCGTACGTTAGCACGTCGAGTGGTCCCATGTTTAATTTTACGCAGCTTGCCTCCCCTACTCGATTGTGGGTAGCAAAGGGTGTCGGTATATATTTTAGGCCGGTGTGCGATATAATTAGGCATATGTCTATAAGAGGTGACCATACATGAGCAAGAACGACTCAACATTGCCCAAGTACCAGTTGGTGAAGGATTACGTGCTGTTACAAATAGAAAATAAAGAACTTGGCACAAATGACCGAATTCCGAGCGAATCCGAGTTTTCCAAACTGCTAGACGTCAGCTCGATTACGGTGCGAAAGGCGCTGGCGGAGCTGGTCAATGAAGGGGTCATTTACCGCATTAGAGGAAAAGGGAGCTTTGTCGCCGATCCGGCCGTTTCTGTACATACAACATCCAGTTACGTTACGTTTATGATTTCCGGTAACGAAATGCATGACAGTTCGTATATGCAGATCATTAAAGGGATTCAATCGTTCGTGAACCAGCAGGACTGCAAGCTGATCATTGAATTTGTGGAAAATGACGTGGAGCAGGAACACGAGGTCATTCAAAAGCTGATTCAATCCGAAAATCGGGGACTGCTTATTTATTCCGCCAATCCGGAATTGGCCAAGGGGTATCTGAGCGAGATTCGAAAACATTCGATACCCTTTGTGATGCTTGATCGTATTCCTGCCGGCTATCCCGTCAACTGCATCACTTGCAACAACCATGACGGCGCATACGAAGCCGTAGAGTATTTACTTGCCCAGGGTCACCGGAATATCGGATTTGCGGCTTATGATTTTCATTTGAGTACCGAGGCAGACCGGTTCAACGGGTACCGGAATGCCATGGTGAACGCCTCCCTTGCTCCGGCTGACGAACAGATATATCTGGAGCGTGATTTGAACTATTCCAAACTATGCAGACAAATCCAACAAAACGAGCTGTCCGCACTCTTCTGCGTGAACGACCGGCGGGCCCTAGAAGTGATTGAGCAGCTTACCCTGCGGGGCATCAAGATTCCCGAGCAAGTATCCATCATGGGCTTCGACGATATCGAAAGCGCCAAATACGCCAAGGTATCGCTGAGCACCGTCAAGCAAAACTTTGAGGAACTGGGCCACGAAGGGGCTAAGCTTCTGTTCGAGAGCAGCAGCCGTGATACGCCCAGCAGTTACAAAAAGATATTGCTGTCCACTCAGCTTGTCATACGCGAATCGGTTAAAAAACTGTAGCCATGCTGGCCGATCCTAAAAAACAACAACCCAGTGCGTTTAAGCAAGGTTGTTGTCTTTTTTGCTTGTAAAATCCAGGGTTTCATCAGAGCTTGTTTGCCTGCATCCCTTTTCGTTCCCTTCTTCTCCAGTTGCCAGTACCATAGCGAATGGGTTTTTCAAAGTAAGTCCAGGATATCGCCGCGATGACCAGAACAGCAGCCATTTGCACGGCCGCATGAAGGAAAGACCGTTCCTCGCCAGTAAATGTAAGCACGAGTATAGGGTAATGCCAAAGATAAATTCCATAGGAGCGAATGCCCAACCAGCGAAGTGGCCGCCAGCCTAGGAAACGCCCGAGCCACGTAGATGGGTGAACGACTGCGGCAATGACCGCTGTAGTGGCTGCACTTTGCAGGACCATCCCGCCTTGATATAGGAAGGGTTCATATTGGCTTGTCCTGTTGATCATCCAGATTAATACGGCCAGACCGGCAAATCCCGCGATATCGAATAAAATGCTCGCAGTTCCTCGCTTGCCCTTCCTCTCCTTAGCCAAACCACCTGCTGGCCGGCACAGAGCGAGTCCCGCTCCAATCAACAGTGAAAAGGCGCGCGTATCGGTTCCATAATACACCCTGCTCGTATCCAGCAGCCCCGGTACGTAGAGGAAGAACATCGCCAATGCTGAAGCTAAGGCGCCCAGGAGAATCAGCGTCAACAATACCTTGCGATGGGTAACGAAGCGGAGTCCCAGCATGAGCAAAACCGGCCAGATCAGATAAAACTGCTCCTCGACAGCAAGAGACCAGAAATGCATGAACGGCGAAGCCGTACCGAACCGGGAGAAGTACGCCGTGTCGTTAACGATAAACCACCAATTTGTTACATACAACATGGACGCAGCAACATCGCCCCATAAATCGGCCAAACGCGAGGTTTGGAACACGGCGAGCCAGACGATCACGATGAGCAGCACGGAGCACATGGCAGGAAGCAGCCTGCGTGCGCGCCGGATCCAAAAATCCAGCAGATCGATCCGTCCGGTTCCCTCCCACTGCCGGATGAGCAGATCCGTAATCAAATAACCCGATAAAACAAAGAAAATGCCGACACCCAAAAATCCGCCGGGAAACCATCCCAGATTCAGATGGTAAGCAATGACTGCGCAGACAGCAAGCCCCCTTAGCCCATCCAGACCGGGAATGTAGTGAGCTTGTCCCTGATTACTCATGACCTGGCATATTTAGATGGCTTTCCGCTTCTTGAAGGAAGAGGGGGTAAAACTCGTCCTTGAAATGAACGCCATCCTCGGCATGAAGATCCGAATCCATCTGGAAAATGGAAGACAAGTCGATATAGTCCGCTTTTTCTTTGGCGGCCATCTGTTTCAGCGAACGGTTGTAGTCCGGAATTTGCTTGTACCGCGATTCTTCCTTTAATACTTTATCCGTAACTGGCGTAACCGATATGACATGAACGCTCACATTCGGTACGTTTTTCCGGATTCCCTCAATCAGCTTGGCATAATGGTTCATGGAATTGGCGATGGGATCGTCTACCGGCATGAGCAGGTCATTGGATCCAAGCATGATGAACACATGCTGCGGCTTCTGCGCGGCAATTTGATCCACGTCTTCGATGGCAAATTGAGCGGTTGCTCCCGCATTAGCGATGGTTTGACTTTTGTCCACCCACTTCGCGATCTTCTCCACGAAGGAGTCGCCAACGAACATGCTGGAGGAAAACACCGACTGCGTAGCGTTGGCTTCAGTGTCCGCATCCTGATCATGCACTGAACTCGTTGTATCCGGTAAGACCGTCCCATTTCCACCCGAGCTGCTGCAAGCGGAAATGGAGCACGCAATCGCTCCGGTCAGCAGAATGAACCCCATTTTTTTCTTCATGATGAAGAACCTCCTTATGATCTGTTCTTGTATCTCTGTTCGTAAGACAGCATAAAGGAGCCAAATCAAGATTAGATAAAGATAAAATCAACAGGAGCTAAAGATTGGTTCCGCCAAGCCGGTCAGTAAAAAACGCCCATCCTGCATCATGCAGAACCGGCGTTTTCTTGTATTCTAACCGAAGCCCATCCAACATGACAATCTTCTTATAATGCTTGTCTTGTTGGATTTGCCGCTTTGTACTCCAATCCAACTACACCATTGGTATAAATTTTGGTTTGCGTCAATTGGAGCGACTGCATCTGTCCGGCCAAGGCGAATAAATGCTCGCCTTGGGAGGCGACGACCGGATGAACCAGCAGCCATAATTTATCGTAGAGCCCGTATTCGATAAAGGATTGCCATGTCTTCACGCCGCTCTCCACCGAGATTCGCTTCGCGGCTTTCTTTCGGGTTTGGAGTTCTTCAGCAAGGGAATGCTCGTCCTTCACCCGAAGTAATTCCGAGTTTCTCCAGGTTAATTCCACATCGGAGTGCGATATGACCAGTTTAGGAATGTCGTTCATCTTTTTGGCAATGGCCTGCTCCAATGCATCGGGAGAGTTCTCCGCCTGCTGCCAGTATTCGGCTAGTGAGGAATACGTGTTTCTGCCGACGATTATCGTATCGATGTTCTGATAATATTCCAGATAGTCTTCAAGGATTTCCTCGCTCAGCGTCATCCACTGATGCTCATCCGAAACGACGCCATCCAGCGAGACCTGCATGGTAAGAATGATTTCGCCCATCTCATTAACAGCCTCCCTTTAAAACGTTGTAATGATTACATTATACCTACAATCACTGGAGTCCTTTTCTCGCCGATTGCTCACTCAACGAATACGCGATCGCAGGCGACTGCGGATGTTGGCCGTCAGACTTATGTCTAACGGCTGTCGGAATCTTTGCTGCCAATAAACTGTTTTTCGAGTTCGTCCAGCCGAGGCGTAGGTACACCTGCATTCCGCTTCCAATCGTCAAACGCGTCGAAGAAAGCGGCAATTTCGTCAAAGGAGCCGTCCACTAATCGGGCAACCGGCAGGCTGTGATAGATTTTCAGCCCCAGGCTGGCCGTCCCTTGATGCTTACGGAAAAATGTTGCCTGACCAACCGGCGTAACCGTATATCCCAAAGCTTCAAGCACGCTGAAACCTTCATCGATCGCCGCAATGATCTGCTTACGCGTTTCTTTATCCTTGGCTATTTCTTTTAGCCTGCCACCTTTGGCGAATAAGGCAGCATTCATCGCTAATATCGGAACGATGTGGCTTTTCAGCCAAGCGTCCATATCCTCGTGAAACAACAGCTTGTATTTGGTGCTCTCGAAGGCTTTTTCCAGCAAGGGTCGAAAAGGAACCGGTCCGTCAAGCCCGCCCAGCACCATTTGTCCGCCTCCACGGATGCAGACGACGCGCCCATTTTCCCGCCGGCCCGCGCTAATCTGGAAACCAAAGGCGATCTGTTTATCGGTACCGCTCATTTGCTGCAGCTCCTGCTGCATCCCGCGCGCATCCGCATTATTTCCTACCAGAACGATATGACGGCTGCGATTTGCGGCCAGAATGGGCAGCACGGATGGAAAATCCGGATAGGTCATGACGACAAAGATGATATCGAAGATTTCCTCTGCTTCCAATGTGCGAATAACCCGGACCCGATCGACCGTCGTTTGGCGCTGAAAATAATGGCGGATGACGAGTCCGCTTTGCTCCAGTTCCTCCGCCCGCTTGCCTCTCGCCAAGACGGTCACTTCATGGCCTCCTCGCACCAATACGTGCGCCAAGTAGCTGCCCAAGACGCCTGCCCCATATACCAATATGTTCATGAATACTCCTCCACTCGAACATTTTTAACAAATATTGATTTATCAACAAATGTTGATTAGACTTAGCATATCAACGAGATAAGACGGCTTCAATCGGTAATGTTCATGCTTTTGTCGATAAATCAACAAACACAGATCAAGTGTTCAAAAAAAGGAGAAACGATGGACAGACGGATTGCAAAAACGCGGGAAGCGATACTCAAAGCCTTCGTCGAACTTTTAGAGGAGAAAAAGATCGAGCACATTACGATCAACGAAATTGCGGATCGGGCAAATGTGAACCGGGGGACCATTTATTTGCACTATGCCGACAAATACGACCTGCTGGACCAGTGCATCGACAGCTACTTGAAGCAATTGTACGAAACCTGCATGCCCGAGAATGACACAACCTTGTTTGCATCCGAAGGCCCGCTGCTTGAAACGTTCGAATATTTAGAACAACATGCGCACATCTATGAAACATTTTTGACTAGAAAAGGAACCCATGCGTTCAGAAGCCAAATGATGGCGTCCGTCATAAAGGGGGTCGAGGAGCAGATCGATACTTACGGCCTTCCGCAAGGAGCTAATCGGGAGATCACGGTACAATTCGTGGCTTCTGCAATCACGGGTCTGGTGGAATGGTGGATCGTGAATTCAATGCCGTATCCTGCTGAGGAGATGGTCAAGCAATTGGTGATGCTGCTGGAGCAGCATTTGCCGACGAAGTCGTGAATATTGATAAATCCTTGTTCAAAAGATATTTAAAAATCGTCTCTTACTACTGTTGTCTTTAAATAAGACGCGTGTTAAAATGAACGCACTTAAAATCGGAATTCAAAAGGGGAATCGACAGGATATGCTCCTCACTGGTCGTTCTGAAGTGCAGGCTTAATCGCATACGAAAAGCAGGAAATCATCACACTGATTTAGGCGTTCTGTTAATTAGCAGAGCTTTGATTCGTCGCGCCTTTTTCCTGCTTTCCGCTTCAGAACATCAGGACAATAAGCAGCACTTCGGTTCAAGGCGCATCATCATGCGTCCACTGCACCAAGTTACAAGCTTCCGTGGATCTTGAGTTCCATGGGAGCTTTTTTGCTGCCGAAAAAGGAGATTTTCGATGTACCCTTCTAAATCGTTACCTTACGTTTTCTTTGGCTTGCAAGGTCTTTCCATGTTGGGAAGCCGCATGACCTCTATCGCGATCGGACTGAAGTTGTTCCACGAAACGGGTCAATCGTCCCCCCTGCTGCTTCTGTCTCTCTTTAATGAATTGCCCCTCTTGTTCTTGGGAGGCTTGATTGGCATCGCCGCTGACCGCTGGAAGCGCAAAACGGCCATTATTGCCGGGGATACGGGCCAAGCGGTCTGTACGCTGCTGCTCGTGGTTTGCCTCGTTAACGAACATTTCATCCTGCTCCCGATTTACGGCATCGCGGCCGTGCAAGGATTGTATATGGCCCTGCAGAGTTCGGCAACCTCCGCCATGATTCCGCTTATGGTGCGGGATGAAGAGCTGGATCGGGTGAATGCCATGAGAGAACTGCTCTTTCCGCTTGCAGGGGTGATCGCCCCTTCATTGACCGGTGTACTCTACGAATCATACGGTTTAAGCATCATATTGACGGTGGATCTGCTCACCTTCCTGGTAGGAACCGGGGCCATCGCCTTGCTCCCGCTGCCTGAAATGAAGCAAGAGAAGAAGCAGGGGGAAGAATCTCGCATATGGGGCGATGCCGTTCAGGGGTTCAGGTTTTTATGGGCGCACAAACCGCTGCTCTATCTGCTTCTGTATTTCGGATGGTGGAATTTTGTTTTGAACGGGCCGCTTGAGCTAGCCATTCCTTATTTCTTACAGCGTACGGGGAGCGGCGGCTCCACAACCATTCTCCTTGGAGCAATGAATGCCGGTGCTTTGGCCGGTGCGGCTGCGGCCGTATGGTGGGGACATTTCCGGCATAAAATCAGGTTCATCTTTGCTGGCTCTATCCTCACTTCCTTGATGTTTGTTCTGCTCGGAACGAGCAGGCAAACCGTCATGCTGGGAGCCGCCGCATTTCTACTTATGCTTCCACTCGCGATGACAGGGGCTTTGTTTTTTTCCATTTTGCAGCGCAAAACGCCTCTTGCACTGCAAGGACGAGTGTTTGCCGCTTATGGCCAGTTATGTGCCGTCACGGCGCCCATGTCCTTCCTTGTAACCGGGCCTCTGGCTGACCAATGGCTTGAAACTCTCCTGCCGGAGGCGAAGCTGTCCCCTTTGCTTAAATGGATCATCGGTACAGGTGATGGAGCATGGATTGGATTCATCTTCGTCGTAAGCGGTCTGCTGCTGCTTCTCGGAGCGATGTGGACTCTATCCTCCCGCAAGGTTCGTCGTTTAGATACGGACATTGATCAATAGAATGAAAATTTAACGCCGCCGGTATATTACCGACGGCGTTAGGCGTTAAATTGATTCAATTAGGTAGAGAATGATTCGTTTTTTTGAACGTGCTCCGCCATGTATATCATCGGTTCATGCTGAACCACCGGTCAAGAAGTAAACATGATAGCTCTCTTCCTGGACATCTGATAGTGGAATAAACGTCAAATCATTCTTTATATAGCGGAATTGAAGGAGCCCTTGTGGTCCGGTTTCCTTCATGAAATTGTTGTCCACATCTCCTTCTTGAAGAGGAAGCTTCAGATACTCTTTCGAGTCTGATATCGCAGCCAAAATATACGGCCCATATGCAAGCGATACGCATTCTTTCCGGTCAGGAGCCGATTCCAGGCGAATCCGGCAGTCGAGCATTAAGCAAACCTCGTCGCCGTCCTTCCAATCCCGATCCAAAGACCAATAGCCGTCTGGCCCAGGGATAGGATCGGCCTGCTGGCCGTTGATCTCCACGCTGCCGCTTTCCTGGCTCCAGTAAGGTCGGCGGATTTTCAGAATGAACTTTCCATTTCCCTGCAGCCGTAGGGTAACTTGCCCCGGTTGATGCTTCTGTGCAGAAAGAGCTACTGTTATCCCCTTCTCCGCCCAGTTCAAGTTGGAGGAAACGAAGAGATTGACATACAGCGATTGATCATCATAAGAATAGATTGCTTCCGGGTATTTAAAATGGTTTTCCATGCCGGTGCCATGGCAGCAGGTGTTGCCGGACGAATCGAAAGACTTTCTCCCGCCTGGCCCCAAAGGCATGAAGTATGTGCTCCCACCTGTTGGCTTGCTGTCGCCCGAAGCCAGGATATGATTAAACATGGTCCGTTCGTAATAATCCATGTAATCCGACGCAGGTTCGTAACCGAACAATTCTTTCGTCAGCTTTAGCATATTATAGGAGGCGCAGGTTTCAGCGGTTTTATCGCTGAGGTTTCCGCCAATCTTGCCCGCCTGCTTGAACATTTCGCCTTCTCCCGTTCCTCCGATCGAGTAGATGTGCGCGCGCGTAACGGCATGCCAGAAAAACCTGGCGATATCATAATATTTCTTTTCACCGGTCGCCCGAAAAATGTTCAATGCCCCGATGATTTGCGGAATATGCTGGTTGGCGTGAAGGCCGCCTAGAGCATCGATGTGCCCCAGCATCGGGACGAACAAACGGTCATTGTCAAACCATTTTGCCGCCGCAAGATGGCTCGGTTTATGCGTCAATTGGTACAGTTCCGCGAGCGATTCGTTCATGCCGCCGAACTCGCCGGCGATGTACATGCTCCACATCGTTTTCAAAACGTGGTTCGGGAGCCTGCTTAATCGGCGATGCACCCAATCGCCGAGACGGTCGGCGATCCCGAGTGCGGTGTCGCTGCCGAGATGGCGGTGCACGTCAAGCAATCCGGCGAGGATTTTATGCAGCGTATAATAAGGCGCCCATATCTCCGGATATCTCGTAAAAGATTCCAACCGGTCAAATTGCTCTTCAGAATAACCGCTCAGGAATCCATCATGATAACCAGATTTTGTGGAAAAGGCTTGTTGACATGCCTCTAGCGAGACGATCATATAGTCCGCCTTTTTTTGGATGTCCTCATCCCCTGTTGCCGCATAGCAAAGGGCTAGCGCGGACAGGTAATGACCTGTCGTATGTCCTCTGAGCAAACAGTCCGGTGAATCCCAGCCGAGCATTTCCGGAGCACCCAGCGTATCCAATCCGGCAGCGGCCCGGAAGTTGTATAGCATTTGATCATCATTTACGGATTTCAGAAATTCCAGATTTCGGTTTTGGGCAGCCTGAAAGGCTGTTTCGGCGTCTAGCCGGACCATGTATGGAGGAAAACTGCTCACAGTTGGAATAGGATCCATCGATTCCTGATCAACGTTGGCGTGAACCGAAATGTCCGCGGTGACCGGGATCCCCGTATCCCTAAGAACGCCTCGAATGGTTACGGAGCCTGCTTCTTGGAACATTCGTTCTTCCCCCTGCTCCCAATCCACCGCATGGGTAATGACCTCATGTTCCTCGGTTTCAACCACCGCGACGGAAGGCAGATATAGGTCCTTACCGAGCTCAGCTTTCAGGGAAACGGGGTAAATTCGGGAGACCTTGATGTTGTTTTCCTCTTCCAGAACGGTCACGTCATAGACTTGTTCCTTCACGCTTTCGCCATAACGGAACGTCGCACGAAGCGGAATAGTCCGCTTGCCGAGGCCATACTTGGGACGGACAACCTTCCCATCATCCTTGATGAACCGGGTGTCTCCCGACTGCCAGGTGATCTGCGATCCGTATTTGCCTTCCCTGGGCAGACTGATATCGAATTCGACCGTCGCGAGATTGCCCAAATACAGGGCTTCCATGTCTTTTAGGACGATGATTTCGTCCTCATGAACCGATGGCATCCTTCACCCTCCTACTAAAATATAGTGAGTTTATGGGAGAGGCGCTTGCCCATGAAACTTGCGCTCACCTCTCACCATCCATTCTGTACGCCTCTTTCTGAAACCCGCCCCATTTCCGGTAAAATTGCTCCCTGGCCACCTGAATGCCAGGTCGGAACTGAATGAGCGCGGAGGCACGCACGCTGCGGACATGCTGCATGGCTCCTAACACTTCGCGTTCGTGGTGCTGATCGAGCACGCCTTCGTCACTGCAAATCGTGACGGCCGCGAGGCGTCCTTGAGCCATGGCCACCAACGCGCTCTCGATTCCCGTAATATTTCCGGCTACGTACAGACCCTCGACCGGAGTCCGCATCTGCTCATCGTGAACCGGAATATGGCCACCCAGCTCTTCCGCATATACAAACGGGCACCCGGCCACCGAAGCTAGTTCGGCCAAAGGGTATAGCCCTCCGGCAAGAGCGACGAAATCAACAAGCTCCTCCCGCTGGCTACCCGGGATGATGGCACCCTTATCGTTGACATCCGCTAGCGTTACCGATTGTACCTGGTTGCGACCGTTAATGGAGACGGCGACGGTTCGCAAACGCAGGGGAATATCCCATATCTTGATGCCGCTCCTTGGAATGAACCTCGATACGAAACCTGTCAGACCCAGCGCGTTCGCAGCTTTTCCTCCAATCCTCATCAAAGGCGACGGCGCCAAATGGGCCAATCCCATCAGTTCCTGCAAACTCTCTTTCGGCGAAGCTTCTTTGCCGGATATCGGCCCCATCCCGGGCAGGACGATGCCTGCGATCGAAACCCCGCTCACCGACAGTTCACGGGAGATCGCCATGGCAAGCACATTCACGCCTATGATCAAGCCGCGGCGTCCCGGTTTGACGTAGTGGACGTTGGCCATCACTTGCGCGGCGCCGATCGACATGACACCCGGCAGCGTCCACCCTGGAAGGGGATGAGGAATTTCAGCGCTGCCTGTGGCGAGCAGAACATTCCTGGCCTGCAAGGATCCTTCGGAGGTCCTTAAGATCCAATGACGGCCGCTTCGCAGTAAACTGTGAACAGATGCCCCGCATCGGATCTCCACCCCTAAAGAGGAACACCGGTCGAGAAGCTGCCCGGCTACCTGCCTTCCGACCCACCAGTGTCCTTTCTCTTCATGAAACTGGCCTAACATACGTCCACCCGGTTCAGGGAATTCGTCCACCACGGCAACGCGGAGATGGTGGCTGGCAGCTTCCACTGCTGCCGACAATCCTGCCGGGCCGGCACCGACGATCAACAGATCATATGGGGTCGCTGGGATCATGGAAGCCTCCTCCCCGTAATCTCGTTCGGAAGCCGCTCCCCTTCCGAGATGCACATTCCCGCTTCCAGCGGAGTCAGGCAGGCTCTCACCGAACCTTTGCCCTTCACGTTCAGACGGCACTCCATACAATGGCCGATGGAGCAGTACAGACCTCGGGGGCTTCCGGATTCCTCGTGCCGGCGCAGCGTTCTTATGCCCAAGGCGAGCAGCGCAGCCGCAATCGGCTCGCCTTTCAGTCCGGCCAATTTCTCGCCGTTAAATGTAAAATCCACAGGTTCCCTCTCGGACTTCCTCGGTCCCAAGATCGGATGATTTTCGATTCTATCCATTAGAATTCTCCCTTTGCCAACTGCCCGAACGTGACGGGACGGATCGGCGGACGGTAAGACAGCTGCTCCGCATCCCGGGGAGACTGCGGGTTCTTCATATTGACCCAGGCATCGAGCAGTTGTCTGCATACCCTGCCCTGGCAGGCTCCCATCGTCGCTCTCGTCTTCATCTTAATCTGTCTGGCTGAACAGCAGCCCGTTTGGTAGGCTTCCTCCAATTGTTGCAAGGTCACTTCTTCACAACGGCAAACGATCAGGTTTGATGAATTCATGGCCGGCCTCCTACCAATACCGGATGGCGCAGGTTTTCAGCTCGGTATAAAAATCAAGAGCCGCTTGACCCTGTTCACGCGAATGCGAACTGGACAGCTTCATGCCGCCGAACGGGGATTGATACTCCACGCCCGCCGTTTCCTGGTTGACGCGGACCATTCCCGCCTGAGCCTCATCCAGGAAACGATGCGCATAAGACAAATTCCGGGTAAACAACGAAGCGCTGAGTCCGTACAGTGATTGATTGCACAGGCTGATCGCTTCGTCGAAATCGGCAGCCTTCAAGATTGCGGTTACCGGTCCGAAAATTTCTTCCTGAATCAATGGATGGTTCGGATCAACGCCCGCAGCTGCGATCGGCGGGATATAATATCCTTCTTCGTTCGCCTCGGCGGAGCGGCCTTCGGCTACGATTTCAGCCTGCTCCCGCGCAAGCTTCACGTAGGACATCACCGTTTCATACTGGCCTGCGGAAGCGACAGGACCAAGATAAGCCGACGGATCCATCGACCGAGCCATCTTGATTCCGTCGATGGCTTTCTTCAACGCTTCAACAAAAGCGTCATAAATTCCGGTTTCGACGATAATCCGGCTGGTTGCCGTGCATTTCTGACCGGCCGAGCGATAGGCGCCGCTAACAATCATGGGAACCGTCTTCTCCAAGTCGGCGTCATTCATGATCACGGCGGCATTTTTTCCGCCCATTTCGGTCTGATACTTGATGTTCCGTTTCGCACAAATTTGGGCAATGCGGGTGCCTGTCGCCGTTGAGCCGGTAAAGCTTACAGCGTCAAGGGAAACCTGCTCCAGAAGGGCGTCACCGATCTTGCTTCCTTTGCCGACTACCAGGTTCAGGACGCCAGGCGGAAGACCTGCTTTCTCAAAAACTTCGCTCAGCAGGGTGGCGGTCAATGAGGCGTTCTCTGCCGGTTTCCAAATCACCGTATTGCCGCAAATGAGTGCAGGCGCGATTTTCCATAACGGAATCGCCACCGGAAAATTCCAAGGCGTAATGATGCCTACCACGCCTAAAGGAATCTTCTTCGTATGCTGGAGCACGTTCGGCTCGCTTGCGGGAATAATCACTCCGTTCGAGCGGACACCTTCCGCGGCGTAATACCGAAGCAGGTTGACTCCCCGGGAGACTTCGCCTTGCATTTCGGTTATCGGCTTTCCCATTTCCATGCTGGCGAGGCGGGCGACATCCGCGGAAGCGGACTCGAGCGCAGCCGCCATACGATACAAATGCTCACCCCGAGCGGCACCGGTCAAGCGGGACCATGAACCATAAGCGCTTCGCGCAGCCTGCTCCGCTTGAATGATATGCGCTGCATCCGACAAATGAAGCACCCCGATCTCCTCATGGATGTTGGACGGGTTCTTCACGGCCAGCTCATCCGACGCGGGGGTGATCCACTCACCGCCAATCCAATTTCGGCTGTGTACCATTCGCAAACCTCCTCTTTCAATCCATCCTTATGAACTCTTCGCTTCACCAGCAGATTGATGACGATTGACGGCGTGCTCAAATGCTTTTTGAATCGCTTCGTATTCAGCTTCTGGGAGCGGGAGACGTGGAGGGCGGGTTGGACCGACCGGGAATCCGGCGAGCTCCATCATATACTTGATCGACTGCACTAACTGGGGACTCGCATCATAATGGAAAAGCGGCAGAAGACGGCGATATAGCGCGGTCGCTTCCTGTACTTTTCCTTGTCTGGCCAGGTTGAACAGTTCCACGCCTTCCTTCGGCAGCGCGTTCGGCACCCCGGAAATCCAGCCCACCGCTCCCATCAACGGACCCTCCATGGCTAAATCATCGACGCCGATCAGCACATCCAAATCGGTATATTCGAGGATGTCATGCACCCTGCGGATGTCGCCCGAAAACTCTTTCACCGCCACGAGATGCTCCAGTCTCGAAAGCCTGGCGAGCAGCTGCGGCGTCAAATCAACCTTATAATCATGCGGATTATTGTAGGCGATCATCGGAAGGCCGACTTCGTTCAACGCTTCATAATGCGCAATGACCTCATCTTCCAGCGGACGGTACTGGATCGGCGGCAGCGCCATAACGCCTGCAGCGCCCGAATCCTTGGCATGCCGGACCCATTCGGCGGCTTGCTTAGTAGAGGGCGCGGCCGAACCGACGACAACCGGTACGCGTCCCGCCGCGGATTCGATGACGGTTTGAACGACCTTGGCCCGTTCCTCATTCGTCAACGTGGCATATTCGCCAAGCGATCCTGCCGGAACCAGTCCGTTGACGCCCTGCATGATGAGCCAGTCGCACAGCTCGGCGAGCCGCTTGTAATCCACCTCAAATTCGGTTGTAAATGGAGTGATGATCGCAACGTAAACCCCTTCAAATTTTGGCATATCCAGTTATCTCCCCTCATGATTCATGTCGTTGATTGTGACGCTAATACAGAACGAATCCATCACTTAATGGATCGTCCGGATCCAATAAGAAATTCATGAAGCCAAGCACGTAGGCGGTTCCCGACAGCTGAGGAATGACGGCTTTCCAGCCGGATACCAGGCTATCCCCGGCGATACTTCCTACCGCGCGTACTCCGCTGATCCCCTCATAAACGACCTGCTGTCCGGGTTCGAGCAAGCCGCGGGAGCTGACAACCGCCAAATGAGCGCATACTCCCGCACCACCCGGTGACCGGTCCAGCTGCTCTCCTGCAAATACGCATGCGCTGCGGAAGGTCAGCCGATCAGGCTCACGCTCATCCCGCTGATAAAAGAACACGCCATGAATGCCGGAAATCCAATCCAGCTGCGGATGCTGGAGTTCAAGCCGGCTTTCGGCTTCGCTGCGGATCATTCCTGCCCATTCTCTAAGCTGATGGGGCTCCAAGGAAGCCGCCCCAAGCCTGCTCATATCCACCACGGCATAAAATTCCCCACTGAATGCGACGTCGATCCAGATTTGCCTACCCTGGAACGTGATGGGAAGCTGCTCCGCAAGCACATAACTGGGTATATTCCGGAACGACACCGACCGAACCTCGTCTCCCTCCATATCAGCGGTCACCCGGACGGTTCCCGCCAGGCAATCGATCAGAATAGCATTGGCCGCATCGGACGGGGAGATCTGCCCCGTCGCGGCCCAAGCCGTGACCGCGGCGATGATTCCGTGTCCGCTGACGGATGCAAGACCTTGCTGGTTCAGAAACAGCAAACCGAATCGCGCTTCCGGCGTCACCGGCGCTGTGACGATGGCTCCGGTCTGCGCATAATGACCGCGCGGCTCCGACATCAGCAGCTTCCTTGCGTCATCAACATGCCGCTGGAAAAATAAAGCCTTGGCGCGCATTGTAGAGCCGGGCAATTCCGGCAGGCCGCCCGTGATGATCCGCAGCGGCTGTCCGCAGGAATGCACATCGATCGCCGCATACCATTTTTTCATTTCCATATTGCTGGCCCCCCGTCGTTGTGATGATCAGAGCAGGAAGAAACCCGATTTCAGTTCATCCCTTTCCTGAAGAACGAACTGGTGAAAGCCCATCACCCAAGCCGATCCGGAAATCTGCGGAATCACGGCCGGCAGATGGCCGACAGTCGTATCTTCCAGAACGCGGGCGCGGAACATCGAACCCACGATGCTCTCATGAACAAATTCCTCTCCGATTTCCAGTTCTCCCTTTGCACGCAGCACGGCCACCTTGGCGGATGTGCCCGTTCCGCAGGGGGAGCGGTCAATCCCACCGGGAGGAACGACGACCGTATTCCGGCAGTGGGCCACTGGAGATACCGGATCACTGTAGAACTCGATATGGGTCAATCCGCGGATGACGGGAATTTCGGGATGTACGATTTCAAACCTGTGATTCACCGCGTCGCGGATTCGAACGGCGGTGCGGACGATCTCCGAAGCCCGCTGAGGAACCAGCGGCAATTGCAGCGAGCGAGCATCGACGAGCCCGTAAAAATTGCCTCCGTACGCAAGATCCAATGAGACCTCGCCAAGCTCGCCGACTTGCACCCGGACATCCTGCTTATAGAGGAAAGACGGAATATTCGTAAAGGTGACCTGTTTGACCTTCCCCTTCTCGATCGTAAGCCTGGCTTCCACAAGTCCGGCCGGCGTATCGAGCCGGATGACGTCCTTGCTTGCCGGATAATATCCCGCCTCAATCAGCGCCGTGCACAACCCGATTGTGTCGTGTCCGCACATCGGCAAATACCCGCCGGTTTCGATAAACACGACACCGATGTCCGCCTTCTTATCGCATGGAGAAGTCAAAACACAGCCGGACATAACCTCATGCCCCCGTGGTTCGAACATCAGGGCTTGGCGGAAATCGTCATGATGCTCGGACATGTATACCATTTTCTCGGTCATCGTCTTTCCAAACAGCTCAGGAGCACCGGACAGGACGGTTCGGGTCGGATTGCCCCCGGTATGCGTGTCAATCGTTGTTACCATCTTGGACCATCTCATCGAATCACCTCCTGGAGGTACGACTCGTTGCGGAAACGATCATATCGAAGACGGTCCACTGGAATGCAGGTCTCCGCCCCGCCCAGCATTTCGCTGATCACTTTCCCGGTAACGGCGGCCAGGCTGATCCCGTCCCCTTCATGCCCCGCCGCCACATAGAACCCTGGGACTTCGTCGATTTGAGAAACGATCGGCAGATGATCCACGGTCCACGGCCGCAGGCCCGCATAAGTTCTCAGGAGCGGGATCTGCTCCAGCACGGGGAAGAAGCGAATGGCTCTCTCCGCAATCAGGCCGATGACCTCCTGATCGACGCGGCTGTCCATCCCGACGAATTGGCGGCTGGAGCCGATCAGGAAATTTTGCGAAGCGGTAGGTTCGAAGACGAGCGCAATGCCGTATTGATCGAACTTGGGGTCCACGCTGCGGGTACCGCCGAATTTGCTGATCAAATAACCGAACTCCATCACCTTTCGTTTCCCGATGTTCGCCCACCGGGAAGCGACAAGAATGTGGCCTTTGCGGGGTTCGATCGGAATATCGATGCCCACCATCTGCCCGATATGCTTCGCCCAAACCCCGGCCGCATTAATGACGATATTCGTGCGGATTCTTCCCTCCGAGGTTTCGACGGAACGTACTTTTCTTCCCTCGTCAAGCTGAATGCCGGTGACGGACGTGTGGGTTCGTAGCCTTGCCCCATAGCGCCGTGCCGTAGAGGCAAGAGCGTAGGTCAGCAGCACCGGGTTGACCGTTGAATCCGTCGCGCATTCCAATCCGCCCAGCAGATCTTCGGCCATGCAAGGCCACTCGTCCCTCAAATCCTTCTGATCTAGCATGCGGAAAGGAAGGCCGGCTTCACGCTGGCGTGCAACCCAGGATTCGGCAGCGATCATCTCTTCGTCCGTCTCGCAGACCAGAATGCTTCCGGGAGCCCGGTATTCGAACTCCTCATCGAGTTCCCGTACCCATTCCTGGACCAGTTCCTGCGATTTCAGCGACATCTGGCTGTCGAAGCCGGGATCCTTGTCAATGGCGAGGATATTGCCGTCGCATTTGGATGAGGTGCCGCCAGCGATTTCCCCGCGCTCCACGACGAGAACGTCCATGCCGGCTTTCGCGGTATAATAGGCAATGGACATGCCGATGATCCCTCCCCCGATGATGACGACTTCTGCGGTTTCATCACGCATGGATGCAATCACTTCTTTCGTTTTATAGGACGATCAGCTCTTTGTTTGATTTCGTCAGCACTTCGATCCCGGTGTCCGTCACGAGAATGTCATCCTCAATGCGGACGCCTCCAAAGTCAGGCAAATAGATGCCTGGTTCCACCGTCAGGATCATGCCGGGTTCCAGCCGCTCCTCCGTCTTCTGGGAAAAGTTCATCAGCTCATGGATCTCCAGGCCGAATGCATGGCCGAGACCGTGCCCGAAATACTCGCCGTATCCATAACCTGCTATGCAGTCTCTGGCCAGAGAGTCTCCTTCCTTCCCTGTAATCCCAGGCTTTAATCCTTCCAAGGTCGTTCGATTGGCTTCAAGGACGATCCGGTAAATCTCTTGATGCCGCTTTGTCGGTTCACCGATAAAAACCGTCCTCGTCAGATCGGAACAGTACCCCTCGTAGTTCGCGCCGAAATCGAGCGTTACGAATTCGTCCCTTCCCAGCAGCTTCGGGCTGGCCAGTCCATGCGGCAGCGCCGAGCGTACGCCGGAGGCTACGATCGTCGGGTACGCGGACGAGACGGCGCCGTTCTTGCGCATGAAGTATTCAAGCTCCGTGGCGACGTCCCTTTCGGATACGCCCGGCTTCATAAAGCCAAGGATATGCTCGAAGGCCATGTCCGTGATTTCGATCGCCTTCCGAATGTGCTCCTGCTCCCGCTCATCTTTGATTCCACGCAGCTTTTCGACGATGTTTTGCGTCGGGATGAGTTCAAAGTCCCGAAAGGCTTCGACATAGGTTTGAAATGACGCGTGAGTGAGATGATTTTGCTCAAAGCCGAGCTTCCGTACCCCTGCAGCGCTCAGCTTCTCCCGGATCATTTCGAGCGGCTGGCCTGTATGCTGTTGCACCTGATATTCTTTGGCCTGCTCCGTTGCTTGGCGGGTATAACGAAAATCGGTGACCAGCCAAGCCTGTTCCTTCGTAATAGCGACAAAGCCGGCCGTACCCGTAAATCCGGTCACATATCTACGGTTATACGGGCTGGATATCAATAGTCCGTCGATACCCTGACGATCAAATTCTTCACGTACCTTGTTGAGACGCTGTGCTTCCATAGTAGGTTCACGCTCCTTTTTTTGTCATCGCAGCCGTAAAGGATGTTTGTGGTTTCCTGTTAATCAATCTAATGTAACTACATTCAACCTTGTTGAATGGCGGCTGTGCAGAAATCCGAAAGTTCTTCTTCATCCCTTCATGCCGGTCAGCGTAATCCCTTCGATAAAATACCGCTGCCCGATGAAAAACACGATAATGACCGGCAGGATGACCACGGTGGACGCCGCCATGAGCAGATGCCACTGCGCGCTGTGAAGCGACTGGAACATTTGCAGCCCTAACGCGAGCGTAAACTTGCTTTCTTCGTTCAAATAAACGAGAGGTCCCATGAAATCGTTCCACGAGTTCATGAAAGAGAATAGCCCGATGACAATCAGTGGCGGTTTGGATAAAGGAATGATGATCCGGCAAAAAATCGTTAATGGACCGGCACCATCCACGTAAGCCGCTTCATCGAGATCTCTTGGAATGCTGGCATAGAACTGCCGCAGCAGAAAGATGTCGAAGGCGGAACCGAACCAAACCGGCAATATCAAAGGCACATAGGTATTAATCAGGTCGGCAAGCCTCCACCCGATAAACGTAGGGATAAGCGTTACCGCTCCGGGCAGCATCATGCTGGCGAGCAGCAATCCGAAGAAAAACTTCTTCCCCGGCCAGTCAAGCCTCGCGTAGCTGTATGCCCCTAACGAACTGCTGATGAGGGCTCCGAGCAAACAGCTGGCGGTGATAGTCAGCGTATTCCGGAAGAATCGGAGAAAATCGATGGTCGTCAGCGCCTCCGCATAGTTTTGAAACTTGAACGGCGAGGGGATCCATTTGGGCGGCATCTCGAAGATCTGCATGGACGACATCATGGAGCTGCGTACTAACCAGAACAACGGCAGCAAACAGAAAACACTCCCCAGGATGAGAATGGCGTATACGATGATCTGCGAGAACCGGCGGCTTTTCCTCATGGGCGCTACACCTCACTTTCATAAAATACCCAGGACTTGGATGTACGGAAAAAGATCGCCGTGACGATCAGGATGATAATAAAGAGAATCCATGCGATGGCAGAAGCCTGCCCCATTTCGCCAAACTGAAAAGCTTGACGGTAGATGTAGTAGTTATAGAACAAGCTGGCGTTGTTCGGTCCTCCCTGCGTCATAATCAAAGCTTCCGTGAACACTTGGAAAGCCCCGATGGACCCCATGATCAAGTTGAAGAAAATGATCGGCGTCATCATCGGAATGGTGATATGACGGAACTTCCGAACCGCACCTGCGCCGTCCACGATCGCGGCTTCGTACAAGGATCTCGGCACACCCTGAAGGCCTGCCAAAAAAATGATGATCGTGCTTCCCATCCCCCAAAGGCTCATGATGACGATGGAAGGAACCACCGTGTTTTCGGAGTACAGCCAATTTAAGGTGGGCAGATTCAGCGCTTCCAGGAAGCTGTTGAACAGCCCCAGATCCGGGCTGAACAGCCAGATCCAGATCATCGAGGACGCGACGGCCGGCACGATCGCCGGCAAATAGAAGATCGTGCGGAACACCGATTTGCCGCGGATAAATTCCATGTTCAGCAGGAAGGCAGCGATAAAAGAGACGATCAGTCCGAGCGGAACGCGAAGAATGACATATTTAAAGGTCACCCACAGCGAATTGTAAAAATAGGGATCCGTTCCGTCGAAGAGACGCTTATAATTCGTAAACCCGATGAATTTGGGCGTATTCACGATCCGGTAATCCGTAAAGCTGAGCAATAGGCTGGTGAGCATGGGCAGGATGACGAACAGCATGATCCCAAAGATGCTGGGCAGGGCGAAGAGTATGCCCGCCACAGCGATACGGCGTTTGTGCAGCATCAGAATCCCTCCTTTCTGGATCGGTTCATTCGGTCAGGGGTTATTTGCCGTAATAGCCTTCAATCAGCGGCTGTACTTTGGGCTCCACTTCTTTCAGTGCGTCTTCCGCCGATTTTTTGCCGGTCCAGACCAAGTCAAGGGCAGGAGTTACCAGCGCATTGATTTTATCCAGGTTCTTCACTTCAAAGCCCGGGGTCCGGATGCCGTTTTCAATCGTCTGTTTCATGTAAGCATCTGTGTATCCCTCCGGGTGAGCTTTGTTCCCTGACGCCCATTTATTGATGAGGTCCGGATTCGTATACCACTCTTTCTTGAGCGGCATCCATAAGCCGCCTTCGATCAGCGGCAGAACCGACTCGGGGTCCGCCATGTACTTATACAGCATCCATGCCTCTTTCGGATGCTTGGTAGATTTGAAGATGACCGTCGGCGCGCCGTCCAGCAGCGTGTTGCTTTTCATCAATTTGGGCAGGACACCGACGCCAAGATTGAAGTCCTGTTCCGCAAAAGCCTGGAGCGCCCAGTTGCCGGATACGGTCATGGCGACCTTTTTGGTCTGGAGTGCCATGTCGGGCAGACTCTTGGTCTGCAGCGGCGTTGGCGACACGTGGTGCACATACATTAAGTCCGCCAGCTTTTGAATCGCGTCTGTCGCCTCCGGCTGTGCCAGCCCGAATCCCTTTCCGTCTTCCGTCAAGAAATTACCGCCGTTCGAGACGACCGCCGCCATCATGTTGTATGGATCGTACTGGAGGCCAAACTGCTTGATCTTATTCGGATTAAAATTGGGATCGAGCGCATTTCTTCCCTGATCGTCGAGGGTCAGCTTCTTTGCGTACTCTATGAACGTATCCCAGTCCCATGCCTTATCTGCCTGCGTGGGAGGAAGCTCGACACCCGCTTCAAGGAGCATATCCTTGTTATACATGAGGCCATAGCCTTCGACGGCCGTACTCATGCCGATCGTGTTGCCCGGTTCGATTTCATACCATACTTGATCCAGGTAGTCTTCCTTCTTGAATTCCTTGTCTTCCTCAATCAGCGGCGCGAGGTTCAGCAGCTTTCCGTCTTTCCCCCAGCTTAATGCCGCGCCGGACGACAAATAACCGAGGTCAGGTGCGACATTGCCTGCAACCATCGTTGTCAGCTTGGTCAAATAGTCGGCAGGAATGTGCATGGGCTCCACTTGAATACCGGTCTTCTGTTCAAAACTTTTGAGCGCATCCGTGACCGTTTTCTTTTCGATCGTGTCTCCCCAGAAGGCAAACTTTAAGGTGACTTTTTCTTCTCCACCGCCCCCCTCCTTGCTGCCACCTTCACTTTGGGCTGTTCCTCCGCTGCCCGAACAACCTGAGAGGGATACGGTTACGGCCAACAAAGCGGGTAAAGCGATCCCAGTGAGAAATTTGGAAATTCTCATTCTTTTACCCTCCAATCACATAGAATTGATGTTTGTAAATTCATTGTAAAAAAGTGGAGGTTCAAAAAAAATTCGAACATTTTTGGAATGGTGGACAATTTTTATAAGTTGTTCATATCGGTAATTTAATGATGACGGTCGTTCCCTTGCCTTCCTCCGAGTTTACGGTCACGCCATAGGCTTCACCGTAAATGAGTTTGATTCGTTGATCGACGTTGCGGATCCCGATGGAGGTGCTCTCCTCTCCGGCCAAACCTGCCAATTTGTGGCGCGGAATGCCGATTCCGTTATCCTCTACCATAAAGACCCGCCCATCTCCCGTAAGCCGCCCCCGTATGGCAATCCTTCCACCGCTGTGCAGGCGGGCGAACCCATGAACGATCGCGTTCTCGACAAAGGGCTGCAGGAACAGTTTCGGGACTTTGAATGAATACAGTTCAGGTGAGATATCATAGGTCACCGTAAATTTGCCTTCAAAGCGCTGCTCGGTAATCGAAAAATAATGCTTCAACCAATTTAGGTCGTCCTCCAGATCGCCAATGTCCTGGTTGCTTGAGGAAGTATACTGCAGCATGGAAGACAGGCTGACGATCATGGCGCTCAAATCGTTTTGCTCGTTTTCGAGTGCCGTCCAATTCATGATGTTGAGCGTGTTATACAAAAAATGAGGATTCAGCTGAATGTTCAGGGACATAATTTGGGTTTCCTTTTCCCTCAGCTTCACTTTATAGTTCTCTTCGATCAGGTTGTTGATTTTTACGTTCATTTGATTGTACTTGTGGATGAGCAGCCCCATCTCGTTATAGGATTTGACCGGAATTCGGGTATCGAATTCCCCTTCTCCCGTTTTTTTGATCGCTTGCAGCAGCTGTTGAATAGGCTTGGTGATGGAATTGGCCAGGAAAAACGCCAAGAGAAGCGAGACCAGCAGAAGGATCAGCGTCAAATAGAACGTATACGATTTCACCTCCGGTAAAAAGGCGCTGCCCAGCGTTTCCGGCGAGATCGTGACACCGGAAATCCAGCCGGTCACATCGGAAGTATCGAAACAAACGATAAGCGGCTTACCGTTTCTCGTGATCGTGAGGGTGCCGCTTTTCATCTCCGCCATTCTTTTCAACGAGGCTTCATCAAGCGTGGAATCCTCCTCCCGTGAATCGGCCACCCGCTGACCGTCCCGGCTCATGATAAAAAAAGAAGCCCCGGTGGATGGGAGCACGCTGGCGAAACGGGAACGGTAATAATCGGGCTGATAGGTGATCACCAGCACGGGAGCCTCGGCTTTGCCCTGCAGCTCGATCACCTCGCCGTTATTGATCTGAAACAATTTCAACAGGCGCACCCCGGCCAGAAGCTGAACGTTCTCGGAGGGCGTGGGAGAACCGGCGTCCCGATTAAACATGTCGCCAAACGAAAATGTCGGGACCCAGGCCATTCCCCCGTCCGCTTGTACCGCAGCCTGATACAGTGCCGTTTGGTTAAACCCTTCGTAAGGGATAAAGGTCGTAGCACCTGTCGGTCCAATGTCTGAATAACTGGTGATTAAATGGATCGAGTACATATGCTTCAAGTCTGGAAAATATGTATTTAAGGCCCGGCTCACCCTTTTCTCCATGGTGATCATTTGGTATTCGTCCTTCGGATCGGCGGTGAGGTATTGTTCATACAGGACCTGCTCGGCGATCAAGGCAAGGCTGCTGTCTTCGATCCTGGCAAGCTCAGCGTCCATGATTTCGTTATTCTGCTTCACGATGGAGTACAGGTTCTGTTTGGCGAAATCGGAAATGAACCCGCTGCTCGACACAAAATATTTGTAGCTTAGAATGGTTAGAGGAATCGTGACGATGAGGGCATAGGACAACAGCAGTTTGGTTCGATAGCTCAAATCCTGAAATCGCGGCATCATTCGGCGGCTTCTCAATGAACATCCCTTCCTTATAAGCGGGTAGCGGATAAATGACGGTATTCGTCCGGACTTGTGCCGTACTCCTTCCGAAACAGACGTATAAAATATTTCACGTCTCTGTAGCCTACGTTCTCGGCCACTTGGTAAACTTTCTGGGAGGTTTGCAGCAGCTGGCTGGCCGCCGCCCTCATTCGAATGTGGGTGATGTATTGGTGGATGGTCATGCGGGTGTAATTTTTAAACAGAATGCAAAAATATGAAGGGTTAAAATGAAATTTCAACGCCAGCGTGCTTAGGGACAAATCCTCTTCGCCATAGTGCGTTTCAATATAGGCCTTGCAGCTGTCAACCACGAACTCGCCTTTGCACTGCCTGCGTTTGTCCATGTGATCCGCCAATTCGATGATCCACTGGAAAGCTGTCTCCTGTAATTCTTCCATGCGGCTGCAGTGCATCAGTGCTCCTTCAATGGCAGTATTAGGTATAAGCGAAAAGCCTTTTTCCGTTAAAATTGATATTACATGGTGAATCGAGGCGGCAACGGAATACTTCAGCTTGGAGGGATCGGGATACCCTTGGGCCACTGTACGATCCAGTTCGGTCTTCAGACACGCATGAATGTCATCCTTTTTGCCGGAAAGTAACGCCTTGGCCAGTTTGCCTGCATCAACGTGGATGATCGCGGCCGGGGCGACCGGGTTTATTGGTTCGGACTTGTACAGTTTCCCTGACCCTTCGTAAAATAAGCTTTGAAGCGCAAATCGCGCCTGCTGATAAGACGACTGTGCCCCCTGCTTCCACTCCGTAAAGTACTTACCTAAGCTAAATGTTAATTCCTTGTCATGCTCTTTTCGAAAATGATCCATCAGCTCCTGCAGTTTAGCTTCAAGCGCGCAGGTGACGTCAAATGAGGCATCGGCGCTAAGGATCATGACCGTCAACCATTTGTCCGTCTCGTAAAATGCATGAGCAAGTCCGGCTTCTTCCATGATATGAGCAAGCTTGCGCTTAAGCAGGGACAGCAACAGCTTCCGTTCCGCACCGACTGCATGAATCACAGCGCCCAGCGAGATTCCGCGTCTCCAACCTGGAAAGGAACTTTGCAGCAAAGTGATATCCTCTTCGGCAGGACTTCCCTCCAGCAATTCGGATAAAGCGGATTCTATGGTTGCCTTACGCAGCGCACCCGCTTTGTGTTCGGCTTTCTGAAGGAGCGGCGTAACTTTCTGCGCCTCCACCGGCTTGAGCAGGTAATCGCTTGCCCCGAGCTGCAGCGCGCGCTGCGCATAGGCGAAATCCGAATAGGCGCTTAAAATGACGACACTTTCGCTTCCCCCGCGGCGGGTTAAACGCTCCACAAATTCGAGGCCGTCCATGATCGGCATCTGGATATCGGTGAATACCAAATCGATCGGATGCATCTCCATGCTTTCGAGCGCCTCCGCACCATCCCTGGCATTAAAGATGTGATATTCCGGCCTCAGATTTTGCAGCATCCGCGACAACCCTTGTCTGTGCTTCGGTTCGTCGTCAACGACTAAGACGTTCAACATATCCAATCCCCCCTGCGTATGAATGGTACAAAAAATGCCCATCCGGGTTTCAAGTAAATTGAAGGTTTTGGGGTTTCCAACCGTTTACAAGAATCCTGTATGAGCATAAGACAAGCTGAACGGAATCATCTACCCGAGATTCGACTGTTAGACGGGCTCAAGCTTTGGAATCCGAACAGAAAACCGACAAGTATTTTACTTCATCCGTGACGGGCGTATACTTATGATTTTCCAAGGAATCGAAATACAGACTGTCACCGGCATGCAGCGTATACGCTTCCTGGCCGACATAATAAATCATGGTGCCTTCGAGCACGTAAATGAATTCCTGACCGACATGGGACACCGTCCGCTTCTCCGTCTTTCCTTTCTTAGCCACAAAATAAAAGGGTTGCATCAGTTTCTCGGGCCGCTCTGCCGCAATGGCCGAAAACGAATATCCTTTCTCCGACGTTACCATCTTATCCATGGCCCCGGTCATCGTTGTATACACCGTCCCGTTTTGATCACTGTCGTCTAGCAAAATGGAAATTTTGGTTCCAAGTGCTTCCGCGATTTTAATGAGCGTGCCGATCGGCGGAACCGTTTTTCCGTTTTCGATCTTGGACAGCAGGCTTTTGGTAAAGCCGCAAGCATGGGCAATATCGTCCAGGGTCCGGTTTTGGTCCTTGCGAATTTTTCGGATTTTACTCCCCAGTTCCATGACATTGATCTCCTAAATAGAATGTAGTTCAACCAAGTTTAATAAAATGAAACAATATTTAACTGCTGTTGTCAATATAAAATTTACCAATAGGTGCAGGCATGTTTACCGTATGCGGAGGGACGGAAAACCACCAATTACAGCAAAAAACAGGGATTATCCTTTTAGGAAACTCCCTGTTCTTTATATTTAATCATATTAACGATTAATGTTATGAAACGTAAATGATTTCTGTTCACGGCATAAAATATTTCACTGTTCAGCATCGTGGTAGGGCATGAACGCTAATTCCAGAAATACTTCAACTCCTTGTATCCGAGATCCCATAATCTCGCATCTCCCTCAATGATGATCGTAAGTTCATTCGCTTTTTCAAGTGGAATTTCGTACGTTTCTGCAACCCTCTCTTGATAGGTCGGTGCTTCTGTGTACAGAATCTGCCGCCCATCGACCAAAATCGACAACGTTCCTTCCAGCTTCGCATCATGACCAGTTACTCCATACTTGAAGTAGAGAATGATATCTTTACCGCTTAGATTAGAAGTGTAAGCTGCTGCAGTTTGCTCTTTGAAACTGAAAACATTGTAATGAGGAACCACCTGTTCGCTGCTCAACTCAAAAGGATACGGTGTTGTGGCTTGAACAGCATTTCCACTGCTGTCCTTCAGTTCGTTGATCGAAATAAATGTTCCTTCTTTTTTTGTGAAAGCCATTTCTATAACTTCGCAGCAGCCCCATACAGCGGCAAATAAGAACACTGCGGAAAAACCGGCAATCACAAGCTGTTTCTTCATGGTCTTTGCGTTTGATCCTAATTTGTAAGCAGCGTATCCGATGGTAGCACCTATGGAGTTTTGAACCGCGTCGTTGATATCACCGCTGCCTAGAAAAGTGAGCATCTGCACCGTTTCGACCACCATAATGGACAAAAAGAACAGAATAATAAATCGAACATAACGCATGGGAAACAACATCGGAATCAAAAAGCCGAAAGGAATAAATGCAGCAAAGTTGCCAAAACCAAACAGAGCCATCAAGGAAAAACGAAACAAATCAGGCACAGCCGGTACATGAAAGAAATCAATGGGCGTAAAAATAAATTCATACTCCGTAATCCGCTGCGATGCCTCGATTCTGCCAAACGCAAAAAACATAAAATACAAAATGAGGAAAGTATACAAGATGGTAATGATCAGGATGACCTTGCGTTTCTTTGCCATAAGTTGTGCTCCCTATTGCGAAGTGAGTGGATATCTGATGCAAGTTTATCCCAAGATTCATACTTCTCCTAGGGTTCTTCCTTACATCAAACTTACAAGGCTGTCATGCAAGGGAATCATGGGACGCAACCAAAAGAGCATCAGGTGAACCAGCGCACCCAATGCCCTTCTAACTCTACTTATTTGCTGAACATGACCTAGGATCAGCAGCTGTTGGTAGGTACGATGATCTGAAGTGGCCATGAGTTCCCCAAGCGGCTGTTTGCTAGTTTTGCCTAGGCTTGCAAAGCTTTTGTTATTAGCTCTTTGAGCGCTGTCTGAGAACCGATCAGCCGATGTAAATCGTCAGTCGTTTTCTCCATCGTTCCTTCTGCAATGGTGTTATAGATCATGGCCGTCGTTTGAGCTAAAGATTCCGACATGCCTGCCTGAATAAGCATGGACTTCTCTTCGTCGAAGGAAACCTTTTGATGAATGACGCGCTTACCTGAAACCTCGGAGAGAACTTCGGCCAAATCATCGAAACTCCATGGACGATTAGAAACCAGGTTATATTCCTTGTATTCGTGTCCTTCCTCGGTCAGTACCGTCGCGGCAGCAAGTGCCAGATCGCTGCGGCTAACCGCATTCACGCTCCCTGTGCCAGAGTTGGTGACGATCGCCCCGCGTTTTACATTTTCTTGAAGGAAGGAATTAATAAAAAACTCTGTATACCCGCCATTTCGCAAAAAGGTATACGGAATACGGGTCGCACGAATCGCAAATTCGGTAGCCATATGGACGAGAGCAAACGGATTCTCCTCGGCAAAGGCGAAGCTGGTGTAGGCAATATGCCTGATACCCGCATCTCTGGCGGCTTTGATTACATTGGCATGTTGAACGATCCGCAGCGGATCATCGGGTTCCGGACTGGATACAAACAGCAGCTTGGCCCCGCCTTCAAAGGCCGCGAGAAGCGTATCCGGAACGTTATAATCTCCATGGCGAACTTCCACCCCTGCATCCGTTAGTGAAACAGTCTTATCCGTATTCCGAACGACCGCAATCATATGACGTCCCGGAACCTTCTTCAGTAAATGATGTATAACGAGCCCACCTAGTTTTCCCGTAGCTCCCGTGATAACCAGCTTCATCAAATGTTCTTCCTTTCAGAAAGGTATTGTAAGCGAGGAAACATTCCGATCCCTTATGCGATCATCCTACCACAATTAAATGGTAATAAAAGGTTATAATTGAACTTTCCTCGCGCTCATTGATGAAGGTTTTACGCCAACATACTGGAGTTCTACTGCTGATGATCAAGTCTAGCCATGCTTCACAATGTTTTCCGAGGTGCGGAATGCCAAAGCTATTATCGTCAGCACCGGGTTTACACCGCCGTTCGTGACATGCACGGATCCATCGCTCACCCACAAGTTGTCGTAACCGTGTACGCGTCCCGTCGGATCGGTGACGGAGGTCGCGGGATCATTTCCCATCCGGAGCGTCCCTGCCTGATGCTGTCCTGCGCTGAGCCCGCCTCCCGGAGTCGTTCGCCAAACCCGGCGCGCACCCGCGGCCCAGAGCCACTTCTCCGCTTGTTCGCCCAGCATCGCCGCCGCGCGCAGCGATTCCGGATGGGCACTGCCCGAGAGCTGAGCGACAGGTATACCGAAACGATCCTTGACCGTCCGTGAGAGCCGCACTCTCGATTCCGCCGTCGGGATTTCCTGAATCGGCCCCTGGATCTGGCTGGTGCGCAAATAACTGTCACGCATCGTTTCTTTACCCGCAAGCCCCCACCTCGGCGCATCCGGGGCAAGTGCCCTGTACCAATGGACCAGGGGAAGCCGGGTGAACTCGTTGGCGAGGAGTCCGCCCCCGATAACGCCGCCGCCATTATCATGGGCGAAACGAAGCGTGGCGATGCTCACACCTGGACCGAGACCGTCTTGAATCGGGTCGTCCATAAGGCCGTATGCTCCCGAGTAGACATGGCCTTGCAGATTTCTGCCGACTTGGCCGGACCGGTTGCCGATCCCATCCGGCTCCGCATCGGTTGCCGAGTTCAGCAGCAGACGCGCACTTTCGATCGCGCCGGCAGCAACGACGACATGGCCGGCTGGCACAAGCCGGCGCCGGGTCGTCCCGCCTGCTTCCTGCACAAGCCGAACCCCGGTGGCCCGTTTGCCGCCTTCGGTTTCAATCCGCTCCACCATCGTATCGCAGATGATATCGCAGTTACCGGTTGCGGTGGCCCGCACGAGCATCGTGTTATGGCCCCCGTTTTTGCTATTGGTTGGACAAGCGAAGCCTACGCATTGGCCGCACTGTCCGCATGCCGGCCTGCCGTCCCGCTTCACCGAGTTGATCAGCAGCGGGACCGATCCGGCTTCCCACCCCAGACTGGCTGCCGCTTGCGCCAGTCGCCGTGCCTCCGTCGTCAAGGGCATAGCCGGCATCGGATAAGGGCGGCTTCGCTTCGCATGCCCGGTATGGGCGATCCCGTCACCAGATACGCCCACCTCCCATTCGGCCCGCACATAATAAGGCTCCAGATCCTCATACGTGATCGGCCAGTCGCTAAGGGAACTACCGTCCGGGATGCCGTAGTGACTCGCCATTCGGAAATCTTCCGGATGGAACCGCCACGCCTGGGCGCCGTACACCCGCGTACCGCCGCCGACCGTCATGGCGTTGTTATGGTAATCTCCTTCATACGGGGCAGTGATTCGCTCCTCCCCAGCATCCGCAAGAAACGTCCGCGGGCTGCCTTCCAGATCCGGCCCGGTGTTATGGCCGTATTTGCTCAACCGGTGGTTACGCAGATGATCACTGCCTACCTGGTCATACCGAAGCCAATGGCCGCGTTCGACGACGAGGACGCGCATGCCGGACTCAGCCAGCATCGCCGCCGCTACCGATCCGCCCGCCCCTGCTCCAATAACGACGGCATCGTAGCGGTCATGGAGCTGATCCAGCGTTCGCAGTGGCAAATCGGTTTCAACGGCCCGTCCCTGTTCGCCGGAAACCGGTCCCGGCCGAAAGCCGATCATTTCCCATGACTTACCCTCGCGATTCCCGCCGGATTCAGGATTTCCATAGTAACCTTCAATGACCAGCTCCAGCAATGCGTTAAAAAATGCCGGAGACGAAACAGGCCAATCGCGGACGCACCCATGCTGGACATCCAGCAGCAATTCATCCTGCTGATCGTTGGCCAGCTTTGAAAATGATGAATTATATCGCGACGAAACCTCCGTCTCGAGGGCCCGGAGGCCGGGTTCGATCAGCACATTCCAGGTTACGGGATCCTCACTAGCCCTCCGATCCATATAAATCAGCGCACCTCCGGCCGCTGCAGACGGCCACTCATTTTCCGGGATGAATCGATTAGAAACCGCTTCCAATACGGGGTACCATTCGTCTAATTTAGACGTTTGCTCATTCCGCTTCAATTTGCTTCCACCTTTCTTGGATCCTCGCGCCTTGATTTTTCATTCACTTTAGTAGAGACTACGCCTAATAAGAAAGCGAATATGCCGTTTCAACGTGACCAGTTTCATTTTCATCCTATGAACTGCTTTTATTATTCTTTTTCTTCTTCCCTAAACCCTGCTTGTGTACGGTCCTTTCCGGAAAAGTCCCAAATCATCCATTAATGATTTTGATTTGACTATATCCAAGTTAAATCATATATTTAATTATATTTAATTCGTAAGTACGTAAGTTTAAGTAAGCAGCAAATTTTGTACAGTGAAAAGGAGAGAAATCGTATATGAGCAATGTCCAATCCATCGTCAATGAAATCTCGCCGGAGGTGCAGGGGCAGCGAAAATCCGAATATCCGGTAAGCCCGCTGTTTCTGAACCGCTGGTCTACGCGCGCTTTTTCCAACCAAGAAGTCAGCGATCAGGACCTCTACGCCATCCTCGAAGCCGCGCACTGGGCTCCATCCTCTTATAATGATCAGCCATGGCGCTTTATTGTCGCTAAAACGGAAGAACAGCTCGGCGAATTCCATGCATTTTTAAGTGAATTCAATTTAGCCTGGGCGTCCAGTGCCCCCGTTCTCATTGTGGTCGCATCCGACAAGCTTAGAGAAAACGGCGACCCGAATGGTGCGCATGCTTTCGATGCAGGCGCTGCATGGGCTTCATTGGCGATTCAAGCAACGCTCCTCGGTCTGCACACGCATGCCATCGGCGGTTTTGACCGCAATAAAGCCCGTGAAATATTGAATGTACCGGATCAAATCGAGCTTCACGCCGTCATTGCCCTCGGTTATCTGGGCGATAAATCCGTACTTCCGGAAGCGATTCAGCAGCGCGAAGTGCCGAATGACCGCCGTACGCTGAACGAGCTTGTTTTTGAAGGAAAATATGAGTAAGACACTCTTTCGCAGCAAAGTATTTAATACAATTAAAAAGCTGGCCGATTCTGGCCAGCTTTTTGTTGTGCTGCACATGGTCCCGTAAAAAAAACAACCCCTCGGAGAACCAAGAGGTTGCTTTCTATCTTCCAATTAAGCCTTGACGGCGATCACTTCGATTTCCACCAGTCCGCCCTTCGGGAGCTTGGCTACCTGGACCGCGCTGCGTGCCGGATAAGGTTCTGCAAAGAATGTGGCGTACACATCATTGACCTTCTGAAAATCATTCATGTCCTGCAAAAATACCGTCGTTTTAATCACATCGTTCATGGTGAAGCCCGCCGACTCCAGAATCGCTTTCACGTTGAGGAGTGATCGCCGTGTCTGCTCCTCAACGGATGCAGGAAACACCCCTGTCGTGTCCATTCCAATCTGTCCGGATGTGATCAGCATATTACCGATTTGAACCGCCTGGGAGTAAGGTCCGATGGCTCCTGGAGCTTCGGTGGTTGCGATGGTTTGTCTCTCTTGTGATGTCATGGTTTCTCTCTCCTTGTCGCGCTTGAAGCACGTTTATATATTTATGGGAATTGCAAATACCTGGTCAGCTAAAACCTGTATTTTGCAAGTACCTGAATGGGAATGAAAGTTATCGTTAATTCGTATGGGCTGCCTTCGCCGCGGTCGTCGTCGAATTCAATTCTTCTTCTGCATTTGGACCGTCATATTCTTGCAGCATTTCTTTTTGCTGTTCCGGCGTCAGCTTGGCGATCCCGAAACCGGTGAAGCCCCAGATCATGGCGAAAATAATGCCTGTCCAGCACAGCATGGCCCATGGCAAATAGGATAATGTTGCAACACCCAACGTACCGGCCATGTAGGCTCCTGCTGCGGTCCATGGCAGAATAGGCTCTGTAATCGCCGCGGAGTCTTCGACCGTCCGCCCGAGATTTTTCGGATGCAGTCCACGGCGGATGTATGCTTCACGCAGCATTTCGCCCGGCATCAGGATGGACACCTGACCGTTGCTTGTGACACCGATCATCGTTAATCCGGTCACGATCGTCGCGACGATCATGGACCCTGTCGAGCGTACATGCTTCAGAATTCGATTCACGATCAGCTCAAGCGATTTCGTGAGCGATATCGTGCCGGCAAACGTAATCGCACTGAAACAGATGAGCAGCGTCCCCATCATAGAGTTCATCCCGCCCCGGTTCAGAAGCTTCGGTACATCCGGGATGACTGCAGCTGGATCAAAACCTTGCACGTGAACCATCGCGATGTCGAATCCGTTCAATACGGAGCTTACGACATCATGCAATGTGAAACCTTGGAATATCAGGGCATTTGCCATCGCAAAGGCTGAAGACAGCAGCATGACCGGCAGCGTTGGTTTTTTGCGGATCGAACCGTACAACACAATGAGTATCGGAACGACGAGCAGCAAATTCCAGTGGTAAATCGTGCCCAGCGTATCCATAATGGTCCCTACTTTTTCGGGGACAGCTACGCCGGAAGCATGCGTGTTCAAACCCGTTATGACATACACAATTCCGGCCACGATAAATGATGGCAGGGTCGTATACAGCAAATGTCCGATATGCTCATACAGGTTCACGCCAGTGGACAGGGCGGCGATATTCGTCGTATCCGACAGCGGCGACAGCTTGTCGCCGAAATAGGCACCGGCAACCACCGCACCGGCTACGGCTGCCAGATTCGCATCCAAACCAGCGCCCACGCCCATAAACGCGACCCCGATCGTGCCTGCCGATCCCCAGGACGTACCGGTACAGACCGAAACGACCGACGTCACCAAAAAGGCGGTAATGAGCAAAAATTGCGGGTTGATAATTTTAAGCCCGTAATAAATCATCATCGGAATCGTACCGCCCACCATCCATGCCCCGATCATCAATCCTACAGTAATCAGGATCAGTATGGCCGGCATCGTTTTGGCAATTTTTTGGGCGATGGAATTCAAAATATCGTTGTAACTATGCCCCAGCTTAACCGCAATGATTCCCGCGACAACCGTTGAGGCAATAATGAGCGGTTCAGGCGGCAGCTCGAACATGACATATCCCAAGCACAGCAGCACCACCATCGTTATGATCGGAAGTAATGCCAAAAACAGCGTCGGTTCTTTGATTTGTTTCCCCTTCGTTTGCTCTGTCATCGATGTATTCCCCCTGGGATAAATGAATTGTGAACTACTTCTTGTGCATAGGATAGTGATCTGCCATACGCTGAAGAGCATTCCTAAGAAGAGACCTTGGAGCGGCGACGTTCAGCCGGATATAACCTTCACCATTGGCTCCGAAGGAGGTTCCGTAGCTGACACTAACCCTGCTCTTGTTTTGAATCCACTCCACTAAATCGCTTTCAACCTTGCCGCAGGCGGTGCAGTCCACCCACAATAAATAGGTACCTTCAGGTTGAATGATTTTGAGCTCAGGCATATGCGTTTTTATAAAATCCATCGTATAGGCGATATTGTCCGTGATATAAGCGCGTAGCTCATCCAGCCATTCATCGCAAGCCGTATATGCCACTTCCAGAGCGGGTACGGCTAAAAAGGTCGGATTATGAATCCCTGCCTGCTGCAGCCCATCCTTAAAGCGTTCCCGCAGCTGGTCGTTAGGAATGATGATGTTGGCGATTTCCAGACTTGCGAGATTGAACGTTTTTCCCGGGGAAGTGCAAATGATCGAACGGTCTGCCACTTGATCCGACAGCTTGGCGATCACGGTATGCTCGTGCCCCTGATGGATGAAATCCGCATGAATGTCGTCGGATACGATCAGCGCATCGTATTGGATGCACAGCTCGCTGATCCGCTCCAGCTCATGGATCGTCCAGACCCTTCCGGTTGGATTATGCGGGGAGACGAGCATGACCATCTTCACGCCCTCCCTCATTTGCTCTTCCATATCTGCAAAATCGATTTCATACCGTCCGTTCACAAGCTCCAGCGGACTTTCAACCAGCCGTCTGCCATTGATCGCAACCGCTTTCGCGACGGGTTGATAAGCAGGTGTATGGATGAGAATGCGGTCACCCTTCTCCGTCAGGTTCTGAATCAATACAGAGACGGCTTGTACGATACGAGGGCAGAATACGATCCACTCTTGCGGCACCTGCCAATCATAGGCTTTGGACAGCCAGTCTTGTACCGCTTCGAAATATGGCGGGAACGGATCCGTGTAACCGTAAATGCCGTGTCTGGCCATTTCCGTAATCCGGTCCACCACGGCGGGCGGCGCCGGCAAATCCATGTCCGCTACCGACAGCGCGATCATGTCTTTCCCCAGGGACTGGGACATTCCGTCCCATTTGGCGCTGTTCGTGCCGTATCTGCTGATGATTTGGTCAAAGTTAAATTTCATGATGTCACCTTCCCTTGATCCTGCGTATGCCTGTTTTGATTACTTAAGCTTTTGCAAATAACGGTACACGGTAGGCTCGGATATCGCTAATGCAGCGGCGACTTGGGAGACACCGCCTTTCAGCAAGAATACGCCCTGCTCGTTTAACTCGCGTACCAGCTCGATTTTCTCTTGCGAGGATAACCGGTCTACCGGTATTTTTATTTTGTTGATTACGGATGCGATCATATGAGTAAGTAGATCATCCGCATTGCCCTGCAAATATTCCTTGGACTGTTTATCCTCCGAAGGTACTTCAATCGAAGCTGGGGGAAGCAGTGAGCCGCCTTGCAAAATATGCTGAATCCATTCGGCAGCAGCCTCCATGTGCGTGATATCAATGTTCAGGCACATCAGTCCAACCAGCTCATTATCGTCATTTTTGATAAAAAAGGTAGACGATCTGAAGCTTTGTCCCATCTTTCCCGAAGCCTTATAGTTGGCGATAAACTGTTCTTCCCGGTATGCTTCCGCTTTCAGCAGTTTCAAGACCAAGTCCGTGGAGGCGTCCCCAACCTTGCGGCCGCTGATGTGACCGTTCTCAATAAAAATAATCGATCGTTCCGGGTCGCTGATGTCATGGACAACGACTTCGCACTTGGGTCCTATAATAGCCGCGATAAATGAAGCAATCGGGAAAAATTTCTCAAGGAATTGCCGGTTATCATTCATGTACGAATTGTCTCCTTCCCTTCAAGCCTTATGCGTTGTGTGTTGTTATGAATTTTATCAATATAATAATTTATTATCGTGATAAAAGTATATTACATTCTAAAAACGGTTTCAATCCCTAATTTGCAAGAATGGCCCGAATCATGTCGATATTTGTTTGGTTTTCTGATAAAGATGTGGAAGACCGGTTCCTAAATACCACAAAAAAGCCACCTGTCTGGTGGCTTCAGTGTGATAAATATTTATCAATTCTGGTTTACATAATATATTTTACGTTAACCATTTTGTCAATCATGCTTCTTCCACAACGAGAAGCTCAGCGATCTGCCTCATCTCGACATCCGTTAACGGGCCAAAATCCATCGCTTTTGCATTTTCCGTCACTTGTTTGACGGTACGAAAGCCCGGAATTGGAATCGTTACGTCACTTCTAGCCCATATCCAGGCAAGGGCGCCTTGGGCGAGCGACCGTCCTCCTGAGGTTAATACCTCGCGGATTGAACGCAATTGCCCGGTCAGTTTAGGCGAAGGCACCCCATCTTTAAAATACATGAGCCAATCCAAGTCATTGCGGAGCCGGATATCCTTCGAATCCCGCACATGGATCGCTTCTGAGTATTTCCCGGTCAACAGACCCATTGCAAGCGGACTACGGTTAACACTGGCTAACCGGTTGCGTTCGCAAACGTCCAGCATCGCTGCGTTGTCGATAAAAACGTTGAAATCATGCTGAATCGCCGTGCAGTGTTTGCTCTGCGCAAAGAGCTCGGCTCGATCCGTCGTATCGGTAGACCAGCCGAAAAAGCGAATTTTTCCCTCCGTTACCAATTCCTCAAGCACATCGATGACCTCTTGTGCCAAGTGTACTGGGTAATCGCCCAGGTGAAATTGATAAAGATCGATATAATCTGTGCCTAGCCTGCGCAGTGAAGCTTCGCAAGCCGTCTTGATGTAGGCGCGGCTTGCATTTGATCCCGACGCCAATTTGGTTTCTTCGTTTGTGACATACCCGAACTTCGTTGCTAACACGACCTTATCCCTGCGCCCTTTCAGCGCTTGTCCGATCACGCGCTCGCTATGCCCTGCTCCGTAATTATCGGAGGTGTCGATAAACTGGATGCCGCTGTCGAGCGCAGAGTGGATCGCGTCAATGGATTCATAGTCGTCCACTTCGCCCCATCCATACGGCTTGCCCGATTCCTCGTCAAACCACGGCCCCCCAATCGCCCAGCCTCCGATGCCAAGCGCGCTGACCTCGATCCCTGATCTTCCCAATGTTCGTTTGAACATTCCTTCATCTCCTTTGTGCCTGTTCTTCAGCTTCAGTATAATAAAAGGTAATTGGTCAACATAAGAACCAAAAGGAGCGTTTATCTAAGAACCAATTTAAAGGAGATAACCCTATGTTCGGATTTAGAGCAATGGCAGGTGCAGGTTCTGTCACCAAGCAGTTATGCGGCTACTTACGCCAGGAAATTGAGAACGGAGCGCTCGCACCCGGTCTTCGGTTGCCACCTACTCGTCGGGCCGCCATGGACCTTGGGATCGCGCGTAACATCGTGATCGAAGTGTACGAGCAGTTGACCGCCGAAGGGTATTTGACGTCCAGAGCCGGCTCCGGAACGTTTGTCGCCGAAGGCATCGAAGCCCGCACTGCTTTGAAAATCACTCCTACGACTTTCCCGGTACAGTCGGCACGAGCCGAGGCTGTTTCTAAGAATACGAAGCTAATAGACTTTGACGGAGGACTGCCCGATCTGTCTCAATTTCCTCGAAGGCTTTGGAGCAAGTACGTTAGGGATATTACCGATTCGGCGGGGGAAGACGTATTTTCGTATGGCGATATTCAAGGACTGCCGACACTGCGGGAAGCCATTGCCGGTTATTTATACCGAGTAAAAGGCATGACGTGCAGCATGGATCAAATTGTCATTACGTCGGGCACCTCTGAAGGAATGCTGCTGCTGGCCTCCACCCTATCGGATCGTTTTCGCACCGTTTATGTCGAAGAGCCGACGATTGGGTTTGCCGGTGATATTTTTCGGAAATTACATTATGACATTCACCCGGTCGAGGTCGATCACCAAGGCATGCAAATCCACCGGATCCAGCATGATGCACCTGCCGGAATGATCGTGCTAACGCCCTCCCACCAATACCCGACAGGCAGCATTCTCTCGATTCAACGGAGGCAGTTGGCCGTCGCAATAGCTGATAAGACCGGGCACTATATCATTGAGGATGACTACGACAGCGAATTCCGGCATAAAGGCGGGCCGGTTCCACCGCTGCAGCTTCTTTCCCCTAACAGGGTCATCTATGCAGGCACATATAGCAAGACACTGTCGCCCGCCCTGCGGATCGGCTTCCTCGTTGTTCCACCGGACCTGATCGAGCCGGTCGTTCGCACCAAAACGGAACTGAATCTGACGACATCCGGCATCATACAGTCGGCGCTTGCACGTTTTATTGTGGATGGGCATTTTGACAGGCATATTCATAAAATGAGAGCGGTATACAAGCGTAAGCGCGTCTATATAGCGGAACAATGCCGCCGCTTATTCGGCGACCGTGTTGAACTGCTGGGAGATGAAGCCGGGATGCATGTCCAGCTCCATTTTCGGCAAGATGCTTACGGTCCGATGGACTGGCACAAGCTCGAAGCGTTCGGCGTCCGCCTCTCTTCCTTCGAAGATTACGCGGCTTTAAAAGGCCGCTCCCCCGGCAAGGTGGTGCTGGGATACGGAAATCTGACGGAGAGAGAAATGTCTGAAGGGCTGCGTAGAATCCAGCAGTTTACGGAATCGTGGATGTTGACTTGAGTTGTGCTTAAGTTAAATCCATTGGCATTTGTATCGATGAATATTATTCCCTGGCTGAGCCAATTGTTTAAAGTTTAACCCTCAAGTGCTACAACAATATGTGTGCATAAGATATTCCAGTATATCAGGGAAGTAAACCCGCGAAACCGAAAGATTGCATGAATGTTATATGATGACTGTATAAACCATTGGGGAGTGAAGATTATGGAACAAGTCATCAGGCTCAAAGATTCGTCCGAAATCAAAGTCGGATTGGCGGGACCGGCCGGAAGTAAAACGATCATGCTGCCTGTCGCCAAGGAATCCATGTATGGCCAAGATGCTGAAAACTTGAAGCTATGGGGTGTCGATCCTGAATCCGGAAAGCATTTCATTGAGGGCCTCGCCGATACGTTTCAAGTCTTGTACTTTGACTATGAGGGTCATCGCATGAATCATCCGAATCCGGACCATCTTACTCCAGACCAAATTGTAGAAGAACTGCTGTTCATCGCTGATGAAATGAAAGTCCGCCGTTTTAGCTATTATGGATACTCCTGGCTGGCGCTGGTCGGGCTGCAGCTGGCCATCCGTACGGATCGGCTGGACAGCTTGATTATGGGCGGATTTCCCCCATTGGACGGGCCCTACAAAGAAATGATGGTGGTGACCCGCAGTACTTACGAACAGGCTGTGGTCAATCAGGATGGTCCCGCATGGGAAGAACGGCAGGAACCGCTCATTCCGGAACAGGTCGATTGGGATCAAGTGCAGGTCAAGATCGACACGAATCAAACTAAACAATTTATGACGATGTATCAGCATCTGATGGAATTTGATGACCGGTCCGTCAACCTGAATCCGTCTGTTCCAAAGTTGGCTTTTGCCGGAGAGAAAGATACGATCGTGTACGGGGAAAGCTTCGGTGGCGTAACCGTGGACATTGCCGGTATTCTGCAGCGAAACCAACTAGCTTTGGAAGAGATGGAATGGGATGTTCGCATCCTATCCGGAGACGGAATGGACCATACCAAAGCCATGCAGCCGGAGACGGTGCTTCCGGTCATCAAGCCTTGGCTCGTGTCTAGACTGAGGGATGATTAGGAGATTTTCCGCTTACGCTTTTCAAGATGATCCAATCGATTATCCTCCCAATATACGTTGCTCATCATTTAAATAAAGGCATCCGGCTCCAGGGAACCGGGTGCCTTTATGCGTTTATCTCGCCAAAAATTCACGCTCACCTAACGTTTGTTGACTATAGTATCAAGTTTGTTATCTGGAAGCATGGAATCTTCCTTTTATACAATGAATTTACCAAGCGCAAGCTGCAATAGAGAAACCACCGGAAGGAGTGACTAACATGAGTTTAAAAGCCGAACAAAGCCATAAACGTAAGCGCTTACGATCCCGTTGGCATAAGCAGGATACGGAACTTACCCTTCTCGCTTTGCCCACGACCATTTGGTATATACTGTTTTGCTTCCTGCCAATGTTCGGGATCATTATCGCCTTCAAAAATTTTAGAATTAGCGGCGGGTTCCTGAGCAATGTGTTTAACAGCCCATGGATCGGCTTCAAAAACTTCGAGTTCCTGTTTAAATCGAACGACGCTTGGATCATTATCCGCAACACGATTGGATACAACCTGATCTTTATCATTCTTGGCATCGTCCTCCCTGTTCTATTTGCCATTATGGTAGGACTGCTCCACAGCCGGAAGGCAAGCAAAATCTATCAAACGATGATGTTTCTGCCCTATTTTCTATCTTGGGTTGTCGTATCTGCCGTAGGCTGGGCTTTCCTAAGTTTCGACAAGGGGATCGTCAACCAAATGCTCGTCAGTATGGGCAGCGACCCGATCAACTGGTACATGGAACCGAAATACTGGCCCCTCTTCCTGATTCTCTTAAACGTCTGGAAAGGCCTTGGCTACGGAATGATCATTTATTTGGCGACCATCACGAGCATTGACAGCACCTATTACGAAGCCGCGGTCATCGATGGCGCATCGATCTGGCAGCAGACGAGATTTATTACGCTGCCGATGCTGAAGCTGGTCATCGTGATGATGTTCATATTGGCGGTCGGCCGCATTTTCTACACCGATTTCGGCTTGTTCTATCAGGTCACGCGGGACTCCAATTCCTTGTTCAACGTGTCCACGACCATCGATGTCATGGTGTATAAGCAGCTGAAAACCGCTACCGTCGGGATGGCCTCCGCTGCCGCATTCGTGCAGTCCGTACTGGGCTGCGTCACAATTCTGATCGCTAACTGGATCGTCCGCAAAATCGATCCGGAAAGCGCAATGATGTAAGGAGGTAGGGACGATGTCAACACGAACGGCTTATGAAACGGGCCTAGAGAAATTTAATCGTACCCACAGAGTCGTCGACGTCATTTTCCATCTGATTTTTATCGTCTTGGCGCTGATCTGTGTCATCCCGGTCGTTGTGGTTCTGTCCATCTCATTTTCCAGCGAAAACTCGATCCGTGAGACGGGATATCACCTGCTGCCGACAGTTCTGTCGGGTGATGCGTACGCCTATATCGCCAAGCAGGGAACGACGATCTTGAGGGCGCTTGGTGTTTCAGTCCTCGTCACAGCGGTTGGGACCGTGCTCGGCGTCCTGCTGACCGCTTCCATGGGATACGTAATCTCCCGTCCCAATTACAAGCTGAAGGGTTTTCTGACCTGGATCGTATTCATTCCGATGGTGTTCAACGGCGGTTTGGTGTCCAGCTACTTTATCAACACGAATTTATTGGGTCTGAAAGACAATTTCTGGGCCCTGATTCTGCCGCTGGCCGTCTCATCGTTTAACGTGATCATCTGTAAAACGTTTTTCAAAAGCACGATTCCCGACGGGCTCATCGAATCGGCGGAAATCGATGGCGCGAGCCAGCTGCGAATCTTCTTCTCCATCGTCCTCCCGATCTCGCTGCCTGTGATCGCGACGATTGGTTTGTTTCTCTGCTTCGCTTACTGGAACGACTGGTTTCAATCGATGCTGTACATCGACAACCAGAACCTATACTCGCTGCAGGCTTTGCTCAACAGCCTGATGAGCAATGTGGATGCACTGGCAAAGAATGCCGCAAGCATGGGCGTCAGCTATGCCGTACTTGTTGCGACGATGCCGAAGGAATCCGCGCGGATGGCTGTAGCGATTCTCATCGTTTTGCCTGTAGCGTGCGCCTATCCGTTATTCCAAAAGTATTTTATTTCCGGGCTCACGGTCGGCGCTGTCAAAGGATAATGACGAAATAAGCCAAGACATCTTGGTTTATGATAAATCACTGTAATCACGGTGATTCAACATCTATAAGGGGGATTTGGAATGAAAAGATCTTTCAGGTTCATCTCTACGCTCTGTTTGCTGACCCTTCTGGCCACAGCTCTGGCGGCCTGCGGCGGCTCAAAGCCTGCGTCTACAACCGATGAATCGCAGACAAACACGGAGCCATCGAAGGAAACGTCGACAACCAGCAAGGATGTTCCAACATTGGTCTGGTGGACGATCGGCGGTCAAATGCCAAGCAACTTCAGCAAAGCGGTTGATGCAATGAATGCTTACACGGCCGAGAAAATCGGCGTAAAAGTGGACATCAAGGTAGCCAGCTGGGGCGAATGGGACACGAAGATGAACACGATCGTCAATACCGGCGAACCATTTGACATCATGTTCACGAACAGCGGGAAGTACAGCAAGCAGGTTGCGATGGGCGCTTTTGCCGATATTACCGATCTGGTTCAAAGCGAAACGCCTGACCTGTACAAGCTGATTCCTGAAAACGTGTGGAATGGCACCAAAATCGGCGGAAAGTATTACTCCGTTCCGACCTATAAGGATTCCGCGCTGACACAGTACTGGGTATTCGATGACAAATATGTGCAGAAGTACAATATCGACATCATCAACATCAAGACGCTGCAGGATCTGGATAAGCCGCTTCACGATATGAAAGCCGGCGAGGGCAAAAGCTTCTACCCGCTGCCGATGACCCAAGGCGAAGGCTTGAACGGATTCTTTAACGATTATGACGATCTAACACTCGGCTTCCCTCCGGTCGGCGTGAAAGCGGACGATGCATCGCGCAAGGTCGTATCCGTACTGGAGCAACCTGACATCATGGCTAATCTGAAGCTGCTGCATCAATGGTATCAAGACGGCATCATCAATCCGGATGCTCCGACGAAGACCGAGGCTGACAAAGGCAGACCGTTCTTTGCGGCACAAGCCTTCCCTGGTGCAGAGATCAGCTGGCAAATCAATGATAACGTCCAGAAATACGACATGGTTCAGCATTATGGACCGATCTATACCACCAGTACAATTCAAGGATCTCTGAACGCGATTTCGGCTAACTCGAAATATAAGAAGGAAGCATTGAAATACCTTGAATTGGTCAACACCGATCCGAAGCTGCGCAACATGCTGGCATTCGGCGAGCTGGATGTGGACTACAAGAACGTCGACGGCGAAAAGGTGATCGAGCGTACAACCGATACTTGGCCGCTGGCTGCTTACACTCAAGGCACGTTCTTTAATCTGGCGGTTACGAAAGGCGCTCCTGAAGATCAATGGGAACAAGTTAAAAAGTTGAACGAGGCAGCCTCCTCCTCCACGATCCTTGGCTTCGCGCTCGACATCAGCAATCTGCAGACCGAAGTGGCGAACTGCCAAGCCGTATGGGACAAATACAAATATGAACTCATTACCGGCGCATCCGATCCGGAGAAAATGGTGCCGAAGATTACGGCTGAACTCAAATCGGCCGGCATGGATACGATTATGAAAGCGGCTCAAGAGCAAATCGATAATTACTTCAAGTAAGAAGAATGGTATTGCATCCCTTAATGAGACTCTCTTAAGGGATGCTTTTTCCTTCCCATCTATGAAGTTTCGTACTAATCGTGGTACCTTCGCACTATTCGTGGTACATTGGGATTAGCATTCATGCTTTCGACGAGTTGCTGTAAATCGAGGTGACTTATGGGCTCTTTTTTACAAATCAAAATTTACCGCCACAAGTTTATCGCCTATGTCATCTTCGTTGTGAGCATAGGACTCACACTGGGCACGCTGACCTGTGCTATGCTGCTGAACCAGTGGGTAGGCAATGCCCGGATTGAGGCGGCGAACGCTTTCTCCCGTGTGGAGAATGAACTGCAGTATGACGCCGACCGGATCGAGGCTTACATGCAGCGGATTTACTCTAATCAGGGTCTGTTGGACGATGCCAAGAGCTTTTCCAGCAGCAGTGCTGAAGGGTACTTGACGAGCAGGCTGAATCACAGCGTCTACTCGCAGCCGCTGGTTTCCTTTCCGGAGGATCTGAAAACCTACTTGTACAGCTGGGCGCAAGGCGAAATCACGCAGATTAGCCTGCACACCGGCGAATACGGCAATGTGGTGCGATTTAACGATAACGGCATCGCCAGTTACACGTTCGGACTTCCGAATAAGGATGAGGCCTTTCGCGATACCATTTCGAAAGGTTTCGTATATCGCAAGAAACTGTCGGATCCCATCCTGGGCTCTCAGGAATTCGGAGAGCTGCGCTTCTTGGTCAGCAGTGAGCAAATCTTCAAATCGGTCCAAAATTTCCGGGTTGGCGAAGCTGCGGCCGTCAGTGCTGCCGGCGATATTTACCTGATCGGAAGCGGACACGACCAAGATATCGATCAAATTTCTCGCCTCGCTGCGGCAAATGGACGAACGCACGGCATCATTTCAAGAGGATTATGGAAGCCGATTTTTTTTGTCTCCTTCTCCTCGACCAAGTTCAATTTTAAATTCGTCAGCATCATCGATTTGGCCACGCTGATTCGTCAGCACGCCGGAATGCTGATCACCCTCTTCCTGATTGTGCTGGCCGCGATGGTCAGCGTACTGCTGCTCATTGTCTATAATTTGCGGGATGATGCTCTCTTCCTGCACCGGATCATTCAATCGATCGGGCGTGTCAAAACGGCCAATTTTACGACGAGCCGCCCTGCCCGGTACCGGAGAAACGAATACGGCATGATCGCCAGGGAATTGGATGATATGATTCAGCAGCTGGATAAGTACATCCGCAATGAATATTTGCTGAAAATAAAACAGCAGGAAACCGAAATGAAAGCGCTTCAGAACCAGATTAACCCGCACTTCCTATACAATACGCTGGAGGTGATCCGCTCTACGGCTCTTGTCAATCGGGACACAGACACCGCTGACGCCATTGCGACTTTAGGGACGCTCTACCGCGAAATCGTTAAAAAGGAAAATATCATTTCGATTGCCAGCGAGCTGGAACTCCTGCAGAAGTATTTGGAGATCATGGAATTTAAGTATCCGGGACGTTTTTACTATCAAGTCAATGTCGAGCCGGTTCTCCTTTCGATCCCAACCGTGAAATTTTGGATGCAGCCTCTCGCAGAAAATTTCTTTATTCATGGCTTTGATGCCGGTCATGAGTTTAATCTGTATGTCGTCAATGGCTGGGAAGCCGATGACGGTTATGTGCTTGAATTCGTGGACAACGGGCGGGGCATCCCGGCAGAGCGATTAAATACCGTTCGGCGCAAGCTGTTTAACCAGGATGACGCTTCTTCCGGAAGTATCGGGCTTCGCAATGTGTACACACGGCTGAATTTCTTCTACGGAGAAGACTTTACGATCGAAATTGCGAATAACGAAGAAGCCGGGGTCAAGATTGTGGTACGGATCTCAAAAGAGGTGATTGAACATGTACAAATTGATGATTGTGGATGACGAACCTCAAATTTTGGAGGGAATGAAACGGATTTTAGATTGGAACCAATACGGGTTCGGCCGCATTGAAACGTGTGAAACGACGGAGGAAGCGATGTCCAAAGTGGTTGACCTGCAGCCGGACGTGGCCATCTTTGATGTCTGCATCGGCAAAACCCTCGGGTATGAAGCGATCGGCAGGCTCAACGAATTTAAAATCCCCACAAAATACATTATTATGAGCGGATACAGTGAGTTTAAGTATGCGCAGGAAGCCATACGCTGCGGCGTCAAAGACTATCTCCTCAAACCGGTTGAGCGCACAAAACTGCAGCAAGTCATTGAAAAGATTATTGTCGAGGATCTGAACGGTACGATCGGCAATAAGAACAGCGAAGACTTGAACAGGGATCCCGTATTAGGGGTTCAATACGCCCACTTATCCAAACTGGTCAATCGCATTTTGCTCATGATCAAGATGGAGTACGCCCAGAATATTACGTTAAAATCTGTGGCGGAGCGTTTCCAGATGAACAGTACTTACCTGGGACAGTTGTTTCTTAAAGAAACCGGAATGAAATTTTCGGAGTACCTTATGGCATACCGGATGCTGCTGGCGGAGGACCGAATCCGTTCGACCGATGAGAAAATATCTTACATCGCGTTTTCCGTTGGCTACAACAATCTCAATTATTTCTATACGCACTTTCAAAGCTTTTTCGGAAAATCTCCTTCAGAGCTGCGGGGAAAGGCTTAGGCAGCGTATGCTTCAGAAAGGAGGCTCCCGATGGTAATGAAATATGGACGCAAGTTACTCTTAACGACCCTTTCTCTGATTCTGCTGCTCGTATCGTCGACCGGCTGCTTCCGTCAAACTAGCCAAGATAACGATCCCCATGACGGCGATCCGGTCAATTTGATTTATTATACGATCGGAGAACCCGATAAGGATTTACAGCTCGTCAACGATAAGATCAACGAAATCATGGCGCCCAAAATCGGCGTAACCGTCACTTACATCAAGGTCGGTTGGCAAGAATATGAAGACCGGCTGCATACGCTCATATCCGCCGGCAGTCCATTCGATATCGCTTATGTTCCTGATTATGCCCCCACGGCAATCCGAGGAGCCTGGCTGCGGCTGGACGACTACCTTCAAGGGCTGGGCAAGGAGATGTACGATGCCGTTGATCCGATCTTCTGGCAGGGTGTACGCATGAACGACGGCGGCATATACGGCGTTCCGACCAACAAAGAGTTAGCGGTGCGCGATCAATGGATGTACCCTGCCTCCATCGTGGATAAATACCATATCGACATCACCAAATACGATACGCTGGAATCGCTTGAGCCTCTTCTTCGAATGATTCAAGAGAACGAACCGGATTACGTACCCATGGAGCTCGATCGGGATGCGCACAACTTCTTCGCTCTCGCTGGTTATGAGTACATCATGAACAACAAAATTCCTTTAATGATCAAATCGCTGGACCCGAACGCCGCGGTCGTCAATATATTCGAAACCAAGGAAGCGCGGCAGATTCTGGATACGATGCGCCGATATTACAAAGAAGGCTTCATTAACAAGGACGCTGCGCTGCGAGAGCCCGGAGGCTTAAAGCGGGGTGCTAAAGTATTCTGGAAATCCTCCGGCGGCGGTCCCCTCTCGGAGACGACCTGGAGTAAGGATCGCGGCTACAAGATTGTGGCGAATCCCGTCACTCCCAGCGTCGTCACCACGGAGTCGGTCCGGGGAGGAATTATGGCGGTGAACGCGAACACCAAGCACCCCGCCGAGAGCATTAAGTTTTTGAATTTGCTCAATACGGATTCGGAAATTCGAAACTTATTTAATTATGGTATAGAGGGCGTGCACTACACGCTTGATGACAAAGGGCAGGTTGTCCCCATCTCCGTAAAAGACAAAGATGGAGCCGATGCATCTTCCCGTTACGCTGGAGTACAGTATACTCAGGGGAATTGGTTCATCCTGAATACGATGGGCGGCGACTACCCGGATCCCCTCGATAAATGGGAGCAATTCCGTCAATATAACGCCGGAGTCGTCAAATCCACCGTGCTCGGTTTTACGCCCGATCTTTCCAAGATGACTGCTCAAACCGATCGCATCGAGATGGTCTGGCAGAAATATTACCCCAGTCTGATGACGGGCTCCGTCGATGTGGGATCGATCCTCCCCAAGTTTAATCATGAACTGAAACAGGCAGGCATCGATGACGTGCGGAAAGAGGTGCAGAGGCAGCTAGATGCATGGCGTTCAGTCAACAGATAGCAGCGCGTCCCTCTTATCAACGAAAAATCAGGTCATCTGTTTTGGTAGTTCCGGCAGTCGGTCACGCAGCATGTGCACCGCTGCCGGTCATTTCATTGAAAGATACTCTTCCTTCAACAGTCCGTAATATACAAGATCCTCGTACTTCCCCCACTTTTTAGCATGCTGTCTTAACGTACCTTCATATTTCATACCCAACTTGGTCATCACTTTACCCGATTGCTGAACGGCCTTGGCGTCATTTAGGCAAAAAAGACGTAACAGCAGCCTGTCTAATGGAATGGTCGGCAATGGTTTCATATACCGCGCTCCCCCTCCTCCTCATTGGATTTCTTTACATTTTAGTGCAATCGATGGATAAAAAAAAGCCGCCGATTGGGCGGCAGCAGATGCAGTCATGTTCTCAGCTACTTCAATATCCTGCTAGCCTTTGCAATCCTCACTGCAGCACGGTCCAGCTGACCCCGCCATCAGTCGTTACGGCAGTTCCTTGCAGGAACTGAATCCAGCCATGCTGCGGATCGGAGAAGCCGATCGATCGCACGTCTACCAGCTCCGCATCAGCAGGAAAAGGATGATCCGTCCAGGTGAGGCCCCCATCAGCGGTCGTCAGGAGCCGAGTGATCACACCGTCGTTGGCTTCAAAATCTTCAAAAAGCATATACCCGTGCGCTTCATCACCAAAATAGACCGCGTCCGGGTACCAGTCCTTGTCGAGAGTCAAAACGGTCTGCGCCGAATGGTCCGCCCCGAAGCGAATCAGCTCCATATTCCCCCTAGTGTCCGTCTGCTTCAGCAACCATCCGCTGGAAAAGGACGTCAGGTACACCTTCATCTCTGAACCACTCTCTTTGCTTAGCAGCGTTTTACTCCAGGTCTTCCCGCCGTCTGAGGTGCGGTAAATCGTTTTTCCTTCTCCTGTGGCGAACAAGACGCCGTGATTTGTGTCAAAAAAGCGGAAGGCGGAAACGTCGGCTATCCCCAGCTTGCTCAGCGATTCACTGGGCACTTCATGCCAGGTGAGCCCGCCGTCCTGGGTTTTCAGTAAAACATGATAGGGTCCTTTTTCCCGGAATGCCATGAGGAAGCCTTCTTTCTCATTAACAAAGCTGATTTTCTCCAACCGGATATAAGAATCCAGGGAAGCGATGATCTTCCAGCTCGCCCCACCGTCGGTCGTATTCAGTATCTTCCCGCTGTCCAGCTGGGTCCCGATGCCAAATCCGAGCTGACGATCGATAAAAGCCATGTCCTCCGTCGGTCTGCCATACGGCTCGGATAAGGGGTAAGACTCCTGCCAGCTCATTCCCCCATCATTCGAGCGAATGAGAAAATCGGAGCCATTCATCCCATCGACTGCAGCCCAAATTTCCTTAGACGATACCATTTGTACCTGATTTACCGCCACCGCCTTGCTAACGCCGGTAAAGCTGCGGCCACCGTCCTTCGTCAGCCAAATGCCTCCTTCGACCGGTCCCGCGCCTGGATGCAGCGAAATCACGCCTGTATTCCCGTCGATCAGCTGAATGCCACTTACATAAGGACGTCCCGTCCGCTGTGTACTCATTTTAGTCCAATGATTACCTCCGTCAACGGTACGGTAGATGTCTCCGCTCAGCGTCCCCTTCTCATTCGTCAGCAGCCATCCGGTATTTCCACTCGCAAACTGGATTTGAAATGCGGACAAAGGAGTATTCTTCGCTGAGATATCCAGCTGTGTAGACCATGTTCGCCCGGCATTGCTGGTCTTTACGACGACAAGCTTGCCATCATCCTTGCCGACAGTACCGACTACATAGCCGGTCCCGGCTTTCGGAAAACTGGCGCTGATCGGTTTGAAGTCCTTGATTCCAAACACAGCCGTATGAAAATGAGCCCCCCCATCCTGTGTGAGAAACAAGCGGCCGTTCACGAGCATCGCGCCGTCTGCCTCATTCACAAACGACAACATCCGTAGAATGGGGTTGCCTTGGGAGTGGTCCTCTTGGGATTCGGACTTCCACTTTGTATTCCAGGTCCTGCCGCCGTCGCCGGTTTTCAGCAGGCTGATCTGTTTGCACTGAAGCTGCCCTACGCTGCTGGAACAGTTTTCTTCGGCCAAAGCGTACCCGGTTTTGGCGTTGATGAAATCCAGGCTGCGTACATACTCTCCAGGCAGATCCCGTTCCTGCCAATGCGTTCCGCCGTCATGAGTAGACAGCAGCCTCAGGTGAGCGTCAGAGCGCTCTTTGACAGCAAATCCCGTTTTGGAGTCGACGAAATCGATGACCGGAAGATCATACGAAATATTCCCGTTCCATTTGAGCGCCTTTCCCTGCTGCAGCTGAACAGGAACATCGGCTGTAGACAGCGAGGCTGTTGTTGGTTCAGCCCCTTTTGCACATCCTGTAAGAGCGGCTGCCAATAGGACCAGCAGTGACGCTGCCCGAAAATGCCCACGTCTTATTTTCATGTATAACTCCTCCTTAACCCCCGCAAAGAACATTCTGTACGATATATCCCCTATGCTTTAACCGTCCACGGCTCAAGATTGTTTATGACAAGTATTATTATAGGGTCTGCTATTGTACGATTGGTTAAGGATTATTCTCGTTTTGGAGTCAAGTTTTTCATATTTTCATGGCTCCGAGCGGCGCATGTATTCAGGAACATAAAAAGCCGCCTCTTCAATGCCTCACGCCTTGCAAGAGGTGGCTTTCAACGCGTCAGAATAACTTAGAACTGCTTCAGTTCGAGGTCGCGAGCAATATCGGCAATAAGGCGATCGAACCACGGCTTCCCCTGCGGGACCCACCTCCTCGCCGCTTGGGCATACCATGCCACATGAAGGAAATGATACATTTGCATAATGCCGATCGGGACATAACGCGTAGGGTCAAATCCCAACGAGTTTAATAAAGTCGCGGCATCAAGCAATATTGGCCCCCGAATCGGTCGCTGCCAGTCGAGGACGCGGTACCCGTCGTTTGTCACCAGCACATTTTCCGCTTTGAGATCGGCATGAACAAGACCTGACGGAGAACGAATTTCGGCAAGTAACGCCGGGGCTTCACTCCACTCGCGCAATTTATTCACCTGTTCGAGGCTCACTTGCTTGAAGCTGCCCTCGTGGATGCATTCGCAAATCTGATCAAGGGCAGCCCCAATATATGCGGTCCACCCTTCTTCCGTACTGATATCGTTCATGAAAGGCAAATCTCCATGGATCCGTCCGATCATTTCAGTCAGATCATTGGCTATGGCGGCTGCCTCTGACTCTTTCAAAGGAATATCGTTCAATCGGGGTGCCTTTATTTCTTCCATTAACATGGCCGTCGTATCACTCTTCGTTTCGATGACGCGAACAGATACCATGAGCGGAGATCGAGCACGAGCATAAAATTGTGCCTCAAGCGTCGGCGGAGCCTGCACTTTATAGATGTAGCTTCCACCCTGTTCCGTGCATATTCGCTGAACGCATGATAATGGCCATTCGTGGATGGTGACCCGTTGTGAAACCGGGCTGTCTAGATACTCTCCCAGTTCTTCGTCGTCGTGGAGCAGCAAATCAAATGATTGATGACGGTGCATATGATCCTCCGTTCCAGTTCAGAATAAACGGTTTTTTGGAAAAAGAAGGCGGAAAGCCAATCGGAATCGTTTTTACTTCGTCATGGCGAACCGGTTATCCTCCTTGAACCATTCGGCCCTTGCACCTAATGACTCGCTGATAAAACGGAGCGGCAGGTAGGACGTCGCGCTTAACACAAAAATTCTTACGATTCCGGCTCGTCTGTATTCCTCACGGACTCGATTGCTTGTGGGTTTACCCGGACGACCTGTACATTGGCATAGACGCTGCTCCCTTTGTACTTCGCATTAATACGGGTCATTCCAGCCTTATGGCCAATCAGGTTTCCCTCCTCGTCCACTGCGGCGATATCCGGACGGTCGCTGCTGAACACGGCCAGCTTCGTGATGTCTGTTTGCATTTGTGTGCTGTAGTCATACAACAAAACCTTGATGTCCAGTTGGGATCCTTCCGAAACCGAATATTCGCCCGAATCCAATCGAAGGCTGCCGTCAACGGGGTCAAATTCGTCCGTATCCTCTGCAACAACGGTGATATTCAACCTTGCCGTAAAACCAGCATAGTCTGCTTCGACATGCGTTTGTCCCGGTTTATGCCCCGATATCCAGCCCAAACCGTCGATGTCCGCGATGGAATTGTCTTCAGAACGGTATACAGCCGCACTGGATAAATCGCTTTTTGTTCCGTCAGAGTATACGGCCTGCAGTACCGTTGAGGTATTGGTCCCCGCTTTCAATTTCTTTTCATTCACCGCAAACGAGATGCCGGTCAACAAACGCTCAGCAGGCTGTCCGTCCGACGCAGGCGACAATTTCATCAATTGAAATTTTCTGACGTCTCCCCGCAAAATCGTTCCCGGAAAAATAAACCCACCATCCGAAGTTACCGCCGCCATTCCGACGCTAACGATTGGAGGTCCTTTAAACAGCTCCCTGCTGAGAAGGTCACCGTTCACATCGACACGCAGCACGGCGTACTGGGTTTTCGACTCATTCAAGCTGTTTGAGGAACGTTGACTTCCAAGCATCGCGTAGCCTTCCTTGGTACGGACCAGACATGGATACGATTCGGTATTTGTGCCATCCCGATACGTTTTTTGCCATTGCATCTGCCCGCTGAGATCAATCTTCGAAAGCAGCGTCACGTCTTTATTGTCGATACTTTTTCGGCTTAAAACCGCATAACCCCCATCCTCCGCGGCAACGATCGAATAGGCCGTCCAGCCACTTTGTGGATCGACCCAAGGTTTCGACCAAACCACGTTACCTTCATCATCGATCTTCATGATCAGCAGCGCGTCCTGCTCTTTCGATTCATATTCCACCTCGCCTGCGTGGCCCACCGCGATAAAACCGCCGTCTGTAGCGGGGATCAGATCGTTTAGATAGTCGCCGTTACCTGTAAAACGGTATTTGTTGTACCACTGTGTGTTTCCATTGCTATCGAGTTTTAAAATGTATCCTTGTTCATACGCGAGCCAGCTGACGATCCCCTCGCCGGCGATCACAAAGCTGCCGTCATCCGTTTCGATTACATTTTTCGGGAAGCTGTGGATACCATCGTCTTCTTGTATTTTTTCCCACAATACATTTCCTGCTGAATCCAGCTTAATCGCGTACAATTGGTCAAGAGGTTCGCCGTTTGACGTTGATGATCCTATGACGAAGTACCCGCCTTCTTTCGTCTCAATGGCCCGGTATGCCGTATTTCTCGTCGTGTTATGCTGGAGCCTGCGCTCCCACATCACCTGGCCGTTCACATCCAGCTTCAAAATATAAGCTTTTTGATACGCGTATCCTCCTGGCAGGTCAGCATCTTCAATCCCCCCTAGCGCCAAATAACCGCCGTCTGATGTTGGGATCACGCTCTGTCCCTCGGAGTCGCTTCCGTAATCTCTGGACCACTCGACCGCCGGATGCGCCTCCTCAGCGCCCGCATGACCCACTCCAGGAAAAAGCCCAAACCATAGCAGCGTAACGGCGAAGCACCCCTTCAGCAATTGCGAGACAAATCTACCCACACGCAAACTCCTTTCAGCAGAACCTGATATTAGACGAGAGTGCCAACATTCTCGATCATCATCATTATCCATTCGAGTCCCAGGGCATGTGTATCCCGCAAAAATCACAATTCCATGTTACATTGGTATGATTTACCATACGCTACTTTAGTCAGTGGGTCATCGCAGGTCATCGCATGATTCTGTTTTTTTCGGCAAAAAAGCCGCTTATTCAGCGGCTTCGATAAACATGGTTTATATAGAGTTATCCAGGATATTCTTCACAGAATTTACTGCTTATAGCGCGTTTAATGCTGCTTCGATCGGCGTTACACCGCTGATTATATCAAACGCTTTGCCAATGGTATGACGATTTTCCAAAGAAGCTAGAATGGCCTCAGCCACATCCTCACGGGGAATTTCCCCTCGATCCAGGTCAATCGCTGCGGCGATCTTCCCGGTTCCGGGATTATTGGTCAGCCGTCCTGGGCGAATTATCGTATAATCCAAGCCGCTATGCTTGAGCCAGATATCCGCATAATGCTTCGCCGCGCTGTAGTAAGGCGCACTTTCCATCCAGAGCTCACGGTGATGGACCCCGATCGCGCTCACTATGATAAAACGCCGCACCTCGGCTTGTTTGGTTGCCTCCATCGATTTGATCGCACCGTCCAAATCAATCATCATGGTTTTATCGGCCCCAGTATGGCCGCCCGACCCTGCAGTAAATACGACAGCATCTGCACCCTTTGCAGCAAGGGCAATCTCATCGATGCTCCCTTCCAGGTCAGCAAGCACGGCTTGCACGCCCTGCTGTTCGAATGCCGCTTTCTGTTCGTCGGTTCGCACCATCGCGATGGCTTTGTGCCCATTGGATTCCCGCAGCTTTCTTACAAGATGTCGGCCAATTTGGCCGTTGGCTCCGATAATCAGAACGTTCATGAAATCCTCCCTTTCTTTCAAACGCCGTCAAAAGCGTCCTTTCATCCTGGATCTCCCCTTAAGATACACGGAAAACGGTCTTGGTGCAGATGTGTGTCGGAAGTATGGATGCCATTAACTTTTCACATTACCTCCTAATAAATTCCCGTCATGCTTTCCTTTATTTGTTATGGAAGAGTATAATGTTTTGGTATAATCATCCTGAGGTGTTTTGCTATGGATGGAAAAAAATTTGTTTTGATTATGGTCATTGTTCTAGTAGTGATCGGTGTGTTTTTTATAATACTGATGCAGCTTTTGAGTACGATGGGCAAGATCTAGATTGTTCTGCTGGGTGACTATAAGCCATCTAGTCGTTGCGGTCTAGCTGTACACTATATCGGCCAGATGCCCCTCCGCAGCTGCCGCTAAGTCTTGCCCGCTCAGAAAAATTTGCAGTCCCCGCTTTCCTCCGCTAATGCTGACGAGTTCCATCGAGCTCACCGATGCATTCAAATAGAGAGGATATTTTTTCTTCATGCCTAGTGGAGACACGCCGCCCCGGATATATCCCGTTAATGATTGGATTTCTTTGACGGGAACCATCTCCACTTTTTTATTGCCGCTTGCTGCGGCCAGACTTTTCAAATTCAGTTCCCGGTCGCCTGGTATACAGGCAGCGAGGACCCCTGTCTTATCTCCTCTTAAAATGAGTGTCTTGAACAACTGCGCGGGCTCCAGCCCTACTTTGGCGGCAACCGTTGCCGCATCCAGCTGATTTTCATCCCACTGATATTCGTGCAGCGAATACTTCATCCGGAATGTGTCGAGTATTCGGCAGGCATTCGTTTTAACGGACATCTTTTTCACCTTTCCTTGCAAATGACATTTCATGCAAATAACTCGCAATGAAATCCGAATTAAATTACTTCACGTTTGACTTCGTTATATTTTACCATGGCCATGATCCCACGGAAAATGTTCGAACCGCATCAAATAGAAAGGCACTTTTCATTACTCAAAAGCTCGAAATATGATGTGTCATATGGAGGTGGAGATGTTGAACAATAAAAACATCAAACTCAGGATTGCCTGGATTGTTCCAAACGTATTCATGTATCTTTTTTTCTTAGGTTTTGGAACCTTTGTACTTATCAATGCAGTTGGTCTAAGAGAAATCAATCGACTTGGCATTTTGGTATTCATGTTGCTTCTTGTGCTACTTGTGGCATTGTTGGGTTCGTATCGAATTTGGTCTTGGATAAAGCAAGGAAAAATGTAGCATTAAAAGGCAACAATGGTTACGAAAAGAGCCAATAGAAAAAAACAACCTGCACCATGTCAGGTTGTTTTCTAGCTCCTCTTGGGGCTGGCCAGTCCGCAGCAATTAAAATATGCTGTCTGGAACGTAATAAATTTTCTGCGTGTTCTGTTTGCTGTCGGGGTTTGTCACGATATTAAAATAAACGTTCCCGTTTTTGGTTTGTACGCCTTCGATTTCATGTTTTCCGACATTGGTGATTTTCACCAGGCTCTTGTATGCCCCAGTACCAGATAACTTGGCAATCTGTGGCGTATTCCCTTCAGCGCCACCCGACGTGTATATTTCGGTTTTACCCAGCAAATCGGCGCCTTGGAAGGAACCGTTCGGTCTCACGATGGCACTGCCCGATTGGGTGAAGCTGGATACGCACGCTGCTTTCGCCGCAGCACTATCCAGACGCACCTGCTCGTTGCTGTCCAACAGTTTGTTCAGTTTAACCGTGTCATAAATGGACCACGTAACCTTCCCCTGCTTCGTTTGGACCCGGAAAAAGGTATAAGTGCTGTTCCCGCCGCCATCAACACGGTACGTATCCCCTAATCTTGCACCTGTCTTGTTGGCATAATTCATGTACGTGAACCGGTGCAGATCCGTATAATCGACGGTCTTTCCGGCCGAATATTGAAGCCTAGCCACCTGGAGCGACCAATAGTTACTTGTTGAAGGATCAGCTTTTGAGCTGAAATAAAAGTAATTGATGTCCTTATAGGTGTACATATCGAGCGTCTGGCCGTGACCGGCATTCGTAATCTTCATTTCATCTTTATATGTAGCGTTATTACCGTTGATGACCAATCTTGAAAGATAGACCGTACCTTTGGACCGCTGGGTTACATATACGTATTTCGAAGCGATATACGCCTTCTGCACCGCCAGTTTATGATGAAGTCCCTTAAGATTGTAAGCGAGTTTTGCCGAAGCGTTTACGGTTTTTCCCGGCGATGCCGCGAAAGCGGGCAGACTTGACGTCCCGAACATCAGAATGGAAAGGGCGAGCAAGCAGAATAATTTGAAGTACCTGTGCCTTGAAATTGATGCCTGATAAGAATACATATAAATACCTCCATAGAAAAGTCTTAGCCCCATGCTAATCGAATTAAGTCGCTATGAAAACCGTTTTCCAAAGAATTAGGGCTTAATACTCACGCTAGTCCTCCATATTTGGGATTAACCCAAACCACAATGCTTCTAAACGAATTTTCCGAAAATATCCAAATGCTTTGATAACACATTTCGAACACGATTATGATCGAGAGATTTAGTCATAAAAAACGAGACCACTTCGTGGTCTCGTTCACGCTGCTAACCTTTGATGCAGAATTTCCTTAATCAAGCTTCATTTGCCGTGCCAAGGTGGAAGGGATCTCCTCTTTATCCACGATCACGTCAATCACAAAAGGCTTATTGAACTGCAGCGCCTGTTTAAATATCTGCGTAAATTCGCTGAGCGTCGTGCATCTTGCGCTGTCCGCTCCCATCGAAGCCGCAAACGCGGCGGCATCCAAAGGCTGCTTAAAGATCGTACCGTCGGTTCGCCCGGTAAACTCGCGCATTCCTTTTAATGCCATATCCAGCTGTCCGTTATTGATGACAATAAAGATGACGGGCAGCTGTTCGGCGACGCATGTCGATATTTCGGAGCCCAGCATAAATAAGCAGCCGTCTCCCGTCAAACAAATGACGTTTTGTTCCCCGTCGGCAAATTTAGCGCCAATCGCCATCCCGATCGCATTGGCCATGGACGCGAAATAGGAATCGAAGAAAAAGGTTACGCCCGGCTTTAAATCAAGCCAACGCACCGCATGGTACCCGTGAGCCCCATCATCGGCAAAAATCGTGGACTGCTCAGGAATAATATCCCCTAGCGCCTGGCAGACTTCCGCCACCGAAAGGGACTGAAGCACAGGCAGCGGATCGTGATAACGCTCACCAACCCCTACCTTCTCACTAGTGCTCTCATTCGGATACAGACGCAGCAGTTCCTCAAGGTTCGTTTTTAAATCGCCAAACACATGCGTATGCTCAGCTTGTATAATGCCGCCCATAAATTCGTAAGAGATGTCGAACTGGATGATCCTTTGCGGGAAATAAGAACGGTCCAAGCCCGCCAAGGCGGTATCGCTCACACGCGAACCCATCACCAGCATCAGGTCGACGCCCGACTCAAGCAGGTCTCTGGCTTTTTGGTGCCCGCCCAGTCCAAAGGGGCCGTGATAAAGATAGTGCGACGAATGGATGCTCCCCTTTCCACCGGGAGTTGTGACAATGGGAACCTGAAACTGTTCAGCGAAACTGGCGAGGGGTTCTTGAGCTCCGGAGAGGACGACACCTTTCCCTGCCAGAATCACAGGGTTCCTTGCGGCTCGCAGCTGATTCACCACATCCGTCAGATTGGTTGCGGCATAGTTTAAACGGCTTGACGGGATATGAATATTCGGCTCGGCCACGGGCGAGATCATAACGTCAAAGGGGATGCACAGATGCACCGGACCTTTCCGTCCGGTCATCGCTTCGCGCAAGGCATGGTTAAAGATCGCCGGGAAGGTATCGGCGCGGGAGACCATCGTGCTGAACAGCGTAACGGGTTTCATGATTTCCGCCAAATCGATTCCGAATGACGAAGAATCCTGGCATTGCGGTATCCCGGTTTCCGCCGCCGACTGATGTCCCGTAATGAAAAGAACGGGCAGGGCGTTCATTTTTGCGTGGGCCGCGGCTGTGACCAGATTGGTCCCTCCCGGTCCGGATGTTCCGACGACTACGCCCAGCTGTTTGCCTGTAAAAGCATAACCTCCGGCTGCAAAACCCGCTCCGCTTTCATGCCTCCCCAGAATAAATTCGATCCCCTGGTTGCCAAATTCCAGAATCACCGGCGCGACCGATTTGCCAGGAATCCCGAAGGCATGCTGAATATCCAGACTGACAAGCGTTTCAACTAAGAGCTCAACGACATTTTTCACACAGGACACTCCTTTTAAATGCCTGACAAGGGTAAATGGATATTGAAATCCGTACCTGCACCCAATCTGGAATCGACGCTGATCTCTCCGTTGTGGTTGTTGATAATACGGTAGGATACGGATAGACCCAGGCCCGTTCCGTTCTCTTTGGTTGTAAAAAAAGGATTTTGAATTTTTGTGAGGTTTTCAGGACTAATACCGGCGCCATTGTCAGAAATAGTGATGGTTAGATGGTTGTTTTGTTTGGACGTTTTTAATGTTACGGCTTCTTTAGGCTCAGACGCTTCAACGGCATTTTGTAAAATATTGATCAAAACCTGTTTAATTTGTGCAGCATCGGCGTACAGGATGTCCTGCTCACCCGTATGAAAATCACGGTTAAACCGGATATCGTGCAGCGCAGCTTGTCCCTCCATAAAATCAAGCACGCTGTCAAGAAAGGGATTGATATCGATCGGCTTGACGATGGGAAAAGAAGGCTTGGACATCGTTACAAAATCCGATACGAGATTTTTGACGCGCACCAGCTCCTCGTGCACAAAACCCAAATAACGGGTCGTGTCCGGGTCAAGCGGACGCTCGCGGATAATTTGCACAAAGCCCATGATGGCGGTAAGCGGATTACGGATTTCATGGGCCAAACCGGCGGCCAGCTTCCCAATCGCCGATAGCTTCTCGCTGACGATGATCTGCTGCTCCAATAAATAGCGATCGGTAATATCCCTCAGCTGCGCATAGGCGCCTTGAATGACGCCATTTTCAAAAATCGGGATGATGTCGGCAAGGCAAACCGTGTGCGCTCCGTTGTCGTGAAAATGCACCTCGATCCCCCGCTGCCGCTGCCCGTTAGCAATCGTGTGCAAAAAATGCGGTCCAAGCTCCGCTATTTGATAGGAAGACTGTCCGACCGAAATATAATCGGGTATGATATTCAGCGCGACATGGTTAAAATCGACAATGGTTCCGGATCCGTCAGCTAAAAGAATCCCCGTATCCAGATTGTCCACCATAAGATGATGCAGATCCAGTTGACGCTGGTTCGTTTTTCTGAGCATCAGCTCCCTTCCCATGGATTCCGCCATATTGACGAGCATGGCGAGCTGATAGTTACTAAAATCGACGACGCTGGTCATCAGGGAAATCGTCCCATCACGCATTCCATGATTGCCCGGAACCGAAAACGGTACGCTATGGCAGGCAGATTCGTGCAGAACAAGATGAAAATGATCCGTTCCCACGGTTTGAAACGGAATTTTCTTTTCCAGCGTAATCAGCGTCGCACAAATGCCCACCTCTCGCTCAATCAGCAAGCTCCCTTCTTTAATGTTCAACTGTGATAGATTTTCTCTCATAATCCGATCACCGAAGGAATCAATAACCAAACCTTTATCATCCGTGACGAGGAATGAAACCATTTGCCCGTTTAGTAATTGAATCGTGTTCTCTCCAAAACCCTTCGTGACCTCCAAAATGTCAGCATAGAGCCGCTTCTGTCTCTGTAAATGATCTTCGGACACGGTTGTTAAGGGAGAGGGAACATCCGTTGGCTGCATTCCATAGGCGATGCAACGTCGTCGAACCTCGGCGAGGTAATTGTTTTCCATGTGGTCGAACCCCCAAATTACAACTGTACTTCCTATATCTTATAGTATATTTAGCGCTGCGAACATGAATATTTTAGGGATTAGGTAAGGTTTCCAGTTATTTTGTCGAATAAACAAAGAGGCTGTCCTAAGTCTTTGGACTCAGGAACAGCCTCTCGATTGTATCGAAAAAAAGAGCAGGTCATTTCATCTGCATTATTTTTGAAATACGGATTTCATATGGATTCTTCAACCGAAATGGCTCCGACCGAAGTGGAAATCGAAATGATCGGACCTCCGCCGTTGATATCGGTAGAACCTTTGGATACCCCGGATATCGTTCCGAGTTCGCTTTGAACCTTCAAAGTGCAAGACAGGGAGTTCGCAAGTACCGCTTGAACACCGCCTACATCGGTGCCAACCTGTAGACTGCTGCCCCTCTCCATTTCCAGGATCCCCACACGGACGCTTCCTGCTTCTGACTTGATTTTGGATTTCCCTACAACATACGCTCCCTCAACGGTGATCCCGCCAACATGATTTTCCACCTGATACGATCCATTCAGGTTATTCATCGTAATACTGCCAACTTCATTTACAATTTCATAACCGGTGACCTTGTCAGGCACGTTCACGACATACTCGATTAACAGTTCGGATTTCCCGAAACGGGACTCTGCCCAATCCCATAAATCTCGTCCTGGTTCATCCTTTGCATGCGTCACGATTTCCATCGTACCGTTCCTTTCCACGATGGATGTTTCCGCTTGCTCTGCAATATTCCGATGCGTTTGATCATTCAAAAACCAAATGGTAGTCTCCACCGTGATCTTGTTCCCTGGTCCCGCTACGAGCGTGATATTTCCTGCTTCATGGTGAATCTGAAGCATTGAATCTTTCTCTACTTCCCGTTCGGCGGTACGCTGAACGCTGTCACCCTTGCTTTTGATGCTTTCTTCGATGCCCCTAACACTATCCTTTACGGTCTTTCCTGCAGCCACCACCGTTTCGTGCGCTTCCTGTTTGAACTTTTGCGCAGCATCGTCCACGGTTCCGCAGCCTGCGAGCATTATCACGGCAAATACGGCCGTGGTCCCAATAAGTATGTTTTTCATTTGTCCTCCCCAATATCTTCCTATTTCGTTATGTATAGTATCCATTATACGGAAAACCGCATGGAGCACACCTATCAAAAGGCCAGTGTGGTAACTGGACCTTGGTCGAGGATATGTCAAAGTGCAGCTGAACCAAAACTACCTGGTTTGTGATGACAACGGTTAGCACAGCGCAAACGAATGACTAAAAAACAGCAGCCTGTCAGGCTGCTGTTCATCTAACTTCTAATGGTGCTTTAACTGATACAAATAATAAGCATAATCTGTGGGTGTTCCTGCAATTCCTAATTGCCTGAGCATCGCAGTCACATTTCCACGATGATACGTCCCGTGGTTCACCATATGCTGGATATAATCCACACATCTGGCCTGAAATTCACCGGATGGGTATATTTCTTCGATGTTATCGAGCTGCTCAACAAATGAGCGAAAGCGGACCGCCAGCTCTTCTTGCATCTTACCGAGTTCTTCCATACTCTTATCACTAGTTTCCGCCACAATACGTTCAATCGTGTTCTTCAACTGCAAATAGTAGTTCTCAGACAATTCGGAGACGCCGCCTGAATTTAAGAAAGACAGCCATCCCCGATCAATCACGTAAATATGGACGATCGTATCGTAAATGGTTGGAAATACGCTATTGATTTCCTTTCGGTATACCTCCTCGGAAAGTTGCTGCAAGTGACTGCATACCTGCCGATTTGCCCAAACATGATAATCTAATTGCTGCAAAGTATATGTTTTCAACAGTGTTCCCCTTTTCCAATGGGAAGCCCGCAGTTTAAGGGCGATTATGCGTCTGATCCCTCAAAAGTAAGCCCATAAATGAAAGTTGTGTTCATTATAAAACGCCTCCTTGAAGACACATGATCTAGTATATATAGGGGGGCATTAAACGATCCGTGTTTTCCCCTATGGTTTCAATCGTATCAAAATAGATAACGCTTAGCCTGAGAAAGTTTGATTATAATCGATTTCTCCTTCATTCCAGACAAAATATGTCTACTTCTTAGCGAAAAAAAGCAGCCCACTACATGTGGACCGCTTAGTCGTGTTGGAATTGACATTACTCAGGAAGCGTTGGATCATCATCCTCTAGCTTTTGGACGGAAGCTGTTTCTCACTGTTTTTGCCAAAGCCGGACTCATACACCGTAAAAAAGGAAATGTTCGAAGTTTGCACCTGATGCTCATTCAAATCTACCCATTCCTCGCTCTTCAGCTTGGAGATTATACTGCTGACGTCATCGGATATAATATTGAGTGCTTCTCCGCCGACAAAATGAATCGTAATGCTGGTCTCGCTCATCGCTCGCACCTCCCATTCATTTCCTATTGGCATAGTATGGCCCAGGCCATTACTTCTTATTTACACGGATTAGGAGAAAGACAATCTGAGCTATTTAAAACAAGTCGGGATACATTTCTTTAGCGAGCTTTTCCATCCCGTCGATCGTATTGTAGCCATAGCCAAACATATAATTGTAGTCTACCGCATAGATTTGCTTGTTTTTAATCGCCTTCATGCTGGACAATTTGGGATTTGCGTAGAGTGCCTCTTTGAGCTTTTCCTGGGTCGTGCCACCCGTCGTTACCCAGTCCGGAATGATGAGTACATCCGGGTCTGCCTGAATCAGCATTTCGACGCTGACCTCGCCCGTTTCATTTTTAAAGACATTATCCAATTTGACCATTTTGAAAGCATCGTTAAAGAATGTTTCTTTTTGTGCCGCGTATACGCTCACTTCCTTCGGATCGCTCATATGGAGATAGGCGAATGTTTTCTCGTCTTGGATGCCCGCCAATTTGGAAGCGATACCTTCCTGTTTCCCCTTCAATTCCTGGATGAAAGACTCGGCTTTATCATGTACGTTAAAAATTTCACCTAGATGCTCAATATCTTTGTAAATCGAGTCGTAGGTTCCCCCGGTCACTGAGGATTCGAGGACATAGGTTTTGATTCCCATGCCGTTCAGAGTGTCCACTGTGCCTACACCCCAGTCAGCGTTATCAAATAAGCCGCCTCGACCGTATACCAGATCAGGATTCGTACCGAGCGTAACTTCCTTGCCGACATACTCGTCGCTAAGGATATTCAGTTTGTTATATTCCGATTCGACCGCTGGGTCCGGTGCCCCGAAATTTGCGCCGACCCCGGCGATTTTGTCGCCTAATCCCAAATGGAGCAGCAGTTCCGCTGCCGGTCGGGTATTGGCCATGATGCGCTCAGGCGCCTTATCGAATACCTGCTCCTTCTTCTCCCATGTCGTTCCCCCTTCTGCCTTCGTGAAATTTCCGATCGTTATCGGATAATGGCTGGCAGCCTGGGCGGCCTCCGGTTCACTGGTTTTCGCCGTATTCCCGCAGGCGGTGAGCGCCAACATTGCCGCAAGTCCGGCAGTCAGCAACAAATGCTTGTTCACTTCTCTTCCTCCCCTTTTATAAACCGTACGCAAATCCCAATCCGTTCGTAACCGGATTTACATATGTACGACACTTGATTTGGTACAGCGCTTCAATGTTCTCAGGCGTCAGCACCTCTTCAGGCGTGCCATACGCGTATACCTCGCCATGCTTCATCGCATAGAGATAATCACAGTAATGAGCGGCCATTTCCAAATCATGAAGCGCAGCCAGCACCCCGATGTTTAATCCCTTCACGCAGGATAAAATTTCGAGCTGATACCGAATGTCGAGATGATTAGTCGGTTCATCCAAATTCATGAATTTCGGCTGCTGCGCGATTGTTCTTGCCAAAATGACCCTCTGCTTTTCTCCGCCTGACAGCGACAAATAGCTGCGTTCTTTATAATCAAGCAAATTCGTTCTTGCCAAAGCCTCTTCCACAATCGCCACGTCTTCCAATTTGTCGGATTCCAGCAGCTTCTTGTGCGGCGTTCTGCCCAGCATAACCATCTGCAGGACCGTTAAATCAAAGTTCATTTCATTGAACTGACCGACGACGCCGAGCCGCTGCGAAACTTTCTTTTCATTTGCTTTCAGCACATCCAGGTCGTCTAAATAAACCGTTCCTTTGCTCGGAACCAGGCTCTTGTATATGCTTTTCAGCAGCGTGGATTTGCCGCATCCGTTTGGACCGATCAGGCCTACGAACTGCCGGTTGTTGACCTGGATCGAAACGTTCTTCACGATATCTTTTTTGCCGATCCTGACTTCCATTTCCTTTGCGGTCAACTCCATGTCTCACCCTCCGAAATTGTAGCCTTTTTTCACGATCATGTAGATAAACAGCGGCGAGCCGATCACCGACGTAATGATCCCGATGGGCAGTTCCACATTATGGATCAGCGTTCTGGATAGAATATCCGACCATATCAGGAACAATCCTCCGAGCAGCAGCGTTCCGGCCGTCTGCCGCTTGTGATCCGCACCAAAGATTCCTCTCCCGATATGCGGAATGATCAATCCGACAAACCCGATCATCCCTGCGTAGGCGACCATCGTACCGGTAATAAGCGCCGCGGCAATCATATAAAGCTTGCGATAGGCACTTAAATTAATGCCGAGCGTGATCGCTGACTCGTCGCCGAGCAGCATCGTATTAAGCACCCGGTGCTGTAAAAGAAACAATGCGCAGCCAAGCAATACGACCACCGCCATGATCGGCGTTTTATCCCAGCTGGAGGAAGCCAGGCTTCCCATGGACCAGAACGTAACGGTCTTGATGCCCTCCGCGTTGTTGGCGAAATAAATGACCAGACTGGAAAAAGAACTGCACAAGGCCCCGATGACGACACCCGATAAGACAAGCTTTACTGATGTCGCTTTACCTCCGATACTGGATAGCACCAGCACGGCAATCGATGTGATCATAGCCCCGGCAAAGGCGCCAAAGGCGACGCCGAACTGGGACAGCAGCGCACCACTGCCGAATCCGACCAGGATCGCAAAAGTAGCCCCCAGGGATGCGCCGGAAGAAATGCCGAGAATGTACGGATCAGCGAGTGGATTTTGCACGACGGCCTGCATGATCGTTCCGCATAGGGAAAGCCCCATGCCGATCAAAAGTGCAAATATGACGCGCGGCATCCTCACTTGTAAAATAATGTTTACGAATGAGTCACTCTGGACATGGCTCATCGATCCCCACTTGCCGTTGGTCAAGGCATGCACGATAATTTCCATCGCCTGCCTGAAAGGAATATGTACCTGTCCAATCGATACGGAAAAGACAGCGGATATCGCAATCAGAAATAATAAAATGATCATAACCGCATAATAGCCGGCACCCAATCCTGTTGATATTCTTTCCTTCGTACTCAAGAATTCACCTCCTGTCGATGCATGACGATGACTGCAAATTAAATGATAATGATTATCATTATCGACTATATTAAGGCATAATCTTCTACATTACAATCCCTAGTGCAAAAATAAAATGCAAAAAGCGTCGGGCAGCCAAAAAAAACTGACGCCGTTAAATAGCGGCGCCAGCTCAGTCAAGCAGCATTGGATATGGATCCATCTATGTATAGCAGCATGCTTACAAACGTTGTACCAGGCCCTCGTAACGCACGCTCCATGTTCCATCACCCGGAAATCCCGGCGCATGGTTGCCGGGGCCGCCGATCCAGCCGGCAGCCATCAAGGCTACAGTGGCCAGCAGCCCTCCGTTGCCTGGAAGATAGCTGAGCAAATGATCACGCTGATAATTATGTCCATTAACGAGATAGCTGTTTTTGACTTGATCCATCATCAGCATGTCTACCGCAAGGGCCGGTTCGCCCAGCCTGGCCGCAGCCATGGCCGCCATCGGGAAATCCCATCCCCACGACGTCTCCCATTTCCAGTCATCGCGGACGCGGTATAGCGTCCGGAGCATCGTTTCCCTGTCGACAAGCTTGCCGGGCAGTATGCCGCATGCGCCCAGCATCGACGGATGGTCGATATTCGCACTCTCAAACGTGTCCGAGATCAGCTCATGCGCTTCATACGTGCCATTCATTGCATGCGGCCGCGACAAATTTGCACGGACATGCTCCCAGCGCGGATCAGGCGGGAGGCCAAGGCGGCGCCTCCACTCCAGGGCGATTCCGAGCCCATGAAACCAATATTCCAGCTCAAACGTTGGATTCATCGTCCGGTCGCCTCGGTGGTTCTCTTGCGCCGGAATAACGGGCGGACCCAGCACGTAGCGGCTGCCTTCTTGTTCCCAAACGACGTAGGAGGCCATAAACCGGGCGCTTTCCATCACGATGTCCCGGTACCGTTCAAGCGTTTCGCGGGTCGGCTCCGCCTGAAAGCAGAGTTCGGCCAGGTCGATCGGGTGCGGCTGCTGCCATATCAGCAGCGCACCGACATTGGACGGGCTCTGATCGCCCTCCGGCCCTACCATTTTCGGCCACCGAGCCCCTTCATACCCTTGAGATACCGCAAGCGCACGTGCCTTAGGCAGGATTTTACTGTACCAATCCATACTTTTGCGAAGCAGGTCGACTCTTCCCCACTGCGCAAAATGAGCGGCGTGCCACCAATGCATCTCCAGGTGGAATTTGCCGAACCAGCTGTTATACATCAGCCCGGTTTCCTGCGGAGGGAGCGATCCTGCGGAATGAAGCGCGGTCAGAAACTGCGACAGCACCACGCGCCGCTCGAGTTCTGATGCCCGGGGATCGCGGCTGCCTGCCAGCTCAAGTGCGCCTCCGCGCTGCCAGAAGCCTGCCCAGTGACGCCTCGAAGCCTCGATAATGTCATCGACATCTTCGCAAGCCGGCGCTTCAATGGGCGACAGGCTGATCGCAAACTCTAACCGTTCCAGTGAAGAGTCTGGTATGACACGGAACGCATGCGGTTCTTCCTGAACGAAGTCCCCTGCGGTCCAAGCCATTCTAACGTGGTAGGTATCCTCGTCCAAAACCCTCTCGATTTGTGCATCTCGACGAGTCACACTCCGGCATGTCGATGCGTGCAGAAGGGAATCTCCCCAATTCAAGCCGATGCTGCTTCCCCACCCGCGGGCTTGCGGATGGGGAGCCGGGAAGCGGACGATGATGGACAACCGTCCCTCTGCGATCAGCGGTGACTCGATCCGGATGCCGATCTGGTCGGCATCCGGATGACATGCCGTCACGACGTTGACGATCGCACCACCGGCACGGAAACGGCTACTGATGACGCCGCGCCACAGGTCGAGCGTCTGCTCAATGTCCTGGAGCTCATCGAGCTCGATGGGTTTACCATCTTGAGATCGCAGGTCGAGCCCGAATGTGCCAAGCTGCACGCGATGCGGATTTTGCCTCAGCCAATGAAAGGCTTCCTCCTGTCCGGCCGCGTTCGTGGGATAACCCACGTCACGCCCATGCGTGTCGAAAGATTCGAGCTGCAGCTGCTCCAGGGTGTGGATATTCCGGCCACCAGTGGAATGCCACCCCCAATGGGACTGCGTTCCAAGCGGAAAGACGTACGCGTCCGGGTAGCTCTGCATGCCGGTGACGTCGACCGTATATGCCAGTTCCCCATTCCCGACCGAGAGCGGTGCCGTTTTTTCCGGTTGGCGCAGGATGGGATTGTGCCGGGAGACAAGCTTTTTGCGTTCAATCGGCTGCATGCCTGTTCCTCCTCGTTATTTTTGGTATTGTTTCACTTTGTCGTACCAGGCTTGTGCCCGCTTCGTCACTTCGTCCCCGCCGGATTTTTTCCACTTCTCCACGAATTCGTCGAACTTGTCGATCGGCCATTCGCCGATCACGATCTTTGACAAGTATTCCTGGAACAGCTTATGGGACTGGATGTCAGGGTAACCTTCGTAGACGGAGACCGGCATGCCGTCGCCCGCAATACGCCGCGCATCGGCGGTAGCTGTCGCAAAGATATCCTTGATCATCTGCACCCGGTCCGCCGGGAAGGTTTGCTCAATGCGGTAATCCATGCTTTCCTTCGTGTTATAGTTCAGCATGCCGAGACCGAGGGTACGGTTATCGTCTGCAGGCAGCAATTGTTTCTTCCCGTCGACGACCTCATGCTGGATTCCTTCGATGCCGAACTGGACAAAATCCGCATTTGCCGGATCGTAGAAGAAGTCGAGCAGCTTCAGGGATGCTTCCGCCTTGTCCTCGGACACTTTCGGAATGAGCCACTCCGGTTCGCCGACGCTTTTCTGCGTAACGAAACCCTTATATCCCTCCACTGTAGGCATCGGCATGCCTTTGATATTCACATCGGGTGCAAGCTTCTCGATCGCGTCAAGCCGGCTGTTCAAATTCCCCGGAAGATGGTACCAGCTGCCGACCAGGTTGTTGTTGATCTTCGCGGTCCATATTTCTCCTTTGTTCAAAAACGTCTCGTTATCGAGCAGTTTCTTCTCATACAGCTCGCGGATAAATTGGATGGCCGCCTTCATATTTCCGGTTACGCCTGCGTATTGCAGCTTGCCGTCATAGATATCCCATTCGGGCTTTCCTTCCCACATGGCTACGCCGTACATGCCGAACAGGTGGTCCATCCATGTGCCGAATTCCCGCCCCGTCGTCGGCAGCTCGTCTTTGGTGCCGTTGCCGTTGGGATCCCCGTTCAGGAAAGCGGTCAGCACGTTCACATAGTCATCCTTGGTTTTGGGCATTTGAAGCCCCAGTTTGTCGAGCCAGTCCTGCCGGATCATCGGCGCACGCTCGGGTATCATGTAAATTTTCGGGACGTAATAGATCTTTCCGTCATCGGTCGCGGAGCGCACGACATTCCACGCCTCCTCCGGAATGCGTTCCCAAACGTGAGGCGCATATTTCGGCAGCAGATCGTCCAGCGCGAGCGCACCGCCTTGGGAAATGAGCGTCTGCTCCACTCCGCCTACCGGTCGCATAATGTCAGGCAGATCGCCGGAAGCGATCATAACGTTCATGCTTTCGACAGGATCGCCGCCGGAAGAGGTGGTAACCAGGTTGTACTGCACTCCTGTTTTTTCTGCAATATACTTCACATGAGGGTCATCGCTTTTGGGCAGCTTCCCTTTTCCAAGGTGGGTTTTGTATACGTTTACAACAGTGTAGGAAGAATTTTTATCACCCGCCCTCGAAGCTCCCTCCCCCGATTTGCCGCTGCATCCGGCTATCAAAGCCGTGCCGGTCACAACGGTCAGCATCAACCGAAGCCTTTTTGACCATGCCTTCATTCTGATCTCTCCTTTTTCGCAATAATGATCATTTATTTGAATCTCGTCTCAGCAGCGGACTTGGATGGGCCCTACTCTTTCAAAGAGCCTAGCATCGCGCCCTTCACAAAATATTTCTGCAGAAACGGGTAGGCCAAAATAATCGGCGTCGCGGCAAATATAATCGTGGCCGCCTTCAGCGTGGTTGTATTGTATCCGATGTTGCCCAGCATATCAGCGACTTCGAGCGTCTCGGGCGTCATGATATATTCCCTGAGCTTGACCTGCAGCGGGTGCAGGTTCGAATCGCGGATAAACAGGATCGCCCGCTGAAACGTATTCCAGTACCCCACGGCGTAAAACAGGCTGACAGTCGCGAGTACAGGCTTGGACAAAGGCATATAAATTTGGAACAATACCCGAAAATCGTGGCAGCCGTCGATCTGCGCCGAGTCTTCAAGTTCCGAAGGAATGCCCATGAAGAAGGTCCGGATGATCACCATATTGAACGTACCGATCACGCCCGGCAGAATGAGCGACCAGACGGAATCCAGGAGGCCGAGCGATTTGACCGTCATGTAAAACGGAATCAGCGGCGCGTTGAAAATCATCGTAATCACGATTCCGAACATCACATGCTTGCGAATGAGAAATTTGGCGTGTGCCAGCGGATATGCCGTAAGCACGGACAGCAGTACGCTGAGGAACGTACCGACGACGGTGATAAACACGGTGACGCCAAAGGATTGCCATAAATCCTGCCTGTGCAGGATATAGATCCACGAATCAGCCGTCCATTCGACCGGGAGGAGAAACACTTTCTTCGAGTCTGCGGCAACCGGCGAGCTCAGCGACACCGCCAGCATTTGCAGAAGCGGAGCAAGCATCGTAAAGGCCGCTGCCGATAATAAAACATAATTGACGACGGTAAACAGTTTTTGACTCAGCGTTGTTTTCATCACCATAACCCCTGCTCTGTTTTTCTGGCTAACCTGTTGAAAATCCACAGCAATACAAACCCGATAATCGATTGGAACAAGCCGATCGTCGTCGTCATGCTGTACTGCCCTTGAAGGACACCGGCACGGTAAACGTACGTCTCGATAATATCCCCGACCGAATAGGTCATCGGGGTCAGTAGGTTGAAGATTTGCTCAAAGCCCAGCTCGAGAAAGTTGCCGATCCGGAGCAGGAATAGCGTAGTAATGGTTGGCAGCAGCGATGGCAGCGTGATATACAGTGTCTGCTTCCACCTGCTGGCGCCATCCACAACGGCTGCTTCGTACAAACTCGGGTTGATGCCTGTCAACGCGGCAAGATAGATGATCGTTCCCCACCCGATCTCTTTCCAAATGCCGGAAATCACAACGATCGACCGGAACATTTTCTCCTGCTGCATGAACAAAATGGGCTCATAACCAAACCAGCTACGAATGACGTTGACGATGCCGCCTGTCGCGAGCAGTTCAAACACGATGCCGCCTACCACGACCCAGGACAAAAAATGAGGCAGATAAAATATGCTTTGATACGTCCGCTTCATGACCATGCTGCGAATCTCGTTGAACAGGAGCGCAAGCACGATCGGAGCCGGAAATCCGAACACGAGCTGGTACAGGGCGATCAGCGCCGTGTTTCGCAGCACTTTCCAAAAATCCGGGTAAGAAAAAATAAATTTGAAGTTGTCCAGGCCGACCCAAGGACTCGCCCAAATGCCCTTCATGATCTGATAATCCTGAAAGGTGATGATGCTCCCGGCAAGTGGAACATATTTAAATACGATATAGAACATCACGCCGGGCAAAATCATGAGATACAGCATCCAATGCTTCTTTACGTTTTTCAAATAACGGTTCCCAGATTCCCGCTGCCGGTTTCCATGACGGGGTATCTCATGAGAATAAGCCATCCCTTTATCGACCGCCTTTCTTCCGAAATGAATCTTACGATAGCGCGCTTCTAAATCATACGGTCCGCTGCAGGCTACCGGCAATGAATCATTCGGTTTTGGCATGAGCAAATAAAGAAAATCCACCCAAATGAACATTTCGCTCATCGGATGGAGAATTGGTTGATTGCCCGCTCAGACGGGAAATTTGTTATATTTCTTGTGCTCACGGTATTTTCCTGGGGTGATGTCCTTCAGCTTGCGGAATACTCGGATAAAACTGTTCTCATGCTGGTAGCCGACCATTCTGGCAATTTCCGATAGTTTGTAATCCGTTTCAATGAGCAGCTCGCCGGCACGCTCGACACGCAGTCTCGTGAGATAATCATGAATCGTTTCGCTCATTTCCTGTTTGAACAGTTGGCTGGCCAGACTGACGCTGATCGGAACGGAAGCGGCGATTTCCTGCACACCGATATTTCCGTCCAAATGGCGATTCATAAAGTCGACCATCTGCTGGACCATCATAAATTCTTTGCTGCCGCTCAAACTGCGGAAATGGTCCGACAGTCGGCAGACTTCCCTCTCCAGCAAGCGGACGATATCGCTGAGGTCCAATGTTTCAAGCTCCAGCGCAACTTCAGCCTCATCCCACCCTGAACCGGATTTCATGCCGTCCAATTTGAGCAGTCCCTTCCGAATCGTCGCTAAAAATTCCAGCGCTTCGGAGGGCGACGTCTCCTGATTTGCCAGGTGATCGCCGAAGCGCCCGATCATGCGAAGGGCCTGCTCCGTTGATCCCGATTGCACCGCCTCAAGCAGATTCGCCGTTTGGGTTGCATCCGGCTTCGGTTCCGCCGAATGGCCCGCCATTTCGATTTCCCTGTAAGGGATGACTGAACGGTAGCCGAGGTAAAGACGGTAACTGACAGCGGACTGTGCCTCATAGAACGCAAGCCTCAGCTTCAGAATCTCATCGAAAGGCAGGCTTGAACCAATCGATATGTCTGTGCGCAGCATCCCCTGCACCATACGCGAGGCATCGTCAAGCCGCTGCAGGAGATCGGGTTCCTGCCCCTCCCGGCTGGAGGATACGTGCTGCACAAGCAAAGCAAGTTTATCTTTTCCGAGGTCTAGATTTACGCTGCGGTAGTCGCTCGCTAGCAGTTCCTCCACAATATTCAGCATGGCGTATTTGTACAGAAAACGGTCGTTATCCGAAACGTCCTCCGCCCACTCCTTATACCGGTCGATCGAAATGACGATGACTCGGAGCGGTGCATCGGTCCATTCCTGAAAGTACTGGCGCCAGCGGGATTCGATTTCGCGCTTTCCGGACAAGTTGCCCATGGCTACATCCTGCACGAATTTGGAGGCGGCCTCCGTCTTCGTCAGCCGGATCTGCCGGGACAGCTCTTCATGTGAACGGAGCAGCCGGGATGTGATGCTTTCCAGCTTCCCGAAGTCCGCTCCGTCCTCGGTTCGTTCATAACCCGCCAGAAGCTTGCGCATTCTGCGAATCGGCCGGAACGAAACGGCGTGGATATGGAAAATGAGCCATGCACCGAGCACTAGTGTGACAAATGAAACCAGAAGAACGACCGTACGGATCGTTTTCGATTTGGCCAACACCTGATCCTGCCGCACGATAGAGACATAATTCCACTGCGTAATCGGCGACGGATTATAGGTCAGCAGCAGCCGCTTGCCCTCATGTTTGAAATCGCCGTACAGCTTATCGCCGAGACGATCGATCGTTTGATGAATCGCCTGCTCGTCAATCAGGTCGCTCCCGAGCGCATAGACGAGATTGCCATCCCTGTCCACGATGTATTGGGAATTGTCAATGGACGAGACGCTGTTGAGATGCATCTGCGAGAACAGCACGGAGCTATTGAAGTTCATCGCGATCAGTCCTCTGGTCTGGCCCTGAATCACGATTTTACGGAAATAGGTCAGCTGGCTTCGTCCCTCATGATCCGAAGAAGCGGACAACTGCCTCGATTTCACCAGCATGGGCTGCTCCTGAAGTTCCTTTTCAATACCGGTCCAATCCGAGTCCGGAAACGTGCTGAACCTGGAGCTGTATCCCTGCGGATATGAAATGAAGCTCCGGGTGTCCTTATTGAATATGTATACGCTTTCTAAATAGGGCAGATTGACGACGATCGATTTCAAGTAATCGGTCAGCTGTTTGATGTCTCTCTGCGACGCTTGCGCTTCATCCGTCAAATACCAGTAGACCCCGGTATTGAGCGCAAGCTTGATCGCACTGCTGTCCGTATCCTGAATGTAGCCTTCGATAAAATTCATTTTATCGCTCAAAAGCTGATGATGCATCTCGCTAAGCTCACTCTGCAGCACAGATTTAGACGTATAATACGAGGTCAGGCTAACCGCCAGTATGATTCCAAATACCGCAATCGTCAGGACAAAAACCAACCTTGCCTGCGTCGTCGACAGCAGCGTTCTTGCCCAATTGGATAGCTTCGTCATCGTAGCACATGCCTCCCGACTTACTGTATGTTCTCCTAATGTTACCACATACCTCCCCGTTTCTTTTACATAAAAATGGAATGATCCCGGATTTTTTGTAAACGCCATTATGTCGGAAAGGCAATCCGTCCGGAAGCCTCTGTGAAATAAGTTGGTTGTAATGCAACTGCACGCCTGAGTAAAACAAAAAACCGGGCATATGCCCGGAAATACAACAGGTTGAATACAGCATTGCATGCTGGCTTTAACAGATGATGACCTAGGGAGAAATCGGCTGCAAGCGTCAATCCCAGGCCACCGCTTTATTCTGCTACTGTCAAGCCGAGCACGCCGATGATGATGTCGTTCGCTACGGCCCGTACTTTTAATCTATCGATTTCTTTCGGCTTCACGGCGATATCTTTCATTTGCGCGTATAGCGATCGGACATAGATTGGGTTCAGCTCATGCCAATCCGGGCCATCCGGCTGGGCATAGCTTTCATTCCAATGCTCCGAGTCGCGAATGTCGCCGATGCACACTCGGCAGATCGGAACGGGTCCGTAAACGGCACGGTCGCAGTCTCGTTCCGACTCCGGACCTTTCTCCATGGACCTGAAGTCCTGCGGAGCAATCAACGGATGGATCGCGGCTTCGCCGTCACGATATATAATTTCAATTTCTGCGTTAATTACGCCGCATTGCATTTGGTTTGTATAGCCGGTCAGCAGCAAATAGATACGGCGGCCGGTGCAGCCAACCGGAAGCTCAAGCGAATCCGGAAACACGTCCCATCGGGAAGCAAAGGCACCGTTTGGAAGCTGCGGATCCCGCTGCTGCAGAAATGTTATCCCCGCCTCCGTTACCACAAGTCCCCGCTCGTCTACCTTGCGGCTCAGCAGCCGGTCATTGATGAGTTCCATGCCGACTGAGCGCGTTACGCACCAGTTGGACGGAATTAAATGAATCGGGACCTGGAGCGAGCAAAAAGGGATTCTTGGCGACAGATATTCCATGCGGAACAGATCGCCGGCCCTTGCGTTAAAAGCATGATCGATCGGAATATGACGCTGCTTCACGTCGGCCGGTAGTTTCAGGGTCCAATCCGTGTGCAAAGCTTCCACCTCCCAGTGTTCCCCGTTTGGTAGGGATAGCTTTAACGGAAAGCGGTTAGTCCCCGGCAGCGCCTTCGCCCCGTTCATCCGGAACTTCAGCGGATCGGTGCGCTCACCTTGCCGCAGCTTGATTGCGTTAGATACTTGCCCGCAGGCTGCTTCTATTTGAATGCTTTCCTGCGTATGATTGGCGAGCCGGACACGAAACTCGCCTTCATCAGGGCTCCAATCGACAAGCTCGGCCTCGACAGGCGGCCGGACGTCGACATGCAAAGGCTCCCAGGATGACATTCCGTTCTGAAGGACGCGAACGAAAGCTACATGGCTCCCGAAGACATCCAACTGGACTTCGCCCTTCATGGATGTCTCCCCTGCTTCAATCGATGTATGCCGGAACACGCCTTGCGGATCGTAAATCTCTTTGGCCAGCATCCCCTCTGGCAGCCGCAGCCTCCACTTTCGTCCAGCGGCAGCGATAAGCTCAGGGGACATGACTGCACGTACAGTCTCTGCATAACGAACGGAAATGCAAATCTCCTTACCCGCCGGCAGATCGATGCCGCCCGCCACAAGATACGGATGTCCAATGCCTGCTTTTAACTCGAACGCCATGGGTGATCCGTTTGCCTTGACCGACAGCACGGCCGAACGAGCCCTTAGCTTCAGCCGCAGCGAAGCGTTTACGGACGACCGGAATACGTACGTCTCTTTCTGTCCCTCCCGGGTATAACTGTACCCGATTCGCTCGGAAAAGAAGGATGCGCGTTCCCAGCTTTCTGGAAAATTGGGCGAAACTTCGTACCATCCGTGCTGCAGTTTAGCCCGGATTCCGTAAAGCCCCTCGGTCACCGTTCTGGCGAACATGCTGGCCGTATCGGTAAAGTCTACGCTTTTGCCCTCGTAAACGCACATGAACGCCCCCGGGGACACATGGCGGGAGGTAGAGTCGTAAGCGGCGCCAAGGAGAAGCCTATAGCCCTCTTCCGCCTGCCCGATCCGGTAATAGCTCAACGCCGCGTGCAGGACATCCGCGTAATCGATGTCCCGGACGCTCCATACGTAAGGCGCCCAATTGCTGTTCCATACGAGCTCCCCGAGACCTTCGCTGGTCTCAACGGCAACGCGCTCGAGCGCGTGCTTCGTGTACTGCAGCGTCTGGTATATTTGAAAATCGTCCAAAATGCCGGATTCGATCGTATGCACGATCGTCGGCAGACTCGCCGAAGGATGAACCAGCTTGGCGCCGTATCCGTCCTGCGACTCCGCGATGTTTCCTTCCCGGACGAGCCACAGCCTTCCGTGCACCGCTTCGCGAATTTGCTGTGCGCGCCGGCGGTAAGGCACCGGATCTTCGCCCAGCTGCCCGGCCAGCTCCGCTGCTCCTAAATGAGCTCGGTAATTATAAGCGGAAGCAAGGGCACATCCCGCTCCCGAGGCGAATACGCCGTCGCTGGCCCAATAGTTGGCGTAGTTTTCGTACAAGCCGTCGCCATCAGCGTCGAAGCATCGCTCCTCCCAAGCCAGATGCCGTTTCAGCGCAGGGTACAGCTGTGGCGCGAACGTCCGGTCGCCCGTCCATTCCCACTCCATTAGCAGCTGGTCCATGAACACCTGCTGCATATCGTACTTGGCCGTCCCTTCCATGCCTTTCGTGTAAGGAATCATCCCTTCACTGACGAATACGCTGCGGCCGCTCTGCCTTGCCAGCCCGAATTCAGGATCCGGATCCGGCCGCGCGATGCCTTCGGATTTATTTCTTAGCTGCATGCCGATAAAATGGCGTGCTTCAGATTGTACACGGTCATGCCAGCCGAGCTGAATCGGACCATACATGCTGCGCCAGCCCGACAACCGGCTGTTCCAGGACCACGCGCCGTGAGCGAACACCGGGGGCAGCCATGCCCCTTCCAGCGCGGCACAGGCGGTCCGGAGCGCAGCGTTCATAAGCTCGCTCGGCGTTTTCACCGTCACAGTTGTTGCAATCCGCTCGTAACAAGCGGAAGCTTCCTCATGGAGCTGCTTGGCTTCGGAAGCCATGAGCGGAACGATCTCCGTTTCTCCGTAACGGAGCACGATGTAATGCGGTCTGCTCCAATCCGCATCCTCGGCGCCATGGAAGATGAGCAGCGGCATCTTCGCGGACGGTGCCATATCCGGTAACGGAATCGCCAGTAAAGACCCGGAGTCCGGCGCGCACGCTCCGAATTTTTGTGGCTCATCAGCATGATCCGGCACGTTAGCGCTTTCGCCGTGAAACCACACGCCGGCTTCCATGGCGTTCGTTACGTCAAACGTGCCCGGTATTGTCGTTTGCCCTGTGATCCGGCCGCCCTTCATCCAACCAGCGGACAGCTCGAAGCCGTCACCGTATGCCAAAATCTCGTTCCCATCACAATCGGCCGGCTTCAACTCCGTTACATGCTGAGGCGTATATCCTGGATCCAGCGTCCTCGAGTGGGTCTGCCCGGATGCCCCGCCGTATGCCGCCGCGACTGTCAGTCCGTTCAGTCCTTCGGGAGCTTCGAGTTTAACCAGCATGCCGGCATCGGCCGCAAGCGGCATCATCTCGAGACGAAGCATTCCTCGCTCTCCAAGCATCGGATCCGCAATCTCGTAGACCATACGTGCGCCGTCATATCGGGCTTCGATCCGCTCACATTCGCGCAGCGGCTTCATTGACCGCCCGTTCCCGAGCCCCAGCAGCAGCCGGCCGCCGTCGCCGGGCAGGAACATCATCCACTCGGGAACATCGCCTGCAAAAACGCGGAACCGTTTGCCGATATGCGGCAAATAGGCGCCATACAAGGCGCGATTGTATACTTGAGGTCCGTTTATGACGCGAAAAGCGCCGTCCTTTGCGTGATATGGCGCAGGGTTTCGGCCGGACAGATACGATCTATTCGGCATGGGCGGCCGCTCCCTTCGCCGGTTCTTGCCTGGCGGCGAGATGAGACCGGAGGCGCTTCGTTTCAATGCCGGCGAGCAGCACGATCCCGATGCCGTGCGTATCGTTGAGCTGCCAGGACAATCGCTCCTTGTAATAGAGCGGTGAGAAGGAGTAGCCTGAACCGCGGCAGACGCCATAAATATTGCCGTGTTGATCGATGCAGTCTCGGGTCAGCGCCTCGAATCCGCGCAGCGCGGCATTCGCGAAACGGCCTGCGTCCGGGAGCCATCCCTGACGAACGCCTTTGGCGAAGGCATAGATAAACATTGATGTACAAGATGTTTCCGCATAGGAATCAGGATCGGTCAGCACCTGATGCCATAGTCCTTCCGAATCCTGTAAAGCCGCATAGCCGCCGCAGAGCTCGCGGTACCACCCCAGCAGCACGCTGCGCCGGGGATGATCTTCCGGCAATACGGCCAGCAGTTCCGTCAGCGAAAACAGCACCCACCCGTTTCCCCTTCCCCATGGAACGTTACACGGCTTCCCGAAACGGATATTATAGACGTGATGCATGATGTTCCGCTCAGGCATGTACAGCCGTTTTCGATACAGCAGAAACTGCTCTGCCGCGTCGTCAAGATAATGCCTTTTTCCCGTTAAAGCAAAGTATTGGCAAAGGAACGGTACACTCATATACAAATCGTCGCACCAGATCGTATTCACCATCAGTTCGCTGAAGCTTCGAAAACGGTACAGCGTTCCGTCTTCCAGCCGGTCCTGCTCCTCCGTGATGTAGCGTGCGATCCGTTCTGCCGCCTGCTCGGCGCCCGGGAGGGGACGCTCTTTATGCGCCCGGAGCATGGTCGCGCCAAACGATCCGCAATCGTCCAGGCTGTCGATGAGAGCCAGCTGATGATTGGCGCAAGGGGCGCCGTGTCTCTCGGCATCCCACATGACCATCTCGTCGATCGCCGTGCATTGACCGATATGGTCTGCCGCATAATCGATATATTCGCTGCGGCCGAGCTCCCTGCCGGTCTCAAGCAAACCGTACAGCGTCACCCCAAGGGGGTAGTTCCAACGGCCGAACAGACGGCTTTCGGCATACGGCCGTACCCGCATATTCGGCTGGTCTGTCCTCCAATACGTGGCTTCCTGACCTGATCCGAGCAGCCGTTCGACCGATGCGGACGCCACTGCGGGCGGAGGCGTTTCGAACGGACCAGCATACAGCCAGCAGCCCTCCATCCCTTCGATCGGATGGGGCATGATCCAGCAGACGCCGCTGCCCTTCTCGAATGGATCAAACTCGAACCCCCATGCTTTTCCGCGGCAGGCCGACTGGACGATGATGTTATGGACACCTATGCTTAAAGGGAAGGCGGCCGTAAAACGGCCGGCATCCTGATTCGCTTCGCAGACGAGCCTACCGTTTGCGAATATGCGAAGCGTTCCCTCGCTGTTCCCGGATAGCTTGACGGTGCCGTCGTATGCGGGTCCCCCGCAATCGAGCTTCGCCCAAGCCATTCCCGTCAAGCCGTGCCCGCTGCCAAAAATTCGCGCAAAATCGCCGGCCCGCCGTTCATCATTCGTCCATTCCCTCCTCGGCAGCCATTCGAGCCCTGTTTCCGCTTCGGATACCGCTTCGAGATTCTGGCCATCAAACAGGCGGACAACGTGGGGATCCGCAGTTTGTGCGGGAACCTCTTTGACGTTCCCCGGCACAAGCCGGTTCCGGACCGGCCCCGTGTAGATCCACCCTTCCTGGCCATCCCGCTCCGCACTCGGCGCAAGGAAATGAATCGGCGCTCCCTTGATTGATCCTGTGCCAAAGACGGCGCCGCAGCCTGTGGCTGTTTTTTCGAATTCGAGGACAAACGAATTCCAGCCTTTGCGCAGCTGTCCGCGAATTTCTGTGCGTGTGTCCGGCAGCACGTCATCACGGTGGTTGGATTCGAAAGCCAACCGGCCATTGATAAACAGCCTTGTATGGCTGTAACAGCTGATCCGTAGGGGCTGGTTCCCCTCGTCATCCGACCACAGTTTGGCCCATGCGTATACGAATTCCCCTTCTTGCAGGTTTGGGAGTTTATGGTCAGCGTTCATATCGTATCGGTAATCCTGCTTCCGGAGAAAGCCTTCCGCGTACATCGTCCTGTACACCGGTGCCTGCCGCGGGTTCTCCCCGATGTACCGATTCGCGATGGTCGCCAGCACCTGTTCCTCGGATGCCGATCCCCCATGGCCGATCGCCTTTTTTTCATCAACGTAGCCCATGGCAAGCCTCCTTAACTAAATTTGACCAGATCGTCAATATGAACCGCCTGTCCGGTCCGGATTGAGCGGTTGGCGGCGATTCCTGTCAGAATCGATTTGGCGCCGTCTACGTGGTCGGCCGCTCGGCGAAACCGGTCTTCGGCCGGATCCCCGAAAATATCACGCAAGAGGGCCGGATCTCCACCGCCATGACCGCCCGCGGCCAGCTCTACCTCAACTTCGTACGGCTGGCCGAACATCGGAATGACGCGGATCGATCTCGTTTTGACGGCGCCTTCCTGCGCCTTGTCTCCTCCCGCGTTGACGTAGGATTGTTCGCCAACGGCCATTTCAATGCGCCCTTTCGTGCCGTTAAACGCGATTCGGTACCCTTCCCACGGCATGTAAGCATTGAGCGCGTACGTCAGGATGGCGTTGTTTTTGTAGCGAACTAGGACGCCCATCGTGTCTTCGATGCTGATCCCGTCGCTAAATACGCTCCGGTCACGGATGTAGCCGTCCTCTTGTTCGGCATCCAAATACAGCGCCTTCAAGCTTTCGTTTTGATCCATATGAAGCGCAAACGGGTCCTCCTTCGCGTTCGGGTGGCCGGTTGACCGGTCGTAAAATGAGGTGACGCCGCGCTTCTCCGCGTTTTCCTTGCCGTAAAACAGCAAATCGCCGAATGCGAATACCGTCTCCGGCTCCGAGCCGATCCAAAAATTGACCAGATCGAAATGATGCGTCGATTTATGAACGAGCAGCCCGCCGCTGTTGCGTTTGTCCCGGTGCCAGCGCCGGAAATAATCCGCCCCGTGCTTTGTGTTCAACAGCCATTCGAAATGAACCGAAGTGACCTGTCCGATCGTGCCGTCCTCAATCAACTCTCTTGCTTTGGTATGATGCGGAGCGTATCTATAATTGAAGGCTACCCGCACGTTCCGCCCTGTTCTGTGGACACCGTCCAAAATTTGCTGGCATTTGTTCTCATCGACCGTCATCGGCTTCTCCGTAATCACGTCACAGCCTAACTCCATGGCCCGGATGATATATTGATGATGCGTCCGGTCGACCGTCGTCACGATGACGGTATCCGGCTTTTGCTCGGCTATCATGCGGTCGAAATCGCTCGCGGGATAAGTTGGAACCGGACGGCTGCCGTATTTTTCCGCAAGCAGCTTATTGGCGTAATCCATGCGCTTTTGGTTCGTATCGCAAAAAGCAAGCAGTTCCGCCGTCTCCTTAAATTCGGTGACGATCGCAGAGTAAAAAAAGCGGGATCGCCCTCCCGTACCTACCAGCACATACGTTTTTTTCTTTGGCATTGTAGTCATCGTCCTTTCCTATGAGGATTGCTGCTCTTCCAGCAGCTCGATTTCGATAGCAGCCATCAGAAATGCTGCTGTACCTTTGGGATCGTCCTGTCTTGTCGGTTCGCCTATGTAATAGTCATACGAGCCGTCCCGATAAGGACGCCCGCCAAGTCCAGCCACCTTGCAAATGCCGTTAAGGCGGATTTCCCCGTCCTTTTCCGAAACGCATTGGGTGATCAATCCTTCGAATCCCTGCCGTGCGGCTTGTGCCGCTTCGCCCTGCAAATAACCGAGACGGCTGCCCTTGGCCAACGCGTATACGAACATGGCTGAAGCGGATGTCTCCAAGTAATTGCCCTCACGGCCTCTTTGATCCAAAATTTGAAACCATAATCCGGACGACTCGTCCTGCACACGAATGACCGCTTCCGTTAGACGATGAAACAGGCTGACAAGGAGGCCCCGCTTTGGATGATCCAGCGGCAGATCATCCAAAACGTCGGCAGCAGCCATCATAAACCAACCCATGGCCCGTCCCCAAAAGTGGGGTGAACGGCCTGTATCCGGGTCCGCCCATCGCTGTTCTTTGCTCTCGTCCCAAGCATGGTACAGCAGCCCTGTTACAGGATCCCGGGCATTACGTTCCATCAGTTGAACTTCACTTGCGGCTTCATCGTACCAAGAGGCCTCGCCGGTTAAGGACGCATAGGCAGCCATAAAAGGTGCCGTCATATAGACGCCGTCCAACCACATCTGAAACGGGTATATTTTTTTATGCCACAGCCCCCCGTCGCTTGTTCGCGGATGGCCTTTCAGCTGCATGGCTAACAGCTCGATCGCCGCCCGGTACTTACCGTCGCCGGTTTCACGATGCAGCGTGAACAGCGGTTTGCCCGAATTGATTTGATCGACGTTATAATCGTTCAAGCGGTAGCCGCGGATGGAGCCGTCCTCCTGTACGTACAAATCCATGTTCGTTTTGACGTAATTGAAATAATGGACATCGCCCGTTTTGCGCCACATTTTTTCTATTGCCGTAAGCAGGCAGCCGATTTCATAATTCCAGGACAGTCGCGAATAAAAAGGCAAGTCCGTGACCAGCGGGTAACGCTCCATAAACGGACGCGCCCATTTTTCCGACCAGCGCTCCATGTACATCTCCCCTTTCTGACCTCCATCGTAGACGCCGCCGCTCCCCACCGGCAACCGATCGAATCACCATCAGATAGGCAATTCCCTCACAATGGTGCCGTCTGAACGATCGGTTTATTTCCCGTAAAATCGGTTGATTCACATGGGCTGGTTTGAAACCGCTGACCCAAACGCTTATCGGGTTTAGTCTTACAAAATAGCAAAAGCCGGGCGTCGTATGCCCGGCCTTTGTTTTATTTCTTTATTTTTCTTTGTCCCATTCAATCCCCTTTGGATTCAATCCGGCTGCGCGTCAGCAAATAAAATTGCTTGGCCAGAAAGGCCGGTGTGTATGGCATGTCGTTGCGCAGCCAAGCCACGATCGTACCAATAAGAGCGGCGGATCCATGCCAAATGGCGATGTCTTTGGGAATGGCTGCCTTGTAACAAAAAGAATCGGTGCCCATCTCTTCGATTCTCGCCGAAATTAACTCGGTCAGCATATTTAACAGCCTCTCGCTGAATATGGGCGCGCGCCTCGATCCCAAGATCACCTTATAAAATTTGTGGTGCTCCGCAATATGCTCCAGCAGTCTCAGCATCATGAACCAATCTTCTTCTTCGACCGCGGCCGGTTTCTCCGGCTGGATGCCCACGGCCCGCTTAAAATCTTCGATCATATCATCGGCCATTTTTTCCAGCATGTCGGGAATATCACGGTAATGCAAATAAAAAGTGACGCGGTTAATGGTGGCCCGTTCGGCGATCCGGCTGATGGACATTTTCTCGATATCTATCTCCTGCAGCAAATCGATAAAAGCATCCTTGATAAGCTGCCTTGTGCGAAGAACCCTGGGGTCGATCGGCTGTTTGGAAACGTCTGGCATTCTCTTCCTTCCTTTCTCCTGATAGGTGTAATAGACAATTTATCAAACAATTGCAGTAAATCTTCCCACTAATCAACATTCAAATGGTGAAATGAAAGTTAATTTACATATTGCATGAAAACGTTGTTTGTAAGCTCCAAAGGTTCTGTCTATAATCTCATTTATACAATGTTAATTATCCAACACATTGTAAATTAAGTCCAGAGAGAAAAGAAAGGAAGGAGTAGGTTGAGTCATCATATGGAAACAACCAGCAATACCGTCAAGAAGGGCCCGATTCTAATCATCATGATTTTGGGAGCCTTTCTCGCAACGCTGAATCAGACGGTCATGAGCGTGGCCACCCCCGAATTGATGGTTGATTTCAACATTTCGGCCACCACGGCTCAATGGCTGACCACCGGCTATATGCTGGTCAACGGAATTCTGATTCCGATTACGGCTTATTTCATGCAAAGGTTCTCCACCCGCCAGCTGTTCCAAGCCTCGATGATGATCTTCCTCGTGGGAACCATTGTGTCTGCGCTCGCGGTCAACTTCCCGGTTCTGCTTACGGGACGCATGATTCAGGCGGCAGGCGCCGGCATCATCATGCCGCTGTTAACCAATGTGATTTTGGTGCTGTTCCCTCCCGAAAAGAGGGGCGCGGCTATGGGGATGATGGGACTTGCCATCATTTTCGCTCCAGCGATCGGCCCGACATTGGCCGGTTACGTCCTGGAGAATTTTAAATGGCAAACGATGTTCTATGGCATGATTCCGCTTGCCGTTCTTGTCATTATCTGCGGTTTTATTTATCTGAAAAACGTGTCGGAGCCGATACGCTCCAAAATGGACGTTCTCAGCGTCGTTCTGTCCACTGTTGCATTCGGCACGATGCTGTACGGTTTTAGCCAGGCAGGGAGCAAAGGATGGTCCAGCTCCGAGGTGCTGGTGACCATTGCCGTCGGCGTCATTTCCCTCGGTCTGTTCGTATGGAGACAGCTCGTGTCCAAGAAACCGCTGCTGGATCTTCGGGCCTTCAAGTACAACATGTTCTCCTTGACCACGGTGATCAACATCATGGTTACAATGGTGATGTATGCGGATATGATGCTGCTTCCGTTATATCTGCAAAATGCACGCGGCTATTCCGCACTGGAATCCGGATTGCTGATGCTACCGGGTGCGCTTGTGATGGGATTACTGATGCCAGTCACCGGACGCCTGTTTGACCGCTTCGGCGCCAAATGGCTTGCGGTCGCCGGATTGATCATCACGATCGCGACTACGGCCGGATTCATCAATTTGACGGATCATACCACCTATGCGTATCTGCTGCTCATGTCGACAGGACGCCGAATCGGTATGGCCCTCCTGATGATGCCGATCCAGACTGCAGGTCTCAATCAGCTGCCTGCCCGATTAAATGCGCACGGAACGGCGATTTCCAACACCGTGCGACAAGTGGCCGGCGCAGTCGGTACGTCCCTGCTGGTTACGGTGATGTCCGACCGGACGAAAACGCATTTGACGGACATGTTGGCATCTGGCGGGGGCTCGGCGGCGAATCAGAAGCAAATGGTTCTGGAAGCTACGATCCAAGGCATTAACGATGCCTACGTCGTCATTATCGGCATCGGTATCGTCGGGCTGCTGCTTTCGTTCTTTATCAAACGCACATCTCGGAGCATCGAGGATTCTTCCGAAGCTGTGATCAAAAAAGCCGTGATTAAAGAGGCCTAGGGGTTCATCCCTTGGTCTCTGTCCATCCGTTCCAATCCCGAAAGCGGACCTTAAGGCATGGGTCGTTCGGTCGTGGTTCCTCTACTGATAATATGTTAAATTAACATATGTTAATTTCATCATAATCCAAATAATTCAAACCGGGAGGGAGTACTATGCAGAAGGAAATCATCTCCTTAGCTAAAATCACCCAATTTCAATCCGCCGTGGAAGAATTCAACCCATTTGAATGGTACAGGCACCATTTGGAACATGAACCGATCAGCTACAATGAGGAAACCGATTCCTGGAACGTATTCCGGTATGAAGATGTAAAAAGAGTATTGAGCGATTATGAATACTTCTCCAGCGTGAGAGCCCGGACGACGATCAGCGTCGGTGCTGATAATGAGGCGGGCCAGCACAACTCCGGACGGGTCAATCTGAATTCGGATCCACCGGATCACCGCAAAAGCCGCAGTCTGCTGTCGGCCGCCTTCACGCCAAGAAGCTTGAAGCTATGGGAGCCGCGAATCCACGAGGTTGTCAGCCAGCTGATCAAGGACATGGACGACGAACCGGTCATTGATATCGTCAAGAGCTTCTCCAGCGCGCTTCCGACCATCGTGATCGCCGACCTGCTCGGCGTTCCGTCAGAGGACCGTTTTCTGTTTAAGGAATGGGTCGATCATCTGTTCCTTCCTCTTCCGGCCGACAACGCCGAAGACGTTCAGGAGCTGAAGCGGCAGGCGGCCGTTCATTATTACAACTATCTCTACCCGCATGTCATCGCCAAAAGAAGCCAGCTCTCCGATGATATTATTTCCGACCTGATCCAGGCCGAAGTCGATGGCGAACGGTTGACTGATGACGAGATCGTCCGGATGACCATGTTTATTCTCGGGGCGGGCATCGAAACGACCAGCCATTTGCTGTCCAGCACGTTCTATTCTTTCCTATATGATAACGACCAAATCTATGAGGAGGTCCAGTCTAACCGGGAGCTTCTTCCGAATACGGTAGAAGAAATGCTCCGCTATCGGTTCCACATGGCGAAGATGGATCGGACGGTAAAGCAGGATAATAACGTGCTCGGCGTAGACCTTAAAAAAGGCGATGTCGTCGTAGCCTGGATGAGTGCCGCGAACATGGACAAAGAGGTTTTTGATGATCCATTTACACTGAATATCCACCGTCCCAACAATAAACGTCATCTGACTTTCGGTAACGGTCCGCATTTCTGCCTGGGAGCTCCACTCGCCCGGCTTGAAGCCAACATCGGCCTGGGGCTGTTCATGGACCATTTTCAGCGGATCGAGCCGGTTCCCGGGTTCAAGCTGGAAGATCACCTGACCCCATCCGCCGCCGGACAGACGCTGATCTCTTTACCAGTACGCGTAGTACGCCGGTAAGCATTTCATCGAAAGGGTGAGACCAAATGCCTTATGTGATTACCTCGGGCTGTATTGATGAAAAAGCAGGAGAATGCGTGGACGTATGTCCGGTAGACTGCATCGAGGAAGGCCCGGACCAATTTTTTATCGAGGCGGATATTTGTATTGAGTGCGGTGCTTGCGAGGTAGCTTGCCCGGTGGGAGCCGTTTTTTACGATACGGACGTGCCGGACGAGGAGAAGCACATGATCCAAAAAGCGGAGAATTTTTATAAATCGAAATGATGCAATCATTAGAACAGCCTGCCGATCCAGAAATCGGCAGGCTGTTGCTGTTACGACTAGCATGGAAAGATCGAGATCCCTTCCTTTTACGGTATTACCTTGAAGTTATCAAAATGCGTATGCTTATTGGCTGTTCTGACGCCTGCTTTGCCATGCGTGAATGGGTTCAGACTGTTGTCTGTATAATCGATTTTCGGTTGATTCATATCATCAACATAGACTTTTATATTCGTCCCCTTCGCCACCACTTTCATATGATACCAGGTGTTTATCGAATAGGTCTGCGGCGCGCTTTTGATGAATGTCCAGCTGTAACTCATCTTGCCCAGGTTGACTCCGCTTGTCGTCAAATAGGCATAGTACCCCTGGAAGGCGTCATAGTTGTTTTGCCCCCGTTCCGTGCCATGGGAAGGATTCGACACCCTGAAGAGCAATCCCCCGTCCCCTCCGGAGTCGATCATTTTGACGTCGGCCTCCACCGTATAATCCGCCCAGTTTGCATCACCGATTGTGGACTTGGCAGGTCCCGAGCTCCCTGCGCTGTACTCGCCGTTCTCTACGGCCCATGTTCCTTCGAAGCGCGTCCACCCGTCGTCATTGCCATCGTTAAAGTCATCGCTAAGCGTTGTGACCTGCGTGCTCTTATGGAACGTCATCCGTGAGAAATCGGCCTCGCCTTTGACGAATTCGACCCGAAGTTCCCTCTGTCCGGCGTTCAGATAGACACCCTTCTTCGTTACCGTCTGCCAGTTATCCCAGTCCCCCGTGCTCGGCACGTCGATGATTCCCGTTACATCCGTCGATCCGTCCCACAGGCGGATTTGCACGCCGCTCATCGTCGTGGCCATTCGGAAGTCGATATCGTAATAACCGCTTGATTCCACATTGACTTTATATTTATACCATTCTCCCGTTTGATTCCAGCCTAGGTTGAAGAGTCCTTCGCTATTGAGACGAATGTCGCCCGCGTCCGTACGGTATGCGCCCCCGATATTATCCGCGGTCGTGTCATGATAGGCGACCCCCTCGCCTCCTTTCATGTAGTGCACCGCTTCGATCGTGCCTGGGACCGGTTTGTAAGCTTCCCATGCGCTGCTTCCGTTTACATCGTTACTGAAAGCGACATAGCCGAAATCCGCATGCGTATCTTCCGTCAGGACACCGATTTTACCTCCGCCCAAATTGGCGGTCCGCGTCCCTTTCAGCATGCCGTCCACATAATATTTAAATATCGTACCGGATTTCTCAATGCGAATGCTGTGCCATTTCGAGTAATCGAAACCTGCCGGCAGATCGAACGTTTGCCATGCTTGGTCCACGCCGTTGATCCGGAAGGACGTCGCAAGGCGGTTATTTTTCGAACTCAGCAGCGCTACGCCATAATTGTTCTCGTCCGTATATGAGAAGGTGGCGCCATATCTTGGGCTTGCGGAAGTCCCACGCTTCATTTCTTTCGTATTGAACTCAGCCGTATAATCAGAAGCGCTGGATGCCGACGATATTTGCTTGTACCAGGTTGTATCGCCAATCGAGTCCTGCCACATCAATTCTTGATTGTAGATGCCCCAATGGCCACCGTTGACATTGGTCCACCCGCTGCCGATCGATGTACGTTCGAAGTAATCGTAGAACGTGGGCATTGCCGGATCTTGCTGCGGGGTTGTTGTTGGGCCCTGAACGATCATTTTATCGTTGTTCCAAACGATACGGTCCATATTGAGATGACGCAGCGGGCCGACCACACCAGGTCCTTCCAAGTTGTGATATACGATATAATGCGTATCAAGGTTAGGCCCCATCACGACCGTGTTATGGCCAAGCCCCACGGTGGGACCTTCCGTGCTGATTAACGCCGGATTCAGGCTGTCGGCAACGTAACCGGAACGCGGACCTGTCGTACTCACCGCATAATCTACCCGGTAACCCTTGCTGAACACATGATTTCCGGTATAGGTCATATAGTATTTGCCGCCCCGCTTGAACACGGTCGCCCCTTCGGTCCAGCCTCCCATGCCGACGCCCGTAGACGAGCTCGCTCCGATCGAGGTCGGGCTGCTCATCGGCGCTGCATCGATGCGCCCCTGTCCGGCGTGGTAAAAGCTGAACGATCCGTCGTCGTCGATAAAGACATGGCCGTCGATCGTTTTGCCAAGATTGCCGGTAACGACGTTGAAGGGACCGGTAGGACTCGTGCTGCTGAGGACGTAATGACCTTTGCCTGCCGGCGATGTGTACATATAGAACATACCGTTCCAATAGACGACCTCAGGTGCATAAGCACCATGCGTAATCGGATCCGTTGCGGCCAAACCGCGATAGGACCAGTTCACCAAGTCCTTGGAGCTCCACACTTTGACGCCGTCATCCGTATCTCTTGTACTCACATACAAATAGTAATAGCCGTTAAATTTCAAAACGTAAGGGTCTCCGAGCCCATACTGCCCCCATTCGTCAAGCAGTGTTTTTGGGTTTTGATAAGCAGAGGTTTCAGTGGGTACAGTCGTGATCAGAGAAAATGTAACCGCTAGCATAATAAGCCATCGCATGGATTTCACTATGATATTACCTCCCTTATTTGTCCGAAAGATTACATCTGTGAAAATGAACTGACAACGGCAAGAGCCAAAAGAATATGTTTTCTTTTGGCTCTTGGTGTTTTCGGCGTTTGGTCATGCCATATTAATCTGTTTAATTTTCTCCAGCGGAAATTTCGGCGTACGGTCTTCTTTCAGGAACCCGTTGATCTCCTGCTGTACATCGGTAAGCTGCGTATAACAGTAGCCGACAATCGAATCGACGCTCTTGATCGCCATCGTTAATCCCTCGAACCGGCGCAGAAACTCCTCTTCGGTAAAGACTTGACGGCCGTAACCCCAGCCTTTGTCCGATTGGAATGCAATGCCGCCGTATTCGGTGATCATAATAGGCTGGCCCCGGTACTCGTATCCTTCGGCAAAGGCATATTTCCATTTGTTGCAGGTCGTTTCGCCGTTCAAGACAGCCTCAAGATTCGAGTACCGTTTCATGAATCCGTCTCCATTTTCGACATAATCATGCAGCGTCAAAATATCGGATACGGTGTGCTCCCAGCCATCGTTGGTGATCACAGGGCGGTAAGGATCGATCGCTTTGGTCAAATGATAAATACCCTCTGTAAATTTTTGCTGTCTCGAGTCGCGAAGGATCGATGCAATCCCCCACGATTCATTAAAGGGAACCCAAGTAATGATGCTGGGATGATTGTACTGCTGCTGAACGATCTCCAGCCATTCTTTCGTAAATGCCTCGACCGCCAGATCGTGGAATTCGAAGGTCGCAGCCATTTCGGACCATACGAGCAGCCCTTTCACATCGCACCAATAGAGGAAGCGGGCGTCCTCTATTTTCATATGCTTGCGAACGCCGTTATAGCCCATCTCTAACATGCTGTCAATATCTTCGATAAGGGCTTCCTCGCTCGGCGGCGTCAAATGGCTGTCCGTCCAGTACCCCTGATCCAAGATCAACCTTTGGTAGATCGGCACGTTATTCAGCAGCACCCGGCCATTTTCGATCGAGATTTTTCTCATCCCGAAATAGGAAAAGACGCGGTCCACCACCTGATCGTCCAAGCTCAGGACAAATTCGACATCATACAGATTCGGGTGCTGTGGAGACCAAAGGCATTTTTTCCATGGCCCGTTCGCCTCATGAATCAAATCGACTTCCACCGTCAGGCAGGGACGGTCGATCACTAAGCCCACTCGCTTTACGGGCTTACCCTGCAAAGTGACGATCGCCTCCAGCCTCAAATCGCCTGAAGTTTCCACCCCCTCCACTTGGTAATCGAAACGGACGATGGACCGGTCGACGTCCGGCGTCATTTTGACCGATTCCAGCCGCTGCTCTTCTACATATTCCAGCCATACCGTCTGCCAAATGCCCGTCGTCTGGACGTAGAAGCATTCGAAATTGTCCTTCGTCCAGCGCTGTTTGCCGCGGGGCTGGGTGCAGCTGCTGCTGTCCTCTGCTTTTACTGTAATTTGATTGTCGGCACCAAAGACCAGATAAGGCGTGATATCAAAGGAGAAGGCGGCATACCCGCCCTGGTGGCTCCCGGCCATTCTCCCGTTGATCCAGACCTTAGCTACGTGATCCACCGCCTGAAAATGCAGGATGACCCGTTTTTCCCCGGCTTCTTTCGGGATATGTACCTTTTGGTTGTACCAAACATAAGGGTGGAATTCTTCGATCCCGATTCCGCTAAGCTGGGTTTCGTACGTAAAAGGAACATTGATCTTGTGTGTTTCAGCGAACGTCTCCTGCCAATGTTCCTTTTCTCCCGCGTTTAGGTCATCGAAACGAAACCCCCACTCTCCGTTCAGGTTCATCCAGTCGTCCCGCACGAATTGCGGCCGGGGATAATCCTTGATATAGCCTCTGGTTGTCATTGTGCCACTCCTGCCTTTTGCTCTGTCTTGATTTCAACCGCATAGACCGATGTTTTCCGTAAAGGATATCCGTCCTGCCAGGAGGAAACTGGAACGACACGGGACGCGCACATGATTCGTTCCGGTTCGAACACCGAATTAATGTCCTCGTAGGAGTCGCCTGTGATCTCATGTAAGATGGTGTCACCGAAAGGTTCGAATGAGCGCAGGTCAAGCTTGGCCTCTACTTCATGCAGGCTGCGGTTCACGATAAACAAAGTGATGACGCTCCCATCCTCATTTACGCCGGCGGTAACGTCCAAATCCGGAATCGCATCAAGCCCGATGCGCGTCTGCTTCGGCGACTGTACGGCAAAGGTACCGCACTCCGCATTCACCGGCAGGATCCGCCGGATGTCCCGGTTGGCGTACAGCTTTAACACCTCATAGGTCGGCGTTCCGTATACAGTAAGCGGCAGGCCGCTCCAGCCGGGCTTCTTGCCGCGATATTGATCGGCATAATAATCGCCTACACGGATGCAACCGCCAAGCCAACCGTTCACCAGATCGGAGAAGCTGCCAATGTGAACCATATCGCTGCTGCGAAGCATTTCGTTCAGGTTGGCGGCGTTGGCGACGGCTGCCCCCAGCGTGTGCTCATCCGGCAGCCCCTTGCGGATCGTGTTCGGAAAATACATGGTGTTGTACTCGGTGACGGCGAGCTTCACATGGCTGTGTTTCGGATTCGCGCGGATAAGTTTCACAGCCTGCCGGATATCTTCGCGAGTCCATTCCGGGAACGTCGCAATGGCTTTATATCGTTCCTCTGCCGGCGTATCGCGGTTCATTCCGAAGCGCCCGAAGCCGTGGTATAAATGCATCGTCAAATAATCGATCTGCTCGCCCGCAATATCGAGCACCGGCTTGTTCCATTCCGGGTCAGTATGACCACAGGCCAATATGACGATTGAAGAGTCGACCGCCCTCATCGCTAGCGTGAACGCCTTGCAGCGCTCGGCGAAATCGGCGGCGGAGCAGGTTCCCACTTGCCAGTCGCCCCATACTTCGTTGCCGATCTCCCAATAACGTACGTTATACGGCTCAGGATGACCATTCGCCGCCCGCAGGGCTCCCATCGGCGTGTCGATGCTTCCGTTGCAGTATTCCACCCAACGTGCGGCTTCCTCGGCCGTACCGGAACCGTCGTTGACACTGATCAGCGGTTCCACCTGCAGCTCTTGGCAAAAACGGATAAATTCGTCCGTCCCGAAATATTTGCTGGTCCATCCGCCCCAAGCTTCGTTGTACATTACTGGCCGCTCCAGCACCGAACCCACGCCATGTTCCCAATGGTAAGCGCTGATGTAATTTCCCGAGAGCCGCATCATTCCCGCATTCAGCGGCCGGGCCATATCGATGACCTCGCGTTTCACCATGCCGATGCTGTCTTCCGGGAGCAGAGACACGTGATCGAGCCATAACATGCCGGTGGATACATGATCGGTCCAGCGGGGATGGTCCATCGGAACATAGACCCGAATCTCCGCGTCGGCGCAGTTTCGAGAGACGGGCAGGCTAGCTTCGTATTCTTGCCAGTTATGGCTTTTGAGTTCCATATTCACACGCCCAAGAAGCTCCTCCGTCCGCCGGTCTACCGCTTCCAATACGAGATAGCGGAGTTCGACGGATGCGCGGGCGACAATCCGGACCGTGTATGTCATCGGTCCCTTTAGCGCAGCGTTCTGCGCGATGCCTGCGTATGCCTCGTCTTCGCTCATGATCCGGATTCGCTGTGCGCGGCCGGAATGCCTAAGGGCCGGCGCCTCCAGCGCATATTGCGTATTGCGGCCGTTCGTATAGGGAAGCCAGCTTCCCGATACGGCGCTCTCTCCGGACTTCTCGCTCTCAAAATCCATGTCTCTTAAGGGATAGGCCAACATCGCTTCCATATGGTCGCGAATATCTTCTACGAAGTGCCCGAAGAGATAAGGATTAACCGTATGTTCTCCGGGCTGGCTGCTGTCGATTGTAATCGTCGCATTCGTTTGCACAATATACCTCCATAAGTAAGATGTTATAAATCACCGCCGATAAAGGCGTCTGCCCATGTCTATCCTTTAATGGAGCCTATCATGACGCCTTTGACAAAATGTCGCTGCACAAATGGATACATAATCAAAATCGGCAGGCTGGAAATAATGATGACCGCGTACTTGATACTCTCCGCGAGCAGTACCTTATTCTCCAGTCCAACGTTGCCGTCAACGGCGTCGGTTTGGCTGATCAACAGGATTTCCCTCAGGACAAGCTGCAGCGGGTATCGTCCTTCGTCGCGAATGTAGATCAGGGCATTAAAAAATGAGTTCCAATGTCCGACGGCATAGAACAGGACCATGACGGCCAGGATCGGCTTGGACAGGGGCACGATGATGTTGATCAGCAGCCGCCAGTTCGAGCAGCCGTCAATATGGGCGGCCTCCTGCAGCTCCCAAGGGATGCTGCTCTGAAAGTACGTTCTCATGACGATCAGATTGTACGTTGAGATTGCTCCTGGAACGATCAAGGACCACATCGTGTCCAGCATTCCTAGATTTTTGACGAGCAAATAAGTAGGAATGAGCCCGCCGCCGAAAAACATCGTAAGCGTGATGATGACCATCAGCACTTTCCGGCCTGGCAGGTCGGGTCTTGACAGCGGATACGCCGCCAATATGGTCAGGATCATATTCACGATCGTACCGACCACCGTATAAATGATCGTATTCATGTATCCCGTCCATATTTTCCCGTTATGAAAAATATTCGAATAAGCGTCCAATGACACGCTTTTCGGCAGCAGCCATACTTCTCCGTTCAACACTTTCGCCGGGTCGCTGAATGAAGCACTGACTACGAAAATGAGCGGATAAAGGACGATCAGAATGATGATCGAAGCGATCGTATAGACGATCGCATCGAACACCCGCTCATCCTTGGGTCTGCCTATGGTAGCGGCAGCTTGTTTCGACATGGTGCATGGCCCTCCTTTACCAAAGACTCGTCTCCGACGTTTTGCGCGCAAACCGGTTCACCATTAGCAGCAGCACCAGGTTGATGACCGAGTTGAACAGCCCGATGGCCGCGGTGTAGCTGTACTCTCCTTTGAGAATACCGGTCGTGTACACAAACGTGGAAATGACATCGCTCGCCTCAAGGTTCAAATTGTTCTGCATCAGTAAAATTTTCTCGAATCCGATGTCCATGAAATGGCCGATGTCCAGGATCAGCATGATCACGATGACGGGAACGATTCCCGGCAGGGATATATGCCATACGCGCCGCAACCGGGAGGCGCCGTCCATCTTCGCCGCTTCATACAGCTGGGGATTGATCCCGCTGAGCGCCGCAATGTAAATGATGGATTGCCAGCCCATATTCTGCCATATGTTCGAGCCGATGAAAATCGTTTTAAACCAGCCAGCCTCCTCCAGAAAACGGATCGGCGACCCGCCGAATGCCTCGATCAGCGTATTGATCGGTCCCGTTGTGGGCGAGAGGAACACGTTCAATATACCAACGATGACAACGACGGAAATAAAGTGCGGAATAAAGGTAATGTTTTGCAGCAATTTACTGAATGACTTGCTGCGAATTTCATTGACGATCAGCGCCAGCACGATGGAAATCGGAAAAGCAATCAGCAGCGAGAACAGATTGATCGACAACGTGTTCCACAGCAGCCGCCCGAAGTAATACGAATCGAAAAACCGTTCGAAATGATCAAAGCCGACCCAGCTGCTGCCTATGATGCCTTTGGCCGGATTGAAATTTTTAAAAGCAATTTGCAGTCCGTACAGCGGCCCGTAGTGAAAGATCAAATACCAGGCGATCGGCACCAGCAGCATAAGATACAGGTCGTACCGCTTGGCCATCTGACTCCATAAGCGTCTCCCCCGTCTTGCGGAACCGCGGGATGGAGCGGCCGCCGCCTGGACTTGCGCGCTCTTCATAACCATCTCTCCTTACCTAATGACGAATATCATCGATTCGGTTATTTATCCATCTTGTCATAGGCTGCTTGATACAGCTCCTGAAGCTTGTCGATCTTCATCTTTTTCAGCGTGGACTGGAATTCATCCCACTTATCGAAGCTGAGCGCTCCGGCAATGAATTTCGTGCTTTGCTCTTCGTAATATTTATCAATATCGTTCCGAAGGATGTTAACTTCTTGCGCCGTTTTCTCGTCAAACATTGGAGCCGCATAACGGACCTTCGGCATGTACGGATCCAGCTTCTTCTGAGCCTCTTGCACTTGAGGAGGATTGATATAAGAAGCTACCTTTTCGCTGATGAGATGCGGTGCTCCGCCTCCGGCGTACGGCGTTATTTTCGGTTGGGTGTCCGAAGTTGAGAATTCTGCCTTATAGTAAGGAATTCCGTCTTTCAACTCATAGTGCTCGCCTTCTCTGCCGAATCGCAGCAAGGTCGATCCTTCGTCGCTGTAGAAATAATCGATCCAGCGCATGGTGATTTCCGGATATTTGTTGACGGATGTGATGGCGAAGGCACCGAAATCGCGCGGTACCGGCGCTGTCTGTGCCTGCAGCCGATCACCATTCGGACCTGCCGGAGGCGCAATCCCTACATATTGGTCTGCAATAGGCAGGAAGTTGTTGTTCGTCTGGTCAAAGAAAAATCCGGCATTTCCCGAGCCCTGTTTGGCCAAATACTGTGCTTCCTTCTGCGAGAACAATTCCGGATCCAGCAGCTTCTCTTTGTACAGCTTGTTCAGGTACATGAGCATTTCTTTGTTCTGCTCGCTGCCCATCCAGATGTTGACCTTGTCGTTCTCCAGATTGATATTGTAGCCAAGCTGCTGGTCGAGACCAAACGAACCGCTCATCATGGTGACGACCGCTAGGCCCGCACGGGCGGTCATCGGAATTTCATCCTTCTTTCCGTTGCCGTTTGGATCTTTATCGCGGAAAGCCACCAGCACATCGTACAATTCGTCCGTCGTCTCGGGCTCTTTGAGTCCCAGTTTCTTCAGCCACGCTTCATTGATCCACTTCTTATCCGTGCGGGCTGCAGCCAGCGTTACGATTCCCGGTATCGCGTAAATGTGGCCTTCCGGTGTCGTGATGGCTGAGCGAATTTCCGGATACTGTTCCATCAGCGATTTCAGGTTAGGCGCATATTTGTCGAGCAGGTCTTCGAGCGGAATCAATTGACCAACGGCACCATACTGCGTTGCTTCAAGCGGCGAAATGCCTGAGCGGTAAAAAGCGTCGGGCAGCTCATTGGACGCGAACAGCAGATTTTTCTTCTCCTGAAAGCCGTCCGTCGGCGCTTCGGTGAAGTCCACGTGCACATTGCTCATTTTTTCGTAATCCTGAAATACGGGCATGTCCTTGAATGGACCATTCACAGGGGCGATCCGTGTGAACATGCTCAGCGTGACGGGTTCTTTGGTTAGCGGAAACCCGGTCTCACTAACCGTTGCTTCGGATGGATCCGCTTTTTTTTCTTCGGATCCCGTTCCGCTGTTGGAGCTGCAGCCCGAGAGCAATAACGCGGAAACGAGCGCTGTGCTCAGCGCATATTTTCCCCAAAGTTTATACATGATTCTATGACCTCCGTTTTATATATTTGGGAACGGTTGAAAGCGTTTCCCTTGGTGCATGTGAGTATTATAGTTCACCCGACATGACAGCAAATTCTACTTATTTGACTATTTACTCCACATATTTTACGGTTTCATCGCTGTCGTTCCGGACGGAGGCTGCTCACATAGGCATGCGGCGTCATCCCGGTCATTTCCTTGAACACTTTGAAAAAGTAGTTATATGTCGTAAAGCCCACTTGGCTGCTGATCTGTTTTACCGAATATTGATCGCTCTCCAGCAGCCTCTGGGCCGCGTCAATACGAATCCGGTTCACGTATTCCGAGAAGTTGCTCTGAGTTTCCTCTTTGAATAAACGGCTTAAATAAGAGGGATTGAGTCCGATTGCGCCGGCCACCATTTCCAAGTTGATATAGCCTTGATACCGCTCTAGTATAAAATGGATGGCCTGCGATACATGCCGGGAATAGCTGCCGGCGGTACGCTGCTGCTTCAGCAAATTCAGCAAACCGGTGAAATAGGACTGCAGCCATCGCTCAAGCTCGTCCAGGCTGCCGATCCGCCCCAGGTCGCGGCGTGGCGGAAGCTCGTCCATGGCGGCTTCAGCTGCCGGCGTGGATATCGATTTTTTCAAAGCTTTGTCGCCGGTGTGCAGCAGCTCGCTGACAATCATCTGAACCGCAGGGGAATGCAGCGGCTGATGACGTACAGAACCACACACGGAGGCGATCAGCTGCTGCAGCCTTTCCTGGTCCAGACTTTCCAGGGCAAGAAGCAGCTGCTTCTGTTCCTCAATGGTTAGGGCAACGCGCAGCTGCTGCTCGTTCGTTCTCTCCTTTGCAGCAGGATCACGATCGTTCACCTTTTCGGATGGTGTCCTGGACTCCCCGGCAGGAGAAGCATCAAGTGCCTTTTCGGCCGATCTGTAGCTCGTCCCCAGCTGCGGCAGATTTGCGCATGGATGCCCAAGGGCGTATACGGATTTCAGATTCAGCAGCAACTCCAGCGCATGCTGAACCTTGCCCATCCAGCGGTGTGCGTCGCTGGTGCCGGCATGCTCGCTGCGCTCCTTGAACGCAAACACGACAACCAGCCGCCCGTTCTCCACGTAAGCGGCCGTCCGTTCATGGATATCTCCGAGGCTCTGCTGCATCACATCGACTGCCTGCTGCACCAGCCGGTTCGTTTGACTGTCGCTGAATGACTCCGTCAGCAGCAGAAACGGAATGATCTGCAGTGCCGCTGCTGCATAACGGACAGCGCCTGGATACAAATCTTTCATCCCGCCCGCGTCTTCAAAGGTACCGGCCGCTTCCTCATTCTCTCTCAACAACTCGGCAATGCGGCTTCGGATGAATACGGGTTTCATGGTCTCCGCCATTTTTTTACTGGCCATACGGCCTTCCTGCGCCCGGTCCTCATCTTGCCAATCCTTAACGGCTTTGTTCAAAACGTTCAGCAGCAAGGCCTCATCAAGCCGGTGCTTGAGTAAATAGTCCACGGCCCCGCTGCGCAAGCATTCGCGGACATAATCGTAATCGTCATAGCTGCTGAGCATGATGGTCTTAACCGACGGATACCGCTCACGTAGGATCCCTTGAAGCTCGACTCCGTTCATTTCCGGCATATTCACATCGATAATCGCGATATGGGGCTGCGATTCCTCGATCATCCGCAAAGCCTCGGTCCCACTGTAAGCCTCGCCGACGAACTCGAAGCCATGCTCCTTCCAGTTGAATAACGTCCGAATGACATTGCCAATCAACGGTTCGTCGTCGATCAAAAGCACTTTAAACATCGTCAGATCACCTCTTGATCAGATTGATCGCTATTAACAATTTGAGGTAAACGAATGTCTACCTTCGTATATAGACCCGGCTCGCTGTATAAGCGCAAACCATACGAATCGCCAAACATTCTGATGATCCGCTCGTTCGCATTGCGCACTCCCATGCTGCTGAAGCGCGATGGCGTATCCTCATGTCCCGCTTCTCCAAGAAGAGCGTCCATCTGGTTCTGTGTCATGCCCCGGCCGTTGTCCGTGACTTCGATCCGCAAATCCTGATGCTCCGCATAAACTCGAATAAGGACGAAGCCCCCTTCTCCAGAAGGTCCGATGCCATGCATGATGGCATTTTCGACGAGAGGCTGAAGGATCAGCTTCAGCACACGGCACTCCAACAAGGCGTCGTCTTCGATCTGCGTGTGCACCTCAATGGGCTCCAAATATTTGTATTTCACGATGGATATGTAACTGTTCACATAGTCAAGCTCCTCGCGCAGCGTCAAAAATTCGTTGGAATTCCCCAGTAAGCCCCGCATGAGCTCAATGAGCGAGCCTGACACTTCCTCGATATTAGGCACCCCGTTCAGCTTAGCTAAATACTTGATCGTATTAAGCGAGTTGTACAAAAAGTGCGGGCGGATTTGTGCCTGAAGGGCGGTCAGCTCGGCTTCCCGTTTCTTCTTCTCGCTCCATCGGATGCCTTCCATCAGCCGTTTCAATTCGTCCACCATGCTGATGAACACGCGGTACAGCTGTCCGATCTCGTCCTTTGATCGAATCTCCGTTCTCGGAAACGACAAATTCCCATCCTTCACCTGCATCATCATGGATCTGAGCCGCCGGATATTTAACGTGGTCCGCGAAGAGACCTGATGGGAACCGATCAGGATGACGATAAAGACGATGATCGATACCTCGGTCATCAAGTTACGGATTCGCGTCGATTCGCTAAGTAACGAATCAAGCGGGATCAGTGCCAGCGTGCTCCAGCCTGTGTAATCGGAATGGCGGCTTACGACGATGTAGGACCTGCCGTTAATCTTCTGCTCCACCACGTCGTTATCCCCGGCCAGCTTCCCTTTGATCTTGACGATCGTATCCAGCGGGGGCGTATAGGAAGACGGTGCGGACTCGGATTGATACACATAACCGTTTTGCTCATCGAGAACATACAGCATGCTGTCCGCAGTCGGTTTGACTCCGTATGTTTTTTTAATAAAATCGTAGTCCAAGTCGACCATGACAATGCCGACCGTCTCGCGGTTATAACGAACCTCGCGGCCGACAGTAATCGCATCCGCGGTTCCTTCAGGCTTAAAATACGCATGGCGCGATCCGTTGTGCAGCATATAGTTCAGCATCGGGGTACCCAGGACGCTCCGGTCCATCCAAGGACCACCGGTAAAAAACACCTTTCCGTTCAGCCCGACAACCGCCATACGGGAAATATAGGGCTTGTACTGAATCAGTCCCGATAAATATTCCGTAATCCGCTTCTGTTCCTGGAACCATTCATAGCTGGGTTCTTCGTTCGGGCTCATGATCGTTTTGATCACCGTATTTTTATTGGTCACGACAACTGTGTTCAGCCGGTCGATCTCCTCCAGCATCACGTTGAGTGATTCATCTGCCTGCCGGATACTATCCGAGACGGAAGTAACCGCATTATGCTTGATCGTCTCGCGCATATTCACATAGACGATACCGGTTACGGAGACGATGGACAGAAAAGTGATCAGGCCGAAGGCCATAAAAATTTTCCCCTGGAAACTCGTTTGCGGCCAAAGCCACCTTCGAAGCGTTGATAAATTCATATTATACCACCCTCATTAGTATGTTTAATAATCGATTTATTTTGCGATGGACTGGCAATCTGCTTGCAAGCGCTTCCCAATCCTTAGAAAAATATATTTACTTGTTCTCTAAGGTTACCGATGGAAGACATGGTAAGACTTTGAACTTACGCAACAAAATGACAACTTACCAATTAGCGGGGCTGTTTTTTAATGGGGGAAATGTATACATATTATATAAGGGAAAACAAAAAAATGTCGAGTCAACCTGACATATTGCTAAATCACGGCCAACCGATAGAAACAAAAACCCTGTTGATACCACGCCAAAAAAGCCGGCCACCGTATGGCAGTGACCAGCCTATCTGAATATGTTATTCGCCGCATGCTCCATGATTGAATCTATGCTTCTGCAGCTGGAATCCAGCCCGTCAACCGTGCACCGCCATGCGGATCGTTGCTTGCCGTGAGCTCGCCTCCATGCTGCCGAATGATTCGTTGTGAAATAGTCAATCCCAGACCGCTGCCTCCGGTCGAACGGTTTCTGGATGCCTCCCCGCGATACAATGGTTCGAACACGCGCTTCAGCTCTTCCGCCGTGAATCCCGGCCCGTGATCTCGAATCATGAACGTGATTTTGTCTTCTTCCTTATTACACTGGACGTCAATCGTACCTCCTGGCGGGGAGTGTCTCACCGCATTGTCCAGCAGGTTGTTCATCGCGCGCTCCAACAGATGCTCATCAGCGCTTACGATGCAATCGGCGGCCAGATGGCTTTTGATCACAATGCTTTTATGCCCGGCACTTGGAGTCAAGCTGTCGATTGATTTCTGAAGTACGAGCGGCAAATCGATCGGCGCTTGGTTCAGCTGACGATCCCAATGCTCCATTTTCGTAAAAGTAAAGAGGTCTTCCACCAATCGATCCAATTGAGCAGATTTCTCCTTGCAAACCGCTACATACTTTGAAATTTTCTCCGGCGTTTGGGCAATTCCTTGCTCCAAGCCATCCAAATATCCTCTCAGGGCGAACAACGGAGTACGCAAATCATGCGCAACCGCAGATATGACAAAGCGGCGTTCTTCCTCCAGCTTTACTTGCTTCTGGTAGGACGTTCGCAGCCCTTTAACCATCACATCAAATCCGTCCCCTACTTCAGCGATTTCCGTAATTCTCGATTTCGGTAACCGTACCTCCCAATCGCCTGAAGCGATTTGCCTGGCGGCCCGGCTCATCTTCTCCAGGGGCTTTAGCAGGAATCTCCGCATCTCTACTCCAACGATGAAAAAAGCGAGCAGCAATCCGGCAAACGCCGATATCATGGGCAGCGTATTGGATTTGGGCAGGTAAAGAATCACCCTTCCAAGCAAATGTCCATTCTCGATGACAGAGAACCGCTCGGTTGATCGCAAACCACCTTCACGCTCGGTCGACCGATAAATCTCCTCATCGGAATCGGATAAAATGACCACATCCAGTTTGGATTGACGCAGCTCATTATGCAGCCGACTCTGCCAATTCGGATCCCGCCATTGGTCTGAGTCCGCCTCGATCCGATGAACCGCCTCGTTCAAATGCCATTGCAGATTTTTATCGTACGGCTGATTGGATCCTATCTTTAGCGAATGGGTCTCCAGGAAGTGAGCTGCAACGAAGAAAACCCACGGCACGAGAGTGATCATAATTAAGCAGAGTATCGTAAACGTGCGAATGCGAAGTGCCTTCATCTTATCCTCCCTCGAAGCGATACCCTACGCCCCATACGTTGACCAGGTATTGCGGATGATTTGCATCCATCTCTATTTTCTCCCGGAGGCGGCTGAGATGAACCCGAATCGTATGCCGGTCGCCTATCCCTTCCCAAAACTTTGCGAGCAGCTGCTCATAGGAAAATACATGCCTTGGATGTTCAGCGAACAATCGCAGCAAATCGTACTCCTTCGGAGTGAGCACGATGCTGACCCCATCCACAAAAACTTCCCTAGTGGACAAGTTTAATTTGATCTGGCCGTAATCGAGGACCTTTTCATTCGTATGCTCCCGCGAAGCGGTGCGCCGCAGTACGGCTTTCACTCTGGCGACAATCTCTCCCGGAGAAGCCGTCTTCACGATATAATCGTCGCCGCCGAGCGTCAGCCCCCGAATCTTGTCCACATCATCGCTGCGCGCGCTCAGAAAAAGGATCGGAACGTCGCTTTCCGCGCGAATCCGGCGGCATAAATCAAACCCGTTTTGTCCCGGCATCATAATATCCAGAATCATGCCGTGAACCGTATTCCGTTCGAACATGTCCCACGCCTCCGCCGTATCGCAGGCCGTAATCACATAAAAATTGTCATTCTCCAAAAAGTCCTTTAAAAGTTCGACGATGCTGGGATCGTCGTCTACAACGAGAATCGTATGGCTTCCGCTCATGTACATCCCACCTTCGCATCCTAGTTTATCATTTTTTCGGTCAAGAGCTAACGGCCTTACCCCTTTTGTGATGCAATGTTTATAGTTTTGTGACACTTTTATTTCTTCATTTGAGATATTCATTTGATAGGATGTTGTTCGTGAAGGAGGTTGGCTATGGAAACAAGCAGTGTTTATGTGTTCAGCGCTTTATTTTGCATCACGCTTTTTTGTTTTTTGGCGGTCCGGATCTATTCGATTCGTCACAAGTCCGGAAACGGCCGTCGCCAGGAGGATGACATTGCCTGGATCCTCAAAAACCGGATGGCCAAAGGTGAAATTGACGAGCAGGAGTATGGCCGGCTTAAGGACTTACTAACCAAATAACAGCCATGCCTAATTGACGTTTCGACATGTGTGTCTCGAAAGGTTGTGAGAACAGGAGCACAAGTTGAGCGGACGGGGTTTGGTCTTACATGAAGGAGGATGTTTCTATGTTAACCGTTCAAATCGTGCTTTTTGACGGCTTCGACCTACTGGATGCCATTGCACCTTATGAGGTTTTTTGTTCCGCTGCCACAATGTCGAATAACGCGCTGAATGTGCAGCTTGTCACCGCCGAAGGACCAAGAAGCGTGATCAGCGGCGTCCAAGGGCTGCCCATTGAAGCAAGCAGCAAGCTGGATCCGGATCGTGCGGGGATCATTCTCGTTCCCGGTGCCGCCGGGGAAGTCGAAGGCGACGGTCCCGACTCCATACCGGCCATTCTGGGACGGGCCGCAAATACGGAATTGACCGATTTGCTCAAGCAAGCCTTCGAGCAGACAGACATTACCGTAGCCACTGTGTGCGGCGGTTCCCTGTTGCTGGCGATGGGAGGCCTGCTCGAAGGCAGACATTCGGTTACCCATCATATGGGCATGGATGTGCTCGGAGCGACCGGTGCCCTGCCCGTCAAGGCACGCGTCGTGGACGACGGCGGACTCGTGACGGGCGGCGGCGTGACCTCGGGGCTCGATGTCGCCCTGCATCTGGTGGAGCGCGAGCTTGGACCCCGGATCGCGCATGCCGTCGAGCAGCTGTTCGAATACGAGCGGAGAGGAACCGTGTGGCGGGCTCAAGGAATGGCACCGGACCCGATTAAAACATCATCAGTCGATGAAACGTCCCTTTCGCCAAGTACTGAGGCGGTGAATTCAACTTCCGGTCCCCTGCATAACCCATCCGTCCAGCAGGAATCAGCCTTCGACGGAGAGTGGAATGTGACCATTACAACGCCCGTGGGCAAAATGGATGTCAAGCTCTCAATCGCAACAACTCATGGGGTAGTTCACGGAACGGCCACCCAGGGGGAGGAAACAGTCAAGTTTTTGAATCCCGTTATTCAAGGCAGCAAGCTGACCTGGTCCCAGCAAGTGACCAAACCGCTGCGGCTAAATCTGAAATTCGAAGTCAACGTTAACGGCGACGAGCTGAACGGTGTTGCCAAAGCCGGCGTACTTCCGGCCTCCAAAGTCGTCGGCAAACGCTTGAAATCATCTTTTCAACAATGATTTGAAGAGCATAGGGGGTTGTGAATGAAGTGAACAAACGGAAAACCTTGTATGGTCTATTAGCCTGTGTCAGCATTCTGTTTATCTTATACGCGCTATTGGAAAACTATATTTTCGATCCCGGTGCGGAAGGCTTTTTAAGCCATAAAACCGCTCTTAGGCGGGAGTTTCATCTACCGGTCTGGTTAAGCGTCATGCGCATACATGTTGCTTTTGCGTGCATTGCCATGGCGGCTGGGCTTGTCAATTTCTCCAACGTCATCTTTCAAAAAAGCCGCAAATTCCACCGGATCAACGGGTACGTGTATATGGTATCGGTGCTTCTTGTCGTGATAACCTCCGGATACATGGCGCCTTACGCTACTGGAGGAAAAATGACGAGCATGGCTTTTAATGCGCTGAATTTGATATGGCTGTTCATGACCGTGACGGCCCTTGTCCAGATTAAAAAGAAACGAGTCATCCGGCACCGCAGCTGGATGATTCGAAGTTATGCCTTTTGTTTTACGAATCTGTTGATTCACCTGATCACTTCCATTTTCCATCAGGGCTTCGGGTTAGAATATGCTTCGAGTTATACCATCGGCGTGTACGGCACGATCGTGCTGCTTCTGATTGTTCCAAATATTCTGATAAGAACGATGGGGGTATCGCGAAAGATTGCTGTTGATCTGTAATAAAAAATCCTGCTTGAGATGCGAAGTGCTAATGTTCTTCTTGTAAAACTACGAAAGGCTGCCGTGCGTACGGCAGCCTTTTGGCAATCCGCTGAACAAGCAGCAGAGTGTGGCGGTCATTGTTGTTGCCCTTCCTCATTTTCTACAACGAACTCTCCTTCCCCCCGAGGCTCTTCAAACGAGTTAAGATAAGCGCTCAACGTCTCCTCGGTTATAGGAAACGCGGCATTCGCATCGAAACGTTGGCTTCGGACTTCGAGACGCTTTCGCAATTCATCAGGGTGTACTTTCAAGTAAATTAACTTCCACTTCCCTCCCGAGGTTTCAATCAGCATTTTATAATCATCCCTAGCGGAACGGCTCCAAAAACTGGAGTCGACTACAATCAGCATTTTGTCTTGAATGAATGTGACTAGCTTTTTGCGTAAGTTTGCATGTGCTTCATCCAAGTAATCCCTGTATTTTTCAACGGGATAATCGATTCCATAGCGACCGTGCGTATTCCAAACCTCTTCGTCAATAGAGAGACGGATGAACCCGCGTTCCTCCAATCTCTGGGAAAACGTAGTTTTCCCAGAACCGGCGATTCCGCACATGAGCACGACGAGAGCAGAGTCACGATCCCGTTCCCGATCCAACCCATTCTCGATTTCCGGCATATCGGTCATACATAGATCACACTCCCCATGTTTTATTTATGTATATACTGTACTCTCTCGCCTTCATGTGCAACCCGTATGTGATATTAAATGACTTCCGAAGTTGACGCGATTTTGATATAGTGGATAGGAACAAACATTCGGATATTGGAGGAAACCTATCTTGCCTACTACCTTGGATACAACGACCATCATGATCGCCGGGCTGGTTGCCCTGCTCCTCGTCCTATTCGTCATACGTTTGGTCAGAAACCGGAGAAGAAGGATCCGCCGGGAGGCGAATCCGCGTAAAATCACCATCAAGGATATCGATCTAATGGCGGATGGCTCCGAATTTGAACTGTATCTCTTCCGGCTGTTTCATGAGCTTGGGTATAGGGAAGTTTACCAGACGACAGCCAGCCGGGACTTCGGCGCCGACTTGGTGTTTACGGATCAGAACGGACTGAGAAACGTCCTTCAGGCCAAACGTTACGGGAACAGTAATCCGGTCAGCATCGGTGCGGTTCAGGAGATTTATACCTCCATGCGCTACTATGAAGCTGAACGTGCAATCGTGCTGACTTCCGGCAGGTACACCGATTCCTGCCGCATCCTGGCGGCCGTGAACGAGGTGAAGCTTTTGGACAGAGAAGATCTGGAAGAGCTGATCATTCTATTCAAAAGCCGCCGTTATGATGAAGCGATGGCTATCATCGAGGAGCCTGCGGAAACGGAGGAGCCAACGTGGAAACCAAAAGTCAAGAAAGCAACCTGATCATGCGTTCCCCGTAGGCCGAGCCGCCTTACCTCTGCCATGTTCAGCTTTTATGATCATTTCACGACGTTGTTTCGTGCGCCGCATCAACTTGCGGTCCTTTGGCTCTGTGGCAGAGCCTCCATCTCCACCTTCTCTTTATCTTTCGTCATATACCAATAAGCAAGCCCTACGAACACGCTGCCGCCGATCATATTACCGAGGGTAACCGGAATCAGGTTTGCGGCAAGGCCTGCCCAGGTCACCGTGTCCGGGTGCGGGATGAAGAGCGAAACCGAAAGAAGCGTCATGTTGGCTACGCTGTGCTCGAAACCGGATGTAATAAAGGCGAACAGGCACCAGAATATCATGACCAGCTTCGCGATCTCTTCCTTCAGCTTCATGGAGCACCAGACGGCAAGACAGACGAGCGTGTTACATAAAATTCCCCGCATGAACAATTCCATAAACGGCGCATTCATCTTAGCGGCAGCCGTGCTGTTGATGAATTCTGCCGTTCCCCCATTCGCCAATCCCGTCCATACGAAGACCGCCGCGACCAGCAAGGAACCGGCAAAATTGCCGATATAGCTGTACAGCCATATTTTGATCGTGTCGAGCCAGGTCGTCTTCTTGTTCAGCGTGCTGACCACCATGACCATATTGTTGCCGGTAAACAAGTCAGATCCGGCCATCAGGACCAGGCTCAGGGCGATACCAAAGCTGGCTCCCATTACAATTTTCATGGCGGGTGCGTGGACAGGCGCGAGTAAGCCGCCGATCGTAAAGATCAGAATAATGCCAAGTCCGACAAACAAACCGGCAAGCATGGAGGATACCAGATATTTGCCTATACTCCTGTTCATGAGGCTAACCTTGTTTATCCCGGCGGTTTCAACGATCTGAATGGTGTTTTTCATGCTCCTTCAGTCCTCCAATATAGACGTATCCGTCGATAACCGCGGTTTCGTACGTCTGGATGCAGCCGTCGTCCGGCTTTTGCACTTCCCCTGTCGTCAGCGAAATTTTCCAGTCGTGCAGCGGACAAAAGACAAATTCACCCGACACGATCCCCTCAGCCAGCGGACCGCTCTTATGCGGACACCGGTTGCTTACCGCCCGCACCTCCCCGTTCGACAGCCGGAACAAGGCAACCGACTGATCTCGCACACGTACCTCCTTGCCAATCTGCGGCTTCAGTTCCTCCAGCTTCATCACTTTTACCATTTCTCTCGTCACGCTCATGCGCTTTCCCTCCCCTTACGGTCTCTCCACGGTATACATCCGGCGGCGTTCTTCATCTTCCAGCGCAGCGGACCAAGCTTCGCGATACGTTGTCTTCGCATGTTCGAAGCGGCTGGCCAAACCGGCAGCCTCTTGCTCATTGGTCAGCATTTGGCGCACCCAATCCGTGCCCATCCGCTTCACCCACGGAGCTGTACGTTCACCGTAAATGCCGGTTTCGCGGTACAGCTGCACATAGGCTTTAGCCAAAAAGATCACTTCGTCCTCTGACGCCACCGTCGTCAGGCTGTCGCATTCCCGGACCTCAGTCCCGCCGTTTCCGCCAAAATACAGCTGGTATCCGTTCTCCACGCAGACGACGCCAAAATCCTTCGTCAGTACCTCGGCGCAGTTCCGCGGACAACCCGTAACGCCCATTTTCATTTTGTGCGGTGTATCGACCATCTCGATTTCCTGTTCCAGCCGGATGCCAAGCCCTAACGAATCCTGCGTGCCGAATCGGCAAAATCTCGAACCGACGCACGATTTGACGTTACGCAGCGACTTGGAGTAAGCATATCCCGAACGCATCTCCAGCTCCTCCCAAACTTTCGGGACGTCTTCCTTCTGAACCCCGTACATCCCAATGCGGCTGGCGCCCGTAATTTTCACCAGTGGCACGTTGTATTTCTTTGCGACTACGCCGATGCGAATCAAATCCTCCGGTGTCGTCGTTCCGCCATACATCCGCGGGATGACGGAGAATGTACCGTCCTTCTGCATGTTGCCTTCCATTCGTTCGTTGACATATCTGGAAGCCTTATCGTCCGCATACGTGTCGGGATGCAGCATCCGCAGGTAATAATTCAGCGCTGGACGGCACTTCGAGCAGCCTTCTTCGGATGCAAATCCGAGCACGATGCGCGTCTCCCGCGGCGACTGCAGGCCTTTCTCGCGAATCGCAGCCACCACCTCGTCACGGGTGAGCGTCGTGCAGGCGCACATGCCTGCTGCTTTTTGTGCCGATGCGTCGAATTTGTCGCCGAGCGTATGGGCGAGGATCGCCTCAACCATGCCGCGGCATTTGCCGCATGAGCCACCGGCTTTGGTCACAGCTTTCACTTCGTCGAATGTGGTCAATCCGTTTTCGAGAATGGCGCCGACGATGCGGCCCTTGGTTACACCGTTGCATCCGCAAATCGTTTCATCCGCGCTGATCGACGCGACATCGAGACCGCTGTCTCCCCCGGCTTTATGGAGCACGGAGGCGCTCGTATACTCCTGAATATCGCTGCCTTTCTTCAGCAGGCTGAACAGCCGGGTCCCGTCGGAAACGTCCCCGTACAGCACAACGCCGACGATGCGGTGATCCCGGACCAAAATCTTTTTGTAGGATCCTGCGACCTCATCCTGTACGACGATCGCTTTCGTGTTCGCATCCCCATGGATTTCTCCGCCGGAAAACAGATCGCATCCCGCCACCTTCAATTGCGTGGACAACACGCTGCCCGTGTAGCCTTCCGTGGCCCGGCCCGTAAGATGGTCCGCAAGCACGATGCCCTGTTCGTACAATGGCGCCACCAGGCCATAGGCAACGCCGCGGTGTTCGGCGCATTCGCCGACGGCATAAATCGATGGATCCGCCGTCTGCATCAGGTCGTTGACTTGAATCGCACGGCCAACCGCTAGACCCGCTTCCCGCGCCAGCGCGACATTCGGGCGGATGCCGACGGCCATGACCACAAGATCGCATTCGACGTTCGTACCGTCTTCAAACCGAAGACCTTGTACCCGTCCGTCACCGTAAATTTCGGTCGTTTTCTTTTCCATCAGAAACTTCATGCCCTGGGCTTCCAGATCCTGTTGAAGCAGCTTTGCCGCGGCAGCGTCGAGCTGCATTTCCATCAGATGAGGCAGCAAATGAACGACATGGACCTCCATCCCCTGATTCATCAATCCGCGCGCCGCTTCCAAGCCGAGCAATCCGCCGCCGATGACAACGGCCTTTTTGTACTGTTTAGCCGTTTCCAGCATCATTTTCGTATCTTCAATCGTGCGGAAGCCGATGACGCCTTCCAGGTGGTGTCCCGGTACAGGCAAAATAAATGCGCTGGATCCGGTCGCGATAATCAGCTCGTCGTAGGGAACCACGGTTCCCCGGTCGGTTCGGACTTCTTTGGATGCCCGGTCAATCTCTACTGCCCGTTCCTGGGACAGCAAATGTATGTTATTGGACCGATACCAGTCCCAATCGTTGATCGTGATTTCTTCAAACGTCGTTTTCCCTTGCAGCACAGGGGACAGCATGATGCGGTTATAGTTGGGATACGGTTCATCCCCGATCATCGTAACCTCATAGCGGTCTCGGTCGCGGCGGAGAATCTCCTCGATACACCGCGCTCCCGCCATCCCGTTGCCTATCATCACCAATCGTTTACTCATAAACACGCCTCCCGTGCAGCATTGTGAAATTAATTACATTTATATCCTAGCGGATATGGGAGGCTTTGCCTGTGAAGTAGATCACAGTAGCTAAAAATTCGCGATAGTCAGGGACTCTGCGGCGTGTTTTGCTCTGGATCTCAACGGTGTGAAGTGCAATATAAAAAGCCACCCTGATGGATGGCCTTCTATACCTTCGATGTCGGTAGCTGACTGAAGGAACCGATCATACTCCTGAGCACAAGGCTTCTGACCCGCTGGGGATTGCAATTGGAATGACCTCCATGCATCATCAGAATGGGCTCTCCTTCTCCAACAATCGAGTATTCTATCGAATAGCCTGCTTTGGTCGTATAATAGCTGATCGTCCGGTTGACTCGATCCCTAATCATGAGGAATACGCCAGCCCCCTTGCACCCAACCTATGAGGTAGCGAATAGCAGCAATCATGAATGATATGAAAAACAACCCGGAAGCTACATACCAAATAACAGCTTGATAACGGTCAGGTTCAGGAGGCTCGCCGACCGGACCTGTCTCGGGGATGATCGGATGCAGGCACAAATATCCTGCCCTTAACGAGCAAACGGCCGATATCAACGAAGAGATGGCCAGCAGCACCCATTTCATTTTATCCATATCCCGACCCCTTCCCGTAAACAAGGTACAAAACTACGGCTCCTGATTATTTTCAATCCCAAGTTAGCTCGCCTTTTCTCATTTTGGCAATATAAATGATCTGTCCTGTATGGTAGTGGACTTCTCTGAACATTGCCATCATCAGATTTAGGGCTGTCGTTTCGTTGTTCACCTGGCTGTATGTAGGGGGAGTGACCTTCATGCTTTGGATAAATTCGAGTGCAAGATCCATGTTTACACCTCTCCGTTTTATAGGAAGACCTTTATGAATCTCCTCCAGCTCTTTATTCGATCCACTGTCTTGCTCCCACCTTGTGGAACAGCTCATAGTCGTTGTTATTGCGTAGTGCATCTTCGATACGTCTGCATGTAAAATCGCTAATGGGTCTGGGAAGTTCATTTCTTGCAAAGAATCCGCATTCCACAATTTCAGGCGAGCTTGGCTGAGGCGTCCGGTTATCTGTACTGGTTGCAAGGAAAACGAAGTGATGTATGTCATAGTCCGGATCGTAGTATATCCCCGTTAAGTTACCGATAACTACTTCCAACCCGACTTCCTCAAACACTTCTCTTTTTGCGGTTTCCTGAGCCGACTCATTCTCTTCCGCCTTACCGCCAGTCAGGTCCCAATTGTTTTTGACATAGCTGTGCTTCACAAGCAGCACTCTTCCCTCTGTATCAAGAATAATTGCCGCTGAGCCGATTAACTTTGACATAAAAACGCTCCCTTCGGATTCAAACGATTTAATCTAGACCCCATATGAGGAACTGGAGTTAGAAATTCAATGGACAGCTCAGCTTTACCATAATTCCCCTGTTTAGTATAACAGAACATACATTCTGTATGCAGTATAAAAAATAACCTACAAGAGCGACAATGATCGTCAGTTTGTTTTTCAAATCACGTCCGATTATTCAATATGGAAGGATGCAACGTGCTTTTTTAGCAAAAAAAGAAGCCGCTAAGATCGGCTTCCCTTATTTTCAACTAAGTATTTATAATATTTATTTCATAATTGCAGCAACCGAACAACCTCGCCATCCCTTAGTTCATTGCTAACCTTTAGAAATCCCAGAGATTCGTATAAATGACCCGCGGTTAAGTTGTTAGGACGGTGGCCGATCATGATTTTTTCACAGTCCGTTTTTGCCATCGTTTCGATCAGCTTGTGCATAGCTGCCTTTCCAAATCCTTTGCCCTGAAAATTCTGATCAATCATTATCGCTGGTATCCAAAAATTCCCTTCCTCGTCCGGTTTATTACAGAAGACCAGGAATCCAACCAACAGGTCATCCTTATGAATGGCGCGCAATTCAAATTCACAGACATATTTCGATTCAGCAATCCAATAAACGACTGGTGCTGGAAAAATTTCTTCTTGTTCTTTTTTTACCCTTAGCTTCGTACAAGCATACCAGTTCTTAGCGGTCACCGGCTTCAGAACAATACCCATAAACCAATTCCTCCAGGACTATTAGATGAACGATCCCTTACATCGTATCATTTGGGCATCCTGCCTGGTTGGTATAAAATTGTTATAGGAAGCTTTTATATCCCAGCAATCATTTAATTCACATCACCAAGATATCGGACATTCACTTCATTATTCATTAAAATATGGCCAAGTGGTTTCGGATACAGCCTGATGTCATCGAGATGACGAATGTCTACCCACTCAACGCCTATCTGATCCTGATCGGGATTGGTTCCGTTCATCCGTGCCGGCGCTTCCTGGGCAAGCGAGCAGACAAAATAAAACTCCACTTGATGAACGCCTTGATCCCAGGCTGCGAACTCATGATTTTTACCTATATACTCGCGCACGTAAACAAGGTCCTGCACCTCAACTTGGACTCCAAGTTCTTCAATGCATTCCCTCTTGAGGGTTTCTTTCAGCTCTTCACCATGATCTTGACCACCGCCGGGAAATAGATAAAAAAATCCGTCGTTATCCTTATTTTTGGTCAATAACAATTTTTCATGTTGAATGATGATCGCTTTAGCAGAGTTTCTAATCGGCTTCATGCTAACCTCACGATTTCTTAGAGTTATGTGTTGAATGGATTTCGTCTTTAAAATCCGTTATGTTGGACAAGGTCGTGACGGTTTCCATAGAGATCCTCGAAGACCGCCTCGATCCCCCAGGGAACCTCTTTCGGTTCACTGAAAAAATGGACTCCGTTTGACTTCATTTGTTCGTAATCACGATAGAAATCATCGGTTTGTACGACGAGGAATACATGGTTCGCTGCTTGGGTTCCAACCCTGTCAAGCTTAGCCTCCGTGTCTGCCACCACAAATACGATGGCGGTTTGCGCATCCTTTGACGGTGCGACGGTGACCCATCTCATGCCGTTCCCGAAATCGTTGTCCGTTAACAGAACAAACCCCGCTTTTTCCGTATAAAATTCTATCGCTTCATCATAGTTTTTAACCAGTAGCGTGACATGTCCCAGTTTTTTTTGCATTACTTTTCACTCCTCCTTGGTATATGAAAAAGCTCAACCCAACTGAATCATTTTTATATTTCCCCTTCCGCCCTTGTCCATGTTAACATCATCGCATATCAGAAAAAAGAAGAAATTGACTGTATCAATCAGCTTCTTCATGCCATATAGGAGGTCCTTATGATGATCCAAGATCATGATCTGAAACATCTCAGACGCTGCGTGGAATTGGCTAAAGCCGCTCTTGAGGTAGGAGATGAGCCTTTTGGCTCCATACTTGTCTCTGCCGATGGTCAGGTACTTGCGGAAGATCATAACCGCGTAGCCGGCGGCGATCATACCCGGCATCCGGAATTTGAGCTGGCTCGCTGGGCGGCCCGGAACATGACGACGGGAGAACGAAGCAAAGCAACGGTCTATACCTCAGGCGAGCACTGCCCGATGTGCGCTGCGGCCCACGGCTGGGTTGGATTAGGCAGGATTGTTTATGCCAGTTCGTCCAAGCAGCTGATGCAATGGCTGGAGGAAATCGGAGCTGCTCCATCACGAGTACGCAGCCTGCCGATCCAGGATGTGATTCGCGACACGGTTATCGACGGCCCTGTCCCTGAGCTTGCTGAGCAGCTGCGCGATCTTCATCGCCAGTTTCATGCGAAGGATCGGTAACCCCCTCCCACTGTGTTACTGATCGGTCATCCTTTGCATCATTCTTGCCTGATTCCATCTCCTTTGTTATTCTTACCGTATGTTTGAACTAGGAGGCGTTTCAAAAATGGATTTAGAGATGCAACCCACCGGGCTTGAACCGTATTTGCCTGAATTATCCGCACGGTTAAACCAGTTCTTGCAGACGGACGGATTACATATGACGGAGATCCCTTCGCTGCATATGATGCGGGCCACGGCAACGTCCGAACCTATACATAGCATGTACGCGCCTTCTTTGTGTTTCGTTGTCCAAGGCGCCAAATCGGCAGCACTCGGTCATGAAACTTATCATTACAATCCGACCACATACCTCGTGACTTCCGTCCATCTCCCGATTAAAAGCGAAATTACCCAGGCTTCGCCTGAAATTCCGTTCATTGGACTTCACTTGGAGTTTACGCCGGATCAAATTCTGGATATTTTGCAGCATTCGGATCTGTCCTGGCCCGAAGAGTCGGAGCCGGGAAGCGGTATATTTTTAGGCAAGACTAATCCCCAACTGCTGGATGCGTTATTGAGGCTGGTGAAATTGATCGACCAACCTGCTGAAATTCCGATTCTGGCTCCCTTGATTACTCGTGAAATTCTGTTCCGCGTTCTGCAGGGCGAACATGGACATTTGGTCAAGCAGTTTGCGGTGATCGGCAGCCAGGCGCACGCCATTGCCAAGGCCATTCAGCTAATTCATCGCGATTATTCCAAGCCGCTTCGCGTCGAGGAATTGGCCAAGGAAGTAAACATGGCCGCTTCGTCTTTTCATAAACATTTCAAGCAGGTCACAGCCCTGAGCCCGCTGCAGTACCAGAAGCGGATCAGACTCCAGGAAGCGAGGCATCTCATGATCAGCGAACAAATGGGAGCAGCCGATGCCGCTTTCCAGGTTGGTTATGAAAGTCCTTCCCAGTTCAGCCGCGAGTATGCCCGATTGTTTGGCCTGCCGCCTAGAAGCGATTTGAAACAAGCCTCTATTCAGTAATGGTGACCCTAGTATCCGTTTAATTGACCACACGCTGATCCACAAGAAAAGTAATCAGCCCCATCTCGATGAGATAGGGGCTGAAAAATTTTCAGCAGAGCTGAACCATTCTATAATCGCAAGGAAAACTGCCGCTAAACGCGGTCTGTCTTCTTTGAAGGTACGTCGATAGACGTTTTTCTTACGTCCGTATCGAATTGCTCTCTTCACGAAGACCAGATCTATTTAAGCATGTCCACAATTTGTTCGGCAGTGCGGACTTTTCCGATGCGAGGAAAAATGGTTCCGCACACATAATCGTGCTCTTCCTTAGTAGATGCAGTCATCGCGTCTTCGGCAAACACTTGGTGGTATCCATGCTGATAGGCTTCACGGGCTGTCGTGTCCACGCCGATGGATGTCGATATGCCGCACAGGACAATTGTATCAATGCCGCGGCGCCGAAGCTGCAGATCGAGATCCGTGCCGAAAAATGCACCCCATTGCCGTTTGGTGATCACATGCGCGCCGGGAACGTGGGCAAATTCGGGCAGCAGATGGTCCCACCCTTCCGGCCACTGCATCGGAGCCGCCTTTGTGTCCGTATCCGGGTTCAGCATGTCCCTCCCATCCATTGATGATACTTTGACGAATATGATGAATGCTCCCTTGTTTTGAAAAGCCTCAACCATTTTGCTGGCGTTGCCGATCACTTCCGTGCTGGAATGCGGGGCGGCTTGCCGCCCGCTGGCTGCGATTCCCTGCTGCAGATCAATGACCACCAATGCCGTCTTTTCCGCTTTCAAAGTTCCTTCTCGTTGCTGAAGTTCTCCCATGTAAATCGCTCCTTTTAAGGTTAATTGTACTGAGTCCTTTTTTAGTTTTTTGCTAGCACGGCTTCTTGGCGGTTCAGCTTCCGGTACAGCTTAAAGTATACCCAACCCCCATTCAGCAGCAGCAATGCGCCCGTGATAAAGAAAACGTCGCGTGTGCTGAAGAATGCGGCGATCTGTCCTCCCAGTAAAGCACCGCCAAACACGCCCAGGTATCCTGCCGACATATTGAAACCAAATATTCGGCCGGTCAGACGCTGAGGTGTAATTTTTTTGAGCAGGATGTTGATGGATGGGGTTAGTCCCCCTGCCGTCAGGCCAAACAGAAAACGCAGTCCCATCAGCTCCCAGGCATTCCGTACGAACGCTTGAGGAATGAATAGGACGCCTGCAGCGATCAGGGCGACCAGGATGACTCGATGTGCTCCAATCCGGTCGGACAGCTTCCCAAGCCGGGGCGCAGCCACAATATTCGCAAGTCCCGACGCCGAGAACGTTATTCCGGCCATTAAGGCAACATGCGCCGCATTACCGGAAATCTGCGTGATGTAGACGGTGATGATCGGTTCTACCGAATACAGGGCAACCGTCAACACGAAAAAGGTTACGAACAGAGTCACCGTCAAGCTCTTTTCCGGAACGGCATCCCATACATCCTTGAGGCTCGGCGCCGTCTGATGTTTACGGACAAAGTTTTCCTTGACGAAAAAGGCGGTTGTCAGAAACGCAATAAACAGCAGCACACCGGTAATAAAAAACGAATTTTGCAGTCCAAAGTTTTCCGCGACGAATCCGCCAATTGTCGGCCCCAAGAGCGATCCCGCAATATTAGCGGTTGATAATGTGCCGAGCGCATAACCCGCATGCTCCTGATCCGTCTGCGTGGCGATGAGCGTCGTGCATGCCGTACTGTATCCGGTAATAACGCCCTGCAGCAGGCGAAGGCCGATCAACACATAGACATGATGAGCAAATCCCATGCTGCCTACGACAACCGCCATACCCAAGCTCGCCCGCAAAAGCATCGGTTTGCGTCCGTATTTATCCGCCGCTTTCCCCCAGATCGGAGAGAAAATGGCCGAAATGATAAAGGTCGCCCCGAAAGCCAACCCGGAGAGCTGCGCCACCGATTCCGCATTGTCTGCGCCAAGCTGCTTTATATACAGGGGCAGGATCGGCGCTATCTGGCTCATCCCGACACCGGTGACAAACATGCCGAACCAGCATACGATCAAGTTCCGTTTCCATATCGGCATGCCAAAAAGGCCTCCTTTCTGCTGTAATCCGTTGCTGTTGTTCTAATGACATGAACAATAACAACCTCATACTAACGCGAAACAAGACCTCTTACCATGCACGATCTTAATGACCATGGACAATTTTGCTGTAAAATTCCGAAGGGCTGACGCCCTCGATTTTTTTGAACATGCGGCTGAAATAAAATTCATCCGAGAATCCCAACTCGCCTGCGACCTCCTTGACCTTGAGATCACCTTCTAAAAGCAGCTCCTTGGCTTTATCGATTTTGAGCTTGTTAAAAAATCCGATCACGGAATATCCGGTGTTTTCTTTAAATGTCCGCGACAAATATGCAGGAGATAACTGGACCGTTTCCGCCAGTTCGCCAAGCGTGATTTTACCTTTGACGTGCTGGTGCATGTAATGAATAACTTTTTCCACTTTCAAAGAAACGGCGTCCGGAGCATGCTGCTGCTTAATATGCTGATAGATAGCGACGAACAGCTGCTGAAGCAGGATTTTGCTCATGAATTCATACCCCGGGAGCTTGGCCAGCCAGCAGTCCACAAGCCGGTGGAAAAAGTCTAGAACCGAATGAGCATCTTTGATTGAGAGGATCGGTTCTAAGGGGATCTCAGGGTTTTCGTCCGTAACCTCCCATCCTCTATCGTTCAGGATTATACGGGAGCAGCTGAAGTGTACGGTCAGGAAGCCGGCCGATTCCTCTCCGCCGGGCTCGACTGAATGAAAGACTCCTGGAGCGATATAGTACAGCATACCTCCTTGGATGGCTGTTGTCGTTCCACCGATCGTGATGCGGCCGCCTCCTCTGGTAACCAGCACAAGTGCGTGATGCGACAAGGTTCTGGACAGCCGGCGCGGATGCTTCCATGTACGTCCGTTGCAATAATGGATGTGAAAAAAAAGCTGATTACTGTTCATGGGTCTCCCGCTTTTTTGATTAATGTCATAAATTATTTATCTGATAAATCATAGGATCAAGGTAAAGAGCGAGTTCAAAAAGCCGCTAAATTAGCGGCTTTTGGTATATAAACCCTCAACTTTCCTAAATCGGATCATACATGATAATTATGGCTGTAGTCAAAGATATCAAAAACTCAAAATATTGGAAAATCCAAATACGATCGACGCAATTAATAGTAAAGTCAGAAGAGATACGATCACAACAAATCGAATCACCCACTGCCGGAATCTTGGCAGCATTACCCCGGTAGCATGAGCATAGTACGCGGCTGCCAGTCCGCTCAAAATGCCCATGATAAGAAACCAAGGTTCGTAAAAGAAGAGATCCCATACAGCAAGCCGTTCTTTGTCAATGACTGCCCACCCTTGCAGCTCTAAGGGAATAGCCCCGATCAGAAACAGCGTTTTGGTTACGATCCCTGTCGTTCCATGGGCGATAAGCATCGCGGAGCTGAACAGCGTGGGAATCAAGATGAACAGGCGTGGAATCCTTTTGTGCCTGAAATGCGGTACCCAGACAGGAACCGTGAGACCCCATGGCTTGACAAGACCCAGCAGAATGAAACCGCAGATCATGATCAATACACCCGCTCCATAGCTGGCCAAGCTGAACGCATCTGGATCGGAAAGTTGTCCAAAACCGCCAATGGTACCGGCAGCCGCTTCATAAAAGCGTACAAAAACGGCGTAAAGCAGCGCCCACCAGAAACCTGCATATGCGGGCCAAATCGATCGCTTAGTAAAGCGTTCAAAGGCATTCATTACCTGGGTGGTCGAAGTTTCGCTCGTATGATCTTTGTTCATGGCCATCCCCCCTAAGCCCGGTTGCAATATCCGCAACCGCCGCGGCGACGGTAATAGTAAGTGACGGCGGCTATGCCAAGCGCCACTCCCCAAGGCACCCATAATATCATCGGGCCGATGCCCCCTTGAACAGCGTTCAGCGGGAAACCATCGAGTGGGATGAAGTTGAAGCGGATACCCAAATATGCAAAACTAAAAACGACGCCAGCCGCAGTGACCGGAACGGCTACGAACAGGGAGGGAATGACCGCCAGTGATATGGGCACCCTTTTACCCCCTACCAATGGAAACCAACGCGGAAACACTTCTCCCCATTTCTGGATCAGTCCAAGGGTCAACAGACCGCCGCCAATGCATAACGAGCCAAACACCCATTCCGTTACATAAGCCATCGGATTCATCCTAGGGAAGTCCCGTACGAAGCTTGGGTCGACCCCCATAGGAATATGAAGTGCCCAAGCAAACCGGGATACCGCATACGGAACGGGGGCTAAAGCGGCAATAACCGTTGCGATGCGACCAAGCCTATCCAGCAACCGGTGATTCCCGCCTTCCGTTCGCCCGCAATGCATGCAGGCATGTACCGATTTACGCCGGTATCCCAATCCGGCAAACGCCCACAGGCAAGCGCCTAATATACAGACCAGTTGATAAAGCATTTGCCCGGTAAAAGTGAATTTAAATAAAAATGCGTAAGCCATACTCATGATCAAGCTGATATCCGGGATCAACAAAATTAACGTGATAGCGAATCCCCAAGCATAGCCTTGTATCAGCCAACGCGGAAAAATGCCGTTCCGGTCGCTATGCATGGCAATACCAACAAATACGCCGGCAAAACAGAGCGTCATTGAAATCAGACCGGCCGTATGTTGGGGAATATAGGTGATTAGGGCAGAAAATATCCCCATGTTCCCCTGTTTAAAAGGATATCCGCCTCCGCCTTGCAGCCAGTAAAGCTGAAGTCCCCCGTAGATCAGCGACCAGATGATCGCTGCACTGCCGATCCAAGCTGGCCATCGATTCAAAAATCCACCGGTCCCCTTTTCCCGTTGAACAATCGCAGTCATCGCACTCACCCTTATCATGTATTATTTGCAGAAGCGAAGATCTGCAAGCTTCGACTTCGTTAATGATGATACATGAGGGTACATGGTTTGAAACGCTTCCAGAGGACCGTTTAGACACCCGACTGGAGATCCGTTTAGCGGCAGGACCTAAATGTTCGTTCAGTGGCCTAATTCGGCTTCATTAACCCTTTCTGCCAGGCAAATACGGCAGCTTTGGTCCGATCCAGCATATGGAGTTTGCTTAAAATATTGCTGACGTGGCCCTTCACCGTTTTTTCGCTGATGATGAGCTTCTCGGCAATTTCGGCATTCGACAGCCCTTTGGCGATCAGGCGCAGCACCTCAAGTTCACGATCGCTTAACTCGGCAAAAGGGCTGGCATCCTCCCGCCGCGAGTCGCGAATATCCTGAACGACACGGGCGGCCACCCGCGGATGCATCATCGATTCTCCACGAACGGATCTTCGTACCGTTTCGACCAATTGTCCCGGTTCGATATCCTTCAGAATATAGGAGACCGCCCCAGCCCGAAGTGCGGGAAAAATGTACTGATCATCGTGAAATGAGGTCAACACAATGACCTGCGATCTTGGACTGACCTGCTTTACCATCTGGGTTGCTTCTACGCCGCCGATCCCGGGCATGACCAAATCCATCAGCACGATATCGGGCACCAGTTCACCGGCCATCCGAATGGCTTGTTCTCCTGAATCCGCCTCCCCAACGACCAGGCAATCCGGCTGTATTTTGAATAATGCGTGCAATCCCTGCCTTACAATCGCGTGATCATCGACAATCAGAATGGTGATCAGTTCCGATTCTGTCACAACGGTTCACTCCCACATTAGAAATCTTTCATTTCCCGTATCTTCAGCTTATTTCCTTCTGGGTTCCACGGGAATAACACCGTGCTGTGATCAAGGTGCCTTTGCCTGGCTCACTCCAAATATCAAGCTTACCGCCCAGGGCTGCCATGCGCTCCCTCATGGATGAAAGCCCGACGCCGGGACGGATGTGCGGTTCATCAAAACCGCGGCCGTTATCCCGAATCATTAGTGTTATGGAATCGCTGCACTCCAAACGAACCGTCACTGCTCCCGCACCGCTGTGACGAGCGGCATTGGACAAGGCCTCCTGCGCAATCCGGTAGAGAGCTTCCTCGATGGCCGGAAGCGCCATATTATCGCCGAAGGACTCAAATGCCGCCGCAATGCCGGTTTGCCCCTGCCAGGCCCGAACATACTCCGAGAGAGCCTTGGGCAGATCTTTATCCTCCAATGCAATCGGTCGCAATTCCAATATAAGCGCATTCAGCTCCCTCTGCATATGGCCAATCAGCTTTTCCGCTTCCGCCAAATGCGATTTGGCAGCTTCTCCATCCTGTTCTATCAAGGATCTTCCGGTATTTACCCAAATGGAGACCGCAAACATTTGCTGCTTGATGCTGTCGTGTAGCTCCCGCGCCAAACGATTGCGCTCCTCGATCGCCGCCAAATCCTGCCGTGTTCGCAGCAGCTGTTTGAGCTGTCCGGCCATATGATTTAGCCTGTGACCCAGTTGTCCCAACTCGTCACCGGAAAGGTCCTGTACAGACGCGGAAAAATCGCCTTCGCTCCAGCGGTTCGCCGAGGTGAGAAACTTTTGGATCCGGCGGACGAGACTCCGAGACGTGACAATGCCGAATGCAATACCGACAATTGTGGCGCCAATCAGAAAACCCAACAGACTGATACCGAAAAAACTTGCCGCATTCGGAATAAACTGGCTGAAGGTTTGGGATGCCAGATGGATATGGCTCGCCTTGACGACAAGAACCGCCCGAACTTCAACCTTATTAGCAATCGGCGCCACGATATATACAGTATCTTCGACTTCAGCTGTATAAGTCTTCGTGGTTTTGTTCACAGTGGGCTCTAGTGCAAAGGCTGACTGGATGTTCAGCCGGACTTTATCAGGCAATGGCAGCGATCGGCTCTCTTGTGCAGTCTCACCGGAACCGGCCAGCAGCTCGCCCTTAGGGCCAACCACCGCCGAATAACCTTGGAATTCAGCGCCGAATTCGACTGGCCACTCCTGTAGAGCTTGATCGAGTTTGTTTTGGTTGATATATGGCCCGCTGAAGCTTGAAGCAGCATTTTGGGCAACCGTCCCTACCTGCATGGCAAGTACTTTGTTCGTGTTGAGATTCACAAAAGCGTAATAACCCAAAACGGCAATCATCTCGAGCAGGATCATGACGACAATCGTTATGAGAATATAAAATAAGGTCAACTTCCACTGCAGCCGGTGAAACCGCCCGGATTTGTTCGCTAACACGGCAAATCCCCTCTTTTTCAGATCAATTTATAGCATTCCATCCGCTTCGGATAGGCGATTCGATTATAGCATGGAAACATTGACCAGTATATTGACAACAGTTACGATGATTAACCGGCGAAAAAGAAAATAAACCCGTCTCAGACAAGACGGGTTTATTTCGTAGGAATCGAAAAACTATTTTTGACCAGAGTGCATGATGGATTGGATCATTACCGTCGGGAATTGAAGGCCATTAAGAAAACTGGAAATGGCTGATCGACACATGTCCTTTCATGATCAAAAACACATTATGGCTGCCATGGATCCCGCTCAACTTACAGGAATAATCCTGCCATGTCTGCGGATCGCCTGAAGTTAGCGTGATCCGGCCCGCAGGCAGTCCTTCAGGACGATCGAGCCGCACTTCAACGACGGCATCCGCCGTTCCTGCCGCGCGAATCCGCAGCGTATCTGCGCCGTCCTCGAACTGGGCGTCATGAAACGCGATCCATCCGGCTTGATCCTTCACAACGACAGCACTGCCGCCTTCCGTACACTCACCGATCAAGACGCCTTCGTAATCGTCGTAATTGGTCGCTTTAGTTACAAGCGTGAGATCGCGCGGCGGGATCGTCTCCCCGTCAACAACCAGCTCGGCTGCCAGCGGCAGGTTCTCGGAAGAAGCGCCAGCCATGATCGTATAGGTGCCGCTCTCGATGCAATAGCGCTCGCGGGTAACATCCCATATTGCCAGCTGCTCTAGCGGAACTTCAAAGGACACATCGGCCGTCTCGCCCGGCTGAAGCATCACCCTGCGGAATCCGAGCAGCTGCTTGCGCGCACGCTTGACGCGGGACTGATTTGCCCGGCCGTACAGCTGCACCACTTCCTCACCTGCCACTTCACCGATGTTGGTTACCCTGCAAATCAAACGAACCGCTTGATCCGTGCCTGCCGTAAGCTTTTCCTTGGCAAGCTGCAGCCCCTCGTACCGGAAGGTGGAGTAAGATAAGCCATGCCCAAACGGATACAAAGCCTCGCCTTCAAAATATTGATACGTTCTGCCGTGCTTAATGATATCGTAGTCCATAAATTCCGGCAGCTGGTCGACGGATTTATACCATGTCATATTCAGTCTTCCCGCCGGGTTCGTGTCGCCGAACAGCACGTCTGCCAATGCATGCCCCAGCTCCTGGCCGGCATGGGACGTGTACAGAACGGACGGTACATGGGCGTCCACCCAGTTCAGCGCGTACGGGTAGCTCCCCACGACGACGACCACCGTGTTCGGATTGGCTGCATAGACCTCCTGAATCAGCTGTTCTTGCGATTCCGGAAGCGTAATATCCGGACGGTCGATCGTCTCCTTGCCGTTAATCAGCGGATGATTGCCGACGAAAACGACAGCCAGATCCGCTTCGGCAGCAGCTTCTTTGGCAGCTTGGAGCTTGTCCGTGACGATTTCCAGCTCGAACAGATCCGCGTGAACGATCGGAGCATCCTCACCGGATACCTCGGCGGCACCTGCAACGTTGATCTCATTCGCGGTCTCCGCGGCTTGGCCGTCGCCAACCAGCAGCTGACCTGATTCAGGGTGCACTGTGACCGGCGTACCGTTCCATGTCGAGAAGGTAACGGACCCTTTCTCATGCTCAGTAGGATGGACAAGGAAGACCTCTTTCGTGAACCATTCCCAAATTTGTTCGGACGAAGCTTTAACGATCTTGTCATCGGTTGTCAGGTAGCGGCCGTTGTTTTCAGCGATCAAGGTGTGGCTTCCCCAACCCCAATCCGTCATTTCGAACACCGACGCATCTAAAGCGTTTTCGGTAGACGCAGCCAGCGCGGCCTCTTCTCCGTCCTGAATTCGGACATACCGCCCCGTCTTTTTGGATTTGAGCCGGATCCGGTCCGTTCCCCCACTGTACAGCGTCTTACCGTTCGGTCCTACCGCGGTAAGCTTCTCTTGGATGCCCTGCAGAGGTGTGACTGCATAAGGCAATGAGCCGCTGTACCAATCCCGGTACACGATACCCGCAAGCGGTCCGATCACGGCGACTTTGTTCAGCTTGTCCGCTTTCAGCGGGAGGAGCCCACGGTCATTCTTCAGCAGCACCATCGCCTTGCGGGTAGCTTCCCGAGACAGCTCCGCATGCTCCGGCCGCAGGATCGCGGATTCGTCGATCGCAGCATACGGATTTCCCTCTTCGGGATCGAATTCGCCGAGCCGGAAACGGACGCGGAAAGTATTCGTCAGCGCAACGTCAAGGTCGCTCTCGGCCAGTAAGCCCTCACGCAGCGCCTCACGCAGCGCCTCTTTGATCACAGCCGAGTCGTCTGTGATACTGTCAATGCCGCCCTCTTTAACGGAGCGGGCAACGGCTTCCTTATACGTATCCAGGTATCCGTGGTCCCGGACGGTACCGGTCACGTCGAAGGCATCGCTCACGACAAAGCCGTCCATACCCCATTCTTCCTTAACGATGGCTTTGACGTCCGGACTCAGGTTGGCCGGCACGCCGTTGATGGCATTGTAAGCCGTCATCATGGACTGCGCCCCGCCTTCTTTGAACGGAATCTCAAAAGCTTTCAAATAATATTCCCGCATGTTGCGCGGATCAATGCTGACCGAAGCATCGCCCCGGCCCACTTCGTTATTGTTTGCAATAAAGTGCTTCAATGTGGCAACCGCTTTCAAATATACGGGATGATCGCCTTGAATGCCCTGAATGAGCGCGGAGGCCAGTTTCCCGGTCAGGATCGGGTCTTCTCCGTAGGCTTCTTCCGTTCTCCCCCAGCGCGGGTCGCGCTCCAAATCGACGGTCGGAGCCCATAGCGTCAACCCGTTTACTTCGGGATTGCGGCGGTAGAATCCTCTGGCCTCATCTCCGATCACGCTGCCGATTCGTTTCATGAGTTCCGTGTCCCACGTGCAGCCAAGGCCGATCGGCTGCGGAAATCCAGTTGCTTCTCCGAGCCACGCCATACCGTGGGCTGCTTCTGTTCCGTGTTTATACGCTTTCACGCCAAGCCGTTCGACGGCAGCTTGATATTGAACCATCAGCTCCACTTTTTCTTCCAGCGTAAAGCGGGAGACAAGGTCGCTCACTCGTTCTTCAAGAGGTAAGGATGTATTCTGAAATGGATAGTCTGTCTGTGCTGGCATCGTTATCATCTCCTTCAGGCGTATTTTAAGCCATATCGGTTTCAGGAGATACCCGGATAATTAGAGGCGTTTTCATATAGAATTCATAGAAAGAGCTGGGCCGTTGGATAGCGCCGGAGGAATGATTCGTATGTCTCTATTCACAAGGATAAAAACGCACTACCTTAATAAAAAGTCTCGAAAAATGCAGAACCTCTTGGCGGAACATGGCATTGATGCCTGACCGCATGGTATAGTGAAACGAAGAACAAGCAATGGAGTGTAGAACGAACATGAGTGAACAAAAATACCCAAAAAACAAACGACAGTCCCAAGCTGGGACTCATGTATATCGAAAGGATTCAGCTGCTCGCAAAGATTTTCGTAATAAAGAACCATTGAAACAGCAGCATGGCTCTACCCGCGAACATGCCGATGAACTTCGGACCGGTGACCGGATCGTCGTGACCATCAAGCGTTTGGGCATTAACGGTGAAGGTGTAGGTTATTATCGCCGGAAGGCGGTTTTCATCGATGGTGCGCTGGCCGGCGAAGTCGTCAAGGCTCAGGTGACCGAGGTGCAGCCTAAATTCATCAAAGCGCAGCTTACAGAGGTGGAGAAACGATCTCCCCACCGGATCGAACCTCCCTGCCCGGTCTTCGGGGTTTGCGGCGGCTGCCAGATTCAGCATATCGCGTACGAAGGACAGCTGCAGGCCAAAATGGACATTGTCCGCGAAGCGTTCAGCCGCTATGCCGGTCTCGACCAGCTCAAAATGAAGCCGATTCTGGGCATGGACCACCCTTGGGGATACCGCAACAAAGCTCAGCTGCAGGTGGAACGCCGGAACGGCGAGATCGTTGCCGGGCTGTATGAAGCCGACAGCCACAGCATTGTGGACATCAGCGGCTGCCCTATCCAGCATCCTAAGGTGAATGAGGCTGTGGAGAAGGTGAAATCGGTTCTGGAAGAACTGCGTATTCCGCTGGCGAAAGAAAACGGCAATAAAGAAGGCGTGCGTACAATCGTGGTGCGGCACGGTTTTCAATCCGACCAGCTGCAGGTGACTTTGGTTTCCGCGAACAGCAGCCTGCCGCGGCAGGACGACCTCATCCGTCTGCTCAGGCTGTCCATCGACGGATTGGCAGGGATCGCCTTAAACGTGAATCCGAAGCGGACCTCGCTGATCTTCGGCGACCGGACCCTCACCTTATGGGGGGCCGATTCGATGCAGGAATCCTTGAGCGATTTGGAATTCTCCTTATCGCCGCGAGCTTTCTTTCAGCTGAATCCGCAGCAGACCGTGAAGCTGTACGAAACGGTCCGGGCAGCGGCCGGTCTTACCGGCCGTGAGACGGTCATTGACGCTTACTGCGGCACCGGGACCATCGGTCTCTGGCTCGCCCCGCATGCCAAAGAAGTCCGCGGCATCGAGACGATCGCGGAAGCCGTGGAGGATGCCACGCGGAATGCCGAGCGCAACGGCCGTCATAACGCCAGCTTCCATGTTGGCGAAGCGGAGGATCTGCTCCCGCGATGGGTCAAAGCGGGACTTCGCCCCGACGTCATCGTCGCCGACCCGCCGCGGACCGGCCTGGACCGCCGCTTCCTGGAAACCGCGCTGAAAACGAAGCCAAAGCGTTTCGTCTACGTATCCTGCAATCCCTCCACGTTGGCCAAGGATTGCAAGGTACTGATCGATGGTGGTTACGAACTCCAGTGGGTACAGCCGGTGGACATGTTCCCGCAGACGAGCCATGTGGAGTGTTGTGCGCTGCTAGTTAGAAATAAAGAATAAACAGAAGGGTTCGAGAATTTGTAAAAGATTCTCGAACCCTTCTGCTTTAATTTTCGATACGATCATTGGACTGAAGCTCAGACATTCATGAACGTAGTTCCTAACGATTCATCCTCGAACTTCCCTTTCGCTCATGGTTTGGGGAATATGATATGATGAATTGGTAATCATCGGGATAACAATGAATGAATCCGATCCTTCGGAATATGGGAGTTGGTGATGGAAAGTGGAGTCCGTTACTAAAGAAGATCAAAACATGATCTATTTCGAACTACAAGAATATTGCGAAAAAGAGTTTGGATTCAACATCTTACAAGCAACTCGGATTAATAGAGGTTGGCTGAATCTTAAATGGAAAATGGAGACGAATCAAGGCACTTTTTTGTTGAAAGAATATAATCAAGTCAGATTTAAGTTGTCTGATTTAACTCAATTACAAACCACACTAGAAATACATCAAAAGCTGCACACTGAAGGAATTTCATGCCCAAGACTTCTGACCCATGCAGGACAGATACTGCATATAACTAACAATAATCGAAGATTTGTCATGATGGATTTCCGTGAAGGCGACGTTGTAAAACCAGGGAAGGTTAATGAAGAGCAAATTCATGATCTTGGTCGTCAAACAGGAAAAATGCATCGATTGTTAAATATGGAGCTTTCAATCCATAACCCCAAGCCCCAGTTCAATCCTCCAAGTAAAGAATCAAGATTGAGCCACTGGTATAATCTTTTTAGAGATGCGGAAATGGAAGATAAGCAATGGCTTCTGCCGTTTGTTGAACTTCAAATAAAAGCGACGGAAGCATTTGATTATGCTATGCTGACTGCCTGTGAAGGTGGCTTGGCCCATCGGGATTTATGGGTAGATAATATTCTTTTTCATGATAATCGACTATCAGCCATTTTAGACTTTGACCGTTTGAATTATGATTATCCTGAGCTTGATATTGCAAGAGCGATCATATCATGTTCCCTCTTCAATGATCATTTTCAATTAGGAAATGCAATGGCGTTTTTGAACGGATACCGAACGGAGCGTGATTTTCCTGCCGGGAATTTAGAAAGAGCATTGCGAATGCTTTGGTATATGGAAAGCACATGGTGGATCAACAACAATATGGACCAACACAGTGTCCCCCCTGCAAGGTTTGCTGAAGAGATGTTGTGGCTTTCGAAATCTCACCTCGAGTTGAAAGAGATGTTTGGGAGCATGTAGCGATACGATCGTAAATACGACAACAATTTAAGAAAGTGGTGTCACAATGGATTTTGAACAGGTCATGCAGGAGCTTGAAGCTCTCAGTAAGGAACGGCTCAAGAAGCAGTATATGTCCAATGGAGCGCACGAACCGCTGTTTGGCGTAGCGACGGGTGCCATGAAACCCATTGCCAAGAAAATCAAAATGGATCAACCACTGGCTGAGCAGCTGTACGCTACGGGAAACTACGACGCCATGTACTTTGCCGGCATCATTGCAGATCCGAAAGCGATGACCGGGGCCGATTTTGAGCGTTGGATTAAGGATGCATACTTTTATATGCTGTCCGATTACGTGGTGGCGGTTACCTTGGCGGAAACCGATATTGCCCAACAAGTCGCTGATCAATGGATCGTTAGCGGCGAGGAGCTAAAAATGTCTGCGGGATGGAGCTGCTATTGCTGGCTTCTAGGCAGTCGGCCGGACGCTCAGTTTGACGAAAGCAAACTCGCGAATATGCTGGAGACGGTGAATAAGACGATCCACGAATCTCCTGAACGAACCAAATCGGCGATGAATAATTTTATATACACCGTCGCCGTATCCTATCTGCCGCTCCATGAAAAGGCGGTCGAGACCGCAAAAACCGTCGGCCCGGTAGAAGTAAAACGGGATAATAAAAAAAGCAGTATTCTGCTCGCTTCCGAAAGCATTCAAAAAGCGGTGGACAAGCAGCAGCTTGGTTTTAAACGCAAATATGTAAGATGTTAAACGACCTGTCCGTATAACCTTTTTAAAATAAAAAGATGCACTTAGGGAGCACTTAGCTCCTTTAGTGCATCTTTTTGTGCGCTTTACTTGCCGCTCCACAGCTCCACTCTGGCTTTGACCAGCTCCGTGTATAACTGTTCCATCTTCACGGCGCCCGCATCGTCGAGCTCCTTCAGCATGCCGTCAAAGATCGCGTCGAACTGCTCCGGTTTCGCCAGAACGGCTTCCGGGATCCGTTTGCGGATAATATCCTGCGTTTTTTGGTAGATCACGTTATAATTGCCGTCCTGCGGAGCCGCAATATTCCAGGCAGCCCCCCAAGGCTTGACCGGAAATTCCTTACTCGATGGAAACAGGTCCTTCCAGGTGGTTGCTCCGTATGCCTTCAGGGTTTCCTTTTCCGGCTCGGTGTATGAGGCGATAATTTGTTCCGGGAAATTCGTCGTATAATAATTTCCTGTGGCGTCCTTAACGCCGTCGCCGTAATGGGCCGACATGTTGCCGTACAGACCGATCCCTGTCGTTTTCGTAAAATTGGCGTTATCGTTGACTTTCTTGTCCAAAACTTCCTTCGGGATCACCCGTTTGCCGTCCACGATGTTATAATCCTTGCCTTCAATCCCCCAGTTGATCAAGACCTGACCTTCATCAGATGCAAGGAAGTCGAGAAACTTGATCGCCCGTACGGGATCTTTGCACGCGGTCGTAATTCCAACGCCCCAGCCCGACATAAATCCGGTATCCTGGAAGTTATGATCCTTATACTCTTCCGACATGGTCACCGGGAAATGAGCGTAGGTGCGTTCCGCCTTCCCGCTGGACTTCAGGGCATTCTCTGCATCCGCATATCCCCATTTGGCGTCGATCAGACCGAGGACGCGGCCGCTGGCGATTTTGGATTTATACTGATCGCTCTTTTGGACAAACGTTTCTTTATCCAGCAGTCCCACATTGTACATATGGTTCAGCCAGCGGAAATATTCCTTTTCCTCCGGCCGCTTATAGTGCAGCTTGGCTTCAAAAGTGTCCGGATTAATGTAATATTCACCGTCGTCTTTGAGACCGGTGGCATACACCGCGGGGTTGGTGACCGTGATCATGATTCTCCAGTCATCGGCGTCCAAAGTTAACGGAATGGTCGGTTTGCCGTCAATCGTGGGATGCTTATCCTTATACTGCTGGAGAACGTTTTCAAAATCTTCGACGGTTCTGACTTTTGGATAACCCAGTTCCTTCAGCACCGCATTTTGGATTTCAAAGCCGCTGCCGGCGTCAAAGTCTTGCTGATCAACAGCTGCGTTGCTGGGTATGACATAGATGGATTTGTCGTCATTGCTGTAAGGCAGGCGGTTCATGTACTTGCCATATACCTTTTTCAAATTGGGCGCATACTTGTCAATCAAATCGGTCAGGTCGATCATGGCTCCGGCTTCCACCAATTTGTCGACATCCCCTTTGGCATAGATCAAATCAGGGAAATCCCCGCTCGCCGCCATCAAGGAAATTTTATCCGCACCCGCGCCGGATACGGCATACTCTGCGTTCAGGGTCACTCCTGTTTTTTTAGTGATCTCCTGCCCTACCTCATCCTGCATTTTGTTCCAGTTCGGGCTCGCGTCCGCCCCAAAAAACGAAAAGGTGATCGGGCTCGTATCGTCCGCTTTGGAATCCTGTGTGTTGCCGGAAGACGGTGCAGAATCGGCCGACTTGCCGCCCCCTGAACTGCTGCATCCTGCCGAGATGAGCAGCATGCTGGCAAGAAGTATTACCCCGAATTTTTTTCCAGCTGTACCTGTCATGTTCATCGTTCCCCCTTTTTTTCATAAAGAATGCGTTTGCAACATTCGGTTTGTAATGATTGCTTTAAACGCAGACCGCCCTTACAGTCGTTACTTTTGTAAAACGTTTTCGAATCATCCTCCAAAATCTTCTTTGCACATCCCTCCCCCACAAGTTTCCCGGTCAGGTCAACAACCATTGTAGCTCGCAATCTGCTGCCACACCTTGATTTTTATGTCGCGGTTATAGGATGATATAGACATCAATCGATACATTTTCGGGTGGGATCCTTCTTGAGTACCAACGTATACTTAAACTGGTTTACTTCCGACGAGCAGTTTCCTTTCTTCATCCAGTATGGTGGTCATGACGAAGACATGCAGCTTCATAAGCACATCGACTTTTCCGAGCTGGTGATCGTACTGAACGGACATGCTACGCATATCGTCAACAATGAAGCCTCTTTTATCAAAAAAGGCAACGTGTTTGTCATTAACGGCAGCACGCAGCATGCTTATAAAGATCCGTACGATTTTAAAATTTGCAACATCATGTTTAAACCCGAAATGCTGAAATATGTCGGCCCGGATTTAAGGGTGTCGCAAGGCTTTCAGGCGCTTTTTATTTTGGAACCGCTTTATCGCCATCTCCATCCGTATGAGAGCAAACTCAATATTCCGCTGTCCAATCTCGAACATGTGGCTTCGCTCATTTCCAATATGATTGACGAATACCACAATCGTCATCAAGGATACCAAACGATGCTGGCAGCGCGGTTTATGGAGCTTGCCGTTTACTTGTCCAGGCTGTATGAGCGCCAGGATCAGGGTGTCGAGAGCAATCTGATGCATCTGGCGAATGCGGTCTCTTATATTGAAGACCATTACCTGGAACCGGTCACCCTGGAGGAAATCGCGGATAAGTCCGGGATTTCAGTGCGGCACCTGAACCGGATCTTCCGGGCATATTATCTGACATCGCCCATAGCCTATCTTCAGCGGCTTCGCCTGGACCGGGCATGCATTCTGCTCAAACAGACCAACCTATCGATCACCGAAATTTCTTACGAATGCGGCTATAACGACAGCAATTATTTGACGCGCCAATTTAGAAAGACTTACGGCATGACACCCAAAGCATTCCGGAAAAGCGTGCAGCAATAACGGCTTGAATACCACCGTCAGCCAACCGGGTCATATTCAAACCAATCGTACGACGCAGGAGCGGGCTCCTCGTAGGCAGATGCCGCATACATCGCGATGAATATCCCCGTGAAGCCCCCGGCTACTTCCGTGGAAAGCAGGTGAGTCTCTCCGTAACCTACCTCTGTTAGCGCGGCTCCCGGTTGTCCGTAATAAAACACGAATTTTTCAGGCTGTGCCTCGATTTTCAATACCATCGGCCCTTCTGGACACGCATGTTCTTCTTCCACTTGCAAAGATCCGACGGTTCGCCGGAGCCGGATTTTTTTGATCCCATCCCTTGACGTAACGGCGAGATCATAGTGATACCTTTCATTCATATAAACGGTTAACCCTGCTTCCTCCTCATCACCGCCCGGTTCATAATCCATCGCTGCCGAAATATGGCAGGAGAAATGGCAAAGTCGGCGGCCAACAAACGCCGGTGAGCCGGTATCGGAAAGCGTCGTTTGATTTCCGCGAAGCTCCAGATATCCGGGTTGGCGTTGTAAGGACCAGCTGCCTGGCAAAGGATTGCGTAAAAAGGTCCATTCAAGATTAAGCTCCGATCCGTCAAAGTCATCTCTGACCGGCTTGTTGTCCCACAGAACGGCAGGTAGCTTCGGCGCTCCCATGACGGGATCGATGCGGCCGTTCGTTCCGATGATCGGCCAACCGTCCGTTGTCCAGGTCACCGGGGCAAGAAACACTTCCCGGCCAAGATGGTGGCGCATCGGATAAGAGGCTGGCCGGATTCCTAAACACACGGCCCACCAGCTTCCATCATGAGCTTGAATGAGATCGGCGTGACCCGTCGCGTGAATGGTACTTTTCAAGCTCCGGTTCGACAGAACCGGATTATGAGGGCAAGACTCATAAGGACCATAAGGATCGCTGCTTCTGGAGATCGTCACCATATGGCCGTACTCGGTCCCGCCTTCGGCGATCATTAAATAATAATGATCCCCAATTTTGTACAGATGCGGCGCCTCGGGATAAGCGCCTCCGGTTCCTTTCCAGATCAACCGGCTATCGGTAAGCATCTCACCGGTATCCTTATCGATCTCGCATTGATAAATACCGTCACCTTCGTCACCCGTTCGTGTCGATTGGAAATACACACGTCCGTCCTCATCGAAAAACAAGGATGGATCAATCCCGTTCTGCGCAACGGATATCGGATCGGACCAAGGGCCGGCGGGCTGCAGACTGGTCACATAAAAATTTCCGATCCCGCTAACATTTGTTGTTGTCATATAAAACATGCCGTCATGATAGCGAAGAGTCGGCGCATAGATGCCGCCTGAGCTTCCTGCATTAGCCAGTGGCAGCTGCTCCTCCGTTGTCAGGCAATGCCCGATTTGCTGCCAATGCACCAAATCCTTGCTGTGAAAAATAGGGACCCCCGGAAAATACTCGAACGTGCTTGTAACCAGATAGTAATCGTCGCCTACCCGGCAAATGCTGGGATCCGGATGAAACCCGGGAATGACGGGATTGGTATACTGCATCGATGCTCAGCTCCTAATCGTGATGATTCAATTGTTGGCTCCTAGAAACCGGTTACACCAGGCACTCCTATGTTCATCCGGCTCTGTCCCATATTTTAAACGGTAGCCTGGCGTCAAACCTTGATGATCAAGTCAGGAAAATAGCATGATCTAGACATTTAAGCCACATATACAAAATTTTCCCCCACCGCTTCTTGGATCGAGCAGTCTAAACAAAAAAAGCCCGCGGTCTGCGGACTTTTCAAAACGTCTTCATCGATTACGAGAACTCATTCAAATGCTCCGGTGTCCAGTTTTTTACACCGTTGTCTTCAATGATGCCCAATACGACATCCGAAATATCCGGGTCCGAGCTGAGCTGGTCCTGCACGCGGAACTTAATGTCATCGGCATCCGCAAGCGACAAACCGCTCCGAAGTTCGATCTTCGTATCCACATGATAGTAACGGCCCTCCTGAATAATCCGCAGACCGTTAATATCGGTGACGTCCTGATCGGACATGATGATGGACGACACCTTCTCCGCAACATCACGTGGGGCGGCCACACCGATTAATCCGACCATATTATCGTAGCCTACCCGGAAAGCCACGGCCACCATGAGCACACCGATGATCACGGTCACGATACCGTCCAGCGCTTTAAATGCCGTAAATGTCGTGACCACCACAGCGACGAGAGCCAGAAACGCACCGCTCACTGCAACCAAATCCTCGTAAAAGACGAGCCGCGTCGGAGGTGCTGAGCGCGATACGTGCTTGAATGCCATGGGAATTAATGAGATTCCGGACGCTTCGATCCTTGCTTCCCTGGCGATTTCTTTCATCACCTTAAACAAAATCGCCCCATCGATAATCAGATTCAGAATAAGTGCCCCTACGTTAATCCAAAAAGCTCCGCCCGCCTTGGCAGGATGATGAATCAAATGCCATCCTTCCCGGATCGTTTCATAGGCCATGACCGTCACGACAATGACGGCGACCATGCAGAAAATGTTGATGACACGACCAAAGCCAGTCGGAAATTTACGGCTTGGCCTTCTTTCCGCAAGCACGCTTCCGGCAAACACAAACCCCTGGTTTACACAGTCTGCCAGCGAGTGCATAGCCGAAGCAAACATCGCCCCGCTGCCGCTCAAAGCGGCTCCGACTCCCTTGGCTGCTGCGATGACTGCATTGCCGAGCATGGCGATCGCCGATGATTTGTTCCCTTTTTTGATGAGTGCAAGCCAATGTTCCCGTTCCTGCTGCTGTGCCATCCTTTGCCCCCTGCTCAGAATCCGACATGTTTGATCTTGTTCTTACGATGGGAAAAATAGCCGGGTTTTATGCAGCATAACGGAAAAAGGACGCAGTTATAGGTAATGGACAACTTCATGTGCAAAAAATGAAAAGCCCGCTATCAAGCGAGCTCTCGATAATGCCTTAATTTGCGCCGATCATAAGCCCGGTATCACCAGGATCCTGCAGCCAGATGGACGAGATCGCCCATTGGTCATCAGCAGGTCCAACCCCCTTCTCAATCGTGAGCATAGCTTTGCCCGTGCCTTCCACTCCTGCGGATGTCAGCAGCGGGTAATCGAAGGAGATTTGCACTTTGTCGTCCGACAATGTCTTGGTCGTCATGTTGGTGACCGTGCCCATATGAGGACTGGAACCCCCGGTAACCCAGAAATTGTCCTCAAACTGCTGTTTGGTTTTGGCCTGCAGCGCGGGAGTCATGACCGCGTACTGCATCGGTCCGCTGCGCTTCTGGACGCCGCGGATCCAGGTCTTGGCGGCATCCTCGGGCGTATCGGCCTGCAGTGCGTTCATGAAGCCGTTCACCTGCTGCGCCAGCTTGCTCGCCTCAGGCAAAGATACATGAATGCCGTCGCTTTTGTACGCCACTTCGCCTTTCAGCTGCTCCACGATCGCGCGCAGCGAGACCATGGCGGTTCCATTTTCAATCTTCAATTTCAGATAAGTATTGGCAAATTCCGCACCATTGATAAAAATCCGCGGGGCGGCCGACATCGCCAGCGCGGAGCCAGACAGGATCACAAATACCGAACATGCCGCAATCATCACCTTCAACCGTTTCTTCATGGATCATTCTCCTTTTTTTATACACGTCGCTCGAGACGTATTTCATATGTATAGATGTCATTTCTATTTTAGTAGAAGGAGAATGCAAGAAGGGTTACGTTCGGGTTACGATTCGGTTAATGAACCCTCACCAATGGCTCTGCGGATATCGTAATCGTTAATGTCGATATCCAGCTCGATGCCTTGCGCCAACTTAGCCAACTGATAGCCGATATAAGGCCCCATCGTCAATCCGGATGCGCCGAGCCCATTCGCCGCGAGCAGACCGCTCCAGCCCGGAACGGCACCAAGGACCGGCAGAAAATCGGAGGTAAACGGGCGGAATCCAACCCTGACTTCCTGAAAGATGCCGTCTGCCAATCCAGGCGCCAAGGTTAATCCTTTATTCAAAATCTCCTGCATGCCGCCTGCCGTAATGGTTGTATCGTAACCCTTCACTTCATTTTCATGAGTTGCTCCGATCACGATCTTCTGCTCGTCAAAAGCAAGCAAATATTGATCCGAGGGCGGCATGACGACGGGCCAAGCGCCTGTACCCTCACCATTCTTGAGCTGCAAGTGCATGATTTGTGCCTTTTGATAGCGGACGTTAAAGCGGACACCGAGCGGCTGCAGCAGTTGTCCCGCCCAGGCACCTGCGCAGACGATGGTACTGTCCGCTAAATACTCGTCCGATTCGACCGTTACCCCGATCACTCGGTTTCGATCAGCCCGAAGCTTCGCATCCCCGTGAATCACGACGGCCCCGTTCCTTTGGGCTGAGCGAATCAGAGCATCGCGCAGGGCTCGGCCGTCGACCCGGGCGGCGCCGCTGATCCGAACCGATTGATAGCCTCTCTCCAGCAGCGGAAAGCATTGATGGGTTTCTTCTTCAGAAAGCACGGTAATGCCGCCGATTTCCGGAGCATCCGCTTTACGCTGCATAGCCCGCTCCTCCATTTTTCGGATTTTCTCCGGATCCTGGTGAACGCTAAGGGCACCGACCATCGCATAGCCTGTTTGGGTCTCCCCCTCCCCCTCCAGTTCCTTGATTAACCCGGGGTAAAAGGCCGCGCCTGCCTTGGCGAGCCGATACCAAGCCTGATTGCGGCGCTGCGACAGCCATGGACAAATGATGCCTGCGGCAGCATCCGTCGCCTGTCCTGGATCCTTGCGGTCGATCAGTAAGACTTCCGCGCCCATTTTTGCCAGCTGATAGGCCGTCGATGCACCAAGGATGCCTGATCCGATGATGATATATTTCTTCATGATTAAATTCCTTTCCTGATGCCTGTCACCCCATTATAGCGAACACTTCTCTAATTGAGGAAATTCGAACCTAAACTTAGGCTCCCTGAATGTACCCTTACAAGTATTTTTTGAAGCCTTTGCTGACAGAACCGTCATATCCTTCTCTTTCGAAAAATTGATGGGCTCTTAATCTTTTGGAATGACTCAGCAGCATGATTTTATGACAATTCAAAGACCGGCAGTATTCTTCAGCGTATTGTAATAGGGATTGGCCGATATTTCGGCTGCGGTGGTCCTCATGAACGACGATGTTCTCGATCACTCCATACGGCCTCGTTCCATGCATTGCTTGCAGACAGATATTCAGCGTAAGCGTCCCTAGCAATGCTCCCCCTTCTTCATAGACCAGTACAAAATTGAAAGGGTCCATTCTAATTTTATCGATTTGCTCTTCCAGCACGTTCATTTTTTTGCTGTTCGGAACCAGCATCCTGTACAGGCTGCTCAGCTGTTCCTTATCTTTACCTTCCGCTTCACGAATCATGATATCGTATTCCTCCAATCGATCTGACGGCTCTATGATCCTCTTTGATCGACTATATTTCGATGCCCGGCACCGCGAAACCTGCATTAGCATGGATGCCCCTCATCATCGCGATCGTCTCGCTGCGTTCCTTTAAGCCTTACCATCAACAGCCACAAGGTCATATTTTCATTGGAAGCCCGCATACACCATATAGGAGAGAAGTCATGGAAATGGAGGGCAAGGAATGAAGGAAGAGAACGGCTGGTTCCGGTTGGAATCGGCGTCCCAGCAGAACGGCGCTACCCCTCAAGCCAGCAATGCAGCGAACCATCAACCAGGTCCCGCGGATCAAAATGCGGGGAACCAGAGGCCACATAAAGAAAACCAGTCCTTACCATGGGCAAAAGATTTGCCTGCTGTTATGCACTCGCAGACGGTTGGCGAACGAGGACCCGTTCTGGAACAGGATAACATTTTGCATGAAACGCTGGAAACCTTTGTACATACAAAAATCATTGAGCGCCCTGTTCACGTGAAAGGCTTTGGCGCATTCGGTTACTTTGAGACAGTCAATGCCATGGCCGACTATACGATGCTCAGTTTCTTGCAGACGCCCGGTCAGCAAGTTCCGGTAACGGTGCGCTTTTCCCTTGCGGTCAGTACAAAAGGCACGCCGGATACTTCCCGGAATGTGCGGGGATTTTCCACCAAATTTTACACGGAGCAGGGAGTATTTGATTTGTTACGCAATCATATCCCCGTCTTTTTGGTTCGTGATGCCGTCCGGTTCCCGGAATCGATCAAGGCCTTTCTCCCCTCGCCGAAAAACAATCTGATCGATCCCGAACGCTTCTGGAGCTTTGTGGCCAGGGCGCCGGAATCCACCCATTTTCTCGTCTGGCTCTACTCCGACGTAGGCACGGTGAAGAGTCTCCGCCATATCAAGGGTCACAGCGTGAGCACTTACACTTGGAAAAATGCGAAGGGCGTACGCACCTATGTAAAATACCACTGGATGCCTTTAGCCGGTGAGCAGTACATCGATCGGCAGGAGGCGGCCCGGTTGGCTGGTGAAAACCCGGACATTGCCGGCCAGGATCTGTACGATACCATTGCCGCGGGCAAGACCGTGGAATACGGGCTGTATGTGCAGCTGATGAATCCCGATGATGCGGCACATCTTCCGTTCGACCCCTTGGATGATACGAAAGTGTGGGACCAACAGCAGTATCCTCTTCGTCCGGTCGGCCGCCTCGTTCTGAACCGCAATACGGATAATTATATGGGGCAGGTGGAGAAAATTGCCTTTTCCCCATCCAATCTTTTGGAGGGCGCCGAATTGTCGGATGATAAAATGCTGCAGGGCCGCGCCAACATTTATTGGGATTCCCAGCGCAGGCGGTTAGGTCCCGGTTTTCGCAGCATTCCGATCAACCACCAGGAGGATTGGTCCCCGGCTTCCTTAGTGACCAGCGGAGACGGAAGATACGTGGAGGGCAAGCTCGTACGAACCGAAATATCCAAACCGGACAATTTTACCCAAGCCGGAGAGTTTTACCGCGCCATTTCACCATCGCAGCAGGAGCATTTGGTGGATAACTTGGCTGCCGATCTGAAAGCAATATCCCATGAAACGCAGCGCATCGTTTTAAGTTACCTATATCAAGCATCTACGGAGCTTGGTGAAAGGGTTGCACGGCACATCGGGTTGAAGGATAACGGATGAAGCCGAAATAGGAAACATTTCGAAGGTAAACGAGTCATTCGGGCTTGCAAATCGGAGGCGGGATGCCTTCTTTAACGTGTCCCATCTCTTTTTTGTCTTGAAGCGCATTTCGGCTCCACTTGCTTCTTAGCTCAGAAAATGGCTGATGGCGGCACTAAGGCCGCCATCAGCGATCATCACTATAATCGTTAAAGATTGCACCGTTCTACTTTGTCTTTGCCCTTTATTAGAGCGATCTTTCGTACCAATAGCCGGGCGAGCGGCGGTCCAGACGCATCAAGGCTTCGAGGAAAAAATAATCGCCCCAAATGACAAAATCGTCCGGCGAAATCCCCCCTCTGACAAAGTAGGAACCGTGCCGCAAAAATCCCTCTTCAGCCGTGCTGCCGGCCGAGAAGTAACCGTTCGCCATGGAGATGACGGACTGCTCCGCAAACTCCTGAAAAGAAGCGAGCTCAGGGTCCGATTCATCCAAATGTTCCGCCAGCTCCAATATTCCGCATGCCGCAATCGCCGAGGCGGAGCTGTCTCGCGGTTCGCCCTCCTGCCGGGGGGCGTCAAAATCCCAGAAAGCCACAAGATCCTCGGGAACCTGATCCATGAAATAACGGGCCAGTTGCTTGGCCGTGTCCAAAAAATAAGGCTCCTTCATATACCGGTAGGCCAGCGCAAAACCGTAAATGCCCCAAGCCTGGCCACGGGACCAGGTAGATCCATCCTTGTAGCCCTGATGCGTGCCGCCCCGGATCGAATCTCCCGTTTGCGGGTCGAAGTAGAACGTATGATAAGATGATCCGTCCCCGCGTACCAGAAATCTCCTGCTCTTGTCCGCATGAATACGGGCGATCTCGGCATATTGAGGATCCCCGGTCTGCTCGGAAGCCCAATACAGAAGCGGAAGATTCATCAGGCAGTCGATAATGATGCGCCCGCCGTTATCCGGATCCCCTTCCGGACCCCAAGCCTGAATGATTTGTGCGGACGGCCTCCATCGTTTCAAGAGCAGGTCGGCTGCCCGCAGAGCGGTTTGCCTGGCATTCTCATCCCGTTCGACAATCCACCCTGCCATGGCTGACAGAGAGTACAGGAAACCGATATCGTGGTGCTGCAGGTGGCTTTCCTGCTGCAGTCTCTCCTGAAAAGAACGGACGCTTTGGACCGCAGCGCGATGGATGTCCGGATCTTTGCCGTACTCGTAACTCAACCACAAAATGCCGGCCCAGAAACCTTCCGTCCAATCGGTATGGTTCACCAGCTGATATTTACCGTCCCCATGGCTGACATGCGGAAATTGACCTTGAAAGCGGGCGATATTGGCTTTGGTGGTGATCAGCGTTTGCTCGATCGTTGTGCTCCAGTTCATAACAACCTCCTGAAAAAATGAATGAGTGAGGGTTTCGTATGGGATCTTCGAACATAAGCCCCTTATAAAAATGCATTTTGCTGAATCGGCAGTACGCTTGGATGCCTGCCTACTTCGGTTCGACTTCATCCAGCGTCAAGCGGAACGCCAAATCCTTCATGTACGTACCGTCCGAATTCAGGAAGGTCATGCCAAAGAGAAGGTCTCCCCGTGTCCCGCGAACGATGGCGATCAGCCGGTTCAACCCGCCCTTCAGGATCGTTTCCTGGTTGGGCTTGGCGACCCTTTCGCCGTTTATATAGATCTCGAACCATGCTTCGGTATTTACGCGGAGCTGTCCCTGCCGCTTCTCATGTTCCTCCCCGGGCACCAGGACGAAACAGCTTAGAAACCATGGCGTTTCACCAGCTTCCGCAATGCGAAGCATCCCGTCTTGAGCGCGCCGTTCTTTTTTCTGCATCCATCCGTACAAGCCTTCGCCCAAATTGTTCAGCGAAAATTCGGGATCCGTGTGGTAAGCTTTCATCGCTTCGTAATCGACATGCGGCGGACACGGCAGGGCCATCACCGATTCCACGGCCCATTGCGCATCCCCCTTCTCGCTCCTCAGCAAGTTGTCATCGTAGGAAGCTCCAAGATTGGCGAACAGGCGCGAATACAAGCGCAGCGCCTTATCGCTGCCGGGATCGGGCAGCAGCTGGGAGCATAGGATGGTCCCATAGCCGGTTTGAGCTTCGATCACGAACGCCCCAGCAGATTCGGCTTTAATACGATTAAGCTCCACAAGCGCCAATCGGCTGTATTCCGCGGTATAGCCGTTTACGAAATAATCCTTCCATGCGGTTCCTTCTATACTGCGGCACAGCACCTCCGTGCCGGGTGCTTCGATCTTGTGGGTGGCCAGCACCCGGTTGACCACATCGCGCGGCGACAAGAATACCTTGTCGAAGCCAAACAAGTCAACCGGGCTGATGCCGCGCATGGCGGCGTTATCACTCGCCGCCAAGTGATATGCCTCGTGCGGCGTCACCCGCACGGGGCGGTCCAGCAGGCGCGCCAGCGCTACCTGCTGCGGATCCTCCGCCGGCAGGACGAGCACGCGTCCGCCGGCTTCGGCATGGCGCCGGACGGCCTCGGCCGCTCCCGGCGCCTCAAGCAGGCAGGCTTCGGCCACCAGCAGGCCGAAGTCCTGCCCGGGAGGCATGGCGGCACGCCGGCCATGCCCGTCTGCGTCCGGCGCTGGGGCGATGCCGGGCTCCGGACCCCCTGGCGCGGCGGCTGCGCCCGCCGGCGCGAGGAACGGCGCTGCTTCGCCAAGCGCCGTATAGTTCAGCCGCAGCTTGTCGAGGAAAGCTGCGGCCGGTCCGCCGGAGCGCACCAGCGCGACCGTGCGGGCGGAAACGCCTGCGCCCGCTTCATCCGCGCGGCCGGCGTAGGCGAGCATGTTCCGCAGCAGCAGGCAGGCCTGCGGAACGCGCGCGACGTTCGCCATCAGATCCAGCTGGCTCGCGATAAACATGCCTGCGCCGCTGCGGTATTCGATCAGCGGCGACCACAAATCTCCGCCGTCTCCGAAATCGCCGGCGCCGCATTCCAGCAGCAGCGTGAAATCGCCGATAACCGGTTTTTCAAAGGCCGCATGAATGATCGGCAGCGGTCCTTCTTCCTGCAGCTCCTCATGCCAAAACATCAAATCCTCGTCACCAAACCCCTGCAGGATGGGATGGTTGTAACTGCCTGCATGCGCGCGAAAGAAGGGTCTGCGCGACAGCGTTAGCTTGCCGAGCGACAGCTGGTTTTGCTCCAGCAGGATGAGACGGCCTCCGCGTTCAACGAATGCCTTCAGCAGCATCTCCAGCTTACTGTCCGCATCCTCCGCATAGGTGCCGATGATGAGTAAGCTGCCCGCGGACAGATTGGGCAAGCTTTCCCACTCTATTCTTCCGCATTCAGGAATCATCCGGCGGATGGTGTCATATTCGCCGGCCGGTCCCCAAAAGAATGCTTCCCGGTCGACTTCCACCGCCAGGCTGCGCAGCCTGGCGGAAACCAATCTGTATTCGATATGCAGCTCATGCACAAGCTTCCCGCCATGCGTCAGCTTCGCTGTCAGCTCAGCCCTTTGTTCAGTATCCACGGCCTCCGGCATCCATTGCATTCGGATGAGTTGGTGCTCGGCCGGGGCTTGACGGAAGTCAAAGCTTTGCGCGTATACGAGCCTGTCTTCCTGCCTGACCTCGCATTCCACCCGGACATCCTGCGCGGCAAGCGTATCGTTGTACACGTCGAAGCTGCGGTGGATAGGGGCATCATCATAAAAGCAGCGATTGTATTCGGCCGCGATGATGGTAGCCGGCTTGAACGCCTCGGCCATGATCTCAAAGGCTGGATTCGGCGAATAGGACGGGTAGTCCTCAGGCAGCAAACCATTATTTAAGGTCAGCGAATAGGCCGGGATCCGCTTCGGCTTTACACCGGGTTGGCCGAGATCGGTTGGCGGTAGAATCACGTCGCGGTCAGGCATAGCCCGCATAAAATAATGGGCGAAGTTGAATGTCGAAATGCTGGACACCTCTTGGCGCCGCGCGTATTCTACAAACAGCCGCTCCTTCTCGGCAATTCCGGCCGTGCTCTCATCCGTCCCGCGGTATGCCCGGAGGCCGACGTACATGCTGCTGTTCTGCGGGCAGATGTACCACCATCCGCCATGCTCACCGAACGTCAGCGGAACGGCACGGTCCCACTGGCCGATCGTGCCGTCGATATTATAATGGCGGCTCTCCACCTCCGTATCTTCTTTCGACAGAAGACGGTTGTCTCCTTCAGCAAGAATCGGGCGGGTCGGATCCAGCTCGCGGATGGCCGCCATCAATCCGGGGATATGCGTTTTGAAACCGTCGCGCCCGTCGACCCAGCGCATCTCGTTCTGCACGCTCCACAGGATGACGGACGGATGGTTTTTGTCCCGCTGCACGAGGCGGCGTACATGGTTCCGGCAGTTTTCCAGGTAAGCCGGATGGTCCGCCTGCATCGATTTGCCGGAGCCGTATATCGCCGTTTCATCCACGATGAGCATGCCTTCTTCATCGGCGATCCGCACATAGTCCTCAGGGTAGGGCTCGGCATGCAGCCGGATGCTGTTCACGCCGACCGAGCGGCACATCCGGTACCAGTTCCGGATATACGCTTCGGTCTGCTGCACCCCTCCTTGAAAATGCCACGAATCTCCACGCAGATTAACCGGAATACCGTTCAGGACAAACTGCGGTCCCTCGCACCAAAACTCCCGGAAGCCGAACGGTACATGGGAGCTGTCGATGACGCGCTCATCCACCATCAGCTCAAGCTCCGCCCGGTAGAGGAACGGGGAATCCGGGCTCCACCAGTGGGCGTCCTGCCAATCCATTTCGAAGGAGGCAAGGTATGCCGTCCCGTTCGATTCGTTTTCGCATAACGTTAGAACCCGGTTATCGGCACTGTTAGCAGGAAGGGCCGCTGCACTTGCCACAAGAACCGGGCTTGGATCCGGCGGAGTCGAAGTTGATTGAGCATGATGCGGATGAAGCTCATCCTCACGCAGCACGCCAAGTTCCCGTACGACAAGCCTGACCTGAACCGTACCCTGCTCCATCTCAGTAGGTCCTCCGACAACCGCTCGCACCTGCAGTTTCCCTTCCCGGAAAGACGTCCGAATGTTGACGTCCTCCAGCGACAACTCCGGATAGCTCTCCAAGTAAACGTCCTGCCATATGCCGCGGCTAACGGTGCCGAACCAGGAACCGGTAAGTCCGGTTACTTTTTGCGTTCCGGATGGTAGGGTCACGCGGTCAACCCCCCCGCAAACGACGTGCAGGTGATGTTCACGATCCGGCTGCACCCGGGATGTAATATCCAGCCTCAGCGGAAGATACCCGTCTTCCCACACGGCGATTTCCTCCCGGTCCAAATAGATGACAGCCTTCTGCATGATGCCGTCCAGGCGCAGCACGATCCGCTGCCCGGCCATGCGATCCGGAAGCCGGAAGCTCCGGTGCAGCACGCCCGCCTCAGCGGCGTCCCATTCCTTCGGATAATCGTAGAGGTCCATTGGGACGTATTCGTAATCAGGGATGTCGCCGAACAATCGGCCGTTTCCCTGCTTATAGGTCCGCCTCCAACTGGATGGGACTTGAACCTTATGCTGATCGTACACGATATTTCCTGGCAGGCGTCGGCACCGGGGCTGATCGTACAGCGGCATGAAATCCCATTCTCCGTTCAGGCATAACGAGTCACGCATGTTGTGCCCCCCTTCTTTCGGACGGGGAGCGTAACTCAAGCACAAGCATCAGCTTGCGCCAAATGTCCTGTCCTTCAGGAGCCGCCTCCCACTTGATAAAATGCGGTTCCATCACCTCGGCCCAGTTTTCGGGCTTCAGCATTGTTTTCAACCGGCCTTCATAGGGCGGAGGCGTGAGCGTCTCCGGCAGCTCGGAATAGAAAAACAACAGGTTTTCATGCATGCCGATGATGCCGTACTTATCGCCGTCTCCGGGCTTTTCCTCCTGATATTGATAATGGTAATACACATATCTTGCCATTTGTTCCGGCCTTAGCAGAGCCATTCTTCCGTACGGCGTGCGGTCATGGTGGGCACGGGCCCACTGCGGATTTGAAACGGGGCGCTGGTAATGAAAAATATCCGTCATCGGCACCCAGCGTCTTCCCGGTGCGCCTCCCGGCCACTCCGCAAGCCGCTGTCCGGTTTCAATCAACAAGCATTCCGGGGGAACCGGCTCGCTCAGACATTCATAATAAAGAAACAGCTGTTCTCGATCGGCAAAAAGGCTTAGATTGTCGACCTGCAGCCGGTTCATTGCTTCAGCAAGCGAAAGCTCTCTCTCTCGGGCTCGAAAAAATGAGCGAGGACTGCCCTCACCGTTCCAAACGGCTCGAAATATACTTCGAATCATGTTGTCCCTCCTCGGGGCGGTTTTTGGTTATGTCATGGTAAATTCCGTGAATAGCGATTATCCATGAATATCACTGCTGCTCAGTTTTAGCACGATTATGCCATGCAAGATATACGGTATTGTCCGGTGAATTGCATTGAACCACTAGGTTAGGCACCGGACAGGGAATCGTAAAAGCGCCCCCTCCATTCAGGGAGAGAGCGCCGAAGAGAACTTACAACTCCAGGAAAGCTTTAAGGCACCACTGAGAAACGGATATCGTCGAACAGCATGTAATCGAATCCACCCACATAGAAACCGACCTTTCCGGTAGGTTTGTGACCCGGATCGGTGCCGGACAGTCTCAGCTCTCCGTTCACATAGAGCTGGATGTCGCCGTCTTTGACGACCGTCTTGACGTTGTATTCGGTATCCGGCTGCAGGTCTTGTACGAGCAGTGCCTCTTCCTTGATCTTCTGCCATGCAGTGTCGTACAGCATCCAAGCCGAGGTGCCGTCGGCCCTTGTTTTGTAACCGATCCGGGTGGAACCGGCGGCGTCCTGGCGGTCAAAAATGTACATAACTCCGTCGTTCGGCATAACGGAAGGCGTCTTCAGCTTGAATTCAAGCTGATAGGACGAGAAGTCTCGATCCAACAAGCCGGTGGCGCCGTTTACAATTTTATAGCGGTGGTTCCCGTCCGGATCGGCGGCAATGCTGCGGTTGGGGTCGACAGGCCACCCGTTTCCTCCGGATTCAAAGTCGGTCTCATGCATCACATTCGAGACTGTAACTGTCATGTCCGCCTTAATCATCGGGTTAACCTTGGAGACGGCCGTAATAACCGTCTCGCCCTCGTATACGGCGCTGACGATGCCTGTATCGTTCACTTCCGCGACGGCCGGATTGGCCGATTGCCAGGTCACATCTGAATCCGGCGTATCCGCGGGATCAAATTCCAGCTGGAGCTGCCTGCTCTCTCCGGCAGCCAGCCGAACCTGGCTTTCCGCCGGAATGATGCCGGCCAGATCGGTGTTCAGCGCCTTAAACTGGATGTCATCGAACATCATGTCGCTGACGTTGTTAACATAGAAACCGACCTGACCCTCCGCGTTGTGCCCTGGATCGGTGCCCTTCAGCCGGAAGTGGCCGTTCACATACAAGCTGATGTCGCCGCCTTTAACGAGCATTTTGACCGCATATTCCGTGCCCGGCTTCAAATCATGCTCAGGCATCTTGACCTCTTTCAAGACGGTCCACGCCGAGTTGTACAGCAGCCAGGAAGAAGTGCCATCCGCCCGTGTCTTGTACCCGATGCGGCTCGATCCGCTGCCTGCCTGACGGTCGAAAATGTATAATGTGGCGTTATCACCCAGAGTTTCCGGCGTCTTCAGCGTAAAGCTCAGCTCATAATCGGAGAACTTTTTGCTGCTCAGCGCGGACGCGCCGTTCAGTAATTTGTACCAACGGTTTTCATCCACTTTCACGATGCTCCGGTTGGCGTCCACGGGCCATCCATTTGCGCCGGATTCGAAATCGGTGTAGTCCATAATGCCGTCGCCGGCTTCAACGGTTACATTGACTGAAGCCGTCAACTGCGGATTTTCCACAGATGCCACAGTGATCACGGTTTGGCCGACAGACTGTCCGGTAATAACACCTGCGTTATCGACCGTTGCGATCCCGAGATTGGCGGATGTGAAAGACAGAGCCGGATGATCTGCATTCCATGGCAGGACCGCGGTTTGCAGTTTGACCGTTTTCCAGCGGTCCACCGTAACTTCCTCGCTATAGACGGCAACCCCCTGAACAGGATGGCTGTCCTCCCCGGTGCTCGTACCGGCTCTGCCGTTGATACCGATCTCACCGAACGGGATCTTAGGAAAGCCTGGTATGGCGCTGAATACGGCGGCATCCGGCCGCATCGTCAAATCTCCGCCCGCCAGATCCACAAAACCCGGATCCTCCGTCGTAACGAAGTTATTGGCATACTGAATCAGCCCGAATTTGTCATAAGCTCCGTTGGCATTGGTCGTCGTGCTGCGCGGAATGGTCGGGTTGTAGATGACATTCCCCTGGAACGTGTTCGTATCGGGATAATAGCGGTTTTCCGTAAAGAAGTTGGCCAGCTCGGGATACTTCGTCAAATAAGGCGTTCCGACAAAATCGTTGTTTGCGGCGAACAACGCCTGCCATTTCGGCATGTAGTTTTTCGGGATTTGATTGTCCGGCTGATCCCCAAGGTAGATGTCCGCGTAATCATACGGAACCTTGCTGTCCACAAAAATATTGTTGCGGGCCTGGATATGCGCGCCTCCGTTGTTCTTGATCGCCGAGTTGCCCATTTTATAGAAAATGTTTTCGTCGATCTGGAGCCCCATGGTGAAATTGTCGGGATAGACGCCCTCCACACCGGCCTTGCTTTCTCCAATATTGTGAAAATAGTTCCTTCGGATGACGGTCCCCCGCTGCTGTGGAGTTTCGCCTGCGTTCATGTAGATCGCCCCAAGATCTGAGAAGGTTTTGCAGACATCGTATATATTGTTATACTCCACGACATGGTCGTTGCCGAAAACCAGCACACCGGGATGAGGCGCGTCATGCAGTTCGTTATGCACCATACGGTTGCCGACACCGGAAAGAAGAACGCCGGGATTGTATGCTTTATGGTAATAAGCAAAATCATGAATATGCGAATTTTCCACGACGTTGTTTCCCGGCTGGAGCGTCGTCTTATCACCGCCCGTCAGCGTGACCGCCGTCCCGCCGATATGGTGGATGTGCGTGCTGACGATAGCATGGTCGGTTCCCGGCACGCCCTGAAAATCATTGTAATAAAATCGGCTCTGCGTATTGACCAGCACGCCGCTGTTCGTGAAATTGCGGATTTCGCTGTTCATGATACGTACGTGGCTGCCACCCATAATGACCGCTGCCGAGTCGCGCCCATCTTCCATGACCAGTTCGGAGATGTCGATGTACGAAGCGTTCAGCGCATTGATCATCGGCGTTTTCAGCATCGTAACCTCGATCGTCGGGTTCGCCGCTGTAAATTCGGCGTTCGGCAAAAGATACAGCTTCCCCGCCTGACGGTCGATATAGTACTCGCCCGGCATATCGATTTCTTCCAGCAGGTTTTGCGCAAAATGAAAATCCGGATACCAGTTTTTGAGCAAACCGCTCATCTCTCCGTAACGGAGGGTGATGGTTTTGGCAGTCGTGTCAATGGAGGCGATTTTGTTGTAGGACCATTCCCAGCTGTAGCCGAAAATTCCGTCCAGCCAAATATCGTCCGCCTGGGTCCAGTACTGTGGCCGGTCATACGTATAGGAAAAGGTTCCTCCGCGCGTATGTACCTCCCCGTTCGGATCCTTCCGCGTCGGGCCCGGATCGATGATCTCATCCATTTGTACCGTCCCTTGGTTCGGCCATCTCGCCAAGGTCATGCCCTGTCCATTGACGTACAGTTCCATCGGCGGAACTTTGCTCAGATCGTTGGCAAGAAAGTACCCGTGGCGGCTCAGCTCGCCGTAATCGGTAATCCCAAGGCCGGCCAAGTCGGCCACCAGCACTTTTTCTCTCGCCTCGGGGCTGATGATACGGTTCAATATGATTGGGTCGGTGACCTGCGCGAATGCGGATTTATCCAGTCGCTTCGATCCGGACAAGACCACCTTCTCACCTGGATAAGCCGTATACTTGATCGGCTTCCCGGCTTCGCCGGAGTCCTGCTGGTTCAAATCGAAGCTGGAGGATCGTTCATACCGCCCTTCCCGCAGGTATACCGTCACGCCGCCGGCGGGCAGGCCATCCTCTGCTTTCAGCTTGCGGACGGCGTCTCTTGCCTTCTCCAGCGTTTTAAACGGATGGTTTTTGGAACCGTTATTCGTATCACTGCCGTTCGTGGCTACATAAAGCGACTTTCCCGTTGGTTTGGCGACGGCTTCATCCGCTGCAGCGGGCGGCGGAGTGGGGTTAAACGTGATCAGCACGATGGCCGCGAGTACCGCGAGCAACCGTTTTTTTGCCATGGCTTCTCTTTCCTTTCAGCATGGAATAGGGACGGCCTCGGTCCCGTCGTATGCTTCCAATGAAGCCGTCCATGACAGCAGGTTTCTCCCCGTTATCCGTGCGCCGCTTGTGCTTCTATACTTTCCAATGTACTTCCTGTACTTCTTACTTTTTCAACCCCTTGTCTTTCAGGAATTGTTCGAACTGTTTCTTCACCTCCTCCACGTACTTATCTTCGCCCGCTTCTTTCAGCTTGCCGTAGAGCACGGGCCAAGTTTCGTCAAAATCTAGCGTCCCGGTCACGAGGCCACGCTTGTATTCGCCCCAAACGGCGTTCAGGTTGGCGATTTCGGTGCTGACCGGCTCCGAATTAAATTTGAAGGCGCCGACCGGATTGATTTCGGCCGTTACGTTGATCTTCTTCGTTTCTTCCCAGACGTTCTCCGGCTGGCCTTCTTTCAGGTAGGAATTGAATACGCTGCCGAACACCCAGTCCATATTCGGCTTATAGCGGGAATCCGGGAGGGCGCTAATGTATTCGCCGGTCTGCTTCTCGTAATGAACGCCTTCCAGGCCGTTGCAGAGCAGATTGTACAATTCCTTGTCGGTGTTCACGAGATTTAGCAGCATCATCGCCCGGTCCGGGTTCGGCGAAGTGCGGCTGATCGATTGGTTGGTGGTGGCCGAGTAGCCGTTGGAGAACCAGTTACTGATTGGGATGATAACCACGTCGTGACCGCCGTTCCTTGCTTTGATTTCGGCTTCGACGCCCGGTTTCAGGACGATGTGGTAATCCACCGCGATCTTGCCTTTGAAGTCGCCCGATTTGACGGTAGCCGCGTCCTTGTAAATATAGCCTTCCTTGTACCATTTGCTGGCCAGGCGGAAATTGTTCAGCTCTTCTTCAGGATAACGGTAGAGCGTATACGTCGGGTCATCCGTTTTGATGTAGAAGTGGTCATCGAGTCCCGGCACGATCCAGTATTTGTCGTCGTGCACCTGCGGGTTGATGAAATCGGTGCCGAACACGCCGAACGGGATCATATCCGGTTCGTTATCCTTGATCTGCTTCAGGAACGGTTCAATATCCTCGATCTTTTTAATCTTCGAGGTGTCAAGTTTGTACTTGTCGGCAAGCTCCTTCAGCACGATAAATCCGTAGCGGGAACCGTTGATTTGCTGGTTGGGGATGCCGTAAATCTTCCCGTCGACGGAAAGACCGTCCCACATTACCTGCGGCACATCGGATTTCAGTTCCGGCGCGTATTGGTTCAGCAGATCGTCGAGCGGCTGTATGGCCCCTTTACGAACCAGCTCCTCCGGCTTCAGCATGTAGCCGGTCCAGAGTATGTCGAACTTCTCGCCCGCCGCAAGCACGGTGTTCATTTTCTGCACATAATCGCCAATCGAGACCGGCATCAGCTTGACGGTGGCGTTGATTTTTTCTTTGACGATTTTGTTGACTTCGTCCTGTACCTTCTGCTGATCGGGCTGAAGCTGAGACAGCGGATAATACCAGGTCAACTCGACGGGCTTGAGACCGCTTTCGTTTTTCGCATCGGTCGTTCCGGCCGACTCTCCGCCGCCGTCCGCGCTTTTTCCGCCGCCGCATCCGGCAAGGACGGTCGCTGCCAGCAGAATAAACGCCAGCACGCCAAACCACTTTTTCTTCATGTGTGTGACCTCCTGTTTTTATAATCGTTGTTTGTATGTTAACCCTTGAGGGAGCCAACCGTAAGCCCTTTCACGAAAAACCGCTGGAAGAACGGGAAGATGACCAGCATCGGCCCTCCGGCCAGCACCGCGATCGCCATCCGGGCGGAATTGTTCGGAAAGCTCGCCAGGTCGATGCCCAGCTGCGACGCAAACTCGGTATTCGTCGTGATGAATTCAATGCTGTTCAGCGTCCGGACCAGCAGCAGCTGCAGCGGTACCTTGCCCGGATCGTCAATGTAGAGCATCGCATTAAACCAGTCGTTCCAATAGGAGAACGAGATCAGCAGGCCTAATGTGGCCAAGGCCGGCGTGGACAATGGAAGAATGAGGCGAAAGAAAATCCGGAACTCCCTCGCCCCGTCCATTTTCGCCGATTCGATGATTTCCAGCGGAATTTTGGACATGAATCCCTTCATGACCATGATGTTGAACGGTGACAGCAGCACTGGCAGAATGAGTGCCAGCAGGCTGTCTTTCAGGTGCAGGTACTGGGTCATGAGGATGTAAGAAGGAACGAGTCCCCCGCTGAACAGCATCGTGAAAAATACGTAAAAGGTCGTCATCCGGTTATAGCGGTAATCCGGCCGGGAAATGACGTAAGCGGTCATCGCGGTCAACAGCAGACCGACGAGCGATCCGATCACCGTCACGGTGATCGTAACCCCGTATGCCTTGATCATCACATCCGGGGCATCCAGCAGATAGCGGTATGACTCCAGACTGAACGATTTCGGGATGAATTGATATCCGTCCCGGGACAATGCTTTTTCGTCCGTGAGCGACACGGCAATGACGAGCAGAAACGGCAGCACGACCAAGATGGACAGGATGATAAACAACAGGTTGATCAATACTTTGGACAGCTCAAATGTTTTAGTCACCTTTACGTCACCTCCTTACCATAAGGAATGGTCGGGATTGATTTTGCGCACGATCCCGTTGGCCAGCAGAACCAGTACGAAGCCAACAACCGACTGGTAAAAGCCCGTAGCCGCCGACATGCTGACGTTCCCGATTTCCCGCAAAGCGCGGTACACGTAGGTATCGATAATGTCGGTGGACCCGTACAGAAAGCCCGAGTTGTTCGGAATGAAATAGTGCAGTCCGAAATCGCCGCGGAACATGTTGCCGATGGACAAAATCAGCAGAATGATGACCAGCGGTGACAGCAGCGGAATGGTGATCTTTCGGGCCATCTGCCATTTGGTCGCCCCGTCGATCCGAGCCGCCTCGTAGTATTCTCCGTTGATCCCCAAAATTCCGGCGAAATAGATCAGCGTATTGAACCCGACGGCTTTCCATAAATGAACCACAATGAGTATGACAGGCCACGGCGCCGCATTCTGATACCAGCTGACCGGATCCATCCCGAACGCTTGCAGGGTACGGTTGATCAACCCGTCGGCATGGTTCAAGAAGGCATACGCTACATAACCGACCAGTACCCAGGACAAGAAATGCGGCAGAAACAAGGCGGTCTGATAAAATCTGCTCCATTTCTGCTTGATTTCGTTCATCAGGATGGCTAACAGCAGTGCCGCCACGGTGGTAACCACGATATAGGCAGCATTGTACAGCACCGTATTGCGAGTAATCCGCCAAGCGGTATCAGTAGAAAATAAATAACGGAAGTTTTCCAGTCCCACCCATTTGCTGCCGAAAATGCCCAGATCATACCGATAGTTTTTGAAGGCGATGATGAGCCCGACCATCGGAATATAGGCGAATATCAGCTTATACAATATTCCCGGCAATGAGAGCAGGAAAAGCTCCCGGTTATTGCGGAAATGGCGCAGCTCCTTCCGAATGATCGATTTGTTATTGCGCTGTTTTGGCGGAACGTCCGGTGAAGGTAATGGCCCGGATTGCCCCGGTGCTGGCGCCATCCGGCTCTTTTCTGCGTCACCCGCCGGTGAAACCTTGTTCAACATATCATAAGCCCCTTTCCTCCTATGCACTCTGCCTCGTGTCAGGCTTTGCACGTCTAACGATAACGCAAACCCCTTACTGCTGCGTACTGTACAATTGCAGGATCACTGTACTGGCGGGCTGTATAGATGCCGGATTCCTGTATTTACAGGGCTGCCGTCTCTTCTTGGCATGAAAAAGACCCGCCTGGGAGGAAGTCTCCAGGGCGGGTCTTCATCATAATCATATGCTTCTCTTGATGGCCGATTTCAGGCGGTACTCTTTGGGTGTGGTTCCATAACGTCGTTTGAATAAGCGGTAAAAATAGCTTTCGTTGCCGAAGCCGACCTTTTCCATAATTTCCGCTACGGTCATCTCCTGCTGTTCCAGATACGTCCGGGCCTCAGTCAGACGGGTGGCATTAATCTGATCGACAACCGTCGTTCCTTCCTGCGCCTTGAACACCTGACCAATATAGACCGAGCTCATCTTCAGCATGTCAGCGATCCGCTGCACGTTGAGGTCCGGGTCGGCAAAGTGTTTGTCGATGATTTCCTTTACGGTATCGGCAAGCAGTCTGTTCTTGTCTTCGCGCCCGTTCCGGCGCTGTTCGAATACCTCGTGAACAACATCGAGCAGCACGGTTTCAATTTCATCCAAGGTTTCTTTCTCAAGAATTCGCCGGTTGATGGCCTGAACATTGACCGATACCGGGTTCAGATTATGATGGTTCATCTCACCCAGCGTGTTGCTGAGCGTGACTGCCAGATGCAGCAGTGCGGAGTACATATTCTCGAAGCTGAATCCGCCGATGAGCTCTTTCCAGTTCCGGATCGCCTGCTCGGTCTCTTCCAGATCGCCGCTCTTTAATCCTTCCGTTAGGCGCCGCTCCAATTCCTGAGGGATGTGGAACGTATCATTTACCTCACTGCTTCGAACCCGTTCCGGTTCAATAACCGCACCCTTGCCGAAAACCATGCGGTAATTGGCGTGGCGAACAGCCAGATTATAATGCATCGTGATTTCGCGGTAATCTTCAAAAGTGTCGCTCAGCGTTACCGTGAAGGTGACCCGGTAATATTGAAGGATCGTCTGCTGAAGCTCCCGAAAGCGGTCGGCGAGCGAAACAAGATCCTTCGATTCGCCGCCGACGATAAAGACGAGATGCCCGCTTTTCATATCCGCGGCCTCGCAGGATCCCTGCTTGCGAAACAACTCTTGCCCAATATTGGAAATGGCGAAATACAGCAGCGATTCCGCTTGCGATCCCTGGCCGCGGGCAAGGCTTTGCACGTCATCAATCTGGACTAGAGCCAGCCGGAGCCGTGATGGATAAGTGATATCGACTCCATACTGCTCCCGGATCCGCTGAAACTCCAGTTCGTTCACGCCTTCGCTGAGCCCGATCAGGCTCCGCAGATGATAGACCTTGGCGATGTTCCACTGTGATGCCCTCTCCTGCTCTAGCCCCTTCAACTTACCGATCATTTCCGTTACGTTGGCTGCGATGATTGACAGCTCATCCTTCGCCGGAGGAGCATCGCGCCGCTGCGGCGGTACGAGTGTCAACAGCTGACCGACCGGCTTATACAGCCGCAAAGAAAAGAATATGGACAGCAGCACGGCTAGTACCGCGACGGACAGCGTCACGACCATCTCCGTCCACTTCATTTGCCGGACGCTGCCCAGCACGTCGTTATAATTCTGAAGGCTGACGATTTGCCAGTTGTTCAGTCCTTTGCTCAAATACGTAACTTTGTATTTATACGGACCGTGCTTATAGATAAAGGAGTCCAGCGTGTTCACGGATGCATTGATCCGCGGAAGCAAATCGTTTTTTACGTTCAGCCCCTCCGGGAGCGTCCGGTCATTGGAGATCAGCATGCGCCCGTCGCCATCAGTCACGAACAGCATATCTTTCTCCCGCTCTGCAACACGATTAAGCGCTTTCACGTTATCCAGCATCCATCCCGGCTTGACCGTCAAAATCCGGACGTTGTCATTTACCGAACCTAAGGAGGGCCCGTCATAAATGAAAAAAGCGAACACGTCAATCCCCTCATTCCGGCCGTCCAGATCCATGGGAATCAGCTGAAGCTTCGGAAGGTCGCTGCGGGACGACATATAATCCGCCAGCCTTTGATACAGCAGCCTGTTGTCCATATCATGATTGAGCGATGAGAAAAACCGGTGCTGCGCCCCATTGTAAAAGACGGCTGCGTGCAGATATGGAGACGCCGCAACCGTCTGATTCAGACGTTCGATCTTCAGAATGCTCTGCTTGTAATCCGCTCCGGATTTCAGTGCGATCAGCTCTTCGTCGTTATACAAGGATACCGCCAAGTCCTTAACGATGCCGTTCATGTTTTCGATATTATAGTTGATTTGAGTCAGCAGCTTGCGGTCGGCTTCGTTCTGGAGGCTGAGTACCTTGTCGCGTGCGACGGCGTTCATAAATAGGGAGGCCACCGCCAGCGTGGCGACAACGAGCATAAAGCAGAGCAAAATCCGCTGTAAATATTTCCGTGTCCGCAGCATTTGCAGCAAGTTCATCGTTCCTCTCTCCCTGCGTATATTGGAGTGACCTAACTATAATCCGGTTGATTTTTATGTGTCAATCCGTTTCTTCTGACAGCGATCTCCAAACCGCATCCACGTCGGGAATGTTACCGGGTTCAGCGCCGAACAATTCCTTGAGGAGCGTCCGGGCCATGACCCAGTGGCCGCCACGGTTCGGATGAATGCCGTCTCCGGAGATGTAGGCTGGATCCAGCGCTCTTTGATGCTTTATATGATCCAGCAGCGGACCGCGAAAGTCGATGATTTGGTCGGCCACATCGCCAGCAGACAGGAGCCACGCGGCGTATTGGTCCAGAACGCGATCATAATCTTCGAAAGGAGCAAGATAACTGAAATCCGGTGCGTCTTCGGGCTGAAGCTCGGCATGCATGGAGAACGGGTCAAACGGCGGCGGCGTCAGCAGCACCACCTTTGCTCCTGCCCCTCGGCTGCGTTCGACTAGACGATGCATTCCCGCTTGGTAGGCGGCAAAACGCTCCTGTGAATAAGGATGGTAGATTCCGTCGTTCATGCCGTAGCAGGCGGCAACGATCCCGGGGGACGCCGTCTCAAGCGCGACCCGGAGCCGGTTGTGTACGCACGGGCGTGGAAACGGATGTGCCACCTCGCTGAGTCCCGACACAGTTTCGCTGGGTACGCCGCACGGAAGCATCTTTACCTCCAATGTCGGCCGGTGCTGCCGCAGCCAAGCTTCGGTGTACCGGATATAATGACCGCTGGCCGTAATGCTGTCTCCCAGAAAAAGAATAACTGGTTTCACGGGTTGATTCGTCTTTTCATTCCACCAAATATCCATATGTACCTCCCCATTGATGTTCCCTAAGCCTATGTATGATCTATATGCGATGCATGGGCCCGTAAACTTAATGGTAGCGCGGGACACCGATCTTCGCCTTGACGATGCCGTCAATGTTTAGCATAATTTGGACATGATGACCAGACTGTTTGCAATGGATATCGGGCTCGAGCCGGGATTTACTTTCCGCATCCAAAAATGTCCGTTAACCCACGAATTCTTCGTGCATAGCCACGATTTCTCCGAACTCGTCGTTATTTTGGCGGGCAGCGCCGTTCATATCATTGAGGGGAGGGAATACCCCGTTACAGCCGGCCAAGTATTCTTCATTCACAGCGGCGTTTCCCATGGATACAAAAACGTCGACGGTATCGAATATATCAATGTCATGTTCCAGCCCGAGCAGCTGCTGCAGCTATCCGAGCTGAGACTGATGCCGGGCTTTCAGGCGCTCTTCTACATCGAACCTTTCTATCGCAAGGAAATGAACTTTAAGGGCATGCTGACTTTGAATGAAGCGCAGCTGCAAGAAGCGACCCGGTTGCTGGACTCAATCTTGGCCGAATATGAACTGCGGCCGCAAGGATACCGTCTAATGATTCGCTCTTATTTTACCGCCCTGGTCAGCCTGCTTTCCCGTTATTATCAGATCGGCAGCGGACCGGAAGATAACAAGGCGCTGCGGATCGGTGAAGCCGTCACATACATTGAGGAGCATTTTCTCCAGCCAATCACCCTGCGAGAGATGGCGGACAAGGCCTTTCTATCCACCCGTCAGTTTCAGCGCGTCTTTACACGCAACTACCACACAACCCCGATGGATTACATCATTCGCAAGCGGCTGGATTATTCGTGCACACTGCTGCGCCATCCAGGCCTGTCCATTTCCCAGGTTGCGCTCGAAAGCGGTTTTCGGGATCAGAACTATTACGCCCGTCAATTCCGCAAGGTATACAACTGCACTCCATCACAGTATCGGGAAAAGTTGGGGGCGACATAAATACACTGGGGCTGTGCCATACTTCAAACCGCCGATCTATCAGGAATCCGGAGCCTGCCCTTGGGCCCCTCAATGGATCACAGAGGTTCAATCAAATGGGTGTACAGATAAATCAATACCGCTGCAATCACAGCTGTCCATAGGATTATAATGATGCCGCCTGCAACCCAATTTGCCGGTTTCCCTTGTTTCATGCGTATATCCGCTTTCTTTTTGGAGTCCTCAATGACCTCTTCTGGCATCATTTTGATCGCAGCCAACACGCCCAGAGGAATCAGAATCAAATCATCCGCATAGCCAATGACGGGTATGAAGTCCGGTATTAAATCGATCGGGCTGAATGCGTAGGCAACGACGCACATAGAAAATAGCTTTGCATACCATGGCGAGCGTTTGTCCCGATAAGCGAAATAGAGTACGAATACCTGTCTTTTTAATTGTCTGGCCCAAGATTTGAGTTGTTCCATCATGTCTTCCAATCTCCTTGGCATGAAATGTTTTAGCGGTTGTTGTTCTAATGTTTCCGGTTGTAACGGGAAGCTTCTGATTTGTTCCTTGTTTTTGCCCCAGCCAATCAAAGAAGCCATGTCGTTACTATTTAAAAAGAGCGATGGATCGCTTCCATCGCCCGTACATCCGGCCGTATCATGCGGCTGTTATTTTGTTTCCATCACCGCAAAGTAATTTCCTTCGTCATCCGCAAAGTTAAACACTCTGCCCGTAGGCAGCTCGACGATTTCGCCAACCGTGACCTGTTTATCGGTTAAATCACGATACAACGCTTCCAACTCTTCGGTGAAAAACATTAAAGAAGGCGTGCCGAGGTTAACGCCGGCGGACATTTTCGCGACGGTATCCTTATCGTGCAAAACGATGCTGGAGCCTGCCTCCTTGGCCGGGGCCACTTCGATCCATCTCATGTGTTCATTGTTTTCTTCAGAAATGACACGAAAACTTAACTTTTCCGTCCAAAATTGCACTGCCTGATCTTGATTGTTCACATACAGCATCACTTGACCGAGCTTATTGATCATTTGTGCTTACTCTCCTTTAGATCGAAAATGGAATAGGGTTCGTTCTCATGATTGACTGCAAGAGAAATCCCTATGCTTCGAACCCCTCTCGCATCATAATCTCTTCGTATTATAGCATGTCAACAATCCATAGGTTTATTATCGATTGCGCATCTGATGAAAGGCGTTTCTCAGCAGCCACGTACAAAAAAAGCAGTCCGAAAGAGGACTGCTTGATCGAGCCTTAATTGATTTTGGTTAAGGCCCATTTCTGGGCATCCGTGCCGTTATCCGTCCACTGCTGAACGGCCGCACCATCCGCTGTGGATGAACCGGATACGTCAACGGCGAGCCCGCTAACTTTAGAAACCAGCTTGTAATATCCTCCTCCTGCATCGATGATGCTCCATCTTTGCGCGTTCGTTCCGTTGTCATCCCACTGCTGCAGCTGGACACCGGCCGCCGTTGACGAATTCGGGACATCCAGCACCTTGCCACTGTGTACGGCTGTAAGCTTGTAATAACCGTCACCCGTGCTTTCGATCCGGAATTGCTGGTTGCTGGCGGTATAATTCGTCCACTGCTGGATTTTGGCCCCCCTCGCCATGGACACGTCGACCACATCCATCACTTTTCCGCTCGCCTTGGAGGCCAACGTATAGACCCCGTTGCTGATCGCGCTGGACTGGCCATTGTCCTGATATACGCGGACATAGTCCACGAGCAATTGGGACGGGAACGGAGTCGAATCGTTCGGAGCACCCGGCCAGTTGCCGCCGACCGCAAGGTTCAGGAGCAGGAAGAACGGCCGCTGAAATTCCTCGGTATTTCCGGTGCCGTTCTCGATATAGAATTCATTGAATTGCTGCCCGTCGACGAACCAGCGGATACACTTCGCATCCCATTCGACGCTGTACACATGGTATTGGGAAAAATCGAGGTTGCCCGATACTCTGCCGTACTCCGCATGCCCACCCGCATCCCAGTGAACGGTGCCGTTAACGTAGGGATTGTTATTGACCCGCTCCATGATGTCCGTTTCCCCGCTGTATGGCCATCCAACCGTGCTGATATTGCTGCCCAGCATCCAGAACGCCGGCCACAGGCCTTGCCCGGAAGGCAGCTTGATCCTTGCCTCTATTTTGCCGTACGTGAAAGTTTTCAGGTTTTGCGTTTTGATTCGTGCCGAGGTGTAATTCATTCCGCCGTAAGACTCTTTTCTTGCCGTAATCACCAGATTTCCTCCGGTAACCTGCAAGTTCTGCGACCGGTCCGTATAGTATTGAAGCTCGTTGTTTCCCCATCCGCCGCTGCCGGTGCCGATCTCCGGAGTCCAATTGGAACGGTTCAGCGAAGTTCCGTCGAATTCATCGCTCCATACCAGCTTCCAGTTCGGAGCTGCACTCGCCTGTTTGACAGGAAATAAAGCTATCATAAGACTGATCATGATGATTCCGAATAATCCTTTTTTCAGCATCTTGTTCCCTCCTCATCATATTGGGAAAACGTCACAGACACTTTAAGGAAGATCATCGCTGTATCATCAAAGAGCCCGCCATCGGGACGGAAATCACCTCGCTTTATGCTTGGATTGGTACAACGGCAGGGAAATCTAGAAGTCTCAATCTATTAAAGCAAGCGCTTACATTGATAGTATATCCGTTTCGAATAACATTAACAACCTTTATTTATAATATTTTACATTTATTTGTTCATCTGCTCATGCTGTCTTATTTGATCAATATCATGATAAGTATGGCTGCTGCAACGATGCTGATTAAATAGAAGCCGAGAAGCCTAAACCATTTTTTGCCCGTATCCTGGAAATATTGTGGGTTTTGTTCTTTATTGCTTTGGGATTGTCCAATTCTCATCGTTGCGAAGAGTCCCCATATTAAAACGATCACGGCAAGAACCATAAGCCAGACCATGCTGTTCACCCGCCCGTCTAGTAGATTTGATGCAGTTTCATTATAATCACCATCGGGCGTGAGCACACCAGCCATTGAAATCGTTCCCGGACCATCCATTTCAATAAATAAACCGGCCATGTTCAATAAATCGCAATACTTTCGGCGGGAAAAAGACGGAAATGGTTAAGCAAATAAGATATATTGGAAGGTATGATCAAAATGAGCCGATCAATTGTTTTTCGAGGAAGTGAAAACATTGTGGATACTTGACCGTCAAAGTAAAAAATCGCTGTATCAGCAAATTGCCGACCACATCGAACAGCGAATTTCGTTCGGAGAATTTCCGCCCGGCAGCCTGCTTCCTTCGGAAAGGAAACTGGCCGAGAAGATCGGCGTAAACCGGAGCACGGTCGTGCAGGCTTTTGCGGAACTCCGATCGCTAGGAATTATCGAAAGCCGCTCCGGCAGCGGAACCCGGGTGAGCCAATTCAAATGGGGCGCTTCGCCTAAACATACACCGAACTGGAACAGGTATGCCGAAGGCGGAAGCTTTCTTCCGAACCTTCCTTTTCTCCGGAGAATTCGGGAGGCCCTGAACCAGGATCCTTCCCTAGTCGATTTTGCGAGCGGAGAACTTGCGGCGGATTTGGCCCCGACCCGAGAAATCAGTGAAATCATGAGCAGCCATCAATATGCTTCGTATTTGGGATACGACAACCCGCAGGGATATACCCCGCTTCGGCAAGCATTGGTTCAATATTTGGCCGAATACCGCGGAGTACATGCGACGGAATCGTCCATCCTGATTACGTCAGGATCTCAGCAGTCCTTATTTTTAATCACGCAATGCCTGCTGTCCCCCGGTGACGCCGTCGCAATCGAAGACCCTTCCTATTGTTATTCGCTGCCGATGTTTCAGTCGGCTGGGCTAAGAATCTTCCGGCTTCCCGTAGATCAAGACGGCATGAGACCGGAAGATATTCGTGCATTGTACCAGAAGCACCGGATCAAGATGATCTTTACTACTCCGAATTTTCAAAATCCAACGGGGGCGCTTCTATCTGGCGAAAGGCGCCTAAAGTTCCTTCATATCGCAAGCGAGCTGGGACTGCCCATCGTCGAAGACGATCCTTACAGTCTAACCGACTATGAAGGTTTATCGCGTTTGCCTTTAAAATCGACCGATACGTCCGGTTCCGTCATTTACATCGGATCTTTTTCCAAAATCGCGGCTTCGGGACTGCGAATCGGTTGGATGGTTGCCCCCAATTCCGTCGTGCAGAGATTGGCGGATGCCAGGCAGCAGATGGATTTTGGACTTAGTGTCATTCCCCAGCAGGTGGCGGCGCAGTTTTTGGAATCGGACTTTTTTGAACCTCATCTTGGCCGCTTGCGTGCAAATCTGATGTATAAACGTGATCTTCTGATCGAAGCGCTGCAAAAGGAACTGCCGGGATTGATTCAATTCCATATTCCGCGAGGCGGACATCATTTGTGGTGCAAGCTGTCTCCTCAAGTAAACGATGCGAAGCTGCTGGAAGCGGCGATCCGAAACGGTGTCGTATTTGTGCCTGGCAGCGTATACGGTTCCGATTCCGGATATGTCCGCTTTACGTTCGCGCGTGCAAAGACGGAATGCATTGGACAAGGCATCGCCGGATTTGCCCGTGCCCTGCGGAGCCTGAGCAGTTAACTTCATTGGATATGGGGGAAGTGAAAATCGTGTCAATTGTAAGCTTGCGGCCTAATTTTAATGCTCGGGGCTTGGAGTCGGGCTTGCGGAAATGTCGCGTATTTCTTCAGGCAGATGATTAGAAATGCTCGGGACCTTTTTCGGGAAGTATTCGATGACGTCTGACGAGAAAATGGACACGCCCATGCTGCCTCCACCTGCAAATGCGCGCAGAAGGACCGGCTGGTTGTACGCGTTGTCAAATACGAAATCCGGTCCGCCCCAGCTTACCGTTGCATCTCGGCCTGAAGGGACATAAGGCACGTGACGGCTGTGGGAATACCGCTGCACGATCTTCAGCCCTGCCCGATCGGCGGCATTAAACAAGGTCGAGGACACCTGGCAGATGCCGCCGCCTACGCCTTCGGATAATTCGCCCCGTACAATGACACCGGCCCGGCGGTATCCCTTTCCCGTCGTTCGTATGCCAACCACCCTGTTAAATGAAAACCTTTCGCCGGGAAAGATAACGGTACCGTCAATCGCTTCGGCCGCCAGGGCAATATTATGCGATCGGTCTCGGTTGCCGGCGTTGTAATATGTAATATAATAACCGATTTGCTTGGAACGCAAGGAAGCGAGCAGTTCCGTATCGACTCTCGGGTATATCGGATAGGTCGGAACCTCAATCACGGCCGGCCCGCTCGTCTCGTACAGATACGCATAATACTTCATTAAAAAGGCCCTGCGGTCAAGCTTATACCCGTTCTGCCCCTCGACAATGCGCCCGCTGGCATCAAATCTGGCGTTTTGCGCTTCTTTATAGGTTTTCCGGTCCAGTTCGTTAACCCACTCGTTATATTGTTCCTTATCCAATAGTGGAAAAACCCCAAAGGCGTGCGCATCCCGCTTGAGTACGGATATCGTTTTTCCTTCATGGGTGACTGTGAGCTTATCCAGTGCCTGTTCTTGATCTGCAGTCGGGTTTTGCAGCAGCATGAACAGGAGGCATGCCGCGGATATCCATCTCAAGCCTCATCACTCGTTTCATCATGGTGTTTGGAGCAGATCCTGCTTTCATCCTGCTATTATGATGCGAATCCACAAAAATCATTCACATCCACATTTCAACCATCCCATTTATATTAGACATTTATATAAGTTGATTATATAATCAAGACATGAAAAATAAACATCACGCCAATGAACTGGATGTCGCTAATTTCGTCAAAGTGATTGAAAACTTGACCCGAATTAACATCCGCCTGCCTTCCATTGATAAGCTGAGTTTTACCACATTGTCGGTTCTGCACACGCTGACCCAAACCAGTCCGATGCGCCTGACGGAGCTGACCGCTACGGAGCAGGTTACCCAGTCGGCGATCACGCAAATTGTAACCCGGCTGGAACGGGACGGTCTCGTAGAACGAAGGTCCGATCCGAATGACGGGCGCGTAGTTCTCGTACATATTACCCCCCAGGGAGCTAACGTGATCGATTCCCGGCGCCAGGAACGGATCAGACGGATTGCCGGTTTTGCCGAACATCTCACGCCTGAAGAGAGACAGGCGATAGCTGGCGCCATCCCGGCATTGAGGCGGCTGGTCGAGATTGCCGGCGACGCTTAGCGGATTTTTCGATTGATCGTGCGCCTTTTCGTCAGCTCCATATCACGTCAGAGGAGGATAAACTATGTCCCATGCCGTTTTTCCGCTTAAAGCAAGTCCCATCCATGTTTCCGACGAAGTGCTGAAGGATCTGAACCGTCGTCTTACCTCTGTCAGATGGCCCCTCGATGCCGGCAATGAAGACGGTTACTACGGCGTACGCCGCGATGATCTGAAAACGCTCGTCGAATACTGGATTCACGAATTCGACTGGCGTAAATCCGAGAAGGCGATCAACGCCTATGAGCATTACCAAGTCAAAGTCGAAGGTGTGCCTGTCCATTTTATGCGCAAGCCCGGAGCCGGGCCAAACCCTGTTCCCCTCATTTTGTCCCATGGCTGGCCCTGGACGTTCTGGCATTGGTCCAAAGTGGTGGATCCGCTCGCGGACCCGGGCGCGCATGGAGGTGATCCCTCCGACGCTTTTGACGTCATCGTCCCATCCCTGCCGGGCTTCGGCTTCTCTGCTCCGCTTCCCGACCATCCGGACATGAACTTCTGGAAGATGGCCGATCTGTGGCACACCCTTATGACGGACATTCTCGGATACGAGAAGTATGCTGCTGCCGGATGCGATGTCGGCGCGCTGGTTACCGGTCAACTCGGGCATAAATACGGAGCCGAGCTTTATGGAATTCATATCGGTTCGGCTCTCAAACTGGACTTCTTTAACGGGGAACGCGCCTGGGATTATGCCGGCGGACGACCGATTCCGGAAGACCTGCCTGGAGAGATCCGCCATCAAATGTTGAAGCTGGATCGCCGGTTTGCTTCGCATCTTGCCGTGCACGTTCTGGATCCAGGCACACTCGCTTACGGACTCGGTGATTCCCCCGTCGGCATGCTCGCCTGGATCCTCGAACGCTGGATCAAGTGGAGCGACAACAAAGGCAGCATTGAACAAGTGTTCTCCAAAGATGATTTGCTTACGCACGCTATGATTTTCTGGGTCAATAACGCCATCGAAACGTCAATGCGTGTGTATGCCAATAACAACCGGTATCCATGGGAGCCCTCCCATCCACGCCAGCCTGTTATTGAAGCGCCGACCGGCATCACTTTCGTCGGCTACGAAAATCCACCCGGCGTGACGACCGATCAACGCGTCGATCATTTTCTCAAGACCGACCGCGCTGCGTGGTACAACCATGTGAACATTACAGCCCATGAGGAAGGAGGACACTTTATACCGTGGGAAGTTCCTGAGCAGTGGGTTGATGATTTGCGGCGGACCTTTCGCGGCCGCCGGTAACTGAAGAAGGGCCGCCCGCAAAGGGTGGCCCTTCTTCTATGATTTGAATGAGGCAGGCTACCTATCCGAATGACTGCCCTTCTCCCGCCTGTTGAGAGAAAACCGAACGAGCCAGGCGAAAACCGAGGTCGTCGATTTGAAACGTCGTCTTTATATTATAAGATCTCATCGGATCTGTGAACTTCTGCAAGCAGATGAAGCCTGATTTCGATCCTCGTTCCTTGATGGAGCACGCTGGTGACGCGGATCTCTCCCCCGTGCGCCTTGACGATATCGTGCGAAATAGCCATACCCAGTCCGGAGCCTTTATGCTGCTCGCCCGTATGGGTCCCGCGGTAATAGCGGTCAAAAATCCGTTCCAGTTCCTCTTCACGGATGCCTTTCCCATGATCCTCTACGATAATCGACACCGAACCCGCCGTTCTTGCAACCCCCACCTCAATGACCGTATCCTCATCATTGTGAACCATCGCATTGTATATCAAATTGCTGACTGCCCTGCGAATGAGGAGGTCGTCCACTTTTTCCTGGATCGTCTCTTCACTGTAGCTGAAATCGATGTTCCGGCCGCTGTAGCGGGGATCATTCAGCACATCGATGACGACGCTGCGTACCAGGCTGACCAGATTGACGCTTTTCAGGTTGAGCGTGATATTTTTGTTTTTAAGGCGGGTGGACAGGTTCAAATCCTCGATAACGTCTTTCAAGTAGTGGGATTTCCGTTCAATGATTTCAGCGTAATCTTGCATTTCTCCGGTCGTAAACTCATAATCCTTGTCTCTCATCATTTCGGCGTATCCTTGGATCGAAGCCAGCGGCGTTTTGATATCATGCGTGATGTTTGCAATCCATTCTTCCTTCATGCGGTCCAGCTTTTTACGTTCGGCCTCGCTCGCTTTCAGTTCCGCGCTCAGCAGGTTGACATGATGAAACACGTCCTTGTATACCCCTTTGGGCTCGTAATGAATCCCGTATTTTTTATGAGCAAGCTGCTTGATCGCATCGATCAGGGTACGAAGCGGACGGGTCAGCCTTTTGCTGAACAGGTAAGCGATGCACAGCGCGATGAGCCCGTCGACACCGATGACGGCCAAGCTTCCGATTTTGAAGAAGCGTACAACGGAGCGAATGTCATATGTAAGGACATTCCGCTCCATATAAGTATTCATAAAACCGATTAAATAGCTGTAGCGCTGCTGTTTCCCCTGCTTTTCCCCGACAAAAACGGTCGACATAAGCTCTTTTTCCATATACTTGTAAGTCTGGACCATATCCATCGGCGTATATTTGGTTTTTGCATCCGCGGGTACATGGTAGCCGTACACCTGCCGGCCGTCCTCGTCCAAAACTTGGATCCACGCCTGATTGCGGTCAAGCATTTCCTTTCCCTCTCCGGTCACCGTCATCCCCGAATCGGCGAACATGATCTCTTTGCCGAACGACCGGGTGATCGCTTCCGGATTGTTTTTTTCATTTTGAAAAGAAAAATGAGGAAAGGCAAACTGGTTGGCATAAATGCCGGATACAACCAGGATATTCATAAAAATGACGATGACGACGATGAGAACCACGGATGACAGGTACCTTCCGGTGAGCCTCCATTTCATCGCTTCGCGCCCTCCAGGGCCAGCTTGTACCCCAGTCCCTTTACCGTGACCAAGTACTGCGGATTGGAAGGATCGTCTTCGATTTTTTCCCGGAGCCGCCGAATGTGGACCATCACGGTATTATCGTAACCGAAAGAGTCCTCTCCCCACACCTGGTCATACAGGCTCTCTTTGCTGATGATCTGGTTCGGGTGCTTCAGCAGATGGGTGAACAAACCCAGCTCTTTCGGCTTCAGCTCGATCATTTCGCCGTTTTTCTTCAGTTCGATTTTTTGCTCGTCAAGCACAAACGGGCCTGCTTGCACAATATGCTCTCTTTCCACATCCTCAGAGGCAGCTTCCTGCCTGCGAAACCGGGCTTTGATCCGGTATGCCACTTCCTTCGGGCTGAACGGTTTGGTAATGTAGTCGTCGCCACCGATGGCAAATCCGAGTATTTTATCGATTTCCTCTGTCTTGGCGGATAGGAAAAAAATCGGTACATTCGAAACGCTGCGGATTTGCTTGCAGACGTCATAGCCTTCTCCGTCCGGCAGCATAATATCCAGGATGACGACGTCAGGGCGCTTGTCCTGAAACTGCTGCCAGCCTTCATTCGCGGAAAAAGCGGTAAACACATGCTCAAATCCTTCTTTCAGGAGAACGGTTTTCAAAAGCTTAACGATATCTTCCTCATCATCGACGATCAGTACTTTCTGACTCTGCGGCATGCGATCAGTACCTCCTTTCTACATCATTTCCACCCTGCCATCTACTATAACTCTATTTTCAAGCCGCCGTCCTTTTTTGAAACGTTGCCCGCCTCATTCTTGCGCGAAAAACTTAGACATGGGGTTGGCGGTTTTCCGGTCTGACGTGATTTTGCCTGACGGGTCCATGACATAATATTGGTAGTAATCCGTGCTGAAGCTAAGTGCATTTAGCATCTGAGCAGGATAAACCTTCATAGCCGGTTCGCTGAGCGCCTTTCCGTTCCAGAAAAAATGCAGCAGCAGTCGGTTTTGGTTATAAGGATGCTTGATGATATACGCGCCTGAAGCCGCTTTTTGACCCATCAAGCTTGTCCAGTTCAACCCGATCGCCTTTGCGTTTTGCATGATGCCGGGTTTCAGCGCCTGGATCAAGCCGTTCGACCCGGCTCTGCCGATGGCGATAATGTTGCTGGCGGCCAGTTCCTTCTCCATTTGCTTCTTGAGAACTTGACGCTCCGTAATGACGTCGGCTTGAATTCCCATCAACTGCAGGGAACCCTGCAACTGTTTCAGCATCGATTGCTCCTGCTTGTTTGCGGTATAGTCTGCCCGGTCGCTCATCACGATCGTCAGCGGTTCGCCCTGAAGCGCTTTATCCACGATGCGGCTCATGGTTTCCGCTCCAAGATTAGGTACCTGGGACAGAGACGAATGGTATATGCTTTTGAACTGTTCATGCCAATAGGCGGTTTCTTCCGCCTCGGACAACCGGAATTCAGGCTTTAAAGTAAAATTCGGGTCATGCAGTGCCCGGTCCATTTCCTGCCGCGCTTCCGTACCGAGCGTATCCTGAATCGTCTGCAGCAGGCCGTCGATCGTGGCATTTTTATATTCGTAGCGTTTGAAATATTCCCTCATGAACGCATCGAATGGGTCCTCACCCACCATGCGGTACAGCTGGTAGATTGCCTGACGTCCTTTTCCGTAAAAGACCGGGTTCTCTTCGTCCTGAGCTTCCTCATTGGTGGAAGCAATCGGCTTGTCTATGGAAGACAAGTCATCGATCTGGATCGATTGAAACCCGCCAAGCGTATCGCCACGTTTTTCCGCAAAATATGCTTTTGAGAAGTCGGCAAATCCTTCATCCAAAAAAGACTCTTTCTCCGAATTGTTGCCGATCAGGGCATGGAACCATTGATGGGCAATTTCATGGACGAATACGTCATCATGCGCCGGATCGCTGTTCTGAGCGACTTGCCCCATTTGAATGACCCGGGAAAACTCAACAGCAACCCCCTCTACATAAGATTCCGCAATTCGGAATTCCGGATAAGGGTACTTGCCGTATTTTTCGTTAAAAAAATGTATCGCATCAAAAGCAGCGTCGATGTACTCATCCACAAGTTTCTTCTTATCCGGCATATTAGCAAAATAATAATATTCAACCGTTAGTCCGTCACGCGTGACACTCTCCACCTTATAATTCCGACTGGCGAAAAAGACGAGCTCCCGGGTGTTATCCGCTGTCGCGTTAACCATTTTTCTCCCCGGTTCCCCTGAAACCTCCTGCGTCGTGATGGTCCCCGGCATCAGGATTTGATAGGAGTCGGGTACATTCAAATGTACTTCATAATCCGAGGCGTCGTAATAATCGGTTTCGAAGGTTTTGCTGTAAGGCGTTTTGTCCCATTCATGCTTGCTAGCGTCATAGACCGACGCAACTGGGAACCAATGCGCGCCGTTCACGATATCTTTGTAATACGACAAACGCTGCATCCCGTACGGAATCTTGACATCGAAGCCGATCTGGACCGTCACCGATTCGCCTGGTTTTAATCCCTGCTTCAATTGAACGGTCAATGCCTGGTTGCTGTTTGAAAACTCCGCGGATTGCCCGTTGACCTTGGAGCTCAGGATGTCGATCCCACCAAGAAAGTCTTCCGGCTTCTTCTGCGGATTTCCCTTCCGGATCTCCTCATTATTTCGCTCAAACATCGACGTTTGGGTCGCTTTGGACCGGTTCGCATCGGCAAACGTGTGAAATACGATCTCCTGCAGCGTATCCTTGGACAGGTTCCGGTAGGTGACTGATTCGCTTCCCTGGATGCGCATCGTGTTCTCATCCAACCGCGCGTTGATCCGGTACTGGACCGGAGCATGTACCTGTACGGATTCGTCGAACGAGGCAGTTGGTGTCGCCGGGTCGGCTAGCGCCTGAGAGGAGCCTGCGACGGGGCAAGCTGCGAGCGTAAAAGCCAGCGAATAGGCCAACGCTTTTTGAGATACGGCTTTTAAGGTTGTACGATACATTGGATTCTCTCCTCTTTTGTGAGTTTTACTGTAAATCGTGGTTCACGCAGAGAGGTTAGTTCCCCGCATCGTTCAGCTTCTGCTTCGCTCCTTCCGGCAGTTCATCGGCCTTCACTTCCTGGTAGGAACTAACCTCATCCCCTTTTACATAAATCCGCAAATAAGCGTCCCTGCGCAGTTCCTTATGCGCCGTAAAAGTCAGATCTTTTTCCTTCCCGCTTGGATTAAAACCATCCAAAGTGTATTCGTAATAGACATACTTCTCACCACTGTCCGTTTTGTCTTCCATTCGCTTTCCGTCTTGGTTAATCTGCACATAATACTGCTGCGCGCCGAGGCGGTTCAAATTCACGTTTTGGATGAATACGACGAATCCGACCAAGAAGATCAGAATGACCGCGATGGCAATGAGTCCTTTTTTCATATCAATCCACTCCTCATTTTACATTCGTAACGATTTTGTAGTAGCTGTTGACGGTCAGGAAATAATAAACGAGATAAATGCAAATATAAATGCCCATGCAGCTGACGACAGGCACGACCAGGCTGGTCATCATCAGCTTCGATAATGCCGATAAAGCCACGGCGCAGTGGGCAATGCCGGCCGCAAGGGGCAAGGCGAAAACAAACAGCACCTGCTTGGCGACCGATTTGCGGATCTCGCTCTTTTTGACGCCGATTTTATGCAAAATCGAATAGCGTGCTTTGTCGCTGCTTGCTTCCGTCAGCTGCTTGAAGTAAATGATGCTGCCCGTCGCCGCCAGAAACACAAGTCCAAGGAATCCGCCCATAAAGATCATCAGCCCGGTGGACTCCATACCCCGTGCATAATCGTCATAGAAGCTCGATAGCTCTGCTGTCTCCGGCAGTATGCTTTCCAATTGTTTGGTCAGTTCCTTTGCCTTGTCCGGATGCGTAATTTCGTACGCTTGGACGGTCAAATTCTTGGCTTTCGGCTGGAGCGCCGCGAACAAATCGTCGCTGACGACTATGGTTGAATAGACAGTCCCGAGGTTCAGCATGCTGTATGTTTTCAATGCGGTAAAAGTGATGTTTTCATGGATTCCCTTTCCAGTCAGCAAAATGGTGGATCCTTCATATGCCGGCGAAATCCCCTTCATATACCCAGGCTCCAGAGCCGCGGCATCGCTGCCTTGAAGACTGAGCACGTCACCCCGTCCTTGAAGCTTGGCCAGCTTGTTGAAGGTGTGGTTCGATATCACCGTAAACGTCTGTTCATTGGAGCCGGCCGTTTGCCCCAGACCTGTAGTGTCAGCATCCACTTCAAGCAAAGGAACCGACTCATGGTAGATCACCTTGTGCCCCGGAGCTTGTTCGATAGCCTGATTCGCTTTGATCTCTGCCGCTTTGTCCCCCCCGATAAACATGTAGCTGTTCGGATTCGCCAGCGCCACATTGATCCGGTTGTTATAATATAGGCTGTATGCCGTTCCGACCGCCGTCAGCGTCGTTGCGCTCAGCACGGCGATGATCGTCAGCGTCCGCGCATTCCCTTTCATCCGGTACAAAAGCTGGGAAGTACCGATCAGGTTCAGTCCCTGCCAATAGGTTCTTTTGCGTTTGCGGGCGAGCTTCAGCAGCGTAACGGTCAATGTGTTAAACAGCAGATACGTGCCGAGAATAACCGAAACCAGGATAACCAGCGGGGTCATCAGCACACCGATCGTCTTCCATGCCTCTGACGTCAGCATGTTTTGCAGCGCAAGCCAGTAGCCGAAACCAACAAGCAAAATCGATAGAAGCGCAATCCACATCGATGACCGCGGTTCCTTCTCCCGCTCCTGGTCCGCACGGAACAGCTCGATCAGCTTGAACCGATAAATCAGGCGATAGCCTTGAACCGAAGTGAACAGCGTGATGACCAAGAACACGATAATCGTATTCAGGACGGCTGCCGGCGAAATGGCAAAGTTCGGCATAGCATCGTAACCCATCACTTTCATCAGAAGCATGACAAAAAAGCGGCTGAGCACGGATCCGAGCGCAATCCCGACGATCAGTGCCAAAGCGCCCATCAGGAAATTTTCATAAAAGAGCATCCGGCCGATCTGCTTTTTGCGGACGCCGAGCAATGAATACAGCCCGACTTCCTTTTTACGCTTGCGCGTGAAAAACGAGTTTGAATACCAGATGAAGATGGCGACGAAGACGATCAGAACGACGGCCGCTCCGCTGAACGCTGAACTGATTTTCGGCGACCCGTCCGATGCCGATTGAATGGTGTGATCGTATTTTAACGACACGAACGTAAAATAGATGACAATGCTGAAAATCATCGATGCAAAATATAAGAAATAATTTTTGAAGTTATTCCGGATGTTTTTCCCGGCGATATTAAACAGCGTCATGTTCCTCACCTCCAAGCGTCGCCAGTACCTCAAGGATTTGCCCGAAAAACGGCTTCCGCGACATATCGTCCTTATGAAGCTCCTTAAACAGTAGACCGTCGTTGATGAAAATGACCCGCTTACAGTAGCTCGCCGCATACGCATCATGCGTGACCATCATGATGGTGGAATGATTAGCCTGATTCAGACTGCTCAAGCTCTCCAACAGGCGGGTTGCCGATTTCGAATCGAGCGCGCCGGTCGGCTCGTCCGCCAAAATCAGGCTCGGATTGGCCACGATCGCCCGCGAAGCCGCCGCCCGCTGCTTTTGTCCGCCCGAGATGTGGTACGGGTATTTATCGAGGATTTCACGGATTCCGAACGTGTCGGCAATCTCGTGGACCCTCCGTTCGATTTCGGCCACCGGTACTTTGGACAGAGCCAGCGGAAGCAGAATGTTTTCCTTAACTGTGAGCGTATCGAGCAGGTTATAATCCTGAAAAATAAAGCCGAGCTTATTCCGGCGAAAGTCGGACAGCTTCTCCTCATTCATGGTCACGATGTTGTGCCCGTCAATGATGATTTTCCCGGACGTCGGCGTGTCAATCGTCGAGAATATGTTCAGCAGTGTGGATTTTCCCGCACCGGATGGTCCCATGATGCCGACGAATTCTCCCTCATCGATGCTAAGGTTGATATCGTGCAGTGCCGTATATTGGTTTCCTTTGGTGCCAAAGGATTTATTGACGTTCTCCGCTTTCAGTATCGTTTTCATGAGGTGTCTCCTTCAGTTGTGCTGTATTTTCGTTCCTTATCACTTACATCCTTATGTTAAATCCCGAACCTTTCAGCATGTTAATCCCAACCTTACAGGAACCTTAAATTGATAGAAGGTGCAAAAAAAACGGAAAGAGTTTCCGTGTAACTCGGTGATGCTTCGGATGGATGCCCTTTATGGGCTATCGTCGTCAAAAATAAAAACTCGCCTGTTTCCAGACGAGTTGATCCAAGATATGAGGGTAAAGAAAAAAGTCCGCATATCGCGGACTTTCCTCTAACATGGATATGAAACAGCTTCAGAAGCTGACGGGAAGGCTAACGAGCGATCGCAGCGTGCTGTAATGATATGCCAGTTCCTCCGGTTTAACGTCAAGACGCAGGTTGGGGAAACGCCGTAATAGCGAGCCGAACGCGATTTGTCCCTCCATTCGGGCAAGGGGCGCTCCCAAGCATAGATGGATTCCTCTGCCAAACGCCAAATGATCGATCTCTTGTCTTGTGATGTCCAGCCGCTCTGGCCCATCGAATCGGCTTGCATCCATATCCGCTCCAGCCATTGAAACTACAACCATTTGGCCTTTTCGAATTTGTGTGCCGTGTATCTCGATATCTTCGTCCGCGTAACGGCTCGTAATCATAACCGGACCCGCATACCGCAGCAGCTCTTCAACCGCAGCCGGCAGAAGTGCCGGATCCTCCCGAAGCAGCCGCATTTGCTCTGGATGCTGAAGCAGCGCCAGGGTTCCGTTACCGATTAGATTCACGGTCGTTTCATGTCCTGCCGTAATGAGCAGCCATATCGTGGAGAGCAGTTCGTTCTCGTTGAGCTTATCTCCCTCGTCGTACGCCTGGAGCAAACCGCTGATGACATCGCTTCCGGGGCGCTCTCTCTTCTCGGAAATTAATGATTTGATGTAGTCCATAAACTCCTGAAGGGCTTCTTGAACCAAGTTTGCTTGGCCCGGGTTCAACGCGGCTTGGGCCAGCTTGTGGGTCCACTCGCGAAAACGAGCCTGATGATGACCGGGAATCCCCAGCATTTCCGAGATTACGATGATCGGCAGCGGATAAGCAAAATCAGAAATGAGTTCCATCCCGCCCCGGCTGGACACCTGATCCAGCAGCTCGTCAGCGATTTGTTGGATTCGCGGGCGAAGCTCCTCAATCATACGGGGCGTAAATGCTTTGGAGACCAAGCGCCGGAGCCGGGTATGGTCTGGGGGATCCACGGTGAGCATATTGGGCATATTTTTGAACCATTCAAGCAATTCATTGACGGAGCTGTTCTCAGGTGAAGTTTTCTGCTGTGAAGGGTACTTTTGCCGGTCCGAGAGGAACCGGGGATCTTTCAGAATCGCCGAGACATCCTCATACCGGAAAGCCACCCAAGCTTCGCCCATGCCAAAAAAGTCGTCAAGCCGGTAAAGCCTTTCCTGACGTTGGGCCAGCTTTTGGTAGAACGCATTGAAATCACGCATCGTTTCCGGCGCCACAAAATCGCTGCTTGTTATGTCTTTCACGGCCGCTCACCTCTTCACTTTAATTTTCCATACCGTATCGGATCATATCGCAAAAAGCTTCCAATTCCTCCATTAGGCTGCGGGTATAGGCTTCATCAATTGGACTCATACCGGTCGTCTCCTTCAGAAACTTCGTTTCGAAATGTCTGGTTATTGCCATGACGAGCTCAAATGCATATTTGCGGTTTACGCCTTCGCGAAGCTGCACCTTGTCAAAAAGCTGTACGAGCATCGCGTGGCGGGCTTCGCTAACCTGACCGTACTTATCCCCGATTTCCTCCTTCAAGCCGTCTGGAGTGGCATAAAACGCCTCATATACTAACTTCCATTCATCAGAGTGCTCCCGAAAATAGTCGAGTTTCGCACGGCTTAACTGAGTGATGGCTGCAAAAAAATCGGTGTGCTCCGTCCACTCATTGTAATGGATGCCGGAACGGACTTTCTCGAAGCAGTGGTCAACTAAGCTAAGATACAGCTTCTTCTTACTCGTGAAATGATGAAAAATTAAAGCTTTGGAAATACCGGCAGCATCCGCCAGCATTTCCGTTGATGTATTCTTGTAGCCGTTGCGGGCAAACACGGTTAAGCAGGCTTGCAAAATCTGATCCCGTTCATAGAGCTGTATCGGCAGGCTCATCACCTCTTTTCATTTTACTGACCAATTGGTTAGCAAAATCATACCGCATGCTGACCTCTCGGTCAATATAAATTACAAAAAAATCCATCTGTAGTCGCAGAAGGATAAAATGAAAATCCCCGCTTCGCAAGGAAACGAGGATTTTCGGATAAATCGGCCTATTCTCGATTGCGATTGAGGCGTAAACCGCCCACACACCATCCACCTTCCAGCATTAACAGCTTTGCTTCGGTGCTTTCAGTTTGGCCAGTTCCTCCTGAACTTCCTGCTGCTGCGACCAATCTGTTAATTTGTCCTCCGATGGATTGGCCAGAGTCCCGGCTTCCACGGACATGAGCTTCTGTTCCATCCGCTCAAATCCACGCGAGATTTTGCTGATGTCAGAGGATGGGGCGGTCTTTGCTGTTTCCCGAATCGTATTCACCGCATTGGCGCGAACGAGTAAAAAGGTCAGCTTGTCGGAGAGCTCTGTATGCACCTTCTGCAGCCTATTGAGCTCTGAGCGCAGCGTTTCGGCTTGTTTTCTGACCGTTTCGCGCTGCTCCGTATAGGTCTGATGCAGCTTGGCATGATGCAGCTTCTCTTGAATGGCGATCGCAGCAATGTCGTCCTGATTACGTTCAACGGCGAACTTCGCCTGACGCTCACGCTTGTTGATGATTGCGGCGGTTGATGCGAGCAGAAGATCATACCGCTGCTCTGCAGCCATCTGAGTTTCCAGCGCTGACCGTGCTTGATCGATCTGGTCTTCGAGCTGCCTGATATAATGCTTCGCCATGCTTATGGGATCCTCGACCTGATCCAGGAGCCGGTGCATGTCTGCTGCAGCAATATCTTTTATTCTCGTAAAAATTCCCATATGATTAATCCTCCTTATGTTGTCTGCGTTCCCATTCATCCAGGAATTGTCCCCGGCCAGAGCTTAACTCATGCGGTAACGGCGGCACGGAATACGCCTGAGAGATAGGCGATTTGCGTTGGCTATTTATTCTTCTATATAGCAGGAAAGCGGCGATCAGAATAATCGCGCCCCATAGCGGGGTGAATAAACTGAGTGTGCCAAGTGCAGCCAAAATGACTCCGGCCCATTTGAGCCCTCCCTTGCTTTTCAAAAATAGAAGCATCCCGCCGATCATCAAGGTGATCTGAAGAAGTGCCGTCCACACAGGGCTCATTTCCGCTTCCATGCGCTCTCCCGGTCTACTAAATCCCGGATACACTTGATGTCCCTGTTTAACAAATCCATGCACATTCCTGCCGGGCGCATCATGCCCAATAAAGAGGCTTAATTTGATAAGCAGCACAAGGAGAAGGACAGAAACCGATCCGATCACAATACCGGTAAGTAACGAGGATTTTTTCAAGAAACTCACCTCCTTTCCCGCATCCGTTTTGGTCATGTATATGTTATGCCTTGTCCCTTGCGTATCTATAGATTAAGAGAACAACCTTTAGCGAATCTTAATCTTGAAAGAAAGGAATTTAAGAGTATTAAAGCAATCGAAAAAGCCCGCGGTTTCCGCGGACTTTCGGCATACTCTATTCAGATCATTGATTTACTAACGTAGTTATTCAGGTTCACTGAGGATTCGTCATTCATCAAATCTTTCTATGACTAAAAGCATGAAGCTTCCGAAGCCATCTTCGGATCCAGCCGATGATCACGGGCACCAAGAACAATGTGACCAATCCCGCGGCGATGAGGACCCCAATCTGCGTTTTCTTTTCGCTGGATATCATTTCCTCTAAACTGCTTCCAACCAAAATCATTTGCTCGTCCTCATCCTCGCCGGGCAGATGGATGGGCTCCAAATGTCCGTTAACCGCCCGGCCGATCACCGTCACCTGTTGGCCGGGTACAACCGCATGGTAACCGTTGGCCGTTTCCTTAGGGCTCTCCACAAGCAGCGGGCGGGAAGTCCTCCCCTCGTGGATAAAGGGAAACTGGTCCGGATGCACGGTTTCGGAATCAAGAGGCAGCCAGTCCGAGTAAAATTTGAACCGCTCACTTTCCACTTTAACGCCTTGAATGGTTAAACTTCCCCATACTTGTGGAGCGGCGTCTTCATTCCACATGTAGTTACACCCGCTTTTGCTGCAGTGCCTTTAGTTTTGCTGGGGAGAGTAACAGCGGATATCGTTCAGGGGCCGATCGTCACAACCATACACATCGTTGACATTGGCGATCCAAGTCCAGACGGGATCCACGTACAAACGGCGGATGGTAAGGAATACAAGCTCGGGGACAGGCAAATTTTCATGGAAAGTGGCGGCACATACCGAATCCAGGCTCTGGAATATTCGGGAATGATACTAGCGGCCGAGAAGGAGAATTAACGAAGGATTCGATAAACTTCAAGCATAACTAGCCCGCTGCATAGCGGGCTTTCGCTATTAGTAATTAATCGGCTGCCTCTCTAAATCGTTGAAACTCAGTCCAGATTTCTTTTCATTTGTACCGTGATGATTTTGCGGCCGTCAGCTAATTTTGAAATTTTCAAATCAAATGGCCTGAAGAAGTGTTTATGATAAAATGCCAGCCCTCTTGAATTCGCGTGATGACAGGAGAGGAAGAGCTCCCTCACCCCGTAGTTTTCCTTTGCCTTGTGCATCATGGCATGCAATAAAAACTCACCGGCTTCTCGCCCCCTGTGACTTGGTGAGACAATGACGTTGCCAAGCCAACAAACATGACCGTTATGGTTGTATAAATTAGCGTAAGCGACGATTTGGCCGGATTCTTCTTCTATAACGACGGTTGGTTCAAAGCGGTTCATGAGTGAATGCGATATTTGTTCTGGTGTTAGCGGAAAAATAAAACTTGGACCTACATACAGCAGCTCCTGTTCCGTTTGCGGGAACCCACAAATGTCTGTTAAATCCATCTTGGATAATGCTCTGTGAGTATACATATGTTTCGCTCCTACAGCGGCGTTGAGTGGATAAGATGCGATATAGATCGTCCGCCCATGCATTGATAAAGGAATTAAACCAATTCGGGAAGCGCAAAGACGCCATGCTTCGTAAAGTCGCTGATGATCGCCTCAGGTAAATACTGAACGAGCTCCGACTTCGTGGCCCATCTAAACTCGTCGTGCTCATGCGAAAGGGTTACACGCGGTTCATCCGTGCCGCACAAATATGATACAAGCACGATTTGTCTGCCCGGATCCGTAAAAAATGTCGTTGCAAACAGCAATCGATCGACACGAACGTGAATCCCCGCTTCTTCTTTAATTTCGCGAATCAATGCGGTTTCCAAATCCTCGCCAAATTCCAGATTCCCACCGGCCGTTTCCCAGCCTCCGGCGTCAACTTCGTCTGAACCGGAACGTTTGAGGATCAGGATACGGCCTTGATGGATGACGACAGCTTTTAAAACGACAACGATTTTACCCGTCATGGTATGGTCCTCCCAACATGCAGCGTTTCCCATTGTGTTAGACGATACATGAAATGGGGGTAGTTTTCAATTCATGAAATTGAATCTTTCGCAATCCATGCAGCAGCCCCTTGAACAAAGCGGCTCGGCTCGCCGATGCTGTACAGCTGCAGCTCATGCATGGCCCGGGTGCAGGCGGTGTAGAACAATCGACGCAAACCTTCTTCTCCGTATTCTTCGTCCGAAGCATTGTAGACGATCACGGCATCAAATTCGATTCCTTTGGCCAAATATACCGGAATGACGACGATCCCCTGTTTATATTCGATCGAACCGCTTGTGATAAGTTTGATGTCATCTATATCATGGAGTGTTTCAAATACGGATGCACTTTGGGCTGCAGATTTGCAAATAATCGCAATGGTCCGGTGTCCCTGCTCCCGGAATGACTTCACTTTTTGCCGAATGGATTGATGTAACTGATCCGCATCGGCGACACTCGTGAGCACGGGGGTATTTCCGTTCCGGTCGAAAGGTATGATTTCGTTTCCGCCGGGGATGAGTGCCCGCGTAAATTCAACGATCGGTCTGGTGGACCGGTAGCTTTGATTCAAGAGAATCACATCGGTATGTTCAGGTCCATACAATTCGGCCAGCATACCAAAGTCATCCGTACCGTCGGCATGAGCGAATACAGCCTGGTTGAAATCGCCAAGCACCGTCATTTTCGCCGCCGGAAACAGCCTTTTAATAAACTCGAATTGAAAAGGCGAATAATCCTGCGCCTCATCTACCAGGACATGCCGAATCGAAACATTCGTCTGAAAACCTTCGATCAGCTCCTTCAAAAGCAGATAGGGTGTCGCATCTTCGTACAGAAGCTTTCCTTCGTCCAGCAAATGAGACGTCATCTCGCCGATTTCGTTCCATTCCGGTGGAAGTTCCGCCCCACCACCCTCGCTGGCAGCCAAATGCGAAACAAACATTTGCTTATATATGGCTGGAATATCGATAAAACCCATTTCCCGAATGTTTTGCCAAATACGCTTGAATTTTCTGCGGACCATTCGGCGTGCAAGTTCTTTGCGAACATCTTCCAGATCCACATCTTCCACCGATTCTTCGGTCATCCCGTGCTTTTTGCGAAGATGCACATAAGCTTGCTGATACTCGTCATTGCTGACCAGCTCAATGGCGTCCTGTACCCAAGGCTTTCGCCGCTCAGCCTTCTCCGCTGCTTTGACCAGCTCCTTCAGCCACTCCGACAACTTTTCCAGTCTATTTACAAATCGAAGCGTCGTATGCTCACGATAAAATCTCTCGTTGATTTGCTCGGCTGAAGCGATCGGTTTGCCTTTGAAGGAAATGTCCCTGAATACCATGCCGGACTTTTCCAACGCTTGGCGGCAGGATTGGATCCTATCAAAAAATGCCTTCGTCGCCTTAAAGCGGATTCCCGCCATCCGAACGTTGTAGTTGGGGTCATCCGAAGCCGTAAGGACGTATTCCAGCTGAGTGTACGGGTCTTCGACGTCAAAAGAATCGCTTAGCCGGTGGTTCAGATACTCCTGAAAAGTGACCTGCTGCATATTCTCTTCCCCAAGCTCAGGCAGCACGCTCGAGACATAACTCTTGAACATGGCGTTTGGCGAAAATAGGAGCATTTGGTCCGCGGTCAAGCGGTTCCGGTATTTGTACAGCAAATAAGCGATCCGCTGGAGTGCCGCCGACGTCTTGCCGCTCCCGGCCGCACCTTGAACAATGAGCAGGCGGGTGCTGTCATGGCGGATAATCCGATTCTGCTCCTGCTGAATCGTCGCCACGATACTCCGCATGTGCGTGTCTGCGGATTGACCGAGCACCTGCTGGAGAATCTCGTCACCGATGGTGAGCCGGGTATCAAACATCGACTGGATAACTCCGCTGCGGATGATGTACTGCCATTTTTGCTCCAGGATGCCTTGGATCGGCCCGCCGGGCGTGACATATTCAGCCGGACCCGGCGTGCAGTCGTAGTACATGCTTGACACCGGAGCTCTCCAGTCGTAAATCAGGAACTTTTCCCCGGTGGCGTCCGTGAGGGACGAAACCCCGATATACACCCGTTCCGTATCGCCCATTCCCTCTTCGGCAAAATCAATGCGCCCGAAATACGGCACATCCTGCATGCGTTGAAGCTGGGACAGCCGCTTGGAGGCCTGGCGGTGGCTTCCCTGGCTTAACGAAAGGACCTCGGACTGCTGCCGCAAGCTGATAATCGTTTCGAGAAAATCGTCAAAGTTGTCCGTGTTCACCGTGACATCTTCCCAGAAATGCTTGCGGATGTCCACGACCTCTTGCCGGCGGCGGGCCGTTGACTCTTCATATTGGTCGATCTGATCTTGAATGATGCCGATCACCTGATTCACTCGCTGCTGCTCCTGCTTAAGTTCTTGACTCATAAGAACACTCCTTTACGAAATAATCGTGAGCACCTGAAAAATGGGGGTTGACGGGGTTGACGTTTTGGTGTAATATATAATTAGGAAATACTGATTAAAACTTTTATGATAATTGATGCATATTTTAATTTATCATGTTGCTTCAATTTTGGCAACTCTATTTTTGTTTATTTCCTAACTCTACCTGTCAACGGAATAACGTTCCGTCAGGCGGAGTTTTTTGATTTACTTAGGCAAACGTTCCGTCTCGCTTTACAACCGCATGTAATGTAAATGAAACGTTAAAAGGAGTTACACCGTATTCAGACGGCGTAACTCCTTTGTATTTAGACTCTCTCCCATTTTTCCTATTCTTTCTTCACCCCAGGACCCCCCTGATATACCCCTTCCTCCTGTTTGATATCGTCTTCATCCAGTCCTTGCCGGGCCAGCACATCCGCTGCGTTGTCCTTGGGCTGATAGCCAATCTTTTCGCGCAAATAACCGATATCGTAATAATTGTCATCATTCGCAGAAGTCCCGTACAAAGTCAAAAACTTGAGCGATGAATCTGCTTCAATGCAGCATTCGGCCAATTGCACCATATCGCGTTCGGAGATCCAAATATGCGCAGTACGGTCCGAGTGCGGACGGTCGTCTCCGGGAAAATTGCCGATCCGGATGTTCATGGAGGAAACTCCATACTTATCTGAATAATAACGGCCTAGAAGCTCGATATAGCTCTTGCTAAGCCCATAAAAGCTGTCTGGCCGATGATCTTCGGGCTTGATATGCTCTCCTACTTTATAAAAACCGGTGGCATGATTGGAACTGGCGAAGATCACCCTGGATACGCCGCCTTTTCGGGCGCCTTCGTATATGTGATAGGCTCCCGTAACATTGATCGGCAGCACCTTGCCGAGGAAGTCATCTTCGTCTTTTGCCCAGCCAAAATGAAGTACCGCATCGACACCCTCCAGCGCTTCCAACACTGCCGCTCCATCCGTAATATCCAGCTTACTGACTCCTTGCTCCGGATCGGGACGGATATCCGTCCCGATCACGTCATAGCGTCCTGATGACCGAAGTCCATCCGCTACACAGCTTCCGATCCGGCCGGCTGCTCCGGTAACGAGTATTTTTCGCTTCATTCGGTCCACCTCTTTTCGGTTTGTTTTTTTAGAGCTCTTCTTGCTGCCACACATCTCTATAATCTTTATGGCGCTTGAATTGAACGTGGGCAAAAGAGCAGGCCGGGATAATTTTTTTGCCTTCCTTCCGGGCCATATCCACAACCGCCTTGACCAATTGGTCCCCGATCCGCTGTCCGCGCAGCTCTTCGGACACATACGTATGATCAATCACGACCGTTTGATCATCCACGGGCTGGAAAGTGATTTCCGCCACCTGCCGCTCGTCCTCTACCATCACGAATCCTTGACCCGCTTCCCGAATTTCTCTCAAGTAATCCCACGCTCCTTCTGCAAAATTGTTCTATCTATATTCTATCTTCTTTATTCTTCCCCGCCGCAGGGACAAGCGAAACCTACAGAGGGCTTGACGGGATAAAAATGCCCCCTGAAATTTACTCTGGTGCTTTACCAGAAGAAAGTGTATGATAAATACTTGTCAGTGTATTTCAAGTACGAGGCATTATTCGATCAAAAGGAGTTTTACATCATGACCAGACACAAATTGGGATTCTGGATATTGACCGCCCTCGTCGTGGGGAATATGGTCGGTTCCGGAATTTTTATGCTGCCCCGTTCGCTGTCCGAGGCGGCCAGTCCCGCTGGCGTCATTCTGGCCTGGCTGGCGACAGGGCTTGGAGTCCTTATGCTGGCCCTGGTCTTCGGCAGCCTGGCTGTCCGTAAACCGAAACTGAGCGGCGGACCGCAAATTTATGCGAAAGAGCTGTTCCGGGAAGGGTCGCACGGCTCTGTCCTGGCCGGCTTCATGTCCACATGGGGATATTGGGTCGGTAATATCGCCGGGTTTGTGGCGGTCATCACGACTTTTGCCAGTTACTTATCGACCTTTTTCCCGGTGCTGACCAGTGATAAGGTGTGGGTCGATACCGGAATATTGACGTTAAAGGCAGGCAATGTGCTGACGTTCCTCGTCTGCTCGCTTCTGCTGTGGGGAACGCATGCAATATGCCTGAGAGGCATGAACGGCGCGGGCCGGTTAAATTTTATCGCTACGGCTACCAAGGTGGTGGGCTTTGCCCTTTTTATTATCATTGCTTTGTTCGCTTTTCAAAAAAGCAATATCGGCCCTTTCCTAGCTCCGCGTACCGATGACGGCGGTGAACCGCTAGGCCTGCTCTCCCAGGTCAATGCAGCCGCGGTGGGAACGCTGTGGGCTTTTATCGGCGTTGAATCCGCCATGGTCTTTGCCGCCCGCGCCCGCCGCAAGCAGGACATCCGCCGCGCAACCATAGCCGGGCTGCTCATCTCCCTCGTACTCTACGTCGGAATCAGCATCCTGACGATGGGACTGCTTACGCAGGACCAACTGATGGCTTCCCAGAATCCGCTGGTAGACGGAATCTCTGCCGTGATGGGCCCGATCGGCGGGAAGCTCCTCGCTGCGCTGGGCTTGATCAGCCTGCTCGGATCAACCATAGGCTGGGTGCTGCTGAGCGCCGAAGTGCCGTTTCAGGCCGCCAAGCTGGGCGTATTTCTGCCTTCCTTTTCCAAGGAAAACGGGAAGGGCATGCCCAAGTCGTCATTATGGATCTCAAACGCGGTCGGTCAGGTTTTGCTGCTGTCCACCATCTCCGGCTCGATCTCGGCAGCGTTCGATTTCATCATCTATATCGCCACACTGGCCTATTTGGTGCCTTATTTGATCGCTTCTATCTATCATATTAAGCTGATCTGGACCGGACAAACCTTTACAGCTTCCAAAGAACGGGTAACCGAGGGCATCATCGCGGTGCTTGCGGCATTGTATTCGCTTTGGGTTATCGTGGCGGGAACGGCGGATTTAAAAACCTTCCTGCTGGGGATTGCATTGATCATCAGCGGCATCCTGTTCTACCCGCTGCTGTTCAAGAGACGCAAGGCACATAGAATATCCAATTGATCATTCGAGCATGAACAAAAGGCGGCCATCTTGGATGGACGCCTTTTTTGCTTCGGAAATGCAGCAGCGATGATACAGTTACGGCTTACCGATATACAGCTTCCCGTTCGCAAAAATCGCCGAATACCCAAGCCGGTAAAGCTCGAAATACGCGGCCAGCGGGTCTCCGTCAAGCCCGTACCGATGCCATTGAAGATAATAGGAAATCCAATAGTCGCAGGCGATGGAATAATAAGCCTCGCTTAAAACATGAACGGGTTCATTATCATCGGTATGCTCGCTTATCAGTTCGAACAACGATTCGTGCACAACGGGATCGTACTCCTGCCGGATTTTTTCCATTTCGCTGCCGGAAACGATCTCGACTTCACGGATGGACCCGAGATATGTCGACGCCTCCACCGCTTCCTCCAACTCGGCATGATCCTCCATTAGCTGCTTCAAGCCAAGGATATGACTTTTGCCGAGATCCTTAAGCTCCTTTTCGGATACATGATCAGATTTCCCGTTAAAATAACCGGGCATCCCTTCCCCTTGAAAATCCTGCGGATCCAGCATTTCATAAATCGGGAGGATACGCTTCAAGTAGACGTCACCATCCTCGAGCGGCGTGAACGTTGCTTCCAACCCATTCCCGCTGGGCATATAGATTTGAAAATAGCCGTAATACATATCTTCCTCAATGGGCCCCGTCGTTTCCTCAGCCTCTTCTTCATCCATCAAACCAAGCACGTATCTTCCAAACTCCTGCTGATCGATCATCTCCACCTCCTGATCACCAGAATCTATTAAATAGAATTATAAAGCGTAGGGATCGGCCGGGGCAACGGTTGGCCGGACAAGGATCTTTTCCGATAAAGATTACGCTTGGGTCGCGCAACTTCCCGCATGTTGCTTGCGTCTTGATTAGTAGATTCATGAAAAAAGAACACGGAGGATGATCATGAAATATTCCCGCTTCATGCAAGGCGTGCTGCTATCTGCAGTGGTTATGGCGGCGGTATCACCCCATACGCTTGCGGCAGCATCCACTCAACCGGGAGATCGCATGGATTCTGCAACACTGTTATCGGCTTCCAGCTCTGCAGAGTCACCGGCCGCTTCAGCTTCCAGCACCGCCGCTTTGGGAACGGCTTTCGTTCAGGTGGCAGCCGGGAATTATTATTCTGTCGGATTAAGGGCAGACGGCTCGGTGTGGACCTGGGGAAGAAACTTATTGGGCGAACTCGGGATTCCCGATACCACAGCGGTTTCCAGCATGGCGGCACCTGTTCGGCTCAGCACACTGCCACCATTGAACTCGATAGCTACCGACGGGTATGGTTACCAACTGGGCGTAGCACGCGACGGAACGGTATGGGAATGGGGATCACGGCCGGGCTACGTCCGGGAAACCCAGGTTCCGCGAGCGCTCCCGGGTTTATCCGGAATCTCGCAAGTAACGACACTGCAAAAGTACAGCTTTGGTCTCGGAAGCGATGGGTCCGTTAAAGCGTGGATGAGAGATCAGAAGAGAGGCGATTCGGGCCCGCCGATTTCAGTTAATGGCTTGAAAAATATCGTCCAACTGCAGTCGGCATCCGATTTTATCTATGCGCTGGATTCCGCCGGATCTGTCTGGAGGTTTACGGTGAACACCTCAGAGAATCAGCTCCACCTCTCCGTACCGGTCCGAATACAGGGTTTGCCGGCATTGAAGCAAATTTCCACGCAGCATGCCTATGATGCTTATGGAGTAGACAGCTCCGGCAAGGTATGGAAATGGTCTATCCAAGCTTCTTCGGGCACAGCAAAGCTTTATGTAAAGCTAGTCAGCATTCAGCCGTCCCTTCAGGTCCGTAATGTTTATGCTTCCCCCGGTTATGCATTGCTGGTGACCCGGCAAGGAGAAGTGTGGATGTACGACGGCAAACCGGGCGGATCAGCCATTAAAGTCAAAGGACTGCAGAGGATTGCATCGGCAGCGGCCGGGGATACCCATCGTTTGGCCGTTGATGCCAAAGGCCAGGTATACGGCTGGGGTGCGAACAATTGGAACGAGGTTGGCGTCCCGCGAAATACGGGTGACGGCATGGAATACGCTCCGGTTCCCATTCAGCGGCCGATCACAATTCGTATCAACGGCAGCTTGCTCCCTGCCTCCTTCCCGGCAGTCAACAAGAATAACTCGATCATCGTACCTGTCAAAAGCGTAGCGAAGGAGCTCGGAGGTTCACTCGAGGCCTCTTCAGATCAGGCGGGGACTACTTACAGGCTTCAGTACGGCCAAACTACGGTAACCTTCCGATCCGGCTCGGCCGAAGCCGCCATTCAGGGGCGGTCCATTGCATTGTCCGGCCCGGTAAGTATGATAAATGGCGCCGTCATGGTGCCTGCTTCCCTGTTCAAGCAGCTGGGATGTCAAGTAGATTGGAATCCCAATCTTGCCGAACTGAGCATACAAGGCAAGTAACAGATGTAGATTACAAAAAGCACACGCCGATATGCGGTGTGTGCTTCTTTTTAATTGATTTTAACTAAAAGCTATAATATTCAACGGTATGTTTGCTCAAGCAGTGACAGCAGTTTCCTGATGCCTGGAGCAAGCTCCACGTTTCCGCTCATGATCCGGTTAAAGTCCGGTATTCCCTGCTTCAGCAGCAATCCGCTGAAATAAAAATATCCGTAGAAAGCATCGGGCTCATAACCGCGCGGTTCTTCTTCCTCCCACTGCTCCTCATCCCCATTATCTTGATCGGGCCATAGATACTGGTCATCCAACAGCTCGTTCATGGATTGAATCGTTCCCACTTTTTGTATATCTTGATCTGAATTTGCTGAAGCTACAGCTAGGTATAATTCAATTTCATCCGTTGACACCTGTTCTGGTTCCTTTTTTCTTAATTCCTCTATTAGTACAAGAACGGTCCAAGGGGTCACCTGCCACAAGGTTCCTTGATGTTCAATCAGTTCTGCCAATGGAGCGTACCGATTTTCGTCAATCAACCGGGGAATGTCCGTGCCTCTCCCATATGCCGTCGTCAACCGATGCCACGGAACATTATCGATGTTCATGTCGGCTAAAGCCTTCATCGTATGATCTCACCTTTCGCTTTCTGTCTTACGGGCCACCGCTTTTATTTACTTCAACACCGCGGTCCATGCTTCCTTTCTAGCGCGGCCATTTCAGTGTGTTTGCACCTAAGTTACTTAAATAAAGTTTTTGTCTTGACAACATTAGATTAAAAAAATATAATAACTTACGTAAAGTAACTTACTAATGAATTCAGACTGCAGTCGGTTCATAATCAAAATACACTTCATTGGTGATTCAGGTGGTGCAAAGATGTCGTTTTTCAAAAAAATATTTGGCTCAACAGCCAAGGAGGAAGTCACAATGAGCAAATTGAACATCGGAATTATTTTGGGAAGCACACGTCAAGGCCGGGTAAGCCCTCAAGTAGGACAATGGGTGAAAGAAATCGCAGACCAACGCGGTGACGCTAACTACGAAATCGTGGATATCAGCGATTATCAACTGCCTTTCCTTGGAACGACAGATGGTTCCGAACCTGGAATCGTCACCTGGAACCAAAAGCTCGGCGAGCTGGACGGCTTCGTGTTCATCGTTCAGGAATACAACCACAGTATTACCGGCGCACTGAAGAACGCCATTGATTTTGCCCGTGAAGCGTGGAACAACAAGGCAGCAGGCATCGTGAGCTATGGCTCCACAGGCGGTGCCCGTGCGGCGGAACATTTGCGCGGCATCTTGGGAGAACTTTTGGTTGCCGACGTTCGTGTTCATCCAACGTTATCTCTGTTCACCGATTTCGAAAACGGTTCGGTCTTTAAACCGCAAGCTCTTCATCTGGACAATGTCAACGCGATGCTGGATCAGGTCGTTGCTTGGAGCGGAGCTCTCAAAACTCTAAGATAATTGAATATTCAATGAATACAAACGCGAAAAAGCTGCCGAATTCCCGGCAGCTTTTTTTCAACTTTATTACCATGGTTGGCTAGAGGCACAGGGGCTTCAATCGGCCGATGTGATCAGACGCTCGGTTTCATGCACCAGGCCGCCCAGGATGTCGAGTGCCTCCTTCAACCGTTCGGCATCAGCCGAAATCAAAGTAAACATTTGATTAATCCGCTCTGCGTATGCAGTAGGCACGATATCCAAGCCGTCGATGATGGCTGCGGCTCCCTTTTCGTTCATGCAGTACTGATTATTTATGGCGAACAATACCTGGTTTAAGCAGGAAACCGCCCTGAAGCAGCATCCACCGACATAAGAGGCGTCTTTTTTGACGACCCCTTTCATCCCGATCTCGAGCGAAAATTTGGCCTCCCACAAAAACTTGCCGATGATCGCCTGCCGGTAAACGGCCGGGAACGGCGCCGTTCTGGGCTTCAATGCGGAAATGATACCCGAGGGGTCCCATAGCACTTGGCACAAGGCGATTTCCGCCAGATAAATGGAGTTGATAAAGCCGTGAGGGTGTCCTGGTTGATAGTCGATTGTGATGTTTCCATTGAGACAATCGTCTATGATCCTGGAGACTTTACGGATATCTCGGTACAAAAAATCGACGGGGATTTGTTCGACTCGCAGCCAGCCTCCGCCATTGATCCAAGGTCCCCATCCCCCGATCTCCGTCAACAGGTCCTTTCTGCCGTCATCATCCAGGTCGGCTGAAATCCGGCGAAGTTCTTCGATATCCAATCCCTCACTTGAATCGTAATAGATGCCGATATCGATATCCGAACCAGGGTGGTGGGTCCCCCGTGCTCGGGAACCGCCAAGCACGATGGCCGATACCCCATTCACTTTACGAAGCTGTTCTGTTATTTGATTTATAATGGACTGGATATCCATGCAGGGTCACCTCATTCGGCTCATTTCATTCATTATAGCAGTCGCCATGCCTTGATACCGACCTTATTTCCACCATTCATCAAATGGGGTCACCGGCAGCTCACGTTTATGCTGCGAATGTTTGTAACGCTGCTCGATCTTGTCTTGCTCCTTTGGTTCAACTTGATGCCCGGTCAAATACTCGTCGATCACCTCGTATTCCATGCCCAGCTCGGTTTCATCCGGCTGCTGCGGCTTGTTGTCCAATAGATCGGCCGTAGGCGTCTTGAGATACAGCCGCTCTTCGGCCTTCAAGGCTTTGAGCAGCTGGCGCCCCTGCTCCTTGGTCAGTCCGGTAAGAGGCAGAATATCGGCTCCTCCGTCACCGAATTTTGTGTAGAATCCGGTGATCGCTTCGGCGGCATGGTCCGTGCCGATCACCAAGCACTGGCGTTCACCGGCAATGGCGTATTGGACGATCATCCGCATTCTGGCTTTGACGTTTCCTTTGTGATAATCGGGAAGCCCGCCCCCAGTCGATTCCGAATAAGTAAGAGCGAAGGCGTTGACGGCATTCATGATGTTGAAATCAAAACTCTCATCAGGTTTGATAAAATCCAGCGCCTTCCGCGCGTCATTCTCGTCCTGCTGAATGCCGAAAGGGAGCCGCACCGCGTAAAATTTCGCATCGTATCCTTCCGCTCGAAGTTCCTGGACCGCCAGCTGGGCAAGCCGTCCGGCCAGGGTGGAATCCTGCCCGCCGCTGATGCCAAGCACGAATCCTTTGGCACCTGTCTTTTTGCAGTAATCCTTAAGGAAACCGATTCGTCTCCGAATTTCCTCTTCCGGCTTAATCTCGGGCTTCACATGAAGTTCTTGAATAATTTGTTGTTGTGTATTCATTAGACTGACTCCCTTCTATCGGTATAATTTATGTTGGTTCATATAAGCATAACAGTTGTCGGGAACCAGATAACGCGGCTCCCCGCCTCGTTTGAATTCATCCCGGATGTACGTCGAGCTGATTTCCATCGCAAGCCCTTTGTCGATCAGATGGAACGTCTGCCCGTCATCGGCGTTGCGCAGGATCGGCGATTTGCTGATGGCCGCCAGCATGTTAATACCATCCCGCGCCATCACGATAAATTTGTTTTCCTGAATGAGCTCCTCGGATTTCTTCCATTTCTCTTCTCCAATATCAAGCAGCAGATCCGCTCCCATGATGAAGTAAATATCGTCCTCCGGGAAGATCTCCTTGTAGTGCTTCAGCGTCAGGTAGGTAGCGATTTCCCACCCCGCCTGTTTCATCTCATAATCGTCCGCGATAAATTTATCATTGCCTTCAATTGCGAGTTGAATCATGCTCCACCGCTGCTCGTCGCTGGCATGCAGCGTTTTGTCCGGCCTTTTGCTAGAGCAGGGCAGGAAGATCACCCGGTCCAGCCTGCAGCGGTGAGCCACGGTGCTGGCCGTCCACAGATGAACGTTAGTAATGGGATCAAATGATGATCCGTATATTCCGATTTTCGCCATATTACCCTCCTTAAGATTGCAGCTGCCGTTCAATGTCCCGCTGGATCCCCTCGATCAGCTTCATTTTATTATCCCAGCACGCCTGGCTCAGGTTCACGGGATATTCGGCCGGATTCAGAATCCGCTGATATTCCTCCCAGAGCACTCGAAGGTTGTCATGTGCAAACGCCCTGATATCCCTCAAGGCAGGCAGTTCATACACCAGCTGTCCGTTTTCAAAAATCGGTAGGTGAAGTTCCCTGGCCTCAAAATCGGTCACGAACTTGGCAATGTACGTATGCACAGGATGGAACATTTTGAGGCGTGTTTCTGTCTGCGGTTCTTCATGCTCCAGCGCAATATAATCGCCTTCCGATTTGCCGTTGCTCCGGTTGATGATGCGGTAGACCCGTTTTCGGCCCGGGGTTGTAATTTTTTCGGGATTCGAGCTGATCTTGATCGTGTCGACCATTTCGCCGGCATCATTCTCAATGGCAATCAGCTTGTATACGGCTCCCAATGCGGGCTGATCGTAAGCAGTTATGAGTTTGGTACCGATACCCCACACATCAATCTGCGCCCCCTGCGCTTTCAGGCTCATGATCGTTTGTTCATCGAGATCGTTGGAGGCATAGATTTGGGCTTGCGGAAAACCGGCATCGTCGAGCATTTTTCTAGCCTCTTTAGATAAATAAGCCAGATCGCCGCTATCCAAACGTATGCCTTTGAAGGTGATCCGGTCCCCGTATGCCTTGGCTGCCTTAATCGCATTCGGTACGCCTGATTTCAAAGTATCATACGTATCGACCAGGAAGAAGCAGTCCCGGTGAGACTCGGCATATTTGCAAAATGCAGTGTATTCATCCCTGTATGCCTGAACCATCGCATGGGCATGCGTTCCTGCAGTCGGGATACCGAACAGCTTGCCTGCGCGGACATTCGATGTCGCATCAAAACCTCCGATGTACGCCGCCCGCGTCCCCCAGATGGCCGCATCCATTTCCTGAGCCCGCCGGGATCCGAACTCCATCGTGACGTCGCAACCGGTAACTTGCTTGATGCGGGAAGCTTTTGTCGCAATCAACGTCTGATAGTTGACGATATTCAGAATGGCCGTCTCGATCAATTGGGCTTCCGCCAGCGGAGCTTCGATCCGAATCAACGGTTCATTGGCGAACGCCAGCTCGCCCTCCCTCATGGAACTCACCGTCCCCGTAAACCGGATTCCGGACAGATACTTCAAAAATTCGTCGCTGTATCCTTCTTCCTTCAGGTAGGCCAGGTCGGATTCCGTAAAGCGGAATTGCTGCAGATACCGTACCACCCGCTCCAGTCCGGCAAAGACGGCGTAACCGTGCTGAAAAGGGATTTTGCGGAAATAAACCTCAAATACCGCCCGCCGTTCATGAATTCCATCCTGCCAATATGCCTGAGTCATGTTGATCTGATATTTATCCGTATGCAGCGCAAGGCTGTCATCTGCATAACGGGGATCGGTAGCTGGATTCGATTGCTGATTCATGGGTTGGTCCTCCTTTTGTAAAATAACAATTAACCAAATGTTAAATTATTGTTCGAAAAAAAATAGATCTCTATTTCTGTAAAATGGATTTACTTCTTGCTGTGATATATGGAGCTGCTGATGTCCGCGTCCACAAAGCGGTACAGCTGCGTCGGTTTCTTTGACGTTCGGCTCGTCTTCTTGCCGGCCACTTCCTGGATAAACGGGAGCGACTTGATCTTTCTGGCAAAAGCAGCATCCAGCGCAATCGCCGAATCGTTCGTTACGGTAAGCAGAACGCTCTGCAGTTCCGAATACGTAAACTCTTCCGGCAGAAAATCCTTGGCGGCAGTCGTCTCGAGCAACTTCCGCCGAATGACTGCTATGGCGTCCTTAATGATGGCTTCATGGTCAAACGCCAGTTCCAGCGACAGTACGTCGTCGACCGGAAACAGCTCGACCTCGCTCGCATCGTCATTGGCTGCCCGCTGGGATAAATGCCGCTCCGGCACGATCGCGTAATGCGCGTTCGAAATGATCCAGCCCCGCGGGTCCCGGCCCGGCGTATCGTACACGCCAAAATGCTCCAGATGAATATGCTCGACACCGGTCTCTTCCTTCAGTTCCCGCTGCGCGGTTTGAAACGCGGATTCCGTCGGCTCTACAAAGCCTCCCGGCAGCGCCCATTTCCCTGCTTCGATGTTCGGGCGGCCTTCGCTGTCCGTCATGCTTCGTTGAATCAGCATAATTTGCAGCTCCATGACCGGCGGTTTAAATACCTCGGTCTTCTCCGAACGGATCGTAAAGACCGCGATATCGGATGTATAGCCGTCAGGTGTGCGGTACTTACGGACATCGTATTGCTGAAGTGCTTGTTCATTGGACATGTTTGCTGGCGCCTTTCCTGTTTCGATTAACAATTAACGATTTGTTAATTAATAATATACACAGGCTGGTTTTTTGTGTCAAGGGTTATTTTCCCAAAATATTGGCATGGAACCTTCGACTTGCCGCCTTATTATAAATTTGTTTTGCCTTGAAAAACAAAAAACAAGCCGGCTTCCATCTCGGCTTGTTTCCTGATCGTCATTCCTAAGGCCTCACTTTGAGACTTTGAGATGTTCAAACTCTTTAACCATTTGCGCATTATCGAGATAAATATTTTTTCCTCCTAACTCGGAGCCCACGGCCAGCTTGTTTCCTCCAGACCTGTAAATGCTGACGGAATCCCCGGCAGCAAACTCTACCGACATGCCGTGGAAGAACGTTTCAGGAAATGTCCGCGGAAGCGTCACTTCCGTGCCTTCGGCGGTAATTTTTTTTAGGATCCGGCAAACGGTACGAATCCCCTCCTGATCCTGCTTGTTCGCTGCGATCAACGGTTTATAAGTGATGTCCCCATCCTGCATATGAACAGACTTCACGGTGTCGACAGAGCAAGAAGCGGCCATCTCCTGAAAGCTGCGTTCTTTAGGGAGTGCCTTCCTTTCTTCGGCATAAGACGGCCGTTCGTAGGTCAGTCGCTCGGAGCGGGCGTTTTTTTGGAACGGGCTGAGATAAGCGAAATCTAAAATTCCATACCCAGGATACCCAGTATCCCCGGCGAAGCTCAGCGTATCTCCAGGATACGGCATCTGGTTCTCACGAGCGTATGCCAAATCTTTTCCCGTTAAAAGCTTGTCGGCGAGTATCGTGGTTGTATTGTCCTTCAGATCGACCAGCGTCAGCATTCCGGTTCGGCCCGGCCGAACCACCAAATAATCCGTGCCAACGGCCTGAACGCCGAACACGTCATTCTGTTTGGTCAGCGCAGGCAAATCATACGTGGAGACGATCTTCCCTTCATCGTTATATACCCACACGATCTTTCCGTCCGTCAACACCGTATATTCAATCCAGCCTTTAGGATCATAGATCTGATAATATGACGTATTTCGTTCGTACCGGAGGTCATAGGCCGCATCCTTCTGCGAAACGATTTTATTATCTCTTATCAAAAGGGAATGGACTTCATAGTGAGGTTTTTGATTGTTGTATCTATCCACAAACGTCAGCACCGTATTCCCTCCTTGCTGGAGCCCGCCTTCAGCCGAAATTGTTCCCTGCATCTCCACATCCAGCTTCCCAATGTTCAATACATCGGATTGTTCGTCCTTAGCCGTATACAGCTCATGGGACGTGCGATCCCACCATATCGTTAGCCACGAGTACAGGTTGAGGTAATCGTCCGATTTCACCATATGTACGGTTTGCGTGGCTTTCTCCCATTTCACATCCACGCCTGCAGCCTCAGAGAAAAAGCGCAGCGGGGCGTACACCCGCCCGTCGACCATTCGAAGAGGCGAGGACAGTGCGACAGTCTGCCCATTGACGTTCGCACTTGTCGAGCCGAAAGGCAGTTTCACCGTGAGCTTCGGATACCTCATCGTTGCGGTTTTGGCTTGATCGTTCCAGGACACCAAGGTCCCGAGCAGCTCCCCTATATCCCGGACCGGTAGATAAACCGAGCCTTGATCCAGGATAGGAGGCGTTTTCAGATTTGAAGCTTTACCGTTCATCGTAATATTAATGACCGTTTTTGCTGCTGCTTTGGGTGCCGCAGGATTGTCGGCGCTAACAGGCAGCGCGAAAACGATTGCTGCAGTGGCGGCCAGAAGAGCAGCCGGCAGAAATGAATTCCATTGTAGTTTGAAGCGCATCAGATAGGATCCTCCCGTTTTAAAAAGATGAGTGCCTAATCAATAAACGCCGGGAATCAGCTGTTGGTTGCTGCCCTTGAGGAATTTCCTCGCATATAAATCACCAGCTTCAGTGCCGCATGCAATGGTTTGCTCAGCTTACCGCCAAGCACTGACCCGCTCGGATTTGCGGACAAACATCGATGTCAGGGACTTCGCTCTCGCATCGAGCAGTTTCTTGCGGCCCTCAGGAGTTCGGGTATAGACCAGCTCGGCAGGTCCGATATGCTTTCGCCACAGAACGGCAAAGCGCTCGGCATGTTCTTTGCGTCGCCCGATCTCCTCCGGAACGGCATGGTAATCATGCGACCGGCTGAGCCACCGCTGCGATGTGCGATAAACAAGATAGCGAGGGTTGTCGATCGGATCGAGCAGCTGCTGCAGGGCATTCAAAAACAGCGTCTTTTCATGCGTGCTTCCGTCTCTCAGCCAGCATACGACGGTACCTCCTTCCTCCTGGGTTCCGATCAGATGAATGCTTGGTGCGGGCTGAACCAGCTTCATTTCATACAGCACGGTATATATGGTTAATCCGACTTCGCGAATGCTTCGGTCCAGCGACTGGTGCTTGATCGTCATTTTTGCAGCCCTGTAGATCCAGGGGCTGGCACAGACGGCCGCCAAGAGCGCAGCGATACCGAATTTGAACCATCCCGGCGCATCCGAATTCAGCATCTGAGGCGATGAAGCCGCGTCAAAAAAGGTTTCCAATGCCAGCACCAACGCGAAAATCAGAACCGCTTTAATCGTATAAGGATAGACCACCGGCCGAGGAACACTCTTCCGATCCGCCTTCAGCTCCTCGGTCATCGAACCCTGAAGGGCGACGGCTGCTCCCCAGTGCTCCTTGAGCAAATGCCGCTCTTTTGCCCTCTCCAACGTTTGAGCATTGTAGTGCCCAATATCTCTTTCCGATAACTGCCCCTGCGCCAATCCCATACGCTCCATGCCAGACTCGATCGTTTCATTCGTAATGGACAAGCCCACCAAAGAGCGGAAGCGTCTGGCAAGAGACGCCATATCCTCCCCGCCGTCAGCAAGCTCCGTATCGACGCAGGCCAAATGCCATATCGCTCCGGTTTTGTCCGGATTGCCCCGCTGCGACCGGATCGCCCGTCCCCTCATCTGATTGGACAGCATAAAAGAGCCTACGTAGGAGGCCATGATCATCGAATTGATCCCCGGCGCATCCCAGCCTTCGCCGAGCAGCGCAGCCGTACCGACGAGTACGCGGACGCCGCCTTGGTTAAAAGTCTCTGTGACCCATTCGACGATAACTGAACGATTCGAATCGCGCACCTCAATCGACACGTATTCGGAATCGTGGACAAGCGGCCGCTCCGTGAGCGTAATTCCGCGCTGATCGGCCCTCTCCCGCACCCAAGCCGCTGCTTCGGTAGGCAGGATCACAAGCGAACCGCTCAGAACGCCGATGGGGAGCTCCCGCCCGCTCGGTTCTTTTTCTTTAAGCCGTCTGCGGATCGTTTCGAAAATCGGGACCACCCCGAGGCGCTGAAGCGGCTGCTCCTCCCCCGCTTGCTTAGGCATGTCTTCCTTCCGGATATAATCGGTTAGGATGACCATGCGCAGCCCTTTGCCGAGGACGGTCCTTTCAAAATCGAGAATATGTCCGATTTGCTTCAGCTTCGATACGCTGTGAACCAGCATTTTGTCCAGCGACGGCGTAGACCGCAAGTACAGCTTCCGCCGCTCAATCATACCGAGTTGGCTGAGCCGCCTGCGGAGCTCCTTCAGCTCCGGCCTATCGGAATCCACGTTGGGATCTTTGAACAAAATTCCGCCGAGCAGCTCCTCCAGCCATTCGTCGCTTAGATTGGGAGTATCCGCCTCTTTAAGCCCCAGCAGTTTGACCGCGTCGCGCCACACCGGCTGATTTGCCGCCCGCAAGAAAATGACCATGCTCGAGTAATATTCTGGAGAAGATAAAATCTCTTCCATATGGGATTCCGCGTTCGTTATCCAAGGATGGCCGGCGATCAGCTCCGTCATGAACGGGTCCCGGATGAGCTCGCCTCTCAGCTTTGCCGCCTGCATGCGAAACTCGCGCAGTTGGGCCGCTTCGTTCTCCTCAGGCGGTGTCAGCATGATGTAATCCTGATGCGGACACAATTCTCCATGGCGGACAAGCTCAGGCACGTTGATCTCCTCATCAATCGGCCCACACAGCTCGATATAGCGCTGCCACTCGTTCGGGTTCACGTCATACGGAGGCGTTGCCGTCAGCGCAATTTTGGTCGGCCGCTCCAGCATGCCGCACAGCTGAACGGCGCTCCTCCACCAGGACACGCGCAAATGATGGGCCTCGTCAAAAATGACGGTGTGCAGTCCCAGCTTCTTCAGCTTTTCCATCATCTCCATCGCTTCTGAAGGCTGGTCCACCTCGTCTTCCTTCACCGCCTCATCCGTGTCTTCTTGAATCTCCTGCTCCTCCGGAGCCGATCCATGTTCTTGGTATCCCTGCTCCTCATCCTTTTTCTCGGCGGCACTGAGGACGGTATGTAAGGCCTGATATGTAGTAATCGTGACCATGGCCGGATGACGGATCGAAGTTGACAACCAATCCGGTCGTTGGTCCGTATCCAGAAAAAGTTCCATGAAGCGGTTTGCCCACTGCTCCTTAATCGTCAAGGTCGGTGCCAAGATCATCGTCGGCCGGTTGATGCGCAGCATGACTTCCAGGCCCAAAACGGTTTTGCCGGATCCGGGAGGCGCGACAAGATGCAGGTGCCGATTGCGCAAATGCTCGTCCAATCGGTCCAGTATCCGCTTCTGATAGGAGCGCCACGGATAGCAAAATTTGATATGGTCAGGAAAAGCCTTGGTCTGTTTCTCCATGGCAGTCCACCTCTTTTCATGTATTTCTTTTCATCCTATCCCTCTTTACGCGGAAAATCGTACCAGGGATTCGGGGAATGGATATTTTGTAAAATCATTCATGATTTGACCCAGTGATGAACAATACTATAATAGGGAATCTTTGCCGCTATTGAAAAGTCTTTTATGGAAAAAGGGGGATGCTTATGCCTGCATGGCTTATTTACGCGTTGCTTTCAGCCGCAGCGGCTGCGCTTGTGTCCATTTTCGGGAAAATCGGTCTGCAAAACATCGATGCCAATGCCGCCACGGCGATTCGGGCCGTGATTATGGCCTTGTTTCTGCTCGGCGTCATTGCCGTACAGGGGAAGTTCGGCCAGCTTGGAGGCATTTTGACACAGAAAAAAGCACTCAGCTTCATCGTGCTTAGCGGAGTGGCAGGTGCAACATCGTGGCTGTTTTATTTTTTGGCCCTCAAGTACGGCAAAGTTTCGCAAGTCGGGCCGATCGACAAGTTAAGCGTCGTGATCGCCGTCATTCTGGCTTTTCTGTTTCTAGGCGAAAAGATATCCTGGCTAAACTCGGCCGGCGTCGTGCTGATTGCGATCGGCGCGCTGCTGGTTGCCGTGAAATAACCGGATCACACGCCATTTTTCCTGTTGTCTTATTCGGTGGCCGTGCCGATCTCAGACTCCTTGAACTTTCGCATAACTTCCAGCAGCATCACATGCAGACTGACCCAGACTCCACCAAAAATGTACCCGGCAAACACATCGCTTGGGAATTGCAAATGAAAATAAATCCGGCTGATCCCTACGGCCAAACAAACTACGATCACTGCCAATACTACTGGGATCCGGACATAACGGAAGCGATAATGCCGCAGCAGCATAAAAGCCGAGAATCCGCATACCGTCAGCGTGACTAACGTCTCTTCGCTCGGAAATGTATTGAACAGCTGTACGCCCGCTGCAACCGGGCCTGGACGGTGAAACAACAGGCGAAGCACTCTGTCCAATAGCTCCCCGCCGGCCACGACCCAAACCAAAAACGTCAAATCCAGCATGCGGTCCCGGCTGTGGAGCACGATCCACAAGCCTGTCAGGCATAGAACAGGTCCATACAAATCCAAGGTTCCAAACCTTTCGAACACACGCATCCAACCTGCCCACTCGGGGCCGAACAGAGTCGAAACGATATATGCGGCGATTTGGTCGAATTGTCCGTACTCATGCGCCAAAAAATCCTGGATAACGCCGAGCATCAATGAAAAAAACAATACAAACGCGGCAAACGAGGCTAAGAGCAATAGACGGACCTTGCCGAACGATTGAAAGTGGCGTACCCCGCTTGCCAGCAAATCCATCAATCGCTCGATCACTGGGCGTTTATATTTCCGGTACGCATAAATGGCCGCTGTCACCAGTGCCGAACCGATCCCGAACACAACCATGTACCGATTGACCGTAGAGTGATATACTTCCCATTTCGGGCCGAGCACCTTGCCGAGCGAAATGAACAGGCCAACCCAAAAAAGCGCACCCGTATAGGCAAAAAGCGCATAACGCCGGAATGGCATACGCGTGACGCCGCAAAAGTAGCCGGTAATGTGACGGACTCCCGGTATAAAATAAGCGGCAAACAGAAGCTTATCCCCATAACGCTCAAACCAGCCGCTGATTTGATCCATCCGCTCATCGGTGAGATGGATTTTGCCGCCGTGTCGGGAAATAAAAGGGCGTCCCAGCCGGTACCCAATCCAATAAGATAAAGTCACGCCGGTCAAAACGCCGGCTCCGGCCGACGCCATGCTCAGCAGCCAGCTCAGCTTGCCCTCATACACAAACAGGCCGGTATAGCTCATCATCATTTCGCCGGGAAGAGGAAGGGCAAGCATTTCCAGGCACAAGAATAGATATATCAACCCGTAACCATAATGTTCAAGCATGTTCGTCAGCATACGTACTTCCAGCTCCCTCTACACATAACCGCATTACCTTAATTAATCTTGATCGGCTTTAATGAAGCCGCCCTCTTTATATTTCCCCTCAATTTCACGCTTTTAACATGCGCTGAACCCGTTTCGAATGATCCGCAGTAGAAAAGGATCGTGCCTTCTTGTCAAAACGCAGGCTCCAATCCGAAATAACCAAGCCTAACGGAAATCCGTCGAGCTTGGTAGGAAGTAACGTGTCATATTTTGAAACGCTAAGCTATTTCCTCATTGGTTCCAATAAACGGACCACCGTTCCTTGGCTGCTATCACTCCTTGTTTAGGTTAATCCGCCGTTACCCTGCTATCCTGAGACTTGCCGGACGTCCGCTTCTTTACATACCATGACAAACCGGCCAGAATGATAAAAATCATGCAGCCGATGACAGCCCAGAGCAGCGAACCTTTCCGAAACCCGGCATACATGACACTCATCGCCACAGTATGCGGGAACACGCCGATAGACGTCGTGAGGATATAAGCGATGATATTCACCCTCAGAAGCCCAGCGGCATAGTTGACGGCATGATAGGGAATAAACGGAACAAACCGGGCGAACAGAAGACCTTTAAACTCGCTGGTTCTCAGCCAATCCTCCATTTTGGCAAGATACGGTTCAACCCGCGTACCCGCAAAATATGAAGTGAAAGACCGGGCCAGCCAATACCCCCCGATAGCTCCGATGATCCCCGACGCCCACAAGCAGAGACCTCCCCAATAAGGTCCGTAGATTTCCAGAACCATTATAGCGGTGAATTCGCCTGGCAGCGGGAGCATATTAAGCAGGGTTTGAAACAGCAGCACAGTGATGAAGCCAAGGAGACGATAGTGGCGTATCCACGCGATAATACGTTCCGCATCCCCTGTTTCCAGCACATAAACGGAATATATCGCCAAACCGGTTACGAGCAGCATGACGAACCATTTGAATGAGTTTTTCATCGTTTACGGACGAAGCACTAGCTCATAATCATGGTTTGCATCTTGATGATTCTGCAGCGTCATCAAAATATCGTTCACGATCAGCTCGCCTGCTGTTCCTTTATGAAATTCAGCCATATTCCCGCGGATCCGATCGGATATCACCGGTGCCCCGAGAAAGTGCCGGAGCTGATCCGCGAGCTGACGGACATTGGATGAAATCTGGGCCATGCCGTGGTTTTTAAAATACCTGGCGTTTTCCCTCTCCTGTCCGCCATAAGGACTGAGAATAAAAATCGGCAGCTTCAGGATGACGGCTTCGGATAAAGTTATGCCCCCAGCCTTCGTTACGATGCAGGAGGACGCGGCCATCAAATCGTGAATGTTCTTCACGTATCCAAGAATATTCACCTGCGGCTGATCTGAAAACAGCGTTGTTAATTTCTCATAGGCTTGCTGCTTGCGTCCGCATACGACTGTGATTTCGCCAACTTCCTGGTCAACCAGCAGATGAATGAGCTCGACAAGCTGCTGGAACACAGTAAAAGTGCCTGCCATAATCAAAATACGTTTACCCTTGGTCATTCCTTGTGCAGCACGGCGCAGCGGCGCTTCGGCAGCTGCAGAATAGAATTGGGGACGCACAGGGATACCGGTAACGCTGATTTTCCCCGCCAAGCCGTCATAATTTTGGACCATCATGTCCTTGATCTCGTTGGTAGCCACATAATAGGCGTACGTATCCGGATGAATCCAGCGGGAATGGAGGGCATAATCGGTAATGACGGTAAACGTACGCGCGGCATGAACGCATTCCCGCGGCGAAACGACGCCGAAAGGGAATGTATTGATGACCGCATCGGGCCGGAAACGGCTGATGGTCTCCAGCATTTTGGGTTTAACGAATCCGTTCAGGTACCGCATCACTGGACCGGATGGATTGGAATCCCTGGTCATGTAATAGCTCCAGCCGTAATAATCGAAGCCCAGTTGGGACGTAAACGAGCTCATTTGATACACTTTCGAGAAAAAGGAATTTAGTACCGGATGAGCTTCCCTCATGAGGTCAATGATCTGCACCTGGTTGACCTGCTGCGCATGAAAATAATGCAATAATGCCGAGGATACCTGCAGATGTCCGTCTCCAAAGCCGGCAGTCAAAATTAAGATACGCGGGTGACGGTTAGACATGCTTGTTCCCTCCCTATGGTCTCATCGGATTAGCCAGGCGACACAAGTCTATGCCTGATCCGGTCAGAATGATCTGCCAAGAGTTTAACCGTAGTTTCGCTGATATGAAAAATCTTTTCCGGGAATGACCAATATATGGTCCAAAATAAATTGCTGCTCATTCTCGGAGAGGCCGGACCGTTGAATCATACGGCGAATACGCGTTTCCAAGTCATGCATCGACTGCAAAAATAAATCCATATCCTGAAGCTGCTCATACATGCCTCTCACTCCCCATCTATATTCAAATTCCATGGCTTAAATTTCAGTTACGACGCTTTCCACAGATTCCGGATCGGTTCGCTGCCTGAGGTGCGGCCAAGATGCGGCAAACCGTACAGGTCTTCCAATGTCCGCAGAACATTTAAATGGGTGACGTTCTGATCGATTAAGGCTTGACGCACATGATCCCCCACAATGATGGTCGGGATATGATTCCGGCTGCCGTAATCGTCTTCGTCCCAGGTTAAAATCAGCATGCTGTTGTGGCTCTTCGCCCATTCGATATAGGGACCCATGTTCTGTTTAAGCCACTTGTCTGCCGCTTGGATCGTTCCATCATGCATATCGTGATCCAGATTGGGGATCACAAAGGAAACAGTCGGAAGCTGGCTGTAATCGGCCGGGAAGTCGACAAACCTACGGTTAGCCGATTTTGGAACGTTCGTAAAGTTCACCCAGGGACTATGCTTTCTTCCGTACTGATGGCTGGTGCACACGGTCGATCCGACGGATGGAAGTCCTTCCGAGTATCCGGCAAAGGTAAGCTTGTGTTTGAACAGCTCGCTTGCCAGATTTGGCGCGTTAAACGTATGCCCGCAGGAATCATTGTGAACGCCTTGGTCAGAACCGGAAAACAGGATAAGATAATTCGGCTGGCTCGGATGAGCATTGGCATACGATTCCGTGAAATACGCCCCCTGCTTAACCAGGCTGTTCATATAGGGTGCCGCCTGATTTCCGATAATATTTTTGCGGGAATGATTCTCCTCCACGACGATGACGACATGATCGGGAATCTTCACTGTTCTTTCGCTTAGCGCTGCATTTTGGCTAACGGGTTTCACCGTCTGGGGCTCTGAAACGCTTTGCCCCGCCTCCGCTTGACCGGCTCCCTTAGGCCCAGTACAGGAACATAAGATACTGAGAAGAGCCAACAGAATCGGTATTTTTCGCATACGCATTGCCGTTCACTTCCCTGCTGGTATTTGTTCTTCTTTATTCAGGTGCCGGGGCAAAATCTTCGATTCGTATTTTTCATACCACCCGAGACCTGTATTAAACCAACGGGATACGAACAAGAAGCGCTCTGCAAGGCGGTGCACCCCTGCTGCACATATGATACCGATCAGCGCCCCACCTAATACGTCGAGCGGATAGTGTACTCCCGTCCATACCCTGGAGAATGCGATGCTCGCAGCCAAGATCAGCCAGATGATCCCTTCTTTTCGGCGATATATCACGAAAATCGCGGCAATGGCAAATGCTCCGATGGAATGATCACTTGGAAATGATGCATTGGCAGGATGCGGGATCAATTGGAGCACAGAATGGGCCACAAACGGGCGATCCCGATAAAATAGGTGGCCGATCACCCAGCTGATTCCAAGCCCGATGGCAGCGGAGACGACGGACTCCGCCACCATTCTCCGGTTGCTCTCCTTACGGGTGAACCAATAAACCAGCAGTCCGACAAAAAACAAATAAAATGCACGCTCCGCCAGTAAACGCATAACAGAATTCAGGGAATAAACGGATCTTCCCCACTCGTTAATGACATGAAATAGTTGATAATCGATTTGACCGATGCTCATTCTCATACTCCTTCTGCTTTTTCTGATCTGATATATAGATTGAACTCAAGTTTCGAATTGAAACCCCTGTTGTCACGGCTTATCCAAGCCCTTGAACATGAATTTCTTGAGTTCATTCTAAATAACGATCGGTAGAGATCAGCTTAGCGCAGGAATATGAAAATTTAATGAGAACCAGCCAAACGAAGCATCGGCTTTAGAAAGATATCCCAGGGAACGACAAGGTTACGCGTGTTCCTTCGTCTTCGACGCTCGTAATCGCGATTTCGCCTTGATAATGCAAAATGAGATTTTTGGCGATCGCCAGACCTAGGCCTGTTCCTCCAATTTCTCGGCTGCGAGCCCGGTCGACGCGGTAAAATCGGTCGAATACATGCTGGATCTCGGCCGTCGGGATGCCGATTCCATAATCTTGAATCGATATGCACACCCGTTTATTTTCTTCATAGCAGCGAATGTCGATTTCTTTATGATCCGCTGAATATTTGACTGCATTTTCAATGACGATAAACAGCATCTGCTCCAGGTGAAGCGGGTTGATCCTCACCATCGTACCGGTCCCCTCTGCTTTCAAGCGAAAAGCAAATTCCGGGTACAAGTCCTCCATCCGCTGAAGGGTCTGGCCCAAAAAGGGGTCGATGGTGACAAGCTCGATATGTTCAGTTAATGTCGAGGAATCTGCCCTTGACAGCGCCAGGAGCCCTTGCACGAGCCCCTTCAGTCTTCGGACTTCTTGAAGTGACGCCGTCAGCGATTCCTCCAGGATAGCCGGATCCTTTTTCCCCCACCGGTTCAGCAAGTTCAAATGGCCTTCCAGAATGGTGATGGGCGTGCGGAGCTCATGCGAAGCATCGTCCACGAACTGCTTTTGCTTGCGGAAAGACACTTCCAGTTGGTCCATCAGCTCATTGAACAGGCTGGCCAGCTGCGATAACTCATCCCCGTTTCCGATATTTGCGACGCGTTCTTGAAGCCCGTTTTGCTTCACATTTTGAATGGTAACGGCAAGCGCCTTAACCGGCCGCAAAAACTGCTTGGCGATCGCCCAGCCGCTGGCAGCGCTGATGCATACGGCCAGAAAACCTCCGATAACCATGACCCACAGCAGTGTAGCGTTAAAATGGTCAAAGGTCTCGAGATTCGTCGCAATTTCGATCGTTCCCCGGTCGTTCTTGAACGTAAACGGCGACCGGTACACGAGAATGTGATCCTCTTCATGCCACGCATCCTGCAAAGAACTTGTTGTGCCCGGACGGGGGGTGATCCATTTTGGATTAAAATGGTTCGAGACCAGCATCAGATTCGCCCCATTATCGTCAATCAGGCGAATCATTTGATTTTTACCGAGAATATTGCGCATGAAGGAGCTCGCTTCCGATGATTCCAGCGATTCCTTGGATGCCGGCTGTTCCTTCAAATAACCCTGAACCTGTGACATCATGACATGAAGTGCGTCCTGTTCCTGTTTCAACATCCAGTGCTTCAATACCAGGTACTGGGCAAAATTGTATGTAGCGAACAGCATGAAAATCAGCAGGGTTGCGCCAATCATCAGCTTCCATATGACAGGCAGCCGCTTGAGCCAATCGGTCATCCGCTTCATGGGCGCATCACATATCCCATTCCGCGCACGGTTTGGATGACGCTTTCTTCTCCGGGAGAGTCCAGTTTATTCCGCAAATACCGAACGTACACATCGACCACATTTGTCTCCACCTGCGAATCGTAGCCCCATACCAAATCAAGCAGCATATCTCTCGTCTGGACCAGGTTTGGATGTTTCATAAACACGACCAGCAGGTCGAATTCACGCTTGGTCAGCTCGATTGGGTTTCCGCTCCGGGTAGCTACTCTGGCATCCAGATCCACGGTGATGTCCCGGAAAGTCAGAATTGCCCGATTCTGTTGATCCTGCATCTCCATCCTGCGGAATATCGCGCGCATGCGGGCCAGAAGCTCCTCGATGTCAAACGGTTTGGCGATATAGTCATCGGCACCGCTATCAAGGCCTTGCACCCGATCTTCGAGGCCGTCTCTCGCTGTGAGCATGATCACCGGGGTGCTTTTCGTTTCTCTGAGCCTGCGGCACACTTCTACCCCATCCAAATGAGGCAGCATGATGTCCAGCAGGATCAAATCCCATTCCTCCGCCAAAGCAAGCTGAAGTCCGCTGGATCCGTCAAAGGCGGCCTTCACATAAAATTGCTCATGCTCAAGTTCCAGCTGGATGAAGCGCACGAGGCTTTTTTCGTCTTCTATAATAAGTATCCGTTTCATTGATATCTCCTCCAGGTTACAGCTACGATGACAATGATATAGGAATTCCATGAGAAATCGATGAGAAGATAGGTACCGATGCCTTTTTAACATTCAGTACTAGTTTGATCATACCTTGAAATTGTAAACAAATGATAATCCTTCCTAACATTTTCTGTATACAAAAAGCAGAGCCCCTAAGAGACTCTGCCTTGAATGCTTTTCTATTGTTCCCTTTTTTGATGATCTCCATCTGCACTTTCGGATTTTCTCCAATGATGTTGGGAGGCATGCTTCTGTTCATTTGTCGGCTTTTGCACGGAATCGCTTTGGTCGTCAGATGCCGATGGTACAGTGACTGACGCATCGGCAGAATCCTGTCCATTGGAATCTTGGCTGCTTGCATTCTGTCCGTTATTGCTATGTTCGTTCGAAGCCTGGCTGCTTGCTGTCTGCCCGCCGGAAGCCTGTCCATTGTCGGAGATGACGCGACGAGCGGTTACAAAGGTTTTATCCCAGGTGCTTCCTGCAAAATCGGACACCGTCACGCCAATACCGACTCTGTAGGTATTCAGCAGCTGTCCATTGCCTATATAAATGCTGACATGATTGATGACGCCGTCATGATTCGTATCAGAGAAAACCAAGTCCCCCGGCTGCAATTGATCCTTGGACACCGGCGTACCTACCTGCGATTGCTCTCTTGATGAACGTGGCAGATCGATACCGTTTTGCTTAAAGACATATTGTGTGAATGAGGAACAATCGAATTCGTCCGTTCGGCCGGATGGTGCTCCAAATTGATAGCGAACGCCTAGAAACTGTTTACCTGTCGCGGTGACTTGATCCGCCACGGAGCTGCCTTGTACGGATGCCGCATGAACGGAATGGGCCGGCAAGAGCATACTTCCGGAAAAAACAACGGAAAGGCACAAGCCGATTCCCATAAAAGTTTTGCCGATACGGCTCTTTCTGATGAGGTTCGTGTTGTTATTCATATAAGACCCTCCCTAAAAGTCGTATTGGATGAGTGAAATCCATGCGGATTAGCACTTTACCCTTCACAACTAGTTATAGAGGATGAAAATTAAAAACGGATGAGAATGTCCAATATCATCCAAAAGCAATTTTATCCAAGCGCCTGCTGCGCAGTACGTTTAAACATAGTGCATTTTCACAGAAATTTCTCATTCTCAGCTGTTACACTCATGGACAAAACCGACTCAACTCAGGCAGCATGAGCAAGCAGTGGAGGTGGTTTCTATGACGATAGAGGAGGATGTAGATGGAACAGTTTACGCATAATAAGGAGGGCTTGATCCAACCGCCCATGAGTCCGGAAAGGCGGATGTTAAGCAAAGTGCCGCAAGTCACCATCTTTTTTTGGATCATTAAAATCATGGCAACGACCGTTGGAGAGACGGCAGCGGATCTGCTGAACGAAAACCTCAACCTTGGACTGACCGTAACGACTCTGCTGATGACGATGCTTTTGATCGGATCTCTGGTTCTACAGTTCAAGGCGGATAAGTATGTGCCGTGGATCTATTGGCTATCGGTCGTATTAATCAGCGTGGTCGGCACTTTGATCACCGATAATCTGACCGATAACCTCGGAGTTCCGCTGGAAACGAGCACCAGTGTGTTTGCCATCCTGCTGATTGCAGTTTTCGTGGTTTGGTACGCAAGCGAAAAGACGCTTTCGATCCATTCCATTACGACGCAGAAACGCGAAGCTTTCTATTGGCTGGCCATTTTGTTTACATTTGCTTTAGGCACAGCCGCAGGAGACCTCATCGCCGAGACGATGAACTTGGGATACCTGATTTCGGCACTCATGTTTGCATCGATCATCGGTATCATCAGCTTGGCATATTACGGCATCAAGCTGAATGCCGTTCTCGCCTTCTGGCTCGCTTATATCTTGACAAGACCGTTCGGCGCATCCCTCGGCGATTATCTGTCGCAGGCGCCTGGCGACGGCGGCCTTGGGCTTGGAACCGTGGGAACCAGCGCTTTCTTCCTCGTCATCATTGTGGCCTTGATCATTTATTTGTCTAGATCTCAAACAAACGAAAATCTAACCGGTCCGCACCATATCACCGGAAAATAGACGGTTCATTGAAAAGGGCAGCGGGTCCAAATCCCGCCGCCTTTTTTTACTATGACCTAATGTAAAACAATCAGCGTCTTCACAAACCACAGAAATCAACAGTAAAGCAAGTTCTCACTTTGTAGAGGTTATTTATTACGAGTCCGAACGCATAAATTGGCCCAGCTTCCCGAACCATAACCGATAGCTCATCAGGGCCAGCAAAATGCTGGTCAACGCCGCCGACGAAGCGAACGCAAACATGATCAGGATTTGATAACGGACCGCCTCCAGCGGACTGGCCCCGGCCACGATCATACCGGTCATCATGCCGGGCAGTTGGACGAGCCCGACGGTCTTCATCCCGTCGATCGTCGGGATCATGCTGGAACGCGCCGAGCGGTTCAGCATTCGATGGATCGCCTGGCGCGGGCTTGCGCCGAGAGACAGCAGCGTTTCCACTTCTCCCCTCGAGGTCACTGCTTCCCGTTTCATTTGGTTCAGAAACAAACTGGACACGACCATGGCGTTCCCGATGGTCATGCCGCTGATTGGAATAACATAGCGAGCCGTGAGCGGGATAATGCTTAGAAAGAGCAGCAACCCCATCGTCACCACTTCTGTAATCGTAATGGTCAAACCAACGTACAGATAGATGCGCCGGAGCCCTTTTCCGCGCTTGCCTGCATTCCAGGTAGCTACCGCAATCATAACGACGAGGATCAATGCAACGAGCAGCAGATGTTGTGTGCCAAATATGTATTGAAGAACAAACCCGACAGCCAGCAGTTGAATCGCAGAACGAATCGTTCCAAACAGAATATCCCGTTCGAGTCCAAGCTTCTGCCATATGGATATGCCGACGGATACTGCAATAAATACAAGCGTCGAAGCCAGCGCAATTAGAGACATGCTATCCCTCCCTCGGACACTGTCCCATTGGAGAGCGACCAAACCCTTTCCCCGATCCGTGCCGCTTGCTCGCGATCATGGGATATCCAGACATAACCCGTTCCCTCTTGCCGGTTGATGTCCGTGATCAGATGCTCGACTGCATATTTGCTGACATCGTCGAGCGAGGAAGTGATCTCATCCAGCAGCAGAAGCTTTGGCCGCAGCAATAAGGACCGCACGAGAGCCACCCGCTGCTTTTCACCGCCTGAGAGGGTGGAAGCTTCTTTGGACAGCCCCATGTCTCCAAGCCCAACGCTTGACATCAGGTGAGCCGCATAGGATGGATCATATTCCGTATGATGCAGCCTGCTCACCGTACGCAGATTATCCTCAATCGAGCCCTCAAGCATGACCGGCGTTTGACTGACGTAACAGACGTTCATGCGCCAGGCTTGGGGGTCCCACTGCTGCAGCGGCTTTCCGAGCAGCACTAACTCCCCGCTGTCCGCTTCATCCAGCAGGCCCAGAATGCGCAGCAGGGTGCTTTTGCCCTGGCCGGATGGCCCGACGAATACGATTTTTTCCCCTGAAGGGACGGTGCCGGACATTTGCGCAAAGAGTGTTCTGTTAGCGACCGTGGATATCGTTTTGCTTAAATTCGTAAATGACAAGATGCTATCGACCATTCATAAATGTCTCCTCTGTATGTGGCATACTATCGTACGATTACCATCCATTTTAAACATTACCGGCCGGATTGTCATGGCTTTGGGATCGATCGCTCAATCCTGGGATGCCCACGCGTCCTATCCATGTCGCAACGACTGTAAGGAGGTGGAAAATAGGGAATAAAAAAAGCCGCGAAGCTCGCGGCTTATCGAGTATTCAATTCGTTCAGGCACCGTATCGCCAGATGGCTGTAATATTCAGCCGCTGGGAGCAAGGCGTCCTCTTCCGGATTAAATTTCGGATGGTGCAGTGCATAGGGCGAGTTGGACCCCACGTACACAAATGCGCCGGGAATTTGCTGAAGATAATAGGAGAAATCCTCTCCTCCCATGCTGGGTCCAAGCACTTTGGTGACATACCCGGATTCCTCCGCCGCTTCGCTGGCAAATTGGGCCCAGTAAGGATCGTTGATCGTGGCGAGCGGCCCCGGGTACCATTTCAACTCGGCCGAGACGCCCGCAGAAGCCCCAATCCCGTCAATGATCTGGCGGATCGTGTCCGGAATCCGCTTCTGCACTTCCACATCCAGCGTTCTGACCGTCCCCTCAAGCTCCACCGTTCCGGGAAGGACGTTCCATGTATTCCCGCCGGAGATGCGGGTTACGCTAACTACGACGGCATCCAGTGCGCTAACCCGGCGGCTGCTGATCGTTTGCAAAGCCAGAATAATTTGGGATGCGGCTACGATCGCATCGGTCCCTTTCTCAGGCGTCGCCGCATGGGCGCCGATTCCGTTAATGACGATTTCGAACCGGTCGACGCCGGCGGTGATGGCGCCTTCGCATGTGCCCAGCTCCCCAACCGCAAGCTCCGGCGAATTGTGAAGGCCGAAGATCGCCGAAACGCCTTCCAATCCTCCTGAATTCACCACGTCTTTAGCACCGTGTCCAGTCTCTTCCGCCGGCTGAAAAATGATACGCACCGTTCCTTGCAGCTCGTCCTCTTTTTCCTTCAGCAGATAGGCTGCTCCCAATGCGACGGTCGTATGAAAATCATGGCCGCATGCATGCATTTTCCCCGAATACTTGGATCGGAACGGAACGTCCACCTCTTCGTCGATCGGCAGCGCATCAATATCTGCCCGCAGTGCCATGATCGGTTCATTGCCGGTCCCGATTTGGGCGATAACCCCCGTCTTCAAGTTAGGTAAATCCAAAATTTCAATATTGGCTTCCTTCAGCCACGCTTTGATTTTGCGCGTCGTTTCGAACTCTTCATTGGATAATTCGGGCTCCTGGTGCAGATCGCGGCGGATGTCCACTAAGCGTTCCTGCAGCTCCGCAGCGGAACCGGCATTCGTTAAACCGGGATTGGCCATGCGAATTCCTCCTTCATCGTTTTAATCAGACTAATATGGTAGGGATTCAGATGTCAAATGATTTATAACGATTCGGTTTGTCATCGCTCAAAAAAAGAAAGGTCCGGAAAATCCGGACCTTTCATCTCTTCCATATAAAAATCAATACAAACTTTCAAGCTCATCGATCAGAGAACCGACATAAGCGGCCGCACTACGGATCGGATCAGGCTGCGACATATCCACGCCGGCCAGCTTCATCAGCTCCAGGGGACTCATGGAGCCTCCGGCTTTTAATACTTCGAGCCAGCGGTCCACCGCAGGCTGTCCTTCCTCCCGAATCAGCTTGGCTACGGCAGTGGATGCAGAGAGACCAGCCGCGTAGGTGTAAGGATACAAGCTCATATAGTAATGCGGCTGCCGCATCCAGGTTAACTTGGCTTCTTCGTCAATGACCACGTCCGCTCCCCAGAACGACGACAGAATATCGCCTTTCAGCTCGCATAAGGTTACTGCGGTGATCGGCACATTTTTCATGGCCAGATCGTAAACTCTCCGCTGCAGCTCCCCTTCCAATAAATGCGTCACAAAATTGTGGAAGTACGTGCCGAGCAGCTGCGAAATCACCCAGCGGCGCATTCTAGGTTCATCGGACTGTGCCAGCAAATGATCCGCCAGCAAGAGCTCGTTCATGGTAGACGGTGCTTCGATAAAATACAGCGACGGACGGGCATTCGTCAGCCGCTGGTATTTCCCTGCGAGCATCAAATGGCCGGCATGCCCTACTTCGTGAGCGAGCGTAAACGCGCCACGCATGCTGTCAGACCAGCTGATTAGAATATACGAGTGTACGCCCGGAATCGACGAGCAAAAGGCTCCCGTGCGTTTGCCGGCATTGTCCGCGTAATCAACCCATCTGCCGCGGAAAGCTTCCGATACGATTTCCCCGTACTCCGGTCCGAGGACGGCCAAAGCTTCCTTGATCAGATCCCCGGCTTCCTGGAAAGATATTTCCGGATTGTATCCCGGATCGAGCGGCGCTTTCAGGTCAGCAAACGTCATCTCGTCCAGTTGGAGCACCTTTTTCTTGAGAGCGGCATATCTGCGCATATGCGGCGCCAGCTCCTCCTGCAAAATATCCAGGATGTTATCGTACATTTCTTTGGTGACCTGCTGAGGCTGCAGAAGCATGTCGGTCACGGACTCGTATCCGCGCAGACGGGATTCAATAACCTGGCGCTTGACTTCGGTGCCATAAGCCTCGGCAAACGTATTGCGGTATTTGTGCAGCGTGTCGCTGAACGCTTTAAACGAGTTGCGGCGCAGTTTCGTATCAGGAGATTCGCAATATTTATTCTCATACAAGGCAAAGGAGACCGGGACTTCTTCCCCTTGGCCGTCAATCGCCGTCTTAAACGTCATGTCGGCCAGCTTGCTCCGTTCATAAATACGGTATGGAGCATCCAATACCTCGCCCAGCGAGGCCAGCACCTTCTCCGTTTCCGCCGTCAAGCGGTGGGACTTCGTTTGCAGGAGCAGGCGAAGGCTGCGCACGAATTCCCGCATTTCAGGCTGATCTGCTATGTACTGGTCAATCGTGCCGTCCGGAAGCGCAATGATTTCGGATTTGATAAAAGACAACGCCGAGCTGACCTGCGAAGCAAGGTCGCGCGCTTTCGAAGCGTTCGTCTGATTCTCCGGATTGATGCTGTCGCCGGACTGATGCAGGTACGCATAAGCTCCGGCACGGCTCATTCTGCCGGAAAGCTCTTCCTGGGCCAGCAGGCAGGCCAGCAAAGTACCGGCGCCTTCGCCAAGTTTGCCCTCATACTTCGCGACCGTGCCGATATCCCGCTGAATATCCATCAGTTCTTGCTCCCACGCTTCTTTAGACGGAAAGATATCATCCAGATTCCAGGTGGTTTCGACTGGCACTTCGGTCCGCGTTAAAATTTTCGACATGTGCAAAGCCCCTCTCCCAAGTTCTAGAATTGACCATTGTATAAATACCAATATGCTCCATTGTATCATATATGGATGCTGCAGCGGAAAGCGTTATTATTGGTACAACGGATTGTTCTTCCGATAGTGCGAAGGGGACATGCCGACGATTTTGCGGAAGGTGGCCAGGAAGTGGCTGTACTCTTCGAACCCGACTTCAGCGGCGACTTCCGCAAGCGGTCTGTTCGTGGCCAGCAGCAATCCCTGCGCTTTTCCGATTCTTACCTGCAGCAAATATTGGTAAGGGGATACCTTTAAATGGGTGCGGAATAGAAGCCGCAGATGCCCCGCGCTCGTATTGGCCACCTTCGCCAGATCTCCCAATCTGATGGGAGCGGCATACGATCTTTGAATAAAAGCACAAACCTCGCGTACTCTCTCGTCGACGACCGGTTCCGGGTTCATCAGATGCGGTTCAAGAACACGAATCAGTTCGGCGAACCAGTTCAGGCAGACCGCCTGTGCCTGCAGCTGGGTTGATGCCTGGGAGATGGACAGCTTACCGGATCCTATGCCGGAGGCCTCCCCCAAATCATGCAGCGGCTGCCACGCACGGACAAGGTCGTACCAGCCGTCCTTTAACCTTTGCCCGTCCTGAGCGTGATGAATCCGGAAACGAGGGGGCAGCCCGTACATTTCAGACCATTCGATCCCATGCATGTACACGGACACACTGGCGGACAAATAATGGATCGCTTCTCCTTCCCCCTCCCCTCCTTCCGTCATAAATGTGGTGTTCGGTGGAATCAGCACCACTTCACCCGGCTGCAGGTCATAGGCGTAAGGCCCGGCGAGCAGCCTGCGGCGGCCGGCCAAGATGTACCACAGCGTAACGCCGGGGTTGCGGTACCCCGGTGCGTTCCATTCCGGGCTGCGGATCCATTCAAAAGCAAACTGCAGTACCACTTTGTAGGGTTCATGAACGATTCCAAAAGGATCAGGGAACATTTCAACAGCCACCTCGAGTTCGGCATAACGATGTCATTTTGTTCGTTTTTTACGAGAAAATCATCGTTCTTTTCTACTGGATAAGCTTTCATTTATTTTAACATAGATCAAAGCAGGATTATTTCGCTCTGGAAAGGGATGAATTCTGAATGAAAGCCATTATGGTCATGTTTGATACGTTGAACCGGCGCATGCTTCCTTCCTATGGCTGCGATTGGACGCATCTCCCCAACTTTCGCCGATTGGAAGAGCGGACGGCCGTTTTTGACCGCAGCTTTGTCGGCAGTATGCCATGTGTGCCGGCACGCAGGGAGCTGCATACCGGACGTTACAATTTCTTGCATCGGAGCTGGGGGCCGCTCGAGCCTTACGATGATTCCATGCCGGAGATTCTGAAGAAGGAAGGCATACATACGCATCTCGTCACGGATCATCAGCATTATTGGGAGGATGGCGGGGCGACATACCACAGCCGCTACTCGACTTACGAGTTCATCCGTGGCCAGGAAGGCGACGCCTGGAAAGGCCGGCTGAAGGACCCGGTCATTCCGCCGCAAACCGTCGACCGTCCGCACACGGACATGTTCCGTCAGGACTGGATCAACCGCGAGTTTGCCAAAGAAGAAGAACGTTATCCGCAAGCGTTAACCTTTGAGGCCGGTTTGGAATTTATCCAGGCCAATGCGGATCAGGACCGCTGGTTCCTGCAGCTCGAGACCTTTGACCCGCATGAACCGTTCCGGGCTCCGGAACGGTTTCGGAAGCTGTACCTTCATGCTTATGAAGGCAAGCATTTCGACTGGCCGCCGTATGAAGAGGTCCGGCAGTCTCCGGATGAAGTTGAACATTTGCGGTATGAGTATGCCGCCCTGCTCTCGATGTGCGACCATTACCTCGGCCAGGTGCTCGACTTGATGGATGACAACGCCATGTGGCAGGATACGATGCTGATCGTGAACACGGACCACGGATTTCTGCTGGGCGAACATGATTGGTGGGCAAAATGCATCCAGCCGTTCTACAACGAGGTGGCCCATACGCCGCTCTACATTTGGGATCCGCGCTCGGGGATCAAGGGGGAGCGCAGACAAAGCCTGGTGCAGACGATCGATTTGGCGCCTACCCTGCTGGAGTTCTTTGATGTTGAAATCCCAGGGGATATGACCGGACGCCCCCTTCGAGACACCATTGCACTGGATGCGCCGGTGCGCCAGGCCGCGCTATTCGGCTTGCACGGAGGCCATGTGAACTGTACGGACGGGCGTTATGTGTACATGCGTGCGCCGGCAGGTCCGGAGAACGGACCGCTCTATAACTACACCCTCATGCCAACGCATATGCGCACACGCTTTTCGGTCGAGGAGCTGCAAAACATCGAGCTGGCGCCTCCGTTTGCGTTTACCAAAGGTGTATCCCAGATGAAAATCCCGTCGGATTCCTTAGAGCGTTATCATCGATTCGGCACGATGCTGTTCGATATGGAGAATGACCCTGAGCAGCAGTATCCGTTCCGGGATGAGGACATCGAACAAAAATTGATCGGATACATGCTGGAACTCATGAACGCCCACGATGCGCCTGATGAGCAGTACGTTCGAATCGGCTTGGAGCGATACAGAAATAACGTGTAACGATATTTTTATAAAGTTCACATAAAAACAAGAACGGCAATCTCCTCACAAATCGTGTTGGGGATTGCCGTTTATTCGCTAGAACCTCTCTGCAGCAGGGATGAATCCCGGTTTCAACGCCGAAATTTCACCTGGATTCATCAAGGTTCACGATCGTTTCTCCGTTAGTTTTCCTTTATCCAAATAAAATACCCGGTCGCAAAGCGGCAGCACTCTGTCATCATGCGTAACCATCACTGCACTTTTCCGCTGCTCCTTGACCTGCTTCGCGATCATGGCGACAACTTCCAGCCCGCGCGATGCGTCCAGGCTTGCGGTCGGCTCATCAGCGAACAGTACGGCGGGATCATTCATAAGCGCCCTCGCAATCGCCACCCGCTGCCGTTCACCGCCGGAAAGCTTTTCCGGATAGGCATTTTTTCGGTGTATCAGCCCCATCTTCTCAAGCAGTTCATGCGCCCTCGATTCGTAAACCTCCTTGCTGCTCCCCGCTAGCTTAGCCACGAGCATCAACTGCTCCTTCACTTTGAGATACGGAATCAGATTGGCATTTTGAAAAATAAACCCCATCTTCCTCAAGCGGAGCTCCGATAGGGCCTGACTATCCTGTCCGATCATTGACTTGCCGTCAATCAAGACATCTCCCCCGGTCGGCTCGAGCAGTGCTCCTGCGATCGATAAAAACGTACTTTTACCTGAACCTGACGGCCCCATGACGGCAACCAGTTCCCCTTCCGCCACCTCCAGGTTAAGACGATCCAGGATCGTCCGTTGAAATCCCCCGTCTGCAAAAACTCGCGAGATGTTCTGCATTACCAACCGATTAGTCATACTGCACCCCTCCCTATAGCGTCCAATGCGTCGATCCGGGCTACCTTCCATACGGAAAACAGCGAGCCCGCCAAAGACATCGCGATAAACGCACCGCAGGTAAGGGCCAGCATGTCCGCACCTAATTGAAACGGCATGGAACCGGGAAGGGCCATTTCCAGCACTTTGACCAAAAATAGGCTGACCGCCAGGCTGAATGCGGATAAGAGCAGCACTTGAAGTGTCACGCTTCCGGCCAAATAGGCGGTGCGCGTACCAATCGCTTTCAGGATGCCGAATTGGCTCGTTTTTTGAATCGTGATGACGTAAAAGAAGACGGCCAGCACAAACGCCGAGATGACAAACAGGAACGCAATCATCATCAACAGCGAGCCCTGCTCCTCTTTGTATCCGGGAATCGCCGACACGGCTTCCGCTTTCTTGATGATTTCAACGTTCGGAACAGCGCTTTGAATCTCGGATACTTGCCCCCCAGTCGCTTTAACCGCAACCGCGTTATAAACGGTCTTCTCTTCAGCACCACCGGACCCTGATTGCACAGACGTTGGCGAATGAAGTGCCATCCACTCTTCCTTGTTCAAGAACACGGCCGGAGCGTGGCTGAACGACTCATTTTTAACAAAGCCAGTCACGGTCCAACGGGTTCCCGAAGCTTGATCGACCAGGACGGATCCTATTTTAACGCCGTGCTCCGCCAGCTTCTCATCCACGACGATCCCGCCTTTTTCCTGTTTATCCGGTGTCCCCATGGTTACATCAGGCGCCAGCCATCCTTGGGGATTAACGGCTAACAGCGCAACATCGATTTTTTGAATGTCGCCGGAAAGGACGACGTTCGTCATTTGCACCCCCAGCGGCTCCGCATTCGATTCGCCCACGACGGACCGGATCTGTTCGAGCTTCTCCCCACCGATTTGTGATCGGGTAAAGCGATGATCGGATCCTTGCTCCAGCACGAAATGGCTGGCGGGTATATTTTGAATCGATGCTGCATTATCATAGGCCAAACCCTGAGCCAAACCCGTGACAAACAGAACAAGAAACGAAATCAGCAGCATGATGGCGGCAATCAACGTATACCGGCCCTTGGCGAATCTGATTTCCCGTAAAGCTAAATACATCCTGCTTCCCTCCTTTGGAATGAGTCCAGTATAGGAAGCGAATATGAACGGCGCATGAATGGCAAATTACAACGCGGGCAGCGTAACGGTGAAGCAGGTTCCTGCTGGTGAGCTGGTAACCTCAATGTGGCCTTCATGAAGCTGCACGATCTTTTTGACAATGGCCAAGCCAAGTCCCGTGCGCCCGGAGCCCCGTTCATGCGCCCGGTCTGCGCGATAGAAGCGGTCGAATAAAAAGGGCAAATGCTCCGCAGCGATTCCATCGCCCGTATCCCGAATTTCAACCTTGATCACGGCTTGCGCCTGCTCGGCATGAACGGTTATGGTTCTCCCGGCGGGAATATGCTCTACGGCGTTGCCTATTAAGTTCATCCACACCTGCATGAGCAGCACATCATCACCCGTTAACGTTAGAGTGTCCGGTATGGACAGCTTCAGCAGAAGCTCTTTTTCCTCGATACGCCACTGCAGCATTTGAACCGCCTGACGAACCTGAGCCCGCAAGGAAAAGGTTTTCCGGTTAACGGCTGCCTGCCCCTGCTCCAGGGATGAAAGCAAGAGCAGCTGCTTGCTGAGCATGGATAAATGACGGCTTTCCTGTTCGATGATGGATGCATAGTGCGCAGATTCCTCTAAAGAGAGATGGGTCTCGCCAAGCAGTTTGGCAAACCCCTGAATCGACGTCAGCGGGGACTGGATCTCGTGTGAAACGTTGGACACAAACTGCTGTCTGGCCTCATCCATCCGCTCCAGCTCCCGGCTCATAACCATAAAATGCTCGGCTAGCCGGCCGATTTCATCCCGCCTTTTAGTCGGCAGCACGATATTGTAATTCCCCTGCGCGATTCGCTTTGTTGCTTCAGATAACCGGGTCACCGGCTTGACGAGATAGCGTGTGCTGAACAAAAACAGGACAACGCTGATGGCTACCGTTAAAAGCCCGACCAAAGCGAAAAAAATCCGCAGCTCCCCGAATTGCAGAATCACGTCGGGATGCATAAACAGAGCGAATTGACGGCCGCCTGCCTTGACGGGTACACCGACCGTATTGCTTAACCGGTTATCAAAGAACCCGGAAATAAAAGGCTTGTTCGGGAAATGGGCCACACCATGATAGATGTTGCCCTGCAGTACCTCTGATACGGTACCTTTGCCAACGTCCATTTTACGAAAGCTGCGGCCATAGTAGCGGTCATCCTGTTCCCCGTCCGTCAAATAAATCTGATATCCAAGCGCTGCCGCATTCTGCAGGTAAGGATCGACATCCGCAGGCTCACTCTCCATAAACCGCTTCATTTGACTGGCGATTCCGACCAGCTTCTCGTCGTTGAACGGCTTGAGCTTGACGTGGTAATACATATTGGAAGCCAAAAAGCCGAGTGTGCTGCTGACGATAATAACAATTAGCGTTATGAGAAACACGCGGGAGTACAGCGATTTCATCGTTTGGGCACCTCTAATTTGTATCCGATTCCCCTTACGGTTTGGATGGAGAAATCGTCTGTATAGTCCGCAAACCGTTGGCGAAGCCGCTTGATATGGACATCTACCGTACGGTCATCCCCCTCGTAATCCGCTCCCCATACCAGCCGTATCAGCTCGTCCCGTGAAAACAGCCTCCCCGGATATTGGGCAAGCTGCGACAGCAGTTCAAATTCCTTCATCGGCAGCAATAAGACGCTCTGACCATCGGTGACCTCCACGTTGTTCCGGTCGATCACGATCCGGTTCAAATGAATCATATCGCTTGAGGTACGCTGATAGCGGCGGAAAAGGGCCTTGATGCGAAATACCAATTCCTCCGGTTCAAACGGCTTGGTCAAGTAATCATCTGTTCCCCGCGAGTAGGCTTCTTCCTTATCGGTAAGTTGATCTTTTGCCGTCAGCATGATGATGGGAATATCGTAATTTTCCCGAATAAATTCGCACAGCTCATACCCATCCATATAGGGCATCATGATATCCACAACGGCGAGGTCGATGGCATGTCTGTCCATCATTTTGGCCGCTTCCATTCCGTTATCGGCTTCGTATACTTGATAGCCCTCCTTCGTCATGACGAATCGCAGCAATTCCCGGATATGGCTGTCGTCATCCACGATCAGCAGTTGTCTCATCGGCGCTCCCCCACTTTATACACATTCGTATCTTTCAATATATCAAAAGGAGATGAACGGCATATGAACAAATCAATACAAAACCGTGCCTCCCGGATTATTTCCCATTGTTCCCCGCCATGTCTTCGTCTAAAAAATAGCGTCACCAAAAAAAGAGAAGCCCCAATGGGCTTCTGTCTTCTGCTTACACAATAGAAAAGATGCGCACGTCCTTGTACCTCTTCTCATGTCAGTCCATCCTCACGATTTTTGCCATCATATCCGCCCCTTAACCAACCATCCCGCTTCTCGGTCTCTAATAAATCGAAAAATTTACGCCATAGAAAGAAAGGCCTAATTTCCCGGCGACGCGCTGGGACGATAGATTATCCGATGAGGTGCTGTAGAGCGGAAAACAGCCGAGCTCCCGGACGGCCTTAGCCCATCCCGCCGTCGCGGCAGCGGCGTATCCCCTGCCGCGAAACTCTTCCAACGTTTCCAGCCCGGCTTCATGCGCTCTGGCACCAATGCGGACGCTGCGGCACACGGAGACGGCTCTGCCTCCCTGTACCACCGCGACGCCGGGCTGCGCATAGCTGAAATCGTCAACGAGCCATTCGAATCCTCCGCGGGCAAGCTGCCCCACATTTTCTGGCGTGATTCGCTGTACATCCACGGTCGGCTGCTGCATTTCCTCCGTAATATAAAAGCAGGGCCCCATCGTCACTTTCTTCGCTTGCAGCAGCTTCAAATAATCCTGATCATGCTTCGGCCCGGCCAGAAAATCAACCGCCGCGCTCTCGTTGGCACACCAGCTCTCCAGCTGCTTCATCAGTTGGTCGGGAACGTCATGACGGAAACGCCAAACGCTCTTTCCCTCCGTCGTCCTTCCCAAGAAGAACCGCGGAGCCGGGCCTGATCCGGGCCAAGGTTCATTGACGAGATGCAGGCGCCCGCTGCGGTCATGGGTAAACATAGCCTCCGCGTGGTACTCCATTAAATCGTGTGCGGAAGGTATATTGAGATGTCGGTTATTCAAAGTTCAATGCCTCCTCTGTGCCTGATTTGCTTTTCAATGATCTGCTGACTTCAGGGAATGCGCCAGTTCCGTAAAAATAACGCCCAGCGCGTAGGCTCCCGCATCCGGGTAACCGATGCTCCGGTCACCAACCGTTCCGGCGCGACCCATTCTGGCCACAATGTTCTCCGTTTGGTTGGCACCCTCAACAGCTGCCTCAGCAGCGGACAGGCCTGCGCTGATCAGGTCGGTCCCCTGCTCTGCCGCCTTCGCCCAAGCTTCGGCATAGGGACCAAGCGCATCGATCAGCGTTTTGTCACCCACGACGGCCCCTCTGCCAAAGGAACGCTCTCCCGTATCCTGAATTCCCTTGACCACGGCGTTCATCATGGCTGCAATGTCCCCTACGGATAGCTCGCTCCGGTTCCCCGCAAATTTGCCTGCCGCCCGGAAGGCCGAGCCCCAGATCGGACCCGAGGCACCACCGCAGTGCTCCATAATGATCAAAGAGCAGGCATCGAGGAATCCACCGATGTCTTGCACCTCTGAAGTCAGATCCGCCCATTCGGTTTTGAGCTGCTTAAACCCTTTCGCCACGCTCATCCCGAAGTCACCGTCGCCCGCATGAGCATCCAGCTCGCAGAACGGAATCTCGTTTTCGATAATGACGCGGCCCATCTGATCAACCAAATAGACGAGGTTATCCAGCGTAAGCTTCCCTTGATGTATGACGCCATGCGTATCATTAGTCGTCGTGCCGAAAGATGCCGGTTGTCGGTCGGTCTCTTCATCAGGTACATACTGTACCGGCTCGAATGGTCCGCGAACGGACAGAGCCGGCGTCTCGCACTCCTCGCTGAGCAGCTGCTTCAGCTGGGGATTCAGCTTCATGACCGAGAGTGACGCGCCGGCCATGTCAATGCTTGTCATGTAGTTGCCAACGAATACTTTATATACGCTAACGTTGCGCGAGGCGAGCTCACGAATGACGGCATGGTTCAGCAGGTATAATTCCTGCAGCGGTGTACCGCCGAATCCGTTCACCAGAACGGCCACCTCCGCGGGAGCGCTTTCGCTGATTCGCAAGCTCTCCAGCAGCTCGGCAACCATTCGGGAGGCCAGTTCGTCAGCGGTGATCAGCTTCTCCCGACGGATGCCTGGCTCACCATGAATACCGACGCCGTATTCCATTTCCTGCCCGCCGATCTCAAACGTCGGGCTGCCTTTGGCCGGCACCGTGCAGGACGTGAGCGCAAACCCGATGCTTTTGACGTTATCGACCGCATTCTGGGCGGCATGCTTAACCTCCTCCAGCGGCAGACCCGCTTCCGCGGCGGCTCCTGCGATTTTATGTACGAGCACCGTCCCGGCGACACCTCTTCGTCCGACGGTATAGAGGCTGTCTTCGACGGCGATATCGTCATCTACCTTTACGTACTCGACCCGGATGCCGTCCTCTGCGGCCAGATGGGCCGCATTTTGAAAGTTCATGATGTCGCCGCTATAGTTTTTAATGATCAGCAGGGTGCCCTTCTTGCTGGCAGAGGAGCGGATCGCCTGGTACACCTGAATTTGGGACGGTGAAGCAAACACATCGCCGCAGACAGCCACATCCAGCATCCCTTTGCCAATGAATCCGGCATGGGCCGGTTCGTGGCCGCTGCCGCCGCCGCTGATCAGCGTCACTTTATCCGGCTCGATCCGTTTCTTCTTGATGATTTTGTATTTGCGGATAAACTCAAGCTCGGGGTGGGCCAAAACCAGGCCGCTGCACATCTCCGCGACGAGCGTCTCGGGTCTGTTCATGATTTTCTTCATTGGATCGCATCCTTTCTTGGTTCAGGCTACCGTCAATTTCGTCAACAAACAGTTTCTTTTAAAACCCTCGTTACTTCTATAACCATTATACCGATACTGAGGCCGATTTTAATGGATACGACGTACGATTTCATCACACAACATATCATCTGAACGTAACATTCAAAAAAGCCGCCTTAATCAAAGCGGCTCCTCATGCTTCAGTAATTTTTCAACGGCATCCCGACAAATTCATGAAATGACCTGATCCGTTCCCCTTCAAATGCAAACACGACCGTAAGTACATTTTGATAAGGTTGGTTACCGAGCAGGCCTTCTGCTCGAAAAACCGTCACTCCATCATGGGAATCAGAAAGTTGAAGCAGCGGAGTTAACGCCACCTGCAGCACTTCCCTCTCGAACCGGACTAACTCGATGAATCGCTGCCCTCCGGCTTGCGGCTCTTTCCATTCGTCATAAGGTAAGGGGACAGAGAAACGAAAGTCTTCCGTCACAAGCGCAAGAAAATCTGCCGTCTCACCTTTTTCAAAGGCGGTACGGAACGCCTCAAACGCCCTTCCGCAGTTCGTATTGGCATCCCAAGCAATTGTAGCGGGCTTCCCGAAATCAATATCCGTTTTCATAATCATTTCTCCTTTTGGGGCCGATTTATCGTCTCACGAATGAAAAGACACTCTAAGAATACGGAATAAACATGACAGGCAATGGCTTATTTTCCAAAAAAGATGGAGCAGATGTAAATCGTTTTGACGCGGTGTAAATTACACTGCTTTTTTGCACGGATGTTTATGTGGTTACGTAATAAATATTATGTTAACCTATAGGATTCATCTCCCTAAACTTCCGTCATATCGGTTACAATAGGGGAAAGGAGCTGTGAACATGAACATCGAAACGAAAGAAATCACGGCCAAAACCATCCTCACCGAAGTAAAAGGATACTTGGATGTGGGATTCACCCACTCATTAAATTCATACAGCGGCTGTGCCTTCGCCTGCAAATACTGTTATGTAAGGGAAATGCCCATTCAGAAATTTAAAGACATGCCGTGGGGAACCTGGCTGGAAATCAAAACGAACGCGGCTGAAAATTATCGCAAAGAGATATTGAAGCTGCGGAAGAAAAACAAACCGGTTCATATTTTTATGTCGTCCGCCACCGATCCGTATCAGCCTATAGAACGCAAAGCAAACATAACCCGGGGGATTCTCGAAGAAATGATAAGCTGCCCGCCGGATTCGCTGCAAATTCAAACGCGTGGGCCGCTCATCACGAGGGATATCGACTTGTTGATTCAGCTCAAGGATAAATGCGAACTGCTGGTTTCGATGACGGTGGAAACGGACCGGGAGGATATAAAGCGGATCTTTGCCCCGCAAGCACCCGGTATACGCCTCCGTCTAAACGCCCTGCAGGAAGTTCATGAAGCAGGAATCAGAACACAGGCGTCTATCTCGCCGGTGCTGCCATTTACCCCTGATTTCCCCAAGGTCCTCAGCGGAATTGCGGATTACGTATGGATCGATACGCTGTTGATCGGAGACGGCATGCTTGGCAAACGTTCTGCCAGATTGGGCATGCCCGCCCTTTTTGAAGAGCACTGGTTAACGCCTTGGTACGACAAAGATATCCATCATCGGGTTTTGAAATATTTTCAAAAATACTTTCCACCTGACCGGATTCGCGTTTCCAAAGAGGAGGCCTTCCCGATAAAACAGGCGGAAGCGGCCAAGGATAACCTGAATTAGGCTGCCAGCATCACCTGCGCAAAAAAGCTGCAGACCGGGTCGCACAAGACCTAACGGTTACTGCAGCTTTCTTCATTTCGCATCGAGCTCCAGGCCAGTGGCCTAAGCTTCATTATTTAAGCCCGCTTACAATCTGATCCAGCGCTTTCGTTATCGGCGTTAGCGGCCGGCCGAGCAGCTTCTCGAAATCCTGGCTCTCGATCTCGAGCTGGCCTTCACGGATTCCCTGCTGAATGCCTACGACAATCGGGAGAGCAAATTCAGGTACTCCTGCTTGTTTCATGATGTCTGCATATTGTTCGTCGTCGACCTGCTGAAGCGGTACCTCTTTACCAAGCACCTCGCTCAGCGCAGACACCAGTTCCGATTGCGTCAGCGGTTTGCCGGACAGCTCGTAGACGGTGTTCTCATGTCCTTCCCCCGCTAAAACAGCTGCGGCCGCTTCGGCATACTCCTTCTGCAGCGCCCAGCCGACCTTACCGGATCCTGCCGACGTGATCCATGGCGCTCCAGCCAGAACCCCCTGGATGCTCGGGATCTCATTCTCCAGGTACCAGTTATTCCGCAAGAATGAATATGGAATGCCCGTCTTCAAAATGGCCTGCTCTGCGGCTTGGTGCGGCGGAGCAAGAAACAGCTTGCTCTCAGGTGCATGCCCCAAGCTTGTGTAGGCGATGAAGCCGACTTTTGCCCGTGCAGCAGCTTCCACTGCATTCGTATGCTGCCGAATCCGTGTTTCGTTGTCTCCGTCCGCGGAGATGATCAGCAGCCGGTCAATCCCGGCAAAGGTCGTATCCAACGATTCTGGCAGGTCAAAGTCTCCATGGCGAACGTCAATGCCCCGGGCCCGAAGATCCTCAGCCTTGTCCGGATTGCGAACGCTGACCGCCAATTGACTGGCAGGAATGGCCTGCAAAAGGATCTCCACCACTTTTCTACCCAGCTTCCCTGTTGCTCCGGTAACTAATAATTTCATCCTGAATCCTCCATTGTAACGTTATGATCTAAATTGTAACTATATTAGTAACAAATTCATTATGTAACTATTATAGTTACAGGATTGTCATGTGTCAACTGACCAACCACTGCTCACGATCAAAGCCTTGTCTAAGGGTGATCCTATTAAACTTGACTTGAGCGTTACAGAATAATAAAAAGCTGCCGGGAAATCCGGCAGCCGAATCAAGCCAAAGCCTATAAGATTTATTTCACCGTCAATTGAGCCTGGGAAGAACCTGCCCATTCTCCCACCGGTGTCACGGTGTAGGTCGAGCCTTTCACAAGCTTGCTGTCTGGTGCAAGATCGAAGATGCCCACGGCCCCTTTGCGGCTGGAGTATTTATATGCGGCGGTCAGCTTATGTCCTTCCGCATCCGTCAGCTCCACGCTGCGGCCCGAGAACAGCTCATCTTCCGGATCCTCCGACAGCGTAACCGTAATGGAGGTTTCGCTCACGGCTTCGGCACCCACAATTGCAAGCGGAGCGATGCCCTGCGCCACGAAAGACGGTCGTTCGATTTGCGCCCAATCCGAAGTCACGGTATAGGTGACGCCCGGAGTTAGGGTTTTGCCCTCAGGCAGGCGGAATTTCGGTTCCTGTCTGCCATCTGTGGATTGCGTGAACGGTACATATTTGGCTACCATCGGTTGTCCGCCCTCCGGCGTGATCGTTACCTCCCTGGCTTGTCCGGAGGAAATGATCTGATAAGTCATACCATTTGCGCGGTTGTTCTCGTCCAGTACGAACGCATCTGCTCCCCGGCCGGCGCTGTAAGCGGAAATAACATATCCGTAGTCAACCACGCCGTTAGCCTGCAGGGATTCCAGTTCAAACGTATCATTCGCTACTTGTCTGGCCTCCGTCATGTTCAGTTTGTCCGCATTCCCGGCAAACGTCCCAGCATCCGCTCCTCTATAGGTTAAGGAGTATTGGGTATTCGGCTGCTGCACGGAGGTCGGCACGATATACGTAGCGATAGAACCCGTTTTCAGCCGCGGCAGATTGGTTAATGTAAGGCCGCCGGTGAAGGCAAAGTCTTCTTTAGCTTTCGTAAATGCCTCGTTGTCCGCCGTCAAAGGCGCATCGAACGTCACGATCAGCGTAATCGCATTCAAGGAACGAACGCTGGTGATGTTGGCATGGTCCGAAGGGATCGCCCGATGCGCCGTATTCAGTAAATACGCGGCTTCCCCGCGGGTGACCGGGCCGCTGCCTGTGTCGAGATGTCCAGCCCAGAATTCCACGGATTTCGCATCCCGCTTTAATGCTTTGGTTACCATCTGTACGAGTTCCTCTTTTGATACGGTTCCGCGCGGTTCAAAACGGCCGTCGTTTGCCTCCATGATCCCTTGTGCTGCCACTTCAGCGGCGTATTTCGAAAACCACGCCTGGGGATTGACGTCCGTGAATCCCTCTTGAGTCTGATCCGTACCTTGCAGACTGAAAGTCAGGGCAAGCAATTTGGCCAGCTCCGCCCGCGTCACGGGCTGATCTACGGCGAACGAGCCGTCTTCGTATCCCTGCATGATGTGAAGCTGAGATAATTGACTCACGGCTTGGCTGATATCTCCAGCTTCCAGCGTGCTTGAACCGGCTGCGGCATGCACTGCGCTAAAAGGCAAGGCAGCTGTTCCCAGAGCTGCGGCCAGCATCAAGCCGGCCAGTTTGTTGGCATGTTTATTCATCGATGATTCCTCCTTCAATCCCACAGATGGATTGGTGTTTTGTCATGTCTCTATCGTAAAGGAGATGGATAAACTGCCAAGAAACCCACCATGAACAAAGTCGAAACTTTTGATTAACAATTTATTAAATCCGTCACACGGTGAACCGATATCCCGCTCCCCATACCGTTTCGATATACTGCGGGTTGGACGGGTCAACCTCCATCTTCTCCCGCAGCCTGCGGACATGCACGGTGACGGTAGCGATATCCCCGTTCGAATCCATGCCCCAGATCCGTTCAAACAGCTCGCTTTTGCTGAATACCCGATTCGGATGGCTGGCCAGAAATTCGAGCAGGCTGAATTCACGGGTCGTAAATACAACTTCCCGGTTGCGCACGAATACCCGGCGGGCCGACTGATCAATGACCAATCCGCGGATATGGATTTCAGACTTGTGGACAGCTTCATGCTTGCTCATGAGCCGTTCATACCGGGTCAAGTGCGCCTTTGCCCTGGCAACCAGTTCACTCGGGCTGAACGGTTTCGTAATGTAATCGTCGGCGCCAAGGTTAAATGCGCGGATTTTATCGATCTCTTCATCTTTGGCGGAGACGATCAGGATCGGAACTTCCTTTGCCTGCCTGATCCGGCTGCACAATTCGAAACCGTTCAGTCCCGGCAGCTGTAGGTCGACAATGATGAGATCGTAATCTGTTTGAAGGGCAAGCTGCAGGCCTTCGTCTCCATGATGGCACAAATCTACAGCAAATCCGTTCAGTTCAAAATAATCCCGTTCCAACTGCGCGATGGTCGTTTCGTCTTCAATAATTAGAATGCTGCTCGACATGTCTGTCTTCCCCTCCTTGGTTTGTCGTCCGCCACAGCGTAAAGAAAAGGCTGGTTCCCATTCCAACCTCGCTTTCCACCCAGATTCTCCCTCCGTGCCCCTCAATGATTTGGCTGGCAATCGCCAGTCCCAGACCACTGCCGCCCGTTGAAGAATTCCGCGAAGCTTCCGCGCGATAAAACCGTTCAAAAATATGCGGAAGCGCCTCTTGCGGGATCCCCGTCCCGTTATCCCTGATTTCGACGGTTACCCGTTCCTGGCCTTGATGAACGGAGATCAGGATGTTCTTACGTTCTTTGTCCATATAGTTCTGGGCGTTTCCGATCATGTTTAGCACGGTACGCTTTATTTTTTCCAGATCGGCAAATACTTCGACAGGCGGAATCGGCCGATGAGCCCATCCAATGGCAATTCCTCTCTCTTCCAGAACATATCGCTGCTCTTCGATGCAGTCGTCAAGAAAGTCAACGATGTCTACCGCCTCGAGCGTGAACGGCACCTGTTTAAGATCCAGCTTGGAGTACAAGAAGAGCTCATCGACGAGCTTGTCCAGGTCGACCGCTTTGGAATAAATGATGTTGACGTACTTGTTCATTTTCTCGGGTGTATCCGCCACTCCATCGCGAATACCTTCGATGTAGCCTTTAATATTGGTGATCGGCGTCCGCAGGTCATGCGAAATGTTCGAGATGAGCTCCTTCCGGTTCGCCTCATCCTCCAGCCGAAGTTGAACCGACTCCTGGAGCCTTTTCCGCATATTTTCAAAAGCTGCATTCAGCTGCCCGATCTCATCCTTCGTATTCGGTTCAAGCGAGAACTGCAGATTTCCCATCTGAATGTGCTCCGCCGAGTGACGCAGGCGATCCAGCGGCTTGACGACGCTGCGGGTAATCCAGCGAAAGAGCAGCGCATTGAAGATCACGATGATGCCTGCCAAGCTAAGGATGAATGCCGGAAGAAGCTTTCTCGTGACTTCCCCAAACGGACTCCGTTCACGAATGACAAACACGCTGCCTTTCTGGCCGTCCGAGTACTGAAAGTCGTATTTCGCATAAGCGTAAAATCGTTCGCCGATATTAAACGTACTGCGGATTTGGTTGTTGTTCAGATCATACGGCGGCAGCTGCTCCTCCAGCTTAGGCTGATTGAACGTATGCGACTGATAGATCCGTCCACTCTCTCGGCGGACATACAGTCCTGCCCTGACCGTTTTGAGCTTGAAATCGAAATCCTGCAGCAGCAGCTGTTCTTGCAAACGATCCGGTTCATTTTTGGCGAGATACTTCAATTCCAGAAAAATGGATTCCTCTTGTTCCGTAAGCGGATTAAGCTGATAGTGAACTTTGTAAAAATCGCGCAAACTGTGCACGTCGCCGGTAGCCGCAATCGTGAACAGACTGGCCGTCATCACAAAGACAAACAGACTGATGAGCAGCATGCCCGTATAGGATAATAAAAGCTTGATGCGGATGGACACTTGCTCACCTCGATTTCTCTTTGATGCGTACACAAAGAGCGAACGGTGTCTTCACCGTTCGCTCTTTAACGCTTGGGTTAATACTTGCTGAATTGTGGCGGTTCTGCTGATCATTACGCGCCTGCTCGTTGTAGTATTGCGGCGATTTCATGATATCCCTTACTTTGGGCGTGCTGCAGCGGAGTGTTGCCTTCCGCGTCCGCGATCTCCGGATCCGCACCATGTTCGATCAACAGCTGTACGATTTGCTGATGCTTGATCCCGCCGTTCCCTAGAATGACCGCTTCCAGCAGAGCGGTCCAGTGCAGGCGGTTGATGTGATTGACATCGATATCGGTGCGGGTCAACAGCTCACGGACCACTTCGACATGTCCCCGTTCGGAAGCGGGGATGAGCGCCGTACCGCCATAGCGGTTGGTCAGTCGGGTGTCTGCATCGGCGTCGATCGCCAATTGGACGATATCCAGCATCCCCTCCGCGCCGGCATACAGAAACACATTATTAAGCTGGTGGTCTCTAATATTGATGTCTGCCCCGCTGCTGATCAGCAGCCGGACCACGTCCGTCTGATGATTGTATGTCGCAGCCATGACAGCCGTTCTGCCGCGTTCATCTTGCGTGTTAATAGCGGTCCCCTCCTGAAGCAGTTTCTTTACCGCCTCGAGATTACCTGCTTCCGCCGATTGTATGAATTGCTGAGTCAACGTTTCCACCCCCGTTGTTGGCGTTTGTTCCTTCGCTTGGTCAATCGAAGAGCCGGGAATTATGTCACACGAGCTGAGCCAAAGTATACAGACGATACATAAAAAAAGACGAATCATGAATCAAATCCCCTTTTTCCTACTCATCGACATGCTAACACGCCCGCATCCATATGCAAAATATTTAAAACCTTTGCTCTGCTTACGTTTTTCATATAGCGATGCTTTGCGTGATCGTTTCCATAAGCAGCACAAGTTTGGCAAACACCCAAGCGGGTAATAATAAGAAAATGATTTTTGATTTCAAGGAGGCTTTCACCATGACAACCCAAGATCCGAAAAAGATATTGAAACAAAAGCATGAGCTTGATGAGCAAAAATCGGAATTCACCGAGTTTGCCCGTAAACAGTCGGGACACACTGAAATGGAAGCCGGCCAGGAATTCGGCCATGACCGCGTGCCCGATGATCAAAATCGCATGAAGTCGGTTGAGAACCGTCAAAGCGGCCGTTGATGCGCATTATCGTACGGCATGTCATCCAGTGAATATATAGACAATGAATCAAGCCGCCCCGGCAAAATGCCGGAAGCGGCTTTTTTCAAGTCTGGCAAATCATCGAATCCGCGAAGATCTTCTCAAATGAGAGTGGAAGTCAAACTGACTGCTGTTGGTTAGGGTCAAATGATTCATAATAGTTAACCGGGCGGATTTCGATGCGCCAACCAAACGATTCGCCCGCGCTTACCTGAACGGCCGGATGAAGCGATGCCGTACGAACTGCTTCTTCCAAATTGTCCGCTTCAATCAGAAACGCACTGCCGATGAGCTCCTTCGATTCGGCAAACGGCCCGTCCAGAACTCTCAGCTTCCCGTCCTTGCGCTGCAGGGTTGTCGTCACCGTGTCCAGCCCGGCATCGAGAAGCACTCTCCCGCTTTCATACAATTGATCAAGATGAGGCTTACAATCCCGCATCACGCCGTCGATTTCCTCCTGAGGTCTGGCATCCATGAACTCCGGCACAAGGTAACCCAAACAGAGAAATTTCATAACTTCATCTCCTTATTGATATATATATACAGCATTATAACGCTGCCTATATAAGACGACGAAGGGGAAGTTTCCGAATCGACAACCTTTTTTGTAAATCCAGAGAAAAAAATTTCACTTCCTTGACCCTCTTTGACGAACAAGACTTACCAGGAGTAAAATAACCGGCACCAGCAGCAAGGCGATGATAGAGCTGCCTGTCCCCCCAGTAGGAAAATACTGCAGCATTTGCTGAAAATTTTTGGCCACCCAAATGCTGAACACGCCGATCAGCAAGCCGACTGGAAATACCAGTGGACGGAAATCCGTCAGCCTTAACCATTGGGCTGTGCCCAGGGCTAGCGTATAATACCACATGGATATTTGCACAAAGCCCCCAAGGATCCACAACGCCATGACCATGGATTCTACATGGGAGAAGAAATCGGCGATATTCACAAATCGCGACGCAGACAGGAACGGAAATGTCAAATTGGCAGTCGATTCCCCGAACAAAAACAAACAAGTGAAATTCGTAATGACCATCGTGATCATCATTAGAAATACGGCAAAAAGTCCGCCCTTCAAGCCGTTGTCCCCTTTTCGGACGGACGGGTAGATCGATGATATGAAAATGAACTCCATAAACCAAACCGAAGGCTCTAAAGAGCCTTTCAGCGATGGCATCATTCCGGTTCCTAGGACGGGGAGCATGTTGGAATAGTGGTATTCCGGAAGAAGAAACAGAAAAATCGCCAGGACGAAACACAAAAATATCGGTCCGAAAATCTGTGCGAATCGCCCGATCACCTCCACGCCGGACCGCACGGCGAATGAACATGTCAGTACAATGCACCCGATAATCATGACCAGCGGGGTTTGGGGCAGGAACGCCTGCACGATAAATTCGGCATATTCCCGGGTGATCAAGCCGATCGCGTCAATTTGGAATAACAGGACGACCATCCCCAGAATGCTTCCCCCCCATTTTCCGAGAAGGCGCTGTGCCTGCTCGATCATAGTTTGTCCTGGATTTCTTCGATGCAGCAGCCAAGCTACGACGACGTTAAAGAACCCGAATACCGAGCCAATGATAGGCGATATCCACATATCCTGTTTGGCATACATCGCTGTAAAAGAAGGCACGACGAGTATGGAAGTCCCGCCGATCATAAGGTACATCATTAAGCACAGCTGAAGATTCGAAACTTTCTCCTTATCCATTCCGCCGCCCCCCTTCTAACCTTCGGAATAAAAGATAATCCAGATCGGCTTGGTCACTTGATTGATCCATTCGGTCGGACCGGGAAGGCCTGGAGCAAACAACAGCAGGACCGCCACCAACCAACCCGCCGAAATAATGACGGCAATGGCGGCCCGTTCCTTTTTCTTCTTGGGGTCTACACTCGAAAAATCATATAGAAACACGGCTGCAAAGAGCAACGTAACACCGAGCAGTTTTAGAACGATCATCGCTTACCCCTCATTTATAGCTTTTTCCGGCAAAACCAGGCGCAATAATTTTTACGTCGGAATCGGCGTATACGCTGACTTCCGGAAATATTTCGTCCCACCGGGCCTGTTCCTTGGTCCAACGCTTCGGATATTTTCGCCAAAACGCATCGGCTGTTCCGAAAACATCAGCGTGGGATTCTTCCTGGATCTGCCGAAACGTCTCTTTCACCTTGGATTCGATTTCCTTGTTCAACTGCTGTTCCAACTGGGGAATTTCATTGGGGAGCATCACATTGACATGGCTCTCATTCTGCAGGACACTTGCTTCCCCTTGCACCCGGACCGTGATGCTCCATTGATTTCTGCGAATCGTTGGGATTAAATGGGTATGGCATTTGATTAGATGGACGGACATGACGCCTCCATCTTCCCCCTTGCTTTTCTGTACAGGAAACGTGACCGTCGTTGATTTCAGCTCGTTGCGAATAATCTGAACGTATCGTTTGGCTTCTCCTTTATACTGACCTGTCATCTTTCCCATAATTAAAACCGCTGCCCCGTTAATGTATGGGTAAGTATTGCTGCCTTCTCCGTCATCTTCCTTTCGTCCTATCAGAGGGACAATCGCAGCCTTCGACCGCCCTGTCAGCATCCCGCTCAAATCTTTTAACGTGACGCCCATTCCTCCGGATAGGACGGTCAACTCGCGAAGCGTTTCTGCGCTGTCCCGCTCCATCCGGGTGTTTATGCTCAGAATGCTCTTGGCCTTTCCCTTGCTGACGAAAAAATAAGCATGCTCCCTCGGCTGGGGATGACGGAACAGAAAATCGACCTGGTCCAAAATCCCCCTCTTTGCGAGCTCCTCACCGGCGATAAATACTTCGCTGTGGCCCCAAAAGACTTTACGCGGCATCTCCTCCTGAAGCCGCTGGGCCGCCTCTGCCAAATCGATCCCGGTCGCGCTCTTCACAATAACCATGTCCCCTCCGTTTCCAAAGCTTGTCATTCCGCCCTCGCTGCTGGAGCTGGATTGGCTTGGCGTGTAGATCTGAACGGACAGCTCCACCTTTCCGTTTGGTGCGGCATCCATTCCCGCTGCCATAATCAGAGCCAGATCGTTCACTTCGGTACGGTCCCAGCACCCTGAAATGAACGGGATCATCGTAAGCAGGAAAAACGCAGCGGCAAGTCGTACGCTTTTCATCTGCCGCGACCTCCCCGGCCGGGTCCTGGGCGCTGGTTAGAACCTTGGCGATATCTGTTCCATACACCGATTCGCGGTCTTGTGTTCATTTTCCAGAACGGGACCCGGACCAGGACGTCCTTTAGCTGACTGAGATGGGTGACCGTCGTCAACGACACGTAGGGAACGCCAAATGAACGAAGCGCGAACAGATGGGTCAGAATTAAAGTGAGCCCCATCATCAGCCCAAAAAAGCCCAGGAAGCCTGCCAGCAGCATCATCGGAAACCGCAGCAGCCGGACCGATATGCCGAAGGCGAAATGCGGAATCAGAAACGAAGCGATGCCGGTGATGGCAACGACCATGACCATTGGCGAAGAGACGAGGCCGGCGGAAATTGCCGCTTGACCGATGACCAAGGCACCAACGATGCTGACCGCGGCGCCAATCTGCTTAGGCAATCTTACCCCGGCTTCTCTGAGGGCCTCGAACGTGATTTCCATCAGCAGCGCTTCGACCAATGCCGGAAACGGAATTTGCTCTCTTGATTTGGTCATGTTGAGCAGCAGCGTCGTTGGGATCATTTCCTGGTGATAGGTTACGATAGCGACATAGAAAGATGGTCCGATCAGAGCGAGGAAAGCAAATAAATACCGAAGCCAGCGAATGGCCGTCCCGATGTAATAGCGCTGGTAATGATCTTCCGACGATTGCAGAAAGCTAAAGATCGTTGCTGGCGCCATCAGTACAATCGGCGTTCCTTCAACGATGATGGCGGCCCTGCCCTCAAGCAGGTTGGCTGCTACCACGTCCGGCCGCTCCGTCGTCTGCAATTGCGGAAACGGCGAATATGGATTATCCTCAATGAGCTCCTCGATCGTTCCGCTTTCTAATATCCCGTCGACGTCGATGCGGGTCAGCCGGCTTTCGATTTCAGTAATCAGCGAGGATTCTATGATTCCATTCATATAGGCGACCACGACTTCGGTCTGGGAAAAACGTCCAATCCGTATCGATTTCATCTTCAAGTCGGGCGTTTTCAGTTTCCGCCGGATCATGGACACATTGACCATCAGCGTTTCGATAAACCCTTCACGGGGGCCTCTGACGACGGATTCCGCCTCGGGTTCCGTGATCGATCGCTGCTCCCATTTCGCCAAATATAGAGAGATGGCCCAGTCATCCCCGTCCATCAGCATGACGACATTGCCGTCGCCAATTTCCATCACCGCCTGATCGATCGTCCTGATCTTGGTATACGAGGAGACTGGCAAGCACTCGCTAAAATCCCCGAGGGTGACCCCGTCGTCTTCTGATATCTGCTTAAGCGTTGGTTCGAGTACGTATCGGTTAATCAAGTCGTTGTCGGTCAAACCCAAGACGTAGACAATGACCGCCGGGGTCTGGCCGCAGTTGAAATCATGGAACACGACGTCAAAGCAATCCGCGTACTGTTTTTTAAGGCGAGAGATATTTTCATGTAGACGATCCGAGATGATCATCTCTTCATTGGTTTGCATGGCCACACCCCTAACCGGCAAAATTCCATACTGTTATTATGGTCAGAAGAGCTTGAAAAATTCGGTAAATGAGAGATTTCTAATTTTTCCGGAATGTTGACTTAGCAAAAAGCAATAAGCAAAAAGCAAAAAGGAACACCGCCGCACAGAAGTGCAGACAGTGTCCCTATCAAAGTAAATGATTAATATCCAGCGCATATCCGATCTCTGAGCCGGTAGAAGTCCGTCAACCGGTCCTGCTCATAAGCGTATCCGGCGCGAATCAGCAAATCTTCTCTATCCTTTCCGGCGACGAGCTGCAGTCCGACGGGAAGACCTTCGCTTGTCAGCCCGCAAGGGATGGACAGCGCCGGAACCTCCACCATGTTGAACAAGCCCGTATAACGGGTCATCGCGTCAAAGACGCTTTCCGTATAATCGCCAAATTGGACTTCATCCACGCCGATTTTCCGTGCAGGGATCGGGATCGTCGGTGTGGCCAGCACATCGATGCGTTCACGGAACAATTGATCGAACATGTTCATGTACATCTCTTTTGTCTTGAGCGCTTCGATATACTGCAGCGAGGTGATATCCCGGGACGATTCCAAAAAGGCCCTGGCATCCGCTCCATATTGCGATAAGCAGCATTCCATCCGGCTTTTGTGGACATAACCGGCCTCCGATGCCGCGATGGTCAGGGAAACCTCGCTGTTCCCCTCCACAAAGGAGACGTCCGTATCGATCAGAATGGCGCCGAGCGACTCGAGCGCCTTCAGCGACTGAACATACAGTGCGTAAGTTTCCGGGTCGATGTGCTCGTTAAAATAGCTGGTCGGCACGCCGACGCGAAGCCCCCGGATGTCTTGATTCAGGTAAGGCAGGAAGGATTGTTTCGTCATGGCGCCGGCCAGGATGGCCAGGTCGGTCATATTGGCCGTGATCGGTCCGACATGATCCAGCGTCCAGGATACGTAAAATACGCCTTCCGTCGGTACTTTGTTATACGTAGGTTTTAGCCCGATAACCCCGCAGGATGCGGCCGGGATCCGAACGGAGCCGCCTGTATCGGTGCCGATGGAAGCTACCGTCAAATCAGCGGCTACCGCCGCGGCCGATCCGCCGCTGGAGCCTCCCGGCGTATACTCATGGTTCCACGGATTGTGCACGGGTCCGTAATGTGGATTGTTTGAGGTGATGCCTAGAGCATATTCATGCAGGTTGTTTTTACCCAGCAGGATCGAATCCTGCAGCAGCAGCCGCTGGACGATGGCAGCATTCTCGTCCGGTACGTGATTGGCATCAATCGAGGAGCCGTAAGTGGTGCGGATGCCTTTGGTATCGATATTATCCTTGTATGAAAGCGGAATGCCATACAGGAGACCGGTTTGCTCTCCCGAACAGGATTTAGCTTCGAGCCTCTTGGCTTCTCCCGTTGCCCGATCCTTGGCTACCGTAATATACGAGTTCAGCGCAGGGTCTTTCTTTTTGATTCGTTTCAAATAATGCTTCGTGATGTCCAGCGGCGTCCAAGAGCCAGTCTTGTAGCCGGATTGAAGTTCCAGAATCGTTTTTCTCCCCATCATCATTCTCCTTTCTTGATCAGACAAACGAAAACTTCCCTTTCGGGAAGCTTTCTTGTTCAGTTCTCTATCAAGCTATGCGGAAATGCTAGAGAACGTATGGGGAGATTGCCAATAAAAAGAATTTGAGAGCATTTACGACTTGGTCGGCAGGAACCCGGCAGACTTCCACACTTGCTCGTAAACGATTTTGATCGGAATCCCGTTCGCTTGGGCTATTCGTTTGCAATCCTCGTATTCCGGAGCACATTGGACGGTCTCTCCGTTATGAATACCCATTTTTACGGTAATGGCTCCCCATTCCGTGGACACTTGAGTAAACATTCGTTCCAGACGGTGCACCGTGAGCGGATAATACCGGATGCCGAGCGTGGTCGTCTCGCGAAAGATGATCTCCTTCATTTGGTCGATCTTTTCTTTGGCGCAGAGCAGCTGAAGCATCGTTCCCGGCCGATTTTTCTTCATATAAATGGGCGTATAATACACATCGTTTGCGCCATTTTCGAGCAGTAAATCCATCACGTAACCCAGCCATTCGCCCGAAATATCGTCGTAATTGACTTCCATTTTCACCATGTCGTGATCGACGTGTTCATGATTTGGAGGCGGGTTGGATTTCATAAGGCAGGCTCCTTTTGCATCAAGACGTTATTCGCCGACGATGACACGAAGTACGTTGGGCCGGTCGGCAAACGTTTTGGTGCCTGCGCCATAACCGATGGCGGACACCTTCATGGCCGGGATGGGGCCGTACTGCTGCGCCAGCACCGACACGATCGCCGCCCCTGTCGGGGTCGTCAGCTCAAAGCGGACATCGGACGGTTCCAGCGGCACGCCCTTCAGGATCTCCAGCGTCGCAGGCGCGGGCACCGGGTAAATGCCGTGGTCAATGCGGATCTTCCCCATACCGACAGGTACAGAAGAAGAATGAATCGCTTCGATGCCCATTTGATGGATCAAAATCGAGGCGCCGACAATATCGACAATGGAGTCGACGGCACCCACTTCGTGAAAATGCACCTTGTCCAACGGAACGCCGTGAATCTTGCCTTCGGCTTTCCCGATGATTGTAAAGATACGCAGTGCCATATCACGAACCGGCTCCTCAAAACCGGCCTCTTCAATCATATGGACGATATCCTTGTAAGCCCGGTGGTGATGATGATGGCTGTGACTGTGCGAATGATCGTGCGCATAATGTTCATGGTCGTGGTGGCTGTGATCATGGGCATGATGACTGTGGGCATGCTCGTGATGAACGAGCGTGTGGTCATGGTCGTTATCGTGCACATGTTCATGGCTGTGGTCATGTCCATGATCATGTTCGTGACTGTGGTCATGCCCATGTTCATGGCTGTGGCTGTTGTGATACGCTCCATCATACTCATGGTGAGCCTCCCCGGAATCAGCCTCATGCAGCTGAGTTCCATGGGAGTGGACATGTACGTGCTGGTGTTCCTTTGGGGATTGGTTATGCCCCTGGTGGCGCGCTTCTTGTAAATGCACGTCAAATTTGGTTGCGGTGATGCCGTTCTTATTCACCTTGCTCCACTGCAGCGTATATTCTTCATCGATGTTTAATTTTTGCAGCTCCTTCTGCATCTGCTGCGCATCACCGCCGGCGTCCAGCAGCGCGCCGATGAACATATCCCCGCTGATGCCGGAAAAGCAGTCAAGGTATAGCGTTTTCAATCCGTGTTCCCCCTCTGTGTACAAGCTGATGAATCAGCGCGGCGTTATAACCTCCGCCGAATCCGTTGTCGATATTCACGACGCTGATGCCCGAGGCGCATGAATTCAGCATCGTAAGCAGCGCAGACAAGCCTTGGAAATGCGCCCCGTACCCGACACTGGTCGGCACCGCGATGACCGGATGGGAGACCAGGCCGCCGACGACGCTGGGGAGTGCGCCCTCCATCCCGGCCACCACGACCGAGACTGTTGCCTGCTGGATTTCCTCCAGATGGCTGAGCAAACGATGGATTCCCGCAACGCCTACATCATAAATCCGGTGTACCGAGCTGCCAAGCACTTCGGCGGTCACGGCCGCCTCCTCCGCCACGCGCAGGTCCGAGGTACCTGCGGCAATCACGGCGACGTACCCTTGCGGATCGCCAGCGGGGTTCTGTTCCCTTTTCCAGTATAAAATCCTTGCCGTCTCGTGATACGTGTAGTCCGGACATGCCTGCAGCACCATCGCGGCTTTATCCCCGGATACCCTTGTGACCAGAACGCTGCTTCCCTTGGCTTGCAAAGCACGGGCAATCGAAATGATGTGGTCCGCCGATTTGCCCTCCCCATATACAATCTCAGGGAAACCTTGACGCTTGCTGCGCTGGTGGTCCACCTTGGCAAAACCGAGATCCTCAAATGCCGACAGCTGTGCTTTGGCTTCCGCCACGCTCATGGCTCCGCTGCGTACCTGCTCCAGAACGTCGTCCAACAATGATCTCATCCTCCTCCAGAGCCTTCTTTATGCCAAAACCTTGTTCATGCTGCCGCTCTGATAACCCATCAGGTCAAGCGTCACATATTTGTAGCCATACTCCTGCAGCCTGCCGGATATTTGCGAGTGATGCTCCAGAACGGCCTGCATGTCCTTCGGCTCCACTTCGATCCGGGCCGTGTCCTGATGCGTGCGTACCCGAACCTGGCGGATGCCGAGCGATTTCAAATAGGCCTCCGCTTTTTCGACCTTGCTCAATTTCTCCTTGGTGATCCGTTCCCCGTAAGCGATTCTTGAGGACAAGCAGGCAAAAGAAGGCTTATCCCAAGTAGGCAGGCCATAGCCTCTGGACAGCTCGCGGATTTCTTCCTTATACAACCCGGCTTCCAGCAGCGGTCCGCGAATGCCTCTTTCCTTCGCCGCCTGCATACCAGGCCGAAACTCATTCATATCATCGGCAATAACGCCGTAAACGATATTTTTATAGGATTGCTCCGTCAAAACGGGTACCAAATGGTCGAAGAGACTGCTCTTGCAAAAATAGCAGCGGTTTTTCGTGTTTTCGGCATATCCGGGAATGGCCAGCTCAGAGGTTTCGATCACCTGATGGCGGGCTCCGATCCATTCGGCCAGCTCCCTCGCCTCTGCAAGCTCCGTTGACGGATACGTTTCCGAATCCGCGGTCACCGCCAGCACCTGATCGGGGCCGAGCGTATCGACAGCCGCTTTAAGCAGAAAGGTACTGTCCACCCCTCCCGAAAACGCGACCACGACCGAATTCAGCTCCCGCAGGATGGACTGCAGTTTCTCGTATTTTTCGGTGAGCACTGTCCATGCCTCCTTCCTGTAGTCTTAAATCGTCATGCTGCCGAATCCGCCGTCCACCCGGAGCAGCGAGCCGGTCATAAAGCTCGACGCCTGATCCGAAGCAAGCAGGATCGCCGCCCCTTTTAATTCATCCGGCGTACCAAAGCGATTCATCGGCGTATGCCGCATGATCGATTCGACCCGTTCCGGGCTTAATATTTTCTGGTTCTGCACGGCCGGGAAAAATCCCGGAATGATTGCGTTCACGCGGATGCCCTCCGGCGCGAGTTCCCGAGCAAGGAATTGGGTGACGCTGTTCAATCCGGCTTTGGACACGGAATACGTAAACACCTTGGACAGTGGCGTCGTTGAGGACACCGACGAAATGTTGATAATGCTCCCTTTTCGTTTCTGCTCCACCATGCGCTGGGCGAAAATTTGGCAGGTGAGAACGATGCCCTTCAGGTTCACGTCCATAATGTGGTCCCATTCTTCCATCTCAAGCTCAAAAAAAGGTGTCGTGCTATTCGTGCCCGGGGCGTTGAGCAAAATGTCCCATCCGCCTGCCCATGCTTCGATGTCCGCAGCCGCCTGTACTAGGGACTCTCGCGAGCCCACATCCGCCTGAAATGCTTTCGCTTCGCCGCCTTGGCTCCGGATGGAGCTCACGACTTCCTCCGCTTTGTCCAGGTTCCTGCCGACGATCGCCACCTTGGCGCCGTGTTCGGCGAAGCCTTCGGCAATCGCCGAGCCAAGCACGCTGTTGCCGCCAACCGCTACGGCGGTTTTCCCCGTTAAATCAAACAAACTCGTCATCTAGTGTCTCTCCTCCGATTTCGGTAAATTTCCCTGCTCGTCAAAAGACAGATCATACGGCTCCGAGGCCAGCTCCATTTGCGGGTGCTGCTTCACATATTCGAACAGCGCTTCGGACACCTCAATTTGGCTCAGAACGAGCGTATTTTTGATCCGGACGATTTTCGCCTGGTTAAAATCCAGCACATTGCTCGTTTTCACCGCGGCCTGAATCGCTTCCCTGTCGTTAGGCAGCGTCGTGGCGATCTTCGTCGGCGCGACGACGGTGGACGTCAGCCCGTTGGCATAGGTGACTTCCAGATCCATCTTGTCGACGAGCCGCTGCGTCGTGAAGTCCGCCGTGCCCACGCCGTTTGCGTTCCCTTCCGTTTGTGGGGTCAGATCCAGGACGACCATTTTGTTGACATCCGGGCCTCCGTGCGCATATGGCGTAGGATACCGCCCCGTGATGTTCGGATCCATGCCGTCGCCGCTGATGTTTTTACCGATCTCGTCAATGATCAGCACTTCCAGCTGGTCAAAAAACAGCTTGGGCAGCAGCTCTTTGGCCTGAAGCTGCAGCTGCGGTTCCTTGTCGATAATCTCATCCGGCGTAAGCACCTCAACGACGGCGACCTTGTCGAACGCATTCTCGATCGTCGCTACGCCGAACAGTACCGGCTTCTTCTCCATGATCATCTTGGCCATGGCCGGGACGTTCTCGGCCATATATTTAAAGCCCAGTTGGTGGCAGGCCTCTGCCCCTTTCTGCTTGCCGAGGCCGATGCTGATCATTTTCATGATCCCGCTCTCCACCGGTCCCCGAAACGCCGTATGCGGCTTGATCCGGTTAATGACGACGATGCCGTCCGCCGCGGCGGCGTATTTATCCAAATACACCGGAAGGCCGTTCGGCAGCGCGCCGAGCTGTACGACCTCCATCGACGAGCGGATTTCGCAGCCGACGCTCTCTTCCGTGACGCCCAAATGCGCCAGCACCTCCCGCTGGCCTTCGGCCGTCGCCCCGCCGTGGCTGCCCATGCTCGGCACGATAAACGGCTTGGCCCCCGCTTCCTGCAACGCCTTGACGGTCACGGCGGTTAACTCCACGATGCGGTCGAGCCCGCGGCTGCCGACAGCGATCGCGATCTCCATGCCGGGCTTGACCTTCTCCAGGATGCGCGGCTGCCGCAGCTTGGGTCCAAGCTCACTGTCGAGATCCTCGATCTGATCATTATTAAACCGGACGTTCACCGCAGCCATTTTCGGTATCGGAATATCCTTCAGAAGCTCCTGCAAAATACCCATGCGCTTACCCTCCCCCGTTATCGTTTCATAAAATAAGCTTCGGCGTTGCCATAACCGATACTTCGAACCATCCGTTCCAGAGCTTCCTTGTCGTCAGGAACGAGACCTTTCTCTACCCAGCTTCCAAGGAGATTGCAAAGAATGCGCCGGAAGTATTCATGCCGGGCATAGGACAGGAAGCTGCGCGAATCGGTCAGCATACCGATAAAATGGCTGAGCAGACCGACGTTCGCCAGGTCCTTCATCTGCTTTTCCATACCATCTATATGATCGTTGAACCACCAGCCAGACCCAAACTGGACTTTACCCGGCACGCCTTCCTCATAAAAGTTGCCCGTCATTGCGGCCAGGACAGCGTTGTCTTTCGGATTCAAATTGAACAGAACCGTTCGCGGCAGGGCGTCCTCCTGATCCAGCGCATCAAGGAAGCGGGCTACCCCTTGCGCAAGATTCGTCTCTCCCACGGAGTCAAAGCCGGTATCCGCACCGATCCGGTTTTTCATCTTCGTGTTGGTGTTGCGGAGCGCGCCCATATGCAGCTGCATGACCCACTGCTTACCGGCGTACATTTTGCCGAGCTCCTTCAGCAGGAAAGAGCGGTATGCATGAATCTCGGAGCCTGACAGATCTTCACCGTTCAATCTTTTGTTAAAGACAGGCACGATTTCTTCCTTCGTGACATCAACGAAATCAAGGTAAGGGATATCGTGGTCGGATGCGCGCCCCCCATGCTCATCGAAGTAATCCACGCGCCGTTGAAGCGCATTCAGGAAAGCATCCAGGGAATCGATGAGCTGACCCGTAATCTCCCCGAGTTTATGTACCCATTCGGTAAAAGCGGGACGCTCGATGTACAATGCTCCGTCCGGCCTGAACGTCGGGGCGATGATCGTGCGGAAGCTGTCGTCGGCAGCCAGCCGCTCATGATATTCCAGCGGGGACAACGGGTCGTCCGTCGTGCCGATGAATTTCACCTGGGCTCGGTCAATCAGCGCCCTCGGCAGGAAATCGGGCTGCTGCAGCTTGGCGTTGCATGCCTCCCATATGTCGCGGGCCGTGGCCGGGCTCAGAATTTGTTCGATGCCGAACACGTTCTTGAGCTCCAGATGCGTCCAGTGGTACAACGGATTGCCGATCAGGTGGGGAACGGTCTCCGCCCAGGCCATAAACTTGTCCCAATCCTCCGCGTCGCCCGTGATGAGATGCTCTCCAATGCCGTGCATCCGCATCGTACGCCATTTATAATGGTCGCCTCCCAGCCACAGCTGCGTAATATTAGCCCAAGGCTTGTTATCCCACACTTCCTTCGGGTCCAAGTGGCAGTGAAAATCGAAGATCGGCAAGGCGGCAGCTGCCTGTTCATACAACTGCACCGCTGCTGGGGTATCCAGCAGAAATTCCGAATCGAGAAATTGGCTCATCTTGTTCTCCTCTCCAAGGATCGATGGTCTTGTTGAAACCCTTTACAAATTTTAATTTGTTTATTAAACTTACAAAATATATCCGTACTGTACCAACTCCCCACGCCTTTGTCAATCGGGTAATTGCAGAGCGGGTCGAAGCCGGTTCATGTTACAATGTTGTTCATGCTGAATTTTCATTACGTACAAAAATTGGAGGAAACAGATGGTAACGGGTGACGCCTCATATATTAAAAAGATCAACCGGGCGTTGATTATACGGGAAATTTTGAAGGAAGGTAAGATTTCCAGAGCAGATCTGTCCAAGATTACGGCATTGACCCGGGCTACGATATCCGCGCAAGTCGCAGATTTGCTGGTTGAAGAACTGGTCGTAGAAACCGAGCTGGAGCATAACCCTGTCGGACGCAAGCCAATTATGCTCTCGCTGAATGCCCAGGCCGGATATGCGCTCGGCATTGACCTGGACGCGGGACAAGCGACATTCATGCTGTCCGATTTGAGCGGCCGCCCGGTTACAACGGAAACCATTCCGATCCTTGCGGAAGCCTATGAGAATATCGTTCAGCTGCTGGCCTCCTCGATCCGCCGTTATCAGAGCCGATGCACGGACAGCCGCTACGGGCTTGTCGGCATCGTGCTGGCCATACACGGTCTGGTGTCCAATGATGAGAAGATCAAATTCGTCCCCCGCTTCCAATGGCAGGACGTTGACTTGAAGCAGGATCTGGAGCGCGCAGTCGGAACAGCCATCCATTTGGAAAATAACGCGAACCTGAGCGCTTTTGCCGAGCGTGCGTACGCTCACCATACGACCGACAACCTGCTCTGCGTGACGCTGTATTCCGGCATCGGACTCGGCATGATCATGGACGGCAAGTTTTTTCGCGGTCATGAAGGTTTCGCCGGCGAAATCGGCCATATGATCGTCGTTCCCGGCGGTGAGCCGTGCGCTTGCGGCAACCGCGGCTGCTGGGAGAAGTATGCTTCGGAGACCAGCGTGCTTCGGAACATTCTGGCGGCCGAACCGGGCGACGCCGCGGATTATGAACGGATCGGCCGGCGCCTCGCCGAAGACGATGCACGCGTGTCGGAAGCCCTGAATCAATTTGTCTATTATCTGTCGATCGGGCTGAACAATGTCATCAATATGTACAATCCGGACGTCGTCGTCATCGACAGCGAGCTGCTGCGGATGGTTCCGGATTCGCTGCAGAGCATCCAATATCAACTACGCTCCCAAATCAGTCATTACCGGGAGCTTACGCTGTCCGGCATGGGGCGGAAATCCTGCGTCATGGGTGCTTGCGCACTGGCAATTTCCCGTTTTCTGGATGTGCCTGTGCTTAGTTTGCCCTCCGACGGTGACCTCATAGATTGATTGCCGTTTAGAACTTTTGTGGCCAAGTTCCCGCACCCCTATCACAACTTTGACGCATCGCAGCCCACACACGAAAACAAGCCCGGACCCACCCCGGCTTGTTTTGCGTTATCGGCTGTTCGTTCATGACGGCTTATTTATATGGCTACAACCCCAGCCGTTTCCCTAATGGAGTCGGCAGCCCGTCGATCGTGCGCTTATTCTTTTCCTGCCAGTAGTTGTGCAGCCCTTGTTCACCTTTGTGCTCCGCCCACCGGTGAAGCGTATCCCTTTCCTTCTCGTACGTCATAAAGGGTACCGCATAACCGCAGGACGTTTGCACTTTGTGCACTTCGACCGTAATAATCTGTCTGACTCCCGGCATCGGATCGAACAAATCGTATAGCGGCTCCCACTCCCTGCTCTCCGGTAAAACCACCGTCCCTGTTCCATACAAACGCAAGATGTTCGCTGGCCCCTCAAACGCGCAAAACATAATCGTGATCCGGCCGTTTTCTTCCAGGTGGGCACTGGTCTCATTGCCGCTTCCGGTCAAATCCAGATACGCGACCCGATGATCGGACAATATCCGAAACGAGTCATAGCCTTTTGGCGACAAGTTGACGTGTCCTTCATTCGACATCGGCGCCGTGCCGACGAAAAACAGATGCTGCTTCCGGATAAACTCCATATGCTCAGGGAGCATAGCCGGAAATTGTTTTCCCATTCGAATCCCCCCTATTCATCGTACGCCGCTAAACTAATTTCATTGTATGACGAGCCGCTGCATATTAAAAATATATTCTAAAAGCATAATCATACAATTTAGTTATGAATCAGGTTAAAAGGGGCTACTCTTCCGGCTTCAGTAGGATTAGCGGTTCAACAATTCATAAAATCGTCCCTCTCGACCCTGCTCACCCGCAAACCGAACCGTGCGTACCACTCGCTCTTGCCTTTGTCTTGAGCCACCCTGTGCAGGGAATTCTCTTTCCAGGCCTTGATCGCCTCAAGCGACGCCCAATATGAGACGGTAATCCCGATTCCATCCGTTCCCCGAACGCTTTCGACTCCGAGAAAGCCCGGCTGCTTCGAAGCCAGCTCAACCATTTTGTCTCCCATCTTCCCATACCCTCTGTTCTCTCCTTCGGACATTTCTGAAGTAAAAATCACCGCATAGTACGGTGGTTCCGGTGTTTTCGCAATAGCTCCCATCTTTCTTCTCCCCTTATCCGTTTTCTACTTGCATTATACCTGGGCCACTTACAATAAATAAAATGAATGTTTAAAATGGATACGATGATTATTTTTCATGGCGGGAGTGCTTTAATATGACTTTGGTGAAATATGAAATTCTCGGAAAAGTGGTCGAAACCGGAAATCTGACCAAAGCGGCGGAACAGCTGAATTTAACCCAGTCGGCGGTGAGTCGTGCGATCATTAGCCTCGAGCAGGAATTGGGTATCCAGATCCTTGCCCGGGGCCGGTCAGGTGTCCGGCTGTCCCATGACGGAGAACGCCTGTGGGGATATATGAAGGAAATGATCCAATTGCAGGCAAACATGCTCCAAGAGGCGGATCAGATCAAGGGGCTGATGCGGGGTACGGTCACGATCGGCACGTTCACCAGCATATCCATCCGTTGGCTGCCGGATATACTTCACCGTTTTCAGCAGAAGTACCCGTTGATTGAGATCAGGCTGCTCGACGGGCATTATCACGATATTGAACGCTGGATCGCGGAAGGGGATGCAGATTTCGGTTTTGTGAACCTCCCTTCTTCGCATGGCCTGGAAACAACACCGCTCATACGGGATCAGATGATGTGCGTTCTGCCGGCCGGTCATGAACAGTGCACAAAAGCTGCTATATCGCTGGAGGATATTGCTAATGAACCGTTTATTATGCCTGCCAAAGGATGCGATACGGATGTGAGAGCGTGGTTTGACGGACAACGCGCGGTTCCCCGCGTCCGGTTTGAGCTTGAGGACGATCATGCCATTATGGCGATGGTTCGAAGCGGACTCGGCATCAGCATCCTGCCGGAAACGATCCTTGCCTCAGCTCCTGCAGGGCTGGTGGCACGGCCGCTAACCCCAGAAGCCTCGAGATGCATCGCTCTGGCCGCCGTGTCCTTTAAGAAATGCTCCCCGGCGGCGGCAATGGCGATTTCATGTATTGTGGAGATGATAGGTTCGCAGGAACCTGGTTCCTAAGCAACAATAAGTACTTACCGCTGGTATATGATACAGGTTCACTCGATGAATAGGGTTCCGCTCCTTTGAACAAAAAAAGCGTTCCGATGCTCTCGCATCGGGACGCTTTCTTAATGAATCACAACCGATTATTCTTCGGACTCGATCCATTGGAAATGGAACGTACCTTCCTTGTCGACACGCTGGAACGTATGCGCGCCAAAGTAGTCGCGCTGCGCTTGCAGCAGGTTAGCCGGCAGGCGCTCCGTGCGGTAGCTGTCGTAGTAAGCCAGTGCGGAGGCGAAAGCCGGAACCGGAATGCCGCGCTGCATGGCAACGGACACAACGTTTCTCCAAGCATCTTGGTAGTTGGTAACGACCCAGCCGAAGTAATCGTCGAGCAGGAGGTTTTTAAGCTCCGGATTTTTGTCGTAAGCCTGCTTGATGTTTTCGAGGAAACGGGCACGAATGATGCAGCCGCCTCTGAAAATCATCGCAATGCTGCCGAAGTTCAGGTTCCAGTTATACTCCTCCGAAGCAGCACGCAGCTGCGCGAAGCCTTGGGCGTACGAACAGATTTTGCTGGCGTACAGCGCCTTACGAACGGCTTCCACAAACTCCCGCTCATCCCCTTCATACGGAGCAGTGTGCGGCCCTTTCAGGATTTTGCTTGCCTCCACGCGTTCTTCCTTCATCGCCGACAGGAAACGGGCGAATACCGATTCGGTCACGATAGACAGCGGCACGCCGAGATCCAGCGAGCTTTGGCTCGTCCATTTGCCTGTTCCCTTCTGTCCTGCCGCATCCAGAATGACGTCAACCATCGGCTTGCCGGTGTCCGGATCCTTCTTGGAGAAAATATCCGCCGTAATCTCGATCAGGTAGCTGTCCAGCTCGCCGCGGTTCCATTCGGTGAAAATGTCGTGCAGCTCTTCCGTTCCGAGTCCCAGCACATCCTTCAGCAGATGATAAGCTTCGCCGATCAGCTGCATGTCTCCGTACTCGATGCCGTTGTGGACCATTTTCACGTAATGACCGGATCCTCCTTCGCCGATGTACGTCGAGCAAGGATCTCCTTTGACTTTGGCCGAGATGGCCGTAAGGATTGGTTCAACGAGCTCGTAGGCATCCTTCTGGCCGCCTGGCATGATGGCCGGACCTTTCAGGGCTCCTTCTTCGCCGCCGGATACCCCGGCTCCGATAAAGCGAATGCCCTTGGCCTGAAGCTCACGGTATCTGCGCTCAGTATCAGGGAAAAAGGCGTTCCCGCCGTCAATCAGGATGTCTCCCTCTTCCAAATGCGGAACGAGCTGCTCGATCAGTGCGTCCGTAGGTCCGCCGGCCTTGACCATCATCATGATTTTGCGCGGTGTTTCCAGCGACTGTACAAACTCCTCGATGCTGAATGTGCCAACGAAGTTTTTCCCTTCGGCTTCGGCGAGCAGTTCTTTCGTTTTTTCTGGTGAACGGTTATATAAAGCGACTGCGAAGCCTTTGCTTTCCATATTCATAGCCAGGTTTTTGCCCATGACGGCAAGACCGGCCACGCCAATTTGCTGTTTGCTCATCGTTTCTCTCTCCTCCAGCTCTCTCTCTTATGTTTACTTAACGCTGCTTTTCCAGTCGGCCGCAAATTTAACCAGGCCTTGATCCGTCAATGGATGCTTGGCGATTTGCGCGATAACGCCGAACGGTACGGTCGCAATGTGAGCGCCGGCCATGGCAACGCGGGTGACATGGTCCGGATGGCGCACCGAAGCCGCAATAATTTGCGTATCGAGGTTATGCGTGCGGAACAGCTGCGCAATTTTGTCCACCAGAAGGACGCCGTCTTCGGAAATATCGTCCAGACGACCCAGGAACGGTGAAACGTATGTTGCGCCGGCACGAGCTGCCAGAAGCGCCTGATTCACGCTGAAAATCAAGGTTACGTTCGTTTTGACCCCTTTGCGGGACAAATAGCGGCAGGCTTCGAGACCGGCAAGAGTCATCGGCAGTTTGATCGTGATTTTCTCATCGTTGTTGTTGATCTTGATCAGCTCATTCGCCTGGGCAATCATTTCCTCGGCGGTTTCCGCATCCGGCGTCACTTCCGCCGATACGGATTCCACTTCAGGCACAGCCTGGCAAATTTCGGCGATTCGGTCTTCGAATTTCACGCCTTCCTTGGCAACCAGGGACGGGTTCGTAGTGACTCCGGACAGAACCCCGATTTTGTAGGCGGATTGAATATCCTGCAGATTGGCGGTATCAATAAAAAATTTCATCTTACAACCTCCTGTGAATGTTCAATATATGATTGGCTCGGAATACGAGCATAGAACCTATAATCAGCTGGCGGTGACCTGCTCTACAAGCTGCTCGGAAGCGGTTTGGCCGGCTTCGGCTTCGTCGTCGAACCACCAATGGAATCCATCTGCGGCAAGCAGTTCATGAGCTGCTTCCGGGCCGTGCGAACCGGCGGCATAAGGATGCAGCGGCACTTCGTTTGCGGCGAATGCTTCCAGGATCGGCTGCACCCACTGCCAGGACAGATCGACTTCATCCCAATGGACGAAGAAGGTGGAATCCCCGTTCAGTGCATCGTGAATCAGCGTTTCGTACGCTTCCTGGGCTTCCTTACGGTCCGGATACATATCTATATTGACCGGTTTAAAGCCGTTCGGGTGATCCGGATCCTTCGCATTCAGCTGCAGCGTGATGCCTTCCTTCGGTCCGATTTCAATGACCAGCAGATTCGGCATGGTCGCCTGCTCCGCATGCGTCGCCGTGCTGAGCGGTTCCTTGAATTCGATCACGATGCGTGTGCTCTTCGACGCCAGACGTTTGCCTGTCCGGATATAAAATGGAACGCCTCGCCAGTAGTAATTATCGATATGCAGCTTGGCCGCGATAAACGTATCGTTTATCGAATCTTCGGAGATGCCGGGCTCGGCGGTGTATGCAGGAACCGGTTTGCCTTGAATGGATCCGGCCGTGTATTGCCCGCGCACGATACGGGTAAGCACATCCTGCTTTTGCAGCGGATCGAGTGCTTCAAGCACTTGCTTTTTCTTGAGCTGGACGTTCTCCGCCGAAGCCATGTTGTGCGGCGCATGAATGGTCAGCATCATGAGCAGCTGCATCATGTGGTTTTGGAACATGTCCCGCAGGGCGCCGGCTTTGTCATAGTATCCCGCGCGTTCCTCCACCCCTACGGTCTCGTCGGCCGTAATTTGAACGTTGGCGATAAAACGGTTGGTCCACAACGCCTGAATGACAGGATTCGCCTGCTTCAATGCCTCAAGCCGCTGCACCATGGATTTGCCGAGATAATGGTCAATCCGGTAGATTTCTTCTTCTGCAAAGGCTTGGCTCAGCTGGTCGTTCAGTTCGCGGGCCGAAGCGACGTCATGGCCGAAAGGCTTCTCGATCACGAGGCGTTTCCAGCCCGTTACGCTGCCAAGGCCGCTGTTCTCGATTTGGGAGGCGATGGTACCGAAGAAGTTCGGCGCAACGGACAAGTAGAACAAGCGGTTCGATTTTCCGCCGATTCCTTGCTCCCAGGCTTCCACCCGATCTTTTAACCGGACGAAGTGATCCGTCTCATCGATGTGCAGAATGTTGAAGCCAAAGAGCCCCAGGAATGACCGCAGGGAGTCGTCCTCTTTCACATTCAGCCGGTAAAAGTCGCACAGCGACTGCTTGACGTGAGCCTGGAATGTCTCATCCGTCATTTCTTTACGGCCGAGGCCGATCACAGAGAAAGCTTCCGGAAGCTTTCCATGAATATATAAATGATACAGAGCAGGATATATTTTGCGCTTGGCCAAATCGCCAGTCGCTCCAAACAATACAAAAGTTGTAGGGTTCATCTCAATTGCTCCTTCCTTTCAAAGCTTTACGACTTTCACTTCGGTTTCTGTCGAAAAAGCTCTGGTTTCTGTGTCTTGGATTCACTATAATACAAATATGTGCCATACATGTAATCAATATATTTCTGAGGAGATATAGATCATATCTATGACTAACAATTATGAGTTGTATAAAGTGTTTTATTGGGCCGCGAAGACGGGAAGTTTAACCCAGGCTGCCAAGGCCTTGTACCTGACCCAGCCAAGCGTCAGCCATGCCATCAAGCAGCTGGAGGAGCGGATCGGCGTCACTTTGTTTTACCGCAACTCCAAAGGGGTAAGCCTGACGCAGGAAGGAAAAATTTTATTTTCCTATATTGAACAATCCCAAATTCTCATCACCCTGGCTGAAGAAAAGATGGTGGCGCTCAAAAATTTGGACAGCGGCGAGCTGCGGATCGGCGGAAGCGATTCGTTGTTCAAGCATTACCTGCTTCCGTTTCTTGAGGAATTTCACGTCAAGTATCCGGGAATCAAGCTGCACCTGAACCACGGCACGACGCCGGAAGTGATCTCCTATCTAAAGGATGGACGGATCGACCTGGGCGTCGTCCGGATGCCGATCGTCGACTCCCAGCTGGAGGTGACGGAGAGCATCGAGCTGCAGGACTGCTTTGTGGCGGGCGAAAGGTATGCGGAGCTGAAGGGACAGGCGCTGACCATGGAACAGCTGATGGAGTATCCCGTCATTCTGTTTTCGCGGAACAGCCGGGTGCGCATGGCTATTACGGAGCTGTTCGAAAAATACGGACATGAGCTGAAGCCCGACATCGAGGTGGGAAGCGTCGATTTGCTGATCGAATTCGCCAAGCGGGGGCTCGGCATTTCTTATGTCACGCGCGAATTCGTCTCCAAGGAGCTGAAGGAAGGCTCGCTGTTCGAAATTAAGCTGGATGTCGAGATCCCCCCTTCCAAAGTGGGCCTCATGGTGATGCGGAACATGCCGATTTCGGCGGCGGCGACGAGATTTATCGAGGTGGTTCATTAACCAAGCGGCAATCTTTCAAGCTCAGCAAAATGAAGAGGACGCCATATCCATGGCGTCCTCTTTTTATTCATCTTATTAAATAACCCGATCAACCCTTTACTGCTCCCGCCGTCAGTCCGCCAATAATATACTTTTGGGCGAATAAGTACAGGATGAGCACCGGCAGCGATGTCAGCACCAGATCCGCAAAAATGAGATTCCAGTCGCGGCTGTACTTGCCGTAGAAATTATAAACCGACAGTGGCATCGTCCAATTCGAGCTGTCCGTCAGAAAGTAAATCGGAATCGAAATGTCATTCCATACCGACATGAAGACCATGATCGCCACCGTCGCGTTGACCGGAACGAGCAGCGGCACGATGATCCGAAAAAATACGCTGAGCATTCCCGCCCCTTCCAGGAAAGCCACTTCATCGAGCGCCTTCGGAATCGACTTGATAAACCCGTTGTACAGAAAGACACTGAAGGCCGTATTCAAGGCGGCGTAAATCAAAATGACACTCGTGATGCTGCCATAGAAGCCCATCCACTGCACGACACGGATCGTCGTAATCGTGGACATAGGGGCAATCAGCCCCATGAAAAAAAACAGATACAGGATGTTGGAAAGCCGCGATTCCCTTCTCACGATCACAAAAGAAGCAGCGGACGTGGTCACAATGTTGACGATAGAGGATATCCCGGTGATCAGCACCCCGTTCCAGAACGCTCGCAGCAGATTTCCTTCCTCGAATACCTGCCTGTAATTGCTGAACTGCCACTCGGTGGGCAGCTTTAACGAGAAATCCAACACCTCGACATTGGTCTTGAATGATCCGAACAGCATAATCAGGATCGGGAGCAGAATGATCAGCGACAACATCAGCATCAGGACTTCCACGACAACATTCTGCACTCTTTTACTCTTCAGTTCCATTATTCAGCAACCTCCTTCCGCCGCATAAAGACCAGCAGTGGAATCGAAATGATCGTAACCACGACGAACAGCAGCGTGTTGACCGCCGTGCCGAGGCCCCAGTTACCTTCGCCGAATGACCGGAAGATGATCGTTCCGATGACTTGTGAAGCATTGCCCGGTCCGCCGCCGGTCAGGACAAACACCTCGGAAAACACCTTTAATCCTCCGATCAGCGTAAGCATGACATTAATGTTGATGGCCGGAAGAAGGAGCGGAACCGTGATGTTCAGGAAGCTTTTCCATGAGCCCGCTCCATCGATGGTCGCTGCTTCGTAATAATCCCTGGGAATAGACTGCAGACCCGCGAGATAGATTGCCATTTGAAAGCCGGCTGAATGCCAGATCGCGACGGCACAAACCGTGAGGATCACAATGCCAGGATCGGTTAACCACGCCTGGGACAGGGAATGCAGACCGACAACCTCAAAAATTTTGTTAATCGCCCCGTCGGATCGGAGCAGTGGCGTAAATACGATGCTGATGACCATGACGCTAAGGATGGACGGCGAGTAAAATATGGCCCGTAATCCGCTCCGCGTTTTTAGATTCATATTGAGCGCAACCGCGAGGGCAATGCCGATCACGTTTTTAAATACGACCGTTACGACCGCAAAAATGAACGTATTCTTCAAGGCCAGCAGCAGCGTATCGTCCGAAAAAATCGTTTTGAAATTCGTCCAGCCGTTGAAATGAATTTCCTCCCGGTCCAGCCTCCAGTCTGTAAAGGAATAAAATAGTCCGATCACTGTCGGGAAGACAAAAAACAGGCTGTAAATAAGCAGCGCCGGCCAAATCATGTAATAGGAATACAGCCGTTTATTGATTTTCATGCGATGCATCCTCCTGGTTTAAAATCCTTCGATCCCTTTGTCCTTCATCAGCTGAGCAAATTTCTCATCCCAAACGGTCAGTGCATCTTTGGCTGTCTTGCCGCCTGCAAATACATCCTGGAAATTCCGGTATAATTCGCTGATATCGACCAACGTATAGGCATTCATCGTGGTGACCGTTTTCTTGGGGGTAATGTACAGATCCACGATCTCCTGTTTGTACTCCGGGAGCTGAGGTGTTTTCACATCTTTAAAAATGGAGACATACTTCTGCTCATCCACGATTTGCTGGGCGATCTCCGGGGATCCCAGGAAATCAAGAAATTTTTTCGCTTCCTCTATGTGCTTCGTTTTCTTAGGAATGAACAGCTGCCCGCCAAGGGGGCTGGCACCAAGCAAGGCATTGTCCGTGTAGGGAATCGGGAACAGTCCAAGATGGGTGTCCGGACTTTTCGTTTCCACGTCCTGAATGAGCCAATCGCCCATGAACATCATCGCGACTTCCTTGTTGATAAACTTGCCGACGGCCATGTCATAGGTATCGCTGAGAATGTCCGTGTTCGTATAGCCTTTTTTATACAGGTCATATTGCTGGTTCACGATGGTCTCGAATTCCGGCACGTCCGTCCACTTTTTCTTTCCCGAATTCACATCGTCCCAGAACGTCGGATCATGCTTACTCGCATAATCCGCGAACGCGGCACCAGGCCAGATGTTGGTTGCCCACGCATCTTTAAACGGCATAAAAATGGGTGTAATTCCTTTGGCTTTGAGCTTCTCGCAGACGTCCAGAAACTCCTCATAACTGCTAGGAACAGACAAACCAAGCTCCTTGAACATGTCCTTGTTGTACACAACGCCCTGCATGCCGGTATCCTGACTGACATGGAAACTGTATACATGCCCGTCGGCGGACAGCACCTCCTTATTGAGCAGGCGGCTTACCCATGGCTGATCGTCGAGAATTTCAAAATTGCGGGCCAGGTTCAAGTCCGTCTTGGCGCTCGCGAGATTATACTGCACAATGTCCGGCGTTTCACCCACGGCAAGTTTGGTTTGCAGGACGGTGGTCACCTGCTCCGACGGGAGCAGCTGAAGCTCCACATGAATATCCGTTTGCTCCTCAAATTTCTTCAGCAAGTCCTGATCTACAAATGCGGAGTCCTGGGAACTCTTAGAGATCGCCAACTGCAGCGTAACTTTGCTGCCGGAACCTGACTTCCCGCCTGCAGAGTTTTGATTTGAGTTGGAGCCGCAAGCAGACAGAGCAAGAGATAAGGCAAGAACGCATAAAGCTGCCCCTGTACGTTTGTTTATTTTTCTCACTAAACTTCCCCCTTTAATCGGAATGGTTGTAACTTTCCATGGATGCGTTTACAATATCGATTATAAATTTGATGTCATATCTGGTACATGTCCATGGTTTACTCTTGATGTGTAATATTCTGAACTCCATGGAGAAAGGAGGACGACTTGTTCACCAGTTTGGACTTCCGCAACAAGACCAGCTTGCAGACGAAGCTTGTGCTTACCTTCTTTCCGCTGCTGCTGCTGATTCTTGGCTGCTTTCTGGTCTATGTCAATTGGTTCGTCGTACATCCGCTGAAGGAAAAAACGGTTGACGAGGCGCTTCAGACCGCAACGAATCTATCGGAGCTGCTCGATGACTATATCAATGTTCAGAACCAGCTGTCCCAGCGGATCCTGTCCAACAAGCACGTATTTGATACCCTTACCACTAACAATCAGCTGGCAGCTTATAATCTGGAGCGTATACGCGAGTTGAAGGATATGATGTTCCAGGCGCTTGGCCCGAGCATCGACATCCGTGATATGGTCATATATGACCCGGACGGAAAACAAGCAGCCTCTTACATCGGGAATAACACCCCGGCGTCCCTGAAACCCGTCATTCAAGATAGCCGCTATTCGAGCAAATTGGCAAATTCGAGTTATATTTTGTACACGCAGCAGCCCGACGCCTTTGCCTTTATCCGTGCTATTACGGACCAGAACGGAGTGATTTACGGCTACTTATACATTCTGTTGGATCATTCTTACTTGCAAAAGGTGGCGGATGGCGTGGTTGGATCGAGGGTCTATGTGACGGATTCCGACGGTAAGACCATCGTCAAATCCACTGGGGCGAATCCGATTCAGCAGGTTCAGCCGATAGCGCCCGGAATGACTGCCAGAGGAATCAATACCGACAGCTCGCGCAATTATATCGCTTATCAGCAATCCGCCGATAACGGCTGGACGACCATTATCGTGACATCCAAAGCGTCCGTCCTGGGCGATGTAAATTCAGTGAAGTATTTCTCAATGATTTTAATCGTCTCCCTTACGGTCTTCTCGCTGCTCTATGTTTACTTTTCGGCTAAAAATTTTGTCCTGCCTATCCGCAGGCTGCGCAGCCAAATGATGCGAATGAATTACGGCAATTTGAACGTGAAGGCTGACCGGCGGCTGCACAATAACGAATTGCAGCTGCTGAACGAAGCGTTCGGCGAAATGCTTGAGCGGCTGCAGGCTTCGATCGACCGCGAAAAGCAGGCTGTCCACGAAGAGGTGATGGCAAGGAACTCGGCTCTTCAGGCGCATATTGCCCCCCATTTCATCCATAATGCGCTGTATTTGATCAGCATAGCTTCCCAGGAAGGCAAGCGCGAAACCGTGTCCAAGATGTGCGGTCAGTTATCCGAAAGTTTGAGGTACATCGTTTCGTCGCCATACAAGCATGTCAGTCTTCTTGAGGAAATGGAGCATACGAAACGTTATCTATCCTTGGTTCAGCAAAATTATGAGGACGATCTGGTCTGGGATATTCAAATAGATCCTGCGGCCTGTCCGATCCTGCTGCCACGGCTTGTCATACAACCATTCGTTGAAAATTGCGTCGAGCATGCGTTTGAGCGAACGGATCCGCCATGGAAAATCGATATTAAGGCAAAGCTTTACAACGGTCTATGGGCGATTGAAATCAGTGACAACGGCAGCGGCATCGATCCATCGAAGACGGATGAGATTATGAGTACGCTGGAGCGATCCGATCACGGGGCTCACGAGTTGAAACGCGAATCGCTTGGTCTTGGGAACATGGGGATGGTAAACACCGTAAGCCGGTTAAAGCTTATGTATAAAAACAGGCTGTTCTTTAACATTTTCAATAACGAGAAGGGTGGAACGACAGTGCAAATCATCGCGTCCATGCACCAAAACTTTTATTAAACACCACTTGTTTGGAAGGAGGTTATTTCTGTGTACAACGTTTTGATTGCGGAGGACAGCAAACCGATCCTGCGCAACATCAAGAGCCTGCTTGAGGCCTCCGGTCTGCCGGTCACAGTCGTTGCAACAGCCTCTAACGGGGATGAAGCCGTAGCCGCGTTTCAGTTACAACCGATTGACATTCTTTTGACGGATATCCGCATGCCGAAGATGGACGGGCTCACGCTTATTGAACGGTTAAAACAGCTGCAGCCCGGGCTCAAAACCGTTCTGATCAGCGGCTATAGCGATTTTGAATATACCCGGAAAGCAATCACCCTGCAGGTCGATGATTACTTGCTTAAACCCGTTAACAAAAACGATTTCGCTGAGGTCATGGATCGCATCTTCAAGAAGCTGCACCGCTCTCATGATTAGACTGCCGCCTTGTTCCAAGGCTTGGTGAACGAAAGCTACTGGCTGGAAATGAAGCAGAAGCAGTATTTTTATCAATCGCAAAATGTATTTGCGGTAATACGCCGGCAGCCTTTCGCCCCGGTTAAAGCTGAATTTACGGCAGGTCATGCAGCCTCCTGTCTCTCCTCTCCTGTCCCCTTCTGGGTGATTCCGATGGCCGCTCCCGACAAGCTGCTGCTGATAGCTGACTCAGCCTGGATGAATGATTACGATGCGGGTACGTCGTGGATGGCGGACATGCAGAACAAGTTGATGGAACATGGATACCCCGTTTCCCTGGCGGCCTCGATCCAACCGATGGCGTGGAATTCGCTGCCGGCTGCATGCCGCGACTCCGATTTGATGCTGGAACAACATCTGCTCCTATTTCAGCCGATCATGATCGACTGCGCACTCCCCTGGCCCGCCACCGGTGCCTCGTCGATCGAAATGGATCAAACGGCTCAAATGCTGGTCTCCCTGTTAGAGCAGCGGAATCAGGACCGGTTCGTCCTGCTGCTGTCCGAGCAATTAGCCCACTGGGCAACTGAAAACGTCAAATTGTCCGATGCCAAACGGCTGTTGAGACAGGTAGCTGCAGCCTTTTCTCGTGAATTGGGGGCGGGCCAAAACCAAACGGCAGGTAAGGAGTTCTCGATTACAGCAAAACTCTGCGACTTGGATCTGTTATTCCAAATGCCATGTTATGAGTCTTTTCGCGCCGAAGTGCTGAGTTTGGTCGATCAGGGCTTTTCTCAGCTAAAATCCCAAAACAAAAAGAGCGGCAACACGCTATTTGAACAAATGGAACAATATTTACGCATAAATTTGTATTCGCATGTTTCCATTTCGGATTTGGTACTGAAATTCCATGTCAGTCCCTCATATATTAGCCGTATCTTCAAACGATTTACCGGACAAACGTTTGTAGCTTACTATACCGCCATGAAAATAGGTGAAGCCTGCAGTTTGATGGAGAGACGACCCGAGATGCTTATCAAGGACATTTCTGACGCGCTTTGTTTTGGCGATCAACACTATTTCTCGAAGGTATTCAAAGAGCGGGTCGGGCAGAGCCCGGTCGAATATAAAAACACGGTCAGAGAATGCCAAGCCTAAACCCGTCTATACTTGGTGCTGCTTCCGGTACTCTGACGGGGACATCGAACAGTAGTTTTTGAAGGCACGAGTAAATGCAAACAGAGTCGGATATCCAAGGGAATAGGCGATTTCCGTAACGGCGGCCGACGTTCCTGACAGCATTTGCTTGGCCTTGTCCATTTTAACCTTGGCAATATACTCGGCTGGCGTCAAGCCTACGAGCTTCGTAAACTGCGTCGAAAAATAAGTCCGGTTCAGACTGGCAAACTCGGCAACCTGCTGAACCGTGATTCCCTCGGCGGCGTGCCATTCAATGTACTCGGTCCACTGAGAAGCTTTGCTTTTTTTTATCGTTGTCGTACGTTGAGACTCGTCCGCTGGTCTGGCGCTCGAGACCAATTGGGATAACGCTTGGTACAGCAGCCCTTTCAGGTTTAGGGCGACGGCAACCTCATCCGCCTTTCCTTCCTTCCACTCCGTAAACAACTTACGGATCAAATTCGCTAATTCCGGAGTCCACCGGCTTCTGGAGCAGGGTTCTTCCGGATGGAAGCCCGCCAAATTCAGCATATGTTCCATCCCGGAACCATCCATGGCCAACCATGTCAATTGCAAAGAATGATCGTCGCTTGGCTTGTAATACATATAGGTCCGGTTCGGATACATGCAAAAGGCATCGCCTGCCTGGAGTCTGTACGTTTGCCCCCCATATTCAACCATCAGGCTGCCTGCCCTGACAAAATGAATACTGTAACATTCAATTCTGCGCGGACCGATTCGGTATCCCGGCTTCGCCGTGCTCCGTCCGGCTCTGACCAACCAAAACGGTGTCCCGCTATCTATCCTGGTCGGCGTGTAATATAAAAACTCCGCGAATTCATGATCATATTCCTGCAGCATTCGTGCTCCTCCTCCCCTCTATTCTTGCATGAACTGACAAAATGATAAATCTAACATACAATACGCCATTCACTTTGCGCACCCTGTTTCATATAATCAGGTCGAGGAGGATGACGGATGAAGAAACCTAATATTTTGTTAATCACCAGCGATCAGCAGCATTGGAATACGATTGGCGCCTTTAATCCTGAAATACATACCCCGAATCTGGACCGGCTTGTCCGGGAAGGGACGACATTCGATCGGGCATATTGCCCTAATCCGACCTGCACGCCGAGCCGTGCCTCGATCATTACCGGCATGTACCCAAGCCAGCATGGCGCGTGGACGCTCGGGACCAAATTGCTGGAGGACCGGCACACGGTTGGCGAAGATTTCAAACAAGGCGGATACCGGACCGGGCTGATCGGTAAAGCGCACTTTCAGCCGCTCACGTCGACCGAGGAATTTCCGTCGCTTGAAGCTTACCCCATTCTGCAGGATCTCGAATTTTGGAAAAATTACAAAGACGGATTCTACGGTTTTGACCATGTGGAGCTGGCGCGTAATCACACCAATGAAGCCCACGTCGGGCAGCATTATGCGCTGTGGATGGAAGAGAAAGGCTGCCATAACTGGCGAGACTACTTCTTGCCCCCGACAGGTACCATGGAACGGGATCAAACGTATACGTGGCCGATCCCCGAAGAGTACCATTACAACACCTGGATTGCCGAGCGGACCAATGCTTTGCTGGATCAGTATCACGAAAATGACGAAAGCTTTTTTCTGTGGTCCAGCTTCTTCGACCCGCACCCGGAATACCTTGTTCCGGAGCCATGGGATACGATGTACGATCCCGAACAGCTCACCATCCCTGAGATGGTGCCGGGCGAGCATGACCACAATCCGCCGCATTTTGCCAAAACGCAGGAAGAGCATCCTGATTTCTCTGATCTGCAGGAAACGGGACATGGCATTCACGGTTACCGGTCGCATCATTATTACGAGTATGGCAGCAGGAAGCGCTTGACGGACGATGACAAGAAAAAGCTGGTCGCCATCTACTATGGGATGATCAGCATGATGGATAAGTACATCGGGCGCATTCTCGATAAGCTCGACGAACTGGGCATTGCCGATAACACGATCGTCGTCTTTACGACGGATCACGGCCATTTCTTCGGACAGCACGGTTTGCAAGCCAAGGGCGGATTTCATTATGAGGACTTGATCAAGCTGCCGTTTATCGTCAGATACCCCGGTCAAGTACCGGCCGGCAAGCGGAGCAGCGCCATCCAATCTCTGGTGGATTTGGCTCCGACCTTCCTTTCCCTGTGCGACCTGCCGGTTCCTTACGCCATGACGGGCATCGACCAGAAGAAGGTATGGCTCGCCGAAACTGCACAGGCGCGGAACCACGCCATATGCGAGTTCAGGCATGAACCGACCACCATTCATCAGAAAACCTATGTAGATGAACGCTATAAAATCACGGTTTATTACAATCAGACCTACGGTGAAATCTTCGATCTGCAGGAAGACCCCGGAGAGCTGAACAATTTATGGGACGATCCGGATCACGCGCCGCTCAAAACCGAACTCCTGCTTAAATATGCATGGGCGGAGCTCGGCAAAGAATCGATGCCGATGCCGAGGGTTACCGGAGCATAAGCCCAGTACAAACCCGGTCTGCTTCATCTTTTGCTTGAATGTACGGAAGTTCAGCCATCAGATCATCGAAAATACAACCAATAAAAGCCCGATTCACTTTGAAGTGATTCGGGCTTTTTCAACTCATTTACCGATTCGGGGAAAGCAAAAACTCTTCGCCTGTTTCCGTTTCAAACTGCAGCAGCGGGTCTTTCAAGATTTGAACCTCACCGCCTTTTTTCTGCAGGCACACTTCGCCTTCTCCCCATGGGTTTCGAATACGGCACGTTCCTCCCAGGGCGGCTGTAATCGTTACATATGAAATATCGCCGCCCTGTATGGAAGATTTGACATTAAATCCACCAGGACACCATAAAGAAAATTCCGCGTTCCAATCCGCAGGGCATGCAGAGAACAGGCGGATAACCGAATCCTGTCCGGGGCCTGCAGGCTGGCTTTGGCACAGTGCCGATTGAAGCGCGGCAGCTGCGTTGCCGAGACGCTGAATGCTGATGCAGTTCACCCCTTCCCTGACGGTCAAGCGGTTTTCAAACGATTTGATTCGGCCTGTATCGTCAAAATAGCAGTAATCCCGCTCCGCGTTCACACATTCCAGCTGGGCCAAGACAACCTGCTTAAAAGGCTCGGCAAGCCCCATATTGGCCAGTACGCGGGCCATACCCGACATTTCCGACGAAGCCCTGCTCCACTCGCGATCGATAAGCTCCTCCTGGTATCGGATCGTCGCCAGAGTCGTCTCGAACATGTCGCGGTTACTAGCAGCGGTTTCGAGCGAGCATAGGCTGCCGAAATAGGCAGGCTTCACGTCGATATGGCTTTTATGATCCAACACCGGACCGAGCGCGCCAACCCATACGGCCGCTTCCCCTTCTCCCGTTTTCAGGACTGCGTCCGCCTGGTCGCTTCGCGGCAGCGGGGCAAGGTGATCGTACAGTTCCTGCCACGCCTGCCGTAGATCGCGATCCTCTCCGAGGATGTCCGATGCCCGGAGGGCGATCGGGAAGATCGTATGCATGGCCGCCATCGAATCCATCGTGTCTTTGCCGCCGTAATATTTTTCGTCGCTGGTCGTGTGATAGATATGATACAACCCGTCCTCGTCCTTCCGCAGGTTCGGGTAATGGTGAAAAAACTCGGCGACGCCCCGGATGATGGGATAGGCGCGCGCCCGCAGCCATTCTTCGTCCTTGGTGTACTCGTAGTACAACCAGTAGTGATATGCAATTCCGACCTGGGTGGCGAACATGTGCGTCGTGAATCCAAAGGGGCCATAGCCTCTTTCCTTGTACGTAAACCTGCCATCCACATATTTTTCGTGATATTTCCAGTTCCAACGGCTTTCATGCGGCCGCTTGGTATCCGCATACTCGCGAAACCGGTCGGACATCTGTTCCCATGGTTTGCGCAGCAAATAGAGGTCCCTCATTTCCTTCGCAATGTCTTCCGGCAGCTCTTCTAGCCCGTTGAAGGACACGACTTCCGGAATATAAATGCCTTGACTTCCCCACTGCTGCCTTGCGGCGGCTGCGCAGGAGTCGTACATGGACGAATACATGTTGAAATACGGATGGAACAGCTCGTAATGCCCGGTGGGAAGCACCGCGTTATAATACAGATTCATATTGTTCCACCAATGCATGGCCCCCCAATGCCGAAGATCCCCGCGCGGGCTGAGCAGCATGCCGCCGAAATTCGGAGGAAACCGCGAGTCCCGTGAGTTCGATGCCATTAAGTATAAATAATATGTGTAATGCTGCTCCACGAATTCGGCACGCCCATCCACGCTTTGAAGGCGGATATACGATTTGTCCCAAAATGAATGCCACCAACGGCGATGCTCCGCAAGCATTGCGTCATATCCCGACTGCAGGGCAAGCCGTATCGTTTGTATAGCTTCCCCGATGACATCCTCCTTCTCATCAAAGCAGGCTGCGCTGCCTATAAATATATCAAAGCTGCCGTTTCCCGGTTTGACGCACAGGCGCATTTCCGTCTCATTCGGCTGGCCGATCACCAGGCTCTCCCGATAGTCGCCGACAGGCTGCCGGCCGCCGTACTCGTCGTTCATCCTCACCCTCGCGTCCCTTCCCGTTATCGCGATGACGACCGCGGAAGCGCAGTAATAATCGCCTTCGCGAAATTCTTGATGAAGTACCATCATCCCGTCTCTCATGCTGAGGCGTGATACGGCCGAGTGGTTTTTGGTCACGACCTCTGCCGGACGCAGCATTTTGAGCTTGAGGTTGATCACCTGCGGTTCCTGCCGACGATCATGAATCCGGAGGCCGAAAACATCATGCCCGGACGCAGCAAATGCCTCTGCCTCCACTCCGTTCCCCGCGATTGATGCGGTCGCGTCATACAGGCTTAGATGCTGCCGAATTCCTTCGTCACGAAATACGTCATCGCCATAATCGACCAGGTCAATATCGACAAAGCCGCAGCCGTAAGCATAATCCGAATGCCGCTGGTTGAAGCTGTTGGTGCGGCTGTCGTTCGCATACACATCGGCCCGGTTGATCTGAAACTTGAGAGCTGACGGGGAAGTCCATATTAGACTGCCCATCCGGCCGTTTCCGAGCGGGAGACCGCCCTCGCTTCGCTTCACGGTATGCTGATAACGCAAATCCGCCCGCGAGACATGCTCGCGCATATCCATGTTCTGTGATTCCACTGCTTTTTCCACTGGCCTGCACTCCCCGCGTGTGTGATAAAAAGGCCTTAATCTATCGCGCTAAATGTTGAATCCATCCATACCTATCTTAATCGTGCGCGGGATGCTGCCAGTATGAATAAGTTACGATGGACATGGAATTTGTTACGAAAAAACGATCCGAACCGATCAACGGCGACAAAAAAGAAAGCCGCACTGGACGGCTTCCTTGCAATGGAGTCTGGATTGATGTTGTTTGTTCTACAACCGTACAATTTCTCCGGAGCCGACTTCGACCGGGTCTCCATCTACGCTAAGCCATACCGATTGGGCCGACGGATTATGGATGAGGCGTGAATCGGCAGAGTACCGCAGTCCATCCACAGCCTTGCAGTAGGCGTAAATTTCCGCGTTGGTTGCGTACCAAGTGTCATCCTTGCCGCCAATCGCTTCACCGAACCGCTCCACCAGATCCCAGTTATCGTCGTTTTCGAATTCATAGCTGTGCCCCCATACGTAGAAAAGGGACATTCTCGAATATCTCTGCTGCATCCGGATCCATTGATCGGCATACCCGACCATTTGCTTATGGTGGCAGGTCGGATGCCAGCGAAGCCAGTCCTCCGGCTTATGAAAGCCGCCATGACTGTTCACCGTACGGGCGTATTCGATACCGATGGACCGCAATATGATCACAACCTGATCGCTGTATGTACCAAACGGATAGCTCATCCCTTTAACCGGATAGCTGACCAGCTCCTCCAAAGCTTTGCGGTCTGCCACCACCTGCCCCAGCACTTGATCCGGCGGCGTCTGTTCCAAAAAAGGATGATCCACCGTATGGGCCGAAACCTCATGACCCTGAAACAACGCCGCGACTTCCATTTTGTCAATATATCCTGCTTTGCCGAGATTCCCGCTGTTCAGATGAAACGTCCCCTTAAGGCCATAGTCGTTCATCAGCCGGACCAATTTGCGGTCATGGTCCCTTCCGTCGTCAAAGCTGAGCGTAACGGCCTTCGTCACACCGTTCGGAAAACGGTCCAATTGAATGCGCATATTTCGTATCTCCTCTCCTGTAAGCTATATGGGCAATGGTTTACATGAACATATGAATTCGCTTTTGACGTTCCCGGTTATCCAAGGGAACGGTTTGCGCTTTCAATGACACGCTGTATGTAAGATTGCAAAGCCTCAATGAAGATTCGTGCCGCTTTCCCCAAAAACTTATCCGTACGATAAATGATGCAGATCTCCTGGCTCGGCGTTGGATGGAGGAGCGCGACGGCGGTGATTTGTTCTCGGCCCAGGTGGTCAAGCAGCAACCGGGGAAGAATGCATGCCCCAATCCCCTGCTCTACCATGGAGAGAAGCGTCGATAGCGTCGAGGTGACCATCGGGTGATGCAGCTCTATTCCTTTTTCCTGGCAGCAGGTCCGAATCAGCTTGGTGATCTGGTGGTCGGGGCCGAACGTAACCATATCCAGCTCCTTCAGCTGTTCAAAGGGGATCGCCTTTAATCGGGCTGCCGGATGATCCGACCGCACGGCAAGCGCAAACTCCTCATGAAACAGCGGGATGACGGCCATTCGATCGTCGGGCCGCTCCGGCATTGTCGTGACGCCCAAGTCTCTTGACCCGGCCAGAACCTCTTCATACACATTCGTCGTTTCGCTGACCGAAATGGACAGTTTGGGGTAAGCCCGGTGAAAATCAAGCAGCAGCGCGTCAAACAGCAGGTCCCCATCCCCCGGCAGAATGCCGATGTCCAGCTTGCCGCCCTCCATTTTCTTAAGGTCCGCGATGGCCCCCTGAATGTAATCCACCCTTTCAAAAATCAGCCGGCTCTGTTCGAGCAGAATCCGTCCGGCATCGGTCAAAGCAATTTTTTTGCCGATCCGGTCAAACAGGGGCGTGCCCAGCTCCTTCTCCAGAAACTTAATTTGCTGGCTTAAATTCGACTGCGTCGTGCAGAGATTTTCGGCGGCCCGGGAGAAATGCATCTCTTTACAGATCGCTGCAAAGTATTCAAGCTGTCGAAGTTCCATGAACGTCTCCTTCCCATGGGTTCGTATGCTGCCATATTTCGTAATGTATCCAGTATAACGGAGGACGCCATAATTTCCCATACGATGAAAGATCCATTAGCGAAAGTGATGCATTCCATCGGAATTACGTGATTGTTGCTTATCGCCAAGACAGCTAAACTTGGAAACAAGAACGAAACAAACACACAACAATCCACTAAGGAGGAATAACAAATGAGTACACAATCGATTATTAACACGGGTAAGGTGCTGCATCAGCTGGTGATCGGTCAAGTTCAGGGCATATCGGAATCGCTGTTTGATATTACGCCAGAAGGGTTTCGCAATACGATCCGCTGGAACGTCGGTCATATCGTGTTTTGGCTCGATCGTTACCAGCAGATGTCCTTCGGATCACCTTCGGCTGTTCCGGCAGCATACGAAACGTTGTTCAACAGCGGTACAAAGCCGGCCGACTGGACGATAGCTCCGCCATCCAAGGAGGAATTGGTGCAGCAGCTGTCGAGTCAGCTCGCCCAGATTTCGGAGATCACCCCGGAATTACTCGACCAGGACCTGAATTCCCCGTTCGTGTTAGGACCGTTTGAATTCAAGACTGCTGCCGAATTGTTCAACTTTGCCTTGATGCACGAAGCCATCCACCTGGGGACGATTACAAGCCAGCAAAAAGCGGTACAGGAGTAGCTACTTACGAATAAACAGGCTGCAAAACACAAATTGAGGAAAACAAATTATGCCCCTCTAAAGCACCAGTTGGCGCTTAGGAGGGGCATTCCTTGGCGATTCCTCGCGATATGCCGGCACTTTTATGCACTTGTGCCCGTTACGACTTTTTCGCCTTCTACATAGTTCGCGTATTCCGCGGCATACTTCTCCAACTGCTCATCGGTGACTTCGCGGATTCTGCCGATAATAAATGGCGACCGATAGATCATTCCGGTCAGGTTAGCGGTTTGCTGGAACGGACGGAGCAGCTCGCTGTACGAGTAATTGTGAAAGCCTCCGGCTTGGTACATACTTGGGGAGCCGCCCGAGGAGATAGCGATGATGAGTTCTTTTCCCTTCAGGTTGACTCCGCCGGGGCCGTGAGCCCATCCAAACTCGAACACTTCATCCATCCATTTCTTCAACAGGGAAGGCGAGCTGTACCAGAAAAACGGGAATTGTAGCACGACACGGTCGTGGGCTAAAAGCAGGGCTTGCTCGCGTTCGATATCTATTTTTTCGTCCGGATAAGTCTCATACAGCCGATGAACGGTAACATTGCCTCGCCGCTCCAGCTCTTCCGCCAATCGTCTGTTGATCCGGGATTGCTCCAAATCGGGATGGGCAACGATCACAAGCGTTGCGATGCTTGCGGATCGGTCAGGTTGACTGGAATGCGTACCGCTTTTCAAAACGGAATGGTTGATCATTTAAAACATCTCCTTTTTATTAATTACAATTCGGGATATGTCGATGCGATGGATATAAATAAAACGTTGTTACATATCCCGAATTATCGATTTGAGTTTGTATATAAAAACTGAATTCATTGAATTGAATCCAGTCTCTATAGGTTACAGGTCTTTCTTCATGTACGAGGCGATTTGTTGAATCGCTTCTTCATCTCTTTTGTAATAGGTCCACTTGCCGATCCGGGTTGCATGAATCAGTCCCGCCCGCTGCAATACGGACAAATATTGAGATGTGGTCGATTGAGTCATGTTCAGCTTGGCTGTAATTTGACTTACACATACCCCAACTTGGATCAGGTCTACCCCTTCCTGGGGGCCAAAATAGGCTTTAGGATCTTTCAACCACTCTAAAATTTGCAGACGTGCCTCATTGGACAATGCTTTAAACACTTCAATGGGTTCTAGTGATTTCATGGTTTATATTATATCGACAATTCCCGATATGTCAACATAATGAGATGATTGCTTTTATTGTACGGACTTGTCAGTACTCGAATCCAATACAAAAACCGGACCGTGCCACTGCTCGTTATGCAGAAATTCTGCGCAATAATGATCGTTTTGCGTATACTCGGAAATCACATGCTTCCAAAAAGCATACGAGGGCCTATTTGCACTCGTTTGCCTGATCTCCCATATCCCTTTGAACTCCTCAAACAAGGTAAATGCAGCTTTTTTACCTACTCCTCTTCGCCTGTATTTTTTCATAATAAAGAAGTCGCTGATTGAATTTGTTTTCTCTGCCCTGCTCAATTTCATATACTCCTGAGGTACATCCAGACTGATCAAAACAAATCCCGCAATTTCTCCGTCGACAGTTACCATAAAGGGTCTCCGGTATTCATCCGTCCATTGATGATCGAGGTATTTATATAAGTATTGACCGTGGCTGTTCAGTACATGTCCGTCAAACTCGCTGCTGTCATAGCGATATAATTGAATGAGATTGTACAGCACAGACTTGTCTTCATAAGGTATAAGACTGAGGCTAAACTCCATTTCTACCCCTCCTGCTTATGAGAAATCCAACTAATTGGCTTAATAGAACCAGCGTTTGTCCCGGCTACCCGCCATTTTTGTCCGCTGAAACCACCATTTCGTCAACAAGGGCGCTGCGCAATAGGCGAACGTCCCGTACCGGCGGCTGCCCAAACATCCGAGCATATTCCCGGCTAAAATGCGACGGACTCTCGTAACCGACCTGAAACGCAGCTTCCGCCGCATCGATCGATCCGGAGAAGAGCAGCCGGCGCGCCTCTTGCAGTCGGATCTGCTTCTGAAACTGGATCGGACTCAAACCTGTGACTTCCTTAAAATAATCGTACAGTGACGAAGCGCTCATACGAGCCTCTGCCGCCAATTCGTCTACTCGCAGGGGCTGGGCAAAATCTCGGTTAAGCTTCTCGACGACACCAGCGATTCGCTGCGCATGGCTCCCGATGACGGCAAATTGCTTCAGGGACGCGCTGTTTTCGTTCTGAAGCACCCGGTATATAATCTCCCGCATGGCATAAGGCGCGAGCACCGGGATATCCTGCGGCGTTTCGACCAGTTTAACTAGTCGCAGCACTGCATCCAGGAGGGTATCGTTCATCCGGCTTACCTTCAACCCCCGGCTGGTCTCATTTCCTGCTCGGATGACGTCACCGGATGCCTGAATGACATCAAGAATCTGGTTCATATCGAACAGAATTTGCAAGCTTAAATACGGCGTTTCTCTCGAAGCCTCCATTACTTGTCCTGTAATCGGCAAATGGACCGAGGCGGTTAAATAGCTGCTTGGATCATACTGGTACACCTCTTGCCCCAGCATGACCACCTTGGAACCCTGAGCCACGACGCAAAGGGAAGGTTCATAGACAGAGTAAACCCGCTCGGATAACCGGGAAGCACGAATCAAGCGTAAACCGGGAACTTGGGTATCATGCGTCCCGTCTTCCGGTGTGAAGTTCTCGATGATCCGCAGCAATTCTTTCCTTTGTTTCTCGAACCATTCATCCATCCACTTCCACCTCCTATTTTCCACATGATGTATTTAACTTTATCTTTTCCTGGAGGATTAGGCAATCATCCCGTACGATCCGGCTACCGTCTTGCTTCCCGATGAAACGATAATAAACATGTAACAAACGCAGCAAATGAAAGGAGATGTTTCAATGAGTATTCAAAACGAACAGTCCCACCCTTATGTCGGCATGTGGGTGACAAAAGACGGTTATATCCGGCATGAGCTTCTGCCAAACGGCCGATATGACGAAGCGCGTGGAAAGAAGCAGAGTGCTTATCAAGGAAGATATACCATCGTTGACGACCATATCGAATATGTGGATGATACAGGGTTTACGGCGGACGGTGATTTCCGCGATTCGGTGCTCTATCACGCCGGCATGGTTCTTTATCGTGAGAAATAGCAAAAACGATTGAGATAACTCAATTCAAAAGGAGAAATGTGCAATGTCCGAAATCAATGGAAAAGTCGTTGTCATTACAGGAGCAAGCAGCGGGATCGGTGAAGCGACCGCGAAGCTTCTCGCCAGCCGGGGCGCTCATGTCGTCATTGGTGCGAGACGCTTAGAAAGACTGGAAGCTCTGGCTTCCCACATTGAGGCAAAGGGTGGCTCCGTCTTATATCAACAGCTGGATGTGACGAATCTCGATCAGATGAAGGCGATCATCTCCTTGGCACAGAGCCGGTTCGGACAAGTCGATGTCATCGTGAACAACGCGGGCGTAATGCCTCTCTCACCCTTGGAAGCCTTGAAAATCGACGAATGGAACCGAATGATCGACGTCAATATCCGCGGGGTTCTACACGGTATAGCTGCGGGTCTCCCGGTGATGAAAGAGCAGCAATCCGGCCATATGATTAACGTGGCTTCCATTGGTGCCTATGCGGTGACGCCGACGGCAGCGGTATACTGCGCAACCAAATACGCCGTTCGCGCGATCACGGAAGGTTTGCGGCTGGAATTGGGTGCCAACATCCGGGTAACGCTCGTTTCTCCCGGTGTAACGGAGTCCGAGCTCGCTGACACCATTTCGGATGACGAGGCCAGGGAATTCATGAAAACGTACCGCCGCAACGCTCTTCCTGCTTCCGCCATCGCCCGTGCCATCGCTTATGCAATCGAGCAGCCGGCAGACGTTGATGTGAATGAGTTGGTGGTCCGTCCCACGGCTCAGCTTGCATGACACGATGAATAAATAGATTCGAGTCGTCGAATGACAAATCAGGCAGTCGGTCGCTCAATTGAGCCGGCTGCCTGATTGCTTTTTCCAAAGTTAGATGAACTACTAATGCAGTCTAGACATTTTTGCCGATACACTTATCACTTCGACGGCTTAAAGTTCCCGAACGTATCGCACTTCCTCCGATACCTCTTTGAACCCCACGGCATGATACAAGGATAACGCCGATGAATTCGCCGTTTCAACCTGCAGCTCGGCGCATTCAGAACCGATCTTTTTGAGATAGATCAGCGCTTGGGACAGCAGATGCTTGGCAATTCCTTGTTTTCGCCAAGGTTCTCTGACAAATACATCCTCGATGACGCCATCCCCCTCTGCATCCATCCAAGCCATTACGCTGCCGATCAACGTATCGTTTTCCTTAACTATGAAAGTAGTCCACGCTCTATTCTTCCGGTTTTCCATGAACCGCCCCAGCCCTATCGGAGCCTCCGGCCAAATCTCCATGTCTGCTGCCAAGTATTCATGGATGTTTTCTTCCGACGGCATGTCCCACTGGATATAGCGATACGGTGCGGGAAGAGCAGATTGATCTATTTCTCCAGCCAGCTGCCTGTGCATGGTATATAAACTTTTGCTGTATTTGAACCCTTTCGAAACAAAATATTGGGTGTTGATCACCTCAGTGGACTGGTTACCGATTCCAATCATCGTCTGGTAGGACTGGGGCAAGGTGCTTTTCAACTCGTACGCCCTGTTTAGCGAACGTTCATATAGAAGATCATAGAGGGTGTAGTCGTCTTCCCTTTCCCGAAGCGTCTTTAAGTTGATATAAATTTGGTGCTGATGTTCTTGGGGGCTGCCGGCCGGGATCTCTGAAATAATATTGACTTGGCCCTTGCCAATGATTCGTTCTCCCTCTACTGCTATAAATACATTCGGCCAGTTCTCCTCGTCTCCAACCCACCAGAAAACCGTTTGGCCGCTTGAAGTAACGGCTGTATATAACTCGCCCAGCATCTGAAAATCATCTTTCGTAAAATGGCGGACTTCCACTCGGATCATTCACGAACCTCCACTTTTTTGATGAGCTGCATTGTGACTCCAGCAGCATTATTTTACCATTTTACGACGCATTCGTTTGGTATCATTCAGATATATTCGTTTTGGAGGTCGCCACATGAAACGGCCAATTAGTGCAAGGCGTGCCGGTCCTGCCACTCCTTTTGGGTAAGACCGTAAATGACTCTGTCTACATATTGGTTATGTAAACATTCGTAATTCCTGATGATCCCTTCCTGCGTGAAACCCAATCGTTCTGGAATCGCTCGGCTCTTCATATTGTTAACCGCTGCGCCGATTTCGATTTTACGAAGCTGCAGTTCATGGAAGGCATGTTCGACAAAGGTTCTGCATGCTGCAGTCATCAGACCTTTACCCTCAAACTGCGAGCCTAGCCAGTAGCCTATTTCTGTTCGACCTGCATCCCAGTCCATCCTTAAAAAACCTATGGATCCTGCAATTTGTTCTTTATACCATATCCCTGCCCAGTATCCATCATTATTGGCGAATCTTTTTAACGACCGGCTGATAAAAGCTCTTGTGTCTTCGACGTTGTGTGTAAGGTCAGGAAACTGAAGCCACTGCCTTATGGATTCGCGACTGGTGTCAATTAAATGAAAAAGCTCGTTAGCATGCCTATCTTCAAGAATCGAAATGTATGTATCTACATTGACTATAGCCTTGTACATCGTATAAGTCCTCCTTTATCAAACATATACAATTCATCCCATTTTACCATGAAGACATTGCAAATCGTCGGAGCATCCTGTATTATGGATATTAAAGATCCATAATATTATTTGAGTAGGAAGGAGTGAAGCACTCTAACCATACCATTTTTACAACAACTTTGGCGTTAGTATTAGGATTGCTGCGTTTCTACAAGCGCCTTTACTATTGAAACGAACAGAGGGAATCATCTTTTTTTGTATTTAAATTATGGATATAACAGATCTATGGAGGTATAAATAAACATGAATGATTTTTTTAATGAAGCCATTTGGGAAAAAGCATGGAAAGACGACCCCGACACCTATATAAACAAGTCCAAACAGGCCGGCATCGACCCGTCTCGAGACTTTGATCAGAAAGCCAGAGCTTTCAATGAGCAGTCATTCAGCCCTGAGGGAAGAAAACGAACCAATCGGATCCTGAACTGGATTGAGGGACAAGGGGTATCATTCGAGAATGCCTCTGTGCTGGACATCGGCGCCGCTTCGGGCGTATTTTCGGTGCCGTTTGCAGAGCGGGGAGCCCGTGTAACATCCGTCGAGTCCTCCCCTCCACAGGTTGAATTGCTACGGGAAAACATAGCCAAGTTTGACGAAGGCCAGGTAAACATTATCCCCGTACCCTTTGAGGAAATCGATGTTCAAGAAAAAGCCCTTAGCCAGGCTTTCGATCTCGTTTTCGTTTCGATGTGCCCGGTCATTCGCGACTGGGATAGTGTCGAGAAGGTGCTCCAATGTGCGCGAAAATTCTGTTATATCAGTCTGCCTGTCTCTTCCGCAGAACACAGTCTGGTCAATGAAATTTGGCCGCTCGTCACCGGTGAACCTTACAAGTCCAAACCAGCGGAAATGGGATATTTGCTCCATCTGCTGTATCTCAAAGGCTATTCCTATGAGTCCCTGGTCACACGGGAAACCAAAACGGTGGAAATGTCGAAAGAAGCAGCGCTGCAGGAGATGATGAGCTGGCTTCGCAGACATGGTCTGCCTGCCGATGAGCGAAACAAGACAATAGTTGCAGACTATCTGGACCAAGCTTATCCGTCTGGACAAGTTACCTTCCGACAGGGTGGCCGTTTTGGAAAGGTATTGATTCGACTGCAGGATCAGAACATGTACACCAGGGAGATTTGAGTCAGGAAAATAATTATGTAAAGGAAGATGAAGATGGCGATCCAGCATGCAACAGATTCAACGTTTAAAAAAATGATGCAAACAGAAGGCGTAACGGTCGTGAATTTTTGGGCATCATGGTGTGGTCCTTGCAAAATATTTGCTCCCATTCTGGAGGAATTTGAAAAGGAAACAAGCGGTTCGGTTAATGTGGTGAAAGTGAATGTGGACGAAAACCCGGTGACCTCTGCCCAATTTCAGATTATGAGCATACCGACCACCCTTATTTTCAGAGATGGCAAGCTCGTTTATCAGGAATCAGGGATTCTGCCGAAGCAGATCCTGAAGCAGCTCACGGCCTAAAAATATATCCACAGCAACAAAACAAAGCCGGAATTCCTTGAACGGGAATCTCCGGCTTTTGCTTATTGCAAATGAATCCCCATGACCTTCCAGTCACCTTTACGGACATAAACATCAACTTTCCGATCGTCTAACGACGTCACATAATAATATTCCAAATCTCGATTCATCCCTTGGATGTCAGATGTTTTCCTGCATTTCATCGTTGGACTCAGGCCTGCCAGAAACTGATAAGTCTGTCCATATTGCGAAAGGGACTTGATTTGGTCTACATCGTGGTTAGTAATGATCGTGTTCAATTGCTTTTCAAGAGACACTTTAATTACATTTCAATCTCGCAGCCGTCAAAGGAGCGGCCATCCGCGATGATTTTCACCGCCTCCGCTATTGCGTTTTTCTGAAAATCATTCAGTTTGCTTTCGTCTCCATCCCAATCCTGCAACCACCAGAAGAAGGAACATATATTTCGGTAATCCATAAACAATGGAATCCGCTGAATCCAATGAGATTCCAACTGATGATGTTTGAAGTATCCTTCAAGAAAATAGTCCAAAAATTTGCGGGCAAATTCATTTTTGGACCCTCGATCCTCGCCGGGGGACCCCCACCAAACCGCATGGGTCGCCGCAATGGCAATATCCAGCGCATACCAGCCATAGATACTGTCGTCAAAATCAAATACGGTAATCGTATCTCCGTCGATCATGAAATTATAAGGGTGCAAGTCGTTATGGATCAGCCCATACTCATTCTCATCACGTGAATACAAATCGATCTCATTTTCAAGGCTTCTTAATTTTTCAAGGAGCACCCTGTACTTCCCATGCTGCAAATTCGGATTGCTGAAATCCATCTTGCTCCAATGATCTCTTTGCCTGCCCTTTACCAAGGGTTTATAGGATTTCGAGTGCAAGTGCATCTTCCCCATGGTTTCTCCCCAAGCTTGATAAACGGCTGTCCCCCACAAATGCGGGTGGCCTTTATCGAAGAATTTCCCCAGTGCCATGCGAAAAACGGCGGCAATATAACATTGTCCCTCTTCTTCATACACGGCCGTTAACTGTTGATCCTTCGACAAGATCGGCAGAGATGCGTTTACGCCATGCTGTACCAGATCATGCACCCACTCCAACTCGGCATGAATCTTATCTCTATAAGCAAAAGGCTTAAGCGATAGGCGCAGGATGTAATGATCATTGTTTTTCGTAAACCGGTATACCTCATTCGCTGAATGGCTAATAAACTCCAGCGTATTCACATCAAAGTCAAACGATGCTGCAGCTTTGGACAATATATCCGGTGTAACCATCTGAAACCTCCGTATCTTCATGTCTGCGGACAGGGGGCCTGCCGCCATGGACAACCATCTTAATTCTGTAATAAGAGTCCCTGAAAATAGGGCTCGCTTTCTTTTAAAGGAACTGTATGAAAGCTGATTTCCTTGAAATATTGTCTAGCCAGCGCTCTGATGGAACGGTCCGAATAAGAGGCGAAAAAACGTTTTGGCTCACACCAGTCGTTCTCCCAAACACCCTCGGAATCTTTGCCTCCATATAATCCCATATAAAATAATCCATCCGGCTTCATTACTCGTTTAATTTCCGACAGGACGCCGCCTATTTCATTTTTGGGCACATGCAGCAGACAGTTTAAGGCGTAGACGGCATCAAATGAATCGTCCTCAAATGCTAAATGATAGAAATCCATCACATAGGCTTGGAGCCCTCGTTCTTTGCAGTAACGAACCATCTCACTGGACAAATCAATGCTGGTTACCTCGAGACCGTGCTCTTTGAAGTATAGGCTATCTATTCCTGTCCCGGCGCCGATTTCGAGAAGTTTCCTTTTACCTGAATCCTGCAGGCGGGTTAGAAACTTGTCCCTCTCGATCACCTTCCAATCGGCCGGATTCGCATTTGTTCTGCGGTGTGAGTCGATATCATACGATTTAGCCAGATCTGTTTTATCCATTACTTTATCCCGCCTTATTCACGATTTAAACCCTGAAGCTCATCCAATACAAATCGGCCGTTCTCCCGGACCAAGATATCATCAAACCAAAGTCGGCCGCCACCCCACTCCGCGCACTGATTAAGCACGATATCCCAGTGGATAGATGATAGATTAGCATGTTCACATTGGTTTGGGGCACTTCCGATCGCCAGATGGATACTTCCCCATATCTTTTCGTCAAACAATATATCTTTCATGGGCTTGGTTATATAAGGGTTTAAGCCGATACCGAACTCTCCCAAATACCTTGATCCATCGTCCGTATCCAGAATCTGCTGCAGCTTCGATGTATCGTTAGCCTTGAAATCAATAATCTTACCATCTTGGAATTCCAAAGCAATATCCTCGAACGTGAAGCCCCGGATAACGACCGACGTGTTGAACGTGATCATACCGTTGACCGAATGTTTTCTAGGAACGGCAAACACCTCCCCGTCGGGGAGATTCTGCAGCCCTGCGTCTTTTTGGATAGGCATCCCTTGAATCGATAGCGTCAAATCCGTTCCTGGTCCTTCAATCCGTACCTTGTCCGTCCGTTCTAACAGAGACACCAATCGATCCATTTCCTTAGCCAGCGCCCGATAGTCCAGAGTGCACACCTCAAAGTAATAATCTTCAAAGGCTTCCGTCGGCATATTGGCCCGCTGTGCAGCGGCCGGCGTTGGGTAACTCAAAATACACCATTTGGTCTTTGCCCATCTGGGGTCGTGCACCCTGTGATAATAATCTCGCCAATACACATCTTTCTTCGCATGCGGCAGATCGGCAAGCTCATTAGCGTTATCGCTGGCCCTAATGAGCACATAAGCGTCCATTTCGTTCATTCTAACGTAGTCATGGGTGGCCTGATGCTCCCAATGGGCCGGTTCACGATACATGATTTGGGTTTTCAATATTTCTTGGTCTGTAAAAATAACGCTCGCATTGCCCCCGGCTTTAAACGCTTCCTTTAGGATCGCTTTCGCCAAAAGGGTGTGATGCCCCTCGACTTCGATCAGCAGATGCTCCCCTTTCTGCAGCTGTACAGAGTAATTCACTACGGTCCATGCGAGTTGTTCAATTCTCGGATCCTTCATAAAACCTCCTGGAAGTTAATGCTTTACTTTCTCACACGTATCATTTGGCGCTCTTTCCACTCAAAATAGTCCCCCAGTTTGAAAGTGGACAAATCAATCACTAGATTATCTTGGTTAGGCAATTCCAAGGATCGGTCAAATCCATAATCCGTGCAAGAGTATAGTTCCAACTCTTCACCAGACTTCAAATGGCAATCCATATAGTGGAACAGCTCTGTTAGGCATTTTCTGCTGCATTGATATGATTCAGGGGCAGACCGTCTTTTTTCATCATTCATTTCGAAAGAACCCCCATCGGGATGCACTTGATAAATGTATGGGTGCTGGAATGGGCACGAAGCGTCTACTGATTTCATAGGACCCGCTATGTACAAGCCGGCTGCATCCAATTCCGTTTCGTAGATATCCATCAGCTGGTCCCCCTCCGGGTCCTTTTCCAACAAAGCTTGTACAACCATTTGATCTTTTGCGGAAGGGTTCACTTTATTAATGTAATCCCGAAAGGTCATTACCGTTTTGTTCTTACCGAAGGAGCCGGTAGGAAGCTCTCGACTTGAAGCGATATAGTAGTGTTGAGTCATGGGGCTCACTCTTCAAATTCATTTGGCAGGTCTTCAGTTAAACCGAAATGATGGGCAATACGGTTTCCATAATATTACTTCGCTTCAAAGCACTACATCTCCTTTTGACCATGAAGGCCTCCCGGTACCTAACCTAAACAGGCCACCGTTGTTCGGCAGCCTGTTTGTCCTAATAGATTAACCTTGTATGCCGCTATGGCGCTGATTAGTCCAACGTTTTCAAAATTTGACTTGCATAAGCATCCCATGCTGCATCGTCGGTGTTGATTTCCACAGCTGGTAAAAGCGATTGTTTCATACACGAACGCAGTGCTTCCTGATCCTCAACAAACTTGCGGCAAGCATCTTCTGCGGACGGGTGATTCGCCATTACATACGTACGCCAAGCTTCACCGCGGCTTTCAACATATCGGGCCGGAACGGCTTCCGGAGACAAGGTCAAAAGAATACACCGTGCATTGAGGCGCAGCAAACGCTGTTCCAAAGCTTCGATTTTTGAATGATCTGCGAAGGCGGCGCGATGATTTAGATGAAATCTCTCCAAAATGAAAAAAATCCCGTTAGACGGTTTCGTTTGACCCAGGGATGCTATCCAGCCGTACAGCTGTTCAAGATAATCGATATGCTGATTCAAAAGCGAGATATGTTCATTTTGATCCAACGACCGCAGCACTCCATGATCGGAATGGAGGATTTGCGAATAGTGTTCGCTTAGCGCAATCATCGTTCGTTCGGCATGCGGGCTCGAACTATGTACTCTTTTTAATGCAGACAATACGGATGTTTTCCCTGTTGTGGATAAGCCTTCGAGAATGACGCCTCGTATCAAACCGTTCACCACCTTCGAAATTCGATATTCTCCTCTGTGCTCTATACAATCTCTCATTCGAGAGCAAAGAGCCGGTCGGCTGGACCAGCCCCATGCACCCGTCTTCTATTTCATAATCGTCCGCTTTAACTGGTGACTTCCAGCCGCCCCTTAAAAAACAATTCGGAAGGATCCGTTTTATCCATTTCACCATCCAAGATCCGCTTCACATCAGCCAACGTATCATAAAGCGTCAACCATTCCCCCGGCTTCTTGGTATAAGGTTCGGATACATAGAAAGGCTGCGCAAGATAAGCTTCGAGCCCTTCCCCCCGTCGATACAGCTGCAAATCACTATCGGAAATCTTCTCGCCGCCTAGAACGGTCACCAGCGATCTCAGCTCTCTGTAACGGCGGAGCAGTTTACGAGCCGCTTGCTGGGTGGTCAAATGAACGGCGTCCAGATGCGCTCCTTCCAAAACGGTGGAGGTCGATCCGATCGGGTCGATCGCCGGATAAATGCCGCGGCTGATCAGATCAGTGTCAAATCTCCAAAGGGTGTCGAGAGGACCATACGCATTATCATCGTCTGCCGCTTCACACTTAATATCTACAAGGGCGATCGTAATCGGCCGGGCCCCCACTTCTTTAAGACTTTCCCGCAAGGATAATAACTCGCCGGATAATACCTTGCTCCGATCAACCCCGAGCAGGATATCCTTTTCCCCTCGCAGCTGCACGATTTGTTCATAAACGTCCTCTGGGGCCGAATGGGTAAACTCGGATTGTGCTTGGACCAGCTCGACTCCCGAAATATCCGATTGCGGGTCCCAGAACACGGTTGCGAATCCCCGTTTCTTCACGCGGAGCATCAGTTCCGCGAGCATAACCAACTGCCCCATGTTTGGCCGGGCCACAAATCCAACCGTTCCCCCGCGAACTACCGGGGCCAGTAAATCCAACGCTTTTACACCTGTCTCGATCATACGAACACCACTCCCTCTAATAATGAGTTCATCAAGACTGCATCCCGCCAAAGAAGCAAGGGCCACTAACGTTCTCACTTCAGCACGGCCGACAGGGATTTTCCCTGTACACAGATTGGAAACCGTCGCCGCTCTTAGACCAGCTTCCCGTGCCGCAGTCGTTAGATTCGGTACGCGTCTGCGCAGCAGCGGAACGTTAAGCTGTAATTCCTCATCCATATTCTAGCACCTCCTTACTTTGTATAGTAATTTATTTTACTCTATAGCGCAATAGGTTGTTGAGGAAAATTTGAGCACCTTTGATTCAAAAAAAACCACCCTTGTTTAGAAACAGGGTGGCTCCGCAAGATATCATTTTCATTTATTCCAGCAACTCACGTTAGTTTTCCTTTGGCCGGTGGGTTTTCGTAAATTGCTCGAACAATGGCTTGGTATCCCGCGCGGCCGTGGTTATTTCAGCACCCAATCGTTAATATCAAAATCTTTTTTTGCCAGCTTTTCTTCAACAAGGAAATTTTTCGTTCCTTCAATCAGCTTTAAGCCGTCATCCGTGAACGGAGTGTCCTTGATCTCGCTGATCGGACTGATCTTCTTCACAATATCCGGAGTCGTTCCCTGCGCATCCGCAACAAACTGGTAGTACTCGTCTTCATGCTGCTTTAAATCATCGAGGGCCTTTTTCCGTGATTCGTTCCATATTTTCGGAAAGTCTGGGAATTTGGCCAGAAAAGCATCGGACACGACAGTTGCACTCGTACCGATGAGATCCGGATGCTTGGTGGCGTCATCGAGCAGCGGGTAACCTTCGTCAATCTGCTTCATCGCCTGCACGCCATTGCTGGTTAACGCGTCGACATCCCCCCTTGCCAAAGCAGCCTGAGCATCGGGAATCAGCATGTGAACCAGTTTATAATCCTTCACGCCCTCCTGGTTGAGCAGGCCGACCACATATCGGTGCATGAAAGACCCTTTTTGAATGGCGATCGTTTTGCCATCCAAATCCTTGATGGACGCAGCTCCGCCTCTTTTCGCAAACAAGTACCCGATGGAATAGGTCCCTGGCTGGGAAATCAAGCGTGTCTTCGCACCGGATGCGTAAGCAATGATCGCCGGTGTATCGCCAAGGCTGCCTGCGTCCAGACGGCCGCTGACTAACGATTCCGTTTGATCGGGTCCGTTGGGGAAGCCGGTCAGGTTCACCTGCGTTATCCCGTGCTTCTTCAGCTCCTCCTGGATAATGCCCTTATGGAATCCCCATCCCTCGGCTCCGCTTGAAGGAACATTTAATGTATTGATCCCGATATAGCCATAATTGAGCACCGTCGGTTTATCCGGGGCAGCTTGAGCAGTAATCCCGGTACCTTTGGACGGCGAGCATCCCTGAACCACGATGACGGCAATCAAGCCTGCCAGAACGATAACTGACTTCCACAAGCGGCCGTGTTTGGTTTTTGTATGATGCGTAGTATTCATGATTGGCTCCCCCACATTAGTCGATAATTAAAACCCGCTCCGCTTCGACAGCTGATACATATATTCGTGACTGGCGACAGGCTTGCGGCCTTTCCCCCAGCCAACCTTCTCCCGATATCCCCCCATTAAGCCTTGTTCAGACAATTCGCTTTCCGTGACACCGATAACCGACTCGGATTCCGGGGCGACGTACAGCGCATCGGCCGGGCAGTACAGCTCGCACATAAAGCAGGTCTGGCAATCGCTTTGCCGGGCGATCACGGGGATCCCGTCAACGACGCGTTCGAACACGTTGGTAGGACATACGGACACGCATTGATTGCATGCAATGCATTTGCTTTCACTGATGACTTCGATCAATGGAAGACGACCTCCTTATGAACCTGTTCCGGACGAACCCACAATTGGTCCAATCCGCCCGTGATCAGGCGGTAGTGCTGATTGTCATCCATCCCGGCAAAATCGCTTCGCTTATGCATCCCTCTGGATTCCGTCCGGGCCAATGCAGATGTATACATCCAACGGGCCGTTGCCGTCATGGCCGCCGCTTCCCTAGCTTTGACGCCATCCACCGTGTGCTCAATGGCCTGCTCCCGCTGCTCGTTCCATAAACCGTTCAGCCTGCTCAACGACTGGGTCATCACCTCACCGGTCCGGAACAGGTTACGGTCGTAAGGTTTGACCTCATCCTGAACGGCCTGAATCCATTCCGATGCCCGGCTTGGTTTTACGCTGCCCTTGCCTTCCTCTACAATCGGCTGGGTGGACTTTCGCTTTAAATTACGGCTTCCATCATGAGTACCCAGCTTCTTAACGTAGGCCGCCGCGCCTTCTCCGGCGAAAGAGCCCGAGGACATGGCCCACGCCGCATTGTGGCTTCCGCCGCCGGTAAACCCGCCGCAAATCAGCTCCCGGGTGGCCGCGTCGCCCGCCGCATAGAGTCCCGGCACATCGGTTGCGCAAAGCTCATCCGCCAGCCGGATGCCGCCGGTTCCCCGGACGGTTCCTTCCAGGCGAAGCGTAACCGGGAACGGGTCCGTAAACGGGTCGATGCCACGGCGGTCGAAAGGTAAGAAGAAGTTGGTCTGGCCAACCCGAAGCAGCGGCTTCAAATGCTCCGGTGCCTGATCCAGGACGGCATAGACCTGCCTGCCTTCCATGAGGTTGCGCGCAATCACGGAGCGCCCGCGCTTGGAACCGGCTCCTTCGACAATCGTGCCGTCTTCGTAATAGAAGCTCGCATAGCTGTAATAAGCCGTCTTGGTCACAGACGAGAATGTCGGGCAAATCGCATAGGCATTGGAAAATTCCATGCCGGACAGATTTGCTCCGGCTTCAGCGGCCATCAGATATCCGTCGCCCGTGAGGACGTTGCAGCCGAGCGCCTTGCTGAGAAAAGCGCATCCGCCTGTTGCGATGACAACCGCGCTGGCCTCCACTGTCCACGGGATCCCTGTCTGTGTATTGACTCCTGCAGCACCTCCCACGCCATGCTCGTCGGCCAGCAGCTCCAGTGCCGGGCTGTGATCCATAATCGTCACGCCCGCCTTCCTGACTACCTTGCGCATGAGGCGCATATATTCCGGCCCCTGCAGGCTGCGCCGGTGCTGATTTCCGTGGTCATCCAGCGGGAACGGATACCCCCAGCCTGCCAGCTGATTCATGTTAGCATAGGTGCGGTCGAGCACCCGGTTCATCCAGCGGTGTTCCGCCAGCCTTCCGCCCATCTCGTAGCGGCTGGCTTTGGCCTCTTCCCTCAGGCGTTCGTCCGGCTTCACATACCAGACGCCCGTGCCCGAAGGAGCTGTCGCCCCACTGGAGCCGCAATATCCTTTATCGGCCAGCACCACTCTGGCTCCTTTGGCTGCTGCCGTTACGGCTGCCCAAGTTCCGGCCGGCCCCCCGCCGATCACCAACACATCCGTTTTCAAATGCTGCGCTTTTTCTTGAATGGCCATCCTTTTCACGCCTCCCATTTTGTTAGGAATTGAACTTAACCACTGTATGTGTCGCGCCAATGAAGCCATTTGCGCTCCAGCAGGCGAACCAGGGAATCGATCAGCTTACCTACAACCGCGAAGATAAGAATGCCGACAAAAATCACCGGAGTATCCGAGTTTTGCTTGGCTTCATTAATCATAAAACCGATCCCGGCCGTGGATCCTACGAGTTCCGCTACGACCAGGCTGATCCACGATACGGCCAGCGATAATCTGACACCGAGCAGGATGCTCGGCAGTGCACCGGGTACGATCAGCCGGGTAAACCGTTGATACGGCTTGAATTCGAGCACCCTTCCCACTTCGAACCATTTGCCGTCCACTTGCCGAATCCCCGCGTATGTATTGATATACAGCGGGAAAAACGAACCCGAAATGATGATGGCAATCTTGGAGGTCTCGCCAAAGCCGAACCACAAAATGATCAGAGGCGCAATGGCCAAATGCGGGACGAGCCGCAGCACCTGTATGCTGGGATCAAGCAAATGCTCCGCCTTGCGGAACAAGCCTGTAATGCACCCGAGCACCAGTCCAAGCATCCCTCCGATCGCAAAACCGAGGAGCGTACGCTGCAAGCTGACTCCAATATGGTAGGCAAGGTCTCCCGAGGCAATGAGCCGGATCAACGATTTCAGAATGACCCAAGGCGTCGGCATGAATTCGGGCGATATCCAGCCTGCGCCGCCTGCCCACTGCCACAGCACCACGACAACAACAGGTATCATGGACGCCCATAGGAGATCTCCCCACCATTTCTTTATGCTCCCAGGCCGCCTGATCGCTTGAACGACTTCTTCTGCGATGTTGACGGTGCCTGCCCCAGCCTCCGGATGCGGAGGAGGGACTGAATGAGCGACTCGTTCTTGTTTAACCGTTGTTTGCGGAATAGGCATTTCGTTTTGCAGGCTCATATGAACACCCCCCTATCCGTTATGGTTTTCCTTCCACTTCAGCAGCCTGTGTTCCGTCAGGCGGACGACATAATCGGTGACAAGTCCGGCGGCTGCAAACACGATAATGCCTACAAAAACAACAGGCGTATCGGCGAATTGGCGGGCATCGGACATCATATAACCGACCCCCGAAGTCGAAGCGATCAATTCGGCCACCACCAGACCCAGCCACGATAATCCGATCGATAACCGGGTTCCCAGGAGAATATTAGGCAGCGCCGCCGGGATCACGAGCCTTCTGATCTGCTGTATGCGGCTGTACCCGAGGACTCGGGTCACTTCGAACCATTTGTTATCCACATTACGGATACCGAGATAAGTATTGATATAGAGTGGAAAGAAGGCTCCTTTGGCGATCAACAGAATTTTGGATTCCTCGCCAATCCCGAACCAAAGAATAAACAGCGGCACGACGGCAAGGCTCGGGATCATGCGGATCATTTGAAGCGAAGGATCAAGCATCCTTTCGGCTTTCGAAAACAGACCGACCAGCAGACCGAACAATAGTCCCAAGCTCCCCCCGAGCGCAAATCCAGCCAGCGCCCTTACGGCGCTGATTCGGAAATGGTCCCATAAATCACCGGACTGAGCGAGACCGACAAAGGCTTTCAGGATCACGAGCGGCGTCGGGAACAGCAGCTCCGATATGTATCCCTGCTGTCCGAGGATTTGCCATAAAACAAGGACGGCAGCCGGCAGGATCAGTCCTAACCCTAGGAGCTTCAATCTTCCGGAGCCCGCTTTCAAGGATGGACCTGCTGCTGCAGAAATTTCGTGGCTCATACAACCACCTCCCTTCCTGACATCGAAGTAGTATTTTATATGCCCGCCCCATCCGTAAGCTCCAGCTCATCCAGGGAGTCCAGCAGCTTAAGCACGCGAAGCCGGAGCTCTTGAAAGGATGACGTCGTTTTCTTGCGTGGATAAGGCAGATCGATCGGCACGACGCTCTTGATCTGACCCGGCCGCGGCTTTAGAATGACGACCCGGTTGGCCAGAAATACCGCCTCATCAATGTCATGGGTCACAAAAATCATCGTCGTTTGATTTCTGCGCCAAATGTCCAGCAGCACATCCTGCATATGCGCCCGGGTGAATGCGTCCAGTGCGCCAAACGGTTCATCCAGCAGCAGCACCCGGGGATTTCGCAGCAGCGCCCTTGCGATCGCCACCCTCTGGGCCATCCCTCCGGACAGCTCCTTGGGGTAGGCCTTTTCAAAGCCTCTGAGTTTGACCAGTTCAATGAGATCATCGACCTTGCGCCTAACTTCGGGATCATGCAATGACAAATCCGCAGCAATGTTCTTCTCCACCGTCAGCCAAGGAAATAAGCGATGCTCCTGAAAAATAAACCCTTTGTCGATGCCCGGTCCCGTGATCTTCTGACCGCCGAGCGTAACGGTGCCGGAATACTGCCCGTCTAGGCCCGCGATGATGCGCAGCAGCGTGCTCTTTCCGCAGCCGCTCGGGCCGATAACCGTAATGAACTCTCCTTCCCGGATATTCAAATCCACTTTGTGCAGCGCTTCGACCCGCCCTTTGGCCGTGTCAAAGTTTTTGCTCAGCGCCGTGATGTCCAGCAAAGTCTCCGCCATGTGCCCCTGCCTCCCTTTTAGCCATCAGAAGATGCCAATTTTCAAATAAATATTATCTCATCCGTTTACTAGGAGTTATGACAGCACTTTAGCATTCTAAATCCGATTCAACAAGTAGGAATTAATAAATTCAATTGCTAATTCAAAATTCTGATCCACTGTCTTTAGCGGGGTATACAGAATCTCCAGTTAGGTCGTATGATAGTACGGTAGGTTGGTTTTCAGTAATGGAGGTTGTCATCATGTTCATCCGAGAAATTGAGGAAAAAGACAATAAACCGGTCGAGGAACTGATCCGGACGTGCTTGATTGAGTTTGGAGCAAACAAGCCCGGAACCGCATGGGCCGATCCCGATCTGGGGAACTTTTATCATGTATATCGCCATGAAGGGTCTAAATACTGGGTTGCCGACGATCAGGGCCGTATTGCCGCCGGATGCGGCATTGGACCTGTGCCGGGCTTTCCGCACATATGCGAACTGCAAAAAATGTACGCCTACAAAGATGCCCGAGGGACGGGGATCGCGGCGGAGCTGCTGCGGGTTGCGCTCGATTTTGCCAAAAATCATTACGAGCAGTGCTATCTTGAAACATTTCACAACATGGCGGCAGCCAACAAATTTTATCTCAAGCACGGGTTTGTTCTGATGGACAAGCCGCTGAGCGCGACCGAGCATTTTGCCTGTGACGCCTGGTATATCAAAACGCTGTGAACAGCAAAAAAGCACCCTTCCGGGTGCTTTCATCCGTTTTACACGATCGTTTTTTCCATCACATAATCATCCATGACAAAACCGTTCCCGATATCGGCCACTTGCGTGCGCACGGTTGTAAACCCTTTTTTCTCATACACCGCGATCGTAGAATCGTTATATCGGTTCACGGTCAGCCATATGGCGCTTAAGCTCCGTTCTTTGCACAGAGCCGTCAGAAACTCCATGGCCCGGCTTGCGTACCCATGTCCCCGGTACTCCTTGGCGATGTATAATTTGCTCAGGAACAACTTGCCTTCTTCCTGCTTGACGCCGATATAGCCAACATGGACCCCATCTACATTCATGAAATAATACTCGTATCCCTGCTGATGAATTTGGTCGGTCATGGCAGGAACCGATTGGAATTTGTCGACCATATAGTCGATTTGTTCCCGTGAAATGATGCTGATAAAGTATTCGTGCCAGATCCCGAAGGCGAGATCAGCCAGGGCTGCAATCTCCTCTTTGGTTTGGACTTTTGAAAATATGACTTCCATGTACGCCGCCCCCTTGATCCCAGTGCTTGAAACTCTGCCATTCTAGCACATCCGGTCGGCTCATTACAAACGAGAGCCCCGCTCTCTATTCGGAGGGATACTGCTTAATCCTTACCGTTAGACCTTCTAAGTCAAGTCTGGGAAAACCCGATAAGGTATACGCCTCACCGCACAATTCGACACCACTGACAATCCATTCGGCATCCTTATCCGAACTGCGAAACAGGACCTCAACGACCGCACCCGCCGTTAATACTGCGTCCGTATTTTCAACGACATACTGTCCATCCCCTTTCATCTTTAACCTTCCTTCGGCAATCACATTGGCCTCAATGCCTTGAATCAGGCGGCGGACGGTGGACAGCTCGTCTTCCACTTTGGCAAATGTCGAACATAGATACATATCTTCCGGATCCGTCGTGTCAAAATGATCCCTCCACTTGCCGTCGATCTGCCGCAATCCTTTGGTGATTTCCTTCAAGTTGGTTTCCAGGTTTAATAGTTCCTGTAGCATCGTATCCTTTGTCATGCGAACCCCTTATCCGTTTAAAAATTTTGGCGCTGCCGATTCATCAAAAACGTTTTCCGTATGAAGCATCTTAACAGCAAATCTTTCGGTAATCGCTTACAAAATGGTTTAATCGAACACTGCATTCGTGATATGGTATCCATGAGTGTTCCACTAAACGATGATAAAATTTGTAACAAATAAATGGCAATCTACACATTCATAATGGTGTAATCCGGCTTGTAAAGATCGGTGATGATTGAAATTCCACGTTTTAACTATGCTTATTATAAAATTAAACCATTTTTAGAATCCATAGAGCAACTAAATATTATTTGTAATTATTAAATATGGCTTTCATCATGCCGTCCGATTGTTTATAAAACGGAAAAGGGGGTCCCGTATGGATTTCGAGAGGCTGCAAAATCTCATTCCCGATGTTGTTTTCTTCGTCGACAGGCGCTGTTTTCCGCAATGGGAAATTATTCGTCAGACGATCAATTTTCAAGATTTGACGTTTGTTGTCGAAGGGAAATCCAATTATTTTATAAACGGCGTTAAATACACCGTGGAAGCCGGCGATGTGATCTACATCCCTGTCGGCAGCGTCCGCGAGGCGTACACATTTACGGATTGTCCTATGCACTCTTACGCCTTCAACTTCAAATGGCTTCCTCCTGGCGAGTCGGAAGCGCTTCCGCTGCAAACGGTAACGAAAAACCTCATTACAAGCGAAATCCTGGGATACATCAAGCAGTTCACCCAGGTATGGATGCGCAAGCATCCGGGCTATATTATGCATGCAAGAGCGCTGTTTATGCTCATCGTCCATCATGTCCTGATCACCAACGCCTACCGCAGCGACGCACATCGCCAGGTTGACCCTCGCGTCAACAGGGTGCTCGAATATATCATTGACCACTATCCGGAGGATCTGCATTTAACCGGCATGGCGGATATCGTCAACCTGAACCCCGTCTATTTCGGCAAACTGTTCAAACAAGTCACGGGGTACTCGTTTAAGGAATATCTGAACCAGATCCGGATCAATCAGGCGGAAATGCTGCTGTCCACCGGCGGTTTCTCGGTGACCCAGGTTGCGGACCGCTGCGGATTCCATGATATATCTTATTTCAGCAACGTTTTTAAGTCGATCAAAGGATACCCTCCTTCTGCCGTATCCAAGTCATGATCAAGATCATCAATCCGGTACTTATGAACTACGATTTGGGTGGAATATATTACCTCCATTTCCCCCCGATACTCAGCTAAATAAACGGGTGCACAGGACCGATATATTGGTTATTCCAATCCGAGAGGGTGCACAAACGTGAAGTCTAAGAAGATATTCAGATTCCGGAGTTTAATGGCGCTGAGCACACTGCTGCTCGCCGTTCTGTTCGTCGTCGTGATCAGCGCTCAAACGTGGATCTCCTATACTGAGCAGAAAAGTCTGTTCAAAGAACGGTTTATGGGATTGGGCAGCGTCCTTGAGACCCAACTGGATACCAATTTAAGCCAAGTCAAGCAGATTGCCCAGGCGGTGGCCAAACATGAGCCGTCGGATACGGAGCCTTTCCAGGTCATTCGCCGTCAGCTGAAAGCGATGCTCGACAATGGCCAAGGCATCGGCAACGCCTATATTTTGACCACGGGGAAGATGGAACGTAACGGGAGCAGAGCCGTCATCAATTTGCAAGGCCCCGATGATCAGAAGCTGCAGCCGGGTTCCGAGTACCAAATGCCTGCTTATTTTGAAAATGCCTTTGATCAAACGCTAAAGGAAGGTTCGGCGGTGACGGTTCCTTACGACGATGACTTGGGGACCTGGGTGACCTATCTTTCAGCCGTTACAGATGAGCAAGGAAACATCATCTCGGTCTTCGGCATCGATTTCGACTATGATGGTATTCAGAAGCGGCTCTCCGAAATCCTTTGGACGAGCCTCGCCGTTGGAGCCGCGTTCCTCGTGGCAGCCATTATCATCGTATCAGTTGCTGTCCGGTATGCCCTTAAACCGCTCCGACGCCTGGCGGACGTGTCCCAGATGGCGGCCGCTGGCGATTTGACCGTCAGCGTGCCGGTCAGAAGCAATAACGAAATTGGCCAAGCGGCGAATGCATTTAATGTCATGGTCTCAAGCTTGCGGGAGCTGGCTGGCAACGTTCAGCGTACAGCGCTTGAGGTTACCGATGAAGCCAAGCTGATGCAGGAGAGCTCCCAGCAGACGGCTCAGGCGACCAACGAGATTACCGAAGCGATCAGCCAAGTGGCCGCCGATTCGGAGACGCAGCTTCAGAGCTCGACGGAATGCCAGCGGGCCATGTCCGAAATGTCCGTGGGCATCCAGCGAATCGCCGAGTCCTCCAGCGTCGTCTCGGATCTTGCTGCGAACACGACGGAGCGCGCAGTCGAAGGCGAATCCGTCATGAAGAAATCACTGGAGCAGATGCAGACGATTGAGAACAACTTGTCGGATTCCGTCGGTACCATGCGGGAGCTGGAAGAGCTGAGCAGGCAAATCGGCGGAATTCTTGCTCTCATTGCGGATGTGGCCAATCAGACGAATCTGCTGGCCCTTAACGCTTCCATCGAAGCTGCCCGGGCTGGCGAGCATGGCCGCGGATTTGCCGTCGTCGCCCAGCAAATCCGCAAGCTTGCGGAGCAGTCGAGAAATTCGTCCGAACAAGTGAAAGAAATCCTCGAAGGCATCGGAGACCGGACGAATGATGCGGTAACTTCCCTCCAGCGTTCTTCCGACGAAGCTCGCATGGGCACGCAGATTGCCCTTCAGGCCGGCGACAGCTTCCGCGCCATCGTGCTGGCCATCCGCGAAGTGTCGGCCCAGGTGCAGGAAGTTTCGGCCGCTTCGGAACAGATGTCCGCCGGCAGCGAGGAAATTGCGGCTTCGATGGAAGAGCTGGAACGCATCACGTCCTCTTCCGCCATGCATACGCAGCGCGTTGCGGCTTCTTCCGAGGAGCAGCTCGCTTCGATGGAAGAAATCGCGAGCTCATCCGAGCAGCTTCTGACGATGGCACGCAACCTGTCGCAAATCATCAGCAAGTTCCGGGTATAGTCCCCCGCTTTAGATGGACGATAAACGAATTAAAAGGGTAAGCCATTTGGCTTACCCTTTCTTAATGAATGGATTAGAAGTTTTTCTTCATGGCATGGCTTGAATCGGCCGCCGAAGCGTCCGCCGCTCCGTGACCGGGGCCAAACAAATTGAGGACGACGACGCCGATAACGATGAGCGATATGCCGACCACGCTGGCTGTATTGATTTTTTCTTTCCAGATCGCGACCGAGATGATGACAGTCAGCACGGTTCCGAGCCCGGACCAGATGGCGTACGCCGAATTTAGCGGAATCGCCTTGAGTGCGAGCGAGATAAAGTAGAAAGAGCAGACGAAAGCCGCCAGCGAGACGACCGTCGGGACCAGTTTGGTGAATCCTTGGGAAGCTTTGAGCATGGATGTTCCCACGAGCTCACTCGCAATGGAAATGGCAAGAAACAGATATGACATTACGGATTCTCCTTTGTCCACTTCATTAACGTTTCAAAGATTTGTTTTTTCAGTTCGTCGTCAGGCGGCGCCAAGCCGAACATCTCCGCAAACCACAAGCCGTCGGCGGCAAGCCGGATGATGCTAGAGCGCACGGGACCAAGCCCGTCCTCCTGAAGATTCTGCTGCACGGCCGCATACATCTCCTGAATTTTCTTCAGCATCTCCGGATTGGTAAACATGGCAGCGGATAGAACCGTAATCATATCCTGTTCTTCTTCATAGCAGTTAAACGTGGTGTCCACATAGGATCTCGTCCATTTACCGGCTTCAGACGCGTCCTTTTCGGTCCTGCTGCTCATTTCCTTCCAGAAACCTTCCGAAGAGTGATCGATCATCCCCAAAATTAGAGCATCTTTATTCGGAAAATGGTACAGCAATCCCCCTTTGCTGACGCCTGCTTCCTTGGCCGCTGCGTCCAGCGTCAGCTTCTCCACGCCCTGGCTCCGAACGATCGTTGAAGCAGCCGCAAGGATCGCATCGCGTTTCGTCCTTTTTTGCTTCTCCATCATTTAGCATCACCTACTGATTACTATACCGTCCAGACGGTAAAGTTGTCAACGACCGGTTCTTTGTTCTCCCTGCAGCAAAAAAAGCTGCGATGGATCGCAGCTGTACAATATTTTAACCAAACTATGATTTTCGTAATGACGAAAGGGCAGGTATCAGAAGGATACTACACGTTCAACGACCCGAATCACCATATTCAGAGCATTCTCTGCGAAATAGACGGAGTGATCGATCAGCCGTCCGAAGCAGGAGATCAGGATCACAAACAGCATGACATAGAGCAGGATGTTCAACAGATGGTTTTGTTGTTTGTCTTCCATTACGGTTCACCTTCACTTTCTCTTTCATTGTCTATTCAAAGTATACAGGCGAACCGTTTTTCCACCTATTGATTTCACTTACACCTATCTTACAGACTTGTAAGTTCCGAGGAAGTGCTGTCTCCTATAAAGAATTGAAATTACAAGCATTTAATCGGCTTGCCTGCCCACTTCTGTGATATATTGGGATTACTGATGGAAAACCAATATCGCAATGGAGAAAAGGAGGACGTTAGGCGTGATCACATTTCCTCACATCCCGGCCGACGAACGAATCAGGCGGCTCGAACATCCCGGCAGGCCGGTTAGAATCGTTCTGGACACGGACACCTTTAATGAAATCGATGACCAGTTCGCCGTCATCTATGCCATGAAGTCCAGCGCAAGCGTGACTGTCGAAGCCTTATATGCGGCACCTTTTTACAACGAACTGTCGGAAAGCCCATTGGACGGCATGGAGAAGAGCTACCAGGAAATCGTAAAAATTCGGCAGCTTGTCCAGCGCGAAGATATCCCCGTCTACCGGGGTTCTGGGTGTTACCTTCCCGGTGCCGATGCACCCGTGGAAAGTGATGCGGCCCGGGACCTGGTCAAGCGGGCTATGGCGTCTTCGCCGGACGATCCGCTCTATGTCGTGGCGATCGGAGCCATCACCAATGTGTCCTCGGCCATTCTGATGGAACCGGAGATTATTAACCGGATCGTCGTGGTGTGGCTGGGTGGCCATTCGCTGCATTGGCCGGATACGCGCGAATTCAACCTCGCGCAGGATCTGCATGGCTCTAGGCTGCTGTTCGGCTGTGGTGTCCCCCTTGTTCTCGTCCCGTGCATGGGAGCCGCCTCCCATCTCCAGACGACCTTATCGGAATTGGAAACCCATCTCAAGCATGAAGGTGAGGTGGGACAATACCTCTGTGAAACGTACCGGAATTGTTCGTCGGATCATTTCGCATACTCCCGCGTCATTTGGGATATTTCCGTGATCGCCTGGCTGGCTGTTCCTGAATCCTGCCCCAGCATTCTGGTTCCCAGTCCTCGGATTTCTGAAGATTTCCGCTGGGTGAATGATCCTACGCGGCATCAGATCAGATATATTTATCACGTAAACCGGGATACCGTATTCCGGGATTTGTTCCGCAAGATTGCCGGGGCGCAATAAAATGATCACCCCAGTTTTATGAGCGCATTCCTCCTATTTCGGGAGGAAACTGCTCCTTTTTTGTAGATAAAAGTACAGGTTTTATTAATTCGACAGATATTTTGATTCATTTTCCGATTTCTGTTTAATTATATTGGGTTAATGAAAGTGTATTGTATGGGGGTGACCGTTCCAATTTGAATAAGGAATTAATACTAACCGCAGTTGAGACGAATAAAGAAATTACAATTCATCTGGTGAGTGGAGAGTTCTATACCGGAATTTGCCATAGAACTGACGACCCCCAGACATTTGTGATTGTTCCCAATGACCATAAACATGTCATCGTCCCCTTTTGGACCGTTAAACGAATCCAATAGGCTCATTCATAACAGACTCTGCCGGTAAATAACCGGCGGAGTCTTTCTTTATTCTTCCACCATAATCCGCCCCGCCGTTTCCCCAATCCGCAAAAATAACGGCCGTTCGTCAGGCGTACGGTTGGGGGCATGAATGGTCAATACAAGAGGACCGTCAAATGTCCGAAAGACCATCCCGTGCCCTCCGTCATTGCGATACAGTGCTTCCGGCTGATGAATCCATGGACCAAAAATGCTTCCTGTCGCCGACCGTGCGACTCCCAATGCATAGCAGTTGTCGATAAAGCTGGCCCAAAGCATATATAAATCGTCGGATTCGCCGCGGAACAAAAATGGACCGTCCGTGACATAATTGGCCGTATCCTGATAGCGAGGGGATTCGTAAGGCGTCGTCCACGGCGCTTCAGACGCCCGAAACAGCGTTATGGGGTCTCCAGCCGCCTCAGATAAATCAGAACTCAATCGCACCGCGCATACTTCGCCGTCCCCGATCTGCTGCCACTCATGGCAGAAGATCATCCACGGCTGTCCTTCTGCATCCGTAAACAGGCTCCCATCCAGTGAACTCCAGGCTTCCGGAGTGACAGGACCGCGGCTATGAGGCACGAAAGGACCCAGCGGACCGGATGCCGACAGGACCGACGTTCCAAGGCGCCTATTATCGCGGCGGCGAAACGTGGCGAACATGTAGAACTTATCATGCAGTGAATAGACCTCAGGTGCCCAGAAATTCGTATCGGAATAAAAATCGGCTTCAGGTCTGAATACGGGATACGGCCCGTCCCAATCCTCCAGATCCTTGCTAACATAGGCGTCGAATCCGGTTCCCGGACCCCAAATGTTGACATCGGTGCTGCCGTATAAATAATATCTGTCTTCCTCGTGGACAGGTAATACAAACGGATCCCGGATTTGAATCTCTTTCTTGTTCATTTGCGGAACCTCCTTTACGAATATGTAGGATAGATGATTCCAACATCTCTCGCTTGTTTCAGTTCTCCATCGCAGTACCTGAGATACTCATTCCCTTTGACGGAAAAAGGAATGCTTCGGCCTTCCCATTCCAGTCGGCCATCGACCGTCCGCACACTTATTCCAAGGATCCCAAGCAAGCCTCCCGCCCGATCCGTGATGATCCTGACGCCCGATGGAAACGTCATATATGGTTGTCCTGCCCGGTAAATCAGAGACTTGTCGCGCATATTGACCAGCTCATAGAGTACCCTGTCCACGGATCGTGCATAAGCCGTCTCGCCGGCAATCTCCTCCCCGTGATCCATCGCAGCCGGGATGAGCCCCGTAAACCAGACTTCCCCATCGGGTCTTGGCAGGATGCCGCAGAGCCTCTCCACGTAATCGAGCAGGCACAGAATGGCCGGCGAATAGGCCTCGGTGAAGCCCTCATCCCCAGTCCAGGGACTGACGGTCTGCGCGAAACGCTCGGCCCTGGCCAATGAACACAAGATCGGCTGCATCGCCCATGTCAACTCGACATGCCGGTGATGATGCTCAAAGGCATGCGGAGCCCGGATCAGGCTGAGGAAGTTGGACGGTCCCGCCCAGCTGTTGTAGCTGGAGAACGGGTCAAACCGCGGATCATCCATCGCAATGGAAGTAAACGGGTATTTGGCAAAAAATTTGCGCGTGTTCAGCAAATATCCTGACAGCATGGCATCAAAGAACTCGCGGTCCCCGACCTCGCACGCGAGTACGCGCATCAAAATATCGGACTGAACGCGGACAAATTGGTTCTGGCGGTCACGGTCGTAGAAAAAGGCATCTTCCTCGTCAAAACAATACCGGAAGAGGCTGTCTGCACTCTGCTCAGCTTTATAGATCCACTCGCTGACCGGCAAGCCCAATTCCTCGGCGATTTTGGCCAAATACAAGCGTTGGCAATATACGTTCGCCGTGAGGTCTGGCGCCAGGAACGGTAATACAGGCGAATCCGGATCATACCGGCCCGGATCGCTACGGTGCGGCGTATCCGGCACATGCCAGAAACGCGGCGACAGATCATGGCCTGTATCGAAGGCCGAAAATGCCTCGACACAGCCGGTCCCTCGCGTATTCCGATGTGTGGCCAGCCACCGGTCATATCGCTCCATCGCTTGATACATCATCCGCAGAAACGCTTGATCCCGCCCTTGCAGCAAATAATGATTCCAGACGCTGCGGGCAAGCGGCGTGACGAGCTGGATTTGACGGTAAGCCGGCCCGTCTCCGGTTATTTTGTATGGGATCAGTCCATCCGCCCGCTGGTGGACCGCAAAAGATCGGAACGTCGATTGCGATACGCTCGGCAGAAAACGCGACAGCAGCTCCGCGTTGATCGTGCCGGTGCTTTCGAGCCAGCATCCAAGATATATCCCTCCTTCCTGCAGCATCGGTATCCCGTTTACCAGGGCGATGCAGCCAAACAGTCTGCGCAGCGCCTTGTAATAGACTTCCTCAAGCTTGCCTTCGGAAGCAGCAAACCTTACGCCGCTCCGTTTCCATTCGGCAGCAATCGCGTGATCCGCCGCTTTCCCGGTCTCTCCGATCCGTTGATCCAGATTCATTGTCCTTAATTTATGAAGCAGCCCACTCTTATGCATTAGCCCTCTCCTCGCTTTCTCTACTTTCTTATATCTAAAGAAAGCCCCGCCAAGGTCGCACCGAAGCGTAGGACCTAACGGGGCATTTTTCATAGGATCGGTGTCACAGCCCGGCGCTTACTGATTGCTTTGGAAAATTTTTACCGTCCCTGCGTAGAAATCCGACACCGCCTTTTCCACGCCCTCTTTCCCGAAGCCGATCAGTTGAACCGTATTATCCGCGAGCTTGATAAATTCGGCGTTCCCCGGCGGGTTGTAGCTGATGGCAAAAGGCTCCTTCTTGTTCGCTTCGGACACGCGGCTCGTGAAGTCGTAGACGATCTTGTCGGCTGCGCCGGCCTCGGCCTCGAGCGTCTTGCGGCCTTCCGCCGTCACCGGTACGCCGCGGTTGCTGCCCAATATTTTTACCGCCTCCGGATCGTTGATCCAGAAATTCATCAGCTCGGCTACTTCTTTCGGATGCTGGGTCTTTGCATAACCGGACATGCCCTGGCTAGACTCAAATACGACGCCGGTTCCCTTCGGTCCGCGCGGAACCTGCACCATCGTCAGCTCGTCCTGAGTCAGGCTCTGATACGAGGCCAGCATATTGGACGGAAGCAGGGTCATCGCTACTTTTCCTTTGATGATCAGGGACTTGCTCGCATCCATCGGCGGATTGGAGACCTGGAGCTCCGGCGTGACCACGCCCCCTGCCTTCGTCGTTTGATCCCAGTACTGGAACCATGGCAGAATATCGGCTTCTTCAAAGCCAAGCTTGTTGTTTGCCATGTCATACTGCTGTTTGCCGTTCTGCTTCAAATAAATGTCCATGCCGTCGGTCGTGAAATTGTAAGTCCCATAGTAGCCTTTGCCCAGCTTGTCGGAAATTTCCTTGCTGATCCGGGCGTAATCATCCCAATTCCAGCCATCCTGCGGCACTTCGATGCCTGCTTTTTCAAAGAGCGTCTTGTTGATGACGATTCCACGGGCGTTGGCACCCGCGGAAATGTGCACCAGCTTGCCGTTGATCGTACCGTACTGCACCATCGTCGAGTCCATATCGTCAAGCTTTAGCTCATTGCCTACGGAGGGCTGAAGATCTAGTAGGACGCCCTTGTTGGCATAGTCCACCACATTGCCGCCTAGAAAAAATACGTCTGGGGCCGTTCCTGAAGCCAACTGCGTATTCAGCTTGTCGAAATAACCGTCCTGCGGCGCAAACTCGCCCACGACTTTAATGTCCGGATGCTTCTGTTCGAACCGTTCAAGCGCCTTATTCGTCAAATCCGCCCGCGCCTGATCCCCCCACCACATCATTCGCAGCTCAACCTGGTCTCCTCCGGAATTCCCATCCCCGCCAGATCCGCTGGAAGCGGCCGGACCGCCCGAGCTGCCGCATGCCGACAGCAGCACGGTCATGGACGCCAGCACTGTTACGAACCATCTTTTTTTCATTTCCATTCTCCTCCATCGTTTTGATTTATGAAGCGTTTACACGATTCTTGATAATGCCAAGACGTTCTGTTCTCCTTATTGCGAATGACGAATCCCGCTTACGGCCTTACTTCAGCCCTGTCGTCGCGATGCCTTCAAGGAAGTACCGCTGGAACATCAGGAAAATCAGCGTAATCGGCAGCAGCGACAGTACGGAAATGGCCAGCAGCGCCCCCCAATCGGATGAACCCGATGGATCGTACAGCGCACGAATGCCGAGCTGCACCGTAAACAATTTGATATCGCTGATGTAAATCATCTGGCTGAAGAAATCGTCCCATGTCCAGATAAATGTAAAGATCGCGGTCGAGATGAGCGCCGGGGTCAGCAAAGGCAGAATGATCCGCAGGTACAGCTTGCCCTGCCCGCAGCCGTCGATCGTCGCACTCTCATCCAGCTCCCGCGGAAGGCCGCGAATGAACTGAACCATCAGCAGAATGAAAAATGAGTCGTGAGCCAGCCATTTGGGCAATATCAACGGGGCATATGTGTTGATCCAGCCCAGCTTGCTGAAAATGATATACTGCGGCACAAGCGTGACATGGTACGGCAGCATGATCGTCACCAGCATCAGCGCAAACCACAACTTTTTGAGCTTGAATTCCAGCCGGGCAAAAGCGTAGGCCGCGAGCGAGCAGGTGACGATGTTCCCCAGCACGCACAGGATGGAAATCAGCGCCGAATTGCCGAAGAAGCGGCTGAAGGATACGCCTTGGAAACCCTTCCAGCCATTTTTGTAATTATTGAGCGTAAAGGTGTGCGACCATAATCCGGTATCGGTAAAAATCGCCTGGTTGGGTTTGAAGGAGCTGCTCAGCAGCCACAACACCGGATACAGCATCGCCATTCCGACCAGTACGATCAGCACATGCCTGATTGCCCGCGAATAAGTTCCTTTCATCGTCAGCACGGCTTACCTCCCCTCTTTCCCATCGCCGTAGAACACCCAGAAACGCGACGTGGCAAAAATGATGCCGGTAAAGACGGCGATAATGAGCAGCATGATCCAGGCCAGCGCCGACGCATACCCCATATCGAAATAGGAGAAGCCTTTCAAATACAGGTACAACGTGTAGAACATCGAGGCATCCAGCGGTCCTCCGTGACCGTCGCCGATGACGTAAGCCGGTGTAAACGCCTGGAACGAATTGATAATGCTCATGATCAGGTTAAAAAAGAGGACCGGCGTCAGCATCGGCAGCGATATGTTGAAGAACTGGCGTATTTTTCCGGCACCGTCCACTTGGGACGCTTCATACAGGTCGGCTGGAACCTGCTTCAGGCCCGCCAAAAATATGACCATCGCCGAGCCGAACTGCCAGACCGACAGCGTGACGATCGGATAAATCAGGTAATCCGGATTGGCGATCCAGGACGGCCCCTCCAAACCGAACCAGCCGATAACGGCATTGATGACGCCTTCGCTGTCAAAGATTTGCCGCCAGACGATAGAAATCGCAACGCTTCCTCCGAGAAGAGATGGAATGTAATAAACGGTCCGGTAAATGCCCAGCCCGCGAATTCCCTTGTTTAGCGCCAGCGCCACGAGCAGTGCAAAGATGATGCGCAGCGGTACGGACAGCAGCACGTAAACGAATGTCAATTGCAGCGAGTGCGTAAACGTCGCATCATTCGTAAAGATTTGCTTGAAATTGGCGAAACCGATCCATTCGGGCGGACGCAGCAAATTGTATTTGGTCAGCGACAAATACAGCGAGCCGAGCATCGGTCCGAGCGTAAGGCAAAAAAAGCCGATAAGCCAGGGCAGCAAAAATGCGTACGCCGTGCGGTTATGCGTATGGATCGGCAGCCTGCGTGATGTTCGCATCTCGAATCCTCCTTCTAATGTTGGTAAGAACATCATAAGCAAGATGCGGCTTGCGCTGAATTCTATTTTTTCGGCACTTCACTATTAATTTTTTCAGGTCATCTCTCGCGGTAATCCGACGGTGACATGCCGTAAATCCGTTTGAATTTGGAGCTGAAGTAACTGGCATTGCTGAAGCCGGTAAGCTCGGAGATGTCCCACAGACTGAGCTGGGTATCTTCCAGCAGCCGGATCGCCTGCGCCATCCGCACATCGGTCAAGTACCCAATAAAGGTGCGGCCGACCCGTTTCTTGAACAGTTCCGAGAAATAAGAGGGATGATAGTTGAACCGCTCAGCCATCGTACTCAAGTTCAAGTCCGACGCATAATGGTCATCAATATAACGGCGGACGGATTCGATCAGGTTGATATCGGCAGCGTCTGCACCTTCTTTTCGCTGTTGCGTGATTTTCCGGGCGATCCCTGCAAGAAATGCATACGCCTTATCCACCGAATCTAATGAATATGCCAGCTCCGGACGCATCCACAGCTGTTCCGAGCTCTCCATCGTTACGAACAAATCGCTCGCTGCCGATTCCAGGACCAGATACAGCTGGAAAATGATTTTAACCCTACTTGCTCCAGATCCTTTAAACGCCTGCCGGAGAATGGGGCGGACAGCCTGTCCGAACGCATCATACTCACCTTTGGCTAGGTACCGTTCGATGACTTTAATCTCATCCGCGGTCGTTGTCGTCATATCGGTTGATTGGGGGTGGGATTCGGCAAGCACACTGCCGTCAGCATAGTTCCAAGCGACAAGTGATGAGAGATAACCGTCCTTCCAAGCGTTGAAGCCCGTTACGGCTTGACCGATTCCGCAGTCCAGTTCAAAGCCAAGCAAACGCTTCACTTCCGTCCGGAGGTGATCTGCAAATGAAGTAAGCCAGTTCACGGACTCCACGGTAACCACATGAATCAGCCCGGGATAGTGCCCGTCCCGGAACGCCTCGCAAATTCCGGCTGCGTCCCATGCCTTTTCACGGCACATCTTCTCCAGCGGGAGAAGAAATTGATCCGGTGTCCGGTCCTGTGCATATTCGATGTCCCGCACTTTGAAGCCAAGGGTCATGAAACGCACCGGGCGTTCATCCCACCCGCTGAGCCCGTATCTTCGGGCCCGGTCCGTTGTAACGCTCTCCCTCTCGGACTCCCAGCGGACAAGCCGGAGGATAAATTGTTCCTTCATCTCCTCGTAATATTGCGACAACTCCCACTGTGCTTTGGCCTCAAGCTCCGCTTTCTCCCGTTCCCGGTTCAGCTCAGCGGTTACTTTCTTCAGGACGGAATTCAGCTCATCGCGGGCAACCGGCTTCAGCAGGTATTCGCTGGCCTGGCAGCGAAGCGCAGCCCGTGCGTATTGAAAATCCTCATACCCGGTAATGACGATGACCCTGACGTTCGGGCACCGTTCCCGGCATACTTCCATAAACCGCACGCCCCCCATAAGCGGCATGTTCATGTCGGTAAGGACAATCTCAATATCGCCGTTCTCCAAAAGGGACAGCGCCTCCATGCCGTTCGATGCCTCGCCCGCCAATGCAACACCAAGGCCGTCCATATCCATCTTGAGCCGCAGTCCCTGACGGATCTCCGGCTCGTCATCCACAATCAATAAGCGATACATTGCTGCGCACCTCCTGTATCGGTAACATCAATTCAATGCGGGTTCCCCCACCGGGCTTTGAATCCAGACGGACCTCGAACAAGGAACCGTAATATAGCCGGCACCGTGCAAGGACGTTGCCGAGTCCGATCTTCCGCTCCCGGCTGGCCAGAATTCGTTCCGGCCGGGCGTCGTCCGCTTCTTTCAGCAGCTCGCTGATTTGTTTCTCCGTCATGCCAGGTCCGTTGTCCGCAACGGTCATCACCAAGCGATCCTCTCTTCGGCATACCCTGACAGATACTCGGGCTTCCGTGTGGTGCGCAAAACTGTACTTCACGGCATTTTCGATCAAAGGCTGAAGAATAAACTTGACGCAGGCCGCGTGTTCCGGCATCCCGTCTTCATCCACCGTCAGCCAAAGCCGGTCTCCGAAGCGGATCCGCAGAATGGACACATAATCATGAACGTATTTCAGCTCCTCTTTCAAGGCGACCAAATCGTCGCTTATCCGCAAGCCGAAGCGCAGCATTTTACCGAGCGACTCGATAACCTTCACGGTATCGTCCGTCCGCCTCTGCATCGCCAGGCTGCTGAGCAGCTCCAGCGTATTGAACAAAAAATGCGGATTGATCTGCATCAGCAGTGCCTTATATTCAGCCTGCTGCCGGAGCAGCTTCAATTCAAATTCGTTTTTAATGTGCTGCCTCAGTCTTCCGATCATGTTACGAAACGTCGCCGTGGCAAAGCCGACCTCATTGCGGACGGTACCTGCTTGCGGGAGACGGCTCTCCGCGCTGTCGAAGTCTCCCCGCTGTACATGCCGCATGGCGGAGACGAGCCTCGACAACGGCCGCGTAATTCCGTTCGACAGCCAGAAGGCAATAAAAAGCGAGACCAGCAGCAGCACCGCTGCCATCACGATAATACTGTTGCGAAGCTTAAGGAGCGGGGCGTACAGATCGCCCTCCGGTACGATGCCGACGAGCATCCATCCGTTTTGAGCCAGCTTTTTGTATACGAGGATTTGGGCTTCCCCCCGGCTGTTCCGGAAATAGACGACGCCCTGCTTGTTTCTGCCTGCCTGTGCCTTGGTGATCTCACTCTTGGAAGGACTGGCGCTCGTTTCATAATCCGCTTGAGCCAAGAGCGGGCTGCCGTGCTGGTCGATCAAATACATCGTCCCGCTCTCGCCCAAATGGATCCGGCTCAGCGGCTCCAGAAAATAATCCGCGCTCACGTTGACCTTCAGCACCGTTTTCGCCTGCTTCGGCTCAAATGCCCCGATCGGCATCAGCATGCTGACGACCGGATGGTCGCTGCGGCGGATTTTCAATTCCACATCGTCCGTGTGCGCCGGCACCCAGCGGACCGTCTCGTCCCGAAACTGTCTGTACCAGGACTGCTCGAGAAAGGAATCTTCCTTGATGACCTGGTTGTCCATGCTGACCCACACTCCGTCCCGGCGGTACAGCGCAACCGACGAGATGCTGGTATAACTGTTGGTCGTCTGCGTCAGAAACTTGCTCATCTGAATGTGGGCAAGCATTTTCTCTCCTTCCGTCGACGACGAATCCGAAACGACGTTATCCCATGCATCGGTCTGGTCGCTGTTAAAGACCAGGGAAGCCAAATCGTAAATTTGCGTCTGAACCATGTCGATATAGGAACCGTATTCGTTCATTTTCTCGAGCGCAGACGATTCAATATAGGAACGGATAATGGAGCGGGATTCGTTGAAAATGAGAAGGGACAATACGCCGAACGATAAAACGAACAATAATACGAAAAATAAAATCAGCCTGCTTCTGAGCGAATAGAACATGCCGAACCTTCCTTTCGTTATTCTGACAGCGCTTTCTATTGGGCGCTGTGCACATCATACCAAATCATGCTCACACTTGTATTCCATGCCCTCCTGGCATACTTCATTTTCGGCAGCAACAAGTCTCCGTTGAAAATGACAAAGACACTGATCTTTACCGGTCAGTGTCTTTGGTTCTCATTACCGCATCATGAAGCCAAAGACCACCTTGGCTGCCGCCAAGATGGTCTGGACCTTTGTCAGACGAACATGTTACTTTGCCCCGTAAAACCGCACCAAATCGTCGACTTTTACCGGCAATCCGGTGGAGATGGATTGATTGGCGGCAATGCCTGTCAAGATCGAACGCGCGCCGTCGATATGGTTCGCCGCCCGGTGGAATTTATCCTCCACAGGCACGCCGAAAATGTCGTTCAGCAGCACAGGATCGCCTCCGCCGTGCCCGCCTGCTCCTTCCTCGAAGTCCGCTTTGTAAGGCTCGCCGAACATGGGGAATACCAGGATATTCACGCCCTTCACTGCTCCTTCAAGAGCTTTGTCTCCACCGGAATTGACATAGGATTGTTCGATCACCGTCATTTCGATCCGTCCCTTGGTTCCGTTGAATGCGATCCGGTATCCCTCCCACGGCATGTAAGCATTCAGCGAATAGGTGAGCTGAGCTTTATTTTTGTACCGAACCATAACGCTCATCGTATCCTCGATGGAGATCCCGTCGCCGAATACGCTCTGATCCCGGCGGTAGCCGTCCTCCCACTCCGCGTCAAGGTACATCGCTTTCAAATGCGCATTGCTGTCCAGCGACAGCGCAAACGGATCGTCCTTGGCGTTCGAATTGCCTGTAGCCCGTTCGTAGAACTTGGTCACTCCGCGCATCTCGGCATTTTCACGTCCGTAAAACAGCAGGTTACCCATGGCAAAGACCGTTTCCGGTTCGGATCCGATCCAGAAATTGACCAGGTCGAAATGGTGGGTCGACTTATGGACCAACAGGCCGCCGCTGTTGCGCTTGTCCCGATGCCATCTGCGGAAGTAGTCCGCGCCATGCTGCGTATTCAGCAGCCATTCGAAGTGGACCGAGGTCACGTCCCCGATGGTTCCGTCCGCGATCAGCTCCCGGGCTTTCGTATGATGAGGCGCATAGCGATAGTTGAAGGTAACCCGGACGTTTTGCCCCGTTCGCTCCACCGCATCCAGAATGTCCTGACATTTGGCCGCGTCGACCGTCATCGGTTTTTCGGTGATGACGTCGCAGCCCAGCTCCATTGCCCGAATGATGTAACGGTGATGCGTACGGTCCACGCTGGTGACGATGACGAAATCCGGCTTTTCCGTCCGGATCATTTCTTCAAACGCCTCGCTTTTATACGTTCGTACCGCATGATAATCATACTTCTCCGCCAGCAGCTTGTTCGCGTAATCCATGCGTGTCTGATTCACATCGCAAAAGGCGAGCAGTTCCGCCGAATCCCGAAAACGCTGGGCAATCGCTCCATAAAAGAACTCCGCTCTTCCGCCTGCTCCGACCTGTACATAGGTTTTTTTAGCCATATCATTCCCTCTCCTTATATGAATCTGTTTATTTGAAGATTACTGCAAAATCCGCTTATTGTCCCCGCAATTTATGCTAGAATGAATAAAACCCCGCATATTTTGCGCTTGTGGAGGATCAATTATGGCTTTAAATCAGGAGCTTCGGTACGGAAACGCATCCGATCCCTTTTCTGTGGAGTATAACCGCCGCAAGGGACACTTCTCCATGTCGGAGGATCATATGCACAAACATTACGAGCTGTATTATTTGTTTGGCGGCGAACGGTTCTACTTCATTAAAGACCGGGTATATCGGGTACGTGCCGGTGACTTGGTGTTCATCCCGGGCAATGAAGTGCATAAAACATCCGACACCGGGGTGCCGAACCATGAGCGTATCGTCATATATGTCAACGAATCTTATTTTGAACCGCTCCAAGAAGATGAGACCGAGCTGCTGCTTGCTCCGTTCCACGGTCCCCACCGCGTGGTGCATTTGTCGGATCCAGACAAACTTCGAATGGAGCAGCTGCTTTATGAAATGCTGCGGGAAATTCAGGACGAGGCTCCCGGATACCGGATGGCCGTCCGGCATGCTTCGGCACAGGCTTTGCTGTTTGCTGCCAGGCAATCCGCGGCGTACAAGCAAGGCGATCCCGAAGAAACGTTCTCACCCGCGGCAGCCCGCATGAACGACATCGCCAGCTACATCTCGGAGCATTTCCGGGAGTCCCTGACCCTGGGCGGGCTGAGTGAAAGATTTTATTTGAGCCCCAGCCATTTAAGCCGATCGTTCAAGAAGTATACCGGTTTTGGCCTGATCGAATATATTGGCATTACCCGGATCAAGGAGGCGCAGCGCCAGCTGCGCGAGACGGACGAACGCATCATTCGGGTGTCGGAGGATGTGGGTTTCGAGAACTTTTCGCATTTTGAAAAAGTATTCAAGTCGGTCACCCGGATGTCTCCCCGCAGCTACCGCTCCGGTTTTCGACGCAGGGGATGAGGCCAGGCTGGATCCCAAGCCGTTCCGCCTGAAAGAGATCGCTCGCGTTCATGCCCATTGCGGCATAAAAAGCCCTGCCGAGAGATCGGCAGGGCTTCGTCATCAGGATCGTTATTTTTGAAGGGATGGCTCCAGCACAATGCGGTACGTCGTTCCCGCGGCCGTCTGAAATGAGTATAAATTCTCTCCGGTCTGTTGAACCGGAATGTCGTCTTCTGCCGCAGAGACTTTTAGCGCACTTTGCGAATAGATCGTCAAGGTTGTACCTGCTTGGGAGACAATCTCAGCTTCGGCAATCCTTCCATCTTTCCAAACCAGATTGACCTCAAACCCTCCGCGTGCGCGAAGACCCTTCACGAATCCGTTCGCCCAGGTAGAAGGCAGGGCTGGAAGGAAACGCAGATATCCCTGATGCGACTGAAGCAGCATTTCGGCAATGCCGGCCGTTGCCGCAAAATTGCCGTCAATTTGGAACGGCGGATGGGCGTCGAACAAATTTGCATACACCCCGCCGTGGTGATAATTATCCGGTTCATCCTCACGGACGAGGCGCAGCAAATTGGAGAGCAGAGCAAGCGAACGGTCCCCTTCCCCGAACCGGGCCCACAGAGAGACCTTCCAGCCCAGACTCCACCCCGTCCCATCGTCGCCCCGACGTTCCAGAGAACGGCGGGCAGCCTCAAATAATTCGGGCGTTTGCTGCTGGGAGAGCTGGCGGCCCGGGTACACGCCGAACATATGGGATGCGTGGCGATGATGAACATCCTCGTCTTCGAAGTCCTTAGACCATTCCTGAAGCTGGCCATACTTTCCGATCTGCAGCGGTAGAAGACGCTCCCTTGCTTTCAGCCATTCCTGCCGGATCGCGTCGTCTTCCCCCAGCGTCTCGGAAGCTTCGATCAAATTGGTGAGCAGGTCCCAGATCAGCATCAGATCCATCGTCGATGCTTCGCTGACCGCGGCCAGGCCGCCCGCCGGCGTTCTGAATTTATGCTCCGGCGACGTCGACGGCGAGGAGATCAGGCGGCCGCTGCCATCGTCATGCAGCCAATCCAGGCAAAATAAAGCCGCTTCCTTCATAATCGGATAGGCATGTTCCCGCAAATACTTCACGTCACGGCTGAATGCAAAATGCTCCCACAGGTGCTGGCACAGCCAGACACCGCCCATCGGCCACATGCACCATACCGGATCGCCATGCCCGTAATCTCCCACGGGATTGGACAAAGCCCAGATGTCCGAATTGTGGTGGGCGGTCCATCCACGGGCGCCATAGTGAGTCTTTGCCGTTTTCCCTCCGTTCCGGGACAAGTCGCCGATAAAATGGAGCAGCGGTTCATGAAGGTCGGCCAAGTTCGCCGTTTCGGCCGGCCAGTAATTCATCTCCGCATTGATATTGAGCGTCCAGTTGCTGCTCCACGGGGGTTGGACTTCCTGGTTCCAGATCCCCTGCAGATTCGCCGGCTGGGTTCCGGGACGCGAACTTGCGATCATCAGGTACCGCCCGTAATGGAACAGCAGCTCCACCAGCCCCGGATCGCCGGCACCATAGCGGACAATTCGATCTTCTGTCGATAGTTCTTCTCCCGCCTTACTCTCCCCAAGCGACAGCTGAACCCGGTCGAACAATGCGCGGTGATCGGCAATATGCGCCTGGCGCTGCCCCGCATAAGCTCCCTGAATGGCTCTGTCCAAATCGTCTATGGCTGCGCGCTTCTCATCTTTCCCTTCACTTCCAGGGAGTTTGTCGTAACCGTTGAAGCTCGTTGCGGCGCTGAAATAAAGGGTTACTGCCGTCGCGCCCTGAACGCGGATTTCGGACTCGCTGACCGCAGCCTGGACGCCTTCCGTCACTGCCGCCAGCCTTCCTTGAAAGCGCACCGCCTCCGTCGTATCCGGATCGCCATAAATAATGGGATCATCGCTTCCGTAATAATTGGGCCATACTTGTTCCGGTGCGATACCCCGGAGGACCAGGGCGCCATTGTCCGCTTCCGTCACGCTGCGCAGCGGACTGCTGAGCGCTGCCCGCAAATTCAGCTGCCCCGCTGCGCTGGAAGTCAAACGTATCACCAGCACCTGATCCGGATGGGAAGCGAACAGTTCCCTTGTAAACCGCACCCCGTTGATTGTGTATTCAACTCGGGTGATGCCTTCTGCGAGATCCAGTTCTCTTTTGTAGCCGGTGAATGGAACTTCTCCATGCTCAAACTCGATATGCAGATCTCCGAGAGGGAGGTAGGACTGGCTGTAGGCTCCCATCATCCCTTTCGCTGCGCGGTCGGCTTCCTCATATTGTCCGCTGCGGATGAGCTCGCGCACCTGGGGCAATGCCTCCATCGCCTCCGGATTATTCGTATCCCGCGGATACCCGGACCACAGCGTATCTTCGTTCAGCTGGATGCGCTCTTCGGTCACGCCTCCGAATACCATCGCTCCCAATCGGCCGTTGCCGATCGGAAGCGCTTCCGTCCATACTTTGGCTGGATTGTCATATTGAAGTTTCATGCTTCCCCTCCGGTTCTATAAAAGTTCACACATCATTCTGCTTTTTTGGTCGTGTCATAAGCCTGCTGCATGATTTCCAGATACCGCTTCAGGTTTAACCCGTCCAACCCTTTGACATAGGCATCCCAGTCTTTATCCAGGTTCTTGGCGCCGGTGACAAACTGCAGGGCATTTTGATCCACGTAGTCCTTAATATTTTGCTGCAGCATACTTTGTTCGTCGGCTGCCGCTGGATCGATCCAGACCGACCAGTTTGGGTAAACCTCCTTAGGTTGTTTATTCTCGTACAAGTAGGTCGCTTCCTGCAATCTGCGCTCATAACCCGAATTTTTATAAATATCGGTTTCCTGGATCCAGCCGTCTCGGAACTCCCGGGTATGGTCGTACTGGGCGGTGGCTCCCCACGCACTGTTCCGCGGCTCAGAACCCGCCGGTTGCTCCAGCGTCTTGAAGATCGGTTTGGCTTTTTCGTTCAATGGCACATCCCCGTCTTTCGGCTTCACCCAGTCCTTGCCCTCCTCGCCATAGTTGCCCAGCAGCTGTCCCTCTTCGGTATAAATATAGTCCAGCATTTTGATGGCGGCGATTTGTACCTCTTTGCTTGCTTTGTTGGTCAGGACAAAGGTGGCTCCCGGTTCTACCGGGTAATTGAACGTGGCATAGGCGGCATGCGGCCCCTGCAGCGGAGGAATGGCGTCGTAATGGGAGCTGTATTTGTTGCCGTCCCCGGTATCCGTGAAGATGGCCGGATGCATCGATGCTCCCGCACCCAGAAGCTCGGTTGCGGTATTGTTGCCGATCAGCTTGAACGCGTCTGCGTTCTGCGTGAATGCCCCCGGATCAATCAAGCCTTCGGCATACAGCGACCTGGCATAGGCAAGTCCTTCCTTCCATTCCGGCTTGTTGGCCGCGATGTCTACTTTATCGCCATTCACCGTCAGATAGTATTTATCGTCATCATAGATAAAACCGTTCATTAGAAAAGGTAGAATGTGCACGCCAAAATTTTCGATGGAACCGCTCAGAGGAACCTCGTCGGCTTTGCCGTTGCCGTTTGGATCCTTGGTCTTGAAGGCTTCCAGCATCTTCTTGAAATCTTCCGTCGTTTTGGGGACCTCCAAATTGAGCTTCTTCAGCCAGCTGGTGTTGACCCACATTTTGTTGGGGTAAGAGCAGTGAAAACATTCGTTCAGCATGGTCAGCCCGTAGATGTCGCCGTCCGGAGCGATGGACATCGCTTTGTAATCCGGGTGGTCGTCCAGCGCCTTCTTGATATTGGGAGCATATTGATCGATCAAATCGTTCAGGGGAACGATCACGCCCTGCTGCCCGAACTTCACCAGATCCGATTGGGAGAACTTGTCGACCCACGGGATCAGCATGTACAAATCTGGGTAGTCGCCGCTGGCGAGGGAAATTTGGCGTTTTTCCGCCGCGCCGTCATAAGGAACCTCGGTAAACTGCAGCTTGACGTTCGCTTTTTCCTCCAGCACTTTGGTGAACTGGTTTGTCTTATAGTCGATGTTGCCGTCCGTATTGACGAATACGCTGATCGGAACGGTTCCGCCTTCCCCGCTTGGACCCGTCGCTCCGCCGTCTGCTCCCGAATCGTTTGGTGATGCTCCTCCGGAACAGCCTGCAAGGACAAGCACCAGTGCAATCAAGCTGAACCAGCCTCGGTAAACACGTTTCTTCATGAACACTACACTCCCCTTTTCCACGGAAAAATTGAAATCTCCCCTTGCTGAATCATCAAACGCTACGCGTTTTAACCCTTAATCGAACCGATCAGCATCCCTTGAACGAAATACCGCTGAATAAAGGGATACAGGATCAGCACCGGCAGGCTTGCGACCACGATGAGGGAATATTTCATCAAATAGGCAAGCTCCTGCCGCTTGACCTGCTCGCTGGCATCCATGTTACCGCCGGAGAAATTTTGTATAAGGATGCTGCGCAGCGTTAACTGAAGCGGATACAAGTGCTGCGACTTCAGATAGATCAACGCGTCGAAAAAGGCGTTCCACTGCGCGACCGCGTACACCAGCGTCAACACGGCCAGGATCGGCTTGGACAGCGGAATGACCACGCTGAGCAAAAAGCGGATGTCGCTGCAGCCGTCGATTTCGGCGGCATCGTTCAGCTCTTCCGGAATGGACGATTTAAAAAAGGTGCGGGCAATAATGACCTGGAATACAAAGATCGCATTCGGCAGCAGCAGCGCCCACCTTGAATCAATCAGGTGCAGGCCTTTAACGACGAGATACGTAGGAATCAGGCCGCCGGAAAACAGGAAGGTGAACGTGATGAACATCATGAGCACATTGCGTCCAAAAAACGTCTTTTTCGATAGCGGATAGGCGATCGCCACAGTTAGGATAACGCTGATCAAGGTCCCGCAGCAGGTATAGAACAGCGAGTTGCCGTAGCCGACCAGAATCTGGTCGTTGCTGAAGACCGTTTTATACCCGGCAAAAGAGATATCGACCGGCCACAGCCACACTTTTCCGGATGCGACGGCCTGCGGGCTGCTGATCGATGAGCTGACGATATAAATGAGCGGGTAGAGTACGGCAAAGAGTATCAAACTGAGCAGGATGTATGTGATCCCGAGGAAAATGCGGTCCCCCGCCGATTCGCGAATTTTCCCCTTTGGCGATATGGAAGCGGTAGTCTGTACAGCAGCCATGGCCTCCCCTCCTTGTTCATTGGAATTACCACAGGCTGTTCTCGGAAATCCGGCGCGAGACGGCATTGACCGCCACGAGCAGAATCAGATTGATCACCGAATTGAACAAGCCCACGGCTGTGGCAAAGCTGTAATTGGCGTTCAGTAAACCTATTTTGTAGACATACGTGGAAATGATCTCAGAGGATTGCAGGTTTAACGGGTTCTGCAGCAGATACACTTTCTCAAAGCCCAGCGACATGATATTGCCGACGCTTAAGATGAGGATAATGACGGCGGCAGGCAGGATTCCCGGAATGTCCACGTTGATGATTTTTTGCAGCCTGGAAGCCCCATCCACTTTTGCCGCTTCATAGAGCGACGGGTCCACACCAGCCAATGCCGCTAAGTAAATCACGCAGGAGTATCCGGTCGTCTGCCACACTTCCGCCCATACATAAACAGATCTGAACTTGTTCGGGTCGCCGAGGAAGTTCGTGGATTCCATACCGAGCGCATTTAGAATCACGTTCAGCAGTCCAAGACGCGGGGCAAGGAAGATCATGATGATAGATACCATGACGACAGTCGAAATAAAAAACGGTGCATACGTAATCAACTGAACTGCTTTTTTGAAACGGAGGCTTCGTACTTCATTGAGCAGCAGTGCCAGAATAATCGGGATTGGGAAAGTGGCTGCCAGTTGGTACAAAGACAGAAACAACGTATTTTTGATCAGCGTCAAGAATTGCGGATTGTTAAACAGCATGTCGAAGTACTTCGTTCCCACCCAGGGACTTCCCCATATCCCCTTGGTCACCTGGTAATTCTTGAATGCAAGCACCGCGTTCGCCATCGGGAGGTATTTGAAAAGAATAAAGAACAGAACCGGCGGTAATACGAGTAAATACAGCTGCCAGTGCTTCCTCATACTTTTCTTGGCTTCCTTCCCATAATTTTTGGAAGGACTCCTCTCCCGGGTCCCCGTCTGCGGCCGAACCGATACAGCCTTCACAAGAAAATTCCCCCTTAACGTTACGACTCCGGAGCCGTTTATAATGGTAGCGCTTACAGAACTCATGGTAAAATCTCCTCCACACGACCGTAAAGGTACAATCGCGGCGATTGCATCCACAATCCGACCGTACAATCCGTGATCAAGCGTACATTTTGCGATGAAAGCGTGTTCTACCGGCGCTGAATCAACGAACGTCCCCTAATTCAGCCGCCTCCCTGAACATGCTCGGGGAGATCCCCCGGACCCGCTTGAAGGCACGCCGGAACGAATGTGCGCTGTTATAGCCGACCCTTTCGGCAATATCATCGATTTTCAAAGTTCGGTTCAGCAGCAGCTCGGACGCTTTATCGATGCGCAGCCGTTCCAAATAATCGAACCAATGCTCCCCCTCGCTTTCCTTGAATACAGTGGACACATACTTCTCCGGCCTGCCAACCTGCTTGGCAATGTGGTACAGCGTCAATTCCGCATCACCGTATGCAGAATCAAGAAAGAGTTTCGCCTGGTGTACTGTCTGATGATGCAGGGCGTTCTTTTTCTCCTCAACCATCGAACAATAGAGGCTGATAATTTCGCCCATTTGTCCAAGCAGCCTATCGGTCCCTGCTGCCGACTGGATATGGGCAATTCGGTACTGCAGGCTCTCTACCAATCGGTTATCATCTCCCGCTTTTTGATCCAGCAGTTTAAGCAGCGTCCCTTTCAGTTCGCCGATCAGCTGCTCCATCATGTCACGGGACAGCTCCCTTTCCTTAAAATTCCGTTCGGCAATGTGCTCGAGGATCCGCATCGCTTCTTTGCCGTCTCCTGATTTAATCGTGTTCAGCAGCCGCGTTTCCGTCTCGATCGGGTAATAGAATAGCGACGCGTCCTGGGTCGAATCCTCATACCGAATCACGCCGCTCTCACCGGTAAATGCCGTATAATCAATGGCCTCCACCGCTTCGCCGAACGATATTCCGACGTCCGCAAGCGCTTCGAAGGGCCGGCCCATACCGAATTGGACGGACATGTGATAATGGCTGAATAGCGTGGCAGCCAATTCCTGAAGCCTCTGAATAACCAAGGCCTCATCCGGAGCCAGCTTACTAGCGCGCAGCAGCAAAAAGGCCAGCTTGTCCTGCCCCCAATCCGTTACGAGCATATCCGGATCAGCCTCCATGAGAGACTGACGCACGATTAAACGGGCTACACTGAACTCCGCGAGGAATTCGCGGCTGTCTGATCCGCCGAAAGTGTTGATTTTGGCCAGACCGGCGTAACCTGCATCGCCATTTATGGTGATGTCCGCCTGTGCAGAAGCGGCAGCGAGATCATCTCCATTGTAGAATTCTCCGACCAACAGACGTTTAATGAACGCATCGCGGATCAACGGCACCTGGCTGCGGAGTTCGTGCTCCAACTGCCTGTTGCTCGCGATCAGGCTGGATATGTTCCCAGTGATAAAGTCGTAATCTTGATAGCCCGCACCGGACTCCAAACCGAGCTGTTTCTTAAGCGAACCCACCAGCTTGTTGATGGGCGCGCTGCTCCGGTATGCTAGAAACAGTCCGAACACAAGTCCGGTAATTAATGAAATCGCGGTGAGGGTACCGGTAATGTTCTTGATCCGGTTGGCGTTGACCATGAGCGCGGATTTGGGGACGCCGGCCGTGTAGACCCACCCGCTTAATTCATCCCGGATGGATATGAGCAGCATGTCATCCGCAGCGCGGCTGATATCGCCGGGCTTGCCCGAAGGAATATTTTTGATCTTGGCAATGCCGCTGCCGGTAATTCCCTCGGACATGACCGTTTCTCCTTCATGATTCTTGACGAATGACCAACCCCCGTATTGACTTGTAATGCCCGATAAAGAAGCGGACATTTTCTTCGTGTCGATCACGACCACGACGGAGGCAAGAGGCGTATCGAAGCTGTTCAGGGGCAGGGACTGCACGAAGCTGACCACCGTTTGCTTGTGCGTTTTTTGCACGTAATCTTGCTGGGGAACGACGATGCTGAGATTGCTCTTCTCAAGGAAGTTTTTTTTCCACGTCTCAAAGGGCATGCCTTCATAATGGTTTGATTCGTAAAACAGCTCCGGCCGGTAATAGACCGTACTAGGGGTAAGCACCAGATGGCTGTTACGGAGGTAGATGTAAAAATTCGAAAGAAAGTCATTTGTCTGGCTGTAGTTAGAGATATCGCGCATCATTTTCCACAAACCGTATACGTCGTAGTTTTGCTCGTCTGCGCGTACAGTCATGAGTCTGGCCAAATCCTGGTTGATGGCGAGCTGCTTGGTAAAGCCTTGAACTTCCGCAAGCCTGCGCTCCATCAAATCCTTGCTCTGCTGCAGCGTCATGATGCTGGTCTCCAGGGAGCTTTGCTCCGCAACATCGATGGACGTCCGGTAAGATACATAACCCGCAATCAGCGGAATCAACAGCACGATGAGATAGGACATGAGGAATTTACGAAATACCGGCGAAATGTTCAGCCATACCCGTTTCATGGAACCACCTGACCTTTCATGGTTTGAATGTGTCAGCCTTCATTTTGTTCCTGCAAGCACCACAAATTTGCGCAAAAACGGCCGTCTTTGAAGACGGCCGTTCTTAATTTCACCTCATGCTGATATGGAGCTAAATTTCGACCATCGCTTTGATGACCTTGGATGCCGGGTCCAGCCAAACGTTGAATTGTTCAATCATATCGTCAAATGCAGCCCGGTGCGTGACATAGGAACCGACGTCGATCCCTCCTGACCGGATTGTATCGAGCACATGCGTGAAATCCTCACGCGTTGCGTTGCGGCTGGCCAGCAGCGTCAGCTCCCGTTTATGGAATTCCGGATCATGAAACCGGATATCCGCCTTGACCAGTCCGACATAGACCAATCTCCCGCCATGGGCGGTATAACGGAACGCGTCGGTCATCGACTGTGCATTTCCCGTAGCGTCAAATACGACCGAAGGTAATTCACCGCCGCAAGCGGCTGCAATCTGTTCATCCGGATTCCGTAACGCGTTAACCAGTGCATCCGCCTGAACCCATTCCCCGCAAAAAGCGAGACGTTCGTCATTCACATCCATCGCGATCACCCGGGCCCCCCGGGCCCTGGCAAATGCCATCACCCCGAGCCCGATCGGCCCGCCCCCGATGACAAGCGCCGTCTCACCGGCTGAAAGACCCGATCTTCGTACGGCATGGGCACCAATGGCCAGCGGTTCGATGACCGCGGTCTGGTCGAGCGTCAGCCCGTCCGTCCGGATCAAATGGGTCACCGGAACGGAGATGCGTTCGCGCATGCCGCCGTCCGTATGAACGCCGAGGACCTGCATATCCGTGCAGCAATTGGTCTTCCCGCTGCGGCAGGCAATGCACGTCCCGCAGTGCAAATAAGGAATAATGCTGACCTGATCGCCGGCTTGCAGCCCTTCTTCGTTAGGGCTGGTTTCCTTAATGATCCCTGCGAGCTCATGCCCTAGGATTCTCGGATAAGTAAAGAACGGTTGGTTGCCGCGGAATGCGTGCAGGTCCGTTCCGCAAATTCCGACCCGTTTGATCTCGATCACGGCATGCCCCGATTCCAGCACGGGCTCCGGCAGATCCAGGGCCATGTCAAAATGACCGACGGCTGAACATAAGATGCCTTTCATCTCAGGCCTCCCCTATTTTCGCGTTATATTCGGGTCTTCCGCTAATCCAGGTCCGGTTATGAACGGGCTCCAAAATGGCGAGCACTTCATTTAGCAACCGCTCATCCATCGGTTCCTCCACCCAGGAAGCGTTCCTGCGGATGTTGTGCGGATTGGCCGTGCTGACCAGCGTGGTGGGAATACGCTCATTGGAGGTGGAAAATTGTACCGCGAGCTTCGCGATATCTTCCCCTTGATCTGCGCAGAACTGCGCCGCCTTCTGGCAGGCCTCCTTGATTTCCGGACCGGCTGGATGCCAGGACGGCGTTCCCCGGGTGCTCAGCAGGCCCATAGAAATAGGAGAGGCGTTGACCAGTCCCGTGTTCTTTTCCGAGAGAAGCGGCATTAAGTCCAGAAGACTGGTGTCATTCAGCGAATAATGGCAGTAGGAAATGATCGCATCGATATCGGTTTGCGGCAGAAACGTCTCAAACAGCGCAAGCGGCAGCCCGCAAATGCCGGCAAACCGGATTTTGCCCGCCTGCTTCAGCTTCTCGAGCGCAGGTATGGCTTCCTCCAGAATGATCGGCGCCGGGACGAACTCGATATCGTGGAGGAACAAAATATCCACTTCATTCACGTGCAGCCGCTTTAAGCTCTCCTCCAGACTCGTCAGAATCCGGTTATGCGAAAAATCGAATTCGTGTTCCCCGTAACGTCCGGCCTTGGTTGACAGCAGGTACCGGTCGCGCGGAATTTCCGTAAGCGCCTTCCCGAGCACGGTTTCGGCTTTGGTCAATCCGTAATAAGGCGAGACATCAATATAATTGATTCCGCTGTCGATCGCCTCATGCACGGTCCGTATGCTCTCCTGCTCATCCGTGTCTCGGAATACAGAGCCTAACGAGGAAGCGCCAAAACCTAGCGCCGATACCTCCAGGCATGTTTTTCCTAACTTCCGGTATTTCACCTCGACTTCACCAACCCTTCTTTTCAGTCCATGGACCTGCAATGATATTTGTCACCATGTCACGTCCTCAAGCCTGTAAAACTTCTCGGCGTTGCCGCCGAACAACTTCAGGTTTTCTGCTTTTCCCCAAGCCGATGGGAGCGCTTTCTCAAGTGCGTCCACCACTCCGTCATAGCTTGATGCCATCAGGCACACCGGCCAGTCGCTGCCGAACATCACCCGGTCTGCGCCAAAACAATTCAGCACATGGCGGATGTAAGGCATGAGCTGTACCGGCTTCCAGCCGTCATGAACCGCTTCGGTCACCATGCCGGACAGCTTGCAGTACAGGTTCGGGTAGGATGCCAACTCTTTGATGTATCCGGTCCAAGGCTCCATTTGTCCTGCAGCGATGCTCGGCTTCGCCAGATGGTCGATCACCGCATGCAGATCCGGGATTTGCTCGATCAGCCGGATTAACGTCTCCAGTTGATCGGACCGGACCAGCAGATCGACCGGAAAGTTAAGGCTGGCATAATGTCTGAGCGATGCAACATAGGAAGGTTCCAGGATCGCATCTGCGTTTGGCATATCCTGGATCATGAGGCGGAAGCCGACGAATTTCGGATGCTGCGTAAAACGATGAAAGTGTTCCCTGTGGCAATCATCCGCGAGATTCAAATACCCGACCACCCCCCGGATTCTATCCTCGTGAGCCGCGAGTCCAAGAATATAATCGGTTTCTTCATAAGTTGGCGCGGCTTGCACGAGGATCGTTCCATCCAGATGATGCTTGACCAGATGAGGAAGCAGATCAGCCGGTTGATAATCCCGATACAGGACGGGGATGGCCGGCGTAATCCAGCCGTAGTCGTCCCGGGCGATGCTCCAGTAATGCTGGTGAGCGTCAATTCGCATTGCAGTCCCCTCCTTTCTTGTGAACCGATGTTCTTTCTTCAATATATCAACAACAGATCGGTTCTAAAAGAACGAAATGTTGCAAAATCATAGCCGATTTTGATATGTTCAATAAAAACAACCCATTCGCTGACCTTCCACAACCAACCATGATCGTATAAGGATTCTGGAGGTCTGGCTGATGGGTCCGAATAAGTTCAAGGGGCAGAGTTATGAATCCGATTCGCAAACAATTCGACGCACAGCCGGAATTTCCATTTTCATTGAATTACCGTGACCGGAAGACGGCGCAGCTGGAACTGCCGCATCACCTTCACGACTGGCATGAGCTGGTGTATGTCCACTCGGGCATAGGTTCCTTTTTTATCGACCGAACCATTTACGAAATGCGCCGCGGGGATTTGTTCATCATCCCCGGCAGCACGATCCATAAAGCTTTCCCGGATAAGGACGATCCCGTCACGTCCACAGCCGTGTTTTTTAGTCCGGATCTCGTTCGGCAGTCCTCTCTGGGGGAATCCTTCTCTTATTTGCATTGCTTTGACAGCTCCAGTTTGAACCGTGCTTATAAACTGGAGTGCCCCGCCGCCTTGGAAACGCAGCTCGAAGATAAACTGGCCGCCATGCATTCCGAATTAACGCTGCAAACCTCGGGGTTCCGCCATTCGATTGTTTTATCAATCCAGTACTTATTGCTGCTGATCCATCGGGGACAAAACGCAGGCGTCAATCATTACCATGGCCCATTCGCCGGTCCGAACTGGATGCGGCAAATTTTGCTGTATATCGACGATCATTACTGCGAGCAAATCGGCCTCCGTTCGTTGAGCCGCCTTGCCTCCGTAAGCTCGGCCCATTTCAGCCGAGTGTTCAAACAGCTAACCGGGATGAGCGTAACGGAATATATCACCGCCAAACGGGTGATCCGGGCCAAGGAGCTGCTGCTCCGCACCGGTGACAGCGTCAGCAGCATCGCCCTGGCCTGCGGATTTGACAGCATGCCTCATTTTCACCGTAAGTTCAAGCAGATTGTCGGCCACACCCCATCGCATTACAGACATAACTCTACAACCCGATAGAGAGAGCCCCTATGATATGAATAACAGAGGCACCTATCGTCAGAAGTTAGCTAAAAAAAACAAATTACCCCCGCATAAACTTCAAGCGGGGGGGTTACGAACAATCGCCTGCTGAATTATCGGAAGGTTTAAGATAGGGCGGATATGGAGGGAGCTGTAATCATCCAACGAACACCGAATCGATCCGTAAGTTCGCCCAGGTACAACCCGAACGGCTGCTGTTCAAACGGATAAATCACATGGCCGCCCTCTGCAAGCCTCAAAAACACCTCGCCGGCTTCCTCTGCGGAGGAGTAGTCGATATTAAGCGACATATTGTTGCCCTGAAGATTCGACTCCATCGAGTCCGACATAAAGATATAGTTGCCTCCGGCGACCGATAAGCACATATGAATCACCTTATCTTGCAAATCATTCTGCACTCCCATCGACTCCCCATGAGTTATAACGGATTCCAGGTTGCCGCCAAGCGAACGGATATAGAAATCCGCCTGGCTTCTTGCATCTTCCGAGTAAATAAATGGTTTCAATACGCCCATCTTGAAACATCCTTTCCCTGTGAATTATCAACTCTTCCAGATCAGCGTATCACAGTGGGAAAACCTTCATTTCTTACTGATTGCTATTTTAGACCAAAGAGAAGCACAACCCCCGTACCAAGGTCAAAATAAAAGCTGATAAGCAAAAAGGAACGGTCCGAGGATGCTTTGGACAGTTCCTTTTGAACATATCAAACGGCTATGCATTCCGATGTTCCTCATTCATTAAATAGTGGACTTCATGGTCGATAAACTCGTGGGACCGGTCCGCTGCCATGATACCATGATAACTGATATCGAGGCCGATCTCTTCTTCCTCTTCGCTGGAACGAACAGGGACGATGAGTCCAATCAGCTTCAGGCCGACCCAGGTGAGGACAAATCCCCATGCTGCCAGCGCGGCAAGACCCAGTGCCTGAACGCCAAGCAAATGCCAGCTGCCGCTGTAGAAGAGTCCGCCGTCTGTCGCGAACAGCCCTACGGCAATGGCTCCCCACGCTCCGGATATGGCGTGCACCGGAAAAGCGCCGACGGGATCGTCAATCCGCCGTGCCTCCAGCCAGCTGGTTGCCCCCATCATAAGCAGTCCCGATACCGCTCCGATCAGGATGGCGGCGGTATCGCTGACAAAAGCGCATCCGGCCGTAATTCCGACGAGTCCGGCCAGTGAGCCGTTAATAACGGATGGCGCGTCGGAACGTTGGTAGCGGAAAAGTGTATACACCAGCGTGACGGCTCCGCCGGATGCCGCGGACAGCATCGTCGTCAGCGCGATATGACCGATTCGGACGTCGGTTGCGCTCAGCGTGCTGCCGGCGTTGAAGCCAAACCAGCCGAACCAGAGAAGGAAAGCGCCCACCGAAGCAAGTGGCAGGTTACTCGGCAGGGCGATCGTGCTGACACCCGATTTATTGAATTTCCCTTTCCGGGGACCCACGATCATCGCAGCAGCCAGTGCCGAGAAGCCTCCGAGCGCGTGAATGACGGCCGAACCGGCAAAATCCTGCATACCGAGCTTGGTCAGCCACCCGCCGCCCCAAGCCCAGTGACCGCCGACCGGATAAATCAAACCGGTCATCAGGACAATGTACAGCAAATACGCCCTGAAATTGATCCGTTCGGCGACTGCTCCCGAAACGATCGAAATAACGGCGATGGTGAATGCCGCTTGGAACAGCCAGTACGTATCCAGCGAAACCGGTAGTTGAAGGTGGGTTAAATCGCCTCCAAGGACAAAACCGCTCGTCCCGATGATCCCCCCAGCGTCCTTTCCGTACATGAGCGCGAAACCGAATACATAAAAGACCAAAGTGCCGATCGTAATATCGGCGAACACCTTCATAATGATGTTAACGCTGTTCTTATAACGAACAAATCCTGCCTCAAGCAGGGCAAATCCGCCCTCCATCAGCAGAATCATGGCGGCGCTGAGAACGACCCACACGGTATCCATTCCTGCGCCCAAAGATTCAAGCGATAAGTTCATTCCTGTGATGCCTCCCTTTCCCGAAGATGTCTGATTTCCCGGATCAGCTCAGGAGACAGGAAGACCTCGTTCGAATCCCTTATTGGCATACGCAAAATATGAAGTACCTGATCCAGTTCCCGAATACTGAGCTTAATCGCGTCGATCTTCTTGAACCGTTCTTTGACATGGACCATGTACTCGACAGCCTGGTGATGACTCGCAGGCCGCCCTGCAAACAACCGGCGGATCGGTGACAATGATTGATACAGCGCTTCTTCTGCACGCCGCTTTTGCTCGTATTTGTCGATCTTGTTCTTTAACGCTTCAACATCTTCTTCTTTCGCAGCTTTAATGCGTTCAAGTAAAATGGATAACTCCTGTTCCGGCATATCAAAACTGATATTGCGGTACACTTCGTCGATGATAACCATGTCAGGTCTCCTTACACATCGGGTCACTTTAGTTGATTATATGGTCATTAATTGTGGAAGTCAATAGATTGATAGAGAAAAACACGTCTGCTGGCAAAAAAGCTTTCATGAGAATCTTCTATCCTTTTATTTCATTGATATCTTCTATTCCAATGGAGTCCTTCAGCTAAATGTGCCGCGAGTGCACAACCTTGAACAGCAAAAAAACAGCCGCGGAGCGGCTGTTCACTAGTCATTCAATTCAATGTTAGGCGGCTGAGCGCCTCTTTACGACTGACGCTAACCTTGGCAGAAATCCACAACGATTTGCCGCTTCATCGCCTCGACTGGAAACTCATCCGGGTAAGTCGAGATCATTAGCATAATTCCCTGCAATGCAGAGGAAAAATACAATGATCTTGCAACCGGATCGGCTGCTCCCAGTTTTCCGAACATTCGGCACTGAATTTGAAACTGGCGAGCACTTTCCTCCACCAGGAGCTTACCGTGCTGGGCGACCGCTTCGTCCGCTTCCGGCTGGGTCTGCAGATGAAGATAGAATCGGAACACTTCAGGGAAACGCTGCACATTCTCGATGGCCCCCTCGACGATATGTCTCAGCTGCTCTGCAGGCGTTTCCAATGCCTCCGCCTTCTCCATAACCTGAATCAATTCTTCAATTCTGGCTTCGACCATGGTCCCCAGCAGTTCTTCTTTACCTTTGTAGTAGTTGTATAGTAGCCCCTTGGACACGCCAGCGTGTTTGGACACATCATCGATCGAGGTGGCATGGTAGCCCTTTCTCATAAAAAGCTCCATGGCTGCATCGCGGATCTTCGCCTTGGTCTGCTGGCGGATTCGCTCATTCTCTTCTTGAGTGCGGGGCATTAATGTGTTTCCTCCAAAAACTCGGAAATATGGCTGTACATAACCTCCGGATGCGTTAAGGGCATCATGTGATCCGTCCCCGGAATAAGGACATAACGAACATTCGGAAGCCTCCGGAATAGCTCAGCGACGCGCTCATTATCCGGTATTTCGTTATCGCCGATCATAAACAAGGTTTTCGTCCGCAGGTCTCCCAACCGACCGATGGCCGGAGGCTGCGGCCAAACGGATTCGAAGCTTCCCCACTCAGCCGTTTTGGCCAGGTGGTGCCTGAACATGTCGACCATCATACTGCGCTGCGGACTGGACATCACGACCCGGTACAGCGGAGCGCTGAATGCGAGCTCCATAATTTTGTCCGCGTCCGGGGCCGCCGCGTTAACTTCACTCATCCAGCGTTCAAACTTCGGTGAAGGTTTATAACCCGATAATGATGGAGCGATGAGCACAAGTCTGGAAACTCTGTCAGGATATTGGAGGCTAAAGTCAGTGGCGATTTGGCCGCCTCCCGAGTGGCCAATGAGGACGGCTGTATCCAGGTGAAGGTCATCCATCAGCACACGCAAATCCTCGACATAGTTCGCCGGCTCCTTGGGAGAAGGAGATTTCCCTGCACCCCGGCCATCAAAAGTAATGACCTCGTAATCTTTTGCGGCAAGCGGTGCCAGAAACGACCACAACCTGCTGTCCGTGCCTCCGCTATGAATAAATATAATGGGTATTCCACTACCGTAATTCTCATAATACAAATCCATCCGGGATTCCTCCATCCAAAATTTAACTGTTCATGTTATCATTTTATTATTGGGTGAACGGTTAGTCAATGAAAAAATCAAAAAATACGCCGAACCCATCGGGTCCAGCGCTTGAAGCTTTCATCAAGAATTAATGCAACTGCTGCGCTATTTCCCAAATATGCCCGCCCGGATCCTGGAAACTTGCCGTACGAATTCCCCATGGCCGGTCCATCGGACCGTTCAGCAGCTCAACGCCAGACGACTTCAGCTCTGCACACAACGCGTCCACATTGTCAACGCGGATCGTGAACACAAACCGTGCCCCTGCTTCGCGGGCTGCAACCGATGCCGGATTCGTAAGCTCGTCCGCTTCGGTTATTTTCAGCAAATTGATGCTCATGTTCCCAAAGTCATAAACTGCCGAGTTGTCGTCCTCATAGACGGAGGATAGCCCGAAAACCCGTTCATAAAATGATTTCGCCTCCGTAAGATCCTCCACAAACAAAGTTATGACATCGATGTTTTTGGCTCCCAATTGAATCATTGTCCATCTCTCCTTTTTGCAATCAGATCCATAGCATTCGTTCTCATGCCAATTCTATCAAAAAATCGTCAGCCTGATTTATTCCGGATTGCTATGCTTGTTTGGGCGTAACCATCTCCACGGCGGGAACAACAATAAAGCGTACAGGCGAACCTGTACGCTTTAACCATCCGTTGCTATTTTTCCTCCAGCTCATCGGGAACATCATACTTATTGATATGCGATGTCAGCGCCGCAACGGCGTCACTGGCATCGGTTGTGGCGGGCACTTCCCGGACCACATCATCGGTCACGTCATGATCGTTCAAGCGATCGGCTTCGACATCGTTTTGTTTAGGTACCTTCTCCATAGCTTCTTCTCCTTTCTACCCCAGAAAATGTTCCTGCTCCACTAACGAATACAGCGGTACTTCCCGCTCTCCTTCCGGGTTATCCAGCGGATAGACGCGCGCGGTTTCGCTCTGCTCGTCCACATGCTGTATATAGATGGGCGTTCCATCCAACAATACGTTTGCCATGACTGGCGAGGCTGCGATTTCTTGTGCTCTTTGAACGTTCATTTTGCGTAATGCCTCCAAGTGTTGAGTAGAGTTCGCTTATACTATGTACGAGGCCAGCCGGTGTTATTCATCGCATCCATGAGGATCCTCTCAGAACAAAAAAACCGCGCATACGCGGTTTTTCCATGTAATGTTCCCCATGGGGGATTAGAACCCTTTGCCTCCGATCGGCCGGACCTTAATACCGCCGGCTTCAGCAATGAGGTGCCTGCAGCGTCCGATCAGCTCCAGCACCTTTTCATTTTTCAGCGAAGCTGAGTGCGCATCCTGGCTTTCCCATAGTTCCGTTATCCAAAGATCGTCCGAATTGTCTTCCGCCTCATGCAGGATATAATAGATGCACCCTTCCATATCCTCCAGCGTCCCGCTTGATTCCAGCATCATTCTGGCGAGTTCGTCCCGCTGACCCGGCTTTGCCGTCAATTTGCCGAACATGGCGTATTTTTCCACTTTCGCCCACCCCTTCGTACCACTCGTACATGGTATTGTTATCATCGCAACTACCATCAGTATAGTCGATAATCACTGACAGATACGGTCAGTGATTTTTAGCGCTTGTCCTAAATGGGTGAAAAATAATATGAAAAGGGACCGGATTTTTCGATCCGATCCCTTTGTTCTTGTTACTTGGCTTGAATATATCCTTCTTCCTTCAGCAGCTCGGCAATCAGCACCGCGCCGCCTGCAGCACCGCGCAGCGTATTATGCGAAAGTCCCACGAATTTGAAATCATAAATGGAGTCCTCGCGCAATCTGCCTGCCGAAACTCCCATGCCGCGCTCAATATCGCGGTCCAGCTTCGTCTGCGGCCGGTTTTCTTCTTCAAAATAGGTGATGAACTGCTTCGGTGCGCTTGGAAGGCCCAATTCCTGCGGTCTTCCCTGATAGGTACGCCAGCGCTCGATAATTTCTTCCTTCGACGTTTTTTTCTCAAAAGAGACGAACACGGTCGCCAAATGCCCGTCTGTGACAGGAACGCGAATACATTGGGTCGTGATCATCGGGGAAGACGCTTTGACGATCTGTCCGTTGTCGATGCTGCCCCAAATGCGCAATGGCTCCTGCTCGCTCTTCTCTTCCTCGCCGCCGATATACGGAATGACGTTATCCAGCATTTCCGGCCAGTCCGTAAAGTTTTTGCCGGCGCCGGAAATAGCCTGGTAAGTCGACGCAACCACCTGTGTCGGTTTAAAATCAAGCAGCGCGTTCAGCTGCGGCACATAACTCTGAATCGAGCAGTTCGGTTTGACGGCGATAAAGCCAGTCTTGGTACCGAGCCGCTTTCTTTGTGCTTCTATCACGTCGATGTGGCGGGGATTGATTTCCGGAATCACCATGGGTACGTCAGGCGTCCAGCGGTGGGCGGAATTGTTCGAAATGACAGGCGTGCCCGTTTTGGCATAGGCTTCTTCAAGCGCCTTTATTTCGTCCTTATTCATATCCACGGCACAGAACACGAAGTCGACTCCCGAAGCAACCTCTTCGACTTTCGAGGCGTCCTGTACGACAATAGGCTTGACGTCCTCGGGAATCGGGGTGGCCAGCTTCCATCTGCCCTGTACCGATTCTTCATAGGTTTTACCGGCGGAACTGCTGCTTGCCGCAATTGCGGTCACCTGAAACCAGGGATGCTGATCCAAGAGCTGGACGAAACGCTGGCCAACCATGCCGGTTCCACCGACAATACCAACTTTAAGTTTTTCTGACATGAGTGATTCCAATCCTTTCGAAGTAGAGTATGTTATGTTGTCTGCAAAACAAATAATAAGGAGACAGGCGCGACTTGTGAATCCGTCTATTAGACACTATTCAAACCGGTTGAATTGGTGTGCCCTTCCGCCTGCGAGCAGCGATATTTACAGGATTATGACTAAAAAATAAAAAATCCCACCCCCAAGACTGCCGTCTTAGGGACGAGATATCATACTCGTGGTACCACCCCAGATTCGCTAAAATGTCGCCATTTTAACCTCTTCGAGTACGGCATCAGTCGTCCAATGCATATACTCTAGCTCTGTAACAGGAGCTCCTGTCACGCCATCCCCTGTATGAAATCCGGTTCCTGCGTGCTGCTCGGAGGCTTTATTCAATAAAGGACACAATGCTCCTTTTCAGCGGACGGAGCTCTCTGGGAAATGCTTCTTCCTTTACCTACTCATCTCTTCATCGCATTTATAATTAACGGTTTTTACATTACGCTAATAATATCGAAAGTTACGCCTGACGTAAACCTTTTTTCGCAAAAAAATTCCGATTTCACAAACCTGGCAAAAGAATGGCTTGTTTGGGTACGATAAATCATACCGATTTCCATGCTTCATCGAGCAGTTCGGAATTGATGCCCATGCCCGCCAACGCTCCCATGGAAGCCGCAGCAACGGCTTGATACATTTCAGAAGCAGCATCTCCGGCACTGAAAACGCCGGGTACGTTGGTTTTGCCGATCCGATCGGCGGTTACGCTTCCGGTTTCCGACACCTCGCAGCCCAGCGACTGGGGCAAGTCAGTAGCAGCAGCCAGCTTCGGCGCAAAGAAAATTCCGGTGCAGGCAACGGATTCGCCGTTCTCCAGAAGGATCTGCTTCACCACGCCTTCTTCGGATTCGATCGCTTGAATCGGTGAGTCTTTAACGATAATGCCATGGCGCTCCAGTTCTTGGCGCTGCTCTGCTTTCATTTCGTCCGGACCGTTCGTGCATAGCGTTAAATTCGTAGACCATCCCATCAGCACTTTGGATAAATGCATCGCCGCTTCGCCTGCCGCAATCATCACGAGCTGCTGGTCCTGCAGTTCCCAGCCATCGCAATAGGGGCAGACAAATGCGCTTTTGCCGTATACCTCATACAGTCCGGAAATATCAATGGGCAGATCTCGTTTACCGGTTGCAAATAGCAGCTTCTTGCTTCGGAATACCTTCCCGTCGGACACGTGTACCCGAAAATCGCCATCGTTTCCTTCCACAGATTCCGCTTTCCCTTGAACAAATTTGATCGCAGGATAATTGCCGATTTGTTCTCTGGCAATCCGACGGAACTCGGCGGGAGCAATTCCGTCCCGGGACAGGAAATTATGCATCTCGTGGGTTACCCGATTGCGCGGAAGGCCTTCATCAATAACGATCGCAGAGCGTCTTGACCTGCCCAGCGCAAGCGCGGCGCTCATGCCGGCTGGTCCTCCTCCTATAATTACCGCGTCCAACAATGCTTCTGACATCTATACCCACCCTTTCTAGATCTTTAATATCCATAATAAATGTGCAAGAAGTCGATTACTTCTTGCAAGCCGTATGGGAATCGCATGTTCCCGCCCGATTCAGCGCCGATTGGATCGTATGCTGCTGGAGATACCGGTTCATTTGCTGTTCCGCGGCATCCATCACTTGTTTGACCGGGCATCCTTCACCATACTGAAATTCCGGCGTTTCCGGTTCGTCCCCCGCAGCTTCCAGAGCCGGCAGTGGATGATCATTCCCATGGAAGCATTCATACAAATGCTGACGGCCCTCGAGAACCTGAACCACGTCCAAAAAAGTAATTTCACTGGCAGGGCGGGAGAGCTCGTAACCGCCGTTCACGCCGGTTACCGCGCGAACAAGCCCATCCTGCCGCAGCTTGGACATAATTTTGGATAAATAGCTCTCGGAAGCCCCCAGGGAAGAGGATAGTTCTTTAATCCCCACGTTGCGTCCACGCTCCGATTTCGCCAGCAGCATTAAGGCGTGCAAACCGTATGCGGTACTTTTTGAAAATTGCATGCTGGATTCCTCCTTCTCAACCAACAACCTATTACAGCTCATTTATTATGGACCTGTAATGTCCATTATATGCATAGCAGGACGATAAATCAAGCTTCCCTATCCAAAGGATGCTTCTTTTCTAGAGTTAGCTTCGCTACAGAGACAACTTACTTTACGTTAGTTAGTCCAGGTTCTTGGATTATATCCATCAGTTTTGCGTTCTTACAGGAAGCTGCGTCTCCCCATATAATCAAAACAAGCTAATCAACGATTATATGAGAAGGAGATGTCATTCAATGAAGATATCGTATTCTACCCTCTTTGATCCATTTCACTTTCCGTCAGCTGAAATTTCCATAAAAAACCGTATCGTCATGTCTCCGATGACTCATATGAGTTCTAATGCGGATGGCTCCGTCTCCGAACAGGAAATTCAGTATTACAAACGGCGTTCCAACGGTGCTGCCATGGTTATCACAGCGGCTACGTACGTCACGCAGCAGGGGGGAATGCTCGGTGCCCCTGGCGCCGACAGCGATGCCCTGATTCCCGGACTCCGCCGGCTTGCCTCGTCAATCCAGGAGAACGGTGCCAAAGCCGTGCTGCAAATTTTCCACGCAGGCAGACAAGGCTCCAAGACAGGCGATTTCGTCAGCGCTGGAGACATTCCCGAGGATCGGGATGGCGCCCCCGTCCCGCGCAGCCTTACCGAGCAGGAAATCGAAGGAATCATTCAAGCTTATGCAGAAGCGGCCCGAAGAGCGGTCGCCGCCGGATTTGACGGGGTGGAAATTCACGGCGGGAACGGGAACTTGCTGCATCAATTTTTTTCACCGTTTACAAATCGCCGCACGGACCGCTATGGAGGGACTTTGGAGAATAGAATGACGCTGGCACTAGCCATTATTCGTGAGGTGCTGCGGACCGTTCGTGAAGTAGCAGCCGGGAAACCTTTCTTGGTCGGTTACCGATTGTCGCCTGAAGAAGCGGGAACGCCGGGCATTACTATGGCCGACACCCTTCCGTTCGTCGATGCATTGTCAGGCTCCGGGATCGATTATATTCACGTGTCCTTGACCAGCTTCCGGTCCGTTCCGCGAAGAGGTATCCAGGACAGTCGGTCACGCCTAGCGATTATTCAGGAGCGGGTCGGCTCGCGAATCCCCGTCATTGGCGTCGGAAGCATCCACACGCCCGATGATGCGCTGGAAGCCCTGGCCTCCGGCATTCCGCTCATCGCCCTGGGGCGGGAACTTATTATGGAACCGGATTGGGTCCAGTTGGTGTTGGATGGGCATGAAGAGCAAATCCGAACGTCCATATCCCCTCTGGAGCTTGAGGAATTGTCGATTCCCGAGCCGCTGTGGAACCTCATGACGAGCATTCCCGGTTGGTTTCCATTACGAAATGACCAGCAAATGTTTGACGCCAAAGGGTAATGCCTTTCTATCCTATGTTTATTGCTTATTTCGAATCGTGACAGACGGCCCCCTGCCGTCTGTTTTGCTTTCTCCGACACGCTTTCATCCGACAGATCCTCTTACGATGCCCCTAGTTTAAGTTCCTCCGAAATAGGCAACGATGAAGCAGAATATAAATTTCAAGGTGAGGATTATGATGCGACCTTTTTCCAAATCCAAACAACCTTCCGATCAAAATCAAGGAAAAAACGAGCAGCCTTCAGAATTTAATGTGCCTGAAACGGACCTTTCCGAATACTTGGATATTAATGTAAAATTAATCAAAGAAATGACAGGCGACAGTTCCGACATTATTATCCGCCGGTTGGACCAGGCCTTAGGAAAACCTATCCATGTCGCCGTCATTTATACGGACGGATTGGTTGACGAGCAGATTATCAACAATGCCATCATGAAATCTTTGACGCAAATCCAGGCCGATGCAGATGGTTTGCTGGATCCGCCAAACCAGGTTCTGGGTTGGATCAAAAACCGTTTTTTAGCCATTGGCCAAGTCACGGAAGTCTATACCTTAAATAAACTGTTCAGCGCCATTCTTGCCGGCAATGCGGTTATTCTGATCGACGGTACGGCAAAGGGGATATCTGCGGCTTCGGCCGGCGGCGAACAGCGCGGTGTGGACGAACCCCAGTCCCAAACCGTCATTCGGGGACCCAGAGAAGGATTCACGGAAAATCTGCGGATCAATACGTCGTTAGTCCGCCGTAGGATCAAAAACCCGAATTTATGGATCGTTGACCGGACGATCGGCCGCGTGTCCCAAACGAACGTGGCCGTGATGTATATCAACGGCATCGCGAATGATGACGTGGTGCAGGAAATCTTAAGGCGGCTCGACCGAATTGACATCGACAGCGTGCTGGAGAGCGGCTATATCGAGGAATTTATCCAGGACGCCACGTTTACGCCGTTTCCAACCCTAACGAATTCAGAACGGCCGGACGCCATTGCCGGGGCCATACTGGAAGGAAAAGTAGCCATTCTCGTAGACGGGAGCCCGTTTGTCCTCATTGCCCCCATCACGATTTTTAAGCTGTTTCAGTCCAGCGAGGATTATTACCAGGCATTCGACATCGCCACCTTTTTACGCCTGATGCGCATCATCGCTTTTGTCTTTTCTATGCTCCTCCCTTCGCTGTATATCGCGATCACGACGTTCCACCAGCAGATACTGCCGACAACCCTGCTTATCAGCCTCGCTGCCCAGCGGGAAGGGGTCCCGTTCCCGGCCTTTGTCGAAGCGTTGGCCATGGAAATCACTTTCGAAGTTTTGCGGGAAGCCGGGGTACGGATGCCCAGGGCGATCGGCTCCGCGATTTCGATCGTCGGTGCGCTGGTGCTTGGACAAGCGGCCGTGCAGGCAGGCTTGGTATCCGCTGCGATGGTTATTATCGTGGCCTTTACCGCCATCGCCGGCTTCGTAGCTCCTTCGGTCAGCATATCCAATGCGGCCCGGCTGCTCCGGTTTGGATTTATGCTGCTCGCGGCCACGTTGGGGTTGTTCGGCATCATTGCGGGATTGATGGCGATGCTCATCCATTTGGCAGGGCTCCGTTCCTTCGGAATCCCGTATCTGATTCCGCTGGCGCCCTTTACCCCTTCCGATCAAAAGGATGCGTTGGTGCGCGTGCCTTGGTGGGCCATGCTCAAACGGCCTACTTTAATCAGCCAGAAAAACATCAAACGCCAAAAATCAATCCAAAAACCATCGCCATCGAAAGATGAACAATAGCAGTGAACATCCAGGTCAAACTAAGAGGTGGAAAAGATGCTCCGGAGACTGGGCCTTATGATTCTCTTGCTGTCGGTCGTACTGCTGACGAGCGGATGCTGGGACAGCCAAGAATTAAATACGCTGAGCATCATTTCTGCGACGTCCATCGACCGGAGCAACGGGAAATGGGAGATTTCGTTCCAGGTCGTCATTCCGCAATCGATTGCCACCCAGACAGGCGGCGGCAGTGCTGGAAGCCAGTCTCCGACGACCATTTTCTCAACCAAGGGGCGCTCGATTGCTGAAGCGATGCAGAATGCCAGCCTGGAAACATCCCGGAAGCTGTTTTTCGCCCACAACTCCGTCCTAATTCTTAGCGAAGATGTGGCCCGGGAAGAAGGAGTCGGAGAGATTCTTGATTTTTTCCTTCGCCCGTTCGAGAGCAGGGAGACCATGTCCGTCCTGTTAACCAAGGGCAAAGCCTCCAATTTGCTGGAAGTGCTAATCCCTTTGGAGAAAATATCCGGCAACGCCATCCAGCGGATCATCGAACAAAGCCAGAAAAATTTGTCCCAAGCCCAAAACATGCGGCTCATTGACTTCGCCAGAATGATCGCCAGCCCAGACCAAAGCGCCATGGCGCCCGAACTTGAGGTATCCGGAGATCTGACCAAGCAGTCTTCCCTCGATTCCCTGAAATCGACGCGAAATGACGCGGTCATTAAGCTCGGAGAGCTGGGCGTATTCCGTAAGGACAAGCTGGTGGGATGGATCGATCAAAAAAACAGCCGTTCTGTAGCATGGCTCTCCGACAGCGTAAGCAGCATGATCATCGTGTTTCCGTGCAACGCAAAAGGCCAAGAAGAACAGCTTGTCAGCTATCGTGTGCTGAAATCGTCAACCAAGCTGGAACCGAAGGTCATTCATGGAAAATCGATCATTCTCGCCAAGATTCAAGCAACGGGAGCGATCGACGAAGCCGGCTGCAACCTGGACCTGAACAAGCCCAGCGTTATCCGGGAATTAGAGCGTACAATAAGCAAACAAATCGGCGATGAAGTCATGGCGACCTGGAGCCATCTGCAGGAAATGAACGTCGATCTGACCGGATTCATGAACGCGATTCATCGTAAAGATCCTCCCACCTGGAGAAAACTGATGGAATCGAAGCGTCCCATTGAGGAAATCAGCCTGCGCGTCCAGGTCAAAATCAACATCGAGCACACGAACATGATTAACAAGTCATACTCCAGCTTGCTCAAAAACCAAAAGTTCTAGCGGAAGGAGTGCCCCCACTTGCAAAAAATAGACAAATTTGAGCTGATTGCGATGATGATCCTGTTTCTGATTGGAACCACTCCACTATACGAATTGGGCGTGGGAGCCAAGCAGGACGCTTGGTTGGTCGTCATCGTCGCAATGCTGGCCGGACTGCTGCTGCTGCTGGTATATCTGTTCATCCAAAAGCGTAATGAGGATCACAATCTCTTCGAGATATTGAACCAACATTTGGGACGTTTCTTAGGGACCATCGTCACCGCCGCTTATATTTTCTATTTTTCTTATGAGGCCATGAGGAACACCAGGGAGTTTGGGGATATCATCAACATTTCCTTTCTTCCAAAAACGCCGCTGTCCCTCCTGATGCTGATTATGATATTGCTGTCCGCCTATGCGATTTCCAAGGGAACGGAAGTTTTTTTTCGTGTCGTCGAGTTTCTGCTTCCTTTTACCATCCTCGGCTATTTCCTGATCATCGTCATGTTCATTGTCTCCAAAAATATCCATCTGGAACGGCTTCAGCCCGTACTGGAGCACGGGGTGATGCCGGTGATCAGGGAAGCCATTCCGAAAGTCATCAGCTTCCCGTTTGGCGAAGTCGTCGTATTCCTTGCGTTTTGGAAGCATTTGAACAACAAAAAAAACCTGTCCAAGCTATCGATCTATTCCTACCTGTTCGTGGGAATCCTACTGCTGCTATTCAACCTGTTGAATTTAACGATACTGAGCCCCCAAATCTTAAGCATTACCACCCTCCCTATGCTCAGATCGGTTCGCTTAATCGAAATCGCGGACTTTCTCGAGCGTCTCGACCCGGTCATTATTTTGCTGATTTATATCGGCATTTTTGTGAAAATGACAGCTTTTTATTTGGGGGCGGTCATCGGCCTGTCTTATCTGGTCAAAATGAGCCACAAAAAATTGACGATCGTCGTCGGCACATTTATTTATGCCATTTCATTCGCCTCGCCCAATTTTATTTACCATACCTGGATCGGCTTTACGCGCAACCTAATGTATGACTTCCCGGTGTTTCAGATCTGGATCCCCCTAGGCCTGGCAGCCGTTGTGATGATAAAAATGATCTTTTCCAAAAAAGGAAAGCAGACGAATGGATCACAATAAGAAAGTTGCGCCTCCGAAGCTTCGTACTTTCTTATATCTTAAAAAAAGGGACCGCCGCCTGCTGCTTCGCAGAATCGGTGGTCCCTTTTTCCGAAAACAGCGCATGCCGGTTCGGTCAACGCTGCAGTTTCAAGCATCTTGGCTGCATTAAGTAATGGCCTGTAATTCTTTCCGCCTGAAGACGGATCAGATATTCCCCCGCTTCAGGGAAGCGCAGCCTCCCCACATCAAACTCGCGGAAGTCATACGGTCCGCCGGTAGGCTGCACCTGAGCATGCAGTGTCTGGTCTCCGGCGGCAACCAGGTAGGTCCCGCCTCCTCCCTGTTCGCCTACACCACTGCCGTATTCGATGTGGACGTCGAACTCTGCGGGACCCGAAGTCCGCACGGGCCAGACGGCCTCGGCATGTTCATCCGTCCAATCCAACAGGTTGTCACGGCCCCTTTTTCCGGTATCGTACTTCAGGCCAGCACCGGATATTTCGCTATCGAATACGCCCAGTTCATGGGAGCTATCTTCCCGCGAGTCCAGCAGCCTGACCGGATTTCCTGCCACCGGACCAGCACAAAGGACGGCGATGACCTGCGGTTTGGCACTGCCATCCGCGTCGGAAGACACCGATTCAGGGAGTTCGATCTCCAAATCCTGTTCCGATCTCCTGGATAAATTCAGCTCCCTGCCGTCTTCCAGCATGTAGGCTCGGAGAACATCCGTTTTCAGGCCGGGCACGACCAGCTTGTGGTCCGCCGGACGATCGAACACGTGCAGATACAGCGTATTCCCTTTCAACGTACACCTTCCCCATGATGGTCTTGCAGTGGGAGAAGCTCCTGCCCCGTAAATACTGTCTCCGTAAGTATCTAACCAATCGCCGATTTCCAGTAAAATCGATTCGGATACCGGATCCCACTCCCCCGTTTCCGTAGGGCCGATATTGATGACCAGATTACCGTTTTTACTAACAACATCGATGATCTGCCGGATAATGGATGCCGGGGATTTCCAATTGTGGTCCGATTTTTTGTAACCCCACGAATCGTTTAACGTGATGATGTTCTCCCAATCCCTGCGCAGGGTCCGTGTCGCCAGCTGATTATCGGATGTATTGGAATAATCCCCGAGGGGAGCCTTCCACACCCGGCTGTTCACCAGGCAGCCCGGCTGCAGCGAGTATACGGTGTCCAGAAATTGCTCTCCCTGCTCGCGGGTCAGCTTGCCGCCGCAATCGAACCACATCAGCCCCACCTTCCCGTAATCCGTAAGAAGCTCGCGAACCTGGGGAATCGATTTACTGTGCAGATAATGCTCGAAGCGGCTTCGTTTATCCGGATCGTGCAGCCAACTCTCTACGTCATCGTAAGCACCGATATTTCCGGGGTAGTCCCAGGTGTTCCCTTGGGAATCGGGATCATGCCAGTCCATGGCGTGCGAGTAGTAAATGCCCAGCACCATTCCTTCCTCCCGGCATGCTTCCGCCAACTCTCGGAGCGGATCGCGCCCAAAAGCGGCATGCTTGACGACCGAGTAATCGGACACGTACGAGTCATACATGGCAAAGCCGTCATGATGCTTGGCCGTAAAGATAATGTATTTCAAGCCGGCCCGTTTGGCGGTGCGTACCCACTTCAGCGCGTCAAAGGAGACCGGATTAAAACCCGCCGCCATCTCTTCGTATTCGGTGACCGGGATCCTTGCGCGCAGCATAATGTGCTCACTGTAGGAAGCTTGGATCTCCTCCCCATTCCACTCGCCTGCCGGCACTGCATATGGCCCCCAATGGATAAACAAGCCCAGCCGGGCTTCCCTCCACCATTCCATGCGGTGATCCCGATCCGCAGATTCCTGCGTTTCAGGAGCCGTCTCTATATGGTACGGATCATCGAGCAAGTTCTCCGGTGTGGACCCCGCTGCTGTCTGCTCAGCCTGTCGTTTCATTCTGCATGTCTCCTTTCCTGCTGATTCACTGCCTCGATGCTGACGAACATTACCACAATCTCCGTGCCGAGCCGCGCAGCTTGGAAACCGCCTCAACAAAGAAGTAATCGCCGTAAATCAGCGGCGTATCGATGTGCACGCCGCCCGGCAAATTGGATGTGCCGGACAGGATCAAGCCTTCTTCCTCCGGCATATCCCACGTCCCATAATGCTCATGAAGTGAGCGCACGATACGTTCCGCTGAACGGAGATACAGCTGTGCTTCCGCCTCGGGAACCAGACGGGACAGCTCGATCAGCCCGCAGGCCGCGCAGGCTCCAGCTGAAGTATCACGCGGCTTGCCTCCTTCTTCCGGTGCCCGGAAATCCCAATGCGGCACATGATCGTCCGGCAGGTTCGCCAGGAAGAAATGGGCCGCCCGCTTGGCCCCCGTCAGGAAGCGCTCTTCTCCCGTGTAAATATAAGACAGGGTCAGACCATAAATCGTCCAGGCGCTGCCCCTGGACCAGGCGGATTCTTCCGCATAACCCTGGCCTGGCATCGCGCCGATTCTTTCGCCCGTCTCGGAATCGAACTGGAGGATATGATAACTGGATCCGTCCGGACGCAGAAAATGCGCCAGTACCGTATCTGCATGTGCCGCGGCAATATGTCGGAACCGCGGATCCGCCGCCGCTTCGGAGGCCCAATACAAGAGCGGCAAATTCATCACCGTGTCGATGATGGACCAGCCTGCCCGGTTCACCTGCTCCAGGTCATGCCAAGCCCGGATGAAGTTCCCTTTTATATTAAAGCGGCTTGCCAGCTGGGCAGCGGCCATCAGCCCGCGGTGCTTGGAATGCTCGCTGCCGGTAATCCGGTAGTCGGCCACGGCCGAGAGCGTCCATATAAATCCGGCATCATGATGCACAGCGAGCGCATACAGCGGTTCGTCCAGCTTCTCCTCGATCAGCTCGGCAATCCCCTGCAGCCCAGGATGGTGCCCGCCTTCGGCGATAAGCCATAATATCCCCGGCCAGAAGCCGGCGGTCCACCAGGACGGTCGCATATTGTCGTACACCCCGTTAATGGAAGCATGCGGAAAACTGACGCCAATCCGCTGACTGGTGCGCTCCACTTTGTTCACGATTTGCTGCCAGGCGCCATCCGCCCACTGCTGAACGGATTCCGAAATGCCAAGAGCGCTTCCTTCAGTACCCGTTACCGTTTGTTTCGATCCGGTTTCTCCCATTTGATCTCCTCCTGTATCTGTTTGATCATCCTTGATTTCATGGCGATGTCCGCAGCGGGATCACCATATTCCACGTATGTTGCGCCTGCCGGAACCCTCCCGGTCCATCCGCAACCGCGGCAAATAAATGCGTCGGCTGCCCATCCTGGAACAGCAGAAATGGTCGTTCGAAACTGCCCATCCACAGCTCCGAGCCGTCTTCCCATCGAACACGCCGGGAATAGGATTTAGAGTTGTCCTCCAGCCTCCAATCACTGCCGTCCGAAGAAGTGGCCAGTATGCCACCGTGCATCTCGCCGCACAAATTCCCGTCCATATCTTTGGCGATCATGGCGTACCCGTCCGACGTGCGCCAGATGAACGGGTCTTCGATATGAAACCGTTCCGGCGGAAACAGCGGTGTATCCCGCATGACGCGGTACGGCCCTTCATACCTTGAAGCTTCTGCTGCCCCTAACGTCATTTGTCCATGGGTTGTACCTTCATATTTCCGGGCTTTATACACCAGCAGCACGGACCCGTCCTCCCGGATACATGGAGCCGGATTGGAGGTCAGGAAGCTGTCGAACTTGCCCGGCCTCGTCGGTAAAATAGGCGTATCCAGGCGCTTCCACGGCCCGTTGACGCTGTCGGCGACGGCCAGACCGACACGCTTGTTCGCCCTTGCCGCAATGACGCGGCAGTCGTCTGCATCCACCGTCTCTCCTGGCTGCGGCTCGGGGAAGGGGTGCGTCGTCCCCATGTAATAGAGCAAATACTTGTCTCCATAACGGAGAATGTGCGGGTTATGGGTGCTGCGTCCGTCCCAGTATTCCGCTCCTCTCGCGGGAAATACAGTCTCTTCGTAGGTATAGGGCCCTTCCGGGGTATCGGACGAGGCTCGGACGATTTCCGAGCGGAGCAGCCAACCCGGGTGCATCGGCAGCCATTTCGGCCACCGGGACGCAAACATATGAAAGCGATCGTCGTCTCCGCGTACGATCGACCCGCACCATACCCACCAGCCTTCCATCCGGAAGCCCCCATCCAGCGGAGCGGGCAGCATCCGGTCAAGCAGTGAAAATGTCACGTTCTCCCTCCGTTCTTCATTGAAGTTCATCGACCAGCCGTTCTGCCAAGCGCATTGCGGCTTACACGATTCAGCGGTTAGGGTTACGGCGATCAGATCACGTCCGCTAAACCGTAACGTTTTGCAGCACTGCCGTGCAGCCACTGCGCGGCCACTGCCAACGCATCGTCACGGGTGAGCCAGCCTTCCCGAACCTGCTCATCCAGAAAATGGGCCAGCAGCTGCTTCACGACCAGCAGCTTGCCGTACGTCCATTCGATGCACCGTGCATCCGAGACGATGAGCGAGCTTTTGAGCGCAGATATCGCCTCGAGCCGGTATTGCATGCTCTGCTTATAGGTGCTGGCACGGAAGTTGTACCACCACATGCCGCCTACGTGAACGTTGGCAAAATTCCAGGCTGCCTGTACGACGTCCAAATTGTTCAGTTCCGATGCAACCACCAGCTCGAACGGGATGGCGTAACGCTCGAACAAGCCATACAGCTTGACGATCCGGAGCGGATCGTTTACCGGGGCGGCCGAAGTGCTACCCCATCTTCGTTCCACCCCGAGGAACAGCTGCAGGAACATGCCGCGCTCCTGCAGGCCGGAGCAGATTTCATGGAGCAGCAGCATCATGATCTCATCCGTCCGCGCTGCGGTTTCGAGCTTGTAATCCTCGTGAGCCGCAGCCTCATAGTGGGGAAGTGTCGTCATGATCCCTGGACAGCCCATCTCATGATAGGACTGCAGCTGCTCGGAAATGAACGATTTCGCTTGCTCAAAACGATCCTGACGTTCGGCGTCGGCAGAGGGGGCGATACCCGCAGCGAGCCCCGGCAGCCATCCGTCGATTCGCGGCAGCAGCAGGGCGTCCTCCCGCATGCCCTCAAATCCGGCATGTTCGGGACGGTTCACGACAAACCGCTGCACGTGCAGCCGGTCAGCTACGCTTTGAGCCCAGCCCGGGGTGCTTCTCTGCCTGCGGACGACTTCATCCGCCTGCAGCACCGATGCCGCGTCATCGATGGCGATCCCGTATAAATCCCCCATGATCGCCGTAAAGGCACGATTCATCATCGTGTTGCGGGAAGCCTTGTAAGCCCTGACGAAGGCCTCCGCCCGCTCTTGAAACGGCATCTGTGCCGCATCCGCTGGATATCCCGCCGTTTGCAGCTCTTGGTTGAACCAGAAATAATCGGCGATTTCCCAGAAATCAGCCGCGCACAGCTTATCGCCTATCAAATGCGTATGCGTATCGATCACGGGCAGACGCATCATTTCTTCGAGTAATGAAGATGGATTCATGTCCTTGTCTTCTCTCCTCTCATTAACTGAATGACAACTGCAAGGTTAGGGATTCTCCCTGTTCAAACATGGCTTGGATCTGCCGATTCTCCGGCAGTCTGCTTCCGTTCCGAAAAACGCTGCATTCTTCCGGAAACACAAGTGTAACAGGACCTCCCGACTTCACTGAGCGAACCTTTACATCAAGCATACTTTCCTTCCTGTCCCAGGCAATATCTACTTCGTAGCCTCCGCAAGCCAGCATTCCAGCAGCGTTTCCAGACTGGAAGCGATCCGGCAAGGCAGGCAGGATGCGGATGACGCTCGGATCAGAATACAGCAGCATTTCCTGAACCGCAGCCGTCAAGCCCATATTCGCATCGATTTGGAAAGGAGCCCACTCCATATCCAGGCCGACGCCCATGCCGCGCCAGTCGTTGTGAAGCGTAAAGAAGTTATTCATCACGGCCGATCTGCCGAGCAAATCCAAACACTCCAGTGCTTTATCCGCTTCGCCCATACGGGCATACAAATTGGACATATGGGCAAGCGACCATCCCGTCTGCTCTTTTAAACCCACGACGAGCCTCTTCCTTACGGCGGTCACGAAGGCTGCAAACAGGCCGGGATCTTTCTCATGTGTTACCTCTTTCCCCGGGAACACGGGATAGAGGTGGGACTGGTGCCGGTGATGGTATTGATCCTCATAAGCAGGATGCATCCATTCGCGGACCGCGCCGTCCGCATTGACTTGATACGGCGGGATTTTGGCGATCATGCCTTTCCAGCCCGCCATTTCTTCGGCATACAAACCTTCCTGGGCAGCTCCCTCAACCAATCGGGTCAGCACTTCCTTGGCAATGGCAAAATCCATCGTCGCATTCATCGTCGTTCCCTTCGGTCCCCCTGCGCCGTTACCCGGCCGGTTCTCGGGTGAATTGGATGGGAAGCTGATGTACAGGCCGTCGTCCCCGGTTATCAAGAAATCTTCGTAGAACAAGGCGGCTTCCCGCAGGAACGGCAGGGCCCGGTTTCTTAAAAATTCCCTGTCCCCTGTGTACAGGTAATAATCATAATAATGCTGCGCGATCCACCCAGCCGCACCGGTCCAGTGGATAATATGGGGCGCGATCGTCTTCAACAGGCCGGAATCGGGTGCGGTCGGCGCAGGAATCCAGATCCCGCGGCAGCCGTAGATGCGGCGTGCATTACCGCGGTAATCGTCCATCTGCCGCTCCACGTAATCGAATACGGGCAGCAGCAGCTCGGGCATGTGTCCCGCGAGCGCCTGCCAATAAATCATCTGCAGGTTCTCGTTGGCCATATGAAACGCCCAGAAGCCGCGGTATTCCCCGCACCATAAGCCGTAGAGGTGGCAGGGATCCCCGCCTTCGCGCGAGCTTGCGATCAGAAGATAACGACCGTAGGCCCACATCTTCTCCAGCATGGCCAGCGGGGCTTCCCCGCGGTAAGCTTCAAGCAGCAGCTCTTCGTTCGAGGCGTCTCGTCCAGGTGCATCTAAACTCAGCGTCATCCGGTGAAATAAGCCTCCATGCTCCTCCATGTGCGGCTGCCGCAGCTCGTCATAGGAGCGATGTTCCGCGGCCAACTCCCGCTTTAACCGTTTCCAGGCCGCTTCACGCGGCTCGTGGACAAACAGTTTAACCAGGATCAGTGCCTTGGAGGCTTCTTCAAGAACGGACTCGCTGCCCGAGCTGCTGATCCTGCCATCTGTCGCCACAACCCGGACGACCGCGCCGAAATCGCTGCCGTTGTCATGGCATGCGGCATACCATATGAACTCGCCGTCGGACCCTGATTCGCTTCCTGTCGGCAAAGAAGCCTCAGGTCTGCCTGGCGGACGCCTGACATCCCCGCGATGATGCAGGTCAAGCCCGATCTTCGCCGATATCGAGTCCGGCCCTGACGACCGCAGCGAATAGACGATCAAATCATCCGTCCGGGACACGAACAAGGCCCGCTCATAATGCGTATGTCCGTCCTGCCAACGAACCGTGATTTCACCGGTTTCCATGTCCAGCTCCCGGCTGTAGTCTTTAAAGCCTTCGCTCACTTCCATGCTCAAGTTCAGATCGCCGAGCGGCAGCGGAACAGCCATGACCGGATCGTAACCTTGCTCCTTCAAGCCATCGATCAGTACATTTTCGGCAAGCGCCTCCTGGCCCTCCATCATTAACCGCCGCATCTCTCCTAGCCGGCCGCTCACGTCAGGCAGCTCCGGCGTGCGGCTCTGCCACCATAAGCCGCCGTGGGTTAGCATAACCGTTTCCAAATGAACTCCGCCATATACAGCTGCTCCGGTTATTCCGTTGCCTGCCGGCAGCGCTTCTCTCCACTTGGCTCCCCACCAGGATGAAGGGGTCAGAAGCTTCAGCTTATTCCGTCCGTCTCCGGTTTTCCTGCCCATATATTCCCCTCCTAACAGTGAGGAAGCCCTTCGCGTGAAAGGCTTCCCCGGAATCAACCTATTTGCGGCTTTGCTGATCGATAATTCCGTCTTTGTTGTTGTAACGCTCGGTAGCTTCCTTGACGATCTCATCGCCGCCCTTTTGCTTGTACTCTTCGATAACTTTAGGGAAATCGCTGATCGGCTCTTTGCCGTAAATCATTTTGACCATGTGGTCGATGATGAGTTTCGGCGCCTGGTCCGGACGCTTCGAAGCCAAGTCCGGGAACTGGCTGAACGATTCCAGGTCCGGTACAAACCCGATGCCGCCGACGCCTTCTTTGGCCAGCGTATCATCCAGCGCCTTCAGCACGTCCTGGCCGCCAGGGAGCAGTTCGGTGCGTTCACGGTTGACCGTTCCGTCACCGACCCAGCGCAGCAGCGAGCGGAAACCAGATTCGTCTTGCGCTGCTTTTCCTTCCGGCAGCTTGTAATCGATTTTTCCGTCTTTGACCGTATAATCCTCGCCTTCGATGCCAAAGCTGTAGAAATTTTTCGCTTCCGGCGTCTGCATCCACTCAAACATTTGGATGATGCGGGCCGCTTTCTCTTTGCTGACCTTGCTGTTGATATAAAGCGAAGTGTTGACCGAGCTGTACAACCCATATCCCTTCTGTCCGTTGTCACCTATCGGCGACGGGATGATATCGACCTTGGCGCCCGGAACCGCAGCGCCGATCTTAGTCCGGAAATCAAGAAGGCTGGCGGCGTTGGCCGTCCACATGCCGGCATTGCCTGCTTCGATATTTTCGCCGTACTGAGGCGCCTGGATCGTCGCGAAATCTTTTTGAATCAGACCTTCGTCATACATCGTTTTGTAGACGGTCAACGCCTTTTCCATATTTTCAGCGTTAAAGAATTTCGGCACGACCTGGCCGTTCATCTCGGTAAACTGATAGCCCAGGGCGTCATAAGCTCCGAATACGATATCCGCGTACTTAAAATTTTCCCGCAATTGATACGGCGCGCTGACGCCGAGTTTTTTGAATGCGCGCAGAACGTTCAGAAAATCGTCCATCGTTTTAGGTGCCGGCAGGCCCGTTTTTTCCAGCAGGTCTGTCCGTATGTAAGTGGCGCGCCGTGAAGGGTTGCTGAGCCATGTTGGAACACCGTAGATTTTCCCCTTGTAGCTCACCTCGTCCCATGCTTCCTTCGGTACGGCGTTCATCAGGTTCGGAGCGTACTCCTTCAGCAAGTCGTCCAGCGGCATAAACACGCCGGCCTGAACCGAACCGGCCATGGATTTATCCGTTGCCCCGCCGACATTTTGCACGACGTCCGGAATATCGCCGCCGGCGAACATGACGGCCATTTTCGAATCGAAGTCTTTCAGGGGGATCAGCCTGATGTCCAAATCCACGTTTGCTCTCTTCTCTACTTCCTTGACCCATTTCTCATTGTTGATGTCCTTGGAGCCTTCCGCGTAAGCGTTTCCACTTGTGGTTAAAGAAATGCTGAACTTCACCGGTTTCGATGCGTCGGCCGCATCATCCTTGCCGCTCGAGGCGCTTTTGTTTCCGCAACCTGCGGTCAGACCCGTGACAAGCGCCGTCGCGAGGATCAGACTGACCCATTTTTTCATCTTATAATCCCCTCTCTTCATGCAAAATGCAAAAGGTTTTCTATTTGCTGCTGTCCCCATCATAAGGCTTTGCCAAGGGAGCTCCCATGGGGCGGATTATTGTCGTGATGTGTTTTTTTGCGGTCGTTGGGCCAAAAAAAATCCCGCATTCCGCGCTCGGAATACAGGATCACCTTAAATTCATCCATCGTTTGCGTCTAGCCGCTGCCCGCCATGGGAAGAGACCGCAAAAGCTGAGCCGCCTCCGGCTCGGCCGGACCGCGCAGTTCTTTTACGCCGGAAATCGGCATCCGCATGATCATCCGGGTTCCCCACGCCGGGCTGCTCTCCACGGTTACGCCGTAGTCCTCGCCGAACACCAGCTGAATCCGCCGATGCACATTGGGCACACCGATCCCTCCGGCGCTGCCCCGGTCCTCTTCGTCAGCAAGTCGGTTCTCGCTCAGCTTGGCGCGAAGCTCCTCAAGCCGCTCGGGGGTCATGCCGCAGCCGTTGTCCTGGACGCTGACCCAGAAGGAATCCCCTTCTTCACCGGCGTCAATCGTTATCGTATGATGATCCTCCACACCTTGCCTGAAGGCGTGCTGGAACACGTTTTCCACGAGTGGCTGCAGCGAAAGGCGGACCATCTTCCGTAGAAGCAGCTCTGGACGTACCCGCACATCAATTTCGAATGTCCGCCCGATCCGGTGATTAATAATGACCATGAAATACATGACGTGCTTGAGCTCATTGGCTACCGTGATCTCTTCCAGGTTGGTGCGCACCGAATAGTGCAGCATATAGGACAGAGCGCCGACGATCTCCGTAATTTCGTCCGAGTCCTGAATGACCGCATAACATACGACTGTTTCCAGCGTGTTGTACAAGAAATGCGGGTTGATCTGCAGCTGGAGCGATTGAAACTCGGCTTTCTGCCGCTCGGCCTGCATTTCCTTGTTCCTCAGCTCTGCGCGGTACACAGTATCGACCATCTCCGACAATCGGTTCACCATCAAGTTGTACCGAATCATCAGCTCGGTAATCTCGTCCCGGTGCTTCGGAAGCGGGATGAACTTCCAGTTCCCTTTCTCCGTCTGGCTCATCCCCTTCATCAGCGTCCGGATCGGGGTTGTAATCGACTTCCCGAACCGGCTCGCCAGGAACAACGCCGTCAGAAATGTAAGGACTGCAACGACGATAATAGAGCTGCGAATCGTGGCAAGCGGTTTTTGCAGCTGGCTGTACGGAATGGATACGACCAGATTCCATCCGGAGTAATCGGCTTTGCGGCTGATGTACACCCGATCCATGCCCTCCGCCGAACTGCGGAACATCTCGGTGCCAGCCCCACTGATTTGCTGGCCGAGGCTGGCCGGAACGATCGAACCTACTTTGGCCTGATCGTTATGGTATTGAATCCTGCCTTCGTCATCCACAATAAAAAAATAGCTGTCCTTCCCCAGATCGATCCCCTTCCAGAGGGTAGACAGCTCCTCCGCCTTAACCTCGATGCCCACGAAACCTTTCATGTCCGTGGAACGCAGACCGCGGATACGGCGGATGAGCGTCAGCATCGGCGTCTTTTCACCCAAAATGCTGTAATTCATAATGGTCAGCCGGCCGCTCTCATCCGTGTTCTGTTTGAAGTACCGGATCTGTTTGGCGGTATCGTCAGGCGTAAAGGATGGTTCCGACCCTCCGTTATAATAATAGAGCGCATTTCCGGAGTAACCGATGATGTACAGGGCTTCGATCTCGGGATTGCGAATCCACACCGGATCCACGATCGCATCCCGGATATCGGTCATATAGCGGTAATTTTCGTATTCCTCCCGGTCCGCCGGCAAATCGATGTACCGTTTGACCTTGAGGTCGGTCAGCAGCGCCACCATCGACCGCTGATAAGAAGACAAATACAGGTTGGTATGGTGAACGGCATTGTCCACTATCTGGACCATTTGGCTTGTTGCGCTTTTTTGCAGCTGCTTGGCTGAAATACTGTAGAAGGCGATGCCTACCGCGGACAGCGAAAGAAGGATCACGATGGTAAAATACAGAAGCAGCTTCAGCCTCAGGGTTACTCTCATCATTCAATGCCAAAGGAAGACCGGTATTCCGACGGCGATACGCCGACAAAATTTTTGAACGTCTTCGTAAAATGGGGATAATCCTCGTAGCCCACCTTGACCGCGATGTCGGTGATCGTCAGGGTCGGTATGGCAAGCAGTTTGCGCGCTTCTTCCATCCGTTTTTTGATCCGGTAATGCACAAAGGTTTCCCCTGTCATTTTTTTGAAAAGGGCGCTGAAATAGGTTCGGGCCAGTCCCACCCGTTTGGCCACTTCTTCCAGCGTGATGTCCTCCGACAGATGCCGATCGATGAATGCCTTGGCCTCTTCAATCGGATCCTTGAAATTGCCTTTTCGCGTCAGCTGAAGCTCATCCAGAATCCGGTCAATACAGGCTGAAAAAGCGCGCATGGCTTCCTTTTTCGTATTGGTCGCACCGTTTGTACTCCGGCATCCGGACTGCGGCTTCCATCCGCGGCTCTCCAGACGCTCTGCGATCATGCTGAGGCAGTCGTTCAGCACCGCCTCCATGTTGATCACGTTCATTCCTTCGAACAAGCCCGAACGTTCGCCCTCCTCAATGACGCGAATCGTTTCGTCCCGCTGCAGCAGCCATATGTTCTGCTCAAGCTGCTGAGCCCAGTCCACATATTTTTGAACAGGAATAATACTGCCGGTCATGCCTGAAATCAGCTCCTTCAGCGTATCATGCACGTCCTGCTGGGTCACCGGCTTCAGCAAGTAACGTTTGACCCCGTACGCCATCGCCCGCTGTGCATACTGGAAGTCATTGTAACCGGAAATGACGACAACCTGAACATGACTGAATTCACGGTGAATCCGCTCGCATAACTCCAGTCCGTCCATCCGCTTCATCCGCAAATCCGTCAGCACCAGGTGCGGTTCCAGATTACGGATCGTCTCGAACGCAGTCTCCCCATCATCGGCGGTGTAAATCGCTGTGAAGGATGCCGGATATCGCTGAACCATCTTGACCAATCCTTTTTGAATAACAGGCTCATCTTCCACAATCAAAACTCGCACTTGGATCAAACCCCTTCCTATAGCGGATAGAAAAAGCGCAGCTGCTGTATCTAAAAGAGTCGGAAATACGTCATCCCTATCGGTTGTGCTGGATGAGCACTCCCTGCTTGGCCCGGTATCTCTCCGTGGCTTCCTGGATAATCGCATTTCCGCCGCGTTCCCGGTATTCCCGGACGACCTTCGGCCAATCCGAGATCGGTTCCTTGCCGTAAATCATCTTGACCATATGATCAACGATGACGGGAGGCGCCTGGTTCGGCCGCTCCGAAGCGAGGTCAGGATAGGCGCTGAAGGACTCCAGCTCGGGAACGAAAACGATACTTCCAAGCCCTTCCTTGGGCAGCGTCACGTCCAGCGCATGGAGCAGATCCTTCCCGCCCGGCACCAGCTTTGTTCTGGCCCGGTTGATCGTCAGATCGTGCGTCAGCCACAGAAGTTCGCGGAAGGTTTCCTCGTCCTGCTCCTCCCTTGTCTTCGGGAATGGATACGCAACCTTTCCGTGATCTTCCGTATACGTGTCGCCCTCGATGCCGAACGAAAAAAAACGCTGGGCTTCATCCGAAACCATCCAATCGAAAAATTTGAGGATGCCGATCAAATTTTCCTTGGACACATGTTTATTGATGTAGAACGAATTGATGACGGAGCTGTACAAACCGTAGCCATTAGTCCCTTCGGGCCCTTCCGGCGAAGGTATGATATCGATCTGAGCCCCGGGAATCGAAGTTCCGAGCTTGGTGCGGAAGTCCAGCAAGCCGGCGGCGTTTGCCGTCCAGCTTCCTACTCTACCGGCTTCGATATCATGGGTATATTCTGTTGATGAGACTGTTGCAAAGTCATCCGGAATGAGGCCCTCGATCAGCATCGTCCGGTACACCTGCAGCGCCTTCATCATATGTTCCTCGTCCAAAAATTTCGGAACGACCTCACCGTTCCGGACTTCGAACTGGTAACCAAGCACGTCGTATGCTCCGAAAATGACGTCTGCGTATTTGAAGTTCTCCCTCATCTCATAAGGAATCTCGACTCCCAGCTTCTTAAACGCGCGGAGCACGTCCAAAAATTCGTCGACGGTTTTCGGAACAGGCAGACCGGTTTGAGCTAGCAGATCCGAACGGATATAAGTAGCCCGGCGCGAAGGGTTGCCAAGCCAGGCCGGAATTCCGTAAATATGCCCCTCATAGCTCGTTTCCTCCCAAGCTTCCGGCGGGACCGCTTTCCATAGGTTCGGAGCATAAGTCTGAATCCAGTCGTCAAGCGGAAGGAACAGACCCGCTTGGACCGATCCGGCCATGGCGGCCGAGCTTGCCCCGCCGATCATTTGCACGACGTCCGGATAGGTATCGCCCGCAAGAATAACCGGCATTCGCCGGTCGAAATCCTTCAGCGAAATAAAACGGATGGAAAGTTTCGTATTTGTCAGCGCTTCCAATTGTTTGACCCAGCGATCTTCCGCGGGGTTCGTCAGATTGACCGCATAAGGATTGGCGCCGTTGGATATCGCCAGACTAAAGGCTGTCGGCTTAGGCGATGCTTCTTTTTCATTATCCTGCGCCGTTTGCGCCAAAGGAGAGGCCGATCGGTCCGTGCTTCCCGCCAGATAACAGATCAGGAGAATGACGGTCGCTGCCAGAATGAAATATGCTCCTCTTTTCACCGTGTTCTCCTCCCCTGCAACCAGCGAATTACCGATGGCCTATACTTGAACGCCGCTGTACAAGCATGGCGCTGATGTCTAATATCTTATCACATTTCGCATCTATGAAAACGCGTTCTTTTTCTGACTATATTGTAATCGCATCAGGCCTTGATCGACCCGATCAGCATCCCTTTGATAAAGTACTTCTGGAGGAATGGGTAAACGATAATAATCGGTACGACGGAAACGATGATCACCGCCATTTGCACGCCCGCCGGAGAAATTTCGTTCACATTTTCAAGCAGGTTCCCGGCCTGGCCAAGGTCATTGCTCAGAACGATCTCCCGGAGGCGAAGCTGCAGCGGGTAGAGCGCCCGGGTGTTGATAAAATACAGCGCCGATGAATATGAGTTCCAGTGGGATACTGCGTAGAACAGACCCATGGTCGCCATGGCCGGTTTGGACAGCGGAAGAATGACGCTCCACATCGTACGCAGTTCCCCTGCCCCGTCGATCCGGGCACTGTCGATCAGTTCCGACGGTAGAGCCACAAAGAAGGAACGCATGATGAACAGGTTGTACGCACTGATGGCCGACGGAATGATCAGGGCCCATAACGAGTCGATCAGATGCAGGTTTTTAATCACCATATAGTTGGGGATAAGTGGCGCTTGAAAGATCATGGTAATCAATATAAAGATCAGAACGACTTTGCGCATCGTATACTCGGGTCTAGATAACGGGTACGCCAGCGATGCAGTCAGGATCAGGTTAATCAGCGTCCCGACAACGGTGATGAATACGCTTACCAAAAACGCCCGCCAGATGGAGCTGTCACCCAAAATCACGTGATAGTTCGTCAGCGTCCAATCGACCGGAAGCAGCTTGACCTTGCCCGCATTGATGGCCTGGCTGCTGCTGAACGACTTGGCGAGCACATGGAGAAGAGGGAACACCATCAAGCATCCGACCAGGGTCAGAAAAATATAATTGAATCCGTCAAATAAGCTGCCTTTGTTTTTCATTGTGTCATCCTTCTCCTTACTAGTAGAGTCCTTCGCCCGAAGCCCGCTTGCTCAGCGTATTCCCGATCATAACGAGCATCAGTCCGACCACCGATTTAAAGAGTCCGATCGCCGTCGTGTAGCTGTACTGCTGGTCGATCAAGCCTACCCGGTAAATGTAGGTGTCGAGAATATCGCCCTTGCTCTCATTCAGGGAGTTTACGAAGACGAATACGCGTTCAAAGCCGAAATCCAGGAAATTGCCGATATGGAGCAGGAACATGATGGTGATGGTCGGCAGAATGGCCGGGATCGTGATCGACAAGGTTTGTTTCCATCGGCTGGCACCGTCGATGCGGGCGGCTTCATACAGTTCAGGGTTTATGCTGGCCAATGCAGCCAAATACACGATGGTGCCCCAGCCGCTGTCTTTCCAGATGCCCGTTCCGACCAGAATGCTCCGGATATACGAATCCTCGCCCAGAAAGTAAATCGATTTGAGGCCGAGCGCGTTAAGAGCTTGGTTCACGATTCCCGTTGTCGGCGACAATATGCCGATCATGATTCCCCCGATAATTACCCAAGAGAGGAAGTGTGGCAGATAGACCACGGTCTGAAGTATCCGTTTGTACACGACTTTTCTCAGTTCGTTCAGGAGTAGCGCAAAAATAATCGGAACCGGAAAAGCAAAAATCAAATCATAAAACCCGATGAAAACCGTGTTTTCAAGAATCCGCAGAAACTCCGGGTAAGTGAACATCCGGCGGAATTGGTCGAAACCGACCCATGGGCTGCCTGTAAAGCCCTTAAAGATGTTATAGTTTTGAAACGCCATGACGGAGCCCAACAGGGGCAGGTATTTAAATACGATAAAATAAATGATTCCCGGCAGTGAGATCAAGTACAGCGCCTTGTATTTGCGCAGATTGTTCATCCGCCTTTTGGATGCGGGCAAGCCCGGACTAGAGGCAGAAATGGCGGCGGGCGCTTGTTGTGGCATAAATATCGCTCCTTTTTGTATAGATCGCTTCATCGTTAATGTTAATCTTTTTGTCCGGACCATCGGAATGGGGATTTGTCGCTTTGCTTGTGTTTTATTATGATCGAGACAATCCCATCGTTTGTAGCCAGGCATCCGCAATGAGCGCATGCCCTGCCGGCGTCGGATGAACGCCGTCCAGCGTCCAGAACGAGGGCTCCCGAACGGAAGCCGCGCGTGCGAACAAACCATCGAGCGGGACCAGCGGCGCGCCGAATTCCGCAGATAGCTCGCGGACGGCATGTATTTTCGGATCCAGGTCCTCTCTCCAAGCTTTTCGGTCTTCCGGATAAGGAAGGACAAACGGCTCGATCAGGATGAGTCTTGCACCGGTCCGGGCCGTCCGTTCCAGGAGTTCACGGTAGCCCGCCTTGAAACTCTCGGGATCCGTCGGGTCATTGCGGTCATACCTGCGCCAGCAGTCGTTAATACCGATATAAACCGATACCCAGGTCGGTTTGAGTTCCAGACAGTCCTCCTGCCAACGCTCGCGCAGGTCGGAGACCCGGTTGCCGCTGATCCCCCGGTTGAGAAAGGTAACGTTCTTCTCCGGAAAGTTCATGCCAAACCATCCGGCTGTCATCAGTGCGTATCCCTTCCCGAGATCGCCCGGTTTATTCAGGTCCCTTCCCGCGTCGGTAATGCTGTCGCCCTGAAAAAGAACCACATCGTTGTGTTCCAGTCGGCTCATGATCCTGCCCCCATTCATCTTTGTTGGATTGATGCACAGCGTACAGTGTTCTTTATTGACCGTATACAGAAAGGTCCTTTCCGTTACTGCGCCCGAATGCTGCGGGTTTCCCCTGCTGCCAAAGTTAAAACATATTCATATCCCGGATTGTCAACACCTGACGCTGCCCTTAATGTCTTGGCTTCCGGGTGATCGGAAACCGTCAGTTCCAAGGGGACGGGAGACCATAGGCGGCACATGCCTGCATTAGAAGAATGAATCGTAACCTCGGCAAGCATTCCCATACTCCACGACAAATCTACCGTGTACCCTCCTCTTGCTCTAAGCCCTTGTACATGGCCGGAACGCCACGCCTTCGGCAGAGCCGGCAGCAGACGGATCTCTCCCGCATGCGATTGCATCAGCATTTCCGCCGCTCCCGCCGCACCGCCGAAATTGCCGTCGATTTGAAAAGGCGGATGGCAGTCCAGCAAATTCGGATAGGTGGACGCAGCCAACAGCTTCATGAGATGACCGCCAGCCTCCTCGCCCATGCCAAGCCGGGCGTAAAAGTTGACGATCCAGGCCCGGCTCCAGCCCGTGTGGCCGCCGCCTGCGGCGAGGCGCCGTGCCAGCGTCCTCTTAGCAGCGGCCGCCAGCTCCGGTGTGTCCCTTATATCGATCAGTTCACCTGGATGCAGTGCGAACAGCTGCGAAATATGCCGATGCCCGGGGTCAGCTTCCTCGTAGTCGTGCAGCCACTCCATAATTTGCCCGTTCCTGCCCACAGCCGGGCGCGGGATGCGATGAATCGTCTCACGCAGTTCGCCCAAAAATGACTGATCGTCCTCGCCGATGATTCCCGCCGCTTCAGAGGTAGCCAACAGCAGCGACAGCGCGATTTGCGAATCCATCGACGGGCCGATGCATAGACTGCCGCTGCCACCGTTCGGGAGAACGAAGCGGTTTTCCGGCGAAACCGAGGGTCCTGTAACCCGAAAGCCGTCTTCCTCGATCATATAATCAAGGAGAAACAGCGCAGCTTCCTTCATTGCCGGGTATGCCCTTTCGGCAAGAAAAGCGAGGTCGCCCCCGAAACGGAAGTGCTCCCACAAATGTAAGCACAGCCATGCGGCGCCCATCGGCCATACCGTGCAGGTCATCAAAATTCCCTCGGGCCGGGTTTCTGCCCACACATTCGTGTTGTGATGGGCGGTAAATCCCCGGCAGCCGTACATTTCATGTGCGGTAGCGCGCCCATTAACCCGCATCCGGTCAATCAAATCGAACAGAGGTTCATGACAATCGGGTAAATGAAGCACTTCAGCCGGCCAGTAATTCATCTGAACGTTAATGTTTATCGTATATTTGGATTCCCACGGCGGAGTAAAGCTGTCGTTCCATATCCCCTGCAGATTGGCTGCTAAAGTGCCCGGGCGGGAACAGGATATGAGCAGATATCGTCCATATTGGACATACAGGGCGGCCAGCCCGGGATCCCTAAGCTCCTCATTTACAGCAAGGGAACCAGCGGCGATGTCTTTGCCGCTTTCCTGCTCCAATGCGTTCTTTAATCGGAGCAGCCGCTGGTCCGTAGGAAGCTCGGCATACGGATCGACATCCGGCGTCAGATTTATCGCAAAGCGGCCGAACCGGGAACTGTACTCCTCCGTATGCCGCTTCAGCAGCGTTTCAAAAGGTTTGGCTGCCGCCCGCTCCAGCTGCTCCAGGCAAACCGCTGCCGGCTGCTCCACGCGAAAGGTGCTTTGCGCCGACAACAGCAGGGTTACATGATCCGCTCCTTCGATGGAGATGAAATCGCCGATGATCCTTTGCCGCCCTCCTTGGATCACGGCACGGACGGCCGCACTAAAACGGACGCCGTCCGCTCCGCATTCTCCGTCCATGACGACGGCCTCCGGCGGGGCGGTTCGGCAGCCGCCATCCAGCGGACGACGCATCAGATTGACGGCAAGCGTAAGCTGTCCCGGCTGGTCCGCCGTCAACCGGATCACCATCACCCCATCCGGTTCGCTGGTAAAATACGTCCTGCGATATAGAACGCCCCTGTGCCGGTAGCGAACGTCCACAACGGCCTGCTCCAAGTCCAGCTGCCGCTCGTAGTTTTCCACCGGCACCTCCTGCTCAGGAAACTTTATAATAAGCTCCCCGAGGGGCTGGTACGGCTGCTCGTACTTAGGGGAAGCCGTCATCGCCATTCTGGCTAAATGCTCTGCCTCTGCCTGCCTTCCCTCCTTCAGCATTGTTCGGATTTCGTCCAAATAAGGCTGCGACCGGGGATTGGCTGCCCTGCCCGGACCGCCGTACCAGATCGAATCCTCATTGAGCTGGACTTTTTCCTGCCAAGGCGTGCCGTACACCATTGCGCCCAGCCGCCCATTCCCGATCGGCAGCGCCTCATTCCAGCCGGCTGCGGGCTTCGTATACCATAAACGAAGTGTCTGGGCACGCGCAGAGACTTGCTCTTGCATGCTGCGATCCTGTTCGACCATATTCTTCACCCCACCTTTTCTGCTATGTCACCTGCAGGCAGCACCTTCTACTTTGTTTTGCCCGCTTCAAAAATGATCGCTTTGATCGGTACATCCCCGTCATTCAGGAGACCGTGCTTCCACCAAGGCTTGTTCAGGACGATGTCCCCGGCTTCCACCCGGTACGTTCTGCCGTTTACCGTCATCAAGCCGCTTCCTTCCAGCAGCATGTACAGTTCTTCATCCTCGCGGTGGCCATGCAGACCGATGGATGACCCTGGCGGGACGACCGTGTAGTGCAAAAATTTCAGCGGCGTGTCGAAATCGTCATTCCCAAACAGCTTGCTGCCATACACCAACCCTTCACCCCCATGGCTCACGGAACCTGTGAGATCGGCGCGAAGGAAATTCCGGACGACGGCCGGGTCGTAACCCCAGCTGTCTGAGGTGTCGACAGGGACTCCTGCCTGAAGAGATCGCCTGGTGTAATCAGCCAGTGCCTGGTTCTTCAAATAATCTTTGGCATTCGTTTCTCCCGGCCGGTTTTCTTCCAGTGACCGCAAAAACTCGGTGAACGGCCCCGGAGCGTCGATGCTGCTAAAATCCTCCATCCGCCGAACGCCTTCCGCCGTCGTGAGTTCGAGCACGCCGTCGGCGAAAGTCAGGCTGCCCAGCGATCCCTCCATCCGCCAATCGCCGGCCCACTGCGTTTCCCGCCCCTGGCTGGTCAAAGAACAGCGAAACGAGGCTTGAATGCCGGCTTGCAGATCCATCACAATATGAAACACATGCCTGCGTGAAGCATACAGCCTGCTCACTTCGCGGCCGGATAAATACCGCAGCAGATCAAAATGGTGAATCATAACTTCTTCCAGCACTTCGTCCCGTTCCAGGGTTGTTTTTTGGCGCTGCCTGAAAAAGTCGCATTCCATGGACCGAAGCTCACCGATCGCCCCTTCGTTCAGGAGCTGCTTCAGCTTGCGTACCGCCGGAAAGGTACGGTAGTTTTCCGCAATCATGAACGGAATTCGCTCCTGTTCAGCGCGCTGAACCATCGCGGCGGCATCCTCATAGTTATCGGCGATCGGCTTTTCGCAAAACACCGGCAGCTTATGGTCAAACGCCAGCTCGTTAATGCGCTTGTGCACCTCCCTAGGGGTGACGTTGATCACCAGATCGGGCTGCTCCCGCTCTATGGCTTCCCGGGCATTTTCGTAAAAGGGAATTCCGTCAGCCTCCACCGCCAGCCTTTTATCCGAATCCTTATCTGCAACGACGAGTTCCAAATCTGCATACTGGGACCGGAGCTTCCGGTACCAGCCGCCGCCGAAACCTCCCAATCCAACGAGAAGCGCTTTCATTAATTGAACCTCCTTTTCATTGTAAAAGCATCATTGGCGATTCCATTCATCCCGCTCACTGCGCGTTTCCAGCCTCCATGCTACTCCTGATCCGGCCGTCTCTCCATGGCATAGATTCCTGGCGGTTGTGTTTTTTTACGCTAACGAAAAAAACCATGATCCCGTACCGCCGTACCTCTGAACGAGTGACGGGGGTTGGAATTCATGGTTTCCTTCAAGCAAAATGCAGATTCAGCTTCGCTTCATATTAGGTGCAAGTTACTTTTTAATGTTGTTCAGTGCTTTTTTGCCCAACCGCTCTAACAGCTGCTGCTTATACAAGCTTTCCACGGTTACGTGCTGACCGTAGCTGTCCCAGTATCCATCGCTGCGCGGACGGGGATCATAGTCGCTTGGAACCAGACCCGGCACATTCTCGCCGACATGGCCGATGGCATAGTTCTGTGCTGTCGGCGGCTGCTGCGAGGTAAGCTCTCCCTCTGTGTTCCAGCTCACATAGTTGGCTCCGGCCCAGCCATGGCCGCTGCCGAGCCAAGCTCTGTCCCGGATGGAAATCGGAGCTTTGATGTTATCGAACAGTCCGCCTACGGACCAGCGGTGATGCGGTTCGCTGGTGTTGTAATTTTTCACCGCCTCGCCGTCCAGAAACACGTTGGGTCCCTGCACCCGGCTGTCTACGACAAAAGCATGCCGCGCGGTCTCGGTGTAGATCCGCTGCACAAAATTCAGCTGGCCCATCTGATGGATGACGTACCGGCGGCCGCCAGTGATAATGCTGACCATGTCGTACATCTTGCTGTCCTGAACGGTGATCCATTTGGAGTTGCGGCTCATTTGCACGAGAGAATACGATAAATGATACCCTGTCACATCACGGACCCAGCCGTTTTTAACGCTGTTAAACACAACGAAACGCTCGGCATGCTTCTCGTCTGCATAATACGGATCGGTCGTATCATTATCCATGACCGTATCCATGACGCTCGGGTCAAAGTCTGAATCCACCCGCATATTTTCAACACCTACCTGCTGAATGCGGGTATCATCCGTGTATTTGTAAATTTCTCCGCCGCCCCATTTTCGCTCGATTGCGCTGGCCAGCGGCGCGTCTACCGTAATGGAATTGCCTTCGACGGCGGTGATGACCCGATCGAAATCCAGGTTAAACGGAGACCACTGGGTTACCGTGCCACCCGGACGGTTGTAAATGTAATCCATGCCGATAGCATGAATCCAGTTTTTATCCCCGATTCGGCGGACGACGATTTGGTCGCCCACATGATAGGCACTGGCGTCTTCCACATGAAAGGTTCGCGAACCCGACGGCACATACAAATCGGAGATCGTCTGCTTGGAGCCGCTATCCACGGTAAGTCCGACATTCTCCCCGATTTCAATCAGATTGCGCGGGTTTGCGCCGGTGCCGTAAATAAGCGTCCCTTTTTCATCCTGTCCCTCACCGCGCAGCACGATCCCGCTGGCTTTGACGGTCAGCGTGCCGCCGACGTCATATCTTCCTTTTTTCAGCAGGACCGTGCCGCGGAACCCGTCCTTGCCGAGCGGAAGGCGGGCCACCTCGTCGATCGCCGCCTGGATGCGCGCCGTATCATCCCCCTCTCCAGGAGACACGGTAGCTTTTACAGGCACGTTCGGAATCTGTACGCCGCCTCCCATATAGCCGACATTCGAGAAGTCGAGAATTTTGTTGCCTCGGTAATCCCCGACGTATACCATTTTTCCGTCTTTGCCCAGGAAAGCGATTTGGCTTTGTCCTGCTGGAATGCTTTTGGGATCGAGCACTGTAAAGGAGTAGGACTCATATACAGGGGTTTTCCCGGTCTGTTCAATCGTCAAACGGATCTCATAAGTGCCCTGTTTGTCCGCCTTTCCCGCTGGCGTCCATTCCACCGCTTCACCTTTGGTCAATGCCGTCTTTGGCCAAGCATCAACTTTCTTACTTCCGTTATAAATCAATTCGCCTGTAACATTTCCGTTCACGGTTGGCGTCAGGGACACGGTCGGATAAACATCCTTCGGTTCGATGACCGCAGGCTGCCCGATCTCCGTCTTCATCCGCGGATGCGTAAGCAGGGAATTGACGACATAGGCTTCGCCTTGAAAAGCTGCGGGATCATCAACAACCACCCAGAGGTCGCTAGTCTTCAAATCCTCCGTTGTATGTACGAGCGCCTGCATCAATGATGCGCCGACCTGATTGGCCGTCACGGTCCCCGACGGGGACACGGACACATCCATGGTGGAAGACTTATAGGTTTTCGCCACATCGCTCAGATCTACGACGCTGCCGGATTTCAGCTCGCCTTTCAAGAACAGCTCGGCTTCCTCTCCTTTACTCAGCCGGATTTCACTGTTGTTCGGGTATTCCTTTCCAGCCGCATCGGTAAAAAAGATCCGCTGAAGATCAGCCGGCGCAGGTGTCTCCGTACTGTTATACACGGACAGTTCGGATAACTGCACATTCAGGTCTTTGCTGAGATTCAGGCTCAGCTTCAGATACCGTGCGCTGACTGCCTCAAAGTTGGCCGTTTCCGCCGGGCTCAAATCCTTGTTTTTGCTGAATGCTTCACTCCAAGTCGTTTGGTCGTTCGAATACAGAAGCTGGTAATCCTTCAGATTATCTGCCCGATTCAGGTTGAAAATCACCTTGTTGAAGGTGACCTCGCTGCCCAAGTCGATGGAAAGCCACACGTTCATATCATCCTTTCTGTCGGCGGCTAATGGCTGCCATACGGTTTCGGCTTTGCCGTCCACCGCGTTTGCTGCACTGCCCGAGCTTGCCGTGGCCGTACTGCCAATCGCCAAATTAACATCCGTGGCCGCAGCGGCATGAACTGCCTGCTTTCCTCCGGCCGGTGCCACTTGGGAGCAGATCATCAATACGATAAGACCTGCGCCGAGTTTTTTCATCCAACCCTTCAAATCATATCCCACCTTCCTTATTTTGAAATCGCTTACATATTAACAAGGGTTTCCATCGTTTAACATGTCGTTTTTATCGATCGGTTTGTGTTTTCTTACTCCTCCTCCAACAAACAAAGACGGCGACCGGCACACATGCAAAAAGCCATGCTTCCGGAACCGCCGCCTGATATGCTAATCCCCAATATCCTCGCAGATGTCAAGCATCCCCCGTGACTGGAAACGCTGCCTCACTTCACTTACAGCTTGATACCTTTTGTCAGCTGTGCTTGGATACAATCTGCTCGTAAACACTCTTCGGCCGCAGGCCGACCAGCTTCTCAACGGGCTCTCCGTCGCGGAACACGATGACTGTCGGAACGGACATCACCCGAAATTGGCTGGCGGTAGCTGGAGACTCATCGCAGTCCACTTGAAGGAACTGCACCTGATCTCCCAATTCTCCGGACAATTCGTCCAGCAGGGGGAGCAGTTTCTTGCAGGGTGGACACCATACCGCCCCAAATTCCACCAACGTGGTTCCCTGGGTTTTTATTTGTGACACAAACGTCGTATCATTGACCGCTTGGATACTCATTTAAAATTCCTCCTGACCGGATTTAGTTCGCTCGAGCAAGATGGAATCGATGCGCTCGGTTAAATTGGCCCGGATGCTGGTCAGCACCTGAATCTGTTTATCGATCTCCTGAAGCTTCTGCTGGTAGATCGGCAGCACGTCTTTACAAAAGGCTTCCTTGTTCTGCAAAACGCACTGCAAAATTCCGGAAATTTCGTCGGTGGACAATCCGAGGTTCAAATACAACTGGATCGCCTCAACCTGCTCTACCGCAAACGGGGTATATTCCCTGTACCCGTTATCCTTTCGTAGCGGTGCAAGCAGCCCCTTTTGTTCATAATAACGAAGGGAACGAATGCTGACACCGGTCCGCTCCGCCAATTCTCCAATATTCATGGCCCAATCTCCTCCTTCCTGCCCGGTTCGTCTTTATTGTAATCCCTGACACTAATGTGAGGGTCAAGAGCGGATCGAATGCGAGCTGCGGATTTAACTTATTTTACTGTATACGAGCTGTGTAATCCAAAAGGATGGCGGCTCATTGGTTACAGCCAGGATTTCTCCCGCTATAACGAAACAAACCACCGTCCCTTCAGCAAGTGAAGGATGCGGTGGTTTGGTGTTAAACCGATATGAAGTGATGAGATATGATAGCAGGTTACATGTAGTATATTATTTTTTCTCCAGTTCGATGCTGAACGAAGATCCGGCGTCACCTGCGAAAACAATCGTTCCGTTCTTGGGCAGAACGACTTGGTTGGATCCACTGGCTTCGCTCATATTTACGCAGTTGCCTTCAGCGTCATAAACGACGAATCCGCCTTCGACCGGAAGCTTCACCGTCATCGTTTTTCCGGCGGCCGCCTCCGGAACCGTGAACCATCTTGCGTAACCATCAGCCTTGATGCTTACGTTCGAGAGTTTGCCATGGTACAGCGGCTTAACCAGATCCTCGCTGACGAACACGCTTCCTGCGGCTTCCAGGTACTCGGCACCCTCTTTTTTATAGAAGCTGTACTCCGAAGTATCCCGGCCGCCCATGCCCGGAACCTGCAGAACGCTGGCTGCCGTATTCGGTCCGGTAATTTTCTTGTCGTTCAAATACCCTTGGAAATCTTGGGCCCGCTTAATCTCCAGCGTTGGCTTCATCAAGTACATGATCGACGTGTATTTCTCGTTTACCGGGTAATAGGTTTTGCCTTCGCGCTGCTCCCATGCTTTGGCCGTGTCTTTCGTCAACGGGTTGCTGTCCAGCTTCTGGGCCAGATAATGGGACAATGCAATTTGCCCGAGCTCAGGAATGCTGCTGTATTCCCGGACCCAGAGGTAAGTCAAACCGTTCTTTTCGGTCACAAAGCTGACTTCGGCGGTACCCGCTTCGTTCACGAATGTTCCGTCCGAAGTGTACACATACTTCTCCGCCGGATACTCAGGCACATTCGGAACCGTGACGGACATCATTCCGTCCTTCAGGTCAACCTTGACCAGTTGATTGGTCGAGCCGTAATATCCCGCATTCTTCTTCAGATCCTCCGGCATGCTGGCAGGAACCGGCTTCCCGAACGATTTATCCGGCTTGATCTCCTTGATCGTCCCTTTTTCTTTCAGCGCCTCCAGAAGAATCTGGGTCGCCAGGAGCTGGTTCGTCGAACTGCTTCCGCCTGAGGATACGACGGCTGCGGCCATGTTCTGATCCGGAAGGGCGATCAGCGAAGCGTGGTACAGAATCGTATCCCCGCCTTTGACAACCGCTTTGATATTATAGTCGTTAAACGGATACAGCCTTACGCTGTCCCAGCCTAGCCCGTAGTCGAAGGAATTATCCGCATCTTTCGGCCATAGTCCATTTTTGTATTCAGGCTGACCCATGGCCTCCACCGACTTGGCGGACAGGATGCCTTGCTGTTGCCCGGTAAAGATTTGCGAGAACCGTACCAAATCTTCCGCAGTGGAATAAATACCTCCCGCACCGATCACGTTGACCGTTTCATTCGGAAGCTGCTGCTGGATGCCTGGATAATACAGCCCTGCCGTTTGTGCCGTATCCACCATATCCTGCGAAGTTTTCGTGTTCTTCATGTCCAGCGGTTCGGTGAAATACTGATGAACGAAGGCGGTAAATTTCATCCCGCTAACGCGTTCCACCAAGATCTCCGCCAGCGTAAAGCCGTCGTTGCAATACACTGAGAAAGCGCCCGGATCGGCCTTCAAGCTTTGCTTGGACAGCTGCTCTAACAGTGTGTCGTGCGCGTAAGGGTCCGAGTCTTCAAACAAGAACGCATTATTCAGGCTGGATCCTTGAAACCCTGAGGAATGGTTCAGCAGCATGCGCGGGGTGATTTGCTTGTAGCGCTCATCCTTCATCTTGAAATCCGGTATGTACTGTACAAGCGGAGTGTCCAGATTGATTTTCCCCTCGTCGACCAGCTTCATGACGGCGGCGGCCGTAAACATTTTACTCGTTGAGCCGATGCCGTACATCGTGCCGCTCGTAAGCGGAACCTTGCCCCCTTCATCATTCGTTCCGGTTTGGCCGGAAACTTGGATCTTCCCTTGATCGATGAGCGCGTACTGCACGCTGACCGTTCCGTACTGCTTCGTGAGCAATGCCGCCTTTTCCGTGGCGATTTGTTCCAGCCCTTTAGCGGGAACCGCTGCTTCCGTGCCCGACGCCATCGCCGCGGTCGGAACCAGCGGAGTCAATGTCAGCGCGGCAGTCAGAAGCCATGCCATCCTTTTTTTCATGAATGAACCTCCTTTTGTTGGATTATTCAGTATTACGTTTTCAATCCCGGATATGGTTCAGTTTTCCAACAAAAAAGGAACTTCGTCTCATTCTGCGGTTCGCTATAGGACCAACTATCTAATTTTCGCAACGCCGAAAAGGCAGCCATCCTTGTGTATGGGCTGCCTTAAACAGTGCAACTAATCAGTACACCCGAATCTCTACGAGCTCGGCGGCGGAAGCGCCGTTGGTTTCTTCGATCACGATGCGCAAGGCATCGGCGGCAATACGATTATGCAAACAAATCCGATTGCTTCTGCGCCGGTTTTCTTTTGCAGCTGCAATCGTGATCCATTCTCCATGAGTCCGTGCCACGATCCGGTAAGACTTGACCAGTTCAGGGATGACATCGAAGGGTGTGCGATGATGATGCAGGTTGATCAGGTCTTCGTTTACATCATCGTTCCACGTCAGCCGGACTTCCTGCAGCGTGATTTCTCCCTCCCATGTCAACTGAAGCCACGCCTCATCTTCCGGTCCAATCGTATCCGATGCCCATAAATTCGGCCCCCCGAAGGGCCGCTTGTAACCGCCGACCGCCTTCGCCGGCGAATAGGCATCGGTCATGCCCTTGACCTTGAAGCAGAACGGCAGCCGGACCAGCGCTTTCATGCTCCATGCCACGACGGGCTGATTCTCGTCATGGTCCTCCAGAGCAGCCGAGGCGTTAGGTACAGCGCCCTTCTCAAAAGCAAGGACGCCGCTAAGCGGTTCGGACGCCTGGTACAAGCTGATATCCGGATTCCTGCGGATGACGACAAAAGCATTCTGCGGCGTATCCGGCGCCCATGCCAGTGGAAGGGATACCCACTGCGCTTCGCCTCTGAGGACGGCCTTTTCGGCTTCAGCCACTTTGGAGCACGGAACGTAGTTTTCCGGACGGCCGGTGCTCCACAGTTCCACGGCAAGCCGGGTATCTTCGCTCGCGTTCACGAGCAGCTCAAGCCCTTCCATCGCCGGCTCCACCGGAAACAAAATTGCGGCATCCCGCTCCAGCCGGTAGGCTGAATGCGGCTTGGTAACGCCGATGCTGCCGCGAATCGACGCTGCCGATACCTTTGCCAGGCGGGCCAGGTCCCGGTCGTCTTCATGCCTGAGGCCGATGACGGATGCATCCTGCCGGAGCAGCGTCTGCTGCAGCTCATGCAGATGTGAGCGGTAAATATCGCGCGGCGAAACACCCTTCGCCGCGCACAGCGAAGCGGCGGTGCCGGCCGCTTCCCCCATCACCGCGCAGGTCGCCATGACGCGCGTCGTCCCAAACGCCACGTGGGAAGCGCTGATATTGCGGCCGGCAAACAACAGATTCAAGACGTTCGCCGAATACAGGCTGCGGTACGGGATATGATAGATGCCGTCTGCGTGCATATGCTTGGAGCCGCTGGCTTCGGCATACATCCCCTGCGGCGGATGCAGGTCGATGGACCAGCCGCCGAAGGCGATGCGGTCAGGAAACGGTTCCTGCGCAATGATGTCGTTTTGGTTCAGCACGTAGTCGCCGATAAAGCGGCGGTACTCCCGTTTTCCCGGAATGGAACCGACCCACTCCAGCGTCATGGTATCAGCCTCGAACTGCCCCGAATTTTTGATATAGTCCCAAATGCCGTAAATGACCGACCACAGTTCGTCCCGAATGACTTCATTGTCGTGGACCGTATCCCGTTCGCCGCCCCACTCGATCCACCAATAATGGCAGCCCGAGTCGCCGCTGCGGATGACCCGCTTGATCGGGATCGGCGTTTGCGTAATATCCTTGGCGAAGGAAGGCGGTACGAACCGGACGGGATGTCCTGCGTCCTTCGTGTAGAACAACAGCGTGCTGCCCAAGGTGATGGCATCCGCTTCATCCGGCGCCCACGCTTCCCCATATTCACGGGAGGATTCCCGGCCGATCCGGTACCGGGCACCGGCCATAAAACCGACGAGGCCGTCGCCTGTACAATCCAGAAAGAGCGGGCTTTCCAGGCGGATGCGCCGCTCGGAGCCCATCATCCAGCCGGTCACCGACCGGATCGTCCGGTTCTCCTCCGGACCGTCCGCCTCGACTTCATGCACATCGGTATTCAGCAGCAGCGTGATGTTCGGCTCCGCCCGCACCGCTTCCAGGATCACCAAATCCCACAGGTACGGATTGCCGTCCGGATTGCGGTACTGGTTCTCCACGAACAGCTCGCCCATGATGCCGGTCTCCCTTGCGTACCGGTTGATGCCGTGTGCGGTCGCCCCGCACACCCACACCCGCACCTCGCTGCTTGAATTCCCGCCCAGGACCGGACGGTTGTTCACAAGCACGACCTTGCTGCCGAGCCTTGCCGCCGCAATGGCGGCGCATACGCCGGCCAGCCCGCCGCCAATGACAGTCACGTCGCTTAATATCGTCTCGGTTTTCATCTTCTCACCCTTTCACCGCAGAGTTGGTCAAGCCTTGAATAATGTAGCGCTGGCCGATCGCAAACACGACGATCATCGGGACAATGCCCGCAGACGCCGCGGCCATCATGCCGTTGTAGTCCACCGTATTTTCCAGAATAAAATTCTGAAGTCCAAGCGGAATGGTGTACAGCCGCTCATCGATCAAAAAGACCAGCGCGTTCTCGTAATCGTTCCACTGCCAGGAGAAATCGATGATGGCCAAGGTGGCCAGCGCCGGTTTGGCGAGAGGCAGAATGAGCCGGAAGAAAATCCGGAAATGCCCTGCTCCATCGATAAAGGCCGACTCGGAAATCTCATGCGGAATGGACAGAAAGAACTGGCGCAGCATGAATACGCCGAAAATCGTGAACAACCCGGGCAGAATCAGTGCAAGATGCGTATTATAGATGCCGGCCCATTCAAACATGATAAACTTGGGCACGAACAGCACCTGAGGGGGAATCATCATCATGGATAAATATAGCATGAACAGTGCATTTCTTCCCTTGAATTCGATCCGGGCAAAGCCGTATGCCGCGAAGGCGGACAGGAAGGTGGCTCCCGCCATGCCGATGAAGGCAATCTTCAGCGAGTTCAGGTAATAGGTGCCGAAGCTTTTCGGTCCGGTCCACACCTTGAGGTGATGCTCCCACGTCGGATGCGCGGGAATCCACTCGATCGGGTATTTGAACACCTCGGTCGGTGTTTTCAGGGACGTGCTGATCATCCATAAAAAAGGCATCACCATCACGATGGCCAGCGCCAGCATGATCAGCGTCACCAGCAGCCTGCCCGGTGTGCCGGCCAGCATTCGTTTATTTAGTTCCATGATGTATCAGGCCTCTCTTTCTCTTAATAATGGACCCATCGTTTTTGACCCAGCCATTGGATCACCGTGATGATCAGGATGATGATGAACAGCGCCCATGATATCGTGGCGGCGTAGCCCATGTCGTAATATCGGAAGGCGTTCTGGTAGACGTACAGGGACAGGATGGTCGTGCTGTTTCCGGGACCGCCCTGCGTCGTCGCCTGAATGATGCCGAACGTTTTGATCGTCATGATCATTCCTGTCACCAGCAGCAGGAACGTAGTGGGACTGACGAGAGGCCAGATGATTTTGCGGAGCAGCTGCCCCGCCCGCGCACCGTCGATCTTCGCGGCTTCCAGCAGCTCCGGCGATACCTCCTGCAGGGCCGCCAAATAAATGATCATGTTATAGCCCATCAGGAACCAGACCCAAATGATATCGATCGCAAACATTGAGGAGGTGGTGGTTGACAGCCAGCCCGGCGGATGTTCGAAGCCGATGCCGCGGAGGAATCCGTTGATCGGCCCCTGCTTCGGCTGGAACAGCAGCATCCAGACAAACGCGACGGCCACCCCGCTCGTTATGTACGGCATAAAGTACAGGGCGCGCAGAAGCTTTTTCAGATAGATCCGCTGGTTCAGGATGACCGCAACGACAAAACCGAGCGCAATGGATACCGGTACCGCCACAAGGAACAGCACGGTGTTCTTCAGCGACAGGTAGAACAGTTTGTCGTGCAGCATCCGGGTAATATTATCGAGACCGACGAACCCGACCTTGGGATTCATGAATTTGTAATCCGTGAAGACCAAGCCCAGGGAGTATGCGGCCGGTATGAGAAAGAACAGCAGCACGCCGATCATGCTGGGCCCGATGAAGACGTAACCCAGCCTGCGCTGCCTTCTCATCCAATGGTTGTTCATGCGTTTCGCCTACCTTCTTGTTTTTGATGTCCTCAGTCTAGCAAGCCGGGACGTTTCGCAGAAGGAACAAAACCACCGTCTTCATATCACAAAATGATGCAAAAAAATGCCGCGAGGACGCCCTCGCGGCAGCTGTTCATCAAATCGTTCTATCTATTGAGCAAGCGAATCAATATAGGGATCAACGTATCCGGAATGCAGCAAGGGACGGCCGTCATGCTTGGCCGTCCCTTGTTTTCAGGTGAGCGTGTCACATCCATAGCCATATGTCACTGCTGCGGATTGGATTTTAAATATTCGTTATGCCGTTTGACCATGGCCGCCACCGTCGCGTCCAGGTCCTGGGATCCCAGGAAGTACTTCTCGTATTCCTGCGAGCGCAGATCCATAACCTCCTGCGGAACGGTACGGACGAAGGTCGGCGTCTTGTTGTCGAACATGACGTACATCAAGGATTCCTGATCGTAGGTGTCTCCCTTGTCGCCCAGCATGCTCTTCAGCGCCGTATCCTGATCCGCATCCTTGGATGCAGGCAGACGCCCGCCCGCCGCCATCGGCGCCATGCCGCCGTCCGCGTACCATTTCAGGAACTCCCAAGCTTCCTTCTGATACTTGGACTTGGCGTTGATCGAAATATAATCGCCCAGACCGCCGCGCGTCACATAGTTAGCGGCATCTTCTTCAAGTCTCGGTACCGGGGCAAACGCGATTTTGAAATCGCGCGGATAATCGGTAAAGTTGTTGGAACTGCGGAGCAGCCATGCCCCGATGTTCAGCATCGGCACTTCGCCACTCAGAAACATTTGCTCGACCGGCATTTTGGACGTCAGCTGCTCACCGAGCGGTGGCGTCGTCTTGTCATCCTTCATCATACCGTTCAAGCTTTCCAGCCATTTGCTCACCAGAGGATGATCCAGATTGGAGCTTCCATCTTGTTTGGTGTACCCTTCTTTGGCGAGCACGGAGTCGATCGGGTCGACATACGGCTCGGTATTTTGGATGAATCCATAGCCGTCGCCTTTCTTCAGCTTCTTGGCGTATTCCCTCATGTCGTCCCAGGTCCAATCCTTCGGTACCGGAAGGTTGGCCGCATCAAGAGCATCCTTGTTCAGCGCTACGAAAAACGAGCTTTTCGTCGTCGGCACGCCGTAATATTTGCCGTCAATCTTCCAACCGGCCGCTTCAGGCCCCATTTTCTCATCAATATTATAGTCCGTGAACGTGCTCAGATCTGCCGCAGCCCCCGAAGTAACCCGTTTCGTCGCCTGCGAAGCGGAATAATTGACGAACAGATCGACATCCTGGCCGGTCATGATCGCCGTATCCAGCTTCAGGTTGCCTTCATCGTCATTTACAAAGCGCACGTATTCCACTTGAATGTCCGGGTGATCCTTGTTCCAGGCGTCCACAACCTCCTGCGGTCCGGCCTCCGGCGGAACTCCGCCCCACATTTTCAGTTTGACGGCACCGCCTGAAGCGGACGAAGCGGTTTTTGCATTGCCAACTGCCCCTTCGGCGTCCCCTTTACTGCCGCCAGAGCAGCCCGATACCATGCCCGCGATCATCACCAACGATACGAATCCCGCAAGCCAACCTTTTTTTCTCAATTGAAGCCCCCCGTATCCAATAGGATTGTTTGTTGCAGCTCAAGGATAGCAAAGCGGCGGGTCCTGCCGTAAGTAACAGAATCATGATTCCCATGGAACAGATATACGCAGTTCGGCGTCGCATGACCGGACACTGAACATTCATTTTGTTCTATTGCTTCATCCGGTACTGGCTCGGGGTCAACCCCGTCATCCGTTTGAAAATTTTTATAAAATAGTTGTCATTCATAAATCCGACGTTCTGGCAGATCCGATTGACCGGAAGTTCCGTTGTCTTCAAGTATTCGATGGCCTTCTCGACCCTCGTCCGGTGCAGGTAGTGGATCAAGGTCTCCCCGGTTTTCTTTTTAAACAAGGCGCTGACGTAGTTTTCCCCCATCATCACATAACGGGCGAGCGATTTGAGAGTAATGTCCTGATCGTAGTTTTGTTCGATATACTCCATAATTTTGTTCACTTCAGGGTGCGTGATCTTCTCCCGGGCCGCCGGCTGCCGAACCGGCCGTTCAACCGATGTTTGCTGGGCAGACAGTTCCCTGCTCACTTTAACCAGCGTCTCCCGAAGATCCTTAACGCTCATGGACAGCTTCAAAATATAGTTGGACGCCCCGTATTCCATCGCTCTGCGCATGGATTCAAAGTCACCGATGCAGGTCAGCATGACGAATTTGGACCCGATACCGGCTTTCCGCGTTTCCTGCAGGAGCTCAAGGCCGTCCATCTGCGGCATGACGATATCGCACAGCACCAGGTCCGGAGGATCTCTCTTGATCATCGGGAGCGCTTCCAGTCCGTTGCTAGCCTCGCCTGCGAGCATAAAGCCCATTTCCTCCCACCGGATAATCTCCTTGACCGATTCCCTCACGAAGGTTTCGTCTTCAACCAGCAGCACTTTCCACATGCGTGTTCACTCCTTAAAAACTAGATAGAAAAAGTCAAAGATAGCCATAACTCTATCTTGAACCTGTCCACATACCAGGTAATGAGTCCAATCAACTTTTGATCAATCTATAATGATCATGATATCGATTGACGTGTATTGTCATAAGGTTCGGACAGCAGCACGGGCAGGTGCATCCGGCACAGCGTGCCCTGCTCAAGCGGGATGATCTCAAGCTCCCCTTTGTCCTTGAACAAGAGGCGAAGCCGCTCCCTGACATTTTGCAATCCGATACTCGGACGCTTGCGGACTTCATCCCGATTTGCGCTGGACTGATCGATGCCGATGCCATTGTCTTCGACTTCCAGAGTGAGCCGCTCCGAGAGCAGCGGGCTGCGTCCCATACGGATCAGAATCCGTCCGCCTTCGGCCATATTGCCGATGCCATGCTTGATCGCATTGTCCACCAGGGGCTGCAGGCTCAGCTTAGGTACGAGCGCGTAAATCAGCTCTTCATCATAGCTGAACTCTACTTGAAAGCGGTTCCCATATCTCACCTGCTGAATATAGAGAAACGCGCGCGTAAGCTCGATTTCATCACGGAGATGAATCAGGTCCACATCGGAGTTAAGGCTCGTCTCCAGCAGCTTCCCGAGGGACAAGCAAATTTCCACGATTTCTTCGCTTCCGCTGCGCAGGCCGATCCACTTAATCGTATTCAGCGTATTCAGCAGAAAGTGAGGGTTCATCTGGGCCAGCAGCATTTGAAAATGCACCGCATCCTTCTGCCGTTCTTCGACCCGCAGCCTCTGGACCAAACCGTTCATATCGACCATCATCGTATTAAACGTCCGGGTCAGCTCCAAAATTTCCCCCTTGTAACGCTTCTCGGGCAGCCGGATCCGTAGATCCTTACGGACCGCTTCTTTCATCTTCATCTGCATATGGGACAACGGTCTTGTAAACGCATGGGCAATCATGAAGGCAACCACAATAAACGCGGCGGTAATGGCGTAAAAGGTCACGAAGTATTGCTTCTTCAGCGTTTCAATCTCCCTGAACAGCAGGTGAAGCGGAATTCGGTCCACGAGGTACCAATCCAGGGAAGACAAATAGCTGTAATTCACCAGCGAATCGGTCTGCTGATCCGTCCAATGGCCGCATTGCGGCATGCTTCCGATTTCGTTGACGGCCGTGTCCGACAACGACGAATCGGGAATCGACCTGGCGATCACCTCACCGGCACGGGTCATAATGAAGTACGCTTGATCGCTTTCGGATTTTTGGAGCATGGATTGAAACCAGAAGGAAAAATCGATGCTGATGCGCGCCAAGCCGTAGGCCTGGTTGCTTCGGTCCCGCAGTTCAGCGTACAAAGACAGCAGGCTTGGACTTTTGCTGACATCCCGTGACACGTAATTGGCGTCGTCGGACACCCAGAGATACGAAGACTTGGCCTCTTTAAGCGCCTTGAAGGATGCGTTCGAAGCAATCTGGCTGTAATTCAGGGATGTATTCGGCGGATAAGACGTATACACATGGCCGCTGTTGTCGAGAAGCGTGAAATAGACGGACGGATTGTACAGGAAAAAGCTGTTGTTGAGTCCTTTGAATTTGTCCTCCATAATCTCCTTGTTGTCCAGGACCGAACGCTCTTCCGGTTTCTGCAGGATGCGCCTCACCTCGGAATCCTGTTCCAGAAAAATCAGCGTCTTGAACGCAATGCTGAGCTGATCCTCAAGCGAACGGTGCAGATTGTCCAGCTGTTCATGGCTCTGCTCGCTGATTTTGTTTTGGACGAGCGATTCGATTTTTTGGTAGTTGTACAAATTCAGCACACTGAACGGGAGTAAAATGACGAGAGCAAACAGGGCAAACAACCGGTATTTCAGCTTGTGGGGGACCAGGTAACCGAGCCATTTCCGCATAACGAGAACTCCTTTTACACACTTGGTGCTCCCATTATATCTCACCCGGTGTCCCCAGATAAGAATGTTCGTGCAAGAGCGTAAATTTGTAGGGTGCAGGATTGCCAAAATCATCAAATCGTTCTATTGACACGCTGCTGTGGTTCCTGACTGGTAAAATAAAAAGGACCGCATTCCCTATGCAGTCCTTCGGGTGAATCCTTGGTTCGATCACGACCAACGCCGTACGTAAAGAACATTGTTCGTTACATGCCGATTCGTGTATAAAAAAAAGACAAGCCGCAGCGTTCGCGGCTTTCCCGAAATCGTAAATCAATTTCTTCCATAATACAGCTTGCGGTTCGTGACATCCACGAGGTACAAAATATCAACGCCGTTATTATTGCGCTCCACGCTAAGCCGCTCGATCAGAGTGGCTTACGCAAATCGCTGGTCATAGTTTTTCATGGCATAAGAAAAAACGACGCCGGAGGTGGCGTCGCTTTTGCACTATCGCTATTCGGTTTCCCTGACCTCTGCCTGAAATTAAGAGTTCTGGACTACGCTATATCTGGCGGATAATTCCTGCTCCTCATAGCTTTTCACTTCATTCAGCCATTGCTCGCGCACCGGCACCCCCTGCGAAGCGCAGTAGTAATCCCACACCGCCCCGAAGGGATAGGATTTGAATTCCTCGGTCAAAGCCAGCCGCGAAGTAAAATCACCTGCAAGCTCCGCCCGCTTCAACTCATCCACCGGTTCCAGCATAGCCCGAAGGAGCGCTTTGATCGTATTGCGGGTGCCGATCACCCAAGCCGCGATGTGATTGATGCTGCCGTCGAAGAAATCCAGGCCGATGCTCGTTCTTGGAAGCAAATCGCCCCGGATCAGCTCGCGGGCGATTTCCAGCAGTTCGTCATCCATCGTGACGACATGGTCGCTGTCCCAGCGCACGGGACGGCTGACATGCAGCAGCAAATGTTCGCTGAACATCAGGATCGACGACAGCTTGTTGCTGATCACTTCGGTTGGATGGAAATGTCCGGCATCGAGACAGACCGATTTACCCCGGGACAACGCGTAACCCATATAAAATTCGTGCGAGCCCACAACATAACTCTCAGACCCCAGACCAAACAGTTTGCTTTCCACCGCGTCGACGTTATATGACTGATCGATCTCTTCGCTGAAAATCTCGTCAAGCGAATCGCGCAGCCGCTGGCGCGGCGACAAGCGGTCGACCGGCGTATCCTTGTAGCCGTCCGGTACCCAGACGTTGGTCACGCAGGGCTGACCCAGCTCGCGGCCGAAATGCTCCGCGATCTTGCGTGATGCCTTGCCGTGGCGGATCCAGAACTGACGGATCTCATCGTCCGCATGGCTGAGCGTAAAGCCGTCGGCCGCTTTTGGATGGGAGAAATACGTAGGATTGAAGTCCAGACCGAGTCCCTGCTCCTTGGCCCAGTCGACCCAGCGCTGAAAATGGCGGGGCTCAAGCTCATCCAGATCCACCTTCTCTTCGGTATCCGCATAAATCGCATGGAGATTCACTTTATGCTTGCCGGGGATCAAGGACAGCGCCTTCTCCAGATCGTCTCTCAGCTGGTCCGGCGTGGCGGCGCGTCCCGGATAACTGCCGGTTACCGCAATTCCTCCGCCAAGCTCCGCATCCCTGAACAAGAAGCCTCTTACATCGTCTCCCTGCCAGCAGTGGAGCGAAATTTTGATCTGCGCCAGCTTCTCCAAAGCTTTATCCACATCGATCCCGTGCTGTGCATACAGCGTTTTGGCATCTTCAAAGCTCTTCTGAATTTGTTGATCCATGTTCCTTACCTCCCAAGAATTGGATATGGTTACATCATCATTTCTTCACGATCCGGTTCCAACGTTCCTTAACCCCGGACACGACGTGGGCCGGTTCATAGCGGGTCACTTCAAAGGATTCAGCGACGGTTCTTCTGGCTTCGTGTATATCCCGGAACACTCCGGCGTGTATCATCTGGACCATCAAGTTGCCGAGCGCCGTGGATTCGACGGGGCCTGCGCAGACCTGGCGGCCGGTGGCGTCCGCTGTCAGCTGGCAAAGGAGCTCGTTTTTCGCTCCGCCACCCACGATGTGCAGAACTTCGATAGCTTCCCCGGTTAGCGCTTCCAATTCGTCCAAATACGTGCCGTAGCTTAAAGCCAAGCTGTCGAAAATGCAGCGTGCCACCTCAGCAACCGATTCCGGAACCTTCTGCCCGGTTTCTTTGCAAAAGCTGCGGATTTCCTCCGCCATGTCCGGAGGATTGAGGAACCGGTCATCGTTGCAGTCGATAAGGCTGCGGTAAGGCTCGCATTGCCCGGCCATTTGGACCAGCTCTGCAAAACTGTAGCGGCCTCCACCCTGTCGGCGGACCTCCTGGATTAACCAAAGGCCGGTTATATTTTTCAAAAATCGGTATGTTCCGTAAGCGCCCCATTCGTTGGTGTAATTCGCTTTCATCGTTTCCTTCGTATTCAGCGGCTGCTCCCGCTCCACGCCCAGCAGGGACCAGGTGCCGCTGCTCAAATAGGCCCAGGAACTTCCCTGGCGGGCAGGCACTCCCAGCACTGCGGAAGCGGTATCATGGGTCGCCGCCACGACGAGGGTGCATGACGGCAAATCATACTGCTGCTGAAGTACCTGGTCCAACCCTCCAAGATAGGTTCCCGGCTCGGTTAACGCGGCAAACTGTTCCCGCCGCAGTCCCAATACCGACAACAGCTCTTCATCGTAATCCCGGGTCTGCAGGTTAAGCAGCTGAGTAGTTGACGCATTAGTTACTTCGTTGATTTGCTTGCCTGATAGCCGGTAATAGAGATAATCCGGTACGAGAAGAATTTGATCCGCCCGCGCCCGTTCGGCCCGGTCATGCGCAAACAGCTGGTAGATCGTGTTGAATGTCAGCTGCTGGATGCCTGTCTTCTCATAGAGGGCTTCGCGGGAAATAAGCTTCTCCACTTCCGCCGGGGCCGAATCCGTGCGCCGGTCACGGTACGCGTAAACCTCCCGCAGCCTTTTGCCCTCCCGGTCGAGCAGTGCATAATCCACCGCCCAGGTATCGATCCCCAAAGTACAGGACTCGACGCCGGCCTTCTTGGCTGCCTGCAGACCCGCAACAATTTGCTCCAGCAAATGCTCGATATCCCAATACAGGGAGCTGTCCTGTTCGCGGAAGCCGTTGTCAAAACGGTGGATTTCCTTTAGCACCAGCTTGGAATCCAGCAGCCTTCCGAGAACGAGACGCCCGCTTGAAGCCCCGATATCGACGGCGATATGAACATCCATACCTCCATCCCCTTTCTGAATCAAGTTCGACCATCCCCATGGAAACGCTTCCTAATTGCACTGCCGTATCAGGAAAAAGTTCTGCCGCCAGCCTTTCTGCAGCTGTCACCATGACCTCTCCGAGCGTCATTTTCCATAGTTTCATGACCAGATCTTGTTCTGTCCTCCTATTTATCATAAAATGATTAACACCCCGGGTAATTTAGGTGAAAGCGACATTTTACCTGGTAATTCCGACATAGCGAGGATAAAAATCATGCCTAAGCGTACGGTAAGGCTGCTGAGCGGCAGGGAATATTTCAACAATTGGGATGACTTCTCGATTTTCGTGAACCGCAATGCCGAGTCCTATGAGTTAACCGAGCATCATCATGATTTTCTGGAAATGAGTTATGTCAGTGAAGGAACCGGGTATCACCATACGGGCGATGAGGTGATGCCCGTGTCTGCGGGAGACCTGTTTGTCATTCCGATTGGCGCATCGCATGTCTTCCGGCCGGGCTCAACGGCCAAGGACCGTCAGCTGATCGTATATAATTGCCTGACCTCCATGGAAAACGCCACCAAAATTTTGGAATTGGTACCCGGCGGCGATGAGCTGAGAGAGCTTCTGGCGTTCAACGAGATCATGCACTATCGCGATCTTGACGGCGAAGCCAAGGGCTGGTTTGAACGGTTGTACCGCGAGTATGCCGTGGAGCGAACCGGAAGGGAAACCGCGCTGTACGCTGGCATGCTTCAGCTGATGATCTGCATCCTCCGGATCCACGAAGCCACCGTGGAAGGGGCACCTCCGCCCCCCTCCTCCGGCGTGGACCATGTGCTGTCCTTGCTTCACAGCCAATTCAGCCGGGCGTTAACCGTGGAGGAGCTTGCCGGCGAACTCGGCATTGGGGAGCGGCAGTTTCAAAGGCTGTTCGTCAAACATACCGGACTTACGCCCATCAAGTATTTGCAGCGGATCCGGATTCAGGAGGCTTGCCGACTGCTCCGGTCGACCCATCGCCGGATTCACGATATTTCTGCCGCCGTCGGCTATACAGACATCGCGTTTTTCAACGGACTCTTCAAAAAGATTACGGGCACGACTCCCAGGGAATACCGGCAGTCACACGCGTCCATGACAATGTCGGCAGAAGGTACGGAAGATATTGATTCATAATTGTAATCGTCATATGCACTATTTCATACACAAAAAAGCCAGTCCCCATGGGGCTGGCTTTTTACACGAATTATTCGCTGAAAGTTTCCGCATCCGCGGCGATCCGCACCGTATCTCTGCCGGCGCGCTTGGCCTCATACAAAACCCGGTCGGCCAGCTTCAGCAGCCGCCGCAGCCCGGCTTCGGCCGATTCGCCTCCTGCAAGGAGCGCTCTTGCAGAAGTCTCCTCCATTCCTCGCGCAAGGCCGCCGGCACGGGCACGGGCTTGTGACGGGCCCGTGTCTCCCGCTTCCCGTCCGGCCGCTGCTTCCGGCCACGCCAGGCCCACCGCCGGCAAGGGCGGCACGTATGCGTTCCGCTGTTTCGGCAGCTTCTACGGGGCTGAGCCCTGGAAGGGCGATCACAAATTCCTCGCCTCCATATCTGCCGAACACGTCCACGGCACGCAGCTGATTGCGGCACACCGCGACGATGTGCAGCAGGGCGTCGTCACCCGTGTCATGCCCGAACTCGTCGTTGATCCGCTTGAAATGATCGATGTCGAACAGGAGCAGCGACATCGGCTCCCCGCGCTGTAGGCATGCATGCAGCAGACTGCTAGCCAGCTTCATAAAATGCGCGCGGTTGTAAATCCGCGTCAACCCGTCATAGTAAGCCAGCTGGCGAAGCTCTTCTTGAAGACGCGCTTTCTCGGTGACGTCGATCAGCACGATCAGCCGCCCTGCTGCCTGCCCGCCGCGATTGCGGATGACAGACGTACGGATTTGATATTTGAAGTCCCGATCCGCGATATGCCAGTTCAATTCCTGGATATCTGCCCCCGAACCGCTGTCCGCATCCAAATCGTAATGAAGCAGCGTCCCTGCGGCGTGCCTTTCCCATAGCCCTTCCAGCGGATTCCCGATGGATGAGGTGCCTAGCTCGGGAATCATGGAGCCGGCGGCGTGATTGTAATCGACCAGCCGGTTGTCCTTGTCGAGCACCAGAACGCCGTCGCGCATGCTGGCAAACAGCTTGTCCCGGGCAATCGGAGCGACGTGGAACAACCCTTTGGACATAAGCGCCCATAAATATAGCGCTGAGGTCACCGTCATGATTACCGGAATCGGATCCATCCCTTCAGGGGTTATGCCGCCCAGGTAAAGAAAATCTCCGGCAAGCGGCAGCACCAGGCCAATCAGCATCGTGCCGAGTTGGAAACGGTATGACGGCATGCGCCGCCAGTTCCTTAGCAGCAGTACGACGCCGCCGATCATGCAGCCGAACGTGTAGGCCCCCTGAATAATGTACCAAGGACCTGCCACCACATCCGCTTTAAGACTGGACGTTCCTGCCCGGAGTAGGATGTCGCGGTAGTAGAAGTGATGCCAATCATTTGTCAAGACAAGCAGCAGCGTGACAACGGGAATGATGAACATGGCGGTCTTGAGACGCCTTCCCAAATAGCGTTCCATACCGAGATAAGACATAATGATGAGCAGATTTAGTGGTGGCAGGAACGGCATGCCCAAATATTCGATCTTAATCCAAAATTTGACTTCTTCGAGCGAACCGCTGGCAAGTTCAAGAGCGGACCCGAATGTATAAATGGCTGCCAGGAGGCTGAACACGAAAAAGGTTCGTACCATGGTGAGCTTGGACCTTCCCGACAAGGCATATAATCCCATCAGAAGATTTAAAACACCGGAGGTAACGATCAGAGTCAGGACAGCGGAGTAGGGTGTTCCCATAAGGTTGCAGGCTCCAAATCATGTGTGGTTAGCCGGAGCCGTCACGGTCCGGACATTCTTATTCCGATGTTACCACAGGAAATAAGGGCAAGGATACAGGAAAATAATAATCCCGCCATACGAGATGGCGGGATTGAATTCCATAAGTATCCTTCATTGTTGAAGAACAGATATAGGTGACCGAAATCATTTAAAATATAAAGCCAGATGCTCGGCAGCTTTCACGATTCCCTGCCGCTCCGCCTCAATCGATCCCCAGAAGCGGTGATCTTCAAGTTCTATGCTTACCGCTCCTCGGTAGCCAAGCCGGTCAAGCCTTACTGCAACCTTGCTCCACTCCACTTCGCCATGTCCCGGGATCGTATAACGCCATGAACCTTCGGAGAAGCCGTATTTCTCACCGAAGGTTGCCGGAATGACTCCGCATTCGTACAGCTCATCGTGCAAAATTTCCGTGTCCTTGCCGTGGCAATGAACGACCCGCTCCCCGAATTCGCTTAATGCGCGGAGATAGTCGATGCCCAGCCGGACCAGGTGGGACGGATCATAGTTGAGTCCGAAATGCCGGGAAGGGATCGCTTCGAACATGGCTCGCCACATTTCCGGCGTACATCCCAGCGTCGGATAATACGGTGCCGGGCCAGGCCAGCCTTCGATCGCCATATAAACGCCTTTCTCCTCGGCATGGCGAACAAGCTCGGGGAACGTCTCCTTCCAGATGGCGAAGCCTTCCCTGCGGGGCAGCGAATGGTCTTCCGGGACAAGACACATAAACATCACGCTGCCACCGAGCTCCGAGATGCCATCCATCTGCTGTTTTACTGAGGTCACGGCCGCCGCTCGCACGGTCTCATCGCGGCTCAGAAGCTTTGCCGTCTGCTGCGCATCGACCGATCCGATCCCGATGCCTGCCTCCTCGCATGCCTGTTTCACTTCCGGAGTCAGCTGCGGGACATCCAGAATATCAAGTCCGGCTTCCGCTGCCCACAGCGCGGTTTGTCGTATTCCTTCCGCACCGATTTTGGGTGGAATTCGCATTCCGATGGGATTGCTCATTAGACATTTTCCTCCTCTGTCATAGCCGCAGCCTGCGGAACATAGCCGGCCGCCTGATAGATCATCTCGGACAGTTTAACAACCTTAAGGGCGAATTCACCAGGAACCAGCACTTCGTGCCGCCCCAAGATCGCGTCGATGAAGCTCTTGTCCTGGTTCGTCGTCTGCTCCGGCAGTTCCGGGACGACGGGTTCTTGCTTCAGCCGCCGCAGCGTAATTTTTCCGTTGTCATAGAAGATACCGCCGTCCTCGCCGCAGAATACGAAGGTTTCATGCCAGCAAGGAGCGTAGCCGACCAGGTTCAATCCCGCCACTGCGCCTTCGGCAAACCGGATCGAGGTGAAGGTATCGATCTCGACCGGCGCACCGTGCATATGCAGCTGCGGTTTGACATCAACCGGCGTCATTCCAGTGGTCCAGAGCAGCACATCGATAATGTGGCTGCCGGAATCCATCAGGAAGCCGCCGCCGGATAACGCTGGGTCTTGGCGCCAGGAACCGGGCGTCCCCTGTCTCCATTCCTGATACAGTGAGGCGGTAACCGAGGTGACTTTACCGATAACGCCGCTCGCGATCGCATCCCTTATGTACAGAAACTCGGGTTGAAAGTGACGCTGATACGATACCTGCAAAATTTTCCCCGCCTGCTCGGCGGTGTGAATCAGCAGCTCGGCCTCGGCCGAGGAGCAGGTCATCGGCTTCTCGATCAGAACATGCCGACCACTGCTGAGCACATCCTGCGCCTGCTGAAAATGCTGGGTGTGCGGGGAGCAGATCACCACCGCGTCAAGCTCTGCCTGTGCCAGCATGTCCTCATAATCCGAGAACTGGCGGGCTTCACGAAGCTCGAATTTTTCCACAAATGCATTCCGATTCTTGTCGCTGGTGTCCGTCAAAGCTGTAATTTGAACCTCCGGTAGTTCCAGCAGCTGTCTGGCATGCCAAGCGGCGATGCCTCCCGTGCCGATAATGCCTACGCGAACTTTGCTCATGTACACAGCCTCCTCAATAAAATACGGTACTGTAAGGATACTTCCATACGGCTTGTCGGCTTCATCTCAGCAGTTATTTATGTCATCCCCATTATAGAAATGGAAGCGCATTCGAACAATGCAATATAACGACAACTTGCTGGCGACGCTGTCACGATTTCACAGAATAACGGCACCAATAAAAAGCCCCCCTTGCGTGTACTGCTTATTTTCCCAATCGCCCTGTAGTCAGCGGATATAAAAACTCGGATTTGGAAATGGCTGATGTATACTCACTACAAGGACAAAGGAAGCTGGTACATGAATATACATGCGATTAACAGCTGGATCAGACATCTCGCCCACAATTATTTCTTGATCGTCATTGCCGCGGTTGTCTTTTTTCTGTGCAAAGCGGTGATCGGCTATTTCACCTACCGGCATTACAACAAGAAGCTGGAAGCGCTGAATCATAAATTGGACCGGTTATCGGATGAAATGGGCAAAATAAAACGTGAATGATGCAAAGCACCGCCAGCTTCGAACGAACACTGACGGTGCCTGGTTACCGGGTTAAGGATACAGGCCGATTTCGGCGATTTGCAGCTCCGCACCTCCATTGTTCGCTGTCACGTTGAGCCGATAATACGAATAAGCGTTCGAGTTGCTGAAGGTATACGTCTTCGTCAGGAAACGGCTTGCGAAGGTTTGGCCCGTCTGGGTATCCAGCGTCGTCCAGCTCGTGCCGTTATTCGATCCCTGAAGCGACCAATTTTTCGGATCCCTGGCTGGAAAATCGTTGGCCGACGTTACCGAGTAGGAAGTGGCGATATGTGATGCCCCGCCGCCGAACTGATACTGGATCCAGCCGGCATTCGTAAATATCAGCCATTTCGTTGAGCTGCTTCCATCAAATGCCTTCTCCTTCTCTTCGCCGGATGGACTTCCCGAAGCGCTGGCGGATACCGTGCCGCCCGTCGTCAGCGATCCGGAGGCGGGTGCGCCCAGCGCACTGTTGATCGCCGCCGCATAGTCCGCCGCCGAGCCTCCGCTCGGATTATTCAAAATGGCGTCATAATACCAGATAAAACCGCCCTGGATACCCGCCGACGATTTCCAGGCGCTCATCCGGGTGTTGACTTGGGCAGGTGTGTTGCCGCCGCTGGACGTCTTGCTGTCCAAGCCCGGCATCACCGTGATCCCGAGCTGGCTGTTCCAGGATGCCGGATTATTCCCCGCTCCACCGTCGTACACCTGGAGGTACACGCGGTCCACGCTAGACCCCAGCTGGGATTTGACGTTCTGCCAATAGCTGACGTTGGTATAAGGGCACAGCGTTATCTTTAAGCCCATCCCAGACAGCATCTTGCCAAATGCGACCGCCGAATTGACGTCGTATAAGTCCTCGTTGTCAAAGCTCACCGCATCGACCCCAAGCGCCGACTTTAACGCGGCGAAGTTTTTGTACAGAATGCTTCCGGTTCCCGTCCCTTGGGAGGCCACGAGGTTTTTGATGTTCTGGAAATCGCTCACGCCCCATGAACCGACGCTGATCTCAAGACGATTCACCGAGGTGGGGGCCTGCTTAAGCGAGGCCAACTCGGCGGGCCATGACGCTTTGCCGATATAGCTGCCGTTAGATACCACCGGCTGATCGTTATACACCAGATCCCCGTTGCTGTTGACATGGATGGTCCAGAGCATGACCGTCGAGAACCCGGATGCTTTCAGCGTGTTCATCGTGTCGGTTCCCCCTGCATAGAACGGACCGCCGCCATAAATCACGGATTCAGGGGCTGTCTCTGCGGATGCGCGCCACGGAAGCAGACCTAGCAGCAGCATGCAGCTCATGAGTACTTTGAATGCTTTTCCTTTCAAACCATTTCACCTCTCTACAAAGAATGGATTGTACGGCAAATCTGCAGCAGCTGAAACGTTGTGCCATCTAACGATATGAGTCATATTCAGGGTTCAGAATCAGTTCTTCCGTGTCTGCCTCCGACGGCATGCCAACAATCCGACGTTCGCCGGGAACCTCGGATCGTGGATGAAACGTATATTTGAAGTTCATAGAATATAAAAATTTTCAGCGAAGCTGAACCATCCTATGATCGCAAGAAAAACCTCTGCTAAACGCGGTCTGTCTTCTGTGAAATGATGCCGACAGACGTTTATCTGACCTTGTTAATGTGCAGCATGTAATCGCCGCGATGGAGCGGATTCAACTGCCTCCGTTGATTGACGGGCGTGGGCGATACGGCGGGAACGTAACCGCCTGGCTTTACCGACATGACGCCTGCCCCGCCGGTCAGCCCATGCAGTTCGGTTTTCAATACGTCAGCATTTCGCACCGGAATCGTTCCCGTGACGTAAACACTGCCGCGATCGAATTTTGGTTCCTCAAACGTCCCGTCCAGTGCCGTGATACGGAACAGCACTTTGCTGATACTGGATTCGGGAAGGCTGATCTGGAGCTCGCTGACCGGTTCATAGACTTGTGTCCCTGCCCGATCCAGCGCCTTCATTAGTACAAGCGGTGTCAGCAGACGGAAGTCCTTCGCCGTGGATACGGGACTGCTGTAACCGGTGTCGGTTAGGGTAACCGTGATATCGGTCACGCCCCATCCGTGTAGACCTTCCCGCAGGACCTCCGCTACGGTTTCCCTGATCGCCTTTTGAAACGACAGGGGAAGCGAGCCCAGTTCAACTTCCAAACGGTACACCAGGCCGGAATCCGCAGGCCCCGGCTCGACGCGGAATCCGACGGTTGCCCAGAACGGGTTGTCCGGCTCGCCGATGGTTTCCGCGGCTTCCCCGGAAGATACCGGTTTTTCGATACAGATTACTTGAGGTGCCGAGAAAGCAGCCTCAATCGAATACTTCTCACGCAGGGTCTCGAGCAGCACTTCCTGCTGGACCTTGCCGAAGACGTGGATGATATTTTCGTGGGTGTGGGCATCGTATACGTACTGCAAAAACGGGTCTTCCACGGTCAGTTCGCTCAGCGCCAGATGAAGCGGATGTCCGTCTTCCGGCCGAACCGCCGATACCTGTACTTGAATCGGAGGCTTTTGAAAACGGAATACCTTCATGCTCTCCGATACGCAGCCGATCACGTCCCCCACCTGAACATGTTCGCTGCCAAAAATAGCGATATCTCCGGCATCAACGTGCTGAACCGGTTTTCTTTCGCCATCCATCAGCCCGTACAGCTGCTTGATCTTGATCCGTTCCAACAAGCCATCCTGCGCAATGACTGTCACTTCAGCCCGGGCTTGAAGCCGTCCGCCGAACAATCGGACAAAAACCAGCCTTTCCCCGCCTGCCTGGACGATCACTTTGAAAGCCAGACCTGTCAGCGGCAGGGTGGTCAGTATCTGCGATTCTTGGACAGGAAAAAAATAGGAAAGTCCGGAGAGCAGCTCCCGAACCCCCAAGCCTTTCGCCGCCGATCCGGCAAACAGCGGAAACGCAAGCCCCTGCCGGCTTTGTCTGCCAAGCTCCTGCCGCAGCCGGTCTTCGGAAATTGCTGCATCCTGGGCAAAATCCTCCATAAGCGATTCGCTGCCCAAAGCCAGCACCTCGATCCAGCCGGAAACTGCAGGATCCGCCTGGACCACCTGAACCGACTCGGTTCCCTCGTGGTCGGCTATGGACACCTCGCAGATGCGGTCATCCAGCAATTCGCGGATTGAGGCGCATACCTGAATGAAATCCGCCCCCATCCGATCGATTTTATTGACAAAAAACAGGACCGGAATCCCGTGCTCCTGCAGTGTCCGCATCAACACCCGCGTCTGTGCCTGCACTCCCTCAACCGCAGATACGACCAGTATCACGCCGTCCAGGACGCCCAGGGAATGCTCGACTTCGGATATGAAATCCGCGTGTCCCGGCGTATCGATCAAATTCACCTTCAGATCACCAAGTATAAACGACACGGCTGCCGCTTTGATGGTGATCCCCCTTCTCCGTTCCATGTCCAAAGAGTCGGTGATCGTACTGCCTTGGTCGACCGATCCCGCCTTCTCGATCACCCCCGCCTGATACAGAATTTGCTCCGTCAGAGTCGTTTTGCCGGCGTCAACATGGGCCAAAACTCCAATATTTATTGTATCGTTCATATCGCTGTAACCTCACAGGTTTCATAAGATTAGATCCTTTCGGTTTCATTTCGATATAGTGTTGCCGCATGCGTACCGCCTCCTGTATGTTTTGTACATTTATTGTATCCCTGATCCGGACATCCGGACCGTGTATAAAATGCTTATAACTAAAAAATATCGGGTTATGCATCCTGTAAAGATCAAAAAAAGACCGGTCCCGCCAGGCCGGCAAACGGCTGGAAGGAGCGATCCAGGGACATCAGTGATATTATATTTTGAACGTGATGGGGGTATCTTCGATTTGTCGGGACCAGATCATATGATGCTGTCCCTCTCCCCAATGGTGGTCCAGCACATAGTCCGCCTCGCCGAATTTCCGGGTCCAGATGCGCTGGGCGTTCCGGTACCCGCTGTCCAAGCAGAATTGCGAGATACCTCTCGCTTGAAGGGTGAGCAGAATGGCGCTCCACAGCGAGCTGCTGATGCCCTGGCCATGAAGCTCGGGATGAACCAGTACGGTCCCGACTTCAACCACATCTCTCAGCGCATGACCGGTGGATTCATCGATCAGGGAGCTGGAAGGTCCACACTCGATCGTACCAACGATCCTGCCCTCCATCCATGCGATAAGAAAATAGCGATGATGGCCTTGCGATTCCAAATCCCGGTGAAGATAATCATGCTTGGAAGCGATTTCATGTTCGATATCTTCATGCAGGTCGGCTATGCCTTCCTTCTCAAACGTATCCGTGATAACGAGTCTAAAAAACGTATGTATCGCCTCGACATCCGCTGCCTTTGGTCTTCTGATCTCTAATCTCATGATCCAACCCCCGAATCGGCTTCAACAATAATAGATCGAAGCTTTGTTTCTGTCGCATGTGTTCTATTAATATATCATGAAACTAGTTAAAGGATAGACGCAAAAAACCGTCCCAGAAGGATCTGGACGGTTCATTGCAATGTTGGTGCTGCGATATACCGTTAGGAGACGACGAACTGAACGACAAGAGGAGTTCCTCCGTCCAGAACATCACCTCCAGGTATGGTGATGGCGGTCGTTGTGACCGAGGACGTATCCGCTGTCTGGAGCATTCCGTTGATAAACAGGTTGTAATATTTATACGCTCCTGGAAAAGCTGTCGCCGCCGTGCCCGCATCGTTCGTAAATGCCGTGGCTGCAACGGTAAACGCAGCCCCTGTCCCGGTCCCTGACCCGATGGTGGACGTATACCGCAAGCTGTTCTGGTAAGGCGTTACAATAGGCATCCTTGCTCACCTCCCTTCTCTATCAATAGATGCGCTATGTTCAGAGAGGTGAGGGCAAGTCTATAAAATGGATGAAAACGGCGGAAGATTCATAGTCAGCCTTACCGTTCTCTTGGATGTACTCTAAGCATCGCGGCAATGAAACGCATTTTGGGTCATATCCATTTATACCTTCAAAGCATATTTCTCGCGGGAAAGGCGCGTAGCTTCGACCATGTTCCGCAGCGAGGCAACCGTTTCCCCGATTCCCCGTGTTTTGAGTCCGCAGTCCGGATTGATCCAGAACAGCTTCGGATCCAGCACCCGCAGAGCACGGTCGATCATCCGGGTCATTTCTTCCACGTCGGGAACGCGTGGACTGTGAATATCGTAAACGCCGAGGCCGATACCCAGCGGGTAAGTATTCTCCTCGAAGCTTTGAATCAGCTCTCCATGGCTCCGTGAAGTTTCGATGGAAATGACGTCCGCGTCCATCGCAATAATCGAATCGATCATGTCATGGAATTCGCAATAGCACATATGGGTATGGATTTGCGTTGCATTCTGCACCGTGCACGTGGTCAGCCGGAACGACTTCACCGCCCATTCGAGATAACCTTTCTGGTCCTGTTCCTTCAGCGGAAGCCCTTCACGAACAGCCGGCTCATCCACCTGGATCATGCCGATGCCGGCTTTCTCCAGCGCCTCAACCTCTTGACGTAATGCGTAAGCCAATTGGTAAGCGATTTGTTCGCGGCTGATGTCGTCGCGGACGAACGACCAGTTCATAATGGTGATCGGTCCGGTGAGCATACCTTTGACGGGTTGCTTCGTTTTGGACTGGGCATACTCCGTCTCCTTGACCGTCATCGGCTTCTCCCAAGCAACGTCGCCGAAAATAATCGGCGGTTTGACGCATCGGGAACCGTAGGATTGAACCCAGCCGTTCTGCGTAAAGGCGAATCCCGCCAGCTTTTCCCCGAAAAATTCGACCATGTCCGTTCGCTCAAATTCGCCGTGAACGTACACATCGAGCCCGATTTCCTCCTGCAGCTGAATCCAGAGATCGATTTGTTCCTGGATAAAATTCGTGTACTGCTCGGCGTTCCATTCGCCTTTGCGCCACAGCTGGCGTGCCTTGCGCACCTCCGCCGACTGCGGAAAGCTGCCGATAGTCGTCGTTGGCAGAATAGGCAGCTGCCATCGGTCATGCTGAATGTCGCGGCGCTGCGCAAAAGCAACCTCGCGCTGCGCAGGCTCCGCACTGACAGCGGCTACCGCCTGCTGGATATCGGTGCGGTTGCGTTCGCCGGAACGTTTGAGCGCGGAAACCGCTGCTTCACTGCTAGCCAGCTCCGCGGAGATCACCGATTCTCCGGATTGAACGGCTCTGCTGAGCAGCACGATTTCTTCCAACTTCTCATCAGCGAATGCCAGCGCCCCCAGGAGTTCCGGCTGAAGCTTGGTTTCGGCCCGGACCGTGACCGGTACGTGCAGCAGGCTGCAGGAGGATTGGATAACCAGCCGTTCAGAAGGTATGACCTCGGCGACCTCGTTCAGCAGATCGAGCTTTTCACGCAGGGATGCTTTCCAAATGCCGCGTCCGTCGACAACACCTGCTCCGAGCACTTTATCCTGCGGGAAACCGAAGTCATGGATGGATTGCCGGTTCCCTGCCAGCCCGTGGACCAGGTCCAGCCCGATGCCATCAACCGGGAGCTGCGTAATTTCTTGATAACGTTCCACAGCCTCGAAATAAGTCTGCAGCATGATTTTTACGCCTGGCGCCGCATCTTTGAGCGTTTGGTAAATCTTCCACAGGCGGCTGATGTCTTCATCGCTTAGCTTCGTGACGAGGATCGGCTCATCGACCTGCACCCAGTTCACGCCTTCCTGCTCCAGCTCTTTCAAGATCCGCGCGTACAGCGGTAGCAGCCGCTCAAGCCAGGCGTCCGTTTCCGATGCGCTGTACCCTTTGGACAGCTTCAGGAAAGTGAGCGGACCGACGATCACCGGTTTTCCTTCGATGCCAAGCTTGTCCTTGGCTTCGCGGTAAGCCAGAAGCGGCTTATTTTCGGTAAGGACCGGCGTGATGCCGCCCAGTTCCGGCACGATATAATGATAGTTCGTATTGAACCATTTGGTCATTTCGCAGGCGGTGGCGCCTTTGGTTCCTCTTGCCATCGCGAAGTAAACGGATACGGGCACCGGCCCGCTGGTGTATTCGAAACGCTCCGGTATAATCCCGAACATGGCTGCCGTATCCAACACGTGATCATAATAGCTGAAATCGTTAACCGGAATCAGGTCGATTCCTTTTTCCCGCTGCTTGCTCAGATGACCCAAACGAATTTCCTGCAGCTGAGCGTGCAGCTCCGATTCTTCGATTTTACCGGACCAAAACGCCTCCAGCGCCTTTTTCCACTCCCGGTTTGCGCCGATGCGCGGGTATCCCAAACTGCTGCTTTGTGCCATCTTCATTTACCCCTTTGCAAATTGTTAAAATTGTTATCAAAAAGATAACACGTAACATCTGCAGCCGTATAACTGGAAATAACTATATCTAGTTATAGCCGGAAGCTATAGCAAGCGTCCTTGTTCTAAGAAAAAAGCTCCGCAGGGTGCGTTTTTATTCGCAGCTGCAGAGCTTACTTCAACATCTTATTTAACGGACAGCAGACTGTCCGATATGAACTTAAGCTGAGCTTCCAATGAGACCGGGTCGTTATACGTGTCCGCCTTCGGATTCAACTGAAACACATGACCCGCTTTAACCGCAGGCAGACTTTTCCACACCGGATTGTCATAGACGATGTTCGGGTCGCTTGTGTCTCCAGACCACGGACATGTGAAAATGATGTCTCCGGCAAATTCGGGGAGCGTCTCCATAGAGATCGTAGCCCAGCCGGTCCCGCTGTCAATCGCTTCCTTCTGCGCTTCCGGCGGCGCCTTCAAGCCGAATTCGCCATAAATGATTTCCCCGCCGCGCCCGTAGTTATGTCCAAACACATATAACCCTTTGGCATAAGGATTCAGGATGGACACCGTTTTGCTGCCTACCGCTTCCTGGATCTTCGGCTTCAATTCATCGATCTTGTTTTCCCACTGCTCGGCCCAAGCCTTTGCCTCTGCTTCTTTACCGGTCAATTTGCCGAAGTCGATCATCTGATCCTTATAATTCTTCTTGCCGTATTCGATGGCGACGACCGGGGCAATTTGCTCCAGCTTATCGATTCCGTCCGTCCCCGTATAAGTGATAATCAGATCCGGTTTCAGCGACAAAATCTTCTCGGGCGAAGGCTCGTTACCGATGCTTTCGACGCCGTCCAGCATGCCCTCGAAATACGGATTCTCCATGGCGCCTTCCAAAATACCAACCGGCTTGACGCCTAGTTCCAGGAAATATCCCGTATAGAAATTCGTCAAATCGACGATCCGCTGCGGATGCTCCGGTACTTGAACATCGCCGTTGCCTGCATGGAAGGTAACCGTTTTACCCGTTCCTGAAGACTCCTGTCCGCCGGTTTGGGATGCAGATGCTTCTGCTGATGAGGAGGAACCCGCCTCTCCTCCGCCTCCCACCGTTCCTGAACCCGCACCGGATCCGCTGCTGCCGCAGGCTCCCAGCAGCAAGGCTATTCCCAACACACACATAATCAGTGTGTATGGTCTTAAAAATTTAAACAACGAAATCCACCCCTATGTAATTGATATTGAGAATCATTATCAATATATCATGGCAGTTCAGGGCTGGCAATCGATTTTTGGGGTGACCTGTATTTCACAAGGGCTTGTTAGATGTTCTTTTGTGCAGGCCTCCTCTCTTTTGAACTCCCCTTCGTTCGGAAAGAACCAGTCCGGCAACGGTTAACAACGCGCCCCAGAGTGCAATTCCCGTTATATTCTCATGGAGGACGAGGACCGCCGCAGCCACGGTGATGGCCGGAACCAGATAGATGTATACACTTGTTTGCACGGGCCCTAGTACACCAACGCTCCAATTCCAGGTGACAAAGCATAACGCCGATGCGCCCAGCCCAAGAAACAGCAGATTGGCCAAATTGGCGCCGTCAGACAAACGCTGGAGATTACCGGGCAAGCCCTGGGTGAATAAAATCGGAAGCATAAAGAGCAACCCGTAGAAAAAGATCCGCCGCGTACAAGCGATGATAGGATAGCCCAGCCGGCTTATCTTGCGCGTCAGAATTGAATAAATTCCCCAAAACACGCACGCCAGTGCAGCCAGAGAGTCCCCGAGCGGATTCAGCTTCAGCATGTAGCTTCCCTGCAGCATAAGAAGGACGACACCGCTCATGGCCACCACAAAACCTGCGAAAAACAGCCCGTCCAGCCGCCCTTCTTTTAAGATAAGTCTGGCGGTTAATGCCGTGACAAAAGGGGCGACCGAGACAATGATGCCGACATTGGAGGCAAGCGTATACGTCAACGCCACATTTTCCAGCAAAAAATACAAGGTTACCCCGCAAAGCCCTGCGCCTGCAAACAACAGCTCTTCCTTGATTCTCCGGAATGGGATGATTCGGGGATGAACGGCGAGAAGTGCCAAATATCCGATCGCGAAACGCAGCAGCAAAATGTCGAAGGGCTCAAAATCGGTCAGGAGCAGTTTGGTCGAAATAAACGTCGTTCCCCAAATCAGAATCGTCAATAAAGCGGTCAGGTGGCCTGCAGTCCGGTTTTCGGTCAGCTTCATACGCCTTTGACCCCTTTCACTGGCGGGATGCGCTCCACCTGTCGTTCATCTATGAAAATACGCATATACTGACGCGGCGTCAGTCCAATGAAACGCTTGAAAAAGTTGCTGAAATGGCTTTGATCGCTGAACCCGGTCTGCAGCGCCGTGTCGGCCGGAGGTACTCCCTGCTCCAGCAGCTTCTTGGCGTGTCCGATTCGCACCGTCTCCAAATAGCTGTACGGCGATATGCCCCGTTCCCGGGTAAACGAGCGTAAAAAGTGGTATTTGCTCAGCCCTGCCAATGCGCTTAATTCATCCAGCGAAACGGCCCCTGCGAAGTTCGCTTCCATGTAATCGCAGACGTCCTGAAAGCCCACTCCCACTTCATAGAAGCCGTCGGCCGGGGTATCCGAATACTCCTGAAACAGCTGCCCCATCAGCAGAAAGAACCGCTCTTCCTTGATAAAGTCCGGTTCTCCCTCACAGATCATGGCGTGAAGTTCCTGTAGCGAAGGGGCAAACTCGCTTTGGCACAGAACGGTTTGTGTAAAAACCGGCAAATCGCTTCGGCCCGTTATCTCCTGCACGATCTCCATCATGCGCTCAGGCTGGATATTAATACAGCGGTAATCCAGCGCACGGCCGTCCACTTGCTCGCAGGTATGAACATCACGCGGATTAAAAATGATGATATCGCCCGGATGGATGATGTATTCCTGCTGCCGGCATGCCAAATAGCGCTGTCCGCCTTCAATAAACCCGATCACGTAATAGTCGTGAAAATGAGGCGGGAATTTCTGTTTGACGCCTACAAATCGGTATGCCTCGACCTGCAGGCCAGCGTCATAATAAACCGTTCGAATTTCGTCCGGCATGCCGCCACCTCCTTCTTGGTTACTCTGTAAGGGTATCAGAAAGCTCACCCGCTGGATTGGACGATATTGCTCGGTGAAGCCGTGAACGCCATTGCGAGCTGGTGCGGTAACGGAAAAAAACCGCCAACATTCATGCTGGCGGCTTCACATCCGTCTCTAGTGGGTCCCCTATTGGGCGAACCTCTTGCTGGAAAGGCTTTACCAGACAGCGACTCCCCCATCGGTCCGGGGGTCGGTTCCTCCGCACAGCACACCGGTATCCGGATCTCTCCAGATGATTTGCCCCCGCCCAAACGAGCTGAAGTCAGGAGCAACCTGAACGTCATGTCCCATACGCTGAAGACGTCTGACCATGTGCATCGGAAAGTGAGGCTCAACCGACACAGTCTTCCCCTTCACCCACTGCCATCTCGGGGCATCGAGCGCTGCCTGCGGATGAAGATCGTAATCAATCAGATTCATCGCCACTTGGACATGTCCTTGCGGCTGCATATACCCGCCCATCACGCCGAAGGGGCCAACCGGCTGTGCTCCTTTAGTGATAAATCCTGGGATAATGGTATGGTACGTACGTTTTCCCGGACGCAAGCGGTTGGTATGATCCTCCTCCAGCGAAAATTCCAGTCCGCGGTTCTGGAGAGCGATCCCCGTACCAGGAACGACGATCCCCGAACCGAAGCCGGTATAGTTGCTTTGGATAAAAGAGACCATGTTGCCTTCCCCATCTGCCGTCGCCAAGTATACCGTTCCGCTCGCCCGCGGCTCGCCTGCCGCCGGAACCAGCGCCTCGCTGCCGATCAGCCCTCTTCTAAGCTCTCCGTATTCTTCCGTCAATAAAACCTGCGGATCTACGGACATATGCGCAGCATCCGTTATGTACCGGGCACCGTCTGCGAACGCCAGCTTCATCGCCTCGATCTGGCGGTGGTAAGACTCAGGCGATTCCTGGGACGTTGCGGGAAATCCCTTTAAAATATTGAGCGCAACCAGGGCGATCAAGCCTTGTCCGTTCGGGGGAATCTCCCAAATGTCGTAACCGCGGTACGACACCGACATCGGCTTCACCCACTCCGGCTTAAAAGCAGCCAGATCTTCCTTGGACAAAAAGCCACCCGATCTGGAGATAAACCCGTCGATGATCTCTGCCAGCTCGCCGCGGTAGAACGCTTCCGCTTCCGTCGAACCGATCAGGCGGAGCGTCCGCCCATGGTCGGGCGAGCGCCATATCTCGCCGGCCGCAGGCGGCTTGCCGCCAGGCGCAAACAAGCTCAGCCATGGCGCGAATTCTTCGCCTTCGAGCGTGCTGTAGCGCCGGAAGGCGGCGTGCCAGTTGGCCGCGGCCGTGGGCGATACCGGGTAGCCATCCTCCGCGTAGCGGATGGCCGGCTCCAGCGTCTCGGCCAGCGGCAGCCGGCCAAAGGTGCGGGACAGCTCCGCCCAGGCCGCCGGCGTGCCGGGCACCGTCACCGGAACCGCACCGTAGCGCGGCATCTCGCGATGCCCGAGCGCTTTTACCGCCTCGATCGAGATCGAGGCTGGTGCGGGACCGCTGCTGTTCAGCCCGTGCAGCTGCCCTTTCGTCCACACAAGGGCAAAGGCGTCACCACCGATTCCATTGGAGCAAGGCTCCACAACCGTCAACGCCGCGGCGGTGGCGATCGCCGCATCGATGGCGTTGCCCCCGCGCTTCAGAATGTCCATGCCTGCCGCTGCGGCAAGCGCCTGTGAGGTGGCCACCATGCCTCTATTGGCATAAACCGGCAGCCGGTAGGAAGGATACGGATGATACAGAGGATCAAAGGACATGAATGCTTCAACCTCCTAATTTCTTCGGTTTTGCCGGTTAACATATCACTGAGGTTTTAAACTGTCAATCCTCTTTTCATATTCTGTTTACCGGTCCCGGCGACTGGCGCCGTTCTTACACCCTGCCTTCAGGCATATATTGAACAAGACGAATGAATCAGAAGCTTTGCGGCTTTCAGACCGCAGCAGCTCCCGACTCTTATCAGAAGCGATTCTGATCAGAGTCTTTTTTCAATCACTAAAAACACGGCCCGTTCTTTAGAAAAACATTCGCCAAGCTCAGGTTATTATTTTTGCTGGTTCGGTAATCGTCATGAATCCGTATTTCGCTCTGAAGAATATTAAGAATTTCGAAGGGGTGATCAAGTATGAGCTTGTTGACCAGATTCCTCCTCTACTTCGGCAAAGGCCTGCTGATCGCGGTCATCGCGGTGCCTTTCCTGCTGTTCGTCATTATCGGCAGCTATGAAGACACAACGGCCATTGATGAGTTTATGTCCCGCTTCTTTTAGGTAAAGCTGCGCGGTTTTTGCTTTGCCCTGTAGGTTTGAGGTCCCGCTCGCTCCCGATCAAGACCATGCCGGCGATGACCAGCAGGCCTCCCGCCCATTGCGGCCATCCCGCATGTTCTTTGAGCAGCCATACCGAAAGCGTCAGGGAAGTGAACGGCATCATGCCCGAGAAAGCGGCTGCGGCTCCGGCGCTGCAGCGCCGTATGCCGGCATACCAGCAAATAAACGCCAGAGCGGTTACGACAGGCCCATACCACACCAAGGCCAGCCACCCTTGCCATCCCATACTGGAGAGAGCCGCGAATGGCTGTTCCGCCAAGCAAGGGATCAGGCTGATCAGCCATGCCATCGCGGAGACGAGCGTCGTCTGCACAACAGGATGAACAGCCTCTTGCTTTATGCTGCTTGGGACTGCCGATGCGCGGGAAAGAATATTAAACATCGATTCGCAGCCGGCAGCACACAGGACCAGAATGTTTCCGCTAATATGATCATTGGAAAAATGGCTCACCGGCATAAACACGCCCTGGATCAGCAGAATCCCGCAAACCGTGCCGATGACGCCTAAAAAGTGGATGGCTTTCATCTTTTCACGCAGGACCAGCACGGCCAAAAAAACAGTGATCGCGGGGGTTGCGCCGGTTAAAATCCCGGCCTCGACTGAGCTTGTTCGGCTGAGACCGTAGAGCAAAAACATGCGGAACAGCAGAACGCCAAACAAGGCCTGGCAGAACAGCAGCAGCCATTGTCTTGGCGGCAGTAAACGGATCGTTCTCAGCAGCTTGGCCATACAGAACGGCAGCAGACAAACCAGTGAGAACAAGAGGCCCATGCAAGTAATCGTAAACGTCCCCAGCCTTCCGCTCACAAACGATGCCGCGATGACAGAAGTGCCGGCAAGCCCAAATGCGCATAACAGGTAAGCATAACCTTTGATTCGTTCCATTCTTAAGCATCATCCCCTGCTCAGTAGATTCGTTTCCAAATGATTGTTACAATCATAATGGAACAAACTGGTACGAAAAAGAACCAGTTCATCCCGAAATCATACCAACCAGTTGGAGGATGCCATGTGGGGAATCGAGTTGGACCGGAGCTTGGACATTTCTTTGAAACGCCAAATCTATCAAAGACTGAGGGATCAAATGATAAACGGGACCCTGAAGGCAGGCGCTCCCCTTCCCTCTACCCGCGAGTTGGCCCAGACGCTTTCCGTGTCACGGAATACCGTGAATGAAGCGTATGACATGCTGATCGTCGAAGGGTATGCGGAGAGCCGGCAAGGGGCACCTACCCGGGTTGCAGGAGGATTGGTTCTCGATCATGCGAAGCAGAGCTCAGCCCAGCAGCTTCAAGATACAGACCCCGTTCCTTCATTCCTGGCGGATTTCAGGACAGGCCAGCCGGATCTGCGCCAGTTCCCGAGATATGTATGGCAGCGGGTTTCCCAGAAGGCCATGGGCGAAATGCCGTTGGAGCTGCTGGGCTATGGCGGCCCTCAAGGTTTGGCGCAGCTGCGTGAAGAGATTGCCGCCTGGCTTTTGCGCAGCAAAGGACTGACCGTTGATGCCCGTGATATTTATATTACCGCCGGCGCCACGCAGGCGCTTCACTTGATCGCAGACCTTTTGCACACGGATCATCCGGAAATTTTGGCCGAAGATCCCTGCAATATCGAAATGATTCAGACGTTTATTCAAAAAGGCTACACGGTGACGTCGGTACCCGTGGATGCCCACGGGCTTCAGACGGATGCCTTATCCATGGATCATCAAGGACCGATTTACGTTACACCGTCGCATCAGTTTCCTCTTGGGGGCATTTTGCCTGCAGCAAGGCGTGCCGCTCTGATCCGCTTTGCGCGCCGCTGCGGCAGTTACGTCATTGAAGACGACTATGACAGCGAATACAGATATTACGGGGAACCGGCAACGCCTCTGTATGCGATGGCCCCGGATCGGGTCATTTATATCGGTACGTTTAGCAAAGTTCTCTTTCCCGCGCTCCGGATCGGGTATGTACTCGTTCCCCGCGAGCTTCAAAGCCGCTGGCGAAGGCTGCGCACCTATACGGATGTGCAGAATCCGCCTTTCGAACAAGCGGCGCTGGCCGAGTTTTTGCGTACCCGGAAATTTGACCGGCATATCGCAAGGATGAAAAAGCTATATAAGGAACGACGCCAGGCTCTCCTTGATGCGTTGGGGGACCGTTTTGGAGAACACTGGCGTCCATGGGGAGATGCGGCAGGGCTTCATTTGGCCGTCGAGTTTTCCGGTATGGCCTTCGATGAGTCATTTCGGACACAAGCGCGGCAGAGACGGATACGCACGGTGCCGGTGGAACATCACTGCATGCGGAAAGGAAGGCATACCGACAAGCTTCTGCTTGGCTACGGTCATCTGGAACCCGATGAAATTCGCCTGGGCGTCCAATGTATTCAGCAGTTTATAGAGGAGTATTTTAAGGAACATGCGCGTCGTCGCTAGAGTTGCAGTAATTCATCATACGTGAGTACGCTCGATGTCATTCGCTCAAACGAGCCGTGTTCCAGCATTTCGCCGCCGATCCGGTTGAGCAGCGAAATCACGGCACGAAAAGGGCCGGAGCCGGTGCTGATTCGTTCAATCCCGAGCGACTTAAGCTCATGAAGCGGCGGCATGCCGGCACCCGCCAGCAGATTGATCGGACCGCCGATTTCACTCCGGAGGGTCCGGATCGGAGAAATATCCGCAACGCCTGGCACAAAGACGCAGTCGGCTCCCGCTTCCTGGTAGGCCCTAGCCCGTTTCAGCGTTTCCTCCAGCATGTTGGCCGGCGTCCCTTGACGAATCCAATACGGATCCGTCCGGGCGTTAATAAAAACTGGAATGCCTAATGGATTCACGGATCGCCGGATGGCAGCTATTTTCTCCTGCTGTTCCGAGATGTCATACAATCTGGCTTGGGGATTCATCGCGCTGTCCTCCAGATTGATCCCTACTGCGCCTGATTCGATCACTTGTCTTACCGACATCGCGACTTCTTCAGGCGACGATCCATATCCGTCTTCCATATCCACGGTAACCGGAATAGTCACGGCCTGAATGATCTCATGAATCGCGGCCAGCATCGTTTCAAACGGCATGTTCCGGTCCGCATAACCATGGGCGGCGGCAATGCCGGCGCTGGTCGTGCCTACGGCCTTGAATCCGCATTGCTCGAAAATCTTCGCGCTTGCCGCATCCCATGCGTTGGGTAATACGAAGGTCTGCGAATGGAGCTCTTTAAAAGCGGCTCCTTTTCGTTTTTGTTCCGTCCTATCCATATTTTCTGCCTCCGATCGATGTGATCTGCTATACGCGCTGTTTGCATTATACCCCCGTATTCATTCGGTACTCATCGAAGTGTGGAATGCACCTTGTCCTTCAAATCTAAGGGAGCGGCAACTGATTTGTTCCGGTCGTCGATGCCCCTGGTATTTATCCGTGAAAAGAAAAAAAGCCTGCAGCCCAGGCTTTTACATGAAATAAATCTTGAGAATCGATTTTTTTCAAAGAAGTTTATCGTCAGACGATGTTCATTTTATTCTTCGACCTTGATCCGCAGTTCACCCTCCGCCAATCCGTCCGCAGCTGCGCGGATTACCAGTTCGCCGGCTTCCGGTCCAGATTGGACGACCACAAGGCATCGGCCCCCGCGGGTTTCCCTGCGGCTGCCCTTATAAGGCCCGTGATCGCGCAAGTCCCCGTTATCGACGCCAATGATCTCGCCTTCGCCTTGGAGGTCGAAGCTTAGCTCGAAGTCCGTATTCGGGACGATGATCCCCTGCTCATCCACGACTCTGACTTCAATATGGGCGATGTCACGACCGTTCGCACTCAACGCGGAGCGATCGGCGTCCAACACAATTCGGCACGGTGTGCCTGCCGTCTTCATCGTATGCTCGGATACAACCGCATCGCCGTTACGTCCGACTGCACGTATGGTGCCGGTATGGTATGGTACATGCCATTCCATGAAGCGATTCGGGTAATCCGACAGCTTGCGCACGCCATACGATTCGTCGTTGATAAACAGCTCCACGCTCTCACAATTGGTGAACGTGACGAGCCTGATCAATCTGCCCGCCTGCTCGGGAAAGGTCCAATGGCTCGCGAGTCCCGGCGATTTCCAGTGCAGCGTCCACTGCGCACCGGCGTCCTCTAGAGACGAATCGAACACGGCAATGTGAACCATCGGCTCCTCGGACCATAAGCTTTGCTGCAAATAGGAGATCGGTTTGCGGAATGCGCAGGTATCGATTAATCCGGACGCCCATCCTTTATACGGGTACGACGCTTCCCCCAAGTAATCGATCCCGGCCCAGACGAATTGCCCGATCACATAGTCGTGCTTCTCAACATCAAACCACGGATTGACCGGAAGATAACCTTTCACGCGGTTCCCTTCCCCACGGTAGTACGGGAACGTCTCGGTGCCGACAATCAGCGTATCCGGCATAGCTTCCCGGTATTGCTCATACCACTGCTCCTGATAATTAAGCCCCAGAATGTCGACCAGCTCCGCCATCTTTTTCGTATGCTCGACCTTGTCTTCAATCGGACCTTCGCGCAGGCTAATCGGCACGTTATGAGGTTCGAGCGCACAGGTAACGGGACGGGTCGGATCCAGCTTGCGGCAGTAATCGGTGAGCTGCTTCAGCATGGCCAGCATAGAAGGCTGTCCCTGGTTCTCAACCTCATTGCCCACGCTCCACAGGAAAATGCTCGGGTGGTTCCGGTCCTGGAGCAGCATCGCTTCCAGGTCCTTCTCCCACCAATCGTCATACAAGTGTTCGTAATACAGCGACTTCCACTTATCAAACGCTTCATCAATGACCAGAAAGCCCATTCGGTCGCACAGATCGAGCAGCTCTGAAGCCATCGGGTTATGGGCAAAGCGAATCGCGTTGCAGCCCATTTCCTTCAGCTTCTCCAGCCTGCGCTTCATGGCTTGATCATGGTAGGCCGCGCCCAGGCAGCCCAGATCGTGGTGGATGCAGACGCCTTTCAGCTTCAGCGGCACTCCGTTAAGAATAAGTCCCCGTTTCGGGTCCAAAACGACTTCCCGGATACCGAACGGCGTTATATATTCATCGGTTTCGGCTCCGTCCCGAACAATCGTTGTCCGGGCGTAATACATTTCCGGCTGCTCCGGTGACCACCGTAGCGGTGAATGGATCACGATCTCCTGATCAACCACAAGATCATCCGATGCCGGCACCGTCACGGGTGACTCGCTCTTTCCTACCGTCATTCCCCGGCTGTCCTTGAACTCAGTAACGACCGTGCAATCCGCCGGATTTCCGCCATGATGGCTTACTCGGATTTGCGCCTTGACCGTGGCTTCATTCGAAAGGATCTCAGGCGTGGTAAAGAACGTGCCCCAGGCTGCGATATGCAGTTCATGGGTACGAATGAGCCACACGTTGCGGTAAATACCCGAGCCCGAATACCATCGATCGGAAGGTATCGGCGTATTATCTACTTTCACCGCGATCACATTGTCCTGATCCCATTTCAGATAAGGTGTCAGATCATATTGGAAGCTAATATATCCGTACGGGCGCTTGCCAACGAAATGACCGTTGATCCATACCTCGCTGTTATGGTGAACGCCATCAAACTGGATATAGACGCGCTCGTTGGCGGACGCCGGCTTGATATGAAAATGCTTTCTGTACCATCCGACGTTCCATCGCGGCAGGTAAGCCTGCATGCCGCCAAATTCCATGTCGGGATCCACTTTCTGCTCAATGCTCCAGTCATGCGGAACCTGAAGCTTCCGCCACGTCTGATCTTTAAAATCCGGCTGCTGGGCGCCGGCATAATTCCCCAAGGCGAACAACCACCCCGTATTAAACGAGGTCATTTTCCTGCTGCGGGTATCCGCTTCCATTGTCAGTTCTGTCATAAGCCTACCTCCTGCTCTCCCGTAAGGATGATGGTTGAATGACTAATAGATGGTTCGGCCGGATGCGTCCGGGATACCGGATTTACGGTAAAAATACGTATTGATGACATCCCGCCATTCCTTGGCATGCTCCAGTTGGATATGCAGCCGCTCCAGGACATTCCGGTAGCGGCGTTCATCGATGTAGTTCTCCAGCTTCTGCCAACACCCGATCAGCTGCTCCACGCCTTCCACCCCGTTATAATGGGTGTCGTAGATATGCTGGATCACGGTCTTGCCGGAATGGAGCACATGGCTGTAAGGAACATGATGGAAGAACAGCAGCAGCTCATCCGGACAAGATTCCAGCGATTCATAACGCTGTGCATTTTCAGGGAAGTATTGGGAGACGTAGCCGGTCCCGTCCTGGATCGTCCGGTTCACACCAATGCCGTGGCAATCGGCAAAATGGTACGTCCCCCACACCGAATACTCATAACCGTCGACATTCGGTCCGTAGTGATGACCCGGATTAACCATCCAGCCGACGCCAAGCGGTGACGTGTAGCTCTCATAGATGTGCCAGGAGTCTGCCAGCATGGACTTCACTTCTTCGGAAACCAAGGATTCCCCGCCAAAAGTCAGAGAAATCCACTCGTCTGTGATATCCACTTCAGTCAGATCCGGATTCCAGGCGAGGCGTCCGTAGCCGTAAAGATTGGCTTGCGCCAGCGTATGTCCGGTCCAGTTGTGGTCGTCGCCCACGTTGATCACTGCAGCAATTCCGGAGGCACGGTACGGATATATTCCCCCAGAGACCACTTTCTTGACCTCGGTGCCTTGACCTTGGGCGAACGTGTCAAAGTCCAGAATTTCCTTCCACTGGGGAATGAGATAGCACAGATGCTTCTGCTGCCCCGTATACTCCTGCGTGATCTGAAACTCCAGCATCTGATTCGTGCCGGTCATCGCTCCAAGAAGCGGGGATACCGCTTCACGGACCTGAAAATCCATCGGCCCGTTCTTGATTTGGAGAATGACATTGTCTTTGAACTGCCCATCCAACGGCTTAAAATGGTCATACGCCGCGCGGGCCCGGTCCGTTGAGCGGTCTCTCCAGTCCTGCAGGCAGTTGTACACGAAGCATCTCCAAATGACAAGCCCGCCGAACGGCTCCAGCGCTTCCGCCAGCATGTTCGAACCGTCCGCATGCGTACGGTCATATGTAAACGGCCCCGGCCGGTGCTCCGAATCCGCTTTGACGACAAATCCCCCGAAATCCGGAATATAGCCATAAATTTCCTTTGCTTTTTCCTTCCACCAATCACCTACGCGGGAATCCAGCGGATCAGCCGTATCCAGTCCCCCCAGCTCGATGGGACTTGCATAGTTGATGCTGAGAAACAATCGAATGCCGTAGCGGCGGAAAATGTCCGCCACGTTCGCCACATCCGGCAGAAACGGCTCTGTAATTAGCTGCGTTTCCGTGCGGTGAACATTGACATTATTAATCGCGATGCCGTTCACGCCGATGGACGCCATCAGCCTGGCATAGTCCCGGATCCGGGACTTATCATCCACAAAGCGGTTATTCTGAAAAAAAATCGACCGGCCGGCATACCCCCGCTCAATGGAACCGTCCATATTGTCCCAATGGTTCATCATGCGCAGCGGATTTCGCGGGCTGTCCGTCACATCTAAACGGTTCAATTCTTGCCCGGTCCGCAGGATCCGCAGCAGATGGAATGTGCCGTACAAGAGGCCCTTGTCCGTATTCGCAATCACATAAAGCGAGTTTCCGCCGTTCTCGGAGTGAAGCCGGACGGTATACCCTTCATCCCCCAGTTCCTTGATTCGCGCTGCATTCATCCAGTCCTCCTGTAAACCGATCTCGTCCAATAGAGCAAGCCGAATCAGGTTTGACGCCCGCCGTTCCGGGTCTGACACTATCGCGGGGAGGGTGCCGGTCATTTCACGAATGCCGTGCGTGAGTTCGGTGAGCGCGGAATCTATCACATCCGAATCGCCATATACCGCGATTTGGGTCAGTTCCTTCATCCCGCCGAGTGATGCATTTTTCGTATAGCTAAGCCAGCCCTGATCCGCTGACGAGTATGGAAGCCTTGCCTCTTGTGCCATAAGCATCTCGTCCCTCCTGCTGTTCTTTATATGAAATAATGCGGATATTTCTCTTTTAAAAAGTCCTGCTCCACGACGACTAGGCGGAGATGCTGCTCCATCACCTTCATCGCATTTGCTTTCTCCTGCTGAATGATCAGCTGATAGATCTCCTTATGCTGACGAATAATATTTTCCCAGTTGGAATCTTTGGAGAGCCGCAGCAGCCGCAGCCTGTTAAAATGAATGTTCAGCTGCTGCAGCATTTTCCAAGTCCGTTGTTTGCCCGTAGCGTCGAACAGGATCTGATGGTACTCTTCATCCAGCTCAAACAGTCTGTAAAAATTGTTCTGTCCGGCGCATACATCCTGCATTGCAATGTTGGCTTCAATGCTGAACCGGGCATCTTCATCCAATTGGTCGCAGGCCAGCGCCACGATTTCCTTTTCCAGCTTCTCGCGGATAAACCGGCCTTCCTCCACATGCTTCAGGTTGATGCGGGACACAATGGTGCCGCTCTGCGGGATGATATCCAGCAGTTCCTCTTCAGCAAGCTTCATGAACGCTTCCCTGACAGGCGTTCTGCTGACGTTCAGCTCGTCCGCAATTTCCTTCTCCGAAATTTTGGTGCCGGGCTCCAGCTCCAAATGAAGAATTCTTTCCCTTAACAGGTTATAGGAATAGGCCCTGGTGGAACCTTTGATTTTCTGCTCTGTCGACATTACGGTTACCTCTTTCTCCTTGCATTCATTTCATCGCACTTGAAGGTTGAAATGAATGCCAATTACTCTTTTATTAAGACAAACATTCGGACCACTTAGCGGTCACTTATAAGCCACTTACAGGATTTCAATCATAGAGCCGGTGGGAATAAAGTGAACCGGCAGTCCAGGAAACCTGCTGACGAGACGTTCGCTAATCCGCTTCATCCCCGGTTCCTCGCTCGCCGCATGACCCAGCATCAGCAGCGCTCTGGATCGTCCCTGCGCGGCCGCATCCCAAACATATTCGGGCGTTTCCCACTCCGGCCCTTCTCCAATGATCATTAGATCCAAACCTTCTTGCTCATACAAGGGGATTGCATGCTGTCCTCCACCCCTGTACCCGACGGCAATTCCGATATGCCTGCAGAACGCCTCGGGATCGCCGACGGCACGCAGGTATGGCAAGTTCAGCTTCTGTTTCACATGCTCAGCGATCTCGGTTAACTTACGGCTCTGCGGCAGCCGCACTACGGAAGCTGTTCCGAGGTCCTTGTGCTCATAGCCCTCCCATTCCAACGCGCGCAGCAGTCCTGCTGTTATGATATCCGGCCGATAGCTGTGCGGATGATCGTGAAACCGGTAAATGACCAAGTTTTCCGACTCGATGAGATTCCACTTGGCAGAGTGGACGGATTCTTCCGGATCGTTGCCCCTCTCCTCCTGATGACTGTAGAAAGCCCCTTCGTGCGTTATCAGCAGGTTCGCCCCAAGCCGGACCGCTTCTCGGACAACCTCATGGGAAGCAACGAACGCGACCCCGATTCCGCGGACCACCGCATCGTGCGATCCGGTAACGATCCCGTCGATCCGGGATTCCAAAGCGCCGGCAGGTGCCGTTAAATACGATATGATCTCCTGAGCGGTAACACTCAAACGCAATCACTCCTTCGGCCCATTGAGGCATGGGTATTAGGTACGGATGTCAGGCAAAATGACGGCGCAACATCCTGCGAGGTTGAAAACAGGCTGCCATTTCGCTCGCGAAACGGCAACCCGATTCGTGTGACTTCCTAAAGGTTCGTGTTTGGGATTACTTACTTCTTTTCTTTATATGCTTTATACGTCTTGTTGGCAAGCTTCACATAATTATCCAGTCCCTGTCCCTTGAGTTCGCTCACAAATGTGTCGAATTGGGACAAAGGACGTTCGCCGAGAATGAATTTCAGCGTGTTTTGATCCGAGTAATCTTTCAGCGGCGTGCTCAGCAGTGTAGCCTGCTCACGGTCCTCCACGGAATACGGGATCGGCGGCTCGGCCGGTACGACGGTTTTCGTCTGTTTCATATCTTCCTGGAACTTCTTTTCTTCATCGCTAAACATCGATTGCAGCAGCTCCGTCGTTCCGCCGTAGGCGAACACCCCGCCGGAAAAGCCGTATTCGATCCGCAGGTCCTTCGTTCCTTTCGGATTCAGGCCGTTATAGTTGATATCGTCGACCAGCTTCCGGACGCCGTTCTCCTTGGTATACGTTACCCCTTCAACGCCCCACTTGGCAAACTCTTCGCCTTCGTCGCTGTAGTAGAGCCAGTCAACAAACTGAAGGATCGCTTTAAAGTTCGGGTTTTCCTTTGCTTTAGCCAGAATCATGACGCCGTTCTCAAGACGGGAGCCGGACATCAGCTGACCCGCAGGTCCTCCAGGTACCGTAATTTTGGCAACGGAGAATTTGCCCTCGCCAAGCGATTTGTTCATGTCCGTGCGGTGCAGCACGACAGTCTGGGAGTTGCCGTTAATGACGAACGATTTGCCGGATACGAACTTCTGAATCGCCTGGTCATCCGTTTGCGTAAAGCTTTCCTTGTCCAGCAAGCCTTCGGATACGAGCTTGTTGAAATAGGTCAGCATATCTTTGTATTCCGGCGTGGTAGATGTGTACACGAACTCGTCGGCGTCCGCCTTGTAAGTGAGTCCGTTGCCGAAGCCCCAGCCGCCTTTCGTTCCGAATCCGGTCGCCGCAATATTCAGCGTACTGTTGAACTGGAAACGGTCGGAGAACGGAATCGAGTCCGGATAAATTTCCTTTAGCTTCTTGAGGGCGGTGTACAGCTCATCCCAGGTCGCTGGAATCGGAATGTTGTTCTTTTCAAAAATGTCGGTCCGTACGAGCAGCGTATAATCCGGCCATACCTCTTCATGCAGTCCAGGAAGCACATAATATTTGCCGTCCTCCTGCCGGAGGCCGTCCAATTCCTCTTCCATGCCCCATTTCTCGACTTTGTCCTTAAAGTTCGGCATCATGTCGATGTAATCGCTTACCGGCAGAATCGCGCCGGATGACACGAAAGAGGCTTCCTCGCCCGGATACGTTTTCGGAATGACCAGCGGAGCATCCCCCGAACTGATCAGCAGCGAGCGCTTCTGGCTGTAATCGCTCATCGGAACGATAGTTGGCTGCAGGGTGACTCCCGTTCTTTTCGTAATTTCCTGGAACAGCATCCAATCCTTCTTGTAAGGGTATGCCGGCTGGTCGCTGAACAGGATCGGCAGGTTAAACGGCTCGGATGCCTTGAACGAAACGTTGGCGCCGTAATTCTCCATTGCGCCTTTGGATTGGTCCTTGGCTTCTCCGCTGCCCCCGCCAAGATTGTTGCTGCAGGCTGCTACCGTCAGGCTCATCACCGCGGCCATCAGCGTCATTCCCCACTTTTTACGAGAACGCTTGAACATTTGTATAACTCCCCCCATGAATGGATATCGTACTGCAAAGCTATGAAATGAATGCAGTGATCCGGATCGGATTCATCCTTTCACGGAACCCAGCATAACACCCGACACAAAATACTTTTGCACAAAAGGGTAGATCAGCAGAATCGGCAGAATGGTCAGAACCATGGTGACCGATTTAATATTCGCGGATATCTGGGTCAGGTTATCCGCAGATGCCCCCGCGGAAGCTCCGCCCGTTGCCCCGGCAATGAGGTTCCTCAAGTAAACGGTGACCGGAAACAGTTCTTTCTGATCCATGTACAGGAAGGCGGAGAACCATGAGTTCCAATGCCCCACCGCGTAGAACAGCATCATGGTGGCCATGATGGCCTTACTAAGCGGAAGAATGATGCGGAACAGAATACCGTACGTATTCAAACCGTCGATAGAAGCCGCTTCTTCCAGCTCCTCCGGCATGTTCTCGAAAAAAGATTTCATAATAAGCATGTTGTAGATGCTGATGGCTCCCGGGACAACGATCGCCCAGATCGAATTGGCAAAGCCAATGCTGTTAATCAGCACATAGTTCGGGATGAGTCCGCCATTAAAGAACATGGTGAACACCGCGAACATCGTCAAAAACTTGCGTCCCATCAATCTTTTCTTGGACAAGGCATAAGCGAAGATCGTTGTCATGAACATCGAAATGGCCGTTCCGACCACCGTATAGACCACGGTGTTTTTGTAGTTCGTCCAGAACATTGCGTCCTTAGCCACCGTCCGGTATGTGTCGATATTGAAACCTCTTGGAATCAAGTTGACCTTTCCCGCATTGATATAAGCCTCACTGCTGAAGGATTGGGCAAGCACGTTAATAAAAGGAAACACCGTAATGAAGACGATCAGCAGCAAAATAACCGTGTTGACGACGTTAAACACTTTATAAGAAACGGAATCTTTCACTCGAGGCACCTCCCTACCATAGGCTTCTTTCCGTTACTTTTCTCGAAATCGCATTGACCGAGAACACCAGGATGAGTCCGATAACCGATTCGAACAATCCAATGGCCGTGGCGTAGCTGAAGCTGCTGGATTGAAGACCGACCCGGTACAAATATGTAGAAATGACGTCGGAAGTTTCGTAGATGACCGGATTGTACAGCAGCAGTATTTTTTCAAAGCCGATCGCCAGGAAGCTGCCCATGTTCAGGATCAGCAGGGTTACGATGGTCGGCAGAATGCCGGGGATCGTAACGTGCAGCGTCTGCTTCCAGCGGTTGGCGCCGTCGATTTTGGCTGCTTCGTACAGCGACTCGTCAATCGTCGTCAGTGCGGCCAGATACAGAATCGCTCCCCAGCCCATGCCCTGCCACACTTCGGAGGTGACGTATATCGCCCGGAACCACTCGGCCCGCTGCATGAAATTAATGCCGTCCCCACCGAAGAAACGAATGAGTGCATTGATGGAGCCGCTCGCCGAAGTCATCTGCAGAATCATGCCGGCCACGATGACAATCGACAGGAAGTGCGGCATGTACGAGGCGGTTTGAACGAATTTCTTGAATTTCTTGTTCTTCACTTCATTGAGCAGTAACGCAAAGATGATCGGAATCGGGAACGTGAACAGCAGGGTCAACGCGCCGAGAATCAGCGTGTTCGTAAATACTTTCCAGAAGGTGGGATCCTGGATAAACATCCGGAAGTAGTGAAGCCCTACCCATTTCTCTCCATAAATGCTCCCGCCGGGAACAAAACGACGGAAAGCGATGACGTTGCCGATCATCGGGCCGTATTTGAAAATGAGCAGGTAAATGATCGGTAATACCAAGAGCGAATACAACTGCCAGTCTTTGCGTAAAAGCCTACCCACGGAGCGCTGCTTCTGCTTCTTGACGGCTCTCTCCTGAGTCAAGGCGGGGCTTACGGCCTTCGTTTCCATTCTTCAGATCACTCCAATCCACGCAGAACATGTCGCTGTTATTTTTACATTTCTCGTACCAATCCATCTGATGTCTCGCGCAACCATTTCCAATATGAACATTCATCCCAGACCCGGCAGTCATCCGTTAAACCGCTTACAATTTGCCTGCTGACTGCGGCCGTCGAAAGCTGCGAAATGACCTCCCCTTTCCTAAAGCGCTTACAATTAATCTTCAAAAAACCCATTTACACATAGCCGCAAAGCTTTGTTGACCTTCATAAATAAAAGACCGGGATGAACATGGTGAGGCAGTTCAGAAGAAAATTGGAATACTAGTATAACTAGTATGGTAGTTGAGTTGTTTTTATTGTAAAGGACCTTTTCCTGGATTTCAATATTTTTCTTTGGGTCCCCATAAAAAAAGTTACATCGTCTGGTAAACAAAAAAAACAAAGCCTGTTGCAGCAGGCTTTGTTTAGTAAATGTATCATATCGGTTTCATGTCTTCCGTGACGTTAGGATCGGTCCCCTTCAAATTCTTTAAATAAGCCTGCTCGTCCAGATGCCAGCTGAGCAACTTAACCTCTTAAGGACACCGTCCGTAACTGGAAGCCCCAACTGCTCCATTGCATATAGGAAAGAGCCTACTACGGGAGGAAAATGCGGCGCCATCAGAGTAAAAGGTCTCCCCGGATCACTCAAGGCGATATGCCCAAGTTTTTTCTGAAAATAAGCGCTGTTCGCTACGCTGCCGATACACGCAACCTGCAGGTTTTCCGCCCGAAAATGGCTGCCGATCAAGCGGATCCCGACCACGATCTGATGAATGGATCGGTCGCAAACCGCCTGGGCTAATAAACTGCCTTCTGTGGCAGCCTCCGTGACATAAGGGGCGAAGGCACCAAATATCCGGTCTCTTTCCCGGCGATCCTCATGAAAACCGTTCCTTCCCATAAATGCGAGCTCCCCAAGGTCGGCTGCGCCCCAATGCGAAAGCATGTTAAGAATCAGGTCCGCGTCGGTATCGTCCGTATGCCCGGCAATCGCTTCATAAACGGCGTCATAGGCCAGAAACCTGGCCGCGCTGGCAGCGTAATGATGATAGTCATAATTGCGGATGTATTGCCCTTCTTCATTGATGCCGAAGATGATTGAGCCGGTACCGGAAATGACCACGACCCCGGGCTGTGCCATCAACGCACCATAATGGGCGGCAACCGCATCATTCACGTGCCACTTCGGACAAGCCATGTCTTGTAACTGCGTCAGCTCCTGTACCCATTCCAGGTCCTTGTCCCGATCGTAGCCGGCGATACCTGCGGCCATGCCGCAAATATCTCCGGGTGAACATCCCGCGATGGAAAGTGCCTTGCGGATGGCTGTCTTGACATTGTCCGTAGCCTGATCATCCCGATGATGCGATGCGGCTTTCTGATCCTCTACGTACGCTACAATGTTTCCATCCGGACTAGCGATGATCACTCTGGTGTTGGAACCCCCTCCGTCGATGCCCATAATCAGCTTGCTTTCAACCATATTGCTCCCCCTGCCCCTTTATCTTTATCTTCCTATTGCAGCTCCATGAAAGAAAACCAGATCGGTCTGAAGCCATCGAGACCAAGTACAGTGATGCTCGGAACAACAGCTCCGTAAAGCCGCCCTCTACCGCTCCGGCCTATGAATTTAGGATGACCAGCCATACATACAACCCCGTCAATGTGATCAGTAAGGTCGGAATGGTCAGTACCAATCCTGTCTTAAAATAACTCCCCCATGTGATCTTGACCCCTTTATTGCCCAGAACATGGAGCCAGAGGAGCGTGGCCAGCGAACCGATCGGTGTCATTTTGGGCCCCAGGTCCGAACCGATTACATTCGCATACACCAATGCCTCCCTGATGACACCCGCCGTATGAGTCGTATCGATCGCGAGCGCGCCAATCATGACGGTCGGCAGATTGTTCATCACCGATGACAGCACCGCCGAAAGAAATCCCATCGCTAATGTAGCTGCGAACAAACCATGATCGGACGCAGCCTGGATCACTTTTGCCAGCAGATCCGTAAGTCCCGCATTTCGCAAGCCGTAGACGACGACATACATGCCCACCGAAAAAAAGACGATGGCCCACGGAGCCCCCCTCAAGACGGCTTTCACCGGCACAGCCGGACTTCTTCGCGCCATGAGCAGGAAAAATACGGCGACGATTCCGACGACCAAGGACACCGGAATATTCAAAAACTCACTGGCAAAATATCCGACCAAAAGGACCGCCAGAACGATCCAGGACATCCGGAACATCCGGCGGTCCTTAATCGCTTCCTCCGGAGCAGCCAAATCCCCGGCTTCGAAGCATTTCGGGATACTTTTCCGGAAGAACAGGTACAAGACCATGGTACTGCCCGCCAGGGCAAACACATCCGGCACGATCATGTGACCGGCGTACTCCATAAACGTGATGCCAAAGAAATCCGCTGAGACGATGTTGACAAGATTGCTGACGACAAGCGGCAGCGAGGTCGTATCCGCGATAAACCCGCTCGCCATAATAAAGGCAAACACTTTCTTCTCGTCAAAATGCAGCGCCCTGACCATCGCGAGCACAATGGGCGTCAGAATAAGGGCAGCCCCGTCATTGGCAAAAAATGCCGAAACGATGGCTCCCAGGAACGTTACATAGATAAACATGCGTAAACCGTTTCCCCGTGCCGCTTGAGCCATATGCAAGGCGGACCATTCAAAAAAACCGATGCGATCCAGAATAAGAGAAACAATGATGATGCCTATGAATGCCAGCGTCGCATTCCACACGATCTGGGTTACATCCCATACATCGCGAAATGTAACGACGCCCGCAAGCAGCGCAAAAACCGCTCCGCCGCAAGCCGACCAACCGATGGACAGCTTTTTAGGCTGCCAGATAACCAAAGCGATGGTAGTCATAAAAATAAGAATGGACAAAACGACCGATAACAACGCTGCTAATACCTCCCGTATGATCCGCTGCTGAAAAGATTCTCCAAATATAGTCACTCATAAATTATAGCGGCCCCTGAAGTTTCGTCCATCACAATTTTTCAAGCCTCTCCGAACAAGCAGTCATTCACTTTCCGCTCCTTGTTCGCAATTGTCTTTTATCCCGCGTACTAGATGGGAATACTTGTATCCGTACTCTGTTTATCCGGAACTATCCCATGTCCTTGCCGGATACGATCAATCTCGTGCGGTTCGGGTATGTATAAATTATGCGGTTAACTAGACGAAGGAGGTTGCGTTCATCATGGAACAATTCAGACCGATTCCGACAGAAGAAGGCTTGGATCACAGTTTGACACTTTTAAAAGAAGGCTATCTATACATCACGAATCGAACCCTTGGATTTCAATCGGACGTGTTCGAGACACGTTTGCTGGGCCAACGAGCTATATGCATGCGCGGGGAAGAAGCCGCCCGGCTCTTTTATGACGAGGATAAATTTATCCGTCACGGTGCCGCCCCCACGCGCGTGCTTAAAACGCTGTTCGGCGAAAACGGAGTTCAGACGCTGGACGGCGAAGCCCATCGCCACCGCAAAGCGATGTTCATGTCCCTCATGTCCGACGAGGCGATGCACCGCATACGTGAGCTGACCCGGAAGTATTGGGAGCTTGCGGCCAAACGCTTTGAAACACAGAAAGAGATCGTAATATACGAGGAAGCCAAACCATTGTTATGCCAGGCGGCCTGTGAATGGGCAGGGGTTCCGCTGCCGCCGGAAGAAGTTCCCGAGAAAACCGGGTGGCTAAGCGCCTTGTTCGATTCCCCCGCATCCATTGGGATCACTTATGTGAAGGGTCGGAATGCCAGAACCAAGGTGGAGAAATGGCTTGGCAGCCTGATCGAGGATGTACGCGCCAACCGCTTCACGGCGACGGAACATTCGGCCTTAGCCGTCATTTCCTTCCACCGCGATTTGAATGGCGAGCTGCTCGACATCAATACCGCGGCTGTGGAATTGGCAAATATCATTCGCCCGATCGTTGCGGTCTCCATCTACGTTGCTTTTACGGCACTAGCCGTCATTCAGCAGCCGGAGGAGCGGGAGAAATTGGCCGGCTCGAATGAGGTGAAACTTGGTCATTTCATACAGGAAGTCCGCCGTTTCTACCCCTTTTTTCCGGTCCTGGCGGCACGCACGGCAAGGGATTTTATATGGAACGGCTATCGGTTTGAAGAAGGTACGTTAACCATTCTTGATTTGTACGGCACAAATCATCACCCGGACCTGTGGGACAAGCCCGAGCGGTTTATGCCGGATCGTTTCCATCAGTGGAAAGGAACCCCTTTCAGCTTTATTCCTCAAGGCGGAGGCGATCACGATATGGGGCACCGGTGCGCCGGAGAATGGCTTACCCTGGAAATGATGAAGGAAAGCCTTGATTTCCTGGCAAACCGCATGAGCTATGACGTGCCTCAGCAGGATGTAAGCTACAGCTTCAACGATATTCCCTCGCTGCCTCACAGCAAAATCATCATTCAAAACGTTCGCGTTTAAGGAAGCACTTCAATCAGGGCAGCTTCCCATCGTTCACGAAACAGAGAAAAAGCCGCAGCAATGCGGCTTTTTAACTTGCAAAGAAATGATCGTTTCCGTGGTCCATGCAAAAGATCTGGATTCACATCGCAGCCAGATCTCTTCTATTGTGGAGTGACTTAGCGCTCTTTCCAATCCATTTTGCCCAAAATGCGCAGGATGCTGCGTACAAGCATTTGGCAGCTGCCCATCACGAACAGCCACACGCCCGCCGTCTGCGTCGAATTCTGAAAAAACAGCATGCTGCCGGCGATGTAACACAGCGAAATGATAATATCGCTTGCGATCCGCAAAACCTTGCCGGGATCATGGACCACTAGCCGGTGGTGAGGGAACTTGATCACCCAATGCCCGTTGTGCTCATCCTTGTGTAGCTGCTCAAATTCCACGAAATGATGTCGGATAACATATCAGCTCCTTTCGAGTTACACGAAGAGGACTGCCTGCACAGGAGCCTGCCATCTGTTTGTATAGAAAGAACGTTTTATTTCATTACCCGCCTCATATTCAGTGAATCAAATCGCGTGGCGTAGGTAAGGCACGCCCAGGCAGCAGTAATTTTTAGTTATAGGCAAATATTACTCCTAAAAGGAAATCCCTTCGGATATGATGAAAGTAAACCTAACGGAAAGGGTGTTTTCTATGAAAAAATTCGCCGTCTTACCTACCAACAGGAGGGCGACTATACTATAACCCTCCTGCAATACGGGAGGAATCCAATTGAATTCCAAAATCCATAAATTCATTTCCTACTATAAACCCTACAAGGGACTGTTTGCCGCCGATATGGCATGCGCTTTTATTTTGTCGGCGATTACGCTTGTTCTTCCGCTCGGTGTCCGCTACATCACCTCGGAGCTGCTTGACGGAACTTATTCGGACGCCCTGTCCCGAATCTATGCTGTCGGTGCGGGATTGCTCACATTGGTGATCCTGCATATCGTCTGTGAGGTATTTGTAGATTACAAAGGCCATATGATGGGTGCCATGATGGAAGGCGACATGCGGAGCGAACTCTTCGAACACTTGCAGAAGCTTTCGTTCCGCTTTTATGACGAACAGAAAACCGGCCAGCTGATGACCCGGACCACGAACGACATTTTGTCCCTTGCCGAGCTGTACCATCACGGACCGGAGGACCTGCTCATATCCATCCTGAAATTTACAGGTGCGTTTATCATTTTAATCGCGATCGACGTCAAGCTGACCCTGATCGTCTTTCTGTTCTTGCCGGTGATGGCTGTGTACGCCTTTTATTTTAACCGGAAAATGAACGCGGCCCTGCGGGTCAGCCGGGACCGGATCGGAGACATTAATGAACAGGTGGAAGACTCGCTCTCCGGAATCCGCGTCGTCAAATCGTTTACAAACGAGCAGGTGGAGATCCGCAAGTTCGCCCGTGCCAACGACCGCTTTCTCCAAAGCCGTAGCGACGGGTATAAGAGCGAAGCGATCTTCTCAGGCGGGATGATCGGCTTTACGCAGCTGATTACCGTCGCCGTCATCGTCTTCGGCGGAGCCGCCATCGTCCATTCGTCGATGAAGCTGCCGGACTTGCTGACTTTCTTTTTGTGCATCGGCATTCTGATCGAGCCCATTCAACGAATGGTGAATTTCGCAAGGCTGTATCAGGAAGGCATGACGGGGTTTGACCGGTTCATGGAGATTTTGGAGGTGGAGCCGGATATATCCGACGCGCCGGATGCCAGCGAGCTCTCCCATGCCGAAGGACGAGTGGAATTCCGGCAGGTATCCTTCAAATATAAAGTAAATCATCGTGAAGTGCTGACCGACCTGTCACTCACGATCGAAGCGGGCGAATATGTTGCGCTCGTCGGGCCGTCCGGCGTCGGAAAAACGACGCTGTGCTCCCTGATCCCCCGGTTTTATGAAGTGAGCGGAGGGACGATTCTTCTGGACGGCAATGATATCCGCAGTTTGACTTTGCGTTCCCTGCGGCAGAACATCGGCATCGTCCAGCAGGATGTTTATTTATTTGCCGGCACTGTCATCGATAATATCCGTTACGGCAACATGGAGGCGACCCGCGAGGAAGTCATTGAGGCTACCAAACAGGCCTATGCCCACGATTTTATTATGGGGCTGCCGGACGGCTACGATACCGACATCGGCCAGCGCGGGGTGAAGTTATCCGGCGGTCAGAAGCAGCGGCTCAGCATTGCAAGAGTGTTTCTCAAAAATCCGCCCGTGATCATCTTCGACGAAGCCACGAGTTCCCTCGATAACGACAGTGAGCAGGCGGTTCAAGCATCGCTGGAGAAACTGTCCGACAACCGTACGACTTTGGTGATCGCCCATCGGCTGTCCACGGTCCGGAATGCAGAGCGGATCATCGTTCTGACCGATGACGGGGTTGCGGAACAAGGCACGCATGACGAGCTATTGAAGCACAACGGCACCTATGCGCATCTATATAACATGCAGCTTAAGCTGTAGAAAAGAAGCCAGACCGCATCAAGCTTTTCTTGCGATATAAAAAACCATCCAGTCCATCAGGGACTTCTCCCTGAGGCTCTGGATGGTTTTTGCTGCTTCAGACTATTCTTCGTAAATTTTGGTGAGCATTTGGCCCAGCTCCTGCAGTGCCTGCTCTTCCTGCTCGCCGTCCGCTTCCAGTCGAATTTCATCGCCTGCGGCAATTCCCAAGGTTAGCAAACCGAGGGAGCTTTTGCCGTTGGCTTTCTTCTCGCCTTTGAACAGCGTGACTTTACAAGGAAACGTATTTGCCTTTTCTACGAACAGTTTCGAAGGACGGGCATGAAACCCTTGCGGGTGGATGACGGTAAAAGTTTGGGATACCATAGCTTATGCTTCACTCCTTAGTTGTTGGTTGACAAAATCAAGTACCTCTTGCTGAGTGCTCATGCCGAGCGCCTGCTCGGCCAAGCCTGCCCATTCCTCCCGGGACAAGCGGGAAATCAGCTCTCGGGCAGGGAGTATGGACGAGGCGCTCATGCTGAATTCGTACAGTCCAAGCCCGAGAAGCAGCGGAATCGCTGCCGAATCTCCGGCCATTTCGCCGCACATGCCGGCCCATTTGCCGTGTCGGTTGGCCGCCTGGATCACGAGCTGCACCAAGCGGAGAATCGACGGGTGATGCGGCTGATATAAATAGGCGACCGATTCGTTCATGCGGTCCGCGGCCATGGTATATTGAATCAGATCGTTCGTGCCTATGCTGAAAAAGTCCACTTCCTTCGCCAACACGTCGGCGGCGATCGCTGCAGCGGGAATTTCGATCATGATGCCAACCTCGAGCGCATCGGACACCTTCGTCCCCTCCTGCTCAAGCTTGGTACGTTCTTCTGCGAGAATCCGCTTGGCTTCGCGAAGCTCGCTCAGAACCGCAATCATCGGGAACATAATGGCGAGCTTGCCGTGTACGCTGGCCCGAAGCAGCGCTCGAAGCTGCGTACGGAACAGATCCTCCTTGTCCAGGCATAAACGGATGGCCCGCTGGCCCAGAAACGGATTCATCTCCTTCGGAAGCTGCAGATACGGCAGCTCTTTGTCACCGCCGATGTCCAGCGTACGGATGACGACGCGCTTGCCGTTCATTTTCTCCAGGACGTGCTTATAGACTGAATACTGCTCTTCTTCGGAAGGGAAGGAATTGCGCCCCATGTACAGGAATTCGGTACGGAACAAGCCGATGCCGTCCGCCCCGTTCGCAACCACCTTCTCCAGATCGTCAATGCCGCCGATATTGCTGGCCAGCTCCAGCTGAACACCGTCTGCAGTGACCGACGGCCGATCCACGTAGCCGCGCATGCGGGTCTTATATTCCTCATATTCAGCCTTGCGCACGGAATATTCCCGAAGCTGCTCATCCGACGGGTTCACGATGACCTGTCCGGCCGTTGCGTCTAGAATGACCGTATCCCCCGTCCGAATCGCAGACGCCCCCGCGCCGGTCCCGACGACGGCCGCCAGTTCAAGGGAGCGGGCCATGATGGCCGAATGCGACGTTCGGCTTCCGATCTCCGTGACAAATCCACGAACGAATTCCAGATTTAACTGGGCCGTATCGGAAGGGGTCAAGTCTTTGGCAATCAGAATGGTTTCGGCGCTCAGCTCGGACAGCGCGCTGTGTTCCCGTCCTTCCAGCTTGCTGATGACCCGCCCCGTAATATCCTTCACGTCCGCCGCGCGTTCCCGCAGCAGCTCGTTATCCATGGACTGCAGCGCTTCGATGATGCTGGAAGCCACTTCGTGCAGGGCATATTCCGCGTTAACGCCTTCGCTCTCAATTTGGTCCATAGCCGTGTCGATCAAGTCCGGATCGTCCAAGAGGAACAGATGGGCTTCGAAAATCTCGGCCTTCTGCGGTCCCAGCCGCTCCAGCGTCGTTTCCCGAATCCGGTCGATATCAGCCTTAGCCGCATCCACGGCGCTGCGCAGCCGCTGTTTCTCGGCCGCAGGATCATCAACCTTTCTCTGCTGCGGGATGGTCTCATCCGCTTCCAGCCGGTACGCTGTGGCAATGGCGATGCCCGGTGATGCGGGCACGCCGGTCAGCAGTTGGCTCATAATCCATACCTCCTTATTGTATATTGCTTTGCGTTTGAATTCATCTATCATGAACGACTCTATCTCGTACGATTATTGATGATTGTATGCCTTCAGGACTTTCTCGGTCAGCACATGGTCTTGATCAAGTCCGCTCACTTCGGCAAAAGCCTGGCGTACGCCTTTGTCCGCGATCAAACCCTGAAGCTTTACGGCCTCCGGATCTTCCGCATAGTCAAACTGAAGCGCCAGCGCCATGACTTCGGTCAAGTTCTCGAAGGAGCCGCCCTGCTCCCAGGCCCGAAGCGCCGGCCGGACCAAGCGGTCTTCCGGGGACAGCTTCCGAATGGGTGACCGGCCTACCCGGACAACCTCATCGCTCAAATAAGGATTGCGGAAGCGATCCATGATCGTGCGGATATAGTTCTCATGCTCCGCAGCGTCAAAGCCGTAAGCGCGCATGAGCATGCTTCCCGTCTCCTGCAAAGCGCCTGTAACCAGCCCGGCGACTTCCTCATCTTTCATCGCTTCCTGGATCGTCGCATATCCTTTCCGGTATCCGGCGTATGCTGCACTGCAATGACCGGTATTTACAGTAAAGAGCTTGCGCTCAATATAAGGAATCAAGTCGTCAACGTAATGAACGCCCTGGATTTCCTGGGTGCCCGGGAACATTTGGGAATGATTGATCACCCATTCGTAGAATCGCTCTACCGTGACCGCGAGCGGATCCTCATGATGCTGCAGCGGCACGATGCGATCCACCGCCGAATCCGGGAAAGCCGCATAAGAAGCGGCTTTTTGCTGTTCTTCCAGGGACAGATGGCCCATGACATGCTCTTTCAGCTGCGTGCTGGCGCCGATCGCATTTTCGCAGGCGATGACATGAAGCGGGCCTGCACCGCGTTCCATGCGAAGCTTCAAACCTGCAGCAATCCCCGGAGCGATGTGTTTCAAAATGTTGACTCCGACAGCCGTCGTGACCAAATCAGCGGAAGCCACCGCCTCCGCAACTGCGGCGGGATCTCGGCCGTCAATAGCACCAACACCCTCTACAGGGATGACCTCCCCGCTTTCGTCGGCAATCGTGACGGTATAGGAACCTCGCTGCTGGATCGTTTGAATCAACGTTTCGTTCACGTCGGAAAAGACGACCTCGTAGCCTGACTGCGAGAGCAGCAGTCCGATAAATCCCCTTCCGATATTCCCAGCGCCGAAATGTAGAGCTCTCATTCTTCCATCCCGCTTTCAAAGATGCTCAAAATTTCCTCGGCGGTTTTTGCCGTACGGATGCCTTCCATACTGTCCTCATCCGAGCAGACCATGGCGACTCCGGTCAGAATGTCCATATGCTCTCCGTTCTGGGCGGCGATCCCGACGACGAGCACCGCCGGCTCATCTCCGCCAAAATCGACCCCATCCGGAATTTGCAGCACAGCCAGCCCGGTCGACTTGATCATTCCTTTGGCTTCGTTCGTTCCATGGGGAATGGCAAGGCCAGCACCCATATAAGTGGACAAAGCGTTTTCGCGTTCAATCATCTTCTCGACATATTCCTGATCCACATGCCCGGCATCGACGAGCATTTGTCCGGCAAGGCGAATGGCTTCGTACTTGTCGGATACTTTAACGTTCAAACGAATTTGATCTGCAGATAAAATACTCATGATGATCACTCTCTCTCCAATTTGTTTTTTAAGTATGCACGGAGGTGGGCGGACATCAGTTCCCTAATGCGCCCTTCATCCCCCTCCGCGAGGGCTTCAATCATATCGGCATCCAGCAGAGTTGCGCTGATTTCGCTCAGCACCTCCAGGGTCTCCCGCTCAAGCTGCCGCGGGGCCAGCATGAGCAAAAAGCGTGACAATTCAACATCGGACGAGTCATCCAGCCTGAAACTATGGTCCAGTTCAAAGAGCATCAACGCCGGCCGTTTCACCGTATCGCTGCGCGTATGAAACAGCGCCAGCTCCGTGCCAGGAATAAGCTGAGTTCCTTGCTGTTCCCGCTGAAGCAGCAGAGCCGCGACCTCTTCCGGGTTCAAAATTACGTCCCGGAGCACCGGCGCTGTGCAGGCTGCGCGCAGCCAGCGATCTAGACTCGGCCTCCCCTCAATCCGCAGCGGAAGCACTCGAAAGTCTTCCAAAAGCTTAACACTCTGCTGGAGGGTTCTGTTCAAAGAACGCAAGCCGTCCATATCAGCTGTGCCGGCCGCTTCCCTGCGGTCGGCAGGCATCTCTTTAAGCTCCGGGGCCAAATCCTCCAGCAGTCCGGGCAGCGGCTGCGCATCCGCCGATGATGCGCCCGGCAGCGGCTTCACGCCACGAAGCCGGATATAATCCCGAAGCCTCTCCGCTTCGGTTGGAGTAAGCAGCGGACTCAGTTTCAAATATTGTTCCTGTGGCAGAGGCAAATCGACGGTACTGATGATTAAATCGTAGTCCGTTCTTGGGATTCTGGCGGCCTCATACCATGAAGCCTGTTCGACGATCTGCAGCTGCGGAAATTCCTTGCGGAGCCTGACCGCCAGCATTTTGGAAGAGCCGATTCCGCTCGTGCATACGATTACCGCACGCAAATGCTGAGGGATCTGGCCGATCCGCTCCCGTGCGGCTCCGAAATGCATCACCAGAAAAGCGATCTCCTCGTCCGGGATGCGAACGGAAGGAAAGACGGCATCCGCTGCCTGCCGGACCCGGCCGAACAGCTCGGCATAATCTTTGCGGATCGTATCCAGCAGAGGATTTCGGATCCGCTGACCGGCAATAATTCGTTCCATCGCCGCTTTCAAATGCATGAACAATCCGTCCCGGAGGGAGCGGTCAGCGGTATAGTCGTTCGCATCCAATTCCCGCATCTTGCGGATGAGCGACCGAACGGTTCCGGCAAGCTCCAAATCATCCGCTGGAAGCATTCCGGACGAATGCGCCGAAGCCCTTTCGAGAAGTTCCGCGGTATACCTCACTTCTGGCAGCGGAAAATCCATGTTCAGAACCTGACTCAGTTCCCTGCAGAGAAGTTCAGCGGATTGTATTTTGTCGTCTTGAGCCGGTACGGCGGATGGCTGATCAAACCGCCTCAGATTGACGAGACGTTCAGCTTCCGCCTCGGTGACTACGATGCCGCTTTGAATGCGGGCTGCCGCGATGGACAGCCGGATCAGCAGATCGGTATAAGCTTCCTCACTGAAGGATTCTTCCTGATGCCGCTCCTCCCACTTCCACAACGTTTCTTCGATCGCCGAAATCCGGTCCGTCCCCGCCATTGAAGCGATTCGGGCATCCACGGGGTGAAGCGGCTTCTGCTCGGAATATCCGATCAGCGACAGGTCATCGAGCCGGAAGCGGACGAGCGTACGAACCGCCTCGCGGATTAAAGGTTCTGAACCGCTAATCTCCACCCCGTAGCCACGCCGGCGGATAAGCAGAAGGCCTTGTTTGCCGATCCAGTCGGTCAAATCGTCCAGGTCCGCGCCTACGGTCGGAACGGTGACCTTCATCTCGTGAGCGAGCGCAAACAGCTTCACCGGTTCCCGCGAACCAAGCAGTCTGGCAAGGAGGTATACCTGCCGCTCATCCGCCGAGTATTCGATCTCGGCGGGCATGAGCAGCTCCGAGCGGACTTGTTCAATCTGAGCAGGATCTCCTTCCACACTGAGGCCGGAACCGGCTTTGCGGTGTAGCGTAATCCCGTGCCGATGGAGATAGCTCTCGACCGCGTCCAGCTCCCTGTGCACCGTCCTCGGGCTGACCCGAATGCTGCTGGCGATTTCGGCAACCGTACTTTCCGAAGGGCTGCGCAGCAGCAAATCCAAGATCTGTCTTACACGGTGTGACAATTCCATGGCCATAAGCCTCCAAAACGACCGCAAAAGGCGCTTGGATGCCGGCCCTCATGCCCGCATCCATTCGCCTCAAGCGTTTTTTATAGTTATTTCAAGCGTTCAACAAGTTCGTCATATTCCGGACTCTTCAGGAAATTGTCGATGGAAATATGCTCTGCTTGCGGCGCTACCCCGCGTGCACGGTCTGTCAGCGTTTTATGCGTAACGACGATATCCGCATCGGACGGAATGTCGCTGATCGCCGTGTTTGTTACTTCGATCGGCGATCCGGCGGCCTTCATTTTCTTGCGAAGGATGGAGGCACCCATGGCACTGGAACCCATTCCGGCGTCGCAGGCGAAGACGATTTTATGAACCTCGTCTTTGCTCTTCTGTCCTTCGGCACTTGCCGCCGCAGGAGCCGTTGCTTCTTTTGCTCCTTCTGTTGCTACAGCAGCCGCTGCAGCCGGAGTTCCGGCGGCTTTCATGTCTTTCATGCGTTTTGTTGCTTCTTCAAGATCGTCCTCGTCTTCTTCCGTCTTCTTGCTGGTTTTAAGCAAAAGCGCAGCGACGACGAAGGAAACGATCGCAGCGGTGATAACGCCGCTCAGGACGGGAAGAATTTCTCCCCGCGGTGCCATGGCCAGGTAAGCGATGATGCTGCCCGGAGATGGCGGGCCAACGAGTCCTGCGTTCAACAGCGAGAACGTGAATGTGCCTGTCACACCACCGGCCATAGCTGCCAGAATGAGGCGCGGGTTCATCAGAATGTACGGGAAGTAAATTTCATGAATCCCGCCAAAGAAGTGGATAATCGCTGCGCCCGGTGCAGATTGGCGCGCAGATCCGCGGCCTACGATCATGTAAGCGAGCAGAATGCCGAGTCCAGGACCTGGGTTCGATTCTAGCATGAACAGGATCGACTTGCCTGCGCTCTGTGCCTGTTCAATGGCGATCGGACTCAGAACACCGTGGTTGATGGCGTTGTTCAGGAACAGCACCTTCGCCGGTTCGATCAAAATATTGACGAGCGGAATCAGGTGGTGGTGAACCAGAAACTCGACGCCTGAGGAAAGCACGTTTGTGACGGCTTCGATGATGCGTCCCACGATCGAATAAGCGATAAGGACGAGCACGCCGCCGATAATACCAAGCGAGAAGTTGTTGACCAGCATTTCGAAGCCGGACTTGATTTTGCCTTCGACGGCTTTGTCAAACTGTTTGAGTACCCAGGCAGCTCCCGGTCCGACGGCCATCGCGCCGAGGAACATCGGAATATCGGTCCCGATGATGACGCCCATGGTGACGAGGGCCCCGATCACGCCGCCGCGCTGCTTGTGCACCATCGTACCGCCGGTGTATCCGATCAGCAGAGGGAGCAGGTACTTGATCATCGGATCGACCAGTTTGGCGAGATATTCGTTCGGAATCCAGCCGGTTGGAATGAACAGTGCCGTAATCAAGCCCCACGCGATGAACGCTCCGATGTTTGGCATGACCATGCCGCTCAGGAAGCGCCCGAATTTTTGAACTCCGACCCGGGCAGCGCCGGATGCGGAGGAAGAAGTGGTTTGGGCCATGAGGATAACCTCCTTGTAGACTTTTGTCGAACGTTGTATTTCAATACGTCGTTCGTCCTATATCCATCCTAGCCGACAACAACCTGACACTCAATAAAATGAAAACGCTATATTGTCAGGAGCCTTGATGACAAAACTTTATGAATCCAGTCTTAACCCTTGCAGTTCCAGGCTTTTGGATGGAAAAGGAGAAAGCGACAAGCAGAGTAAACGATGGGGTTGCGGTCGCGGTTGCGGTCATTTTCGCCCACTCACTCATTGAAGTGAAGCCAGGATTCATATGGTGTTTTCCAAGGAACGGACTTTGCATCTAAGCACCTGATCATGGGTAGCTTTTCCCAATATGCGGTCCTGATTCAAAAATCATAGCTGTTCCCATCATCTGATCGATCTGCTTATAGCATTCTCATCGTTCGTTCTGGCAACATAGACGAATTGCACGATAAAAAAGCACTCACACGGAGTTCGAATGAGCATCATGGATGCGCTGAATTCCAGTGAAAGTGCTTGGATGGATAGTTATTTCAATTTATTGCTTTAATGACTCACCATGTCATTGAATGCTTTTTTTTTCTTGAAAAGAAGGCGGTCAACAGAAATCGAAGCGGGTCCATACACAACCAAATACGAAGATAGAAGGAACAGGCTGAGCTCCACCTCATATCCTGCCGCGCCATCCGTACCCAATAGCCCCCCGGACAGTTTAACCGTCACAATGGCTACAACCATCATGATAAGGAAGACCGCGGATACGATACGCGTCAATAATCCAATGATCAACAGAATGCCACCGGCAACCTCTATGATAGCTGCGGCATACGCCATAAAGCCGGGAAGACCTATGGAGCTGAACCACTGTTCAACATTGCCCAGCCCCATTTGAAATTTGCTGATACCATGCGCCAAAAATATTATACCAAGCACCACTCGTATTAACGTTGGCACCCAAGTTCGCTGCAGCACTTCATTTCACTCCATTCTGAAATATTAGTAATAATTAATTTTGTTTTATATTTGTAATTTACCTGATATTTTTGTGGCATGTCAACAATAAAATTGTTAATATAAAATTAAAATTGATAATACTAATATTTAAAAGGACGCGTGAACGACATGGACATCGGCTCCAATATCCGGGCGATCCGGAAACGCAAAAACATAACGATTGCCCAAATTTGTGAAGATACCGGCTTGTCCCAAGGCTTTTTGAGCCAAGTCGAGACCAATAAAACCTCACCTTCCATCGCTACTCTGGAGAACATTGCGGAGGCACTGAAAGTGCCTCTGGCCTACCTGCTATTGAAAAAGGAAGAGCGGATGCAAATCGTTCGCAGGGACGAGCGAAAAATGACTACAAGCGGAACGGAACATCTTAAAGTGGAACATCTCAGTTCCTCCAAAAATATGCGGATGAGAATCGTCGAAATTCCACCGGGAGCTTCAACAGGCAAAGCCCCGCATGCTCATGAAGGAGAAGAAATCCATCTGGTGATCAGGGGCAAAATTTATGCAGAGCAAGGAGAAGATTCAGCCGAATTCGGCGAAGGAGATTCTTTTTCATGGAACGCCTGTACTCCCCATCTGGTCAAAAATATCGGCAATGACCTTGCAGTCATCCTGATATCCGTCTACTCCGAAACCGAGGATGCGAGTGATCTTCTTTGATACACATTTCCGAATGAGTTTCCGAATAAAAGGGCCGCCTTTAACTCCGAAGGCATAGCCCTTTTTTCTTTGGCAAGCGTTCCTCTTTACAACGATAACTATTTCTGTTACAGTTTTAATGTGCAATACATACTAATTCGGGAAAGGAAGTCGGAATAAATGAAGATTGCGATTATCGGTGCCGGAAATATCGGCGGAAATCTCGCCCGCCGCCTGACCAAACTCGGACATGAGGTGTCCATTGCCAATTCAAGAGGTCCACAGACCTTGGCTGCGCTTGCCAAAGAAACCGGGGTAACGCCCAAGGAAGTCACGGAAGTGGCAAGGGCTGCAGAAGTGGTCATTGTGACGATTCCTCAGAAAAATATTCCTGACCTTCCTGCGGGAATTCTTGACCACACCGCGCCGAATGCCGCGATTATCGATACAGGGAACTATTACCCACGCCAACGCGACGGTTTTATTGCGGAAATTGAAGCAGGATTGCCGGAGAGCCGCTGGGTTGAGAACTACCTGAAGCGGCCTATTAATAAAGCTTTCAACGGTATTTCCGCCAAAAACCTGCTGGAACGCGGGCTACCGAAGGGCAGTCCTGGACGGTTGGCGCTGCCGATAGCCGGAGACGATCCCGCCTCGAAGCAAGTCGTGCTTGACCTCATCGAAGAACTGGGCTTTGATGCGATCGATGCGGGCGGACTGGATGAGTCCTGGCGCCAGCAGCCGGGCACGCCAAGCTACCGCGAGCACGACGCGGAGAGCCTTCGCCAAGCGTTGGCTGAAGCCAGCCTAGAGCGCCCATCTGATTTTAAAGCCGGATGACCACAAGAAAAACGCCTATCGACGTACATTCATAGAAGACGGACCTCATTGATCTGAAATTTTTCGAACGTATATAGAATGGTTTAGCTCCGATATATATGTATAAATTCTATAATCTAAAACAAAAGTCCCCTTTTCTTCACGGAGAAAAGGGGACTTTTCCTGAAATGATAACGAGTTACCTTGCCGACGAGTGTACAAACACCTTTTCAAACGCCGGAAAGCCCGCTTCCCGTCCCGGATAGTTAACTTCGCCTCTCTGATCGTAGCCGAGTCCCCGGTACAGCTTCAAAGCAGGGCCATTTTTCGCGTATGTATCCAATCTGATGCTCTGATATCCATTCTCTGTGGCGAAGTGTTCCGCAAAAGCGACCAGCTTGCGCGCGACCCCTCGTCCTTGGGCCATCGGGTCCACCGCGAGCCGGTGCATCATCAGATGAGGTCCTTTCGTATCAGCCCAGTCAACCGTATCGTACTGCTCGTCCTGATGATGATCCAGCACCATGATGCCGGCAATGCTTCCATCTAAGACCGCGACAGTAAGTGTTCCTTGTTTCAGGTCCTCCCCTATCACGCCGCGGTTCGGGTACTGCTCGTCCCATTGGTCGCTGCCCCCGTCCTGCATAACCTTGACGCACCGGGCGATCAGCCCCATGATCTCTTCCATGTCCCCGGTGGCTCCTGTGCGAATCTGTATTTCCATGTTGTGCTCCTTTCCAGACTTCATTCCTAATCTTCACTTCATGTTCGAATTGCTTTTCGCCATTTCACTCCGAGACGAGTTCTCGGATGCCCCGGATGATCCGCTCCCTTGCCTTCAGCTTATCTTTGAGCCGCTGGATCTCGGTATCTGCATCTTCGGACCTGCCCTTGGCGCTGAATTCAAAACCAGTAATGATCCAATCCGTAGACACTTTGTACAAGTCGGCCAGCCTGGACAGCGATACCAGATCCGGTTCGGTTTTTGCGGTTTCATATCCGCTCAACGTTTTATTGTTGATTTGTGTTAAACGATACACTTCCATTTGGGTAAGTTTGCGGTTAATTCGGGCGGTTCGCAAGCGTACCGCTATATCCTCCAATTGCGTCCTTGCCATGCATCGTCACTCCTCCAAGGAAATTCGGTCAAACTTTGGCCTGTCTAGGGATAGAACGCGTAAAAAGCGGAAAAGTCTTTCGCTTAGGCTACCCTTCAAGAAAATAGGCAAAAATGATTTAGACCGATCCCTCGAAAAAAGACAGGAAAATACCGCCTAGACAGGCCGGCAGCTGTCGCGTACCGCAAGCCGATGACCCAGAATGATATCTTCCTCCGTTCGCTTTTCTCCTGCAATGAACTGAAGCAGCGTTTCGACAGTAACTTCGCCCATGCGCTGAATGGGCTGCTCCATGGATGTGATTCGCGGCCGGACGAGTTCCGTCATCTGGCTTCCGTCGAATCCAATGACCGATATATCTCCCGGGACCTTCAGGCCGTGGTCCATGATGCAGTTGACCGCTCCGATCGCCATATCGTCGCTAACGGCAAAGACCGCCGTCGGTTTATGTCGGTAACGCAGAAACTCACCCATCAGTTCGTAGCCGCTATTCACCTTGTAATCCCCGAAACGGACCAGCTCATGGACAAATTTGATCCCGTGGTCCGCCAAGGCATTTCGGTAGCCGCTATACCGATTTTGGCCGGAAGTCATATCCCGCATATCCCCGCCAATGAAAGCAATTTGCTGATGCCCCAGCCCGATCAAATATTTCGTCGCGTCATATGCGGCGGCATAATCGTCCACAATCACGGAAACGAAGGATTGGTCCATCGGCTTTACGCTGGAGAAGATGACGGGGATCTTGAGCTTGTTGATGAAATTCCGGATATCCTCATTGATCTTCTCGTGCATGATAATGATGCCTTCTACGCGCATTTCCTTGAAAATGTTCAGGTACTTGAGCTCCTTATCGATATCCTCGCTAATATTACAGACAAGCAGATTATAATGATTGGATGCCGCGGTCTGCTCGATAGAGCTCAATATGGTCGAATAAAAGCTGGAGGTGAGATCAGGTACGATCACCCCCAGCAGATTGGTTTTGTTCCTGACCAGGCTTCTGGCAATTTGGCTTGGCGCGTAGCCCAGGTCGTCAATCGCCTGATTAACGCGATCCTTCAGTTCTTCCCTGACGTATTTTTCTCCGTTTAAAACACGGGAGACCGTTGTCGTTGAGACACCGGCCCGTTTGGCAACATCCTTGATTTTTACACTCATTACGTTTCATCCCTAACGCTGGTTAATGAACAAGGGTTGAGAGAACGCCGCATAGCCCCCTTCGATATAGGCGCTGACGCGGACATACCCTTCGTCTCCCGAACACGAATAGGTCACTTCCGTAATCCTTCCCGTTTCTTCATGCAGCACCCTGCCGTCTTTCCCGAACAAGGTCACGTATTTGTACATCCTGTCCAGCAGCTTGTTCGACTTCAGCCGGATGCGGATTTGACGATCCCCGGCTTGAATCGATTCAAAGCCGTATCCGGTCGAGACATAAAAGCTGCCGCTGCGAATCGCATCCAGAATGGCCTGCTGCGAATTTTCTTCGGCCAGCACCACGTTCCAGGCTTGTTTTTCCTGTCCGTATACATGCGAATCGTCGTTACCGAACCCCCATACCCGCCGTCCGGCCGAGAGCATCGCATCCCATTTATCAAACGCGATATCGTATTCGATGTTCCCGTCCCCGTTGTAAACCTCGATGCCGGTCACACGCTCCATCCGCATCATGTCCTCGAGGTTCCAGTAATTTGAAAAATACCGGTTCGGGTGAACCAGAACGCAGATTCCGCCGTTATCAAGGGTCGCGTCAGCAAGCCTCTGGTAGTTCCCGATCGTGAATTCGCTGCTGTAACCCTCCATAATCGAGCGAGGGGGAGCGACTAGAAGCATATGGGGTTCGCGGCTGCTGACCTCGATCGCTTCAAATACGGTGGGAATGCTTCGTTCCCCAGCCAATTCCGTGATTTTGTCATGATCCGAAACGGCCAGAAAATCGTAATCGGCGTACATTTGATACACCGTTTCCAGCGGAAACCAGCCGTCGCTGTTATTCGTATGATTGTGAAAGCTTCCGCGAAGCCACGTTCCTTTTTTATCATAAGGGTTTTCGATGCGCATGCCAAATCCTCCCTCGCCATTCATCTGCCTGTGCTTATTCCTTGATCGAACCGATCATGACGCCTTGAGCAAAATACTTCTGAATAAACGGGTAGATGATAATAATGGGTGCAACGACGATGATGATCGTGGCCATCTTCATGGAATCGCCCGTCACCTGCATCTTCTCCAGCGCGTCATATTGGTTCATGCCAGCGGCCGATTCCAGCTTGCTGCGCATCGCTTCCGCCCGCGTGAGCATCTCTTGAAGGAGGGTCGAAAGCGGCCTCAATTTTGCCGACCGGACATAAAAGGCGCCCGTAAACCAGTCGTTCCAATGACCGACGGCGTTAAACAGCGCAATGACGGCGATCACCGGCTTGCTGAGCGGCATGATGATCCGCATGAAAATGGCGAAATCGTTGTAGCCGTCCATGCGCGCAGACTCTTCCAGGCTGGGATGAATTTGCTGAAAGAACGTCCGCATAATGATCAAGTTCCAGGCGCTGTACAGGCTCGTAATGATATACACCCAGATCGTATTGGTGAGATGCAGCGATTTCAGCAGCATATAATACGGGATCATCCCCCCGCTGAATAGCATCGTGAAGAACACCAGCAGCGTGAAGAAGCGCACGCCTGGCATCGTTCTGCTCTTTAGCGCATAAGCACCCATCGCGGTCAAGAACACGCTGGCGACCGTGCCGACAACGGTCCGGAACAGTGAAATGCCAAAGGCCGTCAAAATGTTCGAGGATGCGAACACTTCCTTAAAGTTTTGGAGCGACCATACCCGCGGCAAGAAGTAGATGCCCCCTCGCTCCGCGTCCTTCCCCGCATTGAAGGAGAGGGCCAATATGTTCAAAAACGGCAGCACGATGGACAGACACAGCAGCGTGATCAGCAAATAGATGACGAAGATATATACTTTTTCACCAAGCGGCGTCCGGTAAAATGACTTCATCCGCATGATCCTCCTAACTAGAATTTCAAGTGTGTTCTGGCATCGGCATCTTTTTGCTTCAGGATCTCCAGGAACGCCGGGAGTCCGGATGCGTCCAGCTGCTTGGATGCGGATTCGAGGATTTTCTTCGCTTCATCCAAGTTCTTTGCGTAATAAGCCCGAATCAGACTGTCATCATAATTTTCGAATGCCGCCTTCAACTCGGTACCCTGATCAAACTCCCCGATAAATGACAATGGGGTGTAGCCGTCTACGACATTCGCGGTTTTGCGTTTGGTATCCCAGCCCCAGTAGTCGGCGATCTTCAGCGCGCCCGCATTCACTTCCGGAGCCACGGCGTCGCCGTATTCCATTTCACCGAAGTCGGCCATCCGATCGATGTCCGTCGAGCCCAGCAGCTCACCCCAGTAATTGCCGACGCCCGCAAAGCCCAGCTTCTTCGCTTCCTCGGGATTGCTCTGCTTCAAATCCAAAATGTCCTTATTTGCCAAAGGATTGCCCTTGGCATCCAGGGTGTAATCCCTGCCTTCGATCCCATACTGCCACAGTAGCTTCCCTTCCCGGCTTGCCAGGAAGTCCGCAAGCTTCATGATGTCTTCCGGATCTTTGGTCGTTGCCGGAATCGCCCAGGCCGAGTAGCCGGATTTATAATCGACCTGCATTTGGTACGGGCGGTCAACGTAATTGATCGGTCCAAGCGGCAGGTAATGCATATCACGGTTAAATTCCTGATAATTGTGCATATCTCCGATAATTCCCCACGTTCCATTCAGGGCACCTTCGGTCGCCCGGCTTTCGTCCATCGTGAAAAATTCGGGATGCAGCAGTTTCTCGCTCAGAAGCTTTTGCACATACTCGACTTTTTTCAGTGCGTATTCGGTCTGGCTTTCATGCAAAATGTTTCCTCCTGCATCTTTTTTGATCCGCTGGTCGTCGCTGCCCCACTCCAAGTCGTTAAACAGGGCGCCGACCTCCTTGCCTCCCCAGTAAGAAGGACCGATCGGAACGACGTCCTTGCCGTTTTTATCCTTGAAGCCGCCTGCCTTGATCTTTTGCGCAAGCTCATACAGCTTGTCCGTCGTATCGATCGTGCGCGGATCCACATGCAGGGCATCGGCAATGTCCTTACGGATATAAGGGCCGCCGGCATATTTGCGTGTCGAGTAGCCACCTTGTCTGGCTATGTTCATATGGACAAAATAGGACGATCCGCCGAATTCGGGCCGGAACATGACGCCGTATTTCGTGTCAAGCGGTAGGTAGTCGTCCTGTAAATACTTACTGTAGATCTTCGTGTCTTTCATCAGCGGCGTAAGGTCCGCAAACATTTGCTCTCTCGCCGCCTTCAGGACGACTTGCATTTCAGGCCGTCCGCTGTTGTTAAGGTAGAACGTAATAAAATCGGGCAAGTCGTTTGACGCCAGCCCCGCAATGAGTCCGTCGATGGAATGGTCCGCCACCATGATTTCGATTTCCAGGTCAATGCCTGTCATCTCCTTCAGCTTGGCTTTGATCTCCGCATTCATATCCTCCGTGTAATCATCCGTCCCCATGAAAACAAGACCTTTCACTTTGCGGTCCGCAATCCAAGTTGCGGGGTGATTCGCTGAATCCGCATCCTGATTTGCTGCTGTAGGTTCGCTGTTTGGATCGCTGGAATCAGTTCCGCTGCATCCGGTCAGAAGCATGGAAACGATCAGCGGCATGGATAAAAGTTTAATCCACGTTTTTCCTTTTAGCATGTCGACATCCCTCTTTTCAATGAAATGGCAGTTGGCCTTGCATTTGTCTTTCATTCAATGGATAATCAAATGCTGCTGCAAAGCATATGGTATCGTTACCATACTGAGGTGTCGGAAACCTTTCTTGAGATGCGGTTGGCGGCAACGACCAATATCAAACCGATGATGCCCTGCATTAATCCCACGGCGGTTGCATATCCGTATTGGCCACCTTGAAGACCGATTCGAATGACATAAGTATCCAAGATTTCAGAGAGCTGCATGTTGCCGGGAGTTCTCAAGAGGTACAGCTGATCGAATCCGGCGGACAAAATGCTTCCCAGCGACAGAATGAACAAAATGAGGATGGTCGGGCGGATGGAAGGCAGCGTAATGTACCAATGTTCCTTCCACTTGCTGGCCCCATCGATTTTCGCCGCCTCGTACATATCCGGATTGACGCCGGCGATCGCTGCCAGATAGATAATGGAGTCCCATCCGATCGTCTTCCATAAATGGCTGCCGAACATGATGGAATAGAAATATTTCGGTTCCATCATATAAAAGGTGCTTCCGTCCCCGCCGAAATAAGACACTACCTGGTTGACTAATCCGTTATCCGGAGCGAGAAGCCGTTGAGCAAGCCCGACCACCACCACCCAGGACAAAAAATGCGGGAGATAGGCAATGCTCTGGGCGATATTACGAAAATAACGGTTACGGATCTCGTTGAACATCAAGGCCAGAAGGATCGGAAAAGGCAGGCCGATGAACAGCTTCATGCAGGAGATGATCAACGTGTTCTTGATGAGCATTGCGCTCTGATAGTCATTGAAAAAACGCTCAAAGTACTTCAGACCGACCCACGGGCTTCCGAGGATTCCCGTATTGAACTTGTATTCTTTGAAGGCTAGGATCAGGCCGACCATCGGTATGTAGGAAAATATGATAAAAAAAGCGAGGCAGGGTAAAAGCATGATGTAGAGGTATTTATGCAGAAGAATGTTTTTCCATCGTTTGCCGGGTGTCTTTCCAGGGACGACCGCTGTTTTCACCTGGGTTTGCATGGACTGGGATCACCTTCTTTTTGTGGATGATTGCTGATGAATCCAAATGGTGACTTTCATGAACGCTCCATATTTTCTGCTCTCTCCTGGGTTAGATCCCCCCCTTCACAAAGGACCGGATCGCAAATCCGGTTTACATGGAATATAGTCCCTCACTATGAGGTGAAGATCAAGAAGGATGGTTTATTTTGTAAAATTTCACAGCAGCATTCCCTTGGATCTAGTACCGATACCCCTCCCAGTTCGTAGAAAGTCTACCATTAATAAATCATTAATCAGCACGATATGGTATCGATACCATATTCATATTTTTTAGTGCACTGTTACAACCTGATCGATTCTCGGTATATAGATCTGTTCCTTGATCTTCATGAAAAGCCTATGGCTCTCCATTAGCTTTGAATCATGAGGTAAGCGCTTTACCTTAAGGGAATTATAATCTACCACAGTATGAAAGCGCAATCATTATTTTTGTAATAAATTATGTTTCTACACAGAATTGTTGTAGCTGAACACTTTCTTGGAAAATCCCCTGAGATCACCCACATGTTTCGCTTGAAATGAATGCCAGCTTGTTTTCATTACACAAAAAAAAGCGCCGTTACACGGCGCTGGTCGTTCCTCGGACTACGAGTTCCGGCAGCAGAACCAGGCGCTGCTTGGAAGGCTTGCTCCCGTCGATTTCGCCCGTGATCAGCTGGACGATTTCCTTTCCCATTTGCTGGACTGGCTGGGCCACTGAAGTGAGCGGCGGATCGATAATCGTCGCCAGCACCGTATTGTCAAAGCCCACGACCGATATATCCTCGGGCACGCGCAGGCCTAGCTCACGGGCAGCCTGCACGACTCCGATCGCCAGCAGATCGTTGCAGGCGAAGATGGCGCTTGGCGGGTTGGATCCGCTAAGCAGCTCCTTCGCCGTCGCCTTGCCCCCTTCCACATGAAACGGGCTGACCGCCACCAAATTCTCGTCATAAGGAATGCCGGCTTCTTCAAGCGCTTTCCGGTAGCCGCGGACCCGTTCCTTCGAGCTCATCACGGCCAAATCCTCCGCGATCACGGCAACGCTCCGGTGTCCGAGCGCAGTCAAGTGGGAAGCGGCCAGGTAGCCCCCTAAATAATCATCGACGAGCACCGTGTCGACCGCAAGCAGCGGCATTTCCCGTGCAATGACGGCGACCGGCAGCTTATATTTCATCAGCTGCTTCATCATGGCGTCGTTTCGCGCCCCCGTAGCGATAATGATCCCGTCGGCACTCTTTTGCCGGAGAACGTTGACGTACCTTTCTTCCCGGGTCAAGTCGTTGTCTGTGCTGCAGATGACCAGACTATAACCAAGCTCTTGGGCATGATCCTCGATGCTGCGGGCCAGTTCGGCAAAAAACGGGTTCGCGATATCCGGAATCAGCAGTCCGAGCGAATACGTTCTTTTCTTGGTCAAGGCGGATGCAACGACGCTCGGCTGGTAGTCAATTCGTTTCATAACGTCCTGCACATGTTTTCTCGTTTTGTCGCTGATCCGGCCTGTGTGGTTGATGACCTTGGATACCGTGGCAATAGACACCCCGGCTTCCCGGGCAATATCGTATATCGTCGCCACCCTCGTGCCCCCTTCCTCTACTATGCTCTGTACTCTAAGTATAGGGAAAGTTCCAATCCGTGGCAATTTACACCTTGATCAATACCGGGCCACAACCATTTTCTTGCGGGTATAGAATTCCACCCCGTCCCTGCCGTTGGCGTGAAGGTCTCCATAGAAGGATTTTTTGTAACCTGAAAACGGGAAGAACGCCATAGGTGCCGGTACGCCGACGTTCACCCCAAGCATGCCGGCGTCGATCGTTTCCCTGAACTCCCTGACCGCCTTAGCGCTGTCCGTATAGATACAGGCCCCGTTGGCAAACTCGGACTTGTTGGCAAGGGCGACGGCTTCCTGAAGACTGCTCACCCGGACGACCTGAAGTACGGGCGCAAAGATTTCATCCGTCCAAATTTTCATGCCTGGAGCAGCGTGGTCAAAGATCGTCGGGCCCAGAAAATAACCATCAGCATTTGCCTGGGTATGAGCCCTGCCGTCCAATACAAGCTGCGCCCCCTCCTGTATTCCCTTCTCAATGTATCCGATGGTCCGGCTCTTATGAGAATCACGGATCACAGGCCCCAGGAAGGCATCCGGATCCATGCCGTCCCCGACGCGCATGTCCTTGGCAGCTTCGGCCAGCCTGCTCACCAGCTCGTCTGCGATGTCGCCGACGGCCACAACGACCGAGCAGGCCATGCAGCGTTCGCCTGCAGAGCCGAAGGCTGCGGCCGTGATCTCTTTGACCGTCAGCTTGAGATCAGCATCCGGCATGACGATGGAGTGATTTTTCGCGCCGCCCAGCGCTTGTACCCGTTTGCCATGGGATGCCGCCGTCTTATACACATATTCGGCCACGGGCTGGGAGCCGACAAACGAAATCGCCTTGACGTCTTCGTGCTCAAGCAGGCCGTTAACGACGTCATGTGCACCGTGAACGATGTTGAACACGCCGTCCGGCAGGCCGGCTTCCTTGAGCAGTTCCGCCAGCCGGTTCGCGAGCAGCGGCGTCCGTTCCGACGGCTTCAGTATGAAGGTGTTGCCGCATACGATCGCAAGCGGAAACATCCAGCACGGCACCATCATCGGAAAGTTAAAAGGCGTAATGCCGCCGACGACGCCGATCGGATAGCGGTACATAGCCGACTCCAGTCCCGACGCGATATCCGGCAGGTTGCTGCCCATCAGCAGCGTCGGAGCGCCGGCGGCGAATTCCACGCATTCGATCCCTCGCAGCACCTCGCCATACGCTTCCTGGTAGCTCTTTCCGTTCTCCTGCGTAATCATCCGGGCAAGCTCATCCCAGTGCTCTGTAAGGAGCTGCTGGAACTTGAACATAATCCGCGCCCTGCGCGGCACCGGGGTGCCACTCCAGGCAGGAAACGCCTCCGCCGCAGCGGTGACGGCCAGGTTCAGATCCTCCAGGGTGGACAAGGGGACACGGGCGATCTCTTCCCCCGTGGACGGGTTATACACCGGTTCCGATCTGCCGCCGTCCGAAGGGACCCAGCGGCCCCCGACGTAGTTGTGAAGCCGCTGCACTTGATCTTGCACTTGATCCGTCATGTAGATACCTCCATGGTTTCGTCAAATTCCTTGCTGCACGAAGCGGTCGATCCGTTCCTGGATTTGCTTGGCCGTCGGCATCGCGTCGGAGCAGCTGTGGCTGGAGACCACGATCGAAGCCGAGGCGCTGCCGAACTGCTGGCACCGGTCCAGGCTCCATCCCTGCATCAGGCCATAGATAAAGGCACCAGCAAAAGAGTCGCCCGCGCCGAAGGTTTTCACTACTTGTGCCGGAAAAACGGCACCTTCGTGCTTCTGTCCGTCCGCCGAGAATGCCGTCGATCCATCGCCGCCCCGCTTGACGACCACCAGCTTGGCCCGATGCTTGAACCACTGCCTTGCGGTGGCTTCATCGTCCTGCAGGAGCGGGCCGTCCAACGCTTCAATCAGGTCAAACTCTTCGCGGCCGCCGATGATAATATCCGATTTCTCGGCAGCCAAACGATAATACGTGCCGATTTCATCGGCCGAGGTCCATGTATACGGACGGTAATCGATATCAAAGACAATGACAACCCCGTGTCTTATCGCCAGTTCCATCGCTTTGAAGGCCGCTTCCCTGGACGGGCTCTTCGCGAGGGCCGTACCGGAAATGAGCAGCGCTTTGGCGCTTTGAATATATTCCTCGCTAACGTCGCCTGGCTCAAGTTTGAGATCCGCTACGTTATCCCGGTACATCAGGATGCTGCAATCCTTCGGCGACTTGATTTCCGTAAACGTGAGTCCCGTGACACTGCCCGACCGATCGACGATGACGTGTTCAGTGTCGATGCCGGAATCCTGCAAGTACCGGGTGATGAAACGTCCGTGGGCATCGTCGGAGACCCTTCCGATGAAGCCGGTACGCAATCCCAGCTTTGCCATGGCGATCGTAATATTGGCAGGGGAACCGCCGACATATTTGGTAAACGTGACTGTTTCCTCCATCGGACGATGGATTTCGTTGGCATTCAGATCGATGCACAGCCGACCCAGTCCGATGAAGTCCAAGGAACGATGGTTTGGAAAGGAAATAGTGGTCAACGCTTAGGCACCTCCTGTTCCGGAGTCATCAGCCATTCATGTTGAGGGTCGTTATGAAACTTCCAGGTTCGCACCGGCCCGGCCATGACGTTGAGGTAATAAACGTCGTAGCCGGGTGGCGCCGATACCGGATGGTAACCGCGTGGAACCAGGACGGCATCCCCGCTCTTCACGGCGAGCGTTTCATTCAGCGACAGATCGTCCGTATATACGCGCTGCAAGGCAAATCCTTGACCCGGAGACACCTTGTGATAATAAGTCTCTTCCAGCAAGGATTCATGCGGAAGATCAAGTTGGTCATGCTTGTGCGGAGGATAGCTGGACCAGTGCCCGGCCGGCGTATAGACTTCCACGACGAGCAGGCTTTCCGCTTCCTCCTTCTCCGGCAAAATATTGCGGACGGTCCGCTCCGTATAACCCGAGCCTCGCTGCTCCACCCCGATCTTTTCCGGCGGGATGAGCCTTGCATCGAGCCGCCCTTCGCCCGGAGCGCTGCACACGGCCACCTCCGTTAAGGTAATGGCCTCCAGCCGGAAACGGTCATGGGCCGGAACGTATACCGCATAAGGGGCAAGCGATTCAAACACGCTCATTCGGCTGCCGATCCGCTCAAAGCTTCGTCCGCCTGCATCCACATTCGCAAACCCGCTGAGCAGCACCAGGCAGACTTCCCGGTTTTCCGTCTCCTGATCAATGGATTGACCGGGTTCCAGCCGGTACACTTCAAAACCTACGTACTCCCAACCTGCCGATTCGGGAGTGATGCTGAGCAATCTGCCATTCTTATCCGGCTGTCCGCCGGGAACGATAAGCTTGGACATATTCCTTCCTCCTTTCAGCTGTTCCTCTCCTGAACAATTTGTGCGAGATACTGCTTGGACTTGCTGGCATACTCATATGGATTTGCCTGTCCCGGATCCTGCTCTGCCTCCAGTATCATCCAATCGTCATAGCCATGCCGCTCGAAGCTGCGAAAAATCGGCGCAAAATCGATGCATCCGTCGCCCGGTACGGTAAATACGCCTTGGATGACCGCTTTCTGAAAAGGGATCCCTTCCCTTTTCACCCGATCCAGCACATCCTTCCGGACATCCTTTAGATGCACGTAAGCTACGCGATCCGCATATTGTTCGTACAGCTCAAGCGGGTCGGAACCGCCGTAATAGGCATGCCCCGTATCCAACAGCAAATAAACCAGCTCAGGATCCGTCGTCTCCATCAGCCTATGAATTTCGTCCGGCTGTTCAACCACGGTTCCGATGTGGTAGTGGTAGACGAGCTTCATCCCGTTTCGTCTGCAGATTTCACCGGCTTGATGCAGCCCCTCGACCATGTGGTTCCATTCCTCATCCGTCAGGGGATGAACGTCCTGAACGCCTTTTGGTCTTCTCGGGTCGCCGATGATCGAACCTCCAAGCTCGCAGGTAACGACATGACGGCTGCCCATCGTTTTCAAAAATTCAACATGCTGCCGATACGCTTCCAGCTCCGACGCCCTGCGGCGGGGCTCGGAGAACAAGACGCCCTTCCACTGCGAAGCCATCTGGAGTCCGTGCTCAGCCAATGCTTGCTTGAGAACGGCGGCGTCTTTCGGGAACTTCCGGCTGTTTTCGGTTCCGCTGAACCCCAGCTGCGTAAAATCCCGCATCAAATCTTCGAACGTGTAGTGATCACCCAGCTCAAGAACATCTTCATTCACCCAATTGATCGGGGAAATGCCCAATTTCATCGATCGGAGATCCGCCATCTTTGTCGTATCCTCCCTTGGACTTATATTTTCAGCGCCTGCTGCAAATGTTCGTTCATCGTTTCCCGGGCGGCCCGCACCTTATCGCTGGTCGATACTTCAGGGACATCCACTCTCCACCAGGACTCGTACCCGCCCGACTGAGTACCCGGCAGCACCTTGATTTCGATCAGAGTGGAGCCCTCCTCCTCCCCAGCCTCTCGGAGAGCTTCCCGCAGCTCGGCAATGCCGGAAGCGGTATATGCCTTCATCCCCAAGCTTCGCGCATGAGCCGCATAATCGACCGGCACGTACTCTCCCGTCAGGCGCCCCGTTTCAGGGCTGCGCAGACGGAATTCATTGCCGAAGCCGTCGCTCCCGTTCTCCCGCTGCAGGCCGTGTATACATTGGTAACCGTGATTGTCCAGCAGGATGACGTTCACCTTCACGCCTTCCTGGATACTGGTTAAGAGCTCGGAATGAAGCATAAGGTAGCTGCCGTCGCCAACGAGCGCGTACACTTCCTTGTCCGGATCGGCCAGCTTCACGCCGAATGCCCCGGCAATTTCGTACCCCATGCAGGAAAATCCGTATTCCATGTGATAGGATTTAGGCGCTTCCGACCTCCACAGCCGATGTAAATCACCCGGGAGACTCCCGGCCGCCGCAACGATCACTTCGTTCGCCATAAACCGGTTCAGCTCACCGAGAACGCGGGTTTGCGACAATCCTTCTTCCGCCTCCAGGCTGTACAGCCGGTCGACCTCCTGGTTCCATTCCGCTTTTAGGCTGGCAAGTACCGGCTCGTCATAAGCTGCCTTGTAGTTCCTTGCCTGAAGCGCTAAACTTAATTCCTTCAAAGCCGTGGCCGCATCCGCTACCACCTGGCACGCATTCAGCTTCAACGCATCAAATCCGCTCACGTTGATATGAACGAATTCTGCCTCGTGACTCGTAAAAGCGGTTTTGGAAGCCGTCGGAAAATCACCGAGCCGGGTCCCCACGCAAATGACGGCGTCCGCTTCCCTGGCAAGCCGGTTGGCAGCAAGGGATCCTGTAGCGCCGATGGCGCCCATATTCAGCGGGTGGTCCCAAGGGACCGCACTCTTTCCCGCCTGTGTCTCGGCCACGGGAATGCCGAACGCTTCCGCGAACTGTAGCAGCTCCTCATAGGCCAAGGAATAATGAACGCCGCCGCCGGCGATCAGGATTGGCCTTTGCTTGCGCGAAATCAGATCCGCCGCCCGCTCGATCGCTGCCTGGCTGGCCGGCTTGCGGTCCAGGTAATGCACCCTTTTGCGGAAAAATTCCTCAGGATAATCGTACGCCTCCGTTTGCACGTCCTGCGGCAGGCAAATCGTAACCGCACCGGTTTCGGCCGGATCGGTCAATACGCGCATCGCCTGGATCATCGAACTCATCAGCTGCTCGGGACGCGTAATTCGGTCCCAGTACCGGCTGACCGGTTTGAAGGCATCGTTTACGGACACGGTATAATCCATCGGGTGCTCCAGCTGCTGCAGAACCGGGTCCGGCTGCCGGCAGGCGAAAATGTCGCCTGGGAGGAGCAGTACGGGAATCCGGTTGACCGTCGCCGTCGCGGCGGCCGTGACCATATTCAGCGCACCCGGGCCAATCGAAGAAGTGCAGGCGAAGATTTCCAGCCGGTTCTTTTGCTTCGCGTACGCAACAGCGGCATGCGTCATGCCCTGCTCATTTTTACCTTGGATGAATCTGAGGTTTCCAGGCTCACGTTCCAATGCTTCACCGATCCCCAGCACGTTGCCGTGACCGAAAATGCCCATCACGCCTTGAACGAATTTGTGTTCCTTGCCGTCCAGCTGCACGTACTGCTGGTCAAGGAAACGAAGCAAGGCTTGAGCCATCGTTAATCGAAGTACGCCCATTCTTAACCATCCTTTCGCCGGATATTTCATCAGGTTAATCGCTTACCCTAAAGACAGACAAAAAACTCATGAGGTGGACATGGAATACTCGGACAAGCTGACGGGGCGCTTCTCCAGCCACGACTTCTTGGCTGCATCCGCCAGCAGCTCCGCTTGATAACCGTCCTCCCCGCTGACGGGCACGTCCTCGTTGTTGACGATGGCCTTGACGAAGCTTTCGATTTCGAGACGGTATGCGTTCTCGTAACGTTCCAGGAAAAAATGCTTCGGCTTATCCCGGTACACGCCGCCAGCTGTGCTGATTTCCGCAGAGTTCGGAAAATCGTTCTGCACGTTGACCTGGCCATGCGAGCCAAAAACCTCCACGCGCTGATCGTACCCGTAGGCAGCCTGCCTCGAATTGTCGATGACACCGAGCGCTCCGTTTTTGAATTTCAGCGTGATGACCGCCGTATCCACGTCGCCTAGCTCTCCAATGACCGGATCCACCAGCACCGCCCCTTGAACGTACACCTCATCCACTTCGCTGCCGCTCAAAAAACGGGCCATGTCAAAATCATGGATCGCCATGTCCATGAACAGCCCACCGGATACCTTAATGTAGTCATGCGGAGGCGGACTGGGGTCGCGCGATGTGATCTTGATCAGATGGGGATCTCCGATCTGGCCGGATGCGACGATCTCCTTAACTCTGCGGAAATTCGGGTCAAATCTGCGGTTGAAGCCCAGCTGAAATTTGACTCCCCCGTCGGCAGCGGCTTGCAGCGCAAGGCGGGTTCCCCGGACATCGAAGGAGATCGGCTTCTCGCAGAAAATGTGCTTGCCTGCCCTGGCCGAGCGCTCGATCATGTCAATATGGGTATTGGTCGACGTGCAGATAAAGACGGCGTCGATGTCCGGATCATTTATGATCTGCTCCGCATCCTGCGTCTGCACGGCGATGCCAAGCCCTTCCGCCCAGGCCTTGGCATGATCGATCTGCAGGTCTGCAATCGCTTTCACGTTTACCTGAGGATGTTTGATCAGGTTTTCGGTATGCAGCCTGCCGATCCTCCCCGTACCGATCACACCGATATTCAGTTGTTTACTCATGGACATTCCACCTTGTTCTCTCGGTATCGTTTCACATACAAATTAGGGTAACCGCTTTCCTTGATCGGATTATAACACCGCGACGAACCTTTGCAAACCCTTTTTTTGCAATTTAATGCAATCCATTATTTCGCCGTTCACTTTACAACCCTCGTCAGCTCTGCTTCTGATCAGGACATCAGTAAAAACGGTTTCCATGACATATATATGAGTTTCCGCAAGTTAACATTCTATTTCAGCGAATCGGAAAACCAAAAAAAAGGCGGCCGGCCGCAAACGGCCAAACCGCAACATATCGTTCGCAGCCAAGTCCCAAGAAGCATGAACGCCAGCTGTTACTGAATGACTCCGGTATCGATAATGGTCACCTGAATTTGGGTATGAAACTCCACGTTACGATACTCCTTGTTCCAATCGATCCGCTTCCACAGTTTAGGATGATAGGCCATCAGCTGTCGGCCTACGCCGAAAATGTCGCAGTTCGCCTTCTGCAGTTCCCGGACGACTTCCCGGGCATCATTGGTCATCATGGACGATAGCTCCCGATTCACCCGCTTTACAGCCTTGTCATCAAGCAGCTGCGGTCCGGTAAACTCCTCGATGACAGCTTGAAGTTTGAGGCTCAGCGTCACATGAACATCGCCGTTTCGGTCGACCCTCACGTGAAACTCATGCTCGCTCTTCTTATTACCAACGTTGTAACTGATCGTTCCTCGAATCGGTTTGGAAGTATCCAAATTCACGGTTTTGGTAAATCGGGCATTGCCTCCTGACTTTCCTTTCATCAAGACCAGCATGATCGACTGATCTTTACTAAGCGATCCGCTAATGCTCTGATCGTGAAACAGGGCGACCCCTTTGGCAACGATTTCAGAGCCTTGTACCCCGATATAAGGAAGAGCGAAATCCTGGCCGGGATCCGTCAAGGAACGGAAAACCGTATTCACCGTCTCCGGCGGGTAGAACAGACTCATTTTCTCCAAACTGCTGATCTTCTGCGTCAGAAATTCGCCGATTTGCAGCTCCCCTATTTTTTTTATCCTGATAATCTCTGAAGCATCATTCTCCGTCACGATCAGCCGTACGTCGGAAGAAGGGTTTCGAGGATCCCGGAAATTAACGTCCATGGGTGCCTTCAGCCCTTCTTCGGCCAAAGATCTGCCGATCAGCTGCACACTGTTCTTGATGACACGCATATTCCCTCTTACGCGGGCCCGTAGGATGTTGCTCGCCCCGCGGGTCGATAACCCCACAGCCGAATGGATTTCATTCGTTGTTGGGCTCTGTTCGGTTTTCGGCGGGATGATCAGCTCTACGGTTTCCTTGATCTTATGGTCCTTGGTCAGATCAAAACCAACACTGTAAGCCAGATTCAAATCCTTCAAGTATTCCCGGTCCCAGCATCCGGTCAAAAGCTGCGTGCTTAGGCCGAGCATTGCACAGCAAAGTACCCAGCGGCAGCGTTTCATGCGGCTTCACCCGCTTTCTTTTTGACGAATAAAGTAAACAGCATCAGCAGGAAAGGAATGGCCGCTATAAACACGTACGCGGCAAATTCGGACACCTTGTTGATCCGGTCGATCGCCATCGGCGTGGTCGGCAGAAGAGCGATTAAAAAAAAGGCCACATTAATCCAAGGGGCAAAAATGTGGTGATTCTTTTTGTTAAGCAGAATCGCAAGCCCATCGGCCGCCGCAAAGCTGTAGCTGGCGATGGAACATACCAACGTAATCGACCAAATCGACAGAAACAGGATGTCAGCGCGATCGATGATATAGAAATTCAACGATTTGACGAGATAAATGACAGGCTCCGGTATCATCGCCAGCTGCGTCTGGTTAAACACCATGAGACAGGTGCACACGACAAACGCATAGAACAGCGTAACGAACAGATTCGACAAGCTGATCATTTTCAGTTTCTTGCTGTCTGAAGCGTCAATAAAAGGAAAGATGATCAGGATCATCTCGAACCCGTACATCGATATCGTCGTATCCTTGGTTCCCTTCAGTATGTTGAGCAGACCTGCTTCGGCTAACGGCAGCATATATTCGATCTTTGCCTGCGACAGGCCATAACTGACAAAAATGATCAACGGAATGAACAGCATGGACGAAAGACTGTAAAACCGGGCCAATACAGTCAGCTTTTCCTTGGCCAGGTAATAAGTCATGATACAGAACAGGATAAGCACCACCCACTTGGGGGTGGATTGCAGAATCCAGCGCTGGAGCACCATGTAGGCATTGAGCAAAACATTGCTGCCGAGCAAACTAAAATATCCGACGTAGCATGCGATCAGGAATCTGCCCATCATCGGTCCGGCAAGCCGGAGACAGATCTGGAAAAGATTCATCCCGGGGAACCTGCGGAGGAGAGCCCACATCATCAGAATGATGATCTGGGTAATAACGCCGGCGATCAGGACCGATATGCCCGCGCCGCTCTTTGCGGTCTTGCTCAGGTCAAAGGGAATCGAAAGCACGCCGACCCCGATTTGGGCTTGGACAATGAATAGAAACAGCTGCCTTGGGGACATCTTTTTTTCAGCCTGCTCCACCTTGGTCCTCCCCTTCCGAATCGGTGTCAACCCGACGTTAATTATGCTTTTTCTCGCCGTGCCTGCTGCGAATGGCCCAAATCGGAAAACGCAGGAACGTATCCTTAAATCCTTTGATTTTCAAGGGGGCCAGCGGCGACAGGTAAGGCTTTCCGAACGACTCCAGCTTGCACAGATGTATGAACAGAATCGTCAGTCCGAAGGAAATGCCGATAAATCCGAATATCGACGCGCATATCATTAGCGGGAACCGCAGGATCCGGATCGCCGAGCTCATTTCGTTGGACGGGATTAAGAATGATGAAATCGCGGTTAGAGCCACAACGATAATCATCGTATACGATACAAAACCCGCCTTGACGATCGCATCCCCGATGACCAGGCCTCCGACGATACCGATCGTTTGCCCAACCCGGCTTGGCAGCCTCAGTCCTGCCTCCCTCAACAGCTCAAAGATCAGCTCCAGCAGCATGGCTTCGACGAGTGGGGGATACGGTACCCGGGTCAATGAACCCTGCACGGTAAAGAACAGCTGGATAGGCAAAATGTTCGAATGAAAGGCTACGATGGCGATATAGAATGCCGGCAGCTGAAACGCCGTAACGAAGCTGAGCAGCCGGATGAACCGCACAAACGACGCGATCATCCACCGGTTACTGTAATCGTCGGGCGTCTGATAAAAGCAAAAAAAGCTCATCGGAACGATCAAAGCCGTCGGATCGCCCTCCAGCATGATGACCACATGTCCATCCAGCAAATACGAGCCCGTATGATCCGGCCGTTCCGTGTTCAGGAACTGGGGAAAGATCGAATACGGCTGATCCTCCATAAACTCCTGGATAAAACCGGTCGACATCACGGAATCGATCGAGATGCTCTTCAGCCTGTTTTCCACTTTATCGATCACGGCAGGATCAGCCAGGTTATTCATATAGATCACTGCGACTTTGCGCGGAGCCGTGCTGCCGATATTGTGATAATGCACCTTCAGCTCCGTAGAGCTGACCTGCTGCCGGATCTGAAACAAATTGACCGTTAAATCCTCAATATAACCGTTGTGAGCCCCGCGTATAATTCCTTCGTTTTCCGGCTCCGTAATGCTTCGATCGTACTTGGCCGGTGTGGTCAGGACATAAAACTGCACCATGTCCTGGGTGAAGAACAAGCAGTTGCCCGACAGAAGAGATTGCGCTCCCTTGTCCAGTTTGTGCTCGGTCTCAAGCCGTAGCGTAAAGAACAGCTGGGATAAGTCCTCATCCCCGCACTGCCGCAGCGGCCGGATAACATTACGCTCAATTAGGGTTGGGTCTACTGTCGACTCTAGATAAATCAGCGCCGATGACTGCCCGCGGTAGGTCAGATGCCTGACTTTCAAATCGTCGGTGTGGAGCAGCTTGTCCCGAATGTAAGAAACGTTCCGTTCGAGCGAAGGATACATATTTTGCTCTGTTGGAGTCACCGTCCGCCCTCCTGCCATAAATAATAAGACTCCGGTTAATTTTCCCATCCCTATGTAAAAATATTCCTAACTTCCTATCGCTTCCAAATAATAAAAACCGCATGCCTTCAAGGCAGCGGCTCGTCAAGCTTATAACAAGTTGAACGGTTTCATAAGCAAAAATCAGCCTGTAGGATCCTCATCCCGCCAGACGGTTCTTCCTTCGCGGGTTAAATACGACAGTCGCTGATCCACCTTCGCCTCGATTAGGCCGTCTCCCTTCAGGGTCAAGCAGCCACTACCTTCCACATGAGGGTAACCCGGCGCGGCTTGGCCGCTCTGATCGATAAAATAGGTGGCTTGTGCATCCGTGACCGAGGCCAATCCATCTCGAAATTCCGACACACTCGTGTACACGAAGTCAGTCAGCAGCATCCCTTCGTAATCCGCAATCGCATATTTTGGGCCGACAGATGGCTGCTTCGGCCCTACAGAACGAGCAAGTGCCAGCCGTTCCTCGCCTAGATCACGAATCTCGTTATATTCAGGGGGAACGACGAATCTGCCCGATTCATCGATGACGCCGTATCTCTTCAGCTTACCCTCCGCCATGCTAATGACGGCCCGCTGGCAGCGGAAAGGGAAAGCGGCAGTAAATGCGGGATGTAACCGGACTTGGCCGCGCAAATCGATATATCCGTATTTTCCGCCGGCTTGCTGCTGATAAGCGAGCAAGCCGGCGCCGGGAGGGCCAGCGTATGCAAACTCGTATTCGTTCAGACTACGGCCATCCAGCCCGATGAGCGCGTATCCGCCATCCCTTATTTTGACCCAGGCTCTGCCGTTGCCAAAATCGCCTGCTTCCCCGTATCTTGCCGGGATGATCTCATATCCCTGGGAATCAAGGTATCCGTAACGGCCGGGATGTTTCGTTTCCCCCGCATGGTCTGTCCCACGAAATACGGATCTGCCCTCCCGCATATCCGAAATGTACGAATACGCGCGCCTGGTCACAACCTTGCCCTGTTCATCGATCAGTCTATATGCATCGCCTTCCGTCACGATAGCCCGATGCTCCGAAAAAGGACGGATCGAATCATACGTCGGGGGCACGATCCATACTCCGGCCTGATCGATCAACCCATATTTTCCGTCTTCACGGACAGTGGCAAGGCCGTTCTTCTGAAAATCTGCCGCGTCTTCGTATCTGGCCGCAATCACCATTTTACCGCTCGTATTGATATACCCCCAGCGGATCCCTTCCGCGGTTCGGATCGAAGCACGCAGCAGCTCCGCCACGCGGGGCATCTGCATAATTTTCCTCTCCAGCGTCAAAAGAACTTCCCGGGAAGGATACGGCTGGGCAAATCCCAGTGCTCTTCGCACCGAATGCAATGCTGCCTGCGGGATACCGGCACGATACTGGGCCTCGGCCAGATAGTACCAATAGAACGGATAATCCGGGTAGGACTCGGTCATTCGCTCATAGTAGCGCGCCACCTCAGGATAATAGGCGGGATAAACATCTTGTGCCGGATGAAAACCTCCGTCCCGCCAGCGCAGTACCTCCGTGCGGTAGGCTTCACCCGTATCGTGAATCCAGAGTGCCAGCTCAGCTTGCCCGTCTGGACCTCCGGGTCCCGGCCAATCCGATACGTCGATATAGCTGTAGCTCATCTCTGCGGGCGCCACATTCGCCAATCCATGCTCTGTCCATTCGTAAACGGACAGCTTCGACCAAATGGAACCGATCTGCCAGCCTACAAGCAGGTTGTTCCTCCCAGGCTTGGTCACGGGTGCGGCGGTCAACAGCGTAACGCCATAGCCGGGTCCTTGGATGCGGGCCATCGTTCTCCATGCCCCACCGCTAAACGTAAGCACGAGCAAGTACAGCGCATCATTCAACCGATAAACCGCGGATATTTCCGGTACCCGGTCTCCCGTCAAATCCTCGGCAATCACAGCAGGTTGTCCGGCTGGCGTACTCATCGTGACCAGTTCGGCCCCTTCCGGCAGATGCGTGCCGACAAGCTGTACGGGACTTTGCGGTTCATTTACACTCATCCGTATCCTTCCTCTCTCCCTATGCTTTTGCCTAATGGTATGCCGAGAGCGTGAAGATATGCTATTCCCTAGACAGAAAACCGCCGAACTTGAACTGATCCCCATGTCGTTCTGGTTTCGCTGCACGTTCTTTTAGTCCGGACAAGATGCGATCCAACTGCATCTGGATCTCGATGATCAGGTCCAGCAGAAGAAACTTTCGATATATGCAAAAAAAGCCTAGCCCTTCATGGGTTAGGTTATTAAGAAACAGCACACGGGTGGTTTCAGGCAGTCTTTGCGACCTGCCATGCCAAAATCCGATCCTGTCGGAAGGTTCTTGGGGCCTCTGTCTTCAGGCATACTGCCCTCACGATATTCCCGCGCATCCCTTTCACTTCAATTTTACGCTGCGTAATGTTTCCGGCCTGGTCCAAATAAACGATCTCCACGATTTGCCCTACATATTTTTCTGACATGTCAGCCCCTCCTATCCAAACGTATGTTTTTATTATATACGAACATCCGTTCTTTATTCTATGTAAATATTGCCCATTTATAACGAATTTCGCCGGCATCAAACAGCGATCGATTACAAGCTCTAATTAATATTTTCATCATCGGGTAACATTTCAACAATATGTCAATTTCACGGAAGGGTTTTGAGGGGAATTTATCGAAAAATGTAATACCATTCTTTTTCAAATATGAAGTGCTGGATCGAAATTGTGTTGGCGCATCAGTCGTCGCGGTATGCTGCGAACGTAAAGAGGATGCAAAACTTCAAAGGAGCTGTTCAACCATGGATAAAATTATTCGTAAAATTGAAGAGCTTCGGTTGGAATTGAATAAACTGTCCGATAGAAGATGTCTCACCGATCCGGAACTGGTCAAGGCCAGTCAGAAATTGGACCGGGTACTGAATGACTACGACAAACTTTTAAAAGAAAACATGTAAACCAAACGGACCTGCTGATGCTATCAGCAGGTCTTCTTCCTGTAGTGTATTTTGTTGCCTGATGTTATGTTATGTTCCGGACCGGAAGCCTTCGTACATCCGGGTTGCTGCTTCCCTAGCCTGAACCGCTGACATGAGCAGCCTCTCCTCTGTACCGCCGTAACCGATCTCCTCTTTGCCGGATTTCAGGTCCCCGAATACAGAGTCAGCAAATTCATCTAGCGGCGCGCCGAAGGTATGAAGCCCTACCCCGCCCAAATCGGTGTTAACCGCCGGCGGCAGCACTTCAATCACTTTTACGTTCGTTTGAGCCAACTGGATCCGGAGGCTGACGGTAAAAGAATGAAGGGCAGCTTTCGTGGAACTGTAAATCGGTACCCAGGCTCCTGGCGCAATGGACAGCCCTGAGGTGACATTGACAATAACCGGGTCAGGTTGATTTAGCAAGTGAGGTATAAACAACATCGTTAAATGAAACGGGGCATCCACATTAATGGCGATTTCCTGGCGGTAGTGATCCCAATCTGTTTTCCCGTCAAGCAAATGAACCCGCTGCTGGATGCCCGCATTGTTGATCAGGACGTTCAAGCCCGGAAATTCGGATGTCACCTTTTGGAATAATTCCAGCCGCTGGGACTCCACTGACAGGTCACACACCACGGTATGGATATCCGCATAGCGTTCCTTCAGCTCCTGAAGCTTGTCTGCGCGCCGTCCACAAATGATCACGGTGTTCCCCGCCTGAATGAAGCGCTCTGCCAAGGCAAGACCGATTCCGGATGCGCCCCCGGTAATAAGTACGGTATTTCCGCTAATTTTCAATTCGCCATCACTCCCTTTCAACTAATTACTCACGATCTCGGCATCGATAAACTCCCAATTTTATTGTAAAATAACCAAAGGTAAAAGAAAAACAGCCCTGATTTTAATTGAAGGAGATAACGAAATTGATCGTACCTACCCCCCATCATTCTGAAGACTCAGGAGACTACGGCCGGGATACTCTGAAAGCAGACTGCGCCAAATGCTTTGGTTTATGCTGCGTATCCCTGCCCTTTGCCGCCTCCTCCGATTTTGCCATGGACAAGCAAGCGGGACAGCCATGCCGCCATCTTCAATCCGATTTCCGCTGTGGCATCCATGACAGTCTGCGGGAAAAGGGATTTCGCGGATGCACGGTCTATGACTGTTTTGGGGCCGGCCAAAAAGTATCCCAGGTAACCTATAGCGGCACAGACTGGCGTCAAGCGCCGGAAACGGCGAAGCAAATGTTTGAGGTATTCCCCGTCATGCGTCAGCTGCACGAGCTTCTGGCCTATTTAACCCAAGCGCTCAGTTATGAGGATGCCCACCTGATCCACGAGGAGCTTAGAGAACAGCTGAGCGCAACGCAGCAGCTCACCGAGCTGCCGCCAGAGAAAATATTGGAGCTCGATATTCCCGTTCACCGGGCCGAAGTAAATATACTGCTTCTCAAGACTAGTGAACTTGTTCGGGAGGAGGCCCGCCGACGCTACAAGGGAACTGCCCCTCGCAAGAACCTGAAGGGGCGCGGGGCAGATCTGATCGGCGCGAAGCTGAAGGGCGCGGATCTCAAATTCCAGAGCTTTAGAGGCGCGTATCTGATCGCAGCAGACCTTCGGGACGCAGACCTCCGGATCACCGATCTGATCGGCGCCGATTTCCGGGACGCGGACATCCGTGGCGCGGATTTGAGCAGAAGCCTTTTTCTGACCCAGTTCCAGATCAATGCTGCCAAAGGGAACGCTGCTACCAAAATTCCACCGGCTCTGGAGCGCCCTTTTCATTGGGCCTAGCGTTACGAAGTATGCCCCGTAAAAAACAAAACAACCGCTGGAACCTCGTTGTTCCAGCGGTTAATGATTTCATGTGTTATTAGGCGCGTTCTCCACGCAAATCAGGGAGTGACGGCTCAAAGGAACTGATATATCCGTCCTTCTGTTTCTTCTTGTGGTTCTTCTTCATGACACCAAAGAGTGTAATGACGGCATACATCGGTACAACATAATAGAAAATCAGAATCAGATAGAATAAGCCGCCTGAGCTCAAATGCATTCCGGACGCAATCGCAAGCCCCGTAAGCAGCAATGTATTCATGACGTTGGCGATCAACACCTCGTGCTTCTTCCCGAAAAACAAAACACCGATCAGCGCAGCGGTAAACACAATCAGCAGTAAAAAGGTCATGATGAATTCCTCCTTAAAAACATTGGATGCTATATCATACGCTTTGAATCAGCAATGATTCACAATTTCGACAAATTGCCTTCACATTTTAGACACAATTAGATTACCTCAAAGATAACATATTTAAACATCGTTGAAAAGGCTTACACAAAAATAAATGGAAAAAGCAGCAAAAAAAGCGCCGGAACCCTTGTTCCAACGCCTTTTTTTATGTTTTGCATGACGCAAAGCCTATTCCTTAACGCCTTGGCTCCGAATCGGACAATTGGTCTTGAATGGCTGCCTGCTCCTTATGCCACCATAGCGCTTCCTCCGGTTCCTGGAGCACCTCATGGACTTCGTGCGGTTTTTCCACCGCCGGCGCAGACCCACGCAGTGAACGGCCCGAAGTCTCCGTAAACCACATGGTCACAATGACGAAGCCGATGAGCGATACCGCAATCAAATAATACGCCGGAACCAGCGGTTCCCCGGTAAGATTAATCAGCCAAGCCATGACCAAGGGGGTTGTCCCGCCGAACAGGGAAGCTGAAATATTATAAGTAATCGCCAGCGCTCCATAACGGACCTTGGTAAAAAATAATGCCGGCAGCACGGATGGCATGGTCCCTTCAAAGCAGGTCAGCAGCACGGCGAGGCACAGCAAACCGAGAAAGACCATCCCGCCCTTACCGCTGCCGATCCACCAAAACGCCGGCAGCGAGAGCACGATCAGCCCCAGCAGACCGGCTTGGATAATGCGTTTGTTCCCGATCCGGTCGCTGAAGTAACCCATGAACAGCACGATGGGGATCATGATGAACATGACGATGAGAATGAGCAGCAGCCCTTCCGTTTCCCCGTAACCGAGGACCGCAGTCAGATGGGATGGCATGTATGACAATACCATATAATCCACGACATTGAAGGAGCACACCATGACGATGCAGAGCAGGACGACCCTCCACTGGACCTTCAGCAATTCCCTGAAAGGTACCTTCTGTCTCCCTTCATCCTGGGCCTTCTCCATGGCCTCAAAGGCGGGAGTTTCTTCGAGATGATTCCGCAGGTACAATCCGATCAAGCCGATCGGCGCCGCTATAAAAAAGGGAATCCTCCAACCCCAAGCCAGCATCCGGTCTGGCCCCAGCAGGTAGCTAAGCAGCGTCACTATTCCGGATCCTGCAATGTACCCCACCAAAGTGCCTACTTCCAGGCCGCTGGCCATAAAGCCGCGGCGCTTGTCGGGCGTGGATTCGGCGATGAAGGTCATGGCTCCCGAATACTCTCCCCCGGTCGAAAAGCCTTGGACCAGGCGAGCCAGCAGCAGCAGCACCGAAGCGGAAATGCCGATGGATGCGTAGCTCGGAATGAGGCCGATGCACAACGTTGACACGGCCATCATAACCAAAGTGATGGTGAGTACTTTTTTCCGGCCAAGCCGGTCGCCCAGCCTTCCAAAAAACAATCCGCCGAACGGCCTGACGAGAAAGGCGATGGAAAAGGTCGCGAACGTATAGATCAGCTGAATTGAACCCGTCAATTCCGGGAAAAACACCTTGCCCATAATGACGGCCAAATAAGAATATATTCCGAAATCGAACCATTCCATTGCATTTCCCAAAGCGGTAGCGACGACGGCCTTTTTGGCATTACCGGTGTCCACGACCGTAATATCGTCCCGATGGAGCCGGGGCTTGGATCTTTTTCTGAAGGGCAGCGCCCATTTGTTTTTCTCGTCATTGTGGCTGTTCATGATCGAAGGCTCCTCTGTTAGCGAAAATACTTTTGACCAAACTAGTATTCGCCCGAAGCCTTGCACCGATTCATCAAGGATCCGCAGGGACCTTTGCTAATGCATTTACATTCCCGGTAATACGGAATGCTTATAATGATCCGCGGAATTGAACTGTCATCCCTTCAGCTCGATATGGAAAACCTGCTCCAGCACCTGCCCAAGGCGCTCCGGATCGACGTCCTCTTTCGTCTTCATGTCTCCGTTGACCCGGGTCAGGGAGTTTCCGCTCAGCGTAATGCGTCCCTGCTCTGTCTGGATCATCACCACCCGGACCTTGTTAAATTTCGATTCGCTCCCGTACTGTGTCATATCGAACACCGCTTTGAAATCTTTCAACGATCGCGGCGCCCTGTCCAACTGGTACAGCATCTCCCACTCGCCTGGGGTTTCCTTCTCCAAAACAAGACGGCCCGGCAGCTTCGTATATGGACGGATACACCACCTCCCCTCCCAATCCGGGGTCAATTCACCGTTCAGCGGGACCGGCACACGGGGGCTTCGTCCGCCAAATCCAACATCCACCAGGTAATCCACGTCCCGAAGATGAACGACATTGACGGCATGGGTTCCGTCTTTAAACCAGCCATCCTCTTGCTTGACGGTGCAGGCCGCCATTGAAACGCTGTAGCCAAGCTCCTTGAGAAAACTGTGAAACAGACCGTTCAATTCGTAACATACGCCTCCGCGCCGGCCTTCAATGATCTTGTCAAAGAGCATGTCCGGCTTCATCGACAACGGCACTCCGTCCATGATATCGAGATTTTCGAACGGAATATGCATCACATGCCGGCATTGCAGCGCCCGCAGCAGCGTTAGATCAGGCCTGATATTCTGATCGGTCATGCCGAGTCTGGTCAGGTATTTTTGCAGGTTAATCATTCTTTTCTCCTCATTTCGGGATGTGAAATCTTGATTAGTCACGCGCTGATTTATCTGCGGGCAACAAATCCATTACCTATAAGTTACAAGGAGCGAGCGACTGGGACAACGCGTATTTTGCTCAGCTGTCCCGGTACAGTTTAGATTGAGGTATAATGAGGGCATTACTTCAGTCCGCATTGAAACGATCGGCATGGATATTTGGCCATGCCAAAGAAGTCCAGCGAACCCGCTGGACCGACAAGGAGATAAACCGACATGCGCTTTTTCTTCAAATTGAATGTGATGAGCTGCACTTACGCTTTCCTGCTGTTTCTTCATGCCGGAAGTTTGATCAACGTGTACAGGCTTGAGAGAATCACAAATTGGAACGGCATCTATAAGGCCTTGGACTGGGCGAATCTGGCATGGTTTGCAGGCTCTCTGATCCTCTGCTATTGGCTGAGCAAGCGCCTCGTATCCGGGCGGAAGCCCGCCTATGCCGCCACCGTTCTGTGGATCCCGTATTTCATCCTGTGGATATGGGGCTTCAGTACTCTGTTCCCCCTGACCGATCCGGGTGATGACCCGGCTCCGGTCACCGGTTTGATTCTGATATTTGAGATGATCCTTTTTCCTTTCTATATCGCGCTGAACACATTCCTGTCGGCAGCGGCTCCGGCCATCAGAAAAAGCATGAAAACCTAGGTTTCCGAGCTTCCCGCTGCATGCTCACCCGGCATTGCGGCCGCCGGATTGGGATAAGGATGCCCGGTAACGGTCCAATGCCCGCTGCTCAATATCAATGGCACGCTGGATGTCGAGCAGCCGGATTTTTTTCACGTATTCATCAAAAGCGGATTCCGGTTCCATGCCCATAATGATTTTCAGCGACATTTCGGTCACGACCTTATTGATTTCCTGCATAATTACCGCCAGCTCGGTGCTCTCCTTCTCCGTGGTCGGGAGCGCTGGCAGCGTATGAAGCGCCGCATCCGTGTCGGACCACACCCGGACCGCCTCCTTCTGCTCCGGGAGGGAATAGTACTGCTCCATGTAACGAATATCCTGGACGAAAGGCCCGAAATAGCTTGCCCTGGTGTACATCGCCAGCGCCTGTGACGGCGCCAGCTTATCCGGATTGCGCAAAATGACGTCCGTATACGCAGGATACCCGTCTTTCATCACGTAGCTGACCCCTTCGATGCCAAAATTGAAGAGCAGATGTCCTTCCGTTCCGTAACCGTAATCCAGCATTTTTACCGCTTCTTCTACATGCTTGCTTTTCGCGGAAATGGCCACACCATTGGATCCAACAGCCGGCGCCAGCTGGCCGAATTTGGGGCGTTCCCCGCGGTGCAGCACCGGGTACGGCGCGGGAACAAGCTCCACAGACGGATCCTGTGATTTCATTACAGGCAGCCAGGTGCCGATGCCGGCGCCTGCATTCCATATCCCTGCGCCGCTTCGGCTGAGGATCATGTTCGTATCCTGCGTTTCGGAGTCGACGGCAGCAAAGTTCGGGTCGATCAATCCTTCCGCATACCATCCCCGGAACAGCAACAGAAAATCTTTATAGCCTCGCTCAACCGGGCCGAACTTGATTTTACCATCCTCTTGGTAAAAGCCTTTCTTGATCCCGAATGCGCCGATAAAACCCCCGCCCTCGATGCCAAACAGAGGGTTCGGTACGCCAAGGAAGGTGAGCGGTGCTTTCGCACCCTTTTTCTCCTTGAAAGCCTTGAGTACCGTATGCCAATCGTCGATCGTTACAGGCACGTCCAGTCCCAGCTCATCCAGCCAGTCCTTACGGATGATCGGTCCCTGGTAAGTCCGCAGCTTGTCGTCACCCTGAATAAACGGAAAAGCATAGTAGCTTCCTCCGGCTGTCCGGATTTGCATGTCGATATCGGGATGCTCTTTAAGGTACCGCTTCAAGTTGGGGGCGTACTGGTCGATGGCTTCGTTCAAGCGCAAAATATAACCGTCGTTGATCGCCTTCTCCGGTCCCCCCGGATAATTGATCCATTCGTACTCCATCATATCCGGCAAATCGCCGGACGCCAGCAGCACGCTAATCGCTTCCTTCGCCTGGTTGGCCGGAGGTTGGATGAACGTCAGCTGGACGCCGGTTCTCCGCTGCCATTCCTGAAAGAACGGCACCTGGTTAAAGGTGGACTTAATCCCCGCCGCGTTGCCGTTCAGTTCAGCCCAATAGGTAAGCTTTCCATTAGGGGAAGGCGAGCCCTTGCTGCCGGCCGGCATCGACGCTGATTCGGCAGTCTGCAACGTACTTGCCGTCTGTGTCGTCCGCTCGCGGTCGCAAGCCGGCAATACCGCCATCAACAGGACCATGCAAGCCAGCCATCCCCACACCGCCGCTCTCCCCTTACCTTTCCGCTTCATAGGTACCTCCCGAAAATAAACATCAAATAATTTCTCTGTACTTGCCCGGCGTAATGCCTTCGTATTTTTTGAACACCCGGATGAAGGTCGCGGGATCGTTGTATCCGATCTGCCTGGAAATTTCGCTGACCGACTCCGGTTTGGACCGCATCAGCCGTTTCGCCTGCTCGATTCGGTATTTATGAATGCTGTCCAGTATGCCTTCGCCCGTCTGGGTCTTATACAGCTTGGACAGGTAGCTTCCCTTCAGCTCAAAATGCTCGCCGATGGCATTGACGTTCAAGTTCATGTCCATGTAATTCGCTTGGATATATTGATGGACTTCCTCAGTCAGGTTCCGCAGGGAATCCTCCCGCTCCCTGGATACGTGGGAGGAGCGTTTGGCCGACGCGTAAGCGCATACTTCCTGAAGGAGCGCCTGCAGCTTCTCCTGCATTTCCCGAAGCGTCCCGCATGCCATAATATCGTCGATCCAGCGCGGATTGTCGGCAAGCGTAATGCCGCCGCTCCCTTCGCCCAGCTCATTGATCGCCTTGATCATCGTTCCGACGAGATTGAACATCAGGCATCTGGCCAGCGTCAGCGGCATGACAGGCTTGTCCAGATTTTTCTCGATGATCTCGTTCATGCAGGTTGCGGCTTCGTCCAGATCCCCCGCCTTGATCACGTTAATCAGCTGCTGCTCGATCTGAAGCGGATAATAGTAGCCGTATCCGATGTCCGCTGTTCCGTCGGCGCGAACGTCTTCGTACGCGATGATGCCTTTTTTGCCGAGGACCATTTTGTATTCCATCGCGTCAACCGCTTCCCGATACGCCTCGGAGATGCCAATCCAGGAAGCATGGCGTCCGCTCAGCGAGACCGTCAGTTCCATGTCATACCGCTCCAGAAACCGCTGTGCCTCGTAGGCAATGTCATGAAGATCGTGCTCCCATCCGGTAGAATCCGCTTTCAAATTGACGAGGCAAGCCATCATGTCATCCGTTTCGACCACATACCCGGCATGTCCCTGACGTTCCGCCAGCTCTTCCACCACATTGGATATGATCAATTGAACCAGCTTGCTTCGTTCATGCATGTCGATGCCCGGCAGGAATTCGTACAGCTTCTCTTCGTTCTCGATCACGAACAAAATAACGGCAAATTCGGTCGAGATCTGTTTCATCTGAAAGGAGCGAAATGCCTCCTCATAAGGCACCAGCGTATCCGGCTTGCCCTTCAGCAGCCGGTTGAGCATGTTGGACCTCAGCACCTGCTGATGCTTCCGGAGCTGCATGGCGATCTCGTCATTTTCGGTGCGGGTGCGGTTAACGACTTTTTGGATGAACCGAAATTCGTTCGCATCGGCGTGGCTTCGGTCGGTGTTCTTATCCATGAGCGACTCGACCAGCTGCTGAACGGGCGAATAGTTGCGGCGCATAAAAAACCAGGTCAGAACGCCGGCGCCAACCAGGCTTACGAGAATGCTGACATACGTAAAATTGCGGACGTATTCCGCCTTCTCCCAATAGATTCCGCTCGGGATGATCAGGGCGTACTTCAGATCCGATACGGAGGAGTCAATGGAGAATAGCTCCGATGTTCCATCCTTCGCAAAATCCGTTTGAATGCGCTTACCATTCATGAAGGGCGCAAGCTCCTTCGAGTCCGGATGGTTAGACATCAAAATCTCGTTGTTATGGTTTAAAATGAGCAGCGTCGCTCCGCTGAAGCCCGATATGCCCTCCACAGCTTCCTGGAACCTGCGGGTGTCGGACATGACCACCACGCTGCCCGCACTCCGGCCGTTCATGTCTTTTGGCAGCTGCGTAATATAGGCGATTGACGTCTTTCCCTCCGCCGCATTCGCATGGGGAAGCACGACAAAAGAATTGCTCTCCCCATTCAGAACGGTGCTCTTCCATTCCTCCAACGAGAGCGCTCCGGTTTGATGAATCGTATAGAACGCGGTATTCAAGTCGCGGATATTTCCGGACCTGTACACCGAACCGTCCCTGCTGGAGACGACATAGAATTCATCAATGGACGCGTACGACGTTTTAAAGAGTCGGAATTCATTCACCAGCTGATACGCCGTGTACGGCACTTCCTGGGCCGGCAAGCTGGAATACATCAAATGCTGCAAATTCGGGCTCCAGGTCATTTCCATATTCAACCGCTTCATCAGGTCGATTTGATTGTCGATCGTGTACCTCATCTGCTTCAGGAGCGAATCGTTGGCCCGGTGGATTTCGCTCTTCAGCGCATGGCTGGCTTGGGCATAAATCACCAGACTAATTACGATGGGAACAAACAGCACCGCACTGTAAGATACGAGCCAGGTGGCGATGATGCTCTCCCGTTTCCGCCACAGATTTTGAATGTTCAGCAAAGACCATCACCCATATTTCAATAGTTTGTCTCGATTGATTAGACACCCATTATAGCGAATATCGCCAGGGATGCGTATAGATAAAAAGTGCAATCCGGTTGTTAAAAATGCAAAATCCCCACGTTTTATGCAAAATAAACGCGAAGAAGCCTCGGGAGACCTCGCGGTCTTCCCAGGCTCTGCGGGTGATCGGACAGGCAATCATACACGCCCTTTCATTCGCTCATTATAGATCCCTTAAAAGATGCGGTGCTTCCAGCCATTCAGCTTGGCGGCCGCCTCAATAAAAAAATAGTCGCCGTAAATGAGAGACACGTCTACATTTTGCGAGACCGGTTTATGGCCGGTTCCGTGCAGCAGGACGGCTTCATGATCAGGATCATTCCATGTGCTGTACCCTGTGTACAAGCAATACAAAATCCGCTGCGTGGCATCAAGATATCCTCTTCCCCGGATATCGCCGAGTACGTCCGCGAGCTCCAGCAGCCCGGATGCTGCGATGGCACCAGCCGAGCTGTCGCGAACGATGCCGCCCTCTTCGTCCGCACGAAAATCCCAATACGGCACGTCATCCTCGGGCAGGTGCGCAATGAAAAAGTTCGCCACGCGCTGTGCGGCCTCAAGGTAATCCGGAATCCCTGTATAACGATACGTATTCGTTAAACCGTATAGTGCCCAGGCCGCTCCCCGGCTCCAGGCCGAATCCGGCGCAAAACCCTGCCCGCCGATTGCTTCAACGGGGTCGCCGGTTTCGGCATCGAACCGGATGATATGATGCACGGACCCGTCCGGGCGGACAAAATGACGGACGACCGTATCCGCATGTTGCCTTGCAATATGCGCAAACCGCGGGTCGCCGCTCTCTTCCGATGCCCAGAACAACAGCGACAGATTCATCATCGTATCAATGATCGACCAGCCGGTCTTGTCGCCGTTCCAGGCGCGGATAAACCGGCCGGCAGGGTTAAAGCGCCCGGCCAAAAATCCGGCGGCAAGGAGCGCACGCCTCGCCGCGTCCGCATCTCCGGTCAGCTTGTATTTCATGACCGCGGTCGGCAGAAATTGAAACCCGACGTCATGATCGTAATGGTTCGGAGCGAGCCATAGCTCCGACAGCCGTTCATCCCAGTTCCAGGCCGCCTCCCGGAATTTATCCTCGCCGGTCATGTCGTACATCAACCACAGGATGCCCGGCCAAAAACCCGAAGTCCACCAATCGATCCGCATATCGTCGTATTTGCCGTCTAGGCCTGCGGCATGCGGTGATTTGTCGCCGATTCGTTCCAGCATTTGTCCCGCCTTGCGGACGATCTGCTGCCACATCTCCTGCTTTACCGTTTCAACGTCCTTCATACTTAGACCTCCTTTATCTGACCAACATCTGTTTTGCAGTTACGTGCATTAGCCCTTCAGCGAGCCGACCATGACTCCCTTCACGAAAAACCGCTGAAGGAACGGATACACGCACAGGATAGGCACGGTTGCCACCATAATCGTTGCGTATTTGATCGTTTCCCCGATTTGGAACCGGTCTCCCGCCGAAGCGCCCGATGACATGCTGTCGGTCGAGTTGGAGATCAGAATTTCGCGCAGCACGAGCTGCAGGGGAAACAGATTTCTGTCTTTGATAAACACCGATGCGTAGAACCATCCGTTCCACTTGTCCACCGCATAGTAGAGAATCATGACGGCGATGACCGGCATGGACAACGGGATAATGATCCGGAACAAAATGGTGAAATGGTTCGCGCCGTCGATTTTGGCCGATTCCTCCAGGCTGTCCGGAATGCCCATGAAGGCTGTTCGCATGATGATCAGGTTGAACGTGCTGACGCTGAACGGAATGATCGTGGACCACAGCGTGTCCAGCAGTCCCACGCCTTTGACGACGAGATACAGCGGGATCAGACCGCCGCTGAAGAACATGGTGAACACGATGATGAACATGAACACCTTGTTCCACATCACGTTTTTGCGCGACAGGACATAAGCACCCATCGAGGTGAGCAGTAGATTGACCGCTACCCCGAATACGAGAATGAACAGCGTGTTGCGAAAGCCGATGCCGATGCCCGGATTGTCCAGAACGCTCTTATAAGCATCAAGGCTGAAGCCGAGCGGTCTCCACAAAAAGCCTTTGTGGCCTAGCAGCCGGGCCGAGTCGCTGAAGGAAGCGAACAATACATACACCAGTGGATATAAGGTCACGACGACCAGAAAAATCATTAGGGCGTAGTTGATGACATTGAATATACGGTCACCCCAACCGTTCTCTGTTTTCAAGCTTACCACCTCACCATAGGCTGTTTTGGCTCACCCTCCGGCTGATGGCGTTGGCCGTAATCAGGAGGACGAGATTGATGACCGAGTTGAACAAACCAACGGCAGAGCTGTAGCTCCAGCCAAACTCCAGCAGACCTTTGCGGTATACGAAGGAGGAAATGACGTCCGCCGTTTCGTAAGTGACCGGGTTGTATAGAAGAATGATCTTTTCAAACCCGACGTTGAGCAGGTTCCCCATCCGGAGAATGAACATGATCATAATGGTGGGCAGCAGCCCGGGCAGCGTAATGTACAGCATCTGCTTCATCCGGCTGGCCCCGTCGATCCGCGCCGCTTCGTACTGCTCCAGATCGATGCTCATGAGGGCGGCGATATAGATGATCGATTCCCAGCCGATCCGCTGCCAGATTTCGGACAGTACGTAGATGGGACGGAACAGCTCGGGCTTCTGCAGCATCGCCTGACCGTCATAGCCCAGGAACATGAACAGGCGGTTGATGAGCCCGTCCGCATTCGTAAAATCGGTAATGATGCCGCAAATGACCACGAGCGAAATAAAATACGGCATGTACGTGATCGTCTGGACGACGCGCTTGAATTTCTTCTTGCGTACTTCGTTGATCAAAAGAGCGAGGATGATCGGAGCCGGGAACTCAAAAACCAGCGTATACAGGCTGATCAAGATCGTATTTTTCAAAATTCTCAAAAAATAATAACTGCCGAAAAAGTCCTGAAAATGCTTCAGTCCGACCCAGTCGCTGCCCAATATGCCCTTCATGGGCGAATAATCTTTGAATGCGATCAGCGCCCCGTACATGGGTGCGTAATGAAAGACCAAATAATAGGCGATCACCGGCAGCATCATGATATACAAATACTTGTTGAGCACAAAATCACGAACGAGCCGGCTTCGAAACGATTGCCGATTTGCCATGCCTGAAAGTCACCTCAATTTTTATTAGGGGGAGAGCAGGCTCTCCCCTTCGTTTGTGCTTACCGGCTGTTGTACCGCTGCAGAGCCGCCGTCTGTATTTCGATCGCCCGGTCCAAGCCCAGCGACTTCATCTTGGCGACATAGCTGTCATATTGATCCACAGGTTCGGAGCCGAGAATGATCTTGATCGTCATTTCATCCACCAGCGTATTGATATCGTTCATGATGGTGGCGTACTCGGAACTCTCTTCCGGTGTAGGTGTAATGGACGGCAGGTTGTACTTCGCCGCATCGGTGTTTTTCCAAATTTCCACCGCATCCCGCTGTGTCTGAAGCGCAAAGAACTGCTCAGCGTAACGCTTATCCTGCACGAACGGCCCGTTGTAGCTGCTGCGCGCATACATGGAAATCGCCTGAGCGGGAGCAAGCTTGTCCGGATTTTTCATCAGGAGATCGGTGAATTTCGGATAGCCGTCCTCCATGTTGTAGCTGACGCCTTCCTCACCGAAGTTGAAGAACATGTGCCCTTCCTCGCTGTACCCGTAATCCAGCATGCGCACGGCGAGTGCGGGATCTTTGGCGGCTGTCGTGACCGCTACCGTTCCTTCCGAAGCGTAGGCCTGGTTCAGCTGTCCGAATTTGGGCTTGTCTCCTTTGTTCAGCACCGGATAAGGTGTCGCAACGAGAACGGCTTTCGGATCGTTTGCGGCAACGAGCGGCTGCCATTTGCCAATGCCACCTCCGGCGTTCCCGATCGTTGCTCCGGTAGCGCCGGACGCGATGTTGCCGTCGACCGCTTTCGTGTCGGCCGTCGCGATGTTTTTGTCGATCAAGCCTTCCTTATACCAGTCATGGAATAGATTCAAATATTCTTTAAAGCCGGGCTCGGCGGGGCCGAATTTGACCTTCCCGTCTTCCTGATAGAACCCTCGGTTTACGCCGAAGGCGCCGAGAAACGCGCCGTTGCCGGACTCATTGAAGAAGCGCGGCTTGCTTACCACAGAGAATGGCGCAGCCGCCCCTTTCTTCTCCTTAAAAGCTCTCAGCGTCGTCGTCCATTCATCGATCGTTTCCGGTACCGGCAGCCCAAGCTCATCCAACCAATCCTTCCGAATGACCGGACCTTGGAATACGCGCAAGTATTCGTCGCCCCGGATGAACGGGAACGCGTAATAGCTGCCGCTGTCCGTCTTGACCATCTTGTCGATGTCAGGATGGTCCTGCAAGTACTTTTTCAGGTTCGGGGCGTATTTGTCGATCAGATCGTTCAGCTTCAGAATGTAGCCGTCACTGATCGCCTTTTCCGGCCCGCCGGGAAAATCGCCGATAAAGTTATATTCGATCATATCCGGCAAATCCCCCGAAGCCAGCATGACGTTGAAGGCTTCTTTGACCTGACCGGTCGGCGGCGCGGTGAACTTGAGGGGCACTCCGGTTTTCTCCTGCCATTTCTGAAAGAAAGGAATTTCGTCATGCGATGCCTTGACTCCGACCAGGTTGCCGTTGATCTCGCCCCAATAGGACAGCTTCTCATCGGTTTTCAACGGGTAGGTGGCCGATTCGGCCGCTCCTCCCGGACTTGCCCCCTTTGCTGCATCCTCGCCGCTCTTGCCGCCGGATGAACAGCCTGCCAGCACACTGCCCAGCATTGCGATGATCAGACCCGCAGCTGCGATTTTTTTCATGCCTATAACCTCCATTTGGTATGTGGTGAAGTGAATCTTGCCCTTTCAGATTATCGAAGCACCGTTCCGACGGATATGAGCAGAAACGCCAAAACGATCGTCTTTTTTCTCCCAGCGGCTGACGATTTCTCCAATAGAATGAACAAAACTAGAAATCTGCCGTTTTAAAGCCGTTATCGGAGGACTCATAGTAAGGATGCATGGAGGAATATAGCTGCCTGACGTGCATTTGGATATCGTTCCCACATTCTTTTATAATGAAAGAGCAATCTATCATTTTTTCGAGAGGAGTCCAGTGTCTATGCATGCAAGCGAAACTCCGAAAAATGCGTTGTTTACAAACGACTTTACCCGCAATCCGTACCCCGTGTACGAGAAATTGCGGCAAAGCGACCCCGTTGTGAAGGTCATGCTTCCGAACGGGCAAACCGGTTGGCTCATCAGCACCTACGAGGATGCGGCAGCCGTGCTGAAAGATCCGAGATTCATTAAGGACATGACCAAATTCATCGGACAGGAGCATCCGAGCGTATTCTCCAAAAACATGCTGTTCTCCGACCCGCCGGATCACAAGCGTCTCCGCGGTCTGGTGCAAAAGGGCTTCACGCCGCAGCGGATCGAAAGCATGCGGGATCACATTCAGGAAATAGCGGACAAGCTGCTGGATGCGGTCTCCGGTAAGGATCGCCTGAATCTCATTGACGATTACGCCTTTCCTCTGCCGATCATCGTCATCAGCGAAATTTTGGGCGTGCCCACGGTGGATCAGGACAAATTCCGGGTATGGTCGAACTCTATTATTGAAGCCTCAAACCAGGAAATGGGCGAGGATGTCACCCGTCACATGAACGAATTTATCGCTTATTTAAAGGAATGGTTCGAAAAGGTCCGTGAGCAGCCGGGTGACGACATGATCAGCGAACTGGTGATCGCGGAAAACCAAGGGGACCGGTTAACGGAGGAAGAGCTGTACGGCGTGGTTACGCTGATGATCATCGCCGGCCACGAGACGACGGTCAATTTGATCGGCAACGGGGTGCTGGCCCTGCTCGAATATCCGGAGCAGCGTCAGCTGCTTCAGGATCAGCCAGAACTCATCCAGGGTGCCGTCGAAGAGATGCTCCGCTACAACGGTCCCGTGGAATTCAGCACCTCCCGCTGGGCCGCCGAGGATTTGGAATTCAGGGGTCAGCATTTTCAGCGGGGCGACCTTGTGATCGTCGCGCTCGATTCAGCTAACCGGGACCCGGCTCAATTTGAAGACTCGGACCTGTTTGACGTTACCCGCGGCAAGAGCCCGCATTTGGCGTTCGGGAAAGGTATACACCTGTGCCTTGGCGCCCCGCTCGCCCGCTTGGAGGGAGAGATCGCCGTCAATACGCTGCTGCGTCGTTTTCCAGACTTTGCGCTTGAAGGAGACATACGGGATCTTGAATGGAGACCCGGCATGATCGTGCGCGGCGTGAAAGAAATCCCGCTCCGTCTGAAACAAAATTAGTTAATTGTTCCCTGTTGATCCATCCTGACTCGAAGGTATGCTGGTAAATAGTCCCCAAGATCAAGGAGGAGATCACTCATGAGAACAATCGGCATTATCGGAAGCGGTACGGCCGGGCTGCAGCTGGCCTATGCGCTAAAGGACGATTTTGATGTCACAGTGCTTCATCATGAAGAGCCTGGTGAGGTCCGAAGTGGCAGAGTCCGCTCGACCCAGGTTCATTTTCAGCCGACGCTTGCGCGGGAGCGGCGCGTGCAAATGCCCTCGAACAGCGGTGCGCCGCAGCTGCGGACCATTCACTTTCAGCTTGGCGGACAAAAGCTGTTTACCGGGAACCTGACGGACATCGCCACTTCCATCGATCAGCGCATCCGGTTTGCGGATGCTATGGAGGATCTGGCCAAGGAAGGCGTTCGATTTCAGCATGGACGCATCACGGCAAGCGATCTGGATGCACTCGCTACCTCGTTCGACCTGGTCATCGACGCATCGGGCAAATCGGGACCGGTCGCCTCTTTTCCCGTAGATGAGAGCTTGACGCCCTTCCGGGCGCCGCAGCGCAAGTGCATCGTCGGCTATTTTGCGGGTGTACGTCCAGTCGAGCCCGAAGGCATCTCCATCACAGTGATGCCTGGCACCGGCGAAATGTTCGAGATTCCAGCCGTCACGGATAACGGACGGGCCACGATTCTTTTTATTGAAGCGGTTCCGGGTGGAGCGCTGGATGCTTTTGTCGGCGTGAAGGGACCGGATGCGTTTGCCGAGCGGATGCTTAGCATTGTGGAGGAACATTTCCCGGAGAAAGCCGGGCGGATCGATTCGGCCAGATTCGCGCTGATTGACGACAATGCTTATCTGCTGACCGCCGTCACGCCTACGGTACGCCGTCCGTATGTCATGCATGGCGGCACGCTCATCCTGGGATGCGGCGACAGCGTCTTCCTGGCCGATCCGAATACCGGGCAAGGCTGCAATACGGCTTCGTACGCCGCCGAGCAGCTGTATGAGACGCTGCTGGCCCATGCGGATGCCGATTGGGACGAGTCTATCGGCACCGAATATTGGAGCCGGACGCAGCCCTATATTAAGGCCGTGACCGATTGGACCAACGCCATGACCCAGCCGCTGCCGGGACATATTGCCGAACTTCTGATGCAAGCCGCAGGTGACCAGGAGGCAGCGGACCGTATAGTCCATTGGTTCGAGGATCCGACGCAAGCTTACCGCAGCTTCTTTGAACATCAAAACAGCCAGCTTTTCCCCCGCTAGGGGAAGGCTGGCTGTTTATTTTACCATGCCGTTTCGAAGATCGATCACCACGATATGCGTTCGGTGCTCGGAGCCGGATTTTTTGCAATGCAAAAACCCTGAACCATATTGGTTCAGGGTTTTCATTTACGTGATGAGCTCAAGCCCTCGAACTCATCCTCCCGATCGGACGATGAAAGATCATGCCTGTCAGTTCTTCGCCAACACACCATAGCCGTTTGGACGAATCCCCGTCCTTAGGCCGCATCACCGGGACAAGGCCGAATCAGATCCGGCATATTCCCGTTTCATATACACGCCCTTTTTGTAAACGGACTTGATGACGAAAAACCCCTGCAGCTTTTTGTTCGTCCGGTATATCAGCGAGTTCACTTCGTCGATGCCGACCAGCTCGGTATCATCTACACAGCGCTCAGGCCATACAAACCTCATGATTTCGTCCCGGGTCACGAAATGATCCAGCCGGCTGTGCATCAGCTTAAACAGCTGATATTCCTTTTTCGACAGCGGGATCGTTTCCTCAGCAATCTGAATGCTCTGCATATCGTCATTCAAGCGCACATCGTCTTCAGGCCAGCCCGAAAAAACATACTCCCTCGTTTCCTCCAAGTCCATGACGTTCTCCAGTTCCAACGCAACCAATCCGTTCACCAGCGTAAGGCGGTCTCCCGGAGACACCGGAACGCGTTCATGGGGGCTTAGACGCTGACCGTTCAGCTCGGTCCCGTTCTTGCTGCCCAAATCCTCGACATGCAGCCCCTCTTCGTTCCACCCGATTCGGCAGTGCTGCTTGGAAACCAGCAAGTTGTAAATCGCGAGCATCCCCTGCTCCAATCCGGTATGTCTTCCGACCGTGACGCTTCGTCCTTCTTCCAAGTAAATAAACGAACCATGGCCTTTCTGGCCGGCGGTATCAATTATGATTTTGATCTTATCCGGCATATCAATCTCTCACTTTCCTTTGTCTCTTTCTCCCGTCAATGATAAATTCGTCAGATTTGCTCCATTGTTTGCCTACCCGGCTAATTTTATAGTTAGCCTATACCCGTTTCCATGTTTACTTGTGAATTATATTTCAAAAGTGAGGTTTATAGCAATGAAGCGAAAACAATTCTTTACATACGTGCTGCTTTCTTTTTTGGTTGCCAGCGGCTTGGCGATATATGTGTTTTTTCAAGGGAGAGATGATTCCGGGCCTGATCAGACGCTGCAGTCCTACTTTAGCAGTTTGAAAGAGTTGAAGTTTGACAGGCTTTACGATCTCATGTCGCCCGAATCCCTTGAGCAATCGGGAATGAGCCGCGAGCAGTTCGTCCAGAAATACCAATCGATCTTCAGCGGGATGGGCGTGACCGGCGTTAAAGTGACGCCGGGGCCTGCTTTCCAGTCTGAGGAAGATGAACAATATTCCTTGAACTATTCCGCTACCTGGCATACCCAGATCGGTGATGTGGATGGGGATTACCACATGAAGCTGGTTCAGGTCCAGCAGGACCATGACAAGGTCTGGGCTATCGAGTGGAATCCTTCTCTGATTCTACCAGAGATGTCTACCGGGGACAAAGTACGGGTCCGGGTGCTGACACCTCAGCGCGGAGAAATCACAGACCGGGACGGCAACCCGCTGGCCACCCGCGGCACCGTGTACGAGTGGGGCATTACCCCTTCAGGGCTCGGAGACAATCCGGATCAGACAATCTCCAACATCGCCGCTTACTTCAAAATTCCAGTGGAATATATCCAAAAAAAGCTGGCGCAGAAGTGGGTCAAACCGGAATACTTTGTGCCAATGGCCAATGTTCCCGATTCTGATCTGTCCCTAGAGCTGCCTGGAGTATCCATCAAATCGAAAGAAGTGAGGTACTATCCGCTCGGCCAAGCCGCCGCCCACTTGACCGGCTATGTCCGCCAGGTGACGCAGGAAGATTTGGAGATCGATAAAGACGGCTATTATGCGGCCGGGGACTGGATTGGCAAGGCCGGTTTGGAACAATCGCTGGAAAAGCAGCTGCGGGGACAGAAAGGGGGATTGATCGAAATTACCGATGCAAAGGGGAACCGTAAAAGCATCGTCGCCGAGAAACCTGCGGTGAACGGCCAGAGCGTCCGGCTTACCATTGCTTCCGATCTTCAGCAGAACCTGTACCGTACGCTGTCGGGCGATGCCGGTGCGGCGGTGATGATGAACCCAAAGCACGGAGATTTGCTGGCCCTTGTCAGCACCCCTTCGTATGACCCGAACCTAATGGTCACCGGCCTGTCGCAGGAGAAATGGGATGCTTATTCCAATGACCCGGATCTTCCCTTCTTTAACCGGTTCGCGGCCCGCTATGCGCCCGGCTCGGTGTTTAAAGCGGTGACGGCAGCTGCCGGCCTGACGGAGGGAATTACCCAAGCGGATAAAACCCGCCGCATCGACGGTCTGCATTGGAAAAAGGACGCGGGCTGGGGCGGTTACTATGTCACACGGGTAAAAGACGTCAGCACTGTGAATATGGTGGATGCCCTCGTGTATTCGGATAACATTTATTTTGCCCAGGAGGCACTGGAAATGGGAAGCGGCAAATTTATCGAGGGCATATCCAAATTCGGCTTCGGCGAAAACTGGGGACTGGATATGATCAACCTGAAACCAAGCCAGTATGCCAACTCCTCCCACAAGGACCTGGCCTCGGAAGTTCTGCTCGCGGATACGTCCTATGGACAAGGAGAAATGCTGATGTCTCCGATCCACGTGGCGGCGGCCTTCACGCCCTTCGCACAGCAAGGTCAACTTGTACCTCCCATCCTCTTTCCAGCCGAGGAAGATCAAGAAACTCCTCCGGCGATCCAGATCATCACTCCACAGGTTGCCGGAACAGTCAAAGACGCACTGATGCAGGTCGTCAGCCGCAGCGGCGGCACCGCACACGCACTGTCTACGGCCAAGCTGAAGTTAGCGGCAAAAACCGGAACAGCCGAGCTGAAAGCCAAAAAAGGCGAACAAGGCGAGGAGAACGGTTTCGTGGTCGCCTTTGACGCCGATCCGTCTTCTTTCTTGTTATCCGCCGTGATCGAAAACGTACATTCACGCGGCGGCAGCCACTATGTCATTAATAAGCTGAAGCCTTTTCTTAAAACTTTGAATATGCAAACAAAATGATGGACAAAAAATCCCCTCCGGTTGCGTTAAACTCATAAACGGTGTAGATAGGGACGCTATTGTGATACGATGGGAACAAGACTCATCGAATCGTATGCAAAGGCGGTAATTCCATGTTTGACCTTTTGCTTCCGGAGCAATCCGGCTCCCCGTTATATCTTCAAATCTACCACTTGATCCGCGAACAGATCCGCTCCGGGAAAGTGGCGGCCGGAACCCGGCTGCCCTCCGTACGGGCGCTCCAGCAGCAGCTTCATATCAGCAAGACGCCTGTCGAGACCGCATATCACATGCTGGTAGTCGAAGGCTATGCCCTCAACAAACCGAAGTCAGGCTTCTATGTGGTCAACCCTAATTTTGCTCGAAACATTGAAACATCGTCTCCGGCTCAGCGGATGCAGCCTAACCATACCTTACCTGGCTTTCACGACTTTCATGAGCTTTTGCCCGAAGAAGGCATGGACTGGATCGATTTTAACCCCACCCTTGTGGATGGAGACTCGTTTCCGATGCGGACATGGAACAAAATGCTGAAAGAAGCCGCACAGCTTAAGACTGCGCAGCTCGGTCAATATGGTGATTCAAGCGGGGAACCCGGTCTTCGGGGCGCGATCTCAGAGTACCTGGCTCACTCCAGAGGTGTCATCTGTTCACCGGAGCAGGTCATCGTCGGCAGCGGCATGTCGTACAGCATCGGAATCCTGGTCAAACTTCTTGACGGGGCACGGCGGGTGGCATTTGAAGAACCTGGTTTTGATCTTGTGCGGAACCTATTGAACGGATACGGCTGGGAAACGGTTCCGATTCCCGTCGGCGGCCATGGACTGCTTGTTGATGCGCTGTCAAACGATCATTTTCAGGCCGTATACGTCACGCCTTCACATCAGTTTCCTACCGGAGGCATCATGCCGTATTCACAGCGGGTACGCCTGCTCGCATGGGCTGAAATGGCGGGCGCTTATATTTTGGAGGATGACTATGACGGAGAATTCCGGTATCAGGGCAAGCCGATTCCCTCCCTCCAAGGACTGGATAACCAGGGCAGGGTCATTTATATCGGCACCTTTTCAAAAACGCTGTCGCCTGCGCTTCGCATCAATTATATGGTCGTGCCCCCCTCGCTCCAGAACAATTTATCCAAGCTGCACCCTGATCAACTGTATGCTCCTTCGCGTTTGGAACAGTGGGCTCTAGAGAAGTTCATGCGGGACGGGCACTGGTACAAACATCTGCGCAAGACACGAAATCTGTACCGCAAGAAACATCACCACTTGATAGACCTGATACGCATTCACTTGGGTGAGCATGTCCAAATTACCGGTCAGCATGCGGGGCTTCACCTTCAGCTGAGCGTCCATCGGCAAGGTGCCGCCCAAGAACTGATCCAACTTGCTGAGAAGCAGCGGGTTAGAGTGTATGATTTCCGCAGCATGTGGGCTCAGCATCCCGATCCAGACTTCCCTGTTGTTTATTTGGGGTTTGCCGGCCTTCCGCTTTCGGTTATGGAAGAAGGAATCCTTCGATTAAAAACGGCCTGGTTCGACGCTTAACCTCTCCCTGGCGATTCGCAGTTTAAACAAAGCTATGAAAGAGCACGTCCAACTCTTGCAAAATGACATCCTGGTACCGGTCGCCGTCAAGGTAGAGGTTTCCGATGTCCCGATATACCTGGTTCAGCTGTTCTTGATACGAAGGCGACTGGCGATCCGGGCGGCTGGCTTTAAAATCGTCCATCACTTGCTGAATATAGGCCGGGCGGGCACCCCACTGTCCGAGCACGTCGCCGTTCCGGTCAACAAAAACCCCCACAGGCTGTGCTCTTCCGCCGTCTGTCAGAAACAAATCCATCGTTTCCAAATGTTCTTCCATGACCAGAACTTCGACCGGAAGGCCGCACTGCTCCATAACCCGAAATAATACGGGGACATTCCAAATGACATCCGGACACCAGTCCGTGCACAGGATCAGGCAGCGAAGACCTAAACGCTCGCCGGTGGATGTAAACATCTTCCGCCTGCCTGAATCGAGCGCATGGAATCTATGGTATATTTCTAGAAACCTTTCAACGGTATTCGGGATCCCGCTGTTAATCATCTCCCTAACCTGCATACGTTCCATAAATTGCTGCGGTGAAATGCCTTGTCCGACTTTGTGCTGCAAATTGATTGCTTCTGTCATCGCCATATCCAACCCTTCCAGTATGATATCTACCAACATAAAACAAAACTGACCCTATTGAAATGGTCAGTTTTGTATTTTTAGAAAGGTCAGTTTTGCGGGATTCGTACTTTCATTTCAAGCTCCTTCACATACGTTTTCAGCATATTACCGTTTGCGTCCAGCTTGTACAGCCCTGTTTGCGCACTCTCGTCTTCAAAGACCGGGAAATAAGGCTTGATGGTGAATGAACGGACCTCCGGGTTTAATGGATCGACGAGATAATCAGCATACAGGTCGTCGTACCCGTTATTTCCCCTCCGTCTGGAATTTCCGATCAGCAGACTCACTTCATGGTCCTGGTCGTCGACAATGTCGTACTGCAGCTGGTTAACGTCTTCCGGGTTCCCCTTGGCCATCAAATGCAGCCGCGTGGACAGCGTGGTCATTTCAACTTTTTCCAAACTTAATTGAATCCCTTCGGCATGCTTGCCGTTTCAGTGGATCGACTTGACCCGGATGACATGCCCAATTTATAGTTATTGGAACAGGCGAAGCAAGACCATACGGTTCATATCCCAAGCAAAGGAGTGCATTTGATTTTGAAGCAAAACAAATATGACGATTCCGCTTTTTATGCGGCGTATAAAGAGATGCCCCGATCCATTGGCGGTCTTGGGTCCGCGGGGGAATGGCACGAATTTAAAGCATTGCTTCCGGATTTGCAAGGCAAATCGGTTCTCGACCTCGGCTGCGGCCTCGGCTGGCACTGTCGGTATGCCCGCGAGCAGCACGCAGCAAGGGTGGTCGGAGTAGACATTTCCGCTAAAATGCTGGAATCCGCCCGGGAACAAACGGACGATCCAGCCATCACTTATCTGCAGGCTCCGATCGAAGATATCGATTTTCCTGACGACCATTTCGATGTCGTTCTCAGTTCCTTGGCCATCCATTACGTTGAGTCGTTTGATTCCGTGTGCCACAAAGTGTATGCATGTTTAAAGCACGGGGGCACGTTCGTGTTTTCGGTGGAGCACCCTATTTTTACGTCCCGGCCCGAGCAGGAATGGATTCTGGACGAACAGGGCAATCCGCTGTACTGGCCAGTGGATCACTATCAGGATGAAGGAATTCGCAACACGTCATTTTTAACGGACCATGTCATTAAATATCACCGGACCCTTTCTACCTACATCAACGATTTAATTCGCAACGGGTTTGTCGTCACAGCCGTCCGCGAGCCGGTTCCTGACCCGAAGCTGATGCACCACCCCGGCATGAAGGATGAAACGCGCCGGCCGATGTTTCTCATTCTGTCTGCCGAGAAACAATAAAACAAACAAGGACAGGCTTCCCGCCTGTCCTTGTTTGTTACATTCTGAAGCTCACCGTATGACACTCTCCATTACATCGCCGCCCCTTGGACCAATGCCTCCTGAACCGGCAGCTCATGAATCGTCCGCAGATAGCTGATCGTCTTGTTGGCAGAATGCATGACAACCGAAAAGGTTTCGGCTTTGTCTTCCTGCAGGTACCGCACACCGTTCAGAAATGGTCCGGAAGTGACGCCCGTCGCAACGAAGAGCACCTCTTTCGTACCGACGAGATCGTCCATCGTCAGCAGCTTGTGCGGATCCGGGATACCCATCCGCCGGCAGCGTTCGATATCGGGCGGTCCGGCCGGAAGCAGTCTTCCCTGCATGTCCCCGCCAAGGCACCGGAGAGCAGCAGCGGCAAGAACTCCCTCAGGCGCACCACCTGAGCCGACATAGAGATCCACTTCGCTCTCCATCGCCGCTTCAATCGCTCCCATGACGTCACCGTGGCTGAGCAGCTTGATACGCGCTCCCATCGTTCGAAGCTTGGCAATGATGTCTTGATGGCGCTCCCGGTCCAGAATCGATACCGTGATATCCGATACCGGCTTGTTCAGTATAGAGGAGACCTTGGCAAGCGTCGTTTCGATCGGATCATCGAGGGACAGCTTGCCGGCCAGCTTCGGCCCGGCCGCCAACTTGGCCATATACATATCCGGCGCATGCAGGAGCTGGCCTTCCGGAGCGGCGGCGATGACCGAGATAGCATTGTTCAAACCGCTGGCTACCGTCTCGGTTCCCTCAAGCGGATCCACCGCGATATCGACCTTCGGACCACGCCGGTTCCCCACTAGTTCCCCGATATAGAGCATGGGGGCTTCATCCATTTCCCCCTCTCCAATCACGACCGTTCCATCAATGGGCATCGAATGGAATTGCTCCCTGATCGCTGTCGTTGCTGCCTGATCTGCGCTCGTTTTGTCCCCTCTTCCCGTCCAGCGTCCGGCTGCAAGCGCCGCCGCCTCTGTTACTCTTACCATATCCATAGCAATATGACGTTCCATTTCTTTACCTCTCCTCCTATTCCATGCCCGGCAATTCCGGTAACTCTGCGGTATGCTGCTGAGTGAAAACCATATCCCCTTTCATTTCATTTTATCGTGGTTTATATGTTACGTCATATTAAGCTATTTATCAACAAATATTACATCATTTATTTTTAATACAGCTATAGATGAGATCGATACCGTTTTAAAAGCCTATATAACACAAAAAATAGCGTGCTCCCCTCTGAATCACGAAAGGGAGTACGCTATTAGTACGTCATATATACATTACAAAAGCTCGCGTGCCAGCAAGCGGTACACCTGCAGCCGCTTCTCCTGGGAATGCGGGATGCTGCATATCATCGCTTCATCAAAGCCGTAGCGCTCCTGCTCTTCCTTCAAGCGGGCGGCGATTTCCTTAACCGGGCCGACCAAGTGCAATCTCCGGTTGTCCTGGATCAGCATCCGGTCCATTTCGGTCAGCGGGTAATTGTGCGCTTCTTCTGGGGTAAGCAGCTGCGTAATTTGGCCCCCCTTAGCCATCATAAGCCGAAACAGATCCTGCGGCAGTGCCTCATATTCGGCCTCTTCCTTCGTCTCCGCGGTGGTCACCATATAGGTAACGCTGATCTGCGGTTTCTCCATAAATGCCGAAGGCTTGAACTGGTCTTTATAAATATCGAGAATTTCGCGGCTCATCGCCCCGTTGAAAAATTGCGCAAACGAATACCCTACTCCCATCTGTCCGGCTTTAAACGCGCTGTCGCCGCTTGATCCGAGCAGCCATGCTTCAGGCAGGACGACGTGGGCCGGGGATGCGGCATTTTTGGCATACAGGCTGTCTCCCGGAACCTCATCGTTCATCAGCTGCAGCGTCGTATTCAGCTTCTCGTACATATTGTGCAGCATCAGCTGCCGCCCTTCCGACAAGGCATACATGGAGCTTGTATCTCCGCCAGGTGCCCGGCCGACGCCAAAGTCGATCCGTCCCGGAGTGAAGGCGCTCAGCGTCTTAAACACCTCGGCCAGCTTCAAGGGGGAATAATGCATCATCATGACGCCTCCGGTTCCAATCCGAATGCGCTGCGTCTTAGCCGCAAGACGAGCCGCCGTCACTTCGGGCGCAGAACTCGCAAATGTGCGCGCCCCATGGTGCTCTGCCATCCACATACGGGTATATCCAAGTTCGTCAGCCAGAACGGCCAGCTCCTCCGCCTTGTGAAGAGCTCCCTCTGCCGTATTTCCTAATGTAACGGGTGCTTGATCCAGTACACTTAATTTCATGCAGTTACCTTCCCTTCCAGGTTATGAACCATCCTGAACGCTTTCCATTTATCCTGTACTAATGAGGATAAATATTATCCACGTTATCGTAATATATCCTGGTGGAAATGTAAAGGCTGCTGGCGAAATCAATTGATGCAAGCGCTCATTTAATGAGGATGATCGATCCACGGACGTAGGAAGCTCTCGATCTCCTGATTGGTTGCATGAAAGTAAGTATTGTTATGCCACCCGTAATTGAAAAAGCCGTGCTCCATGCCATCGTAAGTTTTAAAAGTAATCGGATTACCCGCCTCTTGCATTTCCTTAACAAAGCCGCGGTTTTGCTCATACAAATCGTCACCGGTTCCGCACATCCATAGTGTCTGTGGCAATGAGGACTGAACATGATGTATTGGCGAAATCTCCTTGGCAATAGGCAGCAGCTCGGGGTATCTGCGGGACATAATGTCCACCCCATCCATCCCGGCCGCAAAGATGATGAGCCGATCGGGAACGGCATTCACGCTGTCATCGTCCAGCTCGTCGTTCAAATGGCCGAACATGATGGAAGACACGGAAATGTAACCGCCTGCCGATGCCCCGCATACCGCCACCTTGTCCGGATCGGCACCCAGCTCTTCCGCATGCTGACGCACCCATCGGACGGCCGATTTGACGTCCATGATCGCCTGCAGCGGAGTAAATCCCGCATCACGGCCTGTCCTGTAGTCCACGCAGATGGAAACAATACCGATGGAAGCAAAGTAACGGGCTTGGTGCTGAAATTGGGCCGGCGAAAACTTGGGATTCGGCTGAAAGCTTCCACCCTGAAAAAACAAAATGACAGGCCTGTTAGCTGTATCCGTGTCCGGTTCAAACGCATACAGCCGCAGATTTCGGTCATTTACCTCTTTGTAGGTCATTTCACGCACAGGATAATCAAAAGGGAATTGCATGGCATTCATCCTTTCAACGAATAGAGTGGGATGGATATTGCCAAAATTATACATGATCCGGTCGATCTTGTCGCTCGTTTTCATCGATCACCTGGGAATGTCCAGTACTGAAGCCGTATCCGTTCTTCCCCTGCCCTCAACAGATCGATACGGTACTGTTCACGATCTGCCCATCACGGTCCTCCAAAATATGTGTTCCGCTCTCGCAGTTGCTCTTACGCTCCCAAGTTACCTTATATTGATGCCCGGTGTGCTCCACGGCGACGATTTTGAGCTCACCGAACCTGTTGTTGCGCTCCTCATATTGCTGAACGATTTGAACCGCTTGCTCCTCGGAAATAATGGCTTGCTTGTTATCCTCTGAATGGTCGCATCCGCTGAGCAAAGCCGTTGTCAGCAGCAGCATGATCATGGCATATTTAATCATAACGCCGTCTTCCCCTTTCGCCTGGATGGGCTGGAACTTTTGACTGAGCCTTCATTCTGTTGTTAAAAGAACGAGAAAGCAGCGGCAAATGTTGCACCCTTCCCTTATTTCCGTGTTCAAGCATACTCCATCATAAAGTTCCATGAGCCGACGGGACAAAAAAAAGGCTGACCTTATAAATAAGGCCAGCCTTTCTCAATCACGTTGATTTACACGAGTCATATGCGATTCATAGCTCTCACTTTTTCATACCGGCGACTTCGGCCACGATCTCATAAGAACGCAGGCGTGCCGTCGGGTCGTAGACCATGGAGTTGACGATCATTTCGTCCGCCTGGGTCTCATCCAGAAACGCCTGCAGCTGCTGTTTAACTTCCTCCGGATTGCCGATGACCGATGAACGGATCTGTTTCATCACATGAGCCTTTTCGAATTCGTTCCAGTTGCCTTCCAGAGATTTGACAGGCGGGGCCAACTGGCCCGGCGTATTCCGGATCAGGCTCAGAAACTGCTGTTGATGCGATGTCGCGATAAACTGCGCCTCCTCCGTCGTATCGGCCGCGTACACGTTCACCCCGACCATGGCGTAAGGCTTGTCCAGAACGTCAGACGGCTGGAACTGTCTCCGGTAAATAGCCAATGCCTGCAGTGTATGATCCGGCGAGAAGTGGCTCGCGAAGGAGAACGGCAGGCCCATTTTTGCGGCCAAAGCGGCGCTGAAATCGCTGGAACCGAGCAGCCAGATGGGAACATGCTGACCTTCCCCTGGAATGGCCCGAACGCGGTTATATTTGGACTTCTCGTCAAAGAAGCTCATCAACTCCTGAACATGTTGGGGAAAATAATGCCCGTTGCTCGGATCGCGGCGCAGCGCTTCCGCTGTCAGCTGATCCGAACCCGGAGCGCGTCCGAGTCCAAGGTCGATCCGTCCCGGATACATCGCTTCCAGCGTACCGAACTGTTCCGCTATGACGAGCGGCGCATGGTTAGGAAGCATGATGCCCCCCGAACCGACGCGAATCGATTGGGTGCCGCCGGCTACATACCCGATGACGACGGACGTCGCCGAACTGGCAATGCCCGGCATATTGTGGTGCTCAGCCAGCCAATACCGGTTGTACCCCCAAAGCTCGGCGTGCTGCGCCAGGTTTAATGTATTTTTAAACGATTCGGCCGCGGTGCCCCCTCTGACGATGGGTGCCAAATCAAGTACGGAAAACTTGATCTGATCCAGCTTTTTCGTATCGTGGTTGCTCAAATCCATAGGTATCAGCTTCTTTCCTGCAAATTTATATGAATGTCGATAAGACAGTTATATCTTAATTGCAAATAATTGAATGAGATCAATTAGAAGTGCAAGATGCATGCAGTTCTGCTGCCGGCAGTTAATCCAAATAGCGGCGAATACGGTTTACGACGCCGGGGGCGTCTTCTTCCGTCTCCTCCTGCTCAGCCTTCGCTTTGCGGACCTTCTCGGGCGTGACGTCATTGCCCAGCGGATCAACCACCGTCAAGCGGGAGAATGTGCCGAGCACCTGCCCGCGGATTTCGCGGAGATAGTCCTCGCGCAGCGATTGCTGCTCCACGCGCTCCGCGTTGGTCAGCCCTTCTTCTTTTTCCTTTTTGGCAAGCTCATTGATTCGGCTTAAGATCGATATCATGCTGTTCCCTCTTTTCTTGTTTGTATGTTAAACGACCATCTTTTCATGAACCCAATTCTTTAGCGATTCAATCTTCGATTTATATCGTTCCCGATGCGCATCGTCATAAATGGATGCTACCGTCTCCCGCTGAAGCACGGTCTTCCAGGCGGATTCCGCTTCTTCCATTAAATTGGCCAGAAGGCAGCACGGATCGGGGTCGTCCCGCAGTTCCAGCATATCCCGGAAAATGCCGCTGGAGGAGTACAGGGACTGCTGCCCCTCGATGGCGATGTAAATATCGTAGACACGAATATCTTCTGTCTTTTTCTTCAATTTAAACCCGCCCTTTACCCCGGGAACGGAGGTGATCAGATCAGCGCTGACCAGCTTTCGCAACAGCTTCTGGAAATAGGTCGGGGAGGTGCCGAGCTGCTGGCTGATAGCCTCACCGGGCAGTACCGCCTTGTCCGGAAGCATGCTCAGCAGAAAAATCGCGTATACGCACTGCTCTACGCCGGTCTTCATATGCATAGGTCATCACCTCCAAAAATGAGTCTCAGTACAGTTCATTTGAGCAGCAGCAAATGTGATTTCTACTAAAGCGGATAATCATTATCCGTATTAGATTATATGAAATCGGGCCAAATGTAAACCATTAAGTTTTACAATGAAAAACTTGCTGCAACTTTCAAATGCAAAACAAAACGGATACTCGACAGAAGAGAACCTTCCCTGTGAATATCCGTTACCGTTCGTTACCTTTCTTTTACCACCAGACAACATTCTCTATATCATGTTAAATCATTTGACGCTCGTGCAGATGGTCAAAAATTTGCTGGCATACCGGCGATACCCGGCTGCGGTCGGTATAAGTCAACCAGGCAAATTCATCGATTTCCGCCGATGGACGGAGTTCACCCGAGTATGCCCCGGTGTAACAGCTCATCATAACCGTCACATTTTCCGCTTTACCATGTGCCTGAGCCTCAAACGTTCCTACAAATGTAAGGGTTGCCGGGTCGACCGCAACGGTAAGCTCTTCCCTGATTTCACGGATCAGCGTCTGCTCGTCGGTTTCACCGGGTTCCCTCTTTCCCCCCGGCAAATAATACGTGTCCTTCCCTTTAGAGCGGGCGGCGAGAATTCGTCCGTCCAGAATCTGAATCCATGCAACCTTATCAATGATGGTCGCCATATTCGACTTCACTCCTTATCCATTTCCTTGATGAATGGCTGCAGCTTCCTTCTGAACCGCAGCTTTGTTCGATTGCAGCCGTCCTTCACCGATTTTGAAAACGACGATTCCGGCCACAATGACGAGCACACCGATCACTTTATTCGGAGTCAGCGGAACCTTCTCCAGTCCCATCCAGCCAAGCGAGTCCCAAATCAGCGCAAACCCAAGCTGGGACGTCATAACCACGGCGATGGCAAAAGTCGGCGCAAGCAGCTTCATGCTCTGCATCAGACAGAACACGACCCCCACCCCGATCATGCCGCTGAACCAGTACCAGGGCTGCATATGCTGCAGCGATAGCATTCCTCTGCCTTCGATCGCCAGACCGATTCCGAACGATGCGACAAACCCGAGCAACAGCACCCAGGCGGTTGTGGCCCAAGAGCCGATCCGCTGATTCATTTTGCTGTTAAAAATGTTCTGCAAACTCACCAGTGAGCCGGCGATCAACGATAAAACAAGACCGAGCATCATTGCTCTCCTCCTCCTTTCGTTACGATTTCATAAATATTTTGTCCGGCCAGGTCACTTAGTCCTTTCCTGTCGATCACGCGGATATATCCTTTATCCCGCTCAACGAATCCATCCCTGCAAAACTTTTGAATCACCCGGTTGACGTGGCGATAGCTGGTTCCGATCAGGTTGGCCGCATCCAGCAGGTTGATCGCTGTCCGCTGCTTCTCCCCGGGGGTGTCCGCATCGTCGAAGGAGATCGACAGCAAGTAGCTGGCCAACCGGACTTCCACCGGATACATCAGATTTAGGCTTAGAAAATTGGATTTAATATAAAATTTATTGGTGATCATATCCAGCAAAAACTGGAGCATTGGCGCGTAATCCTTTCCGAATTTCCGCAGCCAGCGGTGGTGGATGCCGATCATATGCACGGTCGTGACCGCCTCAACGGTATTGACCGTATCCGTATCCTTGAGGTATTCAATGTCCCCGATAATTTCCAGCGGTTTCATGAAGTTCAGGATCAGCGTCTTCCCTTCGGGGGAGGTCGTATAGATTTTAATTTTCCCGTTCACGAGCACGTATAAATATTCGGCAGGCGCTCCCTGCGAGCAAATGAATTCTCCCTGATCAAAACAATACAGCGATAAATACGGCCTGAACGGTTCATAAAATATGGTCTCCAACTCATATTGACGCATGTATTCCGCCAGCAGCCCGCGGTCTTGAATCTCTCTCATCTTCCAACGTCCCCCTCTAACTTAGGCCCATCATAATGGCGGGCGGCACGGATGTCAAAATTTTAGAATGACGACGCCTGCAATCATCAGACCGATCCCGATAAATTGCACGGGGCTGATCTTCCGTTTCTCCATGCCGAACCAGCCGTTCAAATCCACAACAAACGTCAGGCAGAGCTGGGCGATCAATAACGCGGAAATCGTAAACGTCACCCCGATCGTTTGAATCGAAGTCACTTCGCTGAAAATGATGACTGCTCCCAATGCTCCGCCGATGCGGTACAGCGGCTTGACGCCCTTGAAACCCTCGCGGCTTCCGTCACGCACAAACAGCAGGATGATCAGAGCGAGAATGAAGCCGGTCAATTGCGTTACCGCCGCCGCCTGCCATGTCCCGATATCTCCGCTGATCCGGGAATTGGCGACACCCTGCAGCGTAATACAAGCGCCCCCCAGCAGTGCAAATATGATGCCTTTCATAGGTCCTCTCCTTCTGTTTTGTTCTGTCATAATTAAAAGACAAATGCGGAGACATAGGATAGGACATATGTCCTCAACATGAACGGAAACACGCCTATTCAATGATAAGGCAGTTCCGGGGTGCCTTAGACGCATACGAGAGCACAAAAAAACCGCCCGCAGGCGGCTTTCAAGGTAGGTCAACTCTTTGCGCAAAACTTTTCCAAAATATTCCAACGTCCTTCCCATCATTGGATGACCCGGCTCGATACATACTTGTAAACATTTTCGGCATCCTATTAAAAGTACTGCCTATAGCCCCATCGCTGCCCAGGAGTAAACCTGCTGCACATATCTCATCATGTCCGGTCCAGATGATCCAATCGTCGCCGCATCGGCTGCGAGTTTGCTGCATTTCGAACATAGATAATTAGTGATTAATCAATAACAACCACTTATTGCAAACTCGCGTTCGCCTTCTGCAGTGCTTTGACCGTAGCGGTTATCCCTTCCTGGAACGGTGTGGCGATGACCGGCCCGATCCACTTTTCATATTTGGCTCCGCTCAGCGTCAGCGGTTCCTCGGTCAAGTACAGCATCTCTACGATCTCTTTCATCACGGGCACGCCCATACCGAGCAGAGATAAGCCGATTTTCTTGAGCGGAATGACCGGTTTGCTGCTTCCGCTGGCCGTTCTTGCGACCCGTACGATCTCCCGCCCCGATATCAGGCCGCCCCCTGGAATGTTCCAGTTTTGACCATAGGCGGTGTCATGGCCCGCTGCTTCGGTGATCATGGCAGCAGCATCCGGCAAAAAGACATATTCGCGGGGGACGTGCATATTGCCGATGAAAAAGGCCATTTTGCCGGCAGCGATCGCTTCCAGCGTTGAACCTAGATAAGACGCTTCATTCGCTGTTGGCCCGTAATAGTCCGGCAGACGAACGATCATGACCTTGGCTTTCTTCCACCGTTTGTCGAACAGCATCTGCTCGAATTCCAAGCGGACCTTCCCCTTCTTTGTATGCGGTTGTTTCGGATGTTCTTCCGTCACTGGATCGGATTGCCTTCTTCCATAAGGATAAATCCCGTCAATCGCAACCACTTTGACAGCCAGCCTTTCCGCCGCCTCCATCACCGATTTCCCGAGGGGAATCAGCTTACTGTGCATTTGATGATACGGCACATTTGCACAATGGAACATGACGTCCGCGCCGCCAGCATGCGCAATGATATCTTCAGGTCGCATCGCATCACCCACGGCTAGCTCCAAATGTTCCGGATTCCCCAATCTGGCCGCGAACTGCTCCAGTTTCTGGCGTGATCTTCCGAATGCAATCGTCGGTATGCCCCTCTTCACCAATTCCTCCGTAATGGCGGCACCCGTTCCGCCTGTAGCTCCAACCACCATCGCTTTGTTCATCGTCATACGAGTTCTTCCTCTCCTCATTCTTTTTGTGATTGATCAATCACTAACTTGGATTCATCATATCATCGAGTTAGTGATTGGTCAATAACTAATCATTAAAAAAAACGTCTATCGACGGACATTGCAAGCGGACAGCATATCTAGCGGGAGTTTTCTAGGCGATTATAGAAAAGGAGACCTTGTCCGTCTCCTTATCTCTCCTTTAATTCCGGCAGGTTGATGGCATCCGCAATGTTGCACAGCATCCCTCTGGCTAAAAAGAGCATCGTTCTTTCTTCGGGATGTGGAATCCCTGCCTCGCGGAAAGCCTGCAGTACGATTTGGCGAACCTCCCGGAATCCGTTCCTCATCGCTTCCTGGATCGCTTCTTCCTGAATGGTTTGGGACTGCATTTGCAGCAGAATTTCGTTCCGGTGATGCTCCATGATCCTCTCGTATTCCGTAATCAGTTCCGCTTCAAGCCGCTCCGGGGATGACGATTCCACTACTTGTTGAAAGGACTCGATGATCCTGGTCCAGGACACTTCCAGAGCTGCGAGGAGCAGAGCCTCCTTCGTTGAGAAAAAACGAAAAACGTACGGCTGCGATATGTGGGCCCGCTGCGCAACCTGTGCCGTGGTGGCCCGGTAATAACCGGTTTCGGCAAACACCTCAATGGCGGCCGATATAATGTCCGTTCTTCGGTTCACCGAAGTCGACGGTTCTTTTGCCATGGCTCATAACTCCCTTTCGAACAGCTGATTAGTAAGTGATTAATCACTATCTATGAAGTATAGGGGATTGTAGCACGGAATGCAATCAGGCAACCCCGGGAGCATAAAACAAAGAGGCGCCCGCTGCAGCGGCACGCCTTTATTTTACAATCGCTTCATGAATCTTCGTCCGTCAACAACACCATCCTGTCTCTTACCGCTTCAAGGACGTCGTGCTCACCACGCCGTATCGCGAGAGCAGCCTGCGACCGAGCAGACCTACCGCCCGATCCGTCAGAAATCCCATAAGCCCTAAACATATAAGGCCAACGAAGATCCAATCCGTCCGGAAAAACAGACGCGAGTTCCAGATTAGGTACCCGACTCCCTCATTGGAAGCGATCATCTCTGCTCCGATGATGGCCATAAAGGAAGTGCCCATGGCCAGCCGGATACCGGTAAAGATGTACGGCACCGTCGCCGGGATGATGACGTGAATGACAGTCTGCCACTCCGAAGCACCCATGCTGCGGGCGGAACGAATCTTATCCTCCTCGACCGAGAGGACACCGGTGAACGTGTTCAGAATGACGATAAAAAACGTCGCGTACATAATCAGCATGACTTTTGACGTTTCGCCGATGCCGAACCAGACCAGGAATAGCGTAATGAACGCGATCGGCGGAATAAACCGGATAAAGTTCAGGAACGGCTCGGCGAAGGTACGAATGAATCCGACTTTTCCGATGATGATCCCTATAGGTACTGCGACCAGGCTCCCAAGCGTCCACCCGAGCAGAACGCGGTAGGCGCTGATGCCGATGTACTGCAGTAGAGTGCCGTCCATCAGCAGCTCATATCCGCCTTTCGCCGTGTAAATCGGCCCGGGCAGAATCTCTGGCCCGTATACGAGCGAGACCAGCTGCCAAATGACGATCAAGGCGATCCAGAACAGCACTTGGAGCGGTCCTTTCTTCATTTTCTTGCTCATGGTGATTCCTCCGATCGGTATCTATTCATCAAAATGGGCCTGAATGCGGTTGTACAGCTCATGGAATTCCGGCGCGGCCAAGTCCCTTGGATACGGGAGCGGCACCTCGTAAATATCGGTGATTCGCGACGATGGACCGGCAGACATGATGCCGATCCTTCCGCCAAGAAGCAGCGCTTCCTGAATGTCGTGGGTGACGAAGATCACCGTTTTGTCGGTTTCCCGCCAGATCTTTACGAGTTCCCGCTGGATCGTTCTTCTGGTCATCGCATCCAGCGCACCGAACGGCTCATCCATCAGCAGAATGCCAGGATCGTTGGACAACACCCGCGCCAGCTGCACACGCTGCTTCATCCCGCCGGAGAGTTCACGGGGGAACTTGCTCTCATGCCCCTTGAGCCCAACCATACCTATAAAGCGGTCGGAGATTTCCTTGCGCTGGGTTGCGGGAATACGCTTCATCCGCAGGCCGAACTCCACGTTCTCCCTGACGGTAAGCCAGGGGAAGAGCGAAGAATCGGCCTGCTGGAAGACGACGGCCCGGTCCTGACCAGGCCGCTCCACCTCCTTCTCTCCCACCCGCAGATGCCCCGAGGTTTTGGACACAAACCCGGCGATCAGGCTGAGCAGCGTGGACTTCCCGCAGCCGCTCGGGCCGAGGAGAACGAAAAACTCCCCTCCCTTCACGACCAGATCGACATCCTGGATAATATAATGCAGATCGCCAGCCGTCTGCAGCTGCTGACTATAGCTTTTGTTCAAGCGCTCAATATAAATCTCGTTTGGTCTGGTTACTGCCCCCATGATCCCAGCCTCCTTATTTCAACTCCATCACACGGTCCGGGAACGCTTTGCGCACCAGGTCCAAATTCAGCTTGTCGTTCAGCTTAAAATCCTTTTCAATTATGCCGGTATCCACCATATATTTTTTCTGGCCGGCCAGCCCGTCGTAAGCCTGCTGGGTAAAGCCGATTTTCCACGGATTCTTCGGCAGATCCTTGAGCGTAGCCTCCTTCGGCTGCTTCACTTCGTCGTACATGATGTCGGCCGTTTCATCCGGATGCGCCTGCACGTAGTCGGATGTTTCGTCAAGCGCCTTGAGCAGTTCGACCAATTCGTCCGGATGATCCTGAATCAGTTTGGTGCCGGCAATCAGACCCGTGCCAAGCCGGACAGGCGTCTTGGTCATATCCGACAGCTCGTGCGCTTCGGGCAGTGCGGCGAACTTGTCGTTCAGCACCGAGCCGTACACCCAGGCCGCATCGATCTCGCCCTTTTTCAGCGCCACATACGTTTCGTCAAATCCTCCCTGCCCGACCAACGTGACGTCTTTCAAAGCAATGCCGATCTGCTGCAAGTAAACGTCCCACAGATAAGGAATGAACGTCCCGCGCGAGTAGCTCAGTTTCTTGCCCTTCAAGTCGGCGGGGCCAGCAATCTCTTTACGGGCAAACATCTTCCATTCGCTCGCGCTCAGATCCGTTGCCGTCCCGGAGGAAGCGAAGATCGCATAGTCGCCTTTACTGACGGCGTTCAGCAGCGGAAAGTCCGCGCCGAAGGCGATATCCACCTGCTTGATGAACAGTGCGTTCACCCCTTCGGCCGGCGTGGCGAAATTGACCAGCTCCGCGTCGATACCGTGTTTTTCGAAAAATCCTTTCTTGGCGGCGACCCGGAAGATCGGATTGGTGGAAATATCGGCGATCTTCACCTTAAGCCGGTGCTCGCTGTCTTTCCCTGAGGCGGTTCCGCATGCGGTGAGCACTACGGAAACCAGCAGAACGGCTGCGGCTATTACGCTGAAGCGTCGATATACACGCCTACTCATCTTGATCCCTTTCCTTCCTGACGACTTCGTCCGTGGTCGCCACGCAGAAGGCGCCTTCGCCATAGGATACGGTCCCTTCGACTTCGACTGCGGAGATCGCGCCCCGTGGTGCCGCGCCCGGCAGCCGGTAATCGGCAACGTCGATCGGAGTGATTTCCGTCTCCACCGGCTTCTCCAACTGTGGAATCCATTCGTAAGGTACACGGTAGGCACGGTAGACCATATTTGCGTTTCTGGTGTTTTTATATGGAGAAATGTATTCCCACACGAGCTCATGCTCCCGCGTCACTTCAAAGATCCTTCCGTCCGCCCCTTCGGTAATGAGCGTGTTGCCGTTAGGCAGCCGCTGCGCTGAGCTGATATAAGGGCTGTAGAAACGATAGGAATCCAATGGCGCCTGGAATCCGGCTTCGGTCGGCGTGTACTGCCATTCAATTTCCAGCGTAATCGGATGAATCTCCAGAATCCGCGAATGGTCGCGGCGCGCCACCTTGACGCCGTCCGGCGATTCGGGGTTCGGGCTGCCATAGCCGCCCCAGCCGCCGTTATCGAATACCAGAATATTGCCCTCTCCCGGAAGTCCCTTCGGAATCAAATGAGCATGGTGCTGTCCGATGATCCAGCCGATATGTTTGGTGTCTTCGCTGGAATAGTCCGGGCCGAGCTTCCATACGATATTCCCGGTCCGTTTATCGATGATCGCGATAATGTTGGATTCCCTGGCATCCCAAATAAGGTTATCCGGATGAAAGCGCTCGTCGCCTGCATCATAGTGCTTATTCGGACCCAGCACCGATACGGAGTTGATATGCATCCAGTCCCCGGAATACGTGCCAAACGCCCGGGTATTCGGGTCCCGGTACAATGCCTCCTTCGCGGCTTCGTCAAAGCCGAGCTCTTCGAAGTGATCGCTGACGGCCCATTCCCAGACGACATTCCCCTCCCAGTCCACTTCAATGATCGTGTCATCCAGCAGTTCGATGTCCGAAATTTCCGGACGGTTTACGTTTTTATGCGCAAGAATGATCGTGTTGCCCGAACCGACTTTCGGGTCGGCTCCAGGCACGTAATATCCGACCGGATTGCCTTCCCGTTGGTAGTCATGATGCTGGCGCGCCATCCATTGCGCCGGATGTTCCGGATCCTCAATCCATTCGTACCGGTCGAATTTCCAGACGATATTGCCGTCCCAATCGACTTGAACCAGATTGGCTTCGTCCTGAAAACCATACTTTGGATCCCGTTCGGCGGTACTGCCCAGCACATAGCCTCCAGGGAATATTTTGTTCGGAAAACCACGCAGCCCCTTCCACAAATGCACCTCTTTGCCGTTCATGTCGATCAGCAGCGCACCCGTATCAGCCGCCTGGTATATGGTGTAACCGCTCCATGCCTTCCCCGGTTGGTATACGGTCGTTCCTGTCGGATAAATGGTTGGATGTCCCATATGATCTGTCTCCCTTCCCTGCTCACAATGAAATTAATATGAAATAAAACGGTTGGGTCTCTGCGCCGCCTTCCGGTGATCGGGAGGCGGCTCCTCAGCGTTCCCCGCTGGATGCGCCTGCTTCAGCACGGCGTCGGCAAAGCCTTCCAAATGTTCGTAGAGTCTCTTGAAATTAACGATTTGTTCCTCTAGTTCCTTGGCCGTAAAGCCTTCAAAGATGCGTTCAATCATGTATGTACCTGCGTCCCGGTTGCGTGCAAGCATGTCCCTGCCCTTATCCGTAATGTCCAAGACAACGGATCTGCGGTCGGTCTCTGAGCGCTTTCGCTGCGCGAAACCGAGCGATTCCAGCTTGTCGCAAACGGCGGTCACCGCGCCTGTGGTAAAGTCCAGCCGTTCGGCCAGATCTCCGAGTTTCTGCTCGCCTTCATGCAGGATCGCGTTCAGCATAAGCATGCCCGGAAGGGATACGCCTTCAATGGAAATTTTGTCACGCTCCTTGACGAATCTCCGAACCAGCCTGCGAAAATGCCAATCGGCTTCCTCCATGAACAGCCATTGCTTCTCTTCCATATCTCTCCTTTCAACGTTCATCAACCACCACCATCGCTCTCCCCATAGAGTAGCGGCCTTGACGCATCAACAAGCCTGTTGATTAAAAAAAGGCTCCTGAATGCCATCGCCGCAAGAAACGGTATGGATTACAGGAGCCTTTGGTGGACCAATCGGCTGATATTTAATTTAATGTTAAAATAATGACGGTTCATTTAATGAATGTTAATCTATTGGCTTGACGTAAGATTAAACCAATTATTCTCACCTGTCAAGTAGGAATTAAATCTTTTGTTTCCAGCACAGAACAACCCCGTTCCAAAGAGCAGGGTTGTTCTGTTAAATCTCGGAATGTCACTTCATAGATGCACTTCCAAGCATCGATATAAAGGTTCCTATCCGGGCAGCCGCTTCCCTCAGACGCTCCTCCTCCTGGACAAGTGCAATCCGCACATAACCTTCCCCTTCCGAACCGAAACCGTCCCCGGGGATCACCGCCACCCCAGTGGCGAGCAGAAGCTCCCGGGCAAACTGCCGGGAACTCCAAGGCTCAGCGCCTTGCAGGAAGGCAGCCGGCAGCTTCGCCCATGCAAACATCGTCGCCTTCGGCTTGGGTACGTCCCAGCCCTCCCGCGCCAGCGCATCGATCAGCGCGTCCCGGCGGCGTTCGTACAAACCGGCCACCCCGGATGCTGACTGCGAGGGATCCATCGCCTGCTCCAAAGCGACGATCGCCGCCAACTGGATCGGTCCGAAGACGCCGTAATCGATGTTGTTCTTCAGCTCCAGCAGCGAAGCGAGGACTTCGCGGTTACCGGCCAGAAACCCGATCCGGCAGCCTGCCATATTGAAGCTTTTGGAGAACGAATGGAACTCGACCGCCGTTTCGATCGCACCGGGAATTTCCAGAATGCTTGGGGGCCGGTAACCGTCAAAGCCCATTTCCGAATAGGCCAGATCATGAACGATTAGCACGTTCCACTTCTTGGCAAGTGCGACAAGCCGTTCAAAGTACGGTCGGTCCGCTGCGGCCGCAATCGGGTTGCCGGGGAAGTTCAGCAGAATAAATACCGCCTGCTCCCAAATTTCGTCCGGAATACTCTCCAAATCCGGCAGGAAATCGTGTTCCTCCTGCAGCGGCAGATGGTAAGCCCTCACGCCCGCAATGGCCAGCGAACCGGCATAGATCGGATATCCCGGATTCGGGACGATCGCCAGGTCGCCGGGATTGCAGACAGCCTGGGCCAAATGCGCCAGCCCGTCCTGCGAGCCCATCAGGGACAGCACTTCCTCCTTCGGGTCCAGGCGCACATGGAAGCGGTGCTCAATCCAGGCGGCGCATTTCTCCCGGAACGCATCGCTTCCCGCCGAGCCGGGATAAGTATAGTTTCTTGGGTCAAGCACGGCTTCGCTTAAGGCGCGCCGCACCGTCTCCGTGGGACCGAGATCCGGGCTCCCGATGCTCAGGTCAATCAGGTCACGCCCGGCCATCTCGGCTTCTTTCTTCCAAGCGGCTACCTCCGCGAAAATAGAAGAACCAAGACGCGACAGCTTATCCGCGCGCCATGGTCTGGTTGCATGTTTCGTCAAATCCGTCCACCTGCTTTTTTCTTTCATTATAGCATGCTTTCAAGCAGAGGCTCCCTCCTTGCCGCACGGTTCGACAAATTTCTTATTGACTTGAAAAGCCTTTCATCCTGTAAGATCAAAGAAAAAAACAGACAACCAGGAGAAGAGAGAACCATGACAACTAAAAATGAAACCATTCTGATCTTTGCCTTCACCTTTGCCGCGTTCGTGATGGGGACGACCGAATACGTTATCGTCGGCCTGCTGAAAGATATCAGCGTCAGTTTAGGCGTTTCCCTGGCGGCCGCCGGCATCCTCGTATCCAGCTTCGCCATCGCTTATGCGGTCGGTACACCGTTTGCCGTCAGCCTCTTGGGACGAGTCCCCCGGCATGTGACTATATTGTCGGGTTATGCAGTCCTGCTGCTGCTGAACGCCCTGACGATTTTCGCCGGCACGTTTGCCCTGATGTTTGTGATCCGGGTCATGACGGCCATCTTGTGCGGATTGACGCTGTCGCTGGCCATTGCCGCAGCCAGTGAGCACATCCATGCTTCCCGCCGTGCAGGCGCCGTCGCATGGATTATCGGCGGCTTCTCGATCGCTAACGTCCTTGGTGTGCCGGTGGGTACCTATATCGGCCAGCTGCTCGGATGGCGAGCGGCATTTATCGTCACTTCTGCGGTGGGCATCATCCCGCTGTTCATCATTGCTTCGGTTCTGCCCAAGAGCGATACGATCAGCATCAGCTCCATGAAACAGCAGTTTGCCTTATTCGCGAGCCGCCGCATCCGGCTGGCTTTCTTGATTCCGGTGCTCGGCGTCGGTTCGGTCTTTATCGTATATACATATATCACGCCTATCCTTGAGAACGTGCTCGGTATTCCGAAACAGTGGACCAGCGCCGTGCTGCTCGGTTACGGCGGCCTGACCATCTTGAGCAATTGGATCGGGGCCAAGATAGCCGAAGGGGATTCGCGGGCCAAGCTCAAAATCGTATTCATCATACAAAGCCTGATGATGCTGGCCCTTGCCCTTAGCTTGGGCTACACCTGGGCTGCCGTCCTCTGCCTGATGCTCATCGCTTTGTTCTCGTACGCCCTGAGCGCTGCCGTTCAGCTGTATCTGATCGATCTCGCCGACGCCTCGGCCGGCGGGTCCAAAGACTTTGCTTCGACCCTGATGCCGGTAGCTTCCAATCTTGGCATCGCATGCGGATCTCTGCTGGGGAGCCTTGTCGTCGACAGCATCGGTTTGGCCTATTTACCGTGGGCTGCCCTGGCTTTTTCCATCGGCGCTTTTGTCGTCACGGCCCGCTGCCATCAGCTGGATCAAGAGCATTTGAAAATCGGGGCAGCCGCCCGGATTCACACGATGTAGCCGGTTAAGCAAGTCACGCTTACGGACTCCACAAGAAAAACGTTTATCGACGTACATTCAAAGGAGACAGACCGCGTTTAGAGGAAGTTTTTCTTGCGAGATCAGGATGTTTAGCCTCAAGAAGTTTATACTTTCTGATCTCTAAAGAAAAACGTTTATCGACGTGCAATCAAAGGAGACAGACCGCGTTTAGAGGAAGTTTTTCTTGCGAGATCAGGATGTTTAGCCTCAAGAAGTTTATACTTTCTGATCTCTAAAGAAAAACGTTTATCGACGTACATTCAAAGAAGACAGACCGCATTTAGAGGAAGTTTTTCTTGCGAGATCAGGATGTTTAGCCTCGGAAGTTTATACTTTCTGATCTCTTCAAAAACGCCGCAGCCGGACGACCGGTTACGGCGTTTTTTGCGCATCAAGGTTCAGCTTCTCCTCGGTTCCGGTTCCGGCCATCGGAGAATAGACACAGCAGTGAAGGTCTTCATTGCCGTTAATATGGGCAAAGGTGCTGATTTCAAAAGATAACGCACCAAGGTCGGGGTGGTTCAGCAGAAATGGCTGCACCTGCTTCTCCCGGACATCGTGACGATCCCATAACACCGCAAATTCCGCGCTTTCCTCGGACAGCCTTTGGGCAAACGCCTCATACCAAGGGTCTCCCTTTGACTGGCCGTGGTACGCACGGAGAATGGCGGCACTGTATCCGGCAAACTCTTCCCAGTTCAGGACGCGGTCCCGCAAAAACGGATTCATGAAGATGGACCAGACCATATTGCGGCCCATCAACGGGTCTGCCAGAAAGTCATATAACAATCGGGGCGCCTGATGGTTCCAAGCCATGATTTCCGTTCGGCGGTTGACCAGAATCGCGGGATAATGCAGCTGATCAATGATCTTCTGCAGTCCCGGCTCAATCAGTGAAACCGTCATCGGCGCGGACCAGTCCGGAAGATCGCCGAATCCCGCCAGCCGCATCACATGCTGCTTCTCGTCGGGAGACAGGAGCAGTGCCCTGGCGATGTTCTCCATGACTTCCCTGGAAGCGGCCACGTCTCTCCCCTGCTCCAGCCACGTGTACCAAGTGGTGCTGACATTAGCGATTTCCGCCACCTCTTCACGGCGAAGTCCAGGGGTTCTCCTTCTCCCGTATCCCCCGCTGATACCGACATCCGCCGGTTGAAGCCTTTCTCTGCGCGACTTTAAAAAATCCCCGAGCATATTCCGGGTTTGCATCATAGAAGTATCACCTCCCGGATGTACAACGTTCATTCTACTGTCACGTTCAAATGATACCATCCATTCCACCGCAAAAGAAAGCCTCCACTCCGCGCTCAGCGGGCAAGAGGCTTCAGGATCATAACCTGCAGGCTTAATAGGGTTCTGGCCGGGAACGTGGAGCGGCGGCGCCTAGCTCATCTGCAAAACCAATTTGCCCGTCGTTCGCCCGCTCTCGAGCAGCCGGTGCGCTTCGGATGCATTCTCCATCGGATAAATGCCCTGCACCTCCGCGCGGACCTCTCCGCTTGCGAGCAGCTGCAGCGCATCCCTTGCCGCCCGGCCCACGGCAACCGGATCATATGCGGCATACGCCCCAAGGTTGAAGCCGGCGATGTTCTGGTTGCCCAGCCAAATATCGTTCGTAGGATGCATCAGTTCACCGCCGCTGGCATTGCCCAAAGCGATGATCTGCCCCAGCGGTTTCAGGAGCTCGAGGCTGCGGGCCCGTGTCTCTCCGCCGACCGGGTCAAATACGGCGTCGACCCCTTGTGCCCCCGCAATCCGCTTCGCTTCGTCCACAAAATCGGATCGCAGCAGCAGTTCGTCGTATCCGAGCGATGAGGCCAGCTTGATTTTATCCGGCGAACCAACCGTCCCCAGCACCGTACCTGCACCAAATTGCTTGGCGATTTGCCCCAGAAAGCTGCCGAGACCGCCTGCGGCGGCATGAACGAGCACGGTGTCCCCCTCCCTCATCCGGTTCACTTGCTTGACCGCGAAATAGGCGGTCGTCAAGTTGACGATGGAGGCTGCCGCCTCAGCCAAGTTCAGATCGCCTCCAAGCGCATCGAGCGGTACCGTAAGCTGCGGTGTTACCCTGGCCTGGGTGGCGTATCCGCCAACCTCGAGCAGCTTCATGGAAGCGACCGGCTGGCCGATCCGAAACCCTTCAACCCCGTCCCCTATGGAGCGGACATATCCGGATACCTCAAGTCCTGGAATGACCGGAAACGGAAACAGCTCCCTAAACTCGCCTCTGCGGATCAATATATCCACGAGCCCGACTCCCGCAAACGCTACGTCCACGATCATCTCCCCGTATCTTGGCGCAAGATCCGGCATTTCCTTCATCATAAGCACCTCTGCACCGCCTGCTCTTTCAATAACGATCGATTTCATCTGAAATTCCTCCCTGGTCGATTATTTATGGGGTTATCATACCAAGGAGGGTCTGAGGCAGACAGGTTCAGGTTATACGGGTATAAAAAGTAACAGGCTACACCCGCGGCTGGATGCGGCTTTTAATATGTTCGGACAGCTGGCTTACGATTTGCTGAATTTCCTGATCCTCGCGGATGACCGAAGCGATTTTTTCATGGGCGTGAATGACGGTCGTATGGTCCCTCCCGCCAAAGGCTTCCCCGATTTTCGGCAGCGAATAATCGGTCAGCTCCCTGGACAGATACATGGCAATTTGGCGGGGAAAGGCGACGGCCTTGGTCCGTTTGCGCGCTTTAAAATCTTCAAGGCGCAGTCCATAATAGTCCCCCACCCGCTCCTGGATGTCCTGAATCGAAATCATTTGGGGACGGGTCTGCGAGATCATATTTTTCAAAGCTTCGGCTGTCATGTGTACGGTGATGTCCTGATTGACGAGGGAGGAATAAGCGATGACGCGGATGAGAGCCCCTTCGAGCTCACGGACGTTCGTATGGATATGGCTGGCGATGTAAACCATCGCTTCGTTCGGGATGTCGAGATGCTCCGCCTTCGCTTTCTTGCGCAGGATGGCGATCCGGGTCTCCAGATCCGGCGGCTGGATATCCGTAATAAGTCCCCACTCAAAGCGGGAGCGCAGCCGTTCCTCCAGCGTGGGGATTTCTTTGGGCTGACGGTCGCTGGAGATGATGATCGCTTTCCCCATTTCCTTCAGGGCGTTGAAGGTATGAAAAAATTCTTCCTGCGTCTGCTCCTTGCCGGCGATGAACTGGATGTCGTCAATCAGAAGCACGTCGATGTTACGGTATTTGCTTCGGAAAGCTTCGCCGCGATTGTTCATAATGGCGTTGATAAATTGGTTGGTGAACTTCTCGGATGATAAATAGAGCACCTTGGACTGCGGATTGTGCTCCAGTACATAGTGGCCGATCGCATGCATCAAGTGGGTTTTACCCAGGCCGACGCCGCCGTACAAAAAAAGCGGGTTGTACGCCCTGCCCGGCGCCTCGGCCACAGCCAGTGCAGCTGCATGCGCAAAGCGGTTGCCGAGTCCGACGACGAACGTATCGAAGGTGTATTTAGGATTCAGCATGGCGGCAAAAGCTAGATCGTTCAGGGGATGATCCTCTATGAGGGCAACCGGCTCGGATGGTAATGACTTTCTCTCCGTCTCCAGTTCCTCCTGGGTAATAATACGCAGCGCCGGCTGAGCATCCAGGCATTCGTGAACCGCTGTCAAAATGAGCTTGGTATACCGATTCTCCAGCCATTCCTGCGTAAACGTATTGGGGGTGCTGATCGACAGGACGTTATCCTGCAAACTGACGGCCCTAGTTGATTTCAGCCAGGTATCATAGCTTGGCTTGCTGATCTTCTTCTGAATCATGGACAAGACCTGGTGCCATAATTCTTCGACTTGCCTTTCCACGGGCGTTCAACTCCTTATACATCGGTAAAACGAAATCATCATCCCGGCGGGCTTACGCAAAAAGACATCCGTTCTTCCCTGCAAATGCTGTTCCTGGAACCATCGCAGTAAAGGGATGCCTTAGATCATTCTGCTTATGTACAAGCTGCTATTTTCTATTCTAGCATATCCGGGAGCCTCCAAGAAATATGGAGAGCTCCCGAAGTTGGGAATCCGTCAGCTCACCTTGCCGGTTAAGCCCTTTGAAACAAGGCGGAAACACGTTTGAAGATAACCGGACTTTATCTGCGGCTCATCGTGATCGGATAATTTTTGACGCCGAAGACAAAAGAGCTTTGGATCGGCTGAAGGTCAGTTCCCGCAGCTCTGCTTAGATCCTTGAACCTGTCGAGGAGCGCCTGGAACGCGATCTTCCCTTCTAACCTGGCCAGTGGAGCCCCCAGGCAGAAGTGAATGCCGAAGCCAAACGTCATATGCGGATTCGGTTTACGGTCCAGATGGAAGCCGTCCGGGTCGTCGAACCGGGACTCGTCGCGGTTGGCGGCTCCCACCCAGGAGATGACCTGAGCCCCCTGTTCAATCGTCTGCTCCCCGATTTGCACTGTCTCTGCGGTTTTTCGCCCGATCGCGATGATCGGCGGGTAGTAGCGCAGCACTTCCTCAATAAAGGACGGTATGAGGTCCGGCGCTTGATGCAGCTGCTCCTGCAGCTCCGGTCTTTCGGTCAGCACGCGCACGCCGCTCGTGATCAGGTTCGTCGTCGTTTCGTTTCCGGCAGCCAGCAGCAGCACGCAGAAGCTGATAATATCTTTTTCCGACAGCTTCTCACCTTCAATTTCAGCGTTCAGCAGCGCAGTAACCAGATCTTCCTGCGGTTCTGCAGCCCGCTGAGCCATAATCCCCTTAAAATATTCGGACAGCTCCCCCATCGCTTTTATCCGCTTGTCGGTAATCCGCTGAAATGCTTCGTCGGAGAGGTCGTCGGCACTTTCCACCAGAATATCGGACCAGTGCTTAAACTTGTCCCGATCTTCCTTCGGTGCACCCAGCAGTTCGGCAATGACGATGACCGGCAGCGGGGTGGCAAATTCGCCGGATATGTCCATGGCCCCATCCGTTACCGAATCGAGCAGCTGCTCGGCGATGGACTGGATGCGGGGAGTCAGCTCTTGAATGGCCTTGGGGGTAAACGCTTTACTGACCAGGTCGCGCATTTGCTTATGCTTGGGCGGATCCATAAATAGAATGGACCCGCCTGCACCCGCTCCACGCTCGGAGGAAAAGGTTTTGGAATCCTTCAAAATGCGCTGTACATCTTCGTAGCGGAAGACGTCCCAGCAGTTTCTGCTGCTGTCGTAACGCACCGGCGTTTCTTTTCTAAGCTGACGGAAGATATCAAAGGGAAATAACATTCGGTCCGGGGTAGAAACCTCGGCCATGTTCAGCATGTTGGCGTATTTTTCCTGTATCATCGAGTTCAAATCCTTTCCTCAAGTATCATGCAATCGTGTGCAAAATCTTCTGAAGACCGCCACACTTTGATATGCGGCAGGGTATCAACATCGATCTAGAAAAATGATAGCACGATTCAAATGGGCGCCTCGACTTACCCAGGTTGTATTTTTGGGAGGTACTTAAGCATGACAAGCAGCTCTCTTCGCACGGATGATCCGGATGTCGACACGTCCAAAAGGGCCATAAAGTTGGTGTTACCCAAAAAAACAGAGTCCGGAAGAATCAATTTCTCCGCGAAACCCTGTTTGCTTCCATCCGGACGACCGGTATGATTCCATACTTAGGTCTTGTTCAAACGCGTTGCCGAAAACGCCTGTCGGTACTCCGTCGGGGTAACGCCGGAGAGCCGCTTGAACCATTTAATAAACTGCTTGTCGTCTTCAATGCCGACCCTGTCCGCAATTTCCTTAATATGCAGCTTGCTCGATACGAGCAGTTCCCTGGCCGCTTCCAGCCGGATCCGGTGAATGTAATTCCTGAGGCCCGTCCCGAATCTTTGTTTGAACATCCGGGACAAATAATTCCGGTTATACCCCATATGGATCGCCACCCGGTCGACGGACATATGCTTCTCGAGGGCATGCAGACGGGTCCATTCCAGCAGCTCTGACAGACGGGGGTCCATGGCTTCGGACGCACCTGCATCGTGCAGCTGCTCCGCCAATTCAATCAGCAGCGACGTCAGAAAATAGTCCCCTGCCTGCTTCAGGCGGTATCCCCCGCTCGCCGCATGCAATAGCTGCCTGGCCAAAATGTGAACCCGGCTCGGCTCCGGACAGTGCGCATAATGAGGTATGGCACCGTCCGGCTCTCCGCCAGTATCCGGCGGAAGCAGAAAATGAAACCAGTAAAATGAAACACCGGGAGAGGACAACCTGTATCCGCGGTGCTTCTCTCCCGGCCGCAGCAGCAGCATATCCCCTGCCTTCACTTCGTACAGCTGGCCGCCCGCTTCAAGAAAGACCACCCCCGATACGCCGATGATCAGTTCATAATCGGTAATGGTTCGTTCCATATGGGACCAATCCTCATCGCTGACAAATTGTCCCCCCATTTGGAGCTTGTAGGGTTGTTGTAGATAAATAGGCAGCATGACAATCCTCCTGCTCGTCTGTTGAACATCAATTTAGTGGGCTAATGACACTTTTTATGCACGTTCCACTACCGACAATCCTTGGCCTGATTCGATATGATAAAGCTGCAGATGATGATGTAAGGAGTGAACGAAAACTTGTCTACCAAAAATGCGCCAACCCATCCACAGCCGCTTGATTTGAAATCCGTCCACATCACAGACTCCTATTGGTCAAATCACGTGGACCTTATCAAGCATACCGTGATTCCCTATCAGTGGGAAGCCCTGAATGACCGTGTTCCGGATGCCGAACCCAGCCATGCGATCCGCAACTTCCGGATTGCGGCAGGACTTGAAGAAGGCAGCTTTGCCGGATTCGTTTTTCAGGATACCGACCTGTATAAATGGCTGGAAGCCGTCGGATATTCGCTGGCCCAAACCCCGGACTCTGATTTGGAAAAAGTCGCCGATGAAGCGATCGATCTGATCGGAGCCGCACAGCAGGAAGACGGTTATCTGAACACGTACTTTACGATTGACAAGCTCGAACAGCGCTGGACCAATCTGATGGACTGCCATGAAATGTACACGGCCGGTCATCTGATCGAAGCAGCGGTCGCCTATTATTACGGCACGGGCAAAACCAAGCTTCTTGACATTGCGTGCAAGGTAGCCGACCATATCGACAACCGCTTTGGACTGGAAGAAGGCAAAATCCGCGGTTATGACGGCCACCAGGAAATTGAGCTTGCCCTAGTCAAGCTGTACCATGCGACAGGTGAAGCCAAATACCTGAATCTTGCCAGCTTTCTGATCGATGAACGCGGGCAGGAGCCGAGCTTTTTCCAGGAGGAATTTGAACGGCGCGGCCGGATTTCGCACTGGGCACCCGGTGTCGTTCAGCAGGGTCCCGCGAATCTTGCCTACCATCAGGCCCACAAGCCGGTAAGGGAGCATGAAGCAGCGACTGGCCATGCGGTGAGAGCCGTCTACATGTATACGGCCATGGCCGACCTGGCTCTGCTTAAAGGAGACAACGCTTTGCTGGAAGCCTGCCGCCGCTTGTGGGACAACGTCGTGCAGAAGCAAATGTATGTCACGGGTAGTATCGGCTCTACCCATCACGGCGAGGCATTTACGTTTGACTATGACCTGCCGAACGACACGAATTACAGCGAGACCTGCGCATCGATCGGTCTGATCTTTTTTGCCCAGCGGCTGCTTCAGAACGAAGTGAAGGGCGAATACGCCGACGTAATGGAGCGTGCGCTATATAATACCGTAACCGCAGGGATTGCTGGCGACGGTAAGCATTATTTTTACGTGAACCCGATGGAGGTGTGGCCTGCGGCCAGCGAAGGCAACCCCGGCAAGCGTCACATCAAGGCGGTTCGGCAAAAATGGTACGGCTGCGCCTGCTGCCCGCCGAACGTCTCGCGCCTCCTCTCCTCGCTCGGACAATATATTTACTCGGCGAACGATGAGGCACTGTTCGTGCATCTGTACGTCGGCAGCCGGATCGGACACAAGGTTGCCGGACGCAGCGTTCAGCTGGAAATGGAGAGCCATTTGCCTTGGGAAGGCCAGGTCCGCCTGAATGTGCTGGAAGCGGATGGCGCGGGTGACTTCACGATTGCGTTTCGTCTTCCAGGCTGGTCTTCGACAAGCACAATCCTTGTAAATGGCCAGCCTGCCCAGTATGAGCTGCGGGACGGCTATGCCTATATTCGCCGGAACTGGCAGGCCGGTGACACGGTTGAGCTAGAGTTCGATATGCAGCCGCGGCGAATCTATGCCCACCCGAACCTGCGTGCCAGCAGCGGAAAAGTTGCGCTGCAGCGCGGTCCGCTCGTATACTGCCTCGAGGAGACCGACAATGGAGCTCCGCTTGCTTCCTTAAGTCTTCCGGCAGATGCCGAGCTGCAGGTTGTCGTGGACGAATGGCGCGGCGGCGTCGCTGTGATCGAGGCGGAAGGCATCCGTGCCGGGACTCCGCCGGAGGCGCCGAACGATCTCTACAGTACAGCCCGGCCGCAGCTGCAGCAGCAGCGACTTCGGGCGGTCCCTTACACGCTGTGGGGCAACCGGGAGCCCGGCGAAATGACGGTATGGATTCGCGATAGTTGATTCCAATCAACAACTCATATGAAGGCATTGCAGCACAAAACGCTCCAGAGACGGATCTGGAGCGTTTTGCTTTTATATACAGCTCACGGATGGTGTGAGAAACATCGTTAGGCCAGACTGGCGGCAAGTTTGTCGAGAGACTGGTTCATGCCAGTGACCGCGTTGTCGGCCATTGGACCCGGGCTCCAGTTGGACTCTCGGATGATCAGTTCGGTTTGATTCCCTTTGGAGACGAAATCAATGATGAAATCGACCACAGCAGGGAAGTCCTCCGGCATGCCGACCTCGGAAGGCCTAACCGCGTTTCCGTCCGCATCGGCTAAAACCTGCGTAAATTCAAGGCGCTGCTGCGGAATGATTCGTTTGTAGACGCCCGCGGAGTAATAATCCTGCCCGCCAAAGCTTTCCGGCGCGCGCATGCAGAACAAGTAGCTGCCCCCTTCGCGAAGATCGATCTTGCACGATGGCGAGCTGAAGTGGGCCGGTCCCCACCATTTGATGACCAGGCTGGGATCCGTCCAGGCATCCCAGACCAAATCGACCGGATAATCAAACACACGCGTAATGACGAGTTCCTGCTTGCTGGCACTATGATTCATTATTCATTCTCCTTTATTTTCATTATTCGCCTGAATGGCTTTTCGTTTGGCCATCTCTTCAGCGAGCACGCGGTCCATGGCATCGAGCCTTCCATCCCATTGCTGACGGATCGTTTGAGCCCAATGTTCAAGCTCTTTGACCGGATCGATGTTCAATGAATAGATGCGCTGCTGCGCCCTTTTCTCAACTCGGACAAGCTGCGTTTCCCGAAGAATTTTCAAATGCTGGGAAATGGCCTGCGGGCTCACATCAAAACGTTCGTAGATCTGTGTGGCGGATAATTCGGGATTCCCGGCCAGCAATTCGAGGATGCCGCGACGTGTAGGATCTGCCAGTGCGGAAAACGTATCATTTGCCATAAGGTGATGCTGTCTCCCCTCCCTTTTCCCAAGTCCGCCTCCCGGCGGTCGTCCTGTGTGTTGAGCGAAGCTTAGTTAGTTCATGTAATAAATTTGACTGCTAAGTTGGTGAACCCTAGGATCATCAGGTAAAAGATGGTTCAACTATCTCTGTTGTTATAATAAACCATTTTCTTAATAAAGTAAATCCTTAAATAAGAAAAGGTATTGTTTATTGATCGTTTCGCGCACGAAAATATTCGATGATAAAAGACCGAAACAAGTCGGCGGAGGGAGGAAGCTTCCGGTCCTCGACCCAGGCCAGTCCAATTTCCCGGCGGCAATAAGGCTCCGTCACGCGCAGCCGCTTGACCTTTCCGTGTTCGATACCCGAAAAAGCCGGGATAATCGTGACTCCAAGTCCTGCGGATACAAGCCCCGCGGCGGTCATAATATCGTCTCCCTCAAACCGGATCTGCGGTTCAAAACCGGCTTCGCCGCAAAACCGTTCCATCAGCGTCCGGACGCCATAACCCGGCTTAAACGATATAAACGGTTCGCCGGCCACCTCCTCAAGCCGGATGGACTCCCGTTCCGCAAGCCGGTGATCCGCAGGGACATAAACATACATTTCTTCCTCAACGAGCTTGTGCCAGACGACTCCAGGCTCCCCGCCGAACGGACCGATAATACACAAGTCCACCTCGCTTCGCAGCAATTGCGGCACAATGACCGTCGTCGGATTCTGATACAGCGCGAATTCAACGTCCGGGTACTTGCGATTGAAGCTCGCGATGACATCCGGCAGCCTGTGAACGCCAAACGACATCAAAAACGCAATCGATACTTTGCCTGCATACGGATCATGGAATTGGCGGATCTCTTCGATCCCGTCCTCTATTTCCTGTAAGGCCCGTTCCACTCTGGCCAAAAACAGCTTTCCCGTTTCATTCAGCTGCACTGAACGGCCATGCCGGTCAAACAGCTGTACCCCCAGCTCTTTTTCCAGCTTCGTCATTGACCGGCTGAGTGCCGGTTGGGAAATAGCCAGCTGCTCCGCTGATTTGATGAAATGCTCCAGCCTGGCCACGACACGGAAATACTCCAGCTGCTGCCATTCCATGATTGCCTGTCCCTCTTTCTCGCCCCTCATAACTCAGAAGCATTAATTTGATAATTTTAATTCATTATACAACATAAGCGATCCAGGCGTATACTTAGGGACGTTATAAAAAGAATCGTCCAGAACTTAACAAAGAGAGGCGTTTGTCGTGCAGTACATTCAAATCGGTACCCGAGCCTATTTACGGGTGCTGGTCAGTATGCTGCTGGGCAGTCTGGTCACCTTTGCGATCCTGTACAGCCCGCAGCCTTTGATCGGCACATTTGCGAAGGAGTTCCATGTGTCCCCTTCCAGTGCCAGCTTCATTATTTCCTTTTCGACGATTACATTAGCCGTCAGCATGCTGTTCGTCTCCCTGCTGTCCAATGCCTGGGGGCGCAGAGGCGTGATGAGCGTGTCGCTGTTCGTCACATCCGTGCTGGCCATGGTATCCTCCTTCAGCACAAACTTCCATCTGCTGCTGGCGGCCAGGCTGCTCGAAGGTATTAGCCTTGCGGGCTTTCCGGCTATCGCCATGACTTATCTGAACGAAGAGATCGAACCGCGCAGCATCGGACAGGTCATGGGGTTCTATGTGGCAGGCACCGCGGTAGGCGGATTTGCCGGAAGGGTCATTATCAGCCTTTTTACCGATTTGTTCAATTGGCATATCGCGATGTTTATCCTTGGGCTGGTCAGCCTCCTATGCAGTCTGCTGTTTTGGCTCTACCTGCCCAGATCAAACCACTTCAAACCGGTCAGCATTTCGCTGCATCACTGGGCCGACGGCTTCCGGAACGGCTTTGCAAACACCCGCCTGCTGTGCCTGTACCTGATCGGTTTTCTGCTGCTTGGCGCGTATGTTACGCTTTTTAACTATATCGACTTCCCGCTGTCCCAGCCGCCTTACGAGCTGAGCCAAACGTTGATCGGCTGCCTGTTTGTCTTCCAGCTGATCGGCTCCTGGTCGTCCGTCTGGTTCGGTAATCTGGCTGACCGTTATTCACGCGCCGGCTTGATTGCCAGCGGGCTCGGGATGCTGCTTGTCGGTGCCCTGCTCATGCTGGCGGGCAACGTGATCTTTATGATCGCAGGCATGATTCTGTTCGCTTGCGGCTTCTTCGCGGGACACACCGTTGCCAGCGGCTGGGTGGGAAAAGCGGCACCGATGCGCTATAAAGCTTACGCTTCATCCCTTTACCTGCTCTTCTACTACACGGGGTCCAGTCTGGTGGGCTGGTCCGGCGGCTTCTTTCTGTCAGGCTTCGGCTGGAACGGGGTGATCGGGATGATTATCGTCCTGATCGTGATCACCGCGCTGCTGCTTTCGTACGTAAGCCGGTCTTCCCGGCAGGAGCGTCACGATAGCGAAGCCAAACCAACTGCTCTGTAATGAAAAACGGCATACTCCCATGAAATCATGGGAGCATGCCGTTATTTTATGCTGAGGCAGCGGTCAGGCTTACGGATTCCAATTGATCCCCTGCACCGGCAGACCAATCCGCTTCAAGACGTCGGAACTTACATAGAGCCGGTAACCGATCATCGTGCTGTCACCTGCTGTTACGGTCACAGTTCCTCCCGGTCCCTTTATGGAAAAAGTACTGCTGTTCACTTTTCCAGCCACTTTCTGCTGCTTGACCTCCAGGCCTGCCTGCTCTATCAGTTCCCGTACCGGGATCATCGTGCGTCCGTTTTGAATGAAGACAAACGTGAGATGAACCACCTGGCCGCCAATGGTGGCTCTGGCTGTAATCTGATCATGAATTTGAATCTGTGTTACCGGCAAGTTTTGCGGCTGCAAATCGGCAGGCGGTTTTGTTGATGCGTTTGGCATAGGTGCCTGATAGCGCTGATCCGCCAGGCTGGAAAACTCTTTCATATCCAGCTCGGTTGCTGGGCGAGCTTTTCCATCGGTCAGGGTATACACTGCGTTCGGTCGGCCCGGCTTGTTATAATTAATTAGTAGGCGTCCGCCTTCCGCATCATAGTAGTCGAGGCTTGCGTATATAAGGTGTTTCTTTGATCCTGTTCCCGGATCAATGATCAATATTTCTTTCATCTTGGCTGTGGTGCTATACTGAACGGCAAGCACACGACCATCCGGCATTGGGATAAATCCTGGACGTAAGTGTGTACCATCAACTTCCTTAATCACTCCGTCTCCGGTGCGCAAAAATACACTGAAATAAGATGTGGAATACCAATTCTGCTGCGCATCCTGACCCATATCGTAATTTTTGATATAATGCAGACCGCTCCGGCTATCCTTACTGCCAGTAAAAAATACTCCGGTTGTTCCCGTCCCTTGGGCTGGATCATACACCGTTGAAAACAGACCGTCCAAAAAATCACCGAGTCCTTCGCCAAGCAAAATTGGCTTCTCCAAATCATAGTCCCAGGTTACGGTGATGCCTTCTTCCAGTGCATTCCACTTCCCACTAGAATCGCGGAATACTGTGCGGTTATAAAATTGCTCTCCGTCATAAGCGGAAGCGTTGTAATACGCACGCCCAGTACCCTTATCATAAAAATCAGCCCGAAAATCCCATTTGAGTTCGGGTATCTGCGTTGCTTGGGATTCGGGAATTGCTGTACTCTGAGCACGATCCGCTTGAACTGCTGCCGCAGGTGCATCCTCCGCCTGTGCGCTGGGGCTTGGCACCAACGCCGTACCCGCCGCTGTCAGCAGCACTGCAGACAACAGCGAGGCCTTCCACTTGTGCTTCTTGTTCATCATTGATCCTCTCCTTTTACCAACTCATTCCTAATTTTTCGGATTGAATAACCATCAGATGGATCTATGATCAATCCCATTTTTCAGAGATGACCATATCTCCAAATGCGCTCTCATCTTACTAGGGATTCCAATTTACCCCCTGCACCGGCAGGCCAGTCCGCTTTAAGATATCAGAGCCTACAAAAAGCTGGCCGCCGATCATCATATTGTCAGTCGGCGTCAAATTTACGCTTCCCTCAGGCCCTTTCAGCGTAAAAGATGTGCCCCCCACTTTTCCAGACACCTTCGTTTGCTTGACCTCCAGGCCTGCCTGCTCCACCAATTCACGAACGGGGAACATCGTGCGTCCTTTTTGGACAAAAGCAAAAGATAACTTCACCGCACGACCTCCAATCGTAGCTCGGACCAGGATTTGATCTTGGTGTTGGATCGGTGTCACCGCCAAATCCTGCGGCTGCAAAACGGCTGGGGGCACAGTAGCAGGGTCCGGAGACGGAACGTGGCTGCCTTCGGCCAAGCTGACACTTTTAAACTCCTTCCAATCCTGCTCAGTGGCCGGGCGCTGTTTATCGTCGGCTAACGTATATACTGCGTTTGGATTCCCCGTTTTATTGAGGGTGATGAGAAGCCGGCCCCCTTTTGCGTCGTAGTAATCAAGCTGGGCATATGCCAAGTGCTTCTTCTTCCCCGTGTTCGTGTTGATGATCGAAATTTCGTATGGTTTACGGGGAACACTGTACTGAATCGCCAGCGCATTTCCGTCCGGCATCGCCGTAAAATGCAAACGGTTGGGTACACGCTCAATTTCGCGTATCACTCCGGAACGGGTTCGAAGGAGCAGGCTGAAATCGGATGTAGTATACTCCTTACCCTGCGCGTCCTGCCGCTTATAATAGTTTTTCACGTAGCGAAATCCGTGCCGGACGTCCGGCCCCCCTGCAAAATACACCCCTCTCGTCGCAGTTTCTTGGGAAGGATCATACACGGTCGTGTACAATCCTTCCATAGGATCGCCGTATCTCGTCCTGTCTACGACCGGTGTTCTCAAATCGTGGTCCCAATGTATCGTTACTCCTTCTGCAAAAGCATGCCACTCCCCCTCTGGATCAAGATAGATGGTGCGACTGATCATTTGGTCGGCGGTGGCGGAGTAGTAGGAACCTCCGGTTGCCTGATCATAAAACGAAGGGCTGAAATGCCATTTGTATGCCGTGTTCTGGGCGGGTACCTGCGCTGCCTGCCCAGTTGTGGATGGGTTCTGAACGCTCAGCACCTGAACCGGAACTGCTAAATTTTCTGCTGCCACATGTGGGCTGGGTATCAACGTGGCTCCCAAAATCGTCAGCATCAAGGCAGACAGTGCCACGGTGCCCAAGTGGTGCTTTTTATCCATAACGATTCATCTCCCTGCGCCTTGTATCAAATATGTATCATCTTTGTCCGGTTTTCGATCCGGATCGAACTACATGTTAAACGCTCATTCGTAAGAGAAAGTTGCTGATTCTTGCAAACGGCTTGAAACGTCGACGGGTGAAAACGTGCAGACACGTTCGGAAAAGGAAAAGGAGCCTGCGCTTGCTCACAGGCTCCTCATTTGACGTCGCTTAACACGACTATTCTTTTCGATAACCGTCTATTTCAGCGTTTTCACCCATTTCAGCAGCACCGCTGCCTGTTCCTCTGTCAGCTTCTTACCGCTTTGAGCGGTGACTTCCTGCTCGAACGCGGATAGCTGTCCCTGTGCCGCCTGGGCATTGCCGCGCCCGGCCGAAACCTTCGCTGCCAGCAGCTTCGCGTTCAGCGACTCGGCAAAGTCGGCATCCACAGGCAGGAACGAACGCGCAAGCGTGCCCAGACTGTCATACGTTGCCGTAACCTCGAATGAAATCTCCTTCGTGCTTTCATTACCTGCGGCATCTTTAGCCGAAGCCATAATCACGTTTGTGCCCGGCTCCAGCTCATACGCGGGGCGGTCTGCCCCGCTGCACGGTTCCGATGCGATACCTGATAAGCTGTCGGACGCCGCGCACTGGATGGATACATTTTGATCGACGGTATAGGCGGTTTCCCCGGTAAACACGATTTCCGGCGCCGTTTTATCGATCTTGACCGTGAGCTCCCGCGCGGCCTCCTTGTTGCCGGCCCGGTCCTCAGCCGAATAGGTCACCTTGGTGACTCCTTCGGCAGTAACGTTGAAGGATGCGGATGCTCCTTCCACTCGAACCGGTTCAAGCGAACCCGCTCCGCTGGCCGCATAGGTTACAGCGGCCACGCCGCTGCCCTCGTCCTCTGCCTGGATTCGCACGGATGCGTCACGGTTCAGCCAGCCGTTCTCACCTGCAGTGGGCGATACCTCGGCCGTAGACACCGGTGCTACCTGATCCGCCGGTTCCGGCGTCCCTTCTACGGACAGGGAGAAGTCGTCATAATATGCCGACGCCATGTTGTAGCGGCTGACTACTGCGATCAAGCGGGCGTAGGCAGCATTGTCGGGAGCCGTTCCGTTCAGCGTCACGGTCTGCCACTGGGCCAGCCGGCTCTCGTCGAGATGAATCTCCTGCGTAGCCAGCGTTTGGTTGCTGCTGTCAAAGAAGCGCAGCATCGTCCCCGGCTGTCCCGACTCGATATACACTTGGACTTTGGATGTGTATTTTTTGCCCGGCTCAACGGTGATCTTATCGCTCTGCAAGGCGACGGATCCCGTACGGGTATTATCCGTCAGTTTCAGGCTGGCATTGCCGGAGGAGCTCCGGTCCGTGTTGACCGCGTAGCTTAAATCGGAACTGGCCGCAAACAAAGACGTCCACCCGGGGATCGCTGTGCCGCTCACGGCATCCTCAAACCCTGGATTCTTGACCGGAAGCGGAATGCCAGGAGGCTGCTCGACGATCTCCCCGTCGACCTCGATCCGGTACATGATCGTATTCGTGGCATTGTCCGTAAAGTAAATGTTGCCGTCCTTGCCCAGCTCAAACCGGGCGGCATTGGTGATCGTGCGCGATTCCAGCGTTTGCGGATCGATCACCGTCAATTTGTTGTTGAACAAGACGTACATAAGGCCATCTTCCGACCAGCGAATCATATGATGAGCCCACTGCGTGTAGCTGACGCCAGACTGCACCTTTTTGCTCTTTACGACCTGATACGTATTTGGATCCAGCGCAAACACATATTCATACGCCGCGCCCCATATCAGTCCGTCCGGACCTACGCTCAAATCCCCGATGAAGACCGGTTTATCCAGTCCGGCGATCCGCAGCGGGAATTCCGTGATCTTCTGCTCGGTCTGGGTGTCCCATACGAATATTTTTGCTTCATCCGCAGCTGGCTCCGAGCCCAATCCCCCGCGAATCGTCGTCGATCCGAACAATTTGCCGTCTTTATAGGCAAGGCTCAGCACGCTTTGATCCTGCACGACGTTGCGGTGAACGCGGCTTTCCCCGGTGGCGGGGTCATACACCGTAACCGATCCGCCAAGCGTACCGTATCCCGGGATGGTCGCTATATAGAGCTTGCCGCCCCCCGATGTCATATTCACCAGGCGTTCCTGTCCATTCTCCAGGACGAACGTCTTCTTCGGATTCTCGGTTCCCGGCGGCTGGGTCATGTCGTATTCGAACAACGCTCCTTCAGGATAGACGCCCATAAACATTTTATCGCCGAGCGGATACACGCTGTCCGCCTGACCTATGGAGAATGCCGAGGAAGTCAGGGTATTCGGATCAATAATCGAGCCTCTGCTCGTCTGTACTCCGGTGACGAACAGATTCCCGTCCGGAGTGGATTGGATCCGGTTCACCACGCCCGGCAAGCCCGGGACGACGGGAGGCAGCAGATGAACCTGCTTCGTCTCGATGTTCAGAATCGCCACTCCGCCGTCATAGCGGACGGTAACCAGATTTTTTCCAGGAAGCTCGGGGTTGTTCGGGAACTCCACCCAATCGGCTCCCCGAAATCCGCTGTTGTACTCCATTCCCGTCTCGCTGACTTCATTCGTGGCTAGATCAAATGTCTTTAATTTCTTGTCGGACATAAAATAAATTTTGCCGTCCAGGGAATCGGTCTCATGCAGTCCGGTCACGTTGTCCAGCACCGTATCCAGCCAGGAACCGGTTTGCGTATCGTAAATGTATGCCGGACCCGGCACCCCGCTTCCGTCCGTATAGCGGGCGAACAGATAACGGTTGTCGATCGTATCTAAATCGTATACCGTATCGTCACCTTCCGGAACATTAAGGGATGCAGCAATGTCCGTCTTCTCGCCTGTCTCCAGGTTAACGCGGACGATTTGATGATGCGCCGTTCCCGCATAAATGTTACCGCCCTGATACGCAATGGAGCGGACATATTCCTGGGCGATGTTACCGATCACGCGGCCATAGTCCTTCGTTTGGCCGGTGGCTGGATCGTATTGAATCACCTTGCCTCCAGGATAAGTACCGACGTATACCCGGCCCGCCTCATCCGTTGTGATGCAGATCGGCCACGATTCGCCAGCAAAGGCGGCGGCTTGCTCCACGGTATGGGTCACCGGGGAGTATTTCCACAACCTGGCCCCGCTGCCGTCCGCTGCGACGTATAGCGTGCCGTCGGGTGCAACCGTATGCGCCCATGAGCTCTCCGATGGCGGGATCGGAATGCTGCGCAGCAGCTTGTAATCCTCCAGGTCAATGACATTCAGCTGGCCCGGCTTCCCTTTAGACACGGTATACATGACCGGCCGTCCCTCTTCATAGCCAACGGTCCCGTTAAAAATCGAAACGGTGTAGTTCAGCGGCGGCAGCAGCTCCTCCGGACTGCCGTACACTTTCTGCGACAGACGGCTGTCTTCCGCCTTTGCTGTGTCGCTGCCTCCCAATCCCGTCCAGCCTGTTAACAGTACAAAACATGCCAATAGCGTAAACCATGACTTCCGCATTCACACATCCTCCTTCAGGATTCGTATTCGAGAATCGTTCCCAGACAATCCGCAGGATTCACATAGTTGGCGTAAGCCGCTTCCGCTTCATCGAGCCGGTAACGGTGCGATACGAGCGGCAATATCGATATCCGGCCTTCCGCTAGCAGGCGGACGTATTCCGCAACATTTCTGCCCTCGGTCCACCGCACATAACCGATCGGATAATCCCGGTTATCCTTCTCGTATCCGCTGTCATATCTGCCGGGTCCGCCGGCCCGGGAGATAAGCACCTGCGCCTCCTTGCCGAACATCTGCCCACGGGAAAACGTGGTGGTCAAGTCGCCGACGACCACGATATTGCCGCGGTCGCGGATCCAGTTGAGCGACCGGTTGATCAGTTCCTCACCGGGCCCTCCTGCGCACAGGACGACGCTGTCCGCCCCATGGCCTCCCGTGAGTAACAGCAGCTGCTCCTCGAGCTCTTCATGCCGGGTATACGCATGACGGACTCCTTGCTCCTGCAGCATCTCCACACGCTGCGCGTTCAAATCGAGCGCTGCGACGCGGAATGCCGCTGCCGAGGCGATCTGGGCAATAATCTGGCCCAAAATGCCGAGGCCCACAACCACCGCCGACTCCCCGAACCGAAGATCTGCCGTTCGCAGAGCATGAATCGCAATCGCTCCAAGGCCCGCGAAAGCAGCTTCCTCCAGCAGCACGTGATCCGGTACCGCGGCCACCAAATTGGACGGAACCGTGAGCCGTTCCGCATGCCGGACGTAAGGAGCTCCATAGCAGGCCACCCTTTGTCCTGGCAGCAGGCCGGTCACGCCTTCGCCGATTTCCTCAACGATGCCGGCCGCGCTGTACCCGAGCAGGGACGGCTGATCTCCTCCCTTTTTTAGAAAAGACAGCTCCGTGCCGGGACTAATGGCAGAATACACGGTCCGGATCCGGACATGCCCCTTCTCCAAGGGCAGGTCTTCCGTATCCGTGATTACAATGCTTCCTTGTAAAGCCGCAACGGCTTTCATGATGATCGTTCGCTCCTTCTACCCCTCCCCCGCCATTTTCCGGTATTCGCTGGGGGAGATGCCGTAGTATTTTTTGAACGTGGTGGTAAAGGTTGACGCATTCATGTACCCCGTCTTTTCCCCGATTTCCGATATGTTGTAATCGGAGTTCTTCAGAAATTCACGGGCATGCGCCAGCCGTACCTTGTTCAGGTATTCGACGTAGTTGATCCCGAACGTTTTCTTGAAATAATTCGAAAAGTATTTCGGGCTCGTGTCCAGCACCTCCGCCATATGGTCGAGGTACAGATTGTTCATATAATGAAGTTCGATGTACTGTGAGATGAAAGCCGGATTCAGCTTGCTCTTCGGCTCGCCGCCGCGGCTGCCGGCAACCCGCTCCACTACTTCAAGGAGCGCCTCCGTCATTTCGCCGTGATCATAAGCCTGCTCTACTCGCTGGATGAACCGGGACTCCAGCTGCATCAGCTCCTGGTCGCCTTCGGCCGTTGCTCTGGCCGGCTTGATCAGATAGAGGAACATGCTTTTGACCACATGGGCCAGATGGTAATGATGAATGTTCCGGCGTGCATTCTCTTGAATAATGTCCTTCGCGATTTGAATGCTCTCCCCGGTCAATCCGGCCGTCAGGCAGCGGGCCAAATGATCCATTTTTTCCAGAGGAAAATAAACGTCACCCACATACTGCACAGCTTCAATATCGATAACAGACTGCGCTTCGTCCTGTACGCTCCGGTAGAGCATTCCGTTCATGATATCCTGGTAAGCGGAATGGAGATTCGGGACATGAGCCTCATAGAACTTACTGACATAGGAGCGGAGCGCATATCCAGAGAGCACATCCTGGCTCGCTTCCTGAATTAAGGCAGCCCAGTAGGACATCACCGTCTGCCGGTCTCCGCCCTCCGGTATGCCCAGCAGGACAAGAAAACTCATTTCCCGCTTGTGAAACACCGCCGTATAACCAGTCCCCGCCATACTGCCAAGGCCCTTGCGAAGCACATCGATGATGTGCCGGGGTTCTATAGACGCATGGGAACGATCCCCCTTCTTGGAAAGCCTTATATCTAGGGATGCCATCACGAAGCAGCGGTCCCGAAAGAAATACGGCTCGTATTTCAGGACCTCCCGCTCGATGTCGCTTGAGCGCTCGCGTTTTTCCAGCACTTGCAAGAAGGCGTTCCTGCACATATCGACCTCAGCTCTCTCCATCCGCTGCTTGAGCGTTTCATTTTCGCGCTGGACTTTGACAATGCCGCTGTGGATTTTCCGGAAGTCGTTACCTTTTACGCGGCCCTCTCCGAACAGCTGAAGAATGCCTTTTACCGGCAGGTACAGATAGACGCTGAGCAGCCCCGACAGCAGCACCGCGCTGACAATGGCGATAACCATAATGAACCGGCTGCCGCTGGCCACCGTATCGATATTCTGGAATTGATAAGGCATTTTATCAATGTAAATGAAATCGTTATAATCCGACTGGTACACATGATACTCGAAGTCACCGCGGGTCAGCGAGTCTTCCTGAGACTGGTTAAAATAGACGTCGTTCAGCACTTCCACCAGGTCCCAATTTTTTTCCGTGCTGAGCACGATTTTCCGGTCGCCGTCCAGCACGATCATCGACGATCCTGGGATCATGGAGGACATGTTCACATGCTGCAGCAGCTTTTCCGCATTGATCAGAATAATCACGTTCTTATCCGACAGCTTGTATTTGTTGCCGTCCATGACGGCGATCAGCTGCCTGCTTTGCGGTTTGGAGCCTTCCGTTTGCATCATATAATCGGCAGCGGGAAATACCGTAAACGGACGTTTGGATTTGGAAAAGCTGCGCCAATACGAGGCATTGTACGTGTCGTGCCTGTACTTGTTCTGGAAGAGCAGCTTCATGTCGCTCGTTCCATTGGCCGTAATGGCCAGATCCTGGTTATCGTAAAAAACGATGACGTCTTCGATATAATCGACGGAAGAAATCAGCGACGCCAAATTATCCTGCAGATTATAGACCTGTGCCATGTCCATGCGGCCGCCGTCGCCGGATTTGACAGGATCAAAGGGCAGTCCATGGATCGTAAAAATCAGATTATTGACCGTCGTAAAGCCGCTGTCGAACGCCTGGATGATATTTTTAACGACGAGCCGATTGTTTTGCGTGACTTTGTCATAGATGCCGGAAATGGATTTTTTGTAAACGACATAGCTTGATGCCGACATGATCATGATGACTAACAGCAGAGAGCAGAAGATTTGCAGTAGTCCCCGGTTCGCAAGCAGCCGATTCATTGGCGTCACCTCTCATGATGACAACTATTCCACATCCGTCCGCTTAACCCTTCTCGGAACCTAACATGACCCCTTTGGCAAAATACTTTTGCGCAAAAGGATAGATCAGCAGCACCGGAATCATTGACAGCACGATTGTGGCGTTCTTGACCGCCTGCGGCGCGAGGGCCGCCCGGTCCACGAGTCCGGCATCGTTTTCGCTGTTGAAAATGAGCATGTCGCGCAAGACGACCTGAAGCGGATACATCTCCTTGTCGTTCAAATAAATGAGCGGAAGGAAGAAGCTGTTCCAGTGGCCCATGAAAAAGAACAGGCCGATGGATGCCAGCGCCGGCTTGGAGAGCGGGATGACGATACGGAACAGAATCCGCGTCTCCGATGCGCCGTCGATGAGCGCCGCCTCCCGGATCTGCGACGACATGTTTTCATAAAAGCTCTTCAAAATGATCAGCTCCATCGTCCAGATCGCATTCGGCAGCACGAGCGACCAGACCGTATCCGTCAGACCCAGCTTCTGAACGACGATGTACGTGGGGATAATGCCGGGATTCAGGAACATCGTGACAATGATCCCCAGCATGAACACCCTCCGCCCGAAGAAATTGGGCTGCGACAGCGGATACGCGGCCACCGCCGTAAACAACAGATTGATGAAGGTACCCAAAGCCGTATAGTAGATGGAATTCAGATAAGCCCTGGGGATCGTGTTGTTGCTCAGCACTTCTTTATAGGCATCAAGATTAAAGCCTTTTGGAAACAGGAACACTTTGCCCTGAATGACCGAAGCCGTGTCGCTGAACGAAATGACCGTGATGTAGAGCACCGGATAGAGCGTCGCAATCGCGATGCAGGCCAGGATCAGGGCGTTGACGATGCCGAAAATCGATGTTTTGCGTTCTCCTACCATAGCCCTTTCCCTCCGATCTTCCGGCTGATCGAGTTCGCGCCAAGGAGCATCGTCATGGCCACCAGCGCTTCAAACATGCCGACCGCGGCGGCATAGCTGTAATTGGATTCGAGCAGCCCCTTCCGGTATACGTACGTCGAGAACACGTCGGCCACGTTGTAGGTCATCGGATTGTACAGCAGCAGCACCTTCTCGTAGCCGATTCGGATCATCGAGCCTGTTTTCAGGATAAACATAATGAGCATTGTCGGCATGAGCCCGGGAATCGTGATGTGCCGGATCATATGAAACCGGGATGCGCCGTCAACGCGGGCCGCTTCATACAGCGTCGGATTGATTCCCGCGATCGCGGCCAGGTAGATGATCGACTCGTAGCCAATTGTGCCCCAGATCTCTGAAATAACGTAAACCGGACGGAACCAGCCGGGATCGACGAGGAAGTACTTCTTCTCAAAGCCGAACGCGGCCAGCAGTTGATTGAGCAGCCCGTTCGTCGGCGACAGGAAGTCAATGATCATGCTGCTGATAATAACGACCGACAGAAACGCCGGCAGGTAACTGAGCGTCTGCACCGATTTCTTGAACCACTTGGTCCGGACTTCGTTCAGAAGGATCGCCAGCATAATTGGAAACGGAAAGCCGAAGATCAGCGTGTAAAATCCAAGCAGCAGTGTATTTCGGAAAAGCATCCAGAAATCCTGATTGCTGAAAAATTTGATAAAATGCTTCAGTCCGACCCAGTCGCTGCCCATTACGCCGGTAAATACGCTGTAATCCTTAAAGGCGATAATCAAGCCATACAGGGGACCGTAACGGAAAATGATATAAAAGAGGATACACGGAATAAAGAGCAGCAGCAGTTCACGGTCCCGCCGGATATGCTTTAGCGTTCCGGTCAAACGTCCCTTGTTCGGTTTCTTCATAGGTCTTCAAATCCTCATTGATTTATTTCGCCGCGTCATAACGTTTTTGGGCATCGTTATAAATCTTGATCAGATCGTCCAAGCCCTGCTTGGCGATTTGCTTCTTGAAATTTTCGAACTGCGCGTCGCCATAAGATTTATCCAAAATGTATTTGGCGTTGAATTCCTCGGACGCTTTCTGGAGCGACGTTTGCAGCTCCGCAAGCGTCGAAATTTCGTCGTCCGTAAAGTTCAGGATCGGATCCATCGGCTCTCTCTTGTCTTCCTTCATGATTTTATCCTGGGCTTCCTGCTCTTTTTCGGAGAACTTATAGTACACGCTGCGCTTATCCGGTCTGAGGTAAGCTCCTTCCAGCCACATGCCGTAGCGGTCTTCCAGTACGCCGATGTCGACGAGCGGGAGATCTTTGAGCTCAGGATATACCGGGCGGCCGTCCTGCCCCCATTCGAAGTTGACCCCTTCCACGCCGACAGTCATCAGTTCACCGCCCGAAGGACTGGTGAGGTAATCCAGCAATTTCAGCGCCACTTCCTTGTTCTTGTTGTTGGCGACCGCAATACTGAAATCGGAAACCTTCGGCAGGGTTCTGACGTTTCCTGTAGGCCCAATCGGGTTTGCGTATCTCAAGTCGTATTCCGGATTTTTATCCTTTACCTGGTTGTAGAACAAGTCGAGTCTGCCGATCCAATCCCAGGTGACAAACGATTTGTCGGTCGTCATCTTCGTCGTCCAGGAATCCTGAGTATCCGTCAGGAACTCGGGGTCCATCAGCCCTTCGTTGTACAGCTTTTTCATAAAATCAAGCATATCCTTGTGCTCCGGCTGAACCGTCGCATATTTCCACGTTCCGTCCTTTTCGTCGTAATACGCCGGATAGTTGTCTCCATTGCCAATGCCCCAGCCGAAGGACCAGTCTCTGAAGATATTGGCCAGACCTTTGGAAGCATACGGATAAGAATCCGGGTAAACCTCTTTGAGCTTCTTCAGCGCCTGGTAAAATTCTTCCGTATTCGTCCATTCCTTGATGCCGTTCTTGTCAAAAATGTCTTTGCGGTACAGGAAGCCGTGATTCACTTCCCGGTTGAGGTCATAAATCGGCCAGGTGTAAATATTGCCGTTCTCGTCGCCAAACGATTTAACGACCCAATTGTTTTCCTGCAAATACAATTTGGAGAAGTTCGGCAGCATGTCGGCATATTCATTGATCGCGACCACGCCTTTTTGCTGGCCGATTTTTTTCAGCTCCGCCGGCTTCAGCCCGATGAAGATGTCCGGAAGTTTGCCGGAAGCCACCACAACCTTTAATTTGTCCTGGTACGTTTGCGGGGAATAAGTTTGAAACTCGACCTTGATCCCCGTACGCTTCTCCAATTCCTGGACGATCAGCTTGTCGTCGCCGATTTTGGCCGAGTTGCTCGATAACATAAATTTAATCGTCGTCGGCTTATCGACCAGCGGCAGCTTTAATCCGCCCGTATCGCCATACTGCTCGGTGCTGCTTCCGGCTCCGGCGCCTCCCGTTGGTGCAGGTTCCGCTGCCGGTGCTGCTCCTTCATTGGAAGTTTTGCTTCCACCGCTGCAAGCGCTGAGTACGAAGATGAGCATCGTGACTGCCGCAACCATACTGATCCACTTTTTTGCCATACCCTTTCCTCCTTCATGTTTTGGGGCTCATCCTGGGAGAGTGATGAATTTCGGTGTTCATGATTCACCGGTAATCCCATCATAAAAACGCTTCCACTTGCGGTAAACAGCGTGATTTCCTTGAGCTTGGAATTTACCGAACCATGAGCACCGAAATGGCTAAAAATGCTGCTGCATCAAGCTTTTGAGCGGTGTGGAAAATGCTAAATCGGTAGAAATATATCAAATTCTCCGCTTTCGGGATGTCAGGTTTTTATCATTTTCTACGCTTGATTGGATTTGGCTTCCAGCCACATCTTCAGATGCTCACGGACAAAATCGTCGTCGTGTAGATGGGGATAATCCCGGTAAATCCGGTCGATCTCTCCCTCTTGCCCTGGAGAAAGCGTCTCCTCTGGATTCAGGCACCAGATCCCTCGCATTAATCCCTGCCTGCGCAGCACTTCGTGAATGCCCGGGATGCAGCCGGCGAAATGGTGGGCCGGATCGAAAAACGCCGCGTTGGCGTCGGTCACCTCCACATTCCGGCTGAGCCATTCTTCGGGGAGGGTGCCTCCGCTGCGAACCCGCTTGATTTCCTCCAGCAGCTCTACGGCTTTTTGCGTCCAAACTGCCCAGTGCCCGAGCAATCCGCCGACAACCTTTTTCTCCACCAGTTCACCGTCTACTCGGAACCGGTATGTCGTGAGAAGATCATTGATAATGTTATCGTCATTGCCCGTGTAGAGGGCAATTTCGTCGCGGCGGCTGGAATAACAGACGGCCCGGGCAACGTCGAGGGTCTGATACCGGTTGAACGGTGCCATCTTTATCGCGATGACGTTCGGGATCTCGGCGAATTCCCGCCAGAATTCGAAGCTGAAGATTCGCCCGCCCACGGAAGGCTGAAGATAAAATCCGATGACGGGTATCCTTTGAGCCACTTCCCGTGTGCGCTGCAGCAGCTCTCCCTCACTCAGGCCCATAAGTCCACCCATGCTGAGCAGACCCGCATCGTAGCCGAGATTTCGGGCGATTTCCGCTTCCTTGAGCGCTTGGTCTGTTGGGCCGCAGATGCCAGCCACCAAAATGAAGGGGCGCTGCAGCTGTGCGCTCTGGACCTCCTCGGCCGCCAGCCGCAGGACAGGCTCGAACAAATCCACGCCGGGGTCCCGGATTTCAAACTGGGTGGAATGAACGCCTACGGCGATTCCCCCGGCGCCCGATGCCATATAGTAACGCGTCAATGCCCGCTGATGCCGCTCATCCAGCTTCCGGTTTTCATCCAGTGCCAGCGGGTGGGCAGGGATGACCAGCCCTTCATGCAGTGCTGCGATCTGCTCTGCGGTTAACACGTGCTCCGGCTTATTCATATCAAAACTTCCCCTTTCGTTCCTGAAAATGCGTAGGTTTACTCCAGGTCGTGCCGCCCTGCTGGACCCAGTCCGCGACCCAGTCGATCATTTGTAAAAGGGTTACCCGCGGATAGCCGAACAGCTGATGGGACTTCGACGCGTTGCTGAGCAGCGCATTATCCGCTTCCGTCCCGGTAAATACCACTTCTTTGCCTAAACGGCGCGCCAACTCTTCCGCCGCCCAGCGGATCGACATCGTTTCCGGGCCCGTCACGTTGATGATCTGCGGCGGGTTCGTACACTGGGTCAGGCAGCGCAGCGCCATTTCGTTCGCATCCCCCTGCCAAATGACATTGGCGTAGCCCATCGTCACATCGACCGGCCTTCCTTCGTTGACGGACTTCGCCAGCTCTAACAGCACGCCGTACCGCATGTCGATCGCATAGTTCAGCCGGTAAATCGCCATCGGCGTGCCGTTTTGATGCGAGAAATACTCGAAGATCCGCTCCCTGCCGAGGCAGGACTGCGCATACTCCCCGACCGGCTCCGGCGCCGTATGCTCGCTGGCTCCGCCGCTCGCGACCTGGGTGAAGGGGTACACGTTGCCGGATGAAAACACAACGATCCTGGAATCGCGGTATTTCTCGGCGACCCTGCCGGGCAAATAGCTGTTCATTGCCCATGTAAAATACTCCTTTCCCGTCGTTCCGAATTTATGTCCGGCCATAAAAATGACGTTCGGCACGTCGGGCAGCCGTTGGAATTCCTGCTCATTCAGCAAATCGCACGAAATCGTGGTCACCCCGGCATCCTCTAATTCCTTGCGAGTCTCTTCATTCGAGAAGCGCGATACCCCGATGACCTTCTTGTTCATGCCCCCCATACGTATCGCATTCGCGGCCAGTCTGGCCAGACTCGGACCCATTTTGCCACCAACGCCTAGCACGAGAAAATCCCCGTCGACGGACATGAGGTCGGCAATGAGCGCTTCGGACGGCTGGGCCATCCGCGCTTCCAATTCGGCTACACTTTTCATCCTTGTTCATCCTCCCATTCAATCGTTTTCCACTTCATCATAAAGACTCGGCCTATATAAAGACAAATCTTTTAATCGTCTTTAAATTAGCAGGATTTTGGCGCAAAAAAAGCGGTACAGGTTCATTGCCTGTACCGCTAGGGTTCTGAATATTTAGCTGCTCATATCACTAAAGCCTGTACCGCGAAGCGCTTGGAATTTAGCGATCCCACTATAGACTTAACACGAAGGGTGTTGAATTTTCGTTGATCACACTATAGATTGACCGCAAAGGACCATAATCTCAGCTGGTGCCCACTGTATAGTATCACCGGAAACGGCCTTGTAGAGTTTCGTGGGTATCAGCGATGGGATAACCTTCTCATTTCGTTCCTTGAATACTCCATGTCTAAGTGCTCAAAGCTAATTACGACTTACCGCTTAAGACGAAGACTTGTCCAAACATGAAAACCTGAAAATTTGCCGCGGACGCCCGCGCGGCACCTTCTCCATGCCGGCAATCTCTACCAGTCCCTGGTCGATCCACTGCAGCAGCAGGCGATGCGCGCTCCGCACCGTAATGCCGAGCAGCGATGCCAGCTCATGGACCTTATAATCGGTCTGGCCGTATTTAGCCCGGTTGTGAAGCAGCCGGCTCAAATAAGCGCTGGTCATTCCGGCATCCTCCGCATTTTTCATCAGCTCTGCATCGGTGAAAGAAAGCACTTCCCGCACCGGGTCGGCCATCTCCAGCGGTCCGATCAGCGTCTCATCTTCCCGGACGATAAAGCAGGCATTGCCTCCTGCTTCCTTCGCCTTGCGCATCGCTGTTCGGGCGTGGGTGCCGGCCAGGCTGGCCGAGCGGCCGAAGCCGATCCCGATGCTTAGCGAAACGCCGTGCGTCGTATTGACATCCTTGGCCAACGGGATCGTCTTGTATCCGCCGCTTTCGCGCTCAAAGATGCCCCGGGTTGTAAAGAAAAGGTATTCGTCTCCGCCCGGATGGGTCAGAAATCCGTCCAGCGATTCCACATAGTCGAGCACCATGCGATGGATGTCCAGCTTTAGTTTCTGGACCTCATGCTCATTGCTCCGCTGCATAGCGACGCGTTCGAAATGGTCGACGTTGATCATCCCGACGACGATTTGTGACTCCTTGCTGCGCCGTGTCTCCGTCGATAGAAGCGCCCTCTCGAGCGCGACGACGATATCTTGATCGGAGGGAAGCAGCCATTCGGAGGGGATGCCCATTTCCTCCAAGCGCTGAGCCACGGCATGCTGTCCTGTAAAGACAATAGAGCAGCCGCCGGATTCAAAGCTGGCTTGATGGAATGCGATCAGCTTATCCGGAGACGCATATACCGGCCCGTCATACACGCTCCATCGCTCATCGGTCATCCCTATGTCCCTGCAGGCTCTGCGTACCATCGTTTCAGTGAGCGTATCCACCGAGATTCCCCGGTCAAGCAGTCCCCGCTGATGCGCCGTGAACAGCGCTTTATAGAGGCTCGCATCGGTTAACGGTACGTAGTGAGCAGGTACGGTTATCCGTGGGTTCTCTTTGATCTTCCTGTGCGACAACGGGTCGGACAGGAGCAGCACCTCCGTCTCCTCGGCTAACCCTTCTGCCAGCACAGCCGCATCCGCCGTATCCTCAAACACCCGGGGAACCGCTTCAAAAGACGGAAACGTCTCGATCACGCGCAGGATCTGTTCAACCAGTCGTTTGGACCCGATGATCCCTATCGGGATTTGATGGGCGGCCTCCGGACGACGAAAAGAATGGCTTTCCTGGTTAGCTGACATTTCAAGTCCCCCGTTCGAATCCATTAGGAAGATATCTCCGAGTGGTGGTCCTCCAATATTCCTTCTCTCAGTCCCTTGAGGTCAAGCCCGTCGACGACAAAAGCGCGGCGAACCAGATCCGGAGCCACAAATTCATCGTACTTGCCGAGGTACGGGGCTTCTTCCGGTGCGAGGAGCTGTTCTTCTCCGCACCGGGCGCATTCCGCCGCGATCGCCTGGATCAGCGTGCCGGCATCGCTGTTGCCGGCCACGTTCATGTAGTAAGGCTCCATCGGCACGATGGATCTCAGGGAGAGGCGATCCGCCAGATGATGCTTCAGCATCCGCTCCAGCGTGCGGAACTGCTTGCTGCCGACCCATGGCAGCACAAAGAGCGAATCGCCGCCGGCCGGAATGACGATGTCGCGGAGCAGGCCGCTTTCCCTCGCGAGGCGGCGGGCACGTTCCAGACGATTCACCGCCTGAGGCGACAAGTACGGATAAATCGCGGAATCGGCAAGCACTTCTCTCATTTTCCGCATCACTTTCGTATGGACGTCGCCACCGGAACCAAGCCACAGCGTGTCCACCTTGCCTTTAGCTGCCTTGACGTAGACCGCTTTGTGCTTGGTGTCCACCTCCACCACTTTCCACAGCTTACCGGCCAACGAGAAGCAATAGCCGGGCGGCGGAACCGTCGTGATGGAGCCGATTTCCTCGGAGCCGTTGTACACGACATGTTCCTCATCATCCTTGAATACCGCATAGAAACGGTAGTTGTTCACGATCTTCTCACCCGTGAGCCCGATGATCAGGGTCTGTTCTTCGGTCCACTGGATGTGATCGGTTTGAATGAGATAGCTCAGAAAAACTTTGAACTCATCAGGCGTCACATGTGTGAATGAAGGAAGCGTAAGGACCGCACGCGCCAATTCAGATGGTTCGGATTCCCCCATGCTTTTCAGCATGCTCATCGTCTGGTGGTACAACGTCCCGACAGGCATCCGCCGGATGTCATGAGGTTCCACCCATTTATAGCGCACATAGAGTTCAATGACCGCGATGGCACGGAGCAAAGTCCAAGGCATTCTGGCCGGGAGCGGCGCATCCTCATCTTCTTCCTCCTGTACGACAAACATCATTTCGGAAGCGGAATCGCCCCTGCGTCCGGACCGGCCAAGCCGTTGGACGAAGCTGGATGCGCTGTACGGTGCGCCGAGCTGCACCACCCGCTCCAGCTCTCCCAAATCGATGCCCAGCTCCAGCGTCAGCGTTGCCGCCGCCACGGCCGGTCCCGGCCCGATTTTCAGCGCGTTTTCGGCTTCTTCCCGCAGCATGGCCGAGATGCTGCCGTGATGCACATAAAATACGTCCGGCTGGCTGCGCCTCGCCGCAACTCTGCGCATTTCCAGCGTCGTCAGCTCGGCATCGGACCGGCTGTTCGTAAAAATCAGCGCCTTCTTCAGGTGCGTCGTCTCGTAAATATACTCGTAATACGCTTTGCGTGCGTTTTGCAGCTGCTCTGCCTGCTCCTCGTCGCGCGCATCGGGAAACGAGAAATGGTCGACCCGAAGGCGCAGCTTGCGGCCGCCCGGCGATGTGACCACGGATACTTGCTCGGGACTCCCCGCACCGAGCCAGGCGGTCGCGGAATCGTAGTCGCTCAAAGTGGCGGACAAGCCCACTCGTCTAGGATGGCAGCCCGCCATCCGCTCTAACCTAGTGATCTGGCTCAGCACCTGAATACCCCGGTCTGCGCCCATAAACGCATGGACCTCATCAATAATGATGTATCTGAGGTCCTGAAATAGCGCCGGGATCGCATTCGGCCGGTTCATCAGCAGCCCTTCCAGCGACTCGGGAGTAATTTGCAGAATGCCCGAAGGATTTCGCATCAGTTTTGTTTTCTCCGCCTGAGATACGTCACCGTGCCAATGCCATACCGGGATCCGCGATTCGATCAGCAGGTCCTTCATCCGCTCAAACTGGTCGTTAATGAGCGCCTTGAGCGGTCCAATGTACAAAATCCCCACAGACTTCGCGGGCCGCTCGTGCAGTTCGGACATGGCCGGAAAGAAGGCGGCTTCCGTCTTGCCGGAAGCCGTTCCCGCCGCGATCAGCAGATGATTCCGCGTATCGAAGCAAATGTTCAGGGCTTCCACCTGGGCCGGCCGAAGCGTCTCCCACCTTTTTTTGTAAATATATTCTTGAATAAAAGGAGCCAGCTTGTAAAACGGGTTACCGCTCATAGTTCGAACTCCGCCAAAAAGTCGCTGACTTCGTCAGGGTCGGCATCCGCCGGTTTCACGCTGCGCTCGCCGACCAGCTGATCAAAGGTGATACCCGGATTCTGATGAAGGGTATGAAGCAAATCCATATAATCCCGAATCACTTCGCGCGGGGTTAGCAGCTGATCCGCTCCGAGCCGCCCGGCCGCATTTTCCATGAAAGTAATGATTTCGCCGCTGCCTATTGCAGGCTCATATCCATAATGCATGGCATGAATCCGCGTCAGCTTTTCCAGCAGGATGAAAATTTCTTCGCTCGACAGCATCTCCAGCTTAATAATGGGTCCGGAGTAATTGGCGAAGCCGCTTCCCGCATACCTGCCTTCGATCAGTCGGGAGCGCAGCGCTTCATAGCTGAAGAGCCCCCTGCGCTCATCTTCCACAAATTGCGGCGTTCCCCCGATAAAGATGCCGAGATGCTCCGCCTTCCCCTGCATCGTATCATTAAACATCGTCAGCATTTTCTCGTAGTTGCTCTGCCGGGAAACGCTGTTCGTAATTTTGTACAAATTGACCGCTTCGTCGATAAATAACAGCAGTCCTTTATATCCGATCTTCGCCGTGAATTCCGCCCACAGCTTCATATAATCGTACCAATTGTCGTCATCGATGATCACGCCGACCTCAAGCTCACGGCGCGCCTCCGTCTTGGTAGGGATTTCCCCGCGAAGCCAGCGAAGCGCCGCCTGCTTGCGGTCGTCGTCACCCAGCTTATAGCCGTTCCAGTAGACTGACAGCACCTTGGCAAAATCGAACCCATGCACCAAGCTCTGCATCTGTGAAGTCACCGTGAAAATCCGCTGCTCCACCTCTTCATTCAGTGCGGCGTCATTCGGACGAAGCCCCTTCTCCTGCATCGCGGACTGCTGCAGGCCGGCGATCCACTTCTGCAGAATCGCTTCCAAAGCTCCCCCGTCCGGCCGTGTACGGGTAGACAGATGGGTCATCAGCTCGCGGTACGTGGCCAATCCCTGGCCTTTCGTTCCAACGAGCCGCCGTTCCGGAGACAAATCGGCGTCCGCCACGACAAAGTCGCGGTCCATCGCATAATTGCGGAAAGTCTGAAGCAGGAAGCTTTTTCCGCTGCCGTAACGGCCGGTAATAAATTTGAAGCCCGCTCCCCCTTCGGCGATGTTATCCATATCCCTTAAAATCGCGTCCACTTCCGCCCGGCGTCCCACAGCGACATGCTCCAGCCCAACGCGGGGCACGACGCCTGCCGTCAGCGAATTCATGAGCGCAGTGGTCAGCCTTTTCGGTATTTTCACTTCATTCATTCGGTTCATCCTTTCAAGTTCTCAAAGCAATCCATATATTCTTCGGCGATTCGGTCTCCGTCAATGACCAGGTCGCCAATCGTTTCCATGGCCGCGTCATTGATTTCATCGATGATGAGGCCCGGCATCGTCCCGTAACGGTCAGCCACCTGGATCAAGTCCGTATCCGGGGACGATCCTGCCAAAGCCAGCAGCGCTTCCAGCTGATACGATGACAGCATTTCTGCAAAATGGGTCCATTCCGCATCCAGCCCGGAGGTGTCCCACGCTACCGAGTTGCCATTTGTTGTTAAGGCGGATTCTACAAGCACTGAATCAGTGCATGCCAGATTATCTTCCGCTTGGAACTCGGACTTGAGATCAGCGGCCGGTACGGGAGCCGCCCCCTCTTCAGCGATGAGGCCAGCAGCCAGTACGGATGCCTTCATCTCTTCAGAGCGGAAGCCATCTTCCGATACGGTTGCCGGTTCCTTTACAGGTGGATCTGCATCGGCTGCTCTCGACTCTAGCGGAAGGATCTCCTCCGTCCGGTCCTTCTCTTCCGACATGTCCAATGCTTCAACGGTAAGCATGCCCCGGACATATTCGGTGTCCTTTTGCAGAGAAGCGAGCTTGTCCGAATCGATCACAATCGCCGGTCTGTCCTCCTTCGGGCCGCTCAGCTCCCGTTTCAAATAAAGGTCCGCGAGGCGCTCTATCGAGGGGTCGATCCCGACACCTCTCAGACGCCCCTTGAATCCGCGCAGCTCCCGCAGTTTATTTTCCGTGTAACGGATCATCTGCGTCACCCAGCTCCGCAGCGGAGCATGATTCCGTATAGGAACGGTGGTGACCGGAAGTAAACGCCCGTATAAACGGGCATCGTACACCGCTCTGTGGAACAAATACCTTTCGGTCGTTTTTGGCGGTATGTCCGGGTTGAACAATTCCATCCATGTTTCGTGTTCCTTTTCGCGCAAATACCCGGCAGCCAGCGATACGATCCGCGGAACGTGATGCTCCATATCCCCTTGGCCGATTTCCAGGTAAAACCTGCTGCCCTGCACATCGTAATCGCTTAAGATAAGCAGCAATTCCATCGGAATCTGCAGCGGTTTTTCCTGGAACAAACGCACGAGCTCCAAATCCATCAACTCATGGGACAGCAAGCTGCCTGCCTTTTGCGTTATGCGAATCAGCGGAATATCGAGCTTGTGAATCAGCACAAAATCGGCAATCCATTCCTTTAAATAATGATCCAGCCGGGTGAACTTGTCCCGGTAAGCCGTCCAAATCTCATCCAGCAGCCTGTATCCTTCCTCGGGATCGGACCAGCCGACTTGTTGAATCAACTCATAAATGTATATGAAGACATAGGACAGATCCGTATGAGAATAACGCCCCTGCCGTACTTCGCTTCTCCAGTAAAAATACCATTTTCGCTGAGCTTCGGACATTTGTTGATAAGTCGGCCAATAGCTCATAAAAGGAACATAAGGGGCCGGATCGCCAACCTCATCCGCTCTCCCGATCGCTTCTTCTGCAAAGGCCTGTTCCCGGCTCTCCATACTGAACGTTATGGGTTTAGACGAAGTGATGGCGGCAGGGTCCCGGGCGGGAATGCGCAATCCTTCACCAACATCTCCGCCCAGGTCGATTTCCGTAAATTCAATGGGTCCTCTTTCGTTATTTTTCACTTGTATCCATCCCTAACCGGTGATTTCCAAACTAAATGCGAACCAGCCTTTCTAGATTGGCAATACTAGCAGATTAACAATACTAGCAAAATTAGAAATACTAGAAAGACTAGGTAATTAAAAATTATTATATCATGGCAGCCCCGAAACTTTATGGAAATGCTTCTATTTCCACAACGATGTGCTCCTGTGATCCAAGCTTCTCATGTACCTCCCAGGTCTTCAGCTATCTTACTGTCTTTCGTTGAACACTGATTGCAAACGGCCCAGGCTCTTAACATGTTCACACACGTGCTACTCTGATTATAGAACGCACGTTCGCCGGATTCAAGACCGGAAACGCACGCAAGCCGGCGCCAAAAACTCTGGCGCCGGCTTGCGGCTGGCTGGAGGCTGAACCGCCGCCTTCCGCCTCGGGTATAAGTGCTATTTTTGCGCGATGAGCGTGTACATCATCTTCGCCGTCTCCGCACGGGTGACCTGCCCCTGCGGATCGAACTCGCCGCTGCCTTTGCCGTTCATCAGTCCGAGCTGACCGGCTTCCGTAACGGCCTGCTTAGCCCAACCTGACACGTTTTGCATATCGGCAAAGCTGCTGGACGCAGCCGATTCGCCGCTCCAGTTCATCGTTTTGGCCAGCTTCACCAATATGGATGCAGCCTCCTCGCGGCTGATCGGATCCTGCGGTCTGAACTTGCCGCCGCTTCCTTGGATGAGTCCGAGTTTTGCGGCCTCAGCCACCGCGCCGGCGTAATAGCTGCTCACCGGAACGTCCGTAAAGGTCGAACCTTCCGAAGCTTGTGGGTCCGTGCCCATAACTCGCATGGCCAGCGTGAGGAAATCCGCACGGCTGACGTTCAGCTTAGGCCCGTACCGGTTCTCGTCGAGTCCGTTGACCAGGTGTTTGGCCGCCAGCTTGCCGATGTATTCGTCCGCCCAGGAGCCGTTCACATCCGCAAAGCTTTTGTGATACTCAAGTACAGCGTACGGACCAAGATGGTCCGCGGTAAAGCTCACGGTGCCGCCGCTGAAGTGACCGCCGAGATATTTAGGCTGGCCGCTGCCCAGTTCATAAACCCCAGCGTAATCGGTATCCAGTTTCTGCAGCTGCTCAGGGGTGAGTTTACCCTCGACCGTAATGGGTCCGCTCAGATTCTGAATCTCGGATTCCGACTGCCCGTTGACCTTGGCCAGACTGAGAGTGTACACCGGGCCGGCAAGACTGTAGTCGGATTGGGAGCCGATCGCATCCCTGACAGCCTGGTTGGCTGTGCTGTTCATCGTCGCATCCAAACGCAGAACCAGCTGCTGGGCAACAGACAGCGAACCTGGCCACGATGCCGCTGGCACCGTAACGGTCATATCCGGTCCAGTTACGATCAGAGACAGACCGTTTTCTTTGGCCTTGGCCACGCTGGCTGCAGGCAGGGACAGGGAAGCCGCCTGTTGTCCTTGTCCAGTCGTTCCGTCGAGCGTGATGACGATTTTTCCATTCGTGCTTTCGGTCATCGCTTGGTCCAATGCTTTCGCGTCGGCCTGATAGCTTCCGTTCGTGCCCGGCTTCAGTACCACGGTTCCCTTATTGCCGCCCGTTCCCGGAACAGAAGGCGTTTCAGGCGAAGTGGCATTTCCGTTGCCCGGTTGTGACGGGGCTGTTCCGCCGCCATTCCCGCCGCTGTTGCCACCGTTGTTGCCTCCATTGTTTCCACCGTTGTTGCCTCCGTTACCCCCGCCAGGATTTCCGGAATTGTTTTTCCCGGTATAGAAGCCCCAAATATCGGAGAGCGTGCTGCCGCTGTGAGCGTCTTCCGCTTTCACGTACCACTGCTGGTAGCTGTTCGCGGGCAGTCCGTTCCATGCGACAGATGCCCGAGACCCGCTGGCCACATCTTGGCTGCTTCCGATTTCGCTATCGGTGTACACTTTGACGCTGATGTAATCCGTCGCAACCTGCTTGGTTTTCGGCTGGAGATCCAGGTCCAGGTCAAACTCGTCCTTGCCCGGATTTTCCTGTGGATCATAGTAGTTATAATCGTTCAAATATGGCGAATACGTTTTGATGTGAAGTTTGTTGTTCTTCATATCGAACTGCATGAGACGGATGTAACCCAGCCCGCCTTCAGGCGCTCCCTGGTAATCCGCAAGCATCTGATAGACGTTACGGTCAGGTACGCCGTCGCCGTTATCGTCGAGCTCATCCACCTTCAGCTCCGCGTCGTGATAATGCCCGGACAGCGCGGCGATGACGTTCTTGTTCGGCTTCACGACTTTTTCGAAAATTTGGTCCGCAATCGGCGCACGGTTATTCGATACGAGCATGTACTCATGCAAGCACAGGATCGCTTTACGTTCCGGATACTTGGAAACCACTTCGTTCATCCATTCGATTTCTTCGTCCCCGAGACCCCAACCCATGTAGACGATGATAAAGTCGTTTCCGTTTGAGGACACCAGATCGTAATGACCGCGGTTGTTATCATAAGAGCCGGCAAACGTCGAGTTGTTCTTGAACCGGTCCTCCCCGAAATACTCCTTGAACTTCGTATAATCGTTGTCCTGATGGCCTACGTCGTGGTTACCAGCCAATACGCCGTAAGGAATGCCGGCATTCTCCAGCACCTTCATGTCCTTGTCGGCTTCGACCCACTGATACTCTTCATAGGATTTGTCGACGACGTCGCCCGTGTGTATGACGTATTGAATATTCATTTTTTCCTTCTGGGCAGCGATCCAGTTGACGATATCCTGATAGATCTTCGGATAGCTTTGCGAATAGTACTGGGTGTCGGACATCCAGACGAACGAGAAGTCGTAAGGATCTTCCTGCTCCGGCGAAGGTTTGGTGCCTGCTCCAGCACCCTCCGCCGCCGCGGCGATTTCGTCCTGAATCATGACGTCGATCGCTTGGCCGGACGCATAATCTCCCGCCTGCACGGTCGCGTTCAGTTCAAAATTCCCGGTTCCCGCGATCACATGGTCGAGCTGGATCCATTTGCCCTGCGCGGGGCTCCAGGCGTACAGGCTGACCTTGCGGCCTTCGAGCGATTTTCCTTTCCAGTGGATATCCACGCGGTCCGTCGCTTTCACGGTAGGATCAAGCTTCACTTCGAATCGTTGGTAAGGAAACTTGTCCACCGATTCGTTTTCCAAATATTTGCCGTCTTCCGCACTGATTTTGGCGTAGTCTCCCGGGTTCATTTGCGTTTCGCCGGTAGGAGCCATTTCCTTCGGAGGCTCGGACACTGAAGCGTTCAAGTACCCGGTAAAGTCCTCCGTCCGGTTGCCATCGTATTTATACCCTTTGTAAAAGAGCACGTTCATCGGGTCCTGGTTCGGGTCCTGCACCTTTACGGTCAGATTTGCGCTGCTTCCAAGGTTCGTCTGCCCTTGCTGCGGGCTGATCAGCTCCGGTGCCAGCGGGTTCTCATCGGGAACCGTGAATTTCACTGTCTTCGTGCTTTCATTGCCCGCAGTGTCCACTGCATGAATGGTCAGCGTATGCTCGCCGCCTTTCAGCGATCCGGACGAAGTTTGATAAGGCAGCTTGATGCTCTGATCGTCCAGCTTCACATCGACCTTGTCCACCCCAGCGAAGGCATCCTTAATTTCGGCATCCAGCGTAAACTCACCGCGATATTCCTTGCCGTCTTCGATAGATGGGTTGATCTCCGGAGGCGTGTTGTCCACGATAACGGTTGACTTATATTTATCGGTTCCGTTCGTCACCGTAATTTCGTGCGGTCCGTCTTCCGCTTCCAGCGTATTCCAGGCGTATGCCTTGGACTTCAGCTGGTCGGCGGTCAGGTTAAACTTGAACCCAACGGACTCGTTCTTCCCGGCGGAATCCCCCATTTTGATCACTTGATCCTTCAAGGCATAGGCCGGATCCCAAATTTCGGTTCCGTCCGCCAGCACGAGCCTTACGTTTTTGATCTCAAAATCGTCCTTGTTCTCTTCCGGGCGGTCGTCGAACGGGCCCGTTTTCGAACCGGCGCGCACATAAATGATGTTGTCCTCGTCAGCCTTGAGACGATCGGCGCTGATCGGGAACGAAAGCGTCGTATACGTTGTGATCGGGTCCAGGAACGTATACAGGATCGACTTGTCTCCGAGGCTAGCTGGTCCCATCGTCACTGCATTTTTGAAATAGTAGTCGACATTGACCGCATCGAAAACAAAGTAAGCGTCATGCTCCAGTTGAGTGAACGTGCTTCCATCCGCAACCGGTTCGCCGTCAATGCTCAGCTCCAGGCTGCCTGACCCAAGGGCTTCGGCCGTGCCTTTAATGGTGCTTGTCCCCTTGATGACCTGCTGATCCTTCACGTTCAGCCGCAGCGGAGAAGAGTCCGGTCCGCCCGTAACGTCTACTTTGACCACGTCGGATTTCGTTTCGTTCACGCCATCTGACGCGGCAAAATAATACTCGATGTATTTTCGGCCGATTAATTCGGCAGAGGACAGCTTGTAGTGGTACATCGTATCGTTGAAGTCCTCGGACAGGTTATGCGATGTATACTCGCTCTGCTTGTCGGAGCGCACGTATACCTGAACGGAACGGACTTCCTTGTCGTCCTGCGCGTCGGCGATCAGCCCAAGGCTCTTGGACTGATCGATTTCCCGTACCTTGGTGACGTCTTCGATCGTCGGAGCATTGGTATCCTCTTCCTGATGAACCGGCTCGCTTGGAATTTGAGAGGCCGCGGCCGATCCCGGGGATGCCGCTTGGGTTCCGGTGCTTGCCTTGATCATGGTTGTGCTGCCGTTCTGCGGGTATGCGTAATGCAGCCCCATGTTTTCCTTGGTTTCGTCCCCTTTGGTGCCGTTTTCGTACAAGGTATCCGCGTCATAATATGCCGCAGAAATTTCCTTGCCTGTATTCGTTTTAATGACAATCGCTCGGCGTCCGGAATTGGACATCCCGTCGCTTTGAATCATAAACAGGTTTTCGTTTTCCACCAGAGTCGTTTTGTAGAAATCGTTGAATTGTTCCGCCGTGTAAGACTGGTTGGCGCTGTTTTTGATCCAGAAAACGACCGTTCCCTTGGATGGGATCACAAAGTCTTCCTTCGTCGATGGCCATACGACATCACCGGCCGTCCCTTTATCCGGGTAGCGGTAATACAGCTTATAGTTTTTAAAAGATACCGGCTGGTCCGTATTGTTGTACACTTCAATCGCTTCATACGCGTCGGTTGACGTTCCACTCACGTTCGTGGTGTTTGGAACCAGCTCCGTGACCAGCAGCGGAGGTGCCTTGGCCGGGTCAAATTCAGGCAGGTTCACCTTGGCGGAGTATTTTTTCTCCGTCTGGTTGGCTGCGATTCGATAATCGATTTGGGACTCGACCAGCGCCGCGGCCGGAATGGTCGCCTTATAGTCGCCCGTACCCTGGGCGTCCGCCATCGGGATCACCGTGTATCTCGCTTGGCCAGGCGTTTTGTAGAGCAGCTGCACAGGGGCCGGAGAGCCGTCGCTGTTCTTGCCTGGATTCTCGACATGGGCCTGAATCTCGAGATCCTGCACTTCGACGGAAGTTGGCGGCGTATGAGTGATGACCGTCTCGCTTCCTTCCGGCACCTCAACTGGAACGAGCTGCGCGGAATCAACCGTTCCCGGTGTCGCCGGGGTTTGTCCGGAAGCAGGCATTACCGCCATTTGCACGCTGCCTTCCGCAGGGTGCTGAAACAGGATACCCTGATTCATCTTAACGTGCTGGGCTTCATAAGATGCCGTCACGATGATGCTGCCCGTGCTGTCCTTAATGGACAGTGTTCTGCCTGCGGTGTTGGCCATGCCACCCCCGCCGTTGATCCGGAACAGGTTCTGGCCATCCACCAGATGGCTGCCGTAATTCCCATTAAACGCTTCCTCGGTCTCATCTTTGTTGCTAGCGTTCATAATCCAGAATACTGCCGGGCTGTGCGCGGGAATGATCATATCCCCGCCATTGACCGGCGTCCAGTTGTCCTTATTATTGTAAAAGAAAGAATAGTCCTTGAAATTGATGTCCTGGTCCGTATTGTTATAAACTTCGACATATTCGTAAGCATCTGCTGAAACACCGTCCACGTTGGCTGTATCCGGAACCATCTCGGTAATCAGCAGCGGGAGTCCGGCTGCAGCAATGTTCGCCACCCCATCCTGCCCGGTGCCTGGTTCTGTTTCGCCGCCCTTTATAGGCGCGCTGTAGGCTGCTGTCTTCAGCACTAAGGACTGCCCGTCCAGCAGCGAAATCGAATAATTCAGCATGGAGCCGTGCAGCGCCTCTGCCGGAATGATTGCGTCGTATGTATCCTGCTTGCCTTCAGCCTGTACGAAAGGTACCGATGCTTCGGCGTTCCCGTCCACCGCATACTTCACGACGCCTGACCAAGAGGCCGCGGCTGTTCCTGTAATGACGACGCTCACCGTGAAATCCTGAGCGGCCAAAATTTCAGCTGGAGCCTGATGATCGATCTGCAGCGTATTCTGCGCCTCCTGGCTCTCCAGTGATGTCCCCTTGTTCGTACTGTTGTCCGCTGCCGGGACGGCGGGATCATTTGCCGGCTCCGCCGTAACGACAGGCGCCGTTTGATCGCCCAGGCCGTCGGCGTAGCTGACGGGTGCCGCCGCACTGATCAGCATACTGCCGAGCATAACGGCGGACATGCTGCGCTGCAGCTTACTTGTCCTCTTCAATGGGTAAGTCTCTCCTTCACTCATGAAATGTTGTCTGCATCCTGATGTCTGCATATTTCAGTGTAGTGAGCATTTGTTTACAGCATGTCAATGGAATGTTAAGGGATCGTTAACCCCATTAATTTTTCAGTCCGGTAAAGCAATAAACGATGCACCTAACCCCGCAGCATAACAAAAAAAGGACTGCGGCCTAAGCCGACAGTCCTTTGCTGTAGTCACGATAGCGATGAAATTGATGTTGACAATCCATAACCCTTGATAGGTTGGAATCAAAGAATCAAGCCTCGACGGGTGCACCGGCTTCCATCACTTCCCGGATCTGCACCTTGCTGCCCGTCTTGGCGCTTTCCAGCGCGGCCAGCACCATGGCCATGCTGTAAATGTTGTCGCTGCAGTCCGTTTCCGGCTTGCGCCCTGCCTCAAGCGCCGCGAACATTTCATCCAGGCAGCCATGATGAAAGGTGTTGCGCATAGGATCGAGCACTCCCGGCACGCGCGTATATTCGCGGATAAATTTGCCGTCCTGATCCTCTTCGGACACGACTTCGGCATAAGGCTCACCGTGCCCGTCCCAAACGGCCGTGCCCTTATCTCCTGTGACGCGCCAGGAGGCCTCCCAGGATGTCGGCATCCCCTCGGCGCACCAGGAGCCGCGGTAATTGAAAACCGTGCCGTCGGACATCTCAAAAATACAGATGGCCATCGCATTCCCCGCATACCAGGAGCCCGGTGGATTGAATTCGTGGCAGTATACCGAGACCGGATTGGCTCCCGTGATGAGGCGGGCCTGATCAAATGTATGGATCGCCATGTCCAGAAGCAGCGGGCTGGCCATCGCTTCGCGGAAACCGCCGAAATGGGCGCCGATAAAAAAGTCCGCGCCGACAAATCCCATGCGCCCGATAGCACCTTCGGCAATCAGCTTGCGGTAAGCACGGATGCGCGGGTCGTACCGCCGGTTCTGCATTACGGCATGCGTGCGCCCGGTCCGCTCCGCGATCCGGACTATATCGAGGCAGTCCTCCATCGTTTCAGCCAGCGGCTTCTCCGCAAGCACGTCGCAGCCCAGCTCCAGAGCTGTCGCGCTCACTCCATGATGGCTTGAAGGAATGGTCACGTCAAAAACCAGATTCGCTCCCGAAGCTTGAATCGCTTCCTTCACATCCGTAAATACCGGGCAATTCAGCGACTTGCGCTCAGCCAGCGCAAGCGCCGCTTCCTTTTTAATATCCACCAATCCGACGATCTCGGTATCTTCCCGGCCGACTGCATAATCGACCCAGGTATTCGCCATGCCGCCGCATCCCGCGACGACGACTTTATACTTCACAGTCATCTGCTTCTCCCCCTACGCCGGATTCGGGACGAAATTCCCGCCCCGGCAGCGTTTTAAATAATTCAATGCGTGAACCTGGCCCGTCATCTCCAGTTCTCCCTTGTAAACCGGATCATGCCAGCCCTCGATGTCAATCGTTCCTTGATATCCGTTCTGCCGCAAAATGGTGATAATATCCGACCAGTTGCTGTCCCCGAATCCAGGCGTCCGGTGCCAGACGAACGGCTGATTACCGTGAACGCCATGCTCCCTGACGACATCCCATGCGATCGTAGCGTCTTTCCCATGCACGTGGAATACTTTCGGGGCCCATTTGCGCAGCTGCGGTATCGGATCGATGAGGCTGACCATTTGATGACACGGCTCCCATTCCAGCCCGAGATTGTCCGCCGGCACAGCATTGAACATCATTTCCCACGCAGCCGGACTATGAGCGATATTCCAGTCCCCGGTCCGCCACGTGCCGTCCATATCGCAGTTTTCAAAAGCCAGCTTGACGTCTTGATCCGCCGCCCGCCGCGCCAGCTCTCCGAATACCTCTGTAAATTTCGGGATGGATTCGTCAATCGGACGTCCCGTCAAACGGCCCGTGAAACCGGATACAATTTTGGTGCCGAATAAATGGGCATGATCGATCAGCCGTTCCCACGTCGCCAGCGTATCCGCATTATTGCCTTCCCCCGTCAAGGGATTGCCGAACACGCTGATGGCGGATATGACAAAATCATGCTCATCCGCCAGCTCCCTCATTCGTGCAGCAAGCTCCTTAAGATCGGTATTGCCCGAGGTTTGCCAGAAGGTCAGATTAAACGATTCAAAGCCGTGCTTGACGATCTGCGGGATCACCCGGACCGCGTCAGCGCCGCCGACCAGCGTTCCGATTCGCATGATGTTGGTTTCCATTATTGTGATCACTCCTATATTGACATATAGTATTCGTAACACCACCATTATAGCGGGGAGATACGCCGTTTTCTCTAACCGATCTTGTGGAATACTAGTCTGATTTTGAGGGGGTGTAGACATGACTTATCCCAGGGACCTATGGGAAAATACCGCGCTGGAAAATACGGCTTATCCGTTTCAGCTATTTCAGAACCGCTGTACAGCCGCCCGCGCCGGTCACTGCATTTTGTACCTGCATTGGCATGAGCATTTTGAACTGCTCATCATGAAGCGCGGCAGCGCCGTTATCCATATCGACAGCCGTCCATACGCGGCAGCTGAAGGGGATGTCCTCATCATTCCCGGCGGGAGCCTTCACGTAGGCTACTCCCTCGTCGAAGGCGACGTCCATTATGACTGCATTGTCGTCAATGCTTCCCTGTTCAATGACTGGCTTCATGACCCCATACATATTCAATACGTCGCCCCCTATCTGGAAGGCAGGCTTCGATTCCCTGTCAAAATAAACCGCCTTGACGAAAGGCACCCCGGATATTCGGCCCACTTGGAGGAGATCATCCGGGAACTTAGCTCCAAGCCTCCGGCTTACCAGTTGACGGTGAAATCCAGGCTGCACCTCTTCTTGGCGTTAATGGCCAGAGAGAACAAGCCGAGCACGGTCGAAGCAGAGCCGCACAACGCTTATTTTCCGAACCGGGAGAGTTTTAAGCAGCTGATCCGGCATATCGAATCGAACTTTTCGGATAAAATGACCGTCGAACAGGCGGCCAGGCAGGTCAGCCTAAATCCGTATTATTTCTGTAAGCTGTTCAAGCGGTTGACGGGACGCACCTTTATTGAATACGTCAATATCTGTAAGGTGAAGGAAGCACGCCGTCTTTTGACCGAAACCAACGATTCCGTGACGGAAATCGCTTCCCGTGTAGGCCTCGAAAATCCGAATTATTTTACGAAGCTATATAAAAAGTACATGGGAACTACGCCCACCTATGAAAGGAAGCTTTAAAAGGGGCTGGGCCCTGGTGCCAAGACTCGAATGGATACAGGTTATTCAGGCGTGACCCGCCTGCAAATTTACGTAATGATGATTATGTAAACCCCTTGGGAAGCAGGCGGCAAGGCAACATGTTAAAGGGCTTAGCCGATGGCTAAGCCCTTTGAGAGATTAATAGATAAATGCCCGGGTGATAATGACCAGGAGAATGAACAGAACGAGAATGGCAGCTACGCTGTTTCCCCACAAGCCGCCGCCGTATCCAACACCAGCTACTTCACTCATGAGCGAGTCCCTCCTTCGCATCGGAATACATCACATTCTATGATCCGATCCTGTGAGAGGAGCGGGCTAAGAGGAAGGCAGCGGCCAATATGTGCTGTTGTAATGCAGGGCTCTTTAACCCTTAACCTGTATAGGCTCCAGCGGCTGCCGGTTACCGTAGACCGGAGCCGCCGCTCCACTGGGGGCAGCCCATTGAACGGCGTTCGTAATGACCCGCTGAATTTCCTCGTTATGATAAGTCGGATAGGTTTCATGACCTGGCCGGAAGTAGAAGATTTTGCCCCGTCCCCGGTAGAACACGGCTCCGCTACGGAATACTTCACCGCCCTCGAACCAGGACACAAACACCAGCTCATCGGGTGCCGGGATGTTAAAGTGCTCCCCGTACATCTCCTCTTTCGGCAGCTCGATATACTCGCCAAGACCGGCGGCAATGGGATGAGCCGGGTTAATGACCCAAATCCGTTCTTTGTCGTCGGCCTCACGCCATTTGAGCTGTCCGGTCGGCGTACCGAGCAGCCGGCCGAATATTTTGGAGGCATGGCCGGAGTGAAGCACGATCAGGCCCATTCCGTCGATGATCCGGCGGTAAACTTTGTCCACCACCGAATCCTGAACTTCGTGGTGCGCAAGGTGGCCCCACCAGACAAGTACGTCCGTCTGCGCAAGCACCTCATCGGTTAATCCGTGCTCCGGTTCATCCAGTGTCGCCGTTGCGGCTGCAATGCCGGCTTTCTCCAGAAATCCGGCAATCGTGCCATGGATCCCCTCCGGATAAATTTCGCGTACGGCAGCATGGCGCTGCTCATGACGGAATTCATTCCAGACCGTAACTTTCATCGTTCAGCACTCCTTCGGAAGCCGATGCCGATGGTCTGGATTCGTCCGGCGCTATTTTACGCTGTTGTAACGCTCGTAGGCATCCGTCCGGATGGTCACCAGCCGTTCCAGACCCATCTCACTCAGCTTTTTAATGTAAGCGTCCCACTGCTCGTCGATACCGCCTTTCGTAATCCACTGTGCGCGGTTCGTCCGGACATACGTATCGATATCGGTCGTGAGCGTCGGCAGCTCCTGAAATTCCTCGGCGGTGTACATGACATTCGGGAACGGGGTCGTAACGTAGTCCTTGCCCAGCTTGTCGATGGTCAGCTTGAGGCCGTCCCCGTTGCTCGGGTCAAGGATAATATTTTTCTCAAAGCTTGGGCTCACGTATTTCGGGCCAAAATCACGGACGGAGGAGTCCCAATACCACGCGTCCGCACTGGTGCCTGCCGGCGGGTTCATCAGGGCATAGGTGCCGTCATCATTTTTCTTGATTACCGTGTCAATGGCGCCCCAGAAATTCTGGATGCTGGCTTCGTTGGTATAGAACTGGTCCGCCCAGCGTGCCGCCGCTTCCGGATATTTGCACGTCGTCGTAATCAGCAGCTCGTTGCGCCGGTAGCTTAGTCCGCTCGGATCGCCCACTTGATAACGCTTACCATCCGGTCCGGATATCGTCGGGATCGTTACATATTCGTCCTTCCATTTGCCGAAAACCGCATCCGGCGTCCACTGATGGGTAAAGCCGACCAGCGAGACGTCCGGATTTTGCTGTTTGGCCGTCAGCATCGTATTATCCTGGGTAAACAGTTCCTGGTCGATCAGCCCTTCCGCGAACAGCTGATGCGCCCATTTGATCGCTTCCTTATATTCTTCGGACGTTGGATAATACACCGGTTTGCCGTCTTTGACCATCATGCCGGTACCGTTCAGGTCCGTGATTCCGAATGGATTGAGCAGGTCCATGCTGATGTCGCCGGAGCCGCTGTACGGAATTTCGTCCTTTTTGCCGTTTCCGTTCGGATCGTTCTCTTTAAAAGCCTTCAGGACTTGATGCAGCTCATCGATCGTCTGGGGAACCTGCAGCCCAAGGCGATCGAGCCAGGTTTTGTTGATGACCGGCTGATTTTGCGTCACCGGACGGGACGGCAGCCTTGCGGGCAGGGAGTACATCTTTCCGTCCGGGAAGGTGCTGAGCTTCTTCAGCTCTGGCGATTCCTCCATGGCCGCTTTCAAATTCGGCATATATTTGTCGATATCATCATCCAGCGGCCGAAAAAGGCTCAAATTATTCACGATATCCGAGTCGGAGAAAGCGATGTCTCCAAAGACGATATCCGGCAGCGTACCGCTGGCCAGCATAATCGATTTCTGCTCGCCCCAATCGTTGGAGGACATGACCTGCCAGTTGATCTTGATATTTGTTTCTTTTTCCAAATTTTGCAGCCAGGTGTTCTTCGTGAATGTGTCGCCCATGTTACCCCACCGGACGGTCAGCACGTTCAGCGTGATCGGCTCCTTCACGATCGGAAGGCCCGTTTGGTTGAAGCTGTCGCTGCTCTCGGCGGTGGTACCGCCGGAATCACCGCCGCTGCATGCCGTCAGACCGACCAAAAGCGTCGACACCAGCCCCAAGGAAACCAACAGTTTACCGGCTCTATTTTTTCCCATCCCAGAAATCCCCCTAATATTTATTAAATGGCTTTGCCGTTTATTCCTTGACCGCTCCGATCATCACCCCTTGATTGAAGTACTTCTGCACGAACGGGTACAGGCACATAATCGGGAGGGTCGACACGATAATGACCGAATACCGCATCATATTTGCCAGCCGCAGCGCGATATTGGCCGCTTCCCCGCTGCCGAGATTCGACTGCATTTGGTTGGTGATCAGGATGTTCCTCAAAATTAACTGCAGCGGATACAAATTGGGATTCTTCAAATAAATCAAGGCGTTAAAATAGGAGTTCCAGTAGCCGACGGCGATCCACAAAGCGAGCACGGAGATGACCGCCTTGGACAGCGGCAGCACGACCAGGACATAATAGCGCAGGTTGCCGCAGCCATCGATCTGGGCCGCCTCCCACAGATCCCCCGGAATACTCGTCTGGAAAAAGGTCCGCGCAACGATAATGTCGTACACGACGACCGAGAATGGCAGCACCATTACCAGAAAGGTATTGTACATGTGAAAATCCCGAATCGTCAGAAAGGTCGGAATCAAACCACCGCTAAAAAACATCGTGAAAATAAAAAACAGGGAAATCGCTTTGCGGCCGACCAGGTCTTTCCTGGACAGGGCGTAGGCGGCCGATACATTCACGATCAGCCCGATCGCCGTGCCGACGACCGTGTAGAGAATGGTATTGCGGTACCCGATCCAGATGTTTTCATGCTTCAGCAGCTCCTTGTATCCATCGAGCGTAAAGCCTCGCGGAAACAGCCATACTTGACCGTTGCCTACGGCTGAGGGGTCGCTGAAGGAGGCAATCACAATAAAATACAGCGGATAGATGAGAATGATCAGCAGCAGCACTGCGACAATGTAGAGCAGGACTTCCAGAATGCGGTCGGAAGACCGGCTGCCGCCCCTTCCGGTTGCGGTGCTTGCCGCCTGTATGACTTCCACAGGGTTGTTCCCTCCTTTACCACAGACTGTTGCTGCTGAGCTTTTTGGAAATCTGGTTTACGAGAATCAGCAGCACGAAGTTGATCAGCGTATTAAACAGGTTGATGGCCGATGAGAAGCTGTACTGGCTGCTGAGCAGACCGATTTTGTACACGTACGTGGAAATGACTTCGCTGGAAGAGATGTTCAAATTGTTCTGCATCAGATACACTTTCTCAAAACCGACGCCCAGCAGCCCGCCCATCCGCAAAATAAACAGGGTAACGGCCGTCGGAATCAGCATCGGAATATCGATGTAACGAATTTTCTGCCAGCGGCTGGCCCCGTCCACGGTCGCCGCTTCATAGAGGCTCGGATCCACGGCCGACAGCGCCGCAATGTAGATGATGCTGTCCCACCCCGCATGCTGCCACACGTCCGACCAGACGTACACGCTGCTGAACATCCCGGCCGATCCCATGATGTTTGGGGCTTCCGCACCGAACAGCCGGTAAATGCTGCCGATCAGCCCGGTTCCCGGGGATAACAAGATCAGCATCAAGCCGACCATGACGACGGTTGAGATAAAATGAGGCATGTACGTCACGGTCTGAAAAAACCTTTTAAACCGGTTCGCCCGCATCTGATTGACCATCAAGGCCAGAACGATCGGAATCGGGAACGTCACGATGCTGTACAGGCTGATGATCAGCGTATTTTTGATCGTGACCGTAAATTGGTAGGAATGAAAAAATTTCTCGAAATATTTCATCCCTGCCCAGGGACTTTCCATAATGCCAAGCGCCGGACTGTAATCCTTGAACGCGATGAGGACGCCGTACATCGGCTTGTAGGAGAACAGCAGCAGCAGTACCGCCGCCGGCAGCAGCAGCACATACAACCCCCAATTTCTCTCAATTCTTCCCCAGGTTCGCCGAACGCCGGATATCTCTGATTTCAACGCAGGTCCCCCCCTCTCTCCTTTCTTTTCGGAACAAGACTCATTATAAATGGACTTGGAGGGCTAAATCGGACCTCTTGCCGCCGTTATCCGGACCCCCGGGCACAGCATTGCCCGTCCGGACAGCCGCGCTGACCGTCCGATCCGGACGTAAGGATGTCACTTTCCGGACTTTTGGACCCGATGAGGCGTATTTTGCATTTTGTTACAGTCCAGGGTTTTATATAATGGGAAATAAAGCGCATTCAAAATCAGGAGGAGGCGGCGAAGCAGAAATTTCATGCGGCTAATCATCCACCGTACCGGTAAACCTTATCCGGTCAAACATTACGTGAACATGCTGATTGTCATTTTATTTACGGCGCTGGTTCTCGATTTTATGATCAGCTATGCTTCGATCTCGATCGTTAAACAGCAGTCCGGCCGAAGCCTGCGGGACACCGCCGATCTGTACATCAACCGGATCAACCATGATTTTGCCTACATCAATCATTACATGGGCTGGTCGCTGGCCAATGACCAAATCATTGAGACGATGGATGAGAACGCTACCGATTCGGCCGAATTTCTGAAGTCCAATACCCAGCTCCATCAGCGCTTTACCGAGCTTCAGAAAAACTACGGTCAGGCTTACCATTTTTTCATCTATCTGAAGAACAAAGAATTTTTTCTGAACTGTGCTCCGTTAAGCATCGGTTATCCCGATTACACGGAACTGAAGCGGCAGATCATTGCCTTCGCCGAGGACAAAAACGTATACGATAAGTTTTATTCCCACTGGACGCCGATCCTTGTCGAGAATAAATATTATATTCTCAATATCGTCCCTTACCATGACCGGTATTTGATCTGCCTGATCTCCGCAGACGAGCTCATCCGCCCGCTGCAAAATATCGACATGGGGAAGAACGGCGCCGTCTCCCTCGTCGATGAACAGGGAAGAAATATTTCCACGCCGATCCGCGTGGACGAGACACGGGAGCTGGAGGCCGCCAGGCCTTCCCCCTTCGGCCTCGCCTACTCCCGGGCGGCCGTGACCAGCCGGTTTTCCGACGCCTCATTCAGCGTTCAAATGATCGCCAAATACGGTACTTTTGAGAAAATTATGATCGCCCAGCTGGTCATTATTCTGCTGGCGCTGATGATCGCCATCGTGCTCTGTTTGGTGATGCTCTATTTCAACAAACGGGTACTGCGGCCGATCCAGCGCTTCTCGGATACGCTCGCCACGTGGAACGACGAAAGTGGCCCATTGGATTTTAAAAACAGCAAGATCATCGAACTGGAGCAGGCGAGCCAGCAGTTCAAGCATCTGATTGAGCAAATCCGCCGTTTCAAGATCGATATGTATGAGCAGGAGCTGGAGAAGCAGCGGATCCAGCTGGATTACATGAAGCTGCAGATCAACCCGCACTTTTTTCTCAACTGTCTGACGAGCATGTACAGTATGGCCCAAATGCAAATGTACGGGGAAATCGAGCAGATGGCCATGTCTACGTCCAAATACTTCCGGTACATATTTCAGAATGGGCATAATTTTGTGCGGCTGCAGGATGAAATCGATCATGTCCGCATTTATTTGGATATCCAGCGGCACCGGTACAGGGACGCGTTTGCCTATCATATTTCCCAAGATGCGGGAACCGAAGATATCTGCATTCCACCGCTCGTGCTGCAGACCTTCATTGAAAATGCTGTAAAATACGCCGTCTCGCGAGTCACCGAGGCGAGCATTACGCTATCGGTCAGCAGGGGGACGGATCCGGAGCTTGCCCTGATCACGATATCGGACTCGGGTCCGGGTTTTCCCCCGGACATTTTGGAGCAGCTCAAACATCAGGAGCCGCTGAACGCAGAGAACGGCAACCGGATCGGTATTATGAACACGATACAACGGCTTGCGCTGCTCTACAAGGGCCAGGCAGACGTTTCCTTCTCCAACCTTGAGGGAGGAGGTGCGGTGGTAACCATAACCATTCCGGCAGCACCGCCGGAAGCCATCTAATAAGGAGGAATCGCATGAACGTCCTGCTGGTGGATGACGATTATTTTGTCGTAACTGCGCTCGAAAGCAAAATCGACTGGAAAGCACTCGCCATCGAGCAAATTCATACCGCTTATAATGTTTCCCAGGCGAAGGAAATATTGCAGCAGCACCCCGTGGACATTCTCATTTGCGATATCGAAATGCCGCAGGGCAGCGGGCTGGAGCTGCTCGCCTGGATCCGGGAAGAGCGCTACCGGGTGCAGGCTATATTCCTGACGAATTATGCGGACTTCAACTACGCCCAGAAAGCGATTGAGCTGCAGAGCTTCGATTATTTTCTGAAACCGATCGAGTTTGACAAATTGGCTTTGATTATCCGCAAGGCGGCAAACAAAGCGAGCGAAGAACAATCGATTGAGGAGGCGGCTCGTGAGGGACTGCTGTGGAAAAAAAACCAGAACCGTCTGCTGGAGCTGTTCTGGCGCAAACTGATCACGGGCAAAAGCTTTCCTTCGGAACCCCAGGCCATTCAGCGCGTCATCGAGGAGCAGCATTTGACTTACCGGCTGTCAGACCGGTTTATGCCCCTGCTCATCAAAGTGTTTCCGTATGACGGGAGCCTTGGCAAAGACGACAAAGACCTGTTTGATTACGCCCTGCTCAACGTGCTGAACGAGCTGCTGCGGAATCCCTTGTACAAGGTCGAAACGATATTGGAATACATGGAGAATCATTGGATCGTCATTTTACAATGGAGCGCAGAACCCGCAGCCGATCACATCGAAGGCACTTGCGCCTCCCTCATCTCCAAAGCCAACCGGTTCCTGAAGTGCGATGTATACTGTCATTTGGGACTCACGGCGAGCTTAGCGGCGGTACACCCCATGATCCGGCAGCTGATCCATGTCAACGAAGAAATGATCAATAGCCGCAATCAAATTTTCCATCTCGATCAACGCCCGGTTGACGAAGCGGTCTACGTCCCGCCCAACCTTGGGCTGCTGGAAACCCTGCTGAGCGAGGGGGATGCGTCCGCATTTTGCGCGGAGACGCGCCGGTACCTGCATGAATTGACGAAGCACCAGACACTGAACGTATCCGCACTCCGTCTGTTCCGGCTTGATTTGATGCAGATGGTGTACTCTTTTCTAAAACAGCGGGAAATCCAGGCCCATAAGCTGTATGCCGGCAGTACGAATGATCAACTGTTTATGCTGTCGCTCCAATCGATCGAGGATATGGAACTGTATATCGCCTATCTGGTCGATACCGCACTCGCGTACCGGAAATTTGCGGAAAAGCCCAACTCGGTCGTGGAGGAAATCAAACTTTATATCGGCAAGCATGTCGGGGATGATCTGACGCGAAACAGCCTGGCTGAAACCGTCTATCTGAACCCGGATTATCTGGCGCGTTTGTTTAAAAAGGAAACCGGCGTGCCGTTAGGCAACTATATCATCGAGACCCGCATTCAGATGGCAAAGCACTGGCTCACTACGACGCAAATGCCCGTTCACATGGTCGCCGGAAAGGTAGGTTATGCCAATGATTCGTATTTTTCCAGGCTGTTCAAGCAGGAATGCGGCTTGACGCCTTACGAATATCGGCACCGGCAGCAAAAAGACCGCCTGGGATAGGCGGTCCCGGTTTCGATTTATTCATTTCGACCGATGGTATTCAGTCCGGCGATCATAGAAGAAACATGCTGCCGGGTATCCGCGGTGCCGCAGTCATAGATCATCTGGTAAATCTGCTTCAGACATTCATCGTAGCTGTCATTCGGATGATCATGATGGTAAGGAATGCCGGGTGCGGGGGTACGGATCATGGCATCGATGTCGGACTCCTCCATTTTGTCAAAAAGATCTCTTAGCCTGACGATCTGTTCGTCCGTTGCTTCGACTTCCAGTTCATAAGGGGCTTGACCCTGATCCGGGAAAATGCTTTTTGCCTGAACAGAGATATAATATTTTTTCTTATCCATATCAATATCCCCTGCCCCAATTATAATATAACCCCAATAGAACCGCTCCTAAGATCATGATAAAGGGAGCTAACCAATACAGAATAATAATCGGATTGGAACGCATCGGATGATTCAGGACTTTTTCGCTCGCATCGGAGTTGTAAATTTTGTTTTGCTGTTTACGCATAATAACGATGGACATAATCCCTCCAATGATGAGGGCAGCTATTCCCAATATTAACAAAAAGCCTAACATTCCTTTTCACCTCGCCAATAGTTCTGTTGAGATTATTCTTTCAACAGGATCTCGTAATTATTCTGTTCCATTGAAACTTCGGTTTCGGATCCCCCTACCCACACCTCTACCAGTCTGTCTCCATTGTACAGCTCGATGTTCAGTTCATCGGCATATTGGTAAGCGCTTGCCGTAAAATCCCCGGTCGTCGCCACATATCCGCCTACGGCACCGCGCTTCACCATCTGGGAATGGACCACGGCAATGGGCCTGTAATCCACCGGATCCCGGTCGTCGGCACAGACAGCCAGTCCCAGGTACAAGCCATGATCGGTGTGCTCCTCAATATCGATTCCGTAATTGCGCGATGCGCGGGTAACATAGGTTCGTCCTCCCCTTACGGTTTCCATCATTTCGGCGACAAACGCCTCAAACTCCAGGGACCTGTCCTCTTGATCCTCACCCTGTTCCTTTTTATATCGATGATATAAGCCGATCCTTAGCGTTTCTTTCATTTCATCATGGGTTGTCAGCGCATCGATCGCACTGGATCTGTAACGCATCAACAGCCCTTTCTGCCGAAGATAAAGCAGCAGCCAGCAGACGTTGGTCACGATTAATATGCTGATGATCACAATCTTCCAACCTCCTTCTATGAAAATCAGTGTATCCAGCGCCGATCGTTTTCAGACCTTCACGCCGCAACGAACGAGAAAAGCTGCCTGCGGTTGGCACCTGCAGACAGCTTTAAAATGAATAGGATGACTATTTAATTGAACGAAAATAGAAATGAATTCGCCAGGGTCTATCCTTTACTCGATGTAATCCTTCAAACGTTTGCTCCGGCTCGGGTGTCTCAGTTTCCGCAGCGCCTTCGCCTCAATCTGGCGAATCCGCTCCCGAGTTACGCCGAATACTTTGCCGACTTCCTCCAGCGTGCGCGTCCGGCCGTCTTCGAGGCCGAAACGCAGACGGAGCACGTTCTCTTCCCGCTCTGTCAGCGTGTCCAGCACATCGCCCAGCTGCTCTTTCAGGAAGGTGAACGCCGCAGAGTCAACCGGCGCCGGGGCATCATGATCCTCAATGAAGTCTCCCAGCTTGGAATCATGTTCGTCCCCAATCGGCGTTTCGAGCGAAACCGGGTCTTGGGAAATTTTCATAATTTCACGGACCTTCTCCACGCTGAGTTCCATAGCTGCGGCGATTTCCTCTACTTCGGGTTCGCGTCCCAGCTCCTGAACCAGCTGCCGCGATACGCGAGCCAGCTTGTTAATGGTTTCAATCATATGGACCGGAATCCGGATCGTTCTTCCTTGATCGGCAATGGCCCGCGTAATCGCCTGTCTGATCCACCAAGTGGCGTAAGTGCTGAACTTAAAGCCTTTCGTATAGTCGAATTTATCTACGGCTTTGATCAACCCCATGTTGCCCTCCTGGATCAAATCCAAAAGTTGCATGCCGCGGCCCGCATATCTCCGCGCAATGCTGACAACCAAGCGCAAGTTCGCCTCAACCATAATTTTCTTGGCTTCCTCGTCCCCTTCGACCACGCGCTTGGCCAGATTGATTTCCTCTTCTGTGCTCAGCAGGCCGACACGGCCAATTCCCTTCAAGTACATACGCACAGAATCATCGTTCTTCATGCCCGTCGGCAGCATCTCGACGTCAGCGAACGAATGATCTTGCTCTTGTCCTTTCGATTCGGCTGGATTTCCCATCACTTCATCGCGTTCACGCTCTTCCATCATCCTGTACGTTCCTCCCCCTGAAAATAATCTCTCTGTATCGCTTGATACGGCTTTCTGAGGTCTAAAAAATATTGACAATCACCAATCGTTGTGATACGATAAATGATAATAATGTGAATAATTTTGGAGTACACATTATAATATCATATACGCAACTACATTTCAATATGTTTCATAGAATTTAGGATTTTGGATGAAATTACATAATAAAGACCCTTTGGAGTAGCTTCGATGTTCTCCTTCGGGTCTTTTTTGGTTTTCAGCTGTGCTGAACATTCTATAATTGCAAATCGCAAGAAAAACTTCCGCTAAACGCGGTCTGTCTTCTTTGAGATACATCGATAGACGTTTTACTTATGGATTTATCCGGAAGAGGACCGGTATATGATCCGGTACGGGATTCGCACCTTTCCTCTGGGCTCACGGGTCACGAGCCCAAAAGCTTCTTCCCCTACCCGGAAGAGCTGATGGTCTACGGTGGTGAGCTGAAGGACTTGGCCAATCGGTTGATTTTCCTGTCCGACGATCACGATGTCATCCGGTATCCGCAGTCCGGCAGAGAGCACGTATTGATGGATCCCGGCCGCCACCTCGTCCCCGTTGGCATATACGGCGGTCGGACGCTCTTTTCCCTCGACAATCTGACAGGCTGCCTCTATTCCATCCACCATCGTCGTGCATCCCTCAATGCAGCGCCCTGGCGGTATTTCCCCAAAAACGTCCCGGTAAGCCTGCATCGTCAGCCGGGTGCTGATGCTCGCATCCCCTCTTGCCGTCGTGAATGCAACATCGGCATGTCCATTGTTTTTTAGGAAACGGAACACCTCGAGTGTCGCGGCGTACCGATCAATGTAGGCGCAGCCGATTTCCTCGAATTCCGTATATTCGCAGGCTACAATATGTCCATATCCCGTAAAGGGGATAATGGACGGCCAATCGTTAGCACGGGATGTGATAATCATGCCGTCGAGCAGTTTATTTTTCAGCATAGTCAAATACTCAATCTCTTTCCCCGGATCATACCGGGTTGGAAGCACCGTCACCGTGTAATCTTCCTCTACCGATCTGTTCAATACGCCGCTAAGCATCCGGTCGAAAGCCGGGTTGTTGTTGTACGGGATGATCACACCGATGTTGCGGGTACGGCCACGGATCAAATCGACCGCATTGCGGTTTGGCGTGTAATCCAGTTCGTCGATGGCTCGCTGCACGGCGGCTCTTTTCTCATCGGAAACATACGGATGCTGGTTGAGAACCCGGGACACCGTGGATACCGAGACACCGGCTCGTCTGGCGATTTCGTGAATGTTGGCCATAACTCCCTGCCTTTTGACTTTGTCTATTAGAATTGTTCCTTATTATATCACGACGTCCCCGGACTTCACCCCGCAGAAAAGTGCCGGTTAATTATCGAGACTGAATATCGTACTGGTCTGCCTGCAGCAAAAGTTGCCCGCTGCTTTGTGCCTTCATAACAACCCGCGCCCCGCTCACAACCGGTGCCCTCCCATCCGGAAACCAGGGCCGATTGCGGTTCACTACAATCAACAGGCCTTCAGCGTCGCCCATGGCAGCAAATTGCCGTCCGTCACCGCTCCACATGGAAAGTCCCAGCGTCGCTTGGATCCGTTCCACCGCGGCGGCCACCTCATCAACAGGGAGCCCAATTTCACTGATCCGCAGCAGCTGGCTGCTTGTGAAAACTCCATTTGCGTCGTTATCAAAGGAATGATGGGCAATGAATTCAATCAGATTCTCATCGGGATCGTAAAAATACAGGGCATCGGCATTCCAGTTATCAAAATGGAATTGATCCCCGTCTTCATTGCGGAACAGCGTAATTCCACGCTGAGCGACCCATTCTTTCGCACCGCCAAGCTGATTGGTCGGTATCGTAAAGGCGATATGATACATTGAATTTTCGCCTGGCGTTGCCGCCTGTTTCAGAATAAGCTGACTTTCACCCGCTTGGAATGTGACCCTGTCCGCCTGTCCCCCGGCCAATGGAAGTCCGAGCTTCTCGCCGTAAAACTGCTTCATCTCTGCAAAATTCTGCGTATTAATCGTGAGTTCATGAATTTTCATCGTAGAAAGACCTCCTAGTGTTTTTTCCACCCATCTTTGAGTGAAACGATCCGATTGAACACCGGTACCGGCCCGGCCAGATCTTTGTGATCCAGGCAGAAGTAACCTTGGCGGATAAACTGGTATTTGGCATCCGGCGAAGCCGTTTTCATCCATGGCTCCATCACGGCATGACTGAATATGATTCGGGAATCAGGAGACACCAGTTCCGCCCAAACATTATCCGATTCCGCCACAGATGCAGCATCTTTCAGAAGGCTGCCGTACAAGCGGATCTCGGCGGGAATGCCATGTGCGGCAGAAACCCAATGAATCGTCGATTTCACCTTTCTGCCGCTGAACCCGGTACCGCTTTTCGTCTCAGGATCGTACGTGCAGTGCAGTTCCACCACTTCTCCCGTCTCCGGATCTTTGACGGCTTGATGGCATTTTAAATAGTATGCCCCCTTCAATCGAACCTCGCTTCCCGGATACAGGCGGTGAAAGCCAGGTACCGGATGTTCCATAAAATCCTCCCGCTCGATATACAATTCTCCGGAGAAGGGGACGTCCCTGCTGCCGAGCGTCGGATCGGCGTCGCTGTGGCTGAGATGCAGCATTTCCGCCTGATCCTGCGGATAATTCGTAATGACGACTTTTAGCGGATCAAGCACGGCCATAACAGGGACGGACTTCTCCTTTAAATCCTGGCGGATAAAGTGGTCCAGCATCGCGGCATCCACCGTGCTGCTCAGCCTCAGCATGCCCACTTCATGCATGAACCTCCGGAGGCTTTCCGGCGTGACGCCCCTGCGCCGCAGCCCCTTCAAGGTCGGAAGGCGGGGATCATCCCAGCCGTCGACGAAACCGCCTTCGACCAGTTCCCTGATGTACCTTTTGCTCGTGACCATGCCGGACACGTTCAACCGTCCGAATTCCCGCTGCTTCGGGGGTTCCGGCACTTCGAGCTCGCGGAGCACCCAATCGTACAGGGGTCGGTGATCCCTGAATTCCGCGGAGCACAGCGAATGCGTAATGCCTTCGATCGCATCCTGGATCGGATGGGCAAAGTCATACATCGGATAAATGCACCAATCACTCCCCGTCCGGTAATGCTCGGCGTGGATGATGCGGTATAAGGCCGGGTCCCTCAAGTTGATGTTGGGCGAAGACATGTCGATTTTGGCCCGCAGCACCTTGGCTCCGTCCGGGAATCTGCCTTCCCTCATTTGACGGAACAAGGACAGATTGTCTTCCACCGACCGCTCGCGGTAAGGACTGTTCCTTCCGGGCTCCGTGAGCGTACCGCGATATTCGGTCATTTCTTCCGCTGACAAATCGCAGACATAGGCTTTTCCTTTACGGATCAGCTTCAAAGCCGCTTCGAAAATCTCTTCCGCGTAATCTGAGCCAAAGTACACCGGCAGATCAAGACCAAGCCACCGGACATCCTCCCGGATCGCCTCCACATATTTCATATCTTCCTTCAACGGATTCGTGTCGTCAAACCGCAGATTCATTGTCCCGTGGAATGCTTCGGCAATCGCTGCGTTCACGTGAATCGCATAGGCGCTTCCGATATGCAGGTAACCGTTCGGCTCTGGCGGAAACCGGGTCGCGATGGGCCTTGAGTACGCTCCGTTCTCCACGTCCTCCATCACGGTTTTCGTCAAAAAATCCACCATCTCTTCTTTTCTAACCTTCTCTTCCATAAACTGCACCCTCCTGCTCGCAAAAATCAAAATGAAAACAAAAAAATCCCGCCTCCAAGACGCTGACGTCTTGGGGACGAGATTTTATTTCGCGGTGCCACCCCGGTTCGCGGATCTATCGCTACATCCGCCTCTTCGGGTACGGCTTGCCTGCATGCTTATACCCTAGCTCTGTAACAGGAGCTCCTGTCGCACCATCCGGAGACATGAGAGTCCTTCTTCCGATGCGCCGCTCGGAGGCTTGTTTCAATGACGGACGGCCTGCTCCTTCACAGCTGCCGGAGCTCTCTGCAAGGCTGTCCGCGTCATTTACTCTTCTCTTCACCGCGTTTTCATTCCGTTATGATTTTGATCATCTTAACACCATTTTCGGCCATTGTAAACCGCATTATGCACGCGAGATCGGAAAAGGGAGGAGATTAAATGACCTCCAGTCCATCATTATCCGGCAGCGGCGGATGCGCCGTATGCGGCTCGGACTGATACCAGAAAGCGACGGACGCGATATCGTCCTGCAGCGGCAAATAACGGCCGCCGGAACGCCAACCGAGCGCCTGGATCGTCACCTTCAAGTCCTCTTCAAACCGGATCGGATCCATGACATGCCAGCGGTACATGCCGAATCGCTGCTGGCTCCGGTACAGGCCGTCCGGCCTGATTTGCTGATGAAAGCCCAAATAAGCGGTAGAGTATGCGCCGTACTGGCCTTGCGGATGCTCAAAGTTCCAGGCGCCGCCAAAATAGTCCTCGGTTCCGGTGCCGCAAATCGTCGGGAAGTCGCGGTCGCCGTCCATAAAGAACTTGATTTCGCCTTCTCCCCACCATCCGGTGTTGTTGACTTGCCAGGCTATGTAGGTGCCGACGTACTGGCCTCTCCCCTTCACGCCATCCAGAAGCACGTGATCCTGCTTATACGGCAGAGGATTGCTCCGGCGCCAATGGGCGTGAAAATAGGCCGCATCCTCCGGCACCTCGGTCAGCGTATAAGTGAACTGGTAATACAGCACCACGGGTTTGTCCATTCGGTTCTCAACGGTAACCCGAGCCTTCCTGCGGAACGGCATGACCCAGTAGCAATTCATCCCGCCGGCGGGATTTACCGCCACAGGCAGGGAGTTGACATTGCTCCGTTCACACCAGCCGTTGCAGAAAAAGTCGCCGACAGGCACTTCTACGGAAGGCTCCTTTTCATCATCCCAGTAAAAGCGCAGGATCAGATGCCGCCAGCTGTCCGGAAAGCAGGTCAGCCAAATATGCTGAATGGCCCCGGGTCCGTCGATATCCGCGGCCGTAAACTCTTCGCCCGCCTTGATCTCCACCGAAGGCGATAATTTCCATCCCTGACCCAAATCCCGGCCGGCATTCGCTCCGGTCCCCTGGGTAGCCATTCCGCCCTGTCCCTTGGCTCCCGTAAAATTTTCCGCGCTGATCGATCTTGTCTGAGCGGAGGACATCCGGAATAAATTGCCCAGCCCCATGTTCAGCCCGTTAAATGGTTCCATGTTCATCTCTCCTGTCATCTCTCAAATCGGTTGTTCATTAAAGCGGTTACAAGTCATTCTACAGACGTTCCCCCTCCATATCGATGTTGGGACTTGTTATTTGTTATCCATTCTTGCTATTGTCAGAATAAAGAACCGCTGAAAGAGAGGATTCCCGGAGCATGGGATCATTCAAAGGAGGGAGCTATCAGAGCGTATGGACCGACAACAGCTGCTGCAAGCCTTGTCCCCCTATGTACGAAGGGCGTGGCACCACAAGGTTGACCGCATGAAACTGGCGCCGCGGATCATATTTGATTACGAACTGCTGTATGTTGAGCAAGGCGAGCTCGACATCCGGATTGCAGGGGATTCATTGACCGTGTATCCAGGCGATCTGTTGCTGTTTAAGCCCGGAATTGAGCATGAATTTGTCCGTTCCAGAGGCCCCTGCTGGATGCCGCATATCCATTTCGACGCCCTGCATTACGAGGATTACGAGGACGTCCCGATCAACTTCAAGCTGCGGGCGGATTGCAGCCCGCAAGAGCTTTCGTGGATCCGGCCGGATTGGCTGGGTTCCGCGCTGGAGATTCCCCATCTCATCCGGGTTCAGAACTATGCGGAAATTCATCAGAAGCTGATGCGTCTCATCTACGCCTACGAACGCCGGGATGCTGAATTTCCTTTGCTGCAGAAATCTCTCGTGCTGGACATTCTGTACCTGATGATCAAGGGCCTGAAGGCTGCCGGGCACGGCCAGCTATTGCTGCATCAAGCTGCGATGGAGCGGGCGGTTACCCACATCATGGAGCATTACGATTCGGTGATCCGGCTGGAGGATTTGTCCAAAATGGCTTGTCTGAGCCTCTATCACTTTTCGCGCGTATTCAAACAGACGTATGACGTATCCCCGCACCAATTCCAGATTCGGTACCGGATGGAGCGGGCCAAAGAGCTGATGATGTACAGCCGTCTGTCCCTGCCCACGATCGCCGAGCAGGTTGGGTACAGCAGCATTTACGCTTTCAGCAAAGCTTTTAAGTCCGCCTGCGGCATCTCTCCGAAAAAATACATGAGCACCCATGCCTCCATGGGTGCTCATGAAATCCATTATTAAGCCGCTGGCGCTTAAGCGCCAGCGGCTTCTTCTTTACTATTTTGCCGTTTCGGCAGCTTGAACCAGCTTATCCAAAGTACTGCCTCCGAGCTCCCCCAGCCTCCATACGGCCACATGAGTGATTCCTGCTTGACGCAGTGTGTCGATCCAGGAAGTCAAGGTTGTACCGTCCGCATACCACACCGTATGCCTCGCGTTCTGATCGTCGGTGTACTGATAGTGCAGGCTCCCGCTGGCCGCGTCCCGTTTCAGCTCCGAACCGTTCGTATATCGAATCCGGACGGCCTGCTGTTCGGTGACTGCAGCCACTTGATCCCCATGCCAGTCAAACCCTCCGGCCGCAATGGCGATCGCTTTATCGCCCGGAACCGCTTTTATCCGCTTGGCCAGCTTCTTCAGAAAGTCCTTGTCCGCTTTGGGTCCCGGCCCGCTGTGCGTACCGTAAAGATTGTACGCCATCATCACGTATTCGGGCCCTTCGGGCAGCGTAAGCGTTTCGACGGGAGCACGGGATTCCAGCACGATGCGGAGCGATTTCCCCTTGGCCTGCAGCCGCTCGTACAATTCCCGGTAAAAAGCGGTCATGTGGCCCCAGTCCTTGTCCTGGATGCGCTCATAATCGATCTCCACCCCTTGAAACGCGTATTGATCGAGCAGGGCCTCAATCTCAGCGATATGCTTCTCCCGCCCTTCCTTCGTGGAAACCAGCCGCGATACCAGCTCCGGGTCTTTTGGGGACTCGCTGCCATCCTGGCGCACGATATCGTTAACGAGAGTCAAGTCCACCTCTCCGATGTCAGCGGCCTCCGCCGTTTCCCGGATTCGTGGAAGCCCCTCCTCGAACGCCTTCGTAAAATAAAGGCGGTCCGATTCATCAAAATAAGCGGCAAACGCCTGAAGGCGGTGTAGAGCTTTACCCAGCTCCCCTGCATCCGTGAGCCCGGGCTCCCACTGCCAATCCACTACCCATGCTGTAAGGTCCACAGGGATCTTGGCCGGTGGAGGTGCTGTCTGTACGGCCGGGCGCTTCTCCCAAATGCTGAACCCGACCAAAACGGCCACGATGACAAGCACCAACGTTATCCATGCGGATTGAGCCATTTGCTTCATACGCATCTTCTAAATCTCACTTCCATTTCGCTTAGAAATTGCTTTCCGTCAGAACGTATCGATGGCCCAATCGATCGTCGCATCCATCGCATGCTCGACCTGTGCCGTGATTTTTCTCCAGCCGAGCAGCTTATTCGTATACCACACCGAGGTTTTTCCGTCCACCGCATTGCCCGTTGTCACAGCAATATCCTCGAAGATTCCGTCATAGATGTCGTCCTTGGTGTTTTGCGGACTATAGGCTGATCCCAGCCCCACGGCGCCACCCTTCAGCGAAGGAGCAATCGAAGCTTGCAGAACGGGCTGCCCATCTACGATGACCTCAAGCCGATCACCCGACAGTTTCATCTGAATCTGCCGGGTATTTTTGATGTTAACGGGATATTCATCCTCGTCATCGGACTTGGCGCCTGCCTGTGCTTCCTCCAAGGAATACACCGTCGCCTTGTCAAAGGCGCGGTCTTCCGAAGACCACTTGACCGGATTCAGCTTGTATTTGCCCAAGACGGCCACCGGCGAGCCGGAAAGCTTCTGCTCCACCTGGATTTCATTGCGGTCCAGCGTTACACGCACGTACTGCTGCCCGTCTCCAGGGTCCCTCAAGTAAAAAGATTGTTTGCCGACCACGTTGCCGGAAACCTTGGCGCTTAAGGTGAAATCCACCGGTGCTACTTCTCCTTGATTCAGCAAAAGCTTGCCTTCCCCGCCCGGCGGCGAAGTCAGCACGATCCGGTTATCCTTGAATTCGGCGGCGCCTCCGGCCAGCTTCCACTGCCCGGACTGCTTCCGGTCTCCGGTTACGTAAGTCATCTGCTGACCGCTGTCCTTGCCGATTTTCATCAAGAGATGGTTGGTTGACCAGTAAGGCTCAGGCTGCACGCGGCTCAGGTTATATACATCCTGCGAAGGACCGTTGAACGCACTGCCTTCCAGGTTAAAATGCATCTGAAACAGCGAACGGATATCACGGTCGTTCACATCCGCCACAAGCGGGTTCATGCTCCCGTACAGGGCGTTCGCATGCATGATCATATAGACACCGGGCACAAAACCGAGCTTGTCGGTATAGACCGTATCCATCAGCTGATAATCTTTGCTGATCCGCTCCTGCATCGTACCCCGGTCCTCGAGCGGTATCATATTTTCATCGCGGATAAAATCCATGAGGTAGTGATTATAGTGCTCAATTTCTTCCTTGCTGTTTAGCTTGTTTTCGTCTTTGACGCCGATATAATTGCCGTTTTTATCGAAAATATTGATGTAGGTCAAACGGTAACCGTTAGTCCCCATTTCCCAATAGCCGCTTTTCATCATGCTGCGAAGTTCCTTGGGCTGCACGAATTTATGATCCCCGTCCCCCATTTTGTTTGCATAGGTGAGGAAGGTGGCCTTATCGTTGTATCGCTCCAACAAGGGCTGGGCATAAAGACTGGAGTCGTTGCGCCCGTCCTCAAAGGACAAAAACAGTGCTTTGTCCGGCAGTGCCTTTCCCTTTTGATAGAAATCGAGTATATCCTGCTGCGATACGGTGACATAGCCTTGATCATGGAGGGTTTGAAGCTGGGCTTTAAGCTGTTCTTTATCGATCAGAATCGGCGTACCGGTACGACTGACCCCATAATAAGACAGGGCGACGAACCCGCTTCGATTATGCCAAGCCGACTTGTCCGGTTCGGCGTAGCGATCGGTTCTTGCGACGGCTTGATAGATCAGAACCACGACAATGACTACCAAGAAGAGCTGAATCCAGGTTTTGATCCACTTCCGCCGGTTTTTGCGCTTCACGTTGAACGCATCGCTGCGTTTTCCTTTTTTCATCCTGCATCCTCATTTAAATTCCACGGTTCCGCCGGTTCACAGCGGCACTTCCGTCTTCGTATTTTTTCGGTTTTTTCTTGCGGCTTTTTTATTTCTCGCCTCAATGTCCTGCGGCGTTTCCCTTGTCCCCCAGGTCGATTTCCAGAAGGTGAACCAGGCGACCGGCATTTGCCAGAGCAGCACCATTTCATAGAAAAAGCAAAAGACGAAGCCGAATACCCACAGCTTGCTTTTACGGAACAAAAGATGGGCCAGACTCATCAGCAGGGACATCAGCAGAAGCCCCATTAAGAACGTCCCCGGAAACACATGGTGGAAAATGGGCACATACAGCAGGTTGTAGAGTACGATCAGCGGCGCGGCGATCGGGACGATGACGCCGATGTAGAAGAAGAGCACCATAAACGGTTCCTTGCGCCAAATAAATCCGGCCGCCCTTAATGACTCCCTCAGCCAGGAACGTTTCCAGCGCATCTGCTGCTTCAGAAAGACATTCATCTCCGATGGAACGATCGTCGAGCAAATCGCCTTATCCTGGTACCCCGTCCGGTGCGTCTTCAGAATATAGTTGGTCATACTGCGGTCGTCGCCGAAAGTAGCCGGCTGCCCCAGAAATTTTTGGTTCAGCCAGGCGTCGGCATGCTTCAGTACGAGCCTCTTCTTGTAACAGGAGAGCGGCCCCGATAGGCAGGTGACGCTGTCAAACCAGGACTCCGCTGCTTTCATGATACGGAATGCGATGTAATAGCGCACCGTCTGAAGCTTGGTAATGGAGTTGGTATACTTATTCTCCACATCCGTCCGGCCGGCGACCCCGCCCATCCGTGGATCCTGGAACGGCTGCACAAGATGCTTGATGGCCTGCGGGTCCAGAAAACTGTCGGAATCCACGAACACGACCAAGTCGTGCTTCGCCATCCGAACCCCCTCGACCAAGGCTTTCCTTTTCCCCCCGTTTTCGGGGAGGATATGCATCCGCAGCCGCTCTTTGGTCTGAAAACGGTCGGCTTCCTGATAAAGCAGGTCGATCGTCTTCTGAATCTGTTCCGCAGACCGGTCAGTAGAACGGTCATCCACAACGATGACCTCCAGCTTGTCCACCGGATAGTCCTGATTCATACAGCTGATGATCGTCCTGTGGATCCACCTCTCTTCGTTGAAGCACGGAATAATGATCGATACGCCCGGCGTATAATCCGGATTTACAGGCACGTCCCGGTATAAAGTTCCGAATAAGTACCTCGTCAACAGAAACGCCGCGGCGATCAGGCTGTATAAATAAAGCAGGAAATTGTACTTAAAATAGATGATACTCTCTGCCCGCAGCAGCAGCACGAAAACGGCTGCGAGCAGCAGCAGCCCGCTGGCCGTATACACGGAATACCCCCAGCGTCTGCGCTGAAAATATTCATGCAGCGGTTTGACGAACTCAAAGGCCGCCATCGGAACGGCATCCCTGCCCGTTCCGCGTTCAAAGGTCCGGACGACGACCCCTTCGATGTCCACCTTGGATTCATACCCTTCCGGCATGGTTCCTGCCGGAATTTCAAAGTGCATGGACACTTTACTGCCCGGCTGGATCTGATCCGTCGTCAGCGGCAGTTTCAACAGGAGGCCCGTCGAAGAGATATCGGCCGCTTTGGTTTTCAGTTTTCTTCGACCCTTTCCTTTCCCCCAGGTCAGCAGCACGGGAAAATCCGCCTCGTACCGGAGGCTGAGCTTCCGCATCCTTTCCATATAATCCGAACTTAAATGTTCCGCATCGTTGTCCCGCGATCCTCTCCGGTCAACCGAGCTGCGGATTTGTTCCGGGTCGGGAACTTGCGATAAGATCCGCCGGTCCGTCCGGGGTAAGGTGAGAACCTCATCCGTTTGTTTTTTCTTTCGTTTGAACACGATTCTTGTTTCTCCCATCTGCTCTCGTTACAGCCGCCAATAAATATATCCTTGACGCTCGAACTCCGCCTTGTCATAAACTCCTTTGACGTCCAGCAATATTTTTACCGAGTCCTTCCTGAACATCGCATCCATATCCGCATATCTCATGCCAGCAAAGCATTGATGCGGAACGGCCGTGACCAGTACATGAAGGTCCTGCAGATTCTCCATTCGCGACATCTCCAGCCCATACTCGGCGTAAGCTGCTTGTGGATCCACCAGCGGATCGACGATCAGAGGCTCAATGCCGTAATCCTGAAGCTCTCTGACGATATCCACCACTTTGGAATTACGGATATCGGAGCAATCTTCCTTATATGTCAGGCCGAGCACGCCGACCTTAACGTCGCGTAGGTCCAGGCGCTGTCTTACGAGCATCTTGATCAGCTGCTCCGCGACATATTTGCCCATCCCATCGTTGATATGCCGTGCTGCCAGAATGATCCGTGAGCGGATGCCGCTATCCTCCGCCTTGTAGGTCAAGTAATACGGATCGATTCCTATGCAGTGACCTCCGACCAGACCGGGAACAAAATTCAGGAAATTCCACTTCGTCCCCGCGGCGCGCAGCACCTCCTGGGTGTCAATGCCCATCTGATGAAACAGCATGGATAGCTCGTTCATAAAGGCGATATTGATGTCCCGCTGGGCATTTTCAATGACCTTCGCCGCTTCAGCCACCTTGATGCTTTCCGCCCGGTATACGCCGGCATCAATGATCTGTTCGTACATGCCGGCGATGATTCCGAGCGATTCCTCGTCCATACCCGAGACAATCTTGACGATATTGTCGAGCCGGTGAACGTCATCGCCGGGATTGATCCGCTCCGGCGAATATCCGACTTTAAAATCCTTCCCGCAGCGAAGGCCCGACTCCGCCTCCAGGATCGGAACGCAAATTTCTTCGGTTACGCCTGGATAAACGGTCGATTCATAGACCACGACCGCCCCTTGGCGGAGCTTCCTGCCGACCATGCGGCTCGCTGCTTCCACAAACCGTAAATCCGGCACGTTACCGCTTTGAACCGGCGTTGGCACGGCAATCACATAAAACCTGGCTTCGCTGAGCCGCTCTTCGTCCGATGTAAATTCCAATCCCGCAAATGCCGGGCTTATGTCATCCTCGGACATCTCCACATCCGGAGGGGCTTCCTCCTGCAGCCGGCTGATCTTGCCCGGGTTGACATCAAAGCCGATCACCCGTATCTTTTGCGAAAACGCCTGTGCGAGGGGAAGGCCCACATACCCGAGTCCAATGACCGCTACCGTATTGAAGACGTTCAGCACATTTTGATTTGGTTTTGACATATTCCATCTCCATCTATCTATCATTGACTGCTGAATTCCATTAATTCGGAATCCAATCGGACAGTTTCACGAACGTGTATCCTTGTTTCCGCAAGTTTTGAATGATGCCCGGCAGCGCCTCAGCCGTGTGGGTATCGTCCAGCGAATGCAGCAGGATTATTCCGCCGCTATGGCTTTGCTGGAGAACCGAATTCACGATTTGCGGAGCGGTGCGCTCCCGGTTCCAATCATTCGGATCGATATCGAAATCAACGATATTCCGGTAACCGGCCGCCGCGATAATCTTGGCCGTGCGGTCATCAATATCGCCGGTCGGCGGCCGGAACAGCATCGCAGGCTGTTCCTGGATCGCATCCGTAATGACGCGGTGCGCCTTGACCACTTCATCTTGCAGCTGCTTGACGCTGAGCTTGGTCAGGACCGGATGGCTGTACGTGTGATTTCCGACGTCATGCCCTGCTTGGGCGATCGCCCGCGCCAGGTTCGGATTTTTCTCCACACCGTCCGCACGCAAAAAAAACGTACCCTTCACATGGTACTGATCCAAAATATGAAGCAGCTTCGTGATCGTTTCGTCCGTGCCCCAATCGTCAAAGGTGAGGGCGATTTCTTTCTTGTCGGTTTTGTGGCTGTAGACGAGATTGTAATCTGCTTTGGCGTATTCCGTGTTATACTTCGCAGCCTGATAGCCTTGAACCGTGTCGGCCGGTTTACGTGCACCGCCCATGGTGATCAGCTTGTCCAGGGTAACAAAATGATACCCGGCTGCCGAAGCTTCCGCGGCGATCAGGTCTACCGATTCATTCAGGCTCCGGTTCTCCGCCAGGTCGATCGCCACAATCCCCCCGCGGTTGATGTATTTCCGGATATAGTTCTTTTTTTGCTGAGGGGTTTCCGTCTTCCAATTATGTAAAAACAGACTGTAGGATATGACCGACTGCTGTCCGCTCTGGGCTGCAGCCAGCCGAAGATCGTCGCTGATTGCCCCGGTTTGCGTCCTTACAAACTTCGGAGTGACCCCGGTTTGCTTGCGGATGACATCGTCGGCCAAATGGATTTCCTTGTAGATCTGTCCGTAATCCATCCGGCTCATGTCAACCGCATTCAGCGTGTTGTTCTCGATTTCATGTCCCCGGGACAAAATTTTGCGGGCGATATCCGGTTCCTCCGCAACCCGCATCCCCGGCAAAAAGAAGGTTGCTTTTATTCCGCGGGCATCCAGTTGATCAAGAAGCTTGTCCATCGTTTGGGCGTCTGCCATCCCGTTAAACGTTAAGGCAAGATCCTGGCTGGCCGTATATACCAGAGATACGGCTTGGCTCATTTCACCGGTATAACGCTGAACCGGCTTATCTGCCGCAGTCGTTTTCGTGCCGCCGTCCGTATCGCCTCTCCCCAACCAAGTGCATCCTGACAGCATGCTCAATGCTAAGACTGCGAGGACCAGCCATGCGGCGGATTTTCTGGGCGAAAAGTCTTTCATTACTTTCATAGATATGCTCCTTCGACACACTCTTAAGTCCTACAAAAAGAATAACGCGTAAACCCTATTTAACAAATGACAAAAAGATGTCAATTTTTCGACATCCGAACGTTAATCCCAGGTTCCCGGTTGGATCGAATCGGACTGCCGGTGCCTTCTCAATCGCTGAATCCCCTTGGAGTTCTCCGACTTTCGTTGTTCCAGCAGCAGTTTTACCCCTCTGATCAAATAACGGTAACGCAATTCATCCTCATGATTATGTTTACGCATTTCTGTAAAATAACGGTCTAACATCCTAATAACCACTCCAATTATCTATGTTTATAGAACTAGATTGAATGAACTAGAGTTTGCATTTAACCCCTGTTATAACGACCCATACGGCACGGCAACATTCATTTCTTTAGTTCATTCTATATAGTCTACAAGATTCGACTGTACAAATTCTGAACATGCCTATAGTCCCGGTCGCACAAGTAGATTTCAGCTTCATCCCGGATGCCTTGATTACAACAAAAAATGCTGCCTGGAAGTTCATCATGAACCTCCCGGCAGCACTCTCAATTGCTTTATTTCTGGCCCTTCTTTGCCTGTTCCTCCATGTAATCCCGCATCCGCCGCATATATTCCGGCGCATCCATCGGATCGGCGGCGATCATTTCGATGATGCAGAGCTTTCCGGCCCGCTCCCGGTCCGCCTCGGCGAACGCCTGCTCGAGCTCCCCGTTCGTCCGCACCGTCGCCGTAAACGCCTCACCGCCGAAGGCTTCGGCCAGCTTGGTGTATGACCAGCGCGGAATTTGGTTATAGCGCTGATTCTCCGTCTTCACGTTCAAATATTTTTCGATGGTGTATCCGTCATTGTTCAGAACGAAAATGATCGGCTTACAGCCGTAAAACAGCATCGAGCTGATCTCCTGCGCAGTCAGCTGTAGCGAGCCGTCCCCCGTAAACAGCAGCACCCTGCGCTCTGGGGCGGCGATGCAGGCACCATAGGCTGACGGCGTGGCGTAGCCGATCGACTGCCAGCCTCCCTGCGTAATATACGTGACGTTCCGGGGCAGCCGCACATAAGCCATGCCGTTATAGAACGTTCCGGTCTCGGCAATGACGACATCGCCATCTTTCAGCATGCGCTGAATCCTTGGATAGTATGTCGAGGCGAGCAGCGGCGCGCTGGGTTCACCGGTAACCTGATCATACGGAAACGCCGCCTTGCCGGCCGCTCCGCTGCCTTTATAGCCGATCTTTTGCAGTTCAAGCAGTACGTCGGCTGCCAGCACGTTCGGGAACTCCGCCCCTCCCACCTTGACCATTGAGGGCTGAATATCCACGGTTACGAGCGGATTCAATTTGGCGGTGTACGTGCCTGTGTTGCTGTCCGCCCATACCATGCCGACTGATACGACGCAATCCGCCTGTTCCACCACGGTTTGTACTTCAGGCGTGCCGAACGAACCTCCGTACACTCCGATATAGTTTGGGTGGGACTCATCGAACGCCCCTTTACCGAACATCATCGTCGCCACCGGAATATTCAAGGCGTCAGCCAGCTGGCGCACCGCCGTTTGAAGCCCGAAACGCATCGCCTTGACGTCGACCAGCAAAACCGGATTGCGCGCTCGATCAAGAAGCTGACGCGCCTGATTCGCCGCCGCTTGAAGGGTCGTCAGGTTGGACGACGGTCTTGGCGGTGTCGGCTCACCCCTTGCGATGACCGGCTTAGAGACCAAGTCGTCGGCGATCACCAGATAGACCGGCTTTTTCTTTTCCTTGGCAATCCGGATTGCGGTCGGAATTTCGATCTCGGCATTCTCCGGCGTGACGACGGCCGTGTAGGCCGTAATCGGCTCATACACCTTGCGAAAGACGTCAAAATTGCCGTCCATCAAGGTATGGTGCATCAGCTTATGTTCCTTCTGATCCTTGTCCGGCGGGGACCCGACGATATGGATCAGTGGCACATGCTCACTGTTCGCCCCGGCGACCGCGTTGCAGGCGCTGAGTTCTCCGACGCCGAACGTCGTAATCAGCGCCGATATGCCTTTGATCCTTGCATAAGCGTCTGCCGCGTATCCCGAGTTCAATTCATTTCTTCCATTGATAAATTGAATGCCGTTATACCGCTCCAGCGTATCAAGCAAGGTAAAATTATAATCCCCGGGCACGCCGAAAATTTCGGTGATTCCCTCGAGTTTTAAGCAATCAAACATATACTGGCCGAGGCTTTTCCCTGTTGTGCCGGAATTCAGATTGGCGTTTCCCATCGCCGTCATGTTTCCCATCGGTCGCTCACTCCTTATCCATTTCTTGGGCTGTTTCTGTATAACATTACCCTTTCCGTGGACAGGTTATTCTAGACAAGGATCCGAATCTCTGAGCTGCGAAAAGGAATACAAAAAAACAGACCTCGGCACATATCATATGCCTCGGTCTGTTTTAGCAAGTATCCCGATCCTCGAGTTATGCGTTGTTTTTCAGTGGAAGCCAGGCGAGCACGTCTTGGATCTTAGCGTCCCAATAACCCCATTCGTGGCTTCCCGGGCCTTCTTCGTATGTATAGTCGAGCCCCGACTGCTTGCATGCCTCGCGGAAAATGACGTTGTCCTCATACAGAAAATCCTCAGTGCCGCAGCATTGGTACAGCATCGGTTTCGGCCCTTCCGACTTTGCACACTGCTGCATCAGCCAGAACAAGTCCTCCTCACGGTTCTTTTCCGGCTTGTCGCCGTAAATCAGCTTATAATCCGGGAAATGGTCTGGTTCTTCCGGGGCTTTTAGACCGTTCATCGCACCCGACAGCGAAGCCGCGGCCGCAAAGCTCTCCGGTTTGCTTAGCGCCAATTTAAACGCTCCATAACCTCCCATGGACAGCCCTGCGACGAAATTGTCCTCCCTCTCCGCCGACAGCGGGAAGAAAGAGCGGGCAATGCTCGGCAGCTCCTCGCTGATAAACGTCCAGTACTTGTTTCCGTAAGCCATGTCCGTATAAAAACTGCGGTGCACCTGAGGCATCACGACCGCCAGTCCCGTCGATGCCACATAACGCTCAATTGACGTTCTGCGCAGCCAGATGGAATCGTCGTCCGACAATCCATGGAGCAGATACAGTGTCGGGTGCTTGTCCGCAAACGTATTGTTCTGCATTCCGATCTGATGTCGGGTCTGCTGCGGAAGAATGACCGTCATGGAAGTGCTGAGCTGCAGCACGTCCGAAAAAAAGTGACATTGAATCAAAGCCATGATATAAGTCCACCTCTCTATATTCGATCATTTGGAGCGTCTGCCGTTCCTTCCCGCCTGCTGAGCAGCTGGCTGGTCAGGTTCTGGTTATTCCGCTCCCTCCATTATTGTACCGTGTCAGTCCCGAAAGTTCATGACGATTTTTTCGATGCGGTGAAAGGAGGTCTATCTACCGTCCAACCTGCCCGCCAAGTCGGTCAGAAGCCGCATGCCCGTCCGAATCTGCTCCTCATTGACAAAGCTGTAGCTTAATCGGATCCAAGAGCGCATTTCGCCCTTCGGATCAAACACCGCTCCCGGAACGAACGAAACCGCTTCAGAGGTAGCGTGCTTCCATAACGTATCCACGGAGAGATAATCCGGGAGCTTCACCCACAGGTTGAGTCCGCCATGAGGCACAGTCCACTGCCAGCCGGAGTCCTGCAGCGCCCCAATCATCAGATCCCGGCGGATCTGAAGGGCAATCCGGAGCTTCTCCAAATGGTTCTGCATCCGCTCCGATCCGAAATAGTGCAGAAACAGCTTTTGATTGACAAGCGGCGAGCCGTTATCTGCAAGCGACTTCAGCGTTAACAGCGGCTGGATGACCGAGCTTCGACCTACCACGGCACAGATCCGGAGGCCCGGAGCCACGTATTTGCTGAAGCTGCTCAAATAGACTACCCATCCCTCCGTGTCATAGGTGAACAGAGGCAATGCCGGAGGCTCGCCGAAATAAATGTCGCGAAACGTGTCGTCCTCAACCAGCAGGCACTGATATTTCTCGGCCAGGGCGACGAGCTGCTTCCGCTGACCTGAAGGAACTGAATAGCCCGTCGGGTTATGAAAGGTCGGATTCATATAGAAAAAGCGCGGCTTGTACCGTTTCATCGTCTCCTCCACCTGGCCAAGGTCGTACCCGCCCGGCGAAATATCGACGGGGAGAAAACGGGCACCCTGCGCGCGAAAAATATCCAGGGCCGCGCTGTAGGTCGGCCGCTCCACCATCACGGCATCCAGTGGGCGGATGTAGAGCCGGGCCAGCAGGTCGATGGCCTGCTGCGCACCGGACGTGATGATCAACTCGTCCGCCGTCACGCTCACCTTCATCCGTCCGGTCATGTATTCGGACAGAAATTCCCTGAGTTCAGGATCCCCCTGCAGATCCGAATACGTGCCGATCATTTTCGGATAGCGGTCAAACACCTCTTTGACATACTGGGACAGATACAGATTGGGCAGCAGATTGGGATCAATCAGCGCCTGCGAGAATTGATAGACGGAAGGCACACGCTGAATGACGGACATCTCGTTCTGATAGGCTCGGGCCGCACTGGAGCTCTTTTCATAAGTTGGCAGTCCCATTATTTCATGCACTGGAGCGACATAATATCCGGACTTTTCCTTCACATAAGCCGTTCCTTCCTCCTTCAGCAGCTGGTAAGCGCGAAAAACGGTGAGCCGATGGACCTGCAGCTCCCCGGCCAGCATCCGGATCGATGGCAGCTTGTCATGGGCCGCAAGTTCTCCCCGCTGAATCCTTGCAACAATATGATCGTAGACCTGTCGGTACAGCAGCGGATGATCCTTTTGTGGCGACTGCAATTTTACATTCCCTCCGAACATGAAGTTGTGAGCTCATTATACTATAAACCCGAATTCATCTGTTCTGTTATCATGCATCTGTTCTGTGACCCTCCTTGTATGATGAGTAGACAACTAAAGGAGGAGTAAGCATGATACTTGTCAATTATTTGCTGATGTGTCTTATTTTTGGCACAACGTTTCTCGCCATCAAAATCGGGGTGGACGCAGCCGCTCCGCCCTTTTTCTCAGCAGGACTGCGTTTTTTTGCAGCCGGCCTGGCGTTGTTTTTGTGGATGGTTTGGCGCAAAAAGACCCGTTTCCGTATTCTGCTGCGCAAAGAAATGCTGCTGACCGGCATATTGCTGACGTTCGGCACCTTTGCACCGCTCTACTGGGCCGAGCAGCACGTTTCTTCCGGATCCGCCGCCGTCTTCTCGGCTACGGGTCCGCTGATGATTTTGCTCATCCAAATGCTGGTCTTCAAAGCAAAGAGCACGGCTCGGACCGTTGCCGGCTGCCTGCTCGGTTTTACGGGTGTACTGCTGTTGCTGCTGTCGGACCTCTCTTCCTCCGCCGGAGGCGCCTGGATCATCGGCGGTCTGGTCATCCTTGCCGGGGAAATCAGCTATGCCGCTGGAACGCTGTATTTGCGAAAAGTGATACAACGTTACCCCGAAGCGTCGCCCATTACGCTGAATGCAGCGCAGATGATGCATGGCGGATTCCTTCTGCTTGTGCTTTCCCTGCTGACCGAGCCCATTCATACCGCCGTGCTGCCCGCCGGTCCTGCGCTCGGTTCGCTCGCCTATCTCATCATCATCGGATCCATGGTCGCCCACAGCCTTTATTATTGGCTTGTCGCCAAGACGAATCCCGTTTTCCCGTCGACCTGGCTGTACATCTCGCCCATGATCGCCATGGCCGCGGGGGCACTGCTGTATCATGAACGCATCACATGGCTATCGGTCGCCGGCATGATTACGATTATAGCCGGAACGCTGATCACCAATATGGACAGCATACTGCGGGTAATCCGCAGGCCGGCGCAAGGAAAGGCGTCCGTTGCGGGTACGCGGCATTAGTGCGGTATCCTTTCTCAAACACACCGTTCAACTTTTATGTAATAGTCCATCCCACTGCAATCAAAAACGGCCGATCAGGGATCCCCCTGTCCGGCCGTTTGTCGTCTTTCCGTCATTCCGTTTTACCTTCTCAACATCCTCATCAGCATATCCGCTGACGGCGTTCCGTACGGCTTCTCATCCGCTTCCTCGACGATCAAGGCGTTCACGACGTAGAAATACCAATGAAGCAGCTCACGAGGGTCGCCCTCGGCAAGCTCCCCGGCTTCCTGTCCTTGCACAAACAAAGGAATCAGCGGCTCGATCATGGCATCCGCCGAATGCTCCTTTAAAATCGCCGCAGCGTCCTTCGGAATGGCGTCGAGGCTGCGAACGGCGCGGAGAATGAGCATAAAAGCGAATTTGTTCTCGCTGAGCATATTTTCCGTCAGCGCTTTAATTTGCTCATAAGGCGTCCCCGGCAGGCTCGGTACATTCCCCGTCTCTCTCCGTCCCTCCTCCATCAGTTCCTCGACGATGCTGGTAAACAGCTCATCCTTAGACGCGAAATAACGGTAGATCAGTCCTTCGCTGACGCCGGCTTCCGCCGCGATCATGCTGGTTTTCGTTCCTGCAAAGCCGCTGCGGGCAAAAAGCTTCATCGCGGCCTGCCGTATCTGACTTTTCCTCTCATCCCGGATATGGGCCAGCTGTTCCTTATTTAATGGCGACAATAGACTCCGAACTCCAATCTCTCGAAAATAATGTATCCCTATTGTACCATGACGTTCCGCCTGAATCACCGTGCTTGCTTCATTTCGGCATCTACGGCCAAAGGTCGTACCTTCTTCTGCAGCACGCCGAAAAACTGTTCCGGCCGTGAAAAGCACGCCAAATGGCCGGCCTTCTGGATGAGCACGAACTCTTTGTAAGGGGCATCGATGCGGTCGTAATACGCTCTGGCCGTTGCTGTCGGCGTAATAAAATCCGAATCCCCTTGAACTATGAACACAGGCAGCTCGAAGCGGTATCCGATCTGGTCAAAATCAAAACGGACCATGTCTTCATGAAGGGCTTCAGCGGAAAATTTCATCCCTTTAAACATATCCATCATATCCCTCATCGTATGTTCCGGAGATGACAGCATCGAAGGCATGATCAAATCCGTGATCATATTAGGGACGCCGCGAATCGCCTTCACCATAAGCCGATTGCGTGCATCGACATCCCCGCTGTTCCAGGCGGAAGGATCGGTCCCCATTCGCTCAAGCAGTTCGGCTCCCTTCTTGTTGCCCGTACTACGGAATGCTTCCATCAGCAATCGATGGCCGAGGTGTTGAGGATCGGGAGCGTTCTGATCCGTTCCTACATAGGCGTGGTATAAATCCGGACGCCTCTTGGCCATCGTGATGCCGGTAAGGCTGCCTGCCGAACTGCCAACCAGAATAAGCTTCGTCTGCTGGAGCTTGCCGCAGAGATACTCGGATAACTCGATCCCATCCCTCGTCAACTGGTCGAAGGTCAACAATCCGCTGCCTTGTTTGCCGCTGCGCCGAAAGGTCTTTCCCGCTCCCCGCTGATCCCACTGCACGATCGTAAAATCCTTCTCCCAGGAACGCAGCAGCGGACTGAAGATGGAATACACCGACCCCGGTCCCCCATGGATAAACAGCAGCACCGGATTGCGCCGGTTTTCTCCCCGAATGGTCACCCACTGATCGATTCCGCCAATACGCACAAAGCGTGATTCGGCGATTCCTTCGGATGTGGTTAATCGAAGCTGCTCCGCATTTTTCCGTTGATTTCTTTTCCGCATCACGATTTGAACCAAAGCATTGCTCATTTTCAATTCCCCGCTTTCTTTTTTATAATGAGTGAGTAACTCACTCATTTATTAACATAAAGATAATGGATTCACGGATCCATTGTCAACGGTTTTTTTAATTTTTTTCTGTTTATGAAACGCAAAAAAAGCGGCCAACGCCTTTTCGCGTTGACCGCTCTTTTTACTTTTCTTGATTTACGGATTTTTTGGCAGGTGGTTCGCTTCGCGAATGAGCGAGAAGTATTGGTCGGCCAGTACCGGCTGATATTCCGGTCCGAGCGAATCCGTCAGCTTCACCACATCGGTCGGCGTCATATTCCAGGCGAGCAGCCCAAGGGATACGAACAGCGGAGATTTGCCGTCCCACTTCGCTTTGGCGTCCGCCAGAATCTTTTGTCCGTCTCCTACGGTACTAATGCCCTGAATCGTCGATACCGGCAGGTTCCCTTTCAGAATATCCACGCCGAAATGATCTTCCCAGCTCAGGAGAAGCCCGTTCGGACGGTAGTTCTCCTCATAAGCTTTGATAACCGAGTCGCTGAGCGGAACGTTTTGGTTCGCAACGCGGTTCAGTACGTATGGTACGGTCATTCCGGTCTTTTTCAGGTAGGAGGAAGTCTGCTTCAGGAATGCGGGAAGCGTCTTCTCCGGCCAGGCGTTCGGGTAGAAGTATCCGCCGCCGGACGGTCCGGCGATCAGTTGGTCGTTCGCAGTTGCCGTGCTTCTGTAGTAGTTCAACATAGCCGGTGCCCCATCGTACAGCAGCGGGCTGGACGTCCAGTTGATCGGCACTTTGCCGCGGTTCGGATCATCCCACAAATTGCGCATCCGGTGCTGGTTGTACTGGAAGTTGTCGCCTTCGCTGAAGGTATACGTTACATAAATTTTATTTTCGAGCTTTGGTGTTTTAACCTTGTCGGACGGAAGCGGCCCCTGGCCTTTGTTTTCCGTACCGGAAAATACGGTCAGATTACTGAACCAGTCGGCAGCAAGAACGTAGATGCTGTGGTTCGACAACACCTCAACCCCGTTGAATTCGCCTTCGGTATCATTGCTGAACCAGCCGAGGTATGGCGTGCCGGCAGGAACATCGGCCAGAATCTTATCAAACAATGCTTTTTGCTCAGGCGTATTGGTTCCCAGCCAGAAAACCATCGCCTTGTTGGCGACCGCGTAATCGCGAAGGTAGCCGTACGGCTCTTTCTGTTCCGATGAAGCCGGTGCTTCGTTGCCCGCATACACCTTGAATTGGTTCCACATATCGACCGAAGCGGTCAACGACTTCGTGCCAGCAGGTACTTTAAATTCGTATACAAAGTACCGCCCGTTGTCCGCGAATCGGTGTCCACCGCTGCCGTCGGAAAGCTGCGAGCTTTGTGCGTCGTACAGGAAAGGCTTCTCGTCATCGGTTCCAGGCACAAACTGGGCGATCGTCTGGCCATCAGCCTTCACGGTCACTTCATGAACGGCCGATCCCCATCCATCCTGCTGGAACGCATCCTCAAAGCGGAGGTATACCGCATCCGTACCCAGGAAAGACGTCAAGTCCAGGTCGTAGATCTGGCGGTTCTTCGCATCACGCTCCTGCGTCTTCTCCTCGGCCACCACTTTGAACGACTGCGGAAGACCCGGAGGCAGCTTCACCGACATATCCGGGCTGAGCCCGATCAGCATCCGGTGCGTAGTCTGCTTCCACAAGTTCTCGTACTGCCAGGTGTAGGCGTCCATCTTATCCTTAAACTTGCCCTGCAAATCATCGAGCACTTTCAAGCCGTAAGGAGCCGCTGTCAGCTTGGCGCTGAGCTCCGGGCTGGCTACCACCGCATCCTTCAACCCGGCAAGCGTTGTCGCCACGTTAATGCTGTCCGGCACTTTCGGATCGTAGACGATGATGCCCTTCACATCTTTCTTGAATTCGCTTACCAGTTCCCATGGATCGTTATGCAGCGTATAAGGTACCTTAAGATCGTTCAGCCAGGTCATTTTGCCTTCTTCCTGGTTTTCCAGCAGATAAATTCGAGGCTGGTTTCTGTTGACGATGCCCTGCAGGGTCGCAAGCAAAATCTTGACATCCCCGGAGGCGTCATAAACGTCCGCAACATCCAGATGCTTCACTTTAGCAAAAGTTGGAAGCGCTTGCGATTCCGGCCACTTGATACCGGAGGATGAAGATGCGGGATTTGCCGCCGGCTCGGCGGATGCGCCCATAGAGACGGACAGCGCGCAGACCGCAGCGAGACAAACCGTGGTGAACTTTCGAAGCATGAACAATACACCTCAACTTTACGCTGATTTGGTTGGCAGATGAAGAAACTCCTTTTCTCCCGGCCCGTACCTGAAACCTCACCATGCTGTACGCCGAATGGATCGAAGCACTTCTCCATTGCTGATACACAATATATATTTAATATATCTAATAGAGCTTTACAAGACATTCGACAAAATTAGTTAAAAAATAGTGCTGTTGGAGCATTCGTTTAGTCCATTGTTCCGATTATACGATAAGAAAAGGATATGTCATTTTCATACCAAATAGCCCCAGGTCATGGATGATCCTGAGGCTTTATTTCGCACTCTTTATTTCGCACTCTCTATTTCATCTTCAGTCGTCCAAGCTGATTGCATTCCTCGGCAAACCATACGGAGCCGTCCGGGGAAACGGCAATGCCATGCGGTTCCGCCCCCTGCGTCGGAATTTCATATTCCGTCAGATTCCCGTCCACGGTGATCCGGCCGATCCGGTTTGCACCCCATTCCGTGAACCAAAGCTCCTGTCCGGTTCCTGGAGTGATCGCATGGGGCTTGGCTCCGGGGGTGGAAAGCGAATACTCGCTAATCTCACCGTCCGTCGTGATTCTGCCGATTTGATTCCCGGCAATCTCCACAAACCACAGCGCGCCGTCAGGACCTGCGGTGATCCCGACCGGTGCGGAACCCGGCGTTGGAAGCGTGTAGTGAGTAAATATACCGTCTGGCGTGAGTTTGCCGATCCGATTTCCTTGGTTCTCCGTAAACCAGAACATCCCGTCGCTTCCGCTCGTGATAAAGGACGGGAAGGAACCCTCATGAGGAAGCCTGTACTCCGTCACTTCGCCCGCAGGGCTGATCCTGCCAATCCGACCGGCCATCATCTCGGTGAACCAGATCGACCCGTCAGGCCCTTCAGCGAGTCCGAACGGCGCGCAGCCGGGCTCTGGAAGCGCATACTCCTTGATCTCCCCGCCCGGCCTCATCCGGCCGATTTGGCCCGCATGATACTCGTTAAACCAAACGTCCCCGCTTCGGTCGCATAGGATCGACATGACCCCTGCATTTGGCGTCGGCACTTCAAACGCGGTAAACTCGCCGCGCTCGCTTCGGACTCCGATCCGGTTCCTCTTCTGCTCGGTGAACCACACCGCCCCATCCCTGCCGGCTGTAATGCCGTACGGCCCTGAGTCCGGCAAAGGCAGCCGGAATTCCTCAATTTCGATTCTCATCTGCCCTTCCTCCTTCCATCTGCTTCGGCTTACCCATCTGCCGCAGCTGATCCATATCGCCGCTGGCGATGGCGCCCATGAATCGCTCGATTTCTTCGATGTCGTGATCCCACCAGCGGATCTCCAGCAGCTCCGCAATTACCTCGGGAGCGTAGCGTTTGCGGATTTCCTTCGCCGGGTTGCCGCCGACGATGGTGTAAGGCTCGACGTCCCGTGTCACGACGGCTTCGGCCGCGATGATCGCTCCGCCTCCAATTTTCACGCCCGGCAGGATGGTTGCCCTCCGTCCGATCCAGACGTCGCTGCCGACGACGGTATCTCCCTTGATCGGCAGCTGATCCAGCGTGGGCGTATGGGCTTCCCAGCCGTTTCCGAAAATATTAAAAGGAAATGTGGAGCCGTCCATCCGGTGATTGCCTCCCGCCATCATAAAACGCGCCTCCCCGGCAATCGAGCAAAACTTGCCGATGATCAGCCTGGTGTTTAAGAATTCGTAATGATATAAAACCTGATCTTCAAACGATTCTCCATCAATCGCGTAGTAATAAGAATAATCTCCCGCGATCAGGTTCGGCATCGTAATGACATTTTTGATAAACTGCATATTCGTGTCCCCGGGTATAGGGTACTTCGCATTCGGATTAGGACCTGGCATGCAAGTCACTCCTTTCGATCTTTCAGCAGATTTTGCAACAAGCTTCTTGCCTCATGTCCACACAAAAAGCCCCCTGTCCCGATGTTCAGGACAGGAGGCTGCATACGCATGGAAATACCGCTGAATCCTCTCGTCAAGAGGCTGCGCCATAATCCAATATTTTTTAAGAAGCAAATGCCATAGCCAGCATGACTTCTTAAAAAAGCCCGTACGAATCCTATCCCGAACATCGTTTCAAACGATTGTCTTGTGTGGATAGGATTAGTAGATCATTGGACTAAGGTCACCCTTTCATGGCTTGAATGCCATTAATTTACCATACGGGAGGAACAGGTTCAAGCTCTTTTCTCAAGAATATCCTGCACCTTAGCAAATTTAAGTTTTGGCTATGTACACCACATCCGGCTCGACATTCCGCGGCTGCTCGATGCGAATTTCTTCCACACCGGCAAAACGAGACTCCAGAAGAGCCTTAAATGCCGGAGACGCCGAAGCACTCCAGAAAGAAATGACTCCTCCGGGATTCAGCAAACGGCTAAGCGCCTGCAATCCTTCAGGAGAATACAAGCTTTCGTTGTCCTGAAATACCGTCCAATCCGGTCCGTTGTCGATGTCGAAACATAACGCATCATAAGCTTCGTCGGTCTCGGATATCCATTTCAGCAGGTCCGCGCAAATGACCCTCGTCTTTGAATGGGACAGGGCATTTCCCGAAAATGGCGCCAAATAGGTCCAGTTCCAGGAGATGACCTCGTTTTCGATTTCCACGACAGTCACTTGACCGGTTTGTGGATGATACACGGCCTCACCCAAAGAATAGCCGACGCCCAGACCTCCGATCAGCAGGGTCATGCCGTCTTTGGCGCAGGCATCGATGGCGGAACGGACAAGCCTTTTTTCCGACTCCCCGTTGTAGGTGGCCATGAGAAACGTGCCGTTACTAATCAATTCGTATTCATCGCCCCGACGCTGGAGCTGAATTTCGCCGCGCGGGGTCTCGCAGCGCTCCAAAACTTCCAATGGGTCTACTAGCATGTAACCGCCTCCCTAGAGATACTCCCATTTTTCCCACATTTCCACCGGATTCAACTCATAAATTTCTTTTTCGCGATACAGGTAGTGATGCATAATGAATTCCCTGCGGATCGTGGCAAAATCGGGATGGAACGTTTTAATGAACTCGTTGATTTCCTTCTCCGCATATTTTCTTCCCATATCGAGGTTACGTACCATAAACTCAAGAACGATCAGCTTTTTCTTCAGCTGTGCCGGGATGTTCTTCAGGCGGCCGTCATCCATGATGAAGCTTTTGAGCACGGTATCCCGAAGCTTCTCGTTCTTAACGGACAACGGGGACCCGGGCTGTTCTTCCTGCGGCTCATAATTGCGGATCAGCTTCAGCAGCTGGCCTTCCGTGCGCTCGATCATGTCTTGCGAAATTCGGTAGAACGACACGTTCTTCTCCCGGCGCTCCATGACGACCCCAACTTCCTTTAATTTGGCGATATGATGCGTAATCGTCGCAGGGGTGACGCCCAGCTTCTCTGCGAGGGTCATTCCGTTGATTTCTTCCTGGGACAAGAGCACGAGAATCCGGATCCGGTTCCGGTCGGCTAACGCCTTGTAATAATTGACCAATTTATCTAACTGCAGAAGAACCACCCTTTATATGTGTATTAAATTTAATGTTTATTAAATATAAGAATAATCAATATTTCTTCTTTCGTCAACAAAGGCGCCGCGCAAGGCACATCTGTCCTTGAACCGTGCTAAGTTTTTTATCAAAATGGAGCTATGGACGAAAACGACTCCTTCTGAAAAAATAAAAAAAGACTCCTTATCTGGAGTCTGGTCATGTTGCAAGTATGCTATTACTGAATAAATTCTTTCACCCATCGGATTATGGATACGATCTTTTAAGCTTGGCGTATCTGCTCTTCGGTGACCCGTTCAAGCCATTCTTCCACCAGAACGTGGAACAGCCTGCTTTGTTCGATTTGCAGATTATGGCCGGCACGATCGAGCATGACAAAGCTTGCGCGCGGATACTCCTTCGCAAACTCCCACTGATTCCGGTATCCGACGATATGATCCTGCCTACCGGCCAGAATAAGCGCTGGCTTCACATAAGGTGAGTCCAACTGCTCCAATTCGGGCGAGAGATCATAGCGCTTGCGGAGACGCTCCAGAAACGGCTGATCCGCTTTTTTGAGCCCAGTCAGCACTTCCCGTTCAAACCGGCTCCAATTGTACCCGTCCTGCACTGTATGCATCCCGGCAAATTCACCCGCGTCGGGATGGTTCAGCCGGGACATAAAGCCTTCGTCCCGGGCAATGAGTCGAAATGCCGGCGCATCTTGCTTCGCCTGTCCGGCCGTCGGACAAATCAGGAGCAGACCTTCGATTTGATGCTGACGCTTCTTGATCAGACCCCTGGACAAGTAGCCGCCATAAGACTCCCCAGCCAGGATAAAAGGCTCCTCCCCGAGAATTTTACTAACAAACTCATCGAGCGTTTCCAGCATATCATCCGTACTCTGGATGCCGTCAGTTACGGTGCTATCCCCCATCCCCGGCAAATCCAAATAGATTCTCTTCCACCCTGATTTGTTCGTGAACACGGGTTCCATACATCCCGTCATGAGGTGATGGTCACAGGAAAATCCGTGCAGCAGCAAGATCGGCTTGCCGGTGCCATGGATCTCATAATGAATCGTCGCGTGTTTCAGATCACATTTCATAAAGAACGCCTCCTCGCATATTACATAGATATCTATATATCACATTGTACAGAATACTTATATAGATGTCTATGTATTATCCAACGAAACATTAGAACCTCTTAAAAATCCGCTCCAATAAGGATTCAAGCTGGACCTGCTCGTTTTCGGAAAATCCGCCGTATAGGGTCTCGTTGATACGGGTGGACACCTCCCGGAACACCGGCTCCAATTCTTTTCCTTTTGGGGTCAGCGAAACGAGCGTAACGCGGCTGTCTTCCTTGCTCTTCACTTTGCGGACGTATCCCAGCTTGTCCAACTTGTTCACGAGTACGGTGACCGTCGGCTGCGTCCGGTTGATTTTCTCGCTCAGAGCGGTTACGGGCTGCAGGTCCTGGATATACAGCGCCCACAAAATATCCCCATGGGAAGAAACGATGCCCTCGATGCCGCGCTGTTCCAGCTCGGACACGATCCTGGCGTTAATGGCGTTGCGGATTTTGCTGAACATGGTGGCTGCGTTTTTTTTCATCCTGATCCCGTCCTGTACCCAATGTATTTAAAAGCTGTACGACATATGTACGAAATAACCAGTTATATATCCGCTACTCCTGCTTGAATTTATGAAAATGCAGTGTAAATGCGGTCGACTCGCCTTCGATAGAATCAACGGTCAGGCGGTGGCTCAGCTTCTGGGCCATCTGACGGGCCAAATACAGCCCCATGCCGGTAGATTTGGCTTCGGTTCTGCCCGTTCCGCCCGTAAAGCCTCTATCGAAGACACGCGGCAGATCCTCCGCCTTGATGCCAATCCCCGTGTCTTCGATGACCAGCCGCTTCTCGGCGGCATCCTCCTCACAACGGAATAGGATGCGGCCGTTCTCACCGGTATATTTGAGCGCGTTGGACACGATCTGATCGATCATATAACCCAGCCATTTGCCGTCAGTATGAACGAGAAGCGGCGAGCCGGCCATCTGAAATTGGATTTTCTTGTTAATAAACAGCTTGGCGTATTTCTTTACACTTGCTTTAATCAGCGGCTCAAGTGCCGTTTCGTTAATCAAATAATCCCGGTTGAACGAGTCAATCCGTGAATAATAGAGCGCCTGCTCCACATAATGGTCGATTCTGTCGATCTCGTCCTCCAGCTTGTCCATCGCAGCTTCCGCGTTATGGGTCATGCCGTTCTCCATCAGGAGCCTGGACGCGGTAATCGGGAGCTTCACTTCATGAATCCATGACATGATAAAATCCTGATGGTCCTTCTTCTCGCGAAGCTGCTGCTGGAGCTGGGCGGCGTGCAGACGATGAAGCCGTCTAATGAATTCATTAACCATGACATGCTGCGGATGCTGCGGTTCCGGAAGGAGCGCCGTCGCTTCCTCCAACTTACTGATGTTCATTTGGTGAAACATTTGATAATATGGCCTACGGTAAAAATATCCGATCACTAGGTACAGCACGGCACCAGCCAAACAGATAAGATTCAGGTATATAATGTTGCCGGTACTGAAAGCGCCGTCCGAATCCGTGTACATAAACAGCGTCACAACCGTCATCAGCAGGATATAGAACGCGATAAACCAGCTTTTGACCTTCACATAGTCCACAAAATTCATGGTATCAGATACCCTTGCCCCTTCTTGGTCACAATATAATCCTTTTTCCCGAGGTCAGCCAGCTTTTTTCGGATTCTGACGATATTCACCGTAAGCGTATTGTCGTCAATAAAACTTTCGTCCGCCCACAAGTTGCGCATCATCTTCGTTCTGCCGACGATCGTGCCTGCATGCCGCATCAGCATATTCAGAATGATAAATTCGGTTTTGGTCAGTTCTGCCCGGTGTTCTCCGACGGACACATCCCCATCGTTCAGGTTCAGCAGTACCCCTTGATGTTCGATGATATGGGTCTGCACATCAAGGTAGGAGTACACCCTTCGCAGCATCGCATTGATCTTGGCCATCAGCACGTCCATATGAAAAGGCTTCTGAATGAAATCGTCTCCTCCCATATTCATCGCCATCACCATGTCCATCGGCGTCGTCCGCGAGGACAAAAATAGGATTGGCACCTTGGACACCTCCCTGATCCGGCTGCACCAATAATAACCGTCGAACTTAGGAAGGTTGATATCCAAAAGGACCAGTCCGGGCGCCTGTTCGCTGAACAAAGACATCACCTGTTCGAAATCGCTGACCAGGATCGGTTCGAATCCCCATTTCGCAAGCGAATTCCCGATCATCTCCCGGATCACGGGTTCATCCTCCACGACCATAATTTTCATGTTCATCCGGTTCATCCTTTGCTCACGCTCTTGTATCGATATCCTTATTGTAAACGACATTCTTCCCTGCCTCCAGCTTTTCCGCCCAATGTGACAAAATCGTTAGGTTCTTCCTTAAACCGTAAGCTTCGATGCATATTGACTCCTCTATAATGAACACAACCGGGCTTGGTAACAGCAAAGAACAAGGAGAGATTTTATGCAAGGACATGGTAAAATAGCGCTGACCTCAGCAGTGGCGAAGCAGAGATTTCCCGGTCCCTGGGCCGGTGGAATTTCCCTGATTGTATCGCCCTTATTGCTTCTGGCGGGTATATTGCTCCGCTCACCGTATCACTTTTTCTTTCCCGACCAATTGGCTGCTTATGGCGAGCATCCGCTGCAAATTACGGTTTCGTACAGTCTGTTCGGGGCCGGGATCGTCATGCTCTGGCCGGCCGTCCTGCTGCTGGTCCAGTCGATCGGCGTTTCGAAACCGCTTTGGGCGTTTTGGGGCGGAATATTCACCATCGCGGGCCTGTTTGCCCGCACCTTCCATGCAGGAGTCGACCATCTGGCCTTTCAATTAGTGAGAACGGGCGGCGTCGATCAGGCGGTGAACACGGTCGGAGATGCATACGGTGCTTTCCACATATACAGCACTTTTAACCTGGCCATTATCTCAGGATGGATCGTTCTGGCCATCGGTTGCTACCGTTCCGGCACGCTTGGCCTGGTCCAATCCGCAGCACTGTCACTGACCTGCGCGCTCCCGCTCGGCGTATTGAAAGGAACGACCCCATGGTCCATAGCGGCAGCTGGAGGGCTGGCCGTTGCTTTGATTCCGTTCGGGTGGACCATGCTGCGCAGCACCCCTTTTCCCGGATGGCTGAAAATAGGAACTTGGTCGCTGATCGTCTGTGCCGGCCTATTCCTGTTCACTTTGTTCGGCCGCTTGGGTTAAAGTCTACTACGGACCCCGATTAAGGAGGAAACACAATCAATGAATATCGTCATAGAAGGCAAACAAATCTCCAAAGTATACGGCTCGGGAGGCAGCGTCATACCCGCCCTGCAGCAAATCGACCTGAACGTCATGGAAGGCGAAAGCGTGGCTATTATGGGTCCGTCAGGCTCGGGAAAAACCACGCTGCTCAATATTTTGGCCACCATCGATTCCCCGACCTCGGGCGAAGTGGTGATCGACGGTTACAACATTCTGAACATGAACGAGGAACAGCTCTCTTCGTTTCGCCGTGACCGGCTGGGCTTCGTGTTTCAGGATTACAACCTGCTCGATACGCTGACGGTCAAGGAGAACATCGTGCTTCCGCTGGCCATCGCCAAAATGAATGTTGGACAGCTGGAGCAGAGAGCGAACGAGGTTTCGGTCCGGTTCGGAATCGAGTCCATTCTGGACAAGTATCCGTATCAGATATCGGGCGGACAGAAGCAGCGGACGGCCGCCTCCCGGGCGATCGTTACGAAACCCGCGCTGCTGCTGGCCGACGAGCCTACCGGAGCGCTGGATTCCAAATCGGCAACCGACTTTCTGGAAAGCTTGAAGGAATTGAACGAACAGGAAGGAACCACGATTCTGATGGTTACCCATGATGCCTATGCCGCCAGCTACTGCAAGCGGGTGATTTTCATCAAGGACGGAAGCCTGTTCACCGAATTGGTCAAGGGAAGCCAGTCGCGCAGAGACTTATTCAAAAAAGTGCTGGACGTATTGGCCGTACTGGGAGGCGGAGCCATTGACGCTGTTTGACGTAGCGAAGAAAAATATTCAGGGGAACTTCAAACATTATTTAATCTACCTGCTGTCCATGATTTTCAGCGTCATGATTTACTATATTTTCGTGTCGCTTCAGTACAGTAAGGCAATCGCTGAAGGACTGCAGTCATCCGAAAGCCTCCGGGCCGTTCTGTCTCAGGCATCCGTCATCCTGATTTTGTTTACGGCCATATTTGTTTGGGGCTCCAACGCCTTCTTCACCAGAAAACGAAAGAAGGAGGTCGGTTTATACGCCTTGCTCGGTATGCGAAGGCAAACGATCGCCCGGATGCTGCTCTATGAAAACCTGATCATGAGCCTGGCAGCCATCATCGTAGGCATCTTCCTCGGCACACTATTATCGAAACTGTTCGCCATGATTCTGCTGAAGCTATTGGACAACCCGGTCAAAGCCGGATTTGAAATACACCTCGGGGCCATAGGTCAAGTTACATTGGTATTTGCTGCCCTGATTCTGATCACTTCCATGCAAGGCTACCGGCTGATCTATAAGTTCAAGCTGGTAGAACTGTTTCAGGCCGAGCGAAAAGGCGAGCATGCACCCCGAATTTCTCTGCTCGCTGCGGGGCTGTCCGTCTTCCTCATTGCCCTGGGATACGGGACCGCCTTTAAACCAATAAGTACCACCCAAGGTATTCTTGTCAATTTCTCCATCATTTTGATTGGACTAGGCGCCGGTACTTATTTGTTGTTCCGCTCCCTTGTCATTGCGTTCTTACGGCTGTCATCACTTGATAAAAAAAGGTATTACCGCGGCATCAACATGATCGGTACATCCAACCTGCTCTACCGCATCCGCAGCAATACAGTCATGCTGACCACGATCTCGCTGCTTAGTGCCTTGACCTTGTGCGCGGCAAGCGTCGGCTACAGCCTTTTTTATACCCAAAAGCAGAGCGCCGTACAGGAGATGCCGTTCAGCTACACCTATGCAGCTTCGGACAACGACTTTGATGCCAAAGCCAGACAGATCATTCTCTCGGACACCAGACATCCAGTCAAAGCAGAAATCAGCCTCCCAGCGATCACGATAGATGCCGATCTGACCCGGTTTGCCTATCAACCCGGAAATTACGAGCCAAAGAAGGTTCCCGTGAAGCTGATTTCCGCATCATCGTATAATCGGGCCGCTGTGGCACTGGGCTACAAAGAACGCCTACAGCCCTCAGGTCGGGACGTTGTCCTTGTTCGCCCATTGTACACGAACCTATCGGCTGATGAGGTACGAGGAAATCGAATATCCGTCACCACGGGGAATGACCAGGAGAGCTTAGAGGTGACTAGGATTGCTGAAGGACGTATCCTTCCTTGGGGCTATCCGGATATGTGCATCATCATCAGCGACAGCCTGTTCAGTCAGTTGAGCAAGAGCATCGGAACCATAACCTATAATTCCTTTAAAGTCAGCGGCCAGGAAACGACGAAGGAGACCTCGACTGCACTGGCCAAACTTGCTGGAGAAGGAACCGGAATGGCTACATTCTATCAGCAGTACCGTCAGAATGTGGAAAATGCCGGTATCAACGTCTTCACCCTAGGATTTCTCGGCTTGGTTTTTCTGGCGGCTACCGGAAGCATCATCTACTTTAATCAGCTGACCGAAGCGGAAGCCAGCAAAGAAAGCTATCGCATTTTGCGCAAAATCGGTGTAAGCCGTAAAGATATCCGCCGGTCGGTCGCCAAGCAGGTGCTGTTCGTGTTCGGACTCCCGCTGATCGTCGGACTGATCCACAATATCATGATGCTTCGGGCACTTGCCGGCATTAACCTGATCAGCGGTCTGTTCGCCGCTCCGATCCTGATCTCCGGTGGAGCCTATCTTCTGATCTATTTCGCCTATTATGCGTTTACAGTCAAAACCTATTATCGGACCGTCTCGGCGAAGCTCTAAATATGGCAAAGGGGATGTCCATGGTGCTAACCACGGGACATCCCCTTCTTCGATTGGTGAGGGCAATAGTCAATCCCTAGTACAGCAAATCCTTACCGTACTGCTCTCCCTCCAGCATATCGTAAACCACAAGCTTGTAATCGTTCAGCAGCGACTGCTGCTCCGGTGTCAAAGCAGCGATCACGGCGTTATCTTTGCCGATTAACACGCTTTTGTTCAAGCCGGGAATTTCGGACTTCACCTTCTCCAGAAGCTTGTAATACGTCGGCATGGTTTGGCCGGACAATTCAAACACCGTCGGTCCGATAAAAGCCGGACTCATCGTGCCTGGAGACTTGCTGCCGATATCAAAGTTGGCCAAATAGATCAGCTTCGTCTCATGCTTCAGGCGCGGGTTGTCGTTAAATCCCGCCTGGGCATACACGCCGGAGGACAAGGCCGGCAGATGGTCGCCCCAGAACGCGACGATCGTCGGCCGCTGAATCGTCTTCAGCTGCTGGCTCAAGTAAGCCACCGCCTCATCCGTCAGCTTGGTGTCATGCGTGTACGTTTCCAGCTCGTCTTTGTATTCCGATTTGACGCCAGAAACCGTAATCGTGTTCGAACCGTTTAATCCCTTGGTGAACGGAAAATGGTTCTGCATCGTCACCAGGTGCAGGAATGTCGGCTTGCTCGCCGATTTCAGCTCACGGACCGCTTCCTGTACGGCGGCCATGTCGGAAATGTATCCGTTAGGCGTATACCGCTTGGCATTCGGCAGATCCTTCTCGCTCGTGAATTGGTCAAAGCCGAGTATCGGGTACACCCGGTTGCGGTTATAGAACGTGTCATCAAACGGATGCAGCGCAAGCGCTTCGTATCCCCGGTCCTTCAGAATGCTCACGATGGAAGGAAGCGAGGACATTTTGACGATCCGCTGCTGGTACGGGATCGACCCGTCTTTCAGAAAATACATCGAAAGCCCAGTCAGCGCCTCGAATTCCACATTGGCCGTGTTGCCTCCGAACTCAGGGGACAGCAGAAATCCATCCGGCGTCGATTTGGCATTCTGGTGAATAAACGTCAGCGGATCCTCGCTGAACGTATAGGACGGCATCCGGGTCGGATCAAAAAAAGCCTCATCCATCATATACATAATATTTGGCTGTTCTACCGATTTGCCTGTCGGCGTATTGGCAAAATCGCCGTATTTTTGCGCGATGGCTTCGATCGCTTCCTTACTGTAACCATCCGGTTTTTCGATCATATTCTGCATCAGGTTGCCGGCAAAGGCATACACGAACCCGTTCTGGGCATAGTTGACCTTCTGGTTCCACGGAATGTTCTGATACTTCAGCGATGTAGCCAGCGCGTGCTGGCCGCCGACCATTTGAATAAATCCGCCGACCGCCACCACCGCGATGACGCCCAGCGTGATCCGCAGCGGGAGACGGACCTTAACCTTCGGAAGCTTCAGCATCAGATAGATCAAGGCCGCAACGATCAGCACCGACACGATGACTGCTATCGGTGAGATCATCCCCTTCGTAATTTTCGTCATTTCCTGGGCGTTCTTGATCTGCATCAAATCCCATGGAAACAGGGGCTCGCCCGTAGTGGACAGCTTCTCATAATTGGCGATTCCGAGGATCATACACACCAGAAAAGCGATCAACGCTCCCGTATAAACGTTCGGAATGAGCATGGCACAGACCAGCAGCACGAAGAAGAAAAACAAACTGCCGGACAAATAAAGCCAATAGTATTGGGAAATCCAGTTCAGCACGCTTCCAATATTCATCCCGAGCGAAGCCGCCTGCATAAAGAAATTCAATATAAAACCGCCGAGCAGCAAGGAGAAAAGGGTTATCCCCACCCGCTTGGACGGCACAAATAATTGGCGCACGGTATCACTCCCATCTGTTCTCAAGCGAACAGTATACGCCAATTATCTTAAAAAAACATTAAAATCATACGAAAATTTAACATTCTCTTCATACTGGCATTACATTTCCGTGAAATTCATGAAATGGAAAACCCTCACGAAGCATATCGTGAGGGTTCAATCCTAGGTATCTAATGCAAAACTTATTACAAGCTGTTCAAAATCCCATCGATTTCTTGCATTTGCCGGGCGGTTAAAGGCCCGAGGGAAACAGCACCTGCCAGTTCCTCCACCTGCTGTCTCGTTTTAAAGCCCGGAATCGGGATAGCGGCATCGCTTCTGGCCCATAACCAGGCAAGGGCTCCTTGTACCAGTGTCCGCTCGCCGCTCGTCAAGATTTCTCTGACGGCGTCAAGCTTCTCAATGAACTCGGGAAGGGGGCTGCCGTCTTTAAAGTACCTTACCCAGTCATGTCCGCTGCCCCTGACGTCGGTATTCGGCAGGCTTGTCTCCGGCCGGAATTTGCCGCTCAAAAGTCCCATCGCCAGCGGCGTGTTGTTAATGCTTGCAAGACCCAATCGCTCGCAAACGGCCAATACATCATGGTTGTCATGGAAAATATTTTGCTCATGCTGAATGGCGGCCGCATGAGATCGGCTGGCGAAAAATTCGGCGTTCTCGGCATCGCCCGTACTCCACCCGTAAGCCCTGATAAGCCCTTCACCTCGCAGACGTTCCAGCGGATCGATCACGGACTCCATTTCTTCGCGGGTCAAGGAACCCGGATGAATCTGAAACAAATCGATGTAGTCGGTCCCAAGTCGTCTGAGCGAACGCTCGCAGGCTGAGCGGACATAGGAGGGCGAGACGTCGTAACGCAAATGTACTTCCCTGTTCGCGGCGTCCTGCAAAAATCCGAATTTGGTGGCGATGACCACTTGATGGCGGCGCCCCTTGACCGCGCGCCCCAGCACTTCTTCACTATGTCCGGTCCCGTAGGCGTCGGCCGTATCAAAAAAGGTCACTCCCCTGTCCAGTGCAATATGGATCGCCGCCTCCGATTCCGCATCATCCACCTCGCCCCATCCGTCGGGCAAACCGCCGAGCGTAAAATTCCCGCCAATCGCCCAGCAGCCGAGCCCCAGCGGACTTACGGGGATGCCGGATGTTCCCAAGGTTCTGTTCATCTTGATTTCCTCCCTTTTCGCTTGTGTACAGCTTCATTATAATAAGGGAAGTGGCTTATGATTAGAGCCAATACATGCGATTTTGTAGGAACCAATTTAAATGCAAACTGCCGACAAGGTTTGTCGACAGTCTGATCCGGATCGTCCGAGTCACTCGTTTGTAAAGTAATTCCGAGCGATGTCAGTAATCAACCCGGGCTGCATGGGAGACCATCCCAATTGCTCTTGGGTCCGGGTGCTTGAGGCCGGGTTGTCCATCTTTGCCATGGCTGCAAGAAAACCGAAGTGTTCGTCAGCCTCCTCGGGGGAAATGGCTGTCACCGGCACTTCAAGGTGTTGGCCAATGACATTAGCGATATCTTGAAACGGTATCCCTTCTTCGCCAACACCGTGCAGCCGTGCGCCGGCGGGTGCCTTTTCCAAGGCCAACCGGAACAGATGCGAAAGGTCGAGAAGATGTACAGCGGACCAGCGGTTAGAACCTTTGCCTAAGTAAGCCGAGACGCCTTTGGACTTGGCAATGTGGATGAGTGCCGGGATGAAGCCATGATCCCCTTTGCCGTGTACGGACAACGGGGGCCGCACCACCGATACTCGCACACCTCGTTGGGCGAATGACAGCGCCGCCTCTTCGGAAGGGATTCGAAGCGCAGCGAACGACTGTGAATCCGTGGTGTCTTCTTCCATTGCGAGACGGCCCGGTCTAAGAAGGGCGGTACCGGATGTGACGATGAGGGGCCGATTCGTTCCTGCGAGCGCTTCACCCAACGTCTCGATCGCTCGCCGGTCCGCTTCGGCGGTGTCTACAAAGTTCGTGGTTTCGGAAAAGTTGTTAAAAGCCGTGTTAAATGCAGTGTGAATGACACCATCCGATGCTTCGGCGCCAGCTTTAAGACTGTCGAGATCGTTGAGGTTGCCGCGCTTCACCTCGATTCCGGCGGCGGTCAGTGCTTCGGCGGATTTGTCTGACCGGGCAAGCCCCACGACCTGATGCCCGGCACCCACGAGTTCGCGGACGACGGCGGAACCGATAAAGCCTGTTGCTCCTGTAACAAAAACACGCATAGTAAAGTCCTCCTAAAGCTGTAGAGTAGTTTAGCTGCTTGCATCTCTTGCGGCGGTGATCACTTATCCCGATGCCGCTGATCCAGCGCTAAACTTAGCATAGTCCACAGCTCACCCAGACCTTTGCCTAATCCTCGCCACTCTTTGCCTGATATTCTGGAACGCTTCCCGGATCTGATCGAACCCCGGCCTCACCTGCACGATACCATTTGGTCAATCCATGATTAGTTCTCTTTGACGCAATCTGGAAACGTCCCTTCTTGGCGGGCGTCCGAAATAAGCGCTGTAATCCCGGCTGAACTGGGAGTCGCTTACATACCCTACAAGCCGGCATGCAGAGGTTGCGTCCATTTGGCGAGATAACATCAGATGCCGTGCTTCTTGAAGGCGCAGCGCTTTTTGGTATTGCAGCGGGCTCATCGAAGTGACTGACTTAAAATGCTTGTAAAAAGTGGACACGCTCATATGCTCCAATTCCGCTAAGTTCTCAACCTTTATTTGCTGTGAAAAATGGTCTCGGAGCCAAGCAATGGCCTTCACCACAGGCTGCATTTCCGAGTCGGCAAAACCCATTTCGGCAACATGAACGCCGACGGGGCTGCGCAGAAGCCGAATTAAAATCTCATCCACCGCGAGTGGAGCTAGCAATTCGGCATCGCCGGGGTGAAATAGATACTCTATCAATCTCGACATCGTCCTTACGATGCCTAAGTCTGCGTGAGTGACGTAGCATGCGCTCCGTTCATGAATTGGAGGCAGTCCCTGGGGATACACTTTCAGGACCAACTCGGCGATTCTTTGCGGATCTAGATCCAGTCTGACACCGAGCAGCGGTTCGGAATGACTGGCTTGTGTGGTCTGAACAGCAACCGGCAGGGCTGCGGGAGTCACAAACATATCCGATTGGCCGATTCGATGAACTTCCTTCCCGACCGTGATGTCCTTGGCTCCTTGCACAACGATTCCCAAAGAGGGCGAGTAAAAGGTTTTAACGTTGTCCATGTCTACTCGTGAATAGCGGCCGATGAACAAACCAGGGATGCGCTGATCAAAGGCACCGTCATGTGGAGCATATAGGTAGATCAGCTGTATCAGCCGGGCTGTTTCGGCTTCGAGCGTTCTCCCGGCGTCAGGAAACGCCGATGGAACCGCATGTTCATTAATTAGCTGCATCGTTTTTAACAACTCCTCGTATCATATACTTCCTCCCTTAACGATAGCTTCGATACTCTTTCATCTCAAGGCTCAATTAGAATTAACGCCGACGGTTTCCGTCTCAGTGGTAAAAAAGGTGCTGCGAATATACTCCGGATTGTCCAGCAGCGGCCGGCCAACGGCAATAAAGTCCGCCAGTCGATCGGATAGGATGAACTCGGCAAGCGCTCTGGTGTAAATTTTACCTACGGCAATGATGGGAATGCTCACGTATTGCTTTATAATGGAGGCATAGGGTACCTGATATCCGTCCGGCGTCGCGGCAGGATTCACCGGGAGCAGGCCTCCGGAAGACACATCCACGGCATCGAGCAGCGGTTCCAGGGAGGCGGCGATCTGCGCCACATCCACGGGGGCAAGACCCCCTTCGACAAAATCGGACGCAGATACGCGGATCATCACCGGATAGTCGTCTCCCACCTCTAATCGGACGGCCTCCAAAATGTCACGGAGAAAGCGCGTCCGCTTTTCCGGCGATCCGCCATATTCGTCCGCACGGTGATTGGACAGCGGGGAAAGGAACTGATGCACCAAGTGGCCGTGTGCTGCATGCACTTCGATGCCGTCAAAACCGGCCTCCAGACTTCTTCGGGCAGCCTGCCGGAAATTTTCGATCTCGCTCTGGATATCCGAGAGACTCATTTCTTCCGGAATCCCATATTCGTCATCGTAGGCAATCGGACTGGGTGCAAGCAGCCGCGAACCCCCATTTTTCCACGACTTTCTGCCGCCGTGCGTTAGCTGAATAAAAATCGGCGTTTTTTTCGCGTGAACGGCTTCGACCACTTTCTTCAAAGGGGCAACATGATCATCCGTAAAAATGCCGATGTCATTGCCGAACAGCCTACCGTTCGGTGACACCCCGGTCGATTCCAGCATGACCATCGCGGCCCCGGCGGCAAGCCGGCTGTAATGGTTCACGTGATAATCGGTGGCGAACGCCTCAGGCGTGCCCTGGTTCTGCTGCATTGGGGAAACGATCAGTCTGTTGCTCAGACTCAGCCGACCAATATATTTTTCGCTATATAGTATGGTTTTCATCGTTAACTCCTCCTAGGACTCTTTCGTTTGGATTTCTTAATTCCATTGTAAGAGCATCCGCGGCTTCGTTACATACCAAAACCAAGTTATTCCTACCATCATACTTTGAATTTAAAGTTTGACGGCATAGCGGAATTTAAAATTGAAAGTCCTGCCCAGGAACCGGATCTGCAGCTTGATCCGCCTGATTTTTCGAATGAGGAAAGGAGTCCTCCTATGGACCAAATCGACTTGAGCATATTAGATATTCTGCAGAAAGATGCGCGGATTTCCATTTCCGAGCTGGGCCGCATGATCAATATGTCCGGACCTGCCGTGACTGAGCGGATTCGCAAGCTGGAGGATAAAGGCGTCATTCAGTCTTACCGTGCCGTTCTGTCTCCTGAGAAAATAGGCAAACCGATCACCGCATTTATTCTTGTGCAGGCGAATCAGTGCAACGCGCTGACTGAATTTTGTGCGCAGTCTCCCGATGTGCTTGAACTTCACCAAATCAGCGGCCAATATAACTTTATCCTGAAAGTGGTCGCGGCTTCGATGCAATCCCTGGAGGAGTTCCGAATGGCCTGCAGCAAGTACGGCTTCACGCAGACGATTACCGTGCTGTCGACCACGTTTGATTCCAAAGGTTTTGCGCTGAACGAACCATAAGCATTCGATCGAATCATAAGCGACCGATTATACCATACGGCGTTTCGTTGCGCTGAAAATGGGGGGGACTGAACATGAAGAACAATGATCGCAAGCCTACGCCCTATTTCGAACATGTAACTCAGGGAACAGGCAAAGAAATAAAGAAGCACGATTTGTCCGGTTTGATCTGGCTAGATGAAGAAATGACGTTTGATTCGATGTATGAAGCCCAAGTATGGGCCTTAGACGAACCCTATAACAAACTCGGCTGGGAGTATGACGGATACCGGACGACCGATCCGAAGATCGCCGGCGCATTGGTATGGGAGCTGATGAAGGCGAAGACTGCGGGTTACGCTAAGCGTGAGGTGTATGCCGACGAGCAGTACGTTGATAAGACAATCATCTACCGGGTATGGGTAAAATGGACCCGCCCCGAGCCCGGGGCGTTACATTCGAATTAAAGAGTTCTTTGCAGCTTGACCTCAAACGCCGGTTTCGTGACGTACTCCATATAATGGATTTTACCGGTAAAGTCCAGGTAAGCCTGAAACCGGAGGCGGATGGCCGGCGCGGTTACGAGGTCGAGCACCTGATTTTTCGGAACCCAGCGACTGTCCGAAGTCTCTTCGGATGTGCACAGTTCCCCTCCCGTCGGAATACAAACAAAGTCCAGCATCAACTTGGTCGGAACCGGGGTTTGTCCATCATGCCACAGGTAGCTGCCCGTATTGGAATACACCCCAACCAAATGAGACACTTCGGTATCGATTCCGCTCTCTTCTTTGATTTCTCTGGTTAGGGCATCGATCAAATTTTCACCATTCTCCACCTGGCCGCCGGGAAAAACCCATCCGCCGTGGCGTGTCTTGACCAGCAGGATGTCCCCGCTTCCGTTCTCGACAAAGCCACCGACGGCTCCGATATGCGTAGGCATCATCATGAAAAAAACCTCCTGAAGGATGGAATAAGCTAGTCGTTTCTGTAAAAAAGCAAGGCTGCCGGGGATGTCCGGCAGCCTTCTGTTCTTTTCCTAATCGGGTACTTTAGACTTCATCCCAGATCCGCTTCAGGTTTTCAAGGCCTAGCTTCGTGCCTTCGCGACACTCCTCCATGCCCTCGAACTCCAGCGTAATGTATCCGTCGTAGCCGGATTCCTTGATCAAACGGAGTACCCGCCGGACGTCGATATCCCCCTGACCGAAGATGGACCCCCGCAAATAATTGCCGTGAGAGGTGAGAAACCAGTCGCCGCCTCCCGGGTTTTGGTCCGCCGGGCGGATATAGAAATCCTTCACGTGCACTAGCGATGCATAGGGTAAATTCCGTTTGACGCCGACAAGCGGCTGCTCGTCGACGCAGAGGAAGTTGCCGATGTCGAGTGTCGTTTTGAAATTGGGACGGTCGACGGCCTGCAGCACGCGCTGAACACGGTCGCTGGCCTGCACACTCATGCCATGATTCTCGACTGTGGTCGTGATGCCGAACCCTGCCGCATAATCGGCAATCCGCCGGCATCCTTCGACGATCTGGTCCAGATTGGCTTCGAGATAATCGATGCCCCGCTTCTCCGGTGGCAGCGTAAATGCCGTCACGTCATGGCGCATGTGCTTCATGCCCAATCGGTGGACCGTGTCTACATGCCGCTTGATCCGCTCGATTTCGGCTTCAAAAGCTTCCGGGGTGTCCTGCACAAAGTTCGCCGGCATCGAATAATTGGACAGCTCGATTCCTTTGGCAGCCGCCCGCTCCCGGACCGCGTCGGCCAGCTCGGGTTGATCCTCCAACGTAAACCCGTAAGGCACGATCTCCATATGTTCTCCGCCCTGCTCCGCGATCCAGTCGATGACGTCCAGAACCGTCATCTCTCCCGCTTTAATCGCTTGCAGAAGGCTGTATGTACTTACTCCAGGCTTCATTCGCGTGATCCCCCCTGTGTCTGTTTTATACTTCTTCCGTTAATTCCAGCTCGATGACCGTGTCCAGTTCATCCGGCAGATCGCCGCCGGCCAGGTGAATAAACGCGCCGCTTTCCGTATCCGAATATTGATCGGCCATCCAAGGCGTTTCCACGTGAAGCTCGCTGCCGTCAGACAAAAGGCGGGCCTTTCTAATCTTTCCTTTCAGCCCCTGGAAATAGATCGGACCGATGCCGCGGTCAAAAATATGGGCGTACAGCTTATTCCCTTTTTGCGTGTAACGGCCCCACTCCGGCTTTGGAAGGTTCGCAATCCCGCAGCCGTAAATGCTGTCTCCGTTCCGGCGCAGCCATTCACCGATCACGGACAGAATCGCCAGGGATTCCTTCGGAATTTCCCCTTTGGCGTCCGGTCCGACATTCAGGAGCAAATTGCCGTTTTTGCTGACGCATTCCACCAGCGCACGGATGACTTGTCTTGGGGACTTATAGTTTTTGTCTGTGGCGTGGTATCCCCAATGGTCGTTTAAGGTGATGCACGCCTCCCACGGAATCGGCTCAACTTGGTCATTCACGATGCCGCGCGGCGGAATAATTTGTTCAGGGGAAAAGAAATCGCCCGCGTATTCCTCCGGCTCTGCCGCCATAATATTGCCGCCCAGGCGATTGTCAATGACGATGTCTGGCTGAAGCGACCGGATCATCCGGATCAGCTCGGTGGCGCGCCACTTTTCGCCGGTCATATCATCATATGAGAAATCGAACCACATGATATCGATTTTTCCGTAGTTCGTCAGCAGTTCCCGGACCTGTCCGTGCATATACTCCAAATACCGGTCGAATTGCTCTTCCCGGTTCTTATACGATTCTTCGGCGCGCATCGGGTGCTGCCGGTCGCCGAAGGCAGGATAATCCGAATGGTACCAATCGATCAAGGAATAATAGAAACCGACCTGCAGCCCTTCTTCGCGAAACGCTTCGACATACTCGCGGATTAGGTCTCTTCCAGCCGGCGTATTGGTTGCTTTGTAATCCGTCAGCTCGCTGTCAAACAAGCAGAAGCCGTCATGATGCTTGGTCGTCAGCACGGCGTAGCGCTGTCCGGCTGCTTTGGCCGCTTTGGCCCATGCACGCGGATCATACAGCGTCGGATTAAACTCTTCAAAATAGGCCTGGTACTGTTCATTCGTGATGCGCTCCTGGCTCCGTACCCATTCTCCTCTGGCCGGAATCGCATACAATCCCCAATGAATAAACAGGCCAAAGCGGTCGTTCATTAATGTTTCCGTTCTTTCAAAACGCGGATTCATGCCCTATTCGCCCTCCAATAGCTGTTTTCTTGACTTGTGCCGCAGCAAATTAGGCAGCGTTCTTCACGACCCTGCCAAGCGGCACTCCCTTATTCTTCGTCCCGGCATCGGGGATACCCTTTTAATCAATCCAGCTTTTTTTCGGAGCAACCCAGGCATAACCGGAATTGCAAAATTTTGATCATCATAGTGGTAGCAAATAGGATGGACTTGGAGCAGAATCGGGAGAAAGAAGAAGCGGGGGCGCTGTGGCGAGCATTCACTCAGGATGATGAGATATCCCCCCCACGGAGAAGTAGAATTTACTTAGCCGTGAAGTCGCGAAATGTAATGAGCACCGTCATGGTTTATGAAAAAAAGGTCACGCCTGGATTGGATTCTCAGGGGTGACCTTTTTTACATCGGTTGCTTAGGATTGTTTTCCGTTAGTTCCGCCGGTCAGCATCCGCCGTTTTTCCGCTTCCGGATCACGGACAACCGTGCTGTCCGCCCCGAACACCATCGTCCATCGTTCTGCCGCATCGTAAGCGGGCCAGGACTGAGACGGCGTCGACGGCTGTCCACATTTGGCAAAAGTCGTCCAAGCCTCCTGCATGCGTTCCGCCAGAGTCCTCATCTCTTCGTTGACTGCCATACCTGCACCTGCGAGCAAGTCGAGATTGTTAAACACAAACGGAATTTCCGCCGAATGGAAGGCCGTTCCCAGCAGCGGGTCGCCCGGCAACATTGCATAGTCATAACGGTACATCCATACCGCCGCATACGGCAGTTGGGCTTCTGCGAACTGAAGGGCCGATCTCCAAAAGAACAGCTCGGTCATCGCCTGACGCTGTCCCGCCACGGTCGCCGGATACGATTCGATCCAACCCGCTGCTTCCTTCGTCCCGGTCACCACCGTATACGCGCGGGCGTTCTGTTCCTTCGTCAGCATCGGCATTCCCTCCGGTATAAAGAGTGCCCCCTCCTCCCGGTTCGTTCCGATCATGATTTCGATGCCGGCCGCGGAACCGGCGCCCACTGCTTCCAAAGGCGTCACGGGCAGCGACTTCCCGTCGACGACCGGCTGAAAGAGCATGACGGCACCGGCACCCGCCGCCTGCTTCAACTGGTCTGCCGCGCGGAGAATATCCTCGGCAGGCACTTCGTGCAGCCGTTCGAGCTGATCTTCCGGAATTCCAAGGATATCCAGCAGCCCCTTCGTCAGCAGCCTGCCCTGGCGGTCCGAAATCGCCTGGGAAGCTCCGCTCTGCATAATAGCCCGGCAGAACAAGCCTTGGGCCGCTGGCATGGCCAGCAGCGCCGCGATGCTCATGCTCCCCGCCGACTCCCCAAATACGGTCACCTGCTGCGGATCGCCGCCGAAAGCGGCAATGTTGTGCTTTACCCAGCGCAGCGCTTCGATTTGGTCAAGCAGACCCAGGTTGCTGACATAACCGTCTTCGCTCTCCCCCGAATATGGGGACAGATGCGCAAACCCAAGAGGACCCAGCCGGTAGCTGAGGCTGACGACAATCAAGCCGCCCCGGCGCGCCAGCACGGAGCCGTCATATACGGGCAGGCCGCCTCCTCCTGTAACGAAGGCGCCGCCATGAATCCACACCATGACCGGTAGCGGCTGCAAAGCCGGCGCGTCGGGAGCCCACACATTGACGTACAGGCAGTCTTCGGACTGCGGGATCTGATCCCGCTTCAGTCCAAACGCGCCGCCCGTGGGATTGACGCGCTGCGGCGCAAGCGGAACCGTCATGTCTCCAGGTCTGACGCCTGCCCATGGCCGTGCGGGAAGCGGTTTCCGGAAGCGCCGTTCGCTGACAGGCGGCTCGGCGTAAGGAATTGCCTTCCAGGTCCGCACGCCGTTCTGAATATATCCTTGGATCTGGCCATTGTGAGTACGGATGAGGAGATCGTCCAATTTGTTAACATCCTTTCTTGCGTTAGAGTCGTTCCTCCATTGTATCATTTAAAATTGGACAAGGCCTAACCGAAAGACGCATGAAAAAAACCTGTCTTTACAGACAGGTTCTGATCGCTTTTGAAACAGACAAATGACGTCCGTCTTATCTTGTCGCTCCTTCTTTGTGGCTGCGGTATGCCCAATGATTGGTCGGACCGCTCCCGCCGCCGATGCCGAGCGCGTTCTCTATGGCCGCCTGGATGAATTCTCGGGCCGTCCGTACGGCTTGGCTGACCGGTTCCCCTTTAGCCAGCCCAGCAGCGATCGCCGCCGAGAAGGTGCATCCGGTTCCATGCGTATGGCGCGTGTCGATCCGCCTTCCTTCCAAAGTTGAGAAGGACTTTCCGTCGAATGTGAGATCAACCGCCTTATCGGATGACTCCTCATGTCCGCCCTTGATCACAACCATCGCTGGACCGTAAGCTGCGATGCGGTAGGCCGCCTCGCAGCGCTCCTCCATTGACCGGATCGCCATCCCGGCCAGCACCTCCGCCTCCGGAATGTTGGGAGTGACGACGGCAGCCAGCGGAAGCAGCTTGTTCTTCAGCGCGTCGACTGCGTCATTCTGCAGCAGCCGTGCGCCGCCTTTGGCGACCATGACCGGGTCTACAACCACGTTCTTCCAGCCAAATGCGTCAATACGGCCTGCGACGGCTTCAATAATATCCGCGCTGAACAACATGCCGGTTTTGACCGCATCGACGCCGAGGTCGGTGCCCACGGCATCCATTTGTTCGGCAGCCGCAGCTGCGGGGAGCGGATATACGCCTTGTACCCCAAGCGTGTTTTGGACCGTAATGGCGGTAATGGCCGACATCCCGAATACGCCAAACTCCTGGAACGTCTTGATATCCGCCTGAATGCCTGCCCCGCCGCCGCTGTCGGAACCGGCAACCGTCAATGCTTTTGGAATGCTCATTGCACAAACCCTCTTCCTGCCGACTCCAGAAGGGCGGTAATGGATCCTTCCTCCAGCGGGTGCCGGTCCATCACGGACAACGCGTCCAGGAAAGCGATTTGGAAGCTTCCAGGTCCTGCAATGCCTGCCCGCTCAAATGCCCGGACGGCGGCTTCGCCGTAATACGCCAAGGCGGCCGCGCCGGCAGACAGCAGATCGGATTCGGCGGCCCCAAAGGCGGCGATCACCGATGTCAGCAGGCAGCCGGTTCCGGTGACTTGGGTCAGCATCGGATGACCGCCCCGGATCAAGTACCCTCTCGTTCCGTCGGTGATGACATCCTCTTTCCCGGTAATGGCAACAAGGGTCCCCAGGCGGTTCGCCGCACGCGCGGCCAAGGCAGCAGGAGCGGACTCCCCGGTCTCACCGGCGTCGACGCCCTTAATGGCGCCGGATTCGCCAATGAGATGGGCAACCTCAGCCGCATTGCCCCGGACCAGAGACACGCGCACCTCGCGCAAAATGCGCTGCGCAGCCTCCGTCCGAAATGCGGTTGCTCCCGCGCCGACGGGGTCAAGGAACACCGGAACGCCGTGTTCATTCGCCGATCGGCCGGCGATGATCGCAGCTTCCACCAATTCGCTGCCCAGCGTTCCGAGATTAAGAACGACGGCTTGGGCGATGCTGGCCATATCGGCCGCCTCTTCCCTGGCATAGGCCATGACCGGGGAAGCACCAAGGGCTAGCAAGCCGTTGGCCGTAAAATTGGTCACGACCACATTCGTCATATTGTGAATGAGCGGCCGCTGCTCTTTAATCCGTGAAGGAAGCTGGATGAGTCCGGACGGGAACATATCGGCCGTCATCGTCCCACTCCTTCCGCTGCAGCCATGGGGACCGGCCAATCCTCAAGCGTAAATGCCATGTCCCAGAACATGTATTCCAACTGACAGCTGGTCAGGAAATGCTCCATCAGCCGTCTTTTTCTCGCGGGCGGCAGCCCCTCAGCCCACTCGTCGAGAAGCCGCCGCAGCTGTACCGTCACACCGCTTTCCCGGTCCCCGTAAAAGTGCATCCACTCATAAAACGGATGGGATTTCTCCGGCTTAACTTCCGCGAGCAGCCGTTGACCGATTTCTGTGTAGGTCCATGGGCAGGGCAGCAGTGCCGCTACAATGTCCTCAAGTCCCCCTTCGTGGGCGACGTTCAGCATATGCCGGATGTAATGATTAGCCGATGGTGCCAGCGGATACCCCTGCAGGTCCTCATATACGACGCCGGCGACATCGCAAAAGTTTTGGTGAGGATGCGTTTCGCTGTTCAGAATAAACGAGATCTGTTCGTTGAACAGCGCGGTCGTCTGCCGGCAATCGCACCGGGATATGGCGATGCCATAGATTCGAATGTAGGCGTTTAAGTATTCAAAATCCTGCTTTACGTAGTGAACCAGCTGCTCCTTGGACAAGGACCCTTCCGCAATCCCCCGCACAAAAGGATGCTTGAAGATGGCTTGATAAATGGGATCTGCCGCGTGTCTCAGTTCTTCGGTAAACCGGGCCATGATGATGCACCTCCGTTAATTTGACGAAAATCGCATGCGGGAGCGCGGGGAAGCCAACAAAAAAAAAGCCGCCCCGAAATGGAGCGGCCGCTTGTTGCAGTATCCTGAATTCATTTCATCCGGAAGGTTGCGTATGTAAAGGCCTGCTCCACTTCCCTCCGCCGGTATTAACCGGATCAGGTTCAAAGGGTCCAAGCAATCACTTGTCTCAGCTGCCGTCCGCAGCTCCCCTAGTGGATTTTCGTATGATATTTTACAAGTTCATGATTAACTGTAGCTCCGATTAGCGGCCTTGTCAAACAAAAAAGCTGCCATCGTAATGCCGGGAAAAGTTTGCCGATCGTTTAAGTATATGTCCTTCCACCTGCATGTTTTCACCGTTTCAACGTGTAAGAAAGGATCATTTCAATGATGACGATAACGCCATAAATCAAGGCGGCCGTTCGAAAGCCTGATCCGTAGAGCGCTGCCGCGGCCAAACCGAATACGATCAGCTGCAGCAAGGCCCTTACGGGGAGCGTCACCGGGAAGGTGGCTTTCGGTGCGACATACATACCCCAAAAAACGGCAACGACGACCGGCGCTCCTATTCCAGCCACAATGCGGATCCACAGAGCAGTATCCAGTTTAAAGCCCCACAAGCAAAAGGCTGCCAGTGCACACAGCTCCATCAGAAAAAAGATAAGGTCGATCAGAATCATTGCCAAACCCTCCGTTTTGGGCCGCTAGGGCCAATGGAATGAAACCTTTCTCAGTACATCATCCAATCATTTCTTGCCTACCGCGGCAAAGAATAATTCCCCTCTCACTCCGGCTTGTGAGCTTTCACGATTAAAAAATGTGGACGATGCAGAATCCGCTGGTAGAAATCTGCCGCTTCCGGCAGCCGCTCCATAAACTCGGGAACCGGTCTTGGTTCGACAAGCCGATCCAGTATAAACCAGCTTGACGTCATATTGACGATTTCCTGCAGGGGTCTGCGGAAGAAAGTGACTTCAACGCTGCCTGCCTCTTTCTTCGTCCACCGGTCAACAAGCAGCTCCCGCGCAAAATAATCCGGTCTCTCAAAAACGGTAAAGTCCATAAACGGATGATGCACCGAAAACAAAAAGGTTCCTCCGGGCTTCAATACCCGCTGAAGCTCACGAAACAAGGGATCCCAATCTTCGATGTAATGCAGCGTAAGCGAACTGAGAATCAAGTCGAACTGATCCGCCTCGTACGGCAGCGGTTCGCTTAGATCGTGAACCCGAATCTCCGCTTGACCGCCGACTCTCCGTTTGGCCGCCTCCACCATATCGGGGCTAAGATCGATTGCCGATACCGCGGCCCCTCGGGAAACAAACTGCTCGGTATACCATCCTGCGGCACAGCCTGCATCAAGGACATGAAGTCCGGACATATCCGTTGGCAGCAGCTCCAACATGGCTGGACGCTCGTAATAAGCGTTGGCGCCGCTGTCCGTATCGGTATGCAGTTCATAGTCCTTGGCGAGCTTGGTATAAGCATCGAGCACCCTCTCTTTCATGCAACCACCTCCGTAAACTCGCTATTCACCACCATATTATACCAACCAACAGAAAGGTTGGATATAAATAAACCTGCTTTATGCAAGCCATGCAGAACTTTGTAGCGGCCGGATGCGTTATAAACGGTAATCACAGGTTTGAAAGCGAGGAATGTTTTTGTTAAAAGAACGTTTCTTTTTGGCTAACGTTATGTATCATCCTTACTTGCATACTGGATGCCTCCGGCCAGGGCTTGGCCAACATCATACTGATCCGGCTGAATCCCTTGCTTGAAGCATTGCTGCATAACCCGGTATATTCGGGCTGGTTGTGTGATCACGATACTGTTGTTATAAACAGCTACTTTATCCCCTTACGATTCCCGGCGTATCTCCTCTCCATCGTCACGGCAATCATACTCGGTGCGGCGGCAGATCTCCTCATTTACGGAATTAAGCGTGGATATGTTAGCCGCGCTTAGCCACTAGCCCCCCATGATGCTAAAACCTGGTTTCCATGCGGTCAACGTTAAAAGGCTACCTAACGGCAGCCTTTTTCTTTTTATATTCTTGCTTCAACGGGTCTACCCGCGTTCGCCGTGAACTTCTTCAGCTACAGAACGCCGGTAGTGCCAGCTTGCTGCAGGCATTGCAGGAGGGCGTTATTAAATAGATTTTGGTCGTCTTCATAACGGCTCGTATACTTATTCAGCATTCTGACACCCACAGCCTGATGCTCCGGGTAGACGACCACATGGCATCCTGCCGCTCCGGTAGCATAGAACCAGTCCGGCCGATGATACCAACCGAGGATGCGGCGATCCGGATTCATCGCTTTCAACTCGTCGCTGAGTCGATAAAATGCCGTAGGTATGAGCTGACGACCTCCCGCACTTCCCCGCTTCAAATGCAGGTAGCCCCACTTGGCCAAATCCCTTGTGCTGGCATACATGTTTCTTTCATGTCCCTCATGCGATTCCAGACGAACCGTGGCGTAACTTGGGTTGGTTGCATAATCGCAGACGAGCCCGGCTGTGGGCACGGCAGCCCATAAAGTTTCCGAACAGTTGAACGGCTCTAAAACGCGCTCTTCCAGAAACGCCGCAATGGACTTCCCTGACAGGGCTCTCACCACCAGCCCTTGAATCCCTTCCCTTTCCCACGCCTGATCATGAAAAAATTTAGGGCCGAACCCGGTTGCCAAATCGCTTAAAGTGAGCTGCCCCAAATCTTCACCGGGGTAATTGCTCAGCACTTCAGCAGCCGGGGTGGACATCGGGACGCCCTTGTCCAAAGCCGCCAGCGCCATCGCACAGCATATATACGTCTTTCGGGTAGAGTAGATGTTGAACAAGGAAGATTCCGTTACGGGAACCGCTCCTTCTTTATGATGATGGAACCCCTGATATTGCTCATAGACGATTCTGTCGTTATGTATGACCAGAATGGACGAAGCCGACGCACCGTAATCGGTGCGGGCCTTGCGGACAACTTCATTCAATGGCTCAAATGCTGCTTGGTCACGCACTCTGTCTAGACTCACAAATACCCCTCCTACTTAAACTTTATATAGGAATATATGTTCGCCATCATAATATCATTTCCCTGCTGCCCGTTCCTTTTTTATTTGCCCCTTTCCAGTTCTTAAACCAACCATTCGATGATTAGCAGCCGGCCAAGCAGGCTTTTGGTTCACCTCCGTCCGAGTGCACTCTGCTGCGAGCGGTATTCGAGCGGCGCTACACCTTCCATTTCCTTGAAGACGCGGGTAAAATGCTTCACATTTTCGAATCCGGCCTGTTCGCTGATTTCATACACTTTCAGGTCTGTACTGCCGAGCAGCTCCTTAGCCTTGCGAATCCGCAGCTTGCGCAAGTAGCTGACGAACGTCTCTCCCGTGTACTCCTTAAAGGCCTGGCTGAAGTACGAGTAGTTCAAGGAGACGTGGTTGGATACGACAGCCATGTTTAAGTTTTCGTGATAATGCTCCTCTATATAGGCGATGGCCCGCTGAATCTCGCTCTGGTCGAAATGCATGGACCGCATCCGTTTCACGTAATCGCTCAGCAGGAAGAGCAGGCTCTCCAAACTGTGGAAATAATCATGAAAATGGTTGAAGTTGTACAGATTCCCCACCTGCTTGTGGAGCTTCAGAATGTCGACGGATTCCTCACCATAAGTTTGAAACACCTGGTCGAATACATGCTCGTTAAAAGCATGGCTGATCCCTTCCAGATACCCGATATCATACTGAAGGATCGTCCGGATATCGAAAATATGCTGCAGCAGCCGGCTCAGTTCGGCATCCCGATCCAATCCGAGCAGGTTGGCCGTCTTCCGGATGTCTTCCAGCGGGATACGGTAGTCCGTCCGTTTGCCGGACAGTTCGGTGCTCCGGATGAGACCCGGCACGTTTTGGAACAAGAAGTATTTCAATGCCCGGCTGGCCTGCTGGTAAGCCTTCTTCACTTCTCCCGCTCCTGCCATCCGTTCACTGATGCCGGCCCGGATGGCGCTGGACGACTGCCGGTTGATCTCCTCACCCAGCCGGTTGAACGGAGCAACGGTGTCCGTAATTATAACGAGCTTACCGTCCTTGTCGTAAAAACGGATATAACGTTCGTCCGGCAGCCAGCCTAACATCAGGTCAACATAAGTGGTAAATTCGTCCCTGCCCGAATCCCGGTAAGGTTCCGGAACGAGGAAAAGCGCCGCGTATCCGCCCTCATCCAGCCACTCCAGCCCGGCCTGAAGGATCACATCCCGAATGGCATCCTCGTCCATGCCTTCCTGCAGAAAAAGATACTGCAGCCGGCTCACGGCATAATTTTCTTTCAGCGCCTTCGTTCCGCGCAGCTGATCGGCAATTTCATCCTTGCGGATACGCTCTGCGTTAAGGCGCCGCAGCGTCCGGAATAGCTCGTCACGTACGATCGGCTTCAGCAAGTACTCTTTTACGTTGCAGCGGATCGCCGCTTTGGCATACTGGAAGTCGTCATGGCCGCTTAGAATGACCAGATCCGTCCGCGGTTCGCGGTCCTGTATGCGGTTAATGAGCTCGATTCCGTCCATCACCGGCATGCGGATGTCGGTAATGACCAAGTCCACTTCCGTCTCGTCCATGACCTGAAGCGCCTGCTCCCCGTTCGCGGCGAAATGCAGCGCATAGGCGTCTCCGAACTCGCGGCGAATCATCGCTTTCAGGCCATCCCGGATATTTTTCTCATCATCAACGATTAGAAGATTGCACATGGGCAGGCACACCTCCCGCTAGAATTAGATAAGGCAGAGTCATCGTGACTCGCGTAAAACTTCCTTCGGCGCTTTCCACCCGGATCCCGTGCGACTTGCCGTAAAACATCACGATACGCTGATCGACGTTCCGCAGTCCAATGCCGCTGCTTTCCCCGTCGTTCAGCTCCTTCCGCATTTGCTGATATTCCGCGTCTTCCAGGCGGATCATCAGGTTGACCTTCTTCAGCTTGGACTCGGGAATCCCGTCGCCATTGTCGGAGACCTCGATTATGATGCTGTCCCCCGATACATAGGCATGAATGGCAATTTCCAGCTTTTCGCCGCCTTCGGAGCGGGAGCCCATTCCATGCTTTACGGCATTTTCGACGATGGGCTGGAGCGACATCTTCAGCACTTCCTGTTCCATATGAACTGGCGGAACGTTAATGTTGAGCACCAGGTTGTTGTCGTAGCGAATGTTCATGATAGCGATGTAGTTTTGGATATGCTCCAGTTCATCCCTCAGCCGCACATGATTGCTGGTCCACTGCAGATTGTAGCGCATCATGCGTCCGAGCGAGGTGAGCGCATCGGAAATCGTGTACTGGCCTTCTATTTCGGCGAGCATCTTTAAGTTTTCGAGGGTATTGTACAGAAAATGGGAATCGATCTGGTTTTTCAGCGACTTCAACTCCGCTTCCTTGGTCGCCGCCTGGCGGTTCACCGCCTCGACGATCAGCTCGTTCATCCGTTTGAGCATTTGGCGGAAATGATGTGCCAATTCTCCGATCTCATCCATGCTCGTAATGTCGATTTCGAAATTAAAATCGCCTTTGCGTACTTTTTTCATGGACTCCCGCAAAATGTTCAGCTTTTTCAGAATCAGGGAATGCAGGATATAGGACGTAGCCGACAGCAGGGCGATCAGAATAATCGTCGCAATGATAATCGTGTTTCGCCGTTTGCTGACGTCCGACAAAGCGCTTTTCAGCGAGACGACGTTGAACAGATAGCTGCCCAGCGGTTCCATATCACTCGGAATGCACAAGTACGGCGTCCCGTTATAGGTAAACGTAAACTCACGGTCGGTCTTTTTGCCGTGCTTGGCAAACTCGGCCATGATCGTTTCAACAGGGAGTGTTTGCAGCAGGCCGAGGGACGGGTTCGTGAATGCTTTGCCCTCCCGGTTCACCACGATCATTTGCGAACTCGTATCCTGAACGCTGCTGAAGGTTTTCATAAAAAAATTGTTCAGCTCCATCGTCACTTCCAGGATGCCGTTATGCCGATCGTTCGGATATTTGATCTCCCGCAGCAGCGTGACAAAATCGCCGACCTGGTCGCTGGCCACGGTGCTGTCCTTGATTACGTCCTTATTGGTCGCGCTGATCTCCCACCAGACCAGCCCGTTGCGTTGAAGGACTGTCTGGTACCAAGGTTTGCTCTTTATTCGGGATTCTTTGAAAATAACCGGCCAAAACTCCCTCACATTCGGGTTCTCCGTATACAGCCGGATGTTGGCGATGTTCGGATTGTTAAACAGGTAGTACTGGAAGCTGGAGAACGTTTTCATTTTAAAATCGATCAAATCGGCGGTATCCAGCTCCTCGCGGCTCTGCAAATACTCATTGATCTCGCTGTTGGAGATGGCCAGCTGGGCCGTCCGTTCCATCACCTGCATGTTGTTGGCCACGTTCGTCTTTTCGATCTCTAGAATATATTGGTTTTTCTTGGTCAAATCTTTGATCGTATTCAGGTATACCCCATTGAATAAATACCAGGAAACCAGGGTGATCGGAATCAAAATAATACAGATAAACGATAAGATCAGCTTCAATTGAATCGGCATCCGGCCGATGGCGGTAGACAGCCTGGCCATTCGATTCCGGGCAAGTTTGATCATTGCCGCAAGCACCACCCAGCCCAATTATGGTAATAAGCCTGAAAATCCGCGAGCAAAAAATCGCGGATTCCAGGCCTGTGTCAGGAGGCGCTTATTTGTTGAGCGCTTCCAGTTTTTGTACATTCTCTTCGTATGCTTTTTGACGATACGCGTCAATTTTGTCCTGTTTGTTCTTGTTGCGGTCTTCGACGTAATTGTTCCACATATCATCGAATTCGGCATCTGATTTGGCCAGCAGCAGTTTTGGCAGCAGCTTGCCCCAATTCCGTCCATTTTTGCTGCCGGCGATCCCCTCTTCGGACGTGCTCGGCGGATCCAGATTGTCGAATTCGGACATGCTGATCGATTTGCCCTTCGTCCAATCCGCCATCTGTTTCTGCGGATCGACGCCCGGCGGTGCCCACTGCAAGTTCATGTTCGTATCCATCAGCATCCAGTAGGTGTACGACGCGCCGTATTTCTGGTCAAACGCGGTACGGTCCGTGTTCAGGAGCTTCACGACATCCGGCAGGAACTGGTCTTTGCCGTCGATGTTGTCGTAGGTGACGCCTTTTTCGCCGAGGAACATGTCCTTATTGCCTTCCTCGCTGATCAGGTAGGTCAGGAACTCGATCGCCCGTTTCTTGTCTTTCACGTCTTTGGAGATCAGCGTCAGCGTCCAGCCGGAGATACCAGGGCCGGAGAGGGTCGGCGCTTCCTGCTTGGAGTTAGCTGGACCATTGATCGCGATGTACGCCGAATTCGGGTCCTTCTGGTACAGCGACATGTTCTGCGCATCAAAGTCGGAGCGCTGGTACAGCATCGCGAAGTAGCGGCCCTGCGCAATTTTTTCTTCCATTTGCGGACGCTTGTCGATGAAGATGTCCTTCGAGAGCAGTCCCATTTCGTTGGCCTTGCGGAACGTCTTCAGCCAGGAAATGTATTCGGGATCCAGGCGGCGGTCGTACAGCTTGCCGTCCTTCTGCTGCGGGATCGCCAGGAAATTCTGGAGATAGCCTTCGAGCGAGTAGTTGCCGGTCTCGCTGAATTCATGCAGCCCGAGCGGAATGAGCGGTTGGCCGTTCACATCCGGGAACTTCTCCTTCGCCAGTTTGAGCGCGTTCAGGAATCCTTCCGGCGTGCTCATATCCGGACTGCCGATGGCTTCATACATGTCCTTACGGACTTCGAACGTTTGGTTGGACGTAAAGTTCGAGCCGTACTTCTTGTAATCTTCAGGGGAGGAGGATGCGTTCGGATAACCGTAGATGCTGCCGTCCGGCTGCGTGTACCATCCCAGTTTTGCGGGGTCGGCCACCTTGAAGAAGTAAGGATCATACTGGTCGGCCAGTTCGTTCAGCGGAAGAACGAGCTTGCCTTCGATCATCTTCTTGACGGCTTCCTCGCTCCAGCCCAGCGTGATGAAATCCGGGAGCTTGCCGGAGGCGATCATCGTATTCAGCTTCTCGTTCTCATTACCCGCTGGAACGATAAAGTTGATGCTGACGCCCGTCTTCTTGGTGATATATTCGGCGGTCGCGTCCCCGCCCCATTTTTTATTGAACCAGGAAAAGTTCATGTACCAATCGAACGTGATCGGTGCGTTATCCGACTTCCAGCCCGGCTCATCCGGATTCGGTTTGGCTTCCCCGCCGTCCGTGGACGACGTGTTCTTCGCATCCGTGGTACCGCTTGTCGCGGCGGTACTGCCGCCGTTAGTCTCGCTCTTGCCGCCGGAGCAGCCCGCGAGGGACAGCGCCATGGTGAATACGACGGTCAGAGCGATCATGGAAGTCATGAGTCTGCGCGCTTTGCTCATTGATTCTAACCCCTTTTCTTTCATTAATCTATTAGCAATCCCGCCAGGCGGGACTGATAACCACGGATAAGCCCGGATTCCCCGGTTACTCCTTGATCGATCCGATCATGAAGCCTTTCACGAAATACTTTTGCAGGAACGGATACACGAAGACGATCGGCGCGGTAGTAACTACCATGGTGGCCAGCTTCAAAGACTGGCTTGTCACCGATACCGCCATCCCGCTTGGCATGGACGCCAGCATCTGGTTGGAGCTCGACTGCGCGACGACCCGGTACAAATACGTCTGGATCGGCTGCAAATTCGTGTCATTGATGAAGATCATCCCGGTAAAATAATCGTTCCATTGGTACACCCCGTGAAAGAGAGCGATCGTCGCCACCACCGGCATGGATACCGGGATGATGACCTTGTAGAAAATTTTAAAATCGTTCGCCCCGTCGATCTTCGCCGCCTCTTCCAGTCCTGGTGGAATCTCCCGGAAAAACGACAGGAAGATGATCAGGTCGAAAAAGCTGAACGCGGCAGGTATGATATACACCAGAAAATTATCCAGCAGATGCAGGTCGCGGATCAGCAGGTAATAAGGAATGAGGCCCCCGCCGAAGAACATCGTCACCGTGCCGATGAACATGTACAGCTTGCGACCGACAAGCTCCTTTCTGGAGAAGGCATAAGCGATCATCGCGGTAAAAAATACATGCACCGGCGTACCGATCAGCGTTTTAGCCACCGTGACCCCCATCGCGGTCATGATGCCCTCACTGCGGAATACGGCGTGGAAGCTTTCGAGGCTGAACTGCCTCGGCCACCAGTAAATGCCGCCCCGCATCGCGTCCGCCCCGTCATTAAAGGCGTTGACAATGACGTACCAGATCGGATACAGCGTGACGAAGCAGACGATCAGCATCAGCAGGGAGTTGAATACTTCAAAGATCGCGCTCGAAGCGCTTTGGCGTTTGAATAAATACACGAAAAGTCACCGCCGTCCCATCAGAATAAGGATGTATTGTTAAGCCGTTTCGTAATGCTGTTGGCTCCAAGCAGCAGCCCGAGAGCGATAACGTTTTTGATTAGCCCTACCGCAGCCGCGTAGGAGTACCGGCTCTCTGCCAGACCGACGTTGTAGACGTAGACGTCAATGACGTTGCTTGACGTTTCGTTCAGCGAGTTGCGCAGCACGAGGATTTGGTCAAAGTTCGAGTTCAGGATGCCGCTGACGGCCAGAATGAACAAAATAGAAATCGTTCCTTTGATCGATGGGAGCGTAATATTCCACATTTTTTGCATCCGCCCTGCCCCGTCGATCGTAGCCGCCTCGTACAGCTCCGGAGAAACGCTTGAAATCGCCGCCAGGTAAATGATCGCCGACCAGCCGATTTCCTTCCAGATGTCGGAAGTGACGACGATGGACCAGAAATATTTGGGCTCGGCCAGGTATGTAATGGGCTGATCGATCAGGTGAAGCGCCATCAGCACCTTGTTGACGATCCCCACATCCGCCAGCCAAGTGGCGAGGATGCCCCCCAGAATAACCCAGGACAAAAAGTGCGGCAGGTATGAGATGGTCTGAATCCACTTTTTGAATATAATTGAACGGATTTCGTTCAGCAGGAGTGCGAACAGGATAGGCAGCGGAAACCCGATCGCCAGCTTCAGGATACTCATCCCGAGCGTATTTTTGATCACGTACCCGAGACTGTCGTCCTCCAGGAATTCCTTGAAATGCTCCAATCCGACCCACGGAGCGGAAGAGATCGAATGAATAATATCGAACTCTTTAAAGGCAATGATGACCCCGTACATCGGGATATAATTGAAAACAATCATCCAGGCGACGCCCAGCAGAGCCATGATCTGCAGATAGCGCTGACCCACAATTTTCCGCCACAGCTTCTTCTCTTTCGCCTTCTCGGCGGCGGGTTCCCACTCGGCTTCGATACCGGCTCTTGCGTTCATGGTCAGGAAAGCACCCCGTTTCTGAATTCTCTTATGTAAGCCCTTTCAGATTTTAATTATAGGCGGCGGTCTCTATGAAAAATAGTCTTCAAATTTTAGTTAAGGTTTCTAAATTTCAGGTAGTTTCCAGTTGTGAACATATAAAAAAGCCCCAGGGCCGACAGAAAGTGTCGGAACTGAGGCTTCCAATACTGCAGGTTCTATTCTAGAACATCACGAGTTTCAATTTATTTATTTGGCGACGTTGGACAAAACGTCATCGATGATTTGCGTATTGGCAATCGTTCCGGAATACAGCCAACTGGAATGATCGTCGAATTCATATACATGTCCTTCCTTGACGGCAGGGATGTTGGCCCATACCGGATCTTTCAGCAGCTCATCCTTCGATACGCCGCGGCTGTTTACGATAAATAGATAGTCGGCATCCATCTGCGCGAATTTTTCCATGGAAACCTGGTTCCAGCTCGCCGCGCCGGTTTTGGACAGTTCTTCTACCAGCTTAGGCTTCGCTAGTCCCAAATCATCATAGATCACCGAACCGCTGGACAGATGGTCACTTGACACATAGATGTCCTTCGCTGTGACCCAAAGTGCCGCTGCCGTATGCGTGCCGATAGTCTTCTGAAGCTGTTCTTTGGCGTCCACCGCTTTTTTATCATAAGCTTGAACGGCTTCCTCAGCTTCCTTGCTCTTACCTAGGACCTCGCCGACAGCTTTTAATTCTTCACGCCAGTTATTGCTCTTCTCTTTACCTACGACGTAGGTCGGAGCGATCTTGGAGTACTGCTCGTACTTGTCGTCCGTCGCCATGTCCGCACTGCTCAGGATGATCAGATCCGGCGTAAAGCTCATGACGGCTTCATAGGGCAGGTCGTAAGAGATTTCTGGAATGCCGTTCAGCTGATCCTGCAGGTAATACTGCACGGAACCCTTGCCAGTCGACCACTGGGCAACCGGTTTGACGCCAAGCGTCAGCAGATGATCTTCCAAATAGGATGCGATGATCCGCTTCGGATTCGCTGGCACTTTCACTTCGTGGCCGAGCGCGTCCGTCAGCACGCGTTCCTGCTTGGTATCCGCAGTGCCATTCCCTCCTGCCGCTGCTCCAGATTCGGTTGTATTTGAATTGCCGGCTTTATCGCCGCAGGCGCTGGCCAATACGGTAAAGCTCATCAGCAGCGCGAGCAAAAGCGATCCTTTAAATTTGAGTTTCATGATGATATGTCCCCTCCACTAGTTTATCTACGCTAGAGTATAGTTATTTTACGAAAACCTGTATGTATTTCTGCGATTCATCCGGTTTTGCGTGAAAATTTTCTCTTTATGTATCATAAGTGATAATGAATCTCATTATCAAGTGTTTTTTTCGTGACAGTGTCCCGCGTTTGGGTATACTTGGTATAAAATAACCAACAGGAGCGAGAATTATGAGTAGAAACGGGCGTACTGCTTATCCTTAGCCTAATGTTCATCGTATTTGTCGGAGGTCTTGTCTCTGCCGTGTAATGAATTGCCGATATTCACGTGCGGTGCCCCACTTTATCCATCATACAAAATGATCTGCCGGAGCACAAAAACGGGAGGGGTTTCCCCTCCCGTTCAGCCGGTGATCAATACCGCAAACGCTTCATACGGCCGCAGCCGCATCGTTTCGCATGGAACGGTATCCGGATAGACGGATACGATTCTTTGTCCGCCCGTCACCCCGTCACTCCGAAATGCCGCCATATCCTTGTTCATGTTCGCTACGATAAGCAATTGTTGGTTCTCCATGCTTCGTTTGTAAGCAAATACATCGGCATCTCCCGCGTCAACCAGCTCAAATCTTCCACACACAAGCAGCCGGTGAATGACAGGGTCTTGGACAAACCTCCCCAATTCTTGGTAAAAGTCTTCTACCTCTCCCCGATCGCCAACATCCGAGTCATTGATCCCCTGCATCAGCCGGACGGTCAACGCCATGCATTTGGCGGGCTCCATATTCCCCTGTTGTTCCATCGACATTCCGTTGTGCAGCCACAACGGAATTCACCTCCATCATGATGTTTCCTGAACGCCCGCTGCCGCACTGGAGGGGGAGCGGCGCTTTTTCCATGTAATCGACAGCACCGCAGATCCCAATGCGAGCAAGACAAAAACCACGCCAACCCATGCGTTGTAATACACAGACGATTCGTTAATCACGATGCCCCCAATCGCCGAGCCCAGCGCAATACCGATATGGGATGCCGAGCTGTTCAAGCTCTGCTGGATGTCCGGCGACTCCGGCGCCGCTTTGATCAGGTAGCTCTGCATCGAAGGCGAGATCGACCAGCTGAGCATGCTCCATACGATCATCACGATCAGGCAGACATACACCGAAACCGTCGATATCGGCATCAGCAGCATGGCTACGGCAAACACGCTGACAATCGTAAGAATGCTTTTCTCAGCTCCAAACCGGTCGGTGACCCAGCCCCCTGCCCCGCCGCCCAAGACGGCTGCAATGCCAAAAATAAAGTAAAACAGGCTGAGCATGGAAGGACTTAAGTGCAGCATTTCCTGCAGAAACGGCGTCAAATAAGCATACAGGGTCAGGTGACCCGTCAGCATCAAAATCGTAATCAGCTGGCCGAAAATGATTTTGCCGTTTTTCAAGGAAGCCAGCTGCTTGCGCAGCGGCACCGTCTCACTGGCAGGCGTCTTGGCAATAAATATCTTTACCGCGATGAGCGAAATGACGGCCAATATGGAAATCATGACAAACGGAGCTCGCCAACCAAAAGCGTTGCCCAGCATCATGCCCACCGGTACGCCAAGTACGAGGGAGCCGCTGACCCCCATAAAGATAACGCCGATCGCCCGGGCCCGGTACGCCGGTTCCGCCATCTGGGAAGCCATCGTGATGGACAGCACCGTGATGAGCGCCGCGCTGGCCGCCGATAAAATTCTAGCGATGACCATTGTCGTAAAATTCGGGCTGACGACCGAAAGCACATTGCCGGCAATGAAAACCAGCAGCGCGCATTGATACAACATTTTACGTTCGACCCTCGAAGCGGCCGTCAGCAGCACCGGTCCCGATACGGCAAACACCACGGAATATAAAGTGATCAACTGCCCGGCAGTGCTCACCGAAATATGAAAATCCGATGAAACCAGATCCAGCATCCCCCCGACGATCAGCTCCACCATTCCGGTCACAAAGCAGGCGATCGCCAAAATGTAAATTTTAAAATTCATGCAGCTTCTAACTCCCCTCTGTTGATATCTCTATGTTCGTCATCTGCATTTGGTTACTACTGCAATGGTAACCTATTAAAACTTAAGGATCAACCCCTATTTTTTGCATAGAAAAAAACGGATGGATCCGGATCCAACCGTTTTCGGAAGAGCATTTAATATTTTAATTGAAGCAATTCCGTCATAATCTCCTCGTCGTTCAGCAAAATATCACTGTACTTGCCTGTTATTTTCGCCAGGAGCAAATCGTGATGGAAATAGTCCGTAAACACACGCACAAATGGCTGCGACTGGGTCTTGATCGCCTGCCATGAATCATTCTCCACGCCGGCGAATACGACCTCCCGGTCATCGACGATCAGCAGCCTGAAAGGTTCCAGCATCACATGCTGCTCGCTTGGCTTCATCGGAACGATTTGAGGCAGGCCATCAGGCGTATCGCCGATTACGACGCCTTCCACCTTGACACCATCCATTTGCTTCTCCAGCAGGATAGGCAAATACCGGTGAAAATCGTCCTCCCATGCCGAAAACCGAATCGAGCGCTCCGCATTTTCCATCAACTGTTTCAGCTGAGACCCGATCGAGGTGTCTGCTTTCAAGCTCCATACATGGTCGTCGATGATCGCCTTCTGGACCTTATGCTGCTCCAGCTCCTGAATGTCCGACTGAAACTCTGCACTTAATTTCTCAATGACGAGTGATAGAGGCAGTGCGGTATACAGCTTCTTTTTTTCCGAAACCGATTCCAGCACCATTCCCTTCTCCACCATCCGGGAGATCACTTCGTATATTTTCGCCTTGGGCACGCCGGATCGCTTGACGATCATCGTGGCGTCCATGGGCTGTACTGTCGATGCCAACGCCTCGTAAACCTTGCTTTCGTATTGTGAAAATCCGAATTTATGTAACATGATTCTTCAACCCCGATTCCCTATATAAAAGTTCATTTGTCACTTACTTTCTCATATCCCGCGGGTTAAGACAACCTGATCACCGGGACTCCCCCTATCATATCGAAAAAACCCGTGCCGCGCACGGGTTCAAGGATGAATTAGTCTTGATCGTCATAATCAATGGTTGTAATCAGTCCAGCAGAAATCTTCTCACCGTCTCAATAAATCGTTCCGGTTCCTCCGCATTTGGCGCATGGCCGGAGTGTTCGAACACCAGCAATTCGGATCCCTGAATAAGCCTTTGAATTTCCTCGGCTTGTTCCGGCGGGTTCACTCCGTCGTATTTGCCGCTGATTAAGAGGGTTAGCGCCGTGACTAACGGCAAATCGGCCCTGAAGTCAAACCCTTCAAGCGCCTGATTTGCAGCTTCCTGTTCTTTTCCCGTAAGGACATGTCCTGCCTCGTTTGCTTCTCGTATCCATTTCCCTGCCAGAACCCGATTATGAAAAATATAGCGGAACATGTGCTGCTGCTTCTGCTCCTCAGTCATTCCTACCAGCTCATCCGCATGCTCGGCGTACAGCCTCACCATCGATGAGGTTAACCCGTTCGGTTTCGCGGAAACCAGTACCAGCTTTTTCACGCGTTCAGGCACCTTAATGGCCACGCCTTGTGCGATGTAACTCCCCATCGATCCACCCATTATGTAAGCCTGGTCGATCCCCATATGATCCATCCATGCAATGGTATCCCGGATATGGTCATCCAGCGAATAACGATCGGGTTTGGCCGATCTTCCGTGCCCCCGAGAATCTAGTGCAATGACACGAAAGTCCCGCTGGAACTCCAGAATTTCATTGCGGAGCGATTCGATATTTTGTCCCAGTCCATGAAGCAGAATCAGCGGGTACCCGCTTCCAGCTTCTTCATAATAAAGTCTGATTCCATGAATGATAACTTCCGGCATGACATCCCCTCCTGATCATATAACCTTATCCGATTATATAAGAAGTGTGGATACGCCAGCAATCGATCCATTGTTACAGTCTAATGCCCGACGTCTTCCTCATGGACGGTTTGCGACTCAAACAGATGCGCCTCGTGATAGTTAACGTCCAGTCTTAAATTGTTGGCCAGCGCCCGGCTGATCTCTCCAGTTTCGAACAGCCTTTGAATTTCGTTGCGCTCCGACTGGATGGCTTTTAGCTCGAGCTCCCGGCGAATAGCATCCATCTCCTCAGCACGCTCCTCTTGTGTAGCGTCCTGCGTCAGATGTAGTTCCAGCCCCCGGTAATCGGCAATAATCATAGAGATCGTATCCCGGTTGCCCCCTGTCTCCAGTCCCTTGACCCGCTCAATCGCATCCCGGATCGCTTCCAGCTTTAGCGCCTTATACGCATTCCACTTCGGGTGATCAGGCGTCATGCGGGCTTTTTTGTGCTTGCCGCCTTGAAACAGCCGGGAAACCGCCGACCATGCGACGATGAGCAGCTTCTTCACCTTCAGCCGGGTGGACAGCAGCAGTTCTACCCGCGAAATCGAGGCCTTGAACCGATCCGCCAGCTTCGGCGATATTCGCTCTTCCTCCAGCCACCGATCCGCGGTTTCCTTCTCCGCCTCAAGCGCCTCCAGCCGAATCTCCGCAGCTTCTTTCCATAATCTGTTCATTTCGGCCCGATCTCTGAATCTGCACATCTGAAGCCTGCGGGAATAAGCGGCGATCAGCTCGATGGCCTGCTGCCGGTTTTCATCATTTTTCTCCTCTTTGACCGTTCGGAGACCTGCCTCAATCACACGGATGCGTGCTTGTCTCTCGGCGTCCTCTGCGAGAGCGGGATCCACCTGTGGACCGCGGGTCAAGATGGGCAGCAGAACGCTGGCAGTGATCAGGGTCAGCAGAATGACGCCCGAACAGATGAACAGAATCAAGTCCCGTTCGGGAAAAGGACTGTTGTCGGCCAGTGTCAACGGAATGGAGAAAGCTGCCGACAGCGTCAAGGCCCCCCGGACCCCGGACAGCGCCGTCAACACGGCGGACCGGAATTGGCGGTTGGATGCCCATACCCACACAAAGCGAAGGATCATCAGTACCAGCGTAATCAGAATGATATAGGCAATGGATTGGCCGTTGTTGTATGCCTTGTCCTGCCACACGGTCCGGATGACGCCGGGAATTTCGAGTCCAAGCAGCAAAAACACGAGACCGTTTAAGGAGAACAGGATGACCGACCATGTGCTGTCAGAAACGATGCGCAGGCGCGCCGAACCCGCCTTAAAACGGTCCCGTTCGATCGCATGGGTTACGCCGGCCGCAACGACGGCCAAAATGCCGGATACGTGAAATTCCTCAGCGATCCAGTAGATGAGGAACGGTGTCAGAATGATAATCAGCATATGTAAAGTGACATCTTCCATCCCAAGCCTCCGCAGCAGCATGCGGAGCCAAATTGCCAGGAAGCCGAGCAGAGCCCCGACCACAATGCCGCCGACTGCGATCACCACAAAGCTTCCGATCGCCCGCGGCAGGGAGAAATGACCCGTGACCGTCGCGGCAATGGCAAAATTAAACGCGACCAGGCCGGAGGCATCGTTCATCAGCGCCTCGCCTTCGAGCAAACGCATGATGCGGCCCGGGAGCTTCACCCGGCCGGACAGCGAGCTGACGGCCACCGCATCGGTCGGAGACAGAATGGCCGCCAGCGCAAATGCCGCCGACAGCGGGATGGCCGGAATAAGCCAGTGAATGAATGGTCCTGCAATCAGCACGGTAGCAAAGACGAGGCCGAGGGCCAGCAGCAGAATGAACGACCGCAGCTGCCATAACTCGTCGCGAGGTGTTATTTTGCCATCATTAAAGAGGAGCGGTGCGATGAACAGAAGCAGGAACAATTCCGGGTTCAGCGGTACGTGATGCATGCCCGGTATGTACGTGACCGCAACGCCCAGCGCAATCTGGATCAGCGGAACCGGAACCGCCGGGATAAAGTGATTGATAATGTTCGATATGCCGATCAGAATAAGTAGAACGATGATCATCAATAACAGTTCCAATGTACGCACTGCCCCTTTCAGACAAACTAGTCATATGGCTAACATGCCCGGAATCAGGATAAATCATGAATAATCTTAACAAAACCGGCTGCATGACAACAGCCGGCTTTCTCTAGTCTGTGTGTGGTTATTGGTAAGCATGCTGATGATGTTCAGGAGGTTACGGCGTGGGAAAAGGTATACTCTGCGCCGTTTGAATCTGCTGCAGATCGACGCGAAACTGCTCATGCACGCTAAAGGGGTGATATAGTCCCTTGGCAATCGCATATTTGGTGATCTTCTCATGCGTATCGATCGCCTGTTCCAATTGACGTTCAAGTACTCCCTTGATTTCAGGGGTCACGCATTCCGTCACGGCCATCGCCAAATTCCGGACGCCGCTCTTGGCCGTGACCAGAAAGTCCATGGCGATCACATCGTCGGTCAATTTGTTCATGCCGGTCATGTATTCCAGTACGGGATTCATTGCAGCGTCTCCTTTCCTTTGGCCAGGATCGCAGCGAGCTCGGCCAACTGATCGGATGACATGGCGGCATCCTGCTGAAGAATAAGCTTCAGCTCAGGCTCCGTGACCAGCGCCTGCATCGTTTTGGACTTCGTCATGCAGACGGTCTTGAAGGCAGCGATCTCATGCACCTCCAAGGCTTCATGCATTGCATACGTCGGATTCATCTAGAACTTCACTCCCTCGTTTAATCAAGCTCTTTACGGCTTTAAAATAACTTTGATGCAGTTGTCCGTCTTGGTATCGAACATTTCGTAACCGCGTTTGGCTTCGCTAAGCGGGATGACGTGCGTAATGATATCGGCTACGTTGACCTTCCCGGTTGTCACCAATTCATACATGTACGGCATGTAATGGATGACCGGTGCTTGTCCGGAACGGATGTTCACGTTGCGCTCCATGATATCCCCCAGCGGGAACCCGTTGTAACGGCCGCCGTATACACCGGTAATTTGAATCGTCCCGCCCTTGCGGACCGCTTGGGACGCGATAACCATGGCGCTCATGGTGCCGCCTTGCAGCTTCAGACCGCTCGCCAGATACTCGAGATCGCTCATTTTTCCGTCCATGCCCACCGCGTCGATGACGACGTCCGCTCCTCCTTTGGTGATTTCCTTCAGGTAGCTGCCGACATTTTCATGCTGCGCGAAATTGACGGTCTCGACGTTATTGTTCTTTTTGGCATGCTCCAGCCGGTAATCCACATAGTCGACGGCGATGACCCGCTTCGCTCCTTTAAACCAGCAGAACTTTTGAGCAAGAAGTCCCACCGGACCGCAGCCCAGCACGATGACGGTATCGCCCTGTTTCACGCCCGCGTTGTCCACGCTCCAAAAAGCGGTCGTCATCGCATCGGCGATCAATGCGAGGCTTTCATCCGGCTGCTCGTTGCTTTCCGGAATTTTAAAGTGCGTGAAATTGGCGAAGGGAACCCGCAAGTACTCGGCTTGCCCGCCCGGATACCCGCCAGTCGTTCCCGAGTAACCGAAATACGCGCCCATATCCCCGTTATCATTGGAATTATCGCACTGGCTTTCCAGATGATTTTTGCAATAAAAGCATTCGCCGCAGGCAATCGTAAACGGGATGATGACGCGGTCGCCTTTCTTCAGCTTGGTAACTTCGGGCCCGACCTCCTCCACGATCCCCATCGGCTCATGCCCAATGACGTAATCCTCCTGCAGATTGGGAATCATGCCATGGATCAGGTGCAAATCTGAGCCGCAAATGGCGGTGCTGGTCAGCTTGACGATCATGTCGTCCGGCTTTTGAATCTTCGGATCCGGGACGTCTTTGACGACGACGTTCTTGATCCCTTGGTACGTAACGGCTTTCATCATGCCCGGCTTCCCTCCATATGCTCATCCGGCGTCCGGTCGAACATCCCTTTGCGCGACGTATCTTCCGGAAACAGATTCATTTCGGCGATCATGGCCGTATTTTTGGCGGACAGCTGGTCCAGCTGATATTGTTCGTGCAGCTCATACGGATGAAACCATTTTTTGCGGATCATGAGCTCGGTAATTTCCTGATGCAGGGCAATGCCCTGCTTTAACTGCTTCTTGAGAAGTTCCCTGGCTTCTGACGATACGGTCTCGGTCAGGGCAACGGCGGTATTGCGGACCCCTTCCTTGGCCCGGAGCAGAAAATCCATGGCAAATGTCATATCGGCCATTTCCGGCATGTTGAGCGAATTGATCGGATCTAACTTATCGTTGTTCATCAGCACATCACCTTCAATTTAGAATGGGAGTCGGCTCGCTTTCGGGAACCGGGGCCTGAAACGGGGCTCTTTCATAGACCGCTTTCAGCTCAGTTATAGCCTGCGTGGACTGTTCAACGTCTTTTTGCATAAGCGCCTTCAGTTCCTGGTCGAATACGATCCCCTGCATCAGCTTGGACTTTGCCGCACATAGTGTCTTGAAATTCAGCACTTCATGGAGATCCAGCGATTCGTGGGGGGCGAGTGGAAGATCCTTCACGTTTGACCTGCACCTCCTTCATTTAACATGTTTGCACGTATAGGTTATCCCCTTGCATAGGGCTTGATTCAGGCTGAGAAGCTCTCGCGGGACCATAAAATTTGCCTGCCGGGGAGTACCACGCAAAAAAGCCTCTGTACAGAGGCTTTGAGAATGACTAGGATGTGACCGGCATGGGATCTCCTAAATCATTTATTGAACGTATTGCAGAGCACACCTTAAATGGTGGTCCACGATGCCCTGGGCAAACCGCCGGTCGGGAAAACCGCGGTGAAGCAATTTTAAACCTCCTCCGATCAGAGATATATGGTGGTGCAGGCGGTAAAAGGCCATTCGATCGGGATCTAGATGTTCATGACGAAAATATCGGTAATGCTCCCCGAACCGAAACTCCAGGAAGCTGTGCTCATGTTCAATGTCGAAAAAGGTGATGCCCTCAATATCGATCAGATAGGGCTCCATATTCGAATTCACTAAGATGTGGTCCGGCCCAAGCTCACCATGAATCAATCCGTAAGATGCCCTTGGATGAATCCGCGACGACGATTCGAGTAGTACGGACATTAGCCGGTCTTGAGCAGCTGAAATCTCGGGCATATGAGGAGCGGCATAATCCAGCTGCCTGACCGCGTTGTCCACCAGCTGCTGCTGGCAGGATTGCAGGGGAGGTTGGATATGATCAGGACGCCCGGGTACCTCCCTCTCGTATCCGTGCAGCTTGGCAACCACCTCCCCGATCCGCCGAAACAGACGCTGCTTTTCCGCGGTATCCGGATGTGCGAAATAGTCTTCCGCTTTGCTGCCTTCAATACATTCCACCAGCGCATAATCAAACGCATACCTTTGGCGCTGCTGGTTAAGGTCATACATCTCCGGTGTAGCAATGCCCAATTGGGTTAATAATCGGTTGTTTGCGCCAAAAAAGTCGGCCCCATACGACCACATATCCGTACCCGAATGTTCGATTTCTTCCCGGAAATAATTCATGGTAAGATCCCACACGTACAGCATGCAGGCAAAACCGTTCTGAAAATGAAGTTTATAAACGACTTTCTGGGCCCCTCCGTTCAGACGCGTAACTGCCCTGATGGCGTAGTCCGATCCGAACACCTGCTTGGTATAATGCGTTAAATCCGATTCAGAGATATGACATGCGAATTCCATTCTGCGTTCCCCGTTTCTATCATTGGATTGCCGGCAACACCAACTATATCCCAAGTCCCTGCTGAAAATATAGACTGTTTCTTTCGGTTCTGTTATGATGTTGAATAAGGTCTGGTTACATATGGTCGTGAGCAAAAGGAGCTGTACCCGATGGTCAATGAACCTTTGGGTACAGCTCCTTTTTTTTGTTGCAGCGGGGTTATCGGACCACCGTACCAAACGTAATTTTCATGCTCGGTGCATGGGCGAACGCAATCGAAGGCGTATAGATCTGGGATAACAGATCTTCGGCAAGGTAAAGCTGTTCTGCTTCCCCAGAGGTCAACCCCCTCTCGCTCAAAGCCTGAATAGAGTCTTCCTCCGGGCCTGGGCATTCAAACAGCATATTGCCGAACAAATCCCTCGTTTCCTCGGAATCTTGTGCCGGATCGTAATAGTTCACTTTATCACTGATTCTGCTCTCGATCTGGCGCAGCCCGAGCTGCGAAAAGTAAATCGGCAGCTTCATGCCGATGTTCGCGTCCTTTCCGGTCCGCAAGGCATCTTGTTCATGCAGCTTCTGCAGGGGGCCAAGCGGCATGACTTCCGTAGATAAAACATCCGCAAAATAATAACTCGCCATTGAAGCACACCCGTGGGGCTCGTAACAAATGACTGTCCCTCCATCCTTCACGCATCCGGCCATCTTGGCCAGAAGCTGCAGGGGATTGGATCTATGCATAAGCACTGCGTGCGATACAGCGACATCAAACGCGCAGCCCGGGTCAGCCTCCTCCAGATCCGCTTGAATGAATTCCGCCTTCCAGGGCAGGTGTGCGTACAGCTCTTTGGCCGCGGCAATCTGCCTTCCTCCCGGATCGATCCCCGTATAGGTTGAGCCTTCCGGCAAATGCGGGAGCATCATCAAGCCCAGCTGCCCGAATCCGCAGCCGAAATCGACAATCCTTACCGGAGTTTCCCATTTCCAAACCGATTTGACCAAAAACGCGATGTAGTCGTCATTATAATAAAGATTCATTCTCCGGCGCAAATACCCCATCTTCTCATCCCAATCATAAGACTCCACTGCTTCACACTCCCCGAATGTTCTGGTCATCACTACTGATACACAGTCAACAATAGTGGATATTTCCAGAAAAGTATAGAGCTATATGGAGCGTGCCGAATATTTTTATAATCCCTTGTCCGAATACTGAGGCTGCAAAAGAAACAATGCCCGGCATTTCAGGATAGGTCCTGATGTGCCGGGCTGTTGCACGTCCATGTTCTTTTTATCGTTTACGAAAGATTCAACGCCAGCACCGGTACGCCGATGCCCAGGACCCACAACAGAGGAATGGAATTCACGATGACCGCTGCGGTCTTCCTCTTCTTGTAGAACACCCAGGCCATGATGGCACAAGCAATGGTGACGAGCGGATACACGCCGACCACGGAAACCAAGGCGATCGCCGTCCCGCTGATTCCGCTGTCAAACCCCATGAACGAAATTCCCCAAATCAACAGCCACGGGACAAAACATAACACATAAATAATCTGGCTGATGACAAAATAAGTCCGCATGACACTCCCCCTGCTTTTTTTCGTGCTGTTATGAAGTCATTTATACCATAAAACTTGTTTTCTCCATAGAAGAAAAAAAATCATGATCATTTTCAAGGCGACACGGAAATTCGACATTGTTTTTAGGGCCTATCCGATATAATGGCAGTAGATAAGGGCTTGCCGCATTTTACTTTTTTCCCTAGGAGCATAAACATGATCGTAAAACAGACAAGACACGTCTTAATTCCTGCCTTAACTACATTTATCATGTTATCTTCCATTCTGTTGGACAAGGCCGACAGCCTCTTCCTGCTATTTCTCTCCGGGGCAATGCTGGCGGCGGTCATGATTTTTTTTACCGAGTCCAACAGCCATTCCTTGCTTCTTCAATCCGTAAGCCTCGCCTTCTTCCATTGGAGTTCCCAGCTCAATTGGACGCAAATTATTTATTTTATATTGATTATTATGGAAACCCGGAATACCCGGAACTTGAAGTATACGCTGTCGCTGGCTACCGCTTATTCTACGATGTATACCATCATCCGGTTAAGCTATTTGCCTTGGGACCGCTACAATCTGCTGGTCTCGGTCTACGATTTGATTAGTCTTATCTTAATCGTGCTGGGGATGCGCTATTTGGTTACAACCGAAATCGAAAGAAAGCGCCTGCTGAGGCGAAACCAATTCCTCGCATCGCATGACCCTCTGACCGGTTTTTTGAACTATGACGGTTATGTCAGTGCCGTCAATGAATTGGTTGAAACGAAAAAGTCTCCTTTTGTGCTGATCCTATTGGATTTTCAGGACTTCAAAAGCGTAAATAAGGAAAGCATTCGCGGAGGAAACGAAATTTTGACGAGGATTTCCCTCATTATCCGGACTTACTTCTCAAGTGCCTTCGCCATCTCCCGATATGCCGGAGACCGGTTCGCGATGGTCATCCCGGATACCGAAGGAACGCTTGGTCAAGCCCAGGGTATTCTTGAATCGGGCAAGCTAGGCTATGAGGTTACCTACAGTACGGCAAGATTTCCCCGGGAAAGCACTACCTCGCATGACATTATTATGCTGGCTGAAGACCGATTGTTTCAGAAAAAGAGAATGCTGTGGCTGAAGCGGGAGGAAGAAATGTTCCGCAGTGAAAAGCTGAAAATCGTCGGCGAGCTTGCCGCCGGCATGGCCCATGAAATCCGGAATCCGCTCACGACCCTGAAAGGCTTCATCCACCTCTCCAAATCACAGTCATACAATATCGGGCCATGGGTCGATATCATCACCAACGAGATCACCCGCATGAACGAGCTTACGGCGGAGTTCCTGCAGTTTTCCAAACCGCATCTGGGCAACATCCGTCCCGAACCCATTTCGCATTGTGTGGAACGAGCGAGAAATTTAACCGAATCGCAGGTGACTTCGCGAGGGCACAGCATCAGCATGGAGAATGTCGGCGATTCCGTTATGGTTGAAATGGAAAGGGATAAAATCGTCCAGGTGCTCATCAATCTGGTGCGTAACGCCATCGAGGCGATGGAACAACCGGGACATATCCATATTCAGGTTCAACAAACGGATTTGGTTGTGACCATTGATGTGTCCGATACAGGCAAAGGCATCCCCGAAGATCTGCTTCCGAAAATCTTCGATCCATTCTATACGACCAAGGAGGAAGGAACTGGCCTCGGTCTATCCATCTGCCATAAAATCATCCAGGACCACAACGGCACGCTCACCGTCAAGAGCATGGAATCCGAGGGATCCGTCTTCACAATTACTTTGCCGGTGTTGACCGAAGGAGCTTAATCATCCGTTCCGGGCATCGAAACGATTCTAAAGGTCCGGTCATTATGATGATTCGGACATGACAAAGCCGCCGGGCGCACCTGCCCGGCGGCTTTGTCTATTCGTGCTGGCATGAATCCGCTCCATTAACCTTTGACGGAGCCGATCATGACGCCTTTTTCAAAGTATTTCTGAATAAAAGGGTATACGATAAGAATCGGCAGCGTGGATACGATGATTACCGCATATTTGACCTGATCCGCATACTGCTGCGCATACCCTCCGGCAGCTCCGCCGGAGCCTGCCCCTGAGGAAAAAACCTGATTGGATAACAGGATGTCCCGGAGCACGATTTGCAGCGGCTGAAGCGAATTGCTCTGAATATAAATGAGTCCGGTGAAAAAATCGTTCCAATGCGCCACCAAGTAATACAGGGCGATGACGGACACCACCGCCTTGGATAGCGGTAGCGCGATTTTCACGAAAAAAGTGAAGTGGCTGCAGCCGTCCATGGAAGCCGCTTCATGCAGTTCTTTCGGAATGGAATGCTCAAAGAACGACCTTGCGATGATCAGATTGTACACATTGACGGAAAACGGGACGATAAACACCCACATCGAATTGGTCAGGTGCAGCTGCTTCATCAGCAGATAGGTTGGGATCAGGCCGCCGTTAAAGAACAATGTAACGACAAATGCAAACATCAAAAAACGGCGGGCGCGGAACTCTTTCCGCGACAAGACGTAGGCGGCCGGCAGCGTAAACAGCAGGTTTACCGCAGTACCCAGCAGCGTGTAAATGATCGTGTTTTTATATCCGGTCCAAATGCGGGCATCCTGAAAAATTTCTTGATAGCCAAAAAAACTGATATGTTTCGGATACAGCGTTACCTGGCCGGTCGACACCAGCGATTGATCGCTGACGGAAGCAATGATGACGAAGTACAGCGGATAGGCCACGATCAGAAAAATCAGTACGCACAGGACGGTGACCAGCACGTGAAATAGAACGTCCCCAGCGCCCTTTTGCTTACGGTATGTAAGAACCAATGCTTCATGCTCCTTTCAGGGATCGCCGTCCTTACCACAGACTGATGTCCGAGAACCGCTTGGCGATCATGTTCATGATGAACAGGAAAATAAAGTTGATGACGGTATTGAACAAGCCGATGGCGGCCGAATAGCTGAACTGACTGCTGATGATCCCGATTTTGTACACATAGGTGGCAATCACTTCGGAAACCGGCAAGTTCAGCGGGTTTTGCATCAGAAATACTTTTTCAAAGCCTGTTCCCAGGACGCTGCCCATGCTGAGCACAAATAAAATGATGATCGTCGGCACGAGGGCGGGTATATCGACATAGCGGATCGTTTGCCAGCGGCTTGCACCGTCCATCTTCGCGGAATCGTACAGCTGCGGATCCACGGTGGACAAAGCGGCTAAATAGATAATGCTGTTCCATCCGCCGTGCTGCCAAATTTCCGACAGAACGTATACGGGAACGAACCCCTTGGTCGATCCCAGCAGGTTGACATCCCCGAGGCCAAACCACTGGAGCAGGTGCCCGATGATCCCCGAGTTCGGCGAGAGCAGCACGCTCAGCAGTCCGACCATGACGACGGTCGAAATGAAATGCGGCAAATACACGGTCGTTTGCAGCGTCTTCTTGGCCCGCTTCGACCTGACCTGATTGATGAGCAGTGCCAGAATGATCGGGGCAGGAAAGCTGAGTACAATCGTGGCGACACTGATGACCACCGTATTTTTCATCAGATCGGCGAACATGTAATTATCAAAAAACTGCCGGAAGTAGAACAGTCCCTGCCATTCTCCGCCGGTCAGCCCCTTGGTGAAGTTATAGTCGCGGAAAGCCAGCTGGATGCCGTACATCGGGATGTAGTTGAATATAAAAATGACGATAACCGCAGGCAAGATCATGATCCACAGCTGATAATCCCGCCTGAACGTATTTAGAACGGTCTCTTTGCGTGCTTTCGGCAAAACATCGGTCCGCTTTAATTTAGGACCGGATCGTGAAATCATGCCCGATTACCTCCTTCTGACAGCAGCGCCGCCATACCTCATTTCCGGCCCGGATGCAGCCAGGCTGCACCGGACCGTTCGTGTTTACAGCTTGCTTTTATAGTCGTCGTAATATTTCTGCATAATTTCGATATTTTTCAGAAGCCCCGTCTTTTTGCAATTTTCCACGTAGGCACCCCACTCTTTCTCCACACCGCCTTTGGTGACCCACTGCGACCATTTGGCTAAGGCCATCGGCACAAGCGCCGTGTTGGCGAGAGCCATTGTGCTGTTGTCGGCCGCGCTGTATTTAATAAACTGGTTCGGAAAGACGTCGTTGTCCTTGTCGATCGAGTCAAGCACCTGCTGCATCGGCTCAGTTTGCTTGCCAACCGATTGCATGTCCGTACCCAGCGTCAGCTTCAGCGAGTCGGCGATATACATCGGTCCGTTATCGGCCCAGGTCGACGTCCATTTCCAAGTCCCCGGATCCATGGCCTGATCCTGCGGCGGCAGCACGGCAAACGACCCATCCCCGTTGTCCTTGATGTTCGTGCCGAGCGAACCGAAGAGCACCTGCATGCTGACCTCAGGGTTGTACAATTCGTTGATAAATTTCATCGCGGCTTCCTTGTGCTTGGAGGCGGCGGACATTTGAACGGCATTTACGCCGTAATTCAGCGTGTTGTAATCGTACGACCAGGACTGCTGAACGGTGGAATCTGCCGTAAACTTCAGTGGCGCCATCGCCGTATACTGCGGACTTACCGCGTTGCCGAAACGGTCTGTGACCTCCCAGCCCCACGTAAAGCCGACGGAAGCCGTATTCCCCTTGCCCCTCGCCACCGATTGATACTTGGTATAATCCTGGGTAAACACTTCGGGATTAATCAGCCCGGCGCTGAAGCATTTGTTCAAAAACTTGACCAACTCCTTGTACCGGTCGTCGATGAAAAAGTTTTTGACTTGGCCGTCCTCCACGAAATATCCGCTCCCGCTGCCGTCGGATAACGTAATCCCTTCACTGCCCAGCAGCACGGTCGGCATAAAGTAGCCGAATGCAACGGTGCCCGTCGGGGCAAAGTCCATCGGAATCTCATCGTTCGGATCCCCGTTTCCGTTCGCATCCTTGTCTTTGAACGCCTTCAGCACATCGAACAGTTCATCCCATGTCGTGGGCATCTGGAGCCCGAGCCGGTCCAGCCAATCCTTGTTGATAAACTGCCGGGTCGCCGTATCGGGCCAGAACCGCTGATACTTGGGCAGCCCGTAAATTTTACCGTCCTGCTGCGTGGCGATGATCTTCGTTTCGGGCTTGGCGTCAAACATCGCCTTTACATTCGGGGCATACGGGTCAATCATCCCCGAGAGGTCCTGGAACAACCCCGGAAACTGGGCGAAATCCGAATCGGTAATGGAATTAACACCAACGATCAAATCGGGAATATCGCCGCTCGCCAGCATGGCGCCTTTCTTCTGATCCCAATCGGCGGACACTTCCTGCCACTCGATATCCACCCCGGCCCTCTCTTCCGCATCCTGGAGCCACTTCATGTTTTCGAATTTTTGCGTGAGCGGATGCTTCGTCATGATCGCTTTCAGCTTCACTTTGCCCCCTTGCGCAATCGGTTCCTCCGGGTCATTGCCGCCGCTGCTGCAGCCCGCCAGCAATGACGTTCCAAGCGCAAGCACGAGCACGGACGCGAGTATTTTTCTCATTCTTCATCCTCCCCTTGGGTTATATGAATCCGTTTACATAAGCTTATACTCAATCCCAGGGACACAAAATAGTTCAACGATCGAATTTGTGTCAAAAGGTTTGCACTTGCCGATGGTGCCGTTTGGTGCAATGTGATAATTTAAGGATCTATCGACCCTTCATCGGGTGGAAAAAGGTTAGAAATGGTGGTGAAACTTTAGATGGATGCCTATCAACTTCGCGTCGAGCGTCCGGTCCATATGGAGATTACCGGCAAGTTCGTTGCTCCTTCTGCGGATTGGATTCATTTAAGCCGGTACTTGATGGATTACGAGCTCATTGTCATGACGCATGGAACGCTGTACATTTCCGGAGACGATGAGACCTACGAGGTCTCTCAGGGAGAGTATTTGCTGCTCCCCCCGTCTACACGCCAGAAAGGAGCCAAGCCGTCGGACTGCAGCTTTTATTGGCTGCACTTCTCGTCTTCGCAGAACCTTCCCAAGCTGGATCTGTCCCGCTATACCCATGCACATGAGAACGGGCGGATCGTCATCCCTCAGCGCGGCACCCTGCACAATCCCGAGAAAATCATCGTCATGATGAAGCAGCTTCAAGATTCCGTGCGCGGCTACAACGAACAGACCTTAAATGATTACATGTCCACCGTCATCCTCTGCGAGCTTTACAACCAGCTGTTCTTTGAGAAGAACAATCCCGGCAAATCTTTCAAGCAAACCCAGCTGTACAACGATATTCTGGACTACATTAAATGGAGCCGGCATGAGAACATCAAAGTCTCCCAAATCGCCTCACACTTCGGCTACAACGAGAAGTACCTGTCCCACCTGTTTACAACCGTCTCGGGCATTTCGCTGAAACAGTACATTTTGCAGCAGAAAATGGAGCTGGCCAAATATCTGCTGACCGATACGAACCAGAACGTAAGCGAAATTTCCAATCAGCTGGGTTACAGTGACCCGCACCACTTCATGAAATCCTTCAAGAAAATCGTGGGGTTGACCCCGACGGAATTCCGCAATGCTTACTCGAAGCGACTGCTGTTTTATGAATGATTATTTCGCCAACCGTTTTCCATCAATTAGCATTTCAGGGTAAAATGGAACAAACGAGGAGGAATGATGATGAAACGGATGCCTTTTACTCCCCCCACCGAGCATTACGACGAACGTGTACTCCCGATCGACAAGCAGATCTGCCTGCTGCTGCAGCAGCGCAAGGAGATTTCGGAAGGAAATCCAGGTTACCCGCCTTTCGCTTACATTGATCAATGGTCGGCCGAGACAGGACTTTATGAGGACTTTTTAAAAATCCTTTTTGGGACCCTAAGATCTGACGAGTATTTCAAACCGATCGTCGAACCTGCCGACTTCCGACGGCATCTACCGGTGCTAGTTTCGCAAGAGCACGAGGGGTACTTCTTTACGCTTACTTCGGTTCGGCAATACGCCAATGCCAGCGTCGTGACCCTGTATGTGGATTGGGATGTAACGATCCCGGAACAAACCTCGACCGGCATATCGAACTTCGTGTTACATATGGGAGAGCATTATGATTGCCGGATGGACAGGGGAGGAAGCTGCTCCGGGAATGCAACCTATAACTATGTGGTGTCACCGGCGCTTCCGGACAGGCTCTCCGGTCTCGAATTCGTGTTCAGGGAGGAGATCGGAGGACCTTTCGGCGGCGAACCGACCGGGAAGGAAGTCCGGTTCGACATAGAGGAATAATCAGCCTGGTAAATGACTGATTGTCAAGCGAAGTGCGACAGTTCGTCCATGAATGCTTCGTAAAACAGATTTTCAGCCTAGACATTTACGGGTACGATTGGTTGATGAGGCGAATAGCTTTCGCTAGTTCCTCTTCCGGCACCATAGCGAAATCATGCCCTTTAGGAAAGAACTTGCGCAGCGGTCCGTTAGCATTCTCATTGGAACCGCGCTGCCAGGATGAATAAGGATCTGCAAAATAAATGAAACACATCCGGCAAAGCAATGCAATCAAATCCGTCGCAGTATGAAAATCAGGCAGAGAGATCTTATATAGACTCCTCTGCCTGAGTTGATACATGGGCTTATTAGGAATTGCTTAAATGACAGCTCATCCCTTCTGATTCAAGGTCAGACTTGAGCCATACCGCCATCTACGAACAATTCGACGCCGTTCACATAGCTGCTTTCCTCCGAGGCCAGAAACATCACCGCGCTGGCAATCTCCTCCGTCTTGCCCAAGCGACTTAACGGAACGACATTCTTCGCCGATTCAAGAACTTGATTTAGCGCTTCGCCAAACAGATCATTATAAGCTGGCGTGTGGACCGTGCCAGGGCTCACTACATTAAGTCGTATCCCTGTGCCTTTCAAATCCATTATCCAACTCCTCGCCATCTGACGGAGAGCCGCCTTGGTACCTCCGTAGACACTAAACGCTGCTTCGCCGATCGTACCCGCCGTCGAGCCGGTTATGATGATGTTTCCTGTCATATTTGGAAACAGCGGCAAAGCCTTTTGGATGGTGAACAAGGTACCCTTTACGTTCACGTTGAAGGTTGTGTCGTATTGCTCTTCCGTAATCTGACCCAAGGGCAGAAAGCTGCCAAGTCCAGCGTTTGCGAATAGAATATCCAGATGTCCTTTCTCCTGCTTTACCGTATCAAACAGTTTATCCAAGTCCTTCAAATTCGAAATGTCACCTTGAACGCCGGTAACCCGGTCACCGATCAATTTTACTGCCGCGTCCAGCTCGCTTTGTCTACGGCCAGTAATGAATACGTAGGCTCCTTCCGAAACGAATCGTTGTGCCGTCGTAAGTCCGATACCGCTTGTTCCTCCGGTGACAACGGCTACCTTACCTTCAAATTTTCCCATGTCTATACGCCTCCTATGAAATTATGCATCCTTCTGGACCTTAAAGCGTTAAAGATTCAACGTCATCACGCATTCGTTATATGACTTCCCCATTCGCCCTTCGGTTGCAACCAGCTGACGCTTCTATCCACAATTAAATCGCCCAGTGTTCCTTCGTAATTCTTGCGGTATGGTTTATTAAATTCTTCCGCAAGCCAGCTATCTCTCGTGCCTTGCCATGTTTCATAAATGATCAAGTCATCCGGCTGATCCAGATCGTCCGAAACAATGGCGCTAATGAAAGCCTTCTCGGATGACATCTCCTCAATAAGGGAATATAGCTCCTTGCGGAATTCTTCTTTTTTCCCTGGTTTAGCTTTGAATCGAATATTCAGTTGAACTTGTTGATTGGACATGTTGACTCCTCCTATATTTTCATATTTTGAGTGATTTCGTTACGGCATTTATCATAACGCTAGATGAATAATTCGACAGTAATGCAGATTACGAAATTCATACGGGTCATGAAATCAAGCCAGTTCTTCCATCGCTTTTTCGATATGAATCATGACCATTCTACGACTGGTCACAAGAATACCTTCATTGGATAGTTCCTGTAGGGTAAGCGATACCGCTTCTCTTGTGGCGCCGATCATATTGGCCAATTCTTGATGAGTCAGGGGAATATCGATTTTTCGGTATCCATTTTCTTCTATGCCGAACTTTTTAGATAGACGGTTAAGAAAGTAAAGCACTTTACCACGCAGATCCCTAAAAACCAATTTTTCCACCAATTCATCCTGATCTCGCAGGCGTTTGCTTAGTTCCGATAAAAATCGTAAAGACAATTCAGAATACTTGCGTAAAAGCGGTTCGAATTGTTCAGTCGAAATCGAAAAAACGATCGAGTCTTCCATCGTCTCCACATAAGTCCCTCTTGTGCCCAATGAAAACGTTTCAACTTCGCCAAACATGCCGCCTTCGCTTAGGATGCAGACCGTATGTTGTTTGCCGGCCGAATTGGTTTTGTATAAGCGAAGTTTACCGTCGATGACGAAAAACAAGCCATTCCTTTCATTACCGGGCGTCTGAAGAATAGAGTTTTTTGAAAGCTTATACGTATTTGATCTTGTTACCAATTGTTCGATTTCACGGATAATTTCTGCCGGAAGCGATTCAAATATTTTTATTCGTGGCAAAAATGATGTTATGTTTTCCATCGCCTCATCATGTAACATTTTGCCCCTCCTTTCAATGTTGCGAACGACAACCGTTCCACTCTTCGCGATAATCTTCCTCGTGTAAAATAACCTATAGCGAAGGAGTGTTACATTCATCATAAACCACCATAATTTCCTCTTCTGTAATCCAGATTACAAAGCTTTTCGCTTAGAATCCAAAGACGAAAAGAACCTATATCCCTACAAAAACTTGATGTTTAAAATATTAAACTTTCCTTTTTACACGAATCCATTCATGGGCTTCTTTGTTTTTAGCTGTCGCACTTCATCGTACAATCCGTCAAATAAAAAAACAAACCGCCTTCAAAAGAAGGCGGTTTGTGGCTAATCTAATCCATATTTTTCGAAGCTGGCCGCTTCCGGACCGAGTCCGACCGAAAAACGTCAGACTATGACTTCAAAGCATTCAGGGCCGCATCCGTCACGTGGATAAACCTTTCGCCCCGGGCGATCACATGAATGCGCATCTCAGGAAAATGGTCATATACATAGTCCACGAAATATCCCGGATGCTCGGCATTTCCCGCAAAAATGTCATAGTGCATCGGGATCGTCATGCCGATGCCGACCGACTTCGCCAGCTCGGCCGCTTCCCGGTAGTCCATATTGCCGATGATGCCGCGGCTGTTTCGGAATGCGTCGCGGCCATTGATCGGGAGAAGCCCGAGGTCGATAGACTCGCCTTGAAGGCGGTCCGTCAACCCTTCATAAATGACCGTATCTCCGGAATGGTAGACCGTAACACCATTCAGTTTGATCAAATACCCGACGTAACGGTGGTAGCCCTGCTCATCGGTTTCGAGCACTTCATGTGCGGCCGCGATCGGGCGTATGGTCACTTCTTCGCCGTAATCCTTCTCCGTGTCGGCGATCATGAAGCGCTCAGGGGCTACGCCCTGCTTCAATATATCCTCCCGGCAGTATGCGGGAGCCATATAGACCGTCTGCGTGTTGGCGCGGGACATCGCCGCAATCGTCTCCAGGTCCATATGATCCGAATGCTCATGGGTAATCAGGCAGTAATCGGCATTCGTAATATGTTCCGGACCGATCGGCGCCGGGTAGGTCCGGCCCGGATTATGGCTGACATACGGATCGATATAAATGACCGTCTTTCCTCCCTTTATGATGAAGCTGGCTTGTCCAAGCGGCCACACCGCGACCATACCGTACGGCACGACGGTGTCCTCGATTTCTTGAATCAGAAGCTGGCCTTGCTTGACTTGCTGTGTATGGCTCATGCCTTCCTCTCCCTTCCGTGACCTTTCCTATCAAACTTATCATTCCATGGAGATCCCAAGCAAGCATCGGCCCCCATTCTGAATCCAGTTCGGCAGTGATTGAACCATCATTGATCGTTATCGACCCGCCAAACATTCACTGAAGGCTAAACTTCCCGCTGCCTTTCTCTGAAAAACACCGCTTTCAAAGCAAACCGGGGTAAAATGAGCTGTCTGCGCCATCTCGACGGTTGGGAAATCAGCCGGTACAACCATTCGAGATTGAGGCGCTGCCAAGCTGCAGGCGCCCGCTTCACTTTACCGCCGATGATATCCAGGCTGCCGCCGACACCGATGGCGATTTTGGCCTGCAGCTTGTCCTTATGGCTATGTATCCACTTCTCCGCCCGGGGTGCTCCCAAAGCTACGATGAGAAAATCCGGCGTGGCTTCAGAAATCTCCTGTACGATTCGCGGCTCATCTTCCGCCGTAAAGAAACCATGATGTCTCCCGCGTACGACGATGCCCGGATACTGCCGCCCAATGTTGATGACGGCTTGCCGGCTCGTATCTTCATCCGCGCCCAGAAAGTAAAACGACCATCCCTTCCGGTCGCCTTCCTCAAGCAGCTTAAAGAGCAAATCGCAGCCCGTCACCCGTTCGGGAAGGCTGCCGCCACGTACCTTGGAGACCATCACGATCCCGATGCCGTCCGCCGTCACGAGGCCCGCCTCATCGACGATTTGGCGCAGCTGCGCATCCTTTTGGCAGGAGATGACGATCTCCGGATTGCCGGTAATGACGTGAAACAGCCGCCGTTCCTCTCGGTCCACCACGTCGTGAAGAAGCCGTACGCTCTGCTCCATCGTCAGTTTCGGGAAAGGGATCCCCATGATGGGGACATGTTGATTCATCTTTCGACCACCTCTTCTGTATCGGCGTAAACGGAATATACAAGCACTTCTTTGTTCCATTTGAAGATGCGTTTTTCCAGCGTCATTCCGATCCGTTCGGCCACCCGTGCGGATGGTTTATTGTTGGCATCGGGAAGCGAAACGATTTTGCGAAGCTCCATTTGTTTTAATCCATAATGCTTGCAAGCCGTTGCTGCCTCAGTGGCATAACCGTTCCCCCATACGCGCCTTGCAAACAGGTAGCCGATCTCCATTTCCTTAGCCCCCTCCACTATCTGCGGAACGATGCCGCATTGTCCCAGAAACTCGCCAGTGATCCGGTCCTCCACGATCCACAAGCCGACGCCGCACTCCTCATAATTGCGCAGCGTCCATTCAATCCATTCCATTGTTTCTTGGTTGTTTTTGATGGAGGGGTAGTACTTCATTGCGACGGGGTCCGCAAATATTTGCTGCAGCAAAGGAACATCATCCCGTCCCATTTGCCTCAGGTTCAACCGATCGGTACTTAGTACAACGTTTTTCATGCAGAACCATCCCCTTTTACTCTGTACTGCGAGCTATAATTCTCGCCGGTGACGAATCCGCCCGGATGAGTAGAGGTAATGCTATTATTTCAAAGGCCGTAAAAGATAACAGCCGGTCGGTGTTGAACAGATTTTCGGCAATGAAAACCCCATGCCCAAATAAATACTTATGAATGTCGAACGGGTACTTATCCGGAGACGGCATATCCAGGCAGACCATCTTCGTTTGCTTGCGCACGAGCAGCTCGGCAAACGCTTGGGTTAAGACGGGATAGTCCGTAAAATATTCCGGCTGCCCCCACAGCCTGCCGTGATCGGTATGCAGCACTACGATTTGGCCTATTCCAATCTTCTCTTCGTACATAGACTTATATTCAACCGACGCCTCTTGCGAGACGTCCAGGATGCACCCGGTTCCAATAAAGCGGTCTAATGGAAATTCGCAAAGATACCGGTCGGAATCCGTCAAATGCATCGGCCCGTCGATATGCGTGCCGGCGTGCATATTGATGGACAGTTGGTGGTTGGCATACGAATCGCTTTTCAAATGCCTCGTCTGGACAAGTGCAGTTTCCTGGTCCCCCGGGAAAACAGGCAGTCCATCGTGAATGAGCCTGGTAAGATCGATCGTCATCTGAACCGTCATCTCCCTGTCCCTTGCGTTTACCTTCGTCTCTCTTAGGCTGTTAAGGTACCCGATGAAGGGCAGCCAGCGCCTCTTCCCCGTCCTTCATAAAGAACACATCCTGCCCCTGATTGCATTCGTAGATGAAATCCCGCAGGCTTTTGCTGGAATAGGCTTCAAAATCACCGACAATGGCTATCTTAAACTGATAGGTCCGATATTTCTGCAATATTTCGCCGGCGAAACCGGATTTCAGGTCAAAAAACGCTTCGGGCATATTCGACTGATTCAGTAACAGCTTATGGCAAGGCCCCGATGGATTCCATCCAATATCCGCCATCAGATCCAGAGCCGTTTGTACGTCGTGGATCACAGCATCCCGATCCTCGAGCACCGCTACCTTCGATCCGTCCTGTTCATGTATCGTATAATTCATGGTATCCACTCCTCCTTCCGTTATCTTACCTTGTCAGTTGAAGCAGTTCCAGTCTTTTCCTAAGGCTGGTCTGGCTGAACCGCTGCCTGGCGGGCGACGCGGCACACGAGCCTCATCAGCTTACGGTGAAGCGAAGGAAACAAGGTGAACACGATATCCATCGTACGGCGCAGCGGCATCGGGCAGATCACTGGCTCATTTTTGTGAACACCCTTTAGCGCAATGCGGGCGAACTGTTCGGGGCTCATCATCTTCTGCTTCTGCATTTGCTTCAGAACGAGTTCTTTATCCAAATGGAGCGCTTCGCCCGTCCGATGGATCGGGGTATCTACAAATGCCGGGCAAAGCGCGCTGACATGAACGCCAAACGTTTCTGCTTCATAATGAAGAGAAGTCGTCAGCCCGACTATGGCGTGTTTGGTAGTAGCATACGCGGCGGCGGTAGGCGATGGCCCAAGTCCGGTCGCGGAAGCGGTATTCGCAATGCAGCCGAAGCCCTGATCCTTCATGACCCGATAGGCCGCTTGGGTTCCGTGAATGACGCCCCACAAATTCACTTGAATGATCCGGTTCCAATGATCATGTGTCATATAATACAGCTCGCCGTACATGCCGATGCCCGCGTTGTTGAACATATAGTCGAGCCGTCCGAACTCCTCGTATACGCTCTCGACCAATCCTTCCACTTGGTAAGCATCCGTCACGTCCAGGTGAACGTACCGCCCTCCACCGCCCTTGGAGGAGATTCTACTGACCGTATCCTCACCGCCTGCGCGGTTCACATCGGCCACCACAATGAAAATACGCTCCTCCGCCAACGCTTCGCAAATAGCCCTGCCGATTCCCGAAGCCGCCCCTGTGACAACAGCCACTTTATCCCAATCCGCCATATCCTTAACTCCCCTCATCATTTTAAGTTTAGAACAATTAGGACGATCGTTCTAATCTGTCTATGGAAAACCTCATCGTTTGAGGATTCCGCTTAGAAAAAGATCGACGCTTTTCCGGAAAAGGCCATGCAGCTGCTCGTGCTCCATCGTGTAGATGTGCTGGCACAGCGCGCCGAGCAGCGTCCCGAACAAAAATGTCGTCCCTTGCAAATCGTCGATCTCAAACTCGCCTGTATCGATCCCGAATTGGAAAACCTCCGAGTAAGCCTGCATCGGCGTAACCGCAAGTCCGTACAGCTGCTGGACCGTCTCCGGACTCGTCGACGGATTCGCCGCCAGCTCCTGCCCCACCTTAAGCAGCGGTGTCTGATAATTGTTCAGCACGAATGTGGCCATCGCGTACAATTTATCCCTGGCTGTCTTGTAGAGCGGGGACACCCCGGCCCACTTCTCCCCCCAAGCCCGCATTCCGTCCAGGGCGAGATAAACAAACAGCTTTTCCTTATTCTCAAAATGGTAGTACACGTGGCCCTTGCTGAACCCGGAGGCTTTGGAAATATCAGAAATCGAGGTTCCGGCGAACCCCTTCTGCGAAAAGAGCTGTGCTGCCTTTTCCGCAATAATCCGCCGCGTTTCTTCACTGTCGTAATGTCGTTTCAAAGCGATCTACCTTTCCATATTTGCAGAACGATCGTTCTAAAGTCATCATACGCGATCTGGCCTGTCATTGACAAGAAATATTTGGAAAGTTCAAAAAGAAGACATAAAGAATACAAAAAAGCACGGCCTAAACCGTGCTTTTATCCTGAGAAGATAGAAAAGTATCACTCCGCTGCCGGCACGCCGTTCGGGTAAACGACGACTTTTAGGCACTCGCTTTTGTGATTTAAGGCCCGCTCCATCGCTTCCTGGGTATCCTCGAGCAAATAACGGTCCGTGACCAATGTCATCACATCGGCAATGCCGGATTCCAGAAAGCGGATGCCTTTCGGATACGTATTGGCATACCGGAAAATGCCGTAAATATCGACCTCGTTATCCGCGATAAAAGGAACATTCAGCGGAATCTCATCCTGGGCCGGGAGCCCGACGACGGCCAGCTTGCCACCTCGCCGCAGCGAGCCGAGCGCGGTTTGCAGCGCTTTGGGATTGCCGGCGGTTTCCCAAGCCACATCGACGCCTCTTCCATCCGTCAACCGCTGAATTTCTTCCAGGGCGTCCTGCTCTGCGACGTTAATCACATGATTCGCTCCGAGCTTCCGGGCGGCATCCAAACGCAGCGGTTCCAAATCCGTTACGATGATCTTGGCAGCGCCATAAGCTTTGGCCGCGACCACGGCCATTAGGCCAACCGGCCCCATCCCCATGATCGCAATGGTGGATCCGGGCTTAAGCCTGCTTCTCGCTGCCGCATGTATCCCGACGGAAAACGGCTCGATCAGCGCGGCCTCCTCATAGCTCAGCGAATCCGGGATCCGGTACACAAAATCCTGCCGGATTTTGATGTACTGCACAAACGCACCGTCCACCGGCGGCGTCGCCAGAAACTGCACGTCCGGACAGAGATTATACCGCCCCTCCTTGCAGGCTTCGCAGCGGCCGCAGGTTACACCGGGCTCAACGGCTACACGGTCTCCCACCTTGAATCCGGTTACATCTGCGCCCACGGCGGCGACATCGCCCGAGCATTCATGGCCGAGGATGATCGGCTTCTCCACGACATACTTGCCGATTCGTCCGTGCGTATAATAATGGAGGTCGGACCCGCAAATGCCGACGGCCATCACTTTGATCAAGATTTCGTCAGGTGCGATGTCCGGAACCGGCACCGTTTCCATCCGGATTTGTCGCGGGCTGTGCATCACAGCGGCTTGCATCGTTTGGGGAATGCTGGAGCTCATCATCTGTATATTTCCTTCCCTTCCTGAAATCTATTATTTTCTATCCATTGTATTATAGAAACCCGCTAATATCTATGAAATCCGCTCCTGATCAACAGAAAGAAACCGCCCCCTTTCGGGAGCGGATCATTCTGTCCAGCGAGAAGCACCACATCTAAAGGAACACAGTCCCTTCGCTCGCGGCTATGTATCTGGATGACCGGCGGATCAATGGTCGGTCATAGCAGCGGAGCGCCTATTATTCCGCAGGACCTTTGGTCCGCTTGAATAGCAAGGCCAGAATCAACGCTGCGATAGAGAAGCCGAACCCGATGACAAAAGCGTTATGAACGCCGGATACCATCGCTTGAGCCATTTGCCCCGGCGCGGTTGGATCGGAAGAGCCCTTCAGGAAGCTGGCTTGGCCGTTCGACATGACGCTGATAAAGAATGCCACGCCAATCGCACCCGCCACCTGCTGGAGCGTATTCAAGATCGCTGTGCCGTGCGGATAATACCGGGCCGGAAGCTGGTTCATACCGTTCGTCTGCGCCGGCATCATGATCATGGAGATCGAAACCATCATGCAGATATGAAGGATGAGCAGCGTAGTTTTGCTCGTTTCGACGCTCACCTGCGTAAAGAACCACATTATGATCACCAGCGCGGCAGTACCTGGAATGATCAGTGCCCGCGGACCGAATTTATCGAACAGCTTTCCGGTAATCGGCGAGATCAATCCGTTGAGCAAGCTGCCTGGAAGCATCAGCAAACCGGAGGCAAATACCGTCATGCCGAGTGCGCCCTGAAACAGGAACGGCAGCAGCGACATGGAGGAGAACAGCGTCATCATCATAATGATCAGCATGATCGCCGTCAGGGTAAATGCCGGAAATCTAAAGGACCGGATATCCATCAAAGGATCCTTCAGACGGAGCTGACGAATGACAAACAGCAGCAGGGCAACCCCGCCGACGATGATGGTCCAGTACACTTTGGGATGCGACCAGCCCGCTCCCCCTTCACCCAGACTGCTGAAGCCATAGACGATTCCGCCGAATCCGATCGTAGATAGAATGATCGACAGGACATCCACTTTGGGTTTGGTAGGCTGCGAAACATTTTTTAAATACACAAACGCGATGATGATCGAAATGATGGCAAACGGCAGAACCAAGTAGAACAGCCATCTCCATTCAAACGAATCCAGAATCAATCCCGACAATGTCGGTCCGATGGCCGGCGCGAACATAATGACCAGACCGATACTGCCCATGGCCGCTCCGCGTTTTTCCGGTGGATACAGCACCAGGATCGTATTCATCATGACCGGAAGCATCAATCCGCTTCCCGCCGCCTGAAGCAAACGGCCTATTAAGAGGAACTCGAAACCTGGGGCGAAGGCACAGACAAACGTGCCCACCGTGAAAATGATCATGGCTCCCAGGAACATTTGCCTGGTCGTAAACCACTGGACCAGAAGCGCCGATGCGGGAACCAGAACGCCGACGACCAGCATGTAGCCTGTGGCCAGCCACTGCAGCGTAGAGGCCGAAACTTTGAGTTCAACCATCAACTCCGGAAAAGCAATATTGAGAAGCGTCTCATTTAATATGGAAAAGAACGCTCCCACAATCAACGAGACCAAGATGGGCAGCTTCTTGATATGGCTGAGATCAGCCGGTGCAGATGCAGCTGCGGCACCTGATGGATTCATATATTCTCCCTCCTGTTTTGTGCAATTTATCTATATTTGGCATCAGCGAGCCTATTTTATCATATAACACCCTGAAAGTGTTTCTTATAAATTGCTTTTTTTAAATGATTTATTATTTTAAACATTTAAGTATTTCTTGAGTCCATAAATATTACTCATATGCCAGCACCGAATCCCGGCTGATGATCGTGCCTTGATGCTTGCCTTCGCACAATTCTTTCATCGACCCCGGCTTGTCAAAGTTGAATACATGAATAGGAAGATGGTAGTCCCGGGCCAGAATAAAGGCCGATTGATCCATGATTTTCAGGTCGTGCCGGATCACGTCGTCATAATGCAGCGATTTGAATTTTTTTGCGCCAGGATCTTGCTTCGGATCGGCACTCAACACGCCGTCTACTCCCTGTTTCGCAACGAGCAGCGCGTCGCAATTCACTTCGATCGCCCGCTGAACCGAAGGATAATCCGTCGTGACGTACGGCTGACCGTTCCCGCCGGCGAAGATGACGATATATCCTTTCTCCAGATGGTGTACGGCACGCAATCGAATGTAGGGCTCGGCCACCGAGGTGATAGGAAGCGCGGTCATGACCCGGACCTCCTTATCTGTTTTGGCTTTGAGGACGCCGCGCAGCATCAGGCTGTTGACGACGGTTGCCAAAGTACCGATGTTATCGGCCTCCGCCCTTTCAATCCCCCAGGTTTCCGCCATGTTTCCTCTAAATATATTGCCTCCGCCTATGACTAGGGAAACTTCCACTCCCATACGTACGACAGACAAAATTTCGTCCGCGATATGCTCGAGTCGTTCCGGCTCAAAGCCGAACTGGCTCGTTCCGGCCACCGCACCGCCGCTTAATTTAATCAACACTCTTTGATATGCCGCCATTTATCGAAGCACTCCTTTCGATTCATAAATAGGATGACCCTCATGGAACGCTAACAAAGATAAGCCTCCATCAGCGTTTATTTCGGAGCATTCAGATTCCCTGACGCTTAAGCCGGTGTTCATAGCGCCAAAAAGAAAACACTAAAGCCGCTCATGCCTTAGTGTTCAACGCTTAAAACGTATGCTGTTTTCTTCATATTGGGGTATTTGCGCTGCTTGAACACCAGGGCTCCTCCTTTGGAATCCGTTTTTTTTCCAAGCCGATTATATCCTGAAAGGTTTGGTCGATGCAACTAAGGCCGTTGTGAGGAGGTTTGGCGAAGTGGACAAGACTTCCTTGTGACTCGTGAAGTGTGACTAGAGCGTGTGAAAGAATGGGATTACAGGTTCAAGGTAGGTACGGTTATTCGGTTTTTCTATTGTGAATTTTTCATATGTTGAAATTTGGATATTAAAGGTTGTTGGTTCATACCATTTTAAAGCTGTCATAAAGGGTTGCCGAAAAAAGCAGACGTTCAAGTTGACGCAAAAACTCCCGAAAAACCGGCGAAAAGGCGGTTTTTCGGGAGTTTAGCGTCAGTATAGTTACAGATCTCGTGTGTGCAAGGCTATCGTTATTACAATTGGATCGATATATGCTCGGCGCCAGCTTGAGGCGTCAAAAGTATCCCCTGCTCGGTAACGGCGGCTTCGGCGCCGCCTACCTGGGCGATTTGGCGGATGCCGCGCAGAAGCAGCTTCCACGGCTTCGCTCCTTCCGCCTGAACAGCGATTTTCCCTCCGCCCCGGGTTACCATGACCTTCAGTTCCTCTTCGCCGTTCGTTCCATTCACGACGCATGTGGATTCCGTCCCGTCCACAAGTTCAAAGGCGTGAAGGGTCACCCCGTCCGCGTAATCGTAATCCGGGCGCTCTTCATTGTGTCCGACCGGAATGATGCTTCCGGCTCGCGCCAGCAGCGGCACCGTGAAGTAATCGACCTGCCGGCTGATCCATCCGCCGCCCTCAACACTCTCTCCGGTTACGAAATCGGTCCAGCGGCCCTCTGGTACATAGTAGCGTGCCAATCCCTGATCGTTCATGACCGGCGCGACAAGCAGCGAATCCCCGAGCATATACTGGCGGTCCAGCACATGGCAGTTCAGATCATCCGGGAATTCCAGCACCATGGCCCGCATGACGGGCACCCCGGAGGCCGCCGTTTGCACGGCGGAACGGAACAAGTACGGCATCAGCGTGCATTTCAGCTTGGTGAAATAGCGCAGTACATCCACCGCTTCCTCGTCAAAAAGCCAAGGCACCCGGTATGACTGGTTCCCGTGCAGCCGGCTGTGCGTGGACAGCATGCCGAACGCGGTCCAACGCTTATATAGGTCCGGTGTGGCCGTATTTTCAAAGCCGCTGATATCGTGGCTCCAGAAACCGAAGCCGCTGAGCGACAAGGACAGGCCGCCGCGAAGCGATTCAGCCATCGATGCGTACGACGCGGAGCAATCGCCGCCCCAATGAACCGGGAACTGCTGGCCGCCGGCCGTAGCGGAACGGGCGAACACCGCCGCTTCATTTTTGCCGCGCGTCTCCTCCAGCACTTCAAACACCGTTTTGTTGTACAGGAACGTGTAGTAATTGTGCATTTTCACCGGATCGGAGCCGTCGTGGTAAATGACGTTCGTCGGAATCCGCTCACCAAAGTCGGTTTTGAAGCTGTCGACGCCCATGTCGAGCAGCTCCTTCAGCTTGCCCTGGTACCAGCGGACCGCCTCCGGATTCGTAAAGTCCACGAGTCCCATGCCGGACTGCCACCGGTCCCACTGCCAGACGCTGCCGTCCGGATTTTTCACCAAATAGCCGTTCTCCTTGCCTTCCTTGAACAGGTACGACTTCTGGCCAATATATGGATTGATCCATACGCAGATATGAAGCCCTTTATCTTTCAGCCGCCGCAGCATCCCCTGCGGGTCCGGAAACACATCAGCATCCCACTTGAAATCGCACCATTGGAACTCCTTCATCCAGAAGCAGTCAAAATGGAACACATGCAGCGGAATGTCCCGCTCCATCATGCCGTCCACAAAGCTGTTGACCGTATCCTCGTCATAGCTGGTCGTAAACGAGGTCGTCAGCCACAGGCCGAAGGACCAGGCAGGCGGAAGCGCCGGTTTGCCGGTCAAAGCCGTATAGTTTTGAAGGACCTCCTTCAGGTTGGCACCGCCGATGATGTAATATTTCAGCTTTTCGCCGGGAACGCTGAACTGCACCTTCGAGACATTCTCGGAACCGACTTCATAAGAGACGCGCTCCGGATGATCCACGAACACGCCGTATCCTTCGCTGGAAACATAGAAGGGGATGTTTTTGTACGCCTGCTCGCTGCTGGTCCCCCCGTCTTCGTTCCAAAGATCCACAACCTGTCCATTTTTCACAAAAGGCGTGAAGCGTTCCCCAAGCCCGTACACGTATTCGCCGACCCCGAGGTCGAGCTGTTCCCTCATATATACATCCGCCGATTCGGAGGATTTAATGTAGGCAGGACCTTTGTAGCCTGTCCCGGTGAGGCGGCGTCCATCGTAATCATACGCAACGTTCCACCCCTCGTTCGGGCGGACGGTGGCGGTCAGCTTGCCGCTGGTAAAGGTCACGGCTCCGTCACGCTTCTCTACCTGGACTTTCAGGTCCGGTTGTGAATAGATTTGAAAGGCCGGGCCTTTTTCGTCCATGCCCTCATGATGGATATATTCCACGCAAATCACGTTCTCCATCGGGGACGTATAACGGACCGTGAGCAGCGTCGTATTCAGCGTATCGCCTTTGTGGACGATTTTTTTGGTGGATGCATATACCGTCATTTCATCTTCCCGGGTCTCGATATCCCTTACCTCTACCGGATACAATACCTGCAGCCCCTGCCGCACATGCCAATAACCATCTGTAAATTTCATAGTGGCTCTCTCTCCTAACCATATTATCTATAATCATTCGTCAGTCTTTCATGGAACCGGCGGTAATGCCGCCAACGACGTAACGCTGCAGGCCGATGAAAATGATAATGATCGGAAGCGCAGCCAGCGTGGCGACCGCCATCAGATTGTTCCACTCCGTGCCGTACTGTCCGATGAAGCGGTACAGTCCGAGCGTCAATGGGCGAACGCTGTCTTCGGTCGTTAAGGTCAGACCAAAGATGAAGTCGCCCCAGCCGAAAAGGAAGCAGAACACCGCGACCGTCATCATGCCGGGCACGACGAGCGGGAGGATGATTCGCGTGAACGCCGTAAACTGGTTGCAGCCGTCGATCTTCGCCGCTTCCTCCAGTCCTTTGGGCAGTGCCATAAACGACGGCCGGAGGACGAGGACCGCAAACGGCAGGGCATGGATCATGTCCGCCAGGATAAGTCCGAAGTAGCTGTTCACGAGATGAACCTTCGAGAACATGATGAACAGCGGCATCGCCATCATAATACCGGGCAGCATCTGGATCGCAAGCAGCAGAATCATGATCAGCGACTTGCCTTTCAGATCCAGTCTCGCCAGCGCATACGCCGCGGGTGTGGCGAACAGCAGCGACATGATCATCGTCCCGATGGCGATAATAAAGCTGTTCCCGATATACCGGAGCATGTCTGTATTGTGAATGAAGTTGTCGTAATAGGCTGTAAAGGTTGCGTTCAGCACGCCAAAATGCGGCGGAGACGAGAACAGGTCCGTAATCGGGGTTACCGACGTTTTGACCATCCAATAGACGGGAAACAAAAACAACAAGGTGATGACGGCACCGATCACGGTCATGCCGGCGCCCTTCCATTGTACTCGCTGGTTCATCATGCAGCCTCCTCCTTACTGGACATACGGAGATAGATCACGGCCAGCACGGTCAAAATCGCGAACATGATCATGGATACCGATGCTCCCTGGCTGAATTGGAATTTGGTGAAGGACAGCTGGTAGGCGTAAATCGGCAGGACGTTCGACGAGTTTACCGGTCCGCCTGCCGTCATAATGAAGATCATGTCGAACACTTTGAACGTGTTGATGATCCCCAGCATGAGCAGAATCAGGATCGTCGGGCGCATAAGCGGCAGCGTGATGTGGCGGAACTGCAGCATTTTTCCCGCACCGTCCAGCTTGGCCGCTTCATACAGCTGCTCCGGCAGCCCTTGAAGTCCGGACAGCAGGATGATCATGTTGAACGGAATGCCCACCCAAATGTTGGCGACGATCGTGGAGAGCAGCGCCGTGCCGTTTTCGCTAAGCCAGCTGTGCGGCTCATGAATGATCCCCAGACTTTGCAGGATGTAGTTAACCACTCCGTAGTCGCCGTTCAGCATCCATTGGAATACCGAAGCGGTGATGACGACCGGCAGCATCCAGGCGAGCAGCATGAGTGAGCGCATCAATCCCCGGCCGGGGAAACTGCGGTTGAAGAACAGGGCCAGCGCAAACCCGATCGAAAATTGAAACACAAGGCTGAGAACGGTAAACAATACCGAGTTTCCAAGAGCCGTGTAGAAGACCGGATCTTGGAACGTCTTAATATAGCTCGCCAGGCCCGCAAAGGCGTGATGTCCCTTAAAGTTGTATACCGTTACATTTTGAAAGCTGAGGATCAGGTTATACACAATCGGGAAAATAATGAACACCAGCAGGAACAGGATGACCGGCAGAACGAACAGATACCGGGTCCATGCCGTATTTCTTAAGCGCTTGGACGTTCTTGGCGCTGCCGCGGAATAGGATTGGTCAGACATATGGTTCCTCCTCCTTTTCAAAAATTAGGGTGCAAGCGGCTTGATTTTGCCGGCAGCCGTTTGAACGGCCTGCTCGGGAGAAGCCTGCCCGGTCAGTACCTGCTGAAGCATCGTTTGGATCGCTTCGGAAATTCCCGCATAATCCGGGCCGTAGGCACGTGCCTTGGCGACCTCCATCGCATCTGCAAACACCTTCATCTGCGGATCCTTCTGCCAGAACGGGTCCTGCAGCAAATCTTTGCGGCTCGGCAGGCGGCCGTTAGTCTGCAGCAGCTTCTTCAGCCGGTCCGGCTCGTTGGCGAAGCGGATGACGTCAAAGGCAGCATCTTTGTGCTTGGAGGCCGCAGAGATCGCCCAGTTTTCGCCTCCGAGCACGGTTGCGCCCGTTTTACCTTCGGGCAGCGGCACGACGTCCCAGTTGACTTTGCCTTCCTTCTGCAGGAATGGGATCTGCCACGTTCCGTTCACCATCATCGCCACTTTGCCTGCGGCGAACTGCGTCGCGGTGTCGGATTGCTTCTGCGTGATAACTTCCCTGGACATATAGTTGTTCTTGGCCATGTAGTCATACAGACTTACCGCATCCAGGGTGCCTTGACTGCCAAAGTCAGGAATGTCCGAGCCGGCCTGCAGCAGAAACGGCAAAAACTGAAACGTCCCTTCTTCCGTCTTCACCGCACTGACCGCGAATCCGTACACATTTTTCTTGGTGAGCAGCTTGGCGTCTTCCTTCAGCTCATCCCAATTGGCGGGGGGCTTGATCCCTGCTTCATCAAACATATCTTTGTTATAAAACAGCGCCAGGTTGTTGCTTCCGACCGGAACGCCGTAATTTTTGCCGTCATACACCGTGGAGGACCATGGCCCGTCATAATATTGATCCGCCTGCCCCCACGATTTGACCTCGGAAGTGATGTCGGCCAAAATGCCGGCAGCGGCGAATGTCTGATGGTCGGCGCTGTCGATCCAGACGATATCCGGCCCCTGGTTGCCGATCGAGCCAAGCAAAAGCTTGTTTTTGATGTCGGAAGAAGATACATATGTGCGTTTGATCCTCACATTCGGATGGGCCTTTTCATATTCGCTGATGATGTTGTTGATCGCAGTCACGCTGCCGTCGGTCGTCATCGTATCCCACCAGGTCAGGGTGACTTTTCCCGAATCGGTACCGGAACCTGCCGAGCAGGCGGTCAGCGCCAGAGCGAGCAGCGAAAAGGCGAGAAAGAGCGCTTTCATTTTGCCGCGCATAAACATGTCCTCCTTACAAATAATCTAGGATCGGTTCTTCAGTGTCCTCAGCAAAGGGTATTTGTTCGATCCCTTTCCAGCGGCAGCGGTTGATTTTGGTGTGAGCCCTATCGTTTGATAGTAAATATCATAAAATGATGTACGTAAATCATTTTATTTATGAGAAGCCCGGCACCTATATCCTCAGATATAGTACCGTGCATTCTCTCTCGTAACCAGTTCCAGCTTGGAGATATTTTCCTGCAAATTCACCTTCTCGCCGCTGGCCGTATAATTAAACAGCGTCTTGACCGCCAAATACCCCTGATTTACCGGGTCCTGGCATATCGTCGCCGTTACCGTGCCGCGATCCAGGTCCTTATAAATATGTTCCGTCATGTCATGGCCGATCAGGGACACTTTGCCGCCAAGGCCCGCTTCATCCAGATGGCGAGCAATGACATGCAGCTTCGCGCTCGTTACGTAAATCCCGTCGACCTGGCGGAAGTATTCGCCAAAGCGGCCCGGATCATCGTATTCCTCATGCTTCAGCTTCAGCGGCGGAGCCATTTCGATGTTCCCCTGCTCGGCGATGACTTCGCGGAAGCCGGTAATTTTCTGCTGCATCTGAAACGTGGTCGCCGACGGCAGGCTGCTGGCGTCTGACGTGATCAGTCCAGCCCGGCCGCCGCTTCCGATCAGCTTGCACAGCATGTCGGCGGCAAGTCTGCCGGCGACCCGATAATCGCAGCCTACGTAAAACAAACGTTTGCTGAGTGGCGCGTCGTTGTTGAATGTGCATACCGCCATTCCTTTATCGATCGCCTGGTCAATAGGGTCCTCCATCTGCTGGGAATCGTTTGGAGACAAAGCCAGCGCGTCGTAGGCGCCGCTGTCCACGATATCCTGCACGATCTGTCTCTGCTTCTCCGTGTTGTAGCTCTCCGATTTGAATATTTCAATCCGCAGCCCGTAATCACGCAGCTCCTCATACGCGAGGCGAATTCCGCGCTCAATCTGGGTCCAGAAATAGTCCGGATGCTCGGGAAACACGATCGCAAAGGAAATTTCGGTACTTCGTGAAAGGAATCTCGCCGATTTGTTCGGCGTGTATTCCAGCTCCTCCAGCTTCTCCATAACTTTGCGGTATGTCTCCGGCTTTACGTTGCCGCGATTGTTGAGGACCCGGTCCAGCGTGGCAACCGAGATGCCCAATTGCTGGGCGATTCCTTTTAACGTCAGTCTTTTATGATCCTTCATAAGCATACCTCTTGTCTTATTCTGCAGAATGAAAGACGTTTGATCTTTCAGGCAGATTCATTGTAACTCCGCTGCTTCCTGTGTGTCAACGCTTTCATGATGGATTAGGACAAAAAATGATGTTCGATAATCATTTTAAAAATTCTAACCTTCTCTTCCCCTTCCTATATTCCGCCGGACTATAGGTTATTATGTCGTTGAACTCAGGTAAATCACTAGACCAAAAAGGGACCCCTGAATCCCTTCCAGAAGTCCCTGTCTGCTGACGTATCCTGCTGTTAGGGGCAATCCACCCCTGCGCTGCCTCAAAGCAACGCCGTTAGGAACCGGTCGTTATCATCCAGCGGATGCCAAACTTATCTTCCAATTGGCCGAATAAGGATCCCCAGAACGCAGGTCTGATCGGATCGCGAACCGTTCCGCCTTCGGATAGCTTCTCAAATGAAGCATATGCTTCTGACTCTTGTTCAAATTCCAATACCAGGTTAATCGCCGTTCCTTGCTGCATCGGTTCGAATACTGCGTCCGACATCAAGATATTCACGCCTGCGGCGATCAGGCTCAAGTGCATCACCTTGTCTTTGTTCTCTTCTGACGCGTGAGGCAAATCACCATGGGTCTGTACCGATACAATTTCCCCTCCGAGTGCCTGAACGTAAAATTCAGCCTGTGCTCTGGCATCCTCTGAAAAAATGTAAGTCATGTGCTTGGCCATCGTCATTCTTCCTTTCCTGTGCAGTTGTTTCATTTCGAAGCAGGAATGGTATCCCTGACACGTGACTTGGCCGCGGACGATGAACTTGCTTGTCCCTTCCCAGAAAACAAGCCGCAGCCGAAAAAGTTCGGGAGTCCGATATGTAGCGTCATTGATGAGTCGATATGTACAAGGATGGTTTCCTGTCCCACCTGCCTCTACTATAACACCGCGATCAGGAACGGATTTATTACCGATTGCTGAGTTGACTGTTGATATGAAGAAAATTGTTCATCAAAAGGGGCAGCGATATCAAAATGGGCGGATCATCCGGATGGGGGACTCGCATGTTTACATGTTGAAAAGGAACCGGCTTATCCGGACCGACGACGATCGGAATCTTGTGTTTGGCGCGGAGCGTCGTCTGGGGCACCAGAAAATCGACGGCCCTCATTCCCCACGGAACGGAAGTCGCCAACAAATAATAAGTTCCGGGCTTGACGCCGGTAAACCGGAAGCGCCTGCTCGCGGACGACAGCAATGTACCGTAAGGAGGCAGTCCCTCAGGAATGGGTTTCGCGAACAAGCCGATGAGAATGACCCCTTCAAACGGCACCTCGAACGAAACGGAGCCTTCCACGGTTCCCATTGGTGTCATCAATGACGGCAGGTCATCCCAACTCACGAGCTTTTTCAGCGAACTCAAACGGCTGTCCGCAATCTCCCTGGAATTGCGGAAGAGGGAAGGCGTAACCCCTACTTTCTCGGTAAACCGGGAAGTAAACGTGCCCAGGCTCTGCTGACCGATCTCCAGGCTGATGTCGCGAATGCTGAGATTGGTGTGAAGCAGCAGCTCTTTGGCTCGATGCAGCCGGAGAGAAGATACGTAATAGAGGGGCGGCAGCCCCATCCGCGCTTTGAAAATCCGGGCAAAATGGTATGGGCTGTACCCGGCATACTTGGCCAGTCTGTTCAGCTCCAACGGTTCATCCAGCCGGCTCTGAATATACGTAATGACTCCATCCAGTTCAGGAAACTTATTCGTCATACTGTACCTCCCTTGAGTCCCGGATGGATGAGGAGCGATGGGCCTGAACCAACCCCTGCCAAACCAGGAACAACTGTTCCCGTTTATATTACCATATTCTACCCTTCAAATAAAAGACAAAATTCATGGTTTGGACAACGAAGTTTCCTCTTTCTTCGCAGGTTGATCCATTTCGGTCGCGAGGCCGATGTCCTTATTGTTCAGAATGTTATCCTCCAACACGGCAAACTTGTCGCCATACTCTTTAATAATATGATTCTCCCCCCATGCGCATAGCGAATCCAGGATCGGTTTTAGGCTCAAGCCGTATTCGCTAAGTTCGTACTCCACCTTCGGAGGAACCTGATGATAGATGATGCGGTTCACGATTCCGTCCTCCTCCAGCTCACGGAGCTGCTGGGTCAGCATTTTCTGGGTGATGGACGGCATCAGCCGCCGCAGATCGCTTGTCCGTTTCTTGCCGTGCGTCAAATGGCACAGGATTACGCACTTCCACTTGCCCCCGATGACTTCCAGCGTTGCTTCAACCGAAATGTTGTATTTCTTTTTCTCCATCCGTGACCCTCCTAAGCGTCTATGGGCACTTTTTAGTGCCTATCGTACTAAAAAGTACGTACTGTTCAAATAAACTTCACGGGTACATAATAACATTCACCGGCCGGTACTGACTACCCTGTAGCTTGATCGTAAGCATCAAATAGATTGAACAACATATAGGAGTGAGATAATATCATGTCTTTGGATAAAAAACGCGCAACCTTTGCCTTATTAGCTTTAGCCATCAGCGCGTTCGCGATCGGTACCACTGAATTTATCAGTGCGGGACTGCTTCCCCTGATCGCCAATGACCTGCACATTTCGGTGACCCTCGCCGGGTTGACCGTTACGTTATATGCGCTCGGAGTCACGTTTGGAGCGCCGATTCTAACCTCTTTGACGTCGGGTGTGCCGCGTAAGATTCTGCTTATCGGCATTATGCTCGTTTTCATTGTCGGCAACAGCCTGGCGGCCGCATCCACCGGGATCGGCCTGCTGCTGGTGGCGCGCATCATTTCGGCGTTGTCCCACGGCGTGTTTATGTCCATCGGCTCGACGATTGCCGCCGATCTGGTTGCTGAAGACCGGCGGGCCAGCGCCATATCCATCATGTTCTCCGGACTCACGGTAGCGACCGTCACCGGTGTGCCGCTGGGGACGTTCATCGGGCAGCAGCTCGGCTGGAGAGCCGCGTTTGCGGCGATCGTGATCGTCGGCGTCATTGCACTGATTGCCAACCTGATCCTCGTTCCGCGCAACCTTCGCAAAGGCGTCCGGACACCGGTCCGCGATCAGGTGAAAATTGTGACCAATGGCCGCCTGCTGCTTGCTTTTCTTATCACTGCGCTTGGGTACGGAGGAACGTTTGTCGTTTTCACCTACCTGTCGCCGCTGCTGCATGATATTACCGGCTTTAAAGAATCAACCGTCGCCCTGATTTTACTGCTTTACGGCATCGCCATTGCCATCGGCAATGTGATCGGAGGCAAAGCGGCCAACCGCAAGCCATTATCCGCCTTGCTGTATATGTTCCTGATCCAGGCGGTCATTTTGCTTCTTCTCACATTCACGGCCCCGTTCAAGGTGGCCGGGCTGATTACGATCTTCGCGATGGGGCTCCTGGCTTTTATGAACGTGCCGGGACTCCAGGTATACGTCGTGATGCTGGCGGAACGGTTTGCGCCGAAGGCCGTCGACGTCGCTTCGTCCGTGAACATCGCTGCATTTAACGCCGGCATTGCGCTGGGCGCATATTTGGGCGGAATCGTCACCGATCATCTCGGCCTGATTCATACCGCCTGGATCGGCTCGCTGATGGTTGCGGCAGCCGTTTTACTGACCTGGTGGAGCCGGGTCTTGGAGCGCAAGGACACAGCGTCCGCAGTTTCTGACGACAACATGCTCAGTGCGTAAACCTGAACCTTTTCTAGCTATCGTATCTAATGCGGATTAGTTCTATACGGATCCGGTAATGATAAGCGAATGAGGTTTCAGATATACGGAAGCATCACGGATTTTATAACATGACAATTACCATTAGGAGGAAATTCATCATGACTCAACATGTACAAAGCAAAACCCGATTGAATAATGGCATCGACATGCCTTGGCTGGGCCTAGGCGTTTTTAAAGTAGAGGAAGGCAGCGAGCTTGTCGAAGCGGTGAAAGCCGCGGTGAAGCACGGCTACCGAAGCATCGACACCGCTGCGGTATATGCCAACGAAACGAGCGTCGGTCAAGGAATCCGCGAAGCGCTGGCCGATAACGGACTGAAGCGGGAAGACCTTTTTGTTACCTCGAAAGTGTGGAACGCAGACCTCGGTTACGAATCGACGATCGCCGCCTACGAGACAAGCCTTAAGAAGCTGGGTCTCGACTATCTGGATCTGTATTTGATCCACTGGCCGGTTGCCGGCAAATATAAAGAGGCGTGGAGAGCGCTGGAGAAGCTGTATAAAGACGGCCGCGTCAAATCCATCGGCGTCAGCAACTTCCAGGTTCACCACCTGGAAGATTTAATGAAGGATGCGGAAATCGTACCGGTCGTAAACCAGGTGGAATTCCACCCGCTGCTGTCCCAGAAGGAGCTTCGCGACTTCACGAAACAGCACGACATCCAGCTGGAGGCATGGTCTCCACTGATGCAGGGCGAGCTGCTTAATCATCCGCAGCTGAAAGAGATCGCTGACAAATACGGCAAGTCCATCGCCCAGGTGATCCTTCGTTGGGATCTGCAGCATGGCGTCGTGACCATCCCCAAATCGACGAAAGAGCACCGGATCGTTGAAAATGCATCGCTGTTTGACTTTGAACTGTCCCAGGAAGATATGGATCGGATCGACGGGCTGAACGAGAACCGCCGCGTAGGTCCCGACCCGGACAACTTCGATTTCTAATTTGGTTTCGTCATCTGCATCATGAGCAAACGCCATTCCTCCGTAAGCGGAGGGATGGCGTTTTTTAGTTTATCATCCATTTTCTCAGGAAAACCGGCCACTACAGCCGGTCTCTAAGAATGTATCCTTGTTCAAGCTGCGCCTGCATAAAACCTTCCAGCACATTCGCTGTGGCGGCAGCCGGCATGTCCGAACCCATCAACAATACATTTCGCTCCTCGCCTGGATCTCCTTCCGTCAGGGCGAATGCTTGAACAGAAGGAAACACCTGCTCCATCGTGGTATGGATGGCACTCAGCACCGCATCCCGCTGCAGCTTACCCGCTGCGTTCATGATGAGAAGCCCGCCTGCCTTCAGCTTCTGCCGGGCCAGCATAAAAAATTCCTCGGTCGTCAATGGATAGGGCGTTCCTTCGCGGGTAAACGCGTCCACCACAACATAATCGCAGGAGCCGTCGGCCTGCTGCTCCAGCACGGCCCTTCCGTCTCCGATAACGACATTGTTCCAGCCGTATTGAAAATAGGTCCTGCTGAGCTCCACAATATCGGCGTTGATCTCAGCCACTTGGCATTGATCTTCGCGAAACCGGCCGGCGATCGTTCCAACTCCGTGTCCGATCATAAAAATTCGGTCGGCTTCGGGCGTGCGTTCACGAATCAGACGGACAATTTCGCGCGGGTACTCCAGTACGATGCGCTCCGGATGCCGGAGGTCGATGGCCCCTTGCACCGCATTGTCTCCAAATTGCAGAACGCGGAAGCGCCCGGTTTCACCGAACAGCTGATGCGTATCGCAGACGATGATCTCCTGATTACCGCTCGTTATTCTGGCTAGTTCGTACAAGCGCGGCTTCCCCCTTTACTCAAAAAAAAGGCCATCGTCCTCTCAGACAATGGCCTTCTGCCGGCAAGCGGCTTCCTCTGAATTATTCTTCAAACTCCACGTTATGGTACACGTTCTGAACATCCTCCAGGTTTTCCAGCGCATCGATCATTTTCTCAAACGCCAGCTGGGACTCAGCTGGAAGCGGTACATAGTTCTGGGCAATCATGGAGACCTCGGCTAACGTAAATTCGGTTACGCCGGCATTCTGGAATGCTTCCTGTACGGCATGGAATTGTTCCGGATCCGCATATACGATGACCGAGTCATCCTCCTGGATGATATCCCGAACGTCGACGTCGGCTTCCATCAACAGCTCCAATACCTCTTCCTCCGTCTTGCCTTCGACGCCGAAGACTGCGGTGGAATCGAACATGTATGCGACCGAACCGCTGACGCCAAGGTTGCCCCCGTTCTTGCTGAATGCCGCTCGAACCTCTGAAGCGGTACGGTTGACGTTATTCGTCAGGGCATCCACGATTACCATAGATCCGTTCGGTCCGAAACCTTCGTACCGAAGCTCGTCATAGATCTCATCGGAGTTGCCTCTCGCTTTCTCGAGTGCGCGGTCAATGATGGCCTTCGGCACATTGTACGTCTTGGCGCGCTCCAGAACGACCTTCAGCGCCCGGTTGGATTCCGGGTCCGGTTCGCCCTGCTTGGCGACGACATAAATTTCACGCCCGAAGCGGGCATATATACGGCTGGTATTTGCGTCTTTCGATGCTTTCTTCTCTTTAATGTTATTCCACTTACGACCCATACGATCCGCTCTCTTTCGCTATTATCAGATTCTATCGTTCCTCGTAGAAGACGTGTTCTATTATATCGCAAAAACGGTCGATTGAACAAGCTACCGCCTTACGAATCGATCTTCTCCCTTGTAGGCAAGGGTCTCGGCGGCACCCCTTCAAAGGTCAGTTTCACCGGCTTAATCCTGCCTTCGTGACCAAACTCCATCCGGTCGATGCAGACTTCGCGGTGATTCGCCGCGGTTTCCGTCAGCGGGCGGCGGTGGTATACGATATACCACTCGTCTTCTCCTGGAATTTGAATGACGCCGTGATGGCCCGCTCCCGTGGCAACCTCGGGATCCTGCTGCAATATTTTGGCCTCCCGCACAAACGGCCCCACCGGCGAATCCGAAACGGCGTAGCCCACCGAATAATCCGGGCCTCCCCAACCGCCTTCGGCCCACATGAAGTAATACTTGCCTTCGCGCTTGATCATGCACGGACCTTCCACGAAGTTTTCAGGTGTAATTTCCTTATATATCTCCCCATCTGAAAATGGCATGGTGCTGACCATGTCTTCGTTCAGTTTCACGACGTTGCAGTGCTGCCATCCCCCGTAATACAAATAAGCCTGACCGTCGTCATCGATAAAAACATGGGGGTCGATCGGCTGAGCGCCATGGTAAAACCGGCTGATCAGCGGCTTGCCCAAGGCATCCCGGTATGGCCCTTCGGGCCGGTCAGCCACGGCAACACCGATGCCGCCCAGCTCCTCATTGTTCTGGATATCGTTCGCTGCGAAATAATAATAGTAGCGTCCGTTTCGTTCAATCGGTGAAGGCGCCCACATCGCCCTTCTTGCCCATGAAATGTCCTTCATCTCCAAGATCCGTTCAACCTTGGTCCATTGGACCAGATCATCGGAATAAAATGCATCGAAAAACGTTTGATCATCGTACGCTGCCGAGTATGTAGGATACACCCAGTACCTCCCTGCAAAGATTCGGGGTTCGGGATCGGCATACCAGCCGGGAAAGATGGGGTTGCCAGATCGACGTTCGTTACCGTTAAGATTCACAATACTGCTCCTCTCCATAAGTGACTTGTGCCTGTACATTATTTTACCAAACGATGGTACCGTTTTCCTTAAGAAAGATTTCATATTTTCATATAACGTTTCGTTTCTTGCGATATAAGAAACCCCGTCTCCGTAGCTTATACTTTCTAATATCTAAAAAACGGTACAGGCCGCTGAGCCTGTACCGTTTTCCCTATCTACACCTTATAAATCGCTTACTGCCCTTGAAGGGCGCTTGGATCCATATACGTGACTTCCCACAGATGATTGTCGAGGTCCTGGAAGCTCCAGCAGTACATAAATCCATGATCCTGCTTGTCATTGGACGGCTTGCCGCCCGCCTCAAGCGCCTTGTTTACGATTTCGTCCACCTGCTCACGGCTTTCGGCAGACACGCATACAATAACTTCATTCGTCTTGGAGGCATCAGCAATTTCTTTTTTTATGAACGTTTGATAGTACGGCTCAACCAAAAGCATCACATAAATGTGATCACTGATCACCATGCAGGTTGCATTATCACCCGTAAATTGAGGATTAAATGCGAATCCGATGTTGGAGAAAAATTCGATGGAGTTTTTCAGGTTTTTAACAGGGAGATTCACGAAAATTTTATCCAATTGCAGCGCCATTTGCGTTACCACCTTTATTTGGAATAGTCACGGTACCCGGAGCATGTTCAGGTTCAGCCTCGGATCCGGCCGATCTGCGGCCATTAATGGATCTAAACTCCCTCAACCGATCCCGTTACCGCTAAACTTGATTACATTCTATCATGGAAATAATGCTTAGATTTCTTATAAATTGCTATAATCGCTAACTAGGAGTGGAAATAAAAGAAAAAACCCGCGAAAATCGCGGATTTTGCTCTAATCTTCGATCATGGCCCCTGATTTAGCGGGCTCCTGGCCCTGTAGGCCCTTCTAGCGCCGAAGCTCTTCTGCGCTGAAAACGCACGTTGACGAGCACGATACTAACGAGAACTAGGATGAGGCCAGCCACAAGATTGACCGTCACCTGCTCGTTCAAAAAAAGCACGCTCGAAAAAATCGAAACAATGGGAATGAGGAACGTAAACGAACCGATTTTGCTAGCTTCCCCTTCGCTGATCAATTTAAAATAAACGAACCATCCCATCGCGATGACGAAGACGGCGATAAACAGCGTATCCCAAATGAACGTCCCGTTCCATTGGATCTTCGACCAGTCCTCCATCCCGGAACCGGCCAGTAGCAGAATGACGCCGCCGATCGTAATTTGCATCGCCGTCAGCCAGGTCGAATCGACCTTCGGCCCGATCTTCTTGACATAGGCCGTGCCAAGCGCCCAGGAGAGCGCAGTGATCAGCGCCAAAATAATGCCGACGGCGGAAACGCCCCCCGTAAATCCGCCCGCGCTCATCGTGGCGACGCCGGCAAAGCCGACGATCAGACCAAGCATTTTCTGCTTCGTCATGGGCTCTCCCAGCCATAACCACGAGAACAGCCCAAGCAGGACGGGCTGCAGAAACACGATGGCCGAGAACAATCCGGCCGGCGTATACTGCAGTCCGATGGTTTGGACACCATAGTATATAACGATGCTGAGCATCGCGGAGGTCAAATAGATTGGCCAGGTCTGGCGCAGCCGCAGCTGCTTCGCTTTGGGCAGGGCTACGATCACCAGCAGCAAACCGCCGATCAGCGCACGCAAGCCTGCGAACAGGATGGGAGGCGCGTAGTCTAAGGCAATTTTGGATAATGGCCAGTTGATTCCCCATACCAATATTAAAAAGATCAATAGAAATAACGTATTCTTCTGCACTCGCACTGTGGGTCACTCCTTGTATCATGGTCAACAACCATGATACAATACGCCCAGCTATAAATAAAATGCATATTCCTCATAGGAGGTATACCATTTCCGTTATGAATGAAACGCAAATCAGACTATTCGTGGCTGTCGCGGAAACAGGAAGCTTTACCAAAGCGGGCCAAATGATGAATATGACCCAGCCGGCGGTCAGCCGTGCCATTTCCAGCCTGGAATCCGAGCTTGGCGTTACCCTCTTAAACCGTCATCCGCGAAATGGTGTCGTCTTGACGGATATCGGCAAACGGATCGTGGTGACCGGCAGGGAAATTTTGCTGCAGTATGAGAAAATTTCGCAGGAGGTTGCCGCCGAGAAAGGGCTGGAAACCGGCAGCATCCGTGTCGGTGCATTTCCGGCCGCTGCTTCCTTTTATTATCCGAAAATCGTCCGGGCCATCAACGACAAGTATCCGAATATCAACATTCAGATGTTTGAAGGCACCGTCGAGGATGTCCGGCATTGGCTCGATGAGCTGGTCGTGGATGTCGGCTTCCTTATTCCGCCGCTGAACGATCTGGATGCGAAGCTGCTGCGGAACGAAGCGCTTCACGTCGTTTTCCGTGACGATCACCCCTTCAGCAATTACAAGGAGATCCGGATTCAGGATCTATCGGATGAGCCGATGCTGGTGTGCAAGGGCGGCTATGAACTGCCGGTCATGGAACTGTTTCACGCTGGTGGAGCGAATTTGAACGTGAAGCATATTACGACCAACTATCCGACTGCCCTGAACATGATCAACGAGGGATTGGGCATCTGCATCATGTCGGAGCTGTCGCTGCAGAGCGTGCCCGATCGCGTCATGAGCCGCGAATTGACGCCTAAAGCGTACCGCAAGCTGCATCTTGCCGTTCCCTCGTTCAAACAGGCATCCATTGCCGTCAAATTGTTTGTGGATACGGCGTTTCGGCTGTTCCCGCCCGCACCATGAAGTCCTGGCGAGCAAGCTTAGACGCTGGGATACCGCACAGCATACGCGGCGTCACACCCATTTTCGTCTGAACTGCTGCGGAGAAGCTTGGTGCACCTTTCTGAACATTTTGGAGAAATGCGAAAAATTGTTGTACCCGAGAGCTTTGGCCACATCGGAAATCGGGATACTCGAATCCCTGATCATCTCTTTCGCCGCCTCCATCCGCTCGCGAAGGATATAATCCGTGATGGACTCTCCCGTTTCCCGCTTGAACAGACGGGACAGGTATGCCGGATTCAGGTGCACAAAACAGGCGAGCTGCTCCCTTGTAATAGGTTCATGGAGATGCTCGGCAATGTAGGCTTGGATGCGCTGAATGACCGAGGGACTACTTTCGTTTTTGGAGAGCGGCGGGTTCGACCTAGCCAGCCGATACACCTCGTTCGATTTGTTCAGATTGCCGTACTCCATCTCAAGGAGCTTTTGATAGATTCCACCAATTTCGAACAACGTCGACCGCTCACCGATGTAACAAGATAAGGTGCAGTGAAAATAACGCCGGCAGGACTCCAGGTAGGCCATGCAGCGGTTATACAATGCACCCTCCTTCATCTCCCCGTCTTCCGGACTGAACAGAATAACAACATTGACCCCCAGCTTGGTTTGGATCACCTCACCGCGTCCGGTGGATAGCAGCATCTCTTCCGCCGCCTTGCGGATGTTGTATTCCATCATTTCCTCATCGCGGGTGCTATACTCCCGCATCCACGATTCCACGCTGACCAGTACAGGCAGGAAGGTAGCCCCCGATAAGGAAACCAGTTCATGTTCCCGCAGTATTTTCAGGACGTTATCCGGCGTGCAAATGATTCGCCGGGTCAGAACATCATTCCAGAACTTCTCCTTGATCAGCCCTTTTCTCTTATTCCACGTCTCATCGTACCGGGTCCGCAGTTCCGTCATTTCCCGTTCCTGCCGGACGGATTCCAGCGCCCTGGCTACCGACGACTTCAGCACATCATACTCGATCGGCTTCAGCAGGTAATCAAATCCGTCGAGTTGAATCGCCCGCTGCATAAAGTCAAAATTGGCGTGCGCCGTCAAAAATATCGTTTCTGTCTCCGGCGAAATGTCGTTGACGCGCTCCAGCAGCTCAATTCCGGTTCCTTTCGGCATTTCGATATCGCAGATCATCACGTCCACCGCCGTGCGCTCGAACACTTTCAGAGCGGCGCTGAGATGATAAGCCTCATAAATCTCTGAAACCTGCAGCGCCTCCCAATCGACACCGCTCTTGATTCCCATGACGGCATAAATTTCGTCATCCACGATAAGCACTTTATACATCAGGTTCCCTCCAGTTCAGTTCATCCTCAGGAAGCGAATTCGTCCACCCTCCGGCGAGGAATCGTTAGGGTTACGACGGCGCCGCCTTCAGGAGCATTCCCAAAAGACAATCCGGCATCGCTGCCAAAAAAATGCTTCAAGCGGTACAGGACATTGGTAATGCCCAGGTGCTCGCCGCTTTGGCTCTCCATATACGCTCCTGTCCGCAGCATTTGCAGCGTCTCTTCGTCAAATCCGGCGCCGTTGTCGGCAATGACGACCGTCAGCCGTCCCGTTCCAGCATGATTGATGCGGATATCGATATGGAACGGATGGTCCATAAAATCAAAGCCGTGTTTAATCGCATTTTCGACAAACGGTTGAATGAGCAGCGGCGGAACCGCCGCTTGGGCAAGCTCCTCCGGCATATGACAGCCGTAAGTCACCTGGTCCGGAAAGCGGACCTGCTGAATCCGGATATAGCTCTCCAGATGTTCCATCTCCTCCGCCAGCGTCACCGCCACCTGGTTCGTGCGGGCCGCAAAGCGGAAATATTGAACGAGATTCAGGCACATCAGCTGGATGACGCCGTAATTTTGAATCTGGGCCAAATTGTATACGATATTGATCGAGTTCAGCAGAAAATGGGGATTGATCTGCAGCTGCAGATGCTTCAGCTCCGCCTTGTGCGCTTTGATCTGCTCCTCGTACACGCTGATTTTCAGCTCCTGAATATCCATGGCCATATGGTTGAATGTTTCATTAATGATCGTAAATTCCTTCGATTTGGAAGGCTTCAGCCGGTAGGCGAGGTTGCCGTTCTTAAGGCTGCGCATACCACGGATCAAGCTGTTCATCGGCTTCAAAATGATATCGTTCAAATAGATCAAGTAAATGATGAGGACGATGACCGCCAGCACGGAAATCATCAGAATTCCCCTTCTGAAGTGGTACATGTTCTGCAGCATCCGGGCTTCAGGAATAAAGGCGCCCAGGCTGAGTTCCGTACTCTGAATCGGGTGCTTGACCACGATATATCGCCTTCCTTCCGCCTTTAAGGCCTGATAGGTACCGGTTGTATCTTTGACCGTCGGGATGTCCAGCTTGGGCGAATCGGGGGAGGCCGAGCTGGTGATCAATTCGCCCGCTTCGTCCAAAAACCCGGCATAGCCGTCCTCGCCGAGATGCACCAGATCGAGGGGAACCATCAAATTTTTCAGCTGGACGAACGCCCCTAAATAGAAGCCCTCCCCCGCATCCACTAGCCGGATCAGGGCGTATTTGCCCTTGCTGTATGGTATCGCCTTCCACTGCATGAATACGAGGCTGTCCGGGCGGGCATCCTTCACCACTTGCTGAATGGCCATTTGAATCGACTGCAGTTCGTCATAAGACTGCGTCTTGATCGGCGTGTTGAATAAATCATGGTTTTGTACCGAATAGATGAACTGAAGGTCCACGCTGTTATCGAACCGGTGATAGCGCGTAAGACTGTTCAGGATCCGGGCCTTGGCCAAAACATACTCGTCTTGATCGCTCAGCAGCTGGGACAGCGCGGCAATGTTAGGATCCTCGACGGCGAAGTTGTACAAAAATTTGATCTCCTTGTTGAGCGCCGCCTCGATCTGGCTTGAATAGAGAATGATCGAGTTTTTGTTCGAATCGGCCACCTGTTCCCGGATCGTGTTCATCGCGTAGTAATTGTTGTAGAGCAAGAGCAAGAAGAGCGGAAGCGTAATGGCAATGAAGCCGATTACTAATTTGCTGCGCAGCGAACGTTTGATATTCATGGTTCTGTCGGTCCTTTTTGTCAAAATAAAGTCTTTCAGGAAGGGGAATAGGGAATCCCCATCCCCGGTTTTCAAGCATACCGGTTGAGAGATTCCCTCGTACTTGCCGATGTTATGGATTCGCCTTCGCCCACTCGGCGAGCTGTTTGTCTACTTCCGCTTTGACTTTGTCAAAGCCGGCCGCCTTGCGCTTTTCCTTCCACTTGGCAATGATTTTCTCCGGATCCGCGGCACCGGACCGAAGCGTGGCGTCAAACTCTTTCTCCACGTTGGCGATGGAGGCCAGCTCCGATTTGACCGGCTCCTGGTCAAAAGCAAATCCGAGGGCGATCGACCGTTCCGCCCGTTCGTTGAACTTCTCGAACTCCTTCCACTTGTTCGGATCTTCGTTCGCCCACAGATAGGAATTGAACTGGTTGCCGAACATCCATCCTCCCGGATTCGGGTAGGTTTGGTTGTCTGCATTGACGCCTTCCGGATAATCGATGACCTGGTCGGATTTTTTCACGTAATGTTTGCCTTCAATGCCCCAGTCCAGCATGTTGAGCAGTTTGGGATCGTTGTACAGCAGATCGAGGAACATCATGGCCCGCGCCGGATCCTTGGAAGTCCGGGAAATGCCGAGCATGGCTCCCTGCGCATCCCCCGTCGTCGTGAACGGCTCCGCCGTCTCGACTTGTACCAGCTCCACGCCCGCCGTTACGCTCATCTCCTTGTCTTTGCCCGGTTTCAGGGATTGGGCTACAGCGAACGCCTTGCCAGCTTTAATCATATTCATTCCCTGGTCGGCGTCAGAAGTCAGAATGTCCTTGTCGAACCAGCCGTTCTGATTCCACTGATGCATCCGCTTGAAGAAATCGATGAACTCCGGATCCTCCAGCGTATCGATAGCCTTGAGTTCCTTGCTTCCCCGCGGTATGGCCAGATTCGCCACGATCCCGTCGTAATTGGCCGCACTCCAAGTATTCGTAAATTTGCTGGAAACGATCGGAGTCACGCCAGGCTCGTTCTCCTTAATCGTTTTGAACATCGCTTCCATATCTTCCAGCGACTTTACGCCGCCCGTATCGAATTTGTATTTATCCGCCAGCTTCTTGTCGAGAAGGAAACCGAAGCCCTGCCCGAATTCCTTCTTCGTCGGCAGCGCGTACAATTTGCCGCCGATCTTCGAACCTTTAATGAAATCATCTCCGAGAATTCCCGGGATATCCTGGCCGTACTGGGCCATCAGGTCATCCAATTCCACGAACTGACCCTTGGCCACATCCTTCGCATAAGAGAACCAGCTTGCCGTAAACAGCAGATCGAACGGCTCGTTGGAAATCTTCATCAGGTTCGTCTTGTCATCCCATGATGCCCATTCAATCGGCCTCAGCTCGATCGTTGCGTTGATTTTTTCCGTCAGGTATTTGCTCATTTCATCCTGGACCAGCTGCAAGTCTTTGGGTGCGGATGCGGGATACACCAGCGTAATTTTATAAGGCTTCAGACCGGTGCCGTTGTCCGAACCCGAGCTGCCTGCGGACGTGCCCGAAGCCTCTCCGGAATCACCTGCACCTCCTTTGCCGCAGCCCGTCAGGGCAAGCATTCCGCACAGCATCATCATCAGCACCAAATGGTAGGCTTTTTTCATGTTCGACGCTTCTCCTCTCAACGAATAAATGTTTCAGACTCATCATGCACAGGACCGATCGCTCCGCCCTTTCCCAGCTTTTCAGCCGTCATCCCTCAGCCTTTGACCGCGCCGCTCGTAATCCCGCTGATGTAATATTTCTGGAAGAACGGGTAAGCGAACAACAGCGGGGCAATCCCGACGATGGCCAGTGCCATCCGGACCGTTTCCCGGGGCATTTTGGCCAGCAGCTCGCCCACTTGGGCGGAGCTTCCCGATTTCATCAGCAGGTACTGGATGTTGGTTAACGTTTTGGTCATCAAATATTGAATGTTGTACAGCTCGGGCTTATCAATGAACAGCATGCAATTATACCAGTCGTTCCAATAAGACAGCGTGTTGAACAGCCCGATCGTCGCCATAATCGGCAGCGACAGGGGCAGCACGATGCTGAAGAAAATCCGGATTTCGCTGGCACCGTCAATGGTCGCAGACTCCACGACCGACTCCGGAATGGTGGATGAGAAGAAGCTTCGCATCAGCAGCACGTTGAAGGCGCTCAGCAGCAGATTGGGAATGATCATGGCGAAAATCGTATTTTTCAAGTCAAACATGTTGACATACGTCATATACCAGGGCACCATCCCCCCGCCGAACAGCATTGTAAAGAAAATATAGAAGGATAACGTACGCCGCAGGGGCAAATCCGGACGGGACAGCGGGTAAGCGAACAAGGCGGTCATGAGCAAACTTACCACCGTTCCGATCAGCGTTGTCAGAATGGTGACCCCGTATGCCTTAGCAATTTCCGAGAAATCGTTGAACAAAAACTGATACGCGGCAAAGCTGATTTCCTTGGGGAACAAGGAATACCCTTTTTGCAAGATGGAATCCTCGCTCGAAATCGACACCATAAAAATCAGTATAAACGGGATCAATGATGCCAGTGTAAAAGCCCAGAAAAACAGGTGAATCAAGGAAGGGCCGATGATTTTTTTCACGCTTGCTGTCCTCATGACGTACCTCTACCTTTCTTGAAAAAATCAATATACGCTTGCACCTACTCTAGCGCCGAAAGACGCTGCTTCTTAAAATAAAGCATCACGCTTGTTGATCCGCCGAACGGCTGCGTTGGCTGCTAGAATCAGGACAAAGCAGACGACGGATTGATAGAAACCTGCCGCTGAGGACATCCCGATGTCGCCGGACTGCGTCATTGCGCGGTATACGAACGTATCGATCGTATTCGTGGTCGGGATGAGCGCGCCCGTGTTCATAGGCACCTGATAGAACAAGCCGAAGTCGCTCCTGAGGATCCCGCTGACCGCAAGCAGCGTCATCGTTGTGATGATGGGGGCAATCAACGGGATCGTAATCCGCGTCATCTGCTTCCACTTGCTGGCGCCGTCGATGGTTGCCGCCTCGTAATACTCCTTGTCAATCCCGATAATCGCGGCGAAATAGATGACCGACAAATACCCGACGTTCTTCCACGCATTGACGATAACTAGAATATACGGCCAATAGCGGGGCTCGCCGTACCAGGACACGGCTTCTGCACCGAACCATTTGGCGATAAGCCGGTTTACCAATCCGCTTTCAACATTCAGAAAGCTGTAGACCAAGTACGCCACAACGACCATGGAAATGATATGCGGCAACAGAAAGGTACTTTGGTAGAACCGGGTGATGACCTTGTCTCTGATTTCGTTAATCAGCAGTGCCGCGAGGACGGCTAACACCAGGTTCAGGACGATAAACACAAAGTTGTATAGAAAGGTGTTTCTCGTTATGACATAGGCGTCCTGGGAATTGAACAAAAATTTAAAATTATCAAGTCCCGCCCATTCGCTTCCCCATATGCCGTCGACATAGTTGTAATTTTTGAAAGCCAAGATGACGCCGTACATGGGGATGTAGTTGTTAATGAATAAATAAATGACTCCCGGCAGTGTCATCAGCAGCAGCCATTTGTATTTCTTCAGTTGTCTTCGGAACGTGGAAACCCGCCGGATCTTCGCCGGGCGCACCACGTTCTGGTCAAGCTGCACCGCCTCTTGCATGATCTCACTCCTTTTTGTCGTTTCGTAGCCTGTAACCCCTTACAATCTCGATTCTATATGGTGCGTGCAAAGGCAGGCTACCACGATGATGACTTCCTGCTAACACTCTGATGACTTGTTTGCCTGAATCCCAATCGGTGGTTGACACCCCGTACGGGAATCTTTATGCTAGGGGGCGTAATCGATAAAATGGAAGCGAAATCAACTTTGGGGAGGTTGACCCATGAGCAATACAAAGGCCGTTTCGCGCGTGTTCATTCTGGGAATGGACGGCGCCGGCAACTTTATTCAGCACACGGCTACACCGGTCATCGACGCTTTTCTGACGAAAGGAGCCGTCACCTATGCCGCCCAGGCCCAGTCGCCGACGATCAGCGCGGAATGCTGGGGCTCTGTGCTCCACGGCGTCGTGCCGGAGAAGCACGGATTAACGAACGAGGTCGCTGCGAGTGAGGCTTATCCTGCCGAGTCACCATATCCTTCCGTATTCCGGCTTGCAAGGAAGGCATGGCCTGAGGCCAAGCTCGCCTCCTTCACCAGCTGGAGCCCGATCAATGACGGGATCGTTGAGGATGGCATCGGAATACATAAGGAATCTCTGCCGGATGCCGATTTGGTTCAGGCCATCCAGGATTATCTGGAACAGAATCCGGACGTCAAACTGCTGTTCATGCAGCTGGATGAACCCGATGCGGCCGGACACAAGCATGGGTACGGTCCGGACTCGCCGGAATATTTGAATGCGATTACACAAAATGACGTTCTGTTCGAAAAAGTGCTCGGCACCCTCGAGCGTCTGGAACTTCTTGAAGACAGCCTGGTGATTTTGCTGACCGACCACGGCGGCGGAGGCGACGATAAATTCAGCCACGGCAGCGATCATCCGATGGACAAAAATGTGTTCTGGGGCTGCGTTGGACCTGGGATCGCGCCGGGGACAACCATCGGGGAAATCTCGATTGTGGACACCGCGGCCGTCGCCGCAACCGCCCTCGGCCTGGACATTCCAGGTGCCTGGGATGCCGCTGTCCCTGCCGGCTTGCGCCAGATCCGCACCGCGCCGGGAATCGGCTAGAGAGAGGAGGAGCAGATGAGGAAAACATTGCGATTTCGCGAGGACGGTACTTTTACCATCGTCCAATTTACCGATACGGAGTTTTGCGAACCTGGCGATGAAGAGCTTCAAATGAAAGAGATGATGCGAAGGATTTTGGAAGCGGAACAGCCCGATCTGGTCGTCTATACCGGCGATGTGATCGCCAGCAATAAAAGCCCGAATCCGGTCGCGGCGTTCCGGGATGCGGTGTCGGTTCCGGAGCAGATGGGTATCCCCTGGGCAGCCGTCTTTGGGAACCACGATTCCGAGGCTCCCGATATGACGCGGGAACAGCTGCATGCCCTGCAGTTGTCCCACCGATATTGCTACGCAATGCCCGATCCGCCCCACGTCAAGGGCGCAGGCAATTATTGTCTGGAAATCCGGGATTCACACCGGGACAACACGGAGGCCGCCCTCTACTTTTTGGATTCGGGCAGCTACTCGCCGCTGGAGCATCTGCGCGTAGGATTCTATGACTGGATCCGCCGCAGCCAGATCGAATGGTATGCAGCGCAGTCCTACCGGCTTACGGCAGGCAACGGCGGAGTCCCGCTGCCATCGCTTGCCTTTTTCCATATACCGCTTCCCGAATATAACGATATTTGGGATTTCTCGGTCTGTTATGGCAACAAGCTTGATCGCCACTGCTGCGCGCCGTGGATCAACACCGGATTTTTTGCGAGCATGGTGGAAATGGGAGATATTCTCGGTACCTTTGTCGGCCATGATCACGGCAACGACTTTTGGGGAACGCTGCACGGCATCCGGCTGTGTTACGGCCGGACCACGCGCAGCGCCTACCTGGATCAGCCGTTCATGCCTGGCGCCCGGGTCATTCGGCTCACGCAAGGGGAGCGAAGTTTTGACACCTGGCTGCATCTGGAGGACGGGTCCGTCATTCATAACCAGCCTGTCCATCCACCGACGGGCAGACCCGTTCTGGCAGGGGTGCCGGCAGCCGCCGAATAATTGTTAAAAAAGCCGTTCAAGCGATGCGGGTTGCATCCGGTCTTGAACGGCTTTGTTTGGGTTCAACCCGAAATTTCAGCTTTTTTCTCGTAGTAACTTGCCGGAATGATTTTAAATACCTGAACATACAAAAGCGAGCTGAGGATCGTTGCCAGGAAGATGAACCCGAACACGACCACCGGCGGAAACCACGATGACAGCATAATCGTGACCGGAGCGATAAACCGGCCGACCGAGAACTGCAGATTCGCCGCCCCCATGTATTGCCCCCTGGCGTGTTCAGGCGCATATTTGCTGATAAAGCTGTCGGTGACGGGACTCCGCGACAGCTCGCCGATCGTAAACACAAACGTAAACACCAGAAGCAGCCACACATGCGTCGTCAAACCGATCAAGAACATCCCACCGCCGAACAACAAGGCCGACATGATCAGGATGTTCCGTTCGGACCATCCCTCGAACAGCTTGGTGACGGGAAGAACGCACAGCACGAACAGCAGACCGTTCAGCCCCAGCATCAACCCGAACACCTGCGCGCTGCTCAGGTTGAACGTCCAGCTGCTGAAGGACAGCAGCGCCTGTCCCGGTACGTATTCTTTGACATACATCGCCAAATACATATCCAGCTGCATAAAAGCAATCGTCACCAGAATCCCCGCGGCAATATAGAGCGCGAATACCTTGTCCTTAAAAATGACGCCGTAACTCACCACCTGCTCCTTCAAGATAGCGGTCAGCTTGCTGCGGGCGCGGGTCATCTTTGCGGATGCCGGAAGCGTTTCCCTGCTGAAAAAGAAAATGGTCAAAAAGTACAGGAGCGTTACCGTCGTGCAGGTCCACAACAGCTCGTGCCGGTATTGGAAAAAGAATACCGAACCCAGTGCCGGGCCAAAGACCGCCCCAATATTTCTGCCCGTCACGAAGGTTGCAAACACCATCCGCCGGTCCTTTTCCGGAGTCACGTCGGCCACCATGGCCGAGCTTCCCGGCGAATAGATCGCCCCTCCCAGCCCCAGTCCGATATATGCAGCATAATCGAGCCAATGGGACGGGGATAACGCAAAGACGGCAAACATGCAGGACTGCATGCAGGCCCCGAGCAGCATCGCGGGCCTCCGGCCGAAGCGGTCCGCCAAATACCCGCCGAACAAGCTCCCGAACAGGCTGACCAAGGGAGGAACGGCCATCAGCATACTGGCCGCGGTCTTGCCGAACGCGTCGCTGAAAAACAGGGTAATGTAAGGAAAGTACATCCAAAACAGCAAATTGAAAAGTGTGTCGCCGATCAGCCGGATTTGTAAATTCAAATCCCATTTAAGCCAGTTCACAACAGTGGTTCCTCCTGTTTTATGATGGGGTAGATTCTCTTCCTGAAGAATCATTGGCGGGAAATGATCTATCACGTGGAAAAAATGGAAGGAGTTTTAATATATCACAGGAATATGGGCCGGGCAACGATTTTTTTGCAACCGATAACATTCGCGTTCCGATTTGAGCATTTGAAACGGCTCGCACAAAAAAACTCCTGAAGGAATGTTCCTTCAGGAGTTTATATGATCGTTATCGGCAGCCTGGAATGCCAACGGCCGGGCTCAGCTATTCAATCCGTGCGCAGGCAATCCGGTTGCCTGAATTCCCCGACGGGTCGGTCACGTAATCGTCCGCTTTCTCGTGGATGATGATCGCGGTTCCGCCCGGCTTCAAGAGCGAATTGGCGGCACCCTTCATCAGCGTAACGGACTTGCTTTCCAGATCAGCGTTTACCGTTCCATCCGGCTTCACGTGAATGTTCATCAGGTCTCCGGCATGATAGCCCTTCGGATTATGGAAACCGTGCTGCTTGCCCCCTGGGTTGAAATGGGCACCTGCGGTTTTAAAGTCAGGCGGATCGCACTTCGCGTTTTCGTGGAAATGAATGCCGTGCTCGCCGGGCGGCAAATTCGCGGCTTCAATATGAATCTGAACGGCATCCCCTTTTTGGGTCAGTAGGGCCGTCCCCACCTCCCCGCCTTTGGAATCCACGATTTTTACCTTAAGCTGCGGCTCTTCCGAGTTGGCATAAGCAGCCGGAGTTGCAGCGGCGGCTCCGAGCAGGAATCCGGCGCTGAGGCAGACGGACATCACCATTTTTTTCATACTTGCATTCGTCCTCCTGTATTCTGGTTTTAGGTCTCCCAAAATCAGGTTTGCCTATTTCCCGAAAAAGATAACATGGTGAACGTCATGAAATCGCAAAAATAAAAGCAGTCCGAAGATCCAAGAATGGAAGTTTCGGACTGCTGCAGTCATGCGAGTTAAAATAACGGACGTGTTCAAATGTTACTACACCAGATCGGGAATATGGATCTCGACTTCCTTCTTCGTCAGCGAAGAGCGGATAATGCCGTCGATAATGGCCTGATTCCGCAAAATTTCCTCTCCCGGAATCGGAGCCGGCGTTCCTTCACGCAGCGCACGAACGAAGTCCTTGATCTTCTCCTCAAACACGTTGATTTCGTGCTTGATGAGCGGAATATTGCTTTCCGTATGATGTCCCTGGATGTCATGGAACAGCGAAATGGAACCGACATGTCCATCCCATACCCCGCTCCAAGGCCCGCTGCCTGCCGGAAGCACCTTCATGCCTGCATCCGTGCCGAGGAACATCGTCGCTCCGAGCGTGTCCATATGCATCGCCCAGGACGTCTTGAAGTTCAAGACCAGGTCTCCTTCGAACCGTACCATGGCCACACCGAAATCTTCGACGTCAAATTGTCCGGATTCCGCGTGATACTTCGGATTGGTGCCAAAATAATTCGAGGTGTACGCGGAAACGGTCAGCGGCTTCGGATAACCGAGTGTGTTGAGCGCCAGATCCAGCGAATAGCAGCCAATGTCGGCCATCGCACCTGCGCCGGCGATATCCTGACGGATAAATGTTCCCCCCGGCATGCCGCGGCGGCGTCCGCCTCCAGTTTCCACGTAATACACTTTGCCCAATTGCCCGTTCTGCACCATATTTTTAATGATGGCCATGTTCGGGTCGTAGCGCGGCTGGAAACCGACGTTCAGCATTTTTCCGGTTTTCTTGGAAACCTGCACCATTTCGACCGCTTCGTCCAGCGTAACCGACATCGGCTTCTCCAGCATGACGTTTTTGCCGGCCGACAGGGCATCCACCGTCGTACGGTAATGCGCCACGTTCGGCGTACAAATGCTTACGCCGTCCAGGTCCAGCTCCAGCAGCTTGCGGTGGTCGTCAAAGCCGGTTGCATCCGGCAGATCCCAGCGCTCGATAAATTGCTGCGCCTTGTCAGGCAGAATGTCCGCCACCCCAACGACTTGAACATCCTCGATTCCTTTGTAAGCCCGGGCATGCGCTCCGGCAATGCCTCCGCTTCCGATAATGCCAATCCGAATTGTTTTTCCCACGAGATCGTAATCCTCCTATACTTTCGCGTTCTTTCTCCGGTATTCCGACGGCGTATAGCCGTACCTTTTCCGGAAAACGGTATGCAAATAGCTTCCGCTGGAAAATCCGCCCTGGACGGCGATCTTCTCGATGGACCAGCGCGTCTCCACCAGCTGGCGGCATACTTCCTGCAGGCGGAAATCCTCCAAAATTTCGCTGAAGGATCGCCCGCCCCCTTGATCCTTAATGATCCGCTGCAGCTGTCTCGAGCTGATATGCAGCTTGTCGGCCACATCCTCCAGCACCACTTCGCCGGAAGAGTTGGCATGGATGTACTCCAAGGCCAGCTGGTACCGGTAGGCCTTCATGTCCCGGGACGGAAGCTCCGCCTCACGCGGTTCCGGCTCGTAGGCGCGTACGGCGCGGAGCAGAATTTGAATGATGCAGTTTTTGATACTTGTATACAGCCCTAAATATTTTTGCTGCGAGGCGTTGAAGGCTTCCAGGAAAAACGGCATCGCCCGGTACGTATCCATCACAGGCTTCAGCGGCAGCGACCGCAGCTTTTCGATACAGTCATGCGCCTCGGCCGCCTCCCATGGATCGGCGTATGGACGCGGCGAGCCGGAATCCGGTGCCTGCGACAGATCCCTGATGTCCACGTGCAGGCACAGCTCATCCATCGATTCCTCCGGATCCGCTTCCTGGTAATGCAGCACCTCCGGACCCGTCAGATAGAACATGCCCTCCTGAAGAGCATAAGGTTCATCCACCAGGATCACCGTTCCCTTGCCGCGAGGAATGAAGTGTAATTCAAACTCGGCATGCTTATGAAAGGACACGATTTTCCCTGGAGGAAAAGTAGTCAAGTGAAAACGTATAACCCGAATCTCATAATTTCCCCAATAGATGCGCAAATCCAGACGCTCCAATGCATCTTGGCGTCCCTGCATAATTTCATATGGAAAATTATTCATCATTGCAGCAACATCCTTATGTCTGAAAAGTTCTGTAATGGTTAGCCTTGCAGCTCGTTCAGTTTAACGGCGCGGCGCTCCGCATTCGACAGATTGGCCGCTTCCATGAGCTTCGTCAATTCGATCGCCATTGCGATATTCTCATCGGCGGTCGTGCCTTGTTCGATATGGCTGATCCACTGCTCAAACGCGCTTTCGCGGTTGGCCGGAACCGGAATTTCGACCCAGGCATCCTTGTATTCATCATTGCGTGTCGTACGAAGAAGCAGTTTGCTGTCCGGCGTTCCGAACAGGATCGTTCCTTCGGTGCCGTGCACCTCTACGGTAAATGGAGAAAAGTTGTTCACGAAGCCGGCTTCGACGACGCCTACCGCACCCGATGCCGTAGACAACGTCGCTACCGCATTATCTTCCACATCTTTTCCGGTTATGTATCCAAATTGCGCGCTCACGTCTACAGGCTCTTCTCTTAAGAAGAGGCGCGTCAAGTACATCGGATGGCATCCAAGATCGATCAGGGCGCCGCCGAGCGTCTCTTCTTTCTTATAGAAATGCGAAGGCAGCCAATTCGCCGTTGCACCGTTATGGGACAGCCGGACGCGTACATATGTAACCTTGCCCAGGAGCTCCTGGTCCAATAGTTCCCGAATCGCCAGCGTATAACCGTCGTTCAGTCTAGGAAGGGACACGGTCAGCTTCACGTTATTTTTCTCCACGGCCGCAATAATGTCGTTAACCTCGCCCAGCGTTGCGGCAATAACCTTTTCCGTAAAGATATGCTTGCCGGCTTCTGCGGCTTTGATCATGACTTCTCGGTGCATGTTGGTTGGCGCATCCACGATGACTCCGTCGATATCGTCACGACTGAGCATTTCATCCAATGAAGCATAAAAAGCAACGCCCTGCTTATCCGCGGCTTCTTGTCCCCGCTGCGGGTTTTCATCCCATACGGCCACGATTTCCGCACCCGGATGAGCCTCAGCTTGTTTCGTATAATCCCATGCATGCACATGCCAATAGCTAATTTTACCGATTCTGATCATATCCAGCGCTCCTCAGTATTTAATATTAAGACATCATGCCCTTAATCTATCACATGAAAAACCGTTAATACAGTATAATATTACGACAATTTTATATAAAATAGCGTCACACGGAAAACCTAGTCTTAAGGCGGGTTTCCGCCCCAACCGAAGACGGTTTTGTTCGGATAAAAATTTGCGTATGATGGGAATACAAATTATTCCGGAATGTTAAGAAATCGGGCAGACGGCTTAATACTTTCTTAAGCTTCCTGTTTATCGCTTCTTAATCTCTGCTAATTAGGATAGAAAGCACAAGTATAAACATGATAAAGGAGATTCCTATGGATGTGCTGGGATATATCGAGCAGCTGTTCGGACAGTACGGATATTGGGTCCTGCTGCTCGGACTTCCGCTCGATGCCATCGCCCTGCCGATCCCGCCAGGCAATACGACGCTTACCTACACCGGGTATTTGTCCTATAAAGGCGTGCTGCACCTGCTACCGGCCTTAGGTGCCGCTTACCTCGGCTCCATCGTCGGGCTGACGGCGACTTACTTGATTGGGTACAAGCTGGGTCAACCGCTCATCGAGCGCTATGGGAGATGGCTTTTTCTAAAACCGGAGCATGTGGAAAAGACGGCCCGGGTATATCACAAATACGGCAATAAATTGCTGCTGTTCAGTTATTTCATTCCGGGGGTCAGGCAGTTTATCGGCTACTTCACCGGGATTATCCGCGTCCCCTACCGTACCTTTGCCTTGTACGCTTATACGGGATCCGCACTCTGGGTTACCGTCTTCGTCGGGATCGGTTACATTTTCGGCAATCAATGGCAGCTTGTCCTGACCTGGACGGAGCATTTTCTCAAATATGTCGTTGCCGCCGTGTTCGCCATTCTGGTCGTGTACGTCTATCTAAAATGGCGCAAGCGCTCCAAGGTTCATTCGGGGCATTAAGCTTAATTGTTTGACGACCGTACTCCATGCAAAAAAACATATTTAGAGGAGGATCTACGAATGATCATCACCCGTTATATGGAGCGGGCGCACGGCTGGGACCGCCGTGTATTCCACTGGATTAACCGCATCCAGAATCCGTCCCTGCTCAATGCTGCGCTGCGGACGCTGACCCACCTGGGCGGAGCGCTGTTCACGATCACCCTGACGCTGTCCGTGGCGCTGTTCGCTCCCGAGCCGTGGCGGACAACCAGTCTGCAAAGCTTAGCCGCGCTGGCCCTCAGCTTTTTGATTACGACCCTGATTAAACGTAAAGTCCGGCGGATTCGGCCTTACCTCGCCCTCGAAGGCGTTAGGGTCGGGAAAAATCCGCTGAAGGACCCCTCGTTCCCGTCCGGACATTCGACGGCCATCTTTTCCATCATTACGCCGTTTCTGTTTATGGGCTCTTGGGTCGCCGTCTCACTCATTCTTATTGCACTCATCGTCAGTATTTCACGGATCTATCTTGGGCTGCACTATCCATCGGACTGTCTGGTCGGCAGCTTTGTCGGCAGCATGACGGGCGTGCTCACTATCGCCATGATCAGTCTATGAGTTCTTCAAAAGCCTCATAAACAGCAAAAAGTGCAGTCCACTGGGGACTGCACTTTTTGCGTTGCCGTCTCGACCGCCCGAACCGTCCCGTGTCGCTGTCGATCCGGTTACTTATGCAATCAGGCGTGGAAAAATTGACCCGAGCGGACTTCCTTCACATACCCGGCACGGATGGTAAAATCACCGAAATGCTCGCCGTTGTGCCGCTCCTTCGCATAATGGGAAATGATCGGCTTCAGGGAGTCGAGAATTTCAGCCTCGCCGATATTTTCTTTATAGAGCTTGTTCAGGCGCTCCCCGGCGAACCCGCCGCCGAGATACATGTTGTATTTGCCCGGCGCCTTGCCGATAAAGGCGATTTCCGCCAGCGCCGGTCTCGCGCAGCCGTTCGGGCAGCCCGTCATCCGGATGACGATTTCCTCTTCGCGGAGCCCCGCTTCCTCCAGCAGCGGCTCGATTTTGCCGAGCAGCGTTGGCAGGTAGCGTTCGGATTCAGCCATCGCCAGACCGCAGGTTGGCAAGGCCACGCACGCCATAGAGTTACGGCGCAGCGCCGAATAGTGGATGCCGTCGGTCAGTCCGTACTGCTGCACCAATTCGGTGATCTTCTTCTTTTTCTGGCTGCTCACATTGCCGATGACCAGGTTCTGGTTCGGCGTGAGCCGGAAATCCCCCGTATGAACCTTGGCGATTTCCCGCAAGCCGGTCATCAGCTCATACCCTTCTTCGTCCTTGATTCGTCCGTTTTGGATAAAGAGGGTCAAATGCCATTTACCGTTGCTGCCTTTGACCCAACCGTACCGGTCGCCGTTGCTTTCGAAATGGAACGGCCTTGCCGGCTCCAGCTCCCAGCCGAGGCGCGCGCTCAGCTCCTGGATAAACCAGTCGATGCCGCGGTCGTCGATCGTATACTTGAAGCGCGCATGTTTCCGGACGGAACGGTCGCCGTAGTCGCGTTGGATCGTCACGGTTTTCTCCGCCAGATCGATCACCTGCTCCGGCGTGCAAAACCCAATGACCTGCCCCACCTGCGGATATGTGGCCAGATCCCCGTGGGTCATCCCCATGCCGCCGCCGACGGAAACGTTGAATCCAGCCAGACGTCCGTCTTCCACGATGGCAATCAAGCCGAGGTCCTGCGAAAATACGTCGACATCGTTGGAAGGCGGGACCGCCATGCCGATCTTGAACTTGCGCGGCAGGTATACATGCCCGTAGATCGGCTCCTGTTCCACGTCATGATCGTGGCTGTCCACGACCTTTTCTTCGTCAAGCCAGATCTCATAATAGGCCCGGCTCCGCGGATCCAAATGGGCACTCAGCTTGCGGGCCCAATCGTACACTTCCGAATGAATCTCCGACTCGTACGGATTCGGATTGCACATGACGTTCCGGTTCACGTCGCCGCAGGCGGCCAGCGTGCTGAGCAGCGATTCGTTCACTTCGCGGATCGTGCTCTTGAGGTTCCACTTCAGTACCCCGTGCAGCTGAAACGATTGGCGCGTCGTCAGGCGGATCGTCCCGTTTCCGTACTTCTGGGAAATCCGGTCCATCATCAGCCACTGCTGCGGAGTGACAACGCCGCCTGATGCACGTACCCGAAGCATAAACTGGTAAGCCGGCTCAAGCTTCTGCTTCTGCCGTTCATTCCGCAGGTCCCGGTCATCCTGCATATAACTGCCGTGATGCTTCATCAGCCGGTTATCGTCCTCGGGGATCGACCCGGTGATCGGATCCTTCAGCGTTTCGACCAGGCTTCCCCGCAAATAGTTGCTTCTGCGTTTGATATCCTCCACATCGCTGTGGGGCGCGCTGCTCTGCGACATCAAATTGTTATCAGACATGTTTGCTCTCTCCTTCTCGCTTGCCTATAGGATGCGCTTAATAGACATCCCGCTGGTAACGTTTCTCCTGCTGCATGCGAATCATATATTCGGCAGCTTCCTCAGGACTGAGACCGCCTTCCTGTTCAAGGATCGTGATCAGCGTGGAATGGACGTCATGGGCCATTCGTTTCTCGTCGCCGCACACGTACACCACGGCCCCTTCCTGCAGCCACTGATATAGTTCCCGGCTCTTCTCCAGCATGCGGTGCTGGACGTAAACCTTCTGATCAGAGTCCCGGGAGAATGCCACATCCATACGCGTCAGGACGCCGTCCTTGAGCCAGCGCTGCCATTCGATCTGATACAGGAAATCGGTTGCGAAATGCTGATCGCCGTAGAACAGCCAGCTCTTGCCCTCGGCCCCCGTCTCTTCGCGCTCGCTTAAGAATGCGCGGAACGGGGCAACGCCTGTGCCCGGTCCGATCAGGATGATCGGGGTATCCGGATTTTCCGGAAGCTTAAAGTTCGGATTATGCTGGATATAGACCGGCAAAGCCGATCCCGGCTCGATTCGTTCGGCCAGCTGCATGGAGCAGACGCCGTACCGCTCTCTTCCGCGGTTCTCGTAGCGGACGGTCCGGACCGTTACATGCACCTCGCCTGGCGCCGCCTTCAGGCTGCTGGCGATGGAATACAGGCGGGCCGGAATTTTGCGCAAAATCGCCACAAACTCCTTGGCCGGAATTCCCTTCAAGGAATAATCCTGCACGAGATCCATCAGATCGCGTTCCTCGATGTAAGCTCTCAGCTCATCGTGACCCGATGCGAGCAGTTCGTCCAGCGCGTTGTTAGAAAGGAGGGCGGCTGTCTTTTCCAGCAAAGGCTTGGTGAGTACGGTGATTTCATAATGGCGGAGCAGCGCTTCGCGCAGCGCGGCCTCTTCCCCGTTCTTGTTCACCGGTACGGATTCCTCGCCGGACCATCCCATCGCCTCGATCAATTCGTCGACAAGCCGTGGATGGTTTTCCGGGTATATGCCCAGGCTGTCTCCGGGTTCATACTCGAGATTTGAGCCTTCTAGCGAAATTTCCAGATGCCGGGTTTCGCGGTCGGAACCGCGGCCGTTCAGGTTGAGGTTCTCCAGAACTTCGGCCTGGAACGGGTTCGTTCTGGAATACTCCGATTCCTCGGATCCCAGCGCCGTTTCTGCCGTGACAGGCACAGCCTGCGCTGCAGCACCGGCTCCGGTAAGCTCGCCAAGCGTGTTCGTAACGCTGTTAATCCATTCCGCCGCCGGCTCGTCGAAATCCACGTCGCAATCGACGCGCGGAACCAGCCGCTTGCCGCCCAGTTCTTCCAGCCGCTTGTCAAAATCCTTACCTGTCTGGCAGAAGAACTCATAGGAGGTGTCTCCCAGCGCCAGTATCGCGAACGGCATGCCTTCAAGCTGAGGCGCCCGCTTGCTGTGCAGGAATTCATAGAAGGAAATGGCGTTGTCCGGTGGATCGCCTTCGCCATGCGTGCTGACCAGAATCAGCAGGTTTTCCACTTTTTTCAGTCCGTTCGGTTTAAAATCGCTCATGGTAGAGAGCTTGACCTCGAAGCCCTGATCCTGCAGTCTCTTGGTCACCTTCTTGGCTAATGATCCGCAATTGCCGGTCTGCGATCCGTACAAAACGGTAACCTCTTTCGGGGCAGCCGGTGCAGAGCTCACAGGAGACGCAGCCGGAGCGGTTGCAGCCGCCGCAACGGGAACGGTCCCCAGCACAGCGCTTGCGGATACTGCGGCCGCTGCGATATATCCGCTCAGCCAGATGCGCTGGGCATCGGTTAATGTGGGCAGCAGGCGGTTGAGCAGCTCAACCTGTTCCTGATTAAAAGGGCTGTTCGTAACTTGAAGTTCCAACAAATATCCACCTCGCGTAGCATGCATTAGTGATAATTCCTAGTAGATTACTCATATTTTCTCTCTTGAACCTATCACAGCAGGGGGGAACGGTCAATTAGAATGATCTTATAGGTTTTATCAGGTTTGCTGATAAAAGGGATTTGGCCGATTGTTCACCTTGAAATTGCCACTTCGAGGATAAAAAAATGAGGCCCGACTGTTAACGCGTCGGGCCCAACAAGTGAAGGAATATAATCATGTTTCCGTGTGACAAAGTTTCTCGCGAATGAGATCCGTGACAAGCCGATCCGGAGACCGATCTCCCCGGCCAATCTTCATACGATTACACAGTACTGCCACAGCAAGGCTATTCGCTGGATCGGCGTATCCGATCATGCCGCCCAATCCGGCATAACCGAAAGCCGCCCGGCTGCCACCCATGACATCACCGTCTTGGCCAAGCGTGTAGCACAATCCCAACCGAACGGGAGCGAGGGCAACCTCGTCGATCCCATTGAAATGCTGCAGCGTCGCCTCGGCTATGGAAGACGGCTTGAGCAGGCGTCTTCCATCCACCCCTTCGCCAATCAATGAAGCATACATACGCGCTAACGCCTGAGCGGTTGCGACGGCATTCACGGCAGGTACGGCTGCTGCATGGAGCCAAGGCGAATTCCATTCCGGATTTGCAACCGGAACCAGAGCCGGAGGCAGAACCCGCTTGAACAGCATGTCATCGGGCATGGAAGCAATTGGCACAGCTTCTCCGCTAATCTCGGCAATCCGGGATTCGGCTTCCGCGGTTGCACCTAGGTACAGCTCCTTATCGATGCCAATAGGCTTGCAGATTTCGTCATGGACAATCTGGGAAATCGTCCGGCCATCCGCTCTGGCGGCCGTTTCCCCTAAAATCCATCCAAGGGTCAAACCGTGATAACCTGCCTTTGTGGCAGGTTCCCAGATGGGTTTTAACTTTTCCATTTCATGGACCATCGCAGGCCAATCGGCAATGAGCCGCATATCCGCGTACGCAGGCATCAATGGAACTCCTGCCGTATGAGTCAGTACCTGGCGGAGAGTAATCTGCTCCTTGCCGTTCGCTCCGAATTCAGGCCAGTAATGGGAGATCCGCTCATCATACGCCAGCTTGCCCTGCTCGACGAGTATATGAATGGCAGTGGATATCACACCTTTGGAGCAGGATTGCATGACGAATAGCGTTTCCGAATCAACGGGACTTTGTCCTAAGGCATCGGCGCTGCCTGAATAAGCATTTACAACCAGCTCACCGCGCCAATAGGCTGCTGCTTGGAATCCTGCGCCGATATCGTCTTGCGCGAGTTCATCCAGCAGCCGTTGGACATGGGTTTGAATATCGATGAGATGCTTCTGTTTTTTCATGAATGGATTGGTCAATGCATTCAACTCCCTTATTTAATATGAACAATAAGGTGCAAGGCCCATCCTATAAACGTCCTGCGGGCGAACTGAGTAACTTATCGTCCGCCCATGCAAAGGTTCGCCCTAAGAATAGGCTTTGCATGAGCCGCTTGGCATACTGGCAAATTGATTTGCCATCGAGATCGACCGCCTTTCTGCTTGGAATTTTAGCAGAGAATCACAGGTGACTCAACGGCAAAAATAAATATAGCCAAACTTTATAAAGACTCGTTAAGCCTGATGAAGAATCCATTCCCCCTAGTCGGCCTCGTTTTATGGTTGATGGGCAATCAACTCATATTCCTCTCACCGCTTCAATGCTCCGGTATCCGGCCGCCGTAGTTCAAGAATTCGAGGCTGAAGCAGCGGACCATCAGTTAAAATTTACTTCTTACATGCAACTTCTCTTCCCTTTCAGCGTCTGGAATATGTATCCAGATATACAAGAAAGGGTTGAATTCTCTCATGAACCATAAACTCGCGCTGGTCGTCATGTGTGCGGTTCTATGCGGCATGCTCAGCGCCTGCTCTAATAATTCTTCGGATTCAAATCATGGCACTTCGGGGTCTGCACCAAGCCCCGGCACTTCCGTACAGCAGCATGCGACCGATTCGGCCGCCCAAGCCGGGTCGGACAGTCCCCCGCAAACAGGCGTCCTCCCTGAAGGAGGCGGTAAAATTTCCGCGGAAAAAGCGCTGAATGACATTTATTCCCGAACAGGCATTAGCGATGAGGAGAAAGTGGCTCAAATGATGCGCCAAATTGCGGGTATCGATTGGAGTGTTTATAACCAAATCAGCGACCATAAGTCGCTTGAGACCGTTGAATATCTCTACAACCACGTAGATATGATCGAAACTGGAGATTATTCTGACATCGTCAGAGCGGGTAACGTTACAGATGGGGCGCTTGCCGAAAGCTATGCCGCGATCATGGCCGAGCTGTACACGAGGGAACCGTCCAAATTCATTGAAGCGCTCGGGGGATTGGAGACTCCATCCCAGATCGAGTCCGCTGTATCCCATCTGGCTTATGGACTGAGCTATCAGGATACCGCCCAGGTCAAGGGGAACTTGGAACAGTTAAAACAAACCGGCGACCTGTCTGGGGCCGGGCGAAGCGTGGCGGATCAATTGCTTTATCGGGTGGAGCATCCTTATTAAAAAGGCCATATTCCCAGGATAACAACGGGAGATATGGCCTGCAGCACTTATGTGAATATGGCTGTAACCAATTCGTTTCATTAAGCGGACACGCAGTTTCTGCCGTCATGTTTCGCTTTGATCAGAGATGATGCATGAAAGTTGGCAAAAAAAGGCCCCATGGTCCCCCGGAATCTGCTGAAAAAAAGAAAGAATCCTGACAAATCAGGGATTCTTTCTTTCACGCACAGGGCATCGATCCGAAATTCACCAGTTTAACGGTTTGCCTCCCGGATCCTTGTCAGCTGCTCGATGTGCAGGGTCTCATGAATCGCAATGAAATGGGCCCATTGGGCCGCATTCATGGAGAAGCCAAACGGATGCGGAAAGAGCAGGTCGTTCGTATTCCGTTCCGCCAGCTGAGTGATCAAAGCTTTGGTCGCCGCGCGAACCTCATCCAGCCGATGGATCGCTTCCTCATACGATAACCCCGTAGGTCTCGCCGGCTCAGGAGCCTCGAATTTCTGACCGACGATGCCGCTGCCATGCAGCACAGCCGCCACGTCAGTCATTTTTTTCTCCATCGGTTCGGACGGAAGCACCGGCTTAGCTTGGATTGCCTTCTTCAGTTGAAACTGAATCATTCGTTCCAGCCTGCCCAGATGCTCGACAACCTCGGTTACACTCCATCCTTCAGGCATTTCGCGCAGGTTCTTTTCCCCAGAGCCAAACGCATCCAACACCTCGATTAGCTGCTGGCGTACATTGTCCATATATGGAATAATATCCTGAAACTTAACCATCTTTCTTTCCTCCTGTTTCCTTGTACGACCTGAACCATTGTATAATACAACTTACTCATTGTACCACCAGCCGAGGCTGGGATCGAATCGGAAAAATAAAAAAAGGAGCCGATAAGAAACCGGCCCATGCTGTCATTAGTTCAACACCGAGCGTCGTTCACATCAAAACTCCTCGTCGATCAAATCCGCATTCACTGCCATCGCGGCTTTGCTCCCCTGTCCTGCCGCAATGATCAGCTGCGACGGTCCGAATCGGGCGGTATCGCCGGCAGCGTACACACCCTTCACGCTCGTTCTGCCCAGTTCATCCACAGCAATGCCGCCTGATCCATCAGGGCGGCAGCCCAGCTGCGCAGCAAAGGGAGCCTTCTGCGACCAATGGGGTACGATGAAGCCTCCGGTCCGTGGAACAAAGGCACCGCTGTGAAAGACAACCTCAGTTAACCGCCCCTCGCCTCCCCTAAACGAATGAATCAACTCCTCAACGACCGGCACCCCCTTGGTCCGGAGCTTCTCCTTTTCGCCGGACGTCAGAACAGGCTTGCCATTCGTCAGGACGAGCAGATCCCGGCTCCAATGATGAACCGTCTTGACGAAATGATACAGGCCCGGCTGCTCCGACAGGACAAACAGCGGCCGGTCCTGCAGCTCATAGCCGTCGCAGTATACGCAATTAAAGATGCTTTTTCCGTACAACGGCGCTATGCCGGGTATGCGGGGCAGCGTTTCGTGCAGCCCGGTAGCCAGAATCAGCTTTCTGGCAAACACTTCTTCCCGCATCGAGGTGATGACGCGGAAAGCCCCCTGGACGGGACTCACCTCGAGAGCCGTCGCCTTGAAACGGCGGACGGTCGGATACCCCCCGATCTCCTCGAAGGCCAATCTCCGAAATTGATCGGGACGAATGCCGTCCCTCGTCAAATAGCCATGCGATTCCAGCGTAACCTGGTTTCGCGGCTGGTCATTATCGATGAGCGCTGCCGTCCTGCGGGAACGCCCCAGCACCAAAGCGGCATTCAGCCCGGCAGGTCCCCCTCCGATGATTGCGCAGTCCCATATCATCCCAAGCGAATCCCTCCTCCCCTATGGCCGCTGCCGGACGGTGATAATCCGTATCAGGTCGCGACATTATTTCCTGCATCGTGGGACTTGCCGCCCCGCTCGTCAAACACCCGAATCCAGCGGTACCTGTTCACTTTTACGATGGCGACAAAGCATTTGAGGATTTGGTCGCATTTGAGGCACATAAACGTTATGACCGGCGATAGGTCAAACACGAACGCGCACAGCGCCGAAGCCGGCAGCACGATCAGCCACATGAAAATAAAATCGTTGTAGAGCACGAATTTCGTGTCTCCGCCGCTGCGGACAATGCCGGTCAAGGCAGGCATCTGGTATGCCGTTCCGACAACCGTCACGGACAATATAGTCATAAACTGCAGGGCCAGCGTTTTGGCACTCTCCGAAATCGCATACAGATCGAGGACGACATCTTTTACGGCAAACAGCAGCAATGCAGTCAGAACACCGATGATCAAGTACAGCAGCTGAAGCGTTTTGCTGTAAGAAATGACCTTTCCCGTATTCCCTTCCCCAATCGTCTTGCCGATGATAACCGCAGTGGCGCTGGCCGACGCGTATGTAATGACCGTGACCAGCTGAAAGATCGTATTCGCTACGCTGTTCGCGGCGATCGCCGCCTCGCCCATATGTCCCAGGATGGCGGTCTGGGCTCCCATCGAGACGGCCCACAGCAGGTTGGCCATCAGAACAGGCGAGCCGATCCGCAGGTACTGCTTGAAGAGCGGCTTATCGATGTGGTAAAAATCTTTCAGTTTAAAGCAGATCCGCTGATCAAATCTCTTCACGAAGGTAAGGACAATCACGCATTCGATGATACGGGCGGTCAGCGTGGCGATCGCCGAGCCGCTCACGCCAAGGCGCGGAAAGCCCAGGTGGCCATAAATAAGCAGGTAATTCAGGCATACATTAATGATCAAGGTGGACAGCGAAACGAGAAAGCCGATCCGCACGACCTCGACGCTGCGGAGCGCCGCCAGCAAAATGTTGGTCACCGCAAAAAATATGTACGAAAAACAGATGATCCTTAAATACTTCGCCCCTTCGGCGATCACGCTCTCCTCGTTCGTAAACAGCGACAGGCAGCCGTGCGGGAAGAAAAAAACAACCGCCCACATGATCACGCTTACAGCCAGAGCGATTCGCATCCCGATGCTGGAGGCCCGTTTGATGGCGTCTATATTCTTGGCGCCCCAATTCCGGGAGGACAGAATGACCAGCCCTTCGGCCGCGCCCATGACCAGCATATGCAAAATGAACTGGATCTGGTTGGCCAGCGCAACGCCGGACAGCGCAGATTCGCTGTATCCTCCGAGCATCAGGTTATCCGACAAATTGACGCCGAGCGTTATGATATTCTGCAGTCCGATCAGCACGGTTAACCGGATAAACATGCTGTAAAATGACCGTTCACGCACCCATATTCCCATGACTTCTCCTTCTTCGATATGTCGTTTAATAAGCTGATTATATTCTCAGCCGAAAGGAGCGCACAAGGCAGGAAAACGGTGGAAATGCACAGAAAAACCATGCCCGGAATCCTCCCAGCCCGTCATTCCCCCCGATTGCTCACAATACCACCCGTCTGCTCCGTCCTTTCATGAAGAAATGCGGGCTCCCCGGGAGCCCGCCTCCAAGCGAATTTCCAATCCGGATTTGACCTGATCCAGTGCAAACGCCTTATCGCCTTACGGCTCAATCTGGATCCAGTCCACCCTATTTTTCTTGCAGAGTGACCAGGTGAGGCTTGACAGTTTGAATGAAGAACTGGAACATAGTGGTATAAAAGGTCGAATTGTAGGGATCCTATTGGGGATTCCGATGAAGGAGGGAATATTTGTGGAGCTTCAGCTATCTGGACAGACCGCGCTTGTCACCGGTTCCACTTCCGGCATAGGCAAGGCGATCGCCGCATCTTTGGCCGCAGAAGGAGCCAAAGTATTGATTAACGGCCGCCGCGAAGACAAGGTCAACGAAACGATCGAAGAAATCCGGAGCCGGTACGCCGGGGCCGCACTTGTCCCCGCAGTCGCCGATTTGGGTACGGAACAGGGCTGCCTCAGCATAATGGAGCAGCATCCTGATGTCGATATCGTAGTGAACAATTTGGGCATTTTTGAACCGGCCGAATTTTTCGAGATCCCGGATGAGGAATGGTTCCGCTTCTTTGAGGTCAACATTATGAGCGGTGTTCGTTTGAGCCGTCATTATCTGAAACGCATGATGCAGCAGGATCGCGGAAGAATTATTTTCATTGCCAGCGAAGCCGCCGTCATGCCGTCGCAGGAGATGGCGCATTACAGCGCCACCAAGACGATGCAGCTGTCGATATCCCGCAGCTTGGCCGAACTGACCAAGGGGACGAACGTGACGGTCAATACGGTGATGCCAGGGTCCACCCTGACGGAGGGGGTCAAGACGATGCTCGATTCCCTGTATCCGGGCGAGTCGTTATCGATCCGGGAGGCCGAGCAGCGGTTCATGCGGGAAAATCGGCCGACCTCCATCATTCAGCGGCTGATCCGGCCGGAGGAGATCGCCCATCTCGTCACATTTATCAGCAGCCCCCTCTCGTCCGCGATCAACGGGGCCGCGCTGCGGATCGACGGCGGGCTGGTCCGAAGCGTATTTTAACATTGTATGGCGAACCGCAAAAAAGTGCCGTTGTCCCTTCCAAGGGGAGACGGCACTTTTCTTTTTCATCCGGTGGTCCAGCCCAATATTGTCAGAGAAGCATTCCGCATTTTATTCAGGGAGGACAATACCGAAATACTGCTTGTATGCTTCCCGCTTCTCTCCAGGTGTCTGTGGAATCAGAGTGCGGACTTCCTTGCCGGCAAAAACCCGGAATTCGTCGCCGGCGACCGTGTTTCGTCCTTCCGTCGTGCGGATAGACACCATGGGTCCTTGTCTGAAAATCGATTCCGGAGCATGCTCGCACCAGTAAGAGGCCATCACGTAATCACGCGGCAGCTGGGGCTCTTCGGCAAACGAATAAATGAGCCGCCATTCCTCCCCTTTACGCTCCATGAGCTGCCAGCCGAAAAACGGGTCCCGGTCCAGGCGGTAGCACTCGGTGCCCTGCGGCTGTTCCAGATGCTCCTTGATAAGAACGGGTCTGCCGGGAACGTTTCCGCCCACCCCGACATCGCACAGGTACCGGCTGCCTTCCGCTTCGACCTGTAGCACATGATGCCTGCGCTTCGGGGGAAGGTTTGTCTCATCGCGCCAAAATCTGGCGAAGTAGTGGGTAACGGAAAAGCCCAGTTCGCCCAGCAGCCAGCCAAACAGCGCGTTGAGCTCAAAGCAGTATCCGCCGCGCCGGCGCACGACGATTTTCTCGTATAGATCCGGGATAGCAAGCGATAAGGGGACACCGTTTAAAATATCCAAATTTTCATAAGGAACGCTGTAAATATGGCAGTGCTGCAGTGCTGCCAGCGTTTCCGCCCCATGGTCCACCTTGCCTTTGAATCCGATCCGGTCCAGATAAGCCTGAATTTCCGGGCTCGGCGATGAATGGTTAGTCAAAACGCAGTACCTCCCTGCTCTCATCGTGCTGGACTTTTCCAAGCGGCCTTAAGCCTGCATCGGAATACCAGCCATATTGCTAATTTCTATAGCTCAGCCTTCTCCACCTTCTGCTGATCCGGTTTCTTACTCCGTTTTTCGCTTATAAATAACACGCGTCCACCAAAACACGGCGTTTCCGATCAGCAGGATTGAAAACTCCCACCCTGTCTTGCCCGTGGAGATCAAGTTGACGAGCGACCAGACCAATAAAGCCGCCGTAAAAAAGATATATGCATTCTTGGCGGATTTCATGGTGTGATACTGTTCCATTTCGTCGGCTCTACGGATCTTCATAACGATTCCTCCTCAAAAACAAATAATTGATCCACATTAATACGTAGATGTTTGGCCAGCTTAAACGCCAGCGACAGCGTCGGGTCGTATTTATCATTCTCGATGGCATTGATCGTTTGCCTCGTAACGCCGCAGCGTTTCGCCAGCTCTTCCTGAGAGATCTGCAGCTCTTTTCTGATTTCCCTGATATGGTTCTTCAAATATCGGCTCACCCGGTTCTTATTATGTAAAAAAGTTTTTACATGCCTATTTTAAAAACGCTGCGCATAAATGTCAAATTCTTTTTACACATAGATATTGCAAAATATGTATGAAAACATGCAAAAAGCGCAGAACAGGAGCGTTCACAGGGTTTTCCCCTACTCCATATTCTGCGCTGTATCGGTTTAGTAGTCTAGCATGCCCAAGAGGCACGCCTCTTATACCGCCGTGTATCCTCCGTCTACCAGCAAGCTGGCGCCTGTGATGAAAGAAGCATCCTCACTCGCAAGGAACAGCACGGCTTTGGCGACTTCCTCCGGCTTGCCGAGCCGTCCCATCGGATGAAGGGCGGTCAGATGCGCGGTAATCGCTTCGTCTCTTCCTTGGATGAGCGGCGTGTCGATATATCCCGGGCAGACCGCATTAATCCGGATACCTCTGGCGGCATAGTCGGCTGCCATCGACTGGGTCAGCAGCTTCACCCCGCCCTTGGCGGATGCATAGGCAGTGACTCCCGCCTTGCCCACATGGCTGTGAATGGATCCGCAGTTCACAATCGCCCCGCCCGTCTCTTGGGCCAGCATCTGCTGAATTGCATATTTGTCGCTTAAAAATACGCCCGTCAGGTTAATATCGATCGTCCGCTGCCAGCTGTCCGACGATAACCGGTCCGCCGGTCCGTCCTTGGCAATGCCTGCGTTGGCGAACAGGATGTCCAGCTTGCCGAACTTGCCGACTGCCTGCTCGACCATTCGCTGCACTTCGGCTTCTTGCGTCACGTCCGTTTTGACAAACATCGTATCATGTCCCTGAGCGTTCAGTTCCTCCGAAAGGGTTTGGCCCTTGTCCGAAAAATCGGCAATGACAACTTTCGCTCCTTCCGAAGCAAACATCCGCACCGTCGCTTCCCCAATGCCGCTTGCGCCGCCGGTAACAATCGCTACTTTGGAATCAAATCTCATATACAATCACGCTCCCATGAATTCACTTATTAATGTACTAGCCTTTTAAATGGCCGTTGCTCCGCCGTCGATAACAAATCCGGATCCCGTGAAATACGATGACTAGTGGAACACGCCCGTTACGTTGATCGCCATCATCCGGTTCCATTCAGCCAGTTCGATGTCGGCAAGCCGCTTAATAAAATAAATGCCGGCATTGTTGAACAAAATATCGATACGTGAATCCCTTCCTTTCGTATCTCACATACCTATGTTAACATTTTCAGAGATTCAGCAAAATTTAAACCTATTGAATTTTGTTTAAGGAAAACTTAAAGATAAAAGGACGATGTTCATGAATACGGAAAAGCTGGAGTACCTGGTGGAGGTGGCTCGGGCCGGGTCGATTTCCAAAGCGGCAGAGCAGCTGCACGTGACGATTTCGGCGGTCAGCCAAGCCATCGCCAGCCTGGAATTGGAGTGGGGAATCATCATTTTCAAAAGATCCAAATCCGGAGTCACCCTAACTCCCGAAGGCAAGGTCATCATCAAAAAAACGTATGAAATGCTGGAGAAGTATGAAGATCTGCTGGAGGCCGCCCGCGGATTCTCGGGTACGGTCAAGGGCAGGCTGAGGGTGGCAACCATTCCGAGCCCCATGTCTCTGCTGGAGCGTGTCGTGATCGAGTTTAAAAAGAAGTTTCCGGACGTGAAGCTGGAGATCGTGGAAAAAGGCTCGCAGGACATCATTGATGATGTGAACCAGGACAAAAGCGATCTCGGACTCATCATTTTGTTCAAAAACCGGTTGATTGAACGCACCGGCCTGGCTTTTGAGCGGCTTCTTCCCGTGCACATGGTCGCCGGCATCAGCAGCTCGTCGCCGCTGGCCTTGAAGTCCGCGGTCCGTCCCGAAGAATTAAGGCAGCAGACCGTCGTCCTCTATAATGATGACTATGTGAAGTGGTATATGGACGATTTCCAGTCCCGTTACGGCCAGGTAGACGTGCTCTTTACCACGAACAACCGGGATCTGATCCTCAGGGCGTGCATGAATCATGGCGCCGTGACCATCGGACTCAATTTTTCGTTCATGAACGAGCCGGCCTTTCGCAGAGACAACATCGCCATTTTGGACTTCGAGCTGCCCGATCATGGCCCTGTCTACCTCGGCGTCATCCAGCGCAAGGAAAAGACCCATTCGCAGGTCTCCCGCCGTTTTATGGAGTGGTTAAAGCATGATCTGGAACAAATGGGGGCATCAGTGCAGACTTAAAGGGGCTCATCCAGGCAATATAAAGAAAAAAACATCACGACAATCGCGATGTTTTTGTGGTCTATTCGATTAATTCTTCCGTTAACTGAGACCGGGAGATGGATATTAGAGTCCGCTTGAAGCCTGAATGAGAAACTTGGACAGCATATCATAGTCGGCAGGCTTACCATCGCGAATTTTAATCCATTTTCTTTCCGGAGGTCCGTCGAACTGCCCTTTGGGAAGATCCAAACCTTCGGCATTCATGATCATGAATGCGACCGCATCTTTCGAAGGTGAAATAACCGCAGCATAATGACCATTTTTCAGAAAATGCGGTTTTTTGTACTGCACCCGTTCTTCCACGCCAGGAATCGATTGATGAACCATGTCACGGAGCTTGGTGCACACTTCAATCTGCCATGGCAGTTGAAGTCGATCAATGAATTCAGTAACTTCCTGATTCAACTGTGCCACTTCCTTTCATTAAGCTGATTTCGCCAAATCACTACATATTTTGAGACAAATAGGCATCCAATTGGTCGAACGTACCGACAAACCCTTCTTGTACATGAGGACGCATTCCTTCAAAGGCTGCACGCTCTTCCTCTGTGGCGTTGAACGGTCCGCCGCTCAGCGTCATCGTGGTTTTCCCGTCACTCTCCGTCAACGTGAGTTCATTAATGACTTCCAGCGGCCATTGCTCGCTGAATGGAGCACGGATGGTATTCCCTGCTTCGTCCGAGAACGATTGAATAAAGACCAGCCTTTCGGGCGCAATAATTTCCTGATACACAAATTTCCCCCACATGACATGCCCTTCGGGAGAGCGCTGGCTTCCCAGGAAAATGCCTCCTGAGCGAAGATCCAACTTGGCGATGTTCAGCTCATAGCCTTTCGGTCCCCACCACTGAGCCAGACGCTCCGGCTCGGTCCATGCTTGAAACACCAGCTCACGTGGAGCATCAAATACGCGGGTAATCATCACCTTACTGTCTGTCACGCGGTTAGCGGTCATCTTCATTTCCTCCTTCGCTTATGACAAATTTTTTATGGATTATTAGCGCTGTTCTTTCTTAAAGAGGATGCGCTATAACGCCTAGCTCTCTGCAGGCGATCCGCTCAATCCGTGTGATTGCCTGCCTGGATATCCCGCAAATACTCATCCAAACGATCCAGACGGTCATCCCACATCGATCGGAAAGACTCCAGCCATTGATCCAGCTCTTGAAAAGGTTCGGTACGCAGCTTAACGATTCGCCGATTGGCAGCCGGCTGTACTTCAACGAGGCCGGCCTCGTGAAGAACCCGGACATGCTTGGATGTCTGAGGCTGATTGAGTTCAAGCTGATTTGCGATATCTCCGATGGTCAGGGGACCACGGTCGCGAATGAGCTCGATAATATGCAGCCGGTTAGGCTCAGCAAGTGCAGTCAAAGTTGTCGTGTTCATCTTCATGCCTCCTGACAAAATATTACCACATCGGAATATTCCTTTCAAGGAATACTTATAAAAAAGTGAAAACAAAAACAGCCAGGGCAAAAACTTTTGCCGTGACTGTTGTGTTCCTAGCAAACATTAAATTCAAGACTAAGGATTGGCTTCGCCTATCTCCGACCGCCGTTAGCGCGACCGATTCTCCGTCTCTATAAGCACCTCGTCAGGGGAGGACGCCGCGAACCGGTCCACCCATTCAAAAGGAAGGTGATCGGTAATCAGCTTTCCGTAATAAGCGGTCTTTACGATCCCCTCTTCATCGATCAGAAACTCCGCCGGAATGCGGTGAAAGTTGGCCCCCTCTTCAGGCGTGAGCGGAAAACCCGCCGCCGCCGCTTCATCTGCCAGTTGATGCACATTCGGCAGCGCTAATGTAGCATCCGTTTTGGATTCCGACGATTCGACGCCATATCGGTTATAGACAACGGCACCCGGATCGGCAATCAGCGGAAAAGGCGCCTGCTGCGTACCTACATACTTGTGCAGGTTCGCTTCCGGTGATTCAAAAAACGTGATGATTTGAAGCCCCTGGCGCTGCCACTCAGGGTACCTTTGAATCATTTGATGAACGCGCAGATTGCACATGGCGCACGCCGCGTTGCGGAAGAACGACAGCAGCACCTTGCGGCTGCGGAATTGATCAAGCGACACCGGAGCGCCGTGCTGGTCGATCGATTGAAAAATCGGGGCTTTATCCCCCGGCTTCAGCAGGTTGGTCATGGAATTTCCTCCTCATGGAATCATCTATGCATCGGGTGCATGTGCCCACTTTATCAGGAAACTCCGGATTCCTCTGTGACCAGGTCACCAAACTGCTCCTCCAGCATTTTGCGCTGTAAAATTCGGACCGTTCCCCGGCCGGTCTCGATCCATCCTTCCTTTTGGAACCGGGCAAGGGCCCTTGTTACGACTTCACGAACCGAACCGACCTCTTCGGCCAGCTTTTGATGGGTGATCCGAATCGCAGACCTTTCCTCGGCCTTCATTCGAAGCAGCACCCTCGCAAGGCGGTTGTCGAGAGGCTGGGTCTGGCGCTGCTGCGTCCGTTCCACCATGCGCAGCATGCCGTCCAGAAGCCCCCCGAACACCGTGGCGCGGATGGGCTCATGCTCCTGCACCCAGCGCATAAAACTGCTTTTCCGCACAAACAGCACATCCACGTCGGTCTCGGCAGTCAACTCACCGGGATATTCACGCCCGCTCAGGCCGCTCAGCACCAACAGCGAGCAAATTTCTCCCGCCGTCAGCAGGTTGATGACGGACTCTGAGCCATTTTCGCCGATCACCGTAATCCTCGCCGTTCCGCTGATCAGAAACATGCCATACGCCGCTGCATCATCCCGGTAGAAAATTCGCGATTTGGCGCTAAAGCGCCGAATAAACGGTTCGGACTCCCGCCACTCCTCTGGCGAAACCGCCGTTAGGCACGGAAATACCTGGACTGGCTTCTCACTCCATCCATGCGCTATGCTCATGCTCTTTGCTCCTCCCAAGTAAGTCGACCCTATAATGACTTAGTATAGAAGATATTCGGCAGCAGCAAAAGAAAAATACGCTGGATACGCAAGTTAATATGATCACATCGGCTTGTTGGCCAGCTTTCTCCCTTTCAGCATTGACCTGAAGATCAGCCTGAGCAGCGGCGGTACGGCGAAAAAGATAAACAGGGTCCGGAACAGCTGGTAGCAGGTGACAACCGACAGGTCCCCGTTCACTTCCTTGGCGATCAGCGCCATTTGATCCATGCCGCCCGGCGAAAGGCTGAGAAACGCCGTAACTTCCGTAATCGCATGAAACTTGGTAAGCAGCAGGCTGAGCCCGAGGGAGGATGCGATCAGCACGACACCGCTCAAAATGGCAAGTGCAATGATTTTAACCTTGTTCTTCAAATTTTCCGGTTTGAGCAGCAATCCGATATACCCGCCCATCATCAGCTGAGACAAGCTCAGGACGACCGGCGGAAGCGAATGTCCCTCATATCCCGATAAATTCAGCAGGATGGTGCCAATCATCGGACCCAGCAGAAAGGCTGTCGGAAATTTGATCCGTTTGCCCACCAAGGCAAATACCACACATACCACCGCAAAGAGCCAGATATGCGGGAACAAGACGGACCAATCGGCCGAAAGCGCAGCCGATGCGGATCCTGCCGCGTGCGAGCCCGTGGTATGAAACAGCGGACTGAAGATCAAAAGAGGCACACAGAAAATGATCATGATCAGCCGCGATACCTGAAGGAAGGTCACGACCGTCAAATCGATGCCCTCCACCTCTTCCGCCAGCGTGATCATCTGGCTCAGCCCACCGGGGATGCTGCCCATAAGCACCGTAGGAAACGGGATTCCCGACAAAAAGGCGATCATGAAGGCAATAGCAGCGGCAACGACCAGCAGCAGCGCCGTAAACAGGACCATCGTCGGCAGCTGATGTCCGATCTGCTTCAGCGTGGACATGGTGAAGGACAATCCCATCGTATATCCGATAATAATCATCCCTGTATTGCGCACCTGCCCCGGCCAAAAGAAGGAAATGCCTTTAAACAGTTTGGAGCCGATCATGACAAAAACCATGGAGCCCAGAAGCCACGGGATCGGCATATGGATCCACTGGAAAACGAAGCCGCCGATGACGGCAAAAACGCAGGTCACCAAAAACCGCAGCCATTTGTTGTTTTTCAAACCGCTGTTGATGAAGTTCTCGGTTTCCGCCATTACAAGCTCTCAGTCAGTATGGCGATCCGTGCCGAGACATCCCCTTGGTACAGGCCGCCGTGGTAGCAGATGACGTTCTCGATCGGATAGGCTTTGAATTTGGTGATCGATCGCATCGCTTCGTCCATATTCGGGGTTACCGGTGGATTCGGTCCCTGCAACTCGCCGTTGTGCACGACCATGGCGTCTCCGGTAATCAACGTTTTGCTCAGCTCATGGTACAAGCTGATATGTCCGGGTGTATGGCCCGGTGTATAAATGACGGTCAGCCCCCCGCCAAAAGGCAGCTTCTCGCCATCGGAAAGAAGGCGGGTCACATTGGCAACCTTTCCCGAAAAGGTCGTCTCAAAGGCGTCAGCCAGATGGGCAGGCAGTGACTCCAGCAGTCCCTTCTTACGGTCCGGGCTAAATTTAATCATCGGTTTCAGCCCGTCAATATAAGGCTGATCTTCAGCATGGGCATACACCTCAACGCCCTCGCCCTTGAATTGGGGCAGGCCGCCCACATGGTCGATATCCTGGTGGGTAAGAATAATGGAATGAGGGACTGCGGGGTCCACTCCCGCCTGAGACATGAGCTCCACGATTTTCTCATAACAGCCCGGCATCCCCGTATCCACCAATACATAGGAATGCTCATCCCGGATGACCACCGGATGAATCACCATCTCCCGATCCCCCATAGGAAGGGACAGTTCCAACATTTCAATCTGATCTGAAATTTTCATGCTTATCGCCAAAGCCTCTAGCTTTGGCTCACCTCCTGTCAGCTTAAATTACCGTATAAAACTCGCTAGTTCATTATATGACTCATGAGTTTTTTGTGTCAATTCCTTTGTTGACCCTTAGCGGACATCATGTCAAAATGTGTAGAGGTGGTAAGGATGGAGCAAATCAAAAAAACACAGATCGTGAATACGGCAATGCGCATTTTTAAAGAAAAAGGATATTTCGCCGCCTCCATGCAGGACATTGCGGAAGCATGCGGCATGGCCAAGGGCAGCATTTATAAAGTGTTTCCTTCCAAGGAGGACCTGTTTACTGGCGTATTCGTGGAGGTACACCGTACGATGTTCGAGCAGGCTCGTGAGCTGGATCGCTCGGTTCGGCTGAAGGGGGACCCGCCGAAGGAAATTTTGCGGCGCAAGATCGAGTTTCAGCTTCAATACATGCTGGAAAACCATTTTTTTACGAGCGAGTTCAAAGAGCTGCCGATCACCGCAAACGAAAACTTCCAAGTGGAATGGAAAAAAAAGCGCGCCGCGTTTCTGACGTGGCATCGCGACTGCTTCTACGAAGCATACGGCGATGCCATCTCCCCTTATCTTGGGGATATCGTTGCGATCTACCGCGGAATGTCGCGGGAATATTTGTCCCATGCCGTCCAATCGGTTACCGCCTGCCCGATGGCGGAACTGGCACGCTTCTGCGTAGATAGGATGGATGCGGTGATCCGCGACATGATCGACAAGAAGCCGGTACCGATTCTCAAGGTGTCGAGCGCTTATTTTAACGATATCAATCCGGTGGACCTTCCGACCCGGAGGGCGAACCTGGGTGAATTTCTGCAGTATTTTGCCCAAAAAGTACGTGAGCTGCCGCAGCCGGAACGGATTCAGAAGGAGCTGCTGGAAGTGATCGGCTTGCTTCGGCAGGAGCTGGAACAGGGTGAACCGAACGCAACTCTGGTCCGGGTGTATACCAACTTCCTGGATTCCGTCGACGAGCTGAGACCTTACGTGAGGCAGCTCGGCCTCATGCTGAACCATGCGGCGGAACAGAAAAAAGACAGTCCGGATCAGGCCTAGCCGCCTGACGGACTGTCTTTTTGGTTGTTCAATGAAGTGGAGTCATGCTTCTGCAGCCCTAACTCCGATGCCCTCCGCTTCGAGCCGTGCCCGAAGTTCCCTGGCAAAAGCGGTGGCGTGCTGACCGTCTCCATGAAGGCAGATCGTGTCGGCCTGAATCTTGACTTCCGCTCCGTCCGCGGAAGTTACGCTGCCTTCCTTCACCATGCGGATCACCTGCCGAACCGCCTGATCGGTGTCCGTGATGAGCGCGTGGGGCAGCCTGCGGGGCGTCAGCGTGCCGTCCGGCTGATATGTCCGGTCGGCGAATACTTCGCTGGCCGTTCTCAGCCCGTGCCTGGCCCCCGCGGCCAGCAGCTCACTGCCCGCCAGGCCGTAGAGGATCAGGGACTCGTCCGTCCAGCAGACGGCTTCGGCAATCGCATCCGCCAAGGAAGCGGAAACTGCAGCCATGTTGTACAGCGCGCCATGCGGCTTGACATGATGAAGCCGCCCCCCTTCCTGCTTGGCGATCGCCTGCAGCGCCCCGATTTGGTAGGTCACCAAATCCAGGGCCTCTTCCGGCGAAATATCCATGTTTCTTCTCCCAAAGCCGGCCAGGTCCGGCAAACCGGGATGTGCGCCGATGGCGACCCCGTGGCTTAAAGCCAGCTTCACCGTCTTCCGCATGACGGAAGGATCGCCGGCATGGAATCCGCAGGCGATGTTGGCGGAAGTTATTTCCCGTATCGGTTCTTCGTCGTTCCCGATCCGGTACACGCCGAATCCTTCTCCCATATCGCAGTTCAAATCAATCCAAGCCATCTAGGCATCCGTCCTCCTTTAATCTAAGGTCAATCATCCGGGCTAGCCGGTTTAACCGTATGCCCTGATCCATCCATAATTGTTCCGCTTCCGCCTGACCTATCTCCCGAAAGCGAAGGGTCGAGCCGGGCCGCGTTTGCGCAATGACCGGCAGATCTACACCAGCGACCTGGGCGATCTTCGGATAGCCGCCGAGCGTTTGCCTGTCGGCCATGAGAATGATCGGCTGCCCGTCGGGCGGAACCTGAACGGTCCCCATGGTCACACCCTCCGATATGTATTCCTGCGGACGTTGAAGCTGCAGCTTCGGGCCTTCCAATCGGTAACCCATGCGGTCGGATTGGGGGGTGATCCGGAAGGCGCCATGAAGCAGCGCATGCCGGCTCACTTCGTCGAAATCGCCGAATTGCGGTCCGCGGATGAGGCGGATGAGCGGATGCTCGCTGTAAGCCGGTCTGGCCGAAGCCGGAACCGCCCACCTCACCGCGTCAAAAGCCTGCGTGCCGCTTAGGGATGGATGCCGTAACCGGTTCTTGCCGTCCCCTACGGGAATGATGTCCCCTGACTTCAGTGCCCTCCCCTTCATACCGCCGATCCCGGCACGGATATAGGTACTGCGGCTGCCGAGTACCTCGGGTACACCGATTCCTCCCGCGACGGCCATATACGTCCGGCATCCGTTCTTCGGCCCGGTGAATGCAAGGATACTTCCCTTCCGGACAAACACGGGCCTCCACATCGGAACAGGAATACCGTCAATCTGCGGCGAAAAGTCCCCTCCGGTCAGGGCTATCCACATCTCCCGCTCCAAGCGGAGGGACATTCCCGACCAGGTCACCTCAATCACGGCATCGCCTTCGTCGTTGCCCACCAGCCAATTCGCCGTCCGGTGCGCAAAGCGGTCCATGGAGCCAGAGACGATGACCCCATATTTGCCGTACCCGGATCTCCCCAAGTCCTGGATCGTCGCCAGCAGACCCGGTTTTATGATCGTTATGCTCATGCCCTGGCCCCCTTGATCTGCTCGTATTCCGCCGCATCAATCTGGCGGAACCGGATATACTCCCCTCCCCGAAGCAGCGCTGGCGGATCCTGGTCCGGCATAAACAGCGCAAGCGGCGTCCGGCCGATGATCTGCCAGCCACCCGGGGTTTCCACCGGATAAATTCCCGTCTGCGTCCCTGCGATACCGACTGACCCGGCCGGAATGGCAAGCCGCGGCGTCTGTTTTCGCGGTGCGGCGATCCGTTCATCGAGCCCGCCCAAATAAGGGAAGCCGGGGGCAAAACCGACCGCATAGACCAAATAGTTCTGACCGGTATGGATGCGGATCACGTCTTCGATCGCCAGTTTGTTTACGGAGGCGACATCTGCCAAGTCCGGACCGAATTCGCCTCCGTAGCATACCGGGATCTCGATCACCACCGGTTCCGCTTCCGGCGTTTCCTGGATGTCCGCCAAGTAAGCTTCCAGGATGGAACGCACATAATCAGACCTGCCAGTCTCCATCGGCGGCAAATCAAGCTCGAACGGATCATAAAATACGGTCACAGTCGTAAACGCCGGGACACACTCGACAAACCCTTGAAAAGGATTCGTCTCGATGCGGCGGGTCAGCGCCTGAACCTCACGGTGCAGGCCTTCGCTGATCGTATCGCCCAGATGCACCACGACCGCGGTTTCCCCCAAGGGAACGACCTTGCGCGCCTCGCTTCGGTTCATGGAACCCCCTCCTTTTTTATGTAAAAACCCTCATAACCTTTATGATAACAGAGTCCGGGCGGTATGCATTCGGTTTTTTATCCGCTCGCGGCGCATTCGCTCCATTTCGACTTCCGTACATGGATCATTTGGAAGGCACTCTCCGGAGAAGGTGCAGTTGGTAGCGGCTTGCCGGGTACTGGCTGCTATCGTTCAGCCGCTGCGATTTCACTGCCGGTAGCGATGCTAGCTTTTCAACTCCTGAGAGATCAACGACAGTGGCGGTGATATCCACTCCAGTTTCTTCGAGATCAATGCCGGCTGGTGCACTTATTTTTACCGAATTAGCTGCTTTTTGGTGTAATAGATGCATTAGTGCAGTTATTTCTAACCGGAGACTCCTGCGAAGCGAATCCCAGCCCTAAGGCGGCTTTTTGGCGGCAATCCAGCTGCGACAGATTGCAGGCGAACAATAATATAGACAATGAACGCATTGTTCGGCAGTTTAGACTGACCCCTTTAATACAAAAAAAAGGCACCTCAGGATCCCCTGAGGCTGCCTCCTAACACCTGATGCGGAACTTACAACTTCGTACTCACACTTACATTTTCAACCTAACATTATCGCACTAACATTTCTGACCTATTTTCAATCTAACTTCTTCTACACAAGAACGGCTTCGTCCAGCTTATCCAGCATAATCTTGGTCCCGTGCTCACGGATCGAAGCCGTATCAAGCCCGTCCAGAAACGCCCCATGCTCCGTATAAATCAGCCGCGTGCCTTGTCCCGAGGGCTGAAACTGCACCGATACGACCGATATGGACATTCGGTTGCTCCCCTGGTCTAGCGTATACGTATAGACGATCCGCTCGTTTTCGGCGATCTCCTGGTAGATTGCATCATAGGTGAAAACCGGACCGTCCGGAGGACCGCCGGCATTGACTTCGCGTCCCCCTACCCTGAATTCGAAGCTGTCGGCTTTCGGAAACCAGGCTGACTTCAGCTCCGGATCAGACCAGGCCGAAAACACCTTCGCCGGTGCGGCTTGATAATTGCGCTCAATGACAAATGTTTCGTGAATGACAGATCGTTCGTTATTCATGGTCATGGCCTCCTTGGATGGTTTTATTCTTGGGATCCGGCTGACTTTCTCCAAGCGCCTCCCCGAGCCGGTCAAGGCTGCGCTCCATGCTTGTCCGTTTTTCCAAAAAGAACTTTTCCTTGCTCTTCTTCATCACCTCGAGCAGCGCGGTAAATTCTTTGACCGTTAACGTCTGGTCATGCTGCAGAAGAGCCGATACGTTTTCCAGTTCCTGCAGAAGCTGCTGCTGCAGCCGGATGGTATTTTTCAAGCGGTCCATCTGGATCTGAACAATGTCGAGCGGACTGAATTCGTTCCCGTCCACGATTTCCTTGACCTCATCCAGCGACAATCCCAGCTCCTTCAGAGACAAGATTTGCTGCAATTTGGCCAAATCATGCCCGTTATAGATCCGATGGCCGGATTCGGTATGCCCCGACGGAGAAAACAAACCAATTTGATCGTAGTACCTTAGCGTTCGGATGGTCAGTCCGGTCATGGCTGCCAGTTCTCCGACCTTCCACTCCGTATTCATAATCATCCCCTTGCTTCGCGAAGACTTGTACCGGTAGTTCTAATATAAAACATTACGCTGCGTAAGGTTCAAGTACTAACAAAAAAAAACTCGAACGACAGGCTGTAGATCGAGTTTTAAAAGACTTCGTCATCATTTATGAAGATGAATGGTACGACTAGGAATGCCAATATTGCTGGATATAAAAATTGCCGGAGCCGCTAAATTCCGCAAAATTCCCCTTGGTATTGCTTGTGTCCCGCAGTTTGTTTTTCCGTCGTCTGTCTATCTATCCCGGCACCATGAAATAATTCCAAGTTTTTTAAGTGTTGCTACGGTGCAACTGTTATTCCGCTGCTAATGCCTTGCCATTTTTGTTCTTTTTATAATTCGGCAGCTCTTGGTCATGCTTATATCCCTACTATTAATCTTGCATATTTACTTTGCCTTCAATCTTGACATTAATGCTGCTATCAATCCTGCTTTTAATCCGTGCCACTAATCCTGCTATTCATCATGCTTCTTATCTTACTTCTAATCCTGCTATTGTTCGCCGACACTTTCTCTATCGTTTTGTGCTCACGTTAGGGTTAACTTTTGCTGGTGTATGGCTAATGAATATAACGCTATATGAATACGAATTCTCGTACTTGTCCGTTAAGTTCCTGCGGTCAACGGTTCCACAATACCTTGCCCACCCTGCCCCTCGCGAAACTTGAACTGCAAATACGACTCCGGTTTTTAACTCACATTTGTCCGTTTTTGTCTTTTTTTAACACGGATCTAACCTTTTCTTTCCTTGTTCAGTTCACGGATATCCCGCTTGTCCCCTTGCAGTCCGTACGATTTCCATATCTGTACCGACATGTCAGCCAAGCCACCTAATGATCATGATTATGGCCGCGCAAAATACCCGACCCGTACAGCATGATCAATCAGCTTCCGGAAATAATCCTCATCCGGCAGCGCGCACTGGACACCGGTTCCCTCGAGATACACGAGCGTCTGCGGGCATGCGTAACGGTAATTGGAGTTCTTCGCGCCGTCTCCCTCCAGCTGCGCCATCGCCAGCTCCAAGCCGGCCTGGTCTTTGTCCTGCTCCGGATCGAGAAGCCACCGTTCGTATTCCTTCCATTCCGCCAGGCCGATGTCATAGCCGTATGCCTGGAAGAAACCGACCAAGTCCTGATAAGATACCGTAACCGGGTTGCAGATATGAAACATCCGTCCGGCGGTTTCGTCTTGAAGCGCCAAGGCGGTAATCGCCTCTCCTGCGTAATCGATCGGCGTCATATCGACTTCCCACCGCACATCCGGAGCTTTGTTAAGCAGCAGCATCGCCTTAAGCATCCGGTAAAACGCGTTGTTATCGATGTTCTTCTGGAACAATCCATTATCCGACCGGCAGGACAAATTGCCGACGCGATACACGGATGCCGCCAGGCCATCCCGGCCAGCCTGCACGACGAGCTTCTCGGCGGCAAGCTTGCTGTTGGTGTAGACGTTCTCGACATAGGCTTCGTCATAACCGGAACCGGCAGTGACCGAAGCCCATTGGCCGTTGAGCGCCAAATCTTCCGGGATGCCGAGCGTGGAGATGAAATGGAACCGAAGGCCTGGCTTGGACTTGGCCAATGCCAGCAGACGGTTCGTGCTGTCCACGTTGACCCGGGCAAAATAGTCCGCTTCCCCGAAATGCTTGACTTCCGCGCCGCAATGGAGAATGGAGTCCAGTCGATCTGCCAGCATGTCCTGAACTTCCCGGCTCATTCCCAAATGCTCTTGTTCCAAATCGCCCTGCACGGCGATGACCCGGTTCTCCATCAGGTGTTTGATTTCTTCCCCGAAGTACCCGGTCATCGTCTGTTCCAGCCGATCGTAAGGTTCCTGCTCTCCGGATGGTCGCACGAGACAATAGATGGAAGCTTTCGATTGACGAAGTAGTTCATGCAGCAGGTGAGAGCCGAGATAGCCGGTTGCGCCTGTCAGCAATATGTGCTGCTGGGTGTTTCCCCGCCCTTCGGAATGATGCTGGGCATTAAAGCTTAACGGGTACTCCGTCAAATCCTGCAGCGGAACATCCTCACCGAATACCTCCTCCGAAGCGGCCGCTTCCTGGGCAAGGCCTTCGATCCGCTCAGCCAAAGCGGCAATCGTCGGGTATACGAAGAAATCGTTGATCTTCAGCTGGGGATAATTCGGCTTGAGCAGCACCAGAATCTCCAATATTTTCAAGGAGTAGCCGCCGATTTCAAAGAAATCGTCATGAATCCCGATTCTCGTCTGACCAAGCGCTTTCTCCCAGGCGGCTGCCACTTCCGCCTGAGCAGCCGTGACCGGGGCTTCATAAGGCGAATCGTCCTCTTCCGGCACGATCTCGAAAGAAGCCAACTTCTTCCGGTCGATTTTCCCGGTCGGTGACAGCGGCATTTGATCCACAAAGCACATATATTTGGGAACCATGTAGCCGGGCACCTTTTGGCTTAAAAACTGGACGAGGTCCTTGGAAGCCGCCGGCTGTCCGTCATTTGTCGTATAGAAGGCCGCAAGCACCTTGGTTCCGTCTGCTTCCGTTCTCGGAATGACGGCGATATCTTTAACGGACTCATGCTTCGCCAGGTTGTCTTCAATCTCACCGATTTCGATCCGGAAGCCCCGGATCTTCACCTGAGCGTCCTTTCTCCCCCGGTACTCCACCAGGCCGCTCGGAAGAAGGCGGACCATATCGCCCGAACGGTAAAATTTCTTGCCCGACGCCGGTGCAATCGGATCGGTGATGAAGGCCTCATTCGTTTTCTCCGGCTGGTTCAAATACCCCTTACCGACGCCGACGGAGCTGATTAGGAGCTCCCCGGTGACTCCGATCGGACACAGCTGGTCGTGCTCGCTGACAATGTACAATTCATAATTGCTGAGCGGCGTTCCGATGCACACCGTCGTCAGATCGTCCGGAACCGGATAATCGACGATATGGGAGGTGGCCACCGCCGTAATTTCGGTAGGACCGTAAAGATTGACGATCGGGACCTGCAGCTTTTTCTGCAGCATGCGCACAGCCTCGCCCGACAACGCCTCACCCCCGACGATGATGCTCTTGATGTTCCCATATTTAGGCGCATCCTCCTCTGGCAAATGAGCGGCAAGCTGGTTGAAAAATACCGTCGGCAGAATGGCGACGCGTGTGGCCTGCTGCTCCACCACCGCCACGGTAAAGGCGTCGATGGAGAACCGCTCTTCATCAGTGAGCAGATGCAGACGGCTGCCGCAGGCCAGTGAACCGAAAATGTCATAGACCGACGCGTCAAAGCTGAACGTGGAGTACTGTAGAATCACATCTTCTTCAGTCAGCTCCATCTCTCTGCGCGTAGCCTCCGCCAAATTGACGACGCCTTGATGAGCGATCAGGGCTCCCTTCGGCCTGCCTGTGGAGCCTGACGTATAGATGATATAAGCCAGATCATCGGGTTCAATGCCGACCAGGCACGCTTCTTCCGGATACGAATCCGCCTGTTCTCCCAATGGGAGGATTTCCGGCTTCCTATCACTGTCAAATCCGGCAAGCAGCTTCTCCAGCCGGTTCACGTAATCTGTTTCGGTCAGGATCATCCCGGTCTGAGTGTCGGCAATAATGTATGCGTTTCTCTCATCCGGATGGGAAGGATCGAGCGGAATGTAAGCCCCGCCTGCCTTAATGACGCCAAGCATACAAAGAATTGTTTCCAGGCTCCGTTTCATGAAAATAGGCACGAACTGTCCCTTTTGCAGCCCTTTGGACAGCAGCATGTTCGCAATCCGGTTGGACTGCCGGTCGAGTTCCTTATAGGTCATCCGCTTTCCGTCCTGGGTAACGGCGATCCGTTCCGGAAATTTCGCCACGGTGGAAGCCAGCATCCGGACGATCGTCGGCTGTTCCGGTAGGTCCATCTTCGTGTCGTTCAGAGCCGTGTAGGCTGCGCGGTCTTCCTCCAACAGAAATGGAAGGCGACTGATTTCCAGATCCGGGTTTTGCAGTGCCCCGCGAACGATCTGAACATAGTGCCTGCTGAATTTGCGCACGGTCTCTTCCCGGTACAGCTGGCGTGCGTAGGTGATGTTCATTGTCCATCGTCCGGATGCTTCCCGGACATCCCAGCCCAACCAGGCTGGACGACTTATTTGAGCCTCCCCGTTCACCGCATGATAGCTGACGGGCTGCCCGATCATTTCTTCCAGCTCCTGCAGGCTCAAGTCCGCATTATCCAGCTCTTCCAGCTTGGCTTCGATACGCGTATATACCTGCCGGAACGTATCCTGTCCGCTCATCGCTGCACGAAGCGGCAGCAGCTCACCTCGCCGGTTCGCCACGCCGAGCAGCAAGTCTTGGTCGGCAGTCATTCTGTACAGGAACACCGCATAACCGGTCAGCCACCAGGCGCGAAGGTTACCAAGCCGGCCCAGTTCTGCTGCCTCTCCCGGTCCCAAATCCAGCGTTTCCGTGATCCGCAGCATATCAGTCTGAATTTCCCGCACCGGCTCATCCGTATACAGATTGAGACCAGGCAGAGGAAGCTCGAGCTCTTGGGACCAGTATGCCCTGCTGTGCTCGCTTATCGATGTTGTGTTCAAAATGTTCAGCTCCTTCATGATTACACCTGCAGTTTGTCGACTAAGGTTTCCAATTGGTCAGCCACCTGGTTCATCTGATTGGCGGAATCATAAATTTTATCAAAGGAAGCCTGCTGCTCCTGGGCGCTTGTCTTGATCTCGCTGGATACGGCCGAGTTTTTCTCCGCCAGCTCCGCAAGCTGTTTGATGGAAGCCGTAATTTGCTCGGTTTCGGCAACCATTTGCTGCGTAGCGGCAGAAACCTCCTGAATTTGGCTCGTGACCGAATCGGTCGCGATCATCATGCCTTTAAACAGCGAGCCTGTTTCCTTGACGACCTCGATCCCTTTGGCAACGTTCTGCTCGCCTTCGCTGATCGCCTCGACGGCCAGTGCGGTCTCATCCTGAATGAAACGGATCAGCTCGATAATTTGTGTGGCGGATTTTCTGGACTCCTCGGACAATTTCTTGACCTCATCGGCCACCACGGCAAATCCCCGGCCTTCCTCGCCTGCGCGCGCTGCTTCAATGCTCGCGTTGAGGGACAACAGATTGGTCTGGGAAGCAATCTCCGTAATGACTTGGACGATTTGTCCGATTTCCTGGGAACGGACCTGCAGTTTCTCAATGATGTCCACCGAATTTTTAACCGAATGGTTGATCGAATTCATCTGCTGGATGACCTGATCGACGTTCTCATTTCCTTTCTCCGACTGATCCTTCATCTGCATCGAAATGTCCGACAGCTCGGAGGTATTGCCGGCAATCGTATTAACGCCAGACGAAATTTCTTCCAGCGAAACGACGCTTTCCGTGATGGATGTACTCTGCAACGCGACACGCTCGGACATTTGTTCAATATTTTTCGTAATGGCCGACGAATTTTTATTATTGTTCTCCACAGCCGAGAACAGGAACTTCGATTGTTCTGCCGATTGCTCCGATACTTTCTTAATCGTCCCCACCAGATCGTTGATTTGGTTCACCATTGTGTTGAATTTGGCGTTAACCTGTCCAAGCTCATCGTCGCCAGCCTTCAGCTGCACGGTAAAATCGCCTTTGCTGAGCTTGTCCAGCGCCGTCATTAGAGTTTTGATCGGTGCAAACGTCCGTCTGTTTGTGTAATACTGCAGCGCCAGTACGACTACCAGCGTAACCAGCAGGGCGAGCAGCGTGTTGCGGAGCAGATCGTTCTGTCCGGCAGAGACCAAGCTGGCATCCACGTCGATACCCATATAGGCGAAGATATTGCCGCCTGCATCCTGAAACGGATACAATACCGTGATCCATGTGCCGTAGTTATCCTTGTATGCTTGGGTGAAAACTAACTTTTTCGTTTTCAGCATTTCCCGGACGGCGTCGGCATGAATTTTAGGCTGTTCGTACAAGTCTCCCAGATGCAAATTATCCTGGTCGAACATTTCCAACACGGCCGACGGCATCGAAATAATCGAAGTTTGATTGCCCCCTTCAAGCTCAGGCCCGAAAATATACCCTTGGGCAATATTCGGATGCGTACGGGACAGCTCGTCAAATATACCCGTAAGTTTTTGCTGAATCGCAGCGTTTGGATCCTTTACATCTTTGGCCTGCTCGACGTCTTGTGCTGAGACGCTCTTCACCAAGGCATCCATTGTTTTACCGGAATCCGATTGCAGCTGCTCGGTCAGGACGGTTCCCTGAATATAAAAGCTTGCGCCAATCACGACCACCCCGGTGATGAAAATATAAACACTGGTTAGCAGCATACTTCTGCTTACAATACTTAAATTTCTAAACCTAAACTTCTTGGCAAATTGCTTAAGCTTGCTCATTCTCGTTTCTCTCCTTTGGTCTATCTCTCTTATGTAATCTTCCAGCTACCCACCCACCTGGCCACACTAGAAATCGTCTTGGGTTCTCACGAATAACACCTCCCCCGCGTCAGGAAACAGCAATTTCAGGCAAAAAAATAGCAACCTATGGGAATGCAAACCACAGCTCACCAATTCATTTGCAACTGGCTGACATATCCCGTTTCGGAAGTAGTCCCTATAGCTTTGCGTCACTGCTTTTCAGCAGTTTTGCCTATGAAATTATCAGGTACATTTTCATAGAAACTAATTATTAATTAGTAACTATAAAATCGACATGATCCTTGAACCAGTCTACCATAATTTTCACGGGTATTTCCAATCATTTCAGAAATTAACCTGAAAACACTCCATTTCCAAAAGTTGATCCATTTCCGGTTCAACTATTTCGATGGGCCCTATTGCTTTCGAACAGACCGCAAGTTTATACGGACCTTCCATTGGGATCAGCGTAAACTGATAATGGCATGCTTCCTCGTCAGGGCCGCTGTATTCAATCGTCCCGTCCGGATGAACCATGATCGCAAACGAGTCCAGCGGTTGACTCAGTCCTTTCCCGATGCACTTGATATAGCTTTCTTTGAGCGTCCAAATGTCATAGAACGGGCCCAGACGCTCTTCTTGCGTCAAGCTTTGAAGCTGCCCGAGTTCAGCGGGTGAAAAAAATGATTCGGCAATCCCAAGATCCACAGGGAGCATCTGCTCGACATCCACGCCGAGTTCAGCCGGACCCATGGCGGCAGCCACCCAATCTCCGGAATGGGATATATTAAAATGAATGTCCGGTTCATCCGCAAACACCGGCTTGCCGAATGCGCTTCGCGACCATGGCTTGGAAAATGCCGCAGCGGGCCCTACCTGTCTCACTGCCCAGCGCACCAAAACTTCGCCAAACAGGCTTCTTACAGCATCCCTCCAGTTTCTGATACGTTGTACTTGTCTGGTCCGTTCGGGAGAGACCCGTTTCATGAAATGATCGAATTGCGCGGCAGAAACGTTCTTGATTCCAAGCATATACAGTTTGATCATCAAGCCCTCCTGAGCACACGGCTTCATTCGTAATCACCAGGTCCACTTACAGCAACTTCTGTTACTAAAATGCAAGCTGCGAAATCTAGTACATTATCCCTAATTCATCGATTATCTTAGGATGAACATCCTATTAAAAAGCAGGCGTTCATTATTACTAATCGGCCATTTTTTCCTATTTTTTAATAGCTTCTAGCATTTGTACACAAATTGATCAACAATTTAGGTACAAAAGTCTATGTTTGGTGGTTTCTCGGATAGGATGCGTATCCCGTTCAGGCACACAAAAAAGCCAGACTCTCGGAAACCAAGAATCTGGCTTTCTCCAGTACAGCATGCCACATCCGATGCAGCTGCTTCATGGATTTTGCATCAAATTAGTTGCGATTGGAAAGCTTTGTACTCGAAAAAAACCGCCAGGCAGCAGCCGGACGGTTTTTCTTCATTGTAACGAATGGATCTTGTCAGAGCTGAACTTATCCCTCGGCCGTTACGAGCTGATCGTCAAAGTAAACCGTTTTGCCGGTACGAGCAGACTCGTAAATGGCTTCCAAAACCTCTGTGACAACCAGCGCCTGTTCCGGTTTGACCATCGGCTCGGTATCGTTCAGAATGCTTTCGATCCAGAGACGGCATTCTCTGCCGGCTTGGCTCTCGGAATTGCCTGCGAAGTAGGCGACTCCGCCTGTCTTCAGCTCAGGCTTCTTCGTATACAGCACCCCAAGGTCCTCGCCATTGATGCGCAGGCCGTCCTTCATGTCCGCGCCGCCTTCCGTACCGGACAGAGATGCCTGAGCTTCGCCCACGTCAAGCGTGTTGAGCGCCCAGCTCGCTTCCAGAATGACGGTTGCGCCGTTCTCCATCGTAATAAAGCCGAACGCGGAGTCTTCCACCTTAAATTCTTCCGCCTTCCATGGGCCAAAAGCGTTGGCAGGGCTTTCCTTGTCGCCGAGTTTGTAGTACACGTTGCCTTTGACGCTCTTTACCTTGTAGTTGTCCAAAAGCCAGAGCGTCAGGTCCAGCGCGTGCGTACCGATATCGATCAACGGTCCGCCTCCCTGCTCATCTTCGTTCAGGAATACGCCCCATGTCGGCACGGCGCGTCTGCGGATGGCATGCGCTTTGGCAAAGTAAATATCGCCGAGGTCGCCTCTCTCGCAAATTTGCTTGAGGGTCAGGGAATCCGGACGATAGCGGTTGTCATAGCCGATCGTGAGCTTCTTGCCTGTCCGCTTGGCGGTCTCGACCATCGCTCTTGCTTCTTTGGCCGTCTTGGCCATCGGCTTCTCGCACATCACGTGTTTGCCCGATTCGAGGGCGTCGATCGTAATAAAAGAGTGCGATTTGTTCGGCGTGCACACATGCACGACGTCGATGCTTTCGTCTTTCAGCAGTTCTTTGTAATCCGTGTAAATTTTGATCGTATCCTCTTTGCCGATTTTGCGCGCAGTCTCGATGGCACGCTCTTCGATGATGTCGCAGAACGCCACCAGCTCCACGTTTTTCTGGTTAACCAGGTTCGGGATGTGCTTGCCGTTGGCGATGCCTCCGCAGCCCACGACTGCTACTTTCAATACTTGATCCGTATTTTGCGCCATAACTCATTCTCCTTTTTATATAAAATGGGGTTGTACCAGAATTACAAAATTTCCCGCAAATACTTCAGGCTCTGCCCGATACTGTCCAGCTGCGGAATTTCATATTCCTCCTGCTCGACCGTAAACCAGTTGACGCCGTACTGCTTGCCTGCCGCCGTAATGGCACGGAAATCCATGATGCCGGAGCCGATCTCCGTATTCCGCTTGTCCTCCAGGCTCTTCATATCCTTAATGTGCAGAATGGCGCAGCGCTCTTTGTATTTGTTGATAAAATCCACCGAGCGCAGTCCGGCGTGCTCCGCCCAATATGTATCCAGCTCGATGAACAAATGATCAGGATCCGTATTGTTCACCAGCAGGTCCAATCCGTATTCGCCATCGAATTTATCGAATTCAATGCCGTGATTGTGGTAGCCGAAGCGGATGCCGCTTTGCTTGCAGCGTTCGCCGATGCGGTTGAACAGCTCTGCGGTACGCTTGTAGCTGTCCGAGCTGTTTCTCATGTCCTCCGGGAGACCCGGACAAATGATGTAAGCGCTATTAATTTCCTGTGAATACTCGATCGTCCGATCCAGGTGATCCGTCAGGTCGGATACGCCGATATGGCTGCCGGCCGCCTGCAGACCGTACTCGTCCAGCGCTTTTCTCAGATCGGAGGCGGAAGTGTTGAAGTAGCCGGCGAATTCGACGCCGTCGTAGCCGATCTCCGCTACCTTCCGGAGCGTGCCGAGAAAATCAGTCCCTGTCAGTTCCTTGATTGAATATAACTGCAATGCCACCTTTTCCATACTTTGCACCCCTTCCGTTGATACAAAGTAACGATACCAAAATCCCTCGATAAGTTATACAATGAACCTATTCTAATATATTAAATATTTGTCATTGTAAAACGGGAGCGTGCGAAAATGACCGAGCCATATTTTGAGTCGAACCGCCCATCCATCGGGACGATCCACTATCCGTACGAATGCATGATCCATCAAAGCGCCGGCAGCCGCTGGATTGTTCACGCCCATTGGCACATGTATATCGAGATTCTTTATTTTCTCACGGGAAAGGCCAAGGTGTTCCTGGGGGGAGAATCGCATACTTTGAGCAAGGGCGACCTGATCGTGATCCATTCGCATGAAACCCACTCCATCTATGCGCTAGATGAGGAGCGGGTCTCTTATATCGTCATTAAATTCGATCCTGAAATTTTGTACTCGACGTCCAGGACCGTATTTGAATCCAAGTACGTGCTGCCGTTTACGATGGCCGAATCGAACAACCAGCGGATGTTCGCCGAGTCTGAAATCAAGGATACCGTCGTCCCGGCCCTGGTGCACGAAATACACGACGAATTCACGAACCGGCCTTACGGCTTCGAGCTCGCGGTCCGGACGCTGATCTGCAGGCTATTCCTGTGGTTTTTGCGTGAATCGAAAAACCTCGGCCTCCACTGGGATGTCGCCCAATCCCTGAAGGATATGGACGTCCAAATGCTGCAGAAAGTGTTCGAATACATCGACGACAACTATCGCTTTGACATCAACGCCCAAGCCGCCGCGCGGATCTGCAACCTGAGCTACAGCTACTTTTCGCGCCGCTTCAAAGCGATCATGGGCAAAACGTTTACCAATTATTTGAACTACATTCGGATCACCGAGGCGGAAAAGCTGCTCCTGACCACGGACATGACCATGACGGAAATCGCCCAGGAGACAGGGTTTTCGAGCTCGAGCTACTTCATACAGCAGTTCAAGCAGTACAAGAACATCTCGCCGAGCCAATTCCGGAAAAAGGTCAGCAGCGAGAACGTAGAAATCCAAAACTCCCTCATCCGCAAAGATATGATATAATAGTCCGGCGCAGCATCATGCGCCCAATTGAAGACAATCCGCGCGGACGAAAGCGCGGGAGAGGTTCGCGAACTCCCTCTATAAAAAACTAAGACTGCCCTCTTTGGCCATAAAGACCGGGGGCTTGTTTTTTTACGGATGCCAGTTCAAGAACCCTCTCTCTTCTGCCGGAAATCAGGCGCTTTTTCAGCCCTGCCGACCGGACCTTATCATGAAGGAGAGGTTTTTTTATGCTCAAAAACGAAAAAGCGGTCGTCGTGTTCAGCGGCGGCCAAGACAGTACGACCTGCCTGTTCTGGGCACTCCGGCAGTTCAAGGAAGTCGAGACGGTTACGTTCGACTACGGTCAGCGCCACCGGCTTGAAATCGAATGCGCACAGTCGATCGCCGCAGAACTCGGCGTGAAGAACACCGTGCTGGATATGAGCCTGCTGAATCAGCTCGCCCCGAACGCGCTGACGCGCAGCGACATCGAAATCACGCAGGAGGATGGCGGGCTGCCGAGCACGTTCGTGGACGGCCGGAACCATCTGTTCCTAAGCTTCGCCGCCGTGCTGGGCAAGCAGTCCGGCGCCAGACATTTGGTGACCGGCGTATGCGAAACGGACTTCAGCGGTTACCCTGACTGCCGGGATGCATTCGTCAAGTCCCTCAATGTGACGCTAAACTTGGCCATGGACTACGACTTTGTCATCCATACGCCGCTGATGTGGCTCGACAAAGCGGAAACTTGGAAGCTAGCCGACGATCTGGGCGCATTCCCGTTTGTCCGCGAGCGCACGCTGACCTGTTATAACGGCATCATCGGCGACGGATGCGGCGACTGCCCCGCCTGCCGGCTCCGTAAAGCCGGTCTCGACAAGTACCTTCAGTCCAAGGCGGAGGCGCTGCAGCCATGACCAAGACTCCCGGCGAATTCCGCATCGTGGACCGGCTGCAAAAGCTGGGTGAAGACATCCAGCCGTCCGACCTGCGCTATCATCATAAAAGGGTACTGGTCAGCAAGGAATTTACCTTCGACGCCGCGCATCATCTGCATGCCTATGAGGGCAAATGCAAAAATTTGCACGGCCATACGTATAAAGCCGTCTTCGGCATCAGCGCCATTCCGGACGAGATCGGCATTACCGCCGACTTTGGCCTGATCAAACAAATTTGGAAAGAGCGGATCGAACCGTATTTGGATCACCGCTATTTGAACGAAACGCTGCCTCCGATGAATACGACCGCCGAAAACATGGTCGTTTGGCTGTTTGAGCGGATGGAGGAGGCGTTTGCCTGCGGGGATTACCGAATCGAGGGCGGCCGGACCGAATTCGTCCGCCTGTACGAAACGCCGACCAGCTATGCCGAGGCGAGACGGGAGTGGATGAGCGAATGAACATTCCCGTACTTGAAATTTTCGGTCCGACGGTTCAGGGCGAAGGCATGGTCATCGGCCAGAAGACGATGTTCGTGCGCACCGCAGGCTGCGATTACCGCTGCTCCTGGTGCGACTCCGCTTTTACGTGGGACGGCAGCGCCAAGGCGGACATCCGCCAAATGAGCGCTGACGGCATCTGGGGGGAGCTTCGGCGGATCGGCGGCGAGCGCTTCTCCCATGTTACCCTGTCCGGCGGCAATCCCGCCCTGCTGCCTCAGCTCGGCTCGCTTGTGAGCCTGCTGAATGGCCTAGGGATCCGGATGGCCGTCGAAACCCAGGGCTCCCGCTGGCAGGATTGGCTGGGCGACGTCCACGAAGTAACGCTGTCGCCGAAGCCGCCGAGCTCAGGCATGGAGACCGACTGGGAGATGCTGGACAGCATCGTTAACCGTCTCGCGGCCAGGCCGGCCGCTTACACGCACAGCCTCAAAGTCGTCGTCTTTGACGAGGCCGATCTGGCCTATGCCGTCCAAGTTCATGCCCGGTACCCGCATGTGCCGATGTATCTTCAGGTGGGCAATCCCGACCTGAAGCGGATGGACATCGCGGGCCATGCCGCCGATCTGCTCGCCCGCTATGAGCGGCTGATCGACGCCGTGGTCGCCTCCCCCGAGCTGAACGCGGTCCGCGTGCTGCCCCAGCTTCACGCGCTGGTGTGGGGAAATAAGCGCGGCGTTTGACCAAAGACAGCCGCCATAGGCTCGCCGAAGCGGGTCCGCTGGGAGCTTAATACCTACTAACATATTTGAAATTATTCAGGAGGAATACCTATATGTCAGGAAGACAGCCGCACGAAATGCAGGACTTGACGCTGCTTGGCAATCAGGGGACCCAATACGTGTTCCAATATGCCCCCGAAGTGCTGGAGAGCTTTGATAACAAGCATGCCTACCGCGATTATTTCGTTAAATTTAATTTTCCCGAGTTTACCAGCCTTTGTCCGATCACGGGACAGCCCGATTTCGCCACGCTTCATATCAGCTACATTCCCGATCAGAAAATGGTCGAGAGCAAGTCGCTGAAGCTGTACCTGTTCAGCTTCCGGAACCATGGGGACTTCCATGAAGACTGCATGAATATCATCATGAACGATCTGATCAAGCTGATGGATCCCCGATACATCGAGGTATGGGGGAAATTCACGCCGCGCGGCGGCATTTCCATCGATCCATACTGCAATTACGGGCGCCCGGGCACCAAGTACGAGCAGTGGGCGGAGCAGCGCATGATCAACCACGATCTGTATCCGGAGAAAATCGACAACCGATAATGCAATACGCCGACATACGCAGCAGCCGCGGGCCTTCCCGCGGCTGCTTTGCGTACACCTGAGCGTCTTCTTTACGCCTCCTCCTTCGGCCAGGCAGCCTCCAGTTGGATCCCGTTGTTATCAAGAAAGATGAAATTGCGAATGAGGCCCTGATCATAAATCTCCGTCATGACCACCCCGATCTCTTGCAGCCTTTTCCGCAGCTTCATCCCGTCGGTCTCCGAAAGCAGGCTAAAGGCTACATGCTGCAGTGCCCCGGGAAGAAACCGGTTCAAGCTGGACGAATTCCGGTCGGCCGCGAGCTGCTTGATCTCCTCGGAGCTCTGGCTGATGACAGCCTCCTCGTATTCAAAGAAATGAATTCCCCAAGACCGGGTATCCCCCGGTTTAATGAAGCAGTGACGTCCTCTTTTCCCGGCAGCAGGGAAAACAGGGCCAGCCTCCATGCCAAGCCTGTGGACGTAGAATGCGATCGTTGCGTCAAGATCGGGTGTCACCAATGCCGTATGGTGAAATCCTTGCCAGCGGACATCAGGCGCCGTCGATTGAGTTTGAATGTTACCCATCTGATCCATCTCCTTTTACATTTTAATTCGAATTCTAACTACATGAACAAAAAAAGAGGACTCGCTTCCTCTCTTCTATTTGCGGTCCATGCGCTGTACCACTCTGACCAGAAGGCTCCTAAGGGACTCATACTCGTCCGGAGAAAACTCCAGCCTGACCGCATCATCGATCTGCTGCGTCAAATGCCGGGTCTGGGCGGCAAGTTCCTTACCGGGCTCCGTCAGATAGATTTGCTTGGAGCGCGCGTCTTCCGGATGATCGCGCCGATAGACCAGCCCACGCTTCACCAGCCCGTTGATCAGACTGGTTACGCTCGGTCGTTCAATCATCAGGATCGGCTCCATTTCGGACGGCGTAATGCCAGGATAATGATCGATAATCCCCAAGGCGCTCCACTGCGTGTGAGTAATTCCGTAAGGCTTCAATAACCCTTCCAGTTCCCTTCTCATCCCGATATAAGCCGTCTTGACCAAACGTCCAAGAGGGCCTTTGTCCCATGCCCAGACGGTTCCTTCTCCTTGATCGCCATTCATGACCCACGCCTCCAAGTAGTTCGAATTCTAATTAAAAGCGTACTTCACACACATGGATTTGTCAAATTCGGAGTGTCACATGGGCCATTGTTACATACGCTATGTTAACGACGGATTTGCAAAGAAGGCAGCCTGCGCTTACCACGGAGCCTTGCCTGCCAAAGGAAAATACAAATTCAATACACGATGAGGAACGTAGCTGCCGCAAGCTTTCCCGGAAAGGAGCCCGCGATGCTTGTCTTTATTCTACCTTCCTACCACCTGCGCCACGCACAATTGACCGCCAGCTCCGTTCGGCAGGAGCTTCCCGATTCGAATATGATCGTGCTGGAACAAGGCAGCTTCGGTTCCCGGATGAACCGCGAGCTTGCCTCGTACCAAGAGCCATACTTTCTGACGCTGCAAGCGGGGGAGCAGGTGCTTCCAGGCATGGATACGTTTCTGCGCAAGGAGCTGTCCGGTCTGACCGGAGAGTCAGCCGGCTGCATCTTCAGCGCCATTTCCCACACTGAGGGCCAGCACGGCCGGTTTCAGCTGCCCAGAGGGCCGCTAATCTGGCGCACGGATGCCGTCATGGCGGCGCCTTCGTCGGGTTTCGCGGAGACAGCGCTGCTGCCTTTCGAATCCTATATCCTGGTGGAAAAACAGTACCAGCTCACCGGCACCTTTATGTGGACATCAACCAGCAATCCACCGTTGGTTCCGGCCGTCTCCCCCTCATTCCCATGGCAAAAAAGAGACGAGGAGTGGGAACTGCTGCGGCCGCTGCTCGCCTCACCGATCCAGGTTGAGCCAAGGACGGGCGCGGCACCTGAAGCACCGCTGGTTACCGTTCTGTTATGTACTTATAACGATGCCGATTATATTCCATGGGCCGTCCGTTCGGTCATGGCCCAATCTTTACGCGATTGGGAGCTGTTGATCATCGATGACGGTTCGACCGATCATACGGCAAGGATCTTGGAATCGCTGTACCCAGACCGCCGCATCCGGACCTTCCGGCTGGAACGCAATTCTGGGAAGGCTCATGCCCTGAATACGGGATTGTCCTTGGCAAATGGAAGCTGGCTGCTCGAGCTCGATGCCGACGACTGGCTGTCCCCCAACTGCCTGGAACAGTTATGCAGCAAGGCCAGCCTGCACAATCAGGCAGGCGTAATATATGCCGATCACGTCCAGTGGGAAGAACGGAAGAACAAGCAGTTGATCTATCAGGGTGTGAGGACTTCCATTCATCCATTCTCCCCTGCCAGAGTGATCGAAGCCGGCATTCCCATTGCCCCGCGGATGTTCAATACAGCCAAACTTAAATCGTTCTCCGGCTGGAACACAGCTTCCCCATCCGGAGGCCGTTTATACGAAGATATTGAAATCCTCGCCAGAATGTCGGGTTCAGACGATTTCCATTATGTCGACAGGGCGCTGTACCATCGACGAATCCGAATTCACAGCATGACCCACCGCCATGCGGATCATTACGCGGAATGGCTGAAATGGATGGATGCTCAAGACAATGGGGCGGCACCGAAATCATAATCGTTTACTGAGGCAGTATGCGGACCAGCGCCACATTACTAGTTGGAATATTTACCCGCTGCGTCGTTGGAATATAATTGGAACTGACCGTATCCACGGCTAGGATCCCGTCAGAAGATGATGCCACGGTGCCCTGGATAAACTGATTGGTCAGCAGCACTTCGACGCGCCTGCCTTTAAAGACGGCAAGTGCTTCCTCAAAATTCATATCCTTTCCCTCCCTGCTATCACAAAAATTTATGAAACAGCCAGCAAGCTGCGGAACGGGATCAGTACGTTGCTTTCGTCCATTTCAAGGATTTGCACATAATCTTCACCAATCTGGATCAATGTGCCAAAAATAGTTCCTACCGGCGTTTCTACCGTCACGCGCGAATTAATACGGGGCGTCAGCAGGGCCACGATGCCTGTGGTTTCCGTGCCTGGTCTTGTTCCTAGTGCTGGCCCCTGTCCTGGTACCGGGCTTGGTCCTGGTGCCGGTCCTGGACCTGGTGCTATCCCCGGCCCTGACCCAGGGACTCCGGTGCCCGTACCCGGACGACTGTTCATGCCGGCAATCTGTTTTTCCAATGAGCTGACCCGGGCCGAGAGCTCCGCCACCGTACCTGCCAAGCTGCTCAACTGGTGCTTCAACTTCACGATGAATCGCTTGACATTAAGCAATCGTCTGAACAAGGGAGCCGGTTTCTTCTTGTGGGAATGCGGCTTCTTTTTGCGATGGGCAGAAATCCCGCAATCGCTCTTATCTCTTTTTATCCGTCGCAGTTTCACTCGCCCTACCTCCTTTATAGTCATTGGTACAATATGTAGGTAAATAACGATGGGGACCAAGGCAAATATAAAGTTGATCAAAATGCCCAGTGGTAAGCCTCTGCCCGCGCAACTCTCCTAAAAATGATCCACTTCCATGGTGTTATGCCCAGGCGTAAAGTTCACCCGGTACATATTTTGTACATAGACAATCGTTTAGGGAGGAGAATAACGCTTGAATAAACCGAGGAACCGATCCAGGAAGGCATCCCGTCCATTGTCTGCTTCTGCGGCCTACAAATCAAAAAACAATCATTCATCTAAGACCAATCGTGCATCTGAACCCGGTGTGAACACACATGCTTTACCGCGCGATTCTCTGCCGATCGAGCCCCTCGAAACGTATTCGCCCCCCCCTTTTCAAATCACGGCTCCGCCTCCTACGATGGGTGCAGCACGTGACCCTCGGACAGCAAAACCAGAACCGGATCCGGCAATAGCCTATGACGTCATCCGGTTTCCCGTCATTGACTGGGACTTCCGTTGGCAGCGTCCTCAGCAGCTGTCCCGGCAATTTGCCGTACGGGGTCATCGCGTGTTTTATATGACCACAGAGGTCGCCTGTTTTCCGAAAGAGCATGCCGGCAGGGATGAAGTCTGCCGATTTGTCAAATTCAAAAAGGTGGACCGGAACGTGTGGCTGGTTACCCTCTGTGCCCATAGACGCTTAAATTTATATCAGGACCAAATGGACGATTTGGATATCCAATATTTAAAATGGTCACTGGAGCATGTCCTTGCCAAATTTGCGATCACCTCGTATGTATCCATCGTCGACCTTCCGTTTTGGACGCCGCTCGCCGCGGCTCTGAACCAGCACAATATCATTTACGATTGCATGGACGATCATTCCGGGTTTTCGACCAATCATGCCAACGTCATTCATCAGGAGGACCTGCTGATCCAAAAATCCAATGTCGTGCTGACTTCTTCCCAAGTCCTTCACCAGCGCGTCCGTGAGCAGAAGCACTCGACGATTTTGGTGCGCAACGCGGCCGATGTCAGCCATTTTGCCGGTTGGGTAAACAATGTCCCCGCAGAACTCAGCAGCATTGCCGGACCGGTGATCGGCTATTACGGCGCGATCTCGGACTGGTTCGATATCGGCTTGATTGAGGTGATGGCCCGGAACAGACCGGAATGGACCTTTGCCTTAATCGGCCATACGTTCGGCTGCGACACTTCAGGAGTGGAGCAGCTGCCGAACGTGTTGCTGCTCGGGGAAAAGCCCTATGAGGAGGTTCCCGGCTATCTACATCGGTTTGACTGCGCGATCATTCCGTTCGTCCAGAACAATTTGACCCAGGCGACAAACCCCGTCAAGCTCTATGAATATTTGGCGGCGGGCAAGCCGGTCGTTTCCACTCCTTTGCCCGAGCTGACCGAAATCGCTTCGGGCGTGGCGGAGATCGCAGATTCCCCCGCAGCGTTTGAGGCGGCGGTGGAGCGGGCGCTCCGTATGGAAGCGGTGCAGCCGGAAGCCGTGAGACACAGGCGCAAATTTGCCATGAACAATACGTGGAGGCATCGTTACGAGATGCTGCACGGCGCGATTTTACAGCATATTTTCCCCAAGGTCAGCATCGTCATCGTGACCCATAACAACTGGTCATTTACAAGGCAGTGCCTGAACAGTCTGACTCGGAAGGGCGGCTATCCGAATGCGGAGATCATCGTGGTCGATAACGGTTCCACCGATCAGACCCGTGCGCAGCTTGCGGCATTGGCGCAAAAACCGGTGCAGACGGTATTCTCGCCCATCAATCTTGGGTTTGCCGGGGGCAACTCCCTGGGAGCAAGCTGTGCTACCGGCGAGTATGTGATTCTTCTCAATAACGATACGATCGTACCCGATGCGACCTGGATTCCCAAGCTGATCCGGCCGATGCAGGAACACAACGATATCGCCATGACAGGACCGATGTCCAACCATGTAGGAAATGATCAGGCGCTCGATTTTTTTATCGGCGACCCTGTTCAGGGAGCGGATCCCGGTTGGCTGCAGGAGTTTTATGACAGTTACCGCGAGGGAACCCGCGAAACCGGACTGCTCGGATTTTTCTGCGTGGCCATCCGTCGCAGCGCATTTGAAAAGATCGGGCCGCTCGACCACCGTTACGGAATCGGCATGTTTGAAGATGATGATTACTGTGAACGGGTCAAGCAAGCGGGCTACCGGATGGTGATCGTAGAAGACGCCTTTGTGTACCATCACGGCAGCGCAACGATCAAGAAGCTGAAGAGCCAGGAATACCAATCGCTGTGGGAACGAAACAAGCAATATTACGAAGCAAAATGGAACACAACATGGCAGCTGCCCGAAGGTCCGTTAAACCCATTTAACCTAGCCGCAACGCCCGAAGAAGTCCGGGAACGGATCGAACCCCGTAATACTGGAGAAAAGTGGGTGCTTCTGCTCAGCGAATCGTCCTGGAGCAACGAACCCGCAAGGTGGCAGCAGTTGGCGAAGCAGTTCGCCCAATCGGACGGCTGCAACGTGATTGTCTACGCGCTGACATATCTTCAGCATCCCGTTGTCGGCATCCGCAAGGCCGGTCCCCGCCTGTATTTGACCAACCGTATCGATTTGTTCAGCCGGGTCACCTTTGATCTTGCGGTTTATTGCGGGTCTCAGCAGGTATTTGAAGAGATTCATGCCGGGCGTTATGCGGCGGACGCGATGTGCTACAAAGCGGGACAGATCGAGCAGCTGGCAGCCGAATTGCCGGAAATTCAGCTGTACGATGAGCCCCAAGCGTCCCGGCTCGTTCAGCAGTCGCTTGCTTGATAAGTTCATCCTTCAACGGCTGAACCGTTCGTTCTTCACTTCATACGATGCCACGAAGAAGCCCTCACCCGGATTCCGGATCATTCCCGGATCAAAAGTGAGGGCTTTAACTATTTTTCATACTTATCAGATTTGGATACGCTAGCCTTTTTTACGCAACTGCTCCAAATAGCGCTGAATGACGGCCGGATGCTCACCGTGAAAAGGGATCGTGGCAATCTGATACTCCTGATGGTTGTAATCCCAATCCGGCTCCCCTTCATTGTTCAGCAGATTGACGTCTCCTCGGCGGTTATCGTTATATTTGATCCGCTTGCCGACCGCATAGTGGTAATGGTATACGTTAGCGTCGGCGCGCCCGCGCGGAATGCTCCAAATGCTGGCTCCGCCGCCCGCTTCCAATGTGCAGTGGTGCTTCTCGTCCCGGTACCGGATGCCCCTCTCGGCCCGCCACATCCGGGTGATGTCATTCGACCAGCGTTCATCGCCGGGACTGTTTACCCGGATCGTGTTCGGGTCTCTCCAAAAGTTCACGAACGGAAATTGATAGACATCAACGGCGGTGTTCGCCATTAGCTCAGGCAGCATATCCCGGAATCTGTCGTCCATGATTTCATCGATATCGAGGTTCATCATCCAATCCCCGCTGGCATGATCGATCAGAAAGTTCCTCACTTCCGATTCGTTCCAGTCCTCGGTATAGGGAATTCCTGTCTGCGGCATCGAAAACAGCCGGATCGGATACTTCGTCTTGAGTCGAGCAATATGCTCCAGGCTTCCGTCCGTGCTTCCCCCATCCACAATAATGATTTCATCGGCAAAGGCTGCCACGCTCTCTAAATACAAAGGGACAAAGGTCTCTTCGTTCAAGATCGGGACAATAACCGATAATGACATAGATTCTGCTCCTTCCTTTCTTGTTCATCCCATGCTGCCTTTCTCCCGCTGGATGCCAGCAGACTAGAGCTTACCCGCCTGCTTTTCCCGGATTAGTTCGTGCATCGACTCCCATTCTCCGCGAGCAGCCTTATATCGCTCAAAAAGCCTGTAATTATGCTCATAATGGGGGTTGCCTTGCGGACCGACAAACGGATGCCAAAAATGGAGCATCAGCCCGTCGAGCCGGACATGCTCGCCCACGAACGTATCCATCGTATAGGCAAAAGCCTCGTCCTCCCCACCCCAGCCAATGAACCTTTCATCGTATCCGCCAGTCCGCTCAAATGCTTCTCGTCCAACCATATTTAAACCTCCGACAAAATAGGCCGCATGTTCTTCCCCGGTATCCAATTCGGCAGCCAGGGGCCAAATCGCTTCCCCCTCTATGACTTTCCGGGAAGTTTGCTGTGTCAGGCGGTTGATCCGGCTGAATGGAATCACCCACCGCCCCTGCTCGATTAGGCGAACCGAATCGAACACCAGCTGCGGGTCGTAAATGATATCACCATCTGCAATGATGAAGATGCTGCCGCTTGCCCGGGACGCCGCCCGGTTAATCGCCCTGGATCTGCTGAAGGGTTCGCCCGTTCCGATTTCCCCGATGCAAATGTCCGCCGCGGGCAGAATGTGCCTGTAGAATCGAAGGACAAAGGACAGTGCCTCATCCCTTGGACCGCCGTCCGGCTGGTATGGAATCAGAATGGACAGATCGTCATGCATCCACGTTACACCTCCATCCCGATAGATTAACAGCTTGACAGTCTATACTTTCCGGAAAACGCCGAGTTCCCGGTATTTCCCCGTGCCGAACGTATCCGCCAGCTTTTCATAATGCTTGAAACCAGTATTCTCCATCAGCATTTTCTTCTCCGCTTCAATGGCGTCCCCGGATTCCCAGAAGAGCAGCCCACAGACGCTCCGGTCCAGCTGGGCAAGGAACCGCCTGCAAGCTTCCGGTTCTTTCATGACATGATAAAAAACGGTCAGGAGCAAGCCGATATCGTATTGCGGCACGTCCTTGGATTCTTCAAAGCGCTCCGTGATGACGGAAAATTCCGTCCGTTCCATTACGTTCAGCTTGTAAAGCAGGGAATGGTGATCCGGATCCGGTTCAAACCCGGTAACTTCCGCCCCTTCCCTGACGAAATTCCTGGCATAATACCCGATGTTGCAGCCGATATCCAGGACACTCTGCCCTTTCAACCTTCCCCTCCCCATAAACCGGGCGATGTAGTCAAGCCTCGTTGGATACGTTTCGTCCCGCTCACTGTGCATTCCGTAAAATAGCGGATTCAGAATCGGCGTGTAGATCAGCATCCGCTGCTGATCCTCAATCGTTTGCTCGACCTCTGCCGCTGCCGTGGAATGAAGCCAGACCGGGTAATCCTGCAGCGAGATCCGGACGGGAATTCTCCGAAACCCGAGGCAGTACAGAAAAGAAGCCCGGTGATGTCCGTCCAAGATATTAAAGTATCCGGCCGGATTCCATCTCACCTTGATCGGGTGCTCGAAAAAAAAGTCCGATCCGCTGTGGAGCCCGGACCGCATATTCCCGTATTCCAGCCGTCTTTGATTCAGCAGCTCGTTCCCCGACATTGGCGGTGATAATCCCCGTGTCGCGTGAATCTGCTCATACCAATCCAGGTAAGCATCCGGCGCTGTCCCCCGCTCCCCCAAGAAATAACGGTACAGCTCCCGGTGTGGAACGAGCCGCATGATGGAAATGTCTGCACACTGAAGATGGTGTTCATACCAATGATCGGTGAACGATTCGATCAGATGGTCGGTACGGGCTGACCGAACATCCAGCTCGGTGAACAGCAGCTCAACAGGAATTTCAGTGACCACGTAATCTCTGCCAGCACCTTGCCCCGTCATATGGCGCTCTCCCTTCGACGTGATTTTGGCCATAGCCTGATATTTATCCGTTCGGCTGAGAGCCCTGGAACAAATAGGTGGCAAAGTCACGCTGAATATAATCCTTGAACATGTGCTTGGAAGCAGCTGGATACCGGTTCAGTTCCTCCACCGTCCAAACGCTGCGATGGGTTTCGTAGTCATTTCCGTATTCGGCGCCTTGCGGCCAATCGGGCCCAATCGGAACGTTCAGAAGCAAGCTGCGGCATTGTTTCAGGCAGGCCGCAAGCAGTTCGAACCCGCGCTCCTTCTCGAAATGCTCAAGGACATCGCCTAGGATGATCAGATCATAGGTTCCAAGCTGCTGCTTCGTCATCAGTTCATGTGCATCCCCAATATATATATGGTTGTAAAAGTATGGATGATAGTCGTCCACATTTTTCGGGAAAACTTCGACCCCCTCGATCCTGGTCTGCCACTGCTCGCGAAATACGCGTCCCTGCCAAACGTCGAGAAATTCCCTGCAGAGCATTCCCCACCGGCCGAACCCAACCCCGATGTCAAGTACGGTGGCCGGAGCCGCCTGCCGGATGAGTTCCACACAGTATGACAGATTCTGCCAGTTTGATGTTCCCACGAGAGTCGTCACCTCCTAAATCCCGAACAGGACGGCAAGCCAGCGTCTCACGCCCTGTTCGATGGTCCAATGCGCTTCGATTTCCGATCTGCACAGACGGCCGATTTCCCTTAAACGCGTTCTTTCCTGCAGGCAGCCGTCAATGGCCTGGATAAATGCCCCAGGATCGTCACTGTCCAAAATCAAATGATGTCCGCTGGGATGGGCCGCTTCCTTTACGTATCCAACGTTGGTGGACAGCACCGGTTTACCGCTGGCAAAAGCCTCGAGCGCCGTCGCTCCGCCTCCTTCATTCGCCGACGTGATCAGAAGCAGGTCGATATCCCGGTAGAAACGCGGCATCTCTTCATGCGCATACGCACCTGCCGTTTCGACGAACCGTACCTCCGGTCGGCCGGAAAAATGCTGTTTGATCGGTTCATACAGAGCGGTATACCGTTTGGAAGCCTTCCCCGGATCTCCCGCCCACCCGATGACGAGCGGCCGGCCCGCCCGCTCCTGCGTGTCCCCGTCTGCAGCAGCGGGTTGGAATAACGTATGGTCGACAAAGTGTCCGATATGCCGGACGGATGCAGACGGCGCCATCGCTTCAAGGCATTCGGTCAGCTTCATATTCATCGCCCCGATCGATCCAATACGGGGAATCACCAAGCGCAGAAATTCGGGATCCGGTATCGGCTTGTCAGCCCACTCACGGAACGTATCGTAATGTTTGCTGAAATAGTAATAAGAGACCGCTGCGGATGAATCGATCCGGATATGCTTAAAAACAGCGAAAGCCGCCAGGCCCAGGCACATGGAGGAGATTCGGGAGTATTCCCGGTTTAGCGCCTCGCTGCCCTTTTTCCCGATACTCTCCTCAAGCTGCTTGGCGGACATGATGTACAGGCAGGGATGATGCTGTTGAATGATCTTGGCTGTCTTGCCCAGGATCCACCAGTCGACATCGTATATAAGCAGATGCTTTTCGACCCTCCTCGCCTCCTGTCAGGCTTCTGAGCGGTATCCAACCGCCAGCCGCCGCAATTGAATAATGTCCTATACGATCATATTCCAGCGCAGAGCCGCGAGTTACGGGAGGGGGTAAATATAGGACCAACTCAGCAAAAAAAGGCAGAAACCGCATGGGTCTCTGCCTTTTGCCTTTATTGTAGCAGTTTTTTCATTCTCAGCTTGGTTTCGTCATTGTACGGCAGGTTAACCGTGGCCCGAAGATCAAAAGAATCTTCGACCTGAAAGGTAATATGGCTGAATTCAAGCAGCCCTACGCGCGGATGGTGTATTTTCTTCCGGCCCTCCTTGACGTTCAGCACGTCATGCTGGGGCCACCATGCCCTGAATTCTTCACTTTCTTCGTTCAAGTCTTCAATCATCCCGCTCCACCAGGGATCCTCCACGTTCAGTCCGTATCCCGCACGAAACTGGGCGAGCCGAAGCCGGGCGTTTTTCTCCCATCCCTCGCCCAGAAGCTCCCTCGTATAAGGAGAAACGAACATTCTCCATACCGAGTTCCGCTCCCTTGCCGTCATCTGCTCATAATCGCCGAATACGAGCCGGGCCGCCTTATTCCAGCCGACGATATCCCAGCGGGAATTGGCCACAAACGCCGGATGTTCCCCCTGTTCGTCCAGAAACGTCTGCAGCAGCGGGCTGATCGCCATTTCAGGCTGCTGATAATGAAACGGGAGCAGGCCCGAGGCCAGCAGAAACAAATGCTTCGTTTCGTTCTCATCCAGCTGCAGCGCTCTGGCGATGCTTTCGAGCACCTGCGTGGAAACGGAGATATCCCTTCCCTGTTCAAGCCACGTATACCAATCGACGCTCACGCCTGCGAGCAGCGCCACCTCCGCCCGCCGGAGGCCGGGCGTTCTTCGTCTCCCCCCGCCGGAGAGACCCGCCTGCTCCGGAGTCAGCCGGGCCCGCCGGGTCTGCAAAAATTCAGCAAGCTGGCTCGTACGCCGATGCGTTGTCTCCATGTTAAGACCCCCATTTTCTACCCATGTGGACGAGACGACGGTTTCATAGGAGTCCCGCTCCTAGGATAAACCGCTCTCTTCATCCCTGTTTCCTCTGAATATACACTATACAACACATCGATGGGTTTGAAAAAGATCATGAGAGGGGTTATGAAATGAATGAAACATCGATCATGGCCGGCACCAAGCAGGAGGGCAAAAGAAACCGGTCCTCCTGGCTGCTTGCAGGACTGTCCCTCGGCTACTTCATCGTGCTGCTTGATACGACGGTCGTCACGGTCGCTCTGCCTGCCATCCGGGATGCGCTGGGCGGCGGACTCGGCGGGATGAGCTGGGTATCGTGCGCGTATACGATGGTATTTGCCAGCATGCTGCTGGGCATGGGGGCGCTGGCCGATCGGTTAGGGGCGGCCAGCGTTTTCTTGAGCGGGATTGTCTTGTTTATGCTGGCTTCGGTCCTCTGCGCCGTTTCGCCGGCCATTGGCTGGCTGATCGGCTTCAGGGCACTGCTCGGCGTCGGCGGCGCGGCCCTGCTGCCGTCTTCCCTGACGATCATTGCTGAGACCTTCACGGAACCCGCCCGGCGGGCCAAAGCGCTCGGCATTTGGGCGGCAGTGTCTGGCCTGGCACTGGCCGCCGGTCCGATCATCGGCGGGATTCTGGTCGATACCCTTGGGTGGCAGAGCATTTTTTTGCTGAACATCCCTGTGGGTATCCTCAGCTGGCTATGGACACGGGCCAACGTAGATTTTCCGGCCCGCAAACCAACAAAGTCCGGCATGGACCCGGCCGGTCAGCTTGCCGGCCTGCTGGCCGTGGCGGCATTGACCAGTGCCTTTATGGAAGGCGATGACCTCGGATGGGGATCACCCGCTATCCTTTGCCTGTTTGCCGCCTCTGCCCTGCTGATCGGCCTGTTCGTCTGGATCGAAAAGCGAAGTGGTTCCCCGATGCTGCCCCTATCCTTGTTCAAAAGCCGGGTGCTCGTGACCGGATTAGCGGCCGGCCTGCTCATTAATTTCGGCCTGTCCGGCGTGCTGTTTGTCATGACGCTGTATTTCCAGCAGCTCCATCGTTATTCCGCCATGGAGACGGGCCTTGCATTTTTAGCACTGACACTTCCCATGGCCGTGAATCCGATGCTGATGAGCCGTCTGATCAGCCGGTTTGGCGCTGCGCGCACCATCGGCACCGGATTTCTTCTCGCATGCACCGGTATGCTGATCCAGGCTATGCTTCCGGCGGACGCCGGGTATATCCCGGCCGGCATATCGCTGCTGCTGATCGGCTGCGGCATCTCATTTATTCTGCCTCCGCTCGTCTCCGTGGTGATGACCGCCGCACCGCAGGACAAGACGGGAACCGCTTCCGGGGCGCTCAACGCCTTCCGCCAGCTCGGGGCCACGCTGGGCGTGGCGCTGCCGGGCATTTTCATGGCAGCAAGCCCCGATTTGAACCATGGCGTAATGCGGTCCTTGCTGCTGACAGGCCTTCTGTGCCTGGCCGGAAGCTTACTGGTCTTCCGCTACCTCGGGAGCTCATCAACCAGATCATCTTAACCGAGCGAAGCGCCAAAAAGCGTGCCAGGGATTCCTTTCCTGCCGGCACGCTTTTTTAAGCATTTGGGCCAGCGCGCATTGACTTCCTCCATTTTGATGTGATAGCGCCCTTTTTGGAGCATAAGGAACGCATCCCGCCCACAACACGGCTTTGGTCGAAATCGTGTTCAACGCGAGGACACCGGATAACGTCCCCTATTACAAGCTTGGTGATGAGGAAGAAGACCCTCTGCTGCAGACATTGGAGAACATCCTGCGTGAGGGTCAGGAGCAGGGAGTCTTTGGGGATTTTCATCTTTCCGTCATGTCCAATATGATTCAAGGTGCGATCGGGGAATACATGCCGAATCCTGCAGTCATCGGCAGGGTCGACCTGGAGACTTACACCAGCGAACTGGTACGCATTATTCACCGGGCCGTCCAGGCGTAACGGGCAAGCGGCTTATTCCTCCCATACGTCTTCCAAGGGGAGCCCCCTCTCCTTTCTGGCCGCATCGACGACCGATTGGATAAAAGCCGTTTTGGCCCGGGTGTAAGCATTCATCGATTCAGCGCCCCGGGCTGCCTGCATTTTGACGGCTCCGTACTGCTCTACGAGTTCGGGATGACTGCGTAAGTAATCGCGGAGCAGGATTTCGTTGCGGGTATGGAACTGTTCGTCGTTAGGCATAAGATGAACGTTGTGCGTCCAGATTCCCTCCGTCGATTTGGCAAATAAATGCCTGCCGCGCATCCCGGCATGAACGTAAGTATAGCTGGCCGGATCCAGCAGAGCTTCGTAATAAGCAGCCGGACGGAACGGATTCACGCCGACGAACATATCGATCACAGGTTTTGCCTGCTGCCCTGGGATTGCCGTGCTGCCGACATGCTCGATCACTTCCGCACCCAACCCCGTTAAACCGGACAGCCGTTCTTTTTCCAAGGCGAATACTTCCGCCCATTCCGGCAAATAATCCACAATTTCGATCCCGTTTTTCAACTTATTCACCTCTTTGGTATTTTCCGCCTCAGCCGGCCGGATCAATCTGTGGCCGCTTCCGGGCTTTACCATCATACACACCCTGGGCCGATAGTTCCAGCCAAGTACTTTCCCCGATAACCAGCACAAAAAGCCGCGCCTTCGCGCGGCTGGGGCTTACTTACCCGTTGTTAGATTCACTGTATTGGATGCTCCATCCCATACGACCGAATATCCGGATATTTCCGACATGTTGCGGAGTGGAAGCATCAGCGAATTTCCCTGGAATCGGGAGGCGGTGATGTTTACCGTTTTGCCGTTCACGACAGCCTTGCCGGAGAGAGCCTTATGGGTAATCTTGCGATTCCCCATGTAGACCGTTACCGTTTGAGTGCCGGCATTCCATTCAACCGTCCCACCGAGCAGCTCGAAGCATGCGCGAAGCGGAATGAAAATACGGTTATCGGCCATAATCAAATCCTGCTTCAGCTGGGCCTCTTTTCCATTCACCACCAGCTTTCCGTCAAACGACTGCACGCCCACCGCATAGCCGTGATTTTGGGCGATCGTTTCAAAACTGAGGCTGGACGTCGTAACAATAGCCATCGTGTGAAGCGGTACCTGCTCGAACAGCCAGTGAATCTCGTCGTTGTACATGCGGATGCATCCCGCGCTGACGTACTTTCCGATCGAGTTTTTGTTGCTGTTGCCGTGGATGGCATACGTTGTTCCCATCGTCCCGTTGACGTTGAGGCCGATCCAGCGGTCGCCAAGCGGGTTGCGGGGATCCCCCCCAGGGATTTTTTCCTTGTAATACGGACGGTTTTTGATCTTGTTGACAATTTCAAACGTTCCTTCCGGCGTCAGCTCTGGCGACTTGCCCGTCGCCACCCTGAACTCTTTAACCAACTTTCCACTGGTAAAATACGCCAGTTTATTCGTCTTTTTATTGACGATAATGAGGTCTTGCGAGGCAATGCTTGCCTCGGCCCCGGCCGGAAACATCCAGCAAAAGGACACAATTAGAATGAGTGCTGCCGCGGCATAACGGCGATAAAGGTTGCGGACTGACAGTGGCGGACTCCCTCCCTTCAGATGGTAAACCCATATTCAATATATGGCGCGGGGGCGATGTCCTACGACCGTCTTATTTCAAGCAAGCGGTTCCAAAATGTTTTGTAAGCGTTTATAATGTTCGTAGAACGGACACATTTTAAGGATTTAAAGGAGTGATGATGCTGCTGCAGTACCATAAAGCCGCGATGGGAGGCCGAAAACGATGGCAAAATACCGAATCTTATTAACGTGTTTATTGCTTGTTGCTTTCATGGTTAGCGGATGTTCTAGCGGGTCTTCATCTAATAGTAAAGTGAAAACGCTTACTCTTTGGTACTGGAACCGGAGTCTGGACGACAATTTGATCAACGCGGTCCAGAAGCAGTTTCCGGGAATTCGCATCAACGCCCAAAAAATCGGGGGCGACTTCAAATCCAAGCTGAAAACGACGCTGGCTGCCGGCAGCGGCGGTCCGGATATCGTGGCCTTTAACGACTGGGTTACCGAGCTGTTCCCAAGCGCCGACCGTTTCTACAACCTCTACGATCTCGGAGCAAAGGACATCGAGGGAGATTACCTCGACTGGAAATGGCAGCTTGGGGTCACGCCGAAGGGCGAAATGATCGCCATGCCGATCGACACGGGCCCGACCGCATTATTTTACCGCGCGGATCTGTTCGAGCAGGCGGGGCTCCCAACCGACCCGGAAGAGGTTCATCAAATGATGGGCACTTGGGAGGACTATTTCGCCGCAGGCGAAAAGCTTCAGAAGGCGCTCGGCGGCAAGGTGAAGCTTCTGGACAATATCGGCCAGGTGTATACCCAGGTCAACGCACAGTCGGATAAAATTTATTTTGATAAAAAAGAAAATTTCATTGGCGAGGATCCCTCCTCTTCCATGAAGAAGGCATGGGACCTGGCGGTCAAAGCCTCCCAAATGGGCCTGCTCGCCAATGCCAGCACGTTCTCCTCCGAGTGGAACGCCGCGATGAACAACGGCAAGATCGCTTCCTTCGTGAGCGCCGTATGGGCGAAGCAAATCCTGATGGATGCGGCCCCGGATACGGCCGGCAAATGGCGCGTCGCGAGAGCTCCGGGCGGAGACGGCAATAACGGCGGTTCCTTCCTCGCCATTATGAAAACGAGCAAATACCCTAAAGAATCCTTCGAGGTGATGAGTTGGCTCCTCAATCCGGAAAACCAGGTGACCAGCTTCAAGGAACTCAACCTGTTCCCTTCCGCCACCAAGGCGCTCGATTCGGACGTTATGAAGCAGAAAGAGGACTTTTTCGGCGGCCAGGCTACCGGTCAAATTTTCACGGAGTCCGCGCGCAACGTGAAGCCCTCCTATTTCGGGACGAAATATGCCAACCTGAACGGCATCGTGAGCCGCGAGCTGTCATCGGTCGCCCTTCAAGGCAAGAACCCGGATAAGGCTTGGGAAGATGCACTATCCAGAGTGAAAAAGGAGCTGCTGCGTTAAACGGTCATACCATCCCGACAATGGAGGTAGAGTCTTATGGGTCAACCATTACAGAAGCGAACTCAATTCGATCCCGGCAGCTCCATGCAGGTGCCGGAGCGGAAGCGGGGATTGGGGTCTGAAATATGGAAGCACCGGAAAGAATACCTGGCCATCTCCCCTTTCTATATTTTGTTTGCCGTCTTCGGCTTGTTCCCGATCCTGTTCTCGATGTATCTTTCTTTCCAGAAATGGGACGGCATCGGCGTCATGACCTTTAACGGTCTGAACAATTATCAGTTCATGGTCACCGATCCCGAATTTTGGAAAGCGGTCGGCAATACGCTCCTGATCTGGATTTATTCGACCATTCCGATGCTTTTCTTCGCGCTCATCATCGCGTTTTTGCTGAATGCGTCGTTCGTGAGGTTCCGTACCTTCTTCCGGATCGGTTACTTTCTGCCGAACGTCACTTCACTTGTTGCGGTAGCGATTGTGTTCAGCACCGTATTCTCCAACAACTACGGGCTGCTGAACTACTTCCTGTCCCTGTTCGGTATTTCCCCCGTGGAATGGCTGAACAAAACCTGGGGCATCCAGCTGGCCGTGTCCATCATGGTCATCTGGCGCTGGGTCGGATACAATGCCATCATTTATTTGGCGGGACTCCAGAGCATTCCTACCGTCCTTTATGAGGCCGCCAAAATTGACGGAGCCACCGGCATCCAGTCCTTCTTCCGCATCACGATCCCGAATTTGCGGCCGATCATTCTTTTTACCGTCATTACTTCTACCATCGGAGGCATGCAGATCTTCACCGAATCGCAGGTGCTCGTCGGCAACGACGGCGGCGTCAGCGGCGGGGGTCTAACGATCGTTCTCTACCTGTACCGGGAGGCATTCGTGAACAATTACTTCGGCTACGGCTCTGCCGTCGGCTGGGGCATGTTCATATTGATTGCCCTCTTCTCGATCATCAACTGGCGGGTAGTTCAGGGCGGCGGTGCCAAAGATGAATAAACGGGGTGATACGCATGGTTAAAAGGAAGTCTTCTATCCTGCTGTATATCGGACTGATCGTCGGACTCATCGTTTCCATCTTTCCTTTTTACTGGCTGGCCGTCATGGCCACGCGTACGACTGCGGAAATCTACAGCTTCCCGCCCAAGTTCTGGTTCGGGACGCAGTTTATCAGCAATGTGACACGGGTGTTCGAGAACATCGATTTCTTCGGCGCGTTTCTCAACACGCTGTTTGTGGCCTGCTGCAGTACCTTGCTGGTCCTGTTCTTTGATTCCTTGGCAGGCTTTACGTTTGCGAAATTCAAATTTCCAGGCAAAAAGTGGCTGTTCGTCCTGCTGCTCGCCACGATGATGGCGCCGTCGCAGCTATCGCTCGTTCCTTCTTTCGTCATCATGGCGAAGTTCGGGTGGGTGGGCTCCTTCAAGGCGCTGATCATTCCCGGTATGGCCAATGCCTTCGGCATTTTCTGGATCCGCCAGTACGCGGAGGAATCCGTTCCTTCCGAGCTGCTGGATGCCGGCCGGATCGACGGCTGCGGCTTCTTCCGGCTCTACTGGAACGTCGCGATTCCAATCCTTCGCCCGGCATTATCTTTCCTGGGAGCGTTCACCTTCATCGGATCCTGGAACGATTATCTCTGGCCGCTGATTATTCTGAACGACGAGCGCAAATTTACGCTGCAGGTGGCGCTCTCCTCCCTGAACGGAATTTATGTGACCGATTATGCGATGGTCATCGCGGGCACGCTGCTGGCGGTTATCCCGCTTATTATTCTGTTCCTGTTCGTCAGTAAGCAGTTTATTTCCGACATTGCGGCCGGGGCGATTAAAAGCTGACAGGCTTGCTCTGTCAAATGAACCCTTGGCAAATGTATGAAAGAAAACCCGCCCGGATGGGCGGGTTTTCACGTTTTTTATAAGCAGCTGCAGCAATGGGCCATTATCGCTTGAATCCTACGTCGACGGCGATCGGCCGGTGATCAGAAGCTTCCGTACCGATCACTCGTTGATTCGAATGCTGAACTTCAGGCGACGTGACGATGTAATCGATCGTTTCGGACGGCTGGTCGGCCGGAAACGTATAGGCATCCTCAACGCCTTGAAAGCTGTTGACGAATAAACCGCTATCTAACAGAGCCTGAACCTCTGGACTGCCCGGTTTCGCATTAAAATCACCCATGAGAAGCTTTGGTCCCTTAGCAGAGGAAGCCAGGTTAACGATTTCCTGCACCTGCGCCTTACGGCTTGCGGCATCGAGTCCCAGATGCGTATTATACACATCCACATGGATTCCCCGTAAATTGACCACCGCATGCAGAACGCCGCGCTGCTCATCGCCAAAGCTGCTGAGCAGCACGTTGTCTGACCGGAGGATCGGATACTTGCTCAGAATGGCGGTCCCATATTGGCGGTTGTTCGCCTGGCCTTCCGCCGGTTCCAAGTCCAGATTGGCACCGTATGCGTAGTGGTAGCCGAGCAAGCCTGCTAATTCCTTGGCTTGGTCTTGGAAGTCGCTCCGCTCCCCGAAAAACCGGTCCACTTCCTGAAGGCCTACGATCTCTGCACCGGAATCCCGGATCACATCCGCAATCCGTTGCAGGCTAAGCTGTTCATCCAAACCGACGCCATGATGAATATTGTAAGACATCACGGTAGTGCGAACTTCCTTGCCATTCCCTTGACCGGCCGCCATGGCGCTCGTTGAAAACAAAGATACGATCAGCAGGCTGACGATCGATGAAATGAAGTGTTTTTTCATGAATAACTCTCCCTTCAAAGGTTAGATGATGACCTCGCGTTAATGAAGAAGCGATTCCGCGTCGCGAAGCAGGTACTTCGCAGCGTCGATGGATACATGATTTCCTTTTTGAGCACTAATTTCATGGATAAAGCTGTTCACATTTTGTTGTTGCAGCTTTTTCAGCAAGCTGTTCGTAATCCCTTTGTTGTTAATCCAGCCGACTTCTGCAAAACGCTGAACCAATTCCTCGAGAGCCGCGTAACTTGTTTTCACTTCAAAATCAACGGACTTTGCGCTGGCATTCCCCGCCAAATCACTTGCTTTCACGGTGAACGTATGCGCTCCAAGCGCAAGCTCGTACATCGGCATGTCGCTTAAATCCGTCAGAACTTTTCCATCCAGCAGGACTTCCGTTTTCGCGTTGTCGACACCGGTCCCTTCGTCCGATATTTCAAATCTCGGTTGGAATACTCCTGTCGTTAATTCAGTTGCAGCTACAGGGCCTAGCATGATTTCGGGCGCTGTCCAATCGACGGTTATTTGGCTGGCAGCCTGAAAACTGCCGTCTTCCGTCGTTGCCGTAATAACAGCCTTCCCCTCTCCTACTGCCTTCACCCTTCCTTCAGCGTCTACCTCAGCCACCCGGCCATCATCCGTACTCCATGTCACTTTTTTATTGGTTGCGTTATCAGGAGTAACCGTTGCGAGTAGTGCCGCACTACGATCGGAAGCCGCATTAAAAAGTAGCTCCGGCCGGTCCATCGAAATGCTCGTGACGGGTACGTTTTCAGGGGTATATTCAACGATAAGCTCATTCAGAGCGATGTTTCCCCACACCCGGTTCCCATCGTTCACTTTCAGCCGCAGCTTATACGCATGAACGGTTGGAAACGTAACGGTCTGGCTTTCTTTGGTGCTGTCATTCAGCTTCCATTCGACCGATGCATCGGGTAATGCGGTCATCCAGCGGCTGCCGTCGTAATACTCCACGTCAAACTTGGTAATGCCTTGACCCACGCCGAAAAAGGTAACCAGCGTGACCTTGTTGACAGGTACCGGATCATGTCCGTAATCGAGCGTAATATAACCCGGGAAAGTTAGGTTGACGTCGCTTCCCCATGCCGAGTTCAGATTGTTGTCAATGATGTTAGTGATCGTGCCTGCCCCAGTGGGGAAGGATGTGGTGACCATATCTTTGGACAAATCCGGATTGTTATATATTTCTAGTTCGTTCAACGTGATCCTGCCGGACTCCGCATTTCCTTCATGCACCTTCAATCGGATTTTGGAAAAACGGGTGAGCGGGAACTCGACAGATTTGATCTCATTCGAGCCGTCACTCCTATCCCAGGACAGATGAATATGGGTTCGAATGGGCACCCATCCTGAACCGTTGTCATATTCAAGATCGAAGTCCGTGATCCCCGATTGTTGCCCGGATCTCGTATTGATCTTCAATTGATTGGCAGAAATGGTTTGATCGCCAAAGTCGAGCGTGATATATCCCGGAAAAGAAGGCGAAGCCTCGGTAGACCAAGCGGTGTCGTAAAACTTATCGTTAATATTTCCGATCGGCTGTGAAGACAGCGAACGGAACGTCGTGCTTGCGACAGCCTGAGGAGCCAAGTCATCAACCGGCGTGCTGACCGGCCGGATCTGATCGACGTCGATCGGGTCAGGCATAGAACCGGCTGGAGGGACACTGCCTTCATATTCGTGTGCACCGATATCCGGAGCCCCATTGTATAACGGATTGCCGAAATAATCCCTGTCTCCATTTTCATTGATACGAATGCCTGCGCCGATCAAAGGAGAATCGGCTAGCAGCTTATATCCGTCGACGGTATCCATTCCATCCGCTCCGCTGCCTGGATTCGCAAATTTCGGATCGCCGGTTACCGGATGGGCATCGGCCTGAACGAGCGTTTTCCCCCCGTAATAAGCGTTGTAGTCGAACGTTTGCCCCCTCATATCCCAGCCTTTATCTCCGAGGCTGTAATATACATTGTTGAAATTTTTAATGTTACGCGGAGCGCCGGATGCCTTGGTGAAATAGTCGCTCATGACCGGGTTTCCGGATGATTTGCCGACGTAAACCGTATTATTGTAGTTATACACATTGTCGATTGAACCGCTGTACCGGAAAATGCTTTTTCTGTCATTTTGACTAATGTTATACCTAACGACCGTATTGATCGTGTCATACGTATCGTTTACAAAAAGCATGAATCCGCCTGCATTATCATGGCTGTAGTTATACTGGACGAGCGAACCGATGTTTCCTGCGTCCACGTCGAAGCCGTGACCGTCTTCAGCGCCGTTGACGCTGGCAAAAGATTCGTTGAATTGGACGAGATTGTTGTCCGAATAAGCCCACCAGATGGAAGCATTGGTCGCCAGGTATGTAGCCTGCCCTACCGTATTATGCTCAACGACCGCTCCATCCGTTACGTTCCATGCAATCCCGCCCGTAGCGGCTCTGAGGACGGTGTTGTTGGATATGGTCACATGAGTCGAAGGTGTCCAAAGCCCGTATGGCTTCGGCACCCATGGCCATAAATCGCCCATTCCATAACGCAGGATGCAGTTGGAACCAATGTAAATGCCATAGGCATCCACGTCCGTCAGCATATTGCCGTCGATCAGGACGTCGTCAAAGGCGCTGGGCGTCGTTGACCCAACCGAGTCGAAAATAATACCGCCGGATCGTGTCGTATAAGAACCGTCTACATCATGAATGTTTAAATTTTTAATATGAATATGATGCAGCAGTCCCGCTTCTTCATTTAAGATGTAGACGCCTCGACGCTGCCCGCGCGGGTTTTGCCAGTCTCTGTCAAAGGGCAATGGGGATCTGTTCGTCACTTCTAAGTTGTTGATCTCCCAATACTGCTGATTTTTTAAAAAGACGGCTTCCAGCTCTGACGTCACACCGGCGATTAGCGGCTTGCTGCCTTCTCCATACTTATCGATGATGATGGGACTTCCCTCTTCGCCTGAGCCTTTGGGCCACAGCCTGCCATTCCAGCTTTCCCCGGCTTTAAACAAAATCTTGTCACCTGGGGAAAAGGTAGTTGCGTTCACTTTGTCCAATGACTTCCAGGCGGAATCTTGGCTTGTTCCGCTATTCTGGTCGTCCCCTCCCGTTCGGTCCACGTAATAAGTCGTCCCGGATGCCATCACGGCCTGCGGCAAAGCGGTAAAGAAAGAACAAACCATGGAGAAAATCAAAGTCATGCAGAACACTTTTCCTCCCCATTTCCTCAAAAAACATCATTCCTTTCATTTTATAATGTATGTAATGCCAAATAGGCGCTACATCGTTACATTGGTAACGAATCATACTGCTCCTGGTTTAATACGACCTTTGCTTCTGAGACCCGTTCGCGGACATACCCCTCGTATTTGTGATCGATATAGTCTTTGACTACTTGGTCTCTCACAGCATCGAATGCCGGATCTTCCGGTCTTGCGCTTTTTTGAGATTCGTAAAACCGCTTCAGCTGCTGTTCATCGGGCTTCCATTCATGCGCCATAAGATCGTTTTTGACGGATACCACCGCATTCGTCATGACATATTCAAAATAAGCTTCCTCACTGTATTGAGCAGGTCCGAAAACTACCTGATGATGGTTGATTGCGGTTTGCCTTCTCTTATTTTCGCGCTGGAGAGATTGCACAAAACTGTCATCATCGATATCCTCCAGCACCCCCTGCTCCTGCGCAATGATTTGCTGTATTTTGATGTTTACGCTCGCTTCCAGCGCTCTTTTTTTGATCATCTCCAGCGGAATTTCCCCTCCGTAAGCTGTAGTCCAAAACGCCGGCGACAGGTCAGCATCATATTTCTCATGAAAATAGCTAATGACCCCGGCTTTAGTTGCTGTCATCGCTCTGCGAAATTCGTTGATATGAATGGGTACACCGTTCACCGTCGCGATCACCTCAGCGTGATGCTTCGTCTTTGAAAACCCGGACCCAACTGTGAATAAAACGATCACGGAACCTAAGACCAACAATCCGGCTATAATCAGCCATTTGGGACTGCCCAAATGATGTACGACCTTGACCATAAGCATCCCTCGCCTGCCTATTTTTTTATGATTTTGCAAAAAACAATGGCCTTTACCTAGACGTGCTATCATTATAAAGCCCGAAAGAAAGCGCATCCATTTCTCGTTCTTTACAAACCTTTCACTTTCTTTACCTCATGGATCTGGTGGTGGATGCATCAGGGGAACTTAAGCTTTGGAATTCATCGCATAGGTCGGCTCAACGCAAAAAAAACTCTAAGCCTGATCAATGATCAAGCTTAGAGTTGCAAGGAGCCCGGCTCCAGATCCGTAAAGCGGCTATCCTAAATCTGGCTGCTCACCAAAATCAATTTCCGGCAGCTCCGTACCGTACAATTCGAAAACAACGATTTCGTTGGCACCCTCCCGCAACAGCGGCCCCGGCACATACAGCGTTGACTGCGGCCCGGTGTTCCAATACCGGCCCAGGTTGAAGCCATTGATGAACACGACGCCCTTCGTCCAGGCGTTCAAGCTCAGAAAAGTGTCTGCCTGTTCGTGAACCTGCAGCTCCCCACGGTAAAAGGCGGGGCCTTGCTGCGGTTGCAGCACGTGAAAATCGAGACCCGACAAGTCATTTAACGGTAGGGGGTACGTCGTCCAGTCCGATAAAAACTGCCTTCCGTGCCGCACGCCCTCGGTGATACCCTTCCTGTCTTTCATGTACGGGCCATAATTGATCCGGCCCATATTCTCCACGAGCAAAGTAAGCTGTACGCCGCCCGCCGGAACCTCGAACTCGATTTTCGTACCGGACTCGCTCCGGTCCAATGTGCCGACAAGTTCCCCGTTCAGATAGACCAGAGCGCGATCGCGAAGGTCTTGAACGAACAGTTCCTCCTTAGGCCTCGGGCCGGGGATAAACGTACTGTACTGAATAAATCCGTAGTTCTGGCCGAGCTTCTCCATCGGTTCGGGATAGGGGGAGCGCACCGCCGCTGAAATCCGGTCCAGATTGTCGGACAAGGCCGCAAGCTCCGTCATTGCCACTTTGCCGTATGCTTTCTTGGCGATGGGATCCGGCAGCTCGTTTGCTGCAAACGGCTTATGTTTCGCGATGATTTCACGAACGGCAAAATATTTGTCCGTAGGCTCACCGCTTTCATTTAACAGCGCATCATAGTCGTAGCTGGTGACCGTTGGTTCATAGCTGTCTTCCGTATGGCCGTTGGCTCCGCTCCAGAAGCCAAAGTTCGTACCCCCATGGAACATATAAAAATTAACGGATGCTCCAAGGCTCAGCATTTCATCCAGAACCAAAGCGGCATCCGCCGCCGGACGGGTATGATGCTCTTCGCGCCAGTGGTCAAACCAGCCGTTCCAGAATTCCATGCACATGACCGGCGCGTCGGGCTGGTACTCCCGCAGCTTCTCGAAGGATTCCCTGGCGCGGGACCCGAAATTGACCGTTGCCAGTACCTCTTCCACCATCCCGCCCTGGAGCATGGCGTCTTCCGGGCCATCCGAAGTAAACAGAAGCACGTCCATCCCCCGGCTGACCATCGCGTTTTTCAAATAGTTCAAGTACTGCTTGTCGTTGCCGTAACTTCCGTATTCGTTTTCGATTTGCAGCGCAATCACCGGGCCCCCCTGAGTACAGAGCAAAGGCTTCAGCTTAGGAAGGAGCACATCATAATAGTCATCGACATGGTCAAGGAACGGCTGATGGTAACAGCGCAGGCGCATATCCGAATCCGCCAGCAGCCAGGAAGGCAACCCTCCGAATTCCCATTCCGCGCAAATGTACGGAGATGGCCTAACGATGACATAGAGACCGAGGCTGCCCGCCAGCTCGATAAATTTCACCAAATCAGAAAAGCCTTCAAATTGGAACTTCCCTTTCTGCGGTTCATGCATGTTCCAGGGCACATACGTTTCCACGGTGTTCAAACCGCAGGCTTTCAGTTTGATGAGCCGGTCTTCCCAATACTCCGGTACGACACGGAAGTAATGAATGGCCCCCGACAAAATTTGAACCGGCTCATCATTCATATAAAAAGTAGATCCCGAATATCGAAATGTAGACATAAGTTCCTCCCGTGTTTATGTTGAAGACATGCCATTAAATGAATTGCTCGCGGGCGCCATAACGCTGTTCGAACTCCTTCAAACGAATCACCTCGCCGGCGATTCTGGACTCTTCAGCGGCGAACGCCATCAGATGGCTCTGGACGGACCGGTCGGCAGACGTAAGCCCTTGAGCTTTGGCGTCAGCCCGTACCAATTTGAGGAAATCGCTCATCAGCTTCATATCGCCGCCGCCATGGCCGACATGGCCACCCATGTCCTCGAACGTAATCCGTTCGACTTTGCCGCTGCCGAAATGGATGATTTCGATTTCGTTTTTCTCCATCGCTCCGCGGATCTCTCCGGTCGTGCCCATCAGCTTGATCGTGCGGCTGACATCTCTGGTAAATGCGCTCATCGTAAACGCAGCCATGACACCGCCCTCAAACTCCAGATTCACGACCTGGTGGTCGACGACGTCGTTATCGCAATGGTAAACGCATCTGCCATACGGCCCTTCCTGCAGCGCTTTGTAACGGGCTGCGTAGCTCATGTCGTCGCTGATGGCCGACGTCGGCCAGTTCGTATCCTCGGTTAAATATTGATCAGGCGCGTAATAAAGGCATTCATCAGCGACCGGACAGCCGTCCAAACAGCGGAGCGGGGCTCCTTCCGGCGTTTCGGAAGCCGTAAAATGGCTGAGGGTGCCGAAGGAAGATACTTTGACGCAATCCGAACCGGCAAGCCACAGCAAAATATCCAGATCATGGCAGGATTTGGCCAGAATCATCGGACTGGAGTCCTCCTTACGGCGCCAATTCCCCCTAACAAAGCTATGGGCCTGATGCCAGTAACCCACATTCTCATTATGCTGGATCGACATCAACCGCCCGATGGCACCGCCCGTCAGCAGGCTTTTCAGCGTTTGGAAAAAAGGCGTATACCGAAGGACATGGCAAATGGAAAACACAAGGCCGGATTGTGCAGCCTTCTCCCCCATCCGCATGCACTCCTCGGGATCGGGTGACATCGGTTTTTCCAGCAGCACATGATACCCCGCCTGCAGCGCCTGCATGGTCGGCTCAAAATGCTGTTTATCCTGGGTACAGATCAGCACGGCGTCGGCCAGCTTTGGGGCTTTAAATAAATCGTCCCAATGTTCAAAGCACATCGAATCCTCCAGCCCGTGTCTCGCTTGAAAGCTTTCCCTCCGTTCCTTGAGCGGCTCCGCCACGGCAACCACTTCAAGCTCATGCGGATGCGACAGCGCATATTCCAAATAGTTGATGCCGCGCAGACCTGCGCCAATCAATGCAACTTTCACTTTTTTCATTCCTTCCTCCCCCTTTCGTTATTCCTTGACGCTTCCCACCGTCATCCCTTTGACGAAGTATTTTTGCAGGAACGGATACACGACCATGATCGGCAGCGCGCCCATGAAGATCTGCGCCGTCTGCAGCGTTTTCTCGCTCAAATTTTCCATCGCTTTGATTTGTTCAATGGAAACGGAAGTCATTTGGGAATTGATCGACATAATGAGTGTGGACAAGTACGTCTGCAGCGGATATTTCTCCGGTGAATTCAAATATAAAATGCCGTCGAACCAGGAGTTCCAGTGGCCTACGATCGTAAACAAGCCGATGGTCGCGATGGACGGCAAGGAGACCGGCAAATAAATCCGCCATAAAATTCTCCAGTGTCCCGCACCGTCGATCGTGGCCGCCTCATCCAGCTCCCGCGGAATCGTGCGGAAGAAATTCAGCATCAGCACCATATTCCACACGTTCAGCGCTCCCGGCAAAATCAGCGCCCAGATGGAATCGATCAAACCCGTATTTTTCACGATAATATACGTTGGAATAAGACCTCCGCCGAAAAACATCGTAATGGCGAAGAACCAAACATATACCGTCCGATACTTAAACTGGTCTGCCGACTTGGATAACGGATAGGCCGTAATAAAGCATAGAAGCATATTGACCGCCGTCCCGAGTGCTACCCGCTCAATGGAAACCCCAAGCGAACGGAAAAACTCCACTTTTTGTCCCAGGTACCGGTAAGCATCAAAATTGAATCCAACCGGCCACAGTTTGACCTCGCCGGCCATCGCCGCCGTATTCGAACTGAGGGAAACGGAAAGGAGATGAATAAACGGAATAATGCCAAGAAGCGTAATCGCCGTCAGCAGCGCCGAATTGAAAATGACGAACATTTTTCTGCTCAAAGTTGGTTTGTGCATCTCTCTGCCTCCAGCTAAAAAATGCGATAATTGTTGTATTTATAAGCCGCATAATAAGTTAGCGACACCAAAACCAAAGATATCGCGGATTTAAACAGTCCGACGGCGGCGGCAGGTCCGAATTGCTGACTGAACATACCAAGCCGGTAAACGAACGTATCGATGATATCCGCTCCCTCATATACGGTCGGGTTATACATGATCAGAATTTGCTCAAAACCGGCATTTAAAATCCCGCCAAGGCTTAGGACTCCGAGTAATATCAAAATCGGTGCCATGCCCGGCAGCGTAATGTGAATCATCTGCTTCCATCTTCCCGCACCATCGACCTCGGCCGCTTCATACAGCGTGGCATTGATTCCGGTGATGGCGGCGAGCATGACGATCATGTTATAGCCCATCCCTTTCCAGACGTCGGACCCGATCACGATGCCGCGGAACCACTCGTTATCCAGCATGAACATGATCGGCTTTAGTCCCATTGCCGTCAGCAGTCCGTTCACGGGACCGCTTAGGGAGAACAGTTCGATAATGACGCCGCCAAGAACGGTCCAGGACAGAAAAAACGGCAGAAATACGGCCGACTGGATAAAGCGGGAAAACCACCGCTTGGTGACTTCATTCAGCAGCAATGCCAGGATTAGCGGAACAAGCAGAAACAACACCATTTTAATGACCGCGATCACGATCGTATTCCAGAGCACCTGCTTGAAGTCAGGCATCGCAAACACATATTTGAAATTGTCAAAACCAACGAACTTTGAATGAAAAAAACCGGAAAGCGGCTCAAACTGCTGGAAAGCCATGACGAGTCCGGCCATCGGGCCGTATGCATAAATCAGCGTCACGAGGACACCGGGCAGCAGCATGAGGTGAAGTATATATTCCTTTTTCAGCGTTCTCACAGATGGACCTCCCCGTTCAATCGTAAACGGGAGGAATCGCCGGTACCTAAGCAGGCTCCTCCTCCCGTTTTCACTTTACTTCAGGATTGCTAGCGGCAATCGCAATTCGATTTATTTCGCAGCCTGTTGACTGTACCAGTCGTTAACCTCTTTGGTAATTTGATCGCCGCCAAGGGATTTCCAGCTTTGAACGAACTTGTCGAACTCGTCCAGCGATCCGCCCAAAATGATTTTTGTAAAGGATTCCTGCATCAGCTTATCGAGCTGAGCGCCTTTTTCAACCTGCGTTTCTGTCGGCAGACCGAAGAACTCGTTGTTTACGAAAGCTCCGCTTTCCTTGATCTTTCGCGTCGTTCCCCACCCGCCGTCTTTTGCCGCGCGGCTGAAGTATTGGCCCCAGTTTACGCCTTTGGTGGCGTTAGCCGTGTTGCCTGCAAGGTAATCCTGGGCTGCTTTAAAGACATCAGCCACATTTTTGTAGTTCTCATCATCAAGCGTAATTTCGGTCTGCTTTGCATCCAGAGCCTTGTTGACTTCCGTGTAGATCGTATCGATTTGGGCCGGGTTGTAGATCCGCGGATTAAACCAGTTGTAGACGTATCCGTTTTCCGCTTTGTTTTGTTCCATGTATTTCTTTTTGCCTTTTTCGATGTAGAAGTTGATCATTTTAATAGCAGCTTCCGGATTTTTCATTTTCTTGTTGGCGGCATATACTTTTCCGCTCCGGATCTTAGGCACAAGCGATTTGCCTGGACCGTCCAGACCCGGAATTTGAATGGCAATCCACTCTGCCTTCGGATCCTTGTCCACGTTCAGATTCAGCGGATAGTTGGGATACCACCATTCCCCGTATACGATGCCGACTTTGCCTGCCGTAATGTCTTCGACTGCCTTGTTCTCATCCTTCAATGCGAACTCTTTGTCCAGTATGCCGTCCTTATACCAGGATTGCAGCTTTCCAAGCGCATTCTTCACTTCCGGCTGAATTAAACCGGGAACCAGCTTGCCGCTGCTGTCCTTGATCCAGGCGGATTGATTGTCGCCAATCGACGGATACGCCCCGAAGCCGTTAAAGAAGCCTCTCAGATCATAAGCCCAGAAGAACAGGTTTTTTTGCAGCGAAACGCCGTACGTGTCGTTTTTGCCGTTTTGGTCCGGGTCATTTTGTACAAATGCCTTTGCAACCTTGTCCAGATCATCCATCGTTGCAGGCGGCTGCAATTTCAGGGTGTCGAGCCAGTCCTTACGTAGCCATAGCAGCTGCGTCGACAGGAACGGATCTTCGAATGCGGGTATACCGAGCAGCTTTCCGTCTTCGGAGAACGTCTTCATGGCAAAACCGCCGTCGGATTCCATGTATTTCTTCAATTCCGGAGAAGCGTAATCGTTATAGGCTTCGGTCAGGTCTGCGAGCATGCCCTGCTTTTTCAGCTTTTCGAAGTTTTTCTGGTCCAGCTCCATAATATCCGGCAGGTCGGCCGAAGCCATCGCTAACGAGAACTTTTGCTCGAATTGACTGGATGGAACGGTCCATTTGTATTTGACTTCGATGTTTAACATGTCTTTCAGATCTTTGAGGTAAGCATTTTGATCCGGCGTAATGCCTTTCGGCGTCCGCGGGTCTTCCGGCGGGTTATACCCCAGAACTTCCGTGACCGTTACCGTTTCAGGGTATTTGCCAAGCGGCTCGGGCGGTGCGTCCGTGCTCTTGGTTTCTTCCTTGGATGCCGGGTCCGCAGCTGAGGTTGCCGCCGAATCGTTCCCCTGGCTGGAGCATGCCGTGAATAACGAAAGAGATATCGTGGCAAGCAAAAGCATTTTCCATGTCTTGTTTAATTTCATAATGATGGCCTTCCCCCTTTGTATGCTGTCATCTTGTTATCGCTCTACGTCATTCATTATAGATTCCAAAGGAAAGCGCTATCAATTTTGAGTTTTTTACTTTGCTTTCACTTTTTTTACTTATTTGGAGTTCCGGTATTCTTGGGGAGAAATCCCCATTTTTTTCTTGAAAAATGTCGTGAAATAGGAATGCGAATCGAAGCCGACCCGAGCGGCGATGTCGATTAACTTTAAGTTTGTATGCTGCATAAGGTGAAGCGCGGACTCCAGTTTTTTCGACTGGATGTATTCCTGCAAATTTTGTCCGGTCATTTGTTTATAGTAGCGGGACAAGTAGGACGGATTGAAATGGACGTGCTCTGCGATCGCCGTCAGGGACACGTCACCGGATAAATGGTGCTGAATGAAGTTCTGAATCTGGTTGATTACCCAGGATTTCATATCTTCCTGTTTCATCTGCCTCGGATCGAGCGAAGACTTCTGATGGGCCTGTTCAATATCGATCACGATCATCTTCTGACCAAGCGAGGCTCTGGACTCCAACGCACCGAGCAGCGCGTTGTACTGGTCCTGGATCGTCTCCCAGCCTTTGCTTAAATCGCCGGAAACCCCGAATGACACCGATGCGCCAAGCAGGCGTTCGCATTCATTTTGCACCAGTTCCAATATCCCCTTCATATACGCCATGAATCCTTTCCAAGCCGGGGCCTCCGGATCAGGGTGCTGGAAACGGCCAAGCAGTTCCGCCTGCGGCTGAAGCAGCCACGCAACCCTATGTTCATCTGTAACGGAGGGCTCATAGGCGATCGAATCAGGCAGGTTATTATTAAACGCTCTTTGCACGGATTCCAGCGCTTCTTGTGCTTTCAAATCCTCAATGTTGTCGAGACTGCCGATCACTAAAAATGACGGTTCTTCCGTGTTCAGCCGAAAATCCAGTTCTTCGTACCTTGGGTCGGTCAGAAGCGAAGCCGCGGATTCTCCCTTCAGCATTCTTCTGACACGTTCGTTTTTCAATACAGGAGCGGCGATTTGAAAATGCATATTTGCTTTTTCTTCCCGGACTCTGCGGCAGTTCTCCTCGTCAAGTTTATGGCAGGCTTCCGCGACGGCTCGAAAAATCGGGTCGATGCCTTCGGTTTTCAATATGTAATTGTCCGCGCTCTTACGCAGCGCAGCCTGAACGTAATCAAATTCGCTGTAACCGGTCAAAAAAATGATTCTGCAGTGCGGCCAATAGTAGGCGATTTCGTCGACCAGCTGCAGTCCGGTTTTTTGGGGCATACGGATGTCGCTGACAAGAATGTCGAGCTTCATCTTTTTGGCAGTGTTTAGTGCTTCCGCGGCGGAATAGGCTTTACATACATCAAGTTCGAATTCCGTATTTTCCTGAAAAAGCTGAATGAGCCCGTTTACGATGACCGGCTCGTCATCCACGATCAACAATCGGTACATGATGCTGCCTCCTTTATGTCTCAGGTATTATGATCAGGTTGATTTTTAAGCCGCCGTGTCTGCTTCTTGACGCCGTTAACCCGCTCCCCGGCCCGTATTTGAGCTTGAGGCGGTTATTGACGTTGATCAATCCCGTGTTCTCGATCGATTTTGAATCGGTGGCGAGCTTGCCGCTCAATTGTTCGATCATGACATCGGTAGCCAAATTCCCGTTATCTTCGACCGTAACGCACAGTTTCCCTTCCCGGTATTCCGTACCGATGTAAACTTTTCCTTCCATCATGCCGTCTTCGAAGGCATGCTCAAACACATTTTCCACGATCGGCTGAATGATCAGGCGCGGCACCGTAATCGTGGCGGGAACTTCCGTCTGCTCTTCGTATTCGAAACGTACCCGGTTAGAAAAACGGATGCACTGGATATCGCAATAATCGAGCGCATGACGGTATTCCTTATCAAAAGTCACCTCGTCCGCACCGCTTCTCGTAATGTACTGGTAATAGCTGCCGAGACGCTGGGAGAGCTCAGCCGCGCTGTCCGAATCGCCTACTTTGCACATCATATATATATTAAAAAAACTGTTGTACAGAAAATGCGGATTGATCTGGGATTGAAGCTGCTTGAGCTGGGAGCGCTGCAGCGCTATTTTTTGCTCGTAGTTATCCTGGATCGAATTTTTGAGCTTGCGTGCCATATTGTTAAAGCTGTTGAAGACGTAATGGAACTCATCCTTCGTTTTGGATTCAATCATGATGTTCAGATTGTCGGTCTCGATCATATGAAATGCCTTGACCAGCTTCGTTAAGGGTCTGTGGATCATCAGATTGACGGAAAAAGAGTAGAGAACCATAACGATGATCGCGATGATAAACAGGGTGTAGAACCATGTGATAAATTGGCTCAACGGGCGTGTGATTTCATTCTGATTCACATACATGACAAGCGATAAATGCAGCGAACTAACGTCATTTGGAGTAATAAAATAATTCACGCCATGTATCTTTCGCATCTCTGGCGCATCCGGTTTATGCAGGCTTTCCTCACCTAACAGCCCCAGAATCGAACTGGGTTCGCCCGGCTCCTGCGCAGTCGTCAGGACAGTTCCCGCTTCTTTATCCCCGAGCAGCACTTCGGATTCCGGATACAAATTGGCGATTTCCCTTAAAGCCTCCAGCAGCTTGGGTCTGGAAATCTCGATATAGGACCAGACGGCGCCGTTATTTTCCGTTTCGATGAAAAAGATCCGGCTTCCGCTCCTATAGAACGATGGTTTTGGCGTAACGGCCATGAGCGACGAGATCAGCTTCATTTCCTCATTAGGCGTATTGGTCACGCCCGAGTCCGTGGAGATGGTTTTCCCGACGGCTTCGACGTACACGCCCGCATTCACTACATATTCGCTGGAAACCGTGAGTGTGCCAAGCCGGTCCCGAACTTGATCGATCAGCTCCACCTCTTCATAATTCTCCAGCATGCTGCCCCGGAAGCTGAGTTTCTGAAGATCTTTGTCGTTTAACAGCTGGAGCTGCAAATTTCGGATAAAATACATTTCTTTATCGAGCTGCTTGCTGTAAAAAGACGCACCGGCCAAAGAAGAGTTCAATATCGCATCCTTGGTAATGGACATGCCCTTATAGTTAAGCCAAATATTCATTGAAATGAGCGGAAGCAAAAATAAAATAAAAACAATGACGATTTTCTGATACACGTACCATCGTGATGCCTTTCCCACAGACTGCAGCTTCATGCTCTACCCCCGTTTGTCAATTGTCGCCAATATACATTCCCTCAGCACACTCATGCAACTTTCTTTTTTCGACAAATATCTCGTTACGGTTATTGCTCATGGATCAATAATTCAGCGAAAAAGGCCCACTTCCTCCTCGGGTTCTCCTTTTATGCACGATAAATGTCCTCGAGTCGGCCTTATCCAGGGACTTATTGCCCGGATCGTTCCGTTTTATGATATAATAGATTGCTTGCAATTTAGATGAATTTGTCGAAATTGCTGCATTCCATATTTCAAATACGCTTGGAGGATAGATCGCCATGACACCCGCTAGTCCAAATATCCAAAGACAGAATCACAAGAAGACCGTACTGCTCGTGGTTCTGTTTATTCTGATCGCCGCCATCGGCTTGTCCTATGTCAAATGGTGGCCTTATTATCAAAAAGCGTTCAAAGCCGCGGCCGAGCACAGCATCGGATCGTCCATTCTCGGAGCGGACGGATCGGCTCCATCGTGGCACTCGGCGATTTCCTACGCGGAGACGTATTTTAAATCGGTGTGGAAAGCAGCCGTGCTCGGCATTCTGCTCGGTTCGCTGGTCCAGGTGCTGCTGCCCGTCCAGTGGCTGTACAAGCTGCTTGGCAAAACGACGTTTAAAAGCACCCTGATCGGCGGGGTAGCCTCCCTGCCCGGCATGATGTGCACTTGCTGTGCCGCACCCATTGCGAGCGGACTGCGCAAGCGCAACGTATCCGTCGGGGCGGCGCTCGCCTTCTGGCTCGGCAATCCGCTGCTGAATCCGGCAACGCTCATCTTTATGGCCTTCGTGCTGTCCTGGAAGTTTACGCTGATGCGTATTGTCCTGGGACTGGCCCTCACGTTCGGCGTCAGCTATTTCGCGAACCGCTTTGCCGGCTCCTCCGAGGTGCCCGAGCCGCTGGAGGAAGCGACGGCCGTCAAGGAAATCGACCGCGGACCGTTCCTGCTCCGCTGGGCCAAGAGCCTCGGCATGATGATTCTAAGCGTCGTTCCGGCTTACCTGATTGCCGTCCTGCTGCTGGGTGCGTTCCAGTCCACCTTGTTCCCGGTATGGGTTGGGGGCGGAATCGCCGCCATTATCCTGTTCGCCATTGTCGGCACGCTGTTTGTCATTCCGACCGCTGCCGAAATCCCGATCATCCAGTCCTTTTTATCTCTGGGCGTCGGTACGGGCCCGGCCGCTGCGCTCCTCGTGACGCTCCCGGCTGTGAGCCTGCCGTCGATGCTGATCGTGGCCAAGTCGTTCCCGCGGAAGGTGCTGCTGTTCGTATTCGGCGCGGTGATCGTGACCGGACTGATCAGCGGTCTGCTGGGCGCTTGGCTGCTGTAATCGCGGTAAATCGCATATCAAATCAAAGCAATCCATCCACAGGAATTTCGTGGATGGATTGCTTTTTTTGTATGGGATGAATGAATTAGAGGCCAAAGAGAAATTCCGGTAATTTTTTAGTTGACAACTCAACATTATCGCGTTATCATTTCCGTAGATTAAGTTTATAAGTCAACTAAATAAAACAAAATACACACTCGATGCCCAACAGCAGCGGTGTGAGCAGAAGGGTGAGATAAGAATGGTTAGCGGAGCATTTCCTTACGAAAAAAAGCGTCAACGCGTTCATGATTTAGAGATGGCTTATATAGAGGTCGGCAGTGGTGATCCCATCGTTTTCCTGCATGGTAACCCTTCCTCCTCTTATCTATGGCGCAACATTATTCCTTACGCACAAAACGCCGGGCGCTGCATTGCCCCAGATTTAGTCGGGATGGGAGATTCCGATAAACTGCCGGTTAGCGGTCCGGACGCCTACACCTTCGCCCAGCACCGGGAATATCTCGACGAGCTTCTTAATAAACTTGGGATTCATGAGAAGGTCACCTTCGTCGTACACGACTGGGGCTCCGCTTTGGGATTTGATTGGGCGCGGCGGCATCCTGGCGCTGTGGACGGTATAGTTTATATGGAAGCGATTATCAAGTCCAGCAGCTGGAGCGAGATGCCGGAACAAGGGCGTAAAATTTTTCAAGCGCTGCGGTCTGAAGAAGGTGAACAGATGATACTGGAACAAAACTCCTTCCTGAATGTCAATCTTCCCGTCAATGTCATCCGACAGTTAACAAATGAAGAGCAGGAGCAGTATCACCGCCCCTTTGTCGAACCAGGGGAAGGTCGTCGTCCGATGCTATCCTGGGCCAGGCAGCTTCCTTTTGACGACGAGTCAACGACGGAGGTGAATGAAATTGTCGCGGCTTATGGCCACTGGTTGGCACACAGCCCTGTCCCAAAATTATTCATCCATGCAGAACCGGGAAGAACATCGCAATCCCAACTGGATTTTTGCCGCAGTTGGCCGGAGCAGACCGAAGTGACGGTGCCAGGGCTTCATTACCCGATGGAAGATGCCCCCGATAAGGTTGGGGAGGCCCTTGCCTCTTGGTTGAAAAGGCTGAAATAGAACTGGACCAAATCTGCTAATGGAGAGGAGAAAATGATCAGATGACCATTGCTCGAAGGGAAGTCCTATCCGAAGAATTGCTGTCATGGACAGGAGTAACGGTTAACCCCCACCGATTCGGCGGAATTGAGTTTCTTTATGGGGGAAAAGAAATAGGTCATTTACATGGGGATCATCTGGTTGATCTGCTCTTGCCCAAATCGAAACGGGATGACGTGGTAGCCACCGGTCTTGCCAACCCGCATCACATGTTCCCTCATTCGGGTTGGGTATCTGTTCATTTGAAGTCTGAAAGGGACATGGCAAGCGCCTTTGAACTTTTGCGCTTCAAGTATGAATATCTGGTGAAAAAGATAGATGGTATCAGCTTTGAAAAAGAAACAAGCGGCTAAGTAATCCAGCCGCTTGTTTCTTTTTCGGTCCAGCGATTTGTGGCAAGCATGGTGCCAAACGGAAAACGAGGAACCGCTGATGGCATTACAAATGCGAACCGCCGGTCGCGTCGAGCATTTGTCCTGTCACCCAGCGACCGTCCGGCGAAGCCAGGAACGCGACGGCATCCGCGACGTCCGCAGCCTCTCCGATCCGTCCAAGCGCGGACATTTCGGCCGCACCCTGGCGGGCTTCCGGCGTGTTCAGCCAGGAGGCATTCACATCCGTGTCGATAATGCCCGGAAGCACGGCATTGACGGTAATGCTGCGCGGACCAAGCAGCTTGGCCAAGTGCAGCGTAAAGGTGTTCACCGCCCCCTTGGTCATGTTGTAGGACATGATATGCGGAAAAGCGATGCGGGTCACGCCCGAAGAAATATTGATAATCCGCCCCCCGTCCCGCAGCCGATCCAGCGACTGCTGTACGAGAAAGAACGGCGCCTTGACGTTCACGGTAAACACTTCGTCGAAGTCCTCCTCCGTTGTCTCTTCCATCGTTTTCGAGGTACCGATACCGGCATTGTTCACCAGAATATCATACTGACGGCTGCCTGTCCGCCGGGTCAGCTCGGCATCGAGTGATTCAAGCAGACGATGGACACCTTGGATATCGTGAAGGTCGGCACCGATGGCAAACGCCTGGCCTCCCTGCTCCTCGATCATGCGGACGACCTCGTCCGCAGCATCCCTCCGGCTGCCGTAATGTACCGCGACAAGCGCCCCTTCAGAGGCAAGGCGCAGTGCGATGCCCCGTCCAATCCCCCGGCTGCCCCCGGTCACGAGAGCTGTTTTCCCTTCCAATCTCTTCATTTCTGCTCACTCCTTCATATGTGGTTTGTAAATCCACTTTACACCTTCCCCTTGAGGGGAGAGTCAACACCTGGAGTGAGCCTTGGTTCGAACACCGAATCACCGGCTCCGAATATTACGCAGCGGGAGGAATACTTCCGACCTGCGGACCTTACCGATCATGTCTTGTTCGGCGGCAATATAGATTTCACGAATCGGCTCACCCGGTACCGGTTCATATCCCTGCGATGCCGCCCACTCCATGACCTGCGCAGCTGCCGGGCAGTGGGCGGCATAGGGGTTGCAATCATGAATCAGGGAAGCAGCGACTTCATGTCCGGGCAGCTCGCTCACGCGGATCCGGCCGCGCTCCGGGGTTGGTTCCTCCAGCGGAAATGCCACCTCGACGTCGATGACTTCCCCCTCACCGCTTCGTCCCGCGTCATACCAGAGTACGATCAGCGGTCCGGCTGCTGCTTTTCCGAAATCATTAGCCTTGACATACTCCCTGACCTCATTGACCAGCAGGCAGAGACCCTGCCGCGGGATTGTATCTCTAACCGAGGCAGCCCATTGCGCCTGAAGCGTCTGAAGCGTTACGGCCTCGGGCCCATTCCCCGCGGGCGCCCCGACTTGTTCCAACCGCTGCACCCTTCGGTCGATTTCCTCAAGCTGATGCTGTGCCTCCTGGATTGCTCGCTCCAGATCGGCCCGCTTTGTGACAAGCGTTCCTGCAGCCGTATCGGGCGTCGCCTTTTCCAGCAGCGGAGCGATCTGTTCCAGCGTCAGCCCGAGCTCTTTGTAAGCGCGGATGCGCTCCACCGTCAGCAGATGATCCGCGGAATAATACCGGTAACCGGAACTTTCATCCACGGCGGACGGTTTCAGAATCCCCAGCTCATCGTAATAACGCAGCGTTTTGATCGATATCCCGCTCATTTTGGCAAAAGCGCTGATTTTGAACATGCTCATCCGTTCCCTTCCAAGGTAAGATCTCAGCTACATTGTATGGAGGTTCCGCAGCTGCGTCAATTCGGGGTTGGCAAACACCAAACCATTCCGCACTCCAAAAAAAGAGGCCGCAGTCCGGAGCATCCATGATGCTTCCAGATTGCAGCCGCGGTGAGCTCAGCTCAAATTTCGTTAGTGAACCGGAGAATACTCTTTACCTTCGCCGCCTGCAGGAGCAACCTCCGCCGTATGGTCCAGCTTCTTGCTGCCCATAAACAGCGCCGCAAGCAAGGCCAGAATCGCGGGAACGCATGCCCACGCAAAGGTCTGAACGATCGAAGAGGCGAGCATCTCGGAAATGTTGTGCAGCACTTCAGGCGGAATGAGCGAACGCGTCTCCGGGGATAGCAGTGCATGCGGGTCCTTAATATCGAGCCCCGCCGGCAATGCCGCGGCTCCTCCCGTGTTTGCAGCTTCAGCCCCCGCAGATCCGAACCCTTTGTTCATTTCATGGGTAAACGAATGACTCTGAATCAATCCGAAGGTCGTGATGCCGATCGTCATGCCGAGCGAGCGCAGGAAGTTCAGCGTCGAGCTGGCCGTTCCCCTTTGGCGGTAGTCCAGGCCATGAATGGCTGCGTTCCCGAGGACCGAAAATGAAGCGCCGATTCCAAGCCCGATCAGGACCATATAGATCGTCACGATCAGCCGGGTCGAATTCACCGATAGGGTTGCGACCAAGGCCGTGCCGACCAGAAATAACAGCAGCGTCGGGATCAGAATGTTCCGGTATGGCATTTTGTTCATCAGACTGCCGCCAAGCGTGGCCGTGACGACCGAGCCGACCATCATCGGCAGCAGCACCAGCCCCGAATTGGTGGCCGAACCGCCCAGCACGCCCTGGATAAAAATCGGAATGTAAACCGAAGCCGCTATAAATGCCGCGCCGCTGAACAGGCCGACAAGAACGCTCGTGGCATACAGCCGGTTTTTAAACAATCCGAAGGAAATGACCGGCTCTTTCGCTTTGGTCTCCGCATACAGGAAAGTGATCAGCAGCACCGCAAATCCTCCGAACAAGGAGAGGATCTCCCAGGAATCCCAGGCGATTTGCTTGCCGCCCAGTTCCAGGGCAAACATGAGGCAGATAACCGCTCCCAGCAGCGTAAAGGCGCCGAACCAGTCGATCGGCTGCTTGGAATGCTCATGCGACTCCTTGTAGAAGAACGCCACCATGAAGAAGGCAATGACGCCCAGCGGCAGGTTGATGTAGAAAATCCACTCCCAGGCGATATGATCCGTTATGTACGCCCCGAGAAGAGGTCCGAAAATGCTGGACATTCCGAACACGGCGCCGAACAGACCGCCGAGACTGCCGCGCTTCTCCAGCGGGACCGCATCGAACATGATCGTAAATGCGATCGGAACGAGCGCTCCGCCGCCTATGCCCTGTACCGCCCGATACATGGCCAGTTCCGTGATCGTAGTCGCCGTGCCGCACAGGGCGGACCCCAGCATGAACAGGATAATCCCGAAAACAAAAAACTTTTTGCGGCCGTACATATCCGACAGCTTTCCGAATATCGGCATCCCGGCCATTTCGGCCACCATGTAGGCTGAGGTGACCCATACGAACTTATCCATGCCGCCGAGCTCGCCCACGATATTCCCCATGGCCGTGGCGACGATGGTGTTATCCATCGAAGCCATCAGGATGCCCAGCAGCAGGCCGGCGATGACCACCGGAAGACTGCTTTTTTGTGCAGGTTTCACGTTCTCAAACACTCCTTTAAATTTCTGGTTTCTCTTTAACCGATTCTAAGTGTAAACAAAAAAGTATGACAACTGTATGTCATACTTCTGAGTATTTCTGAATCATTTTTTTTAGTTTGGCATGGACAGCCTCTCGAAGCTCCGGGGGCTCCTTCACCTCGGCACCGTCGCCAAAGCTGAGCAGCATCGGGATGAGCCACAGCGTTCGCTCCATATGCTCCAGCGTGATGGTGAGCAGGAATGAACCGTCGTCGAGATAAGTTTTCTCTGCTCCATAGAAATAATCCATGGCCTTCGCCAGGCAGTCGGCGGAAAAATGAATCACCGCATGCACCGGATTCCCCTGGTTGCGGAGATGCTTGAACGTCACTTCCTCCGGAGCCGCATGCTTGTGCTTCGTAAAATGCTCGCCCATCGCCTGCAGATCGGCCATCCGGGAAAGCCGGAATTTCCGGTAATCCTTGCGGTCCCGGCAGTAGGCGAACAGGTACCAGACGTCGTATTCGTAAATCAGCCGCACCGGCTCCACGATGCGCTCCGTCTTCTCGTTTCTGGCGTTGATATATTTGAAGCGTACGACACAGCATTCCGTGATCGCCGCTCGGAGCAGCCGCAGGGAGTCATTATACAGCTGCCGGCTCGCTAAATTCATCGATAAAACCGGCGAATCCTTTTCATGCTGGATCGTCTTCAGCTTTTGAATGGTTTCGGCCGCCTTTTCGTCCTCGAACACGGTCGACATGCTGGAGAGCAGCGTGACGAGCGAACCGACGTCATATGAACCGAGCAGGCTTTTTTCCATTTTATAATCTTTGATGATGCCGAACCCGCCTTTGACGCCCTGATAGGACACCACCGGAATGCCAGCCGCGCAAATGACATCGATATCCCGGTAAATGGTCCGCTGCGAAACGTTATATTTCTCGGCCAGCGCCGACGCGGTAATAATTTCGTGATTCAGCAGCATGTAAATCATCGATATGATGCGTTCGAGCTTCAATGGTTGTTCCTCCTGCACATGTTCGCCGCCGTCCTTCGAACGGTCAGCAGTTCTCTACGCTTTCATTATAATTTACGATACTTCTTCAGCGCAAAAATATTTAGCAGGATGAACGCGCCCGCAAAAAAAGTAAGCACAGTCAGGTCGAGGCCGATTTTCGCCAGCCCTTCCCCCTTATACATTACGTTCTTTAACGCATCGGCGCCGTAGTGAAGAGGCATGATGTATCCGACGACCCGCAGCCAGTCGGCCATGCCGTCTTGGGGAAAGATGCCCGCAAAGAAGACCTGCGGGATGACGACCACCGGAATGAACTGCACCATTTGAAACTCGGACGATGCAAACGTGGACAGCAGGATGCCCAAAGAAAGGGCCACCAGAGCAAGCAGCAGATTCACCAGCAGAACGAGCCATATGGAACCGGCAAGCGTGATGTCCAGCACGCCGACGGCATACAGGACGACGATCAGCGTCTGGATCACCGCAAAGATACCGTACCCGGTCAAGTAACCCGCAACCACTTCCCCCCTGCGAATCGGTGTGGACATCAATCTCTCCAACGTGCCGGTCGTGCGCTCCCGCAGCAGCCCGATGCCTGAGATCAGGAACACAAAGAAAAAGACGAAGAAACCGATCAGAATCGGACTGAGCACGTCGAAAAAATCCGAATCGCTGCTGCCGTATATATAATGCGTCTCCATCTCCGGAGATGGGGTCAGACCGGCCGTCGGCTGCTGGATCACAGCTGCAGAGGCGGCAGCCTGGGATACTTTCATCTGCAGCTGCTTTGCTTTGCCCGGATCGCTGTTCTCCAGCGTCAGTGTCAGTTTTCCGTTCGCGCTGTTCAGCAGCGCATCCAGTTTGTCATCCAGAACCGTACCGGGATCGGCGCGATCATATTCCGTTACCGTGAGTCCCGTCTGTTTCAAAACCTGAACGAACCGGGTATCCAAACCGTTTACTCCAAGCTTCGGCTCCGTATTTTTACTGTTGAACAGAAAATACATCAAGGTCAGAACGAGCAGCGGGGCGAGCAGCAGAAGAGCCAGCGTCCGCTTGTCACGCAGCATTTGGCGGCATATTCTTGAGATGAGCGCCCGCAGTCTCATGCGTGTTTCCCTCCCGCCTTGATAAATACTTCTTCCAGGCTGCCAGCCCCATACTGCGCCTTCAATTCGCCCGGGGATCCGGCAGTCAGCAGGTTGCCATCGCGAATCATGCCGAGAACGCCGCAGCGCTCGGCTTCATCCATAACGTGCGTGGTGACGATAATCGTCTTGCTTTCCTCTTCTTTCAGCCTCAGCAGCTCATGCCAGATCGACTGTCTCAGCTCGGGATCGATGCCTACGGTAGGCTCATCGAGAATCAGGAGCGGCGGGTCGTGTAGAAGCGCGATGGCCAGGGACAGCCTGCGCTTCATCCCGCCGGAATAAGCGGACACTTTTTTCCCCAGCTCACCGGAGAGATTCACAAGGCCAGCGGCATAAGCCAACCGCTGCTTCCGCTCGGCTGACCGCAGCTGGTAGAGCGATGCGAAAAAATTCAGGTTTTCCGCTCCGGTCAGCTCGCCATAGAGCGCGTCTGACTGTGCCATGTATCCGATCTCTTGAAGCACGGGCAGATTCGGCATCGACCGGTCCAGAACGCGAATGGTTCCGCCATCCGGGACTTCCATACCGACCATCATTTTGACCAGTGTCGTCTTGCCTGCACCTGAGGGGCCGATCAGACCGCATATGCTCCCCTGTTCAATGTTCAGACTGACTTGATTTAGCACCGTTTTCGTACCGAAGCGTTTGCTGATTTGATCCATGATTACCGCATCCATCATAAGCCCTCCACTTGTTCGCTTCGATTGTTTGGCATTGGCCGCCTTCTCTACGCCTCTGCGGTTTGCGTCTCGACTGTACCTCTTGCCTCTTGCCGGTTCTGCCGGACTTTCAGCACTGAGGTGAGCAGGACGACCAAGCTAACTGCGGCAATGCCGGTAAGTACGGCAGCCGAATGATTCCATTCCAGACCCCGGCCGAAAAAGAACATTTCGCGCAGTCCTTCCACCATAAAGCGCATCGGCAGCCACGGGAACACGTAGTCACGGTAGAACGGTCCCATCATCTCCGATGGAAGGCTCAGCAGGGGAGCCCCGAAGAAGAGCAGAAGGACAAACAGCACCATCGACTTGAGCCCTACCCAGGACAGCACGGCGGAAATCATCAGGAAAAAGGCAAAGTAGCATAATGATAGAAAAATGGCCGCTTCCGTTCCGTTCGGAATGTGAAGTCCCCAGCTAGAGGCGAACCAGGTCAGGCCAAAACCGGCAATGACGGCCAGAACAGCTCCCCCACAGATCTGGACTACACGGGCAGCGAGCAAGGATCTCCGATAGGCAAAGTTCAGCTTGCTGATGACGAGATAGAAAATGACTCCACCCAAGATACTGCCCATCCAGATCGGCTGGAATAATGACACCGGTGCGTTTCCGTTAGCCGTATGGGTGCCTGTCTCATGGACGTTCTTGACGTCCTTCGCAATAGGCGCTGCCAGCACGGACGCCTGCTGCACCGTAACCTTACCGCCCTCCTTACCGGCCGCAGCCAGCAGGTCAGTCCGGATCTTCGCATTCATCGTGTCGACGATTTGGTTCAGCACCTGACCGGCCATGGTGGAGGCGGAAGCGCTCATGCCTTGGTTCACGTAAATGCGCAGCTGAGGCTGCATCGGTTTGGCCGTCAGCAGCGACGCTTGATTCCGACTGAAATCGGCCGGAACGACCAGCGCGGCATAATATTTCTGTTCATCCAAACCCGACATCGCTTCCTCTTCCGTATTCACATGAACCCATTCAACCGCCGGTCCCTCCGCTGAAGCCGTGGACGAGGTCTGCTGTTTTATCATACCGGTTAGGGTTTCTCCCATATTCGTGGCGGTTCCGTCCGGCAGCGTTACGCCTTGATCCTCGCTGACCAATGCGATCGGCAGCCGGACCGGGGTCGGATTGATGGTCGGAATCATCGCCAAACTAAACACGAATATTACGGCGGCCACGATCAGCGGCAGCACCCACACCATTTTCTGCTTCATCAAATTCATTTCACGCATCACTCCCTGTGCCTTTATAGTTTGTTCAAGATAATGAACATCGCGTTGATTATCTCGGGCAAACTCATTATAATAAGAGCGCATAGACGGTTCAATAAACAATAATTCGGAATGTGCGCATTACTCAACACATTCTTTTAAAGTGTCTACCTCGGATGCAAGGAGTGATTACATGGAAGGGAACACAGACCGGCGGATTGTACGGACACGGCTGGTCATCCGCGATGCGCTGACGGAACTGATTGAAGAGAAGGGCTTTGAGGCGGTAACCGTGAAGGATATTACGACTCGGGCGAATATTAACCGGGGAACCTTTTATTTACACTACCGCGACAAGTTCGACCTGCTCGAGCAGAGCGAAGCCGAAGTGATTGAGGGGATTATCGCCATCATCACGAGGGCGACAACAGAAGATCTGGAAACCTACCGGGAAACCGGCATTTCGGTCTCCTTGATCGTCACCGTGTTCGAATATATCGCGGAGCACGGCGCTTTTCTCAAAGCTATTCTGGGGCCAAAAGGCGATGTGTCTTTCCAATCGCAGCTGAAAACGATGTTTCGGAAAAACCTGCTGGAGAAAAACTTATCTCCGCTGATCCGCAAGGAGAACCTGCAGGTCCCCGCCGATTATTTCCTGTCTTACGTGTCTTCCGCCCATCTCGGCATTATCCAGCAATGGCTGATGGGCGGAAGACAGGAAACGCCGGCGGAGATGGCACGGATTCTGTCGTTGCTCACCTTCCGTGGTCCTTTTTTTGCCGCAGGCATAGCCGTATCCGATCCTAAGACTTGACCCCCTCGACAGTGAGCATATACATCGTAATGGATTCGGCCTCGGACTGAACTCAGTGGCGGTACTCCCGCTCCGCCTGTTCATATTCCCCGCGTGATATGAATCCATCGCGCTCCATCTGCGGGCCCCGGCTGGAAGCCGTATCCGCCCACAGGCTGGAACGATGCGGGTATGCGGGATCATCCCGCCGCACCGCTTCATGGCAAGGCGTAGCCGTGACCTGCCCCAGTCCTGCCTGCCGCATTAGGTCCGGAAGATCGTCCGCAATCCGGTTGTTCAGGCCGGCATCCTCCCGCCAGCGTAAATACGCGGAATAGAACGCGAGCATGCTGGCAGGCGGCCGCGGCGACCAAGCGATTTTTTCGTGATTATAGTCGGCAATGACGATCCTTCCTCCCGGTTTCACCGCCTTGACCATAGCCTTCAGCGCCGCCAACGGGTCCGGGAGCCAGACCATGAGCCGTGCGCAGGTGACGATATCGAACGCGGGATAACCCTGCAGCGCTTCCTCGAGCGAGTAAATATCGCCTTCGGCAAACGAAAGCCCGGGGATTTTTCCGTACTCCTGCCGAGCCTGCACAATCAAATGGGGGTTTTGATCTACCCCGACGACGCTGCCTTTTGGACCGACCGCTTCCGCAATGCCGCGGGTAATCGCCCCGGTGCCGCATCCCACATCCAGCACCGACATGCCTTCCATCAACATTCCATTCAGTATGGGATGCGATGATGCCAGCGTTCTGGCATGAAGAACGTCCGTCAGTTTGCCGGATAATTCGGTACGCCGGTTAATCGATTCATTGTTCATTTGCTGCAGCCTCCTTTTCATGACCGGATCATTGGGTTCAGGTTAAGCTTACACAATGTATCGTTATAGTTCTAATATATAAATCATATAATTCAAATAGTTTATACCTATAAAACAATCCGTCCCAATAGGAAAGATGTGAGGCCTCCCTCCCCCTCCTTCTTCTCTTGTTCCCTTGCCCATTACTTGCTTTCACTGCACAGAAAAAGAGCCCCATCACCACTGACGCAGGCTCTTTTCTCGATTATGCCAAAAAAATGATGATGGCTGACCGTTCATTCTGACCGGGATCCGAGGCTTCTTTAGAATTCAATGCTTGCTGCAGGCTGCACCTTCGCAAAATCGCGGAACATGCCATTGTATTCCTCAATGATCTCCCGGGCGGTCTTGCTTCCTTGGTCATATGTGGTGTGGGCGTCCTCAACGACAACCACATCATAGCCGAGCTGTCCTGCACGCTTGCTGGTAGCTTCCACGCACATGTCGGTTTGAATTCCGGACACGATCAGCCTTTGTACGCCAAGCGACTCCAGCTTCTCCTGCAAATCCGTCTCATGAAACCCGTCGGGCGTAATTTTCTGAACGATGATCTCCCCTTCAGCAGGAGCGATTCGGGACTGGATCTGCCATGCAAAGCTGTTCGGCTCCAGCTGTTCTCCCGGTTCTTCGTTATGCTGAATGTACACGACAGGTACACCGCTTGAACGTGCCCCTGTGATGAGACCTTGGATCTTGTCCAGCAAAGCTTCGCCGTCGAATACAGGATATTCCGGTACGAACATTCCTTCCTGCACATCAATGACCAATAAGGCGGTACTGCCGCTCATTTGCATTCCCCTTCCAAAGATGGATTCATAAGCTCTGTGTTCATAACAGCAGGTTGTCTTGAAAATATCATACCGGAACATACGTTCCTGGTCAATCCGAAACTTTCTGCAATTCCGTGAACCACTCGGGGTAATGCGTCTGCAAATACTTTAGTTTAACCTCGGTCTGGCCTGACCCCCCGCCTTCGTGTCCGTTAAACGGATAGATGACAACGTCCTTGTCACTTTGGATTCTGTTATAGGTGGCGAAATACATTTGGGGCGGACAGGTTTCATCCTTGAGTCCGACGCTGGCCAGCACCCGGCACGTGATGCGATCGGCCAAATTCATCGTGTCAAAATAGCTCAGGTTGTCCATGACGAGATCCGTCTGTTCCGGATGGCGGTTCAAATACTCCGCTACCGCTGCAAAAGCCCCGTGGTTGCCTTCGATCCGGCAAACGAGGTTGCTGTTGCTCGGCACGTCGACCATCGCCAGCACAGGCCGGTCGTCCAGGGCGGATACCGCCGTACCGAGCGCCCCGCCCTGGCTGCCGCCCTCGATCACGATTTTCGAAGCGTCGATATCCGCTTGAGCGCAGGCAAAATCGATCGCCTTCAGCGCATCCATATATGCATACCGGTAATAATATTCCCATTTGTTATGTACGCCTTTGCTGGCCACGTTTGCCACATATCCATGCGAGTATGAAGCGCTGTTGCCGGTCCGTCCGCCTTGGTCACGGCAGTCCACCGACAATACGGCCATGCCCATCATCACCCAGTGCATCAGCTCGGAAGGCTTGCCTCTGCTGCCGTTAAAACCATGGTAATGAATCAGGCAGGGATATTTTTCTTTGTTCACAAAAGCGGGAACGATCAGCCAGCCGTTAATTCTCGTCTCATCCAGCCCGCAATACGAAATATCGTAAACCTTCACATGGCGCGCCGGATATTCAATCAGCGTACGCTCAGGGTCAAGCGGAACCTCCTTGGCCTGCCTGATGGTCGTCTCCCAAAACTCGTCGAAATCGTCCTTCTTGGTGAGAGGGGGAAGGTAGCTGTACAATTCCTTCGACACCTCGTCCGTGTAGCCCATCGGTTTCATCCTCCTTCATACCAAGCAGTATACCGGATATGCCCCTTATTTGCACCGATATTTGCATGGGGCTTCTGAAAAGAAATTTTGCACCACAAGCCGCCCAAAAGACAGCCAGCGACTGCTCAGCATTCCTTGCCCGCAGCGAAGCGCCGCCTTTTCCCGACACAGCAAAAAAACCGTGATTTCTACCGAATGCCCGGATCGAAACACGGTTTGCCTCATTGGATTTCGAAAATTCTGATGTCATAGGAACCATAGAAGCGCTCCCTGACAAACGTACATTATGCTTTATGATTCATCAAGCCCCGGCCGATCAGGTTGGCGGACACGGGCTTTATTCCAAGTTCTCTGGACCAGACGGACAGCTGTCCGACATGGTGGATTTCATGAGCGATCATATGCCGGACCACTTCACCCCATCTGTCCTCAACGGGATGGCCATCCGGATGGATATCGCGATATACTTTGTATTCCCAATCCTCATTCCAGGCGTAAACAAACTCTTCCACTTCCGGTTTGAACGCTTCCTGCAGTTTCAGCACCTTATCCAGGCTGCGGTACCCGTCAAAGCTTTCCTGGAAATCAGGCTTCCCCTGCAGGCAGCGAACCCAGCTCCATTCCACATCGACGATATGAAACAGGGTATGCAAAATCCCGCCCACTCCGCCAATGCGGGTACGAAGCAGCTCCTCCTCCGGAACGTCTTCACACCAGCGGAACCAATCTTCGCGAACCTGCCAATTATATTGAAACAACGTTTTGATGAGCAATCTCCTCCAACTCTTTTCGTATCAGGCTCTGTCTTTCAAGCCTAAATTGCTATTTCATTTACTCATATAGACTGCCGGGACACAATAGAAAATAATAATATAGCCGTTCTTTACCGGTGCCGTTCAAGTTGAACGATGAAAACTTGGTCCGCTTGATTGGGCCCGTCGTCATGGGTCACTGCTGCCTGGGCTTGTCTTGTACCTCGATAACAATGCTTCCCTTCGGTTTCCCGTCGATGTATGCATCCAGCTTCCATAATCCTTTGGTCGGCAATTTCAGATAGCCAACAGACTCGACATACTCCCGCGGTTCCTTCACGGGATCGTCATTCTGGATTTGCGTCATCCCTTCAAAAGCCGTCACCTGCTCACCTGTTTCCCGGCTGGTTCCGATCACTTCCACCTTTTTATCGAGCAGCCACCTGACTTCTTCCGGTGTGTCTCCCCATAAATGTAACAACTGCTTGTTGTTCGTATCGGCCTGCACCAATCCGTCCACAATGGCAAATTTGTTTTTGCTTCCTATAAGCCCATACGGCATCGGCGTTCCCTCAGGTCCAGGTTTGGGAATCGTAAACGCGGGACTCTGCCGCCAATCGTCCGTGCCCGCTGCTGCCTCTTTCTTGTCTTCCGTGCCTGACAGCAGGGAGACAAGCAATAAAACCGCCAGTATGAATTGCAAAATGCATTCCTCCCCGTTTTGAAGGTGTATGAATCCCGATTTCGAAAAAAATCTTTTTTAAACCATTTGTCGGCTGTATCTGCTTTTTTAGCCGGATATTTTTTTCTCCAGCGCTCGGACATGGTCTTTCAGCTCCCGATCTTCCGGTATAAGTCCTTGTAAGAGGAATAAACGAAGGATCCGATATTTTTTTATTTCCATCCCGCTCCCCTTTCGCAGTTTCTTCACTTACTATATACCATATTTTTCAAGCGAAGTCCGTACTTTACACCTATCACGAAAAAAAGAATGTCCACCGAATGCTATTCATTTGCAAGCAATTCGGATCTTTCGGCCTGTTATAAACCATTCATCCCCCCTCATTTCACTCCATGAAAAAAGGAGCAGGCTTTGCGCCCGCTCCATATCAGCCCTTGCTTTGCCCGGACGGGATCAGCAATACCGGTCGGGACACAGACTTTGCTTTTTTCAAGCGCTGCGCCTTGCTTGGGACCCTGTATCCTGATGCAACCGCTGCGGGTGCAACCTGCAGCAGTCCGGCGCCTACCGCCTGCCTGCCTCCCTGAATCCGAAGCGCGCTGGCTTCGAAACGGCGCTTAATTTCGGCCGGGCTCATCCTTGGGAAAAGGGACCTCAGCAGTGCGGCGCCGCCGGTCACGTGGGGAGCCGACATCGAGGTACCCGACATTTTGCCGTACTCGTCCCCGGGCAGTGTCGACAAAATATTGACGCCCGGCGCCGCCACGGATATGCCGTTCCCCCGGCTCGAAAAATCGGCGACTCTGTTCAACCGATCCGTCGCTGCAACGGCGATGGTCTCGGGGTAACGGGCGGGGGCATCGATCAACGGGCTGAACGTCGTCCCCTCGTTCCCGGCGGACGCCGAAATGACAGCCCCCTGCTTGGCAGCCCGCTTGATGGCGTCCTGCAGCGCCTTATTGTTACCTGATCCGGTCAACCCAAAGCTCATGTTCATCACTTTGATTCCACGTTTCAGGCACCAGTCGATCCCTTCCACTATGTCGGAAACGAAGCCGTTTCCGTTTTGATCCAGCACCTTTACGGCGAACAGTTTTACTTTGGGCGCATTGCCGTAAATTTTTTGCCGTCCGGTGGCTGCCGCAATTCCGGCCACATGCGTTCCATGCCCGTTGTCATCCTGAAACGATCCGCCCGTAATGGTGTTTACGCCACCGGCTATACACAGATCCGGATGCTTGGCGATACCCGTATCGATGATTGCCACCTTTACCCCTTGGCCCATCGTCCTGTTCCACAGCCGGGGTGATTTCACCCTGCTGACATTCCAGGGAATTTTGGCCGCGTCCACCAATGAGTTTTTCTTTGTTACTTTACGCTTGCGCGCACCGCCGCGTTTGGTGACAGCAGGTTTGATGGCGTGCGCCTTCACTTTGGAATCCCGCTGGATATAGGCGACACTGGGGTGCTGTTTAATTTTTTTCATATCGGTGGAGCGGTGAAAATGACAGCAGATCAGCCGGTGGCTGTCCACGGACTTCACCGGTTTGATTCCATTAACGTTGAGCATTTTAAGGCACTGACGATAATCCTGCTGCGTTTTGAACACGACGATTTGACGACTTGTCGTTTTGCTCGGACGGCTGACGGCTGTTTTTTTCAATAACTTCTCCAGCTGCTTCACTGTATGCACCTCATTTGGAGGATAGATTCTTGATAAAATATGTGACATCGCCCGGAATGGTGTGCCTTTACCCTGTTACCTCAGCGTAAGCCTAGGAAAAACCAATAGACCGACACTGCGCCTTATGCGCTGAAGTGTCGGTCTGTTTTTGGTTGTAGACTCTAAATATACAGGATCGGTATTGTTGAGCGTCCCCATCGAATGAAGAGGCAGCTTTCATGATGGATACGCGACTGGTTTGTTCCGTAGATATATTTTTTTCTGTACGTGTTTTGGTTCTGCACAGCAGGAAGTAATTTCTTTTAGTTTTCGTGGTCTTTCAGGTCTCGTCGGACGAGTCTTTAAACCATATGGTACGGATACTGATATCCCCGTTCCGGTTCGCGGGGCGCACTCTGGGCCATGTTTGTATACGTCGGCTGGGGCGGAAGCGTTTGGGCCTGCGGTTGATTAAGGTGCTGTCTGTATGGATACCTTCCGTCCGAATAACCGCTATGGGGATAATGCATGATCGGGACTTGCGGATTCGGATAACCGCTGTTCGGATGCTGTGAAACGGGACTTAGCTGATTTGGATAACCACTGTTCGGATGCTGTGAAACGGGACTTAGCTCATTCGGATAACCACTGTTCGGATGCTGTGAAACAGGGTTTAGCTGATTCGGATATGCCTTATTGGCCGCGGCTCCTTGAACCTCGCCTTTACAATCTCTTGGCGGGCCGATGTAGGTTCTCGTCTGAACCGGGGCGAACGTATCCTTTACTTTCGCTTCGTCCATGCAGTACGAGTGGGCCCAAATTTCCGGTGGCGTTATTTTCAAAATGTCAGAGCCAAGAATGACTTCCGGCGTAGGCGCGTCGAAGATCGCCAATAAATGCGTGTGGTCGACGGTCGCAATTTCGTAGTGCCACCATCCCTGGGGAACGTTCGCCACTTGGCCCGGCGTGATCGGAAAATTGAGGAGTTCGTTCGTAAACGGATTGATCAGCGATACGACCGCAGCGCCAGATATACAATATACCAGCTCAGCTGCGTTCTGATGATAGTGGGGCTCCACCACATTCGACTTGCTGAGAAAAATATCCAGCAGCGATGTGTTTTCCAGCGTGTTTAGGTTAGCGATGCCGAGTACATTAATATAATTGTTCGCGTCTTTGCGAAACAGTGGGTTTGTATTCAAGTCAAACGTAAACTGCGTGGATGGAGACGTATAATCCATGTATGAAGTCATTGGGAAAGGTTCCTGCCCTTCTGTCATAGCAATTTTGCATTCATGTATGCTGTAAAATATGCAGATGCCTATGGGGATGTGCCTAGGGCCCCTCTCTCCCAGCCATCGTCGAACACAAAAAAAAGCCCCCATCCATCCTTCGCAATGCTTTCGCGTCGATGGACCGAGGGGGCATAACCGTTCTCAAATCATCTGATTCTATGATGAATACCTATCACTTCGCTAATCGATCTCTCTAATCTACCTCTTCACTGCGATCTTACTGCTGATCCTTCGTCACCAGCTTCAGTGGTGCCGGGATCGATTTATCGACCGTTTTGCCCTGCAGCACGTCCTTCGCCGCCTGCACGGCCATCTGGCCGATCAGCTCGGGCTGCTGCGCCACGGTGGCGGTAAGCTTGCCGGCTTTGATCGAGTTCAGCGCGTCCTCGTTGCCGTCAAACCCGATAACCGGGATGTTTTTGCCGGAGCTCTGGATCGCTTCGATCGCGCCGAGCGCCATCTCGTCGTTGTGGGCGAAGACGGCTTGCACGTCCGGGTTGCCCTGCAGCAGGTTTTCCATGACGTTCAGACCTTTGGTCCGGTCAAAATCGGCCGCCTGCTTCGCAATGACGTTCAGCTCGGTATCGGCCACTTCGTGGAAGCCTTTGCCGCGTTCGCGGGTTGCGGATGCCCCCGGCACGCCTTCCAGCTCGATGACTTTAGCGCTTTTGCCGAGCATCTTCACGATGTATTCGGCCGCCATTTTTCCGCCTTTGACGTTATCCGATGCGACCAGCGCTTTCACGTCCCCTTTGTCCGAGGAACGGTCCAGCGTAATGACCGGAATGCCCAAATCGTTGGCGTTCTGCACCACCGTGGAAATCGCGGCGGAATCCGTCGGGTTGATCAGAAGTACGTTGACCCCTTTTTGGATCAGGTCGTCCACATCATTGCTCTGCTTAGCCGAGTCGTTCTGGGCGTCGACGACGATCGTCTCCATGCCCTGCTTCTTGGCCTCGGCCACCACGCCGTCCTTCAGCGAGACGAAGAACGGGTTGTTCAACGTGGAGACGGACAAGCCGATTTTCATTTCCTTGATATCGCCGCCCGTCTTGGGCTTGGCCCATTCCGGCGGTTCCAGCGAACAGCCCGTGGTCAGAATCAACAAGAGTGCTGCTACAATTAGCGTAATTTTTTTCATGATGATCTACTCCTTCTTATGCGGATTTCTTCCGGTCGATCAGGACGGCGATCAGAATGACGATCCCTTTGACGACCATTTGGTAGAAGGAAGAAACGCCGAGCAAATTCAGACCGTTGTTCAGTGTACCGATGATGAGCGCGCCGATCAGGGTGCCGACGATGCGTCCGCGTCCGCCGGACAAGCTCGTGCCGCCGAGGACGACCGCCGCGATGGCGTCAAGTTCGTAGGATGTGCCCGCCGTCGGCTGCGCCGAGTTCAGGCGGGAGGTCAGGATGGCGCCGGCCAGAGCCGACAGCAGTCCTGCCAGGGAATAGATCATAATTTTTACGCGCGGTACCTTGATACCGGATACGATCGATGCTTTTTCGTTGCCGCCGATGGCATAGGTTTTACGACCGAACGGCGTTTTATTAAGAATGACCCACAGAATGACGAACGTAATGATCATCGTGATGGCCGGTACCGGGATGCCGAGCTCGTATCCGCGCCCGAACAGTTGGAACAGACGGCTGTCGCCAAGTCCAGTGATCGGATTGCCGTCCGTGTACACCATCGTCAAGCCTCTGAATACCGTCATCGTCGCCAGAGTCGCGATAAACGGCGCCATTTTGCCTTTCGTAATGAGCAGGCCGTTCACCATACCCATCACGCCGCCGAGAAGACAGCCGATGATGATCGCCAGAATCGGATCAAAGCCCGACACCAGCATATTGGCGACAAACGCACTGGACAAAGCCAATATCGAACCGACGGACAAATCGATGCCGCCTGTCAGAATAACAAAGGTCATGCCAAACGCGATGAGCGCGTTGATCGATACCTGACGGAGCAGGTTCAAAATGTTAAGCGGTTCCAAAAAGCTCGGATTCAGCACCGACACGATAATGATCAGAATGATCAGCCCCAGCAGCGGGCCCAGCTTTTGCATCACTTGCGATAGTTGAAAGCCTTTTGGCTTTTTAGCGTCTTGAATGGTTGTCATGTTACTGTCCCCCTGTTGCTAACGTCATTATTTTTTCCTGCGTGGCTTCTTCTCTGCTCAGTTCCCCGCTGATTTCGCCTTCATGGACGACCAGAATCCGGTCGCTCATGCCCAGCACCTCAGGCAGCTCGGAGGAGACCATAATAATCGCAACGCCGCGTTCGGTTAATTCGTTCATCAATTGGTAGATTTCCCGCTTCGCCCCGACGTCGACCCCGCGCGTCGGCTCGTCCAGGATCAGCACTTTCGGGCCGATGCCGACCCATTTGGCGATGACGACCTTTTGCTGGTTACCGCCGGACAAGTCGCCTGCCGCGGTTTCCATGGACTGCGTCTTAATCTGCAGCCGTTTGATCAGAAGGTCGACGAAGTCTTTTTCCCGTTTGCCGGAAATAAAGCCTTTGGACGTAAAGCCGGACAGGCTTGGCAGCACCATATTTTCGCGGATCGTGAAATCGAGCAGCAGTCCTTCATCCTTCCGGTCCTCCGTTATAAAACCGATGCCGCGTTTGACCGCGTCGTCCGGCTTGCGGATATGGACTTTCTTACCCTTGACCCAAATTTCCCCGCTGTCGAGATGATCCAGCCCGAACAGGGCGCGCATGATCTCGGTCCGTCCCGAACCCATCAGGCCGGAGAAGCCGACGATCTCGCCCGAACGCACCTGGAAGCTGACATTATCGAACAGCCCCTTGCGGGTAACATTCTTCACTTCGAGCACGACGTCGCCTGGCGACGGGTTTCGCTGCGGGTAACGCTCGGTCAGCTCGCGGCCGACCATCTTTTTCACGACCTCGTCAAAGTTGGTGTGCGGAATGTCTTTGGTGTCCACCGTTTTACCATCGCGCATGACCGTGATCCGGTCGCAGATTTCAAAAATTTCTTCCATCCGGTGCGAAATATAGACGATGGAAACGCCTTCCTTTTTCAACGCGGCAATGACGTCAAACAGCTTGCGGATCTCCCGCTCGGTCAGCGCCGCCGTCGGCTCGTCCATGACGATAACTCTGGCGTCGGTCATAAGCGCCTTGGCGATCTCGATCATCTGCTGCTGGCCTACCGAGCATTCCCCGGCTTCGCGCTGAAACGGGATGTCTACCGCCAGCTTGTCGAATTGGGCTTTTGCCAGCGTTTTCATTTCTTTGCTGTTCAGCAGTCCAAACTTCGTCGTCATTTCCTTGCCGATAAACAGGTTTTCAATGACCGTCATGTCCGGCCACACGTTTAATTCCTGGTGGATAAAAGCGATGCCCGCTTTTTCCGCTTCCTTCGGATTTGGAAAATACGTTTCCTTGCCATCGATCTTGATGACGCCCTCATCCCGCTGATGCAGACCGATCAGGATGTTCATCAGGGTGGATTTGCCGGCGCCGTTCTCCCCCATCAAGGCGTGAACTTCGCCTTCCCGCAGCTCAAAATCCACACCGCTCAGCACGTGGTTAGTGCCAAAGGATTTATAAATGCCTTGCATTTGTATGTGCATAAGGGTTCCTCCTCTTTATCCAAAATGGACGCCGGATTGCAAAATACAGTTGGCGAACGGCTTGGCTTCTCCGGTCCGGATGACCGCCTTGGCTCTGCGGGTCAAAGCTTTAAACTGTTCGTGAGGCACGTCCTCAATCGGGCAATCCGCAAATGTATGATCAATGTAGGCTTGCGCCTGCGGGTTATCCGCTTTCATTTCCGCGGCGACGATGACCTTTTCGATGACCATGTCCTCCGCTATGGAACTTACGACCTCTTCAAAGCTCGGATTCCCAAGCTTCAGGGCGAGGTCGATTTTCGTGACCCCTTCGGGGATGGGAAGGCCCACATCGGCCACCACGATCGTGTCGGTATGGCCGAGGTCGGCGAGGACTTTGGCAATGTGACTGTTCAGCATCCCATGTTTTTTCATTACAGGCTCTCCTCCACTTCTTGTCGCGTCGGCATGCCGCCCTGCGCACCGAACTTCATGACCGACAGCGAAGCGGCACGGTTGGCGAACCGGACGCTGTCCGCGATCGGCTTGCCTTCGGCGAGCGCTACGGCAAAGGCGGCGTTAAAGGTGTCTCCAGCGCCGGTTGTGTCGACCGCTTCGACTTTATAGGATGGAATAACAACCTCTTTCTGTCCGTCAAAATAACGCACGCCGCTGCTGCCTTCGGTAATGAACAGCTTGTTCGGATATTTGCGAAGCGCTTCGGATACGCGGTCATCGCCGAACATGATCGCAGCCTCATGCTGATTCGGCGTAATGTACGCCGCGTTCTCGATCACTTCATTCTTGATCGGACGCGCAGGGGCGGGATTCAGCAGCAGCGGGACGCCGTGCTCAGCACAGATTCGGCTGACGTGCTCCACCGTTTCTTCGGGAATTTCCTGCTGAATCAGCACCATACCCGCGGTGGTGATTGCTTGCATGGCTTTGTCGATGTAAGCCGGTGTAACTTCATCATTTGCTGCTTTGACGACGACGATACTGTTGTCTCCTTCGGCCAGCACAATGTGAGCCGTTCCGCTTTCCATACCTGTAACCGGTTCCACATCGTCTACAGAAACTTGATTGGCACGGAAATTGTTCAAAATCGCTTCGCCAAAGTGGTCGTCCCCCACCCGGCCGATCATGTTAACAGTGGCTCCGAGGCGGGCCGCTGCCACCGCCTGGTTGGCTCCTTTGCCTCCAGGCACGGTTTTAAAGCTCTCTCCGAGAACGGTCTCTCCCGCTCCCGGACGTTTGGACGATGTCACTACCAGGTCCATCGAGCTGCTTCCGATTACGCAAATGTTAGCCATCTTAATCCACCTTTCTGGTCGTATCCCGCTCTACGAAAGAAACGGGCAGTTGTATATTTCGATTGTCCACTTTTCCCTGCTCGATCAGGCGGATCAGCAGCAGCGCCGCTTCCTTGCCCATGTCGTATGCCGGCTGCCGGATCGTTGACAGCGACGGGGAGAGCAGGCTGCTGAGCGGGATATCGTCAAAACCGATCACCTGCACATCCTCCGGCACGCGCTTGCCGAGGCGCTGAGCCTCATGCAGAACGGCGGTCGCCACGATATCGTTGCTGGCGATGACCCCGTCGGTGTCGAGATGCTTGGCGAACAGCTCTTTGGCCCAGCTTTCCGCTTCCGCAAAGGAAAAGGACGATGTCTGAATGACGTTGTAGTCGATCCCCGCTTCCTCGAGTACCTCGACGGCGCCCTGGAACCGGTCCTGGGCGGGACGGATATGTACGGGTCCGCGCAGGACCGTGATCCGCTTGCTGCCGCGGGCGATCATTTCCTGGGCCGCCAGCCGTCCGCCCTTGCGTCCGTCCGAGTACACCGACGGACTGTCGCTGGACGTTCGGTCCAGAAACACGACCGGGATGTTCAGCTTGGCATAAATGTCCGAATCCGGACGATTTGTTGAGGAAATGACGCCGACCACGTTATTTTGAATGAAGGTCTGGATGTATTCCTGTTCCTTCTGCTCGTTCTCATCACTATTGCCAAAGATGATGCGGAAATCGTTGGCCTGCATGCCGTCCTCTACACCCCGCGCCAATTGTGGGAAGTAGGGGTTCGTAATGTCTGGCAGCAAAAGTCCGATCAGCCTTGACTTGCGTTTGTATAATGATCTTGCAACTTCGTTCGGCGCGTAATTCAACGCTTTAACCGCATCCTCCACTTTCTTGCGGGTATCGGCATGAACGTATCCTGTTTCGTTAATGCACCGGGATACGGTTGCGACCGAAACCCCTGCATGGCGTGCTACATCTTTGATCGTTACCATCTGTCATTATCACCTCGAAATGTGGAACCGGTTACACACATAAAATAACACATCGCTTCACCTTTGACAATAGCGCTTTCAAAAATTACCGACTGGTTAATATTTGCAGATGGCATAAAACGCACGCACCGTGCGGAAAAATAAGTGCAGGAGCATGATGGGCGGCGTTCTGCCTTGTGACGACGTTTTGGGATGAACCGCTCCCCCATTCATCAATAGAGACGAAAGTGCATCTATTTTCGGTCAAAAGCGCTCTTTTTTCCCCAATAACTGCAAAAGTGCAGTTATTGGGGAAAAAAGGCCTCAGGCGACCGTTTCACCGGAAATGAACTGCACTTTCGCATCTATTTTGATTCTAATGCCCTCATCCTGCATAAAATTTTTGCAGTTATTTTGGGATACCGAGCGAGCTACTTCTTTGCCGACCGTTCGATCCACACAATCTCCGCCTGCGCATCAGCTTTGCGTACTACCGCCTTAAAGCGCGGCACATCCAGCAGATGCACGCTGTACATCAATCGCGTCTGAGCGGGACTCCGCCCATGTTCACTCTCAGGGTCCTGACCGATTTCCGTCTCATTCCATGCGAGTCCCTCAAGCCGCAGCCGGCTTTTCAGCCCGGCCTCCACCTGCCGGGGGTTCGCTGTAGTCACGCCGGCCAACCGGCGAAACCCGAAAATGACGATTCCGGCGGTTTCATAGGCCGCCAGGCAGGCGAACGCGGAGTACAGCGTCCGCTCCCATCCCAAAGCGGCGCCGGCGGTGACCAGCACCAGGGCGTGGCAGAGCAGCAGCAGCCGCTCCACGGAGATGGCCGGGCGGGTGCCCGCTTGAATCCCGGCCGAACGGATGCGGTCGGTTTTTTCGAGGCCGAGCGCATCCAGCAGGCCGCCCGATTTGACGGCCAGCCCGCCGCCGAAACCAAGGCACAGGCCGCCTGCCAGTGCGGCAATCACCGGCTCGCCGCTGACTGCCGGAAGCGGCGCCAGCAGAAACGCCGATCCGGCAAATGCAAGCAGACCCGGGAGCACCTGGAGCATGACTTTTTTTTGGCCCAGAAGAGAATAAAAGAACAGCAGCGGTAAATTGAACAGCACCAGCAGGATGCCGAAATGGTTATTGGTGTGAAATGAAACCAGGCCAGAGATACCAGTGACACCGCCGGCAATCAGCTCATGCGGATGCAGAAACAGCTCGACGCCGACCGAAGCGGCGATGCCACCGATGACCGATTTGAAAATGGCATGCTTACCGTTACTGCCTGAACCTCCTATTGTTTTTCTCATGACCTTACGGTCCGTTTGATCGGATCATGCATAACCTTCCCTCCCTAAACTGTAATGGAAGTTCATTGGATGGGATCGCATTTCCCCAAACAGGATGCTGCACACTTGATCACGCGTTAATCCGGGAAGTATACCATGCACATCTTCCGGCTATTACAGCGCCTCTTCCTTCTGAATCCCCGCTTTTCGGTCCTTGAATTTGATCCAGCGATTCAAAAAAACAAAAATCGATTTCGACTGCTTGGTTAGCAGCGGACCCAGGATGGCCAGGATCAGCACGTAGATCGCCGAAAACGGCTGGAGTATTTCCATCAGACCTCCGTCTTTGCCCAGATTGGCCATAATGATCGAAAATTCGCCCCGCGATACGATCGTCAGCCCGATATTGGCCGAAGCTTTCGGAGACAGCGAAGCCGTCCGCCCGGCCAGCATACCTGCGCTGAAGTTCCCGATCAGCGTCACAATGACCGCCGCCAGTGCAAGCCATATGGCATTTCCGCCCAGGGACATCGGGTCAATGGAGAGGCCGAAGCTGAAGAAAAAGATCGCCCCGAAAAAATCCCGGAACGGCATGATCAAATGCTCGATCCGTTTGGCATGTTCCGTTTCGGCCAGCACCAGCCCGACCAGCAGCGCGCCGATCGCCTCGGCCACGTGAATCGTTTCGGAGAAGCCCGCCACCAGAAACAGCGCGCCGAAGATCACTAGTGCAAACAGCTCGTTGGAGCGGATCCGCAGCCATTTGTTCAGATATGGCACTGCTTTGCGCCCGATGATGATGACGGCGAGCATAAAACCGAGCGACACGAGAGCCGACAGCAGCACGCCTCCGATCGAGCTGGAATCGCTCAGCACAAAGCCGGACAGAATCGAAATATAGACAGCGAGGAAGACATCTTCGAACATGATGATGCCGAGAATCATTTCGGTCTCCGCGTTTGCGGTCCGTTTCAGGTCCACCAGCACCTTCGCTACGATCGCGCTGGAAGAGATCGTCGTAATCCCCGCGATAATCAGCGTTTCGGCGAGCGGGAACCCGCTGAAGAACCCGAGTATAAGTCCCAACGTGAAATTAATGCCGATATATATCGAACCGCCCACAGCGATGGACCGTCCCGACTTGATCAGCCGGCCGACGGAAAACTCGAGTCCCAGGTAGAACAGCAGGAACAAAACGCCGATACGTCCCATAAAATCGATAAACGGTGCGCTTTCGATAAACCGGAAGTCGAAATGCCACAGCTCCATTGCGTGCGGCCCTACTGCCATGCCGATCAAAATATAGAGAGGGATCACCGAAAAACGCAGCTTTGAAGAGATCAGTCCCCCCAATGCAATGAGTACGATCGCCAAGCCGATTTCAAATACCAAATGCTCCATCCTTTCACCCGCTTCCGTTCATTAAAATTTGTTTAAACCGCTTTTGCTGCTCCCGCTCCCCGATGGCGACGACCGTCGCCTCCGCGTTCAGCACGGCTTCCGGGCCGGGATTGACCTGTTTTCCGCTGCGTTTATCCATCAGGGCGATGACCGATACCCCGGCGTTTTGCCGTATGTTCAGTTCGCCGATTGATTTGCCTGTGCACGCATAATGCGGCTCGATCCGGTACCACTCGATCGTCAGCTCGTCAAACGCCATTTCCACCCGTTCGAGCTGCTTCGGTTTGTACGTCATGCCGCCGACAAGGGCGGCCAACTGCCGCGCTTCCGGATCTTCCAAGGTCACCATCGAAATACTTTGGTCCAAATCCTCGTACGAAAAATGGTAAAGCTCACGCCTGCCGTCATCATGAATGACCACGACCATCCGGTCGCCGCTGGCGGTATCCATTACATATTTCATCCCGATCCCGGGCAATACAGACTCACGAATATCCATGAGAATAGCCTCCTGTAATTACATGATTAATTTGAGAAACATTTCACATATTGTTGGGTTGTTGCAAATGGCAGAATGCATCTTTTTTTCGAAAAAAGCACATGGCATCCGCAACAATCACGACTCCAACTCATAACGCCGCAACAAAGCTCTACACAATGGCATCGAAGCCATACCAATCAGAAGTAAATCCAGATCAGATCAGTCCGGATCAATCCTGCCTTTACCATTCTCGTTCATGCCTAGACCAGTCTTTGCAGAAAAACAAACCATCCAAGTATCACAAAGCCTATCCACCTAAGCCATCGCTTTAAGAGCCATGAAATAACCCATTTACTAAGAAATTGCGCATGGAATCACTTTGAAAAGAAGCCGATCGGCGCCTCAACGTTTTTCGTTTAAGAATCAATAAAACAACGCTTATTCATCGATTTTTGGGTACACGAAACGAACCGTCCCGCTATCGGCTTTTTTTGCAGACCAGGTGCGAGGATGCCCCCGGCGCACGCCAATAAGGAACCGTCTATACAGGAAGGATATTAAGCCACGTAACTCGAGGTAAATTTAATCGGAAGCAGCAGCAAATACTTTTTACGGAGAAAAATACACGGAACAAATGGAAGCCGCGGTTTGGGAATACGCAGCAAGAGCAGCAGCGGCAGCACAAAAAACAGCGGAAGAGCTGACGCCAGCATGATAAGCCTCTGCATGAGGGTTGGCGTTTTACGTACCAGCGGTTTGCTTGGAGGATCGATCCGGCTGTACACCGTTTCGGTTTCCGTTGAACTTGCAGGGGAAGTGAATACTTCTACTTCAAAGGGAATGGGAAAGGTTGCCATTTGAATAACGCCAAGAACGACAATGAACATCATCCGAAGTCTATTCATCCATGCTGCCATCCTATCCCCCCTCTTGTGAAAAATTCATATATGATTATTCTAACACAAATTAGAGGGCTGCTTCAAACCGGTGGACAAGCCGGGACAAGCTGTCATCACCCCGATAAAAAATTTTGATCGGCCGAATACGTTCATGCGATCCGCTTTAAATTCAGCAAAAAACCGGCGGACCCAATAGGCTCCGCCGGTTTTTTTGACTCAACATCTTACTGGTTTTCTCATTATGATCATTCCGTCAGATATAATCAGGGACCTTTATTCCGGCCAAGTGACCACAATCTCAATCCCTTCCGGCACGCCGGGGTATTGAATCAGAACCGTTTTCGAACCGGAATCATAGGCAAACGCCGCCGGCTGTCCGCCTGCCGTCACCGCTGACGGAGCGGCCGGGACGCGAAGACGCGTGCTGACCGTCATCTCGGAAGGGGACTCGGAGACGAATGTCAGCTTACCATCAAGGTATTGCTCCTCGCGAATCCGGGATGCGCTGACAAGAATCGCCGGCTGGTCTGTCGACTGTGCAGCCGGATGGTTCAAATCAAACAGAAGGCGGTCATCGCCGGGCTGAAGCTCCACCCGGTCCAGCACCGGCAGCTCCGGCTCGAAGATGTCGACGAACGACCCTTCAAGCTGTGCCGCGGGCTCCGCTGCGTCCCGCTCGTCGAGCGCATGCGCAATCACATATGGTCCACGCCGGATGTGAAGCAGGCCGCTCTCAAGGTAGGAATCCCGCTCACCGCGTAATTGAAGCGCCTGTTTCACGCTGCCTAGGACCTGCTTGGCGCCAGCTTCCGAGCGGGACAGCTCGGCAGGATGCTGCCGGTAGTACAGCACGGCACCATCGCCGACCCGGTGCTCACCTTCCCCTGGATTACGCCCAAGCCCCATCGACTCGAACAGATGCTCTTCCGGTCGGTCATAGGCGCGGCGGGCGTCGCGGTTCCACCATTCCTGCACGGTGTGGAAAGGATCGCTTCCGTCGCCGTAATAGATCAGTACGCCTCCCTCGCGAACCCACTGCCCAAGAACCTGATGGATGCCGGGATGCTCCGGCTTCATCAGCTCGTAGCTCAGCACTAACACGCGGTAACCCGCCAAATATCCGGGAAAGGTCAGGATATTGTCCAGCTGGACCGGCCGCAGCGGAATGCCGGCCTTGACGAGAGGCAGCGCCATCCCGTAAAAGGCCGACCAGTCCAACAGCTCCTGCTGCGCTTCGCTCAGCTCTTCCGTACCTGAGGTGCCGTCGTACTTAAACTCCTGCTTGCGATCAGCTTCATCCGGGTCGACGTCCCCCCGCTGATACATCGCGGAGTTCGCCAGCAGAACGCCGATCCCGGTCGTCGCCTCGCCTTCCTGCACATCCCCGTCATACCGGTGGATGTCACGCAGCACGTTCATGATGGTGAGCAGGGACGTTTTATAGCCGGCCGGAATGATTTCCTTGCCGCTGCCGTCCTCCTTCGGATACCCCAGCTCGAACACCCGCCAAGGCCAAGGGCATACCTCATATTGGGAGACCCCCGGATGCAGCAGCGAAGCTACGACCGTTGAGCGGTAATTCTTCGCGTAATCCTTCCATGTATACCGCGGATTGTCCTCGATCGGGTCGTGAAGGAACCACATTTCGCGGCCCGTGCCGCGGGTCAGTTCCTGCATGACGCCATACTCCAGAAATGCCGTTTCAAAGGTGCGCTCTTTGCGGACACCCTTGTATACATTTTCGGTCCGGGAGGTTCCCGTCCAGATCTGGGCGATGAATCCGTCGCAGGCCGGCATGTTTACGAGCAGCGCCTCTGGACTGATGATCCGCCACTGCGTATAGTTGATCAGGCTGTGCGTCGGAACATAGAAACGGACCGTCCGCCCGTAGTGGACAAGCGCGTACTCCTTCATCTGGCTGCAGATGCGGTCCAGCGCCCGGTAGTACACATAAGCTTTCAGCTTGGAAGCGCGGTATTGGGCGTCCGGCGACGAGTGCGGGGGAATCCAATCCTCGCCGTAGTAGTTTCGCCATTCCCGCTTGAAGGCTTCGGAATAACCCGAAGCTGCCCAAAATTCCGGTTCTTCCATATGGATGGCCTCTACCCCGCTGTCGATCGCCTGCTTGATATGGGTCGCCAAATATTCGGCGAACGAGATGGTCGGCACCATATACGGGACATCCTTGCCGTGACTTACCTGATCGCCTGCCCGGTTGACCTGGGCTTCATCCCAGTGATTGCGTCCGTCAAAGCGGCCGTATAAATAATCCTGGTACTCCCCCCAAGACACGCCAGTCATCAGATGAACCGTGTATCCTGCCTGCTTCCAGCCCTGAATGCGCTGCGGCAAATCTTCCGATATGCCGTAAACCATGACGAAATCCGTCCGGAGATCATACTTCGGCCCATAGGGACGAGATTCCTGAAATCCCGTCCATTCCGGCCCCTTGCTTCCTAATCGGCTGTTCAAGGGTGAACCCTCCTTTTAGTTCGGCATCGACAATTTGATGACTTCTTTCCCTTTCAATTCTTCATTTACAAACTTCATGGCGTCATCATAACCTGTGTTTTTGATTTGCCCGCGCAGATCGTTGATCACCTTGAGAGCTGCGTCGTCCGACTTGGCGAAGATCGCCTGCTTCCATACGTCGCCGATTTGGTCCATGGACGGCTTCAGCGTATCCCATTGCGGCGATTTCGCGATGACATCCCCCGGGTTGAAAGCGGAAATGACGCTAATGCCGTTCGGACGCAAAATTTTACGCGCGTTGTCCATCGCTTTCAGGCGATCCTGGTCCGCCCAAATATCTCCGCCGCCGACCGAATTAATGCGGTCCATGCCGGTCATATTTTCCAGCCCGATGCTGATGCCTTCGTTCTTCTTGGCCTTGCCTGTCGTGTCCGCCGTAAACTTGTCGAACCATTCCTGTTTGGCGGTCGGTTTGCCATCAACCATATCCCATTGCGTTCCCTGAATGCCGTAATGCACAAGCATAAAGCCTTCGTCGGAAGCGAGGAAATCGAGCAGTTTCAGTGCGGCATCGACGTTTTTGGCTTTTTTCGTAATGACAGTAACGTTATTGCCTTGAATGTTCAGGTCCACCGGACGGTTCGGTTCCGCCCCTGCGCGCTCCAAAGGTCCAACCGGTACATAATCGCTGCCCGGATGCGCTTTCACATATTCCTTGGAAGCATCCAAGATGGCAGGATAGTGCGCCGACAGCACCGCGATGCGCCCTTGCTTGATTTTCTCGTTGGCGATCGGGTCGGTTTGCGTAAAGGCATCCGGATCCAGCAGGCCTTCGGAAATCAGCTTGCGGTAATACAGCGTGTAATCCTCATAAGCTTTCGTGAAGAACACATGCTCCAGCGTGCCGTCGCCTTTGTCCTGGTAGTCGGCCCCGTAGAACATCGTATTCCCGATGCCTACCGCCCAGCCGTCATGGAAGCCGCCGAGCGGAATGACAGGCGCACCGTTTTCGCTCAGGTTGGCATCCTTGATCTTTTTCAAGAAATTGTACAAATCGTCCTTGGTCTTCACGGACTGCGGATCGACCCCGACCTTGTCGGCAATATCCTTCCGCACGTAAAATCCATACAGCCAGTCGTTAACGTCCTTGTCGGTTGCCGGCTGGTTTTGGAACATCATGTACTTTTTGCCGTCAATCCCGCCGATCGCCTTTTCGTACAGGGCCGGCGGTACGTTTTCCTTGGCAATCGCCTTGGCCAGGTTCGGATACTGGTCGATTTTGTCCGTCAAATCCACGAGCTGGCCTTCTTTGGCGGCCTTGATGATGCCGTCCAGTTCGCCGCCCCAGGCAGGACCGGTATAAATGTCCGGCAGATCCTGCGTTGCAAAGATCGTGTTGACCTTCTCGGCCTCGCTGCCTTTCGTGTAGTCGATTTTCACCTTGATGCCGGTTTTCTCTTCAATGGCCTTGAGAACAGGGTTCGTTTCGGAATCGGAACCCGAAGAACCGTTCCAGTTATTCAGCACCGTGACCGTGACCGTCTTGGAATCCGAGCCTCCGTCTCCCCCGTCCGCGCTGTCGCCGCTGCCACCGCTGCTGCTGCATCCGTACAGCATGCCGGATATCAGGGTAAACGCCATCAGAGAAGCTGCCAATTTAAACCGCTTTTTTCTCATATGAACCCTCCCAATTTGAATGAATGTATATGATATAGTCCCGCATGCAGGACGTCTATCCTTACCCCTTGACGGATCCGATCATCGTTCCCTTGACAAAATAACGCTGCAGGAACGGGTAGATGCACAGGATCGGAAATACGGTAATGACGAGCAGCGCCATCCGGAGCGACTCCGGCGTAGCCCCCGCCGCACTGACATTGACGGTCTGTCCTCCCTGCTGCGCCGCCCGCTGCATCGAGGACGACAGCGCTTCCGCTTCGGTCAGCATTTGCTGAAGCAGGGTTTGCACCGGAATGAGGCTTTTGTTCGACACGTAATAGGTGCCGGTGAACCAGTCGTTCCAGTGCATCACGCCGACGAACAGCGATATGGTGGCCAGCACCGGACCGGACAGCGGCAGAATGATGCGCATGAAGATCTGGAAATCGCCCAGACCGTCAATGCGGGCGGCTTCCTCGAGCTCTTCGGGAATGCCTTGAATAAACGTCCGAATGATGACGATATGCATAAAATTGAACAAGAACGGAATGACATACACCCAGAAGTTGTTGATCAGGTGAAGCTTCTGCAGCGTAATGAAATACGGGATAAAGCCTGCGCTGAAAATCGTAGGCAGAAAAATGTAAAAGGTGAAAAACGTGCGCCCAGGCAGCGTTTTTTTGGACAAGGCGTAAGCCATCAGCGTACTGAGCAGCACGCTGAGCACCGTGCCGAGCAGCGTCCGCAAAATCGTGATTTTGTAAGCCTGCCAAATCTGCGCATTGTCGAACACCTGGGCGTAATTGTCCAGCGTGAACTTCCGCGGATAGAAGTACAGCGCCCCCAGCATGGAATCCTTACCGTCATTAAGCGAATATACGAGTACGTAAATGAACGGATAAATCATGGAAAAGGCAAACAGCGAAAGCAGGAAGTAATTCAATACGGTAAACCAGGAAAACGATCGTTTCTCCACGGGGTTCCCTCCTTAGAACAGTGATACGTCGCTGACTTTCCGCGCAATCCTGTTGACTGTGACGATCAGGACCAGCGCGATCAGGCTCTGGAACAAGCCGACTGCCGCCGCATAGCTTAGACGGCCTTGCTGGATGCCCTGGGTGATAACATGGACGTCAAGCACGCTGCCGATAGACGCAGTGGACGGACCGCTCAGAAGCAGGAGCTGTTCGAAGCCCGCGCTCATCAGGCTTCCCGTCGCCAAAATGAACAGAATGACCGCAACGTTGCGGATGCCCGGCAGGGTGACGTGCCAGATCAGGCGGAAACGGCTGGCGCCGTCGATTTTCGCGGCTTCATACAGCTGCTGGTCAATACCGGCGATGGCCGCCATGTAGATGATCGAGTTCCAGCCTATGTTCTTCCAAATATCTGAGCCGAGAATAACTTCATAGAACCAGGAAGTGTTGTACAGAAATTGGATCGGCTCGACGCCCATTGACGAGAGCAGGTCGTTAACCGGCCCGCCATAGGTGGCGAAGAGGCGCTGCATCAAGGTCACGACGACGATCCAGGAAATGAAATAAGGCAAATAGGATAAAGTTTGAACGGTTTTCTTGAATTTCATGTTTCGGATTTCATTGAGGAGGATCGCAAGGATGATTGGCATCGGAAATCCGATAATCAGTTTCATCAGGCTGATGATGATGGTATTGCGGATAATGTCGGTTGATTGGTAGTAATCGAAAAATTGTTTGAAGTATTTCAGTCCCGCCCATGGGCTGCCGGAAAAACCACCCACGAACGTATAATCGCGGAAAGCGACCTGTACCCCGTAAAGCGGAACGTAGGAGAACAGAAAAAACCAGATGATCCCCGGAAGCATGAACAAGTAAAACAACTTATGCTTCCAGATCCGCTTCCACAGTGTTGACGAACTCATAAGCTCCACCTCTGTTTTCGGATAGTTTGGATAGTCCAGGTTGTGGCAAAGGGCTTGCTTTTACGTCTTCCTCCCCTCAAAAAAAGTTGTAAGCGATTTCATAACATATAGACTGTTCTCTTATCTACTTGACCTCCCTTGAAACGATGAAGAATCTTGGAAGCTCTTGGATTAACCATAATATAATATAAATATTTAACATATTCAATATGTTAATAAAAATAAAAAAGACCTTTTCGTTGTGAAAAGGTCTTTTTTCGTTCGGCATCGCTTCTTCCGATGGGGAATTAACGCGGTTTTACGGGGCCTGTCGTCTGCCCGACGACCAGTTCTGGAACGAGCAGCGTCTTCGTGTATCCGCCGCTCCGGTCCGGCCCCTCCGCAATGATGTCCACCAGCGTTTCCGCCGCGCGGAGGCCCATTTCATATTCAAACTGCTTGATATGCGTAAAAACGCTGAGATCTTCCACAACGGAGGTGGGATCGTCGAAGCTGACGATCGAGAGATCGCCCGGGATGGACAGCCCGTTTCTCTTTGCCATATGCTGGATCTGCACGCCAAGCTTGCCGTTCAGCGTAATATAGGCGGTCGCCAGACCGCTGCGGATGTAGCGGTACAGCGGATGCTTCTCCGGCTCATCCGAGGCATGGATCCGAAAGCCCGTAATGATATGGGCCGGATTGATCAGAGCGCCCTTGTCCTTTAGGGCGTCCATATAGCCCTCGATGCGCTCCTGGACGGTGACAGTCTGCAGTGGGGAATCGGAGCAAATGGCGATTTCACGGTGGCCCAGCTCCCACAAATACTCTACAGCAAGCCTTGTCCCGAGCCGCCCGTCGGCAGCGATATAATTGGTCTCGACGCCCGGCAGGAACCGGTCGATCAGGACGAAGGGATAGCCGGAGAACTTCAGGTTCAAAATTTCGTCGTTATAGTGCTCCTCGTCCACAGGGAAAACCAAAATCCCTTCCGCACCGATCTGCTTCAAGGTTTTGATGGCTTCCTTTTCGTGCCCCAAGTCTCCCTCGGACAGCAGAATCATGGTCCGGTATCCTTTGCTGCTGAGCCCTTTGCGGACGCCGTCGATCAGACGGACGGCAAAATAATCGTAAATGGACGGCATTACGAGCCCGATGAGCCCCATTCTCGGCTTCACCTCTTCCGGTGCCCGGCCAAAGACCGGACGCGGAACCTCTGCTTCTTCCGCTGCCTCGGGCTCACTGACAAAGCTGCCTTTTCCGGGAACCCGGCTGATGATGTTTTCATTCGCGAGGCCGGTCAGTGCCTTCACGACCGTAATCTTGCTCACATCAAAGCGTTCCATGAGTTCCTTTTCCGTCGGGATGCGGTCGCCGGATTTTAAGCCTTCCGATTCGATCAGTTCCCGGATGTACTGCTGTATTTTTTGATACAGCGGGGTCCGTGCGGTAACATTCAACAGGATCACCATACTTTAATTTGAGATTTTGTTATATATATTATCGGCTGGAACATGGGTTCGCAACATTCATCCTGACCAAAAAAATGGTCTAATCGTCTGATTTCTTAATTTGATATATTATATATGTTATATTGAACAAAGTATTTTGTATAGCGTCGTTTTGCGAAAATGTGGTAAAAACAAAAAAAGACCACCTCGATGCGGCAGCCTTTTTTTGAATTTATGAAAATTACGAATTCAGCACCAGCTTACACATTCAGCTCCAGCTTGGCGTGATATTGACGGTACTGCGGGTCCTCCCCGGCCACCATCATGCCCATACCCCAGTCGATATGGGTCTCCTGGCTCGGCGGATCGGCCGGATCACGGTACTGGAACAGCACGTTTCTGCGCGGCCGGCTGCTCATATTGCGGTCGGATCCGTGAATCGTCAAGTAGTTGAAGAACAGCACATCCCCCGCGCTCGCCGGGCATGGCGTACCCATGCTAACCGGGTAATCGCGGTGATCAAGGTAATATCTGCCGACATGGGGGAGCGGTCCCTGCTTATGGGATCCAGGCACGACGCACAGACAGCCGTTTTCCATATCCGCATCGTCCAGGTGAACGCTGGCGGCAAGCATCGTATGACGATCATGGGGGAAGTAAGGGTAATCTTGGTGCATCGGAAAAGCGGCCCCCTGCTCAGGCGGCTTGACCAGCATTTTGGTATGATGGAGCTGGACGTTGGGACCGATCAGCTGCGTCAGAATGCTTGCCATGCGCGGATGTGCGACGGCACGGGTGAAGCATGCGTCGTGAAACTGCAGATCGTGAAAGCCTTTGAGCACCAGCTTTTTCAATTCGTCCTGGGGTATGTAATCCCCCTGCCAGGTATGGTTGGCGTCCTGCTTGGCCGCAGCGGCCTTGACGATCGTACGCTCCACCGCATGCTGCATTTCCTTGACTTCCTCTGCACTGAATACGCCGCGGACGAGCAAATAGCCGTTTTCGTTATAAAATTCTACGTCTTCTCTGCTAATCATCTTCCCGTTCCCTCCCGTAACATTCAAATGGCAATTTATGAATACGCCTTCATTATAGGGGTACCGGGCACCAGGCGTCTTTGCCTGATTGGAACCTGTTTTTGTCGGATTCGGACACGAATGGATGAGGAGGAACTGAAATGGATCATCACGGCTGGGGACACGCCCTGTCTCAACTAGATTCAACCGTCGGGGAGCTGACCGATGGGGATTTAAGCATACGCGTACATTATTGGGGAGCCCTTTCGGAGCACCGGAGCAACCTGGAACATAAGCACTCTTTTTTTGAAATGTGTTACGTCGCGGGCGGTGAAGGAACGTATGTAGATGAAGGGCAGACCCATCCGTTAACGAGAGGCACGCTGTTCATCTCCAATCCCTACCGTGTTCACCGCATTGAAAGCGCGGGGATGCAGCTCATATGGCTTGCCTTCGATCTGGATACCGGGCGCACCTCAGAGCTTTGGAACAGTCTGTTTGCGCGGCTGGCGCAGTCAGACTCCTATATCCTTCACGAAGCGGAAGACAGCCCGGCCGTCCTGCTCTGGAAAGCGATTCTGCAAGCAGCAGCCGAACTGGACACCACCCGGTTTCCGCTGGAACGGCTGGTGCTGGCGCTCGTTTCAGCGCTGCCGCAAACCTTTACACCTGACCGCCAAAAGCACAAACCGGCGCTGCCTCCGCCCCGCTCCGCTTCTCTAAGGCAGGCGCTGCAATTCATCCGGGATAACCTGGAGTCTCCGCTGAGGCTGGAGGATGTTGCGCGGTATTTTCATGTATCCGGTAGACACCTGGCACGCTTGTTTCAGAAGGAGCTAAAGATGACCTTCACAGCATACGTTCGGCAGGAAAGGGTCCGGCTAGCGGAATACCTTCTGCGTGAAACGGACCGCTCCGTCAAGGAAATCGCCGATGTTACGGGATTCGGCTCCGTTCACTATTTTACAAGGGTGTTTTCGGCGGCAGCCGGCATCCCGCCAGCCGCATATCGGACCGCTCCACAGCAAAAAGGCATGCCCTTCAAAGAAGAGCATGCCTGATTTCAAACCTTGCGGCAGCCGTATGTTTATATGATTCCAGAGCTAAGCCTCAAGCTCTCCCGGTAATGGACGGAGCTTCGTTTGGACCAAAGGATACACTGATCCGGTGATCCAGCACGATGGCATCTTCCGATTCAAACCGGATGTCCGTCGTGATATGAAACGGCGTTTCAATGAAGCGGATGCTCAGCTCCAGCGTATCCTGGGACTTCCACGCAAAGCTCGACACCGTCGACGTCTGCCGGGGCATGATCAGATCGGAAGTGCCTTCCAGCCACTTCCCGCGCCCCAGAGGTAATATAAAGTGCTTTCCGCCGTTCTCATGCAGGTCAACCACCGCCGTATCGGCCTCGAAACGGACCGAAATCCGGCTCCAGTTCATGTCGTTGTCTTCCAGCACGTAGTTTTTACCGCTGACGGCGGATTCCAGCTCCGGCTTTGCGCTATGTGCCAGCGGGACGAGCTGCAGGCTGCGGATCCGTTCCTGCAATCGGTCCTGGGCTTCATCATCTAACGGGAGTTCATCCCCGGCCATCGCCGGCTGCAGATGCTCCCAGACGGCATTCATAACCTCCTGCATCTGGTTCGTTCCGCTCGTAACGGCAAGCACGGCCTCCTGTTCCGGCATGACGATGCAGAACTGGCCAAAAGCCCCGTCTCCACGGTAAGCGCCGTGCCGGCATCTCCAGAATTGGTAGCCGTAGCCCTGCGCCCAGTCGCTTTCCCCGCCGTCCCCGTTAGAGATCTGCTTAGAGGTCGCTTCCTTTACCCACGCTTCGGGAATCAGCTGCTCCCCGTTCCACTCCCCTTGCTGCAAATACAGCTGACCGAACTTGGCGATATCCTCCGTCGTGATGCTGAGTCCGAAGCCCCCGGTATTGATCCCCCGCGGACAGGAATCCCAGGTGGGGTTGTGAATGCCCAGCGGCTCAAACAGCCGCTTCTGCAAAAATTGAAGCAGCGTCTGCCCGGTCACGGATTGCAGAATGGCCGAGAGCATGTAGGTGGCCCCGGTGTTGTACACAAAATGGGTGCCGGGAGTATGCTCTACCGGCGCCGCCAGGAAGGCCTTGGCCCAATTCCCGTCGGTGCAGCGGTCAATGGCTCCCATCGTATCCTGGTCATTCCCCGTGCCCATCATCAGCAAATGCTGAATGTTCATGGCAGCCAAATTCGGGCTGACTTCCTCCGGCAGGTCGTCGGGGAAAAAACTAACGACCTTGTCTTCCAAAGACAGCAGGCCCTCATGCACCGCGAGACCGATAGCTGTGGAAGTAAAGCTCTTGCTTAGCGAAAACAGCATGTGCGGCAGCTCCGGGGCATACGGGCCCCACCAGCCTTCCGCAGCCACTTGTCCGCGGCGAAGCAGCATAAAGCTGTGCAGCTCAATGTCCTTGGCCTGTACCTCGTCCAGAAAATCAAGGATGGCCGCTCCGGGAATGCCCATCGCTTCCGGTCTGCTTCTTGGTAATTGCAGGCTTGTATTTTCCATAGATTCACACCCCTTTCGTTACAAACGTACCGCAGCCGAATGGCAATTTCAAGCATTTTGTTTCCGCTTCCATCGGGTTCCATAATGACCTGGCGTTGACCCTGTCCTGCCTTGCTGTTATAATGCCTGATACCAAATCAAGATGGGAGGCTGACAGTAATGAAATACCGCAGATTGGGAGGCACGGGTTTGGAAGTATCTTCCCTATGCCTGGGCACGATGGCTTTCGGAAGATGGATCGATGAGGAAGCGTCGGTGCGGATCCTGGATCACGCGATCGACCAAGGGATCAATTTTATCGACACCGCCAACTATTACGGCAAGGGGCAGGATGCCGACGTTCCGCACGGAACAGGCGAAAGCGAAGAAATTCTCGGCCGGGCCCTCAAGGGCCGACGGGATCAGGTCGTTCTCGCAACGAAAGTGGGAATCAGATCAGGTTTCGGGAAAAATGACAGCGGTCTGTCGCGGACCCATATTCTCCGCGAAGTCGATAAGTCGCTGCACCGCCTCCAAACGGATTACATCGATCTCTATCAAGTACATATTTTCGATCCCCACACGCCGCTGGAAGAAACGCTGCGGGCTCTGGACGACCTCGTTCGCCACGGAAAAGTAAGGTACATCGGCTGCTCCAATTATGCCGCCTGGCAGATTGCCAAATCCCATGCGATCAGCGAGCGGATGAACCTCGAAAAGTTCATTTCCGTGCAGCCGCAGTACAACCTGCTCTCCCGGGAAATTGAACAGGAGCTTCTGCCGTTCTGCGCCTCGGAGGACGTCGGCGTGATGGTGTACAGCCCGATGGCCCGCGGAATGCTGTCGGGCAAGTACAAGGCGCCGGGCGATGCCCCTCCGGAGAGCCGTGCGGCTAGCGGCGAGAAGCCGCTGCAGCAGTATTTTACCGGGCCGAATTATGAGCTTGTCCAAAAATACGGCTTGCTGGCCGCTCAATACGAAGTGAGCTTATCCCAATACGCCCTGTCCTGGGTGCTCAATCAGCCAGCAGTCACTTCGGCCATTATCGGTGCCAGCAAAGAGCATCACGTGACGGATGCCGCGCAGATCAGCGATTGGTCCTGGACGCCGGAGATGCAGCAGGAAGCAAACGCCGTCCGCAGCTCTTTGGATGAATCGCAGCCACATTAAACAACAGTCCCGGCCGATATAACGGCCGGGACTGTTTATTTTGCCACGTTAACCGGATTACCTGTTATCCAAATGGCGGATATTCCATGGATGACGCAATTCGAATTCAGGTACTATAGGCCAGCTCCTGCGCAGCACGGAATCCGGTCCCCATCCCCGCTATACTTCCGGCGTTGGCGTTGGCGCAGCGTATTTCCCATTAGAGTACGTCTGGTCGATGATGCCGCGAATCTCCTTCACGCTTTTGCCCTGTTTGGCCAGCTCCGCGGCCGTAAGCGCCGTCTCGACGCACACCCCGCAGCGGGTGCCGTGATCGTCCCATACCACGCTTCCGTCCGAATCGACTTCTTTAATAAAGCAGTTTAAATTGCTCTTGTGTCCGGCGCTTTCCCCGCAGCCGCAGTAACATGGAATTTGGCTGAGCACTTCCTTGATGCCGGCAGCCGCCATATAAGCCGTTCTGACGGTATCGTTCGCCGGCTCCAGAAACGAAGGCAGCTGATCCTTCCCGTCGGTAGTCTCCTGAAGGTCACCGTTCGCAGCCATCTGCTGGTGCGCCCCATGTTCATGCTGCATCGTCTGTTCCGCCGAATCCGGGCTGCCCTTATCCGAGCAGCCGGTTACCAGCAGTCCGCCCAGGACGATCCCGAGCACAGACACCTTTGCTTTACTGCCTATCATTATGTATCTCCCCTTTGATTGTTGTCCATTTTACATAGTATACCATGCCACATGCTGTAAAAAATAATCTCAGGTAACCCTGCGGCTGGTCCCGGCAGCCGATCCTGGCGGACCTGTTCAGCGGGACTTGGGCATTTTCTTAACAGTAATTATTCCGTTTAAGGCAGCAGTTTGATATAATATGACGTATCTAACCTTTAATTCGGATTTTCACAGAAAGGTGATTACCATGGAACAGTCCATCCATCCGTCCCAGGAATGCGACGCAACCTGCACGGGCTCTGACAATGAATTGGGCAAAATCAAAGAAGCGCTGATCGATGATCAAGCTGCCTCGCAGGTCGCCGATTGGTTTAAAGCCTTTAGTGATCCTACCCGGGTCAAGCTGATCGACGCGCTTCTGCAAAGAGAGCTGTGCGTGCATGACCTGACCACCTTGCTGGGCATGGGCCAATCCGCGGTGTCCCACCAGCTGAGGTATTTGCGCAATTTACGAATCGTCAAACGCCGCAAGGAAGGCAAGACAGCCTATTATTCGCTTGACGATACACACATCGAACAGATCTTCCTGCAAACGCTGCAGCATACCCAGCATGGATAATCATTCCGGCACAGACCCTCTGCCTTCGGCAGAAGGGTCTTTTCTTTTTTTGCTGTTGCGGCTAACCGGACCATCCGATGCACCGCCTCATTTCCCTCCTGCGAAGAAATCAAGGATTGCCAATCACGAAAAAGGTCAATGCTGATAGCAATCCATTAATCAGGAGGCAGCTTCTTATGAACAGAACCTTGTTATCCGTTCCCCTCTTTCTCGTGGTAACCCTCTTCGGGGGATGGTGCTTTGCATGGCCCGATGGAGCGGCAGATGCAGAAAGTGCCGACACGTTAATCGGCAATGATCATTTTCTTCAACCCAACGTTGTAACCGGACTCGATGCCCAAACCGATCGGAGCCCGTCCCTGGATCCGTCCCTTCTATCGGCGATGCTACTGGCAAAAGATCCAGTACAAGCCGCGGTTCAGTTTTCCAGGACCCGATGGCCGGACGAAAGCATCAATAACAGTCCGGATGTAGTTATACTGGCCGATCCCAAGGATGAACCAAGCGCAATTGCGGCAAGCCGTCTTCTGCTTTCTTCAACGACTGGAACCATGCTGTTTACAGGCAGATATGTAACACCGGAAGCCACCTTGACCGAGCTTGCCCGTCTTCATCCTTCCGGACTTTCATCGCAAGCCGGAGTGCAGGTGATTGCAGCGGGCGATATACATCAGCGGGTTGTCGATCAGCTTCGCAGGCTGGGCTTTCGCACCGAGCGAATACAGGCTGCGAAGCCAGAAGCACTAGCGGGCGCGGTGGACGCTTATACGGCAAAGCTGGCCGGCAAACATAACAAAGCCGTGATCATGCTCCCCCTGGAACAGAAGCCGCTCTCCTCTTCTGTGCTCCGCCTATTGCAAGAAAAAGATGGTTCCATCCTTTTCGTAAAGCGGTTTTTCATTCCAAGGGAGACCCTTCAGGCGTTAGAACAGCGAGACGGCAGCGCAAAAATCTATATTCCGGGTTCTCTGGAAGCGGTCTCCCAACAGGTGGAGCGAAGGCTGCAGCGCTATGGAGAAGTGGCAAGAATATCGGGGGACTAGCAGGAGTTCCCTAAACGGCAGTGGGCGGTACCGCATGCAGCGGACCGCCCGTTATTTCGTACACCACAATATCGGAATCGTTTCATTATTTCAACTTCAATACCCGCATCGCATTTAATACGGCCAGCAGGGTGACCCCGACATCCGAGAAGACGGCTTCCCACATCGTCGCGATGCCGAAGGCGCCAAGCAGCAGGAAAACCCCTTTAACCGCCAGCGCAAAGATGATGTTCTGCCATACGATTTGGCGCGTACGCCCCGCAATGCCTAGGGCGGTGACGATTTTGGACGGCTCATCGTTCATAATGACGATATCCGCCGCCTCGATGGCCGCGTCCGACCCCAGGCCGCCCATCGCGATCCCCACGTCGGCCCTTGCCAGCACCGGCGTATCGTTCATGCCGTCCCCGACAAAAGCGATTTTTTCCTTGGGCTGCTTCAGCCGGCTCAGACGTTCCATATGTTCCACTTTATCCTGGGGAAGAAGTTCGGCATGCACCTCGTTTACGCCAAGCAGCTTCCCAACCTTCTCTGCCACCGGCCGCGCATCACCTGTCAGCATAACCGTCTGTTTGCCACGTTTCTGAAGCGCGCCCACCGCTTGGGCGGCATCCTCCTTCACTTCGTCCGATATGAGCAGATAACCGGCGTACTTTCCGTCCACGGCCACATAAACGACAGTGCCCGGAGCATCCGGCTGCTGAGCCTCCATGCCTTCATCCTTCAGCAGCTTCGCGTTGCCGGCCAATAGCTGGGCCCCGTCCAATCTCACGCGAACGCCGTGTCCCGCCACTTCGTTGTAGTCCTGAATGCGGGAAACATCCATCTCTTTCCCGTAAGCGTCCCGAATCGATTCAGCAATGGGGTGGCTCGAGTGAAATTCGGCAAAGGCTGCATATTCCAGCAGCTGCTCAGGACGGATCCCGTCGTGTGCCGGACGGGTTTCCGTCAACCGGAACGTCCCTTTAGTCAGCGTACCCGTCTTGTCGAACACGAAGTATTTCACATCGTTCAGGGCTTCCAGGTAATTGCTCCCTTTGACCAGGATGCCCGCCTTCGAAGCGGCGCCGATCCCTCCGAAAAATCCGAGCGGAATCGATACGACCAGCGCGCAGGGACATGAGATGACGAGAAAGATCAGCGCCCGGTAGATCCAGTCGGAGAACGTCGCGCCGCTCACCACAAGCGGCGGAACGAGCGCAAGGAGCAAAGCGACAATGACGACGACCGGCGTATACAACCGGGCGAACTTCGTGATGAAGTTTTCGGTAGGCGCCTTGTTGCTGCTGGCGTTTTGGACCAGATCCAAAATTTTGGCAGCGGTGGACTCGCCGTAGATTTTGGTCACCTCGATCGTAAGGACGCCGTTTTTGTTAATGAACCCGCTCAGCACCTCATCTCCCGCTTCCAGTATACGCGGGACGGATTCGCCGGTCAGCGCCGACGTGTCCGCCATCGAGCGGCCTTCGGTCACCTTACCGTCGAGCGGAATCTTCTCTCCGGGTCTGACCACGATCGTATCGCCGACCCCGACCTCCTCCGGAGTCACTTGCTTCGTTCCGTCCGCCGTCTTCAGGTTCGCATAGTCCGGCCGGAGATCCATCATGGCGCTGATGGATTTGCGCGAACGGTTGACCGCAATGCCTTGGAACATTTCACCGATTTGGTAAAAGAGCATGACGGCCACCCCTTCGGGATACTGCCCTACGCAGAACGCACCAATCGTCGCGACCGACATGAGGAAGTACTCGTCAAACACCTGTCCTCTGGCGATGTTGCGGAGCGCCTGGAGAACGATATCTCCCCCGGTGATGAGATAGGCCGCCAGAAATATGGCAAGCTCAGCCCATCCCGTGACCGGCAGCAGCATTGCGGCCGCCGTGATCACCGCCCCTGCTGCCAAACGGATAGACATGATCCGGATGCCGGCGCTGCCGTGATCGTGCGAATGCCCATGATCATGGCCGTCGGCGTGATCATGCGCTTCATGATCGCCCGCTCCATGGTTATGGCCTTCGTGAGCATGCGCATGCCCATCATGAGAATGTCCATGAGTCCCTTGCGAATGAACTCTTGCCGTTCGCGGATTCAATTCGCGTACGCTCACATGCGGCTCCAATTTTTTGATTTTCTTCGTAATCTCCGATACCCATTCGCCCCGGTCTTCTGGGGATTCAAAGGTCAGCGTCGATTTGGCGAAATTCACCGAACAGGAAGAAATGCCATCCATCTTCCGGACGCCATCCTCGATCTTCATGGCACAGTTTGCACAATCCAAGCCCTCGAGCAGCAGCTCACGCTTGATCTTTGAGACGGCTTCAGTCATCTAAATGCCTCCGATCCAACACCAAAAATATAATATGAGCATATATTCATATATAAACTTGTTAAGCACATTATATTCAGGGATGGAGAAGAATGTCAACCAGAGTTTGTGGGCTTTTCCGCCGATTTATTCAAAAAAACGCAAAAAGGCGGGATTCATCCCCCGCCTTCCATTGCAGCTCACCCGGTTTCATCCGAGATGCACGACATCATCAGCTCCCGGTATTTCCCCGGCGTGACGCCTTCAATCTTTTTAAAGGCCCGAATAAAGACAACGTCGCTCGTATATCCGACCATTTGCGCGATTTGGACGTTCGTAAATTCCTTGTTTCCCATATGGCGTTTGGCGAAATCAATCCGTTTTTTGGCGATATGGTCGCTGAGATTGGTCCCGCTCTGTTTTTTGTAAAAGGTCGATACGTACTGCGGCGTCATGTCGAAATGGTCTGCCACCATGCCAAGCCCCATGTTCGAATCGGTGAAATGCTCATCCACGAACTGTTCCATTTCTTGCAGAAGCTGGGCGCTGTGGCCGCTTTTGTCCGAAACCATGCTCTCCGCAAGGATTTCATACAGCCGCTTCATCCGCTTGTGCATCCCTTCGGCTGTTTCATACGAGAAGATGTCCTTCACCAAATCGATATCGGGTCCGAGAATGTCGTTCTGGTCCATTCCTGTCGCGTTCATTATTTTCAAATATGTACTGGTAATGTTAAAGAACAGACATTTCCCGTATTCCGGCGTAATGCTGCCCGACTCGAAATTCATCGCGTAAATCGTGTCCAGCAGCTGGAGGGCATGATCGGCATCACCGCTCCGCACAAAATTAATCAGCTGGACCTCGATATCGACCGGGTAATAATAATGGGAATGAACATCCGTGATGTCCTGAAAATAAATGATCGTCCCGCCGCCCTTGATAATCCGGAATTCCAATGCGGACGCCGCTTCCGCATAGCTCTCGCTGATGCTCTTCGCACCGCAGTGAGGCAGGCCCACCGCTACGGTAAGATCGATCTTGAACCGTTCCTCGATCATGCTTTTGAGCGCTGTGGCCAGCTCCCGGGTCACCTTCTCGCCGCCCTCGGTCTGTTCTGCGGCAAAGTTGCACACCATCGCCACCCGGTCCCGGTCCAGCTCAACGGCAAATACCTTGTGCGGGTATTCGATCAGGTCCGTGCCGATATTCGATACGATAAAACGGGCGAGCGCCCACTGCTCCTCGCTTGGCTCGGCGTTGAACCTTGCAATGCTGTCCAGCTGGACGACAATGACCGAGAATTCGTCGCTGACGAACTTAATATCCATAAACCGCAGCGACTGGCCGCCTTCCCGGGACGCATCGACGTCCATCTGCCCCCGAAGCAGGCGCAGCAGGAAGTTCGAGCGGATGACGGGCGTTTGCTGGGCGAGCAGGCTGCGTAAATTTTTTTCGGTATGCAAAGAGCCTTCGATGGACTGCAGTATCAGCTCATATTCATTGATCTGCGGTCTGCCGCTCCATTCAGTTCCCCTGAGAATGGCATTGACCGTTTTGCGCAGCGGGCTGTAATTCCGGTAAGCGATAACGAAGGCTGCGGTCAGTCCCACGGCCAAACAAAGGGCGAACAGGATCAGCGCCCACTGCTTGATCAGAATGATCTGCTGCATGAAGACGCTTTTGGGCGTAACGAGAACGTATTTCCATCCCTCTTTTTCGGAAGAGGTATACGATACCATTTTCTGATCGCCATTGATCGTCTGATTGAACAACCCTCCGGTCCCGGTGATGCGGGATACCAATTCGCTCGGCAGCGGCTGGCGGTCCGTCGCCATGATCGTCCGGCCGTCCGAATTCACGATGTAGATCGAGCTGTCGCTCGCGGATTCAATCTGGGCAAACATTTCCTTAATCTGGCTCTCGTCGATCAGAATGACGAAGGTCCCTGTAATATCACGCCGGTCCCGCCCTGGAAGCGATTGGGCAAACGTAATGACGTTCAGCGGCGTCTTCTCGATGCTCTGCATCGGATCATATTCGGCGGTACGCAGCAGCGTGGCCGAAGGTAGGTAATCCATCGTATGGAAGCTTGTGAGCATGCTTTCCCGCCAGCGGTCGTAACTCATGCCTTGGTAGCTGTAATACATATCGTAAAATTTGTGCGAATCGGTGAGGAGCCCGGGCCTCATCACCAGATCGCTCTTGCGGAAATAGACATAGTAATCCAGGATAAAGTTCGTCAGGCTCCCCTGTCTTGACATGGTGTTCCGCATAAATTCGATGAACTGGTACCGGTCGGGACCGCCCGCGTCCTGGTCCAGTTTGAGCAGATACTCCAGCTTCGGATCAAAAATGATCTGCTGTGCCAGCTTCTCCACATCGCTTAATTTACTGTCCAGGGACAGCTTGAGCTGCTCCAGCATCGCTTGATTGGAACGGTTGGCACCGCTTTCCAAACTTGCCTCGACTTTGGTGTACAAGAAGGCTCCCATCGATACCGGGATGAGCAGCAGAACCAGATTGGAAATCAGCATCGTCATCCACACGCTTCGCAGATGACCGATTCCAAGCGGACGAAGCAGCCATTTCACCAAGCATTCCCCCTACCTTGTTCATGTATCGACCGACATGCGCATCAATGAAACTTGTATGTTCATTATAATGCAAGGAACAGGGCTCCGGGCAGTTTTTTATTCCTTGATGGCGCCGATCAGCACCCCTTTGACGAAATACTTTTGCAGGAACGGATACAGGCAAATGATCGGCAGCGTCGACACGATGATGGTGGCGTATTTGATCGTTTCGCCGATCGCGTACTTGTCGTCCGCAGCCACGCCTGTGGACATGGAGTCGGTGGAATTGGCGATGAGGATTTCGCGCAAAACGAGCTGCAGCGGATACATCGTCCGGTCCCGCAGGTACACGAGCGCCGAGAAATACGAGTTCCAGTGCCCAACCGCATACCAAAGAATCATCACCGCGATGACAGGCATCGACAGCGGAATGACAATTCGGAACAGAATGGTCATCTCGCCGGCTCCGTCGATTTTGGCCGACTCTTCGAGCGACACGGGTACGCCCTGGAACGCCGTCCGCATAATGATCAGGTTAAACGTGGAGATCGCTCCCGGGATCAGCAGCGCCCAGGGGGTATTCATCATTCCGAGCTTGCCGACCAGGATGTACGTCGGAATCAGTCCGCCGCTGAACACCATCGTCAGGACGATCGCAAACATCATCAGGTTTTTAAAATACAGGTTCCGGCGCGACAGCACATAAGCCCCCAAAGCCGTCATAAACAGGTTGATGGCCGTGCCCGCCGCCACGTAAAACAACGTATTCCGGTAGCCGCTTGTAATCATCGGGTTCTTGAAAACGGCCTTGTAAGCCTCGAAGTTAAATCCGAGCGGGCGGAGGAGGATGCCCCGGTGCTGGATAAAGCTCGCCGCATCGCTCAGGGAAGCGAACAAAACATATAGGAACGGGTATAGTGTAACGAAGCAGAGCAGCAGCATCAGCAGCGTGTTGATCACGCCGAATACTTTTTCGCCGTTCGTTTGTGCAATCATCGGATGGTCCCTCCTACCACAGTTTGTTTTCGGACACGCGCTTGCTGATGGCATTTGCCGACACGATCAGAATCAGGCTGATGACGGAATTGAACAGGCCGACCGCGGCAGTAAAGCTGTAGCTCGCCTCCAAAATCCCTTTTCGGTATACATAGGTCGAAATGACATCGGCCGTTTCGTAAGTCAGCGGATTGTACAGCAGAAGCACCTTCTCGCTGCCCACGGACAGCATATGTCCCATGTTCAGAATGAGCATGATGACAATTGTGGGCATGATGCCCGGTATGGTGATATGGAACGTTTGTCTCCAGCGGCTCGCGCCGTCGATTTTGGCCGCCTCATACAGCGTAGGGTCGATATTGGCGATCGACGCCAAATAGATGATGGAGCCCCAGCCGATGCCCTGCCAAATGCCGGACGATACGAAAATGAAACGGAACCAGCCGGCCTCCTTCATAAAATCGATCGGATCTACGCCGATGAACCCCAGCAGCTGATTGATCAGTCCGTCACGGCTTAGAAAGTCAAACATCATCCCCGCGACAACGACGATCGAAATAAAATGCGGCAAATAGGAGATCGTCTGCACGAATCGCTTGAACGCCATTTTACGAATCTCGTTCAGCAGCAGCGCAAGCAGGATCGCCGCCGGAAAGCCAAACAGCAGATCATAGACGTTAATCAGGACCGTATTGCGGATGAGCCTCCAGAAATAGATGCCGTTGAAGAAGCTGTCAAAATGCTTGAATCCGACCCACGGGCTTCCCCAGATCCCTTGAGCCGGTGAATAATCCTTAAATGCGATCAGGAGACCGTACATCGGTCCGTAATGAAAGATCAAGTAATACGCAATGACGGGGAGCGCCATGATATAAATGATCCAGTTGCGGCGGAGATCCTTGCGGATGGTTTGCCCCGTGGTTAGATCGGTCCGGCTGCGCAGCGGGCGCTTCTTCATCAACTTCTTATCGGTTACCTGCCACATGTAACCCCCTGCCTTTCCTGCGGATTGTGGTATTCAAACAAAGGGCGAGCCGGGAGGCGGACGTTCCCTGCCCGGCATTTTCGCCGCCTTATGACTTTTCTATTAACGCTTGTTGAACCGGTCCAGGGCCGCCTGCTGGATTTTGATCGCGTCGTTAATGCCCATTGCTTCGATTTTTTTCACGTATTTATCGAAGTTGTCGATCGGCTCCGCGCCCATGATGAACTTGAGGAACATCTCGTCCTTATAGGTATTGATGTCCGTCATGATCGAAGCGAACTGGGAGCTCTCGTCCTTGGTCGGTGTCACGAGCGGCATTTTGCGTTCCCCGGTCGGTTGGGACCATACGGTCAAGGCATCCTTCTGATTCGGGAGAGCCAAATACTGCATCTGGAATTCATCGCTCAGCACGAACGGCGCGCTCCACGTCGAACGGTTATGCTTCGCAAACGACTGCTGGAGGCTGACGCCGCTCGGCGGGTTCAGCACCTCGGGCAGGAAGACCGGCTTGCCGTCCTTCATCGTGTATGCTTCTCCCTCTTTGCCGTAGTTGAACAGGAGGTTGCCCTGATCCCCGTAAGCATAGTCCAGCCACTTGACCGTTTCGGTCGGATTCGTATTGCTGGTCGAGATGGCGGCACCGATGCCGTTCGTGGCAAAATCCTTTTGACCCCAAATCGGCTTGTCGCCTTTGTTCAGTACCGGATACGGAGCAGCCACAAGGTTGAATTTCGGATCCTTGTCCTTCATCAGGTTGGCGTACTTGCCGATACCGCCGCCGTTATACGTTGGAGCGGCGCCCAGCTGGTTGCCCGTCATTTTCGCATCGAACAGCTTGTCGTTCGGTGCGGCGAAGTCCTTGTCGAGCAGCCCTTCCTTGTACCATTGGTTCATCGTGGCCAGGAATTCTTTATACTCCGGCTGGATCGGCCCGTATTTTACGCTGTTGTCGATCTGGTAGAAGCCGTAGTTGATGCCCCAAGCGCCAAGGAAAGGCGCGTCCGTTCCGATATCGTCCTTCGTGAAGTACAGCGGAATTTCATCGGCCTTCCCGTTGCCGTTCGGATCCTTCTCTTTAAACGCCTTGAGCACCTCGTGCCATTCATCGATCGTCGTCGGCATCTGAAGCCCGAGCTTGTCGAGCCAATCCTTGCGAATCGACGGGCCGTAGAAGACACGAACCTTATCGCCGCCGCGGAAGAACGGGAACATATATAAACTGCCGTCGTCGGTGGTCACCTGTTTTTTCCAATCGGGGTGCTCATCCAGCAGCTTTTTCAAATTCGGTGCATTTTGGTCGATTAAATCGTTCAGCTTAATAATTTTGTTGTCCTGGATCGCCTTTTCAGGTCCCCCCGGATACCCGATCCATGACGTTTCGATCACGTCCGGCAGTTTCTCGGAGACCATCATGAGGTTGAACTGCTCCTGGGCCTGGGTAGAATCGGTCGGTGGGTGCTGGAAGTCCACTTTGACACCCGTAATTCGTTCCAGTTCTTTATACATGCCCATTTCGGCGTACGTCTTCATCTGGGCGGCTGCAGCGGGGTGCATGCTGACCCAATAGGTCAGGTGGGTTAATTTCTCCGGCTCGGCTGTCTTCCCGCTTGTGGACGCATCCCCTTTCGCTTGATCGTTCCCCGAGGTGCCGCCGCAGGCCGCGAGCGACAGGACCAGAGCGGCTGCAAGCACCGCAGTGCCCCAATTTTGAGCTTTTCTTCTCATGTAAGCGCCTCCTTTTTGAAATAAATCCAGTTGACCGGACTCTGATTGATGTGAAGCCGCCGGTACCCAAAGTATAGGAAACCTGCTTGTTGCTGCGATACTGCCGCTTTGAAAGGAGCGCAGTATTTTCGTAAGATGACGGACTGATTTTTTTAATCATGCCTTAACTTTTCTACATCCGGGCGGCTAATCCTGAACCCGCACAAGCCTTACGGCACGCAGCTTCACCGCGTCGGCATGCCAGATTTCCGTGAATTTGGGAGACGGGTCCTTCAGTTTCGAAGAGCGGAGCGTCAGCGTATGGATTCCGGGCTCCCGCCACGTGATTTGTCCCAATCGAGATCGTATCGGAATGTATGGATGCTGGCATGATGGAGAATCCGGATCCTCTCCATCTTCCGCGGGATCGGTAACCAGGCAGCTTTCATCCGTCTCCAGGACGACCGGTTCCGGATACAGCCCGGCCCAGTCCTGATCATGCCGTTTGAAGCTGATCAGCATCAATTCATAGGTGCCCGGCTGAACGAGCTTGAAGGTCCACTCCGCCTTCCGCAGCGCCGGAATTCCCGCCGCCTCGTCTTCCTCCCTGACAAGGCTTATGCTGGCTTGGGGAACATCCAGCTGCAGCCGGCCCCCGTCAAGCTGTGTTAACGTCCGGTCGAAATCATGCTCTCCGGCCATTTCCAGGGCAATAACCGTCACATGCTCGTCAGCCGGTTCGGTTGAAAGCTCTACCTTAAGCACGTGCAGATCGAGTGCATCGTCAACTGATTGCCGGAACGCCAGTTCTTTTTTCTGCGGATCGGCCAGGCAGAATATACGTGATACCTCGCCGCGGATGCCATGCATCACCAAGCCGTCCGCAGGCCATTTGTCGTTATGAATGTGCACGTACACTCGTCCCGGGCGGGTTGTCACCGCTCCAAATTCCAGCTCAGCCGGAAATGGACTGCCTTCGGTGCCGTAAATGGCTTCGCTGTTCCGCCGCGTCCATTCTCCGACCTCCCGCAGACGCTCCACGGACAGTTCCGGAATCGTCCCTTCCGGCGTTGGACCGACGTTCAAGAGCAGGTTGCCGCCCTTGCCGATGACGTTTACCAGCTTCTTGATCATAGCTTCCGCCGTCTTCCAGACCTGATCCCGGGTCGTATACCCCCATGACTGGTTTAAGGTCATCGGCGTTTCCCATGGCCGCTGATCCTCACCGCTCATGCCGATTTCGTTGTCTCCCTTGGAGACATAATCGCCCATGCCGACGAAGTGCGACACCCTGGAGTTAATGAGACAGTCCGGCTGAAGTCCTTTCACAAAGGCCACGACATCGCGGCTGTCCGCTTCCGATAAGCCGCCCGCCGTATCAAACCAGAGCAGGCCGACCGGCCCGTAGGAAGTAAGCAGCTCCTTCAGCTGCGGCTTCGCTTTGCCTTCCCAGTATTCGGGAAAATGCTTCTCCTCCAGCTTGTAATCCCAGGTGTTGTTATGCTCCTTGTGCAGCGAATGGGGATGATGCCAGTCAATCACATGCGAATAGTAAAAGCAGAGCACGATTCCCGCCTCGCGGCATGCCTCGGCAAGCTCCTTCATCGGATCGCGGCCAAACGGCGTCGCGTCCACGATGTTGAAGGAATCGGCTTCGGAACGGAACATGGCAAAACCGTCGTGATGCTTGGCCGTAATCACGATATATTTCATCCCTGCGTCTTTAGCCAGCTGTACCCAGGCCGCGGCATCAAACTGCTGCGGATTAAAGTCCCCGGCCAGCTTCTCGTATTCGCGGACGGGGATCTGGTCGCCGTACATGACCCACTCGCCTTTAGCCAGCGCCGCGTACAGTCCCCAGTGGATGAACATGCCAAACCTCGCATCCGTCCACCATGCCGTGGACGGATCACGCTTCTTTACTTCTTGCTCTCCCATACGTATGGCCCCCTTCTACCAATACGGCTTCCAGTCCCGGGTTACGCGAACCAGCGCCTCGTACATGTAATAGTCGCCCCAGATGCAGCATTCGTCCACGCCGTTTCCGCCCGGCTTGCTGTATACGGCATGCAGCAAAATGCCGTTCGACTCCGGCACGTGCCAGGTCATATAATGATCGACCAGGGATTTTAAAATCCGTAGAGCGGCATTCTCATATATCCGTTTCAGCGGATCGGTCAGCGGCAAATGCGCCGCGGCTTCGATCAATCCGCAAACCGCAATGGCCGCAGCGGAGCTGTCCCGCTCCTCATCCCCTTCCGTAAATATAAGATCCCAGTAGCACACCTCGTCCTGCGGAAGCCGGTTCAGGAAGTAATTCGCCAACCTGGCCGTTAATTGCAGATATCTGTGATCGCCAGTATAGCGGTAGGAGAGCGGAAAGCCGTAAATCCCCCACGCCTGTCCGCGCGACCAGCACGAATCGTCCGCATGCCCCTGCGCGGTGGAGCCATACTTCGGTTGTCCCGTTTCGATATCCATATAAAACGTATGATAGCTGGACGCGTCCTCCCGAATGAGGTGTTCCGCCGATTTCCGGGCGTGGGACTCAGCCGCCGCCTTGTATTTAGCATTACCGGTCACGTCTGATGCCCAATACAGCAGCGGCAGATTCATCAGGCAGTCAATGATGATCCTCCCCTGCTGCCTGGGATCCTGCAGGTTCCCCCAAGCCTGGATGATTCCCGCCTTGTCCCAGTAACGCTCCATCAGCAGATCGGCAGCCTGGACGGCGAGCGTCTTGGCCTCTTCGTTTCCGGTCAACTTGTAGGAAGCCACGCAGGACAGCGTATATAGGAACCCTAAGTCATGCGTGTCCGTATAACGCCGTTCCTCCACCCTCCTGCGGTAGCTGTCCAGCTGGCCCTCCGCGGCGGCACGGTACTTGGCATCGCCGGTCTCTTCATAAGCAAGCCACAGCATCCCGGTCCAGAAAGCCGGCGTCCACTCCTTGTTTCCGGTCTCCCGGTATACCAGATTCGTGCTCGCCTCCGATGGAAACGTGTCGTCCTGAAATGTCAGAAGATTCCGGTCCACTTGGCGCCGGATAAATTCCATGGCCTCCAGACACCGTTCCCGCGTCAGCCCGGAGTCCTCCATATACCTCCCTGAATTCTTGATGTCCTCGTCCTTCACCTGCTTCATCGCTGTCACCCTCCCTGATTGTTGTATTGTCGTTCGTCATGAACTGAATTGTAACCAGGCAAGGTCCCCATCACAATCGCCGTTATTCGTGGTCGCACTGCCGTTTTTTCTTATTGAAGCAGGACATGAAAATTCGTCGGTCGCCGAAAAAAACGTTAGGATGGACAAAAGATGGGGTGAAGGCGGGAACCTACAGGACTTCAGCATCATCCAACGGATATAAAAAAACGACCCGGCAGCAGCGGCTCGTAGAAGAGCCGCAATACACGGATCGTTTGATGATCAGGGTATCTCGATATGGAAAGTCTCCCGCAGTCCGCAGATCCCTTCATCGGTAATGCGCAGGGCTCGCGTTCCTTCCATTCGCCGCAGCCAGCGAAGCTCGAGCAGGCGCTCCAGCAGGGCGCTGCCCAGAGAGCCGGCCAAATGCGGCGTGCGCTCGCTCCAGTCCAGGCATTTGCTGCAAAAGCTGCGCCGTTTTTTTCGGGCGGCTTCCACATCAATGCCCAAATGTGCGAAGAAGGCGCCCCCTTCCCCGGTAATGGCAAAGGCGTCCTCATCCTCCCGAATGACGCGGGCATCGATCAAGGCGTCTCTCAGGCGGATGCCCAGGTCTCCGGCGACATGATCGTAACAAGTTCTCGCCCGCCGCAGATGGCGGTTTTCCTCCGATTGCCTCAACGACTTGATCTCAACCGGCGGCGCGAGCAGCAGCAGCGTTTCCACCGCGGCAGCCACGTCATGGCTTTTCAAGCCGTAATATCGGTGCCTCCCCTGCTTGTGCATAGCGACCATTCCCGCATCTTCCAGCTTGGACAGATGGTAACTCGCCGTCTGCGGCGTAATCCCCGCCATAAAGGCCAGCTCGCTGGCCGGATGAAACCGGCCGTCCATCATCGCGGTCAGCATCGCCGCACGCGAAGGATCGCTGATCATGGCCGCGGGATGAGCCGCAATCGGTCCTGCCTTCATCTTGCCCCCTCCTTTGCATTCCATATTTCGATGAACATTGTAATATGAACCGGTTACAATGTTCAAGTACTTACAAAAAGGAGGCGTTTGCCAATGACTGCAGCAGATCCGCAAACCCGTGCCATCACACCGAAAATTTTATATTATGGCATGCCTGTCATCCTGATCACGACATGGAACGAGGATACCACGGTCAATATTACCCCGATCTCCTCATCCTTTGCACTGGGAGACAATATCGTCCTCGGCATTTCAACGAGCAGCAAAGCTTATGACAATTTGACCCGTCATCCCGAATGCGTCATCAATATCCCTTCCGCCCCGCTGTGGGAGAACGTGGAGCGCCTTGCCCCATATACGGGCAGAACAGCCGTTCCAGAGTACAAGGAAGCTTTGGGATTTACGCATTGCAAGGATAAATTTGCCGCAGGGGGCTTCACCGCCGTCGATGCCGAGGTGGTACAGCCCTCACGGATTGCCGAATGTCCGCTGCAGATTGAAGCCCGGATCCAGCGGATGACGGTACCCGAATACGATCCTTTCTTCGCGATCGTGGAAACCCGCGCGGTCCGGGTTCATGCCCATGAGAACATCCTGATCGGAGAGCATCATGTCGACCCCCGGCGCTGGAAGCCGCTCATTTACAATTTCCGCCACTATTTCGGGCTGGGCAGCCCGCTCGGCGCCACCTTCCGTTCGGAAACCTGAACCTTTTGTCACAGCGTCTATCGACGTGCATTCTAAGAAGCCAGACCGCATTTAGCGGAAGTTTTTCCAAAAAAGCCCCCAAAGACGTTTGGTCTTTGGGGGCTTGCCGGCCGAAGTCGAATCTATGCCTATGTCTTTTGCCTATACCCGTCAGTGGCAGCAATCGGAGCAGCATACCGCCGTCCCCGTCTGGCCCTGCCGGTTTTTCCGTCTCGGCTCATCCTTGATGATGTACAGCTGACGGAATCCGACCCGTTTTAAAAACCTGGCCGCTTGCTTGCTCTGCCGGTGACTGCCGCCCAGAATCACAACCGGTTCGGAAGCGGACAATTCCTTCTTCCAGAGAAAAGGCAACCGGCCGAGCGAAATATTCACCGTACCGTTCTCGTGCTCCCGCAAATAATCCACCGGATCTCTCACGTCCAGCATCTTGATGTCTTGTTGATCCCCGGCGATGACTTTCAGTTCGTCGGGATGGATGGGCGTAAGACCATGGACAGGCAGGATATTCCGGAGCAGCCATATTCCAATGACGATAACGGCTGCCAGCAACAACCAAATCATCCGATTTCCTCCCTGGTTATATTGTAGCGAGGGATGATGTCCTTATCGCTTTACAGCAGCATAGTCCTGCTATACAGCAAATAAGAGCGCATTCGGACATGCATCCATTAACATTTTCTATAAGTCATTGACAAATTTGATTATAACCCCGGGGAGGAAATTGTCAATGCAGGATCACTACGAATTTCCCTTTCTATAATAAAGAGGAGCATGTCCCGTAACCGATTTAAACACACGGCCGAAATGCGTGACGCTGCCAAACCCCACCTTCTTGGCAATCAAGTGGACTTTCAATGTCGTCCGCTCGAGCAGTTTCTTCGCTTCCTTGATCCTGACGCTGTTCACATACTCCACGAAGGTAAAGCCTGTTGCGATCTTAAAAAACCTGCTCAAATAATATGGACTCGTGTAAAACCTCTCTGCTAACCCATGAAGCGGCAGCTCCTGCATATAATGCTGGTTGATATAATGGACAACTTCCGAGATTCGTTCGTGCATGGGGCTTGGAGCTTCCAGCCTCTCCGGATGAACCTGGCCCGCATGCCGGCAGCAAAGGATAAGCAGCTGCAGCGCCAAGGCCTGCGCGTACATTTCGAAGCCTGGTCTTTGATCCTGCATTTCCTGAATAATGCCCCGTGAAATCGTCTCTAAAGAAGAACGGTCATAGGGAGAACATTTAACAATGACGTATTCGTGATCAAACAGCGGCTGCAGCGTGTCTTTATAAGCTCCGTTCATTGCCATGAAGCATTCATGGATGTTAATGACGAGCCGCTCATGCTTTGGCATGGCCGCATTGGTCGTACGATGCAGAATGTTGGGGGGAATGATGACGACATTCCCTTCACTGACAACCATCGTCCGGTCCTTAATGAAAAATTCACGGCTGCCGGACATCAAATAATAAACTTCGTATGTACTGTGAAAATGGCTGGACGGCATATGATGGCTCAGCGCCTTCCGGTAGGATAGCGAGAAGGTCCCCTCCGCGTTTTCATAGTTAACATCATCCATCAGTACCCCAACCTCCCCACCGGTTTGCTTTCATTATACGCTCCCTTCGAATTGACGCAAGATATAAGAAGATTTTGCGTATTCCTGCAAAAACCGTACATATTCCTGTGATAATCTAGGCATAAGCACAAGGAGGGGGAATGTGATCGTGAACACGTCTGAACTTCAGTCCAAAGAGCCATTGCAAGAGGAAAGAACGCCCATTCAGTGGGCCGAGCAAGCCTGTGAAGCATTGATGAACAAATTCGAACCCGAATTGCTTCCTCCGGACCGGTTCCATTACCACCAGGGGGTCTTCCTGTCCGGCATGGAGAAATGCTGGCAGCAAACCGGAAAAGATCCGTATTATGACTACATCAAACGGTGGGTGGACAGTCAGATTCTTGCGGACGGCAGCATCAAAAAGTACAACCCCGATGAGCTGGATGATATTCAGCCGGGCGTGCTTCTCTTCAACCTGTATGAACAAACGGGAGACGAGCGTTACAAAAAAGCGCTGCACACGCTTGTCCCGCTGTTAAAGAACTGGAACACCAATCCGTCGGGCGGGTTTTGGCATAAGGGGCATTACCCGAACCAAATGTGGCTGGACGGGTTATATATGGCTGGGCCGATCGCCGTCCAGTTCGGCAAGACGTTTGGCGACAGCGATTACTTTGACATGATGGCCTTCCAGGCGGTTCTGATGGCGGAGCATACCAAGGATCCGGGCACCGGACTCATGTACCACGGATGGGATGAGACCAAAGAAGCGGCCTGGGCCGACCCGGAAACCGGCCTCGCTCCGGAGTTCTGGGGACGCGCCATTGGCTGGTATCCCGTCGCCCTGCTGGAAATGTTCGAACATCTGCCCGAGGATCATAAAGACAAAGCGGCGTTAACCGGAATCCTGCAAGAACTGCTAACCGCCCTGACGAAATACCAAGATTCCGCATCAGGCTTATGGTATCAGGTTGTCGACAAGGGCGACCGGCCGGACAACTGGCTGGAAAGCTCCTGTACCGCCTTGTACGTGCACGCCATTGCTAAAGCGGTGCGGTTCGGCTATTTGGACGAAAGTTATCTTCAATACGCCTGGAAGGGATATCAAGGCGTCATCGATACGCTAAAGTTTGACGGGAACGGCAGCGTGATCATCGGCCAAATATGCATCGGTACAGGGATTGGAGACTACGCCCACTATATTGCCCGTCCTACGAGCGAGAACGATCTGCACGGCGCCGGCGCCTTTATTCTAATGTGCGTGGAAATGAATTTGGCGAAAAAAGCGGGGTGACCCCGGAACGAGCATATCCCGCGTTTGAAACAGAAAACCGCCTCCTCACCGGATATGCCGGAAAGGAAGCGGTTTTCTTCACGCTACACCATCACTCGCTTAAGCTTGTGGACATAACGCGAACGCACGATCAGGAAGTACACCATCTGGACGATGACAAAAGCGATCGAAGCAATCAGAACGGACGTATTCACTTCCCCGACCCCAAAGTCCTTGCGGACGGCATTCAGTACGACAAGGGTCTGAATGACCGACACCACGATCGGAACGAAGAACAGGGCGGCAATCTGCAGCGTTGCGGCGCGGCTCATTTCCTGAACCTTCAATCCGATTTTGGACATCGCCTGGTACATCCGCTCATCCTGCGTCAGCTCATGATGCAGTTTGAAGTATAGGAAGCTGGCCGAGGACATGGACAGGACTGCCGTGATAAAAATACCTGCAAAACTCATCATCGAGAAGGACTGCCGCAGACCGAAGTAATCCCCGCCCCGAGCACTGATGATATTATTGGATTGGTCGCTCAGTTCCCTGTCGATCCCTTCCTGTTTCAGCTTCATACCGATCGTGATTTCCGGATCTCCCTCCGCAGGAACGGTTCCTGTCGACCATTCGGGAATCAAATACACGACGCTGCCCAAGATCCGGTATGACTCCGGTCCGGAGGACAGCAGCTTCTTGTGCGCCTGAAATTCCGCATCCGAAATGACCAGCGTATCCGAGACGGTAGGCGACACGTTGACGTCAGGCTTGATCGTGCCGGTGATATCCAGATCAGCTTTCGTATCCCTCAAAGTGATCTTTTTGAGATCGTACCAGCCCGGACGCGTTCGCGATACTTCCGTGGCAGGGATAACATGCACCGCTTGATGCAATTGCAGGTCGCCGACCTGCGGCGCACCGAAGTTTTCCGCCAGTTGGTTGTACATGGACCGCGGCATGACCGAAACCGAAGAGGTACCTTCCTCCACCACGGTATAATATTGCTCCGTGCGAATCGTCTGATAGGTTATGCCTTGACTGCTCAGCGATTGGTCGATCAGCGCCAAATCCCCCTTCACGCTGGTGTCGTCATACACCGAAAGCCGGATTGCATACGGATTCGCCCTGTAATTATCCTTGTTCGTCTCGTTGATGGACATCACGAACGCGACGCTCATGCAGGAAATGGCCGTGACGACCGTCACCATGAACAGCACTCTGGCATTGTCCTTCATCTTATAGGCCATCTCCGAAATCCAGATCAGGTTCGTTCCCTTCCACACCCATCTGCGGCTGCGTTTAAGCAGATGCATGACAAGCACGGTAATTTGCGTGAAAAAGAAATACGTCCCCGCAATCCCCGTCACCGCCGCGAGCGCCAAATTCACATGGAGTGACATATACCCGGCGGCCAGCAGGGCAATACCGAACAAGGAAATCAGGATGGACGCCTTCGGCTCGGTTTTCGGCCGGTTCGACCCTTGCAGCAGATGCAGAACATGATTACGGCGAATCAGGACCAGCGTAAAAGCCGAGATGGCGATAAACAGCAGGGCGAAAGCGGCGACCGTCAGCAGCACCGCTTTGATCGGAAGGTATAGTCCCAGCTTATCCATGCCCACGACCTTTGCGCTCAGCAGCAGAAACAGCTTGGACAGAATGAGGCCGCTCACGATTCCGGTCACGATGGACGCAGCGCCGATGATCATATTTTCGATAAAGACCAGCCGGCTGATTTGGCCTTGTTCCGCCCCAAGAATCGTCAAGATGCCGAACTCCTTGTTCCTCGCCTTAAGAAAAGCCCCGATCGAGTACAGCACAAACAGAAATGAAAAGATGTAAATGATGTACTCCATGATCATCATGACCAGCATCGTCGTGTGGCCGAGCTCGGTTTTGTTGATGTCCGGATGGAAAATAAACAAGGCATACGTAAAAAACACCATCACCATAAAGCTGCTGCTGAGGTAGTAAGCGAAATAAGCCCTGGCGTTGCGCTTGACGTTGTTAAACGCGAATTGAGGAAAGCTCATGTGCGTTACCTCCCAGGAAAGACAGCATCTCGATGATTTTTTGAAAAAAAGCCTGCCGGCTTTCTCCCCGGTGAATTTCTCCCGACAGCTCGCCGTCCTTAATGAAGACCACCCGGTGGCAGTAGCTTGCGGCCTGGGGATCATGCGTTACCAGCATCATGGTCACGCGATCGGACACGTTCAGCTTCTCCAGCGTTTCCATCACGTTGCGGGAGGAGGCCGAATCCAGCGCACCGGTCGGCTCATCGGCGAGCAGCAGGGACGGCGACGGTATGATGGCCCTGGCGATGGCAGCACGCTGCCGCTGTCCGCCGGAGATTTCATACGTGCGTTTGTTCAAAATATCGGTAATGCCAAGTTTGTCCGCAATTTGCACCAGCCGCGAATCAATATCCGGCAGCTTCACCCGGTCCAGCGTTAGCGGAAGCACGATGTTTTCGGCCACGGTAAGGGTATCAAGCAGGTTGAAGTCCTGAAAAACAAAGCCCAGCTGGCGCCGGCGGAATCCCGCCAATTCCTTCTTCTTCAGCTTGTGGGGATTTTGCCCATTGATCAGCACCTCTCCGGAACTCGGCGCATCGATCGTGGAGACCATGTTCAGCAGCGTCGTTTTGCCGCTTCCCGAAGGCCCCATGATGCCGACAAACTCGCCTTGCTTGATCGTCAGCTGAATATTCGTTAATGCTCGGGTGGTCACTTTGCCCGGATAGACCTTGCTCAGGCCGGTCACTTTCAATATATCCGTCACAGGAATGCTCCTTTCTTGTCTGTCGTCTGTGATACCTCTACTGTAAAGCATGACCCGCAGCCGAAACTATGGATTCGTCTTACGCTAATCTTAAACCTTCGTAAGGTTATGTTCGGACAGCACCGCAAAAAGGACGCCATGACGTTTCATCAAAGCGCCCTCTCCCTTTTTGCGGCGGCTAGATAGGTGACCGTAACGGCGCATCAAAAATGAATCTTACCGTCGTTCCCTGTTCCGGTACCGATTCGATCTCCACGCGGTGACCCAGCCGGCTGCACACCTCGCGGACCAGATACAGCCCCATCCCCGTCGATTCGTGATAGTTCCGGCCCGTACTTCCTGTGTAATAAGGCTCAAACACCCGCGCCAAATCCTCGGGCCGGATGCCAACCCCTTGATCCGTAATTTCCAGAACCGTTTCCGATTCACGCCGGTTGGCAGCAAACACTACGCGCTCTCCGCGGCCGGCCGAATACGTAACTGCATTCGTAATCACCTGACCCAACATGAAATGCAGCCACTTGGCGTCTGAGTATACAGCCATCTCCTCATCGATCCGGATGTCCGGCACGAGACGGCCTCGGATCAACCACCGCCGGTTGTCGGCCACGGCCTCCTGAACGGCGGTGCGCAGCGGAATAGCATCCACCCGAAAGTCATGCTCAAACCGGTCGAGCCGGGATGTATACAGCGCCATCTCCAATCCTTTGCGCAGCCTGTCGAGCTCCTCCTGAAGGCTGCCCTCTACCTCGCCATCCACGTCCAGATCCTGCAGCGTCAGCTGGATGACCGAGATCGGCGTCTTCATCTGGTGCACCCATCGGTTGATAAAAGCCGTATGAAGCGCAAGCCGCTGCCTGGTATCATAGAGCTCATTCTGATACAGCTGAAATTGATTCTCCAGCAGTTCATGCAGCGCATCGGCCAGCGGGGTCTCCCCGATTTCGTTCTGGGACTGGTCCAGCGTCCCAGCTGTCTCCGACAACCGCCGGTATAAACGGCGGTGGCTCAAATACCTATAGGTTAGATATACGAATAATAGAACCGTAATCAGGACGGCGCTGTACAGGGAGATGGAGAGGGAATGGCTTTCAGAACCCAGCCAGAACAGCGTTCCGACCAGGATGATCTGCACGAGGTATACGATCAGAAGCGGGATGTGCTCTTTCAGGAACAGCCTCACGGCGTACCCTCTGCCAAGATGCGGAGCACGTAGCCGGCACCGCGCACCGTTTCGATCCGTTCCTCCATGTCCAGCTCCTTCAGCTTCTTGCGCAGTCTGGTCATATAGACGTTCAGTGTGTTGTCATCAATAAAGTGATGATCCTCCCACAGCAGGTCCAGCAGACGGTTGCGGCTGACGACACGGCCGGCCCGGTTCATCAGCGCTTCGACCAGCATCGATTCCTTCTGCGTCAGCTCCACGCTGGCGCTGGCCGATGATAGAATAAACCGCTCCGGATACAGTGCCAGGCCGCCCGGCTCCTCCACCTTGCGCTCCTCCTGCCTGCCGGAGTATGAGCCGTAAGCCCGGCGAAGGCTGCTGCGGATTTTGGCCATCACCACTTCGTAAGCAAAAGGCTTCGTCATATAATCGTCCGCCCCGTTTTCCAGCGCCATTACCTGGTCCATTTCGCTGTCGCGCGCCGAAATGAACAGAACCGGGCATGTGGACACATGCCGGATCTGCCGGCACCAATAGAATCCGTCAAACTTCGGAAGATTGACGTCCAGCAGGACCAGATGCGGCTGGAAAGATTCAAACCGTTCCATCACCCGGTCGAAATCCTCCAGCACCGCCGCTTCGTACCCGTACTTCTCCACATGCGTCTTCAGCATGGATGAGATTTTGGCATCATCTTCAATGATAAATATGCGAAACAATGTGATCCCTCATTTCCTTTCCGCCGCCTGTGGAAGATTCAGGGCGGGTTCGGCCGCCGGCCCAGGCAGTTCCCCTGCCTGCGGCTCTTCCCCGATGCGCAGCTGCTGCATGGCAAACTCGCGGTACATGGTATGCGATTCGAACAGCTCCTGGTGCGTCCCGCTTCCGGTGATACGGCCCTTCTCGATGAACAATATCTGATCCGCATCGACGACGGTCGAGAGCCGGTGAGCAATGACCAGCGTCGTCCGGCCCTTCATCAAATTGTCGAGCGCCTTCTGGACGAATACTTCCGACTTGCTGTCGAGACTCGAAGTCGCCTCGTCCATCATCAAAATTTGCGGGTCCCGCAGCAACGCCCGGGCGATCGAAATCCGCTGGCGCTGGCCGCCGGACAGCTTCACCCCGCGCTCGCCCACTTCCGTGCCGTATCCGTCCGGCAGCTCATGAATAAATATATCGGCGTAAGCCATATGCGCCGCGCGTTCCACTTCTTCGTCCGTCACTTTCCGGTCCAGCCCGTAACAGATGTTATCGCGGATCGTGCCGGAAATAATCGGGCTCTCCTGCGGAACATATCCGATCCGGCTGCGCCAAGAATGCAGCGAGAAGGCGCTGATCTCTTCCCCGCCGATGCGGATGGTGCCGCCGGTCGGCTTGTAGAAGCGTTCGATCAGGGAGAACAGCGTCGTTTTCCCGCCTCCGCTTGGCCCAACGACGGCCGTCACCTTGCCGGGTACAAGCGTGAAGTTCAAACCGTGGAGTACGGCCTTGCCATCACCGCTATAAGCAAACGACAAATTCTCCGCCTCGATGGGTTGAGCCGCATCAGACAGCGTACGGCCTTGCATGACATCCTCCTGCTCGTCCTCCAAAATGGCGACGATGCGCTCGGTTGCGCCGACGGATTTTTGCAGCTGCGTGAAAAACGCCGTAATCTGGTTCACCGGCATGACGATCTGGAATAAGTACAGGATGAAAGCCACAAGTTCCCCGGCGGTCAGCGCTCCACTGGATACACGCATGCCGCCGTATCCAATAATGACGACGAGCAGGCCCATCATGACCAGTGAAATGATCGGACCGATAAACGCCTGCACTTTGCCCTCGCGTATGCCGAGCGAGAGCAGGCTCTCGATGGAACGCCGCCCAACCCGCTCTTCGCGGTCCTCGGCGTTCGAGGCTTTGACCAGCCTGATCTCGGACAGCACCTGGTTCAGCACCGCCGTGAACGAGGCGGTTTCATCCTGCATTTTCCGTGATATGTTCAGCATCGTCCGCCCGAGCGGTACCAGTACCGCCGAAGCCACCGGAATGGCCGCGAGCATGATCAGCGTCATCTGCCAGTCCATGAGCAGCAAAATGACGATCGAACCGATCATGGAGATGATGCCGTTAAAAAAACCGGTCACATGCTCCGACACCAGCGATTTCAGCACCGCGGTATCATTGGTCATCCGGCTGACGGTATCCCCGGTCCGGTTGTTGTCATAGTAGGGAATGGTGAGCGTCAACAGCTTCCTCCACAGCTTGTCCCGAAGCTTGGCCACCACCTCCTGGCCCAGCCGGTTCAGCAAATAGATCGAGACGCCTCCGGCAATGGCCTGCAGGACGAACGTCACGACCAGCAGTACGATTTGCTCCGGGCGGATCGATTCCACAGAAAAGCTGTCCACCAGGTTTTTCGTAAAATACGGGACGATCAGGCTAACCAGTGTCGAAATGACGCTCAGCACAGAGGCTACGACGAGCAGCCACTTCGACGGTCTCGTCTGCATCACGAGGCGGATGAACGCCTTCCAGTCTCCTTTCGGGGCGGCTGCTTCTTTCGAAGCCCCGCCGATTGCAGGTTGATGTTCCGTCATCGTTACACCGCTTCCTTTAAATGATATTGTCCAGACCCATTTTCTTCAGGTCTTCGGAAATTTCCCCATACATTCTCTTCAGCATGTCGATCATCTGCTGCTTCTCTTCACCTGTCAGCGGGCTGAAATACGTACGGTCCCGCTCGACTCTTGCCCGGTGCATCTCCTCATGCTCGCGCAGAAGCTCCATTCCGGCCTCGGTCATCCGATAGTAAATTTCTTTTTTATTGCCTGGCTTTTGATACTTTTCGATCAGCCCGTCCTGGATAAGCTTCTTCGTCGTTTTGCTGACGGCTCCCCGGGTGACCCGCAGCGCCTTCGACAGCTTCGTTACGTTCGGATCCTCCAAATGGTCGATCAGATCAATGCAGTGTACCTCCAGGAAGCTATTTTCGCGCATGAACCGAAACAACCGTTTCTCTTCCATATTTTTAATGATGGCATGACGTTCCGAGACCCGGTTAAACAAATTGCTCAGCTCTTCATCCTGCGTCATCGTATCCCCCTTACTTTGTTCCTTAAGAAACAATAACTATGAATTATACCGTCCGGATGGTTCTTGTCAAATTCAAGCGCGTCCACCCGTGTATACGTTAATCTCCCCTATGGGGTTTCGGAACTGCCGCCAAGGCTCCATCGGTAAGCCAGCTTCGGGCGCAATCGATCATCTTCCGCGTGGCCGGTGAGACGTTCTTCGTGGCGTTCAGGGCTATTCCCAGCGACCGGCAGCTTCCATCCTCGAGCTCCAGCGCCACCACCTCGTTCCGTCTTCCCCGGAGGATCATTTCCGGTAAAATGCTAATCCCGAGCCCGTTTTCTACCATCGCCACAATCGCATAATCGTCGGCCGCCCGGAATTTGACCGGCGGTTTGACCCTTCCCTTGCGCAGCACCCGCCGGACGTCGTAATCGCTGCCTTCCTTCGGCATGATGAAGGGCTCATTGGCAATGTCGCCGTAACGTATGCAAGTCTCCTTTTCCAGCCGGTGGCCCGGGGGGAGGATGCACAGCATCCGGTCCAGTTTTAACGGGATGACCTCGAAGGAATCCAGCGTGGGCATTGACACAAACCCGAAGTCGATTTCGCCGCTGAGCAGCCATTCCTCAATCTCATGGTAATCCCCTTCATACAAGTTCACGTCGATCCGGGGATGGCTGGCCAGAAAATCGCGGATAATCCCCGGAAGCCACTGCACCGATATACTCGTAAAGGTTCCGATCCGGATGGTACCGGTTTCCAGCCCGTTAATGGCTGCCACTTCCTGCTTCAGCCGCTCCTGCACCTGCATCATCTCCCGCACGAATGCGAGAACGCGATCCCCGTTATCAGTCAGGCGAACTCCGGAGCGGTTTCGTGTCAGGAGGGTGAAGCCGAACTCCGTCTCCAGGCTGTGGATGGCATGGCTGACGCCCGACTGGGTCAGACCGAGCACTTCGGCGGCTCTTGTCAGGCTCCCGAGCTCCACCACTTTGTGAAACACTTCATATTTAATCAGGCTCACTTTCGCCACCCTTTTTTCATTAATTTTGCTCATGTTTTACATTCAAAACATTCAATTTTCTTATTTTAAAATACCACGTATACTGGATCAGGCGAAAGCTGTTTCTCAAGTTTGATCATGAAAAGGCAGGGTCCCCCATTCCATGAAACCATTTAAAGCAAATGTCATGATTATGATCGTAACCCTTTTTTGGGGCTCTTCCTATCTGTTTATGAAAATGGGGCTGGATTCGGTTCAGCCTTTCAACCTGATCGCCCTCCGGTTCGGGCTGGCGTTCATCGCCGCCGGCTGCCTCTTTGCAGGCAGGCTTCGCCGCAGTACGGACGCCTCCGTCCTGAAGCATTCCGCACTCCTTGGCTTCATCCTGTTCGGCGTGTTTGCCTCCATCATGCTGGGGCTTCAAGGAACGTCCACGTCCAATGCCGGCTTTTTGATGAGTCTGACGGTCATCTTTGTGCCGATCCTCTCGGCCGTATTCGGCAAAAACATGCCAAGCAAGCGGCTCGTTCTGGGTGTCCTGCTGGCGATGACCGGAATCGGCCTGCTCACGCTGCGGCCCCAATCCGGCATCGGGCCCGGAGATCTGTGGTGCATCCTTGGCGCCCTGCTGTTCGCCGTCCACATGATGCTGACGGGCCATGCGGCCAAAAAAACGCCGGATCCGCTCTGCCTCGGCATCTGGCAGCTCGGCTTTGCCGGCGCGTTCGGACTCGTCTTCACGATGCTGTGGGAGACACCACGCCTGCCCGGCAGCATTCCCGGCTGGATTGCGGTGATGGCGCTCAGCCTCGTGTGCAGCGCGCTTGGGTTTATCCTGCAGACCATGGCCCAGCAGTATACGACCGCGACGCAAGCCGGACTCATCTTTGCGCTGGAGCCGGTCGTGGCCGCCGCCTTCGGACTGCTGTTCATGAACGAAACGCTGTCTGTCCAAGGGTATGCCGGAGCCGGTCTCGTTCTGTTCGGCGTTGCCCTATCCGAGCTCGACGTCAGGAAGCTGATCAGGCGGAAAAAGCAGCCGCGCCGCGAAGCTGCCGGATGACTTCCCTATGGATCCGGATGCGTTAAGCAATAAACGTACATAAGAACATGAAGAAAGGCGCTCCTCTCCATCAGAGGCGGCGCCTTTTTTCATGTCGACTGGACCCGGTCCATATGCCAATCCGTTCAACTTATCATTTCGTTTACGCGAGCATCAGCGCAAGCGTTGGCGTTCCGCCCGAAACGTCAACGAACAGCACGTAGTTGTTACCGTCCGTACCCTTAAGGACAAGCCCGGGCTGGCTGGGCATAACCGCCGCATAGAAATGGACCAGCTGCGGAGTGGAACCGCCCATCGGTACGGTCGGCTGGGCTTGCGCGACCATTCGGAACGCCGCGCTCACTGTGCTGCCGGCGCCGATATTAACGGAAACCGTCTGGCTGCCGTTGATCAGCGAGGACCCGGTAATCGTTTGATTCCCCAGCACGTTGAAATTTTGCATGACCGTTTCGTTGCCATTGACCTGCAAATCCTGACCGATCGTGGCATTACCCGTCACCTGAATACTATCAAATGTTGGCATATCTCTCATCCCTTTCCCTGAAGATAGAATAGTATATGCCAAGCTTGTCATTCAGCCCCGTGCTATTGTCTCAACATTCTTCGACCTGTGATATTGGAGCTATCCCCATTTGTTCTCTATCACCCGGATGACCAACTCTATTTCAATCCGTATTTGCCCAGTAGACTGCGGGCGTCCTTGTTAATCTGGTCCACATCGGGCCCTTCTGCCGGTTCGTCGGTGATTCCATAAGCATTCTTCAGCTTAAGAACGGCGTATACCCGGTCATTGAGCACCTCTTCGGAAATCGTCCCGTCTTTTACAGCGTCCGTCAGCGCCTGAATGGCTTCCTTCTCCTTGGCGTAGTCATGACCAATGAGAATGATGTTTCCGCCCGCAAGGATGGCCCCGACCGAGGCTTTGCCGATGCTGTAATTTTTGTCGATCGCCCCCATCGTCATGTCATCCGAGATGACGACGCCCTTGAAGCCCAGCTCATTGCGGAGCAGATCCGTAATGACCGCTTTGGAGAAGGAGGCCGGGTGGTCCTTATCCAGCTTCGGCATCAGCAGATGCGCGATCATGACGACATCCGCCTGGTCTTTCACCGCAGCCTGGAACGGTACGAGCTCCAGCTTCCGCAATCTCGCCAAGTCGTGATTTACGACAGGCAGACCGATGTGGGAGTCAACGGACGTATCGCCATGCCCCGGAAAATGCTTCACGACCGGCACCACACGCTCCTCACGGATTCCCTCCATCGTAGCCTTGCCGAGCCGGGAGACCAGTTCGGCGTCGTCGCCGAAGGACCGGTCCCCGATCACCGGATTGTTCGGATTGCTGTTGACGTCCAGAACCGGCGCAAAATCCATGTTCAGTCCAAAGCCGGCCAGCTCCCGGCCGAGGATTTGCCCGATTCCATGGGACAAATCCGTGCTGTCCTTCCGTCCGATCGCCCGGTTAGTCGGCATGTCGACGAATTCGTCCGGCATCCGTGACACCCGGCCTCCTTCCTCGTCCACGCTCATCCACAGCGGCACGGGGTTGCCCTGGTTGTCCTTTTTGATGCCGTTAAACAAGCTCAGTGCCTGCTTCGTGCTGTCGATGTTATTTTTATAGAAAATAAAACCGCCGACGTAATACTTCTGCACGAGTTCACGGGTTTCTTCACTTGTTGCGGTTCCATCCATACCCACCAGCACAAGCTGGCCGACCTTTTCTTCGGTCGTCAGCTGGTTCAGCTGCTTAAGGACCGGATCGTCTGGAGTTGTGCCTGAGTCTCCCGGATTCGAACCCGTACCCGCTTCCTGGCCGCTGCCCGCCGGCGGGCTCGACGAATCCCCGCCTTGATTTGCCGTGGAATTCGGCCCACCGCTCCCTCCGGCTTCCTGTTGTCCGTTTGCACCCGTTTGTCCAGCTGAGTTATTTCCTCCGTGGGTTCCGGAACAGCCGGATGCGAGCATGACGGTCATCACGCATGCCATGCTGATTCGAAGCAGCTTGTGCATAGCCTTCACGTCCTTCCTTTCTGGGATAAGCTCTTCCTGCTTGTTCATCATTGACTTGGGGCGGAGAAATATACATGTCTCAGGCGCTACTATGCACCTGCCGCGATAATGCCCCACCAAATTTTTACGGCCGTGGCTGCGATCAGGACGGCGAGTGCGATTCTCAAAGATTTGACGTTGAGATGGCGGCTGACCATCGTCCCCACCGGTGCGCCGAGGATGCTCCCAAGCACGGTAAACAAGGTGGGCCACAATGGGATATGCCCGCCGGCTATTTTCCCGGATACGCCGCCGATGGCTGAGATAAACACGATCGCCAGCGAGGAAGCCACCGTCACCCGCACCGGAATCCGCAGCAGGGTCAGCATGATCGGAATCAGAATAAAAGATCCCCCTGCCCCGACAATCCCCGAGACGACGCCCACCAGCAGGGCGGAAACCGAGGAAATCCACGGATTATAATGCACCGATGCCAGCTGAACCTCCTCCTGAGTACCTCTTCCCGGAATCATCATCAAGACGGCTGCAATCACGGCCAGCACTCCGTAAATAATATTGATGCTCGAGCTGGGCAGATAGGCCGAGCTCAGGCTGCCTCCCAAACTGCCGATCAGAATACTCGCGCCCATGTTCATAATCAGCCCTTTGTGCATCAGCGGCTTCTCTTTCCGGCTCTGTCTGAGGAAAGCCAGCATTCCCGCCAAGGACGAGAAAAATACCTGGATCATGCTGATCGAGGAAACTTGCCGCGGACTGAACGTCTCTACGCCAAAAAGCTCCGGCACATAGAGCAGCAGCGGATAATTGATAATGGCTCCCCCGATGCCCAGCAATCCCGAGAAAAAGGAACCTGCCAGCCCGATGATAAACATAACGATATGTCCTGCTAAATCCATCTACTACACACCTCTGGATGACTGAATAGTTCGCAGCAAAAAACTCAAAATTAACACTATACGAATGAAACATTAGCGTTTATAATAAACCCAAGTAAATCAATGGGAATAGGATGGTGAATAAGCTTGTTTACGAAATTAAAAAGCTTGTTTGTAGACCGCTGCCCTTCATGCTCTGAGCCTTTAATTTCGAGCAAAGATCACCTGCGCGTCATCAAGAGCTGTCCGAATGACCATTATACGGAAGAGATTTACACCCATCTCCATGTGAGAATCGTTTACCATAAATGATGACAGGCCCGTGCTTTCGGGCACTGATACTTACGGCCAGATAGTTCCCCAGCCGGGAATATATCTGAGCCGTTTTTTTATGTATAGCGGCTCGTCCACAGCGGGTTTATCATAACATACTTGGCTGTGCTGAAGAAACCGATTAGAGAGACAACCCTCCCGCTCCGCTGGTATAATAGAACAATATTCCATTCATGATATCATCATTGAATTAAGGCGGTGTGCTAAATGAGCGTATTAGTAAACAAAGCTTGGGTGCTTGCCCGGATGTACGAGCCCGATGTGACGATCGTCGACTGCCGGTTCATGCTGGGACAGCCTGATGTCGGAAGAATTTCCTATGAGGAGAGCCACATCCCGGGAGCGGTATTCCTTGACCTGGAAAAGGATTTGTCTTCCTCTGTGGGTGAGCATGGCGGGCGGCATCCGCTGCCCAATACCGGTGAGCTTGCCGCAAAACTGGGGAAAATCGGCATTAACCGTGAAACCCGGGTCATCGCTTATGACGATCAGGGCGGGCTGTACGCCTCGCGCCTATGGTGGCTGTTGAGCTATATGGGGCATGATAGAGCGTTCGTCATGAACGAAGGTTTCAGTGCATGGAAGGATGCAGGCTACCCCGTCAGCAAGGAACAGCCAGTCCGAGTCCCATCGACCTTTACGGCTGAAGTGCATCCCGAAAAGCTCGTAAATCTGGAAGACGTCCGCCAGGCGATGAAGGATCCTTCGATCGTGATTCTGGATTCGCGCGAGTCCTCCCGCTACCTGGGTCTGAACGAGACGATCGACCATACCGCGGGCCATATTCCCGGCGCCAAGAACAAGTTTTGGAAAGGCGTTCTGCAGGACAACGGGGAATGGAAATCCCTCGAAGAGCTCAAAGACTACTATAAGGACGTACCGAGAGACCATGAGATTATCGTCTACTGCGGCTCGGGCGTGTCAGCATGCCCGAACGTCCTTGCCTTGACCGAGCTGGGATATCCGGATGTCCGGCTGTATGCAGGAAGCTGGAGCGACTGGATTTCGTACAGCGAAAACCCGATTGCTACGGGGGAAGATTAAAAGGAATAAGCCCGCGTCGGACGCGGGCTTATTTACTGTATTTCCTCATTATGTCGAGCCAACGGGCTCAAAATAATAGGGGTTGATCCTTAATTCGCTTTCACTTTGGAGAGCACTTCCGCGTCGAACTTCTTGGCCGTTTTGTCCAAGAGTTCCTTGACGTCGGTGTTCTTGTCGGAAAGAACGGCCTGCATCACCGTCGTAATCGCAGCGTAGTAATCTTGCGCGTTATACACCGCTTCTGGGTGTCCTTTCGCTACCGCAACCGACTGCTCATCCCGGGTGAATACCGTCTCAGGGTATTGCGCCAAAATTTCTTTCACTTTCTGACCGTATTCGGATTCCGAATTATAATACACGCCTGTAGGATCCAGGTAATAAATTTGGCTCTTCGATTTTCGGTCTTCCAGGACACGTTTCAATTCGTCGAGACCGCCTTGGTTAAAATAGTCCAGTGTCACATAGTTAAACGCGGCTTGCTGCACTTCCGGCGATTCCTGCGGATTGATCACGAGGTAATTGCCGCCCATAACGCCGACGTGATCCCCGCCTTTCTCCATGGAAGGCATCGGCAGCACCATCAGGTCTTCGCGCTTCATACCAGCTTCATTGACAGCCCCTTCGATGTCTTGTCCGAATACGATTGCCGCCCGCCCCTGCTTAAACAGATTGTACGTGTCGCTAATATTCAGCGCCCAGTTTTGCGGCAACGCGTTGGCTTCCCATCTGAGCTTCTGCAGAAATTCCATCGCTTTCACGCCTGCATCGGAGTTGAACGCCGACGTCACCTTGCCGTCTGCCACGTTTTCCTCCTGGCCTCCGGCTTGATACAGAAGGTTGGTCCAGTTCCACCCGCCCTCATTGCCTTTAGCCATGATGGCGAATCCTGCGATTCCTTTCGCCGGGTCAGCCGTGGCTTTCGCTGCGTTGTAGAAGTCTTCCCATGTCCATTCCGCCGTTGGCAGCGGAACATTCTTCGCCTCGAACAGCTTTTTGTTGATCATGACGCTCATGATATACCCGTCGGTAGGAATCGCATACAAATTGCCATCGATGGTTAGCGGGTCTAGGAGCTTCTGGTTAAAGTCATTCGCGTGCTCATACGTGGACATGAAAGGCGCAAGATCCGCTGCCCATTGGTGCTCCATAAGCGTTTTGCCTTCTGTAGCGAACGTATTAAATTCGGCTTGCGCCTGGTGAGCGGCCATCTTGATGCCAATTTCGCTCGGCGAATAATGCCAGTCGTTCTTCTTGATCGTTACGTTTGGATACTTCTCTTGGAATCGTTTGATCTTGCTTTCTTCCAAATCGATGGATTCCGGCGAGTCGGGCTTCGGATACTGAATGGTCATCGTAATCGGTTTGGCTTCAGACGAAGTATCGTTGCCGGATGCGTTGGTTTGGTCGCCGCTTTTTGCCTGGGTGATGCTTGCCGGTTCATTTTTGGTGCTGCTGCCGCCGCTGCTGCAAGCCGTAACCATAAGTGATAGCCCGAGCAGTGCCAGAAAGGCGTTCTTCCTTAAGGTTTTCAATATGTTTTTCCCCTTTCGAGAGCTGATAATAATGACAGGATCATCATACCGGGAATGAAATCGATGTTCGATGACGGATTCAAAGGATTGTTATGACCGATTCACCGAATCACCCTTTGACGCCTGCGATATTCAAACCGTGCATAATATTTTTTTGAAAAATAAGGAAAAAGATCAGCGGTGGAATCATGATGGCCGTAAGCACGCTGAATTTGACGTTCCAAGTCAGTTTCTGGGCGGTAACAATATCATAATAAACCAACGAGGAAATCGGATATTTCTCCTTCGCGGACAGGACCAGCGACGGCCAATACCAGTCATTCCATGTCGCCGTGAAAGCAAAGATCAGCAGCGTGGAGATGACCGGCAATGAGAGTGGTGCAGCGATGTTAAAGAAGCAGCGAAGCTCCGATGCACCGTCGATGCGCGCAGCTTCGAACAGTTCCTTGTTGATGCCGTCGAAAAAGCTCTTCAGCAGTAAAATATTGAACGCGCTAGCGCCCGCGGGCAGCCAAAACGCCCAATATGAATCGAGCAGACCCAGGCTCTTCAGGTTCAGAAAGTTCGGAATCAGGTACGTTGCGCTCGGAATCATCAGCGTGCTCATGAAGAACATCGTGACGATTTTTCGGTACGGAATCTTCATATGCGCAAGGCTGAACGCGGCCAATCCAGGAATCAACAGCGCGGAAGCCGCGTTGCCCGCATAAAGGATCAGCGTATTTCCGAACGCTCGCGCGATATTGACATAGGCAAATCCTTCGGAGTAATTGTGCCAAGCCAGATGGTGCGGGAAATAGGTCGGCGGAAAGACGAAAATTTCCTCACGCGTCTTTAGCGATCCGAAGACCGTCATCCCGAACGGGTACAGCATGGCAACGGCGATCGCCAGGAGCGCGAGCACCATGAATCCGTAGCCGATCTTGACGGGTATTTTATTCAAATCAAATGATGATACGATACTCCGTTCACGTACGGATTTGCTCATGCTTTAGGACTCCTTCCCTGGATGCGGTACAAAACGGTCGACAACAGCGTCAGTGCTACAAACATCATGACGCCCATGGCCGAAGCCTTGCCGTAATTGAGATTGGTAAACGCCTGGTTGATAATCTGATACATGTACGTCAACGTCGCGTTATTCGGCCCGCCACCGGTCAAGGCGACTTGCGTCTGGAAGCCTTGGGACGTCGAGATGAGCTGCAGGATAAAGAGCAGCAAGTACAAGTGCCGAATCCCCGGGATCGTAATATGCAAAATGCGCTGCATGACGCCGGCACCGTCAATCTCGGCCGCTTCATATAAATCTTTCGGAATACTGACGATGCCTGCAAGATAGATCAGCGCGGAAGCGCCAAAGCCTTGCCATGTCTCAGCAAGCACGATCGAGAACATCGCCCAATGCTTATCGGTCAGCCAATTGATACCGTTGATGCCGAACCAGGACAGTAACTGATTGAGCGGGCCAAGCGGGTCGTACATCCACATCCACATGGCGTATAGGGCGACCGCAGGCACGATATTGGGCAAATAAACGAATAACCGCATCAAGCCTTGCATCCGCCGTAGCTCCGAAATGGCAATCGCCACGAGGCTCGGAACCCAAAAACCGATGATGACGCCGAGAAACATATAAAAGAGCGTATTGCGGACAGCGATGCCCAGGTCGCTGCTCGTCAGCACCTCGCGGTAATTGTCCCAGCCGACGAACGAGTTGCCAAGCACGAAGTCGACGTTCTGGAAACTGTAGAGGATGCCCTTCACGATCGGCGTCCACAGAAACAGTCCGAACACGACGATAGCCGGGAACAAAAACGCGATACCCCAGATGTACTCCCTGAACTTCCTTGGCCGCCGGATGACGCCTCCCCTTTCTAGATGTTCTAATGCACGTGTTGCCAACCTTGCCACATCCTCTCCCTTGATGAATAGGAATATGGATCTAATTGTATAAGACACCCTTCCATATGCACATGATGTAACCTCCGGATCGTGTGACGCATTCTCATAGGTTCGCAGGCAAAGAAAAGAACCGCTCTAGGGCGGTTCTCCCGGTTATTTTACATAGATGGCAATCTCGCTTTCCGTACGGACGGCGGGCAGCCGGATCAACGCGCTCGTTCCGCCCTCCTCCCGCGCCGAGTATGACAGTCCGAAATCGCTGCCGAATCGTAATTGGATGCGCTGATGCACATTGCGGATCCCGAATCCCTTCTCAGGATTGGCGTTGCCGGACAGGAGCGCTTCGATTTTCAGCAAATCGACCGGACGGAATCCGTTGTCTTCGACCGTAATCAGGAGCAATCCTTCCGCCGTACGGATGTCGATCCAAACCTCCCCTTCTCCATCCATCTTGCCGATTCCGTGCAGTATGCAATTCTCGACGAGCGGCTGGATCAGCACTTTGGGAAGCCGATAATCCTCGGCGCCGGGTTCCATCTGGATATGGAATTGGAACGAGCCTTGATAGCGCTTCTCTTGCAGATGCAAATACGCCTCGACATGGCTCAGTTCCTCCCGGATCGTAATAATCTCTTGTCCCTTGCTTAAGCCGATGCGCAGCATCGTCGACAAGTCGCGTACCATATGAGCCACTTCAGGCACGCCGCCCTGAATGCCGTACCAGTAAACGGAGTCCAGCGTATTGTACAGCAAATGAGGGGTGATCTGCGAGTGCATCAGCATCAGCTCGGATTCCTTCTGTTTGATTTCCATCAAATATTTCTCTTGAATGAGCTGGTTTAACCGCTGCGTCATTTTGTGGAAGGAACGATACACGAATCCGATTTCATCCTTCCGGTCCGATTCAGCGAAGCTGGCCATCTCTTCGCCCGGTTCGTACGACTTCGAATATCTTGCCAATTTCGCCATCGGCCACAGGATCGACCTCCCCATATAGAAGAAAAAGATCAGAATCACGATTAAATAACCGATCGCGGAAATTCTGATAATTTCCTGCACCTCATTATGCGTACCGACGAGCTCGCTTAGTGGAATCTCGTAGACCAAGCGGTTATTGTAAGCCGCGCTGTCATGACTGATGATCATCAGCGACTTGGTCAGCGACACGCCAGGAACCAGCTCGTTTCCGCTGTGCGGGTCGACGAAGCGGGAACCTGTTGCATCGGTCCCTGCCAGCACCTCTCCTTCTGAGTCTACGAGAAATACGTCCGTTCCGGCCGGCAGTGCAAAAGCGTTCATGTCCGTCTCGAGCTTGTTCTCGATTTCCGTGGCGACCAGCACGCTGATCGTCTTCCGCGTCCGGGATATATCAGTTACGGCTCTTGTGTACGCCATGGTTAAACGCGGCTTCTGATTAAATCCGAAATGGTCGACGAGTGCCACCGATCCGGCTCCGTCCGCCTGAACAGCGTTTTTCAGCCAGGGGATGTCATCAAAATCCCGCACGAAAAACACGCCGGAATTCGATACGTTGGTCGATGGGGCAAATTGGTAATCCGACGGCCGGTCTGTCATGACGAAAAGAGAATACTTCACCTGCGAAGAATAGTCGGCGAGCAGCTTCTCCGTCGCCACGTATCGCTGCACAAGTTCCTGGTCTGGCAGCCTCTCGTCGTCGTTCCACGCTTGTACGAGCTTCGAGCTGAGGAGTGTGACCGATATTTCGTCAATAGATTCCAGTACCCTGTCCATCGTGGCGTGGTTTTGCCGGTTTAATTCGAAGAACGCCTTTCCCACCTGCTGCTTGATCGTCAGGTTCGCTTGGTTCGAAGCGATCCAGAAGATGAGCAGCATCGGGACGATAATGAGCAGGACAACGAATAACAACGCCTTTTTCATTAAGCTGTGTGATTTCGTAAGTCTGAACAATGGCAGTCACCCTCATTGACGGACGGTATTTGGACTTTCCCCATAAAAGCGTTTGAATATTCGACTGAAATGCTCGGGCGACTCATAACCGACTTCGTCCGCGATTTCATAGCGTTTCTTGGATGTGCTGAGCAGCAAATGCCGGGACTCTTCCATGCGCAGCGCCGTCACGAATTCCCAAACGGTCTCTCCGGCGATTCGCTTGAACAGATAGCTTAAGTAATTCGGGCTTAAATGAACATGATCCGCGATATCTTGAATTTTCAATCCTTTGTTCCGGAACGTCCGGCGAATATACTCCACTGCTTGCTGCACGATCACGCGATCACGGTCGTCCATGGAGGTCTGGACGAGCGCAGCCGCTTCGGTAAGGAACAACTCCAAGCGCGGCTTTATCGCGATTCCTGACAAGTGGCCTTGAAAATAATCGAGCGGATCGAGTGCCAAATAGCGTTCACCTACCGTCTCTTTCATGTCCAGCAGCATGGCGTACACTCGATAGGCGATGCTAAGGGCAATGCCTGTCGTTGATTCGTACGTATCAAACACGGGAGCCATGCCCGAGATGAAGCGAAGGATGTTTTCACGCCGTTCTTCGTCCCTGCGGCCCGTCTTCATCCATTCGATGAATCGTTCGGTCTTCTCCTGCCAATCGACGCGAATGAACGCCTCTTTCATCGAGAAGTCTTCGGCGTAGAACACGTTGTGCGTATCGTACAAACTGCGCCACTTCGCGGCTTCCACAGCTTGCCGGCTGCATGCGGGCAGCTGCTGTAGGCCGAAACGCGGCGGGCTGACGCCGATAACCGGTTCTATGCGCAGGCAGTGCGAGATATTGTTCGCTACGGTTGTCGCGAGCAGGTTCAATTTAGTAACATGCTCCGACCTGTCCGGCAGGTTGTCGGACTCACCGCCGAATTGCAGGATCGTATAAATCCGATTTCCTTGTCCGAAGAACGTGACCGCGTTCCAATCCGAGGTGGTCTCCTCGATAATGTTGTACGCTGCGTACTTCATTAAATTTTGGTCGCGGAACGTCTTGATTGCGTCGCCTTCCCGACCAGCGCTTTCCCAGAGCAGCTCCACGGCAAACATGGCAAAGTAAGGTCCCGCAAGCTTAACCTCGATCTGTTCGAACAGGAAGGGATCGTCATCCGAAGGAATCAGAGACCCCGCGATCACTTCATTCAAGATATACGTCCGGATTGAAGTCATGCCGGTCAACGAAAATTTGTGCCTGAGCGAATCTTCGACGATCCGCTTGTATTTCTCATGCCGATCTGATAGCACACGGCCAACCACCTGAACAAGCTGATCGAGCAGCACCGGCTTAATCAGATAATCCCTTGCTCCGAGACGGATGCAATTCTGGGCATATCCGAATTCATCATGCGCCGATATGACCACGACCGGAATTTCCGGCTTCTCCGACAAGATCGACTCCATGAGCTCGATCCCGTTCATCCCGTCCATCTGAATGTCGGTCAGAACAAGATCGACGGATTCCATGCGAACGTAATCAAGTGCTTCGTAGCCGTTCCACGCGGTCAGCACCTGGGTGATATTCAGACCTGAAGCTTCCAGCGAGGCTTTGATGCCCCGGCACACGATCGCTTCGTCGTCAACGACTAGAACAGTATACAATTGAGCGTTCATCTCCTTATGTGTAGTGAAGAATGAAGAGGTTCTATTATTGTAAAATCAGCTACAGCTCGGGTCGATGATGGATCCTACGGTTCTTGTGACGAATCCGTGTATGCGCTTACCTATTAATGATCCTACTATATGGGAACTTTTGATAGGCTGCAATGAAAAAAAGTCCGCCTGGGAGCGGGGCGCATCCCAGACGGACTTTGATTTTCATCGTGATATATCCATTTGAAGCAGTTGTCTTACTTTTCGAGGTCAACCAGCGTCAGATCCCCGAATTCACTTGGATCCTTGGCATCTCCGATTCCGTTCGCGTAGTGAATCCAACCGCGGCGCGACTGACCGTCGTTATCGTTAACCAGGAAAGAGAAGCCGAGATCCAGTCCTTCATGAGGCGTCATGCCATCCGGCAAGATCTCAGACCATGGAATCGCCATTTCATAGACGGTTTTATCGCCGACCCTTTGAATCGCATTTTTCGTTTCGGTGAGTACTCCAGTGAACTTCCCTGGTACGGCGATCCAGCGATAGTTCTGCACAGATCCGTCGTTGTTCAAGGCGAATCCCAGCTCGTTGTAGCCGCAGGAACCAGCGCCGTTGATTCTGCAGGGGTCAATTCCGATTTGAATGCCGTCCGCCTGCCATGTGCTGCCGTCCGTGTACGGCTGATGGTGCACGTCGTCGGTCACGCGGAATGCTAAATAGAGATAGTCGGCATCCCACTTCGTACGGAATTCCGCACTTAAATCCGAAGGCCCCCGCCAATCCGTGATGCCATCCACTTGCGCTGCCGTATCGATGACCCCGACCGGGGCATTTCCCCACTCTTCGTCTGTCATGTTCCCGTCGATCGTCATTGGGGACTGATCCCGAACCGCCGTGCGCAAATCGTTGATCACTTGATTGATTTCAAACGCATCGCCGGCATCCGGCTGCACACTGATTTTCACCGAAATGCCATCCTTGATCGCGTTCTCGGGAACCGGCAGATCGATAACTTGCGTTTCACCAGGGTTAATCGCCGGATAGGACACGGGTTCCGTCTTGCTCGCCCAATTCTCCGGTTGAAGCAGACGAAGCGTTCCTGCAGGCAAAGACCGATTCGAATAATGGTTTTGAATGCCGATCGATAATTTCCAATCGTTCAAATGGTTCGCATCGACCGGCTTCATGGTGACCGTAACATCAATCGGTTTGATCTTCTTGACGTTGATCTTGAACTGCGCGATCTTTTTGCCTTTTCCATCTTGGGCCTCAATTCCGATCGATTCGGCATCGCGCTGCCAGTTTACAGGTACCGCGATGGTCAACACGTCGGCGTCGACCCCTTTATTGAACTTGCCGCCGTTCACCAGCGTCCATCCTGCGGGCAAATCCACGTGATAGGAGCCTGCGATTTCAGAGCCTGCGGCAGATCGGGTGATGTCTACATTTACGGTATCGCCGGCCACGACATTGATCTCTTCATTCTCTGCTTGGAATAACGGCTCGGTCAGAGACAGATGATCGCTGAAATTGCCTACGTAATACACGGGCTCCTCCGTTGAGGTGACCGTCAACACGTTATGAACGGTCATCATATCCGTTGGATTTCCGAATAAATCGACGGATTGCAGTTTATCGCTGCCGGTATTCAATCCGATTGTCTGCTGCTTGGATCGGGTCCATGCGGCAAGGATGTCCTTATTGTCGGAGTCGCGATGGAATTTCAGCAACCGGAGGTTATCGTCCAGTTGATATTCTTTCACGAACTTCGCGCCAGACAACAGGTTCTCATTAGCTGCCAACGCCACATATGCCGGCTTAGCCGAGTAAGGTCCCCGCTGGCTCAGCAAGCCGAAGTTGCTTTCGTAATCTTCTGCGTTCATGCCATCGTTCAGCAAATCATACCAGAAAATCCTATCGACGACGCCCGGGTGCGCAAGCAGCAATGTTTTGACCTGCGTCGCGAAAGCAGCCTGCTTAAGCTCGCCATAATTGCCCGCGCTCCAGCCCACTTCCGAAATCCACATCGGCTTCTCGAAACCAAGCTTCTTGAACGATTCTTTGACGCGGAGCATCGTTTCCGCGAATTTGGCGCCTTCCGGTCCGGCTGCTGTATACGGATGGAAGGATATCACATCCATGTAATCGCCGCCGCCTGCTTTTAACAATTGCTCCAGCCAGCCGTAGTCGGAAGCGGCTACCGCGCCCGCCAATACGGTCGCCTGCGGATTGGCCTCCTTGATGGCCTTATATGCTTCCTTCTGAAGCGCATAATATTCAGCAACGCCAAGGCCGTCCCCGAAGCTGCCGTTCCATTCGTTCCATATTTCGAAATAGCCCACCTTGCCTTTCAAATGCGCAACGACCGCTTTGCAATAATTGGCGTAAGCTTCGATCGCTTCTTTTGAATGCGGCGCTTTGCCGCCGTCGTACATGGGGTTGCCGAAGTTCAGCTCGATAAGCGGCACGATGCCGTTTTTGATTTCCGTATCCAGATACTTGTCGTAGCTCTCGGGGAACGTATAGACCCCTTTGGTTTTCTCCACTTCGCTCCAGTAGTATTCATCTCTCGTATAGCGAACCCCGATATCCTTCAACAAGGGCGAGAGCTGCGCCGCATCGTAGATGCCTCCCCAGGCCATATGCGCTTGAACCCCCAATATGCTGCTCGGGATCACGGAAGTTTGGTTTGATTGCTCAATGACACTGAACGGAACGTCTTGATGAATTTGGGTCATCCCTTCCTCATCCGTTGCATCAACGATCAGCGTGTATACGCCTTTGTCTTTCACGTCCAACTTCAACTTTTCAACCGTTTTCTTGCCGTTCGCATCCGTGGACAAAGAGAACTTGCCGTTCTTTACAGGACGCTCGTTGACGTCAAGGACTTGATAGGTGCCCGACAGCTTCTTCTTCTGGGTAAATTCGTTCGTAAATGCTAGATCGATCTCCGGCTTCTCTTTATAGTCAAAAATATTGCCCGTTTTCTTCGACGAAGCGGTCATCGTCACACGTTTCAGCTTCTCGACTGAAATTGAGCCAATCGTAATCGGCTTCGGGCTCTTGCCCATCGAAGGAGCCCAGATGGCGACCCTGAAATCGGCGCCCTCCGATTCGTTGGCAAATTTGGCATCGTCCAGGATGAATTTATGTACCAGCCACTGCTTCGTGCCCGTCAAATGGACCGTGTCCGATTCCTTCCATGTCGTTTCGATTGAATTATAGGCCACGGTAAACGTCCCGTCCGTACTGTCATCGAAATATTTCACATCGACTTCCACCAGGTTGTTTCCGCCATAAATATAGGAGTCGTCAACGTTTACGCGCAGGAATCCCGGACTTTCTTCCGGATTAATCTCCCATCCCTCCTGCCCGAGCTGCGTAATGACCTTGACCGGGCCACCGATCGTCTCAACGTTCATTAACGAGGATTGTAAGGTCGTACCCAAGATGGCGTAGCTTTCAGGCATCTTGTCGTCGGCAAAGGACGCTGTCGGAAAGACGTAAAACAGCATGGTCAAAGCGAGAATACCGATACGTTTTCTCATTCCGGTTTTTCCTCCTTTTATTGTCGTGTAAGTGTGCTCGTCCAAATTCATTTCGATCGTGATTCCCCATAATGACGTTCCTTATCCTTCTCCCCTTTCTTACGCCCGAGTCGAGTCGGGGTTGGTGGTCATTGCTGACTTAGCGCATACTAGCGCTTACGTCAAATCCGTTACCCTCCTTATCGTAAATTCCGATCGGTTATTCGTCGATGACCGATCGATCGTTAATGATGACGTTTCCGACGATGTTCCTTCAGGTCGATATCCTAGTGGAAATGGCGGATGGCATTTTCGTTCTTTGGCGTTCTCTGGCAAGGCTGCAATCAATAATCCGAGATAAATAATTGAAAACCCCATAGCTTACCCGTATCTTTTTATGGATTTTTATCGTTAATAGGTTGAAAATCAGGTTATAAGGAGAGTGGCTGATCTATGGAAAAAATCATCGCTTATGTATCCGGCATCTTTATTCCGGTGACCGACGTGGCACGTTCAGAGGAATGGTACGTCCGAATGTTCGATCTGGAGACGATTGAAAAAACGGATTATCGAGTCGCACTCGCGTTCCCTAATGGTCAAACATTAATTTTACTATGGAAAGTGGAAAAACCGCAGCCTGTCCAATTCGACACCGGCAAAGATATGATGCCTTACTTCAATTTCACTTCGTACGATATTGACCATTCGTATAGACAGCTTAAGGCGAAGGGAGCGGAATTAAGCGAAATCCACGAAGAGGATGGGTACAGATTTTTCCATGCCTTCGACCTGGATGGAAATCCCGTTGATATTGTGGAAGAGACGGGGCAAACGCCGTATTTTACTCACAAGAATAAATTTAGGAAGCAACGCTAGTGCCGCAGGAAGATCATTCGGACGCAGATTATGAGACGTTTGCGATGATGACGCTTCCGCTGCAAAGCGATCTGAGACGGTATTGTCTGGCTAAAGCCGGTTCGGCTTGGGATGCGGATGATTTGCTGCAGGAGTCGCTTCTTAAAGCTTATCGTTGGCATATTCGGTTCCCGAACAGGGAAATGACGAAGCCATTTTTGTTTCGAATTGCCGCCAACGCATGGATCGATATATGCCGCAGCCGCAAATGGCAGCCTCAGGTTGGACAGCTCGAAGAGCACCTAATCGGTTCCTATGATGAATGGAGTGGGTGGGATGTGCGTGAGGCGCTCGAACTGTTGTCCGATCGGCTTGAACCCAAGCAGGTCGTTCTTATTTTGCTGATCGACGTATTTCACTTTACCGCGAAGGAAACCGGACAGCTGTTCGGACAAACCGAGGGTTCGGTGAAGGCGGCTCTGAAGCGGGCAAGGACGCGGCTGAAGACAGCCGTTGAGCGCCATCCCGAATATTGGGATTCCGTGCTCACAGCTCCGCGCAACGGACTTAGCATCGAGGTGTTCGAAGCGCTGGTCGAAGGTTTTCGCCGTGCGGACCCTTATGCGATATTCCGTTCATACCGGAAAATGATAGACGATGGCGCTGTGGTGGACCGGATCGAATTGCGCGGCAATACGCTTTATTTTACGATCATCGACCCCGACGGCAACGTATTGACGATCACAGAGAAGTTGAAGTGGCAAGATGGACAGTATCATTCGAAATCCGAGGAGTGATTGCGTTGCTCGAAATGCTGCAGCAACAATACGATTGGGTCAGATCCGTTAGGCAAAACATGTTTACGTTCTTGGAGGAGCTGCCCCCTCAAATATTGCATCAAACGGTTCCCGATTATGGGCGTGGAACGATCATCCGCACCCATAGTCATGTCATTGACTGTTATCGATTCTGGTTGGGATCTTTCGCGTCTAAGAAGTTAACAGAACATCGGGATATTTCCGTACACGAGACTGGACGCGCTGCTGTGAAGTTCATCCGCGAACGATTTGCGGAAGTGGATGAACTTGTGGAGCGGTTTTTAAACGAATATTACGATCGTTGGTCTGAACCTATCGAGCAGGACGAGAGCTGGCAGGGTTACCCGAAGACACCTACTCCTTTGCTGCTGATCACTCATGTGGAGACCCATGAATTTCATCACAAAGGTCAAATCGTATCGATGGCCAGACAACTGGGCTGCCCGCCTCCAGCCGATGATCGTTTAGGCGGACTTTTTACCTGATTCGATATTAAGACGCTGCGACCGTTTCTCGGTATTCCACCGGGGAACGGTCGTTTCGTTTCTTCACGATCCAAATCATCAACATGCTGTGGCTGTTCGAACTCTTTTATATTCACCATTTCTTGTTGAAATTTGGTAAAATGACAGGAAGAGGTGAAATGCAATGAAAAGCAGAAAATTTATGCAGCCCCTTACTTCCCCGATTCACTTCCATACCGCTATGATTGAGCAAACGCCTGTTGCCGTTTTTTTGGGCCAGGAGATGATCGGCAGCGGGAAGATCGTTCAAATCACAGATTACATCGTGAAAATCGGTGACGAATTCTATGTGCGCGATGCCTGCACATTTAAATATGCAGTCTAAACCATGCGAAGAAACTTAAGGTCTATCAAAAAAAACGTTTCTCACGTAACGTTGTCTACGCATTGCCAATATACCGTGAGCGATCATTGATTTGCTTATTGAAAGGATGAAATATTATGGTCAAACTTAAAAGTCTATCTGTTTCCCTGGCCCTGAGCGCTGCACTGTCAGCTGCGGCCATATTGCCCGTCCCTACACCCGCCCATGCGGCGACTGCCAAAGAGTGGCTGCAAATTTCGGATACAATCACCTATTACGGTGAAGTCAGCGGAGGCAAACCAAACGGCCGGGGAACCATGAAATGGGGCAACAGCAAGGAATACTCCGGAGAGTTCGTTAATGGTGACCGGGAAGGCAAAGGTAAGTACCTCAACGAATACGCTGCCGACGGGGAAAGCCACAAAGTTGTATATAACGGGGAGTGGAAGCTGGGCAGAATGAACGGTACCGGTACCCTGACCCACAAGGTCATCCAGGAAGATGGCGCGGTCCGCTCGAATGAAATCCAAACGGGCACCTTCGGCAGCGGCGTGCAGACCAGCGGTTATGATGTCATTCATGCCCTGGCCGATCCGGATTTCAGCTTCGCATACAAGTCGCCGCAGGAACAGATCGAAATTATGGGCAGTGCCGACCATCTCAAAGAGTCTCTGAAGAGCGGTACGCTGTTCAGCGTGGAGTACCGCAGCGGCACAATCCACAAGAGCTACTCCATCTTTCCGGCGGATACCGCTGCCGAGCAGCGCAGAAACGAGGCAAGCCTCAAATATTTGCAAAGCATCCAGCCAAAGCTGAACCCTCATCTGGAACAATTCGAGCAGTTGGCAAGACAAGTTCCCCTTAAATAAGGATGGCCGAGTAAGCATCATACCGTCATGTATCTACCATTGCCAGCCAGAGATACGATAAGGAGGGACTCATGAAATATTTCAAAGATTGCCCGGAACCCGGCATGGGGACGTGGTATTTTGAGACCGACCGGCAAGGTGTCGCTTACCGCCAGCTCGTGATCGAGGACGACGGCAAGTGGATCGCATCGAACCGGAAAGACGAGCACTATCATTTTATGCTGTCCGAGAAGCCGATTGAAACATCCGAACCGGGATTGATTCCGATCACCCAAGAGGAGTTTGAGGAAGCTTGGTCAGCCTCCCTACATACTAGGAACGCGCAGTGGCAGAGCTTGAAGTCGCTGCACCCTCCCGGGCTAAAGATCGAAGGCTCCATCGAGGCTTTTTTCCCGCAGGGAACGCTCGTTACGCTTACGGACACCGGGGCGGTCGGATTAGCCGACACCCGGGAGTTGGAATTGTCGGGGCAGCCGGCGTGGATGTATCCGGGCCACGTCGTGCAAGCCGTCGTAAAGGGATATGACGAAGCGAATCAATGGATTGTGCTTGATCAGGCCGCCGTTCTGGAACGGAGAACCGATCCAAATCCAAAGGAATCGTCAAACTAAAAGGAGAGCCTGCGGCTCTCCTTTTGTCATCGCGTAACATGTACTTATAAATAAGACGAAGAAGTACTCCAGTTTCTCCTGCGAATACCCGTCTTCCCCGCGCCAGCAGGCGACAGCATTGAAATCGGTGCCCCTCCCCCGTTCTTTGCGGTGAAAATCTTTCGTTTCTGCGCAGATGAACTTTCCGGGTGGATCTTTTCGTTAGCCTTCTGTGACGGGACTCACGGATACCATGCCAGCATCCGCTCCAGCTTCTCTTTCAGCGGAGAAGGCTCTTTACCGGCTAAATGCGCCAGTTTGGTGCGGGTCCCGAAAATCCGGTACAGCACCGTTTCCCGCTGATAGCCCTCTTTGGATTCCAGCTCAATCAGCAGAGCGTCCGCCAGATCCGGTGTATCGATAACGAAGGCTTTCACCGGCTTGGCCAAATCGCTTCCTCCGAGCAGAATCGTTACCAGCAGCGGAATCCGATCAGGGGCCAGCCCGTGGGCTTCGATAAAAGCATCGGCATACCCGTCCTGAGCGGATTGGTGCTCCGTATCAACCATTTCCATGTACCGGTGCAGCAGCGGAAAATAATCCGTGCTCAGGAGACCTAATCCCAGAACGGCATAGGTTCCCGGCATGACCGATTTCTCCCCGGGGTCCACATCCTTATACCAAGCAAATTCCTCCATGGCCGCCTTGGCGTACTCGGCAATCAGCGGATGCAGCCCGGGATACCGGAGCGCGCCGGCAAAAAAACGGTGCATCTGCGATTTAGCCAGCTTATTTAGCGGCAGATAGCGCTTGTCCTTACCTGGGCTCCTCAGGTTTAGTTTGTACCCTTTGGGAAAACCCTCCGAGAGCAGCCCCGTTATATACTTCAGCGCTTCCCGGTAGGCGACTTCTTCCTCCGCATGCAGGCGGATCTCGAGTGTTTCCGTAACGTCGTTGGCGGCTCCCTTCATCGCCGTGCCTTCGAACCGGTGCCGGAAGCGCCCGCTGCCGTTCTTTATATAGCCAGCCGCCTTCTCTGAGCCCAGCCGGACAGCTAGTTCCAGATAGCGCTCCCGAAGCTCAGGCTTAAGGTGGCCGACCTTCAGCGCGGCATAGACGAAAAAGTCCAGATCTTCCGCATCCATAACCGCCGCATCCGCCGCATCCACCGAATCTTTCCGCGTCCAGTCTTGGCCGAAACTCCCGGTCCGCTCAAAATAACGGGCCAAAAAACGCTCCTCCGCCCATTCCCGGAAGGCTGAAGTATATTGAGAGACCCACCCAAGCAGCCGGTCCGGATTCGACCGGTGCTTCTCATCGAGCCGCCCAATCAGCGGCTCAATTTGTTCTCCGCGCTGTTCAAACAGATCGGAATTCAGCAGATGACGGGCAAAGAAAAATTCGTCCAATTCCTTGGGGCGCACCGGCAAATCCGGCAATATTTTGAACTGGATGAATCCTTCAAGCTCCCGTTTCTGCTTCGCCAGCTTATCCTCATCGATCATAACTTCCCTGAACGTTCTTAAACCCTCTTCCCGCTCCATTTCGAGCACGATCTCGAATCGGTAATCGAAAAACCGAGGACCGTAAGTCCCGGCGCTCATCGCTTCCGCAAGCCGTGTCCGCAGTGCGGGAAGCCACTCTCCGATGATAAGACCATCGGTGATATCACATATGTATATCCCGGCATTCATCCGGTAAGAGAAGTCGCCCCAATCAAAGGGCCGGTCCAAGTCGATGCTGATCACGCCGTATCCGTCGCCGGGATTGCTGCTGCTCCAAGTCACGCCAAGATAATCCTTGATGCCCGCCTGGAGCCTGCTGACTTCCTTGATCTCTTGGATGCGCTTGCTTTCTTTCTCGTAGATCCCGCTGATCAGGGACCAGACCTCATCCAAAAACAGCTGTACGCTCGCGTTCAATCGTTTCCCCTCCCGAATATCTTAAGCCATGCCATAAGAAAAACGTCTATCGACGTACTTTCAAAGAAGACAGACCGCGTCTAAAGGTAATTTTTCTTGCAATATTAGGAAGCAATCGCTCTGGAGTTTATACTTTCTAATATTATAAACAAGCCCCGCGCAGGCGGGGTCCTGCTTAACCGATGACTTTGACCACATTGCCTTCGCTGTCCTTGATCTGCGTCTTCACGATCTGGATGGCGGCTCCCTTCACGGCAGGCAGCGGAACGACGCTTTCTTTCGGGGCCAACGAACGGCTCAGCTCGGACGCGGCTTGATCGTTCAGGGCAATTCGTACCTCGTCTCCTTCGGCTTTCAAATCCGGCTTCTGTCCAGGCTCAAAGACGACGCGGGTGCCCGGCCCGACGAGCGTGAGCGAGCGGCCCTTCAATATCCGGCCAAGCAGCAGCTTGGCAATAATTCCGGCCTGCTTGGCTCCCATTTTCACGACGGAAGACGACTTGCTGAACCATCCGCTCTTTCCCGGTTCCCAGGCCAGCTGATCCACGAACAAAAATCCGGTGCTGGATCCTTCCGCTTCAGCGCCCTGCCGGATTTTCTCCGCCACGGGTGGAATACGCAGCAGGGAACTGCGGGTTAAATCCGTTATGTAATCGGGAATATGCTCCTCGGCAGCCGCGAGAACGCCGAGCGTATTCCAGGTTTGCATAGCTTCAAGCTCATCTCCCGTAATGCCGGTCATTTCCAGAAATTCGACCTGGCCATTCGGCGTCTGGATCGCGGGCAGCTCCGGATCTTCAACAAAAGCCAAGGCCGTCAGCTGCGTGTCGGCCCCGAGGCAAATCGGCCCGTTCGCATCCAGGTAATCGCCCGCGCGGAACACATTCCCGCTGCCGAAGACGTATCTGCCCATATTTTGCAGAAGGTTCAATGCCCACGCCGGCGGTTCCTTCTCGTCGGCATCCCGCTGCAGCCGAAATGTCAGTTCAAAGCCAAATCCGCTGACCTCGTTGTCCTCCGACTCTTTTGCATATAATTCCGAGAAACCGTACGTTACGAAATGCCAATGCGGGATCGGCGACTCCGCCTTGTAGGCACTGATCCCGTCGAGCGGATCCTGGCCGCCGAGCGCATACGAAATGAGCGTTCCGTAATGCTTCGGCTCCTGACCGCCATATAATCTCTCAAGTTCCTGGTCGATGGCATCCCAACCCGGTGCGCCGATTTCTTCGTTCATGATTTTGTCCCCTTCCCCTATGTGCTGAAGCATTTCCCTTGTTATTTATTCGAATACTGCGTCATTGAAACACTGGATTCCCTCACGATGAGCCGCGGCTCAAACTCCACCCGCTCATACTCCGGCGGATTGTGCGACCCGATCCGCTTCAGAAGCAGCTCTGCCGCCAGCCGGCCGACTTCGCTGCCCATGATGGACACCGAGCTGATTTGCGGGGTCGTGACGGTCGCCCACAAGTTGTTGTCGATGCCGACCACCGCCACATCCTCCGGTACCCGGATGCCAAGCTCCTTGAAGCGGTTGACGATCCCGATCGCCACCATATCGTTGACAGCGTAGATCGCGTCGGGCATATTCTTCAGGCTGTAAAAATAGTCGGCTGCCTGGCGCCCGGTCTCAAACGAAAAATCTTCCCCGAAATAAACCAGCGAAGCATCGACATGCCTCAGCGATTGTTCATACGCCAGGTACCGTTCCTCAATTTTGTCTTTGGGCGCGCCTGCGTAAGCGATCCTTGTCCGTCCGATCTGAAGCAGATGCTCCATGACCAGCCTTCCTTCCTGGCGGGCGAGCCCCACGATATCCGCCTTCAGCTCCGGGGTGAGCTTCTTGCCGTAATTGATGACGGATACCGGGATGCTGGCCTGGTTGATCAGGCTTTCCAGCTGCTTAGGATACGCCAGAGGCATCAGGACGAGGCCGTCCACATGAAGCTTCTTGATCTCCCGCAGCGTCTCCAGCTCCAGACGGGCGTTGCCGAGCGTATTAATCTGCACAACCCGGTATCCGTGCTGCTTGGCCGCCTGCTCAACCGACCAGGCGATATCCGGGATGATCGCGTTGCGGATATCCGGCACGGCAAGCGCGATCTGGTGGGTTTGGCGGATTTTCAGGCTTTGGGCCGACGTATTGGGGACAAAGCCCATTTCATCGATTACCTGCATGATTTTCGCCTTCGTTTTTTCGCTGATCCCCCCGCTGTTGTTGAGCGCCCTGGACACCGTGGCGATGCCGACGCCCGCCTGTTTGGCGACGTCCTCTATGGTCACCTTTTTCTTGTTGGACATGCGATCTAATCCCTCTCAATTCGGAATCGTTTCCTATCCGAAAGACAATTTTTTCATTTCTAGTTTATATTATAGCATACCCCGCCGTACCGATGCCTCCACCGTGCCTTATGTATTGCCAGTGCTTCATCATTCCAGCTATTCTCAAGACGCTTATATGCATGTAGCACATCCATATCGTGCTTGAAAAAGCTCCCGCTTCCCCTGAAAAATGATTTGACACACGGTAAAGGATGTGACATCATATGGATCGGAAACGTTTCCTATTTTTCAATATATCACTCATCATATTATTTACAGCCTGATAGGGAGATGACGGATTCATGCAAGCATTGAGATGGCATGGCGTGAAAGATTTGCGTGTGGAAACGATTGAGGAGCCTTCGGCCCTCAAAGGTAAGGTAAAAATCAAAGTGGAATGGTGCGGGATCTGCGGAAGCGACCTGCATGAATACGCCGCAGGGCCGATTTTCATACCGGAGGGAACGCCTCATCCGTTAACCGGAGAGAAGGCTCCGGTCGTGATGGGGCATGAATTTTCCGGCCAGGTCGAGGAAGTCGGCGAAGGCGTGACCCGCTTCAAAGCCGGCGACCGGGTCGTCGTGGAGCCCGTATTCGCCTGCGGCCATTGTAACGCCTGCAAGCAGGGAAAATACAACCTTTGCGAAAAGATGGGCTTTCTGGGACTCGCTGGCGGCGGAGGCGGCTTCTCTGAGTACGTGGCGGCCGATGAGCATATGGTTCACCATATTCCGGATAGCGTCTCCTTTGAGCAGGGAGCCCTGGTCGAGCCCTCGGCCGTAGCGCTGTACGCAGTCCGTTCCAGCCTTTTCAAGGTGGGAGACCGCGCTGTCGTATTTGGGGCAGGCCCGATCGGCCTGCTTGTCATCGAAGCGCTGAAAGCGTCGGGAGCTGCGGAAATTTACGCCGTGGAATTATCCCCCGAGCGCCGGAGCAAGGCGCAGGAATTGGGAGCCATCGCGCTCAACCCTGCCGACGTGGACGTCGTCCAAGAAATCCATCGCCTGACCGAAGGCGGCGCGGATGTTGCCTATGAAGTTACAGGCGTTCCGGTTGTCTTAACCCAAGCGATTCAATCGACGAAAATCAGCGGTCAAATCATGATCGTCAGCATTTTCGAACGGGAAGCCCCGATCCATCCGAATCAGATCGTCATGCAGGAGCGGAATATCGCCGGCATCATCGGCTACCGCGACGTCTTCCCTGCCGTGATCAGCCTGATGCAGCAGGGCTATTTCTCGGCCGACAAGCTCGTTACCAAGCGCATTGCCTTAAGCGGTATCGTCGAGCAGGGTTTCGAGGCTCTGCTTCATGAGAAAAGCCAAGTCAAAATTTTGGTGTCGCCGCATCCGTCCAAATAACCGACTTCGAATATCATCGCACATTAGGTGCTTCTCATAGCCAATCAAAAAAAGATCCCTTCGCCGAACATGAGGCAGGGGGATCTTTGCTATGTTTTATTTTTCGGCCTGGCCAACGTCTCATTGCCGGAGAGCCGCCTCCGTTTCGTGGCTCTTGAGCCGCCGCTGATGCAGCATCATCAAGAGAACGGCGCCGGCAAACGCTGCCGATACGAGCCAGACGGGAATCCGCGGATCCAGCTTGTACGCCCAACCGCCGATAATGCCTGCCGGAGATGTGAGCAGCAGGATAAGCACGGACAGCATAGAGAACACTTTGGCCCTTTTGTCGTCGTCGATCGCATTCTGCACGGCAGCCTCCAGATAGGGTGAGCTGATCATCAGCCCTACGGCTGCCAAAATCGTGCTGAGTCCGATCCATACCAGGTTGGACGTCGGCCACAGCACCAGCATGACGTTCGAGACGACCGATAGGATGAAACCGGCCATCATCGAGCGGTTCGCCGCTTGCTCCGGAATTTTCGGCATCAGGAGCCACAGAGTCAGCAGCATGATGACGGAGGACACGGCCGGGAACAGAGAGATCAGCCCGCTGCCCACATGCAAATAATCCGCCATGTACAGCGACAGATACGTCGTTTTCAACGTGGCCTGAAAGTTGAACAGGATGTAGACGCTAAAGATCAGCATCAGCGACTTGCTCGTTAAAATGTCGCGGATCGCCCCGCCGTAATCGATCAGGCTTTCCTTCAGCCCGAGATCGCGGGTCTCCCGCATTTTTCTCAGGCCAATTTCGGTTTCGCGGGTCGATAGATGCCGGCCCACGAACTGAAACGTCATCATCAGGAACGCGAGCACGTACATGATACGCGTGCCGGACACAAGGCCGTAGTGGTTCACCAGCAGTCCGCCAAGCGGAGCAAACAGGCCCCCGATCACGCTAATAATCTGCAGCAGCGTGAAGACATAAGTCCGGTCTTTGGGCTTCGTATCCTCGACGATCAGACAATAAAACGCGGTATGGGGTACGCGCTGAAAACCGTTCACGAGCGCCGCCGTGAGGAAGAACCATACATTTTGGGATACCGCCCACAGGAGCGTCGCCAGACTCCAGCTGAGCAGGTCAAAATACAGAATGGCTGATTTTCGGCCCATCCGGTCGGTCAAATAACCGCTGATAAACGAAGAGAATACTTGAACGACCAGTCCGATGGTGGTGATCCACCCGATATTGGTTTCGGCGATGCCAAGCTCGTACATATACAGCGTCGCGTAGGTGCTTACCATACTGTACGGAATGAGAAAAAAAGGCTCAAAGGCCAGACAGCCCCTGCTGTTTCCTTTTAAGCGCTGGAATAAGGGTCGTGACATACCGTTCCTCCGGATCCTGAAAGAAATGAAAGTACGTTTGGCTGATGCAATTAGGGCAGCTTACGCCGCGTTTTCTTCGCTTGAAGGGGCTGCCAGGCGATCAAAACGCCCGCCTCTCCGAAGGAAGGTTTATTCACCTGCTCAAGCCTCTCAGGGGCGACTTCTCACAACCGCCATTCTTCGCCCACCCGGTAAAGTATACCATGACCATGGCTGCTCTGTATCCAGTTTTCCAGATTCGCAATTCCACTCTTGAGATGCTCGTCTGATGTAACTTAACGGATGAGCACTGGCTCAGGCAGACCGGTCGAGCCCAACGGACTCAAACCGTGGACTTGCTGAAGCGGTTGGCCGAAAGTGTAAGACCAGCTTTATTGTACGGAAACTAAGCATGCTTTTGAATACCCGAAAGGCTGCTTTATGCGCTGCAAAGACTGGCGTCTGGGCTGGAATCGGAGAACTGGAAGGAAGGCAGGCAAGCAAGGCAGCCGTTCCCCACTCAGAGGGAACGGCTGCCGCCTGCTGCTAACGTTCGCTGCTTTACCTTTTCGCCAGCTCGGATTGGATGACAGGCAGCAGTTGGGCCAATTCTTCCTGAAGCTGCTGAGAAATACGCGTCATCGGCAGTCGAAGGTGATCTGAAACAATCAGTCCCTGATTGGCCAGCACCCATTTTAGCGGAGCAGGATTCGGCTCCTGAAACAGCTTGCGGATGAGGGGGACTACACGGTCAAAGGATCGTTTGCCTTCAATGACTCTCCCCTTCCGCACCAGATCGTAGACTTCAATGAAGATCTCCGTGTACAAGTTGGCCGAAGCCAGAATCCCCCCGCTCGCCCCTTGGCTAAGTTTGGCATGATAATACAGATCGTCACCACACAACACTGCCCCTGCATCTTGACGTGTCAGCTCGGTAACCAGTTCCAGGCCATCGGAGCTGTCTTTCATGCCGATCACTCCGTCCATATCCATAATGGTTTTGGCCGTCTGCACCGTTAGGCGAACCCCGGTACGGGCGGGGATCTCATAAGCAATGACCGGTATCCCGACTTCGGTTACCCGGCGAAAATGCTCTATGATTCCTTCCTGCGACGGCTTGCTGTAATAGGGAACCACGATGAGGACGGCATCGGCCCCCAAGGCAGCAGCCTCCTCGGTCCGCTGCACGGTCGTCAACGTATCGTTGGTTCCCGTTCCGATAATCACCGGGATGCTTCGCTGCTTTTCTTGCAATAGCTGCTGCGTGGACTGAGTGAGCCTTACAACTTCCTCCCAGCGCAGTGTCGGCGCTTCTCCTGTCGTTCCGTTAATGATCAGGCCGTTAATATCATGCTCAGCCAGCTTTCCCGCGTATTGGTTGTAAGATGCCAAATCAAGCTCTCCACCAGGCAAAAATGGCGTAACCACAGGAACCAATACGCCATGCAGCTCATCTCTTCCGATCATTTCGATGACCTCCTCGATAGGTTGTGCCTTTAATTTAGCATAGGAATTATTATCAGTGTTATCTATAATAGTTGATGAGCATCATCGATAATATTGATACTATGGAGATGAAGCAGTATGGACTTAACGTACTTTCATACCTTTCGCGAGGTTGCGCACCGCAAAAGCTTTACCCGCGCCGCCGAGGAGCTGGGATATGCGCAGTCCAGTATAACGGCGCAAATTCAGAAGCTTGAGAAAGCATACGATACGCAGCTGTTCGAGCGCTACGGCAAGGGGGTCCGGCTGACCTCCTCCGGGGAAGAGCTGCTAAAGCTCACGGTACAAATGCTTGATTTATTCGATGAATCCAAGGAGAAGCTCCGGACCGAGGGAGGCGGCACGATCTCCGTCGGCACGATGGATTCCCTCGCCGCTTACTTTCTTCCACCCCTGATTCAGCAGCTGCGCAAGCAGTACGAAGGATTGTCCTTCCGATTATGGACGGATCGTGAGGACCTTCTCGTCCAACGGGTCAAAGAGGGGGATTTGGACATCGGCTTGATTCTCGATAATGAGCCGGAGGATCCGGCGCTTCACTGGCAGACGATCCGGGATGAACCGCTTGTTCTCATCGCAGGGCCGGAGCATCCGCTGGCGGAACTTGGGATGATCCGTCTTCAGGATTTGTACGATGCCGAGTGGATCCTGCCGGAGGAAACCTGCAATTACCGGGTCATGCTGGAGAAGCTTCTGAAGCAGCACGGAATCCCCTGCCGGCTCGGCTTGGAGTTGGGAAACCCCGAAGCTATCAAACGCTGCGTCATGGCGGGCTCAGGGATCTCCCTCTTGCCCCGGATGGCGGTAAACGATGAGATCGGGAGAGGGCTGCTCGCACCCCTTCCGTTTAGCCATCCCGATCTGAGGCTGAGCCTGCATCTGATGACCCATCCGAAGAAGTGGATTTCCCGGGCACTCGGCGATTTTATCGATTTGATTAAGAATTCGCCGTGAGCCTGTTCTTCAGCTCGGCTGTTCGTGATTCCCCAGAATGAGCTGTAAACCGTCCGCAAACAAGTCGTCCGCCGTGTTTCCGGCATCAAATACTCCCCAATCGCCGCGAGCATGGCGGGGGCCGGCTCTTCGATTCATTGGCTACACAGCAAAAAACGCACTCAGGCAGCGTTCAAGCGCTCCCTCCGTGCGTTTTTCACGATATCCATTAAAATTATGCCCGAATTGTCTTTAGAGCCGTAGACCAGGCAATCACTTGATCAAGCATGCCGTTGACATTTGTGTGATGCAGTTCCGCCGGTTGGAAGTTTTTAAAGCTTTCGAAATCGGTGAAGAGCGACAGCGTAGGATGAATGCGGACGTCCGCCACGTTCAGCTCCCCGAGAATGCCCCGCAGATGCTCGGCCGCCCGGGCGCCTCCGGTAGATCCGTAGCTCACGATTCCTGCCGCTTTATTCCCCCACTCATCCCGCAGCAGGTCGATGGCATTTTTCAATACGCCGGAAATGCTGTGATTATATTCCGCGGTGACGAACACGAATCCGTCCATGCGGCCGATGGCGGCGGCCCAGTTTTGAATGGCGTCTTCTCCGCCGGGATGTCCGAAGAATGGCAGCGGGTAATCCGCCAAATCGATCAAGTGGTAGTGCGCATCTCCACGCCGGTCGGCCAGTTCCTTGAGCCATGTTCCCACTTGCGGGCTAACCCGTCCTTCCCTTGTGCTTCCAAGGATGATTCCAATATTCAAGAGTGGTTGTTCCATCGTTTGATCTCTCCCCATGTTCATCAATTTCCGCAGGTCAAAAACCTGCTGTCAAACCCTGCATCGGTACTCTCATCTTATAGCGGCTTGAAAATGAAAGATAATACCAATTCCGGCATGGCTATATATATTTCGGTATATGGGTAGTTGATGCCAAAAAAACGGTAAACGCCTAAGCAGAGCAACGGCGGCTCTGCTTAGGCGTTTACCGGCAGTGAAATCAGATTTATTTGCGGATCTCATAAAATTGGCATTCCTTGCGCGAGTGGTACGTCACATCGCTCACACCGGACTGGGTGATCACTGTGGAGTCAGTGAACCGGATAATCCGCGTATCCGAATCGATCAAATGGTCATCTTTAAACACGCGTATGGGAAGCTTCCTGCGCTCGGCCTCCTGCAGATCCGCTTCGGTCAGAAGCTCTCGAATCGTTGCCATGAGTTACGGGTTCTCCTTTGGATATGAATTAGATACGATCACGGGTGCTCGCTCTCCCCCTATTGTAGCCGTTCATGGCATAAATGGAAATGACTGAAGCTGCAGGGACCGATCGAAGCAAAACCTACAGGCTTAGGCATGAATCCGGACCCGTCATCTCCGCTTACGCACAGGTTTTTCCAGGAACTGCCACGGGATCAGCCGGAGCCGGTGACTTTCTCCAATAGGGAATCAGCGACAGGAGGCCAAGCACGGCCAGCATCGCGCCAACCCACAACGGTGATTCCAAACCGTAGCCATGATCGATCGTCAGCCCTCCAATAGTGGAACCGACGACAATGCCGAAATTGACGATCGAGACGTGGAACGTACTTACAAGCGAGCCGCTGTTTGATGCCCTGGACACACGGGTTACCATGGCAGGATTAAGGGAGACCCCGACCAGGCCGATCACGATGATGGCGATGACCGCGACGATCTGATGGGAGGCAAAAATGCCGAACATGAGCAGCGCGCCAGCAAGCACGGCCAAGCCGATGGTCAGAATCGGCATCATGTACCGGTCGGCCAGCCTTCCGGTGATGGTATTGCCGATGACCGTCGCTACTCCATAAACCCCGAGCAGAAGAGGTACCATGGATAGGCTGAAGCCCGCTACATCGGTTAATATCGGTGAAAAGTAACTGAATGCCGCAAACGTCGCCCCAATAATCAGCATGCTGGTAGCGAAGGCCGCCCACAAATGCCGATTGTTGAATGCCGCGAGTTCGCCGCGGAGGCTGATCGATTCAGACTCTTCCTTGGGTGATTTCGGGATCAGCAGGAGACCCATCGTTCCCGAGACCAGCACGAGGACAACGACGGCCCAGAAGCTTGCCCGCCAGCCGAAATACTGGTCGAACAGCATGGCAGCGGGCAGTCCGACTGCGGTCGCGACCATCAATCCGCCAAGGACAATCGAGGCCGCACGGCCGCTTGCTTCCGGACGGACCAAAGTAAGTGCAATCGCGATGGAGACGCCGAAGCAGGCCGACGAGGCAACCCCGGTAATGATTCGGGCCGCCATCATGAGCTCATAGTTCGGTGCCATCGCCCCCAACGTCTGCCCGATCAGAAACACGGCGGACAGCATCAGAAAAGCCTTTTTCCGTGGAACTTTCAGCAGCCCGACCGTCAGCAGAGGTCCACCAATAATCATCCCCGCAGCATAAGCGGATATCAGATATCCAATGGCAGCGACAGATACGCCAAACTCCTCTGATAACGAAGGCATAATCCCCGCCACCATAAATTCGGAAGTCGTCATAGAGAAAATCATCAGTCCCAATATATAAATCGCTAGCGGCATTGCAAACAGCTCCTTTATTTTATATTTTTGTAACATTCAGTACAAAATTAGTCGCAGGTATCTTCTTAAGATATCTTCTCTTCAAGGTATCTCCGGTTTGCTCCCACTCCTGCTAACTTCTCATCTTCATTTTTCTATCGGTTATAAATTTACAGCAGATTTTAGATTTTATGTCTTTACTTTTGTGACAATCAGTACAAAATTATTCAAAATAACAGCGGCGTTCATCACGTAGACATCGTCCATCGTAAATCGCCGCAGCTCAGAAACGAGCACCGTTAACCTCACACTCCCGCTAAAACATCGCAGCCAGCGTGCTGTCAATAATCCGCCGGGCCAGTGTACGGTTCATAGTCCCCGGATAAATGACGCGCAGGCCATAATAACAGCTGAGGAACAAGGCCGCGAGCTCTGAGGTTTCCCGATCCCGGGAAATTACGCCGGAGGCCTGACCCTCACGAATTGTGTCCTCGATTGCCTGCTCCAGGAGCGCCACATGCTGTTTGAAGATCCGCTCCACAGCCGGGTCAGACTTCCCCCGTTCTGCGGAGGCGTTAATGAGCAAGCATCCCCGATCCTTGGCTGCCGAGTCTTCACGGATTTCCCATTCGAGCAGCGCCTCCAGCCGTTCCTTCACCGGGGCGTCGTTGTTCAGGATGTCCAATTGAGCTTCAATCCCCAGTTGATGGTACCGGATCAGTGCCTGCTCGTACAGCTCATGCTTGCTCCCAAAGGCATTGTACAGGCTGCCTCTGCCGAGTCCGGTTTCCTTGCATAAATCGTCTGTCGAGCAGGCCTCGTATCCCTGTGACCAAAATACCTCCACAGCGGCATCGATGACGGCCGTGTCTTTGAACTCACGGGGTCTTCCGCTTTTGCTCATGATTAGGCATCCCTTTCCATAGGTATAATTGATTGATTCTTAGAATACTTAATTTTGTACTGTTCTGTCAAATAGTATTTTTTCAAAAAAACCGTTCCGTCACAAAAACGACACCTAACATGCGTTGCAACCAAAGGCGTTTTCCTATAGCATAAATTTCCGAACGCAGTTCGACCATCGCGGTACTGCCGTGATTCGAACATTAACGCCAAACGGAGTATGTTGCCATGTCAAAAAGCAAGCACTACTATGCCCTGATGCTGCTGGTCGTGACCGCCTTTATTTTATACGTCGCCTATGTGCAGATCATCCAGGATCCCCAGGCTTCGGCCTTCCTCGGCTTTAAAACCGATCTGAACCATCCCCTAAACCATAAGCTTTGGCTGATGGTCATGAGGGTCCACGCCGGATTGGCTTGCCTGGCCATGATCTGCGGAGCAGTCAACTTCGCGAACCGGATTCGGATAAAACACCTAAAGTTTCATCGGCTCAACGGATACTTATATGTCATCTGCGTCATGCTGGTTGGCCTCACCTCAGGTTATATGGCACCGGTCGCCACGGGAGGACGATCGGTCAGCATCGCCTTTAACCTGTTAACGATGCTATGGCCGGCATTCACGGTGATCGCCGTGATTCAGATCCGCAAAAAGCGAATGGCCAGCCACCGGAAGTGGATGGTCCGGAGCTATGCGTACTGCTTTACGAACCTGGTTGTCCATGTCCTTACATGGACGATCCGCACGCTTTCAGGAAGCCCTTACCCAATCAGCTACCGAATCAGCGTGTTTGTCACGATTCCACTTCTGCTGCTCATTGCAGAACTTATTATTCGTACGGCCTGGCCTAGGCCGGCCGGTTCCCGGCAGTCAGCCTTAAAACAATAAACCATAAGCGCAAAAAAACCGCCAAATGGCGGTTTTTTCTTCTTATCCCTGCAAATTCCCGAGCAAACAACGGAAATTTCAGCTTAAAGCTATTCGTTTTCGATCGAATTCAGCGCCGCAAACGCCAGTGGTCCAAAACCTTCGGAAGCTTCCCTCTGCGGCTGTGTGACATGAAAAACAAATCCGCTGCCGTCAAGCTCCTTCACGATATATTCATGAGTTCCCGAAGAATCGAAGGCCGTCAAAAAAATAAGCGCGTCCTTCATCGGACCGGTAAGGTCTGTGGCCCCAAGCTTCTTGATTTCGCCATACGGCTTAAGCTCTTCCTTCCCTTGCAGTTCCAGCTGGTCCAAATTGAAGTCTGCAGGCAGCTTTTCAATACGGACAGAGTATTCATGGTCAATGTTCATATACAGCAAATGCTTGCTTGCATCGAAAGAAAACTGTTCGGGAATATACAGCGAGTAACCGTCTGCCTGTACGAGCTTGGCAGGACGCACTTCGTTGTTGCCTTCCAAGGTGACCTCGAGCTTTCCCTCGGATGGGCGCTTACTTATGCTGCCGCTGCTTCCGGATGATTTAGAATCACCTGATTCAGATGGACTGCCGCCCGAAGCGTTGGGAGAAGATGAATCCTTGCCGGATGTGTCACCTTTGCCGCCCTGGTCTTCTTCCTGCCCGCTATCCGATTTTTTAATTTCGATCAGAACCAGCTGCTTCAGCGTATCCTCGCCTTCAATGGCCTTTTCCTCGTATTTGAATTGTACATGATCCTGTTCCTGTAAATCCGCCACCGCTTGATCCAGCCCCTCACCCAGCTGAAAAGCGGTAGGCTTGCCGTCAACCACAATCTCCACGGTATGCGGATCCGCCTGACCGGTATACGTACCGGTTCCTTCCTTCACGGAAGGTACTTGTTCAGCGGTCCCCGGCTGGCCTGACGGATTATTCTGCTCATCCTTCTGGTCTGGTGTACTCGGCGCAGGTTCCTGTTTGTCGCCGCATGCAGTGATTGCGACGGCTAAAGACAGCGCCAGCAGAATCGAACTGATTTTAATCGTATTCTTCATGCTGCACCTCCGTTACCCTCTTAGACGAACGCAGGCGGCTGCAGGTTTCATTAAATTTAATTATGGTTGATAAAAAAATCAGATCAGAATGGCCATACGAGATCGAAAAAACTGTACCCAAAGTGCTTCAGGCGGGTATTTCCCGCTTACTTACTGCTTCCTGGATTTCTGGAAAACCGGAGCATGGACCAAATGATCAGCACGATGAGTACGGTTATGCATACGCCGATGCTGAGCCGGTTCTGCACATCGAATAAAAACATGGCCGCGATCACCGCCAAACAGATGACGACAGCGGATGTAACATACGGGTACCCCCATACTTTAAAGGACGGCTTCACCGGATACGCCTTCCGCAGCTTGATTTGAGCCAGGGAGATGCAAATCCACACCAGCAGCACGCAAAATCCCGGAACGGCCATTAACACGCGGAACAACTGATCCTGCGCAAACATGCCGAGCATGGATCCCAATATCAAGATCACTGCGCACAGTATTAGCGTATTTACCGGGATACCTCTCCGGTTCGTGCGGGCCAGAGCCGGAGAGGCCTCACCGGCTGCGGCCATGGAGTGGAGCATGCGCGATGCCCCGTAAATTCCAGAATTGGCTGCGGACAGCACCGCCGTAACCAGAATAAAATTCATCAGATCTGCCGCTCCGGACATACCGGTCGAAGTCAGCACCTGGACAAACGGACTGGACTCGGGGCCGAGCTGGTTCCAGGGAATCAGCCCGCAAATCACGAGGATCGGCAGCGTGAAAAATAATATAATCCGCAAAATAAAATTGCGTACCACTTTGGGCAGTACCTTTTCGCTGTCCTCCGTTTCCGTTAATGTCAGCCCGATCAGTTCCGAGCCCCCATAGGAAAACATTACTACGAGCAAAGCGGAAAAGATGGACGTCCATCCATTAGGCAGAAATCCTCCGGCCGCCGAGTAGTTATGCAGATACGGCGTGTTATTGCTCGGTATGATGCCGAAAATCAGACAGATCCCCAAAAAAATAAATACGATAATCATGGCGATCTTGATCCCCGCAAGCCAAAATTCGAACTCGCCGAAGCTTCCCACGCTCATGAGATTAATCAGTATAATGAAAGCTGCACTGGCAAGACTAAGCACCCATAACGGCACCTCGGGGAACCAATACTGCAAAAAGCTGCCGGCCGCTATAATTTCAATAACGCATACGGACAGCCACAAGAAGCAGTACATCCATCCCATAATAAAGGATACCCTCTCGCCAAAAGCTTCACGGACGAAATCCTTCATATTTTTGCCCGGGTATACCGTGGCCATTTCCGCCATTGCCCCCATGACGACGAGCAGCAGCAGCCCGGCGAAAACGTAGGAGATAATGACACCTGGTCCGGCCAGACCAATCGTTTCGGCACTTCCTTTGAAAATGCCGGTGCCAATAACCCCGCCCATGGCCATCAAGCTGATATGTCTTGGCTTTAATTTTTTCTGCAATGAAACCCCATCTGGTTGTGCCATCAAATTTCCTCCTGCTGAATCTTGTTGTAATAGATCAGAAACCATAAATTCAAGTATAACATTTTGCTTATGAAACCTGATAGAAATTTAACCGAAATGGTTCATCCGCTTCACGTTTTCTTTATGAATTTTAAACAAAATTTAACCGGAAAAGAATCATACTTGTGCTATGATGTACATTCAGCCGATGGCGAGGCAGAACGAAAACAAAAGAAATTAAGGCGGTGCAGTATAGTCGTGTTTCATTCGTATGTATTTCCAATCTCCTATGCATTCCTGTCATTTCCCTTTGTGGCGCTGTTTTTTACCATTCCTTTCTTGGTCGTCCAGTACCGCAGGCACGGTTATATTAATAAAATCAGGGCATTTGTGCTGTACCTGTTCCTTCTGTACCTGCTCAACGCGCTGTTTCTGGTCATCCTTCCGCTGCCTTCTTCCCGGCACAATCCGGCAATGGCCGGTGGAGCGCTTCAGCTGGTACCGCTGAATTTCATTCACGACATCTTAAAAGAAACGGCTGTTGTTTCTTCGCAGCCCTCGACTTACCTGCGGCTGCTTACAGAACGCGCCTTTCTGCAAGTGGTGTTCAACGTGTTCCTTACCATTCCATTCGGCATGATCCTCCGTTATTATTTCCGGACGGGATGGAAACTTTCCATTCTGCTGTCGTTTTTGCTGTCGCTGCTGTTTGAGACGACCCAGCTCAGCGGAATTTTCGGATTATACGATCACCCATACCGGGTATTCGATGTGGATGACCTGATGACCAACACCCTTGGCGGTTTGCTTGGATTCTTGGCAGCTGAATGGTTGTCCGGCCTTCTTCCGCGCATTGAGCAATTGGATGCCAACCTCGATCTGGCCGCCAAACGGGTTACCTATACGCGGCGGGGAATCGCCTTTATGGCGGACGGGATTGCCTGGGCGATCCTGCTCGGCATTCTGCATGTGCTGCATGTCCCGGCCACATTCTGGGTGACGACCGGGCTCTATTTCATGCTGGTACCCTGGCTGTCAGGAGGACTGACCCCTGGCAAATGGCTTGTCCGCATCCGGTTGACCGATGGAGGGGAGCGGGTCTCCTTAAAATCGCTTGTGATCCGGTATGGAATCCTCTACTGGTTGTTCTTCGGAGCCAACCGGCTTCTGGCCGGCTCCATGGATACCGTTCCGCCGATCCTGCGCATGATCCTAGGACTGATCGTGTTCGCCATGAATACCGCCTTCTTTATTCACGTCGTTATCTGCGTGTTTAAGAAGGAGCCGCAGCTGTTCTATGAAAAAATGAGCAAAACCCGCCACGTCATCTTATTGCAGCCTGCCGCTGCGCCCCAAACGGAGCAGAAAGAGTAGTATCCTTATACCCAAACTTGCTTCTCAAATAAAAAATCGCTCTTCTCCTTCAGGACTTGGGAAGTTTCGTCTCCGCTGTCCGGATGACGGAATCGATCTGTTTCTCCCACTGGTAAATTTGATTGAGGGAGGCGCTGATTTTACCAAGCTCCTTGTACATGACGGTCAGCTCGGCGGTGGCCGTGATCGCGTTCCCAAGCTTGACTGCCGCTTTATAACGCTTGTCCGATGCGCTCCGGGTGCTGTTTGCTGCCGTGATCCGCTTATTCTCGGCGGTCACCTGCTTCCTTAGCGTTTGGACCTGTGCCAAAGTATCCTTCACCGCCTTGGCCTTGACCGAGGCTTCCTTCTTGGCGGCAGCGAGCGCATCTTTCCGGCTCTTGATTTCCGCACGTGCCGCACTGGCCGAGGCCTTGATCTGGTTGCGCTTCAGATCGTACTGAAGCGCGGCCTTCTGGTCCTTGCGTTTTCTCGCATCGGACGCCTTCTTCCCAAGCTCCGTATACTCATTAAGCAGCGGCTGATATTTCTTCTGAGCCTGATCGGCCTCAGACTTCAGCTTGTCGATCTTGCCCTTGTCGATCTGCTGCACTTTTGTATTAACAGATTTTAACCGGGCATCATTCTGTTTACGGAGCGTCTGAATCTGCTGCTTCTTCAGCTTATTGGCCTCGTCCAGCGCCTTATAGCTGTCATGGAGGACGCCTATACTCTGTAATGCGGCGTCCCAGGCGCTATCGGATGCGGCATCCGCTTTATCGGGACCCAGCATCAGTAAAGCGACCGTACAGCCTAAAATCACCAACAAGCTGTTTTTCCAAAAAGATCTTAAACACGTCATCCCCATCTCTCCTCCAAATCAATCAAAATTCATAATGAATGGACAAAAAAAGCACCCCGCAAGTAAGGCGTTACGCCTTTCCTGCAGGGTGCTTCTCCCGCTTCCATTAACTATGTTGAACCCAATATATCGTTAATTCGCGCGGTTGTCAATAAATTATCAGAACATTTGTTCTTCTTTCATGACCATTATGATTACTGTCCGACCATACCGCCATCCACCGTGTACAGAGAACCTGTAACAAATGAAGCTTCATCGGACAGAAGGAAGTTCATCACTGCAGCAACTTCTTCCGGCTCGCCGTATCGGCCCATTGGCGTGGCCGATTCATTGGCGGTTTTGTAAGCTTCTGCATTGCCGGAGTTCGCCTCGATCTGCCGCATCATGCGGGTATTGATCGTTCCCGGCAGAACCGCGTTGACCCGGATTCCCAGCGAAGCCAGCTCGTTGGCGGCAACGCGCGTCAAACCGATCACGGCATGCTTGGACATAATGTATGGAGCAACTCCAGGTGCACCCATCAGGCCCGCAAGCGAAGACGTGTTCAAGATTGCGCCGGACTGCTGCTTTTTCATGACAGGAATAACGTAGTGCAGTCCCAGGAACACCCCACGGACGTTGACATTATACACCAGATCAAGTGCTCCCACGCTTTGCTCTTCGATCAGCCCGGTAGGACCCTCTATGCCCGCATTGTTCGCGAAGTAATCGATGGTGCCGAATTTTTCAACAGCACGGTTCACATAGTTTTGCACGTCCTGCTCTTTGGACACGTCGGCAGCGATTGCCAGCGAATTGGTATCATCAAGGCCAAGCTCCTGTACGACGCTCTTGACCGCATCTTCCTTCAAATCGACCAGGACGAGATTCAGCTTGCGCTCGGCCAAACGCCGTGCCAGCTCTTTTCCGATTCCACCGGCAGCTCCTGTAATGACTGCAGTTTTAGTGTGTGATTGACTCATAACTGAATCGCTTCCTTTTCAACAAAGTTTATAAAATGCTGTATGGGCTTTGCTCCCTCATATCAGCTACATATATAGGTTACACCCTTATTAATTGTTCACACAATAATCAAATTTTAAATCAATGTTGCCTATTCAACAGATCGTCCCGGGATGTCCCCGAACGATGATGATTTCGAACACACGCTGCGATTTTGTTGACGACTTTCTGCATTTTGGCGGCGGTCCTACTTGCGCTATAATATGAAGAAACGACAGCTGGAGGCAGATTGCATTTGACAGACGAACAAGTTCTTGACCGCAGGGCCAGAAGAACCCGGCAGGCGCTCAAATCCGCACTCGTTTCCTTAATTCTCGATAAAGGCTTCGATTCGGTCACCATTATGGACATCGCCGCTCGCGCAGACTACAACCGGGGCACGTTTTACAAGCATTTCGTCAGCAAGGAAGACCTGCTCAAAGAAATCCACGACGAGTTTCTGCAAGGCATCGCCGAGCTGCTCGTCGAGCCGTATGAGGGCATGGAGAGAATTGAAGCCTCAATGACTTATCCCTCGGGGCTGCGGTTGTTTGAGCATATCGAACAGCATAAGGATGTTTTCCTGGCCTTGTCGCGGGTCGAGCGCGGAAAATTGGCAATGGACATGTACGACAGGCTCAGGGAGTCGATGCGGAAGGATATGCATATCGAAATGGAACCCACCGAGCCGCCGGTCGACTACGAAATCATGCTGAGCTACCGCATGTCGGCCACGGTGGGCGTCATCATGCACTGGGCTGAGGTCAACTTTAAATACACGGCGTCCTATATGGCGGAGCAGCTAATCGTGCTGGTCGAGGCAAAGATGGATTACATCGTCTTTAAGAGAAACGGCCGCGGGTAAGAATCATTCTAAAACTCCCCATTGTGCCCGTAAGCACAATAAGGTATCATTCTACGTAGATGGACTGTGTGCGACTGGCGGAAACATGGGATGAACCATGAGGGAGCACATGGATATAAACAGCCGTACGCCTGGGCAGAGGTAAGGGGAATTTCCCCTTGCCTCTTTATGTTTTTCTGAGGCCACATTATCATTTAAAGGAGATGCAGACATGACAGAACAAACGCTGATTTTGGACGGAGCGCGCGTGGCGCAGGACATTAAGGACGGCTTGGCTAACAAGGTGAAACGGTTGTCCGAGCAAGGGATTACCCCCTGCCTGGCAACAATTTTGGTAGGCGACGACCCGGCGTCGGCCACTTATGTGCGCATGAAAGGCAATGCCTGTAGACGGCTCGGGATGGAATCGTTAAAAATTACGCTGGATGCGGGAACGACTACCGAGGAGCTCATCCGTGAAATCCAAAAGCTTAACGCCGATCCGAACGTTCACGGAATTCTGCTGCAGCATCCGGTTCCCCATCAGATTGATGAAAGAGCCGCCTTCGACGCGATCTCCATTGAAAAGGACGTCGACGGCGTCACAACGCTCGGATTTGCACAGAACGCTTTCGGATTTGCCGCATATCCCTCCTGTACCCCGGCGGCCATCATCGCCATCCTGGATTACTACCGGATCCCAGTAGAAGGAAAGCATGCCGTTGTCGTCGGCCGCAGCCCGATTCTCGGCAAGCCCGTCTCTCTGATGCTGCTGAACCGGAATGCCACGGTCACCATCTGCCATTCGAGAACGAAAGGCCTTGGTGATATCGTATCCCAGGCAGAGATCGTCGTTGCCGCTGTGGGCAAACCGAAATTCATTCAGGGAGACTGGATTCAGGAAGGTGCCGTCATTCTGGACGCAGGCTACAATGAAGGCAATGTCGGTGACGTCGATTATGAGGCATGTCTGGAAAAAGCGAGTGCCATTACACCTGTCCCTGCGGGCGTCGGCCCGGTAACCATCGCCATGCTGCTGAAGCACACGGTGGATGCAGCGGAAAAACAGCTGGGGTAACCCGTCATCGATATAACAAGCAAACCCAAGGCACATCCAAAAAAGCCATTCTCGGCATCATTGATCCGCCGTGTAACGGCTCCAGAAATGGAAAGAGGGCATTCCGCCGAACCTGATTCGGTGAAACGCCCTCTTTTTCTCACTATGATACGAATTCTTATCCGCACATATCCCGCTTACTAGAACGTGCCCCTCGCGAACGGCTGCCTATTCGTACCGCAGCGCCTCGATCGGATCCAGCTTGGCGGCCTGTCTGGCCGGGAATACGCCGAATACGATGCCAATGCAGGCCGAGAAACCGACCGCCAGCAGCACGGAGTTCATGGACACCGCGGTAGTCACGTCCATCAGCTTGCCGACGAATTTGGAGCCGCCAAAGCCGAGGATGACGCCGATCACTCCGCCCAGAATGGCCAAGGTAACCGATTCAAACAGAAACTGCGATAGAATCGTCCCTTCCTTCGCCCCGATCGCTTTCCGGATGCCGATCTCCCGCGTCCGTTCCGTGACGGACACCAGCATAATGTTCATGATGCCGATCCCGCCGACCAGCAAAGATATCGCCGCCACGCCGCCAAGGAACAGAGTCAGCGTTTTGGTGACACTTTCGGCAGACGACATGACATCCTCCTGGCTCTGAACTTTGAAATCATCGTCGGCACCGCCGAGTTTATGGCTTTGGCGCATCGTATACTGGATCAGCGCCATGGTGCTGTTGATCACGTCGGTGGATTTGGCTTCGACCAAAATTTGCCGGACGCTGCTCCGGGAGCTTCCGACCTGAAAACGGGACTGAATCGTCGTGATCGGTGCAATGACCGTGTCGTCCTGGTCTACCGTTCCGGAAGAGCCCTTGGCCTTGAGCACACCGATGACGCGAAACGGTATGTTGTTGATTTTGATCATGCTCCCGACCGCATCGAAACCTGCTTCGCCGAATAACGTTTCCGCCGTCGTCGCGCCGAGGACCACGACCTTTGCACGGTCATTCACTTCATCCTCCGTAAAAAACCGTCCGATGTCCGTCTCCCACGATTTGATGTCGGCATAGCTCGGCGTGGAGCCGATGATCGTGGCGGATGCCGTATTCGAGCCGTTCAGCAGCTGCGTGCTCACCTGCGTGACCGGCGCAACATACTTCACGGTATCGATTTTGGATATCGGGTCAGCGTCCGAAATGTTCAGCGTACCCGTACTTCCGCCTTGGTTGCCGCCTGCCGCTGCGCCGGTTGACGACCCCGAGCCTGCGGTAACCGTGATCAGATTCGATCCCAGGCTCTGGATTTGGCTCGTCACCTGCTTGCTCGTCCCCTGCCCGATGGAGATCATGGCAATGACGGTCGCCACCCCGATGATGATTCCGAGCATCGTCAGGAAAGAGCGCAGCATATTGGACCTGAGACTTCGGATTGAAATGCGCAGCAGTTCCCCTACATTCATACCCGTTCACGCTCCGTATTCAGCCGATCCGTCTCGATCAGGCCATCGCGGAACCAGATCACCCGTTTGGTATGGGCGGCGATGTCCGGTTCGTGAGTGACGATGATGATCGTATGCCCCTTTTCGTTCAGTCTCCGGAATATCCCCATAATTTCCTCCGATGACGCTGTATCCAGGTTACCCGTCGGTTCGTCCGCCAAAATAATGGCAGGGTCGTTGCTCAAGGCGCGGGCGATAGCCACCCGCTGCTGCTGTCCCCCGGAGAGTTCATTCGGTTTGTGATGCATCCGTGTTTTCAGTCCGACCAGCTCCAGGCAGTATTCCGCCTTCTCGCGGCGCTCTTTTTTGCTTTTGCCCGCATACAGCATCGGAAGCTCGACGTTTTCAATGGCCGATGTGCGCTTGAGCAGGTTGAAGTTTTGGAAGACGAAGCCGATCTTGCGGTTCCGCACGTCCGACAGCTGCTTGGCCGAAGCCGAGCCAATGTCGATTCCGTCCAACGCGTACTTGCCGGAAGTCGGTTTATCCAGGCAGCCGATCACATTCATCATGGTCGATTTTCCGGATCCTGACGGCCCCATAATGGAGACAAACTCGCGCTCATCGATGTGAAGGGTGACTCCCTTCAGAGCCTGGACTTCGTTTTCACCCGATGCATAGACCTTCTTCACTTGGTCAAAAGTGATCACTGGCCGCCACCTCCCATTCCTCCGCCGCTGCGCGCACCGCCTCCGCCGTTACCTCCGGTTCCCCCGGTTCCGCTGCCGCGGTTGAACTGCCGCATCTCGCCGCCTCCGTTCATACCTCCGAAGCCGCCTATGCCGCCAAAGCCGCCCATGGTTCCTTGGGTGGTTCCTGTGCTCGACTTTGTCGTCGTCATCGTAATGGTTACCTTGTCGCCTTCGGACAATCCGGTCAGCACTTCGGAGTTGGCCCCGTCATCAAGCCCGGTCGTAATTTCTACCTGCTCTTCTTTGCCGCCTTTGTCCACCATGACGATCTTCCGCCCGCCAAACGACTTAATCGCCGCATCAGGCACTTTCAGTACATCCTTTTTACCGTCGGTAATAATGGCCATCGTCGCGCTGATGCCCGGGATCAGCTTGTCTGCGTTGTCCTGGCCCGACGTGATTTCAATGCCGACCGGGAACGTTACGACCCCGCTCGTTTGCGCTTCTCCGAGCACCGCTTTGGACACGACTTTGCCTTTCAGCGTAACGCCCGTGAGCGCGTCGAACGTAATATTTACGTCCTGACCGACCTTTACATCGGTAATATCGGTATCGTCGATGGAGGCGGAAATCCGGAAGCTGCCGCCGGTAGAGTACATGGAGATGGCCGAAGTGGCGTCGCCGGCTACCGTCTCCCCGACCTTGGCGTTCACGGCGGAGACGATCCCGTCATACGGCGCATAGATTTTGGCCCCGGCAACATTGGCTTTGGCGTCATTCAGGGAAGCAAGCGCCATTGCAACGTCGGCTTTGGCACTGGCCACGTCGCTTTCGGCCGGCCCCTCCTGAAGCTTGGCCAGCTGTGAAGCCGCCTGATCGTAGGCGCGGGACGCGCTGTCCACCTGGGATTCTGCATTGGTCACCGTTTCTTTCAGCTGATCCAAATTGCTTTGCTGCGATACTGCTTGTTTATAGGCATTCTGGGCATTATCCGCCGCGACCTGGGCGAATAAAATCTGGGACTGGTCCGTCCCCTTCTTCGCTTCGTCCAGCTTAGCCTGCGTGCTGATGACGGCAGCCTTGGCCTTGTCCACCTGCGCCTGCAGGTACGATGCATTGGCCGCCTTTTTCGCGTTCGTAAGCGCCGTCTTGGCGTTCTCCAAATCGGACTGAGCCTTGGACACCTGGGCTTTCTGTTCGCTCAGGGTAGCCGAGTCCGTTCCTGCCTGGATGCTGTTCAGCTTTGCCACCGCACTGTCATACTTCGCCTGAGCCGACAGCAGCTCGTTTTGCAGTGCCGTTGTATCCATCGCTGCAAGCAGCTGCCCCTTCTTCACCGCTTCCCCGACGCTCACGTCGACCTTGGTCACTTTGGAATTTCCGCTGAAGCTTAAGTTCACTGACTCGGGTGCCTCCACATTGCCTGAGGACGTTACCGTTTTGGACAGGTCACCCCTCTCGACGGCATATGTAATGGTCGCCGTTTCCGTTTTTGTCGCGCTGGCGTTTTTTTGATAAAAATAAGTCCCCCCCGCGCCGATCACGATAACGCATCCGCAAATGATCAGCACGTTTTTTACCGCTTTGTTCATGTCCATTCTCCCTTCGTTCATATGACAATCACGATATCAGCCGAAACTTAAAATAACCTAAACTCCAATATCGCCTGCAAAAAAAGTTTTCGGAGAGGCCGGAAGCGGCGATAAACTTGCATCATGGAAATGGATAGAGATACACTGATAGACAGACATTCTTTTCTCGGCAGGAATGCCATTTTACATACGATGGAGGATTTGGAAAATGGATCATTTTGAACAAATGCTGGAAAAATACGCTGAACTGGTGATCAAGGTCGGGGTGAACATCCAGCCCGGTCAAGTGCTGCTCGTGCAGTCTCCGCTGGAAACCGTGGACTTTACGCGGCAGATCGTGTCCAAAGCCTATGAGGCGGGCGCCAAATACGTTCAGGTCGATTGGGATGACGAGAAGGTCACCCGCATCCGCTATGAAAAAGCGCCTGACAATTCGTTCGCCTATTATCCGAAGTGGCAGGCCGACATGATGGAGCAGCTCGCCGAAGGTGGTGGTGCGGTACTGCACATCAAGGTGCCTGATCCCGAGCTGTTCCGCGGCATCGATTCCGCCAAAGTATCAACGGCCGTGAAAGCCGCGGCGGTGGCCCGCGAGAAGTACCAGGCCTACGTACGCAGCAACAAGGTCAGCTGGTCGCTGATTAAAGCACCGACACGTGCCTGGGCGAACAAAGTTTTTGCCGATTTGCCTGAAGAAGAACGCATACCGGCCATGTGGGACGCCGTGTTCCGGATGAACCGCGTCAACAGCGGGGATCCCGTCGCCGCTTGGCAGGATCATATCGGCGAGCTGAAAAAACGGCAGCAGTACATGAACGACAAGCGGTATAAGAGCCTGCACTACCGTGCTCCAGGTACCGACCTGCATGTCGAAATGCCTGAAGGGCATTTGTGGCTCGGCGGCGGGGACTTGAAGGAGGACGGCGTGTATTTCGTGGCGAACATGCCGACGGAGGAAATCTACACGATGCCGCTGCGGACTGGGGTGAACGGCACGGTGTCCAGCACGCTTCCGCTCAACCTGAACGGCCGGTTGGTGGAAGGCATCAAGTTGACCTTCAAGGACGGAAAAGTGACGGAGTACGACGCCGTTTCGGGCCGCGAGCACCTGACCTCACTGCTTGATACCGATGAAGGCGCGTCCTTCCTCGGCGAAATGGCGCTGGTGCCCCATGACTCCCCGATCTCCCGCATGAACCGCGTCTTCTACAATACCGGCGTGGACGAAAATGCTTCCTGCCATTTCGCGCTTGGAAGCTGCTATCCGGTCAATATGGAGGGCGGAACAAAGCTGAGCAAAGAGGAACTGCAGGCCAAAGGCGGCAACGTCAGCCTGACGCACGTCGATTTCATGATCGGTTCGGAACAATTGGACATCGACGGGGAACTGCCGGACGGCACGATCGAGCCGGTGTTCCGCGGGGGCAAGTGGGTTTAAAAATATCAAAAGCGGCCAGTCCTTAAGAGGACTGGCCGCTTTCTTATTTTAAGATGAAACAACAGGTTCTGCGTTCCGCACAGGGGGACGCTCCGTTCCTTTATTCCGCCGCTGCAGCTTTCCTCCGCGCGGACAGCTGATTCAAGCCGAGCAGTGCCAGCATCGCGATCAGCACGCCCACCGCTCCGATCCATGTGACAGCTGACAGCGAGACCCCCGAGACAATCACGCCGCCGATGCCGGCGCCGGCCGCCATGGACAGCTGCATCATGGATTGGTTGAGTCCCAGCATGACGCCGGAGGATTCCGGCTTGAGCGTGACCAGGTTGTACTGCTGCGCCGGACCTGTTGACCATGCGGCGAATGACCACAAGATCAGAATCGCAAACACGGCATAAACCGAGTGGCCAGCCATACTGAGCAAGATTAGGGCAATCACGTGAAGGGTCATCCCGCTCAAAAGGGTGAAGGTTACGCCTTTCTTATCGGCACTGAAGCCTCCAAGCTTCGAACCGACCAGGCTGGCGATCCCGAAGGCCAGCAGCGCCGTGCTCAGCAGGCTCTCCTGCAATCCGGAAATCTGCAAAAGATAGGGGGACAAGTACGTGTAAGCCACCGAATAGCCACCCAGCCAGAAGAAACTGATGGATAAGCCCAGCGCTACCTTCGGGTTTTTCAGAAGGGAGAACTGCTGCCGCAGAGGCACATGCGCGTCTCCCTGAATCCGCGGGATGGTCACCCAAATGATGAGCATCGCGACAATGCCAAGAAGTGCAATCCCGATAAATACCGCTTTCCAGCCAAACGCAGCCGCGATCATTCTGCCAAGCGGTACACCGATGATGAGCGAAGCCGTGAAGCCCATAATGACGGTGGCCAAAGAGCCCGCCTGTTTGCCTTCAGGCGCAATTTTAGCGGCGATGCTAAGCGCCGTAACGACGACCATTCCCGCTCCAAGCGCCATCAGCACACGTGACGCCAGCAGCAGTTCATATCCGGGCAGCACAAACGATAAGATGTTGGCTGCAACGAAAATGCCAAGGGCGGTGATCATCAGCCCGCGACGGTCCCACCTCGCCGTCAGTGCCATGAGAACAGGCGTGGCGATCGCGTACGTCAGCGAGAACACGGTAATCAGCTGTCCCGCGGCAACGAGCGAGATGCCCATCGTATCAGCGATTTTATCCAAAATACCGGAAACGATGTATTCCGAGGTACCCACCAAAAAGCTGATAATGGCCAAAATGTAAATTTTCCAGGTGCTGGTCATAAATGCAATCAAACTCCTTCGAATAATATTTTTATATTTCTACAATCATAGAAATAAAGGACAAAAAAAATTAGTTCAACAGAAATGGCGCATATTTCTGCGCAACCTCACGGTTCAGGCAGTAGAAAATGAAGGTGCCTTCCTTACGGGAATCCAGCAGTCCGCTCTCTGCCAGCTGCTTCAGATGATGGGACAGCGTGGAGTCGGCTACGGATTCCAGCTTGCTCCCAAGCGTAGAACAGCAGGCTTCACCTTCCCGGGACAGAATCATCGCCACTTTCAAGCGCGTCGGTTCGCCAAGTGCTTTGTATATTTTTACGGCTTGCTTGGACTCCGCTTCTTCGGTCATTTCACGCCCTCCTTCCTGATCCCATATTTCTAAATTTATAGAAATAAAATTAGCACAGACGCTTTTAAGTGTCAATCCTTTGATTTCTTCAGGCGGATCGGTGTTATTCCATCATCCGTCTTCGTTAGCTTGTACGCCCACATTCGGTCAGTCATTTAAAAAGCCCTCGCCCACTTCAGCAATCGTATCATGAGCCTGATCCATCCATAGGCAAGAGGGTGATCTATGAAACGGGACGAAGCCGTATCCTCCTCGGGTTACAGCTTCGTTTCATCCATGAGCAGCTTGACCGGACAGTGATCGCTCCCCAGGATCAGGTGATCGATCTGAGCATCGATGAGGGATGGGGCAAGCCGCGCTGATACTAGAAAATAGTCGATCCGCCAGCCCACGTTCCGCTCACGGATTTTTGGCATGTAGGACCACCAGGAATACGCGCCTTCCAGGTCCGGGTAAAAGTGTCTGAACGTATCGATAAGACCCGCATTCAGCAGCTCTGTCATTTTGCCGCGTTCCTGAGGCGTAAAGCCGGAGTTTTCGCGGTTCGACTTCGGATTCTTCAGGTCGATTTCCTGATGGGCGACGTTTAGATCCCCGCAAATGATGACAGGCTTCCGCGAATCCAGCTGCTGAATGTAGATTCTGAATCGGTCCTCCCATTCTAGCCGGAGATCCAGTCTGGACAGATCGCGGCGCGCATTGGGGGTATATACGTTCACCAAATAAAATCCTTCGTATTCGAGGGTAAGGATTCTCCCCTCCGGCTCCCCGTCCTCTTCCAGTCCGGAGTACACGGACAACGGCTTCTGCTTGGTAAAGACAGCGGTGCCGGAATACCCTTTCTTCTCGGCATAGTTCCAGTATTGATGATACTCGTCCATGCCGTCCAAGCAGATCTGCCCTTCCTGAAGCTTCGTCTCCTGCACGCAGAAGATGTCTGCGTCCACTTGCTTCACGTAATCGATAAAACCTTTATTGACACAAGCCCTAAGCCCGTTTACATTCCAAGATACCAATTTGATCATGATTTCCCCCGCTGTTTTTGAAATCTATTACTCTAGTCTACCATACTACGCCTGCCCCTTCCGTGACAAATCGGTGATTTAGTTAATGGTAGATTCATGGTACAATGTCCTAACGCAATTCAACTAATTTCCATGATGACGTGAGGGATTTATTGTACCGATGAGAACTTCCGCTCCTGTTAAAGCGTTTAATTTTCTGTTCTTTGCCCTGCTGGCCATCTTCATTCCGTTTCTTCCCGTTTATTTCGATGAGCAGGGGCTAACGCCTACCCAGATCGGCTTTATCGTTGGGACGGGCGGCTTTATCACGATTGTGGCCCAGCCGCTGTGGGGCATGATCAGCGACCGGATCAAAACGATCCGGAAAGTGCTGCTGCTCCTCCTAGTCTGTGCTGTCATTACCGGCTATTTCCTGTACCATACCGGCATCTACAGCCTGATCATCCTGTTTGCCATGCTGACCTACTTTTTTCTTATGCCTGTCGATCCGCTGACGGAGAGCCTGAACTTCCGCGTCGCCGAATCGGCGGGAATCAGCTACGGCTCGCTTCGGACCTACGGGGCGCTCGGATACGCAGTAATGTCGTTGTTAGCAGGCTATGTTATGACTTCGTACGGCGCGCACAGCCTGGCGTATTTGTTTGCGGCAATCGGGCTGGTTAGCTTTGTCATTACGCTGTTCATGCCGGATGCTCCGGTGGCGGGCAAACCGGTTACCCTGTCCAGCCTGAAGCATTTTCTCAGCAGCAAAGAAACATTGCTTTTTCTGATTCTGGTCTTTATCAGCTCCATCCCCGCCCGAATGAACGATACATATTTGGGTGTCTATATCAAGGAACTGGGCGGAACGGCCAGCCTGGTGGGACAAGCCTGGTTTCTTGCCGCGGGCAGCGAGATCGTCGTATTCGCCTTGAGCTTCTGGTGGCTGCGCAAAGGCAGCGAGCTGATGCTGATCGCCTTTTCGGGAATGTTTTATTTTGTGCGCTTTTTCGTGTCGGCCTGGATCGAAGACCCGCATCTTCTCGCCTATCTGCAGCTGCTGCAGCTGCTCACCTTTCCGGTCTTCTATTCCGCCGCCATTCAGTACCTGTACCGCATCGTTCCCGTCGAATGGCGGGCAACCGGCCAGACGGTGCTTGCGCTGCTGTTCTTCGGGGTTTCCGGGATCATCGCTTCCTTTGCAGGCGGCGCGCTGTATGAGGCATTCGGCGGGCGGACGATGTTTCTGACGATTTCCGGTATGTCGCTGGCTGGAACGCTGTTCGGGATCGTGCTGTATCGGATTTATGGGCGTAGAAACCCCGCTGCATCTACAGGGCAGGCCGGCGACGACGCCATTTAATGTTTATGAGACCACAAAAAATAACCGCCCCTGGGGGCGGTTATTTACTTGATCGCGATGTTAATGCGTGCTGGAGGCCTTGCCCGGCTTCACGGCCTGCACTTCATACATTTTGACGGTGGTGCTGATCATATAGGCTGGCGGCTCCTGGCCCTTCTTGTCGCGATGACCTTGAAGATGAGCGTCGCTTTTCTCCCAATTTTTCCAATCTTCCTGGGACTCCCAGCGGATCATGACGACGACTTCGTCCTGCTCTCTTCCTCGGGTATTGACCATAACGGTTCTGTCGATCAATCCGTTCATCTCGTCCATCGGGCCGTCCTTGGTGAATCTGGCGGCAACCTGCTCACTGTACCCTTTTTGCACGGCCATCGTTCTTAATTGGACAAACATTCGTTATTCCTCCCGTCAATGAATATATGATTGATGATTGATGTATTTCTGCGGAATCATCGCCTCATGTCGGCTCCGTGATTCCTGAACTGTATTCATCTTACTTGATAATGATTCTCATTGTCAAATAATTGAGCATTCCGAATCCCCCGCTTTTACCATTCAGCGCTTAAACCCTTGTATTTCGGTTTTTAGATATAATATCATTAAAGGAGTTTCCTCATGACTGTTGTAAGGGATACATAAACCTGACTCCAAACAAACGATACTTAACTTAACAAAGAGAGGATAATCATTCACATGATCATCAAACCAAGAACCCGGGGCTTTATCTGCACGACGGCACATCCTGTCGGATGCGCGGCGCAAGTCCAGTCCCAAATCGATTACGTCAAATCCAAGCCGGCCATCCAAGGACCGAAAAACGTGCTCGTGATCGGCGCATCGACCGGCTACGGATTAGCGGCGCGCATCACGGCTGCGTTCGGAGCCGGAGCCAATACCGTAGGCGTATACCGCCCCAGCAGCGGTTCCGAGAAACGGACCGCTTCCGCCGGTTGGTACAATTCCGCCGCATTTGAACAAGCCGCTGAAGAGGCCGGACTTAAGTCCTTCAGCGTGACCGGGGACGCTTTCTCGGCAGAGACCAAGGATCAGACGGTGGAATTGATCCGCTCCGAGCTTGGTCAGGTTGATCTGGTCGTATACAGCGTGGCATCCGCCCGCAGAACCGATCCGATTACCGGCGAAGTGTACAATTCGACCCTCAAACCGCTGGGCAAGCCTTATACGAATAAAACCGTCAATTTCCACACAGGTGAAATCAGCGAAGTGACCATTGAACCCGCTACGGAAGAAGATATCCGCGGCACGGTTGCCGTGATGGGCGGGGACGATTGGCAGTTGTGGATCGATGCACTGGAGCAGGGCGGGGTGCTCGCCGACGGAGCCGTCACCATTTCCTTCTCCTACATCGGTTCGGACATCACCCAGGCCGTGTACCGGGAAGGCTCCATTGGCAAAGCCAAGGATCACCTGGAAGCCACTGCGCTGAAGCTGAACGACCAGCTGGCGGCCAGAAACGGACATGCTTATGTCGTTGTCAGCAAGGGGCTGGTGACCCAATCCAGTTCGGCGATCCCGGTCGTGCCGCTGTATATCTCCGCTTTGTACAAGGTCATGAAAGAAAAAGGCATCCACGAAGGATGCATCGAGCAGGCTTACCGCCTGTTTACCGACCGGTTGTATACCGGCGGCGAAATACCCGTTGATGAAGTGCGCAGAATTCGCATTGACGACTGGGAGCTTCGCGAGGATGTGCAGGCAGAAGTCTCCGAAATTTGGAACAGCATTACATCAGACAACATCTATGATTTGACCGATCTTCAAGGATACCGCCGCGAGTTCTTCCAGCTGTTCGGGTTTGAGACCGACGGCGTCGATTATGAAGCTGACGTGAATCCTGACGTGAAAGTTCCGCATTCCGTTTAACGCAAATTTACGCCTTAGCTCAAGCAGCCTGGATATGCTTTATTGCATATCCAGGCTTTTTGCTTAGTGACGCCGGCAGTACCCAACCTTGATGGGACGGGGCATAATGTCGGGACTCCAGGCAAGTTAATGAAGACGGTCCCATCGCTGACAACCGTCCTTTTTCAGTGGACAAATGAATGATCTTTACACTCCTCGTTGACAATGAACTAGCAAATTCCAGGACAACCAGCGTATAATGATAGCGAGTCCGACATATCACAGCGTTTACATGCGGCTCATTGACTTATCCAGTATAGATACCCGGAGGATTGATTTTCATGAGATTGGAAAAAGATTTTCTAGGCACGAAAGAAGTACCCGATGAAGTTTACTACGGCGTTCAGACCCTGCGCGCCAAGGAAAATTTCCCGATTACCGGACAACGTCTCCATCCCGAACTGATCCGGTCGATGGCCATGGTCAAAAAGGCTGCCGCTATGGCCAATATGGAAATCAAGCGGCTGCTTCCCGCCAAAGGCGAAGCGATCGTACAAGCCGCGGATGAGATCATCGCCGGCCAATGGCTGGAGCATTTTATCGTGGATCCGATCCAGGGAGGCGCCGGTACGTCAATAAATATGAATACGAACGAAGTGATCGCGAATCGCGCTTTGGAATTGATCGGCAAAGAAAAAGGAAGCTACGCCGACATCAGCCCGAACAACCATGTCAACATGGCCCAATCGACCAACGATTCGTTCCCGACCGCAGTCCATCTGGCGACGCTGACGATGATTGACAAGCTCGTAGCCACCATGACCGAACTGCATCAGGCCTTCGTCAATAAAGCCGACGAATTTGACGCGGTGATCAAGATGGGCCGAACCCACCTGCAGGACGCCGTCCCGATCCGTCTGGGACAGGAGTTCCAGGCATATGCCCGCGTGCTGGAGCGCGACATTAACCGCGTGAAAGCAACAAAGAACAACCTTCTCCATATCAACATGGGCGCCACGGCGGTCGGAACGGGTCTCAATGCCGATCTGACCTACATCAAACGCGTGGCTGAAATCCTGGCGGAGCTGAGCGGCTTCCCGGTCCAGGCCGCCGAGCATCTGGTCGATGCCACCCAGAATACGGATGCCTATACCGAAGTGTCCGCCTCTTTAAAAATCTGCATGATGAACATGTCGAAAGTCGCCAACGATATTCGTCTGATGGCTTCGGGCCCCCGCGCCGGGCTTGGGGAGCTGACCCTTCCTTCGCGGCAGCCGGGTTCCTCCATTATGCCGGGTAAAGTCAATCCGGTCATGTGCGAAGTCATCAACCAGATCGCGTTTCAGGTCATCGGCAACGACCATACGATCTGTCTGGCATCCGAAGCCGGCCAGCTGGAGCTGAACGTCATGGAGCCGGTACTCGTTTACAACCTGCTGCAATCGCTGGAAATTATGAATCAAGGCTTCCGGGTGTTCCGCGAGCACTGCATCGAGGGCATCCAGGCCAATGTGGAGCGGTGCAGGGAATATGTCGAGAACAGCGTCGGTATCATTACGGCACTGAATCCGCACCTTGGCTATGAAGTCGTCTCTCGCATCGCGCGGGAAGCGATCACGACCGGCAAATCGGTCCGGGAGCTGTGCCTGCTGTACAATGTGCTCACGGAAGAGGAGCTGAACATCATCCTCGATCCATACCAAATGACCAATCCGGGCATTGCGGGAGAAGCGCTGCTGCAGAAGGAATAGAATCTTTTTGGGAATAGGCCCGTGCCGGCATCGGCGCGGGCTTTTTTGTCCGTATCTCCTTATGGTCCTTCCGAATCCCAAAATTTCCCAGATTGAGATCGACATTTTTTTTCAACTCCGAATGAAAATCCGCATCCTTGATCCATTCAAAAGAATAAACGTCAGCGGTACTCCTCCTTCTACTCCAACACAATCTTCTGAAAATATTGATGTAAATAGAATGAACTAAAGAAATGAATGTTATAGGCCTCTATAGGGCCTTACAACAGGAAGTTCAATGCAAATCTTTAGTTCAATCTATGTAATTACATAAAATCCACCGTTCTTTACCATACTATCCTTTATCTAAACCAAAGCCTAACCGGAATAGAGTGATAAGTGCGATGAGTTCTGTCAATCGAATGGGTTTCTCACGTATCTGCCTGATCCTCATGCTGATGAACGGGCTGACCAGTCACGTCATCGTCAACCCCATGATTCTGGACGCAGCCGGCAGAGATGCCTGGGTTTCCGTCCTCATGGCTGCGGTCTTTTACTTGCCCTGGTCACTGCTGCTCGTCATATTCATGAAGAGATCGGGAAACCGCAAGCTGCAGCCCTGGCTTGCCGATCGAACCAAACCATGGATTTCCTGGGTTCTCATGGTCCCACTGTGCCTGTATTTGTACCTGATGGGAGGCCTTACGCTGCTTCATACCTCCACCTGGACCATCACGAATTACCTGCCGGCCACGCCGAAGCTGGTGCTGGTCACCATACTGGCGCTTGTTTGCCTGTATATGGCAAAAACCGGTTTGCGCTCCATGGCCATCGGGGCAGGCGTCTTGCTGCCCATTGTCGTCGTCCTGGGGATTTTTGTCTCGGTCGCCAATTCGGCGCACAAAAATTACAAGTTGCTGTTCCCCCTGATGGAGCATGGGTGGGTGCCGCCTGTTCATGGGACGGTATATGCTGGGGGCGCGTTCATCGAACTGGTCGTCATCGTGGCGATGCAGCATCGGATCCGGTCTAATGTGAAGCCTTGGCATATGATCGTGTTCGCGCTGCTGATGGTATGGATTACGCTGGGACCCGTCATCGGGGCCATCACCGAGTTCGGGCCGATTGAAGCGGCCAAGCAGGCCACGTCCCCTTATGAGCAGTGGCGGCTGGTCAAAATCGGCGATTATGTGGAGCATGTGGACTTTCTGTCGGTGTATCAGTGGCTTGCCGGGTCAACCGTACGGATTAGCCTATCCTTGTTTCTGCTTGCGGACATCATGCCTTTCTCCAGCCAAACGATGCGGGGCAGATTTATTATCGCCCTTACATTCAGTTACATCGTGCTGTGCATGTTTCCGTACAGTCAGCAGGATTTCTACAACATGATGTACCGGATATATTTTCCGGCGTCCCTGGTCTTGGGAATCGCGTATTCCCTGATGTGCGTTGGCATCTCCTTCATTCCGGACAAAAGAAGGGAGCGTACGACATGACGGATATTGAACATAAAAATGACCTGCCCCAAGGGGGCCATGAAACAGCGGATGACCAGAAATCAGGAGGTCATTCGCATGACGAAAACATTGGAAAGCATAGCCAAAAGCGTGAAAAAAGTGAGGATCAAGATAACCGCCGCGACAATTCTTCGGAAGACCAAGCTTCAGAAGAAGCGGGCCAGGAAAATGGCGCACCGCTTGCCGACAACGAAGATGACAACGGGGGAAACAGCGGTTCCGAGCGTGACAGGGATAAAAAAAACGATGAAAATACAAAGCATGGCAAAGGTAAACGCAAGAGTGAAGACACCGATGAAAAAACTGGCGAACAGGGTAAATCGGATGATAACAAATCCCAAACAGACCATCCTGATGACAACGCCTCGGATGAACCGACGCTTTGGAATTACAGTAAGCTGAATGATTTATTTTCCAAAAGCGCCGATATTAAGGTCCAAATGCATCGGCTCAGCAAGTCCAATCCATATTCGGAAATCGTATTGGTTTTTGCGGATGGTCTTTGCGAATCGTCGCTGATCGGTAAAGTCATTCTACCGGAGCTCTACGACATGTACGAGAAAGACGGCCTTCCATCCAAAAAAGGCGAACTTCTTTCCGGCAAGCTGCCCCTCAACCTGTTGAAGCCGAACGCGCCCAGCAGCGAGGTGGAAGAAGCGGTCTTTCAGGGGAGCGTCGTCCTGTTCCTCCCTCATACCAATGAGCTGTATACGATGGACATCAGCAACATGCCCAAGCGTACGCCCGAGGAATCCACCACCGAAATTTCCGTCAAAGGGCCGAAAGACGGCTTTACCGAGGATATCAGCACGAACGTCGCGCTCATCCGCAAGCGGATCCGCAGCACCACGCTCTGCAACGAAACGTTTATTATGGGCAGACGGACGCGGACGCGCGTTTCGCTCCTTTACGTTCAAGACATCATTTCGCCCAAGCTTCTGGAGGAAGTCAAAAAACGGATGGCCAATATTGACATAGACGGATTGTATACGGCGAGTCAGCTCGAGGAACTGCTGTCCGACTCGAAGTATTCCCTGCTGCCGCTGATCGATTTTACGGGACGTCCGGATTACGCGGTTAGCTCGCTGATCAACGGGAGATTCGTCATCATCGTGGACGGCAATCCGATGGTTCTAACGGGACCCGGCTCGCTGTCCCTGCTTCTGAAGTCGCCGGAGGACATCCACTTTAATTACATTTACGTCTCCTTCGTGCGGTTGATCCGCGTGCTCAGTCTCGTTTTGTCCGTGGCATTGCCGGGATTTTGGGTGGCCCTGACCGCGTTTCACCAAGACCAGCTTCCGTACCGAATGATGGCGACGATTTCGGTGACCCGGCTGGGACTGCCCTTCTCCGCCCAAATGGAGCTGTTTTTGCTGCTCCTGCTGTTTGAGATCTTCCGCGAGGCCGGCATCCGCCTGCCCAGCACGATCGGCCAAACCTTGACCGTTATCGGCGGTCTTATCATCGGCGACGCCTCCATCCGCGCGGGATTGGTCTCGCCATCGTCCGTTGTCATAGGCGCCATTACGACCGTCACCGGCGCGACGCTGGTCAACCAGAGCTTGAGCTCCATCATCAGCGTCATCCGGTTCGGCCTGTTTATGATCTCCTCGTTTCTGGGCATGTACGGCCTGATTCTCGGATTGATCCTGCTCCTGGTCTACGTATCCCGCCTACGGACGTTTGGAATGTCTTATCTCGCGCCGGTTTCTCCTTTCCAGTTCAAGGATTTTGTCAATTCGGTCATCCGTCTGCCGTGGGATAAAATCAAATTCCGCACCTCCTTCTTGAATCCGAAGGATCCGGACCATCAAGGGGAATCCCCGACATGAAGCGTTTGGTGCTCTTCATGGTGTGCTGTGCACTGACCCTTCTCCTTCCGGGCTGCTGGAACTCCAAGGATATCCAGAATATGGCCTACGTGACGGCAATCGGTCTTGACTATGAGGACGGAAAATATAAAAGCTACATTCAGGTGCTGAACTTCTCGAATATCGCGCAAACCCAAAATGCCCAGGTCGGCAAGGCCGTACCGATCTGGATCGGCACCGGAGAAGGGAAAACCGTGACCGAATCGTTGTCGACAATCTACTCAACGGCTCAGCGTCGGGTATTCTGGGGCCATATGAAAGCAGTCGTTTGTTCGGAACGGTTGCTGAAGCACGGCATGGGCCAAGTATTTGACATGCTGAACCGGTACAGGGAGATCCGCTATAACGTGCTGCTGTACGGGACGAGAGATCCGATTCAAAATATTTTGACGGAAAAGTCCATCCTGAACTTTTCTCCGCTGGAAAGCGTGCTGGAATCGCCGCAGCAAATTTACACGCAGCGTTCGTTTATCCTGCCGATCTACGAGTTTAAAATTCTGTCCATGCTGAACGAACCGAGCGGAACGGCCATCCTTCCTTCGCTCACCATTGATCGGAATGACTGGTATGAGGACAAAAAGGATCATCCGATGCTCCGGGTGAATGGAGCTTATTTCTTTGACAACAAAGATTTCCGCGGTTGGCTCTCGGAGGATGACCTGAAGGGGACCCGCTGGATTCAGCTGCAGCTTGAAGAGTCACCCATCAACATCCCAGACAGCAAAAACCCCGTGGCCGGCCTGATTCTGATGAAACCGCATTTTGTCGTGGAACCCAAATTGGAGCAAGGCAAAGTTCATTTCAATATCCGGATCGGCCTTAAATCCTATGTCAATTTGCTTATCAAGGAGCTCCCCGAATCGACGCTGGAAAACATGGCCTCCGAGCTGGTGAAAAATGAAGTGATCGACAGCTTCAAAAAGGGCATTGCCCTGAAATGCGACGTGCTGATGCTGGAGGACAAGCTGTACCGTAAATATCCTGATAAATGGAGGGAGCTCAGCAAGCAGTCCGATTTTATTTTGACCGAGGATATGCTGAAAAACGTGGACGTCACCGTTACGATGGTCAACTCCGGAAAGTACAAGCAAAGGGTTCACTGATCTTCCGGCGCATGGTATGATGAAGCCAAGAATGCGTTCCTGTCACACAGCCAGGGATCGAGGAAGGTGATTATATATGTGGATTTACATCGTCGTGATCGGGATCGCCCTGCTGGCTGCTGTGGGGACATTCTGGGTCGGTTTTTCCGCGGAAAATAAAAAGCGCAACCCGGAATACGAGCATCGTACGAAGAAAAACCTGTCGAAATTGACTTCCATTTACGCGGTGACGATCGTCCTGGCGATTATCATCTGTGTTGCGGTGGTGTATTTAAGATAGCTAGCAGCTCTAACATGAAAAAAGAGAAGCATCGTTGCGATGCTTCTCTTTTGCGCTTGGAAGTCCGGGAAAATACGTCGCCCGGATCTTCCAGTATCGTCGTCCCTACCGGCTACTGTGCCGTCAGAATTTCCGGACCGTTAGCCGTAATCGCGATCGTGTGCTCATACTGCGCCGACAATCCGCCGTCCAGCGTTCTGGCGGTCCAGCCGTCGCTGTCCATCTTGCTCCGGTAGGTCCCGGTATTCAGCATCGGCTCAATCGTAATGACCATGCCTTCCTTCAGCCGCGGGCCCACATTCGCCGGTCCGTAGTGCGGAACCTGCGGCGCTTCGTGCATTTCCTCGCCGATGCCGTGGCCGATGAAATCGCGTACGACCGAAAAGCCTTCGCCTTCTGCATAAACCTGGATCTCATGCGAAATGTCGCCGATCCGGTTGCCGATCACCGCCTTCTCGATCCCCTTGTACAGAGAATCATGCGTCACGTCCAGCAGGCGCTGCGCCTGCTCGGAAATGTTCCCGACCGGATAGGACCACGCGGAGTCGGCCAGCCAGCCCTTCAGGTTGACCACCATATCCACGGTTATGATATCCCCGTCCTTCAGCGCCGTTTTACCCGGAAAGCCGTGGCAGATCACGTCGTTTAGCGAAGTGCAAGTCGCATAAGGAAAGCCGTTGTATCCTTTCTGCTCGGGCGTGGCCCCGTGCTTGCGGATAAATTGTTCTGCGAAACGGTCAATCTCTATGGTGGTGATGCCGGGAGCAATCATCTTGCGGATTTCGCGGTGGCAGGCGGCCAAAATTTCGCCCGCTTCTTTCATGTACTTGATCTGGTCTTTCGTCTTCAGAATTATCATCTTTTTATCTACCCTCATTCCTGTCTGTATCTTCTTATTATACCCAATATCGTCAATGTCCGAAATCTACCCGTATCATCTTATGCGGTATAAGGCGAAAAAGAGCTCCGGTCCTCCCATCGGAAGAACCGGAACTCCTGTGAATAGATTGTATCCATAAGCGGCCTTACGCCGTTTGCGGCTCTACCGGGGCTTCCTTCGTCTTGCGGCCCTTGACTAGGAAATAAACAAGGGTCAAGACAAGGAAAATCACAGCGTCGATGCCCAGGATGCCTGCCTGCTTCCATACGAGATCGAAATCGCCGCTTGCGATAATCGCCTTGTATCCGATCACGCTGTGGGACATCGGAAGCCAAGGATTCAGCGGTTTCAGCCAATCCGGAATGAGCTCCAGCGGGAACGTTCCGGCACTGGTAGCCAGCTGCAGAATCAGCAGGATAATGATCAGGAAGCGTCCCGGCATATCCAGCCAAGTGACGAATGCCTGAACGATAAACATAAACGTCAAGCTGGTAATAAAGGAGAAAAGGAAGAACAGCGGTATGCTTCGAACCTCCAGCCCCAGTCCGTACAAAATGATCGCTGCCGCAACCACGGACTGGAACAAGCTCATACCCGCAAAGGACAACGAGCGGCTGACAAAACGGCTGAAGCCGGATGCACCGGGAACCGTCGTTCCTTTGAGCGAAATGACAAGCGTCGAAATGAGCGCTCCAACGAACAGGCCGAGCGACATGAAGTACGGCGTCAGACCCGTGCCGTAGTTCGGTACCTTGCGATCGTCGATTTCCTTCGTATCGACCGGTGAAGCGAACATTTCAACCAAAGCGTCGGTCTTCTTCAACTCGGAGGTTTTGTCCGCCGCGTCCGTCAGCTTCGTCTGCAGCTCTTTCGAGCCGTCCTCCAGCTTGCTGATGCCGCTCTTCAGATCGCCTGCGCCGTTATTCAGCTGCTGCGAACCGTCCGCAAGCGTTCCGAGCCCGCTGGCGAGCTTGTTCACGCCGCCCTGCAGCTGGTTGGATCCCGCCAGGAGCTGCTGAGCGCCGCCCACCAGGCTCTGGCTGCCGCCGGCCGCTTCGGAGAGCTTCTGGCCGAACGTTTGCAGTCCGGCCGTAAGCTGCTGTTGGCCGGCATTCAGCTTGGATGCGCCGGCCACGAGCTGCTGCTGGCCCGCTACGAGCTGGCCGCTGCCTGCACTGAGCTGCTGCGTACCCACATGCAGCTGGGCGGCGCCGCTGGCCAGCTTCTTCTGGCCGTCGTGCAGCGAGTTCGCCCCGCTGAGCAGATGCTGCTGCCCCTGCACGAGCTGGGCGCTGCCGTCGGCTACAGCCTGGCTGGCGGCGATCAGCTTCTGCACCTCAGGATTAGCCGCGAGCTCAGGGCTCGCATTGGCCAACTGCTGCAGGCCATCGGCCACGCCTTTGGCACCGTCGGCGACCTTCTGGGTGCCAGTGGCGGAAGATTCAAGGCCGCTCGCCAGATCGGCGCTTCCTTTCTCCGACGCCTGCAGGCCGGATTCCAGTCCGGCTGCGCCCTCATCGGCGCTCTTTAGCCCGGCATCCAGGTCTTGGGCGCCTTTCAGCGAGGACTGCAGCCCTTGATACAGCTGCTCTCCGCCCTTTTGGGCCGATACAGCCCCTGCGGTCAGCTGACCCTGCGCGCTGCTCAGCTGGCTGAGTCCGCCGGCAAGCTGCTTCGCGCCGCCTTCCAGGTCACCGACGCCTTTGGTCAGGTCGCCGGCCCCTTTGGCCAGCGGAGCCATGCCGTCCTTCGCTTCCAGCGTGCCTGCGGCAAGCTTGCCGAGGTTTTCTTTCAGCTTGACGGCTCCTTCATCCAAATCATTGGTACCGTTGTGCAGCTTGCCCGCGCCATCACCGGCTTCGGCCAATCCGTCCGATACCTCCGTAAAATTGTCCAAAAGGCTGTCGGTATACGACTCCGTTACTTTCGCGGATACCTTGGATTTGATATCCTTCACTGCCGTATTGCCGATCTGGGAGGCGACGAAGTTGTAGTCTCCGTTCGGCTCGTATTCGATGCTGGCCGGCTGCGGATTTTCGTCCATCAGCGTCGTCGCTTTGCCGGAAAAATCCTCAGGAATCGTAATTTTCATATAATAGCGGTTATCCTTGATTCCCTGCTCGGCTTCCTTCTCGTTGACGAATTCCCAATCGAAATCTTTGCCTTTCTTCAGTTCGTCCACCAAGTCGTCTCCGATATGGAGCTGCTTGCCTTTGAACTCGGCGCCCTGATCCTTGTTGACCACCGCTACAGGCAGTTGGTCCAGATGACCGTAGGGGTCCCAAAAGGCAGCCAAATATACGCCGCTGTACAAAATCGGAATGAACATGACGGCAATGACCGGAATGAACACTTTCGGATTTTTCACGGCCGCCGCCAAATCTTTAAAAAATACGGCTATCGATTTCATGTTTCCGGGCTTCCCCCTTTACGTTATTTTGTATGACTCTGACACTCCCGAGTATCACTGACTGATTTCTTCAATTGGTCACTTTTGCGCATACGGAAACACTCCGGACAAAAGAACCCCACGAAGTGGGGCTATTTCACCGAGGTGTACTCGGGTAAGTCGCCGTGCCGCCTGACAATGGCCTCAGCGGTCCCTGCTCTAATAAAAGGATATAACGCATGCCCGGTTATTTTGCAGACAAGCCTTCTTCCAGGAACAGCCGGAAGTGCTGCCTGATTTCTTCCTTCGTTAAAGTTTCTTGATGCTGTTTGTTCCATTCGGACGTCAAGGCGACGTACATTTTCAGCATGAGAAAAGCGACGACGGACGGCTCGCATTCGCGGATTTCGTGCTGCTCCACCGCAAACCGGACTTCCTTTTCCATATAACCCAGGATAACACTCTCCACCCGGCTCATCGCCTCTTGGGATTGCGGAGTCCCGAAGTCTCTAACCTCCTGCGAGAGCTTAATTAACAGCTCATGCTCCCCCCGGAATTCCAGAAGGGAATCCAGAACCCGGAACAAGTTGTCGAAAAACGGCTTCCCGTGATCCACTTCCCGATCAATGATCGTTTTCATTTCGAATATCACACCATGCAGAATTTCGTCGAACAACTGCTCTTTCGTATCGAAAAACGTGTAAATCGTGCCTTTTCCCACATTAGCGATCTTCGCCACCTGCTCCATCGTCGTCGCCTTGTACCCAAACAAGGAAAAGGACTGGGCAGCCGCGCCCAGCACCTGTTTCTTCCGGTCGACCGTTCCTATGATGTTCTCCTCCCATCTAAACGCGTATCCGCAAAAAAATGACCAATTTTCAATTTCAGTCATAAGGTCATTTTTTACTTTACCACATTTAATGGAATATGCAAAGATAAAAGCTTGAAAATTTCACGATTGAATGAAAATTTCATATTTTGCCCGTTCGGTTTCCATGGAAAGCTGCTGATCCTGCACCTCCGCGTACTTCAAACCGTCGACGTAGATTTGATACGTGCTCTGCGGAAGCGGGATATCCCCCTGCTCGTTCACCACAGCTCCGCTGCCGTGCAAAATCAGGGAATCCCCCTCGGTATATTCGTCAATCGTCGGGGTACTCGGCTTGTATTCCACGTCCTCCAGCGTGATTCGCGTCTGGTCGGTATCCTCGAGTTCCTGTTTGCGGATCATGACGGTCTGCCGTTTATGCGCGTTCAGCCAGTCGGTTATGGATTTAAGCGATTCATTCATGAAAAGCCCTTCTTTCTGCGTAGTAGTCATTGTCTTTATTTCCGGGTGCGGCTCTTGTCAATGGAGCAGCCGCTGCCCGTCTATAAAGAGTCTAACCATTCCGCCGAAAGGCAAAACATCCCTTACGATTCGGCAATCGTAACCCTATATGATTGATTCACGGTGGTTTGAAATCCATAAACGCCGGGTTCGATCATCTCGGTCTGGATCCTTTCGGCTCCAGCGGATATTTGGATGGGCTGCTGTGAGCGCAGTCTGCAATAATTACCGTTCGACGAATAAATGCAGGCTGCGGCCAGCTTGCCTTCTTCCCATGCCAGGTCTACCGTGAATCCGCCCCTGGCGCGCAATCCCCGAATGCTTCCTTCGGCCCACTCCTTTGGCAGCGCCGGCAAAAGCCGCAGCTCCCCCGCTTGGCTCTGCAGCAGCAGCTCCGCGATTCCCGCGGTTGCCCCGAAATTCGCTTCTACCGTCAGCGGGTAGAACGAAAGCTTGGGATGGCGGTGGGCATTCAATAGGTTGGGGAAAGGATTTTCTAAGAGCTTGATTAAATAATGATGGGCCATATCCGCGTCACCAAGCCTCGCAAATTGGTTAATTCGCCAAGCAAAGCACCAGCCAATGGCATCCTCCTTTTCATGCTGCTGCCGCCGGTCCAACGAGACCCGGCAAGCTTCAGCCAAATCGGGCGTAATATAGGGATCAATTTGATCTCCGGGATGCAAGGCATATAAATGCACCGTATGTCGGTGTCCTGGTTCAGCCTCCTCGAAATCCTGAGACCACTCCTGAAGCTGTCCATAACGGCCAATCCGCAGCGGACGCAGCCGGTTTCGGGCTGCAAGAAGCTCGTGTCTGAACTCCGTATCGGTTTCAAGGATGGCTGACGCCTCCATGCAGTTGGTGAATAGCTCCCAAACGAGCGAATTGTCCAAGGTCGAAGCGATGCTGACTGCCGCCTTTTTTCCATCAGGTCCGATAAACGTATTCTCGGGCGATGTGGATGGATTCGTAACCAGATATCCTTCCGGGTCCTTCACCAGCCAATCCAACAGGAAGAGCGCCGCTTCCTTCATAATGGGATAAGCCTTTTCCCTCAGGAAAGCCACATCGCCTCCAAAACGGTAGTGCTCCCATAAGTGCTGACACAGCCATGGACCTGCCATCGGCCAGAAAGCCCAGCTGGCCGGACCTTTGGACGGACCGCCGGAAGGCGTCGACAGCCTCCACAGATCAACGGCATGGTGGCATGCCCAGCCGCTGGCGCCATAATGGATTTTTGCCGTTTCCCGTCCGGTTACGCGAAGATCCTCCAGCAAGTCGAAGAGAGGTGTGTGGCATTCCGCCAAATTACAGCTCTCGGCGAGCCAGTAATTCATCTGCAGGTTAATGTTTACTGTATAATTACCTGCCCACGGCGGCCGCGTCCGGTCGTTCCATATCCCTTGGAGGTTGGCAGGCTGCGTTCCCGGTCTCGAGCTGGAGATCAGCAGATAACGCCCAAACTGGAAAAACAGCACCGCTAACTGCGCATCCTCGCGTCCTTCGCGCAGCGCCTGGATCCGTTCATCGGTGGGAAGTTCCGTTAATCCGGGCGCGCCGAGCACCAGCTCCACCCGGTCGAACAACTCACCGTATTCGTTTTCATGGCGATGCAGCAGCTGTTGAAAGGAGTAAGCGGATGCCCTGTTCAGCCATTCCTCGCAGCGCAAGGTTGGGTTGCTCCCGTCCTGGAACGGATCCCGGTCGAAGCCGTTAAAGCTTGTTGCTGCCGCTAACAGAAAAGTCACTGCGTTCGCGCGCTCTACTTTCAAACCATGCTCGCCCTGTTCCAAGGAGCCCTGATCTGCCATGGCAATCAGCTGAATTTCAAACCTCATGCCTTTCCCTTCTTCATACACCACGGGATCCGCTGATCTGGCATGAAAAGGCTCTACATGACTCGGGCTGCGCCCTTGAAGAATAAGGCGATCGGGTGCATCCAGCTTGACCTTGTGCTCCAGCAGGCTGTCGAGTGATGCTTGTACGGATACTTTTCCTGGCTGGTCTGCCGATAGATGGATGACCATCACCTGATCCGCCGCCGAGACAAACACTTCACGGACATAACGAACGCCGTTCATGACAAAGGATGTGCGGCATACGGCCCGCTTCAGGTTCAGCTCCCGCCGATACTCCGTGACGTCGCCAGCGTTCTCCATTTGAAGATACAGGTCTCCCATCGCTTGATAGGACGCTGACCACGGACCAAGCATATGCTCTTCAATTAGCTCCTGCGCCTCGGCATAACTGCCTTCGAAGTTGAGCTGACGGACTTTTTCTAGATGGGATAAAGCTTCATGATTCGCAGGGTCATCAGGATGCCCCGACCAGAGCGTGTCTTCATTCAACTGAATACGCTCCTGCTCCGCGCCTCCGAACACCATTCCACCCAAACGGCCGTTACCTACGGGAAGGGCTTCTACCCATTCCTTGGCCGGCTTACGATACCACATCTTCATGCTGCGATCTTTCACCAATATGCTCCACTCCTTATTACGCATTATGGTATTTGCTTCAAGATATACACGGCATGGGCAGGCAGAATCATTTCGCCGGTGACCTGCCTCCCCGTTAGCACGTCAAGTCGTTGTTCTGGCCCCAAATGGATCGTCGACGATGTCTCGTTATGATTTAACAGAAATGTATAACGCTCACCATTCTTTACGCGAACGGCAGCCTCGACCCCCGGCGGCGTCTCTATAACGGGTAAAATGTTTTTTCTTTCGGACAATTGCCCGAAGAATGCCGCCAGGAAATCATCTTCAGGATCCGCTGCGATATACCAAGCTTCTCCACTGCCGAATACATTCCGCGTCAATGCCGGCATGCCTTGATAGAAATCACTTCCATACGTAGCGGCTATCTCCGCCGTTTCCGGGTGGAGCAGCTCGCACAGCATGCCGCAGGCATAGCTGCCTTCCAAGCCGGCAGCGTTTGCCTGCAGCTGCATGCTGTTGAACTGTCCCGGGAAAAGGGCGTCGATTTCCTCTACCCACACGCCGAGCAGTTTCCGCAGCTCGCCCGGATAACCGCCCAAGGTGACCAGATCGCTTTCATCGACGATGCCGCTAAAAAATGTAGTGACGAACGTTCCTCCGCTTGCCACGTAGTTTTCCAGCTTCTCGGCAACCCCTTCTTTCACCAAATATAAAACAGGCGCGATGACGATATCGTATTTGCCAAGATCCTCCTGGATTCCGATCATATCCACCGGGATATTGCGATGATAGAAGGCGTCATAGTACTTTTGAATTTGCGGCAAGTATTTCAATTGCTGACTGGGTCCGCTGGAATGCTCCAGCGCCCACCAATTATCCCAATCAAACAAAATGGCGACCCGCGATTCCGTCTCAGCCCCAAGCAGCGTGTCCCCCAGCAGCTTCAATTCCTTCCCCAGTTCCGCGCATTCACGAAATACGCGCGTATGCTCGTGGCCGGCATGATCGATGACCGCGCCATGAAACTTCTCAAAAGCTCCGCGGGAGCGCCTCAATTGGAAGAACATCACGCTTTCCGCCCCGCGGGCTACAGCCTGATAGCTCCATAAGCGCATCACGCCCGGCCGCTTCAACGGATTGACGGGTTTCCAATTGAGCTGACTTGGACTCTGCTCCATTAATAGATACGGCTGACCCTGCTTCAGCCCTCGCATCAGATCGTGGCGCATCGCAATTTGGCTCATCGGCATGTCATTGGAAGGGTAGCTGTCCAAGGCGATGACATCCAGCTCTTTGGCCAATTTGAAATAATCCAGCGGCTTATACGTGCCATTGCTCTGGAAATTGGTCGTAACTACGGCATCCGCGATAACCGCCTTGATTGCATCCCGTTCAAGCTTATAGCAGTCCAAAATGCTGCCCGAGTTAAACCGGTCGTAATCGAGCGATATGCCTTGAAATGCCGTTTGATCAAAGTTACTTCGATTCAAATGCTCGCTGAGCAGGTTAGGCAGCACAATTTCATCCCAGTCGTAGAACGTATGGCTCCAAAAGGAGGTATACCAAGCCCTGTTCAACTCCTCCAAGGTGCCGTACCGTGCTTTGAGCCATTCCCGAAAGGCGGACTCACAGTTGTCGCAATAACACCGCCAGCCGTACTCGTTATTCACATGCCACAGCAGCAGGGCGGGATGATCTTGATAGCGCTCCGCCAGCTTTGCGGCCATCGCCTGGGAATATTTCCGATAGGTAGGGCTGTTCGGGCATGAATTATGCCTGCGGCCGTATTTCATTTTCCTTCCGTCCGCGGTCACCGTCCGTACGTCGGGATATTGACGTGCCATCCATGCCGGATGGGCGGCCGTACCCGTAGCAAGGCAAGCGTACATCCCATTTGCATGAAGCAGATCCATGACGTCATCGAGCCAATCAAAGGAATACGTCGTTTCGTCCGGTTGATTCAGCGCCCATGAAAACACATTGACCGTGGCGATATCGATGCCTGCAAGTTTGAATAAGCGCATGTCCTCTTCCCATAGTTCTCTCGGCCATTGCTCCGGATTATAGTCCCCACCATACAAAATTTTCGGCCATGCTCGCGGCATGATGAACTCCCCCATTCCCTATGATTTTGCTCTATGATTTCATTTGCGCAAGATTACTCTGCCAAAGTTTGGTTTTCTCCGCCAGAATGTCTTCATAACCAGCCTTCATCACGTCAGCTTGCAATTTTTTATATACCGCTTCAAGCTCCACGTCACTTTTGGCAAATATCATTTTGGCGTTGGCTTCCTGCCAGATTTGCTTGATTTGCTGTTCTTTGATCCCGGCATCTGATTTCGGATCAAGTTTCATATTATTGAATTGATCGGTATTGAGCTTGGCAAATTTGGCGAAATACTCGCTGGCTGCCATACCCCAGTTTTGATGATCAGGATCTTGGGCATTCTTGAAGTGGGTAACTTTGTAATATAATGGAGTGCCCAGCGGGTTAAACAGCCCTATTTTCAAATTTGCTTTTTCTTCTGGCTTGATCGTTTTTGCCTTTTCATTGTCGATAGGCGCTCCATTCTCATCCACCTTATCGTACAGCAGTCCAGGGGGGCCGAACGCATTGATACGCTGCCCTTCTTCACTGGCCCACCAATCGTAGAACTGGAAGATTAGCCCCGGCTGCTTCGCTTTTTTGGTAATGACGATAACGTTCCAGCCTAATGTGCCATACGTATGCGGATTCACCGTTGTCGGATCAACCCCAGTCTTGTACAGGAACGGAATATAATCATAACCGGCTTCAGGGTTCTTGGCGCGCAGTATATCATTCGCCGTGTTCCCAAGTCCTGTAATATTAGAGATTGCTGTAACCGCGATGCGGCCGGAGTTCAGCTTTTCCTGCACCTGCTCCTGCTTTTACGTAAACATATCAGGTGACACTAAGCCTTCTCGGGTCAGTTTGCTCATATACTTAAACGCTTCCAAGTAGGCAGGATCATTAAATATCGGCTCTAACGTATGCGTTTCGGTATTCGGGAAGGTCGGGACGTCTCCAATATTCCAAATGGTTCGATTACCGCCGTTTCCGGCATAAATCAGTTTGTACAGCATATTAACCCCATTCATGGCAATGCCCGGCTCAAGCGGTACGACATTCGGAAATTTCTCCTTCACTTGTTTCAGGTAGCTGTATAATTCATCGAATGTTTTTAGCTCCGGTTTTCCAAGGTCGGCATATATTTCCCGATTGACGGTCCAACCCGTGTTTACGTTCTTATATTGATTTTGGGCGCTATCGAACCAGTTCGGAATGACATACATGTGACCGTCCTCCGCCTTCAGCATGTTAAACGTCTCTGGATCTATGAGCTTCTGAAGCACGGGATATTTCTTATAATAGTCGTCGAGCGGTACAAGCATCCCATTCTTCTGCATCGTTGTATAATCCGTCGAGCCCCGATCCAGCATGATGGCATCCGGAAGGTCGTTAGAAGCGACCATCGTGCCGAATTTCTGGCTTGCATTGCCGTTGGAACCGATTTCAACCATGTTTAATTTTTTATTCTCTTTCAGCCACTTCGTCGATACATCATTTCCATAACCGATAGGAGAGGCGAAGTCATAGTTGGAATAAAAGCTGAATTCAAGCGGTTGTTCTCCGAACACGGCAGTCTCTGCACTGGATTGATTGTCTCCGCTTGACTTGGTCGCCGATGAATCGCCGCCGCATGCAGACAGTGCCAGGCTTAACGCCGTCATGACTGAAATCACTGTGAAATGCTTTCTTCTTCCCCTCATGGATAATCCCCCATTCATCGTTTGTGATCGGCCTACTCTTTAAGTGATCCGACCATTACACCTTTCACAAAAAACTTTTGCACAAAAGGATATACCAGAATAATTGGCAGGCTTACGACCATCAGAGCTGTCATTTGCAGTGATTTCGGAGTAATTGTGCTTGAGATCATATCTCCCACGCCGCCGGCTGCACCAAGTTGGCTGATCATTTCCTGAGCCGAATTGGAGTTAATCATATTCATCAAATAGTTCTGTACCGGCAGCAGATTGGCATTGTTGATGTAAATACCGGACGAGAACCATTCATTCCAGAAGAACACCGCTTGGAACAGAGACAGTGTAGCGATGACAGGACCGGATAGACGAATGATGATGCGAAAAAATAGACCGTAATGATTACACCCGTCTAGCATCGCTGATTCCTCCAGTTCTTTCGGCAGCTCCTGGAAAAACGTGCGGAAGACAATCATATTCCATACGCTAATGGTCCATGGAACGAACAATACCCAGAAGTTGTTGAACAGCCCGAGCTCTCTGAGCCATAAATAGGTTGGAATGAGTCCACCGCTGAAATACATTGTAAATATCGCGATCACCATGTAATATTTTCGCCCGACGGTATCTTTCCGGGATAAACCATAGGCGAGCATGGCCGTAAAGAAAATAGAAGCAGCCGTCCCGCTAACGGTTCTTAACACGGAGATCCCTAATGCTTTAAAAAATCGCGTGTCGCTCAGGATCACCTTGTAATTATCGAAAGTCAACTGTCTGGGCCACAGCGTCAGACCGCCCAAGGATGTATCAATGCCGGAATTCAGTGAAATGACCAGCGCATTCCAAAATGGGTACAGGGATACCAGTGCTAGTATGATTAGCACGGTATAAACAAAGATTTGCAGAAACCGATCTTCGAGGCTGAGCTTCATGTTCCTACCTCCCGCGCGATAACTGGGTTACCACAGTGACGACCCTGATATTCTTCTTGCAATGGAGTTGGCACCCCACAGAAGCAGCACATTAATGATAGATTTAAACAATCCCGCAGCCGTAGCGAATGAATATCGCTGCTGATTGACGCCAAAATTGTAGACATAGGTATCAATGACTTCCGACACATCACGAAGAATGGTATTTTTCCCGCTGTTCGTGATGGCTAATATGTCTTCGAACCCTGCATTCAGCAAATTACCGATATGAAGGATGAGGAAGATCGTCACGACAGGCGCTATGCTTGGCAGCGTAACCAAAACCATTTGTTTGAATCTGCCCGCACCATCCATCGCGGCTGCTTCATATAGGTGCGGATTGATACCTGTGATGGCAGCCAGGTAGACAATGGAGCTGAAGCCAATCTCCTTCCATACCCCGGCGGAGATTAATATGGAATAAAAGTATTTCGGCAGCGACAGCCAATTCATCGGCTGCTCGATCAAGTTCAGCTTCTGAAGCGCTATATTGAGGCTGCCTCCATCAACCGCCAAGATCGAAAATAAGAGGCCTGATACGATAACCCAGGATATGAAATGCGGTAAGTACGTTAACGTCTGCACGATTCTCTTGAATGCGGCAAGCCGTATTTCATTGAGCATCAGCGCAAGAATAATCGGAGCCGGAAAGATGAAGATCAGCTTCAGCACCGCGATGACCAGCGTATTTTTCATAATCATGAAGAAGTCGGGAGATTCAAAAAACAATCTAAACTGTTTAAAGCCCACCCATGGACTGCCCGAGATCCCTTGGAAAATATCAAACTCTTTGAATGCGATCGTAATTCCATACATCGGGATGTAGCTGAATACAACAATGAAGAGAATTCCCGGCAGGATCATCGATTGCACTTGCCATTGGCCGGCAAGTCTGCGCAGTATTCCATTCGATCGCGTCTTCTTTGCGCTGGATGCAGTCCATTTCATAACAGATTTGTCATTCACATTGTTCACGACCTTTACTTGAAATGACCGGGCTAAAGCCTATTTCTTAGTAATGAATCACTTTCATGCTTACTTGTGAATGCATACGTGCCAGAGCCTGTATGAAAGACAGCGATCCCTTTCTCATAACGCATCAATTCCGGATCCCGCATCCCGGAAATCGGGAGATTATGCTCCGTAATGTGTTCTAAATCATCAGCCGGAATATAGATGTACGCTTCCGTGTTTACCGGGACATGAACTTGAACGGTTAAACGACCGTCCTCGCCCTTCGTCCATTGAACAACTGCCCGCCCGGATCGGAGGTCGCACCATGCCTCCGCCCAATCCACGCCGCCTACCACATTCGGCTGTACCGTTAAGACATAATGCCCCTGTTCCGGATCATACCTGTAATCCAATCCGCCCAGATGACTGTACAGCCATTCCTCCAAATGACCCAGCATGAAATGGTTCTGGGATTTGCCGACGGTCGGTCCGTCCCAGGCTTCCGTTAACGAAGTTGCTCCATGGGCAACCTGATATCCATAGCCTGGCGTTTCCGTATTTTGCGTCATGCGGAAAATGAGATCCGACCGGCCTGCTCGCGCTAAAGCCAGCAGTACGTACCGATGCCCTACGTCACCGGCGGTGGTTTGGTATCCGCGGCTGGCGATGCCGTCGATAAGCCGTTCCAGCACCTGTCCATGCTTTTCCTCAGGCGCAAGTCCAATGGCAAGGGCCATGGCCTGCGCCGCATCGCTGCCATTCGCGTACATTCCATTCTCGTAATTTAAGAACTCTTCATTAAAAGCGGTTTGGATCTGGCGGCTCCGCTCCCTATACATGCTGGAATCCTCAAGCTCACCAATGATGCCCGCTATGTTCTTCATCACGACGTTCAACCCGTAATAAATCGCCGTTTCGACGAGTGCCACCGGCGTATTTTGCGCGAAGCCGGGACCATTCGGCCCGATATCGTACCAATCCCCCAGCCCGTGCCGAAGAATACAGCCGTCTGCACGGCTTGCCAGGTAATCGGCATACCTCTTCATCCCCTCGTAATGCCGCTTTAGCACCCCGTCATTTCCGTAGCGCTGCAGCAGCTCCCATCCCGCCAAAATATACGCGCCGCCCCATGCGGCCGCATCGCGGAACATATCCCATGGTTTATCGAATACGACATACTCCGGAGCCGTCGTCGGGATCAGGCCATCCGGCTGCTGGGCATCCGCCATATCCTCCATCACCTTGCTCAGCAGCGCCTCAACGTCATAGTTGAACATCAGTGACGGACCCATCAGATGAATTTGTTCCAGCCAGCCGAGCTTCTCACGATGCGGGCAATCGGTGAACACGCTTTTCATGTTGCTCAGCATTGCCCAACCTATAATCTCATGAATGCGATTCAGCAGTTGATTCGAGCAGCGGAACCCGCCAGCACCCGAAACGTCGGGATATAGCATCTGCCCTTGCAAGCTGTGCAGTACAGGCATGGCTTCGCCGCTTGATGAGCTTTCCAGCGGTACAGCTCCTTCTACCTGTACATAGCGGAAGCCGTAATATGTGAATTGGGGCCGCCACGTTTCAAGCCCCTCCCCTTTTAACACGTAACGCAATTGGTAGGGTGAACCCGTCCAGCGCTGATCCGCCAAACCTTCTGCGGTTAACAGCTCGGCCGGAGTAAGGCTGATGGCCGCCCCAGCTGGGCCTGATACCGAAATTTCCGGCCAACCCGAGAAGTTCTGGCCGAGGTCCAGGACAAAAATTCCCGGCTTGGGTTCCGTCATGGCCACAACATCAAAACGTTTCATCACAGTGATTGCCGGCGCCGTCTGAGCCGACAGCATGCCTGTCGGTGCCTCGGCATCTGCGGCGGCAACCCATTCCCCGCCAGGCTGAAAATACGGGCGGTCCCAGCCGGGCTGCTCGCGTCTCGCGTCGTAATCCTCTCCCCCATAAATGCAGGAAAATAGCAGGGGGCTGCCGGATACGCTCCACGTTCCATCCGTGCAGATCGTTTCGCTGGTACCGTTCGAATAATCGATGATCAAGTTGACAAGGCATTTCGGAGTTCCGAACGAATCCTTAAATTTGGCATACCTGCCGCCGGTTACATGATAAAATCCGTTCCCCAGCAAGACGCCAACGGCATTCTCCCCCTGCTGCAGCTCATGGGTAATATCGTATACCGTATAAAGGACGGTTCTGTCATAGTCGGTCCAGCCTGGATCAAGCTCTCTTGCGCCGACTTTGTGGCCATTGAGCCGGAGTTCATAGTGTCCCAAGCCGCAAATATAGGCTCTGGCCTGGCGCACGGCGCCCCAAACGATGAATGAACGGCGGAATTGCGGCAGCGGACGCCCTATTTCTGCAGCTTGAGGATCACCAATCCACTTTCCCGGCCAATTTTCCGGCGACCGTAAACCCATTTCCCACCATGCAATGTCGCTGACGGCAGCAGTTCCTTGTTCATCCCACACCGTTACCCGCCAAAACAGCAGCTGTCTAGGCAGCAGAGCTACGCCGTTATAAAGAATGTCGGTATGCCTCCTGCTCGTCACCACGCCGCTGTCCCACATGTCGAAGCAGCCGTCCGCCAAACGCTTCTGGCTCGATGCAACGACGATCCTGTAGGCTTTCTGTCTCAGCGAACGCTGCTCCGATGCGCCATATGACCAGCTAAGGTGAGGTGTATCGGAATCGATTCCCAGCGGACAGGTTCGTCCTTCCGTCCACATGGCATCCACTGTGATTTGTGTCATCTCTTATAGTCCCCCTATCCGACTGGCGTTACCGCGGAAGCGGCCTTGATGTGGCAACCGTAATGGTGCGGAATTCCGGAAAGACGTTGCAGGTGCGATCGCCTTCCTTCGGTTTGCGGCTTGCCGTATAGAAATGGTACAGGATTCCGTTATGCGAAATGACGGACGGCTTATGGGCAAAGGTCTCATCCAGCTCGCCTTCTCCACCGACGGTAATAATCGGCTCTGGATGCTTGTTCCAATGGCGCAAATCAGGAGAGAGCGCAATTCCTTCCTGTGCTTTCTTGTAGTTGTAGCCGAAGTAGAACATCGCCCACTCATTTCCGTTGCGCAGCACGCAGGGGTCGCTCGCGAAACCCGAGTCCCATGCCTCAGGCGTCACTTGAATCACCGGATTATGCGGATGTCTGTCCCAATGGATTAAATCCGTGGACGTAGCGAGCCCAGTCTGTTCGATCCAGCGGCCATGGTTCTTGTTCTTGGCATTATAAAACAGGTAGAACGTCCCCTCATGTTCAAGCAGGCATTCCTTATACAGTCCGCCTCGTTCCCATGATTCGCCATCTTCGGGTGTTAAAATGGGGCGTTCAAGGCGGTTCCAGTGAAGCAGGTTTTCATCCTCTGTCCAGGCAAGACCGATACGGGCCGATCCTTCCTCGTAACCCTCCCCGGGGTAAGAGTGATAGGCAAGCCAATACTTTCCGTTCCATTTTTTCAGCTTGGCTGGTCCCTGCATTTCGTTCTCCCGCATGATCCATGTACCCGCGACATTTCTGGAATCCCAGCCTGAACCTTCCTCCCGGCGCAAAATCGTTGACAGATGCTCCCAGCGAAGCAGATCGTCGCTAACGGCAAGCGCCGTTTGGTAGCCCAGCCCATCGAATCCGACATACATCATATAGAAACGATTCTGATGCTCAAACACAAAAGGACAGTCTACGGCATGATAATCAAATGCGTCTTTCTCCCCTGAGCCCACAAGGACCGGCTCATTCCATTTGTAAGGCGTTAAGTAGCTGCGGATGTCCACGCTCGCCACTCCCTTCGGATATTTACTCCAGAATCACTTGAACAGGGCCATACAGCCCTCCGGCCGGAAAGGCAGCGCGCCATTCAGGCCGATTCGTGCGGTCCCAATAGGTCACGTCCGGATTGGCGCCGACCAGGCTCGTCGGACGCCCAATCTCATAATGCGTGCCTAGCGTGTTCGTCACCCGAATGCGGATGCGGTGGGCGCCTTTCGTTAATGCGCCAAGCGCATATTGGTACGGGCGCCAAACGCGTATACCGATCGGCTTGCCGTCCAGCCACACCTCTGCAGTGCCTCGGATATGGCCGAGATCAAGCCAGGCTTTACGATCTTCACCCAACTCCAACGTCGTTTCGTATTCGACTGCTCCGCTATGATGAGGCAATTCGAGCGCCGTTCTCCAATCGCCGAGTTCCGCCTGGAAAGGCACGACGTGGAATCGGATCGGCGCGTTCAAAACGGCAAGCTCTATCGCATTGCCTTCCGGAACGACGCGGATCACGGCGATCGTTCCTGCCGCTTGCGGAGGGAACGATGCTTTCCCCTCTGCATAGGGGACTTCAATGCCATTGATCCATACCCGGGCTTGGCCGGCCGTATCGATCTCCATCCCCTTCGCTCCTACCGGCAGCGGAAATCTCAGCCACACTGGACGGCCCAATTGAGCGATGTCCGCGGCGCAGGATACGGGAGATGAACCAGGGATGGATTCCGGCATCAACCAGCCGACTCCCGGCAGCGGATGCGGCCTAGGGTTAATCCAGAGCGATTCGGTCTCGGCAAAATGAAGCACGCTCGAATGCAGGATGCAGGCTGGATTTCCGTGTTCATCCTTCCAATCGGCTCCCGTGCAGAACGGCAGGATGCGGCCATCCTGCAGTTCAATGCGTCCGTCGGCGAACACGTCGCCCTCTCCTTCCGGCAGCAGAAACGTGACGACATTCTCTCCATCGCGCCAGTAGGAGGTAACGTCGACCTGCTCCTGTCCTTGGCGTACATAGGGGTTAAAGTCACCGTGCTCCGTTACCGGTACACCGTTCACCTGAAGGACAGCGCGCCCTCTTCCGGCGAATACGAGATAAACTTTCCGGACTTTGCCGCCGTCAGGCGCCCGCAGCACCCGCTCCAATCTGGCGCCGGGATGCCGATCGCCCGCATAAATCCATTTCGGCAGCGGATCGCTTAACTTGGAATTAATCTCGACACCGGCCCGAATTAGACCGTCTTTTAGCGCCTTCGCCCGGATAAGCAGCGTGTTGGCTCCCTCATTCAAATGGATCCAGGCGGTTTGTTCTTCAAATCCGCCCTCCCAATCGATGGGCTCTCCGTTGATCCATCCCATGATTTCGCCGTTGCTCTCCGCCCGAATGCCGTATCGCCCGGAAGATGGCGCTAATGCATGAGTCTGTGCCCAGATCCATTCGCCCTTCTGCGCATCGCCTAAAGAAAGATACCGTCTGGGGACTCGTCCCATGCGCCCGGCCCATGAACGATACGCCAGATCCCCGAAAATATGGCTGTACACCAGAGGTTTTGAGGCAGACGCTCGAAAGGTCCTCCCTTTAGAAACCAGCCAGTATGCTGCCTCGCTCCATAAGCGCTCTTCCCATCCGGACTCCTCATGGTCAGGCAAGTACCACCCGTCGTCGATGCCCGACATCCCCTCGAATTCTGTACGGATCAGCATGTTTCGCCGTTCGGGCGGCATCTCACCGCGGTGTTCCGTATGAAGATCGAAATCGCCGTATCGATTGTCCAGCGTCGGTACGATCTTCACCCGCCATGAATCAAGCCGCAGCGGCGCCACACCATCTTTCGGCAGTTCGCTCTGCTCGGCAGGATCATGATCGGCGGTCCGCGCCGGGAAATCCGTGTTTGCAACGTTCGCATTCGGCGAATCCTGATCCTCGGAAACGGCGCCATGCGGGCAAACGATTAGCGCAGCCGGCCAGTCGCGGAACTGGACTTCGAGCCGAATCCATTCCCCTTCCCGCTCATACGGGATCCGAACGATACGCCCGCTGACCGGATCCCACAGCTCAGGAACGCCGGAAGTATTCAGCCGATATTCCGCCGGCGGGAGCGGCGTCATCGATTCACTCGCCGGTTCATGCATCTGCAGCAGCGAACCGTCTTCCGGCAGCAGCAGGAACACGTCAGCGTCGCCTGTACGCCGCTGAAGCGTTAAGCCTGGCCCCGAGGACCGCTTCGGAATCCGCTGCTCGATCATATCCGCCATCTCCTCTGCGGATTGAACATACAGCGCTCCGGGCAGCGTCATTTGTTCCTCCTTCGGCACTTGGACGCCGATCACCAGCCCGCCCTGCTCCGCCATCCGCTTGACCTGCTGCTTCGCCGCCTCATCCATGATGGTCGTGCCGCAGAGGACTAGAACCGAAAATGTCTCATTGGCTACGGACAGCTGTCCCTGACGGACTTCCGTCCGTTCAAGAACGGAATCATCCACGATATCGAAGTCGAGATGCCGGCTGCGCAGCATACCTGGATTAGCAGCTGTATCGCGTCGGTTCACAGCTCCGGTAACCCTCAGATACACCTGGCGCAGATGCGCCACCTTCTCATTCGGGTCGCGGTTCGAAGCAGCCATGGGATGCTCGCGTGGTTTGACGTCGTCCAGCGACAAATGGCCAACGATCGCATGCGATGGATAGTGGACCGCAATGTTGCACACGTGTGCACCAGAGCTTAACAAATGGCATGCCCGGCTAACCGTATCGGCAAATACTCCGTAATGCTCGAAGTAGGGCTGTCTCCAGCCTGTATCCGGCGGAGCCCATTCCCACCATCCTCCCCGGGTGGTGTAGTACACGGCGTGCGGGCTGAACAAGGTGGCTCCGGCTTGAAGCCAAGGAACGAGCCAGTGCATCGTCTCCTCAATCGTTCCTCCCCAGCCGCTGGAATGAAATGCTTCCAGCCATACCCTTGAACCACCGTTCAGATGGACCATGGATGAATGCGGTTTCAGTTCGCCTTCCATATCAGCGCCGGGAGAGTTGTACCATCGGTGCGTTCGAAAATAATCCAGGTACAACCGCTGTGCGGCATGCGGATCAACGCGCCTGGCCGGACCGGCTTGATCGCAGCCGATGACCATATTGTATTTGCGGTGCCATTGGCCCAGCGGGATAAACAATGATCGTTCGGCCAATTCGGCGGCAATGCGATACACTCTGCGCCGGATGGTTTCCGCGCCTTCAACATCGTCAAACAATGCCGCCAGATGCGGGATCAGGTCTTCTCCAAATCGCTGTGCATATTGAATCGGCACTTCAGGCGACCAGAGCGGCAATGGCGGCAGTTCGTCCTGAAAGCTCCCCGCTATCGTCTTTCCCAGATCATTCGGAAACCGGCGCTCCATTTCACCGTGCACGCGGTCCAGGAGAGCGCCGGCAGCTTGAGGATCCAGCCAGTTGAAGCCCTGACGGACCTCTGCATATCGGTATTCCGTTGTTTCGAGAAGTATTTTTGCACCCTCCGGGAGTTTCTCCTCCGCGGAAAACCTGCGCAGGTGATACCCGGAATATTCCGGGTTGGCCGCGACCAAGCGCGCGAGTTCGTTGGCTCCGGAGAAGCCGATCTGATCGTAGAACCACAGTCGCATGCCAAGCCGCTCGGCTTCACGCAGCGCCGCTTCGAAGAGCTGCCACCATTCTTCGCTCATAAACACCGGACGGTCTCCGCACGTTCCGTATTGGGGACCTGTCGGCGCAAGATGAATAATGCCGATATTGCGTAATCCGCCTGCACGGAATTTCTGGAGCTGCCACCGGATCCGCTCTTCGGTTACTTCTTCCCCGCTCCACCACCAGAATGGGACGGGGCCGTACTGTGGATCGGGCAAGGAAAACTTGTTCCTAAGTTCCCTTATCGTTATCATGCAAACATCTCCTCATCGATACGGTTATGCAAGAACTCGGTTGGATGCTGTATGAGCCTGCTGTCCTCAGTCCATTGTCCGCTGCAGGACGCCAAGGATTTGCCTTGCATCCTGCGGACTTGCGACCTCCAGTTCCATGGCATGAATGATGTCCGCTACCTTGGATACCAGCTCCGCGTTATGCGCTGCTCTGCGATCGCGGTTCAAATAATCGCTGTCTTCAAAACCAATGCGAACAAGACCCGCGCCCATCGCGATCGCCGCGGAAATGATGCAGTAATCCGTCCGGTTGGCATGCGTAATGCCCCATAATGCATCACGAGGCACAAGGCTGCGCAGGGCAATTAAGGCGTCTATCGTAGCAGGCGCGCCGCCCGGATGTCCAAGCACCAAATCGAACATGAGCGGCTTCGGCAAGGCATATTGCCGATCCAGCTCCAGAACGGTATGAATCATGCCGAGCTCAAAAATTTCAATTTCCGGGATTTTCCCATGCTTTAACAATTGCTCGACGCAATAACGCACGTCGCCGATCGGATTCCTATAAATCGCTTTCCCCAGGTTGACCGAACCTACGTTTAACGAGATCGTTTCCACCTTGTCGCAGCTCAGCGGCGCACAGCGCTGCTGGATCGTCAGGTCAGACAAGCCGCCGGTCGAAGCCTGAATCACCATATCGCTTTCTCGCGTAATACGCTCAACGGTATCCTTGTATACATCCATATCGTCGGTTAATTTCCCGTTTCGATCCCTAACATGCATATGCACCATCGCTGCGCCTGCACGGCCGGCTGCAATAACCTCTCCCGCCAGGACCTCGGGATCGATCGAATCGGGCAGCGCCGAAGTAGGCGCTACAGAGATGATCACTTTTCTCATACGGTCAGCTCCTCCACCATATCAAGCAGCGTCCTCTCTTCCCCCACATTCCCCGGAAAAATAATATAAGGAAGATGCGGATACTTGCTCTCTTCCCCGCAAATCCATACGGGGATGCCCGGCTTGATCTGCCCGGCGACCACCGCCACGGTCACACCTAACGCCTTCGTGCCAATATCGCTCGAGGTGATGCCCCCTTTGGCCACGATATAACGTGGACGCACGGTCAATTGACTTACGATCTCCGTCAGCGCAGCCGAAATGCGTACGGCAATGCGAAGCTCATCTTCCTTGCTGCCGTTACCGATATCAAACCGCTCACGCTTCGTGCGCAGCACGACGGTGTACCCTGCCTTCAGCCGCTCCACGGTCTTTTCCGAAGCACGCACGATTTCGCGCCGCCACACCTCTTCCGGCTCAGCGGCCAAATGCTGGTTCAGTTCAACCACGGCGGCATCCCGGCGGCGCTCCAGCTGCTGAAGCTGTCCCGTCGTGAGACCGGTATGCGAGCCCGCAACAATGAGTCCGCCGGCAACCGCAGCCTCGGATTGCGGTTCATTCAGCTCTTGGGGTTGAAACAATTCCTTCGCTTTCAAAAGGGGCCGCTCCTGAACCCCCCCGAAAACGCGAACGAAGCTGGCCGCTGTCCGGAACAAAAAGCGTTTGCCCTTTTCCATTGCTTCATATAAAGCCAGGCAAAAAACCTCGGCATCGCCGTAATCAAGTGCATTAACGATCACTTTATTGAAGCCGCAGACCGACATGAGCTTCCCGGCAATGCCGGCTGCATCACAGGCACGCAGTTCCTGAAGCGAGATGGCGGCGACGTCCTGCGCCCGAAAATGTCCGGAAGTCTTCTCTTCCACCCATGCGCACAAATCGGAAGAATGATAGCCGAACGTTTTATCCTGCGCGAATTCCGTCTCCCCGCTCGGAGTCAGAAATCCATGATTCTCCACATAGTGCGTATTATGAACGGTATATCGTCCGCCTTCTTTGAAGAAAGGAAAAATAATTTCTCCGTCGACCTTCGTGCCCGTCTCCGATTCGATGGCATCGCGCAGCGTTTCGGTCTCCAAAGGATAGTGGCCCCGAAGGGTTGAATCGCTGCGGCTCACAAGGATGAACGGCCGATTCAGCTCCCGGGATACGCGAATGATGTTGTTAACCGCCTCGCGATGGACAGCCCGCGTCTCCTCCGCAGTAAAGCTGCGTGAATTGGTCAGGATGAAAAACAGCTTCTCTTCCGTGAGAAATCCGCGGCGAATATGCTCTGGATCCCAGCCTGTCACGACAGTGACATTGTGAACCGTCTGCACGCCGGTTGGATCATCATCCAGCACAATGATTTTCCCGGGATGGTTCGAAATGGCTTTCCTGAGCCGTAATGTAACGGAAGGATCAACCCCGTGATCATATGCCTTCATGACATCGCCCAGCTTTAACCTATCCATATCCAGCGTCCCTTTCGAAGTTTTCGCATGTCATGCATCTCACAGCTTCCCAAGCAGCTCCTTCACCTGCTGCACGCCAAAGCGTGGGGAGGAAAATACTACTTTCCCCGTTGCATCCCGCAGCCTTTGCTCCATTCGAGCCATAGAACCTTGGGCCAACACGATGGCGTCGGCCCGCCCGGCCACGTCAAGCGCCGTACGCAGCAGGATCTCGTCATGCTCTTCCGGCCGGCCGGATACAAGCGCATCAAAAGCCCCTTCGGCCAGCCCGTTTACGACTTCGATCCCTTTGCCCGCTTCCTCGGCTTTCTTCGCAATCAAACGCATGGTCGGGGCCAGCGTTGTCGGCAGCGTCGCAACGACCGCAATGCGACGGAAGCTCTCGACCGCCTTCTCGGCCATCCCATCATCGATCTTCACGATCGGAATCCCGATCATACCGCGCGCGTCATCTGCCACCTCGCCAACGGAAGAACACGTATTCAAAATAACGTCGGCGCCCAATTCCTCCCCATGGCGATAGTACTGCACAAGGCGCTTCGCAACGCCCGGCGGTACCTGCCCCGCCTTGACGACATCGCCGATCAAGCTGTCGTCAATAATGTTAACGAGGCGGCAGTCCGGCAGCAGTTCTTGGAACACAGCCTTTAGCGGCTCCGCAAGTCCCTGGCCTGTATATACGGCCACTACCGTTTTCGTCATATGCCAACACTCCCTTGCAGTTTAGATGAGCCCGCCATGAGTTCACGGACCTTCAAAACATTCTTTTATCCGCAAACCGCACCACCACGGTGCTCCGCCGGAGATTTACCATATGAAGTCTTTTTCCGGAATCCTCAAGCTGCCTTCTCTCATCGGTGCTTGATCAGAGACGCTGCGTGTTGAATATAGCGGCTTGCTCTTCCCTTGAGGCGTAATATGGATGACATCATCGCCTCGCCACTCCGTTATGAATTGCTGTCCCACCGCCGTTTCAACCGTTGTGCGGAAGCTTAACGGGAAAGTGATGGTGATCGTCTCGCCAGCAAAAGCTTCATTCAGCTGCAAGAAGCAGCGGTTTACCCAGCGGCTGGGTTCTTTGCCATGGCCTTCAACGACTGAACCTTCACGATCGCGGCGATATCGTATCTTCGTGAACCCGGCCCATTCGGGAATGCGGACCCGTAAGCGGGGAAGATCCTGGTGCACTTTCAGCACAAGCTTTCCTTCATGCGGAAGATAACTGTGAACGTCCAGCCATTTGGAGCCCCGGTTCAGCAGGAAATTGACGCTGACCGTGCCGTTTTTCTCCGTAATGGTGTTGCTCCAGCCCATAAACAGGCCGCGCGTCCCCGAGCCCAAACAGCAAATTTGCAAATCATTGGTGTGCCCGCGGCCTTCGATGACGTCGCACACGAAATCATTCGGTGCCGAATAGCCCGCAAAAGAACCTCTGGTGCGGTCTGCCACTTTGTAATACGTTGCGCGCGCATGATCATCCTTCGAGCGGTCATCGCTTTGCTTCACCCAGTCCAGATCCAGCAGTTGCGATTCTGCCAAATGGTTGCGGATAAAACGCTCCACAATCCCCCAGTACTCGGCGTATCCGCTCTGCGCGAGCGTAATGCCGGTCGAGATCAGGTCTACGAGCGAGCAGGTTTCATGCTCGTACGCTTGTTCATGCATATCGCCCGGCGTCCAGCCGAAAGAAGTGCCGATCGTCAGCGCCCAGTCGTAGCTTTTTTTCACCCAGGCAATCATCGCCGCATTTCCTGTAAACACGCCAAAACGGGCGATCGCGTCCAGCGTGCCAATGCGTGTATGGAAATGTCCGCTGCGATAAGCAAGCGAGGTATTAAAGCTGCCGTCCTCATGAAATACTCCGCTGCGCTCCATAATCAGCGCCGTGAAAAATTCGCACAGCTCAAAGGCATCTTGGTTGCCGGTGACTTCATGGTATTTCAACAGAGGCATAATCAGGCGTCCGCTAAATGAAGCAGGATCCGGGGCCAACCGAAGCTGCGCGGCATTGGCTGACGGCCAGCCGCTTTCCTTGTATTCCGAAGCCGGGTAGTACCAAATGTCCCGCTCCTTAATGGCAATTCTCTTCAAGGCCGCGACATGACGATCAGCATGTTCCTTCACTTTCAAATCGCCGCTTTCCATATACCAAGAAGTTAACGCCAGAATAACAGCACGCTGATCGATCAAATTGGCGTTCGTCTCCCATCGATGAACGGGATTCAATTGGCGGTAGCTCAGTCCGTCTTCTTTGAAAAAAGACAATAAATTGCTCCGGTATTTCTCCTCGGTCTCCTTGCCCTCCGCTGAACCGCTCATATGCCGTGCCAGCACCAAAGCGTCCACCATACGGCCGTGAGATGAACCGTAGTCCCAGTCGCCATGGGTCATTTTGGCGGGCTCTGCCATCAGGTCCGCGGCAAAGAACGGGATATGGCCAAAGTCATGATCGGCCATGCCAATGATGGCATTGATCGCGTGCGCCGCCCTATCCTCCAGCATTAACGTATCCGGAATTACACACTTCTCCATTTCGTCATCTCCTCCAAGTTTTGTGAGCGTTACTTCCTGAACCGACTTCGAACAAAACTCACTTCGGAAGCATGGGCTTCGTTTTGTGAGCGTTACTTCCTGAATTCACTTCGAACAAAACTCACTTCGGAAGCGTTGGCTTCGTTTTGTGAGCGTTACTTGATGTCAGCCAATGATGACGATTCCGTCACGCTGCTCGCGCGCCAGCTGCGATGTAAACGCCCACGTTCCCGATCCCACCTGAAAAGAAGCCGTCCGCCGGCCAGACGTATACGATGGCGTTAGCGACGCCTCCGAAACGACATTCCGTCCCGGTACATGCACTGTAGCGGTCGTATTCGCCGGAACCGTTACCTGCAGCAGGAATCCTCCTGACTCCGTTACCTCCCAACGCACTTCATGGCGGCCGTACAGACTGTCATAGCTTGCTTGCACCGACGTGACCCTGCCATCCGGATGCGGCTGAATGACCGCATGTTTGAAACCCGGCTTCTCCGGATCCGCTTCCAGACCTGCCATGTAACGGAACATCCACTCGCCGACAGAACCGAGGGAATAGTGGTTGAACGAATTCATGCTCGGCGTCTGGAAGCCGTTGTGCTCGGTCCATCCATCCCATCGCTCCCAAATCGTCGTTGCTCCATGCTTGATGGAATACATCCATGACGGGAATTCTTCCTGTAGCAGCAATGTATACGCCAGATCCAGATGACCGTGATCGGTTAATGCCGGCAGAAGATATCCTACGCCGAGGAAGCCTGTAGACAAGCGGTTGCCGCGGGCCCGGATATCCTCCGCCAGATGCGCTGCGGCCTGCAGCTGCTGCTCGGGCGTCAGCAATCCGAATTGAAGGGCGAGCACATAGACCGTTTGGGTCTCGCCATGAATCCGGCCCTGCTCATCGACAAACGCTTGACGGAAAGCCGCGGAGATATCGGCAAAGCATTGATCGAAACGCCGCTTGTCATCCGTTTTTCCAAGGGTTTCGGATATCAGCCCCATAACCTTGGCGCTGTAAGCAAAATATGCGGTGGCGAGCACATCCTTCGGCGTATCCGCGTCGATCGATAACCAGTCCCCATAGTTGGCGTAAGCCGGGCGAACGAAATGGTCGCTCATCGATATCAGGTACTCTATCCAGCGCACCATCGCGTCGTAATGCGTTTCCAGAATCCGGCGGTCACCGTACATGAGGTACACGGTCCACGGAATGATAACGCCCGCATCCCCCCAGCCGGCATTGTCAGGCGCAGACCAGTTGAGCCGGGTATTCCACATCTTGTGCCGTATCCATCCCGCGTCCGGTGCCACATCCGTAAAAGCTCCCGAAGGCTGCTGGGCATCGATCATATCCCCTATGAATTTTTCGAAAAAGCGGGATACATCCATATTGTAGGTCGCTGCTCTCGCAAAAATCTGCGCATCGCCGGTCCAGCCCAGGCGCTCATCGCGCTGAGGGCAATCCGTCGGCACGGAGAGAAAGTTCCCTCGCTGTCCCCAGGTAATATTGGAGTAGAGCTTATTCACCATCGGATCCGATGTCGTCAAGCTGCCGGCTACCGCCGTATCGGAGTGAACGACTTTGCCGATGATCGTATCCAAGTCCGGTTCCCCCGGATAACCGATCAGTTCCACATAGCGGAAGCCGTGGAAGGTGAAATGCGGCTCGTATCGCTCCTCGCCTCCGCCATTCAGAATATAGTGATCCTGCTGAACTGCTTCACGAAGGTTTTCCAAGTATAACGTACCGTCCGGATTCAGCATTTCCGCATGGCTGAGCGTTACTTTGGTTCCCCGCTCACCGGCCACGGTGAGTTCTGTCCAGCCAACCATGTTTTGTCCCATATCATAAATATAGGTGCCGGTCTCGGTCTTGCGAACGCTGATCGGCTTTAGCGTGCGCGTAATGCGAATCGGCGGTTCTATTGCCGCTGTCAGCAAGCCGTTATAACCGGGCCTGATGTCGGGAAGCTGCCAATCCGCATCATCATAACCTGCTTCATCCCATTCCGTCCGTTCCGCCGTCGCATCGTACAACTCGCCCTTGATGAAATCAGAATATCGAATCGGGCCGTCCGCCGTTTTCCAGCTTCCATCCGTCACGAACAGCTCTTTCGTGCCGTCGGTATATTCAACGGACAGTTGCAGAAACAGGAATGGACGCTCGCCGTAAACTTTGTCATGCAGGAAACCCACGGTACCCGAATACCATCCCTCTCCCAGAATGGCCCCAATCGCATTGCTTCCCTGGTGCAGCTTGGAAGTCACGTCAAAGGCTTGAACTTGAACGCGCTTATTGTAGTCGGTCCAGCCCGGAGCGAATAAGTGACTGACGATTTCGCCGTTCACCCGCAGTTGATAGATACCGAGCGCGGTGACATAAACCATCGCGCGTTTCACGTCAGCGGCAGCGTGGATTTCTTTTCGAAATAACGGTGCCGGCTGTTTCTCCAGGCCCGGATCAGCTTTGCGGCCAATCCACTGTGCCTTCCAGCCGGTCCGGGATAGAATGCCCATACTCCACCTTTGCGGCTCGCTCCATACCGGGCTTGAATCTTTGCCCGTCCATACGCATACCTTCCAGAAGTAATCCGTGTCCGATGCCAATGCTGTTCCTTCGTATGTAATATGCGTGGATTGATCGCTTTCGAGCCTGCCGCTGTCCCACATCTCGCCTACATCGCGGGAAAGGGAATCCCTCGAGGCGGATACCAGTATTCGATAAGCGCTCTGGTGCACATGGCGTTCATCCGACGCGATCTTCCAAAATAAACGCGGCTGCAGTACATCGAGGCCTAACGGCTCTGTCAAATATTCAGTCCTGCAATCCGTAACGACAACTGACATGGTGTTCTCCTCCAATTATGTTTTCTTTCGCAACCTTTGCCAGAGCGTCATTCAGCGCGCTTTGAAGGGTTGCAATAAAAATGAGAAAGCTTGTTTCTCTGCCGGCAGCAAGTATTTCGTGAGCGTCGGCGCATAGCCGCAGCTATGATTGCCGATGCCGCTCTGATCTGAATCCAGTTTGAGCTCAATGTGGTCCAAGGGTGACAATTGATGAACGTGTTTTTTGCGCGCCAGCTCCTCAACCGAATAATAGTGGGCACTCATATGGAATAACCCGGCACTGGTGATGACCATCCCGCTGCCTTGATCATCGCTGTACCTGCCCCAGCGCACATCCGCTTTGTTTCCGTTCTCCTGCGGCTTGATATAGGGAACGAACTGCTCTTCGACGAGCCCGCCATGAATGCCCAGCTTCCCGCTTTCTTTGCGGTCGGGATAGCATTCATGCGGACCGCGGCCAAACCAGGTTACGTTGTGGAAGCGGCGCGGAATGCCAAGCCGGATTCCCAATCTAGGCATCGGCGGCAGCTCGCGCAGCGGTTCGATGGATTGGGTCAGCTGCAGGGCGCCGCCGCTTGTAAAAAGATGGGTCAAGTTCGAACGGAATAACGGTAAGGCCCCTCTGGCGCCAATAACGAGCTCGACCTGCACGGTGCAGCCCCGCCCATCGTCCGGCATGAAGGACAATTCCCGAACATCGGTATGAAGGCGGTCATATCCTGCCGCCCGCCACGCCTTGGCCAAATGGATATCATTATCGAGCGGTGCCCGCCATAGATTGATAACCGGTCCTTCCACCAGCAGAGGTATGCCCTGATATTCCCATGTCGTCAGTTTTCCTGTAGCCTTGTCAAGAACAGCCTTCCAATCATCGCCTCTAATATGAATGGCCTTGCGGGACTCTTCCGCCGTAAGCTGATGGACAGGCTCCATTATGGAAGCTGCCGCCTCAAGCACATCAGGAAGCATGACTTGTGGTTCCCGCGGCACGCCAAGCGGCAGCGGCAGGTCTGCCCAAGCCATTTCATAGCCTGCCTCCGCCCACGGTGCCGCATGGCGCAGCGTAAAGCTGACATGAAGCCAATATTCGCCGTCCATAGCCCATGTTTGCTTGTCGAATGGGAGCTTCACCTCGGAGCGCTCACCTGACGGCGTATCCAGCGCTGGAAGCTCTCCGGCCTGTATTGCTTCTCCACTGCGATAAACTTTCCACGTCCCCAGCAGATGCGACAGCGATAAAAAATCGTAACGATTTTCAATAACCAGCGCTTCGCCATCGTGGCTATAGCTGACCCTCACGGGCTCGAGCACCTTTTTATATTCCAATAGCGAAGCTTTCGGCGTATTGTCGGGAAATAACAGCCCATCGATGCAGAATGATCCGCTGTGCGGTTCTTCACCAAAATCGCCGCCGTAGGCATACCAAGCGTCGCCTTGTTCATTTTTCTGCAATATCGCCAGATCTCTCCATTCCCAGATCAGCCCGCCAAGCAAACGGGGATACTCATCAATGATGTTCCAGTACTCCCGAAGATTACCGACCGAATTCCCCATCGCATGACCATATTCAATCATTAAATACGGACGGGCATCCTGCTTCTCGCCTTCTTGCTTCAGCATATCGACTGATGGGTACATCGTGCTCACGATATCTACCGTTTCCGCATCGTAAGCCCGCTCATAATGGATCGGCCGCGTTGAATCCACAGAACGAATCCATGCTGCCATGGCATCGTGATTCTGACCGTATCCCGATTCGTTGCCGAGCGACCAGACAATAATGCAGGGATGATTTTTGTTCCGTTCAACCATGCGTTTTGCACGATCAATGTACATAGGACTCCAATCGGGATGGTCGGATAAACAGCTTTCTGCAGCACCGCGCGCAAACCCAGGAATCTCTTGGTTCACTCGCTCACCGGTTAAAGCAAATCCATGCGTCTCCAAATCGGCCTCATCAATGACGAACATGCCATAGCGATCGCACAACTCCAGCCAGCGCCGATCATTCGGGTAATGGGAGAGCCGCACTGTGTTCAAATTATGCCGCTTCATGAGCAGGATATCTTGCTTCATGTCTTCCATCGTGATCACTGCGCCGCGTTCTGTATGAAATTCGTTACGGTTCACCCCTTTAATGACGATCGGTTTGCCGTTAACGAGCATTCGCCCGTCGGCAATCCGAACATCCCGGAAGCCAACCTCCAATCTTCGAACCTCCTGCACAGCAGATGTTTCCTGATCCCGTACGGTGATCAAGAGAGAGTACAGCTGCGGATCTTCCGCTGTCCAAAGCCTGGGCGCCTGCACAGTTTCCAACATGTTCACCTTAACGTCTTCCAGCGGACCGGGCTGAAGCACCGAGTCGTATTGCCGCTTCAGGATACATTCCATACGCGCATTGAAGAGCGAAATGTCCAGTTGGAAAGGAGCGGATGCCCTGCGTCTGCGATTGACCAGGTCGATATCGATTTCCAGCTCACCGGACGTATAATCCTCGGATAAATTCGTGCGAATCCTTACATCCCTGACGCCTGCCGCGCACTCCGCGATCAGATACACGTCGCGAAAAATGCCGCTTAGACGCCATTTATCCTGTGTTTCCAAATAACTGCCCTTGGACCATTGATAGACTTGCACCGCTAACACGTTGCTGCCCAATTTTAGGAAATGGGTAATGTTAAATTCAGATGTATAGTGGCTTCCTTCGCTATAACCGGCAGACTGCCCATTGACCCAAAGTTCAAAAGCCGAATCGACTCCCTCGAATACAATATAAATTTCGCGTTCCTTCCAATCGTCCCGCACCTGAAACTCCGTCCGATAACAGCCCGTCGGATTCAGCTTCGGCACATGCGGCGGATCCACGGGAAACGGGTATGGACAGCTGCTGTACTGCGGCCGGCCATATCCATGTAGCTGCCAGTTTGATGGAACCGGTATAGGGTGCCAGTCCTCCGATAAGGCGTAACCCGGCTGCTGGAAGCCTTCCGGCACTGCGATTGGCGATTCCGCATAGTGGAAATCCCATATGCCGTTTAACATTTGGATGTAGGAGGAGCCCGCCCGATCCCCACTGAAAGCGCTGTCAATTGAATCGAACAACGCCATATCCGATCGAGGGCGTTCACGGTTCTGCTCAAGTATGGATAAGTCTTCCCATATGGCGGGGTTCCTGCTATCCGTCACCTTCATGATCCCAGTCATCCCAATCACCTCTTTCAGCTTGTGCTCGGGTAAAGAGAAAGATGCCCTGCATTCCATTCAGCTAAGGCATCTTAGAGGTCGTTGTTATGTCAGTTGTGCAGCTCTGCCAATACAAGATTTGCGTTCTACAAATGTCGTATCCACTTTAATTTTCGTTTTGACGCTTAATTCCTGTTCCATCCAATCGGACAGCATATCCACGGCAAGGAAAGCCATGCGCTCCTTATCTACATGAATCGTCGTTAATTCCGGCGAAACGATGACCGATTCTTTAATGTTGTCGAAGCCAATGATCGCCGTATCCTCCGGAACCCGGATGCCGAGCTCCGACATCGTCTTGATCGCACTGATGGCGATATAATCGCATTCGCAGAACCAGGCGGTAGGCAGCGATTTCCCGCTTTCAAGAATACTTGACAGCTGCTGCTTCAGCGCCTCCTGCGAAGTCAAGATCGTAGGTGCGACGGATAAACGGTGCGAAGGCGCAACCTGAATATCATATTCGGCAAGCGCACTGAGAAAACCGCGCTCCCGTTCTTCGAAATTATGAATTCTCACGCTGGATGCGATATAGCCGATCGATGTATGCCCTGATTCGCACAAAAAGGTACCTGCTTGATAGGCGCCCATCATATTGTTAATGCCAACGAATTGAACCGGCATTTCTTCATAGCATGTATCCAGCACCACAACGTTCGTAAAATGCTGCTGAATGTAGTGAATTTGCTTGCGGGACAGATTCGTGCCAAGCACGATGACGCCTTGATGGCGGCTGGCCCCTCCGTCTTTATGAATCTCTTCTTCAAAAGATTCCATGTCCACTTTAGAGAAAAATAACCGGTAGCCCTTCTGTCTGCACCGCTCCTCAATGCATTGAATCAGCTCCTGGAAAAAGGGCTGCTGATAATACTCCTCCAGTACGATGCCGGAATTCGTCACGACGAGAAATACGAAGGAAGCGCTTTGCCCCGCTGCACCGGATCCGGAATTCGTCTCATCTCCCTGCTCCTCTTCCTCTTTCCTGGAGCCTGCTGCTCTGATCTTCGGCGTATATCCCGCTTCCGCAGCAATTTGCAGAATACGGTCGCGCGTCTCTTGTCCAATGCCAGGCTTTCCGTTAAAAGCTAATGAAACGGCCGCCTTGGAAACATTGGCCATTCTGGCAATGTCCTCCATCTTCATACAAGGTTGCTCTCCATTTCTTGGATATCTGTTTAGTTAATTGAAGTTTACTACGATTTTAGTTCCACTTCAATAGTTAACTAAAATTATTACTAAATTTATTTATTGTTTAGTTATAAAGAACTAAATAATGTCATATTATGGATTGACCGGTCAGAAAACCGGTGCTATTATGGCTGTAAGCGGTTTAATTTTACATATATAAAGATCTAAACTAACTAAACTAAATTGAATTCAACTAAACTACGAAAAAACTATTAATAAAGGAGAATCGGCAATGAAGAAATTAAAACTTGGTTATGCGCCTACCCGTCGGTTTACTTTCAGCGCAGAAGACGCCTTTAAATACAAGGTGCAAATCCGGAAGCAAATTGAAAGCTTCGGCATGGATATCGATATCGTCGACTTAGAGGGATTGAATTCCGAAGGGTTGCTGTATGACGATCATATCAACGCCGATCTCATTACACAGCGTTTTAAGGAGGAAGAGGTCGACGCCGTCTTTTTCCCTCACTGCAATTTCGGTACGGAAGATACTGTGGCGCGCGTCGGCAAAGCGCTCGGCAAACCCGTTCTCCTCTGGGGTCCCCGCGACGAAGCGCCGCTGGAAGACGGGATGCGCCTGCGCGATACGCAATGCGGCATTTTTGCAACCGGAAAGGTGCTCCGTCGTTTCGGCGTGCCATTTACTTATGTCACCAACAGTTGGGTAAACGATCCCGTATTCGAGCGTGGATTTACCAACTTCATCGCGGCCGCGAATGTTGTGCGCCAGTTTAAGCGCCTCCGCATTCTTCAAATCGGCCCCCGCCCCGCTTCCTTTTGGACGATGATCTGTAATGAAGGCGAGCTGCTGGAGCGTTTCGGCATCGAAATCCACCCGATTACGCTCGTCGACATCCAATTGCGGACGAAGAAAATCGAGTCAAGCAGCAGCAGCGAATTGCTGGAAGTGATCGATTATATCAAGGAAAAGCTCGATGTCAGCGAAGTAACCGAAGCGGGTATCCGCAGGATCGCCGCACTCAAAGTCGCCATGAAATCTTACGCCCAAGAAACCGGAAGCAGCGCCATTGCGATTCAATGCTGGTCCTCATTGCAGGAAGCGATGTCGATCATGCCTTGTCTGGCCAATGCGATTCTGACGGACGAACAGATTCCGGTAACGTGTGAGACCGATATCCATGGGGCGATTACCTCAATCATGGTGCAGGCCGCCGCGATGAATGAGCATCCGACGTTCTTCGCCGACATTACAGTCAGACACCCCGAGAACGATAACGGCGAGCTGCTTTTCCATTGCGGAAATTTCCCGGTCTCGTTAAGCGCAGAGCAAAAGCCAAGGCTGCGTAAACACTTCCTCTTCGATGACCATGCTCCCGGAACCCATGAAGGCGAAATCCGCGGCGGCAGCATGAGCATCGCACGATTTGACGGAGACCATGGAGAATATTCGATTTTTTTAGGCCGCGCAAAAGGAATTCAAGGTCCATATACGCGGGGCTCCTACGTTTGGGTCGAGGTAAACGATTGGCCGCTGTGGGAAGAAAAGCTCGTGAAAGGTCCGTACGTGCATCATTCCGTCGGGATCCATGCGAATGTCATCCCTGCCATCTATGAAGCCTGCAATTATATCCCTGGTCTTACGGCAGATCCCGTAGATCCGACGGAGCAGGAAATTCAAAGCTGGCTGCGCGGCTCGGATTTAGCCCGCAAGCCGTCCGCAAGCACCCACTCATAAGGAGGATTCGTTCATGGACACGAGAGCGTTAAAGATCAAGGCGGCCCAGATTCGCATGGAGCTCCTCACCATCATTCACCGTGCCAAAACCGGACATACTGGCGGATCGCTCAGTAATACCGACATTTTAACGGCATTATACTACGACGTCATGAACGTTGATCCGGCGAATCCGAAATGGGGGCTGCGGGATCGTTTTATCGCGAGCAAAGGACATTCCGTTGAATCGCTATGGTGCATTCTTGCGGACAAAGGCTTTTTTCCGAAAGAAGAACTGAAAACGTACAGCCAGTTCGGTACACGTCTCATTGGGCATCCCAACAACAAGGTGCCGGGAATCGAGATGAACACCGGCGCGCTCGGCCATGGCCTGCCGATCTCCGCAGGCATGGCGCTGGCAGCCAAACGCGACGGTCTGCCGTACCGCGTTTTCTGTCTTATGGGCGACGGCGAGCAGGCGGAGGGCTCCAACTGGGAAGCCGCGATGGCCGGCGCGCATTATAAGCTGGATAACTTGATCGGGATCGTCGATCGCAATCGCCTCCAGATCAGCGGCACCACCGAGGAAGTGATGGGACTGGACCCGCTCGATGAGAAATGGCGGGCATTCGGCTGGCATGTCGTCTCCATCGACGGAAACGACATGGACGCATTGGTTGAAGCGTTTCGCGCCGCTCCACTCACCGTAGGGAAGCCGACGCTGGTCATTGCGAACACCGTCAAGGGCAAGGGGGTTTCCTTTGCCGAGAACGTCCCTGCTTGGCACCATCATGTCCCCGATGACGAGCAGCTGAAGCTCGCGCTCGCCGAGTTGGAAGCCCACATCGCGGAACTTTCACGTGAAGGACAGGTGATCTAGCATGAATTCGATTCCAAACCGTCAGGTCATTTGCGAGACGCTGTTGGAACTGGCCAAAACAGACCGGGACATCATGGTGCTGGCGAGCGATTCGCGCGGATCCGCGGCGATGGCCCCCTTCGCTAACGCCTATCCCGAGCAATTCGTCGAGGTGGGCATTGCGGAGCAGAATATCGTAGGCATGTCGGCAGGGCTTGCCCACAGCGGGAAAAAGCCTTTCGTCACTTCCCCCGCCTGTTTCTTAAGCATGCGCAGCATCGAACAGATTAAAGTCGACGTCGCTTACTCCAATACGAACGTAAAGCTCATTGGGATTAGCGGCGGCGTAAGCTACGGGGCGCTCGGCATGTCACATCACTCCGTGCAGGATCTCGCGGTTGCCAGGGCCATACCGGGACTCGCCGTCATGATGCCGGCTGACCGGCACGAGACGAAGAAAATGACCGAAGCGCTCGTCCAATATGAAGGCGGGGTTTATGTCCGCATTGGCAGGAACCCGGTTGAAGATGTATATCCATCCTATGATTATCCCTTTGAGATCGGTAAAGCCGTTACGATGCGGGAGGGGACGGATGTGACGATCATTGGGGCCGGCGAGACCGTTCGCGTCGCCTTGGATGCTGCAGACCGCCTCGCCGAAGACGGCGTTTCGGCCCGGGTTCTGAACATGCACACGATCAAGCCTCTGGATGAAGAATCGATCGTGAAAGCGGCCCGGGAAACCGGACGCATCATCACGGTCGAAGAACACAGCATTTACGGTGGCCTGGGCGCAGCCGTCGCAGAAGTCGTCGTGCAGCATTACCCCGTTCCGGTGAACATTGTAGGCATCCCCGACGAGCCCGCTATTGCAGGGAAAACAGCGGAAGTATTCCGCCATTACGGAATTAGTGCCGCACACATCCAACAGTTGGCTCATCAGCTCATGAACAAGCAAAGGGCGAGAACATGATGCTTGAACAACAATACATTCTGGCCATCGATCAGAGCACTTCGGGGACAAAAGCGCTCATCGTCGACCGTCAAGGAAACACCGTTGCGCGCAGCATGAAAGAGCATAAGCAGTACTACCCGAAACCGGGTTGGGTTGAGCATGATCCGCTTGAAATCTATGACAATGTCATCTCCGCGGCCCGCTCCTGTGTCGAAGCGGCCGGCATTGAACCGGCAGATTTAGCTGCGCTGACACTGACCAATCAGCGCGAGACCGCAATGATCTGGGACAAAACCACTGGCCTTCCCATTTATCCCGCCATCGTCTGGCAGTGTCAACGAACCGCCGATGTATGCATGAAATTGCATGAAGACGGATATGAGCAAACCGTTGCAAACAAAACCGGTTTGATGTTGGACCCGTATTTCTCGGCCACGAAGCTGCAGTGGATTCTGGATCATGTAGACGGAGCCCGTACGCTTACAGCCGAAGGCCGCCTGCTCGCCGGGACCATCGACAGCTGGCTGGTCTGGAAGTTGACGGGGGGCTCCGTTCACGCGACGGACTATACGAATGCAAGCCGAACTTCCCTCTTCAATATTCATACCCTGCAGTGGGATGAAGAGCTGTGTTCCCTATTTCAGGTCCCCCCTTCCCTGCTGCCGGCTGTCAAGCCATCGGATACCCTCTTCGGGTTTACGAGGGAACCTTTATTATTTGGCGAAGAAATTCCGATTTCAGGCGTTATTGGCGACTCCCAAGGGGCTTTATTCGGACAGTTCTGCCACGAGCCCGGCATGGCCAAAGCGACCTACGGTACAGGAACATCGGTGATGATGAATGTAGGAGAACGATCTCTCCCCTGTGAAGAAGGGCTTGTCACAACCATCGCCTGGGGAGCCGGAGGCACGATAACCTATGCACTGGAATCGGTCCTGCGTACGACAGGAGACAGCATGAAGTGGATTCGCGACAATTTGGGATTGTACTCCACTTATGAAGAAATGCAAGAGCTTCTGGACAGTGTCCCTTCGACGGAAGGTGTGTATTTAGTTCCCGCATTCGTCGGATTGGGCGCTCCTTATTGGGATCCTTACGCCCGGGCGGCCATTCTCGGGATGAGCCGCTCAACGGGACGCGGGCATATTATTCGTGCGGCACTGGAGAGCATAGCCTACCAGGTCCAAGATTCCGTGGCGAGCCTGGAAGAAAAGTCCGGTGTCTCCCTTCGGGAGCTCCGGGCGGATGGCGGCGCATCGGCGAACGATTGGCTCATGCAATTCCAGAGCAATCTGCTGAACGGGCCCGTGAGCCGCTCGGCATGCGCCGAATTATCAGCCATGGGTTCGGTATACCTAGGCGGACTATGCGTAGGCTTCTGGTCCAGCCTTGACGATTTGGCGCAAAGCTCCAATTTACACGAAACCTTCACGCCTCAAATGGATGAAGCCACTAGGCGCCAATTATATGCAGGCTGGAAAAGCGCTGTCCACACGATCATCGATGCAAACAAGAAAACCAGGATTCACGCCGAATCATGACGGTTTTTAACCATATCCCTGAACTGGATGCCTCAGACTCCGTTTATTCGGGGTCTTTGTTCATTTTCGTCACCCCTGGCTTGGTATTGTGATGGGTTCAAGGATAGCAGGAAATCATAAACGGTAGAATCAATTTCATCATTCTAAGGCCTTTACTGCGCCTAAGTTTTTAGAGCATGAAAAAAGGAGTACCTCCCCAAATCTCGAAGTGCGCAACAAAACACCGAGATAGAGGAAGAACTCCAGATGAATAGTATTCAATAATGAGATGCTGATCATTAAAACTTACGTTTATGATAGGGGAGACCCTCCCCCTCTTCACAGTAGGATTTGAGGCTATAAAGGAAAATAGCCCAGTTGTAGTTACAAGAACGAAAAAATGGCGTTACTTCTCTCCAGTTCATTTGACGCAAAGTAATCAAAGACTTCCCGTTCTTTTCTTCAATATCAAAGGAAATAATCGTACCAATCCACTCTGGATCTGAATCTATACACTCCCATATGACTTTTTTATTAGTGATCAATTCCTCTATTCTCATCTTAGTTATGTCATTGCTACCGAATCGAAATTCATTAATAAAGCCAATTTGATTATTGATAATGAGTTCATTGGTCCATATTTCCGACAGTCCCTCAGTGGTGGTTAAAGCTTCATACACCTTCGACGCTGGAACATGTACGGTTTGCAAATGCTCGATATTTGCCATGCCTTACCCCTTTCTATACCTTTGGTACTGTAATTAGGTGTTGATATTTACCTGTCGAATCAATTTCATAATGGATTAAACATGCGATAACGAAACGACATATAGACAAATAAAACCGTTTTGATCTATATATCGTCTTGATTAAAGCTGCTAATGGTATTATGAAATTGATTCCTGTCTGCAATAATTTATGTTTCATGCTTATGATAACATGTAGTGAATGTAATAGATTCTTTTGGATTGCTATATCGGTATTCCTCATAAAAAAACCCGGGAAGCAGCCACTTGGAATCAAGTGATCGCCTCCCGGGTTTTTGTTACCCCTCATCGTCAAGCGAGTGAATGCTCCCGCAGGATATCCTCAACGCGAACCGGCTGGCCCGTCTCCATGCTGCGCTCCATCGCGGCCATGACCGCCAGCGTTCGGATGCCTTCCCGAAGGTCCGGTTTCGGGATCTCTCCTTGATCAAGGCAGTCGGCAAAATATTCGATGTAGTTCTGGTACTCGCCGGCATGATGGCTATCCCCTTCGAAGCGGAAGTAATACGGCCGTTTTTCCTCAAAGGAGTGAACAGCGGTCTTCTCTTTATGGAAGTGGGTGTAGTATTCCAGCTTGGAGTACACTGCGCGGCTCGTACCGTTTGTTCCGCGCAGCGTACAGCTGATTCCCGGATCGACGCCGCGGAGCGCAGGGGTCGTATAGGAGCCGCTCACTTGAGCGATGCGTCCTTCACGGTCTCTCATCAGGAATCTCATCGTATCGGGTACAGAAAGACCATGCTCGCCGTTGGTGCTGCTCGAACGCCCGTATCCGAATACTTCCTCGATGTTCGGCAAATACCAGGCAGCCAGATCAACGGCATGTATCATAAAATTGTACATCCAGCTGAAGCCGGATTGCTTGCTCCAGCTGCGTTCCAGAAACCATCGGGCATCCGAAATGTAATACGCTTCGACGGCTTCCAGATCGCCATGCCGCCCGGCAATATAATCCTTCCGCTGATGAATCATCGGCTCAAAGAAGCGGCTGCTTTGTCCGACGAACAGATGCTTGCCGGATGCTTCCGATGCTTCGAGCACCTCATGAACGCCTTCTAGCGAATTCAGCATCGGCTTCGTGACGATGACATGCTTGCCTGCCTCGAACGCTTGCTTGATATGTCTCCCATGCCATTGATCCGGCGTATAAATAGCAATCACGTCAATGTTGGGATCATGCAGCAACTCATCATATTGAAGCGTGTAACGGGTTAACCCGAATTCGCGCGCTCTTTCCTTGCAGATGTCTTCATTGATATCGCACATATTGACGATCTCCCAGCGTTCACTTGCCTGTGCCGCCGAAAGGATGCTTCTTCCTTCTCCTAAGCCGATGACGCCCAGCCGATACATATCCTTTTTCATATACAGTTCAACTCCATTCCGGTGTAACTGGCTTTCCCTCAGCTATACAGCCAATCCAACGAGCGGGAGCTTTCACTGAACGGTGCTACGTCCCGCTCCTTCATCTGCTGGTCGCCGGCAATGACGCCGAGCACGGCATAGGCGCCCTTGCCAAGATTCAGCGTATGCCGCCCGGGCTCATACAAAAACGCGTGGACGTTAATGCTTGGGTAGAACGAAGTCTTGATCCCTTTGCGCAAAATAGGCGAGAGCCCTCCGCGATCATCCGCATGCGTATTCTCATCCAAAGTCGGTACCTGAAGCCACTGCGGATCGGATGAGTTGAAGTAGCCGACAAGCAGGCGCACCGGCGTATCCGTTTCGAACTCTAAGGACATGCCCCGGTTTGCGGCATTCTTACGGCTGAACCGGATTCCCTTTATGCCTTCCAGCTCTTCCGCGCAGCTCTGTATGTACACTTCGCCATCCGTGAACAGACTGCTGTCCTTCGTTACCTCAAAAACTTCTGCACCTTCGGTAATTAACCGAAACTCCGACTGCCGGTATGGCTCTAACCTCTGCTCATGGCTAACGTGATCAGGCAGTTTACCGGACTGCAGCTGTTTCACGTTAGATTCAAAGCATCTAAGCTCCTCCTCATAAATAGGAAGGCATTCTTTCCAATGCTTGTATTTCTTGCCGTCAGGGATCGGTATTTTGCGATGCGGGGTTTGCATGCTGTTTGCGTACAGGTAGGTGCGTTCCGTCAACGCTGTCAGCTTACGGTACCAATCCAGGCTTTCGCGAAGATCGGGAACAGCCTCCGCCAATACGTCCGTATGATCCAGATAGCTGCCGTTAACCTTATGCTTGTATCGAAGCACCTTGACGGCAGCGCGCACTTTGGCTCCATAAAATTTCATCAAATAGCGTATCGCTTCCACATCATTGACAATCCGTTCGTATTCTTCCCTATTGCTCGTGACGTGTGAGCCGGCCTGCTGAACGGCGACCCATGCCTGATCGGCAAACATCTCGGCCGATTCGATGGCATCGATCGGCGTCTCGCCGATGTGCGGCTCTCCGGCAGCTTCTCTCGCGGCATACAATTCCAGCCTCTCGCCTTGCGGCGCATGATCTTCCCAGAGCGCTCTGTAAGGGGAGTACCGGTCCGGATTCGTCAGCTGACTCAGTTTCATGCCCAGCGATAAGGTCTGCCTGTTCCCCTCCGTTATCCCGAAGCGGCGGAGAATCCGCGGCGCGCATTCCCCGAAAGCATCGTATGCTTCAAGCAGCAGGGCGCCCGCTTCGCGCGATCCGAACTTTGCGGCAAACTGCTCGGTCCAGTAGTACGTTTCCGTTTCCGGGTCCCTATCCGGATTCCATGCGTAGCGTGCCCAGGCAGCATACCATATCCAATCGCGATCGGCCTGCTTCAGCCTAGGCTCCGCCTTGTCTCCGCTATAAGGCCAATCCCAGTAAAACAACGGATACACATGCAGACCGTTCGCCTTCTGCCGATGCTTCGCTGCCTGCATGCTCTTTTGTATAAAAGCAGGCGCTCCGTAACGGAAGGGCTCCAGGTTCGCCAGAATGTGAATATTTACGATATGCACCGACTGCATGCTGCTTAAGTTCCGGTGGGTCTCCACCCAACCGCCCCTTGGCGTCCAGGTCGTCAGCGACTCGCCGTTGTATTTGGCTTCAGTATACAAATTCGGATACAGCGGGGCCGCCTTTTCGATGACCGGTTCCGCCTTGAGCGCGTGGGCACGCAGGATGATGGGCGGATAATCCTTCACGTTCAGATCACGGAGCCCTTCGTTCACGCCGGCAAGAATGGTATCCGTAAACCATTCCGCACCATAGACGCTTCCTTGAAGCGCTTCGCCCAGACACAGCATAAGCCCGACGCTTGGATAGGTCCGAACGAATGCCGCGACCGATTTCCGGGTATAGTCTGCGGTAATCGGCAGCGGTTTCGGCTGGTGAAGCTCGAGCCCGTGTTTCTCGGCAAACGGCAGCGGGATATGAATGTTGTAGAAATTCAGCACAACCCAAATGCCGCGTTTATCCGCCTCTTTCGTCAACCAGCTGAACGTCTCGAAATTGAGCTGATACTCCTCTTCCGTCACTTCCAGCGCTTCGGGATAATCTTCTACTTTGACCAAGGATGCGAAAGGATGCCCCGTCCAGATATACACGACATTGCTGCGCTGCCGGCACAGCATATCCAAATAGTCGATCCACATCGATTGATCATAAAACCAAGGGAACCGACCGGGCGTGATCGGATACTCATATGTACGCCGGGGGGGTTCGATCTCCGTCTTCTGCAGTCCAAGCACGGGTCCGCGCAAGACAAAATCCGGGTTCTCCCCATGCGCGAGCAGATTCGGAACTTTCCCTGCCGAGCGGATCCTACTTGCGAGTTCCATCGCTCCGTATAAGGCGCCCGTGTCATTTCCTCCGGATACGACGATCAAATTCCCCGGAAGTGTAGCTAAATAAAAGCCTTCCTTGCCCGGTTCCTGCGAATGGTAAATAAGCACCTCTTGCTGTTCCAAGGTTCGGATCAATTCCGACTCTTCGCGTTGACCGACATAAATTTTTAAATCCGGTGACTTTGCATAAGAAAACGCAGTCCATTCCTCATCTGCCATTTTCGTATCATAGCCACAGTCCTGCAGGGCGCTGATCAGCTGCTCTAATCCATGCTGCATCCGCGGTGTTGCATCACGTTGAATACTCAGCCATACGCTTGGGTTCATTGTTTGTAGCACCTCCGATTGCATCTTCAATTTCTTGTCATGGTTTTGGTTTTACGCCAACCTTTTACTGTACATCCGTCCCGCCGCCATGCCATGTCGTGAGAAGCCATGGATAAGCAGCGCGTCCGCTCACTTCGTGCACGCCCGGGAATATATCATACTGGAGCATGGACGCCGCGTTTTCCTCAAGATAAATGCCTTTAAGCACCTCGATCGCCTCCCGGACAGAAGCAGCTGGAAATATCGGGTCCTTCTCTCCCGATTCGATGAATAGCGGACGCGGGGCGATGAGGCCGATGAGCTCGGGAAGCTCAGCATAATCGAGTACGCCGGGAATGAAATTATCAATGCAGTGATTGATCGATAGAATGCTGCCTTTAAACGTATTGGTAAAAGCGCACAGAACCGCTGCCCGTATCCGCTCATCCAGCGCCGATGCATAGGCTGCGACCAAGCCGCCGCCGGAAAAGCCCATACAGCCGATTTGCCCGGAATTGACTTCAGGCCGGGATGCCAAATAATCCAGCGCCCTTAGCGCTTCGAATACGCGAAGTCCCGCAAGGGACATGCCGAACATCATCAGTTGGCCGGTCAGGGAAACGCAGGAGCTCCTTTCCTTGCCTGGTTTCGTGTCACGGATGAGCCTGCGATCGCCAAGGCCGATCATTTCCGGCGCAGCGACAATATGTCCCTGCTTCATGAGCTCGAGCGCGAAGCTGTTATGCCCGCCTTTCTTCTCTTGGATCGTGCCGTCTGCGGCAAGGCCCACGACCTCACGACTCCCGTAGCCATGGCCGTGCAGCGCCAGCATGCCCGGAAGCTTGCCGGACGCTGCCGGCTTCTTCGGAATTAGGATATAGACCGGCATTCGCAGTCCGGTGACCGTACCGATGTCGACGCGCTCCCGGATATAATCCTCATACTCGACGCGTTCCACAACAATCGGCTCAAGCGGCGAGCGCATGTCATCGAACGATCCTAGCGAAGACTGGAGCCGTTCTCTCAACAGCATTTTGCGCGCAGGGCGGCTTAGCTTGAAGTTCTCCTTTCTGGCATGGTCTGAATTTGCATACAGCATCTCCATAAAAGAATCAGGATTCCACAACGCTCGTTAACTCCTCTCTCTGAAAAAAGCTAAGTGTATGTTTGTTTACCGAGAAACCTCGCACTCGCCCACTGACTTATGCAAGCCTCAGAACATCGGGCCTTTAAGGCTTTAATGGTTCAACATCAATGATTAGGAAGCGTGAAGCAAAAACAAACTATTCCGTCGGAAGGCTGGTCTCCTCAGGATTCCATCCATCCTCCCCTGCCAGCACGCTGCTGACGCTTAACGTGGAGGCTGATTGTTCCGTCAGAACTTTAGCCCAACCGACCCGATCCGCCTGCAATGCACCCGGTCCCGTGCTTCCATATTCCGCATACCGCGACGTAATCTCTTTGCTTGGATCGCGCCAGTTATCCCAACCTGCCGGACGGATATGACGATCCATCCACGTATTTACAAAGATCGTGCTCCCGTATGGTTTCCATGGCCGGCCCAAGCTTACCGTCTCCGCGGTGGTGGATGACGTCAGCCTGCATTGAAGCAGCACGTAACCGTAAGGCTGCTCAATACCGGTCGAAGCTGCCGTCACATAGCCGTTATGACGGTTCAGATTATGCAGCTCGCATTCCTTGAACACGGCTGTCGCAGACCCGAACACGAAGTCTACCGTTCCTTCGATATAACAATGGTCGTATAATTGTCTGCCGTTTCCAGGCGTATACAAAGTATCCTGGTGTCCAAGGATTGCAACGTTCCGGAAGATGGCGCGATCCCCCGCCGCTTCAAGGGCGACGGCCTGGCCAGCGCGCTCCAGCCTGCTGGCTGAATTCGCAAAGGTCAGATCCTCCGCATGAAAGCCATTCGCCAGTACGGTAAACGTAGCCGTTTCGTACGTCGTCATTTTCTCGCCGTTCGGTTTTAATTTCGAGACCGAATCGTCATGCACGATGACGGCACCATCCCTGCTCTCGCCTCGTATGCAAAGGTTCGTCTTACTTGCCGGAACCGTTATTTTTTCGCGGTATTCCCCGTTATTCAAAATGATCAGCGTTCGTTCGGCGGCATGATCCGGCACAGCCGCGATCGCCTCCGCCACCGTAACAACATCTCCGTTTCCGTTCTGGTCCACCACAATGCTCCGCATATGGGCACCTCCTAGTTCGCTTTAGTCGATAACAGTTTTCGATAAATCGTCTCCAGTTCTTCAAGGGAGAACCGTTTGGGATTGTTATCCATGAGGCGGGTCACCTGCGACGCCCCACGGGCCATCGACGGAAGATCCTGCTCCGTCACGCCGTATTCCGCCAAATCCTGCGGGATGCCAATCCGATGCGTCCACTCCGCGATCTGTCCTAGCGCCCATTCGGCTTCTGCGCGGGCATGGCTGGCACGGCTTGCGAGTTGGCCCATGCCCTGCCGCATCGCTGCCGCTGCCAGCTCCAGTCTGCCGGTAATCTCGTCAAGCTGCATCTCCATGACATGGGGCAGGAGCATCGCATTCGCAGTGCCATGCGCAATACCGAATCGGCCGCCTAACGGATAGGCCATCGCATGCACGGCAGCGGTACCTGACACCGCAAGCGCCGCACCGCCGTACGCCGAGCCGTACAGCATCGCTGAGCGCGCACGAATGGAGCTTCCATCCTCGCATGCTTCGACGATGCTTCCGCTGATCAGCCGGATCGATTCAAGCGCAAACAAATCGCTGATCGGGTTCGCTTTTTGGCCTATGAACGATTCCAGCGCGTGGGTAAAAGCGTCCATTCCCGTTGACGCCGTCACGGCCTTCGGAAGCGTGAGCGTCAGCTCGGGATCCAGCACCGCGAGCCGGGGATATAAGCGGCGGCTTACGACTCCGATTTTCAATTGGCGCTCAGGCAGCGTCACGATCGCATTCGGCGTAACCTCCGCCCCCGTGCCCGATGTCGTTGGAATGAGTACGGTCGGAATGCCGTCATGTTCGAAGTTGTCTGTACCAAGCATTTCTTCGATCGGCTTACTGTTCGTCGCCAGCACGGAGAGCAGCTTGGTTGCGTCAAGCACGCTGCCGCCGCCTATTCCGATATAAGCCTCGTACGCTTCGCCATGGATCGCCGCATGAATGGCTTCAATCGCCGCCGCCGTCGGTTCGGGAAGAATGTCATCCCTGAGAATATCAGCGGCGATGTCCGAGTGCCGAAGCTGCTCCCGAAGCCTATCCGCAGTCCCGTTCCTCCTGAGGCTTTGCGTCGTGATGATCAGCGCACGCTTGATCGGACCGAGATGCTTCCGGATTTGCTCTGCGACGGAATGGAACGTTCCGGCCCCGGCCAGAATGGATCCGGCCGTCTGAAAAAGAACCGCCATAACCTTACCTCCCCTTCACGAAGCCCGCCTCGCTCAAAACTTGGGCAATCGTATTTCGCACCGCTTCGCTAACGGGCTGCACAGGCAGGCGCGGCGAACCAACCTCGACTCCGAGCTGGTTCATTACTTCCTTCAGGCCCGCGGGGATCGTCCCGAACTGCATCAGCTTGCGGACGACCGCGATGTCGGCCTGGGCCTTTGCAGCCTCAGCGGTCCGGCCGGCCAGCCAATCGTTGTAGACGGAGACGACCTTTTCCGGTGCGATATTCGCGGATGCGGCAATGGCGCCGGATCCGCCCGCCATTAGAACCGATAAGATGAAGGAGTCCGTGCCCGCAAGGACGGAAAAATCGTGATCCGTCTGTTGAATAAGCTGAAGCATATGCTCGAAATTACCGCTCGAATCCTTCACGCCAACGATATTGGGTATTTGCGACAGCGATGCAACCGTACCCGCTTCCAGCATGACGCCTGTGCGTGCCGGGATGTTGTAGAGAACGACCGGCAGATCAGTGGATCCCGCCGCCGCCGCAAAATGCTCATAGATCTCCGACGGATTCACCGGGACAAAGTAAGGCGTAATGATGGATAATACGTCTGCTCCCGCCTCCTCCAATTTCCGCGACAACGAAACAGTCTCCGCTGTCGTCACAGCGCCAGATCCGGCATAGAGCGGGACCTTGCCGGCAATTTCATCTGCCGCGATGCGCACCAGTTCAACCTTTTCGTCATCGCTCATCGCGAAAAACTCGCCGTTGGTCCCGAGAACGAATATTCCGTGGACCCCAGCCTGCAGCAAGCGGCGGATCATTTGACGGACAATTTTTTCATGCAGGCGCCCGTCGTCATCGAACGGGGTCACCATGGCAGGAATAACGCCTTGCGGTTTAATCATTTGGATTCACTCCCCTAAACGCCGCCGGATCCCGGCTTACGCGAGATACTCAGCGATAATTAATGCTTCCTTTGACCTCTTCTTCCTCCATCGACATGGCCGCACGAAAACGAAGGGCATGATGAAGCACCTCCGAAATGACCCATGACGGATTCCAGGTATTGGAGCGCCCTCGCCCCTGAAAATTGGATTGAAAAAATCCTTCCGCCTGTTCTCCAACGATAGTAAATCCCCATTCCCCCGGCTTGGTGCAAATGCCTTGGCCAAGGGCGTCAAAGATCATCCGGCCCAGCCTTACGTACATTTCATTTTTAATGAGGAGTCCGAATCGCCACAGCTCATACGTCGGAAAGAAGACGTCGAGATGATGATTCTGCACACTCACCCCAGGCCAGCCCACGGCATTGAATCCCCGCTCCCTGAACGCCGTCCCTTGGTCATAAGCCGGATTCCACATATACACGTAAGTAAGAATCCAGTCTGCCGCGACGACTGCCCATGCCCGGTATTCAGCTTCACCTGTGAGACGGAACAGCTCGTAGGCCGCGATGAAGAAAAACATCCCCGCCTCCTTGTCCTCGCATCTTGCATCCAGCGTAGACCGCGCAAATGGCCGCTCAAAGGTTCTGGCATGCAGCTCATAATAGCGTTCCATGGAGGATGTCGAGATATCAAGGTAGGCGCTTTCACCCGTTACCTGGTACACTTTCAGTAATGCGATGACACACGGAATGCCGGCTGCCGTAATTTCCGTCTCCGCTGCATGGCCATTCAAGCGCCAGGTCGCCGGAAAGATACCTGAGGACGTTGTGGCTTTAAGTAAGAAATCCGCAGATTGTTTCAGCTCAGCCGTCCATTCGTCAGGCACCGCTTCGCCCCTGCTGCGAAATAGCAAAATAATGTCCGCCAAGTCGCTCACCGTTTCTCCAAAAGCGCGGCTTGAGACGACCGGCTCCTGCTGCCGGTGGAAATGGTCCCACCGGCAGTCCGCCAGATGGTACGAGCTGCTTCGAAGTCCTGGCACGGCTGTACCGCTTCCTTGTAGATAAAAGTTCACTGCTTTTTTGCATCGCAGGACGCGATCGGAATCCTGCTCGTCGAATCCGACTAACGCATCGCACCATGCCAGCTTCAAGCACTGTCCCGTCCAGCCGTACATATAATGCAGCCCATGCTTCGATACGAGTCCGAATGAATTCCGGTCATTGAACTTCACATAACCGGCAGCATGCTCCGTCTCCCTCCAGCGGTCATCCATCGCCTGTGTCTTCAATCTGATCAACTCTTCAAGCGAATGCGGGGCTGCGCCTCTCGGATCGTACAGCCGAACGGCGCGATGAACGACTTGCGAGAAAGCGCGGCCCGGCACCTGCTGTGGACCCCATTCCAACACATAATGTTTGGTCAGGGAGAAACCCGGGGGGAAATCGGTATAGCCGCCGGCATAAGGTCCCGTCAAGCTTTTGCTCACATACACGATATCCTTTTCGCCATTGAACATCAGCACGCCGCTCATGGCCGCCAGCGAAATATTCCCGTTTCGCCTGTAAGCACCAAGCGAGCCGTAATGGACGGTGCCGTCTTCCGATTCAATATAAGAGGGCAGCGAGAACAAGGTCAACGATCTTTGATGATGGTGATCCTCTTCCCATTCCACGTTCACGCAAGGAATCGGCAGCCGATGCTCTTCGCAAATGAATCCTTGGCCTTCTCCTACTCCGAGGCGAGGCACGTGCCTAGCCGGATCGGCAGACGGATTGTTATTGTAGATCATATGTGGAATGGTCACATTTTCCTTGCCGCTGGTGACAAGCTCCCATTCCAGCCCCACGGCAGCGTCTTTCAAAGTTACGTCTCCAGGGTTTTCCCATGTCACATTCACCCGGAGCAGTCCTTCCGCATCGAAGCTCAGCTCGATCGCAAGGTGCAGTTCCCCGCAATCCGCCTCCACGAGCAGCATATCGTCATGGCACTCGATCCGCGAAGAATTAAGCCTTATCCGATCGGCGCGCCATGGACGACCTTGAGAGCTCACCGCCATATGGCTTAACGAATCGCTAAAATAAGGTTTGGCGTCACCCCCGCAGGACAGCTGCCAATAAATGTCGTTGTCCGACTGCCGCAGCTCAACGATTCGATTGCCGGCACGATTTGCCAGCCGGAATGTCTTCATTCCGCCACGCTCCTTCCCTATCGTCTCTACATCCGAATGGGATCAATCCCCGTCTCCTACGGCCAGCAGCGGCTCTGTATCCTGCTCTTCGAATGTGCCGGTTACCGAACCATCGCTAATCCTTAGCAGACGAATTGCATAGTACAGCTTACCCGGCAGCTTGATCACGAACCGTTCTTGAAAGGTCTGGTCCAGCCTGGCGAGCTTCATGTTCCAGGTATCGATCAGGTCCGCTGTGAATTCGCCGCTTGGCATCGCGAACAAGCGTGACGTGCAGCGATGCGCGCCAAAATACGACAGAGCGTATTCGCCTTGCCGCTCAATCGTCGATACGTCATGACGCATTCTGTTGTACGACAGGAAGTCCGGTGCATCGGAGAGCAGTTTGCGCAAAAAAGCGATGCGCGGCCAGCTCTCCCCTTGCAGCTCGCCGCCATGAATGGACCAGCACGTTTCCCCGGAGCCGATGAGTGATTCTCCATGGGTCACATATCCGCCGCGGGTCAGGCCTTCCCAAATCCGGTACACCAGCTCTTCCGGCGTCAGCGCGTTTTCTTTTCCCGGTCCGGTTCCTTCAAAGCCGCAGTGGTCAAGGATGACCGGTTTTTCATATTGCAGCGTAAAGCTTGAAGCAATCGTCACTTCCTCATGACGAAGACTGATATGGGTCAGCCACGGAACACCCCAATCATAAGCGGCAGGTGCACCGTGAATCGTGCGTAAATGCTGGCCGTAATCGCATTCGCTAACGATTTGAAAAGCGCGTCGCCAATCTTTATCCCGTCCCGGCGTGCCGTCTCCCAAATCCGCTATCGTCCACCATACGTTGTGATAAGCGGCCAAACGCGACACGACATAGCGGATATAACGGTCTTCCTGCACCGGCGTCAGCTGAACTTCCGCTTCGTCTGCCGGGAAGAGCGTAAGTTCCGCCTCGATCCCATGCTGTGCCAGCGCCTGCAGGCATTCCTCCACTCTGGAGAAATAAGCGGGGTCATAGCGATCGAAGTCGAGCTTGCCGCCTTCTCCAGCCGCGAACGGCGAGAAGACGGATTCGCACGGCCCTCTGTATTCCGCATTCGGCATCAAGCTCATACGCGCTTTATTGAAAGCCGAGGTTTGCAGCGTACGGATCGTCTTGGCACGGCTTGCGTCGTTCTGGATATGCCATGCCGACAGTTCCGTACCAAACGGCGTATATGTCGTTCCATCCGCATAAGCGAAATGCGTCGCGCCGGCCACGCGTACCGGTCCATGCACGCCGGTATCCGCCGGCAGGCAAAGTAACTCCCCCTTCAATCCGCCATTAGGGAGCGAGGGACCATCCAAATGGAACGACCACTCCCCTTCTTCGTCCGGCATGAAGCGGACAATCAACAACTCGTTCCCGTCGTAGAAGCCGTCCGCATGAAACTGCCGTTCTCCCTTCTCAAAAACAGCGCGGAGCCCTGCTTCCGCGTACAATGCTTCATCCGGATCGCACGGCAGCCGCAGTTCAAACACTTCCCAACGTTTTACCGTATCTTCGTATTGCATCAATCGTTTTCCACTCCTCTCTCATATAGTGCGACCGCTCATACGGCTTGAAGGCGCAAGGCGGTATAAGGCTGCGCCGGCAGCGACACCTCGGTCTGTCCCGAATACGTGCCTGTTACTTTTGATACCGACATGTTCCAAATATCAATGAGCTCGATCCGGTATTGCCGGTCGGAAGGCATCGGCAGCTTATAGGACGAGAAGCGGTATTTGCCCAAATAAATCAGCGCATAGGAGCCTTCCTCACGCGCACCCATCCAATCCTCAGGTCCTTCCTCCATCAGCTGGCGCAGGAAACGGATGCGTTCGGGACTTTCCCCGTACAGCCGTCCTCCACGCGATATCCAGGCGCCCTTAGGCTTATTTTCGAAGCACTCGCCGTGCGCAACGAAACCGCCTCTCGTCATTCCTTCCCAGTACCGGTCCATCAGTTCGAGACCTGTAATATTCCCCCAGCGTTTAGCGACGTTGCCCTCATAGGATATTTCGTCGATGACGACCGGTTTGTACGCCTTGGCCAGCAGCTCTGTCGTCGCGCCCGCATCCCAATGCTGAATGCTTTGATGCGTGAGCCACGATTTGGTGAAATCGTACACGGTAGCATGCTCATACATCTTTGTTCCGTTATGAATCGAACGAAGATGCTGGTAAGGATCTATGCGCTGCACATATTGGATCAGCCGGTCCCAATCCTCCACCGTCTTCATCCGGTTGAAATCGTATTCGTTCGATAATGACCACCACACATTGCGAAACGCACCGAGACGAGCGATGACATAGCGCAAGTAATAGAAATCCTGCTCATTCGACAAGCTGTTAAAGCCCCATCCTCCCTCTTTATCGTAAGGGTGGAACAGAATGAGGTCCGCTTCGACGCCGATCTGCATCAGCTCACGTATGCAATGTTCCAGATGGGCGAAGAAAGCCGGGTTAAACCGGGTCGTGTCCGCGTCTTCGGGACATGTGCCCTCATAAGCCACTGCGCCCGGGCGCATATCCCGCGTGGGTAGCAGACACATTCGCACCTTATTGAACGGCGACTTCCGGAGTTCCTCAATCGTTAACCTCTCATGCTCCTCGTTCCCTGTATGGGTCCAGTGGTAGCATGTCGTTCCAAACGGAAGGAAAGGCGTTCCGTCCTCGTATTCGAATAAGCAGCCTTTGTGGACGCGGACCGGTCCATGATTGTCCGTCGAAGCTTTTTTACATACAAAGCTGCCTGATAGACCGTCAAGCTCCACGGCGCTGCTCTTCGTGGTGAAGCGCCAAGTCCCTTCCCGGTCCGGCATGAAGCGGATTCGGTAAAGCCCCGCCCCGTCATAGAACCCGTTTACTGCAATCCGGTCATTCCGGTAATGAAATTCCGCCGACAGATCCACATCTTGAAATGGATTCCCATCCGCAGGCCCTTTTAATGTCATTTCAAACATTCCCCAACGTTCGACTTCTTGCATCTCCATGAACTTACTCCCCCCTCTATATACATCGCTATTCGACCAGTCCAGTCCGCTCGACCCCTTCAACGAACCAGCGCTGCGTGAACATATACAGCACGAGCGGCGGCATCACGGATAGAAATGACCTCGCCATTTCAAGCGACTGCGCGAATATTTTCCCTTCTTCGGTCGACGCGGCCGTCGCCGCCTTCGCCAGTGCGATCGACAGCGGCACATCCTGCATCTTGAACAAGAACATCATCGGGAAATAGCTGTCGTTCCAATTCCATACGAAGGAGAACAAGAACACAACGACAATGGCCGGTGTCGCAATCGGCAGCATCACCTTAAAGAAAACACGGTATATGCTTGCACCGTCGATTTTCGCGGCTTCCTCCAGCTCCTTCGGGAGAACGGAAAAAAATTGACGGTAAATAATCACATACAGCGCGCCCTTCAATCCATGCCCAAACAGCGTGGGGATGATCATCGGGAAATAGGTGTCAACCCAGCCTACTTCCCGGTACATCAGAATCAACGGCAGCACGGTGACCTGCGGCGGAATAATGAATGTGAAGATCAGGCATGCGAACCAAAACTTCTTAAACGGAAATTTCAATCTCGCGAATGCATAACCCGCCATGGCGCAGGCGATAAGCTGAATGAGCGAAGCTGCGAGGGACAGGCTGGCGCTGACCCCGAACGAAACCGGGTAGTTCAGCGACGTCCATGCTTCTTTCAGATGTCCCCAATAGATCGTCTTCGGTATCCAATTTACGGTCGGATCCAGTAAGTCGCTCAGTCCTTTGACCATGGTGGAGATCATATAAAAAATAGGGTTCAGATACAGGTACGCCGTTTCGATCAGCACAATATAAATGAACAGACGGAAGATCAGCCCCTTGTCGGCTTCCCGTCCGAACAACAGGATCCGAATACGCTCGCCGAGTCCGTATAATCCGGAGCGCATATGCTGCCTCCTCAGGACTTCTATCACTTTCTCCATCTTGGTTTCCCCCTACCTCGTAAATGTCGTGCCTCGAGACGCTTTTCCCAGCACCAGGAATACAAGCCCCAAGAACAGCAAGATGATGATGAAATAAACCCAGATCAACGCACTCGTAGGTCCATACTGCGTCGGATTGACACTCGCGATGATCGGATTCCCGGGGAACGTAAACAAGTCTACGACCGTGTATACCGTATTCAATAGCACAAACGGCATCATCGCCGGCAGTGTTATTTTCCAGAATACCTCCCATGGATTGGCTCCATCAATGCGCGCGGCCTCGTAAACCGATGACGAGATCGTCTGCCGTCCCGCAAGAAACAACAGAATTTGAACGCCGGAATACCACAGGATCAGGATGAAGGAATTCAGGACGGTGACGATGGGTGTTGACCAAGAGCCAGGCAAGTATTGCGTGAGCGCCGTCGAAATGGAATATTTCTCGAGGAACCCAAGCTCCCCTCTGCCCTGGCTTAGGAAACGCTGAATGACGTTGCCCGAAGAAAATATAACCGGGAGAAAAAAGATGGCCCGGAATAAGCCTCTTCCGAAAAACTTTTGGTTCAGCATAATCGCAATCATGAACGAGAATATGACGATGATTGGAATCATGAACAATACTTGTCGCAAAAACGGAAGCAGCTGATCGTAAAAGACGCCGCCGTCTTGGAACAAAATATTCGAATAATATTTCCATCCGACGAATTCGGTAAAAATACCGTTCCCGGTAATGCGTACGCTGTGAAAGCTCATATACAGCGAGTAGCAGAGAGGAAACGAAACGAATAACAGGAACCCGATGATCCAAGGCAAGATGAGCAATATTCCTTCATAACGCTGGGTGAAAACGCTCTTTATACGAATCCAGCCGCTCATGGCTCCTCACCTCCTTTCACGACGATAAAATCATTTCCTGGAATCTGCCGGCCGTCAACTGTCACTTGCGCATCGTTGTAGTTCACGATGATTTTCTGCCCATTCGCATATACAGTCTCCTTCACATTGGAGGCAACCGTCCGATTACTCGTGATGAACTGGTCCTGGACATCCCTGAGCGCTTCGCTAAATCGCTTGTACTCTTGCAGGATCGAAGGTTCCCACTCGTCAAAATTCAGACTGTACTGCCAAACCGAGTATGCCCGCTTCATCGTCTCCGTCTTGGCATGCATCACGCCGAACGTCGGAGCCGCCCCATATTCGATGCTGCGCAGGAAGTCTTTCTGATACTCGTCTCTTGCATTCCCCCAGTTCATCGTATATGGCACCAGACCATGCAGCACCATTTGCGCAAACGGCACGGCTTCATCCAAAAATAGATCGTAAGAGTAGTCCCCCGGAATGAACCGAACCGCATTGGTCTTCTGAAGAGCATAGGCATTGCCGCCCATCGTGGTCACGGTGGAAAACTTCGACTTGACCGTATTGATAAATTCCTGCTGCAGTTTCGCGGCCTCGCTGCGGCTTGCAGCATATTTCCGGTTGTAGTCGCTGTCCAGGTTCGAGCCCGTGCCGGCGATCGCCAGTCCATCGACTCCCAAAGCCTTGAACGAATCGATCCGGCTCTTGATTCTGTCCAGCGAAACCGCTGCACTGACCAAAGCGATCTGATCATTCGCCTCGCGGCGGTTAAACTTCAGTATTCCTCCCGACTGATCCTGCATCGCTTCTCTTTTCGGGTTAAAATCGCCGCCGTCCGTATTCATGGAATAATTCGTCTCAAGAAGAAGCGTGTCTCCTTTGGACTTCGTGTACTCGGCCAAACTTTTCATCCCCGCATTGCCGCCCAGATGCTTATCGACCTGCGTTCCGAACCCGAACCGGCTGACCCCTCCGGTCTGCCATCCTTGATAGGTAGCCACGATAAGCGGTATGCCCTGCGAATGCAGGCGATCCAGGATCGATTGCGCCTCATCCGTCGTCGTTCCGGGAATATACTTGCTCTGAAGGAAGCCCTTCTGCGAATCGCCGCCAATGATATCGAGAAATAACGGGAGCGGCGATCCGGCTGTCTGAAGCTGCTTCATATTTTGCTCTTCCATTAAATATTGGCGGTACTTTGCGGCCATGCCGGAGTAGTCGCTCGCTGATTCGGGAAGAACGTAATAACGGACCACCCGATCCTCACCCAACCTGGCTTTGCTGTACGTATTAAAACCTGTCGTGTGGTCGACCGAAGTCGGTTGGAAATACTGCATGCGATATTCCTGTTCAATCGTAGCCCAGGCGTATTTGCTGTATACGCCTGATTGCGCCGCATAAATATCGCCGTATTCTGCGCCTTGATCCGCAACGGCCAGGAAAGCGCTGCTGCCCGACTTGATGCCGTAGATCGGCATCGTGACTGGATTGCGATTCGTAAAAATCGGGGTGTACGCGCTATCCGGTCCGTATATAGGTTCACGGTACACGCTGCGGTCATTCGTGATATTCTCCTTCAGGTTATAGATTGCGCCTGAACCATCCGGCAGCAGAATATAACCCTCCTGCCCGCGGGGCTGGGAAGCGCCGAGAAAAGGATAGGTCTTTAAGCTGAGCAGCTGGTCCTTCCCCTCGGCAATGCCCGAATCGATGACCTTTGTTACTACGTAATCGTCCTTAATCGTGACTTCGACCGGAATGATTAAATGGAGCGAAGGGAGTGCGAAAGTTACCGCGAATCCGTTCTCGACCGGTTTCCAGCTCGTAATGCCGCCTTTTTGCGACAGCAAGCTGCTTACCAAGATTTCGGTCTGTTTTGTCGTATCGACCGTCTCCATCATGATTGGCGAGAGAAGATTGCTGCGCCAATTGCCGCTAATGGTCTCATACTGCCAATCGTCCGGATTCGGGTATGACCGCAGCTCATGTCCGTCCCTTTTATCACGGACTTTGAAATGTCCGGTATGCTTATCCGCATACAGGACAAGCGTGCCGGTTTCTGCTACCTGCACAAAGTCGGCATCATTCGGCAAATCGCCGCTTGTGCTGACTGCCGGTTGCAAGTCAGCAGGAATGTCAGCCTGTGCAGCCTGCGCTTGTTCGGCCGCACCTGATGTACCGCTGACGGAATGCGTCCATATGTAAATGCCGGCCGCCGCCGCAATCAGAACGCAAACGGCTGCGGGAAGCAGCTTGGTCAGCTTGAAGTCTCGCTCTTTTGCCCTCGTCAACGCACCGACACCTCCTGAACGACCGAATAGATGAAGCTGCGCAGCTCTGTAGTAAGACCGAACAGGATGAAGCACAGCACTCCGATAATGACCATCGTACCGACGGTGTACAGTAAATTAACGGCCGTCTCGCCAACGGTATAGTTTTGAATCGACATCACCTTCCAGATGAGCAGCAAAAACACCCACACGTACATCCCCTGGTGAAGAAATTGATAGATGGATTCTTCGCTTAACGACATGCCGTTCGATATGAGCGTCAATGGCAGGCCTATGACGATAAACGGCATAAGCGCATAAGAGCTGCCGATAAATACGTCCTTAAACCGGCCTTCCCCGCGCATAATGCTGCTGACCAAATAGTTGGAAACCACCCATCCGACCCATACCAAGAAAAACTGCAGAAAAACGGTCATTGCACTCAGCGCCTTGATCGCTTCGTCGTTAAAGGAAAAGCTCGTATAGGATCGGATTACAGCATAAGAGATATAGGCAAGCACAAGGACGACGCAAGCGCTCAAGTAGCTGCCTTTATGTTCGTGCCGGAGCGCAGAGAAGCCGTCAACCGGATGCCGCAAAACATAGAATGTATGCCTTAATTGCCCTACAAACCGTGAGGTCAGCCGAACACGCGACAGCTTCAACCGACTCAGTGCCGGATAGCGTTTGGCAGCAATCCTATACAGGATGTACAGCACAACGACGCCGATCAAGATGTTCATAAAGAGGCCGAATCGATCCTGAAGCCACTGCAGACGGATTTGCCAGAACGCATTGGAGTACCCTTTTTGTATCCCTGCCTGAAGGTATAGCTTCTTGGCTTCCGGATAATCTCCGCGGGCATACGCCGCCTGGGCGAGCCCAATGACAGCCGGCGTATAATACGCGTTCAGATGCAGCACTTCGCGCCAGGCGGGCTCGGCATCCTTATATCTTCCGTCGATGGTCAGATTGTTCGCTTTATAGACGAGCGCACCGAATTCCGTTTGGCGGAACTTCTGAATCAGGTTTGCATTGTTGTCCAGAATATAAATCTGATTCTGTGAATTGATGTCGATCGCCGCCGGGCTCTTCACGATGCCAAGCTGAGTGGTGTTCGGACTTGCGTCACCAGACCAGAAAAACAGCAGGTTGCCGAACGTGTCATATTGGCTGACCACCTTCGATTCGCTGTCGATGACGGAGAAATTCCCGAGCTGGTCAACCGCGATATCGGTTAAGTTCGGGACCTGGCTCTTAGCTGCAAACCGAATTTCGCCGAATGTATCATTGCCTGTTCCCGTTGAGTTATCGGAAGCGAGAAAATCTTTGCCAGCGTAATTCAGCTTCTTCACTTGCGAGCTCTTTAGCTGTTCACCAAACGAGACGGTGTACACAAAGCCGCGTTCGTCAATGTTTACATTGTTGATTGCGGGAGGCAGCTTGCTGATTTGCTTCTCGTACATTGCTTTCGTATAAATTTTTCGCTTAATGGAGTCCAGGAGCGTGAACGGCGCCTTGTTCGCAGCAAAGAATCGGACGAATCCGCCATCAGGGTCGAGCTGAAGGAGCCCGTTATAGCTGCCCAGCGATACGATGTATAAATATCCCCGCTTATCTACAGCGACCTTAATCGGTTCAAAACGGTATCCCCCTGGAATGAACCGCGATTTCGGAAGCGTGTATTCCTTCAGCAGCTTCCCCTCGGGACTCAGCATCACGATTCGTGCATTGCCGGTATCGGCCACATAAATATTGCCCTTCCCGTCCACGTACAGTCCTTTCGGACTCGACAGCGGCTTTTCCGGGAGTGTCGGGAGTACCCGATCAAACGTCCCGTCCTGCTGAAAGACGACGATCCGGTTGTTTCCCGTATCGGCGACGTATATGACATCCTGCGAATCAACGAACAGATCGCCGGGCTGTGCAAGAGGCGACAGCACCTGCTTGTGCGGATCGTCCGGATCGGGGATGAAAATATCCCTGCCCAACACTTGCTCTGGCGCGAATGCAGCCTGCGTCCATACCAGTGAATCCGTATCGCTTTTATAATTTGTTGCATAAGGATAATCGGCGGATGCAACCGCCGGATAACCGACCCATACGAGGCACACGGCCAAAAAGCCCCACAGGAGACGGATCATTTTCAACTTTACCGGCTTCATAAGTTCTCCTCCCGTGATTCATTTAATGCCGGAATGGGCCATCGTTGCGATAACCTTGCTCTGGAATATAAGGAATATAATCAAGTTCGGTATAAACATGAACAGCGCCGCTGCCGCAACAGCCCCCTGTCTTGCCACGCTGTTAGCCATATTCGCCGTCAATGTCGAAACAAAATACGGGAATGTCTTCATCTCTTCGTTCTGCATAAATAACGTGGATGATTCGACGTTACCCCAAGCGGTCTGGAACGAGATAATGCCGATGGTGGCGACAGCCGGCATGATGACAGGCACGACGATTCGCAGAAACACCGTGAACTCGCGGGCACCGTCCATTCGTGCCGATTCGAGCAGATCGTCCGGAATTTGATCAACGAATTGCTTCATGAGAAAGACGGCGACCGGTACGGCGACCATGGGCAGGACGTGACCCCAATACGTGTTCATAATGCCTAAATGGCTGACGACGAGATACCGCGGAATCGTTACGGTCTCCGGCGCGAACAGCATGGTGAGCATGATCGTCGCGAACACGAGCTGGGAACCGGGAAACTTATGCTTCGACAGCGGATACGCACATAATGCGCTGACCAGAGTTACCACAACAACGCTCAGCACGGCTACTACCAAGCTGTTAAAGATGTAGCGCGTAACCGGCACGACTTGTTCCGATGAAATATTGAACAGCTCGATAAAGTTCTGCAGCGACGGTTGGCGCGCCCATATGGTCGGCGGATAAACGAACAATTCGTCGTACGGTTTGAACGCGTGGTTGAATATATACACGAGCGGCAGCAGCATGAAGGCGCTCAGCAGTACGAGCAGCAAGGAAATCAGCAGCTCAAACCGGCTTAATCTGAACAACCTGGATCGTCTTCTGAAACGGAACCGCTTTCGAGTGAAAGGGATCGTCATCTTTATTCATCCCCCTTCGAACCGAACAACCGCCAGCAGAACTTATTGGATAAATACATCAGCAGCAGCAGGAATACGGACAATGCGCTTGCATAGCCAAGCTCGAAGCGAATAAAGCCGTAATCGTCAATCTGGTTCATAATGAGATGGCCCGAGTACTGCGGCGTCGGATTCATACCGGATAGCTGCGTCCCGATGCCGCCGGCCTTGAACGTGCCAACAATCGCCATGACGGCGCCGAACAGCATCTGCGGCTTCATCGACGGAATCGTAATGTACCAGATTTCTTCCAATCTGGATTTAATGCCATCCAGCTTTCCGGCTTCATACAGCTCCGGATTCACGTTCAAAATCCCCGCCAGCATGGCTAGAAAGCCGATTCCCATACTGGACCACAGCGTGACGACGATCATCGATGTCATGAGATGGTCCTTGCTCGTTACCCACAAGATCGGCTCTTTAATGAATCCCCATTCCAGCAGGAAACTGTTTAAATAACCGATGCGGTCACCGCTTAATAGAGGCAGCCAAACAATCGTCATCGCGATCCCGCCCATGAGCGAGGGCGAATACATCGCGAGCGCGAACCATTTGCGCCATACACCGGGAAGGATGGAAATGAGCCATGCCAGCAGAAAAGAAGCAATGTAACCGAGCGGCCCTGCAATAATGGCGAATTTGAACGTATTAGGCAATGCATACTGCAAGAACAGCAAATCGCCCGAAATCATGTATCGGAAGTTTGCCCAGCCGATGAAGCGCGGCGGCTCGAGCGAGTTGTAAGACGTAAAGCTGAGCAGCAGCGCGCATACGACCGGGACAAGGATAAATAGCGTAAAGCAAATCATAAACGGCGCGATGAATAAGTATGACAACCGATAACGCCAAATCTCTTTCATTAAAAGAGCCAGCTTCCCCTTCGTGCGGACTGTGGTACCCGGGGCGTAACCGCGGTTTATTACCTGAGTATCACTTTTGGACATATGGATCCACCCCTTCCCACGGTTTGTTCACTTCAGGCAATTCCTGCTTGCGTAAAACTTTCCCTTGACTGTCCGTAATGCCGAATTCCTGCATCTTCCTCTGCATTTCCCTCTCAATTTCTCCGATGGCCATTTCGAGCGAGCTCCGGTAATTCATCCCGTCCACTACGGTTCGGTTCCAAGCGTTCTGCAGCTCCCGCTCCAGGAAGTAACTGCCCGGTACGTTCGGAATTTCCTTATACCAACGCCATTGCTCGAGGATCGCGTTCAAATCGTCCTGTCTCCATGGAAGATGGACAAACGCTTCAATGTTGGATGTGTTCCAACGGAAAGTAAGTCCGTTCAGCGTCTCCAGATCCGAACCGTACGCTTCCTGCGTATCGGCCGATGTCCACCACTTAAGAAACTCCCAGCTCTCGCTTGCTTTCTTCGTGCGTTTGAAAATGACGGCGGCCTGCTCCATCCCGCCCATCCATCTGGCGACTTCTCCATCCTGCTGCTGAACGCCCGGAACCGGGGCAATTCCCCAATACCCGTTCAACTCGGGCGCAGCCACCATTAATTGGATGTACATGCTGAAATCGGCGATCCCGATCGGTACGGTGCCGCTGCGGAACGACTGATAAAAGCTGGCGACCTGCTGCGGAACGGCGTACACATTGTAGAGATCGGTCCATTCCTTGAATGCCTTATAGCCGGCTTCCGTGCCTATGCCCGTTTGCAAGCCATCCTGCGTGAAATATTCCGCTCCATTCTGGTAAAAGAACGGCGTATGCGGGACCGTCATCATATTCAAATTGTTCTGCTGCAAAATCGGCAGCATATTGTAGACATCCTCCCACGTATTTGGAACCTTGAGCCCCAACTTGGCCAGAATGTCCTTGCGGTAATAAAGCATCGAGAAGCTTTGGGTCTCGGGCACTCCGTAATAACCATTGTCGTAAAAGAACGGCAGCCAGGTCCCCGGTGCAAAGCGCTGATGCATCGTATTGAAATCAGGGAATTTCGAGAGATCATACAACCCGTTGCGAATGGCGTAATCGTATGGAAGCTCCTGCGGCAATCCGAGTGCGATATCCGGCGATATATCCGCTGCATTCATCAGGACCAGCAGGTTCGTATCCGGCAGCAAGTTAATCTTCACCTTGATCCCCGTCTTCGCCGTGAAATCCGCATCCGCAAGCTCCTGCAATGCATTGATGTAGTCGCGTCCGCGCAGCATCCAGACGTTCAGCACGTCGTCATCCATATCGCCAAGCTTATCCTTGGATTGAAAGGAGTAGAAGAAATTGACGAACGAGCCTTCCACCTTTTCGAAGAACGTCGATTCCATCCGCGGGTACGGTTGATCCGCCGGTACGACATAAAGGCGGTCCAGTCCGAGCGGCTGGCTCTTTAACTGCTGCAGCAGGTCGGCCACTTTACCCTGGATCGTAATGAAGTTGTCGATTTGATAGGGGATTTGGTTCGAGTCAGACAGCATCGACCGGATATCCTTGAGCGAGGTAAGCAGTCCTTGCGTTACATCGCTCTTCCTGCCGTTCACCTCAACCAGTTGCTGCTGGACGCGCTCCAAAGTATCTGCGGTTTGGTCCAGGTCCGTCGTGAAACCGGGCAAGTCCTGGTCCATTTTCCAAGTCCGATTCTCATCGTCAGAGCCCCCGGTTAAAGCCTTAAGGTCCTCGCCAAGGGCCATGAGCTTGCTCACGATATTCTCGAGATCATCGATCATCGGCTTGACGGGTGCCTGCGTCACCTGCATGGAAATCGTGTTGGTCCCTTTTTTCAAATTGAAAAAATACGGCTGTTCTTGATCATCCGACAGCTCGATCCCTTGCCAACCGGACGCGTATGGAAACCGGTACGTCTCCATTTCGGTGAACGGAATTTGGCCGTTGACGCGAATGGTCCGGAAGGAAGAACGGTTGGACGAGAAATTTTGTTTGGCGCGAAGGCCGATCTTATAGTACCCGCTTTCCGGAACCTCAAATGTCCAGCTGAGTTCACCGTTACCGGAGGACCAGCGGGAGCCGTCGATGGTGTTATACCGGATTTTGCCGCGTTTATAGGGCGTGCTCTCGATCTCGCTGTCGTATTTAAAAGAAATCGAGGAATCGCTTTTCCAATCGGCCTTTTCCGCTTCAATGACGATCGGCTCTGCCCCTGCGCTGCTTGCGCCTGCTTCCGCATAGGACTTGCTTACGGCTGCATAATCCTGGATTGGTTCGGATCCCGCCAGTTCAATCGCCGAAACGGCCAAAGGCTCATTGCTTGCCAGGCGGAGCGTATGCTTACCGGGCTGCAAGTACCATTCCAGCGGTTCGACGTAGGCGCCGCCGGAATCGCGGAGCGAAGCAGTCATCCAGCCGCTGATATCCTCGGCTACCGGCCGAATTTGGTCGCCCTGTGCATCAAGGGACAGCTTGTCGGGATCTTTCCATCTCCGGTCCAGCGATATGGATTTGGATTCAATGAAATCATTCTTCCCGTCCAAAGTGACATTCAGCAAAATCGGCCGTTTCCGGTTGTCATCCGTGACGGGGCGGTAAGTCATATGGATTTCGTACAGTCCGGCTTGCGCCACGTTCATCTCGTATTCGATCCATTCGCTGCTTTGCACGCGCCAATCCAGAACGCCCGTTTTGCCGTCTACGGTGCCGATCTGAACATGGGCCCCCTCCGAGGTGCGCGCATAATCGGTAACCGGCACAACGATGCTGCCGTCATGATCGCTGGACGCTCCGGACTGCTTCCATTCCGCAAGCTTTTCATGAAAATAAGGTTCATCGGAATTGTCAGCGTTTACAGAAACCGGTTCCTGATTATCCGCTGCATACGAACTCTGCTCCTGGTTGGAAGGCTGCCCTCCTCCCCCATTCTCCGCAAGCCCCGCCGAAGCCGGCAGCAATGCGAGAATCATGGCCAGACCGATCACTGAAAACCGTTTCTTAAATGCCCTTAGCATGAACCGTCTCTCCCTTTCGCAAATATCATACGTACATCAGGTTTTCCGTTGTATCCTTATCGAAATAAAGCGCTTTCGACATATCTAGAGAGACGGCAATGGGCTCATCGTCTTTAAAATCCGATCCGGTCAACGTTCGAACGATGAAGGAGGAATCGGTACCGATATCCAGGTATAGATATGTATCTGCGCCCATTAGCTCCGAAAGCTTCAAGGTACCCCGAATTTGGGATTGAGGATGACGTTTGATCATCTCCGGATCCGCGTAAGTGTTCTCACAGCGGATTCCAAGGATGACTTTGCGGTTCACTTTGCCATGCTTCCGCAGCATTTCGGCATGATGGTCCGCTATGGTCAGATATGCCCGCTTCGTCTTCAGCTGGAGCTTCTCCCCCTGTTCCTCAACCGTCCCCTCGATAAAGTTGATCGGCGGCGTTCCGATAAAGCCCGCTACAAACATATTTTTCGGGTTGCTGTAAATCACGCGCGGGCTGTCAACCTGCTGAATGAGGCCATCTTTCATGACAACAATCCGGTTCCCCATCGTCATCGCTTCCACCTGATCGTGCGTCACATATACCGTTGTGACACCCAGCTGTTTATGCAGCCGAATAATTTCCGTACGCATTTGCACTCTAAGCTTGGCATCCAGGTTGGATAACGGTTCATCCATTAGGAAAACGCTCGGTTTCCTGACGATTGCCCTACCGAGCGCAACCCGCTGGCGCTGGCCGCCCGATAATGCCTTCGGCTTGCGTTCCAAATACTGTTCGATCTCCAGCGTGCGGGAGGCCGACTTCACGGATTGGTCGATCTCATGCTTCGCCTCCTTGCGCAGACGCAAACCGAACGCAATATTTTCATACACGTTCATGTTTGGATAAAGCGCATAGTTCTGGAAAACCATGGCGATATCCCGATCCTTCGGCGGCAGGTGATTCACGAGCTTATCCCCGATGTACAGTTCCCCTGAAGTGATGTCCTCGAGCCCGGCAATCATGCGCAGCGTCGTTGATTTACCGCAGCCGGACTGCCCAACCATCACCAGAAACTCGCCATCCTCGATCTCTAGGTTAAAATCTTTTACGGCGTACATCTTTTCTTTGCCAAACCGTTTATCCACATTTTTTAGTACAATGCGCCCCATGGCGGCACCTCCGAACCTTAATGTATGAATCCCGCTTCAGGATCCAGCAAGCGTATCCGTAACGCCAAATACGGCTTCCCGGGAAGCGGAATGGTGCAAGCTCCCGAATACGTTCCTTCCAGCCGCTCGATCGTCATTTTCCGCGTGTCAATGACTTCTGCCTTGTACTCGTTCCCTTCCGGCAGATCCATCGGAAACAACGCAGGACGATGAACTCCGAAATATAATAAGTAATAACGGCCCTCAGAGCCCAGTGCCGGCACATCTTTCACCGTGTCCAGGACAACCAGCTTCTGCGGAGTGTCTTCAAGGATCTGGCGGAGGAATCGGATGCGCTCCGGACTCGTCCCGTGCAGCTGCCCGCCATGCGACCACCAAATGATATCGTCTTTATGCAAATAGGTTTCGCCGTGTCCGACATAAGCCCCGCGAACCATTCCTTCCCAGAAGCGGTGCGTCATTTCCTCGCCGGAAATGTTGCCCCAGCGGCGGGGAATGTCCCCTTCATAGCAGCATTCGTCAATGACGACTGGCTTGTGGAATTGGCGCCGGATCGAATCCGTGGCGGTAAGATCCCAATGCTGCAGACTCACATGATCGACCCATGCCTTCGAATGATCGTACAGCTTAAGCGATGTCGGATCGTACATTTTCGTTCCGTTATGAATGGAGCGAAGATGCTGATAGGGGTCATGCTGCCGGATCATTTGAAAGAACCGGTCCCAGTCCTCCATCCGTTTCTCCCGCATGAAGTCGTATTCGTTCGCGAGGGACCACCACACGTTGCGGTAGGCCGACAGCCGGGCGATGACGTACCGGAGATAAGCTTCGTCAACCTCCGGGCTCATGCGGTCGAATCCCCAATGCCCCTTGTCATACGGGTGAAACAGAATGATATCCGCTTCTATTCCCAAATCTCCCAGCTGCTCGATCCTGCGCTCAAGCTTCCGGAAGAATCGCGGTTCAAACCGGTCAAGATCAAAACCAAGCTCTTTCGAACCCGCAAACGGGAACAGCTCCGGTTCGGTGGTATTAAACGTATACCTCTTTGGAAATACACACATGCGGATTTTGTTGAAAGGTGACGTTTTGAGCACGCCCAGCGTTTCATCCTGTACCGATTCGCTCTGGTGAATCCAAGCGTAACAGGTCGTTCCGAAGGGCATATACGGCGTACCGTCTTCATATTCGAAATGATCCTGAGATACGACCCGAACCATCCCGTGGTTGCCGCTGCCGGGATCCGTGCAGTCGAACTCCCCGGTTATTCCGTCCATCGAGGGCATGTTGCTTTTTGTCGAGAACACCCATCTGCCGACGGAATCCGGCATAAATCTGATTTTGTATACGCCGTCCCCGTCATAGAAACCATCTGCCTTGACTACCCGGTCGCCGTTCCGGAATACGGCCAGCAGCCAGACGTCGCGATATGGATTTCCGATTGCTTCGCTGGAATGAATCGCGGTTTCATATACAGCCCAGCGCTCCACCGCATTGTCTGTTATCATGCTTCTCTCCTCCCGTATGACCGGCCGACCACGTCAAGAGAACCGCCGGAAGTAAATTTTCCTCATTATACAATGCGAATTTTACAGTTTTATAGGGGATTAAAGTCGATTCTATAGGGGGATGCAAGCGCTCACATAGGGATTCCTCTTTTCAGCTTCCCAAAGTCCACAAACAAAAAAAAGATCGTCCCCTCGCAAATCATCAGGGTGGACGATCTTCCTTACGAATCATGCTCATATGACTCTTTGTTCCGACGCCCCGAATGAAAGCTCTTCGTTATCTTGTGAGCTTTTTCGGTACTGCCTCGGTGTCACGCCGGTTTTCCTGCGAAATAACGAATGGAAAAATTTCATATCCTGGTAACCCACTTGATTGGCGGCTTCCTGTATCGACAGCTCAGTCGATTTGAGCAGTTCGCAGCATCGCTGTATCCGGAAATTTTGCAGATACTGCATGAAAGTTACGCCTGACGTTTTCTTGAATAACCGTTGAAAATGGCTCGGGCTCATGAACGATCGCTCTGCCACTTGCTGTACCGTGATGTTCATCGCAAAGTGATCATGAATATACAGGATGGCATCATCCATATTATTGGACGGTGTCGACACAAGGCTGCCGTCGCACTCGTAGCGCTGCAGCATGGCCAGTACCTGAATAAGCTGTCCCATCATGAGATATTCGTAACAGGGGCTCTTGTTGATAAACTCCCTGTACATGCTGAGAATCATGTTGAGGAACTTGTCAAACTTGTCTTGGTATTGAAGCCACTTGACGGAAGCGGGCGGCGTTTCATATAAAAATCTGTACAGCATCGAAGCCTCGCCGATCACGGACCGCAGCTGCTTCAATAGTTCGACCTTAAAGATGCAGTTGTAAATGACAAGCTGCTTATCCCGGGAAGAAGGCCGAAATACATGCGACGTTCCAATCGGAATCACGAACAGATCCCCTCGTTTAATCGGAATCATTTGATCCTCGATATAGTGAAAGCCGCTCCCCTCTTCGACAAAACTAATTTCGATGAAATCGTGGGTATGCTGCGAGAGTGAAAATGATTCAATTTCACGGTTGATAAAAATATCGATTTCAGGTTGAAAAAACTTGTCACCACTCAGTTCGGTTACGCGCCAGTCCATATTATCACCCCGGTTAAGTGTGTAGATGGAGTTAAGAAATTTCCCGTGCCATCGCACAGTGATAAATGAAGCGTTTACAAATCAAGAAGAATCAAGAATCACAACTCTTCTTCAATGGAGTTATAGTTTAACAGCTCCCTGCCGTTTTCCTTCACCCAATCTTCTGTGAATCGAACATACTTGATCGCCTTTCGTAAGTAAGAATATGCCGCATGGATCGAGCCGTCCTCGCTCTGCATTATGCTGGGGTACGAATAACCGATTTGTGATTCCCGATACTCGAGATCGGAAACCTGAATATTTTTGATATAAGGCCATGTGGCTCCTCCGTCTTCCGAAATCGCAACGGTCAGCGGCGTCCGCAGCGGCTTTTTTCGCCATTCGCCTTTACTCTGCACAAAGCGGCATTGGTCTCTCTCCATCGTAGAATCGTTGAAGATCAGCGCTAAGTGCCCGTTCGATAGCTTCGTCATTTGAACGGAAGAATTATTGTTGGGCAGTGCCGTTCGGGCGGCTGGACTCCAGGTTCTGCCGAAATCGGACGAAACTGTGCTGTAGATCCGATCGGCTTCTCGGCTGCGGTAGACGGCGAACAACGTCCCGTCTTGGCGCTCAACGACGCTCATCTGGACGCGGTGCAGGCTGCCATCAATTTCGAATTCCTGCCAAGTCGCTCCCTGATCGCTGGATATGAGGACGACGCTGTAATGCCCGCCCGATTTGCAATAATAGCATGGCAGCAGCCATTCTCCGTTGCTCATGGCCAGGATCGGATGACGAAGGAATAGGCCGGGGCCTTCATGCAGAATAAACGGCTCGCCCCAGGTGTGGCCCCGATCATCCGAAATCCGGACGACGACTCTCGAGGTCCGTTGATTATGCGGCTCGGTCGATGTGTGCATAAGCCAGAGTTTTCCATCCGGCGCCTGGAATACTAACGGATTTTGTTCGGAACGCTCCGGGTCTGAAGCGACTTCAATCGGTTCCTCCCAACGGTTTCCCCCGGCAGGAAGCCTTGCCAGCAGCACATTCGTATCGGGATTGCCCTCGCCGCTCCCCGAGAACCAGACGCACAGCAAATCGCCATTGTCCAGCTCCAGCAAATTGGCCGAATGACTATCCGGCACATAGCGAATCGGCAGATACGCCTCCGTTATTTGCGGATCCTGCTCGGATTGACTCAGCATCCCGTTAAATCTTTCGGTTGCATTCATAAGACCTCTCCCCTTTTCTTATAATACAAGTTCAAACATCCTCTTATGGAATAGAAATGGTTTGGATAGATGTCAACCGGTCCCGCTTACAGACCAGTTTGTCATTCACATACAATCTGTAGCCCGCTTCGATGCCGTCTGGGTATCTGCTTAGTCCCGGCTTGCCGTATGTAATCCGAATGTCTTGCCCCGCCGCCTTCACCCGATCCAGCTCGAAATAATCCAGGCCGATATCAAGCGGTTCAAGACTCAGCCGGTCAGCCGAAAGGGATAGCCCCGCGACATGGCTGATGATCAGATCAATATAATAAGAATGGTTGTATTCCTGCTCATCGCTAAGCGGTTCGCCCGTCTGGCTGTTATAATGCTCTACAAGGCATGGCCGCGATAAATCGCGGTTCTGGAAATGCAGGAAAGAATATTCCCTTAATCCTTTCGCGAATTCGTCGTCATACGCATGATCTTCCCGCTTGCTCTCTCGGGCAAGCGCATCAAGGGCGATGGCGTTCGTATAAGGCCAGGTGGGTCCGTTCCACATGCACCCGTTGCGGCCTTTGACAAATCGGCCGAACCAGCCGCCCTCCCTGGCGTAAGCGGGACTGTCTGCGGACACGCTCGGATACCGGCATGTTGTAGCAAATTCGTCCGGGTTCAACAGATGCGTGGCAAGCCGGTCATGCCTGCTGTCCAGCATACCCGCCCATGCAGGGTAAAAACCGACGATATTTTTGACGAAGGCCTTTTCGTCCGTCTGATAATGCAGGTCGTAAAAAAAGGCTGTAGCTTCATCCCACATTTTCGCCAAGACATCGTTCTTGACCCTCTCGGCCAGTTGAAAAAATTTCGCCGAATCCGCATCGCCAACCATTTCACAAAGCCGGGCAACGCCCATGATATTCATGTAATGATAGACGGTCCGGTCTACCCGCTTCACATGGGTGTATGTCTCCGGATCTTTCGGGTCCCCCGGATAGTTATGAAAATACCAATAGCTCGGCTGGTATTCCTTGCCTGTCCGGGTGTGGCGATATTCTGTCATTAAGCTGTCCGACTCATTACCGTATACTTCCTGCCAGCTTGACACCTGTGCCTTGAGGCCTGGAAGCGCCTCCAAAATTGCCGTTGTATCCCGGTGAACGAGAAATAAATTGTAGGCGGCCCACCCGATATAATTGGCAAAAGAATGCATGCGTTCATCCACCGTTAAGCAGATGTACATGCCGTTCTCCGCCGGTGCATCCTGCATATTGCGCAGGGCTCCCATGCTCGCGGACGGATCGTGATGCCACTTGGCGTCGGTCATATGAAGCGGAACGGACAGATTGATCAGCTTGCTGAACTCCCATCCGCCTTTTGAAAACGGGCGTTTGCCCTTCTTGTGCGACCGCCCTTCGTAAAACAACGGATGCTGAAGCAATCCATACCGTGGATCCGCCAAATTATGACGAAGCAGAAACCAACGGTACGCCCAGGTTTTGTTGAGCAACGGGTCATTGCACTTAAATCGCGGCGCCCCGTCGAACCATGCCTCAAATGCTTTTCGCTGCTCGGACGAGGCCTTTGCTACGTCAGCCGTGTATTTCCTGATCGCTTGGGCTGCACGATCCATTAAGGTGTCCATCGGATCCTGCGAACGGATTCCCGCGCTTAGGGCTACAATAAATGTTTTGGATTCTCCAGGAGCAACCTTCATTCCTTCATTTAATAACTGAGAATCGCTCGATGCGATGCATGCATCGATATCGAAGGAATAAAATGGAATATCAAACCCGCCCTGCAAGCATTCGGCACCGGCCGCAGCAAATCCCGAAGGCGCCTCCAGATGCAGCGATATCTCTTGATCAGATCGGTTTGTCCAGCTTTGACACGAGACGGCGCAATCATCCCAAGTTATGAATTTCGTTTCCTCAAAACGGAGCCAATCGTCGGCGTACGTTATCCGAAGCTGGCTGGGATACCATTCGGATCTTGCCGTGTCCATATTGTAGGACTGTCCATTCATTGAAATACGGAATAACAGCGGGATATTGACTTTGTGAATGAAGTCGAACCTGCCTACGAAACCTGGGACTGCCTCAACGTAATCCGCCCAGAGACGCGCGCCCGTGGAACCCAGCAACAGGCCTCCCGGAACCGTGCGCAGCGTCTTCTTCCCCGCCTTCAGTTCATTGTCGATCATACGTAACGCACCTCCTGTCATTTGCCTGCTGCCCCATGGCATTAGCATATTGCTGTAGTGAAGATAGTTCATTGGGTTTAGCGGGAGGATTTATAGGGCAATCGAATCATATTTCGATTCTCGGCCGTGGTGTATTTACCGTAATCCCCTATTTTCTTAGTCATTCTCAGCAGAAAGTCCGCCCCCGTCAGCGAGTGGGGGAGGACTTTAGCTTTATTTATTGCTTTGCAATTTGTTCTTGAATTAATTTATCCGAATTCTCTTGGGCTTGCCTTAATGCTGTGTTGACATCGAGTTGATTTCTTACAATTTTAGGAATCGCGTCCAGTTGAAACGCATCCTCAATGACAAGTTCATCATATTCCGTCATAGGTCTCGAAGGAGCCGGTTTGCCATGATACAGGGCTTGAATATTTTTAGTTTTAGCGAACTCGTAATCAGCAAATGCTGCATCGCGTACGGATTGTGTAAGAAGTGGAGTAATCATGCCCCGCTTCGATATAATGGTCTGATACTCTTCGGAAGTCAAATATTTCAATATTTCTGCGGCAGCGTCCTGCTGTTTGGATGTCGCCGAGATGCCGATGTAAGTTGCATATGTCTGCGTATTTAATCCAGGGTATTCCTTGAATTCCGGAACGGATGCGATATCCCAATCCGGTGGAAGCGAATCATCAGAATTCATCCAGCCGGATGTATACACATACATGGCGATGACGGAATCTTTCATGAAGTCCTCATGGGAATAAAATTTCTCAAGCGCACGCTGCTGTACTCCCGGGTCCCTTGAAAGCTTATAAAAGATGTTATCGAAAATGAATTTCCACTGGTCGTTATCGACCGTTGCCTTATTCGTCTCGGGATCAACAAACCCGGCAGAGTTTTGAGCAACCCGTAAATAATGCTTTGGAGATAACCATAATCCCATATATTGCTTGCCATCTTCATTCCGGGTTATTTTCTTGGAAAGATCAATCGCTTCGTCCCAAGTCATGCCGTCTTTCGGATATGGAACGCCGAATTTATCAAAGATGCTTTTGTTATAATACATGACAAATTTATTGTCACTGACCGGTAACAAATACGTTTTTTGATCAATCGTCACCGGATCCAGGTAAGCCGGTTCAATCGTATCCACCGGGATGTTATGCGACTTAATTAATGGATTCAGATCGAGAGCCATATTAGCTGGAATATAATCTTCACGCAGCTCGCCTGCAGACGATAAATACATATCAATTTGCGTGCCTGACGCGATGACTTGCTCCAATCTGCGGTCATCCGTTTGATTAATGTAGGTGATTTTGATGTTAGGGAATTTTTTCATAATATACTGTCCGTAGCGGTCCTCAAAATCCTTCTGCGATGCAAGACCAAACCAGGTCAGGTCGGCTGTGATCTCATCCGGATTATTTGTACTGGCCGTCCCTTCGGTATTCGCATCCGCAGGTTTGGTGGTTTGCGACTCTTCGGCATTGGAATCGGCCCCTTTGCTCGTACATGCTGCCAGAACGGATAACAGCATCATGGCGGATAGCACCGTCGTCATCATCTTACGTACCATAAGATTTATTTCCTCCCTTTGAGTTGACCCTGAATTCCCTTGTAAGCGCTGTCTATTCTGCTGAAAAATACAGCTTCGTCCCCCTTTCCGCGTATGGGTTGAATTATCTTTGGCTGTTGCTAATTATAGTTAGGAAAGTGGGAAGAATCTTAGGGCGAAGCAACCTTCCCTATAGGGGGATTCAACAAACTTCAAATATCTATGGCGTGACCCGTTCCTCTGTTGCTTCATACAGCCAATCGAGCAGAACTCTGTCGTTATTTCGCGGATTGAATTCCCGATCCGACAGCTTTTGATTGGTCTCTACGATACCCGCGATGATGAAGGCGCCTCTGCCGAAACGGAGGGTATGCCTTCCTGCCGCATAAGGCAGGGCATGAATATTAACAGACGGATAGGCGAACAACCGTAGACCTTTGCGCAGTACGGGTCCCAGCTCCGTCCGCTGGATTTCTTCGATTTCCTGCTCGGTTGGTTTTAGCCACGGATCGTCCTGGGAATGAAAGTATCCAAGCAGGATCAACGCAGGGTTTTGCAGCTCGATGTCCAAACTCATTTCTTCGTGCGCGGCCTGCATCTGGCTGAACCGGATTCCCGTCAAACCGGACAGTTCTTCCGCGCAGTAGATAATGGGAATATTTCCATCCTTGAATACGCGGGCCCCATTCTCAATCCGGAACAGTTCGGCATGCTCACTGTGCAAAGTAAATTGGGATTGGCGATAACGCTCATATGGAGGCGACGCACTAAGCAGTTCAGTGGGCAGTTGACCCGCGCGTAATTCGCTGATTCTCCGGCGGAACACGTCCAGCTCGCGTTCATACAGCGGCAAGCAATCCTTCCAGTGGTTGAAGGCTTTGCCGTCTCGAAATGGCACTTTGCGAAACCTCGTTTGCATCCCGCCGGCAAACCAATATTTACTTTCGGTGATCTCAGTCAGCCTGCAGTACTCCGCGACGCTTCTCTCGACCCATTCGGCCGCTTCTTCCAACAGCTCAACCTTGATCGTATACCTTCCTCCAACCATATGCTTATACATCAAAACGAGCATGGCGGCTCTTACCTTGCATGTGTACACGCCCGTCATCGCCCGGATCGCTTCGACATCGCTGGCGAATCGTTCGAATTCAGCTTTACTTTTCAGCACGGAATTTCTGGCCAGGTTCACGGCGTTAAAGGCCTCTTCGGAAGAACGCTCCACCTCTTTGACGATATCGAGCGGGGTCTCCCCTATATGAGGCAGGCCAGCCAAATCCTTCAGCACGTATTCTTCCAAACGTTCCCCAGGAGGAGCGTGCGACTTCCACAGCTCTGACCAAGGTACGTACCGGTCCGGATTCGTCAGCTGGCTCATCGTCATCCCCAGACTCATCGTTTGACGGTTGCCCTGCGTGATGCCGAAGCGTCGAAGCAGCATCGGCGCACACTTCCCGGAAGCTTCATACGCATCAAGGATTCGTTCGCCGGCCTCCCTGCTGCCATACTTGTGCTCCAGGCGGGCAATCCAATGCTGCCTCTCGGCTCTTACATCCCTATCCGGATTCCAGGCATACCTGAGCCATGCTTCAAACCAGATCCAGTCCCGCTCCATCTGTTTCAACCGGATATCCGTCCGGTCAGGCGCATACGGCCAGCCCCAGTAGGACAACGGGTAAAATTGGAGGGATGAGGCGTTCAGCCGGTAATGAACGGCTTGGACACACCGCTGAATAAACGATGGCGCCCCCCAGCGAAAAGGCTCCAGATTGGTTACTGAATGGATCGTAGCGACATGCTCGTTGGCCTGCGAGCCAAGCCGCTGATGGACCTTCTGTGCGGCGCCGCGCGGCGTCCAAGTCGTGAGTGATTCTCCGTTATACTTCATTTCGGAATGCAGACCCGGATACAGGGGAGCGGCAGCTTCCATAACCTTCTCGATCTCAATGCCGTGCGAGCGGACAATGACCGGAGGCGGCTCTGCGGCCGAAGACTGGCGCACTCCGTCCATAATTCCAGGCAGAATCGTCTCGCAAAGCCACTCCGCCCCGTACATTTCCCCCTTCAGTTGTTCACCGAGACACACCATCAGCCCTACCGTAGGAAAGGCCAGCACAAATTCGGACAGCAGCCGCTTGTAGTAGTGGCTCGTCGCCGGTGTGGGCTGAATCTGCTTGTACGCGAGCCCATGCTTATCAGCAAACTTATGGGGAATATGGATACTGTAGAATGACAAAAAGACCCGAATGCCGCGCTTGTCGGCCTCTTCTGTCAACCATCTGAGCATACCGGCATTCCGCTCCAGCTGTAATTTGGTCACTTCAAGCGCCTCTGGCTCTTCCGGCAGATCGATTAACGAGGAGAACGGATTGGCGTTCCACAAAAATAGCACATTGCCCCGATGCTCAAGCAGCATGTTTAAATAGTCCAACCACATCGCTTTATCGTACAGCCAGGGAAAGCGGTCAGCCGTCCACGGATATTCAAACGGCTCGCGTCCAGACTCGACCTCCTGCTTCTGGATGCCGATCGCGGGTCCGCGCCAAACCAAACGGGGAGCATCTCCGTACGCCAGCTCGCGCGGAAGTGAGCCTTGTTCTCTGACGATTCTCGACAGTTCCTGGCATCCGTATAATGCACCGCTCTCATTTCCTCCGGACACGACTGTCAGCTGCCCTGGACAGGAGCACAGATAGAACGCTTCCAAGGCCGGGTCTTCTTTGTGGTATAGCAACACCTCTTGCTCCTCAAGTCCCGCGAGCAGCTCGGAGTGAGTCCGGCAACCGACGTATATTCTGCTTCCTTCCGTTTCCCTGTAACGGTCCCAAGTCCAGCCCCCTGGACGTTCTACTACGCTGTACCCGCATGCCTCAAGCGCTGTCTTCAGCATGCCCACTCCATGCTTTATACGAGGCGCCACATCCATATCGTAGCCTATCGTGATCATTTCCAGCATGCGTCTTCCTCCAGTCCATGTGGCGTAACGATTATTCTGCAATGATGACCTTCTCAGCATCATCCACTGTAAATGGTTCTCCTTGCTCAGGGATGACCGTCGTGTGTCGGAACACAATATTTTCAGCATTTTCGCAGGTTGCTCCGGTTCGGGCTGTTAACAGCACATTTTCGAAGAGGATGTTTTGGACCGGCATTTCAGGCAGACCTTTGATGAGCACAGCTTTGCCGGCTCCGACGCAGGTTGTATCGCGGATCGTAACATCGCGGAACACCGGCGTCTCATCCGAGACGGGGACCGCCTCCTCCGTGTTGTTCTTTCCCGAATAATACGAACTGAAAATAATCGCTTCCTTGCCGATATCTTTCATCCGGACATTGCGGATGTAAATTTTCTCCACCGTCCCTCCGCGACCTCTTGTACTTTTGAAGCGGAGCCCCGCGTCGGTGCCGATGAATACGCAGTCCGTCAAATAAACATGACGGACGCCGCCCGACATTTCGCTGCCAACGACGAAGCCTCCATGCCCGTGAAACACTTGGCAGCTTCGGATCGTAACGAATTCCGTAGGTGTTCCGAGGTCCCGTCCGTCCGCATCCTTGCCTGACTTGATGCAGATCGCGTCATCCCCTACGTCGAAGATCGAATCGTAAATGTCCACAAACCGGCAAGAGTCGAGATCCAGTCCATCGCCATTCTGCGAATTCCACGGATTGCGGATCGATACATTCCGAATCGTTACGTGCTCACATAACCAGGGGTGCACATTCCAAGCTGCTGAATTTCGAAAGGTCGGGCCATCGAGCAATACTTTTCGGCAGCGATCCAGCTGCAGGAGCGTTGGCCGCAAATGATCGCGGGCAGGCTGAAAAGCCGACGGATCCTGAACATCGTTTGCGATCAAGCTCTTGACAAGACTTGCGCCCTTTAAAGACATCTCCGTCGGCCACCAGGTCCCCCCCTCGACATAACCGCCGGAGTTCAGCAGCTTCTGCCACCCGGCTTCCGTCAACTTCATCCGTTTTACCGGTCGCCAGGCTTCTCCAGATCCGTCAAACACGCCTTGTCCCGTAATCGCGACATTCTCCAGATCAGCGCCGTAAATCGCGGATATGCAGCGAACGGTGCGCAGTCCTTCATAACTTGTAATAATCAGCGGGTAATCATCGCGATTGCTGCTGAAAATCACGAGCGCACCGGATTCGGTATCCAGCCGTATATGGCTCTGAAGGCGAATGGGCCCGGTCTGCCAAATACCCGCAGGTATGCGGACCGTCCCTCCCCCTTGTGATGCACAAGCCTCAATCGCTGCATGGATGGATGACGTATTGTCAAACCGCCCGTCGCCAACCGCGCCGAAATCAACAATATTGAACTCTTTGTCCGGAATATCGGGCAATTCCACTGTAGGCATATCGAACGGCAAGTCTTTTTCTTCCGTTAGCTTTGTCGCTGCCATGAATCGGCATCTCCTTTCAACGGGTTCATTTGCATTTCGTTAATATAATAATGAACGGCTGGAACCGGTTCGTCCGGATGCACCACATCCTCGGTCACCAGCGGTGTCTCAACGTTCGGTTCCCGCCGGGCCGGACCGGTTCTGAGCGTGAGCCTTTCGAGCGTATAAGCAGGCATGGAAAACGAATACGCTTTCGCAGCGTCACGATCGTTCACTTTCACAGTGTAGCGCTGGCCCCCCGTATCAAAACGAATGGCCATGTCGTACCAGATACCGGACTCATACGGCTGCAGCGTTATCCATGTACCTGCTTGAAGTACCTGCAGCATACCGCCGGATGCTAACCGCAAACGTATCGCCGCCGAGCTTTTGGCATCGCACAGTTCGATATCCAATTGTCCTTGATCCGATTGCTTCGCCATCAGCCTTATCCTCACCTCGCCTGCAGCGCATTCAGGAAATACGCGCTCCGCCTTTGCATAATCGTAAGGATCTGCATCGCGAAGCTCCAGGCTCCGGTCGCTCACGGAAGGAACGGGGGAAACGGAAACGCTGGCCCACTGCGGGCTGTAAATATTCCAATCCGGCACCCTGTCCTCTTCCTTCAAGCCATTAAACGTGTCATGGACGGGCTCGCTAACCTTGTAACGTATCGGAACGGGAATTTCGCTCACCCATATGTCCTCTTTGTTCGAGCTGTACGTTACCCACATGCTGCCGCCCGGGGGCGTATCCCCTGCTTCAATGCCGCGGGTATAGCTCATGCCATAATTTTTATGATTTCCATAAAACCGCCGCGGGGGGACTTCTCCGTTGACGACGAGCATCTCATCGTATTTCAGGCCGTCATCGCTCGTAACCGCTGCAAGCGGCCAGCGATGATTCCCGACCGGCGATGGGTTGTATAATAGCGCGTACCTGGCGTCCGAGGTGCGTTCGCCCCATACTTTTCCGCCTGACATGATCAGGGTCTCCGCGCGGCTCTGCGTTGCCCACGATTGTCCTTCGTCCTCCGATACCGCATGGACCGAATGCTTCCACAATCCCATGATTTTTCCATCAGGCAGCCTGTAAGAATTGAAGGCGGTTCCGCTTTTCACGGCATAAAAGTCATCGGGACTGCGGTCTTCCTCCCACCATTGCAGCGTTGCTATGCGGTCTGCAAGCAGCTCCTCGCAGGCCTCGATTAAACCTTCATCTCCGGAAGCGGTGAACAGGGGGTACCGCACCTTCTGCTCCGTCCATCCGGCATGCCGGTTCAAGCGGATAAAATAAATCGGTCCGAAGCTCCCGTCGTCCATAATTTCCCTGACTACACGGCCAATGCCCCTGCCGTTGTTCGGGCTGATGCTCGGAAGCGGGCAAAAACCATAAAAGGCCAATGCCAGCAAACGTCCATTGGAAGAAGCGTAGAAGCCCATTCTTTGGTGCATGACACTGTACGTTCCTTCCGGAATCCGTTCGCCGTCCGGATATGCAAACGCCTCGTCCAGCCGGTAAGGAGGAAACAGGACGACGGGAGCCGACCAATGCCAGCCATTCTCGGAAGTAGTCAGTAGCGTTTGACCTGGCGGTACATGCTCATGTACAGGGCAGCTTAAGTATTCGAGAAAAAATTGACCCTTCCAAAAAGCCAGCATCGGGGCATGGTTATACGTCCACCCCGTTCCGTCCGAAAGCTCGGGCCGTGTTCGATTGGCCCTGACGGCCTGCCTGCTGCGGACACCAATCACCGGGCGCAGCTGCCCGTGGTGATAATCCGTATTAGCGGTCACGCCGCCCACATATCGAATATGGTTTTCCAGTTGCTCCATGCTAGATCTCCTTTGTCGTTCACCTGACAATAACTTTACACGTTCTCGCCGATTCGTTTATAGGTTAAACCCGCTGTTTTTATAGGGGGAACAGCAGCATTCGGGAAGCCATTAAAGGTGAAACAGCTCGACCTCGAGCGTCCGCCCGGTGGGATCCCCTTTATAGAAACGGACTTCATGATCGCCAAAGCGCAGCCTCCAGCAGTCATCAGCCCCCAGGTGAGGAGCGGCCGCTTCGCGTGCCTCCGCGCTTAAGAAGTCGTCCGTCACAACCCAAGCTCCCCCGCTCGGGTACAACTTGCTTTCTTGCCAAGCCTTAGGCGCAAGCCATGACATGATGACAACGACGGAGCCTTCCTCCGCCCGGCGTCTGATCGCCGCCGCGGTCTCTTCGGATAGACGCGAGCCCGCCGCGAGAATCAGCTTAGGCTGCCCGAGCTGCTCGTAGCGCACCCGTTCATCGAAAACGATTACGTTATTCGTAGGGTTGAACAGCGTATGCATCGCCGTCTGCGGCAGGTCTGGACAGCCGGATTGCAGAGGGTAGCTGTCGGCGGCAGTTTGCCGCTTCAGCTTATGCCTCGGGAAGTCATAACCCGGAATATGCATGCAGCTGCCGTGCGCCGGAATGGTTCCGTGACTTAGCAGATGCCATGCGGCGAATACGCTCTTCGTCGATTCCGCCGCTTCGTCGGTCCGGCGGCCGAACAATCTGGCGTTCTGGCCGTAATTGCTGTCATCCGCGTGAATCAGGATCGTATCGGGAGTGACATCGGCATGCGACCAACTCAGCGGCTGGGCCGGAACATATTCGCGGATGAACTGCTGCCATACCTCTCCGAATTCCGTCCGTACGAAGCGCTGATCCCGGAAATGAAGAAGCGCGTCTACGTTCTCCGCAAATAAATGCGTAGGGGCCATTAGATAACCCATTCGCAGCGCCGACGCGAATTCCTCGGGCGAATGGCCCGGGAACCCGGAGAGCCGGGTAAACCAATGACCGATGTCCGGTCCCCACAAATCCGCGCAAATCCACATCGGCCGCTTGTACTGCTTGGCAGCCCCAAGCGCAGTGCCCAGCTGCAGCGCCTGAAATGACTCCTTCATAATCTTTGGGCATACTGCCATGCCGCCGCTTGCATGCACGTGGAACATAACCGGAAACACATGCTCTGCAATAAGAGGAATATCCGCCTGGGTGGATCCGCTGCTACTGGCCAGCTCCATGACGCGGGTGACCCGGTCATGAACGGCATTCGCAACCACGGCGGCCGCTTCCTTCAACTCATGCCCGTCCGCTGCCCCCCAGTGCGGATGCCATCCGTCTTTCCGGTATTGCGCCGCATTAATCTGCAAATGTTCCGGCTCATCATATAGCAGTCCGATCAATCTTCCGCTCACTGCCGCCTCTGTAACTGCCTCATCCGGCACATCCCACCGGTTCGTTCCATCCACCCATGGGCCGTTGATGTTGCCGTACTCGTTCCCAAGACAAACGTCCATGCCGGATCTCTTCATTTCTTCCAGCATGTCATTGAAGCCTTCCATGCCTGGCAGCACATGATGAACGTAGAAGTCAGCACCCAGGTTTTGCATCGCGGAGACGAACGACTTGCCGGATGGCGTTTCGTCCTGGGAGGGATACACCGCCCCGGTTCCCGTCCGCATCACGCGGTCAGACGCATCTCCCGCCCAAGGATCCTGCCATGCTACCACAGGACCCTGAATGCCGAATCTCGTGCTGCTTGCTGAAGCTCGATTACCCATTAGCTGCGATTCCTCCATTCTCCGCATTTTCAAGGACAATGCTTTCTCCGCCCCGGAGCTCCAGTACAATGACGTCCTCCTCCGTCCAAATCAGCTGACCGTCCTTGCGAATCGCGGCCCTCCCCCCGAAAGGGTTGGCGAGCCGAAGCGTTTCGTCCCGCTCGCTGAACACTGTAACCGTCAGCACCTTTCCGGAACGCTTGACGCCTGAGAGCAGGAAGGCGCCCTCGGTCCGGATCCCCGAGAAGGATGCATCTTTGAAGCGCCCCGGCAAGCCGCTGAACACGCGGATCAGTCCCCTGACGCAGCTCACATACATTTCCAGGATGGCGCCGGCTGCGGCAATCGACGCCTCTACCTGCATGACGTCGCCACCCGTGAATTCGCTGAAGCCTCTATAATTGGCATTATGTCTAGTCGCGAAACTAGGCATCATATACACATCTTTCAGCAGCCGAAGAGACAAGAGAGCCATGTCGGGGGAACCCAGCCGGTTGTGCAGGATCGATGCCCAAGGCATCGACCAGCCCGACCAGCGCCCCATCCCTTTATCGACCCATGACCTGTAAGCATTCATCACCGCTTCTTTCTGCGCGGGATCTTCCATATCCAGCGTATCGAAAGGGAAGATGCCGGCTAAATGCGAGTGATGCCTGTGCGATTCGGACAGCGGCTGACCTTCCCACAAGTACAGCTCAAGCCCAGGCTTTGTGCTGAACTCCTGGAATTGCCTTGGGCCGGCCGTGTAAGGCGGGAGCTTCTCATAGATATCCGCTGCCAGCGCCGCAGCTTTCGGATCGATGCCGTACTTCTCTTCAAGCTCAAGCAGCTTTTCGCATAAGAAGCGAACATTGACAAGGAAAAAGGTTGAATTCCGGGCAAGCCCTCTCGGCGACGAACCACCGAATTCGGGAGAAACGCTTACCGGAAGCGAGTATTGATCGCCATCCCGCTCCATCATCTCGATAAAAACGCGGAGCGCTCTCACCATGAAGGGATATACCTCATCCCGCATGAACGCCTCATCGCCGGCATACCGGGCATACTGCCACATCATTTGGGCGATCCATGAAGTATTGGCTTGATCGATCGTTCCGGTCCACATGCCGCCGACGGGATGACCCCGATCATCAACCGAATGACCCAGCATGTACCCATCTTCTATACCTACGAATCGCTTCGCGTTCTGGGCCAATATCGGCTTCCAGCCATCGATCATCGTGAACAGCGGCAGGAGGCAGTCCAGCAGATTCGCACCATATGCAGGCCACAAGCACTGCTGAACGTTAATATTAAAATGATAATCGCAGCTCCACGGCGGGTTCCGGAATTCTTCCACCCACGGGCCTTGCAGCGTCGGCGCCATTTTGCCGGGCATGGAGCTGCCCAGCATCCGGTAGATGCCCAAGTAATACATCCGCTCCATTTCTTCGTCGGGCAAACATATATCCGCAGCTTTGCGCCATAATGACCGCCAATGCGCCCGTGTTCCTGCCGTTATGCCGTCATAACCCGCGGCAGGCCGAGAATAGGCATCCAAGATCGCGCGCGTCTTGCCTACCGCTTCTTCCGGATCGGCACCGTATTCCGCGGCGATGGCAAACATACCCTCACGCTGCCTCAGCAGCACCGCGCACGACGGATCCTCCGGCAGCTCCTGCACCCATCCGTCTTCCACGGACACGGGCGCAGCAATTCCGAAGTCATCGAAGTAGGCCTTCGTCCGCGCGAACGAATAGGACGGTACGGGATTTACGGCCTCCACGAGACCGGCAGGGGCAGAGAACAGCAGTGCGGGCTGATCGATCGCGACGGTGAGGCGGATGAGATGCTCACTTCCTTCATCATGACAGACCAACCGCACTTCCCCTTCATTTAACAGCAGGGAGGCGGATTGAATGCGGGCTCCCGGTTTCAGCTTCACTTCGATACGACCCATCGCAAGCCGCGTCGGCCGTTTCTCCTTGCCATTCATCATCATGGTCGGAAAAAGTCCGCGCGCGCTTTCGAAGTCGCCGCCCGTAAGCAGCGCTTTTAAATGATCGTAGGTGCAATCATCCCGCCACACGGTGCCTCCGCGATGATCCCAATAATCGGCACGGTTCACCGTCAGCATCAACGTCTGCTCTTGAAACCAGACCAGCGCTCCGAACACGCCGTTCGAGAGCGGTATTCCATCATGGCAATAGGCTGTGTCCAATGTCCACGGCACTTCGTAGGATATGTCGACTTGATCAGCCATCATAGGACCGTCCCCTTTCTTCACTGGATCTAGGCAAAAGCTCCCGGTTTGAGAAACAGCTCGATGACCGGAACGGCTGCATTCGGCTTCTTCACCGGGATGCTCAGCGTTACGGTGTCCGCATCCCTTCCTTCGCTTAACGCCCCGGCAGCCATCGAGCTTGCCTTAGCGCCCTGCTTCATTTTGATCTCCGATGCGTCGTTCAGCAGCTGTGCGTATTCGATCTTGCCGGCCAGTCCGCTCACATGAATCGACTTGAACGGCCAGCTAAACATGTGCAAATACAGACGATTCGTCCTCGGATTGTAAGTAAAACGGCAATCGTCCGGTGCTTTTACGCCTTCGGGAGCGGCGGTGCAGCCATAGATCGAACGACTGTGCCGCTTCATCCATTCGCCGATGCCCTGCAAGCGCTCCAAGGCGCGCTCATCAAGCTCTCCCCGTCCCGTCGGTCCAACGTTCAGCAGCAAATTGCCGCCTTTGCCAACGCTATCGATCAGCATCTTGATCAGCATATCGACGCTCTTCCACGATTCCTCGTCGCGGTAATACCCCCAGGAGCCGCTAAACGTATGGCAAGCCTCCCAGACCACGGGACGTCCGCCGACCTTGACCCATTCTTTAGGCATATATTGCTCCGGCGTCGTAATATCACCGGAAACTTCCAACCGGTCGTTCAGCAGGATGTTCGGCTGCAGCTCCCGAACCATGTTTACAAATTTCTCGCTCTGCCATTCGTTTTTCCCTTTGCCGGGGAAACCTTCTTCCGGCGGAATGGAGAAGTCCAGGAACAACAGGTCGATCGGTCCGTAGCCCGTAAGAAGCTCCCTCGTCTGACCGAACATATAATCGACATAACGCTGAAACTGGCGCTTGCCGTCCTGCTGGATAAACTCCGGATTGTAGCGCAGCGGGTGCTTCACATCGACGGTATAATCCGGATGCTGCCAATCGAGCAGCGAATAATACAGGCCTGTTTTCATATCGCGCTTCCGGAAAGCATCCACCATGGGCCGAAGCAAATCACGCCCTGCCGGGGAATGGACCGCTGTATAGTCCGTCAGCTTGGAGTCCCATAAACAGAAGCCTTCATGATGCTTGGTCGTAATGACGAAATACTTCATTCCGGCATTTGCGGCGGCCTCTGCCCATAGTTCAGGGTCGTACAGGTCCGGGTCGAACCGTTTGAAATATTTATCGTACTGCTCGGTTGTCATAAATTCGCGCGATTTAAGCCACTCGTGGCGGGCACCGAGCGAATACAATCCCCAATGAATAAACAAGCCGAACCGGTCATGCGTAAACCATTCTGTTCTCTCGTTCTGTTGAATCAAAGGATTAGTCAAATTAGTCAATTTTGTTTCCTCCTATTACAGCTCTTTATTTGGATTCGATGGCCTATACTGGGTACGGCTCTCATGCGTATTGATTACCGGGAGCTGCCTCCTGCCGAGGACAAGATCCTGCATAAGTAAATCAAGCGGTGGGTTACAGCCGATTTGTCCTTCCAGCCGCAGTCCCAGCATGATAAACTCCCCGGCACCGAGCTGTACGGAGCCTACGACGGGCACTCGTCTTTTGCCTGTTCCCGCAGAAACCGAGCCCTGCTTCGGTTTCGCGTAGGTATATAGAAGCGGCTCGACCGATTCCGACTGCCATGCGCAGCGTGAAAGCGCGTCCATCCGATCGGACGTTTGGTTATAGAAATATTGAAAATCGCGGGGCATAAACGACTTGAGCCGCAGCGTATTTGCATCAAAAGCAAGGGTATATAAGCTGCTCACCTTCGTCTGCTGCACCATGTTATCGCCAATTGGCCAGTCGGTCTGCCCTTCTTCATCAGGAAGAATGACCGCTCTTGCACCTGCTCTGATCGAAGCCGCAATTTGCGGTTCATGCTGAAGGTAGGCGTCGAGAGATGACATCACAATGACATCAAACGGGCGGCCAGATTCGTAGTTTCTGCTGTCTGCCCCCATTGCCGTGATCAAAGCCTCCGCGGTCGTTCCAAGGGTGACGATGGCGGGATCGGCCGCATCTTTTGCTGCCTGCTCGTTCCTTGCAAATACCTCTATGCTAAAGCGCTCGCTGTTTAGGTGATCACCGTCCTGGTTATACATCGAGATATCGGCATGGAAAGCTCTCCGTCCATCGACCTTCGGCATGCGGAGCTGCACGGTGCCGACACAAGCCGACGCGGCGCCCCCGATTTCAGCGTTCAGCTCATAAGAAGCAAAGTCACGGTCATCATCCCGCAGCGTCACAACGAGCCTCAGCCCTTCATAGTCGCAAGGCGTATCGTTAAGCAGCCAAGCCTCCAGCTCAATGAGCTCGCCAGCATACGCGCGCCAGCGGTCTCCCCGTAAATGGACGCGCAGCGGCGTGAGGCTGTCGCGATATGCGAAGTAGCCGGGCTTCGGCACCCTGTCTGCTCCTACAAGTGATTTCATCCAACCCGATGGCCAGGCATCGATGAGGAGATGAATGGCGGACTGCACAATGAGATCGGAGCGTCGGCGGATGGCATCCGTCATTAGGGTGGTGACCAAGGCTTGGTACTTGTGGCTGCTCTCGATCCAATCTTCAATCCGTTCCTCTTCCGGATACCAGTCCCCATGCAGCGAGTAGGTTTGGCTGTCCACAATCGCATCCGGCATCCAAACATCATCCAGCCGCTTGGGCAGCCATGCCTTCGGGTAGCGCTGCTGCATCAGGGCAAGATGGTCCAACCCTTCCGAGCCATACTCACCAAACCCGGTCTTCCAGCCTTTTTTGATTGGCGGGAGTCCGCCCTTATACAGCTCCCCGAACGAAATCATATGATTCGTATACCACATCGTATAGCAGTGAACATCGGACAAACCGGCCTCGGTCGGCGGATCGTAATCCCCCTCGGCATTTTTTATGACACGATCGGGATTTTCAATGGTTATGGCATTCCTTGCGGAGACAAAGAAAGCTTCAAGCTCATCCCGGTACAAATGCCGATGGCCTTTTCCCCGTTTGGCCGGGCGGGACGGCTCATTGATTAGCGATGCCATGATGACGCTCGGATGGCTGCGGACCAGACGCTCCATCTCGCCGGCTTGACGCACCGCCTCACTGAATTTGCTTCTGCGTATGTAGCTGAACGCCGGCAAATCGCACTGGTTCATCATGCCAAGCCGATCCATGGCGTCATAGATTTCCTCCTGCACGGGGCGCTGCGTTATCCGGTAGAAGTTCATATTCGCGAGCTTGGCGATCAGAATGTCGTCGATCAGCTGTTCTTCGTTTCCCTGCATGACGCACTGCTGCAGATGCCCCATTTCATTCGCCCCGCGCAGCATCACCTTTCGGCCGTTCAGCCGCAGCGACCCTTTAAGCTCTTCCGACTCATCCAACCGGAAGGATCTCATGCCAAAACAGCGGTCCTTAACGTCCAGCAGCTGTCCTTCGTGCCTGAGACTTACCCGCACCCGGTACAAACATGGGTCATCCGGTTCCCATAAGCGGGCTGATTCGAAGTCAATCTTGTATCGGTAATTGTTGCTCCCCGGACCTGTGTAATGAATCGGAAAGCATATGTCCGGGAGCCCCGTTCCTTCGAAATTGTCTGCATAAACGTCAATCGTCAGCTCTGCCCCTTCGATCAATCCGGCCGTTGTATTCGTTACATCGATCCACGCCTCGAATGAGCCGTTTTCAGGATCCGGCCTGACAAAAATATCATCCACGAACAGCTCGGACCGTTCCTCCAAATACACACGGTTGTAGATCCCCGCTCCTGGCGGGCAATGATGCCAGCCATACACCGGGTCGTCCCAACCGGGACCCGTGGCGGCATACATTTTGTCGCCGTCAAGCCGCGTACCGCCCACTCCCATCATCGGATAATCATTTTTCACTTCGATCACGAGCACATTCGTCGCTTCGAGCAAGGGAGTAATATCGAACTCAAACGGCGCAAACAGCCCCTCGTGCATTCCGACGCATTTGCCGTTCACGTAAACGGCCGCCTCATAGTCGACGCCCTTAAACACAAGGTACACCCGGCGATTGGTCTGCGGCGTCGGATAGCTGAATGTTGTCCGGTAGTAACCGGTCCATTTCCCCTCTTCCTTCGTCGGTCCGCGGAAATCGGGAATGGAAATATGCTCCCATTCTCCTTCACCCTGCAGCACCCGCGAAAATTCACCGTGACGTTCATCGGCGTACCGAAAATCAAAACTCGTCAATTCTTGGCTGGGACGTATATAGACAGAGGACGGCGACAGGCTTTGTAAGTAGGGACGATATTGCTTACGAAGCCTGTTCAACTCCTCTTCAAACCATTTCAAGCGCTCATCGAAGCCCTTCACCGCATAGGGTTCAGCGGCTGACTCACTGCTGCGGAACAACTTCTGCGCCCACACTCTCGGTTTAATTTCTTCCATGCCGTCTTTTGCCAAAGGATGCTCGCGAAACGCTATTTCTGCAAAAGGGTTCATGGTCTGCGGCCTGCCCGTTTCCGTTTCTGAAGAAGACAATCAGATATCCTCCTTTTTCCATAATGCAACTTTTTTTGATAATCGTAGCACCCCGTTTATAGGCGCACAATCCGGCAACCCTGCATATTCATAGGTCATTTCAACCATACGGCGATCGATTGGGCTTGATCTGAATCAAATCCGTTCAATTCGGCCGCATCAAAAAACCCACAAGAGATCACTTTTCATCAAAGTGTCTTTCTTGTGGGTTGCTGTTTTATCTAATTCAATTGTCGACTGGCTTCCAATTATTCTTCCTGATCGGGCCCGGCTTCCTCCTCGGGGGCCGTCGTTCCGAGCCAGCTGCGGATCATCGACAACAGCTGCGCGCTGTTCACCGGCTTAGTGATGTAATCGGATGCCCCGGCTTCCAGGCACTCCTCCCGGTCGCCTTTCATCGCCTTGGCGGTCAGGGCGATAATCGGGAGATCCTTGAACTGCGGCTTGCTGCGGATCGCCCGCGTCGTTTCGTAGCCGTCCATGACCGGCATCATGATGTCCATCAGCACGATTTCGATATCCGGAGTCTGGTCCAGGATTTGAATGGCCTCGTGTCCGTTTTCCGCAGGGACGACCATCATCTGATGACGCTCCAGGATGGTGGTCAAGGCAAAGATATTGCGAATATCGTCGTCCACCACCAGCACCTTTTTATACTGAATCATTTCGTCGGATTGGTACAGCTTGCGAACAAGCTCACCGGATTGGTCAGGGAGGTCACCAGGCTTGCGGTGAAGGAACAGGCTCGTCTCGTCGATCATCTGGGCCGGCGTCTTGACCTCTTTCATGACCGCGGATTTGGCCAGCTCCTCCAGCTCCTCCTCCTGCTCATGATTCCATTTGATGCTCCGGTTCAAAACCAAAGGCAGGTACTTGTTCTTCGGATTTTTCTGCATTTCCCGGACGAACTGCACAATATTCATATCCTCCAAGTCGTTATCCGCAAGCACGCAGTCGAAATGCTCCTTCTTCAAGAACTCCAGCGCTTCCCGGGCCGTCTGCGCCATGACGATCCGCATGTCCTCGCTGCCCAGCAGCACCGCCCATTCCTGGCAGCGCTCTTCATGCCTTGCGGTCAGCAGCAAGCTGCGGCTTCGTTCGGCGGCAAACCGGCTCAGCTGATCCAGCGCCTTCTCGAGGTCTTCGTTGGAGACCGGCTTGCAGGCATACTCATAGACACCCTTGCGAAGCAGCTCAATTTCATCCTCTTCGACGGTAATGACACAGACCGGAATGTGACGGGTTGCCAAATCGTTCTTCAAGTGCTCAATGACCATCCAGCCGTCCATGTCGCCGAGACGCAGATCGAGCGTAATCGCCTCCGGCTGGTATTTTCTCGCCAGCTCAAGCGCGCCGGCCCCTTTCGTTGTAATGACGGCCTTGATGTTCTTCCGGTGCAGCAGTTCCAGCAGGATTTCATTAAACTTCACGTCATCTTCTATGATGAGAAAGACGCGATCTCCCGGCTCGATCCGCTCCCGGTCGTCGTTCACGGCATCCGCCTTGCGGCTGAAGGTCAGCTTCTGCTCCGGCGGTGTTACGTCGATGACTTCCGGCACATATTTCGGAACATCCTCCTGCGGCGCCATTTCGGTATCAACCGGCAAGTAGAAGCTGAAGATACTGCCTTTGCCCACAACGCTGTAGAGCGTCAGCTCCCCGCCCAGCAAATGGGCAATCTCGCGGGAAATGGCCAGTCCGAGTCCCGTGCCGCCATACACCCGGTTTGTGCTGCCGTCCGCCTGCTGGAACGCCTCGAAAATGATCTGCTGCTTGTCCTCCGGAATCCCGATCCCGGTGTCGCTAACCGAGAAGCACAGCACGAGCGGTGCTTGATTCAGCGCTTCGTTATCCGTGTTCCAGCCTTCGGCCGCCCGCCGCAGGGTCAATGTGACCTTGCCCTCCTCCGTAAACTTGAAGGCGTTGGACAGGAGATTTTTGAGCACCTGCTGCAGCCGCTTCTGATCGGTAATTACGGCATCCGGCACGTTCGGATCCAGCTTGATGCCGAACTCGAGCAGGCTGCTATCCACCATCGGCCGGAATGACCGGTCAAGGCTGTCCGTCAGCGCCTTGAGGGACACTTCGCTGTAATCCGGCGTAACGGTACCCGATTCAATCTTGGATAGATCCAGGATGTCATTGATCAAGTTCAAGAGCTCCAGGCCGGAGTCTTGAATCGTCTTGGCAAATTTGACCTGATGCTCGCTGAGGTTCGCATCCGGGTTGTCCGCAAGCTGCTCGGCAAGAAGAAGCAGGGAATTGAGCGGCGTTCTTAATTCATGCGACATGTTCGCCAAAAATTCCGATTTGTAGCGCGAGGTCAGCGCGAGCTGCTCTGCCTTTTCCTCCAGGAACTGCTTCGCAACCTCGACCTCCTGGTTTTTGCTCTCGACCTCGGCCTTTTGCAGAACGAGCAGCTTCGCCTTATCCTCCAGCTCCTCATTCGTATGCTGAAGCTCAAGCTGCTGCTTCTGCAGCTCCTCCGTCAGAGACTGCGACTGCATGAGCAGTTCTTCTGTCCGGCGGTTTGCCTGCATCGTGTTGACGACGATGCCGATCGATTCGGTCAGCTGATCCAGGAAAGCCAGGTCGATATCGGTAAACGCCCGGAAGGAAGCCAGCTCCAGCACCCCAAGCACATGCTCCTCGAATATAATCGGCAGCAGCACGATGTTCAGCGGAGCGGCTTCGCCGAGTCCTGAAGAAATCATGACGTAATCATGAGGCACATTCGTCAGCAGGATACGCTGCTTCTCCACGAGGCACTGGCCGACCAGCCCTTCGCCCGCACGGAAGCGATTCGACAGGTGCTTCCGGTTCTGGTAAGCGTAGCTGGCAAACAGCGTCAGTACCGGGTCGCCGTTCTCCGGCTCGTTGATGTAGAAGACGCCATGCTGAATCGACACAAGCGGCGCCAGCTCCGTCAGAATCATGCGGCTAATAGCGTACAAATCTCGTTGTCCCTGCAGCAGTCGCGAGAACTTCGCAAGGTTCGTCTTCAGCCAATCCTGCTCGGTATTGATGCGGGTTGTCTCTTTCAGGTTCCCGATCATTTCGTTGACATTGTCCTTCAGCGCTGCGACCTCGCCGGCCGCAGCGATATCGATCGTCCGGGACAGATCCCCCTTGGCCACCGCCGTGGCTACGTTGGTAATCGCGCGAACCTGCGTAGTCAGCGTGCTCGCCATGTAGTTAACATTGTCGGTCAGATCACGCCACGTACCCGCGGCTCCCGGTACGCTTGCCTGACCTCCCAGCTTTCCTTCCGCGCCGACCTCGCGGGCGACGGTAATCACCTGGTCGGCAAACGTGCCCAGCGTCTCGGTCATGTTGTTGATCGTATCGGCCAGTTCGGCGATTTCGCCCTTGGCGTCGACGTTCAGCTTCTGCTTCAGGTTCCCGTTCGCGACGGCGGTAACGACCTTGGCGATTCCGCGCACCTGATCCGTCAAGTTGTTCGCCATAATGTTGACGTTGTCGGTCAAATCCTTCCAGATGCCGCCGACCCCGCTTACCTGCGCCTGTCCGCCCAGCTTTCCGTCCGTTCCGACTTCGCGGGCGACGCGCGTAACCTCAGAAGCAAACGAGTTCAGCTGGTCCACCATCGTATTGACCGTATTTTTCAGTTCCAGCAGCTCGCCGCTCACGTCGACCGTAATTTTTTTGGACAGATCCCCGTTTGCGACGGCTGTCGTCACACCAGCAATATTCCGCATCTGGATCGTCAGGTTGCGGGTCATTTCATTCACCGTGTCGGTCAGGTCCTTCCAGGTGCCCGACACATCCTTGACGTTCGCTTGCGCGCCAAGCTTGCCTTCCGTTCCGACCTCGCTGGCCACTCGCGTCACTTCCGACGCGAAATTGCTGAGCTGGTCCACCATCGTGTTCATCGTATTTTTCAGCTCGAGCAGCTCGCCCTTGACGTCGACCGTCATTTTCTTGGACAAATCGCCCTTCGCTACCGCCGTCGTCACTTCGGCGATGTTCCGCACCTGGTTCGTCAGGTTACGGGCCATATTGTTGACGCCTTCGGTCAAATCTTTCCACGTGCCGCCGACGCCCCGGACCTCGGCCTGTCCGCCGAGCTTCCCTTCCGTGCCGACCTCGCGGGCGACGCGCGTCACTTCGGACGCAAACGTACTGAGCTGATCCACCATCGTGTTGATCGTATTTTTCAGCTCGAGAATTTCGCCCTGCACGTCCGCGGTGATCTTCTTCGAGAGGTCCCCGTTCGCCACCGCCGTCGTCACGACGGCGATATTGCGCACTTGGTTCGTCAGGTTCGAGGCCATGTAGTTGACGTTCTCGGTCAAATCACGCCATGTTCCCGCCACGCCTTTCACCTGCGCCTGACCGCCCAGCATACCCAGCGTTCCGACCTCGCGGGCAACGCGGGTTACCTCGGACGCAAACGTGCTAAGCTGATCCACCATCGTGTTGATCGTATTTTTCAGCTCAAGAATTTCACCTTTGGCATTGACCGTGATGTGCTTGGACAGGTCGCCCTTCGCCACCGCCGTCGTCACTTCGGCGATATTGCGCACCTGGTTAGTCAGATTGCTCGCCATGGAGTTGACGCTTTCGGTCAAATCGCGCCATGTTCCCGCTACGCCGCTGACCTCCGCCTGTCCGCCCAATATGCCCTCGGTGCCGACTTCGCGGGCGATCTTCGTCACCTCGGAAGCGAACATGGACAGCTGGTCCACCATCGTATTGATCGTATTTTTCAGTTCGAGAATTTCACCCTGCACGTTCGCGGTAATTTTTTTCGATAAATCACCGTTGGCAACGGCTGTGGTCACAACCGCGATGTTGCGGACCTGATCCGTCAAATTCGAAGCCATATCGTTGACGCTTTCCGTCAGGTCCCTCCACGTACCGGACACGCCCTTGACGTTGGCCTGCCCGCCAAGCTTCCCTTCCGTGCCGACTTCGCGGGCCATTCGGGTCACCTCGGACGCAAAGGTCGACAGCTGATCCACCATCGTATTAATCGTATTTTTCAATTCCAAAATTTCGCCGCTGGCATTGACCGTGATCTGCTTGGTTAGATCCCCCTTCGCCACCGCCGTCGTCACTTCGGCGATGCTGCGGACTTGGCTCGTCAGATTGGCCGCCATTCCGTTCACGCTGTCGGTCAGATCCTTCCAAGTTCCCGAAACGCCTTCGACATCGGCTTGACCGCCCAAAATGCCTTCGGTCCCTACCTCTTTGGCTACGCGGGTCACTTCGGAAGCAAACTTGCTCAGCTGGTTGACCATCTTGTTGATGTTGTTGGCGGACTTTTTGAACTCTCCGGTCAGCGGCCGGCCTTCAAACTCCAGATCCACTTTTTGCCTCAAATCTCCCTGGGCAACCGCGTTGATCACGCGCACCATCTCGCTGGTCGGCTGAATGAGATCGCTGACAAGACCGTTCAGCGACTCGACGGCCGCCTCCCATGATCCGCCGGTATTTTTATGGGAAAACCTGCGCGACAGCTTACCCTCTTTGCCGACGACTCTGGACACAGTATCGATCTCGGTCACGAGGCTTTCCTGCATTTCCATGATCTCATTAAAGGTGTCTGCGATTTTTCCGGCGATGCCCGTTTGATCGTATGGCATGCGGTATGTAAAATCTCCCTTTTTAAAAGCCATTAGCGCATCGAGCAGTTCTTTGGACTGAACCTGGCTCTCTTGCGAATCCGGTTTCAAATGCTGATCCGACATGGTCAAATCCCTCTCTCGACATAATTTTACACCGTTCACTGCAGATAAACATGATCTCTCTATTATTCTACTATGCCGATTAAAATCTGTCATTTTTCTGCCAGTTAAAAGATATAAAATTACACGAAAGCACAAAAAAACCGTCCGAAAAGCCGGACGGCCCGTTGTGCGCAATTATTTTCAACAACAAGATGCAGAACCGAATCCGGTGAGCTTGGATTCAGGCAGCCGGAGCTGCCGGAACCGGCTTCTTCCTCCGCAGCAGAAAAGACATCGGGATTGCCACGGCGACAATGACGGTTGCAACGACAAACACGTCGTCCACGCCCCAGGTGAATGCCTTCTCTTTCACCATCTCGGTTACTTTACCGGCGGCCTGCAAGTGAACCGCAGTCCGGCTGGCCAATATGGAGCTGAAAATGCCGATGGCGAATGAACCCATCCCCTGCTTGATCCAATTGTTGATCGATGAAGCATGGCCCGTCTCCTCCCTCGGCACGGCGCTCATTCCCGAATTGGTTACGGTCAGGTTGGCAAAGGCGATGCCCACATACCGAAAAGCCATCCAGAATGCAATATAGAAGCGTGTGGTGGATACCGTCAGGCTGCTCAGCATCAGCGTGGCAATAAACATCAGGATTACACCGACCATGCACAGCCATACCGGGCCGATTCGCGCATACAGTCTGCCGGATATCGGAGCGCAAATTACCATCATCAGCGAGCCGGGCAGCATGACCAGTCCCGCCTGCATCGGTGACACCTCAAGCACAGTCTGCAGAAATATCGGAACCAGAAAAGTACCGGAATACAGGGAGATGGAGATGATCGCCTGCAGGACGATGCTGTACGTAAAGCGCCGGATACGAAATACCCTAAGGTGCAGCAGCGGTTCCTTGACCTTCAACTCCCAGCCGATGAAAAACGCCAGCATGGCGGCACCGGCGATCAGCAGCGCTACGGTCTTCAAGGAGCCCCAGCCCCAGGTGCTGCCTTCGCTGAATGCGACAAGCAGTGAAGTGCTGCTGCCGATGACCGTAATGAAGCCTACGACATCGAACGACTGCTTCTTGCTGAGCTTGTAATAAGGAATCCGCCGCACAGCGACGAGAATGGCGGTGACGCCGATCGGCAGGTTGATGAGAAACAGCGCGTGCCAATTAAAGTACTGCACAAGGAGCCCGCCTAACGTAGGGCCGATGGCCGGGCCGAGCATCGCCGCAACGCTCCACAGGCTGAGCGCGAAGGCCTGCTTCTCCTTCCCGATCACCTGGTAAATGATCGTCATCGTGGCCGGCATAATGAGCCCGCTGAACAATCCCTGCATAATGCGGAAGAAAATCAGGCTTTCGATGTTCCAGGCCGCCAGGCACAAAGCGGAACAAATCGTAAATCCGCTCAGCGAGATCAAGTAGACTCTCTTGTAACTAAGTTGGTCTCCAAGAAATCCAAGCACCGGGGCGATAATGCCCGTCGCCAGCATGAAGCCGGTTACCATCCACTGCACGGTCTGAAGCTGGGAGCTGAATTCCTGCATAAAATCCGGCAGTGCAATGTTGATCGTGGTCGTGCTAAGTGAAGCCAAAAAGTTCCCGAAAAAAATCGCAAAGATGACCGACCAAAAGGATGTGGCGGTTCGGGGTGTGCTGCTATCCATGATTTCCCTCCATTATCGTATCCCTCTGGAAGGCCTGTAACCGAGCGGCCAAAAGAACCCTCGGCGAACAACAAGACCGGGGCCGAAATTCGTTATGGAAAGCATACCCCGAGATAACGTTAACGTCAACGTAAAATACCCAATTTATTCACATTTTATTGCCTTCAATCAGCAAGGGCTGCCCGTGGGAACGGGCAGCCCTTGCATTTTTTCAACCGGATTTATACCGTATTCTGCGGTTTTACCGATGCGGATTTTTGATTCTTGCCGAGGGTGACTCTGGCATTTCCCATGCAGGCCACTACGACCGCAGCGATGGCGATCGGAACCAGCGCGAACAAGAATACGCTGGAAATGGAATGGGACATGGCGTCCACGATGTTCTTCAGCACGTCCGCCGGAATTTTGGCACGGTTGGCCGATTGGAAAATCTCCTGCGGATTGCCGACATTAGCCATGGCCGAATTGGCCCCGCCGCCCATGCCCTTGAAATTTTCGGCAAGCCGGTTCGTGAACAAATTGTTCTGAATCGTGCCAAAAATCGTGATCCCCATCGTCATGCCGAGCGACCGCAGAAACTGGTTGGTCGAGTTCGCCGTACCGCGGAAGCGCGGTTCCAGGTTATGCTGGGACGCCGTTGGCAGCAGCGAGAACGAGAAGCCCATGCCGAAGCCGACGATGATCATGAAGATCGTCAGATAAATCCGGGCGGTATCGGGAGTCAGCGTGCTGAGTAAATACATGCCGCCTAAATAGAAAATAACCGAAATGATCATGAGGTTCCGGTAACTCGTCTTGGTGGAGAATATCCCGCCGATGGCGCTTCCCGCCACCGATCCCAGCATCATTGGGGTCAGGATCAATCCGGCGTTGGTTGCCGAGCCGCCATATACCGCCTGCACGAAGATCGGGATATATACCGTCATGATAATGAAGGTTCCGCCGTACAAAAACGCAAGCAGCTGCGAAGTCGCAAACAGCCGGCGTTTAAACAGGAAGAACGGCAAAATCGGCTCCTTCGCCTTCAGTTCCACGAAGAAGAAGATGATGAAAAACACCGCAAAGCTGGCAAACAGCGCAATAATCGGCGCGGAATCCCATGCATACTCCTTGCCGCCCAGCTCCAATGCGAACATCAGGCTAATGACGGCGATAACGAGCGTCGAGGCGCCCCACCAGTCGATTTTTTGCTTATTATGGGAAGGGGACTCTTTGTAGCTGCGCAAAATGAAGATCAGGGACACGATGCCGATCGGCACGTTGATGTAGAATACCCACTCCCAGCCGGCGTATTCGGTAATATACGCGCCGAGCAGCGGCCCCACCACGCTGGCCGATCCGAACACGGCCCCGAGCAGGCCGGTCATTTTGCCCCGGTTCTCCGGCGGAAAAATATCGAAAATAATCGTAAACGCGATCGGCAGAAGCGCGCCTCCCCCGATCCCCTGAATCGCCCGGTACAAGCTCAGCTGTTCAATCGTCTGTGCAAAGCCGCACAGTGCGGATCCCAGCAAAAACACAGTTAAGCCAAACACGAAAAACCGTTTCCTTCCGTACATGTCCGACAGCTTGCCGAAGATCGGCATGCCGGCCATCGTCGTCACCATGTAGGCCGAGGTGACCCAGACAAACTTGTCCAGGCCGCCAAGATCGGATACGATCGTCCCCATGGCCGTGGCGACAATGGTATTGTCAATGGCAGACATAAAAATGGCCAGCAGCAGTCCGGCCACGACCATTTTAATGTTGCTTTTCGTCGCTTCCATTTGTTATCTCCTTTACAATGTGTTGTCGCTTCCGATAAAATGAAACCTAGTCATTATCTCGGAATTCAAATATCTCGATCATCAAGATATTCAGATTCTAAGAGGAGGTCTTCCTTTTGTCAAGTCAAAATGCAGAGGGCATTACTTCACCTGAAGAACGGTTGGCTTCGCAAATGAGAAAGCTGGGAACCAGGACCGTCCTGTACCAGCAGCATGTCGCCAGTTCCCTTGGTTTATCCAACACCGATTTAAAATCCGTAGATATATTGTGGGAAACCGGTCCCATCACGGCCGGAGAACTCTCCAAAATCACCGGCCTCTCCACCGGTACGATCACCGCCCTGATCGACCGTCTGGAGAAAGCGGGTTACGTCCGGAGAGAGCAGGATCCATCCGACAGGCGTCGCGTCATTATCGTTCCCGACTACTTTGCCAGAGACGAGGTACGAGAAACCTTCAGGCCTCTGCACGATTCCGTGGTCCGGCTCGGCTCAACCTATACGGCTGAGCAGATCGAGCTGCTGATAGACTTTGCAGCCAAGGCCAGCGGCATCATGGAGGAGCAGATTCGCACCCTTGGCGGCGGACGTTCCAAATCGCCCCAGGAGTAGCAGGGCAAAGCAAAGAAGCACCTCACGCATAAGCTGTGAGGTGCTTCTTTAGTTCTTAAGTATAAAGTCCGTACTGATTATTTGAATACTTTAACACGGTCTTCAAGCGGCTTGAATTCTTTCTCGCCCGGCTGTACTGTCGGTTTGCCGAAAGGCATTTGAGCGATCAGCTTCCAGTTCGCAGGAATGTTCCATTCAGCGGCAACCTTCTGGTCGATCAACGGGTTGTAGTGCTGCAGGCTGGCGCCAAGTCCTTCAGCTTCAAGTGCGGTCCAGGTGACCAATTGGTGCATCGCCGAAGTATGGTGGGACCATACAGGGAAGTTGTCTGCATAAGAAGGGAAGCTTGCTTGCAGTCCTTCAATGACTTCATAATCTTCGAAGAACAGGATTGTGCCGTATCCGGCGCGGAAAGCAGCCATTTTCTCAGCAGTTGGAGCAAAGCTGTCAGCCGGAACGACTGCCTTCAGCACGTTTTCCGTCACATTCCACAGCTTGTCATGCTGTTCGCCAAGAAGAACGACGATGCGTGTGCTTTGGGAGTTGAAAGAAGACGGCGTGTATTTCACCGCATCGTTTACGATCTCCTGGATCTTTTCGTCGGAGATTACCTGTTCCTTGCTAATTCCATATATGGAACGTCTGTTCTTGAGTGCATCAATAAACTGTTTAGACATTTTTATATCTTCCTCCTTTTTGTTACTTACTTACTTTTTTAGTATACATACGACCTTGTCCGAACACAATACCCGGATCCAAAGTTTTCACTCTGAATTACCACCCTGGGCGCGAGCGAAACACAAATAACCCGCCAATGGCGGGCCAAGGCGGGTTACGGTCACGAAACGTTCACATTTTATCGATCTGTAAAAGACTATCCGACGACGACGACCTCCGGTTCCGGTACGAAGCCGAATGCCTTGTCGACGCCTTCCATGATCACATTCATCAAATATTTAATGTGCTCGGCTGTCGCATGGTCTGTGTTGATGATCATGTTGCCGTGGAAAGGGGAGATCATGGCGCCGCCGTATGCCTTCCCTTTCAATTCGAGCTGATCGACCAATGCGCCCACGGGAACGCCGTAATCGTAATTGTTTTTAAATACAGATCCACAGGATGGATATTCGAAATGGCGTTTGCCGTTCCGGTACTCCTCAATCTGTGTCATCGGGGCGGGCAAATGGATTCCCCGGCTTTGGAGCGCCTTCGCCTCTTCGGCCATATACGAATAGAACGAGGACAGAGACGACATCCCCTCTTTGTCCTTCCAGCGGCTGAGCAGGCGGTTCGCCCGCTCCGGATCCATTTGCTCCGGTACGGCCAGCATATCCGCTCCCAATATGAGCCACGGATTCATCTGGAATATGGATTGCTTATAGCCATACTTGCACTGGCTGACATCAATCGATTGGACCGATAAGGCAGGATCCTCAAGATCCACATAATACACCGTTTTGATAATGTCGCTGATCTGCTTGTGGTTGTACTTGGCGTTCATGTAAATGCCAGCCCCCAAGCCGCCCGGCAGCAAATAAGTAAACTCGTAGCCCGGAATGTCATACATCAGGCCTGCGATCGACAGCATGGACATCGGCGTCCCTGAGGAAATAAACCATTTGCTCGGGGTGATCTCCCAATAAACCAGCCTTTTCAGGGAAATGTACAGCGTATCCTTACGCGGATTGTCGGGAAACAGAAGATTGGAGCCCATCCCGCAGAAAAAATAGTCCAGCCCGTGGGTTCTGCATCCCTGCAGCAGCGTGATCAGCTCTTCAGCCGTTTCGGGCATGGCGAAGAAATTCGCATCTCCGCCGATTTGATAGGACGAGTGGTTCGCAAGCGGTTCATTCCGCAAGCACAGGTTTTCAAATGTCATCCGGTTATTAATCATCATGGCAAATTCTCACTTTCAACTTTCTTGTCTTCGCACGTTCCCTGGATCGGGAATCGGTGCCTCAAAAGAAGCCCTCCTAAAGATACAGACCTATCTATTCTAATATATCGTCACTCTTCGCGCCATGTGTCATTTTAATTAAAGGAAGTATCGGGGTGAACCTCCCGGTTAATAATGGATCTAGATCCATCCTTTACCTGGAGGTGACTGTATGAAAGTACTTAAAGCGCGCTTGTCGCAAGGCTTCATGATCATCCTGCTGTCCGTCGGGATGATGAACCATGTGTTTATCATTCCGTTTCTGTTGCAGGGCTCGGGCAGGGACTCTTGGATCTCGGTTACCTTGTCCATTCTGCCGCTGATGGTGGTAACGGGTATGACGTATTTTGTGGCCAAACGAATGGGAAACCGCTCCATTCACGAATGGCTGAGTCAGGAGTACGGCCTTGTGGCCGCCGTTCTTCTGCGCATCGTCATGAGCTTATTTTTATACATGATTTGCTTTTATACGTTGTTTGATACGACCACTTGGGCCAAAATCACCTTTTTGACCGAAACGCCGATATCCATAACAACCATTGTCCTGCTGCTTCTATGCCTATATGCCGCGATCATGGGCTTTAAACCCATTGCCATCTCCGCCGGCCTCCTCCTGCCGTTCGTCGTTCTTCTGGGCTTTTTTATCATGACGGTCAATTTTCAAACCAAGGATTACAGCCAGCTGCTGCCTGTTCTGTCCAAAGGCTGGGGGCCTGTGTTTTACGGCTTGGCCCATTCATGTGCAGGATCCTTTGAAATTATCATGTACCTGTTTATCCAGCCCAAATTGGCGAAGACTGCGAAGGCCTGGCAGCTATACGTCCTTGCCTTGGCCCTGACGGGACTGACCATGGGGCCGCTGATCGGCGCCATCACGATCTTTGATCCTTATGAGGCAGCAAGGCAAATGTATCCGGCGTATGAGGAGTGGCGCGTGGCCACCATTGGAAAATATATCGCTCAAACCGACTTTTTCTCCATATATCAATGGCTGTCGGGAGCCTTCATCCGGATTTCTCTAGCCCTGTATTTTATCGTTGATGTTTGGAACATTAAAGAAAAGCTACCGCGAATTGTCGCATACGTTACCGCTGCTGGCTTGATTCTCCTCATATGCTTGACCGGACTGAACGATACGAATTTCCTGAAAATTTTAAAAAGTTATTATTTCCCTTTTTCTGCCGCCTTCTTGGGGGCCTTGATCCTCATTTTATTTGCTTTGGCTCTCATTTCATCCGGAAAGAAAGGAAGAGAACACCATGACAACTAGCACAGAGCAGCCTCAAGTCAGCCTGGAAGACATCGATATCCCGTTCCTTCAAAAGTATTATGAGCCATGCGGCGATGTCGTCCTTCATCCCTTTTATGTAGGGGAAGGAGACCTGAAGCAGTCCATCCTTCTGATTTATTGCGAAGGTATGACGGACGAGGTCCAAATCAACCAGTTTGTCCTCCCCAGGCTGGAACAAATGTACAAGGAAACGGGTTTCGGCAGCAGAGACAGCATCCGGACTTATCAATCGCTGCCGCTGAAGGAATTGAAGACCCAAAATTTACTGTCCGAGCTCGATACCCAGGTGTTCCAGGGAATGCTGATTCTGTATTTCCAGCACATGAACGCCTTTTACCAATTGAATGTCAGCAGCACGCCATCCCGGACCCCGGAGGAGTCTTCCACGGAATCTTCCATCAAGGGACCCCAGGACGGATTTACCGAGAATTTGAGTATGAACCTCGCACTTATTCGCAAACGCCTTCGGACACAGTCGCTTTGCGTAGAAAAATTCGTCCTCTCCGAGCGGGGCCACACCCAAATCGCGTTGATGTACATCCGGGATATCATTAACCCGGATATCGTTGATGAAATCAGGAAGAAGATTCAAAGTTTCAACGGGGATGCGATCATCGGCACCACACAAATCGAAAACCTCATTCAGGGGTCGGTCAAAAGCGTGTTTCCGCTGACCGATTATGTCGGCAGACCGGATTATGTCGCATCCAGCCTTTTGGCCGGCCGGTTCGTGATTATGTTCGACGGTTCCCCAATGGGAATTATCGCTCCCATCACACTCTTCAGTCTGATCAAATCGCCGGAAGACTCCAATATGCCCTTTCACATCGTCTCGGTGCAAAGGTTTTTGCGGATTTCGGGTCTCTTCATGGCTATGTTCCTGCCTGGATTTTACGTGGCGCTGACCACCTTCAACATCGAGCAGGTTCCGACTCCGCTGCTGGCAACGATTATGAATTCCAGAAACGGACTGCCATTCTCGATTCCGCTGGAATGCTTTTTGATGCTGTTCCTGTTCCAGGTTTTCCATGAAGCGGGCACCCGCCTCCCCAAATCGATCGGCCAGACCGTAACGGTGGTAGGGGGGCTCATTGTCGGCGATGCTGCCATCCGGGCCGGAATTACGTCTCCGACGATGGTTGTGACGGTGGCCGTGACGATTATCGCCACCTTTACGTTGGTCAATCAAATTCTTTCGGGGACGACGGCCATCATTAGGCTGTATGTTCTCCTGTTTTCTTCTTGCCTGGGCATGTTCGGATTTTTTATCGCGATGTTCTCCGTCCTGCTCCACCTGGCCACGCTGGAAAACTTCGGGGTTCCTTATCTGGCTCCCGCTTCCCCCTATATCGCCAGGGATTTCTGGGAAGGACTGTTCCGAAAGCCGATCAAGCTGTTCAAGTACCGTCCGCGGATGCTGCGGACGCAGGACGATACGCGCAAGGGAGATTAACGAATGAAAGCCATCATCGTTGTTCTGGTCTGTTCCCTACTGTTGACCGGCTGTTGGGACTTGAAGGCAGTACAGGATATGAATATCGTGACGGCGCTCGGCATCGATTATGAAAAGGACCATTATGTCGTATACGTCAAGCTGACCGATTTCTCCGCCGTTGGGACTAAGGAAGGCGGCGGGGATTCCAAGCCCGCATCTACATGGGTCGGGATCGGCGAAGGCTCCACCGTGTTATTGGCCATCAACGATATTTACAGGTCCGCCCAGCATCATACGCTATGGACGCACGTTAAAGCGATCGTAATTACGAAATCCGCGCTGGGAAAGCTGGAGGATATTTTCGACAGCCTCCTGCGTTCCAGAGAGCTGCGGTATACAGCCTGGGTGTACGGAACCGACAAACCGATCACGTCGATTTTCACGGCAGATACGACACTGAATCAGTCTCCTCTGGTGCTGGAAATGTTTGAGCCTAAGGAGACCTATAAACAGCGATCCGCGATCCTGCCGATTCAGCTGCAAAAATTAGTTAACAGCATCCGGGAGCCTGCAACCAGCGTGCTGCTTCCGGTCCTGTCCGTAACGGACCGGAAATGGGTGGCTAACCAAAAGGATAAAACGCCCACCATGATGGAGCTCACCGGCGTGTTTGTCATCAACAAAGGAGCGAACGAGGGATGGGTCGCGGAGGAGGACATGATGGGCGCCAGACTGATCCGGTACAGCCATATGTTAAGATATCCGCTCAGCCTTCCCGGACAAAGCGGCCGGAACAATACGTTGAATTTGTCGGGGCCGCATACGAAAATCTCAATAGACCCGGATACTTCAGACAGCTTAAACTTGAATATCAACCTTACAGTCAATGCCACTGTGTTAGAAACGCATACCCAGGCCGGGATTTCGGAACATTTGATGGAGCAGGAGGCCCAGTCGATCCTGAAAAAGGACATCATGAAGGAGTTTAACGATGCGAAAAATAAAAATATCGACTTGTTCGGCTTCGAGGAGTGGATATACCGCCACCACTATGATAGCTGGAAACGAAACGTCTCCCCGGGTCCGATCCTTCCCAAAATAGAAATTAAGGACGTGAACGTAAAAGTCATCATTAAGCATTCCAACACCTATATCACCGGATGAATGCATGGTACTCGATACCCCTGCGCCTGAAAAAAGGCATGGGGGTTTCTTCGTTTTTATCGGATAACGGCCAGACTCCCTGCCTCCCTCCACTTTACACACGCCTCCGATCAGGATAAGGTTATATATTGAAGCTGCATATACGGCCTGAAAACTATACGATAAGAAGGTACGCCCATGAATTCACCAACAAACAATCACTCCCGGGTGCTGATCATGACGGCCGTCGAGGCCGAGCGGGAGGCGGTTCTTCGCGGACTCGGGAGCCCGGATTTCATCGACGTCGAGCTGGCCGGCGTCGGGCCGGCTTCCGCTGCCGCCCGCACGGCTCGCGTTCTGTCCGGCAATGAATACGGCCTGGTCATCAGCGCCGGCATCGGCGGCGGGTTTACGGATCGGGCCGGCATCGGCTCGATCGTCATTGCCGATCAGCTCATCGCGGCTGATCTCGGCGCGGAGACGCCGGACGGCTTTCTCAGCGTGGACGAGCTCGGGTTCGGCAGTTCGCGCTTCGAGCCGGATCTCCCGCTCGTCCGCCGCCTCGAGGAAGCCATGGCTTCCGCCGGACTGGCGGTTCGCAGCGGCACGGTCCTGACGGTCACGACCGGGACCGGCTCGGCGCAAAGCGCCGCCGAGTTAAGGCAGCGGTACGAGGGCGCCGCCGCGGAAGCGATGGAAGGCTTCGGCGTTGCCGAGGCCGCCCGGCTGTTCGGACTCCCTTGCCTTGAAATCCGTACGATATCGAATGCAATCGGTCCCCGTGACCGTTCCGCCTGGCGGATGAAAGAAGCTTTCGAAGCACTTGAAGCAGCAAGCTCAATCTTAGTGGAGGTATTGAAACGATGAAAATTGCATTTTCCCCTTGCCCTAACGACACTTTTGTTTTCCATGCTGTGGCACACGGCCGCATTCCCGGCGCGCCGGAGCTGGAAGTGACCTATGCGGATATTGATATTACGAATAACCTGGCATCGAACCCGGGCAGCGACCTGGACGTGCTTAAAATCTCTTATGCCGCCCTGCCATGGGTCCTGGACGAGTACGCCCTCATTCCTTGCGGCGGCGCTTTAGGACGCGGCTGCGGCCCGCTGGTACTGACCAAAGGCGGCCAAGCCGATCCGTCGGAACTCAGCGGACGCCGGGTTGCCGTACCGAGCGAAAAATCGACCGCCTACCTGCTCTTCCGACTGTGGGCCGCCCAGAACGTGCCTGGTGGTATTGGCGAAATCGTGGTGATGCCGTTTGACCAAATCATGCCTGCCGTCCGCGACGGCTTGATTGACGCAGGTCTGGTCATTCACGAAGCCAGATTTACGTATCCGTCCTACGGACTATCCTTGATGACGGATCTCGGAAGCTGGTGGGAAAGCGACACCGGTCTGCCGATTCCGCTGGGCGCGATCATCGCCAAGCGTTCCCTCGACTTGGCCGCGATCGAAAACTGGATCCGTGAGTCCGTCGAATATGCCTGGGCCCATCCTGAAGCTTCCCGGGAATATGTGCTGAGCCATGCCCAGGAGCTTGATCCTGACGTCGCCCAGCAGCATATTGATCTGTACGTCAACGACTTTACTCGCAATCTCGGAGACGACGGATACGCCGCGATCACTTCGCTGCTGACCCGGGCGGCCGGCGAAGGCTTGGTCCCTCCGATCGATCCGGAAGCGCTGCGTAAATAAGCGGATCCCTAATGGTATTGTAAAAGTAATGCCGCTTAACTTCTGAAGGGATCATCATCTCGCTTCTTTTGTGATCGAATGCTCCCTTAAAGCGGCACACCTATGGATTAAATCATGCAGCATAAAACCCGCCTTCTGGAAGGCGGGTTTTATCTTGTGTCAGACTAATTCGGTTACAACAAGTGGGTTTCTTTTAAGGGACAATCCATAAATCCGTTTCGGATGTATCCATGGAATTCCCTCCGACCAAGATCCGGACCCGGCAGGGCTGTGCCCTAAACTGCATGTCCTGATTCCAGAACGCCAGCTCCTCGTGGCCAAGTTTGAAAACGACGGTCTGCTGCTCCCCAGATGCCAATTCGATCTTCCGGAATCCCTTAAGTTCGGCGATCCTCCGGCTAATGCCAGATTCCCGCACCCGAATATATAATTGGACCGTTTCGGCGCCGCTGAGCGGCCCGGCATTAACAATCCCGACTGTTACGGTCACCTGTTCTCCAGCTTCCAACTCGTTCACCTTGATCCGGTCGGTGGAAAGGGCCACATCCCCGTATTCAAAAGTCGTGTAGCTAAGTCCATAACCGAAAGGATATAGAGGAGATGAAGGCATATCAACGTAATGACGAGGTCTTCCCGGGTCCTTCTGATTATAGTAAACGGGCAGCTGAGCCACGGAACGGGGCATGGAGACCGGCAGTTTTCCGCTTGGATTTACCTTCCCGAACAGAATCTCCCCAATGGCCTGTCCCCCTTCCGTTCCAGGATACCACCCGCATAATATCGCATCGCAGTGCGCCTCAATGCCGGTTAATGCATGAGGGCGGCCTTGAATCATGACAGCAACGATCGGTACGCCCGTAGCAGCGATAGACTCAACCAGCCGTTCCTGAACACCGCCAAGAGAAAGACTGGCTAAATCTACGCCTTCGCCGCAGTCCATTTCGGAGGGGCTTCCTTCTCCCACGATGGCTTCACCATTGCTGTCAAAGACCCCGTTAAACTGACGGGCGCTGCTTCCACCGAGCACCAACACCGCCACATCCGCGTCCTGGGCGGCAGCAACAGCTTCCGTAAAGCCTGCTGTCGATCCGTCCCGGATTCCACAGCCAAGCGCAAAGACCACTTCGACCCCTTCCGGTGCGCACGTTCGAATGCCTTGTAGAACGGTCGTCCCTTTCCCTTCCCGCTGCACGCTCGTATAATCTCCCAATTGGTTGTACAAGCGATCGGCGTTTGGACCGATGACTGCGATTTTCCGCTTCTCCCCTTTCGGGATGTCCAGCGGCAGCAGCTGATTCGAATTTTTAAGCAGGACGATGGACTCCCGTGCCAGCTGAAGATTGGTTTCCCGCGCTGCAGGAGCACCTACGGCCGAAATGGCCAGAGTCTCATCTGCATATGGGCGGTCAAAAAGGCCGAGCCGGAACTTGAGGCGAAGTACGCGGCTTACTGCACGATCGATGGATTGCTCGGAGATCAACCCCTGGCCCACCGCCTTTTCCAAAGTGGAAAACGCAGTGTCCCATAAGCTTAAATCAACGCCTGCGGACAAAGCGAGGGCGGCAGCAGATTCATGGCTCCCCGTCAGCGCTACAAGCCTGTCCACGGCGACGCCGTCCGCCATCACGATCCCTTCGAATCCCCATTCATCCCGAAGGATGCCCGTTAAAAGGGTATGATTGGCATGACAGGGAATCCCGTCGATTTCATTATAGGCTGCCATGAAGCCCGCTGCTCCCGTCTTTGCCCCCGCCATGGCGCCAGGCAGGTGAATCTCTCGCAGCTCCCGTTCGCCGATCGCCGCAGGCCCGGCGTTCCGCCCGCCTTGCGCGGCCCCTTGGGCACAGAGATGCTTGAGCACAACAGCCACTTTGTCTGAACCCGCCAGCATTTCGGGCGTAGTGCCCTGCATTCCCCGTACCGCCGCTTCCGTAAACCGCGCAGCCAAATAAGGATCCTCACTGAAACATTCTTCGGAACGACCCCAGCGCGGGTCATGCAATATATCAAGAGCCGATACAAGCCCAATGTGGGCTCCCTTGCTCCGGATCTCCGCCGCGATGTATGAACTGGCGCGCTGCATCAGTTCCGGATTCCAGGTGGCGCCTACGCCCAAGTTGACAGGAAACAGCGTTCCGTCCAACGCTTGATGCCCATGAGGGCACTCCTCTGTCAGCATTACCGGTATCCCCAGCCGCGTATTTTCGACGACATAACGCTGAACCTTGTTGGCGGCTTCCGCGCTTTTCTCTGTCGGGATTCCGTTTCCATAATGTACGCCGGACCAAGGATCGCTGCGGAACAATCCGTACAGCGCACCCATTCCTCCGCCGCGAGCGACCTCCTCTTTAAAAGCATCGGTCAGTGTGATCTCTTCGCCCGTCCGGACATAAGCGTCCCAACCATACATCCGCTGGTTCAGCTGTCCGATCTTTTCCTGCAGGGTCATCCTTGCGATCAAATCCTGGACCCTTTCCTCAATCGAATAACCGGGCTGCCTGTATTTCTCCATCCTCAAGTCCCCTCTCGATATCTCCTGCGCTACTCTCCCTCGGCCTTTTTACCGGCCATCAGCCCGCGGTATTCCTTAGGAGTCATTCCCGTATACGTCTTGAACACGGATACGAAATATTTATACTCATTGTACCCCGCCTGGTCCGCAATCTCGAATACTTTATCATGGGTCGTTGCAAGGAGCTTTTTAGCATGGTTAATCCGTTTCTCGTTCATATACTCGGTGAAGCCCTTGCCCGTACTCTGCTTAAATATATAACTGAAATGGCTTGGCGTGATTTTCAGCCAGGAGGCAACCTCAGAAGCCTTTAAATCCATTCTGAATTGATCATCCATATATCTCTTCGCTTTCTCTACAATCCAGTAGGACTTATCCAGCCCGCTTACGTTGACTTGGCGCTGCAGTTCCAGCATCTCGTCCAGCATTAGCTTTTGAAGAGAATCGTACGAATTGTAAATATACAAGTCGGCAGACGCCTTGATCCCGGCATCCATATCCGGCATACCGCTCCGGCGCAGCTGCTGGCGCAGCAGTGCCCACAATTCCTCATAAATATGGAGGATATCCTCCAGTAATAGTCCAGCTTGCCGAAATACGGCAAACATGTCGGCGATATATGCACCCAGTTCCTCAGGATCTTGTTTAAAAAGCCTGCTGACCAGCTCCCGGACATCCGTCACCGTGTCATAGTTTGGAATCACCCTCTTCATTTCCATGGCTTCACGGTATTCAGGAAGCAGCAATTGCTGTTCTTCCAGAACATAATACGGAAGCAGGCCGACCGCTGCCGTGCAAGCGGATGCAGCACTCTCAAGCGTGTTGAAAGGTGCTGAGATGCCGAAGTAAACGGTACCCATTTCTTCAAGGCATGCAATCATTTCGCTTAGCAGTTCATCCCAATTCGGACGCTCCTGAGGGGGCTTCATCACGATCAGCGAAATCATCAGATTCTCGCTCTTCATGACGGATGCCGATTCCAGGCAATGATCATCGTCAAACGGACGGTGAATCGCCTTCATCCACCGGTTTTGGAGCGCTTCCAATTCATCTGATGCCGTTCTGCCAAACCGGTCATGATAATCGGCGATCTGCGAAGCCACAATACGATATTCCGTCCCTTGCAGGCAGGCGGGAACTTTGCCGGATGCGAAACCGTTTCTGACAAGACCTGCAAACCAAAGCCTCGCTTCCTGCAGTCCAATATCCTCCTGTCGGTCGACACGGCTGACAACTCCCTTCACGACGGCTGTCAGTTCATCGATATCCACCGGCTTAAGCAAATAATCCGTCACACCAAGCCGCATCGCCTGGCGCGCGTAATCAAAATCCTCATAGCCGCTGACCAGGATCATACACACCTCCGGATATTGGACCTTCAACCGTTCCGCAAGCTGCAGCCCATCCATGCCGTCCATGCGGATATCCGAGAGGACGAGATCGACGCCGCCGCATTCTGCGATTCGCTGCAGCGCCTCTCTGCCATCTTCCGCTTCCCCGACAACTTCGACACCAAAATCCACCCAATCGATCGTATGATGAAGTCCTTCGCGGATCACAGCTTCATCATCGACGATAAGCATCCTAATTTTTCTGGACTGTTCCGAGTTAACCGTCATTTTCGTCCACCGCCAGGCCAAGCCGTGTGTCAGCATCCGGAATCCGCAGCCGCACCCAAGTTCCGTCCATAGAAGTCTGAACGATTTGCAGCCCGAATCCTTCACCGAAATAGATTGAAAGTCTATCGTGTATGTTCATCATGGCGCCCTCCCTGTTGACGTCTGCCCCCGCATGTTCTAACGAGGCCTGAACAGCTTCTTTACGTTCTGGCTCCATTCCCGATCCATTGTCAACGACATCTATCCAGATTTCGCCGGTGTTCTTGTAGCATCTCACACGCACGATATGCCGTGGCTTGTTCTTGTCCAACCCATGTTTGATAAAGTTTTCCACCAAGGGCTGAATGGTCGCTTTCAGTATCGCCGCCTGCTCGATACCGGCTTCCATGAACAGCGCATACTGAAGCTTTTCACCAAGGCGATGCTGCTGCAAATACAAATATGACCGCACAAACTCCATTTCTTTGTAGAGAGACGTCTCGTAGTTCCCATTGTCGATGCTGCTGCGAAAAAACTTCGAGAGCATCTCAATCAGTTGACTCGATTTCGACGCTTTTTCCATTCTAGCCGTCCAGCGGATCATATCGAGCGTATTATACAAAAAATGGGGGTCCATCTGGTTCTGCATCAGCTTCAGTTCCGACTCCCGCTGACGGAGCTCGAGCTTATATTTATGCTCAATCAATTCCTTGATCGTGACCACCATTTCATTGAATTTTCGATTGAGCTCGGAAATCTCATCTCGGGAATTGACCGGAACCCGAGCGTTATAATCGCCGTAGGTCACGCGGTTGGTCTCCTTTTTCAGCCGGAGAATCGGGCGGATAATCGTATAATGAAACCCGATGAGAGCCGTGAGTCCGAGAAGTTGTATCACAGTGATAATGAAGAGCATCAATATTTTAACGCTCCGGAATTCCTGATTGACCTTCACTTCCGGAATCATCGAGATGATCGTCCAACCCGTATTTTCGATCCGGTTATAAAGCGTCAGATACCGCTTGTCCTCTATTTTCGCCGTAATAAAGCCGTCTCTGCTGTTTTCAAGCGCATTCTTCAGCGCATCGTCCGGTACATATGCCTCCGGCAATTGATGCTTCGATTCCATAATCGTCTGCCCCTGATCCCCAACGATGAACACGCTCCCGCTGCCCTCCTCGAAAATCCCTTTTTCCAGAAGCTCCACGATGCTCGCCTCATCCAGACGAATGATCAAGCTGCCCAGAGGATTAGTAATTTCGCTGTACGAGTTCAGCAAACGAAACAAGGACAGCACGCGGACACGTCCGTTCCATCCGCTGTTCAGCTCATACCCTCCCGTCCAGACGATTCCTCCCTTCCGCTGCCTGGCCAGCTCCATCCACCGCGCCTCGTCCCCGTAGAACGGTTCTCCCATCCCGATGAAACTCCCGTTCAATCCGGAAATTTCAATCGAACGGATGTAGCTCTTCGACATCAGCTGGAACGTCAGGAAGTCTTCGATCTTCCGCTTGAGATCCGTCTTTTGATCGCTCGTGAGCGGAGGGCTGCTTCTAAGAAAAGTCCTCATATCCGGGCTGAGAATCAAATAATTGGCAATGTCCTTCACCATCGCGGTCTGTTCTTCCAGCTGATTCGACACATTGTCCAAATTGCGTTTGGTCGAGTTAATAAAGCGTTCTTCCAGGATCTGATTAAATTTATGCTGAACGACGACGCCAACCCCAAGGGTCGGCAAAATGACGAAAAGCAAAAATATGACAAGCGCCTTCTTTTTCAAGCTGAAATTGCCTAGATGCCTTTTGAAGCTTGTCTTCATGCGATCTTCTCCTTCAGGCTGCCCTGCGTATCACCCTTTGACCGCCCCTGCCGTCATACCGTTTACCAGCTGCTTCTGCAGCAGCAGATAAAATATAATAATCGGGATCAAGGCAATCGTGAGCGCAGCCATCTGCAGTGTCATACTGGCCGTTTCGATACCGGCAAAGTTGGAAAGACCCAGAGGCAGTGTCTTTAGGGAACCCGAAGTTATGAGTACAAGGGCAAACAAATATTCGTTCCAATTATAAATGAAATTTAAAATAACGACCGTAGCCAGGGCTGGTCTTGTGATCGGCAGGAGTATAGACCAGAAAATGCGATAAATCCCTGCACCGTCCATGACCCCCGATTCTTCCAGATCCTTCGGAAATCCCCGCATGAAACCTTCCAGGATAAACACGGTCAAAGAAAGATGGAACGCTGTATACGGCAGAATCAACGCTAATCGTGTATCCAGCAAATGCACCTTTTGCATGATCAGAAAGATCGGAATGAGTGTCGCATGAATAGGCACCAGCATGCCTAACAGGAACAATCCGTACACGGTCCCCCGCAGCTTAAACGTAAACCGCGACAAAAAATAGGCGGCGAGCGAACCGAGCAGTACCGTGACGGCTAACGACACGAAGGTAATGATGATGCTGTTCAAAAAGTACGTGTTCATATTGGCCACTTTCCAGGCTCCGGCGTAGTTGGAAAACTGCAAATGCGTCGGGAGCGAAAATGGACTTCTGGAATATTCCTGCTCATCCTTAAACGAATTGACAACCATCCAAAATAGCGGAACTATATTTATAATAGCGAACAGACTCAAAAAAGTGTATGCAAATATGTGGAACAGTTTGGACTTTCTGACCAAGGGAAAACCTCCTTTCTTTAAGCGTTTTTTTCTCTTCCAAGGCGGTTTAGCAGACTAATGACGATCAAACTGAACAGAAGAATCAATATCGAAACCGCACTCCCGTATCCGTAGCGCATATTCATAAAGGCACTATTGTACATGTAAATCGTCATGACCTCGGTCTGATGGGCAGGGCCGCCTCCAGTCATGATTTGTATAAGATCAAATACACGGAAAGAGTTGCTGATGCTGTACACAACGCCTACCATAATCGTCCCGCGGATCATAGGAATCGTAATGCGCAGCGCACGTTTTAGACCGGTCGCCCCATCCAGTTCGGCCGCTTCGTTGACCTCGTCCGGAATGTTTTGCAATGCCGCCAGAAAGATGACCATATATAGTCCGCAGTTTTGCCAAATGTAGGCGATGCTGATGGACAGCATTGACCATTTGGAATCGCCCAGCCAATTCTGCTTCCAACTCTCCGCGCCGAATAATCCGAGCACATTGTTCAGCATTCCATATTCCGTGTTGTACACCATGCCCCAGATCATGGACACCATAACCGAAGAAATAACGACGGGCATAAAACCTATCGTCCGGAACAATCCGGAACCTTTGATCTTGCGGTTGAGCAGAAGGGCGAGCAAAAGTCCCAGCGGGATCTGGCCAGCCAGCCCCGTCACCATGATGATGATGTTATTTTTGACCGACAGCCAAAAAATGTCGTCTTTCAATATGTCCAAGTAGTTATCCAAGCCGACAAAGCTCATGGAGCCGATGCCGTTCCAATCCATTAGCGAGTAGTACAGCGACAACCCGATCGGAACGATGGCGATTCCCAGGTAAATGAGAAGCGCAGGAAACAAGCCGAGAAAGATGGCAAGCTTCGTCCCTTTTAAGGTGTGCATATGCGGTTCCTCCTTTTCTTCACCCCACTCATGCGACCCTGATGAAAGGAAGAAAACCCGGGGGCCCAGGTTTCCTTCAACATTTTCATTTCATGTACGGACAGGTTCGCAGGTGCCTTGCTATTTCATGTTATCGAAGGCTTCCTGGACATCCTTGGCTACCTGCTCCGGAGTCCCATGGCCAACGGTCAGCGCCTGAAGACCGTTTTGCATGACGTCGACCACCTGCGTCGGAATCACGCTGTCGAATACCGGAGCGGTTCCCTTGCTGGTGAGTTCCATCATTTCTTTCAAATACTTACTAGCATCTGCGGGAATATCCACTTTTGCAGGAACAACGACCCCGCTTGTAATGAGTTGTTTATACAAATCCTCGTTCACGAAAAACTTCAGAAACTCTTCGGCGGCCTGCTGCTTTTTCTCGTCCAATCCGCTTTTGATCCCGATGCCGTATTGAACGACTCCGGCGCTCTTGGCCGGATCTCCTTTTCCGCCGGCTACTTTCGGGAACAGCGCTATGCCGAACTTGTCCCCTTCATCGTTTTGGATGCGAATGCGGCCGTCAACGGTCGAAGAGGAAATATGCATCGCCGCTTTTCCCTGGATAAAGTAATCCTGTGCCTGCACCGTATCCATATTGTTAGCGTCGGTATTAAACGCTTTCAGTTTGCTGAGTTCATCAATCACGGAGATCGCCTTGACGAAATCCGGGTCGGTAAATTTGGCTTCCTTGTTCATCACTTTCGTCAAAAAGTCGCTGCCCGTAAACCGGTCGCCGATGATGGACAGGTAGGAGGATTGCAGCGGCCACTGCTCCTTATTTCCTAAAGAAATCGGCGTAATTCCCGCTTCCTTCAGTTTTTTCACCGCATCGATGAATTTTTCATAGGTATCCGGGAACTGGTTGTAGCCCACTTTGGCTAACATCTCTTTGTTATAGTAGATAATATCCACGAAAGTCTGCTTGGTAGGAATGGCATACTGCTGGTCACCGACCTTAAAGCCGGCCAGTGCGCTTTCGGGTAGAATGGCATTCCATTGATCCATCATGTCATTGATCGGTGCCAGCAGTTTACCATCCACAAGCGGGGCCAGATCCGCCCCTGGCCATAACACGTTAACGTCGGCCAAATTGTTGCCTGCAGCGAGGGTACGCAGCTTCGTCTTGTATTGGGCAGAAGGCACGCCGTCTTGCTTAATGATGATATCGGGATGCTGTTTCTCGAATTCTTCGATCCGCTTCTTATACACATCATTGTCCACGTTTGGCGATGTCCAAGGATGCATCATAGTCAGCGTCACTTTCCCGTTCTTGGCATCTGCTCCGCCGTCCGCCTGATTATTACCGCAAGCGGCAGTAAACATCGTAATGACGGCAACCAATCCTGTCATCAGCCATTTCAATCGATTCCGTGATTTATTCATACCTTTCTCCTTCTTTTCATAAAAATAGTATTTCCGAGTATCCAAGCCGGCTTACACTAAAGTTTCCTTCAGAATATGCTGAACCAGGTCATTCAGCGGAACGGTAGCCAGCGCAATCGCCGTATCCGTCACGCCATAATAAATATAGAGAAGTCCGTCTTTCACCACATTGCCGGTCGGGAAAATGACATTCGGAATTTGGTAGCCAAATTTCTCGTAATACGTTTCCGGCTCCATAATATAATCCGTCGTCCGGGCGATGACTTTCTCGGGGTGTTCCAAGTCCAGAAGCATCGCTCCGACGCGGTACACCGTATCCTCGTCCACCCCATGGTAGAGGACCAGCCAGCCGTGATCCGTACGTACCGGAGGGGTGGAACCGCCGATTTTTTTAGACTCCCACGCCGGATTTTCGGCTTTGGCGAGAAGTACCAGCTCATCCCAATGGATGAGGTCCTCCGAGCTCGTGATCCACATTGCGGCTTTCTCCGTACCATAAGCTTCACCGACATATTCTTCAGGACGCCGGAGAAGATAGTATTTCCCGTTTATTTTTTCGGGGAACAAAATATTGTCGCGGTCATTGATATCCAGCGGCGTCGTATCCGACACAAACTCCCAGTCCAAGAGATTGTCCGACTTGAGTATGGAGGAACGGGTGAGCCAGTGCCCCTCCTCCTCGCCCCACCCGTCCGGATAAGATGGAATAGAACGCTCAGGTACACCTGAACCGGTCGGATAATAGCTCATCGCGCATGGGCGCAGCGCGTAATTCAAATAGTACGTGCCCTCAATCTTGACAATCCGTGGGTCCTGCACGCTCCCGTAAGGAAAACCGAGCATGTCCGGTGTGACAATCGGTTCATCCTTGACATGTGTGAAATGGACGCCGTCCTCACTTTCGAGAAGCCCCAGCACGTTTTTGCACGGAGTCAGGGATTCCGCCGTCCGTTCAATCATGTAAAACTTCCCGTTATCAATGATCACCGCAGGATTGAATACGGTTACTTTTCTCCAATCATATATTCCCGGAACGACGATCGGATTTTCCGGATGTCTTGTGATCTTCATGGGTAAAGCCTCCTTGTAAGCCCTTTATTTTCTCGTCACGGTTATTATAGCCCCCGGCATAAACACAAAATATCCCATAAACTTTCGAAAACATCCGAATAATGCAGATCGTTTTACAGAAGCACCATCGGCATCATGTTCGGAAGAAATTTTCCTAACACTTCAGCTTCCATGTGGTGTCCGTTCTAAATTGCGGACAGCAAATAAAAACCGCCCCTTGCTTCGATGTCCGGGTGACATCGTTTTGCAAGGGGCGGTTCTTCTATTTTTGTATGCAGGAGCTATCTGAAGTCCTTCGGGATTCTCCGCGCAACCCCGGTCAGGATGGCCGCCTGGATCACCGCTTTGCGGATTTCGATCACGACCTGCTCGTTAAAAATACTCGGGATGATGTACAGCTCGTTCAATTCCCCGCCGGAGACGACCGAAGCGATCGCCCGCGCCGCCGCCAACTTCATCGGTTCGTTGATGCAGCGGGCCCGGCAGTCAAGCGCTCCACGGAACAGGCCCGGAAAGACAAGCACGTTGTTGATCTGGTTCGGATAATCGCTGCGTCCGGTCGCATAAACCCGGGAATGCGGGATCGCTTCCTCCGGGGACACCTCCGGATGGGGATTCGCCATCGCAAAAACGATCGGATCCGGGCCCATGCCGCGGATGTCCTCCCCGTTCAGAAGATTGCCGCGCGACACGCCGATGAACACGTCGGCCCCTTTGATGACCTCTTTAAGCGAGCCTTCGTTCGCCTCCACCTGTGGCTGGTCTGCCAGCCACTGCCACATCGGGTGGCCGTATGTACCACCCCTGACGATTGCACCTTCCCGGTCAACGGGAACCAGCTTGGTTACGCCGGCGCTGAGCAGCATTTTGCAGATGGATACGCCTGCGGCACCGATGCCGTTCACGACGACCCGGATATTTTCCATCCGTTTGTTGACCACCTTCAGCGCGTTCAAGAGACCGGCGATGACGACCACAGCCGTACCGTGCTGGTCATCGTGGAATATCGGCATGTCCAGCTCCTGCGCCAGCCGGGTCTCGATTTCGAAGCAGCGCGGGGAGCTGATGTCCTCCAGATTGATGCCGCCGAAAATCGGGCTGATGGCTTTGATCGTCCGGATAATTTCCTCTGTGTCCGTGGTGTCCAGGCAGATCGGAAACGCATCGACGCCGGCAAGCTGCTTGAACAGCATTGCCTTGCCTTCCATCACGGGAGCGGCCGCATGCGGACCGATATCCCCAAGTCCGAGTACAGCTGTGCCATCCGTGATGACCGCTACCGTATTGCGTTTAATCGTGAGCGAATAAGCCTTATCCTGGTCTTCGTGGATCGCGGTGCACACCTTGGCCACGCCCGGCGTATACACACGCGATAAGTCGTCCCGGTTTTTGATCGGAAGCGTAGGCTGAACCTTGATTTTGCCTCCCAAGTGAACGAGAAAGGTCCGGTCAGACACGTTGATCAGCTTGATGCCGTCATGCCGCTTCAGCGAATCAACGACGAGATCCTCCTGCGTGTCTGCCACTTCAACGGTAATATCCCGAACAGAAGATTCTTTACCGGGGCGGATGACGTCGATGGAGGTAATATCCCCTCCCGATTTGCTGATCGCAGCCGCGACATCCCCAAAAGTCACCTTCCCGTGATCCAACTCAACCCTTAGAATAATACTTGTACTCGCCATGATGCATCCTCCTGATTCAAGGTATAAAAGTAATCACCTGTGCTGTAAAAGCCGTTTGTCCCAAGCCCGATGATCCGGATGTAACCGATTCCAATTTCGACATAAGTTGATCCATTTGATCCATGTTCAGGCCAAATGCTCGTCCGGTTTCGGTAAAGCATCGAAAACCGCCCGCAACATATCTTAACAATAACAGCGAAACTGCACAAGCATGAGCCGTATAACGGAGTTCAGGAGTGCCTCACCCTCCGGCGCAGCTCTGGCCCGTTTACGAACGCTTGAGCCGTTATACGCTGCGTTTCATATGTACCTGGCTGACCGATATGCCAAAACCGGCATCCTTCAGCACGCCCGTCAGCATCGTTTCGGATCCGGGAAGATTTACGGTGCGCAGGGTCAATCCAAGGCTGGACGGACCAAACACTCCGCTTAGGAGACCCTTCATCAGCGGCAAGGCTCCTTCGCTTTGCTCGCCTAGAACCTTGCATTGATACAGCGATGTGGAGGTATGTGCCCCATTACTATCAAAGCCCCTTTTATACAGCGCGTAACCGGCAGGCTGGCCTTCCGGATCAAAGGCGATCAGCGATTCGCCGTTCACGATGCTCTCCCATTGCGTCTGCCAGGGCTGGTTATTGACCGGCAGGTGCAGCCTTTGGATATCTTGCGGAACGCCCTGCCGATATTCGTGCTCTCCGGAACCGCCGCCGGCCAGCGATTCATCTTTTAGGCTTTTGCATTCATAGAAGTAGAGCTCGTCAATGACTTCATACCCCATCCGTTCGTACAGCGAAATCGCCGGCTTGTTGTCACTCAGCGCTTCCAGCAGGGCAACTTCCGCACCTTCCGCTTTGTACAGCTCGAGGCTGGCTTGGATCAGCAGTTTACCGATACCTTTGCCCCGAAATGCCGGGATGATCCCCGTTCCCCCGTTCCAGGCTGTTTTCACGCCGTCATTCATCCGCAGACCGTTCATGACAAAACCGACGGGAACGCCGTCCACGCAGCCGACGATCGAATGCGCAAGCGACAATCCTTGATCCACACTTCTCTTGAGGAGCATGTCCATGCTCATCGTTATGGGGACCGAATACCCCTTAAACCCTTCGTTCCAAAGATCCGTAAGCTCGACAGGCGAAAATTCGCTCATTCTTCTCATGATTACATTCATTTCATTCATTCCCCACTTTCTGCAGATCTAACGACATAGAATGAACTAAAGAAATGAATGTTATAGGCCGTATAAAAGGGCGTTAATAACAGGAAGTTCAGTACAAAGCTTTAGTTCAATCTATATCCATAATGAATAAAATGTGAAATGAACGCAATCATTTTGTAACTTTCCCTCAGGTGCCCTATGGTAAAGTATGACTTGGAAAACTTATGTTTTCCCGATCATCATTATCTGGAGGCAGCTAAAGAATGCGCACATACATCCCAAGAAGCTCATACCTAACCGTTAACAACAGCGCTGCTCGCCTGCCTGGAAAGCCGGGTAAGCCGCTATGATTCATCTCTCGCCGAACGAAAAAAGATATATGCCGGGACTGGACGGACTCCGGACCCTGGCTGTTTTCGCTGTCATTTTATATCATCTGAACGCCAACTGGGCGCCGGGAGGACTGCTCGGCGTCAGCATATTTTTCGTCCTGTCCGGATATTTGATCACCGATCTGCTTACCGCCGAATGGCGAAGGAACGGAACGCTGGACCTGAAGCAGTTTTGGATCAGACGGTGCCGGAGGCTGCTCCCCGCCATGATCGTCATGCTCGCCGCGGTGACCGCCTGGGTGACGCTGGCGCGGCCAGCCACGATGCCCGTTTTAAAGGGCGACGCGATCTCGTCCCTCTTTTACGTAAACAATTGGTATCTAATCTACCACCAGGTTTCGTACTTCGAAAAATTCGGTCCGGTGTCACCGCTCGGACATCTGTGGTCGTTATCCGTTGAGGAGCAGTTTTACGTGCTGTGGCCGCTGCTTCTGCTGATCGGATTGAAGCTTGCCCCGCGGCGGGGAAAAATGTTTCTGTTCATGCTCTCGGCCGCCGTGGTGTCCGCCGTGGCGATGCTGATCATTTACGATCCCGGGACGGATCCCAGCCGGGTTTATTACGGGACGGATACCCGGGCGTTTTCGCTCCTGATCGGCGCCGCGCTCAGCATCATTTGGCCCAGCCGCAAGCTGCGCCCCCGGATCGACCGGTTCTCAAGGCGCTTTCTGGACGGGGTCGGCCTGCTCAGCTTGGCGGCGATTCTGGTCATGATCTGGACCACCAATGAATACGACGCATTTCTGTATCCAGGCGGCTTAGTCCTCCTGTCGCTGGCCGCGGCCGCCGCCGTGGCCGTGCTCGCCCATCCGGCAAGCCGGGTTGGCCGCTTGATTGGCTGCAAGCCGCTGCGATGGCTCGGCGTTCGCTCCTACGGCATATACATATGGCATTATCCAGTAATCATTTTATCCACAACGAACGGAGCCGAAGACACAAGCGTCCTGAAAGCCGTATTTCAGGTTGCTGCCAGCATAACGCTTGCTGCGCTGTCGTACAGTTTGATCGAAGAGCCGATCCGCAGAGGGTTGTTGGGAAAACTGTGGAAGAAGCTGCGTTCCGGCAAACTTGGGATGGACCAAATTCCGCTTAAGGGCTGGATCACCGGGGCTACCGTGCTGCTGCTGGTCATTGTTTCATGCACGGGGATCGCCCGGACACCTGCGGTAGCTTCCACCGTTCAGGCGCTCGGCACGGCCGCGTCGGGGGCTGACAGCAACGGCCCGGCGTCCCACGAGGTTTCCGCTGCCGGAAGCGGCACAGGAAACGCGGATGCCGCGGACCCCGGCCAGCAAACAGCAAGCGGCGGTGATCGTCATGACGCTGGCTCGACGGAGACTTCCACCGGCGGTTCGGCCGACTCGGAAACGCCCCCTGCAGCTCAGGGCCAGCAGTCTGCGGATGACGCGGCTTTGGGCACCGGTCAGGCCGAAGCCCCACCTTCCGCTGGCGTCAAAGACCCACCGGCCGCAAATCCGGTAGGCACGGCCGGTACGCCTACCGTCAAGACCGGCGAGACGGGAGGAAGTTCGGGCAAGGCGTCCGGGCATGAGTCTGGCGCTCCCGCAAAAGGAACGGACGCCCCTCCTCCGGTCAAGCGAAATTTGGCGGTGAGTGCCATCGGCGACTCCATTCTGCTGGACGCCGCTCCTTATTTGCAGCAGTACTTGCCAGGCATAGTCGTCGATGCCAAAATCGGCCGGCAGATGTCGGAAGCGCCGGACATCGTGGAGCGGCTCCGAACGGAAGGCAAGCTCGGCGACTACGTGGTCATCGAACTCGGAACCAACGGTGCTTTCAGCTCCAAGCAGCTCTCCGGGCTACTCGACTCGCTGAAGGATGTCCGGCAGGTCGTGCTCGTGAACACCCGGGTGCCGAGAAACTGGGAAAGCACCGTCAACTCGGCTCTTCGAAAGGCAGCAGACGCCCATGATAATACGACTCTGCTCGATTGGTACAAGGCGAGCAGCGGACAGTCCTTCTTTACGCCCGACGGGGTCCATCTCAAGACGGACGGAGCCAAGCTGCTGGCATCGCTGATCAGCGGCGCCGTCGGCAAAGGGAAATAACCGGGTACATGAAGCGTTGTTATAGGACTTATATATGATTGCTAATCCTTTTTCTTTATCCGGCATGCATGGCAGCACATCAGCCGGGAACGGAAGCCATCCGTTCCCGGCTTTTTCGAGTCCAGGCACATCCCTGGTGTGCCCCCGCTTAACTGTGCATATTGAATCAACAGTTCAACATTTGATATGATGATGAAGGATTTACATTCATGAAATTAGAGAAGAGAGGGATAACCATGGCTACGATTCGTTTAGGCAAAAGCGATCTGCACATTCATCCGATTGGTCTTGGAGCCAACGCCGTCGGCGGGCATAATCTGTATCCGAATCTGAACGAAGAGACAGGCAGGGACGTAGTCCGTACCGCCCTTGACCTCGGCGTGAATTTCCTGGATACCGCGTTCATTTACGGTCCCGGCCGTTCCGAAGAGCTGATCGGCGAGGTGCTGAAGGAGAAAGGCAGAACGAACGCCGTCGTCGCGACCAAAGGCGCCCACAAGTTTGTGGATGGCAAAGTCGTGATGGACAATTCGCCAGCCTTTTTGCAGCAGTCGGTCGAAGACAGTCTAAGACGCCTGCAGACAGATTACATCGACTTGTTCTACATTCATTTTCCGGACGAGCAGACACCGAAGGCCGAAGCCGTTGGAGTGCTGCAGAAGCTGAAGGAACAGGGTAAAATCCGGGCCATCGGCGTATCGAATTTCAGCATCGATCAGCTGAAAGAGGCGAACGCCAACGGCTATGTGGACGTGCTCCAATCCGAATACAACCTCTTTGCAAGGTGCGCGGAGAAGGAACTGCTTCCGTTCTGCGAATCCAATCGCATCTCGTTTGTCCCTTATTTCCCGCTGGCTTCCGGCCTGCTTGGCGGTAAATATACGAAAGATACCACCTTCAGCGACTTGCGCGCGAACATCCCGCTCTTTCAAGGCGATGCATTCACCCGTAACTTGGACAAGGTGGAACAGCTGCGGCCGATCGCTTTGCAGAAGAACGCCGAAGTGGCCCATGTGGTTCTTGCCTGGTACCTGAAGCAGCCGGCCATCGACGCCCTGATTCCGGGAGCGAAAAGACCGGAACAGGTGGAGAACAACCTGAAGACGCTGGACGTCCAATTAACGGATGCCGAGGTCGAAGAGATCAGCAGCATCTTCAAATAATCCGCATAGCCACTGGGTGTATTGACCGATTCGGTAAGAACCTGCCGGCTCACTCATCCTTGCGGCTTAAGCGATGTTCTAACCAAAAAAGGAGCTATCTTTTCAGGCTGATCATGCCCAAAAAGCAGCTCCTTTGCTTTTACCAATCGCTTACACCACGAGGCCGTATTCCCGCCGGCGTTCAGCCAAAGACCCCTCAATGATCCGGTCCAGCAATCCGGAGAAAGAAATGCCCGCCGCTTGCGCGCTCTTGGGCAGCAGACTGGTCCGCGTCATGCCGGGCAGCGTGTTGACCTCCATTACATAAGGAATGCCCTGGTGGAGCATGATATCCACCCTCGCGTATACGCTGCATTTCAGCGCCCGGCAGCTGAGCTCAGCGGCACGTCTGACGCGTTCGGCGGTCTCTGGATCCAGGCTGGCGACGACTTCTTCGCTCTCGCCTTCTTCGTATTTGGAAGTGTAATCGAAAAACTCCCCGTTCGGCTTGATCGACAGGACCGGAAGGTACTCGCCATTAAGCAGGCTGCACGTGATTTCTTCACCCTCGATGTACTGCTCGAGGATCACTTCATCGTCCCATTGGAAAGCGCGCTCCACCGCTTCCCGCAAGCTCTGCTTATCCCGCGCCAGTGTGACCCCGACGCTGGAACCGCCGCTGTTCGGCTTGACGACAAGCGGATAGACCGGTTCCGGGGCAAGCACAACGTCCAGTTCATCCGGACTCGTCAGCAGTATCCAGTCGGGCGTCTCTACACCCTCGAAACGGAGCATCTTCTTCGCCATATTTTTGTCCATGCACAGGCTGCTCGCCAGAACGCCGCTGCCGGTGTATGGAACACCGAGCGTCTCCAGCGTTCCTTGAATCGTTCCGTCTTCCCCATATTTGCCGTGCAGGGCGATGACGGCCATGTCGATGCCGGCCAGCTGCTGCGGCAAATCCCGTTTCCTCGCGATTTCGATCGGCCGGACTTCGTATTTGGCAGGGTCCAAATGTGAGATAATCTCCCTGCCGGTCATCAGCGACACCTCCCGTTCGGAGGAATCTCCGCCCATAATCACGCCTACTCTTAACATCCATTCTCCTCCATTCGCCTTTGGACTGCCTTCCCGATGACTTGGATGCCGTGCACAAGATCCTCATCGCTCACCCGCGAAAAACCGATCCGCAGCGTTCCCTCGCCCCGGCCGTCCGTGTAAAAAACGTCTCCTGCGGTAAACACCACGCCTTGTTCATAACAATCCCGCAGGATATCCCTTGAGCGGATGCCGTCCTGCAGCTCCAGGAACAGATGGAGCCCGCCGGTTCCGGTTAACCGCTTGTGCGGAATATACTTGCGGCAGCACTCTACTGCCAGCTCATGCTTATGCTTATATTCGGATTTTGCCCGTTTCAGATACTTCTCAAAATTGCCGTTGTGAAAATATTGATACAGCACCGCCTGATCCAGCGTGGAGGTGTGGATGTTTCTCGCCCGCTTGACGCTGACCAGCGCATCGATCAGGTCCCTGTCCGCAGCGATCCAGCCGATGCGGATGCCCGGAAACAATATTTTGGAAAAGCTTCCGAGGTAGATCACGCTGTTTCCTTCACCGCCGAATGCCGCCAGCGGCGCCATGTGCGAGCCCGAATAACGCAGCTCTTCATTAAAACCGTCCTCGATCAATGGAATATGATGCTTTGCCAGCAGGCGCAGTACCTCGACCCGCTTCTCGGCCGACATCACGATACCGGTCGGATTGTGGTACGACGGGGTGAGGAACGCCAGACCGAAAGAGTTTTCGGACAGCGCCTTCTCCAGCTCTCCGATATCGATTCCGTCCTGTTCCATGCCGATCCCGGTGATATCGTATCCTTGGAGCCGGGATATTTTAATGGCTGTATGATGGGTCGGATTTTCGCACAGGATATGCTTCTGCTTCACGTTCAGCGAGGACAGGATCATATCATAGGCTTCCGTGAACCCGTTCGTGATCAGAATATCTTTACCGTCCATGTCGACGCCTTTCGTTTCCATATAACCCGTCAGATACTCGATCAGCGGTTTGTATCCTTTGGCATAGCCGTAATTGAGCAAAATTTCGCCTTCGATCGCCATCCGGTCCAGAAAAGCGCGCTTCACATTGGCCAGGTCGAAGAGCTTCTCGTCGGGGGCGATGCTCGCGAAGTTTATCATCCCCTTCTCCCCGCGCAAGTCGCGCTTCATCAAATCCAGGTCATTGGCCGCCTGTGCCACCGGGCTCAAATGCTGCTGCCAATCGACATGCCAGGAAGGTACCGAGGCGATGCCCACTTTGGACACAAAGGTCCCCTTCGAGCGGACGGTATAGATGTACCCTTCCTCCTCGAGCTCGGTGTATACCGCCACCAGCGTGTTGCGGCTGATGTTCAGCATCGTGCTGAGCTCCCGCGTCGAGGGCAGCTTCTGGTCCACCCTACCTTTGCCCTTGGTGATCCATTGCTTCAAATATTCTTTGACCTGCACCGTCAACGGCCGGCCTTCTGTAATTTTAAAATCCGTAAACATAACGTATTCCCCCCGTACCTATCTTCACACAAACCGATGCCTGACAAAAGATCCACCGGACGCCGATTTCCGGCAATGTGTGGTCTAGTCTGTCCGGCAAGCGATCGTGCCGGCTCTTGCCGAACGCTTCGGCTTTCTTCCTTCAGCATGCCCGAAACCCTGAGGCAGACTCCGTTCGCTTCCTGTTCAATGGTGTGTGCGCGCATTCCGAAGTTTCCCAAGCAAACAGAAAGACCGCCGGGCTGCTTGCCCATGCGGTCTCTTCAAACGTTTAGCGGTTTGGCCTCCGCCTCTCCAAGGCTTGCCGCGGTTAGTCCGTCACGGTTTCGATACGCGGATCGGTCGCGAGGGCCACATTGCCGGATACCGCCCGGGAAATCATGCAGGAGCCTTCCGCTTTATGCGCCAGCTTGTCCGCCGTCTCCAAATCTTTGGCCGTCGCTCCGCGCTCCAGCACGATATGCGGCTTGTGCGTAATGCTGACATACGTAAAAATGTTGTCCGTCACGTCCACGATGCCTTCCGACTCGAGCGAAAGTTCGTGAACCGGAAGGTGCGAACGCTCCATCATCGCTGCCAGCGTGATTAAGTAGCAGGTAGCAGCGGCACCGAGCAGCATCTCGTCGGGATTCGTCCCTACGCCCGGCCCTCCCATCTCTTTCGGGATGGAAATTTGCGTACGGAGATTGCCTGCTTCGATCTGTCCGTCGCTGTCCCGGCCGCCGTTCCAGCCGGCCTTTAACACGAACGAATGTTTCACAGTCCAGTCGCCTCCTGTAATTCAGAGCGGGCGGGCTGCGGTTCATCAGAAGCGATGCCGTTCGCTTTATAGTTAAAGCGCTGGCGGTAGCCGCATTTTCTGCACAGCTCCTCCACGACTTCACGCCGGGAAAAACCGTCGACGATCCGGTTCGCCCGCTCGCTTTCGATAATTTCGGAAAAAGGGGTGTTGTGAATGTTGCCGAGATTAATGACACCTTCCCCGTCAAGGCAGCAGGGGATCACCGTTCCATCAACCAGGACGCCCGCCTGATTGCGCAGTCCGTGGCAGAAGCCTCTGCTCAGGTCCTCCTCCTCGCTCAGGTCCGGCCATTTAAATTCATGATCCATATTGATGTAGATCCGGTCCGCAATTTTAATGCCTTTGCCGGGAACGATCTTCTCCTCGATTTTATAATCCAGGTTAAACTCGTTCTCAATGTACTCGAGCATTTCGCGATTCCGGCTGCGCTCCAAATTCGTCGCGTTGTTCGGGTCAAGATTCCACAACCGCAGGGATACGATCATGCTCGATTGGGATACCGCCTCTTTAACAAAGGACAGCACTTTGGAAATATATCCATTTTTGTCTTGGGATCCGACATGCCCGTCAAAGCTGTGCAGGGAAAAGTTCATTTGCCGCAGCGCCGGCTTGTTCAGCAGCTTGCGGCCCGCTTTATGCAGCAGCGTGCCGTTGGACGTGATGTTCACTTTAAAGCCCTTCTCATGGGCAATATCCAGCAGCTGGTCAATATGCGGATGAAGTAGCGGTTCGCCTTTGACATGAAAATAAATATATTCCGTGTGGGGTCTGATCTCATCCAGAGTATGCGTAAATTGTTCGATCGTAATATAATTGGTCGCCCGGTGCGTCGGCGGACAGAACGTACAAGCCAGATTGCATTTGCTCGTCAGCTCGACGTAAAACTTTTTGAATTTTTTCATGATGGATGCTCCAGTCTGATCCTTAAAAGTTACCTTCTCCACCTATTATATTAGATCATCCTTCCGAAGCAAACGTAAACCGTATTTTGACAAAGGACAGCTTATATCACTGTGATCTGACAATCGGGGTTATTTCCGGGCCCGGCCTGCTCATATGCTGATATATGCGCGGGCTTTTTCGATCTCTAATAAACGCAGGGAGGGATGAACGGGGTGATTACGATTGGAAATGGCGGGGAAACGGTGAACCCGTCAGGATGGCCGGATATGTGGAGGCAAATTTACGACAGGAAGATGAGGAGCACGACCGTGTACCATTACGAATCGCCGGCCCACTTGGTCTTTGAGCTTAGGCTCCGCGAAGCGATCGTCAGAGCAGCAGCCGACTTGAATCGGAGCGGGGTTCAGTTTGAAACCTTCAAAAATTCCCACTGCAACGAAGCGTACTGGTACCTCAACCGGCGCGGCGGTTTCGAGCTCAAACCCCATGTTACGCCCGCCCAGGGGATCCGCGACATCTTCGTGAACGGCTGGGCATACGGCTTCGAGTGCGCGACGGGGATCGTGATCGTGATGTACAAGGGCGTGCTCGACACCATTCGGGAAGAGGACTTCAACCGTCTGTTCGCGAATCTGCTCCTGTACGACTGGCATTACGACAGCGACCTGGGCTTGATTGAAAAAACGGGTTCCCGGGATTCCTACCTGGGCGACGTCCGATATTTTAAAAATCCGGATGTCAACCCCGAACGGATCGAGTGGCAAGGTGAAAACACGATCCAAATGGACGACGACCTGTACTACGGTCATGGAGTCGGCATCGTCACTTCAGGCGAAATCATCAGCACGCTTAACCGGTACCGTATACCCGGCAGCAGCCGCTCCGCCTACTTGACCGACCAGATTATCCATCCGGATTTTCTGTATTTGTCGGGATTCGCCGCGGGCGGGCCTTCATCCCCCGCCAATTGGCAGCAGCAGCCTTACAGGGAGAACGGCATCACCGCTTCCCGGATCGGCAGCAGGATCTATCTTCGTTATTAAAGCTGCAGCGCCACGGCCCTTGGACTACCCTGGGTGAGCACTAAGTCTAGACTTTTTTCATGCAGACTTTTGTAAAAATAGTTAACCGCCTTCCCAGGGAGGCGGTTTTCCGTCTCGATAAACATTCGCCTTTCTGTATAGACTAATCCATTTTCAACGCATATAATAACAAATAACTCTTTAAAAAACGAACATTAAGGCGGTAATCATGAGTAAATATAAGCAATTGTTTCGAGGAACGACATTTTCTAGCAAATCCTCCAAAGAAATTGAAATTTTGAAAGACCATCTGTTCTGCATCAATTCTGATGGAATGATCGAAAAAATCGTAGCGCCCGAGGATGCCGATTATCCCCTTTTGCTGGACGCTTATCAAGGAAAGGACAACTTCCAACAGCTAGCCGATGGCCAGTATGTTCTGCCCGGATTCGTCGATCTGCACGTTCATGCGCCGCAATGGGCCCAATCCGGAACGGCGTTGGACATTCCGCTCTATGATTGGCTCAATACCTATACGTTCCCGTTGGAATCCAAGTTCTCGGATCTCGATTTTGCGCTTGAGGTTTATGACGATTTGGTCCGGACCCTGCTCGCCAACGGCACGACGACCGCCCTTTATTTTGCCACCGTACATAAAGAAGCCAGTTTATTGCTAGCCCGGATTTGCGCCGAAAAAGGCCAACGCGGACTCGTCGGGAAAGTCGTCATGGACGACCCGGAGCAAAACCCCGAAAACTATCGCGACGAGGACACCCTCACGGCACTTGCAGACACGGAACAATTTATTCTCGCCGTAAAAGAATTGTCCACAACTACGAAACAAGGCGTATTCCCCGTCGTAACGCCAAGGTTTATTCCAAGCTGCACGGATGAAGCGTTACAAGGGTTGGGAGCGCTGGCGGAAAAATACGACGCATACGTGCAATCGCATTGCAGCGAAAGCGACTGGGCGCATGGTTACGTTCGGGATCGGTTTCGGAAAAACGATGCCTTTGCCCTGCATGATTTCGGGCTGCTGCGCGACAAGTCCGTCATGGCCCACTGCAATTTCCTGAGCGACGATGACGCGGATTTATTCGCCGAAACGGGAACGGCTGTCGCTCACTGCCCGATATCTAACGCCTATTTTGCCAACAGCGTCATTCCCGTCGCCCATCTCCACGAAAAAGGCGTAGAGATCGGCCTCGGGACCGACATTTCCGGAGGTTTCTCTCCAAGCCTGTTCGATAACGTCAGACAAGCCGTCATGTCTTCCAGGATGCTGGAAGATGGAGTGAACCCTGCCCTTCCTGCCAAAGACCGCGGTGTGCCGGGATCACGCATTACGGTCAATGAGGCGTTTTACCTGGCTACGGCCGGAGGAGGCGAGAGCTTAAGCTTGCCGATCGGCCGCATTCAAGAAAACTACGCCTGGGATGTACAGATCATCGATACCAAGCTGCCATCGGCCAGACTGCCGATCTTTGATCAAAATGAAGATTTACATGACGTGTTCCAAAAAATCATGTACCTGACCCGGCCCGAAAACATCCGCGAAGTTTGGGTACAGGGCGAAAAAGTCCATTCACGTTAAAAGCAGAAGAAGACCCGTGCATTGATTGACGTTCTTTTGACTAAAACAAACCACGATTCGCAGGAATCAATCCAAAAAAAATTCGAGGTGTACTCCAGAGTGAAAACACAAGCAGCGACGCAAGCAGCGGTGCAAGCAGAAATTCAAGAACAAGTTCCTCAATTGACCGTTTCACCTGACGACAAAATTTCGGTCGGCAAATCGATTATTCTTGGCTTACAGCACGTCGTAGCCATGGACGTCTATGTCGTGCCATTCCTGATCGCGATGCTGATCGGTTTATCCTCCGGCCAGTCCGGCGCTTTGATTCAAGCGACCTTTATTGCGGCCGGTCTGGCTACGATCGTTCAAACGTATTTTTGCATGAAGCTGCCTGTCGCCCAAGGCCCTTCCTATGTTCCGCTTGGTGCCATCGTCAGCATTTATGCCGCCAGCGGCGGCGGGCAGTTAGGCTGGAATTCCGTGCTGGGCGCCGGCTTGATCGGCGCGGTTTTAGTCATTATTTTGGGCTTCACCGGCATTTTCAATAAAATCGTAAAATCGTTTATTCCGCCGATCGTTGGCGGCACGATCATTTTCATCGTCGGTCTTTCGTTATTGCCTGTGGCTATCCGGGATAATATCTACGGTGCCACAGATGCGACCATCAACCAAAACGTGCTGTTGGCCCTCATATCGGGCGCCGTACTCATCATTTTTGTCATTCTGGGCTCTTTGTTCCGCAATAAAGGCTCCATCTTCCGTATCATTTCGGTCATGGTCGCGTTAGTCGTCGGATGTATTTCCGCGAATTTTATGGGCGTGCTTCATTTCTCTGCGGTGAACGATGCCAAATGGTTCAGCATGCCGCAGCTGCCTTTTGCTGATTTCGGCTTTTCATTCAACCTTTCAGCGATTATTACCATGGTCATTATCTATTTCGTCCTGTTAGCCGAAACGACGGGCACATGGTTTGCCGTCAGCAACGTCATCGATAAACCGTTAACCGATAAAAACCTAAACCGGGGTGTCATCGGGGAAGGCATCAGCTGTCTTATCGCTTCTTTGCTCGGGTCGACGCCGGTTACAGGGTACTCCACCAATGCAGGGATCATTTCCATTACCGGCATTGCGAGCCGCCGCGTCTTCCTTGCCGTAGGCGTATGGTTTGTCATCTTCGGCTGCTCGGGTAAACTCGCCGCCTTGATTTCTTCGATTCCAACGGCCGTCATCGGCGGTGTCTTCACCATCGTCTGCGGCATCATTGCCATTAACGGCGTGCAGGTGATGAAGAACGTCAAAATCGCGGAAAAAGAAATGTACATCATCGCGATCCCTATGATCCTGACCTTGGCTCTCGTCATGATCCCGCAAGATTTCTTGCATTCGCTGCCAACGTTCGTGCAATATTTGTTGGGCTCCCCTATTTTGGCTGCATCCATTGCGGCGATTGTGCTGAATAAGGTGCTGCCGGGCGGGAAGTAAGGCGTAGAAACGAGAACGATGTTTTGGGAATATCCGTCCTGCAATCCTCAAATAAACACAAAACAGGGCTGACTTGAAAGCGCCAATGGCAGCTTTCAGGTCAGCCCTGTTTCATGTCCTATGTCGCTTTATTCTTCTCTTTAAGGCGAAATGTTTATCTTCCATCATTCGCGGCCGGGTGCTTCGCCGCCTCCATCGCATGGTAAACCGTATGACCGAGGGAAGCGAGGTCACCTTCCGCCTGAAAATGAAGGTACAGCACATCCGGCTCCTGCTCCATCCAATGGTTGTGCACGGCCGAGATGTTGATCTTTCCTTTGCGGAGGGCGTCGATGACCGGGTTGACTTCGTCCTCCAGCAGAGCGAATTCACCGGTTACCGCTCCGTTTGCCCCTTTGGGATCCGTATGCTCAAACGTAGCGCCTAGGGCAAGGTCCATCAGCTCCGGCGAAAGAGGACGGCCCATGAGCGACACGTTCAGGTCGCTTCGTTTGATATGAACGTTGCAGACGTTTCCTTCCTGCTGGACATTTGATTTGAACAGACTCTTCTCGATTTTGCAAACATCGGCTGGCTTTGCCGATACAGCTCCTGCCGGAGCAGCCGCTGCCGCCAGAACCATCATCCAAATTATCAACACTATACGCATACGGGTGTCAACCTCCTGACAGATCATTTTGTTTTATTATGGCTTCCTGGAACCTCTTTCATGTGATGAATCGACAAAAATATTCATATATAGACCTTTTGCTCATATGGATGCTATAATATGGTAAAATTAGCTCAATTTGAAGGAGGTCTATTTTCCTATGTCTTGGTTGAAGAATCTTCCTCTGTCCCAGCGGGTCCTGGCCGGATGTTACTTGGTGGCCGCATTGTTCGCTATTCCCGCCCTGATTATTTTCATTCTGATCGGGCAAATCCTGATCGGCGCGGCGTTCGTCGTCATCTTTGCCGCATTGACTTACCCTTTAGCCCGCTACATCGAGAAAACGCTTACATCTTCATTTGACAGCATCGCTAACGCCACCGCCGGCATTGCCAAAGGCGATTTTACGAACCGTGTTGATGAATCGGGCTCTATGGGCGATGTCAGCCGCTCATTTAACAGCATGGTGGACAAGCTGAAGAAAATTTTGAACGATGCGTCAAGCATCACTCGCCAGGTAATGGATACCAGCCGCGGCATCGCAGATAAAAATCAGGAGCTCAAAACCGTCATGGCGACGGTCGCCACCTCCGCCAACGAGCTGGCTGTCGGCGCAAACGAAATTTCTTCTGATGTCGCCGGCATGACTGAATCGATCCAGGCGATCGAGCTCAAAGTCGGCAACTATGCGGCCTCTACCAAAGAAATGAAGCAGCAGTCCGAAATTACCTTCAACCTCGTGGAGAAGGGGCGCCAGTCCGTGGAGAAGCAGGCGGAAGGGATGCGCCAAAACGTCGAAGCGACCGAAAATGTGGCCAAAACGATTGACACGCTGTCCAAAAATGCCCATGGCATCACGAAGATCACCAAGACGATTTCCGAACTTGCCGAACAGACCAACCTCTTGTCCTTGAACGCTTCGATTGAGGCGGCGCGAGCCGGCGAACATGGGCTCGGCTTTGCCGTGGTAGCTCAGGAAGTCCGCAAGCTCGCCGAGGAATCGACCACGTCCACGCAGGAAGTATTCAGCCTCGTCAGAAGCATTGAGCAGAGCATTCACCAGGCGATCGACAACATTAAAATCAACGAGGATGTGGTGCAGCAGCAGAATGAACGGATTCGCGAGGCCGAGCAAATCTTTGCCCACATCGTCGAAAGCGTACAATACATAACCGAGCAAATTACCGCATTCTCGAATGAAAGCGATTCGATGCTGGAAAGCGCCCGTAAAATATCGGCGGCCATCCAGAACATTTCGGCGATTACCGAACAGTCCTCCGCCGGCACGGAGCAGGTGTCCGCAGCCATGAATGAGCAGATGAAGTCGATCGAGGCCGTCGTCGACGAAACCGAAACGATGAGACAGGCTGTATTCCAGCTGCAAAAGACGATCCAGATTTTTAAATTCTAATCAGCTTATACAATAATAAAGCAGGCATGCCTAGGGGACTCATCCCATGGGCATGCCTGCTTTGTCATGAAGAACTAAAACTTGCGTCTTACGAAACCTTTATTTCTTGTGGGCGAACCCTCGCATACGCAGCCTTCCGTCATGCCTGTTCCAGCCACACGTCCTTGAAGTCAATCCACCCGAGCTGATTCAGGCTGACGCCGCGCACCGAGGGGTGTAAATAGGTACTCAGCCTCCGGTGGTGCAAAAAAATGACCGTCGCCTCATCGCGGAGATGTTCCTCGATCTCCTTCAGGAACATCCGCCGCTGGTCCGTGGTTTCGGCTGCCACGGCCGCATCGATCCGGCCCGTAATCCATTCCATCCGCTCACCGTCAAGATACGTCTGCATGACGCAATCGCGGTGCGCATAGGCTTCGATCTCGCAGACCTCGTCTTCCGGGAACACCAGGCCGGAGATGACCAAATCCGATTCCGGCCACTGGTCATAATCCAGGGTCTCGGTTTGGATTCCCCAGGCAGCCAGCCGGTTTACGACCCACATCCCGTCTTCCCCATATTTTTGGTGGAATGCAAAGCGGAGGACCTCTCCGTTATATCCCGATTCATCCAGCGCCCTCCGGACGCGATCGGGACGCATCGGCTCCACCGCGTGGGAACGGCTCGCATCCGGGCGGAATCCGAAAGCCGGCAGCGCCCGTTCGCCGCCCAGCTCCGCTACCATCTCTCCGGGATGAAGGATCATCCGCACGGCTCGCCGGAACGCCTCCGACTGCTGCACCCCTTCGTGCGAAACGTTCCAGGTCAGCAGCGTACAGCCTTGGCACAACTTCTCGATCTCCTGCCAGCTTTCCTCCGGCGTATGCCGGTCCATGCGCATCGTGTCCAGGCTGTGGTGGACCTTGGCCATCCCGTCTATTTCTGTGCTGCAGTCTTCCGGCATGATCACGATGTCCACGCCGTCCAGATACGGTCTCCCCTGAAAATAGGCGTCGAACGCCGCCATCTCGATCCGTCCGCTGGTCCAGGTGACCAGCCGGAACGGCCCGGTTCCGAGCGGGTGGCCCCAATAGCTGTCCTCATCCAAGCCTGCGAAGCCATAGGGCAGAATTGAAGCCGCCGCCGAGCACATGAACCGGTCAAAAATCCGGTTGGGCTGGTTCAGCTTGACCCGCAGCACCCGCGGGCCGATCGTTTCAACGCACTCCACGCCGCGCATCAGCCAGTTGTTGGCCGTCCCGGCCTGAAGCCGCTCGAGCGTATACTGAACATCGCGTGAGGTCAGCTCCTGACCGTTATGAAAACGGACTCCCTTGCGCAGATAAAACGTCCACTCCGTGGCACTGTCATTGGATGACCAAGTATGAGCGATCATCGGTGCAATGGTGCCGGTCTGTTCTTCAAACCTCAGCAGCCTGTCGAAAATTTGCCGGATCAAATGCGAATCGAACGAGTACATCAAATCGGCGGGGTCCAGCGTTTGCGGTGACTTCAGTACCGGAAAGATCAGCGTATCGTCAAGGCCGCCTTCTTCCCCTTTTTTGTAGCCGAAGTGATTATCAAGCCATTCGAGAAATTTCGGTTTGGCGAACGTTCCGTTTCCAAATCCGCCGATCAGGTCGAAAGCGCGTTTGTAATCGCCCTGCTCCACGAGATGCTGGGAGTACTCGATCAAATAGGCTTCCTTGTCAGCTTTGAATACGATCCTTGACCGGTTTCCCCGGCCCAGCCCGGGCAGCCACTCGATCAAATGCTCACTTTCCAGTTTTCTTAAAATCAGCTTGGCGTTGCGGGTGGTGCAATACAGCGCATCGGCCAGCTCATACAGCGTGACTTCGACGGGCACCCCAAGCTCGGTTCCGACGCCAAAGCGTTCATGCAGCAGCAAATACCTTTCGTCTAACAGCATGCTAACCCCTCCTTACTCTCACGTTCCAATAAAAGAGGAAATCCTTTTGCGCAAGTATACACTTTTTATCCCCTTTTGAATAGATCATAATGGCATTAGACAGAGAAAAGACAGATAAATCCAACACCGGAACATTTATTCGAGGAGGAGATCACATGCTGGAACATCATTATGTACAGGAAAAATTGATGGAATACCGACATGCGCAGCATCGGCGCAGACATGCCGGCGTATCAGAAACCCAAGAATCGAGCGAACGTCATCATTCCGACAATCCGAAAAAAAGCACGCCCTGGTTGCTTGCCATCACTTGGAGCCTGCTAAGACGAAAAAAGGGGAAACATCCCTTCGCATAAACATCGGTTACGAGATCTCAATCCACCGTATCGACGATTGACCCGCCGCTAACAAATCAAAAGACAGGATGAACGCATCCTGTTTTTGCCGGCGCCTTACTACCGCTTCCCGGTCATTGCTCCGATTCTCGGTTGTTCAAGTCCGTCCGTACCGTAAACGCAATGCACGCCCCGCCTTCCGGCCGGTTGGAAGCCTCGATGACTCCCCCATGTTTATCGCAAATGACGCGGGCCGTATACAGCCCGAGTCCGGTTTGCCCCTTGTCACCTTTGTAAAACTTTCGGAACAAATGCGGGATGTCCGCTTCGTCGAAACCGGGCCCCGTGTCGCAGATTTCGTACCGGATGTCCTTCTCCCGGATCTTGAGCGATACGATGAGACTCCCCCTCTCCGGAACATACCGCAGACTGTTCGTGATCACGTTATCCAGAACCTGTCCGACTCTCTGGACGTCCATATAAACGGAACACGGCTCAGGTCGCTCATCGGTCACCGTATATTCCAGCTGGACATGCTTTCCTGCGCATAAATACCGGATCTCCCGTTCTTTGGCGCCTGCGAACTCCGCGACATCCGTTTCTTTCACGTACAGCGGAAAATATTCCATATCCTTCTCGGAAGCCACCTGAATATCCTGAATCAGCCGGTTAACCCGCTGGATGTTGCCCTCCACCACGCGGAGACGCTCTTCCAGCTTGTCGCGCGAAATCACTCCGGCGGTATCCGTCAGCATTTCGACGTTTCCCTGAATAATCGTCATCGGCGTCCGGAGGTCGTGAGCGATGGCGTCCATCATATCCCGGCGCTCCTGCTCGAGCTTCCATTCCCTGAGCAGGGAGTCTTTCAGCGCGGCGCGCATCTTTTCAAAGGAATCGGTGAGCAGCCCCAGTTCATTGGCCGCCTTGTATGTGATCGTAAAATCAAGATCCTGCCTGCGGATCCGCTCGGAAGCATCGATGAGTTCGTGAACCGGTCGGCTGATCCGCCTTCCGAACCTGGCCGCAAATATGTAGGTAAAGAGCGCAATGTAAATAAAAGGGGCTGCAAGAAAGCAAATATTCAGGGCAAATTTGAGAATATCCGCTGCCCCTGGACCGCCGTTTGAAGTCACCTCAAGCTTGTACTCCAGCGCGATGGCGCCGCGAAGCTCGCCGGAAGACGAAGTCACGGGCACGATTTTTGTAATAACGCCGCCGAACCCGACGCTGCGATTCCGTGAAAAAGTGGTATTCAAGTGTTGGACCAAATCCCCTTTTTTCTCAAAGACCGGCCCAGTTAACGTTCCGTACAATGCCTTGCCTTCGGTGTCCATCACCTGGTACTGGATCCCTTCACCCGGAATCTTCACCTCCAGTTTCGGCTGGTTGGCCGGATCCAGCACCGCATCTCCCAAGCTGCGCGAGTATGTGGCAATCGCCGGAATTTTCTGTTCGTAATGATTGGCCGGATTGAACCAGCGGCTGCTTGTAAGCCACCAAAAACCTAGAATATAGGTTATCGCTGTCAGCACTAAACTGAGCACCATAATCAGAATGAAGGTATAGATTAGCTGTTTCTTAATGGAGAGCCGTTCTATAAAGCTGACTTTTCCCATTTATAGCCGACCCCCCAAACCGTGCTGATATAAGGGGTATCCGGATCCGTACCGCCCAGCTTCGCCCGGATTTTCTTCACATGCTCCGTTACCGTGCTGGCATCCCCCATCGCCTCAAGCCCCCACACTTTGTCATAGATTTGCTCCTTGGAAAAGACCTGGCCGGGGTGAAGCGCCAGCAGCTCGATGATATCGAATTCCTTGGCTGTCAGCGGAATCCCGATCTGCTTGTAAGCAATGCTCCGCCCGTTAAGATCGATTTGCATTAACCCGTACCGCAAAGTGGACCGTTCCGCCTGCTGACCGGCAGCGCGGCGGCTTCCCCGAAGATGGGCCGCAACGCGCGCCTTCAGCTCCCGGATGCTGAACGGCTTCGTAATATAGTCATCACCGCCGATGGACAGCCCTTGGATCCGGTCCGCTTCGGCCTGCCTCGCGCTGACGAACAGAATCGGACAGCCCACCTCCTCGCGGATCATTTGGCACAGCTCGAAACCGTTGACATGCGGCATCATGACATCCAGAATGATCAGATCCGGCCGGTCCTGGATCCGGTCCAGCGCTTCACGGCCGTCTGCGGCGGTCGTTACTTCATAGCCTTCCATCATTAGCGCCTGCTCCAGCAGGGCGGCAATTTCGGCTTCGTCATCCACGATCAGTATTTTGTCGCTCATTCCATGTACCTCTTTCTTCTCTCTCTATTTGGTCCAGCCTCTCCGCTGCCATATTCCCATTGTAACGGCAATGCCGGATCCAAGACACATCAGAAGCGGTAAATAAAAAGGATTATGGTACATTCCGGCCGTCAATTTAAAGACCGTATCCATCCCCATCAGCAGAAACCCGAGCGAATCGGAGACATACAGCGCGCCGACCGCGGCCGCTATCCACCCCAAATAACTAAGCACGACGCCAGGCAGCAGCGTGCAGATCAGGCTGGTCAAACTCAGCTGCGCCAGCAGGATCAGATAAAAGAGGCCGTAAGACGTCAAGCAGTAGAAAAACGCACCGACTGGCCCGTAGCGGTGTTCCGGATTCAAAAACACCACGGTATCCGCACCGGGCAGGAAGGCATAGCCGAAGGCTTCGCCGACGGCAAACGTAACAAGCGTGAACAGCAGCAGCAGCACCGCCAGGTTCAGCCATTTGGCCAGAAACAGCTTGGCGAAGGATACAGGACGAATCAACACCATCCGCAGCTGTCCGGTTGTGTACTCTCCGTTCATACTGTCTATGATCAGCATCGGTCCGATAATGAGCACGAGGAAGAACGATACCTCTTTTAATAGAAACAAGGCGAAATTCTCGGTCCCAAGCGGTACGGTCGATACGTTATCGAACGCCCCCAGTTTCTGCATGTTCAAAAAAAAGCAGTCAAATCCCACGATGAAAACAAAGATTAGCAGACTGATGAGCGTCTTCTTCCGTTTCCACATCCGTTCCCAGTCGCTTCGCATCAAAGCAAACATAGTATAACCTCCTTACATCCACCGGTCCGATTTTGAAAAAACAAGCAGCGACCCTACCCCGAAGACCGCGGCGTATAGAGCGCATACGAGCAGTGCGGCCAAGGCGACGGCACCCGAATTTACAGCCTGCGCCTGCCCAAGCATGACAGCGATCCCGCTGTACTGAATTTCGGTCAATGACAAATACTTGAGCATAGCCGGCATCCCCAGCCCGCCGACCCGATTGGCCAGCTGATAGATCAGCGGGAACCCGAGCGAGCACAGCAGAAACCCGAGCCCTAAGCCTACGGCCCCGGTCGTCGTCCTTGAAATCACGGCCGCCGCCATGAAGACGCTCCCGAGTGCCAGCACGGTCATAAACGCAATTGCGTAATACATCAGGGTATAGCCGAGCATCCCCGAGACGCGGACGGTATGATCATAGTAAAACAGCTGCATGTAGTCGTGAGACTTGAAGAACAACAGCCCGGCGACCCCTGAGAATAGCAGGTATACGGTAAAATACAGCGCCATCACCGCCGTATGGGCGAGCCACTTAGCGCGCAGCAGCTGCCCTGCCGTGAACGAACGTAGCATGACCATCCGGATCTGCCCGCTGCGGTATTCCTCCGTGACGGAAAGCGTGAGCAATACCAGGGAAATCACGTTGAACACGACGATCAGCTGCTCGATCAGGGCCATCACCGGAAAATTCCCCGCCCAGGTGTACTCGGGGCTCGCGGGCGGTGTCCCCAAATTATGGCCGGCATAATATTTGGCGGTTGCCGCGACGACGGCGGGCATGGCGATCAGGAACAGCCAGGTGATTTTCCGCTTCCACATCCGTTCCCATTCGCTCAGAAACAAGGATCTGCTCATGACGTCATCATCTCCACAAAATGCTCTTCGATCCCCTTAGTCCCTGCCGCCTCCTGCCACTCGCGGCTCGTGCCTTCCCAGACCAGCCTGCCTTCCTTAATGATGACGAAGCGGCTGCAAATTCGCTGCAGCTCGTCCAGCAGGTGGCTCGAAACCAAAAAAGTAATCCCTCGTTCCTGATTCAGCCGCTGAATCAACTGGCGCAGCTCGCGGATACCCATCGGGTCAAGGCCGTTCGCCGGTTCGTCCAGAATGATCAGCCGCGGATCCCCGAGCAGCGCCTGCGCGATGCCAAGCCGCTGCTTCATGCCGAGCGAGTAAGTTTTCACTTTGTCTTGGCCGCGTTCGCTCAGTCCTACAATCGACAGCGCCTCCTCGACGCGTGCTTTGCGTTCCGTCCCCGGCACATTCGGATGCAGCCTGGCCAAGTTCAGCAGGTTGTCCCTGCCCGACATGTAAGGGAAAAAGATCGGTGATTCCACAATCGCCCCGACACGGGACAGCGCTTTGACCCGCTCGCGCCCCACATCGGTTCCGTCAATGCGGATGCTCCCGCCCCCCGGTTTAATCAATCCTGTCATCATTCGGATCAGCGTCGTTTTCCCGGCACCGTTCGGGCCGACAAAACCGCATACGTCCCCGGCCTGTATGGAAAATGACACTTGGTCCACCAAGGTGCGCGACCCTGCTTTTTTCGATACGTTCAATACGTCCAGTACGTTCATCTCGTTCATATGATCTCCTCCTGCCAAGAAGTATAGGAGGCAATTCTAAAGAATTTATAACGTCCGTCAAATCCGTTTCAGAGCAGGGCACCCCATTGAGCGGATTCAAACGCAAGGCGGATACGTCCTGTCGCTATAGGTGTGACCGACGTTCCTTACGGTTCACGCGAAAAAGCCGCCCGAATGAACCCTATTCGGACGGCTAAGCACTATACGTATATTATTGGATTTCGATCCAAGGCAGCGGATTGGAAAACTCGGACCAGTTCATTTCCATCTCTCCGCCGGTAAGCAGGCACTCATCCAACCGGCGGGTGATGTCATCCCGGTCCATGCCGATCCCGATCAGCACGATCTCGTTCAACCGGTCACCCCAGGCCTCATCCCATCTGCGCCGGAGATCGGGCTCGCTTGCCAGCCATTCGCGCTGCTCTGCTTCCGGAAGCGAAGCAACCCAATAGCCCGCCGGGCCGAATTGAATCGACGGCCCGGCCTGGCTGATGCTTGCCGCCATGTCGCCGCGGACAGCCAGCCAGACCAATCCCTTAGCGCGGACGATTTCCTCCGGCCAATCCGACAGCAGCGCGGCAAGCCGCTCCGGATGAAACGGGGCGCGCCGGCTGTATACGAAGGAGCCGATGCCGTATTCCTCCGTTTCAGGAGTATGATGTTCGCGCTCCAGTTCCTGAATCCAGCCGGAAGACTGGCTCGCCGCATCAAAATCGAACAGGCCCGTGTTCATGATTTCCCCCGGCGCTACCTCCCCGTTCACGGTACGGATGATTTTGGCCGTAGGCTGAAGTTTACGGATCAATCCCTCCAGCTGTTGTAACGCTCCTTCCTCCACCAGATCGCATTTATTCAGCAGCAGCACGTCGCAGGTTTCGATCTGATCGATGAGCAGATCGGCCACATCGCGGTCATCCTCCTCCCCTGCGCCTTCCTTCCGGTCCAGAAGCGTTTCCCCCGAGGCAAAATCATGCCAGAAGCGATGCGCGTCGACCACGGTGACCATGCAATCCAGCCGCGCATATTTCGTCAGGTCGATCCCGGAGGCCTCGTCCTGGTAATGAAACGTTTGTGCGACGGGGATCGGCTCCCATAGATAATCACTGTAGATAAAAAATATATGTACTCAACCCTATAATTCGAAGTTATACTCAATATCAATCTTTATCGATTCTGTATCTTCAGAGATAAGTGTGACGCTTTTAACCAAATCAATTAGTAAAACTCTTTTTTCTTCTTTGTCCATCTTGTCATAATCCGTTACTTTTTCAAGAGCTTTTTTTGCTCTCAGGAAATTCTCATTCTTGCTGTTTTCTTTTCCTTCTGATTCATTAACCACTACAGTTTTCTCAAGTTTTGATGTAAGTTCATCAAGTTCAACTGAATACTTCTGATTCATTTTATTGAACTGAAGGTCTGTAATATCGCCGTTCAGATTCTTTTCTAATAGCAAGTCAACTTTCTTCGTAAGCTCAGTTATTCTTAATCTAATTTTCTCCTGATCGTTTTTCTTATTTTTCAATCTATCTTCAATCTTCGAATACTTATCTTCCATAAACTGCTTTAGTATATCAGGATTTGAGTGCAAACTCTTTAAATTTTCTAATACTACTTTCTCCAACTGTCCCTCTTCTATTCTATGATTGCTACAAAAATTCTTTCCGTATTTCGTATATTTAACACAGTAATAGTATGACTGCCGGGGAGCCTTCTTATTGATCTTCATCTTTTTTAGAGTCAATCCTGATCCACACACTCCACATTTCCCTATTCCTGCAAACAAGGAAAAATTGCGTTTAATTCCCCGATTACTGGATTTCGTTTTCAGCATTCGCTGCACACTGTCGTACAATTCTCTATCAATAATTGCTGGATGAGCATCGTCTGCAATAACCCAATCCTGTTTCTTATTCTTAGTCAATCCTTTCCATGAATCCCTCTTGTCCATCTTCAATTTGTGATTTTTCTTAAATAAGTTCTCTCTACTACTACGTTGATTATAAATAATATCTCCCGCATAAGTTCTATTGTTTAAAGCATAAGTGACTGTATCGTGTTTCCATGTGTTCACAGGGGCGAGGTAAACCTTTTTTTCATTATTTTCACCATTCAAAATGAGTGTTATCGTTCTTACACCATATCCTTGAGAGTATAGTTCGAAAATGTATCTAATAACTTCCGCTTCGTGTTCAACTATTTCTAGTTTTTTCGAATCATCGTTGCGTCGATAACCAAATGGTGGCTTACCGTGAGTCCACACTCCTTTTCTAGCGCTCTCCATTTGCTGAAACTTTACTCGATCCGCAGTTTTCTTAGATTCCATCTCTGCAAACATCAGGTACATAGTTATTCTCGAAGTGTCTAACTTTCCTGTACCTGTTCTTTGTTCTCTTGAGTCAAAATTCTCCTCAATTGTGATGACTCTTATCCCATATCTGTCCAACAATTTTATTAATGCTAAACCTTTCTCAGTATCTCTATAAAACCTACTTATCCCCTTCATAATGACACATTGATACTTCCCATTTATCGCATCATCAATCAGTTCTTTTACTTCTGGTCGATTATTATCGTCAGTACCAGTCCCAGTGTCAGTTTTAATATCAACAATTTCCAAACCAAACTCTTTAGATTTATATTTACATAAATCAATTTGGTTTTGTAGAGTTTCTTTCTGTCCTAGATTATTTGTTGATTTTCTAGCATAAATACACGTTTTCATGATTCTCTCCTTTACAAAAATATCAATGGCCATACTAATATTATAATTAGTTTTGACCATTGATTCCAGTCGATTAACTATTTAATTCTTGGAGCATTTTACTATGTATGTAATCAGATAACTTAAACTCGCCTAGAAAGATCACCTTTACAACTTCAACTTTCTTTTCGTGTGTCTTTAACTGATTATCTGGTTTCGTAATATTTAATATATTGCTATTTTTGTTTTCGATATCAATCACCTCTGTATATCAATACTCCCTTCACAATTTGTCCTATTCCTCTTTTGATGCTTTCTCTTTTGCTTTTTTCTTTTTAATCTCAACTTTGTTCCACTTGATCAAATCATTTTTAATGAGATAAGTTAATGCTATGGCGAACGAGTCAGATTCATCTTCATTGCTAAAATTAATATCTGGATAAACCTTATGTATTGTTTCTTGTACGTACTTCTTTGTTGCGTCTCCACGACAGATAGCTTCTTTTACTGTTTTGGGAGGATAATATATTTGCTCATAATTGTGAAAGAGTTTATTTATCACGCCATGAACTCTATATATCACTTGTGTACTTGTATTAAACCTGCTAAATCCGCGTTCAATTGCAACGACTGAGGGAGCATATTTCTTGCCAATCTTAATAATTTCATCTTCTATGTATTTTAGTTTTTGTCCATGTGTGGCGTTCTTCCTGAAATGTGATGTCGAAATGCTAGCTACTAATACAGGAAGCACAGATTCTAAATCGAATATTGTTAATCCTGTGCACTCCATACTTAAATCAAAGGCATATAGGTGAGTCAATAAATCATTCCTTATCTAAATAAATTGTTCTTGCTTCTACTGCTTTTTTCAAACATGAATAATCATCATGAACGACCATTCCGTAGACATCTAAAACCTCACCATCATCAACTTCTTGATTGGTTACAATCTTTCTGCACCCCGAACAAGTTGAGTATTCCATCACTTCCTTTTCTTGTGGATCAGGGAATCGTTTTTGGTAGTATGGATTTTCAAATCTATCAAGACTGCCCATTTTCTTCGTCCTTTTTGAGCTGCTGATACGTATAAATTAAATATTCAATATAATCTGAATCCGAGATATTCTTTCCTAATATTTTTTCAATTTGCTTTTTACTTAATTCCATTTAAAGTCTCCTTGTCGCTGTATTTTGTGTAACCTGTTATCCATACATCTGTTTGATCAGTTGGTTTAAAACCGCCCTTGCCGTCAGGTACTTGCCTCTGTTTCTTTATGAAGCTATCAATCCTAATCAAATCGCCCTTATTAATTTTCAAAGAATTATCTTTTACGTTAAATGTTTTCTTGTCCATCTTAAATATTCGTTCTTGTCCGGTTTTTAGGTTGTATAGTGTTAATTTGGGAGAATACTTGGTATCCAATTCAGTAAGAACACACCATCCAGGAGAGACATGAGGATATTTAATATCGGCATAACCTAACATCTCCTTGTGAAACATCACTTCGTCATTTGGCAATGTATCAGGAATAGAGTCTTCTTTTCTGATCTTATGCTCATATTCAATCAAACTCTCTAACCTTTGCAGTTTTGACTTTAAGTTTTTACCGTATTTTATCTTTCCTTCAGAGAACTCTTCATGTAGTTTAAGAAGGAGACTGCTATTACCGAACTCGGAAAAAAAGTTGAGTCTGATTAGAATCTTTAACTGTTTTGAATTTACCGATGTTTTTTCTGTTACATCGGCTAGCAAGGACATGAAATCACTATATTTATTTTTGCTTAATTGGAGCAGCTCGTTTGCAATATTAGCATTAAGGAACTTTATAGATTCTAATCCTTTGTAAATCATATTATCAGTTTCGTTATAAGAATAAGATGATCCAGATTTACCAAACTTGATTGGCGATATTTCAATTCCTCTTGTCTTTGCATATTCAATTATCTGACCTGTCTTCTCGATGTCGTCCTTATTTATATTCAGCATTACCGTTAAGAAGGCCAACGGATAATAATAGCGTAAGTATCCATTTCCGTAACCGATATGAGAATAAGGATTCGAATGGTTATCAGAAAATCCATAGCGCTGGGCATCATCAATAACTTGCAAAAATGGTTCAAGTACTGAAATGGCAGCTTCTTCAGTCTCTTGATATTCTTTTATCATTTTATTAATAAATCTTTTTCGAATCTCTGGCAAAAACTTTTCAGTGCCTTCTTTTTTTGACAATCCCCGCCTTACACTATCGCTTTCAGCCATTGAGAAATCGCAGAACTCAACCAGGAAATTCATGATTTGTTCTTGATAAACGAGATATCCGATTGTATTTTCCAAGAACTTATTTAGTGCAGAGTGACCGTGATCTTTAAATATTCCGTTTGCCAACGCCTGTCTATATGAGTCACCTGATGGTCGGATTGCACCATTTCCAATTGAAAATAACTCAATGTAACTAAAGTTCGGGTGTTGCTGTTTGATTTTATGTATTGTTTCAGGACTCAACAGGTCTTTGAGGTAGGCTTGAGCGCTAACGCTTTCCCATTGAAATATCCCTAAGCCCGATTCTCTAATTGAGTTCCAAACATTCTCATCATTAACGTCCATGTTGTCTGGAACCAATCTATCAATTCCTGCTAGTTTACACGTTTCGTTAATGATTTCGATGTTATCAAGTCCAAGGATATCAAGCTTTACATAGTTTAATCCATCTAGCTCTTTCATATTGATTTGACTAACAGGATATTTACTCTCCTTGGTGAAGCACAACCCAATATTATCGTCCAAGCTAATTGGCGATACAACATATCCAGATGGGTGAGAACCAATACTCATTATTACTCCCTGTACCAAATCCACATATTTGAATAGTTCTGGGTACTGTTCTCTATACCGACGATCTACGGTATCCTTCTTTTTCTCATCTTTGAATACGGATTTTGCTATCTCATCGACTAAGGATAATTCCATACCTAAAGCTCGCCCAACTTCTCTAATGGCTCCTTTTAGTGCGATAGTGTTAAATGTGATTATCTCAGAAAAATGAATCCCTGGTATTGATGCTACATAATCAATAACATCCTGTCTTTTACTTGGTGGCCAATCCAGATCAATATCAGCTAGAGAGATGCGTTCTGGATTAAGGAATCTGAAGAAGTTCAATTTGTGCTTAATACTGTCCATTTCAGTGATCTTCAACAGGTACGCAATTAAACTTCCGTTTACCGATCCCCTACCATATCCTTGATATATTCCGTTGCTATGTGCCCAATCAACAACATCTTTCTGCAGCAGCATGTAGTCTATTGCACCTACGGCTTTATATGTATCAAACTCTTCACGTATTCTCTTGAAATACTCTTGTCGCTTCTCAGTTTGGAATTTATTAATTCCATGCTCTTTTACACCGATATTAATTTTTTCTTTAAACACCTTCTCTGAATCTTCGTGAATCTTAGGATATTTAGCTGACTTATCTAAAGTGAACTCTTCAACCATATTCGCCATTACATTGGTGTTGTAAATAGCCTCCAGATAAGCGCTTCGTGGGATTGCACTTTGCTCTTCAAACATTCTCACTAGTTCGGGATAAGTTTTAAATGTTAAATCAAAAGAATCTTCGTCTCCATACGTAGCACCCTTTGCCTTCATAAGTATCTTTCTTGCCTCTGCCTGATCTCTATTCAAAGCATGAGTGTCAGTGCCAGCAATCAAAGGAATACCTGTCTCCTTAGATAGTTCGTATAGATGTTGGTTGAATAATTTTTGTTCTGGGTGTGAGTGATACTGAATTTCAAAAAACATACGATGCTTATTTTTCACAAAGAAATCCATAAACATGTTTAGCATCTGCTTATTATCATTTTTTAGTGCTCTCCATAATGGCGAAGCAAGACAGGCTGAGGTCATAATTATGTTATCTGAAGTATTGAATAGTTCCTCAAACGTTACGCGAGGATTATAGTAATAATGACCATCAAGCTTATCATTCGAAATGGATGTTAGTTTGTTTAACTCCTTGACCCCATCCCAATTTTTTGCAATAAGCATATAGTGATAATTATCTCTTATTAAACCACGCTCTCTATCATTGTGTTCGGTAAGATAAACTTCGTTCGCATGTATGTATTTTAATCCTTTGGATTCAACTGTTTTCTTCTTGTTAACCCAGTTGAAGATATTCCCATGTTCCGAGAAGCAGATAGCAGTCATCTCGTTTTTTTCGGCGGCATTAATATATTCTTCAAATTTAGTTATTGAGTCCATAGACATTGAACTCGATGGATTACTTGCATCGGAGTGCAGATGGTATAAGACGTAGTTATCACTCATCGTATAATACCCCATATTCTTCGAATAGATGTTTTTGTGGTGGATGTTCTGGATAGTATTCCTTTTCAGCTAATAATCTCGCTACAACTGCATCGCAATAGTCCTTTTTATAACCTAACTCTATACGCTTTCCCTGGTAGTTAATATAAATTCGCCAACAGTTTGCATGTTTGTTGAAAGATACTCCCGTAACGCCACTTGTATTATTGGTACGCAAACCTGCATTTACAGCATTCAATGATTTATCGGCAATTCTCAAGTTCTCTTTCCGATTATCTAGCGTGTCTCTATTTATATGATCAACAATCTCTCCTTTCTCTACATCCATGATTAACCTTTGCATCATCACTGACTTTGTGCCTCCATTTCCATTGCCAGTAGAAGCATAACCCCATGTATCAAGATACCATTTATATTTTGAAAGATGCTCCACATCTTCTAAATCTATTTTTACCCTTCCTTTTTCAATGTGCTTAGAATTATACAAAATCACTTCTGCATATGTATCATATTTAACGATATCATTCGAATCGAAAACAGTCCTTTCGAAAATCTTTCCATAATTCCAAACTTGATCATAGTGTCTTCTGCAAAGCATCTTATCTAACTCGCTGCAATAAATAGCATCTTCCTTATTGCACACCTCGCAAATCCTATCTCTATCACGGTGGCTTTTATTTGCATCAACTATGCTACCAGTCGCTCTTACTTGGTGATAATGCTTTCGACACAATAAAAAACCATTATAGTTCCCATTTAATCCACATTGCCTTACGTCAAATCCGTCTTTGCAAATATCGCAGATCCTTTCATCATTTCTTCGTGAACGCATATTATCAGTTATTTTGCCATTTCTATAAATTTGCTGACGATGTTTATGACATATATTCATTCCTAAATACTTTTCGTTCCTAGATTTCTTAACAAAGCTCACTCTTTCACCGGAACCGCAAATCTCACATAGCTTCACTATCAATGTTTACTCCTTTCATAATAGTTATCTGTATAAAATTAAATGCCATCAAACAACTCTCCAACACTTCTTACCCAAATTAATGTATAAGAAATGATAACCACAATCCGTGAACCATCTAAATTGAAATGGTTTTGTTCGCAGCACAATCAAATTCCAACCTTGAAACTCATCACTACCTCCGCAATCTACATAGTATTTAGTGAATAACTCTAAATTCAATTAACCACCTCCTCTAAATAGTTAACTCCTCATATTCACCATTCGGCATCGAATAGTATACTGCTTTCAAATCAAACTTTTTCATGTATTCCTGACACTTTGGACAGGGTTTTGAGGTGATCATATTGTTTGCCTTACTCCAACCTGCTACATACATAATTGATCCCTTTATTTGCTTCTCAGAGAGTTTGCAAAGTGCATCCAATTCAGCATGAACTCCCTTGTTTTCGTACAATGGGTCAATTAGACAACCGGCCTTATTTGAGTTGACTCCTACAGCAATAACTCTGCCTCCCTTGATTATCGTCGCTGCAAGTCGGTAATTATCGATACGATTCTTCCTAGCTTTCTTAAGACAAAATGCAATGAACTTTTTATGTCGACTCACTTTAACCTCCTTATATAGTTATATTTATGTATTAAAGTAGGCAAATGCCTACTTTAAAATAAACTCATCTAACTTCGCCTCTAAATCTTCATCAGTTACCTCAATTTCTTCTAATTCAACTAATTCTTCCTCTTCTACTTTACCAATATCCTTCATGATTTCACTACCAAGTAATTGCGGTTCTCTTCCTTGATGACCAAATAAAAACTGTCTTAAGGCTTCTCTTATAATATCGCTTTGATCATAATATATAGGTATTTTGCTCATTGCTTCTTGCAGATCTTTGTCTTTATGTTTTCGTAATCGTGCTCTCAAGATTTTCATTTCCATAACCGAACACCTACATTTTCATAGCCTCTTATTTGTGCTAGTTGATCAAAGAGAATTTTGTTGGGTAGGTTAATTTGTTCAAATACATTATGGGCTGCACCTCCTCCAATCAGATGATAATCAAAATTAATATTCAGGCTTTCGACTTCATTTTGAATCTGTTTTGATAAAGGTTTAAAGGCTTTTTGAATTAATGGTCTGATATCATACCCCTCATACTTTCCCTCTATAACGCAGGCATCCATTTCATAAATTGATGGAGACTTGCCCACTACTTTTTGGAGATATGTCTGAAGGAGTCTATATGCCTTTTCAACACCTAATATAATGCTAGTTGACTCCTTCATAATTTCCATCTTGTCTAAACCAAGAAGATTTAATGTATAGAAACCAAGGTCAATAACGAGTATCTTTTTCTTAGCTATTCCACTATTTTTAATTCTACCATCTGAGGTAAGAAGAAAGTCCATTGCAATACCATATCCCTGTGGTACAATTTTGTATTTATCTATATTTAGCTTAATGATGTGAGGCTTTCCATTTCCCTTTTTAACTTCATATTTCTCTGATGTCCCAAGTCTCTCGATCATATCTTTCATATGGTCTTTCTGTGAGAAGTAGAATTTAACAGGCAAACCAGTAACCAGGTTAAATGGATTGTTACCATTTAGATATCCTAATCCGGTCTTCATAAGAACATCGGATGTCATTGCTTCGGTTTTATTGTCATTAAGTGAGAAATATTTGATGTCACTATGTCTTAAAGCTAGTTTGCCCACAAACAGATCTTCGTTGAAGATAAAATCATCTTGCTTAATACTTCCTTCAAAGATCGGCTTTCCTTCACCATAAATAGAAGGCTGCAGATATAGTTTATTCTTCTTCTTACCTTTAGACCAACTGAATCCAAGATCAAACACACATAATTCTGAACTCATGATTAACCTCCCAATATAAAGAGAGACACAGCGTGGCGCCCTGTTCCCTTTTGTGCTACATCTTATATTAGAGATTATATCACATTATAAAGTAATAGTATATGTATTTTTATTTTATATATAACTATTGTATTGTGCCGTATACTCCATAAACATTTCTTTGTTCCCCATGTCCAGAGAAAGATCAATTAGGTTTTTAATTTCCTCTTTGCTTAATAATACTTCATTATCAAGTTCTATATTTGCCGTAATATCCATTAATTTAACAACCTCTTCAATTGTCTTGGTGTTCAATAAATCAAAATTGTCTTTAATACGAATATCGATATGTATGTCCTTAGCGTCCAAATACTCATGCCTAATCAATTGTCTAACACAAACCGTATCGAGATATCTATATGTATATCCATCATGAAGTTTAATTATATATTTCCAATCTTTCTTCTTTGTATCAAAATAGTACTCTCTATTTTTCTTATCGTAGTCGATATAAGTCCAATCAACATGCAAGTCAACACTCTTCGGTTTTCGTCTGAGCATGATTGTCAATTGATCGGTTAGAAGTTGCATCAATTCGGTCTTACCCAGTACAAGCATTTTTATCACTTCCTACAAGTTTATGTTTCATCTGATTTCTATTTGCAGTTGATTAATATCCTTTTCAACGGCTTCGTTGTACCTCTGCCATTCCTCATATGTATCTTCGATGACTTGATTAATTGCTTTTTTCATCTCGAACCAAACTAACTGCTTAGTTCCATGCTCCTGATCTAATGCCCATTTTTCCATTGCTTGAGCTTTTTCTAGTAGTTGCTGTCTTTTTTTGATGGCTTCACTAAGATAAATAATAATCACTCCTCTTAAAATGCATTGTTCAACACCTCTATTACTAAAGAAGCTGAAACCTTTTTACCTGCTTATGAAGCTCAGACTTATAATTTGGAGCACAACCTACGACTGTCAAAGAATTCTCTGGAATCTCTGTCCTTCCATTATCTCGTATGTAATACCATCCCTGCTCGATGAGTTTAAGTAAATCCCTTTCTTTTCCTCGAAGGATGATTTTCGGTTGGTCATTTGCATACCATTCACTCCACAATCTTGTTTCGTTATCATTGTGGGTAATGTTAGTTGCTACATGCGCTACTTGTGCCGCTATTTTACCTGGTGACATATTGAGTTCTTTGTTTACTACAAAGTATTGAACAATTTCATTTTTCAAAATACTCTCTCCTCTTTTTCAGCCAGCTATGTATTTTATCTTTTAATAGTGGAATCATTATCATCAAACTGCAAATCAGAGTTATGTAATCCTTTAAATTGTTTATCATGCTGCATTCCTTTCCATTGTGAATATTCATACAGTCTGTACGTTGTAATTAAGCATATGATCATCAATAACAGAGAAAAAACAAATGTTTGTAGGTTCCAAAATATAATACTGGCCACCATAATTACAAATCCCCATAACGCTCCACTTAAAGGGAAACCGATAAACATGTATTACACTCCTTTCACTATAAAATATGGTTTTTATTTGGTTATAGGTAAGTAGCCGAGTATCCCATTAAACAAATTAGCAGCATAATTACATAGATAGAGATAAAGACAATCCATTCTTCTTTGTCAGTGGGATATTGTTCTCTGTGAACATTCCATAAGTTCTTTAGAATTTTCTTCATATTACCTCCAATTTAGTAGCAAACCAGTGAGATAGGCATCGAGTAATCCTAAGGAAAACCAGCCTAATTGATTCCATTTCAATGGCTTCCATTTCAGTGTTTTATAAATGCCAACATATACGAGTTGAACGATCATAAATACAAACCAAATCCAAAAGAAAACAATATTCAATTATTTAATCGCTCCTCTAAATATGTATTAGAAATAATGCATCTCAACAATCTGTTCTTCCTCAATATCCTCCGACAAACATTTTGCACTAAAATATGTATGGTAGTCTTCTGTATCAATTAATTCAAAGATATTATTAACTTTTATTCCGACCTGAGCATATGCTGCTTCATTAACATTATAGTTAGTTTTAAGCGCATACTCTCTTAACTTTTCACCCGCCAAGTTTATTGCTTCTGATTCGTCTTTGGCATATACAACATAAGTTACCAAACCATAACCAGAAAATTTGTTTTTCACTCTGAATAACTTCATTTTGCTCCTCCTTTATTTTGATAAAACTATACTTTTATTTAATCTTTTAAGTTCCACGATCTAGTTGATCGTGCCTCATTCTCCTTATATTCAATCCCTATTGTCTAGATATAGTTCATGCATGATTCGTTGCAGGTCTCCTAAATCTATATCTGTATGGCCTATTTCTTCTAAGCGTCTGATTTCTTCTTCAAGTTCAATCCACATCATATAGTAATTAGGTGTCATGCTTCAGCCTCCTTATCCATTAGAGCTGCGTTGCTAAACCATCCCTCATATCCAGGCCGGGTTATAAAGTAAATACTTTGTCCTGTTTCCTCATGCCACTTTTTGAGACGAATTGTCCAATCGTAACGCATGTTATCTCCTTTTACTTGAACGAGTTCTCCTATTTTCCGTTCCATATCTGCTTGCCAGTCCCGATTATCTGACATCTTTAACCCTCACCTTCCGAATATTCGCCCAATAGGTTGGTTTCAAAGTTCATGAAGCTCCGATCCGATGCCTTGTTGATTGTTTTATCTTCATAATCGACTGAAAAATGTGTTCCAATCAATGTAATCTGCTTGGCATAAGCGAATATTTCTATTTCATCCACCAGAACAATGTCTCCGTCAGACTCACGTTGATAAAAGAAACATTGATCAGGTTCCAGTTTGATTTTGATTTCTTCAAATGATGGCTTGATTGGTTTATTTGACATCTTCTCTCGCCTCCGCCAGTTCCAAATGATTCAATGGATACCACGATTGTTGTCCGGTTTCCCAACTTACATATGCAGCGATGCCCTTTTCATCTATTCCATTAATGATTCCGGAAGTTCGGTATTGCTTATGCCGTACCTTATCCCAAGGTTTTAAGGTGGGTAAGGGGATGGGATCTTGGTCGAAGGCTCCGTTCTCCAATCTCTCCTTTAAGCAGGAAAACATATATCTAATCGGTTCACTGTCCGTTTCTATAAGGACTCCATTAATCCATGACAATATTCCATCAGCGCTTATCAGGCGCTCAGTTTGTTTATCCATGGGTTGCCTCCTTGAGTTCATCAACTCTCCACTCGACTGGACAAATCATCTTACATCGAGAGATAAATTCATCTAATGGAGGGTTGGTAATTTGAACAATACGATCTCCGTCCCAAACGATATCCCCAACTTTAAATTCATTAATGTTACGATTCCATGCTGCCCATTTTTCTTTTTCTTTCATTAAATGGACTTCGGTTTCTGCGGCCGGTTCAAGAATTAGTGTCCCATCTGGATTGTTGCCAATTGCCTTATACCATTCACCATTTTGAGGATGTTGCAAATATTTAATTTCCTTCATTTAACTTTCTCCTATTTTCTCTCTTTTGCTCACTTATTCTCTTGTTTTCTAGCCTAAAATCCTGATAAAAGACGGCTTTCATCAACTCAATGGATTAGCCAATAATAACGTCTACATCGATATCCCAACCATTTCGATACTGTTGATTGCCAACTTCAGATGCCTTCGCACTCTGAAGAGTTTTATGTATTTGACTGCTAATTCTATCGACATCAAATGTCTTATACATGAGTTTCTCTAAGGTATAGAACTCCTGCTTTAGAACTCTTCTCATCCTAAGTGTTTGGCGGAGCTCTTTATACTTCTTATAACCTTCAGAAGCATTCAAGTTGCTGGTTTCGATTTCGTGATAAATGCCATTAACTTTTTTGTCATACTCAGAAATTTTGCTTTTTATTTTGTCATAATCCTCTTTCATTTTGCTAAATGTATCAGTTAAAAAAGTTCCATATTCAATGGCCTTACACATGAGATTCATTCCTCCTTCTTTATTCATACTAATATCTTTCCTTCTAGCCTGTCGTATGCTGTTTTAACCGATTCTCGAATATCTATGTATTTATCCATGTTCTTAAACATATGTATTACTTTATTTCCTTTAACCACGAAGCAGTTATAGTAGTATTGAATGTACTTCTCACCCTCAAAAGTTGCTATGTGTGTACCAAGTTGTACAGCACGTTTGATTTTATATTCAACATCTGTGATTGATTCACACTTAGCGTAACTAAAAGGGCACAGTTCCTTATATTGCTCAATAACCTTTGATTTTACCTTCATCTAATCTCTCCTTTGCTATTAGAGAACTCAATATAAAATTGATTATTCATTTGTTTTATTGCATCAGATTTTCCAAGGTTGTAGCAAATCTCTTTATGTCCTTCTCTAACTTCCTCAAACATCCGACTCCAAAACAACATATGTATTAGATCTTTAAAAACCTTCATTTAGAGCACTCTTTTCCCAGTTACGTTTACAACCTTGCTATTTCCTAACCGAACCACTTTAAAAGGTTTGCTCGAATACTCCTGGTACTTAACGAGTTCATTATAGAAATCTTCATTTAATTCGTACTTCTTACCCTCATATGTATAAGTTTCACCCATTACAAAATTCGTTGCTTTGATCACTTCTCCGTCACAGCAAATTGAAACAATATGTTTGATCAAATCGTTAACTTTAATATGTATCATCCCTTTACAGATTGAATTAGAATTACGAAATAATTGAATAAAAAATGGCTTATAATTGGTACGAAGATGCTGTTAGTTTTTTTGTAGTAAAAGCTCCATACAATTCCCAAGAAGGTGTATCCAAGAAAACTTGTAACGTCGAAATGAAGAGTTGCAAATACACAAGAACTGACCAATATCGATAAATTATTATTTATATATTTACTTAGTTTGTTCAGTAAGAACTTTCTACATATCAACTCCTCAAATATCGGACTGAATAATACCGAGTATATAATCATAATTGGTGTCTGAGTTTTATGTACCGTTGGTGGATCTAACATGTAGAATGAGATGCTGGTAAGTAAACTGTATCCCATAAATGAAATGCAGAATGAATAAAAGATGGATTCCCATGTTTTGCGCTGCTTAAGAACATCCCACTCTTGTTCGAAGAGTTTATGCCGGTACTTGATGATCACTAATAAAATCAATGTTGGTACTACATTCAGAAGCATGTACACTCTTAACTATCACTCCCCTTATTTAGTTATCAAAGAAAAAAGTACAGGATTGATTTCCTGTACTTAATATACCACGATTTTTTGATTATGTATATAGTTATTTTATTAATTCTTTAATACTTACTGGGAATTTTTCTTTGGTTAGCTCAAGCACAGCTTTCGCATAGTCTTGGATTTCCTTCTGAGCATCGTGTTCTAGGCGTTGAGAAAGAAAATGGCAAATAGATTGTAGTGATGCAGAATATCTCCAGCGTACCATCAATCCATAAGCAGGTAGGAATAATCGGGCCTGCTCTGGTGCGGCTCCCATATCCATTGCTACTTGATAAAGCTTTTCGCCTTCATCGTAAAGTTGGGCTAATTTTTCTGTAAGAATATGACCGATTTCCTCCGGAAGAATATCTCCAGACCCCTGTTTACTGTTTAGTGGTTTACTTCTCCACTCGTTTTTATCTGGCAGGTAAAATTCTGTATTTTCAGTAATGTATCGTCTACTCGATTCCGACCAAGTTGTACCATCTTCAATATGTGAACTATCAACTGTGTAGCGCCACCACTGACGAGCCACAAACAAAGGGGCATACACTTCAAATTGTAAGCGTGGTGTTCTAAAAGGAGACATATGTCCTTCACGAGCTAAAAATTTGATGAGTCGAATATCTTTCTCACTAAGCTCTGACACTTCTTTATCATAAGATGCTCTAGCGTTATTAACAACCATCAGGTCGTCTCCAAAAGAGTCTAGCAGTCTTACGTACCCACAATTCAATACTTCAATTTTATTATTCATATATTATGTTTAAATCTCCTTTAGTTTAATTTCTTTATAAGTTAATCCATTCTTAATTTGACGAATCGTCTCATCGCTAACTTTATACATTTTTGAGATTGTCACGCAGTCTACTCCTTGATGAAGTAACATCTTTACATTTAAAGCCTGTTCGTCTGTTAATTTTCTCAATGTTCTCATTGTTACATTCTTTCTTGAATGCGATGCTTTAGTTGCTGAACATTTTCTGACTTCGGGACTTTTATCATGATGATTCTCAGAGCAAGTTCCTAGCGCTAAATTACTTTTGGATATGTCCAGGACATTACCATTAAGATGTCTTACTTGTATGTATTCTTTAAACACTTCATCGCCATAAAAACAATATGCTGCCAGGCGATGTATATAATAATTCTTTTTCTTTCCATTAATAGAAATTTGACGAGACGGGTATCTTTGTTTACTTTTAAGCTCTATAGACAAAGCTACACCATGCCGATTTAAAAACACTCCTTCGGGAGTTACTCGATATCCTCTATTATATGCTTCCACGATTCTTTTTTGTGAGTCAGTTAAAATAAGTTTATCATTGATTATATCCATTTTTAATTCTTTCCTGTGCTTCCAAAACCGCCTCTTGAAACATCATCAAGTTTATCAACAGTAATAAATTCAACTTCCGGCATCAATTCTTGAATACGAAATTGACAAATTCTATCGTTCTTCTTAATTACAGTATCTCGCATAGCAAGCGCAGGGAAATGCCACTGATCTTCATTCCCCGAATAAGAGTTGTCAATTACTCCAAAGTGATTTGTCTGGATAATACCGAAATTTTTGAATGTGCTGCTTCTTGGTACCGGGTTTGCTTCATATCCTTCAGGCAGCTTCATGCCAACACCCAATGGAATTAGTGCATATTCGCCTTTTTTTAATTCGATATCTACTGCGGAACGCAGATCGATCCAGTCTCCCTTACTGATTTTATTTAGAGGTTCGATGTCTGCAAAGTATTTTACTTTGATTTGAAGTGAATTCAGTTTACGACCAACCTCTTTCATGCAATTCGAGATTCTTGTTGAGATATTACTTGTGTTAGTTTCAAAAATTTTAGAGAATGATTCAATCTGTTCATTCGTTAAAACCATGTCAGGAGTAGGAATATTGATTTTATTAGTATCAACAATCCCTCCTAATCGTTTAGTTTTCGGCTTATACTCTTCAAGTTGAGTAATATCGAACCAGGTTGTGATTCTCTTATCTGTATCACGCGAGAAATAAGTGACCAAAAAACGTTCCTTTGCAAACTCTGAGTCTTTCACAATACCTTTTTTATTAATTCCTTTGATGAAACATGGTTTATTTAGTTTCGGTTGAAATGGTTGTTCCATATGTATTTGTTTACTCCCTTATTATATTTATTTTTTAGTTACTGAAGTAAAAGTCTTCATCTTTTAGGCTCTCGACATTCGCTTTTTGATATGAACTGCCTTTCATGCTAAAGAAATCATGTGACTTTGCTTTTGTATTTAATCCATTGATTACAACAGGATTTACTTCTTCCTCTGGAAAGAAGACATCGAACCCCAGGTTTTGCAAAGCTTTGTTTGCATTGTATCGAACGAACTTTTTCACATCGTGTGCCAAGCTAATTTGGTCGTAAACAACTTCTGTATAACGAAGTTCGTTTTCATAAAGGTCTTCGAGCAGGTTGGTTGTAAAGATGATAAGTTCATTTTTTGTTTTTTCATCTTGTTTATTATAGATTTCTTGTGCTAATAGACCGATGTAAACCCCATGGATAGCTTCGTCACGGATAATTAAATTAATGATTTCTCCACTTTGCATCATCTTGCCTTGACCATAGCAGAGAAGAGGATAATAAAATCCGCTGTAGAACAAGAAACTTTCCAAGAAAACAGATGCAACCATTGCTTTATAAAGTGCAATTTCATCGTTATCCTTGATGTTTTTATAAAGACCAACAATAACTTCTGCTTTCTTTTGAAGGTATTTATTATCTTTGACCCACTCAAACAATTCGTTAATCTCTTCTGTTGGAGCAAGTGTCATGAAAATATTCGAATAGGATTTAGCATGCACTGCGTTCTCCATCATCGCCATAAAATTAAGAACTGCTTTCCGTTGATGTCCTTCTACGTGTTCAGAAATCTTTGGCATTCCAGTATTGCCTTGTTCTGTATCCAACAGTGTAAGACCCGCTAAAGCTTTTTTATATGTATCTTTTTCTAGTCCACTCATCGACTTCCAAGCCAGGAGATCCCCGTTTAGGGAAATCTCCTCTGGTAGCCAAAATTGTCTGACATTTTGATTATAGAAAACCTGTGTAAATGAATCGTCTTGTTTAGACCAATTTGCAGCATCAAAAATTTTAGTCAATTGTTTATTCTCCCTCTTATTTAAACTGAGCATGACAAGCATACTTCTCTAGATGTATCTTTTGTTCGGGCATAATAGAGCGTTTTGATTCCCTTGTGATGAGCATACAAATCGATTCTATTTAAATCTCTAGTTGTATGAGTGTCTTTCATAAACAATGTAAAGCTGATGCCCTGATCAATATGTTGTTGAATCGTTGAAATCATGTCCACTACTCTAAACATATCCATGTCATAAGCTTCTTTGTAGAAAAACCATGTTTCAGGCGACAAGTAAGGCATTGGATAATATGTTTTTGAATTACCATAAGTTCTTTCTTCGATTCTCTCCATGATTGGCATGACAGAAGCTGTTGAAGACTGCACATATGAAATTGAACCAGTTGGTGCAATTGCAAGTCTGTAAGAGTTAGTAAGACCATGCTTCATGACCATCTCTTTTAACACTTTCCAATCTTCAACGGTTGGAATATAGATCCCTTCAAAGAGCGCCTTAACCTTGTCATTGTTAGGATTGAAATCTTGGTTAGTGTACTTGTTAAAGTACTCACCAGAAGCATAAGTTGATTTTTCAAAGCCGTAGTATTTAATGCCGGTATCTCTTGCGATTTCCATAGAACGCTCAATGGAATAATAATTAACCATCATGAAAAACGTGTTTGCGAAATCTCTTGCCTGTTCGCTCTCATACATGATTTTATTCTTTGCAAGGAAACCATGTAGGTTCATTGCCCCTAATCCAATTGACCTCATTAGATTGTTCCCTTTTTGTACTCCAGGAGCATTTTCAATACTGGTTTTTTCAGAAACTGTAGTCAGAGCATCAACGCTTACCTTCACAGTATCTTTGATAGATTTATTCTCCATCACATTAACAATATTAATAGAGGCTAAGTTGCAGGAAATATCCATGCCGAGCTCATCTTCATGGGTATAATCTGTGTAAGATGAAACATCTGAATACTGAAGAATTTCAGAACAGTTTCCTGTAACAATTCCATTAAAGATGAGAGAGTGATAGTCTTCTTGGGTGGTGTCATATACATCTTCTTTACCTATGTATTCAATGTTAGAGACAGTCGCAGTATAGTTGTGCTTCGGATTTCTCGATTTAGGTTTTAGTGTCTTAGTGAAATCCGCAAGTTTAGTTCTATCTGTATCTTTGAGCTCTATAATTGAGTTAAAAAGTTCCCTAGAGTTCCTGTCTTGGATAGTAATCTTATGCGTTTCTTTGCAGTAGTAATCCTTATATCCACCTTTCCCATCTGGCATTGATCGCAAACCTTCATTGTTGTAACTATAAACGGTGCTATAAACACCCATATTCAACAACATCATCTGAATTTCTTTGAGACTTTGTTTATTTGTAGATGTTAGTTCAATTGATCCTGCCTTATATCTTTCATTGCAGTTCACTGTTCCATCCATTTGATACAGCCCTGATAGGTATGCAGCTTGAGTCGCCTTGTCTCCGGCAAACACAATTTCTGGAATTACAGTTTTTGTATCTTTATTAATAAAAAACATACCTAACACTTTTTTAAGTAACTGGCTAGTTAATACAATACGTGATCCATCAGACGATTCGTTAAATGTTGGATGAAAATTTGCGCTGTGTTTATATATAAAATTTTTATCCAAGTATTGATCAATTATATAAGATACATTTTTTTCGACTCGATCTCTAATTGAAGATTTATTGCCATACAGATAGATGATTGCCGTTGTATCATCAATACATCCATCCCCTGCGATGAGACCAGCGATGTAAGCAAGTTCTGGAGCATGAATTTTACCAAAAGAACCTTCTCCTGATTGCACAAGAACCTTATCTCCGATAGCAACCTCATTCATTGGAATTTTGATAACTTTGTTATCCCTGGAAACATACATCTTATGCCAGCCTGTTGCATTGATTTCGTAGCCTTGTTGTGTAGACAATTTATAAACATCAGCTTGTTTTGCTGTTAATTGCATCGGTATAGCATTTACAATAGACGTCCCTCTGTTGTTAGCATCTAACTCTTTTGTTCTATTATCAATCACTACTCTAAGGTTCTCTTGTTCACTATAAAGTTCTTTGGCTGTACGGTATCCGTCTGCCGTAAGAAGTTTTGTGTCGCCCGTAACACACAGATTACTAAATTTAACTTTGCCAATTTCCTGTAATGTGTGTTCAGCATTAACATTATCCTCAAACATGATGTATGGATAACCAGACTCAAATCGCAAAATGGCCATCTTTTCAAGCAATTTTCTTGGGTTCACTTTATCTTTCCGGACATTTGGATTTTCTGCCAACTCATCATACATTGAATTAAAATCCATATCATCAAGATGCGTTCCGTATTCTTTATAAACTGTATACGGATAGAACACATAAGCATCCTTATCCTCTTTAGCAAGTTCAATGAATTTATCGGGGATTACAACACCAATTGAGAGTGTTTTGACTCGAACATCTTCGTCTGCACTGATCTTTTTGGTGTCTAAGAAATCATTAATATCTGCATGAAATACATTTAAGTATGCCGCTCCTGACCCTTGTCTTTGTCCCATTTGATCGGCATATCGAAAAGAGTGATCAAGCAACTTCATAACACCGACAACACCTTTTGTTGCATTCTCGATGCCTTTAATGGCTTCCCCTTTTGCTCTAATCTTAGAGAGATTTAATGAAACACCGCCGCCTACTTTCGACAGTTGCATTGACATATCTACTGCTTTAGAAATGTCATTTAAGGAGTCGTTAACCTCCATTAGAAAGCAGCTTACCAGTTCTCCTCTGCGTTTGCGACCAGCATTAAGGAATGTTGGAGTAGATGGTTGAAGCTCTTGATTGATTAGCGCGTTAACCAGTTTCTTAGCTTTATCATAATCACCATCGCCCAGGTAAAGTGCAACAATAGCAATTCGATCTTCATAACGTTCAAGAATCTTTCTCTTGTCGTTTGTTTTTAGCGCATAATCATTATAAAATTTGAAAGCACTCATAAAGGAAGGGAATCTAAACTTCTTAGCATAGGCGATATTGTAAATGTCTTTAATCTGTTCATATGTATACTTGCTTAGAAATTCTTCTTCATAGTAGTCATTTTCAATCAAGTAATCCAATTTCTCTTTTAAATCATGGAAGAAGACGGTGTTTTGGTTTATATAATCAATAAAGTAACTTTTAACTGCATCTCTGTCCTTCTCAAATTGAAACTTACCGTCATCTTGGATCATAATCTCATTATTAAGTTTGATATACTTTGGAACGCTATCCAATATTTTTGGCCTCCTGTTGTACTTTCTCTACATCTTTATCAGTTCCCGATAGTTCAAATTTATGTACCAACGGAACGTTGAACTCTTTAGCAATTTTTTCTGCTGCTCCACAATAGTTGGCTCCCCAAATCTTGTTACCGCTACCTATTACCCCACGTAGATTATGGCTATTAGCAGTTAAGAAGCCATTCACCTTCTTGGGAACTTCTCCAAACCCGATAGAATAGGTTATTAAGAGAAATGGTTCCTCAACTACTAGTCTAGGTTCAATCTTTTTATTCCTCAAACCGAGTTTCTTCACAAAACGATCCACATTGCCAGTCATTGAATCGTAAACAATCAGCAATTTATAATCACTTCTTTATGTATTTATAATGTATTAAGGAATTCGTCATATGAGTTACCGTAAGAGTAATTTACAATCCGAATTTCCTTAGAGTATTTGTGAGTTAGATCCTCATTGTATGTATTCTTATAATAAGCAAGCTTAGTGTCGATGTTTTCTTTTTCGTTGATAATTACTTCCGGTTTTTCAAAACCGTCCATCTCAATTTTTACAGCGATGTATTGTGCTCCAAATTCTTTAGCGTCCTCAAAAATTTCAATCATCTCTTGCATCGTTGGATTCAAGTTCATCTTTGTGCTCCCTTTAAATTTATGTATTCTGTTTCTTCCACATCTTCAAGCCGAAATCCATCCAAGCATCTCGCCATACATCTTCACTCAACGCATCGTATTCCTTGAATACTTTTGTTCCAAGATGCTTCTTTAATTTACTTGTTACGTATTTGTCGTCGTGCAGCATCTCCTCAAGTTCTGTTCCAACATCTCTTTCAAAACAATCAATCAACACATCGGTTAGTTCGTAGACAGTTCTAATATTTATCGCCTCCTTATGTCTACATTATATTATTATATTTATTTTATAACGTTAAGTCAACGGCTTTTCTTTATTTAGAATGCTGCGTAACCATTAAAATATCGTCGTATCTAAGAATTGAGTCTGCAGTAGCCACAAATTTTTTACCGGCTGCAATACCCTGGAAATATTCTCTCTTAAAATTATCAAAGTTATCTGCTTTAACCTTTGTAATAAGTTGTACATTGTCTTTTAAATGAATAATAATCTCCATATTTAAGACCCCTTTCTTGATGGAATTTGACTTTCATCCACTACTTCAATGCTGCTTCAATTTCATCAATTTCTAGTTCAACCTTCTTTTCATCAGACAGCAATTTATCCAACTTAGCCTCCATTGCTTTTAGTTTGTTCTCTTCATCTTTACGATTAATAAAGTCAAGTTTTGCTTTAAGATCCTCAATCCATTCAATTACGTTATATCCGCTAACATTATATACATCTAATAAACCGAGTTCCTTCGCAGAAGCTGCGTAGGCATTTAGTTTAATCAGCATCAGAACCAGTTGTTCTTTGCCTAGTGTCTGAATATTCTGTCTTACTCCATCAAGTTCAATGGAGCAGTTAGTGATTGGTGAGAACTTTTTTGATTTACCAATCAATTTCTTTTTCTCTTCGATTTGCTTTTTAAGTTCAAGAATTTTTTGATCATTTAAGTTTGCCATTAATTTTCATCTCCATTTTGATATAGCTTTCCATTCGCTAGATATTTGTTTCTGAATCTAGGTTTATATCTTTCCCAAATTTCTTCTAGGGAGCCAGAATACAACGTTTCTTTCTTCGTCTCATATCCACTACCCCAAACACGAGGGACTTTTTTATTTTGTGTAATTTGATAACGCGCAATGTCCTTGCCATCACCAGAAACTTCCGCAATTCCGTTCTCATTGTTTTCAATATATACAGAAGTGGAGTAATGCCAATAGTATTTATCTATTTTTGCTTTAACCTTTTCACAAAATCTATATTTGTCGTAGTAGACATACTCGTCTTTACTTTCGTCATATGGCGAATAGCATGATTTGTGCTCAAGCATTTCAAATATATCTGCATATCGTTCACTGCACTCCGCAGTAACGCATTCAATAATTTTATCGCCTAATGATTTCAAATCGACTATATTAAGATCCGGTTTCTTGCGATAGTTTGTTGTTTCTTGTGCGAAGTAATAGTACTTTCCTTTGTTTAGATATTCATAAGAGCCGTTATCACGATTCCATTTCGATCCCCAGTAATCAAATCTGCCCATATAAACTAATTCTTGATTTTCTTTTGTTTTATAAGTCGCCCCAACAATTAATTCTTTAGATTTTATATAGTTTTTCTCATGTAGAATTTTATTAAATGAGCTAATTTCTTTATAATCCGGCGAGTCAACTGGCATTAAAACCAGCTCCTTACCGTCCCATCCGTATACAAACTCCCCCTCAAGCCCTTTACCTTTGATTGAGTTTGCATTTTCCAGGATATAAAGCAAGTTTTCAATGGTGATTTCGAATTCAAATCCTCTTGGATCATATACTCGAACGTATGCTTGGCGGTGATTCCAATCTGAAACGTAATCTCCAACTTTCTTATTTAATACAAACCCAGACAGGGGTTCATTATCATAGTCAACCGGATCAATTTTTTCATCTCTCCAGTTCTGCCAAGATGCCTCTTTGCGTAGTTTATCTTTGTGGTCGTAGTAAATTACATAAGCTAGCTTCTTTGTATATGTATTATCTCTGTTTTGGAATCCTACTTTAATTTTCTTAGGAATAAATATGTTAGTTTTTATTTTTCATCATTCCTTTCTCTATCCTGGCTATTTAAATCAGGCAAATACTTATTCCAGCTATCTGCTGCTTTTTTACCTTGCTGCCAATAACACTTCATAATAATCTCTTTGTAATGTTCAATACTTCCCTTGGCCATGCTCCTCAATCTGGGATTCGGTTCAGCTTCTATGTATTTCTCAGTACGTGCAATGGCGTATAGGGCCATTTTTTCAATTTCCCATAGATCTTGAACTCTGAACGCACTTTTCTTTTTAAGTTTGCGACTCAGCTTAACACCTCCTTTCATTTAAATTACACATCCGCATACAAAAACGATGCTGGTAATCGAGGCTCAACGATATTAAATAAATCCTCAATAAATTCATATGCGTTTTCTATTACGTGGTCACTTTGAGCAACATATTCGTCACATTTAATTCCGTTATCAATCATGAACTTAACTACTCTATCAAATAGCTGTTTTTCGAGATCCACTTTTACCTCAACCTTCCATTATGACATACAATCTTAAATTTCTAATGAACTGATAGTCTCGATAACATCAACGTATATTGCAATTTCTACATCAATATCTGCTACATCCTTAAGTACAACTTTAGAGTGCTTAGCTACATCCTTATCTTCGAGGGTCGATAAAGTTGATTTTCTCTTTTCTTCTAGATCATTTATTCGAGCTTCATACTTGTCGATGGCTGCGTATTTATCCATTAAGCACCTACTTCGTGAAGAAAAGATTCAATTTCTAAAATTAGTGACTTAGTTTCTTCGATTGCGTCAGCATTGAAACTCATGTCTCCTTCAATTGCATCAAGCCACTCCTGTAAATCGTCTTTTGCTTGTGTCAAAAGTCTAAACGTTTCTTTCATTTGATCAAGAATACCCATATTCATAACTCCTTTTCTAATCTATTCTTTTATTTACTTATTCCATTGCTCTAGCGTTGCCCCTATTGCTCCACACTTATTACATCTAAACTTCGCTTCATAACTGCCTGTTTCAAGATTTTCGGTATAATTAATTCTTTGATGCATTACTCCTTTACAAAAGCCGCAACTCTTATAAAAGACTCCAAAGTTCTTACTCAACACCGCAGTCTGAAATAATAAGTTAGTTAATCTTAGGAAAATTCGAATTCTTGTTAATATAATTTCTCAGTCCTTTTCCTTAATAAAATATATCTTTTATCGTAAATAATTTAGTACATACGAATACAATTCTGTTTTTGTATAAGATTCAATATCTTCCGTGAGTACAAGTTCTTCTATAAACAATTGAACAGCATACCGTTGGAAGTCAGTCAGTGTAATAGAACCAATACCGAAAGCTATCTCCGCCACTACCTGAGCAATTTCATCCTTTGTTGGTGTTCTCATTTATGTTCTCCTCTTTAAAATAATATTTTTCTTGTTGAATATGTATTTTAAAACACCAGGACATAAAACATATATCCGAAATAAATCGTCCAAACTAGACTTCTAATAACACTACTGAAAGAAATCTTTTTAGAACTTTGAACTTTAGCCTTTTCAACGACTAATTCATTCGCATCCATCTTATTGATGCTCTTCTTGAATGAAGCTGTAATGAATGCCATGACGAAGAAAAGAACGGCTAACAGGGTTGGAATCTTATATGTATCATAGTGAAAGGCGTTCACCAAATAAATCAACTCTGCAACTGCTAAAATTACTGCAATGATCTATTGAAGGCAACCATCTTTTACAAATTCCTTGCCTAGAGTATCGGCATCAATTTTCCCCTGTGCTTTATCAATACTAAGCAATTTAATTCTCTTAGTCGCATCAAAGAAAATTGAACCTCTAATCAATCCGTATAGGCTAATTACAAAAAATACCAGTGTCCAAAAAATCATTTATCAAATTACTCCTTCGCTATGTATATTTGCATAAAAACATTATTTCATTTTGACATAATCCTGTATGATCTTCTTTATAAGACTGCTCTCTTTCTCGGATACTCCAGTTGTTACATTTTTATCTTCAGAAAATATCTCTCTATCCAAAACAATCAATTCGGAAACTTCATTATTTGCATCAACTTCAGCGTAAACGGTTGTTTTTTGTGCCGCATCGTTACCTTTCATCCAGGGTTTCAAAGGATCTTTTATTTCTACAACTTCTTCAATAGTGATGTGCATCATTCTAATGATATTGACTCCTCCATTTCTTAATAAAGCTTGTATTTTATCTGATAACCATGTCATACCATTTACTGAATGAGTCAATCCTGGCGTAATCTACGAATCCATCTGGATATAGTAGTTTATATCTAGGAAATTGTCTGGCTACTTGGGTTGTGTCTATGGTTACCACGCCATCAATTGTTGGTGAACCGCCATGCAACAAAAAAAGATCTTGTAGTTCCCACTGGCTAACTGCCGTTTCATAATCGTTTTCATGTGCTACTTTTCGTGACAATAATGGCTTCTTAGCAACAGCCAACACTTTACCTTCCGTCATTTAAAAATTCCACCCTTCATTTTTGATAAAACAGTTCTTTCATTTTAGGTTCGCAACTCCAGCGTTATCGACAATTAGTATTCTGATATATAAATCTCCTAACTCGGCAAACAAAACTGCTTTTTCTCTAGCGCTATCGAGATCCAGGTAGCTTTTAGCATTAAAAACATCTTGGATAAGATATCCCTCTTGATCGATGTAGCCTTTATCTTTAACACCAATAACATAAATTTTTTCTTTCTTTTCGGATAAATACAATCCGCTCTCCCCTTTCTTGATAAAAACTCAATTTCATTCAAATCTATGTATTAAAAAGTGTTGCATCCTTTATGAAACTGTTTGCCCTTGTACTTGTACTTAGCAATGAACGTCTTAACAATAATCAGGCTGCTATTAACTTGTTCCAGTATCAAAACTCCGTATTTGGTAACCCATCTACATTTACCCGTAAGCGGAAGATCTCTGATTTCCCTGTAAAGACGTTGCCAACGTATGTTACTTTCGGAACACCTTTGTAAAGCATGTTTGGTAAATTTGATTCTCATGTCCTTCACCGCTCTGTGATTCGAGTTGTGACTCGACCCTCATTAGACTTAAGGACTTGATGATGATTTTTCATTTAAAATTCCTCCATTTATGTTTATTTAATTAACAACTCTGTAGTCATCAATGAATAACTGATTAGTCTTTTCAAGTTCTCTTCTTCTTTTTGCTTTGTTGTATCGCCAAAACTCATTTACGTTCAACGATCCAATTGCCTCTATTTCCGAAAATACAGGTACTTTATCGTAGAATTCCTTATCCGTTTTAAATTTCATCAGCTTCAAGTTCCCACAGTCAATCATTACAGTGTTTTTAGTCTTACCCAATGGCTTTTTGTCTTCTACAAATAATCCTTTGACAAGAAACTTTCCTTCTTTGAATCCCATACCCGATACACGATAAAACTCTGCTATGTATTTAATAAATCTTTCATCAATCTCATCAACATGGAATTCTAAATCATAATATTGAGTTTCATCGAATTCCACATTACCTAATTTATTGTTTAACTCATTTCTCAGCTCTCCTAAGTTTTCAATCTTTACTCCTGTACCCCCTGCTCCGGGATGACCAACTGCGAATGTAATAAATTTACACTCTGAAAGAATGTCTAGCAGTGGAAAGCTCTCTAACCCTCTAAAACTGCCAGAATATATTCCTTCTTCATCTCCATCACCAAGAACAATAGCCGGTCTGCTGTACTTCTTTGAAATTTCTTGTGCTACCAAGCCATTATATCCCTTCCCTATGGATGAATCATAAACAATAATCACCTTGTCATTTGGATCGATTGACGGTTTTAGTCTTTCTAATGCTTCTGCTTGAATTACTTTTCGCTCTTCGTTCAACTTAACTAATTCTTTAACCAAACCTGGTAGTTTTGGTGACTCTTCGTCGCACATTAGAAAGTCAATTGCTACGCCAATCTTATCAGCTCGTGTTGCTGCAGTTACCGCAGGTGAAACTCCATAAACAAAATCATTAGCATATAGATTGCCAGTATCAAAGTTCATTTCTTTAAATAACGCTTTAAGTCCTGGGTGTTTCACAAACTTGAGTGCATTTTTAAGGTAATATCTGTTTTCAAGTTCTCGCATGGACATCATATCTGCTGCCAAGGAGAAACCGGCAACATCAGAGTATTTTCTTGCAAAATCAGTGTCCATATAATCATCAAGTACTGAACACACTTTCCACACTAACAATCCACCCGAAGCATGTTTATTTGGGTAAGAACATCCCTCTTGCTGAGGGTTAACAATAAGAGCATATGGATTAGGATTGGTTATCGAGTGGTGATCAATTATTAAACAATCAATACCTTTGGATTGTAGAAGCTTCATTTCCTCTACATCGTTACTACTGCTATCAACAGCTATGTATAAGTTCGTATCCCTTGGAACCTCAGTAATAATATTTGCAGTTCCATGACCAGAAGAGCGCTCAACATATTTGAGTTCAATGTTGTCAGTAAAATTGAGTAAGTATTTGTAAAGTGTAATACCTGAAACTAATCCGTCGAAATCACAATCCCCAAAGATAACGATTTTTTCGCCATTCTTAATAGCTCGAATGATTCTCTCCGATAGTGCATCTACATTCTTCAGTAAGTAAGGGCTATGTACTACATTACTCAATGGATTTAGAAATTGGTCAATGTTTTCAATTCCATTAATCTTAGCTAGTTTTCCATACAGAATATCATTATCACTATATGGTATCTTGGGCTGCTTGAGCTTCCAACCTATAATGATCACCCCCTAAATTATTCAAATGTAATTTTATATTGCTTAGGCAAATAAAGATCCTGTCCAGTTAAGAGTAAGTAGTCGAAGTGTTTAGTAATATTTTTATTTTCAAATCCTGTTTCCTTATGCACTATTTTGATCTTTACTTCTTTCTTAGTGTTTGTCACAGCAATTCTCCTTTTTTTGTTAGGATATATTGGTGCAATTTGTCTAATAAAGTTTGTGATTTTCTGTTTCAAGTCTATAGTTATATTTGATGAAAATTGGTTCCACTTTAGAAATAAGGTCTTCCTTAATTCGTAGATTCTTCAGGTCGAATTCTAAATTATCGTATTTTTTATATCTGGCTTCAATTTCTTCAAGTTGTTGAGCGTATTTGTCGAGAGCTTTACCAACCAACTTGGACATCTTACCCCACTGGAAAACGTAGAGAACAAGTTCTTTTGAACCATAGAACCACTTCTTATAGATTTTTGTTTTTCTATTCTTATGATAATTAATTATGTACTTGATAGGATTATCTTTTGCTGCAAGCATGTCGGAAATTTTCTCTTTTACTATTTCTAATTCCTTATGTTTTTGATCTGCTTGTCTTTTATAGTGCTCTTCAATTTCTTCTACAGTCTTCATCATTCGTTTACCGTAATATCTCTCAAAAATATCAAATTGCAGGAATTCATTATCATCATAATAAACAGCGAATATTGAAGGATATCGTAACCGATCACGTACTTTAATTGTGATTCGCTCGTCTTTTAGTTCTGATCTAAAGAAGTTGTTTATAATTGAGCATAAGAATGCTTGAAGATCGTGAACATTCATTTTTCGCTGTCCATCTTCGTATACGTTCATTATTGAGAAGATGTCGTCTTTTCGGGTAAACATGGTTGATGCTTTATCAAATAAAATTTCAGGTTTATCTGTTGCTCTTTTTAAGAATTCTCGCTGCTTATTGAGTCGGTTAACTGCTAATTCAATTCTATGATTAAATTCCCTAATGTCTTTCACTTAAAACCTCCTCTTCTCAATGAAAGTATGTTTTTATCAGAAATTTTTATGTAGAATTGTAGTGCATCCTCTATTAAGAATGATGATTTTTCTATCAGAGTTTAAAAACTTCAAGACTTCATCGGCAGATGCATATTCATATCCGGCAAACCATCCTCTATCTTTTATAACCGTGAAGATGTTCGAGTTGATTTCTTCAAATACATAGTCTGCCTCTTCTTTGATTGTTTTTACATTTTCTAATTGTTTATTAGCATAACTCATCTATCGATTACGTCTCCTTTTTTTAATGAAATCTTCTTTCGTAGTGCTCTACATCACTGATTCAAGATACTTGTGCCATATTAGATCAACTCAATTGCATCAGATGTTTCAATGTAAATGTCGAACGGCTCTTCAAATTCCGTGTTTTTATGTAATGTGTGTGGATACATTACTTCGTCTAATTTAATCGTGTATGACTTCGTTCCATCCCAATAATCTTCAACACCCAATACGGTTCCCGTCTTTCCATCAACATTGGGGTGACACCCAAATTCTCTAATTTCATTAGCTGTATATCGCTGCCTTAGTTTAATTCTAACTCTATCTCCAACTAACTTTGGCCAACTCTGTTCTTCCATTTTCTATTTCTCCTTTTAAAAAAACCGACTTTTACTTCAATCGATCCTCATCAACCAGTGGCTCTCCGCATCCAACAACTTGCCCGTCTTTACCGTACAATGGAGCTAACCCTTCAACGTTCTTGTAATAAATTATGTATCTACAACCAGTTTCTCTATCTGTTAGGATCTGAATGTCGTCTACTCTTCCTCCATTGACAGTGAATCTATTCCCATCCACAATCTTTTGATTATTTCTTGGAATCGTATTCCAATCACATGCCGTCAATGCGGTAGTTAAACCAACCAACAACAAAATTATTGCTAATTTCTTCTTCACTTCATAACTCCTTTCGAATTAGAGGTCACTTGTAGCATCTGAATTATTTTCATGACCTCTGATTCAATATGTATTATTATGTTTATTTTAATAATGTGCTCTTACATAACATGAACAATGAGTAATTATTTCGGCCTTGATCATCAACTACATAAGTCTCGCCGTTAGTAAAGACATCTGGATTAACGTTATAATTACGATGTAGGGGATATATCTTCCCTTCGGTCAGGAAACATTTGAATAATACCTTATCGACCCTTACGTACTTCGCTTCACCTTCTTCTTTCGTTTCTATTAGGTCTTCAATGCTCGGATTAGACAAGTGTCATCAATCCTTTCTTAATTCGTATTATCATTATATTTATTTTATTAAAATCTGTCAATAGCTTGTTTCTATTTATTTCTTGTCTTGATAAAAACTAGATTTCATTCAAACTGACACCTTAAATTTACATTGATTATAAAGGGTTTTAAACGTCTCTTCTCCTCGATCTGTAGGACTATCTCGGTCTAAAAACAGTTCTGCATTGTCCCACAACGCATAGACCATCCTGGTCTTCCCAAACTTAGCAGCTTGCTTCCTTACTGCCTCAATTGACTTGTCCTTATCCATGGCTATAACAATCTGAACTTCACTTCCAAGCTCTTTGATCATGTTTACTTGCCATTCACTTAGGTCGTCACCACTTATTGACACACAATTCCTAAACCCCCACTGAGTAGCGAGCATAGAAGTTTTCTCGCCTTCAAAAATGATGACTTCTTTTTTCTCAAGAATGTAATATAATGCCCTATGCCAATTAAAAAGCTCAATCATCTTATTAAAGTTGTACAGGTAAATGAACTTATAAATGTCTCGCTTCTCATAGTCTTCATAAATAGTCCTACCCTTAATTGAAACGATCTCTCCAAAGCGATTATGAATGGGAAAAATAATGCGCTGGCTTTTAACGTCGTAACCCACCTGAAACTCTAATTGAGTCTCATAAGAAACTCCTTCATCAATGTAAATCTGATGAGGAAGCATCACATACTGGTCCAGTATATCTTCATCATACACCTGGTTTTCCAGATTTGATAAGTCACGCTTTCTTTTTCGTCGTTTCTTCACTTCCTTAAGCCATTTAAGTTGATCAGCTGCAGGATTCTTAACAAATGAATTGTTGGCATAGTCGTTGTAGCCAAGCGTTTCACATATCCATCGTTTAGCGTGAAACAAATCATTTTGTCTTTCTTCTTCTGAGAACCGGTCATGAACTATGTATGACACTAACCCATATATATCTAATTCTGACTCTCCGAGCGTTCTAATTCTACTAGATAAGCTCTCGTTTAAGTACACTTGGACAGAACGCTTATTTGGTGAATTAAATTTCTCGGGCAGCTGTGCTTCATATCGATTATTCTTCTTATCAACAAACTGACAATCCATCGCTTCAAGAAGCAAGCCGACCTTATCCTCGTCTAAAATTCGCTCCTTTATTGTTTTTAAATCATTACTCATCTAAGCTCCCCCACAGGAGTAATTAACGTCCATTATTAGGTACGACAACCAATGCGACTTCTTTCCAGATGTTAAAGTCATAATTCACTTCAAATACGATTTGCTCATCCTCACTGCCCTCGCGATTCTTAGGAAGGAATAAGATGAGATATTTCTTTTCGGGGTCTAGTTTGTATGGCTTCTTATGCCACTTGCCGAAACCTTCATCTTTCTCCCAGTTATATGGATGAAGTTCATTTTTGCCCCCTTCGTATTCATCTGAAAATATTAAGCGTCCGGCCATGACCACAGCAGCCACTTCAACAATTTCTGCTGATTTTCCTATACAGTCTAAATCTATGTATCTGAATTCTTTGCCAATCTTAAGCTGAACAGTTGCGATTGTGGCACAGTTATTCGATTCTTCTTTAATGCAATCATACAGTTCCTGGGCTGAGTTAGAGAAGGCCAACCATCTCTCAACGTTCTGGGTTAGATCTGGTTTGAATGTGTCAAAGTAAATGTGTTTGTATCCGAGGGGCCTATACAGTTCGATTCGACTAATAACGTCTTCAATTCTATACTTCTTTAATTGAATAAATTTAATGAAGTCAGGACGATGTGTTCTTAGCCAGTCAGCAGCCTCTTTCAATGTATCCTTAACTTCGCTACTAAATCCACCACGGTTAACTGTGTCTCGTGCTACTGGCTTTTTTAGGATGCGTGCAGCTACCGTGACCAGTAATCGTGTTCTCCACCTTTTAACACCTTCCTCATTGGCAAATACGATTCCCTTCTCTTCACTTTCTAGAAGTCCAAGAACAGCCTTCTCGGTAATAATACTAGATTTACCTACACCAGACGGCAACACCAAATACATCAGGTTCCCTAATTTCTGTCCATTGATTTTCTTGTTTAGCCGTGGTGATTCATATAGTGGGATTCCAACATCTTCACCTGCTTCAAGTTGATCAATGGTCTCGTCAAGGTTATCGATAAGATTGTACTCAATTACTTCTCCACTATTTACGTGGGCAAATGATTCTTTATGCTTGTATTGATAAAAACTCTGCATTTGTTTTAACGACATTTTAACCAGACTATTAACCAACTTTTGATTATTTGTATCAATAAGACCCTGTTTCTGTAGATTACGGAGTGACTCATATTTCTGAATCTCGCTAAAGTGATATTCGTCATTCCCTTTATCGCCATCGCACTCAGAAATTACTTCTTCAACCGTGTTAAAGCCTCCGTATTGATTGTAATAATCGAAGTAAGACTTCTTACCGGTTTCCTGTGGTTTGGAGGTCAGGTATGAGTATGTGGTTACATCATCAAATAAACGAACACCATTTTCATACATCTCTTTTCCGATATAAAAATAATACCACCAGATGCCTTCGGTAAATGTGTCTTTGGTAATCTTATGAGCTTTGTATTTTTCATATAGACTTGGAGTATTCCATAAGTAACCAACAAAAATTGATTCATGCACTTTAGATGGATCAATAAAATCTTTTAAGTAATCTATGTATATTCCCCCTTACAGAAAAGCACTAATGTCTAAATCGTCACTCTTTTTATTATAGTTATTTTTAAAACTCTGATCTTTCTTTGATTCTTGTGCCGCTACCTGTTTCTGAGCTCGCTCTTGGTTCTTCTTGCTTTTCCTAATTTGATTGGCTTCATTCAACTTATCAATCATAATGCTGATGCCGTAATTGATTGCTTTAGTATCGTTCGACCCATCAAGCTTATTTGCGATACACCATCTAATGCTCTCTTCTGCTAATTGATAAGCTTCATACATTAATTCAAACGATGGACCCGTTCTCCATTGTCGCACTTTTTCGCCATTTTTAATTAAGTACCCAGCTCTAAGTTCCTTAAGTCTTGTGATGTTTCCTGTGGGAAGTACAACTAAATCATGCAGAGCAATGATGTATTGGTATAACTTGTCCCATTCTTCATTCTCTCTTTTTGTAGCTGCTTTTGCATCCAGGTATTTCTTATAACAAACTTCTTTGTGATAAAACCGCTTGTCTTCTCTCTGCATTAACTCTCTATCGCCATATTGTTCGCAAACTGGACATTTTACTGGTCTTGGTTTTGCCAGTTAGATCACCTCCCTTATAGAATAAACTTTTCAAAAACCGGCAACCTTAACATGTTGTTCTTTGTGAATCCTCTATGTTTAACAACACACTTAATAAGTGGTTGGAGATATACCATGTCTTTTGTTTCTTTAGTCTTCAGCTGCTGGAAGACTCTCCATCCCGCTCTACGTTCCTCTGTTGGTACACCTAATTCCATTACGCCAAGTACTCTGATCCCATCGGAAAGGAGCCACCCAAACTCATCTTTACGATAGCCTGCAATGAAGTATTCACCCATATCGTAAGCAATAACCTTCTGCCATTTGTCTGATCGTTTGCCGATTTCATATTTTGTATCTGCTCTTTTTAGAACAATACCTTCAAGATTCTGTTGCTTAACTAAGTCAAAGTAAGCAGATCCATTACCCACTAGGTATTTTGACTTCATGTAAAAACCATTAGGTTCAAAGGCAGATTCGAGTATTGCCTTGCGCTCCAACAATGGATAACTATGGATATCGTTATGTTTATGTTTAATAATGTCAAACGCACAGAAAGTAGCTTTGTGCTTACTTTTCTTAGACTTAAATCTTTCCATAACTGCTTCAAAATCGGGTTTGCCATCTGGCCCTGATACGATTAGTTCTCCATCTAGTATCGTTCCTTTGGGGATATCTATATTATCGACTAACTCAGGAAAGTTGGCCGTTATCTCATTGTTATGTCTAGTGTAAAGTCTTACTCTATCCATATTGCTAACGATCAATCTTATACCGTCTAGTTTTAGTTCGGTTATGTAGTTGTCGTCATCAAAAGGCTTGTTGTCTGCTGCGTATTCTAACAGCATCGGGGAAACGAACATTTTTATCACCTACCTAAGATAAGTGTATCAAAGGCAAATGATGCTGTTTACAGGTAAGTTATGTATGCTCAGTGAGGTTTCATTAAATCTCATGAAACACTTGAATAATCTCGCCATTAATGAATTTATCTTCTTTGTCTAGAACTAAAATGTCCGAGTCTTTCTCTGAAATGTAAATTCCTTTAGTCTCATTGAGATGTTTTATGATGATTGCTTTTACTTCTTGCATATGTAGGTTATATACTACGTTCATATTTTTCCCTCCCTTCTGAACCTTTATTGAGTTTTACTGATCTTGTGCATTTCATTGGATTTATGTTTTAAGTTCTTTGCAATTTCTTCATTCCATTCCCAAACATCTGATACTTGCTTCATGGTGCAATATAAAGTCTTCTCACAACCAACGCAATCATGCATTGATGTTGCTGTCCCAATTGGTTCATACTCGGTAGCCCCTTGATTCACCCAGTAATTGCAACCTGCCCAATATACTTTATCCATTTTTCTTCACTCCTAATATGTATGATTTATTAATATTCTACAACTGTCTTACCAGTCTCTATGCTGATTTTCCGATTATCTTTAGCGTATTTCCATCCCACCTTTCCGGTTCCTGCACAATCGCTGCACCCGTAGCCACTGTCACTTGGATGCTCTCTATATGTACCACTTCCGTTACACCATCGGCAGTCAGGAAGATTTGACCACCTGAGTTCTTCTGCAGTGGGCAAATATCCTTCCGAAATTGCTTTCTGAAGAAACTTCTTAGTCTTCCTGGATACTCCTTCAATATGAAACCTATTTTTATTGAAGTATCTGTAGTGTCTTGGCTGCATATATGTTGGTTTCCTCACAGCCCACCTCCCAGTATATTATATTTATTATTCTTATTTTTATTTTATTACAGATTCTCCATGAAATCAACCTTTTATCAAGTTTTACTCTTCAAAAATACCTTATTTTATAAGGGATTTTAACTATGAGTTTTTACTTTACGGTGGTATTTTTCATTAAGGGCTGTAGTATAGTTGCCTGGTTGACCATAAACTTCAAAAACTCTGATTTCATCGTAATTCTTAACTATAAATAACTGTCCTGTTGCTATTTCTTCGTACATGTCTCCTAATTGACATTGGCTCGCTTCGATCAATTCCCACACCCTCCTTTATCTTAGTAAAAGTAAACTTTTATTGAGTTAATACTGAAATGCTAACTTCTTTCTGAATTTGTCTAAGTTCCTTGATTGCAGATTTGATTTTGCGTTTATCAACTTTCTCATACCAATTATCTATATCCTGTAATAGATGTTGCTTCAATTCCTCATCTGTAATTTCAAATAACTCTAGTCCGCTCCACTCATCTGACCAAATCGAACCGATACACTGGCGATCTTCCGGAGTTGGGTATGTAGTATCAGGCATTTCTTCATCATAATAAAACTCCCAGTAATTATATTTTTTATTGATCTTCATTGCTCTTCCTCCATTTCTTCATAAAAGAAAGATTTTATTCAGTCTTTTGCTAATAATCTATCCAACTCATCTCTAAGAAAAATTAATCCTTCTTTACTCAAATACGGGATTAATTCTTCTACTGTACCTTCTAAAAATTCTCCAGCACCATATATCTCAACTCTTGGATCTCTAATTTTATTTATTAATTGATTACAAGAATTAACTAATTCTGATTTTTTCATCTGTAATTCCCTCTTTCTTTATAAAAGGAAAATTTTATAAACAATTATTCATTAAACTTCACAATTTCCAATGGGATAAGATGCAAATTCATGGCAGTATCCTCTACAAGTGCCATTTGCTCATCCTCATAAACATAATAAACGATCAATTTTGAGTATGATGGAAGTCCAGTAACACTTACAGTATTAACAGCCTCTTTCTCTAAAACGTCCTCCTTAGAGAATTTACCTAGATATAGCAACTTGTCATGAATAACATCCAACTCTTTAGCAAAATTTCGAGATTGTATTTCTTCCGGTGAACTGTTCCCAGTTTCTTCTAAATCGTATTTTTTAGCTAACTCAGTAATTTCCATTGCGACTTTAAATGTATTATAAATATCCATTTAACTATCTCCCATTCTCAATGAAATATTTGTTCTATGTAGTTATAACTATTGCCCTTAATTCCACTCATATTTTATTCAATCCTCTATGCGTTCTGCTTCATTGCTTACTTTTCCTGGACCACCTCTAACACTTTCATGGTCTACACGAACTTCAAACACTTCGTTTGGGTCAAGTTGCTGTTTCAATTTTAGTGACTTATTGCCGTTTTCGTCTAGTAGCCATGCTTCTTTAATGATAAATTTTTTAGTCATGTTTAACACTCCCTTCTCTAAAAACTCACATCTTTATAGCAATACTTCGGCTTCTTTAACATATAAGGCCTCTATTACGTTAATATCTTCGTTCTCTACGAACTCGCTCATTTCACTTTCAGTGTCAAACCAAGCAAACGTTAGTGAATTTTTATTATTCTGATATGTTAATAAATATGTTTTGTCTCTCATAAAGCATTCGTCTCCTCTATACAAAAGATTCGATTTATTCTCTATTCCTTTTATTTCTGTACGCTCTTATTATTTCCCACAACTCTACTTTGGATATAATGAAAATGATCAAACCGGCAACAGAGACTCCAAGCAGCAACCATTTATTTATTAGAGCTGCCAGAATACAAATTAAGAAGAATCCTTTTAATACTTGATTACTTCCCATAACTATATGCTCCTACTTCTTAATTAAAGGCTAATTTCAACGAAAATTTTTAAACTCATTATTTAAGTGATTCACTTGATTAGTTAGGTTTGTTTCCAATTTTGAAATTTCCTCTTTGTGTTCTTCATTATATGTTCTAATCTCTTCTTTAAATTTATTATATGCTTTGGTTTCATACCACTTTAGTTTGCCACCTGCTGCCAATCTCCTCTCCAAAGCCACAAGATAGCGTCCATTCATAACATTCTTAAATATAAGTTTATAATACAGTTCAATGATTTTCTTTAATTTCCCAATTCTTGGGGACATTAATTTCACTAATTTCTTAAATATAAAGTTGATAATCCATAAGAAAAAAGAAGTTAGCAACGATAGGAATACAACATCAATAGCTCTTACTTGTTCTTTATTAAAGTAATCCCAAATCTCTTGAATCATAAGTATCGACCTCCTTCCACAACGTTTTTAATTCCTTTAACAAGGAATAAGCAACTCGGGCTCACTTCTATTATTCGACATTATTTATGTATTTACCTTCCGAATAATTTATAACCTTATATTATTATATTCATTTTATAAAGTCAAGCATTTTCTTCCATTAAAAAAACCGACCTCTATAATAGGAAGTCGGTTTTTTTGTTTACCAAAAATCACTTACCGAAACATCGTATCCTTCTCTTCTCAGCTTACTTACAATCTTAAGCTGCGTCACCTCTTGAGGGTTGTGTTCTGTGTCATTACATATCGAGTAAACTGTCTTTCTGTTTAATCCTATATTCTTAATTAGCCACTCCTGGCTAATTCGGTTCTGATCTATCCACTTACCAAATTTAGTCCTCTTCTTAAATTCAAAAGCTCCCACTATATCCACCCCTTTAATGACTAGGATGGACAAATCTTCGAAAATAAATACACGAATTTTCAATTTTCTGGGTTATATTGGTCAAGCCTGTCGCAATATGCTATATCATCAAACATCAAACAACGTCTTTCAAACTCATCTAAGACAGTGCAAGATGCTTGAACATCATTGGGGAGGTGTTAGTCATATGGAAAGATATTTCGAGTACGTTCTAAGTAGCCTAACTATCGATGACGTTTATGTTCTTGGGGCACTCCATGAAGCCGAGGCAACAACGGGCTTTAAAGCAGTTAGCAATTCCGAACTTCAAAAAACAGTTTCATTTACTGAAGCAACATATCGTAGAACCATTAATCGTTTGTGCGCTAATAAATTAATCGAAACAATAAATGTAAAGAAACAAAATCTGTTGTACCTAACAGAGTATGGAGTAGCTGCTGTAACTAAATCATTAGAGAGGGCTGGTGCTTAATGTTTGCTGTGATTGGTTTGGGTCAGGCGGGTTCAAATATTGCTGAAGAAGCCCACAAACAGGGCTACCTCTCGGGAGCTATAAACTACTCACAAAAGGACTTAGACTCAGTTACAGTCAGACACAAATTACGCTTGCTTGGTTCAGAAGGGGTTGGTAAGAAGAGAAACGAAGCAATACAGCTTTTTCAGGATCAGTGGGAAGATGCTTTAAACTTCATTAAAGACAATTTTGCGAATGCTAAAGTCATCGTATTTACCTTCTCTTTAGCCGGTGGTTCTGGTAGTGGGATCGGCCCAATTCTTCTCGAAGTTACCATTAATACATTGCCAGATACCACATTCATAGCGATGCCAATTATTCCTGAAACATCTGAGTCATACTCGGCTCAGGTGAATACATTAAAAGCATTTGAAGAGTTGTCTCAATTAAATGTAGCCGTATTCCCCATCGATAACCAGCAAACAAGAAATAACTACCCTAATATAGGTAAAAATTTATTACTGGATATGACTAACAAATCTGCGGTATCGATGCTGAACACCATCTATTCTTATACGGAAAAGCACTCCAAGAACGGCAACTTTGATAAAGAAGATCTTATAACAATCCTTAACAATCCTGGTATTGCCCTAATTAGTGAGACTAACATCACCAATCTGAATCAGGGACTCACCCTGTCTTCTGAAAGCGTAGCTGAAAAAGTGAGAACATCTTGGTCACAATCAATATTCGCACCAATTGAATCAGATCGTATCTCAAAGGCTGCGCTTATCTTTGATGGCCAAGAATCGTTACTTGAGTATGTCCGACATGATCTAATCTTTAAGCAAATGCCATATGAGTTGTTTGAAGGTAATTATCATGAACACAACGGGAAAATCATCTCAATCATTACCGGTCTTCCCTGGTCTCTTAAACGCCTACATGATATTGAAAAATCCATAAGTATATGTAAAGAGCAAGTTGAACCTATTCATAATTCACGGTTTCAGGCAAATGTGTCAACACTTGTTCCACAACAAAAAAGCACAGAAAGAAAATCTGTGCTGGACATTTTAAGTAAATATAAACATTAAGAGGAGATGGTTATAATGTTTAAAAATGATATGTTAAATGCTTTGGTTGATCTGCAAAAACGTGGAGTATCTATCTTGTTAACGGAGGAAGGTTGGAGCGTGTTTGTCGGACTTATGAGCCTTGAAGATTCGTTTTATGAAGAGATTAAAGAGATTGCTTCTACTAATGAATTGGCAGGCTGATTATGACCCAGGAAGGGTTGTCATAAGATGTCCCTTCCCCTCTTTTCCGTAGGGTAGACTATGCCTATGTAAATTAGAAACGCTTTGCTTCTAATTTTATGTTAGCATTCTCTCATTTATGCCTGTTCGTATTTGTCTTTATAAAAATTTTAGGAGTTGGTGCATCATGACTAGAGTTGAAACTATATCGTTTAGCCAGTTTATCAACAAGGATTACAATGTCTCAAAAATAAAAGATACTATTATCTCACACTTAAAACGCCATAAAATAGCATATCGAATTATTGGAGTCACGATTATTATTTTCGCATCTGGTATTTTAGATCCCACTCTTTACGCTGCTGGAACAGGAATTGATGCAGGTGGGCTAAGAATATATCGCAAACTAGTTAACCTTGGTAAATGGGTCGTAATTATCAAAGGAGGATGGGATACCATTCAACACACTATAAAAGGTGATTTTGACTACGCTAAAAAGTCTTTCCTTCAATACCTTATCGTTTACGTAATACTTCTCGCCCTTCCTTGGAGCTTAGATCAGATTGATTCAGTATTCAAAGACATCTAAGGGATGTGACATCTATGCTTGTTAAAATCAACAATATACCTTTCCCTCAGGTTCCGTCAGAAGGTAATCCACTGACACACGGAATCAGACACTGGGCACAAGAACAAACAACCGATATATTGCTTGGAGTCTTAGACTCTATCAGAAACGTATTCATAGATTTCAGCTATTCGGTTGCCTTAGTTGGCTGCGGATTATGTATCTTGTTTTGGGTTGTTGGATGGAATAAAGGGAAAAAATGGGCTGGGATTCTTTACCTGGCGAACGTTCTAATTAAATTCCTTCTTATGGGAGGGATGATTCATGGCTCTTAAACTCCGCGATGTAATCGAGGTTGCTCGACCTAACTATGTATTCCTTAAGCTAAAGCCCAATAATTCAATACGTAACAATTCAACTCATAAACTCGCACGAGCAATATCTGGTCTATATAAAAATGTTATCGAGAACATTAGCAAACAGGAAGAAAAGATGATAAAAATCCTTGGTAAAGATATAGTATTTCCAACAAAAATCTCGATTCAAATCAACTCCAAAGTAAGTTACTTCATTTATATGGAGAATAAAAAAATCGAGTTTTATTTCATCATTCCTCATCATCAACTTATGTACATTAAAGAAAAGATAAGCGATGTGTGGACTCAATTAACAATCGAAGAAGTAAACACCCTCCCCACTTTTAATGACAGTCCCACAAAGTATCAAATTGTCTATAAAAACGAAGACGGTATGAGCCTTTCCATTGACCGGCGTAACAATGATCTCCTCCATTCTAATTTAAACGTTGTAGAGATGCTCAAGGAGGGCGATAAGTTAGGCATCTTCTATAATTTCATTCCAACTTCTCAGCATGGTTGGAGGTATAAACATAAAGCAACCATCGAGAAACTTAAATCGGGGAAACCTATTGACCGCAATAAGACTGGATGGAGATACTTGCTTAAATGGGGTATCTCCGTCATTGACTCCGTGATAAATACCTTATCTGATGCGCTATCTGTATCCAGTTTATCGGATAAAAAATCGGATGAAAGTGGGTTTTTATCAGGTCTATTAAACGCCCTTTCTGGTACAGAAAAACTCAGAATAAGCGATAGCACATTGAAAAAAGGCGTTGCCTCCATTCTCTCTACCCAAATTGTAGTCATGGGCAGCAGCTCTGACGCTTTAAGGCAAAGAAATACCGTTAAAAGTTTAGCTCAGAGTTTTGACACGATAAGTGAAGACAATGAACTGATTTATAAGCCTTTTAGGAAGGATTTTGAATACACTGATTACAATATCCGAGCAGATAAATTACTTGTTGGGGACGGTGAAGCACAGAACTTCTTGTCATTGGCGGGAAGAGACATCTTAGAACAGTATAACTTTATTGAGAAAGTTGAGACGTTTGAAACCGAGGTTCCAGAGGATCTTTGTTCAGGTACAATGTGTATTGGTGAGAATATTTATAAAGGCAAGAAGCAGAAAGCATTCTTAAGTAATGACATTGAATTTAGGAATCTCCTTCTGCTTCTCATAGGCCCAACGAGAGCTGGTAAATCAAACCTAATCGCCAACCTTTCAATTGATGCCATTGAGGCCGGTGAATGTGTAATAATTTTCGATTTTATCGAGAATTGTGAATTAAGCGAAAATGTCTCAAAGCTATTCCCCAAAGACAAAGTACTTGAGATCCGCTGCGATGACTTCGACACAATGCAAGGTCTGGGCTTTAACGAAGTAGGAGTTAGCAAAGATGTATTTAAACAATATGAAAATGCTAAACGTCAGACAGCCAACATGCTCACTCTAATCAACTCGATAAACGCAAGCGACAGTTCATTAAGTCCCAAAATGGAACGATATCTAGAGAGTGCCAGCCTTGTTGTATTTATTAATACTGGAAGTATCAAAGATGTCTTTAATGTACTCCAAAACCATAATGCACGAATGAAATTTCTAAGTAAGGTGCCTAGAAATCAACTCAACAACCTGGAGGAATATATCGAAAATTTAAGTGAGCTGGATGAGACCGATAAAGAAGGCACGATTATTGGAACCAAAACACACTTAATTACAGGTATAATTGACCGCCTAAACATTCTCAAACGAAACACATACATGGAGTTAATGCTCAAAAAGGATACCAGCAAGAACATTGATTTGAGTGCTGAGATGCAAAAGAATCAACTAATCGTAATCAAAATGCCTCAATCAATGTTTACCACTGATTCAGAAAAGGACATCTGTACGACTTATTGGATAACTAAAATCTGGCTTGCACTTCAGATTAGAGCTGACCGAATAAGGGACAAAAGCAAAAGGACTAAGGTTAATTTAATTGTTGATGAGTTGTATCAAGTCGAAAACACTGAACGTTTCCTAACCTCTAAACTATCTCAAATCGCCAAGTTCATCATGAAACCAATTATAAGTTGCCACTACATTAACCAATTGAAGTATATGCGTGATGAGCTGCGTAGTGCAAACACTTCCTACATGCTCTTGGCTGGATGCGATAAGAAGAACTTTGATGAATTAAAGAGTGAACTTTACCCTTTTACTGATGAGGACTTAAAGAATCTTAAGCGTTATCATTCAATGAATTATGTTAAGTGTGATCAAGGATATTCTAGGTTTATTACCGCTCTTCCTGGTAAGGTTGAAAAACGCATAAACACAAAAAGTAAACCGTCTAACGAATAGGCGGTTTATCTAATTTATAAATATCAATTCCCATATATCTTGCTAATGTAACCTCAGAATCAAACTTCACCTTACTCCAGAGCAATGAAATTTGATGCTTATAATTCCTGCACAAATAATCTGCAACAAGTCTATCCTCCAACCTTCTTTGCTCGATAATTTTGATTGATCTTTTTCTCATTTCCTTTTTAACTTCATATATATCCGTTGTAACTTTGTCTTGAATTGACTCTAAATATGACACCATGATACTTTGATTATTAAGTTTAGAACTTCCTATTCTCTTCTTATCATACTCCAAGACATCAAGTAAAATAGGAAGTTCTAAATAACGTTTAACAATTTCTAAATCACCTTCGGATTGTCTCATGATCATTCGAGTGTTACTGATACAATTTCATTAAAATCGATCCATTCAAAACCTTCATCATTTTCTAGTTTAAGTTTCTTTTGAATTGGACTAACATTCTTTATTACCCCACTAACTTCTGAGTTCTCATACTCACCAAAAATAGTTACGACAACAGGCTCCTGTTCACTTAGAGACAGGTTGATGTTTTGAGTTATGATTTCCCACTCGTCTGCATGGATGATTGGTTTCGTTTTTTGGAGAGGTATTTTTTGATTATCTATAATACGTTCCCTGTGCTGTGGAAGCATCATTCGGCTTGATTCCCAGATTCCATTTCCTGATAACTTTTTACTCATTTGTAATGCCCTCCAATTTTAGCAGCTCTGTCTACTGCCTGACCCGCTGTGGTTAATGAGCTTGCTCTAAGGATTGATACTTCACCGAAACGGTCTTTAATGTCATCCATAACTTTATCTATTGCCCTTAATTGATCCTTATTGTAGTCAAACAAAGACATTTGATATGTGTTAGCATCGCTTAAATCAGACAATGAAACGCCTACTCTTCTTATAGGTAATCCATTCCAGTGTTGATGAAATATCTGTTTGGCTGCATTGAAAACTTCCTGAGTGATATTGGTTGGATCAGTCAATTTCTTTTGTCTGTGAAAACCTGTTCTAATGTCAAAGTCAGCACCAGAAATACTCACTGAAACAACAGATCCGTTGTATCCTTTTTGTCTTGCCCTACGACAGACTTCAGTACTAATGTCCAGTAATACAACTTCAATTTCCCAGGCTTGTGAATAGTCTCGGGGTAAGGTCATTCCGTTACCAATTTCCCTCTGACGGTTATGTGTAGTCAAAGTTACAGGAGAGTCGTCAAGACCATTTGCTACGCGCCATATAACCTCACCGTTAACTCCCCATTTTTTTCTAAGTCTTGGCAGAGAGTAATTCGCTAAATCGCCAATCGTTAAAATGCCCATCTTATAAAGATGCTTCTCCATCCTGGAGCCAATACCCCACATTTTACGGACAGGCTGCTTCCATATGTAATTATGTAATTCATCCTTGTGCAGATAATAAATTCCACCATCTATCTTCTTTGCGATCATGTCACAGCATAATTTACTTAGAATCTTATTTTCTGCCACTCCAGCCCTCGCGTAAATGCCGGTTTCATTTAAAATTTTCTGCTGAATTTGTTTTGCCAGTTCAATTGGATTGTTTCCAAACAGATGTAATGATCCAGTAACATCAGCAAACATTTCATCAATTGAATAACATTCCACTAGGTCAGTAAATGTCTCCACAATCTGTGTGATCTGAGAGGAAACATCAATGTACTCCTGCATGTGTGGTTTGACCACTATTGCATTTGGACATTTCTGTAAGGCTTGCCACAGCACTTCTCCCGTTTCCACCCCATAAGATTTTGCAATCGGACAAGCAGCCAATATTATTCCAGATCTTCTTGACGGATCTCCCGCAACAACCAAAGGTTCATTTTTATATTCAGGTACTTTTGCCTTCTCAACGCTGGCATAGAAACTCTGCATGTCAATAAGCATAACTGTTCGCTGTTTCTTTACCATGTTATTCATCTCCTCCAAAAAATAAGAACATCCGTTTGTATATATTATATACCGAACAGACGTTCTTTATGCAAGAGGTATTTAATTACTGTTAAGGAGGGAAATTGTATCAATATGTCGAAAAACTATCGATCAGGTTTTTTATGAAAGATTCCTTTTATCTAATTTGCTTGGAATACATATTAAGCATATGCTCCAAACTTCTTATCGTCTGATTCATATTTATCTAGTTCATTCTCTAAATTGCAGTTTTCGCAACACCAATATTTAAATCCATCGTAATATCCTTTGTACTCGACAAGCTTCATTTTAACTCCACATGAACACATAGGGCGTTTACCGAATGGGATTTTCAACTTAATTCCTCCTTATTTCGCTTTTTGTTCGAACTGTGAAGCAATGTCTTGAATGGATTTGATCTCTCGAACTTCGTGTTCGACCTCCCACTCTGAGCCCTCCCACGTTCTATGCTCGACAAATCTGGATTCTATAATGGCGATAAAGTAATAGTCCTGACTGCCACCGATTTCAATTTCATGAAGTAGAGCGTGGTCGATATCGTCGAATATACCAGTTGCTTTTTCGTCATTGTGTGTCATGGAGAGTATTTCGATTTCTTCATGACCCCCGTTTAGCCATATATGAGCTGATACAATTGCTTTGTACTTCACGCTATTCCCTCCTCGCTTCGCATTTTGTGTCTACTGCGTCATCATAAAAACCCATTTCATCATTAATTTTCCATTCAAAAACTCTACATTCTTAAGTATCTCGCAACTATTCAACACTTGACTCTCTCTCCTTAAAGTGTTCATTCTCAATTATTCAATCTCATCCTCTTGACCAATCACAGCCTTGAGTAAGTTATATGCTTTAACATAAAGCTCTGCGCTGCCTTTGTCGATAAATCGACCTATAATATCTTTATGGGTTTCTACATCATAATTTGGATATACGATACTTTCTAAATGTGTTTCATATAGTTCGTATCCAGTCTCTTCATCACCTTCAATAGTAAATCCCCATGTCCAATTTCTTGGTGGCTTATTACACTCAAACTCGTCAATGACTCTTTCTATTTCCGTGAAAGTTTCTTTGCTAATCTCGATAATTTTATTCATTTGTCTCCCACAACTCTCCTTAAAATATGTATTTTAATATTCTAAAATCTTTCTATTCTCCCATTCGCTTTTCAAATCATCATAGAACTTAATTAAAGAATTTTCTTCAATGCAAAATTTATGTCCCAATTCAGTGCACGAATATATACCGTTCCATCTACCGCTATTCACCCAAACAATAAACTCAAAACTGACAGGATGATGGATTTTAAAGCCGTTATCATACCATGCTTCATGTCGTTTAATTTCAAATTTGAAATCTGGCTCTAAGAACTCACACTCTGTATATTCAAATCCTTCAAGCGATTTTTTTATGGTATCCATTAAGTATTCGATATTCCCATCAACCAACTCATGACTCCCATTTAAACCTGGAACTGTCTCGCGACCAAGAATAGTCAACTTTATAGTAAAATTCTCATACATAGGATTCTCATTAACTGTCCATGTAATGATATTATTGATATGTAATCTTAATCTTTCTGCGCTTAATCGAGCCAAAATATCCCCCTATTCTTCTTGTATAGTACTGTTTCTCAATTTTTTCAATTCACTCAATGCTCTACTGATCAACATGTCATCATCATCTGGTCTTGCAGGGATTCTAAGTACACCTTTCCCGTTAATAAATCTATTTAACGCTGCTTGTGCCTCAAATAAATCAACTGGTTCTTTGTAAAGTTCATTAAATTCTTCTTGTGTCACCTGCTATATTCCTCCTCTCTTACATCTTAGTTACCAAGACATCGACATTTTCATCTGAAACAACTTTGATGTTAATCCCAGTCTCTTTGACTCCAGGTAAATAATCATATAATTTTCCATTGTGTAGAACATTACCATATCCCTCATAGAAATCTTCTCCGTGAATCATTCGATACCAAGCTAAATTCTCTGCATGACCTTCCAATGTTTCAATATTTCCAATGTGCTCTTTGTACTCTTTCATAAACTCCCTATCAATTTGTTCGTCATCGATCTCAATAATATATTCATCTTCTCTGATTACTGTCGCTCTATATCTATGTATCATTTATTTAATCTCCTCCATTATTTTTATCAAACACGCATTTCATTCAATCTCAGAAATAACCAAGTTAGCTTTATTGCACGGAATACGCTTGATAATAGTCCAATAACTATATGTACCATACAGATACAATTCCTCACCTCTAACATATTCAGTACTTCCACCATCCAATGCGACCACAGCTTTATTACTTGCGTTGTACAATCCCCAAAAATCATAAACGCCATTACTACCACTGCAGTAAACAAAATCCCCTTGCTTAATGCGATTTTCAGGTATTTTGTTGTGGATGGGAAGTTGTCCAGTATACTCAATTTTGGCCATCGTAAACTACCCTCCATAATTCCATAAGTTCAATTTTCATTATCTTCTTCGTTTCCTCGTCGGCCTGGTTGAATAGTTTTTTTATTTCGTTTACTTTATGTATTGCATCCCATTTTTTAATGTCATCATCTATTGATTCCAATCTTTCATAAGCCTTTTCTAAATCCCCTATTGTAACTCCTCCGCGAGCAATAAACCCATTGAGAAGTGATTGATCTCCATTCAGTGATTTAAGTTTTAGCATTAAACCTAGTTTTTCAAGTTTATATGGATTTGTTTGATTCAGTGAAATTCCTCCTTAAAGAATCGTTTCAAAATTAACACTAATATAAATGCTACATTGGGTATTAACATACCCCACCAATAATTAAATGGCTCATCCAAATCAGGGTTTGCCCAACAGATTAACTTAATTATTAAAATAGCTGAAAATATTGTTAAATTAGCTTGTATCCACTCTTTTAACATATATCCTCCTTATAGATGTTATAATTATATTTAGCAATATTTTTCGCCATATTAGTAGCGCAGTCTTTACAGATTCCAGGTGTATTTGTATTACCCCATAGTTCCTCTTTACCGCAAAACTTGCACTCAAACTCTGTCATGGCGCATCCACCCACTCCACTTCTGGAATGCTGAATGGCATATGCAAGCTTTTTGATGTCAATGGGCGATTCATTTAATTTAATTACCTCATCAAGTTTAAGCATTACTCGTGCTTGAAGTTTGCGGTCAGAGTTTTTAAACTCTTCCCAAGAAATTACTCGACCAAATACCTCATTAAGCACAGTTTCGTATTCCGTCATATGTCCTTTTTTCTTTTGTTGAACGCTGCTTATGTAGAATGTGTCTAAACTCATTCCAATTCCTCCAATGCTTCCTCAATACCGTTTATCTCTCCCCAACCTTCCTTATAAAAATATGTTATTTGATTATCAGTACTTTCTACTTGAAGCTCATAAAAATCTTCTCCTTCTTCATTACAACCATTAGACCAATACACATCCACTTCAGAATCCGTTGTTTGTTGCCGAATGATTGATTTAACGCTATCAGGTAATTTTCCTACTTCAATAATCATTTTTCCTCTCCATTCCCCATGAAACGCGCCTTTCATCGTATTATTTTCTGCAAAATATCTTCGCTTCTCTCCCTTTAAGCCATTGTTTGTCGAGTGGTTGATAACCTTCAGGAGCAATCAAGACCTTTCGAGCGTTGCATGAAGAGCATTCATAATATCTATGCTTACCAGTATCAGACACTAGCTTCCATTTATGAAAAATCTATAACAACTCCTTTGAATTAAGTAGAACTTTCATCTAATTGAGTTATGGGTTTTCAGTCCCACCAGCTTTCAGATTTATTCCCGATGATTTCAAACGCTGCCTTCATATCTTTACTTTCTTGTTCTTCTGCTGCACTCATTTCTTTCATCCATGCTTTATAGTTTTTATTTTCTCTATCTACGTTGAACTCATTATTCTTCAGGCTGATAAATTCATCAGTATCATAATCAACTTTATTCGTATGAGCGGTATTAATTTTGTTAGCCAATAAAACCTTTGCTTCTCTGATTTCATCAGCAACCTCTTTAGCTGCTTTAATATGAGTGTTTTCGCTTCTGAAGAAGTCCTCCATGTGTTCCAATTTCTTATGTACGATTTTGTATAAGTTCTCTTGGTCCCAATCCCTATCGCGCCAGATTATTGGGAACCATCTTATAAGATTCGATACTCCTTCTCTTAAAGAGTGTAACTGTTTAAGCATATGCCATTCTCCTTCCAGTAAGATAAACCTGTCTTACAGAATTCTATAACTTGAGTTAAGATTGCTGTACGTGAGCCCAACTATTTCATTCTGATGCTTACCATCTGCTTCACAATATACTATTGCACCATCTTCTCTTTTTAGAATATGCCAATAGTCAAAGAAATCGAAACTTGCGAAAGCAATATCTCCAACATTCATTTCTTCAATAACCTGTAATAAATTCATTAATCTTATCCTCCATTTCTAAATAAAAGAACTCTTTTAACACGATTGGATATCGTCTTCCTGCACAAACACTACAATGGTACTGTATTCTGGTAAACTACGCTTATGAGTCACCGTATAATCGACATCTTTATAATTAATCGTCTCACCAATCATTGGAGTTGGCATGTGTCTTGGATATGTAAAAAGGATATCTGTTTTATTGTCAAACTGATCATTTTGAATCAAACGAATATATGTCTTGAACTGATTCAATTAAGGCAACCTCCTTCCCTATGTTTAAAATTAATACTATATGTATTACCGTTTCTATTAATCGATATGTCATTGATATCACACTTCATTAGGTTGCCTTTTACCATTGTAAGCATGGCATCCACTAACGCTTCCTTCTCTGCATCCGTGTAATCAACTTTCTCCAGTATTTAACCCTCCTTATTAAAAATGGTGGTATACAACCCCACTGAAGTCATTATACCACCAAAATAATTATATGTATATATTTATTTTATTAAGAAATAACTAAATGCTGTTTATCTTCTACGAGTCGAACTCCATCGATTTTTTCTCCATTTTTCACGGCAGCTAAAATACTCTTTGAGTCGATTTTAGGATCTTGAGGAATTTTATATGCATTAGGAATCAGTTTTGGGTCGATTACTTCTAGAGAAGGATTGCTCTTTTGAATTCTAATCTTAAATAATCCAGCATTTACTTTTTGTTTACCGCTAGATTCCAGCATTACTTTCATGTACCCTTTAATACCATCGTATCTGTTCTGCAGGGCTTTTCGTCTCTTAGATAACCGTTCTTCCTCTTCCTTTAGAGCTTTGATATCTGATTCAATATTCTTCATTAGTTTAGCAGTGTTCTCGCATTTGTTTTCAATTAGATCGTCAATGGCCTCCAGGTTATCAATTAGTGCCTGAATCTCGTCTTCGGTTACATCATTTTCGAGTTCATCATTGGCGAAATCATTGAATTTCTTATACATGCCTGTAAGTTCATACAGTTTCATTTAATTAATCTCTCCCATATATTTTAATAAAAGTTATGTTTCACCTTAATTCTGATTTTCTATATATCCGTGTTTTAATAGAACTTCCGTAAATTCATCACATTTGTCTTTATAAAAATACCCCACTGTAAACTTTTTGCTACTAGTCCCAAACTGAATAACCTCTCTATTACCGTTTGACCATTTCTTCTCTTTTACAAAGAAAGAACTTATTGAATTCGAACTTTGATTAAACCAAAACTTCTCTTCTTCCTGTTTACCTTTATTATATTCATCAACCAACTTCTTCATTTCCACCACTTCTTCAAGCGACTCAGGATTATGAATATATCCGAATTTGCTAGTTGTTTTATGACTCTTACCGAATGGTAAAGACTTGGCTCCACACTTAGGACAGCCCGAAGGATAATATCCGTTCCCCATCAATGTCATCTCTTTACTCATTTGAGATTCAAGCATTTCCTCGCCACAATCATAGCAAATACGAATATCGTCTCTGAGATATCTTCCTGGCTTATAGTCATTCTTCATGACTTGGATTTTAAGATCGTGCTCAATTATGTAATCGATAAGACGTTCTTTAACTTTATGCTTACTGCAGCATTCAGAACACATATCTCCATAGCCTTTTAAGGTTACAAAGCCTTCGTTGAACTTGATTCCTGAGTAATAAATCGGCTTATCAAAGTTCTTGTTGCCTTTGCTGTGATACCTGCTGCTGCGTGGGTATCTGTAATAGTCGCGCTTTTTATCGCAAAATTCGCATGAAGTTATTTGTTTATTTGTCCAAGTTAATTTTCCATTATTCTCAGACTGCTTAAGAATCTCATTCATAACCGGCAACTCAAAGCCATACGATGACTCCTTTTTTGCTTCATCAATGACTTTCTGGATTGTCTCGGGCACATTCCCATCCAACTTTAACAGATCGTTGAGCGGCAGTTCGACCTTAAATAATTTCTCGATACTCCTCAAATCCTTTCCGATAAAATTTACATTTTAACTTCTTTTTTTAAAATTTCTTCTGAATCCAATAAGTTATTTTTAGTATGTACATGAACGTTAATAGAACTCCTACAATTGCTGCTACGAATGGATACATAACAATACCAAAAGGCGTAATGCCCTTAAACTTCATGTAATCTTCTAGCCAGTTCTGCCCCATACTTATTTCCTCTGCTCTTTAACGAATTTATGTATTTGAATCAACTCTCTAAAATTTCTCTTCATCATCATTTCATCAACTTCATCCATAATTTGATACATGGATTCTTGGTGATCTTTCCTCATGGATGAAGGGCAATCTAATCGGTCTGGTGTAGCTGCATTATATAGTTCTTCGCTCTCCGGACAACACTGGTCAAATGCGTTCCATAAACAGTGCGTATTGTTACAATTCACTCATCATCCTCCTAATCTTTGTCCTCTATGTATTTTTTATAATCCTTTGCAAGCCATCCTTCAATTTTTCTCAATCTATCAACACTAAAGTAAGGTCTTTTTTTATACCAATCAAGCATATTACTTTGTTTTTTACTCGAATTGCAGCTCTGACAGGCTGGGATACAATTACTTAGATCATTCGCACCCCTATCGTCAACATGTTCTTTGTGAAGATCTTGTGGAATATTCTTATCTAATCTCCTTTTAAAGTGCGCTTTGTGTAACAAACCGCAATATGCACAACACCATTCTTTCTTTTCATTTGCAAAATAATTCTTACATTCAATCCACTGCAAATCGCTAATATTATGTTTTCTATGTTTATTCCAATACATCTTCACTTTATCAGGATTTTTTCTCATGTATTCTCTATGCTTTCCGTTATTGATTCTTTTTTTGTTATACTGATAGTGAAGTTTCTTCCGATGTTCTTTGTTGTCATAACGCATTCTACTTTTCTTGTGTCTTTCTGGATTATTCTTTTGCCAGGTATCTGCTCTTTTGGAAGTACACTTTTTACACTCAGGGTAATAATATAGATACTCACCTCGTTTTTTACTGTAGGCTATTCGTGAATAGAACTCACTCAATTCTTTTTCTAAACCACAGGTTGAACATTGTTTCAATAACACATCATCCTCCTTCCTCAGACTTGGGTTAACCACCGTAATAATTGTCGCCAATCAACTTGATTAATGAATTGTCGTCTAAATCAATTCCACAAGTAGCAGCTTCTAATTGAATTTGGGTGTGTAGTTCAGACAACCGAATTGCTTTGCTAACATCTCCGCAATATAAGCCATACTTATTAACAAGTTTCAAATGTTCTGTATTAGTGAATCTATAGTTGTTTGGCTCATCATTGAAGATCAACCGAAAATCAATTTTTGCTTTTTCTTGCTCATAAGTAGCGTACATATGTTCATCCTTTCTTGATCAAATTTCTATTTCATTAATACATTCTTATTTTTACTTAAAATTAAAGTACAGTGATACAGCTAAAACCAAAGCTACAACATCATCAATAAATCTCGGGGTAATTTGGCCATAAATCAATTTCTCGGCAGCCATCCAAATAAGACTAATAACTAAGTAAAGAACAACAACACCAATTACATCTAGTAAAAAATGAATCACTCCCTCTCTCCCTCCCATTAATACCAATCTGGTTCATCACGTTCACAAGTCTCTATGGTTAAGTACATTTTTACAAGCTTGAGTTCATGTATCATCCCACTAAATTCTCTTGCTAATCGTTCATCCATTTTCCGTCCATCACAGGCCTTAATCAATCCTTCAAGGCGGCTTATAATGCCCTCTAAGCATTCAAGAGAATCAAATGGCATTGTCTTCAGTCGTTCCACCTAACAACCTCCTCTTCAAAATTATTAATTTATTTTCTTAGTCTCTATCTTCATCACAAGGATAAAACCTCTTCCCTACCCAGGATGCGTTATGTCGTATAGCATCTGCGGCTCTACGTGACATAATCACAATCTCACCATGGCCAGAACAGTTCATGCAATAGCAGTTGACTCCAAAATCCTCTACGTCCCTAACTGACCATCCATTTGGAGTGCTTGATCCATTTTCATTAGTAGCGAAACAAGCAGAACAAAAGGTAACTCTCTCATCTTGTAAATTTGCCATTGATACCCCTTTCTTTATAAAATCACGATATTATTTACTCCCTATGCCAGCCAACACCATACTTTGCATAGCCAATATTCATTAGCTTGTGATACTTGTCTCTCCATTCATTACGCTCGTTTTCTGCTTTAGTAATACGTCTATTCATTCGATTTAACTTTTCTGGATCATTGCTTTTATAAAGTTTGTCTGCATCTCTCGATAAGGAGCGAATAAGTGAGTCTTTAAGTATCTTTTCGTCAATGCTTAATTCTTGTCGTTTTGCTTTCTTTATAGAATATTTCCCGTCTGTAATTACGCCTACATGAGAGGGTATGTCATCTTTTACTTGTTCATATAATTCCTTCGGCATCACGAAGTAATTAAAGTGTCCAATGAATGTTTTTTTAGCGGAGCTGTAGAAATCCGACTTGGACACCTTAATTTCGTAGCAGCGCCAAGTCCCCTTGGTGTCATAAGTAATGTAGTCAACTCGTTCTGATCCAAACCAACCTATTGTCACTTCAAAACAGCCAAATGTCCCTTGTTTATTTGTATATTCATATAAATTCTTCTCAATCTTTTGGGTGAGCTCTGTTTTTGCTATTGGAGACCGCCTCCCACATTCCATTCTGTCTCAACTATACTCATCAGTACATGAACTTGCCGAACAAAAGCCTTCACATTCTCGTTCTCGATACTCATGATTAGATTAATTAGGTACTCTTTGTCTTTATCCTCAAGTTTTGACCATCCATCCTTCATTTGTTTTAGTGCAATTTCATTAACTTTGCTTTGAATGTTCACTCGACAATCCTTTCAAATCAAATTCTCATTTCATGCAAACTTATGTATATGTATTTACAATAAAGCTTCTTTCTTCTTGTTTAATGTATCAATCTGATCTTGAATATATTTAATTTGTGCTTCCTTCTCTCTCTTATCGCTTTCCTCTTGGTTATCAGTCCATTGCTCTTGTAGCTTCCATAAATCTCTTTCTATGCCATTAAAACTTCCATGGGTTAATACTTGATGCTTTGTAACGCTTAATTTTGGCGCGACCCAATCACATCCGTTTCCGCAGCATCGATGAACATAGTTAAATCCTTCATCTGTGTCTTGGCACGTGCAATATCCCCAATAACGCTCTTCAATACCAAAATCAACGGTATAAAAGTGATTTAATTGTCTTTCCCAATCTGCGTACGAATCGTCGATTTTACTTTTGTCATACAGGTTAATGATTATTTTACCTGGAGAGTAATAACTGTCGACATCACCGGTTCTATCAAACTCAAACGAGAAATCATATGTATTACAATCACTAAGTAATTCATGCAGATTTTCTTTCTGTTGCTCAAGCGTATGATAATATCCCACACGATCAATTTCCTCAAACGAATCATTGTTAATCATATATTCTTTCAAACGTGCAAAAAACAAATCCATTGAATCACTCCTATGTATTTTTACTTACTTTGTCTTGCCTTTGCCAATCGTTCAGCGGCCGCTCTGCGTTGCTCCTCTGTCCACTCGCGTTTCTTGCCTTTAGATTTAAATGAAATCTGTTTACGTTCAACTTTATAATAGCTCGATCCGTCACTATCTGTCTTATAGGGCTCAAATCCGGCTTTTCTCATACGTGTCTGCTCTTTACTGGAACTACAGAAAATATGGTACATATCAGTTTCTTCATCGTATGTAAGGACTGCTTCGCGTTCAGCTGCTGTCAGACTCATTTTTCATCATCCTTTACTTTATATTTATTTTCATAATACTCTATACCTGGAACTTCTCTTTCCGTTGGCTTACCACATCTCAAGCATCTGCTGATTGATCCAGATTCAAATACCTCTTCGCTGCACTTGGAGCATTTAACATTCATCTATATTTATCACTTCCTTATAGTAGTTGCATTCTGTATGCTCTAATCAGACATTACAAGAATCCATCGCATACTTTTTTAGATTATCAATTTCACATTTGCCATCAAACTCATCATCTGACTCCCTGTTGAACCATTTAAAATGAGTACAATAATCACAAATAGCAATACAGTAATCATCACACTTTTTCAAATTATACCTCCTTATAAAAGTTTCATTTCATCACTTTATCCAGTCCAATCCTGTAACGATTGCCTACATGACCACAAATCTTACATGTCATTTCATGAGTAAACCAACCATCCTCTTTGATTTCAATCATTTCATACTCATGCTTGTGATTACTTTTCTTAGTCGTCATAGCCTTCCGACACCCCCTTTTCATGAAATGCTGATTTCAACAAGAACTTACTTTCCTTAACCATTTATAAATTTTATTAAGTCTTTCATATGTATAATTTTCATTTGATACGTTATACCAATCTTCTAGTTCGAAAACCCATTTTTGACTATTGCAGTTTAAGCACGAAGGAATACAATTAGTTATGTCATTCGCCCCACTATGATCAACGTGTTCCTTGTGAAGATCAATCTTCTTGTTGATACCTCTTATTTTTCTATAGTGGTCATCAATATGTAGTCCGCAATAGGCACATGAATTATTAAAGTATTCCTTGCACTTCTTCCATTCTTCATCAGTAATGTTATGAGTACGGTGCATTAACTTTGCATCATGATACTTTTGAATCTTATCTTTGTTGCTGTTTAACCAAGAACGATAGCCTCCGCTTTCTCTGTATTTTTGATTGTTCTTTCTCATATCTAGTTTTCTGTCCAATTTTGTATTGTGCTTATTTCCACTTTTACGGACTCTGTCTCTATTATTAATTGACCATTTCCTACTTCGTTTCTTAGTGCATTCTTTGCATTCTGGATAAATATAAATAAACTCTCCACGTTTTTTAGTAGACTGTGTTCTTGAATAAAATTCACTTTCTTCCTTTGACCGGTTACAAGTTGAACAGATTTTCGATGGGAACCCTCCTTTCTTGATGAATTATCAGTTTCATAAACAGTAAACCAAATCCGATAATAGTTATATAAAATAATAAAGGGGCTTAATGTATGAATAAATCAGTGTTTAAGGTTAATAGATCCTCTCTGCCTGAAGAATTGGCAAAACTGGATTGGCAAAGAGTTGGTCTGCATCCTAGTAATGAAATTCCTGAAGTTGCCTGTGTATTCGTTATCACTAAAACCGAAGAAGGGGTTTTAGTGCCATTACAAGCTGCTCAGACTGGTAATCTCAAAAGGTATATTGATGCAGACATCCTTAAGGTTCGAGCTCATAACAACGGCTTAGATATTCAATATATTTTAGAAGAAGACGAAAACAAACGACGGGAATTAAAGAATATTATTGATTCATTCTTTGGCCTTGATCTAGTTTACTGAGATGTGGAGAGTTTATTATACTCTCCTTTCCTATCAAATCTTTATTTTATTAGAAATCCTTTATCCTCATATCTCCACAATTCTCCGTCTTTACTTGGTATAATATTTCCTTCAATATTAATTTTCCAGTCTTTAGAAGCAAAGAAGTCAAATTGCTGTGGAGTCTCTTTGTTAGAATATATAGAAATATTTTCGATTTTATCTACTTTAATATCAATTACTCTTCCTGTTGCTTGATCAACTCCATTTTTTACTTCAAGTGAATATGTATTATCATCATTTTTCTTAATCGTTAATTCATCAAACAAAGTCTCAACCCTCCCATGGAGCTAAGTTGCTGCTCTCGGCTTGTTGGATTTCTTTAACATAGCCCCCCAATTCTTTATATCTTTTCTCTAACTTAATCATCAAGTCCGATTCTTCATCGGTTAGACCATATGATATCTTTTCACGTTCCAACTGGAAAAGAAGTAACTTCAGTTCATTTACATTTAAATCCAAAATAACATCTCCTCATAAAATCCTAGTTTTATTTAATCTCCAAAAACGCCCGTTCCAATCTCCGAATAGGTTGCTCTCATTCTAATTCCATGAATTAATGCATTATCAAATTCTTCTAATGTTTCAATTCGTTTTTTATGCTGAATAATGTATGAAGGTGGACTTGGGTATTCATCTGTCGGATATACATAAATTTGATGAGATCCTTTCCAAGCAACATATTCGCATCCATTTGCACCAAACCAAAAAGCTTGAATTTTTTCTGAACATTCGCCCAATGCCACTATTAACAATCCTCCTAATTTTAAAATACATGTTTTATTTACTCTTTATTAGTTCTGTCGATTCCTCAATTTGCTTCGTTGTTAATGATATATAGGGATATTTGAAATCCTCTTGAAAAACACAAATCCATTGATTCTTTTCTGTACTAAAATGATTTACTTTTATATTGGGTAAATTACTGTCGACAAATTTACGCATTTGATTTTCGCTTACCATTTGATCAATCATCTCTCCTTATCAATAGTCACTGTTTTTTGATTTTCCAATAATTCTACAAGATCGACATCACACAACGAAGCCAGTTCATAGAGCTTAAATCCATAATCAGTTATCAATTTATATTTTATAAAATATCTATCTGTTTCACTAAGAAAGAATAATTCAGGGAAAATATCACCACCTCCCAACTTAACTCTTTAATCTATCTATAAACTCCTGAACCTTTAAACCATATTCCTTTCTAGATTCAAGCGCTGCCTGTATCATATGGTTAGGGTCTCGATTGTTTTTAAGAACATCGTTAACCAGATCTTCTACCAGCGTTTCAGATATGTATTTAATTGTTTTCAAACGCTTCATTAAAACTTCTCCATTGCATCTTCAACGATTTCTTTGATATCCTCCAACTTGTCTCTGAGTTCCTGCAGCTCACTATAACTGCATTCTCCATCTTCCAGGTATCTGTAAAGTTCTGCGAAGCGCTCAAAGTTAATCGGTAACAAGTTTTTCACTTCCAATCCAGCAGAATTTCTCTTACTTCATTCCAAGTTTTCACCCGATAATATTTATCCTCATTCTGATTATGAGGCGCATCAAACAATATTTTGCTGCCACTGAAATGTTCAAGGTTAGACGGCTTATCATCGATTAAATAATCTGCATTAATGATCGATTTATCTCTGGTGAACACAAATTTACCAGAATCCAAAAACGGGAAGTGACTTTTAAGCCATTCGTATTTAGGAAGAACATTTCTCATGTTAAAAGGAGCAGTCACAATGTAGATGTCATATATTAGATTCATCTCCTTTAGAACTTCTTGGCTACCTTCCATGACAGGAAGGTTTAAGAAGAAATCTGGTTCATCCATATATGTATATATCTTTTCTCCACATTCTGGCTTGCATAAATGATGCCAATTCCAAGCATTTACCTGCTCAGGTTTTAAGTTGTCATTATAGTCCTTGTTATATCTGTCTACCCAGTAGGAAAGTAGATCGGCAATGACATTATCCTGGTCTACCGCTAAACGCTTTTTAGTCATTCAATCCCTCTTTCTTTTTTTGTAACTCCACCAAAGCGAGTGTCCCATATCCAACTAAATCTTTAAGTGTATCCTCAAGTGATTCATCAACCTGAGGGTCATGACCTTTAATCAGGTTCTCAAGACGTCTCATTTTATCATCCATTCGAATTATTGCGCTGAGAATTCCATACTTCTCAAACTGGAGGCTAAATGAATTACCATAATCATTGTTTTTTCTAATCAGTAAATCCTCTACATCCGCACACACTTCTTTAATTAAATCCGTTTGAGATTTCATTTTTTCACACCCATTTTAATTATTTTAACTTTCAGTTTCTGTTTCCCAAATTGAAGCGCCCTTTTATGACTTTCAAAATAGAGATCGAGCCGTCTGCCTTTAATTGCCCAACCTGTATCGGTTACTACGCGCTCCCCAACATTCTCTATGTAAATAACCGTACCCAATGGCAAAACTCTTGGATCTGCGCTTACTGTGCGCCCCTCAACGGTCTTTTCGCCGCTCTTCGTAATGCCGTAATCCTTATCACCTGGACGCTTTTGCGTGGACTCGTATCCGTTATCATAGGCGGTAACAGTGTATGTTTTCCATTCTGTTGCAACCTTGCTAGAGTTACTAACTTTTGTTTTACTTGTTGTCGCTCTTTCCTTTTGCTCCTGTTTAACAATCGCTTTCTCTGACTTATCCAACATTTCAACTTGAACACTTTGCTTATGTATAGTGTTTGCTGCCTCCTGTGCCTTCATAACGCCCTCTAATTCAGACTTATTTGCTGATAGCGTTAGCAGCAAGAAGAGAATAAAACTTCCCATAATCACGCTCCTGGTTGGTTAGATATTTATGTTAAAGCCCCACTCTTGCAAGTGAGGCTATTTAAAAAAAGTGTCTTTCATCAGAACTATGTATTAAGCTGTTGATTTAATAAATTCCAAAGCTTCTTTGAGTTTTTCGGTATCTTCAGATTTGCGATAGTTTGGAGAACCGAAAATTTCTGTGAACTTTGGTACTACTCGTTCCTTCAGATCGTTAGAAGCAAAGCGTTTAGTTTCTGTATCAATTTGTGCAATCAAATCTTCAACAGTTTGCTGCTCTTCCACTTGTTCTGCAAATTCTTTTGCTTTTTCTTCTCGTTCTTGAGTTTGAGATACTTTAAGTTCCTCAACTGTTTTATCTGTATTCTTCAATTGGCCTTTAACTGCATTTTCGAATACCTTGATAAAATTTTCCGCACTATATTCAACTTTGTCGGGGAGATCTGTGAATCGACCACCACCAATGGAAATATAGTTAGAGGGACGGAAGTACATCATCACTTCACTCTTATGGAATTTAGAAGCAATTTCTTTACCGCTCTTTGATTTTTTGTTTTCTTCGAGTTCATTGCCTTCTTTATCTGTTACCGTTACCTCATTAAAGAGCGTACAAATTAGATGTGCTTGTGATTCGAAAATGTCTCGTCCAGACTTACTAATGGAAAGTTCAATTGATTGAAATTTTACATCATCGATTGTTACGGTCTCGCGTTCCTTCACCCAACAGAGCCAAAAGAAACCGTAGCCGCTTCTTTTAAGAGTATCAATTTGATTCCACACTTCTTGTTTTGTAAGTGTGTGTCCATTCAGTTCTTTAACACTTTCTGTAATGTCTTGAAGCGATGCGAACTTCTTGCCATATTTTTTTGAATAGGTTTCGATAATATATTCCTCTGCCATCGACCACATTCGATCAACCGTATCAATACCGATCACTTTTGAAACTCTGCCATTTGCAGCTTCTTCCACTAGGTTTTTAACTACTACATCTTTAAAGAACTTCCAATCTTTATTGTACATATCAATTACGGATTCAAGCTCCCAGCTAGAAAACCCATCTTCAAAAGCCAGAAGGATGCCTGCATCTGGATCATTGGGATAAAACTTCTCCATCACTTCTTTCCACAATCTTGTTTTCCCTGCCTTGAATCCTCCGGCAATCAGTACATTGTAAGCCTGCAAGTCAACCTTTGGAACGTTCTTGATTACTGTTGTTTTTCTCCAACTCATTTAAATAAATCTCTCCCTTAAATTATATTTATATTAAGGTCTGTACTCTGTTTAAGCACAGACCGTTATAGTACCTAAACCTTATCAAGCAAATGGGTCAGATTCATCTACAGCAAATGGATCGTTATCTGTATTACTGAATGGATCATCATTTGAAGCAAAAGGATTTTCCGTTGTTACTGCTGCTGTTTTTCTAAACTCTTCTTCTGTAAGCAGCTCGCGCATCAAGCTTCCCTGTACATAACTAATTACTTCAAGCCCCTTCTTATCGCCGTTTGTTACACGCTCTTTACGTGTTACCTTTTCTGTTTCATCCACATCGGCAAATGGGTCATCGGATGCCAATTCCTCGACTACATCTACATAGCTGAATGTTGCTCTATTATTGTCTTGTCCCGTTACTTCAATAAAATCATATGTATTAAGTGAAGCAAACGCATCAGCCATGGACTTCTTGCCTTCTGGAACTTCTTTTTGATAGACAATTAACTCAACGTCTTTTGGCTCAGAGCGTTCCTTACCGTAATCCAGGAAAGTGCCGTTCACTTTTGTATCTCCGCTTTCTTCCTGATATGTACTACGGATACCGATCTGCATTGTAAAGTAGTTTACCTCACGGAAGTTTGGATCGTTGAAGTCTGTAATGTAGTCAAATTCTTCTCCAGCATGTTTTACAGTTTGAGTGGTTCCATCCTCATTAACAATTACGCCATTTAGAATTGGTCTTACTGAGCTAATAATGCGTTTAACAAACACCTTTTCTTCGTTGCTGTCATCAGGAGTAAACGTATCAAACTGATACTGACCACGAACTTCTACCCAATCATCTTCCTTGATTACTTTACCAAGCCGCTCTGCCTTGTCCCAATCGACTTCGATTGCATGATATGTATCGTCTGGAAACTTTGTTTTGTCGTTACGATCGTTCCAGGCAACCTTCTGAGATTTCTTATGTTTGCTGCTATATGGATAAGCGAATTGCTGCTCCATTCCCGCCAGCTCAACCCGTAGCCGGTTGCTCAGAGCTGTCTCAACTTCAAATTGAAGTACACGGCGCGGCTTACCTGTTCTAGTTGTGCTTTGTTTGTAGATCGGTTGTTTTTCCCAACTATCTGTTTCAGGATCTTTCTTGCTAACCTGGCTTACTTTACCGATGAATCGAAAATTGCTTTTAAACTCTTTACCACCATGTGTTTTGTTAGTTTTGATTTTGTAATCTGCCATTAATTAATATCTCCCTTATATATGTATTTTAGTTTTATATTAATTCTGAGACTGAACTTTATACAAGGGAGGACTTCTCATCTGGTTCTGGATTCACATCACCACCTTTACAGAATCAAGCTTCTGAAACTATATGTTATCGTGCTGAGCACGTTATTTTAATACGCTCCCTGAGAGACTTGAACTCACGACCTACGGTTTAGGAAACCGTTGCTCTGTCCTTCTGAGCTAAAGGAGCATGGTACGAGGTGGGGGAATCGAACCCAACCCTATAACGCTGTATAAGAACGCCTCTATCAACCAGATAGATTACCTCGCTAATTCTCAAGAATACTTGCTAATGCTCTCATTTACTCGCTTATATTCTTGATGAAATTATTCTTTTATCAACCACTTCTTTACTATACCAACCAGATATTACATTGTCAATTATTATTTTTATTTTTACTTTTAAGGTTAAAAGGGAGCCGAACTTTCGCTCGGCATGTATTAGGCGTATAAAGCTAATTCGTTGAATCTTACGAATCGTCCTCGCTGTCTATGTATATTAAATATATGCACGGGATCATTGCTTTTAAGGTTCGCCAACTTAAACTCGTTCAAAGGCTCTTGACATAACCGCTCCATTGCGGAGATCTTGCTTCGTTGAAAGTCTTCTGAAAAATCAAGCTGATCATCATAGCCAAGCTTAAGGATTTTTTCTTTCCTAAGCTTTATTAGATACCGATTAATGTATTGACAATCTTTGCCCTGGCACTCTTCAATCAATTGCTCTTGTTCCTGAGCTGTCACGCAGAGAAAAGCGATTGTTTTCATCAGATTAATTGCTTCATCATCAATACACAACGCCCTTTTTACTCTCTCTAGCATCCTGCATTCTCCTTTGGCAGCGGTGTTCCTGGCGATAAGCCTCACCTCAATAAATTGTCTAGGGGATAGGGTCCTAACTTTATTATAGAATATTACTAGAAATAGGCAATAAAATTAAGTACCCTATGAATTTTTCTTGACATCGCTTGTTAGTTGGTAATCTTATCAAATTTTTGTCGTCTTCTGTCGAATTTATAATTTATGCGAACTTATGTTTGTACCTAATTATACTATTGCCAAAAGGCAAAATCAATCTAAATTTTTCCGATTAGATTAATTTTTATATTATTATGTTTATTTATAATAAGTACGGATTTTTATGATTAATCCGCAATACAATTAATTTTTATGAAACGATCCTTAACTTCGTTCCATCTTGTTTTAGACACTGTAAAAGAATCTTTTTTATTATTGTAAAATAATAATTTGTTCTTTTCATCAATTGACTCAATCTTATTTAAATTAACCATTACACCTCTGTCTGCTCTAATAAAATTATATTCCTTAAGATCCTCAAATAATTTCATTGTCATTTCAATACCGTGTGCGCCTATGTATTCGCTATCCATAGTCTTAAATATAACAATTGATTTTCCATACTTCACCATCTCTGAGTGTATTCCTACAACATCATCTATATCTAGCCATTCAGCATCTTCGTTTACTTTTTTTCCTTCTCTCCCCACTACAATAATTTTATACACTATTAATCCCCCCCCTTATATATATAATACCTTGCTTGCGTCTAATTTTACATATATAGACGCAAGCATTATTATAATGTTTTGTTTATTTCAATTCGTTAGGTACTTCTTCAGTGCCAAGAATTGTCCAGCTCGCTGTACTTGCTACTGTTGTTGCAATAGCTGTAAAAATTGTTCCAAGAACTAGTGCTACCTTATTTAGCTTCGTCATTCACTTTTCACCTCCTTCATAGAGTTTAAATTTCTAATTAGCGTTATTGATTGAATTAAAAAAGCTACAGAGAGAATATTGCTTTGTATAAAAATGTTACTCGTTACGATAATCAATGACATCAGTTTAAGATAACGGTAATTTTCTTCCTTAATTCTTGTTTGTTTTTTAATATTTGATGGTGCATATATTCCAACCAATATAATACTAATCAGGTCCAAAACAATCATGTAACTATTTATTTGTTGTCCCACTATCGCAATGAGATAAATTACTGTTACTGATGTCAAAATACATAACTCAGCTGATTTAACATGATACCCACCAGAAAACATTCGGAGTATACAAAACCCAAGCAAACCTATAACCACTTCTTTAGTCATTTGAAATAGAATTGAACTTAAGATGATGATTATGATTGGTAAAACATTAGAGATTAAAAACTTAATGGAATACCGGACGATGGATAGGGCTGGTAGTTCTTCTGGGTATTTATTTTTTAAATAACTACTTAGTTTATCACTAAAAAGGTCAATCAATTTCTCCCCTCATTTCTTTCTTTATTTCCATGAATAAAAGATTAACAAAGCAGATGATCCAAAAAATTAGTCCAAGATAAATATTGTTTATTGATGAAGCCCGACTGATTACCAATGCTGCTATTATAGTTGCTATAAAAATCAAGACATTTATACGGCTTGGCTTAAACTTAAATGAATACGAATAAGGTAAGTTAGTCATCCAGATTTTCTTTTTACGTAACACTAGGCTTAACAATACAGTTCCAATATCACCAATCACTTGAAGTGGATATTTTATGTAATCATGCTCTTTAATTTCATTAAGGCTTATATTTAATACCAAGCAAGTAATGGATAGAACTAATCCTAAAATAACTGTTTGGGCCAGGAATCCGCAACCGGCTACTCTAAACGCTGAGAAAAATGAAATTCTAAAGAAAAAAATTAGAGCAGCTATAAAAATTATTAAGTTAATAAACGGTGATAAGTTTGACAATAAGTTGTTTTCCGAATAGAAGAATGTACCAATCGATATTACTAAATTTGTTATTATTATCTCTTTCCAATAATCCATCATCTTCAATCGAAAAAAACCAAATGAAAATGTAAAAATCGCTATTCCATCTAACATTGAAAATAATATGTATACCAATGCATTCACCCTTGATCATCCTTTCAAAGTAAATATATTAATAATTTATATACTGATAATACCATCGGATTGTTCCACTGTCAACACCATTCAAACAAAAAAATAGAATAAGTTTTTAACTTATTCTATCTCATATACCTTCCTTATGGTTTCTTCATTTAAGAAGTCCTGTGTGTACCTTGTATAAGCATAAAATTCGCTATCGTTTGATTGTTTTCCAATATTATAATGCTGGCAAATAGTGATAATTTTATCACGATCCAGCGAATTATACGGCTCAACTTCATTTAACAGGTTTCTAGCCATATAGAGCATACCTGAATTTCGCAAATTAATTGCGCTTAGATGCTTAAGCCCTTTCCATATGCCTATGTTCTTTAATCTTCTGAGGACTAAGTGTTTATCAGCTTTCTCGTTTACAGTTGCTCTTCTCTTTACTGATCGTATAATAAAGGGGCTTTCGACTAGCTCAACATTGGGACTCTTAGCACGACTATTTCCATTGTCCTGGCTGTATATCTGCTGCTCAGCTGCTTTGACCAAATATCTTGTAAGTTCTTCCCTTATTTTTATTGTCCTTGTTTCAATTTCACCGTTTTTTAATTCGTTCTTAAGCAGCACTGTGTGTTCCCTTTGATTTATATCTTCTAAGGTCAAATTTAATAATTCACTGTATTCCCTTCCCATTATTCCTTCAAACAGAGCCATGGGAATCACAATGTCTTGATAATTATCTAAGTCGCCTACAATATCTTTCAATTCGTCATCTGTTATAAGAAGTTTATTTGTCTTATCAACAAACCGTTCGTAAAAATCTAAGCCTCCGAGAACGTCTAATGGATTTAAATTATCGTCTCTCAAATCTTGACTAATAGCCCACCTTATATAACTTTGTATAATGGAGCCGCTACCGTGTGCAGATTGGAGTGTCTTTGGAGCAAGATAACTTAATAAGTCTTCTATCTCATGTATGTTGAAGTTATAAAGATCCTTACCTAATCGTTTTTCTAATTTACTTGCCCTTTTTAATACTCTTAGATACGTAGTGTAAGTATTTTCATTCAATCCTTTAAGATATCTCTTCTTTTGTTCTTCATTATATAAATAATCATTGTACACTTCATTAGACACTATTCCCACCCACACTTTCAATTCACTTTTTAAAATAATTAATTATTTGATTTCTTACTCTATTTGAGTTTATTCCGCTCTTACTATTCAAAATGTTTATCAACTCTTTATCATCAAAATTTATTGAGGATTTAATGTGAGATACTTCACTTAAATCCTTGTTCTGATCTTTAAAATTCTTTGCAATCTGAATATATCCTAAGAACATCAGAGGATGATTAACATATGTTTTACGATATGCGCTTGGATTGGAAATGAATTCATCATAGAAGTGACCAGTTAAATATCCAAAAAACTCAGTAAGATAATTTGCTACTTCTTTATATTCTAAGAAATTATCTGGAGAAAAAATCTGTTCAACTCCATAAGACATAATATCAAATGTCGTTAGTTGGCCAGCAATTTCACTTATGTTTGCAGCAGAAGCAATCTTATTACCCTTTAATTCTGACTTTTGTTGAAGATCTCTTACGACAGCAACAGACCAGTTTTCTGACTTAAGTTCTTTAAGTCTCTCCTTCTTTACAACGTTTATTGTATTTATCTGCCCAAAGTATTTCTTAGCTATCTCTGTATCATAAGATCTTATCGATAAGAGTAATTCTAAGCACAGATTAGGGTTTATAGTTAAGGCCTTAACTCCACCCTGTAGGCGATGGAATCCATCTAGAATAGAAATGCTTGATCCTTTATTGATTGTGAGAATTTTATTTCTTTCGTCATAACTTAATGGTTCAACTTCTTCAGAATAGACATTCAAAGTCAACATGTCTGGTAAATAAGTGCCCTCTAACATGTGCTTAGCAATGTCATCTACACTCTTCTTATTCACATCAGGAACTGGAACTACTCCATCTTTACCCATACGATATTTTGCACTTCTTTGAGTCTCATAATCGTAAATTATCAATTTAGAGTGAAACATATCAACTAAGAGTTTTATATCAATTTTAGTGAAATATGTTAGTTGATCTACATTTAAAACATTAGATATTTCAATTGGTAATTCTAAATTCATTTTATTTGATTTCTGTCTGGTAAGCTCTAAAGATTTATCTAATTCAGACTTAGAAAAGTAATCCTGACTGATAATCCTGCCATCACCTGTAACTCGATACACAGCGTCTGTTACCACTATAAGTAAGTGTGTTTCTAAATTAGAAAGTGATGTGGTACTTCTTGCAATGTCATTGATAAAGCCTGGTAATATTCCATATTCATCAAGAAAGTCATTTATTTTCGCAAGCATTTTTGTCTTATGTTTATTGTCATCAATAACATTCCTTAAGTTAACCTCAAGTTCTTCGCGGTCTTTTTTCAAGTCATAGCTCACCCCTTATTATGTACATATATATAAGTATAGCAAAATACAATCGAAATATACAATGTAAATATACTTCTACAGTTCATTCAGACTACACACATGTTCAGATTGATGTTTGTTTGTAAAATACAAAATAGTTCTTTTGTCACTCTTAGTTTCTGAATAGTTTTTATCATGATATACAGATTCTTTGCACTTACTACAATACCACTTACTTGTGTAATACGATAATTCAGTGTTGTATATAGTGTTACACTTACAATCTACTTTTATAATTATCTTCTCTATGTTATATGCTTCACTTAATGAATCAAAGTGTTTACTATCATTCTTAAAACTATCATGCTGCTCATTATGTACTTTGAAATCAGCTACATATTTAGGATCTAGTCCAAAGTACTCAGTACCAATCTTAGTAATAAAGACTTTATTTAAATTGTAGCATTCCAACCAGTCATTAATACTATTAGTCGATAATGGTACTGTACCTCTAATCCCACTGCTTAAAGTGTATTTCATAATATATAATTTATCATTCTTACTATCTTTTTCCATAAATCACCTTATTATTGCTACTTATTTATACTTATAAGAATATTACAGTAATGTGTTTAAATCTAGTTATTTTAGTAAAAAAACTAGATCTTTAATCAAGATAAAATACACTTGAATTAATTAATTTCTTATCACTTCTTTATTAGAAACTGTATCAAAGATACGATAACCATTAGAAAGAAAGTTCATTAATGCATCCAAGTTATCGCTTTTGATAGTTGTAATCATCCATGTCTCTAACTTAGCTTTTTCATCATAAGAAATAAATTTTTGAAGAACATACCTTTTATTATTTATCATATTCTAGCTGCCTCCGCAAAGATGTTGTAAAAGATTTATTGAATCTGTTAGAATAAACTGGAATAAGCTCCCACCATATAAGGGGGAGCTTTTTGTCATGCCTTAATTTTGTTACGCAAATCGTAACAACCTATTATCAATATAGACTTTTCAATTTACATTGTCAACCGTTTTTAGTATTCATTTGGGGGAAGAAAATGTCGTATATCTTTATTAATCTTCAATACATATTAGACAAAAAGGGAATGAGTGCTAGAGAACTTGCGAAAAGGACTGGCATCCGACACCCTACTATATCTGAGATGTGCAATAACAAATCAAGGCATTTGCCACTTAATAATATTGCACTAATCTGCGATGAGTTAGAGATAGATGTTTCTGATTTATTGATTCTTAAAAATAAATAAGACAAGAAGCTCCAGACGGATTCCACTGGAGCTTACAATAAATAAATCTTCATGATAAATTCCTCCGATTTATTTACATTTATTTGTTTTATTTTATATTTGTTAACTATCTACTGAACATACGTGTAGTACTAATTTCTAATGCTCTCAATAATTGATCTTCATAACGAACCGGCATGTCAACTAACTTATGAATTAATTGGCTCTTATCAATTGTTAGATGCTGCTCAAACAAAATAACACTGTCATGAATAAATCCAACTTCATCTGCTTTTAAACTAACATGCGTAGGAATCTTAGCTTTTGTAGAACTACTTGTTATCGGTGATACCATCACTATTGGTGCAAATTTATTACTTTTGTCATTCGAAATAATGATTACTGGTCTTACACCTCTTTGCACAGATCCCTTAGATTCATCACCAAGGTCAGCAAGCCAAATTTCAAATTGTTTTACTGCTTCATTATGTACTTTATTATTAATTGCTACAGCCATCTTATTTAACAACTCCTATATTTAGTTTTTGTAATTAATCAAACTATTCTCAACACTATAATATGTCTTTTTAAGTTGTATTATTATATTTATGTTATTATTATAACCAATAAACACCCCCTATACAATACGGAACATTTGTTCTTGTCAAGCCTTTTTCATAGTATACGAAAATAAATGCATAACCTATTGACATTTTGGATAAACATGTTAATAGCACATTTTATTGGAGGTATCTTTATGAAAAGACAAGACGGATGGACTTATGAAGACGATATCTGTCTCTCTGAAACAGTATTAAACTGTATTGAGAAGGGTGAAACACAATTATATGCTTTTGATCTGGTTGCTGAAAAAACAAACAGAACACCGGCAGCATGTGGATTTAGATGGAATTCTAATTTACGTAAGCGATATGAAGGGCAGATTAAAGAAGCAAAATTAAAAAGAAAACAAACTCAAGGAATAAAACAGCCCAAACTCTCTGCCGCAATCCCCTCAGTTAAACCATACGCGCCTGAGATCGATATAGACCAGGTAATTAACTCGTTACAAGCAATCAAAGATCAACTTGAAGGCATGAGAGTAACCATCGCTAACCTGCAGAACAGGAATGCTGAACTCGAACAGCAGCTTAATTCTAAGCCATCAGACGTTACTGAGGACATGAAAAATTTGCTTGAGATTATCAGAAGAGCTGAAAAATTAGGTCTCACAAACAAAGAAAAACCTGCCATTTAAGGCAGGTTCATTTTCGTCCCGATGAAAGTTAATATATAAATTTCGAATGGAATCTACATTTGATTGGTTAATTCGATTTGATATCCCTTGATTTGAGACCAATTATTATTTAACTTATGGAAGAGAGTTTTGGCCTGTGGCTTATATCTAAAACTGTATTCGCTTCCTCGTTCCATTCCCAGCGCTTCGAAGTATAAATCCTCACCAAGTTGCTCCTTAAAAATCACTTGTTTCAAGTTGAAATCTTTTTTAAGAACATCTTTGATCTCATTGATTAACTGTTCAGAATAGATCATATTAGTCCCCCTTTGATATTAAAAATAAAACAAGTAAATTGCCTAGACAATTGAGTCTGAGCAATCACTCCGCCATCCTATCATATGCTTCTAGTATTTTAACTTCTGCGGCAAATTTGACTTTTCCAAAGACATTTTTAAAGTGATCCATCAAATAGTCCTGAGCCGCTTGAAAAATATCATCTTCTTCCAATTTTTCATCGGATGGAACCATGATTTTTCCTTCATATTGCTTTGAAGGCACGTCAAAAGATACGACATAATAATACCTGGCATCCCCATGAAATTCGTGTTCTCTGTCATTTGGTATTTTATAAAATAGCATCGTATTCCTCCATATAAATAGTTATTTTAAGGCCAATCTATATAAATAGGTTGTTAAATCATCGAATAAAGAACTGCTAAAAACAAACTCCATAATAAGGAGTAAGAGGATAAAAATTATTAAAATAGAAAAGCCCACTCCAAGTCCCCTCATAAGGTTTTTATAAAACTCGCTCATATTAATAATCCATCCTCCATTTATATAGGATATAGCAGCCTTTATTGAACAATCAATCCCTTGGATAGTTAACTTCCATTATGTCCATGAACGGAACCTTGGTAATGATTCCATCCTTCTTGATGTGCACTTTCCCCGTACGGGAGTCCATTTTATCAATCTGTCCTCTTACCGGCTCTTCCCAGGCCCACACAGTAAGCTGAATTTGCGATTCCTCTTGATAAGCCTCTGTAAGCTGATTACCTAACTCCTCTAACACAAATTCGTCCCTTGTCGGCCTTTTGGGAGTCTTTGATTTCACCATCTGCAGCTCCTCCTAAGTTGTAAAATATAGACGACCTAAGAGCTTAGATCGCCTATATCGGTTTAATTTTCAATTGGTGTTAATACATATCGTTATCTAACCGAGTTATTAATATCTTACAATACTAGGTAAGTCAAGAACAGTATTATCTATCATTTTCAACAGATATTTTGAGATCATTCTGTCTAAATCATTAATTTCATTTTTTATGACTTCTAACTCTAATTCAGTTGTTGACTGTAAATTTAAATTATACAACATTGCTAGGGTATCACGCTGTTTTTGTAGGTCGCTAATGGCTTTAATACTCCCTCACTCCCTCCTAATTAATAATTTTAATTCCACCCAATTAGAGCCAGGAGTTCGAACATACAGTTTTCCTTTAATCTATTTGCCTCCCCTAAACATATCGGTAAACCCCTCCTGTTTTGCGGCTGTAGACCTCTACATACGTTTTGAATTCGCTTGTAAGCTTGTACACCCTGTCCATAATAATGAAGCTCATAGCCTCTCTGCAGCGTCCTTGCTGAGGGATGCTTTCCACCACTTGTTTATTCACAACGATATCGTATGTATCCATTTGAATTCCTCCATTATTATAATTTTATTTATATTTATTTTACAAAGAAGCCTATTTTAGAGTTTGTACATTGTTTTTAAAAATCGGTGAGCCTCTTTCCAGTTTCTGAACTCTTTTGAAAAAGAATGTCCACGAACATCAGCAATAAATATTCCATGGGAAGTGGATACCCATAAATTCAACTTATTGGCCAACATTCTTGTTAGAAGTTTGTACAACATTTATAATACCTCCTAAGCGAATAAATTACTTCTATTACTAGCTTATTTATTAGCTATCAATTTAATACCTTCGCTCCACCATATTGCTAATCCAAGAATGCATAGCCCCATAAACACTCCGAAAAATACTGGTAAATACTTTTTTATCATCTAATTCAACTCCCAGTAAATGAATCCTTTCATTCTGTTTCATCATTTATTACAACCAACTCAACAATATCGCTGAAATGGATATCTATGCCATTATCCAGCATTATATTCCTACCATATATGCTTTCAACAATACCTGTACGTGGAAAGAAATGGCCTCGACCTGATTTATCGATATCTTGAGATCTTAGATATCTTACGCGCTTACCAACCAACTTTTTTGACTCAACTGCTAATCGTGGGGCAACATTCTTACCCTCCAGAAATGCCATATCTTTCTCATCTCCTTATAAAATAGTTTTTTACTCGATTACGATCAATTCACTCTGTTTAAATCTATACATAATACCTTCCAACGTTATTGGATATGTAGCAGTTTCAACCTTTACGACATCATATATCTTCTCTGGAGTTTTTCTAATTTTTCTCTCAATATCTTTTGAAATACCACCAAAGTCCACGTTCTCAATGTTGATTTTCACTTTCTTCACATAATCATCTCCTTATGAAAGAACCTTATATCAGCTGCACTTAGCGTACTCTCTGTAATATTGATACACATCATGATATTTAATTCTTATCTCAAAGCCATCGTGAATCATCTTCTTAGCATGTTCATTACATTCTTCCTGTGTATCGTATGCGTATTCCTCGATCTTAACCAATTGCTTAGATATGAGTTTCATATAATTCTCATCTCTTCATAAAATAATCTTTTTATCAAGACTCAGCTGCCAATAATCCCGTAACTCGATCCAACTCATCTTGACTGTGAACAGTGCCGCCACTATTCATCTGTAAGTACCATTCAAGTACTTCTTTACGAGTTTGAAGGTTATTAACATGAAAACTCAAGCGTATCATCATTGGAATCTTATCTTCAAAGTCTTCGTAAAAGTGACCAAATGCTTTAATTTGATTTCTAAGGAATCCAAGGCATGCCGTAAGACGTTGTAGCCCATCAACGCACACGAACCATCCATCCCCCTTTCCCTCTGTTCCTTGCCATTTAGTATGATTGAAGTAAATGTCTAACCCTGAGACACCCTCGCGCAACAAATGTTCTATATAAAGCTCTTGTTGTTGTTCCGTCCAAACATGGCCTCTTTGAAAGTCTGGATCTAATTCCAAACCCATCTCTTCAATATACTCATCTATGGTGCTTTCAAGATATCTCAAAGAAACATCAACAGAATAGTTATTGCACTGTATGTATGGTTTGATATCCTTAAATTTCATTACAATCCTCCTCCTTATGAAATATTCATTTTATTTTCTTACTGGTTTCTTTAAATTCTCTGCTTCCAAATGATCAATAGTAGTAATGAACATCAGCACTTTGGATTCTTTAAGTTGTGGAAACCGTTCGAATTTCAAAATACCATCGACGAACAAATAACTTCCACTGACCTCAAGCATTTTAATAAACGGATTATAAGAAGTGTACTTTTTGTTAAAGTTAATATTGACTGTAAGTTGTGGTGGACTTTCGTCTTCTTGCAGGTTGCGCTCTGTATAGACAACATCAATACCAAAGATATTTGCAAATTCTTTAATTTCTATCTCAACAATATAATGATCGTTTTTTACTTTATATGTGTTTTCTAGCTTCACCTTTTCATCAAATCTATTAATTCTGCTCAACATAGTATCATTCCTTATCTAATTTATTTGAATAAAAGGATCATTTTATCAGTCTTTTGATAATCACGTACAACAGTGGTTCAGTTAGAGAATGAATCATAATCGAATATCCATTTACTTCTTGAAGTTCTTCATGTGCTCTACGGATTATTCCTTCCTGTAGAACCCCTGTTTCTCTCCAGTTTTCATATTCCGCAAAAGCTTTACGAAGATCATCATCACTTAACTTTGAAAAAATTGACTCAGTTGTAATCATTAACTCCATCTCCTTAGATATACCTTAAGCTGCCTTTTGGATGAAAACTAATACTCCGTCCTCTTCACACATTTGCTTGAACATTAGCATCTGATCTTCTCTAGAAAAAGTATATGTATTCAAAACAAGTTTGCCCAGAACTTTTTCCATAACCTTTACCTTATACATTTTCTTCACCTCTTTGATTTGTTAGTTAAATTATATCACACAATTTATTGTATGTATATATTTATTTTATAAAAAGGAACCCCTATATTTAAGGTTCCTTATTTGGGTCTAATTAAATGTTGAGATGATTTTCAGATGAGCCAGATGGTCATTAGCTTGTTCAATGCTGTAACAATTTATCGCGCTTTGAATACACCATTCTCTCGTTTCTTCGATCGCCTTTGAGTCGAAGTCTTTCCTGGCTTGTTCAAAGTTGTCATAATTGAACATTACCGTTTTTCCGTCTTCGTCCCATTCGGCAATCATGGGTATTTTTGTACTTGGATGAAAAAAGTTAATAGTCTTCAAGCTACCAAATCCTTTGTGTTAATTTATTTATTTCAATTTTAATTATACAATTTAAATATTCAAATGAAATTTATTTTTTCAATGAAACAAAAAGAGCAGCTTATAACTACTCTTTGATAATAAACTTTTATAAAAACAAGGTGTATAAAAAATAACCCCTTGAAGAACTAGGAGTTATTTTTGTTATTTTCGATTTTTATTTTGTGTTCTTTAGTTAGTTCCTTTAATTTAGTCTGAAATTCTCTCATCATCTTCCTAGCCTCTGAAAGCTTCTCATTCGCTTCAACAATAGCCTCTCCATCCTGCTGTTCTAAGGCGATAGCGATTGACGTTATGGCCGAGATTTGAAGATTTAATCCATCTATATAAATTTCATGTACCTCTCTTAACTCTTTTGATTCAATCTTGATCGCTTCTATTTTCCCAATGTACTCGTTGTAACCAGGTATTACTTCTTCCACCAAAACTTTGTGAGTTGTTTCGTCATCTTTATAATTTTCTCCTGTTACGCTTTCGTAAGCATTAAGCAACTCTTGTTCCTCTTTTCCCAGAGGAGTCATTTGTTCGTTAATATAAGATATTAATTCCTCTGCTACCGGATCAGTATTGCTACAGCCCGTTAGAACACTAAATATCAGAAAGGCACTGATAAGAAACATGAGCTTCTTCATAAAAAGCCTCCTTTTTCCCAGGCAATGCAGTTATAAAACAACATATGCAATAGCGAATTAATTAATACTTATTTTTATTTAAAAGCATTTTATTGAAATCTTGAACGATTACTCATTAATCTATCTTTAATTTCATCATACTTAAAGTCAACATTTAACATCCCTGCAATAGCCCTCTCTACACTGACGACTTTTCTTAGATCCTCTGTACTAAATGCATCTCTTAGTAATTCATTCTTTTCTATACCATACATATCTTTGAGTGATTTGGCGTCTGTATCCCATAGAACTTTATAAACCAAATTTGTGAAGTTGGCATATTTAAATTTGTCATCCATACTCGAAGTAGCAATATAGAACTCTTGAATTGAATCTGTTAACAGCCTACGTTCACGCTTCGAAATTTCGCGTTCAACAGCCCATTGTCTAACTTCGTCTGGTGCTAGTTCTTCAACATTCAGCAGATAGTTACGGATTGATTTAGCTACTTCTGATTGAGTAAGAAGCATCCCAATACGCAACAAACCACGACGAGTAATAAGGGTTAAGCTTCTTGTGTTAGAGCTGATAATTTCGCTTCCGTCAGGCTGACGGTCACGAAACTCTTTAAGAGTTTTCCCTTTTAATAGTCTTACTTCTCCATATTCATTAAATTCTTCACGATTTCTTCTAATAATAGACTCAACTGCATCTCCACCAACTTCATAATAAGAAGCAGCCATTTGAATTGTCAGTTCCGTTGAATGGGGAATTAGTGGAACAATTTTTACTTTATCCATAACGGTGTCTTTGAACACATACTCATCGCGCATCGTTCTGCTTTCAATTAAAATCAATTCATTTCCGCTGAACTCCATAGAAACCTGTTTTGTCATTATCATATCTCCCTATATTTATATTTAAAATTAATTACTGATATTGAACTAAATATCGACTTTCTACCCACTCAAATGCTTCGATATTCATTTTAATTTTTAGTATCGAAGGACACGTCTGTTTAAATAACGACTTGTAATTCGCCATTGAAACTATGCACTTATATGAAGAGTGATAAAGTTTGGCGTGTGACAAGTCATCGGTATAAAGGATTTTACTTTTTAATATATTTTTTACGTAACCTTGATTCGTTTTAATCACATATTTGTCCACGGATCTTCGCCCCATTTCTCTGTAAAATCGTTGCTTTATTTAAATATCATCGCTACTTGATTCCGTAATCTCATGTTCCAAACTATCTATGTACCGGTTTCGGCCACGCTGCAAAATACCGAGACACATTTCGGTATGATATCGTACCTCAAACCGCGTTCGACTGTCCCGGATTGCCTGGCGGTTCTTAGTGTATTCGGCTATTTCGGCGTTGGTCAACGTCACTTTGTGCATGAGCCCTCCTCTATTCATATTAACTATTTTATGTATGTTAATTTAATTAACTGCTTTAACAATAGAGACCATCCAAGGGACTGCACAAAGCGAGTATAATACAACACTTTCAAAGGTGAATCGCTTAATAAATTTGTTCATCTCGTTCCCGCCTCTCAATTAAAACTTTCGGTCAAAGAAAAAGTGCTGGCTGTTATGTAAAATATCCCCCAAACAAAATATGCTCGCTATTATATGTAATTTCGCATTTTTGAGAGATGATAAAAGTAACCCTTCATTCAGAAAAATCGTGGATGTATGAATTGTTTCTGGCCGTTTTTTTGAGGCCTTGACCTCTCTGCTACCCTTCCGCCTACCTCCCCTCAATGGCTGCTATAGTGATCCATAAACCGTCTATATTAACCGGTTTGTCATTTACTTTGACTTCATTCATACCGATTTCTATAGAGCAAAGAGCCGTTAGGATCGTACTGCCTTCGACAGTAAACTCAATATCGTGCGCTTTTAAAATCTTGATTACCTTTTTAAAGAGTGGATTCATTTGTAACCCTCCCATATCGTTTAATGGTTGAAAACTGAAGCACCCTTACTATAGTTTTCGTCAAACCATTGCAGTATTTCCTCCTGGTATGTTCCCTCTTTAAAGTGCTTCCAATCTTCAGCAAGGTATAAGGCTTGATTTTCGTAATCTTCATCAAAAGAAACCTCTTTGAGCTCCTGCCACATCTTTTCAATTTGTTTTTGATCGATATTCATTACTTATCCTCCAATGTATTTTTACTTTTAAAGAATTTATTTACTTCTTATTTCACCGTAAACATAATATAGGCCAATATTCCATAAACAATGGTCATCATAAATGGACTCATATTATTATAACTTCGACTTCCAGTAAAGGAATAATCCTCTTTATTAAATAAACTTATCATACCTAAAACTAATGATAACACTGAAAGAACACCTAAGATTATGCCTAATATAGTCCACACCATGAGTTTATGAGCCTCCAGAGTTAATTTATCCACTCTGATTATATGTTAGCGTTAGATGCTTGAGCAATGATGTTTGGTAAAATAAGCATTTTACCTTGAATTTAATACTTCACGCTTACTCATCCTCAAACTAACTAACCTACTGTTACAGCAAACATATTCCTTTTCTAAATCAATGAAGGAGTTTAAATCCTCTTGACTCTCCTCTGCCATTCTAAAGAATGACACTGTGATTTGTTTATCAATATCTCTGGAATGCTTGCCGAATCCATATTTGATGAGTAGTTGCCTTTGCTTTTGCTTAATGCTCTCTTTTTCATTGTGAATCATCATGATAATTTTTGAATCAATCATAAGTATTCTTATCCTGCCTATTTTTATTTTAATGAAACAAGAATTTTATTCACTAATTAAGCTATTGAGTAATCATATAAACTATTCATAAATCTAATTGTCGAGTTCTGTACTTTTCTAGAACCCTCTGTTGAATATACTATCCAGTCCATACTGGAGATTGAACCATAATCAATGCCCTTTTCAACTTCCTGTTCAATTATAGACTCAACCTGTGATAAAACTGACTTATGCATAACATCTACATGGCTGTGTCTTGTGCCTACTTTATCAATCAAAAAATCACAGATTGTTTTAAATCCCTTTCTGGGAACTAATAACTTAATATTCAACTTCAACCCTTGTTTGGTTTCTGAAATACGTGCAGAATAATCTTTTGCTGTCCATCCATACATTTTTAAGATATCTTGCTTTGCTGTTTTTAATAAACTTCTCGCTTTAACGGAATCGGTGTTCATATTAAATTCCTCCAATTTTTAATTTTTCATATCACTATAAAATCACTCTTTTATAAGCTATTTTCCTTGAATTCATATTGTATCCCTTTTGAAATCCCCTCATTAACTATTCCGTCTTCTTTTATTAAATATATTCGTTTTGCTTCAACGGTACAGTAGTAGCCTTTCTTATTTTGATATACTACTCTAGTTCTTACAGAGCCTTCTTTGTGCAATACTTTGGATTGAGAAACTTTCATCTCATTCAACTCCTTATAAAATGAGTATTTCAATTACTTATTTACTTTATATTATTATTATATTTGTTTTATTGGTTTAAGTCAAGTATTTATTTTACTTTTTAAATATTTTCGCTGCCTACTTTTAGAATATGCCTTCCTCATCTTCTTCAAGCTCTGTCACTACAATAACTCCTCTTTTAAGGAATTCGTCCGATAATGAAAACTCTCCATCAACATCAAAGAAATGATTTAAGTTCTTTTGTTTGATCCTAAATGTAGCAAGTTTGGTATGCGTTCCATAGTCGATCAGGTAAATAGATAACGGTTTAAAATTCATGGGTATTCAACTCCTTATAAAATTCGCATTTCATTATGTTATCTATCTAACAATGACCCGGTCACTTCCAGTTTCTTCTTCGATTGTCTTCATAAATAGCACAATCCAATTCATATTCTAACTCCATAATTTCATTTTCTAGTTTATTCAGTGTAATAAAAGACCAACTTTCTTCATCAGCATTTTTTGCATACTTAGTAAAGGATTCTTTTGCACTTTGTAATTCCTCTTTTAATTTTTCGATTGCTGAGTTTTTACGGTTCAAACCTTTAAAATTTTCACCCGTCATCTCTACCGCCTCCAATGAATAAACTTTATATTATCATTATATTTACTTTATAAGAAAAAGTCAAGTGTTCGTTTTACTTTTATTTTAACCCGCTAATTGCTCACTTGTATTATTGTATGGCTTATCAATGACCACTAAAACAGTATTTACTCCCGTCCCAGACTCTTTAAATGACCCCTCTGGAAGCTTTTCGGTTGTCCCCTTATCACTGAGCCATTCACGGAACTGAACGCTTTTAGAATCGCTTGCAAAGGTCCAATGTGGAGACATGATAGCAACTATTTTACCTCCATCTTTCAAACACTCATAAGCCTTTAATACGTGTTCAACATCTTGGTTTTTCTCAAAAGGTGGATTCATAATAATCTTGTCATAAAGATTATTTGGTTCGAATTCTGTGAAATCATTACCCACAATCTTATATTGTTTTAGTTCCAGTATCTCGGACAGTCTATAATTCCATTCTAAAGCCTCTAGATTTACGCCTAAACCCTCTTCCATTGTGTATTGTGTTATCCCATCTAAAATGTTTCCATTCCCTGCCGACGGCTCTAAAATAGTCTCACCGTCTTGTATATCTGCCATCTCGATCATATATTGAACAATTGTTTTTGGAGTTGGGAAGTATCCAGGTATTTTACTTAATTTAACATCATTCTCAAGCTTTTTAATTTGCTGCTGAACAGGATTTACAGGTGTTTCGATTGCTTTTACTAGTTCTCCATATTGGTTTACTGCTTCGATCAGTTGTTCTGTATTGTATATATTAGCTTTATTATATCGCTTTTGACGTTTAGGAACTTCAACATTCCACCATCCACTTAGGTCTAACTTAGGATCAATTTCTGGGTATTTAATATCATAATTATGTTTCATTTTTGAATTGTATTTACTTCTAATATCTTCGCGGAAAGCACCATTTAGTAAAGCTATTTCAAAAGACGACATTTCATTATTAGATGCCTTTTCTTTGAACAGATTTAACAAAGAAATATCAAAACGGTATTGTTCCCTCTTTTCGTCTCTAGAAGCTTCTTCATTTTGACGTTTCCAAGTGTTGGTTAGATATTCGCCAGAAATAGAATCTAGTTTCTTTTGTACTGTTTCAAATTGCTTATTAATTTTAGAAATGTACTTCACTTGGCTTTGCTCTTCTTTTGCTTCTGTTTGAGCTTCTTCGTTATTTGATTTTGCTTCGTTAGGTGCTACCGTTTCATTAGTGTTCATGTAGACTTTTACTTCCTCAATGATGCTATGTCCTGCCTTTGATTTAGTAATCAGTTCGGAGGCTTTTGTTTTACTAATTTTCAATTCTCTAGTATCAAGTTTAGTTGCACAATGTAATGCCCATAACTGTCTAGATGTCGCCGGTTCTGCAACTTCGTTTTCTTCTGTGTTGTTTACTGTTTCTTTTACTTCTTCCGTTGTTTCGATTGCTGGAGCATTAGAAACTGTTTGTTTGCGAGATGTTTTTTTAAATACTGTCTTTTCTTGGTATTCTGTAACTTCAACAAATTCGATAATAGCAATATGACCTTTACCCAGTAATTCATTAATGCGCTCTACGGACAAACTCCAAGATTTATCAATACTTTTAGAAGGTTTGTTTGTTTTTCCAAGTTTAGCGAAGGTATGATATTTATTATATTGTTCATCTTTATAAACTAAAGAATATTTCGTGCCCTTACCATTTCCGTGTGTATAGGCTACTTTCATTACAAATGTAAAGCCTTCTTTGATATCTGCATCAGTAATAGAAGTGACATCTTTTTCAACTGCTTTAATTGTCTTAACTGGAACCTTAATTACATGAGCTTGCAATGCATCGGAATCCTTCAATACCTTTTCGATACGTTCAACAAATGCATTGATTTTAATTTCCTTTTGCTGTGTGCTGTTTAACTCTTTGTTTTCCCAATCATATGTATTTGTGGAGAATACGCCTTTACCTTTTGCGATAATTTGACCGTCTTTTTCAATGTGCCAAGTTGTCCCCCTTGGATTAGCGTACATAAATGTTGGATAGGTTTCCACTACCGTATAAGTTGGTTCAACATTAGATTTTTCGATTTCCTTCTCAATCAAAGTTGCACAAGATGCTTTTTCGTTTTCTGTGGATGCTGGATCATTCATCATGGCTTTCAGTTTTTCAATACGTGCATTGGAAACATATGTTTTATTGTTATAGTTGTATTTGCGAACTTCACGACCAGAATCATGTAAACTATAAATATCGATCAACAATACATAGCCATTCTTAGTAGCTACACCAGACCAGGACGCAGGATCATAATAATCAGTCATGCTGTCTGATTGATCAGGAGAATAACCAAATACTTTCCAACCTGCATCAACTAATTTACCCATGATATTTACCTTAGCTTCTCTTTTGTCACCGTACCACATTTTAACAACCTCCTATGTATTATCCGTTTTTTGAATATACTTAATTATAGCACGTAATTCATATTATGTATATAGTTGTTTTATTGATTGAATCAATTAACTTTTGCAATAGGTTGACCAAGTGCAGAAACAATATCAGCAATAAAAGTACGGTCAAAACTGGAATATTTAGATTGAGTCACTTTTACTGATTCATTTTCCTTTATGGTTTCTTTAGTGATGATATCCAGATCAACATTTAACCAACCATCATACACAAGTAGTTCATCTTTAGGCAGAATGATATTTTGCCACAAAGACCGTTTCTTTTTAGGTTTGTGGATGATACGCAAAGACTCATTATATTGTGCGTAAGGTTTAACCTCTACACTGTTAATAACTGTATTAATAAACACAGGGAAACCAAACTCCGAAAACTTGATAAGTGTAACTTTACGTTCTGGTGTGAGCTGCTCCACAACTTCGGTAAATTCACTGGATTGAGTAATGGAATACCCATACTCACGAAGGAATGAAGCCATCGGAGAACCTGCAAACTCCTCCTCTACTACTTTGATAAGAACGTCTGTAATTTGAATGTTTTCAGCTTTCAGGGATTCATGAAAACCTTTCTTAACCGTCAATTGCTGACCAAGTAATAATTTATGGTACGGCAGTTCACCAAGATTAAAGATTTCATTTGCCAGAAGCTCAGACAGATAATCCATTTGTTCCATTTGGGAAAGTTGATTGAAGTTCATTTATTAACATCTCCTTTTGTTTATTCCTTATATATATTATTATAATTATTTTATTAATAAAGTCAAGCAATTACTTTACTTTATTCGAATGTTTTATAAAAAAATAACCGCCTGTTTTAGCGGTTATACAATGTAATATTTATCATTCTTCTGGGTAATCCTTCTGAACTTAAACAATACCTCTACCGGTTCATTGACTGCTTTAGATACTTTGATCATTGTTTGTGCATCTAGATTACCATCAGACAAAATTTGATTAGCACGTTGCTTAGTGACGTTTAAGGCGTTCCCTAATTGTTCCTGAGTAATACCTTTATTCTTGATTACCTCTTTGGCAGCATTTTCAAATCCTTCATTTCTGAATATTGCTAATTGTTTATCAATGTATTTGCTACCTTCTGCAGTGATATAGATTTCATTACAGTTATTGCATTGTACAGCTGGGATATTTTCGATAACTAACGTTTTATCGTTCTCCTGGTGCTCCATTGTGTATTCAATTGGTTTAAACTCATTAGATCCACATTCAACACATTTTGTAAGGCTCATGTTCTCCTGCTCCTTTTTAGATGGATTGTATTATGTTGTTTATCATTTAGTCAATTATACACTTAACTTTTATTGATATGTTCTCCTCCTATAAATTTCATTTCTTACCTTTATTACTCCTTCTTCCTTCGTTGGATTAGATCGATTGTAGACATTCTGGCTGAAGCGACCACCAAATATATTTATCCAACTTGATTCGTTACTTGGCAAATCGGGAATGTGGTTAACTTCCTCTATAAGTATGAATTCAAAATCCGTTGAACAATTAGCGTAATCTTTTTGCAATTCTGAATTACAGTGGCCATTGGTGCTTAGTAAAACAATATGTTGTGCTATCCTCTTATGTATATTAATTGAACTTCCGATATAAATTTTACCTGTAGCTTTATTAAAAATAGCGTATATACCTTGCACATTTTCATTGTATTCATCTATATTTATTTTATATTTCGAAAGGTTCAGTTTAAGTATGTCTTCTTTAATTATCTGCTTTTGAAAGTAATATGTGTTAACTATAATACTATACTCTGTGCTGGTCTTATTTTGGGGTGTCCAATAGATTATACATTGACCATTTAGCTTCTTGAGTATTTTCTCAATGTATTTATGCAATGAATTATCATCAACATTAAAGCATTGTGTAACGATGTTCATATCAATGTCATAAGACTTAGAAAGACAATTCTGCAGATCCTCGATTATATCCAGAGTAATCCTTTTAATATTATCGAAAGGAATAAATACTCTATCTTCATTATCATACATAAAGTAATGCTCAATTACATAACGTTCCAACCTGTTCAGAATAAATTTAGTATGAGAGAGTTCTAATGGCTCATCATACACCAGATGAATATATATTTCTTTGTTGTTAGCAATATTAAATAAACAATGCTTAGATAACTCATCAAGCTGCTTTAACTTGGTTCCTGCTGTCTTGATTGGCTCATCAAGAAACATACATAATTCTTTATAGTTCTTGAAAAGTTGACCACTATAAAGTTTTGATGTGTCGATCATTTAATTTCTCCTTATATATAACATATATATTTATTTTATTTTCAACATTCTTTTCTTTGTTGATGCTGCTGATCGTTTAGATCCTTTTCTTTTGCGCTTATTCTCAACAATAGATATTTTGTTGAAACTAACTTGGTTCGTGAATATGAGTTTGAAAATATCATAATAAGCTAAGTTTAATGTCTGTTGGAGTTCAATTAATTGATCATAAGATATATCATAGCGTATGAAGTCTTGATTATTATCCTGCCCTCTTATTCTAAACTGTGGCCAATTGTCATCTCTTAGATAAATTGTCCATGCAATAATTTTTAGTTTGCATTCCATGTCTGGGAATTGTGGTACAACATAATCTAATACAGCACGATAGAAACATGGAAAGATGGTGTATAGTTTAATCAACTTATCATAAACAAATGGAGTCATCTTCTTTTCTTCATATTGAAATACAGCTTCAACAAGTTTATTGGCATTATCCTTTAAGTATTCAAGACATTCATATCTGGCTATTTCAAGTTCTTTAGTCATCTTAATATTGTTCAATCTTTTATTACTGCTTTTATATTTGACAGTACTTTCTGATTCCTTAATTGTGTTATAACCACATTCAAATGGTCGATGTTCATTTAAATATACTTGTTCCAGGTTGTAAAGCATTTCCCTATCAGTATTGTCACTCACAACTTTAAGTATATCAAAAGTAAAAGGCTTATCAATACCATGGCTATTCCAATCATTCTGAAGCTTAGATACATTAGCGTTGTTGATTAAACTATAATAGTGTTGCTTAAATCGATCATAAAAATTCTTGGTGCTACCTATGTATACTTTATTGTTTGATACGTTTCTAATCTGATAAACTCCTCCTCCCTGTATGTTATCTCGGTTAGAAAGAAGCTCGGTAACCTTGCATGAATACAATGGATTGTCATTATTGAATGCTGGGTGAACTATCATTTAACTCCTCCTTATATTTGGATATTATGAAATGTGAGATGAATATACACTATTTAATTATAACATGGATGATTTGAAATTTAAATACTATATTTATATTTATTTATAATTAAGATTAGAGATTAGGTATGGTGTGATTGAATATTACATTATAGATGTTGTCTATAGAGTTGGATTATTATATAGATATAAACTATAGATAAACGATAATATGCGAGTATGAGTGAATGGAACGATAGTGTAAGTCAGTGTAATGATATAGATGTGATCTATGGATAGATATAATGTGATAGATACAACCTATAATAAGTCTAAGCCAAAAATTCCGCTGTTACTATACGAATATGCATACCCCCTCCTCCTATATGACTAGGAGCAGCCAAATTGAGCTTTTCTATCCCCTTTTTGAGTGAAAATTTTCAAACTTCTTTCATTTCTTTTCAATCCGGTGTCCTGGATTGGTTTACCTCCTCCTTATCTCTAAATGGCATACAATATATCTTATGTACCATCTATAAAGGGAGTGGGGGGATAGTTAAAAGTCCAAAATATGGCAAAAATGCAAAAAAGTCCGGCAGCACTTCCATCTCCACACCCAACTTAAATTTTCATCTCCCCCTCCTTCATTTCCACTTATTTCCGTCATTTTCACCTAATCTGCAATCGTAAATGCAATCGTTCCTTCTCCATTTTCCCCTTATAAATTAAGCACTTTTTCACCTTACTTTTTTACGTATTCTCTCCATCCTCCCCCTATTTCGCCTCCAAATCACCATTTTTCTCTTATCCCATATCACTTTTTACGATCTCACCTCCCGATTCATATACCCCCTGACCCAATTTCCCCTTATATTTATTGACTTTTTCAGCTCTTACTCGCAAAATGCTATCGTAACACTGTCGTAATGCGATCAATACTTTCTAAACTAGTTAACCCACTACATCTCCTCCCTTTACATTTGAACCTGGTTAACTTTTCATTCTTAATTTCTTCATATTTGGGTAAACAGATAATAACAAACAGTTATCAAATGGGGGTTATGAGCATGTGCGGGAGATTTACATTAACAACAGACATTGAAAATATCATGAATGAGTTTGCAATAGATGAATCCATTAATGTGGATTATAAGCCAAGATATAATATTGCTCCGTCTCAAAAGATCCTTGGAATCACCGAAGAAAACGGTAAGCGTATCTTAAGTGAGTATAGATGGGGATTAGTTCCGTTTTGGGCAAAGGATATCAAAATTGGGTTCTCCATGATTAATGCTCGTGCAGAGACTCTCCAAACCAAACCGGCATATAGAAATTTAATTGCTCATAAACGAATAGTTATTCCCAGTGACGGCTTTTATGAGTGGAAGAAAATCGGATCTGATAAGCAGCCTTATCGTTTTCAGATTGAAACAAAAAAGGTATATGGCTTTGCAGGATTGTATGACCAGTGGAAATCACCAACCGGGGATATCATTCAAAGTTGTACCATAATTACCACAACACCAAACACACTTGTTAAAGATGTGCATGATAGAATGCCCGTAATATTAACCAAAGAGAATTTAAATATCTGGATTGATGAGGGGACATCCGACAAAGATCTTTTATTGGATTTGTTAACTCCATATCCTGCAGAAGAGATGATTTCTTATCCAGTATCAAAATCGGTGGGAAATGTGAAGAATGTTAATCCGGAACTAATTGATGAGATCCCATTGAACTCAAAATAGTGTTCTTTCAATTGGAGTGTAGACCACTCGACTTTTAAACATCGATTCTGCGCTCCAATTTCTAATTAATTTATCATGAATCTTGGACACTACTACCCTTACCCATACAAACACCCTACCCAGACATTCCATGCTCAATTTCATTGATTATTTAATTGCAATATAAGCAAGTCTCCTCATAAAGTTCTCTCATACCCCACACAACACAACAACTCAAACATTTTCAACAACTCTATAACTGCCTCCTGAGTGTTCACCTTCACCCTACACTCATACATCGATTCTAAGCCTCAAATTACAATTAATTAATCATAAATTTTCAACATATCCCCCTCCATGGGTACAAATACCCTTCCCCAACTAATCATCATCAAATTTCATTGTAATTTATCGGTAAAAACAACTAACCAATAAATCATCTACCCCCCAATTCCAAAAACTCACCCACCAGCAAAAAAGACAGCAACAAAAACAGGGGCGAATCTTTCCCGGCCCCCTTTTAAATACTGGTTATCTTTTCTTATATTTTATACTTTATATTTAATATATATATAGAGTGTATTTTATGCAGCATAAATTACACTTAGAAGTTGCATTTTTTACACTTAGAAGCTGCATGATTTCCACTGATTCCTGCATAATTTACACTTAGGTAAAAATGGGCCTACAGGGGGGGTTAAAAAGAGGCTAGAGCAACTTCTCCAGCCTCACTTCATAGTGGTTATTATATTTATTGAAAATTAGTTCCCCTGCTTCATCATACTGATAGTCTGTTTCAAGTTCATGTCTGTCGATCTGTAGTAACTTTGCTTTAACTAGTATCTTGTTGTACTTCACTATGGTCTTCCTGGATATGCCCGTTTCATTCTCTATAGTCTCTAAGGCAGCAAAACAAAATTGCTTATGGTCTTTATTCCGATTGACGTAACTCTCATAGTAGTAAAGCAGTCTGAAGCCATGGTGACCAATCTCGCCCACCTTAGAGAACAGTTTCAGTGGCAACTGTGTAAAGTCATTGTTCAAATTCATCTTGTCTAAATCTAATATCACTTCAACCGGTCTCCCTCTGTTGAAGGTCACCTGTTTGCTTATGTATTTATACTGATATAAGTTGTCCAATGCTTTTTTAAGGGTTCTGTTATCATTAACTTCAAGACTTCGTTTTAGTTCATTTAGATCAATCTCAAATTTACCCATTCCAGATGAAGCAAACTGCAGAAATTTGAACCTTGCTAAAATGCAGAACTCTAAGCTGCTAAGCCTTGGGTCCTTGATGATACTTCTTGGTAGTTGAATCCATGCTACATTACTCATCCGCTACCGCCTCAGTATGTTTTAGCAGCTCACAAAGATGAGTATTCCTTCTCTTGCTTTCAACCTTACGAATTGCAAAGTTGATTGTCTCTGATTGTGTAATCAATATTCCTTTCTTCTTCGCCCGTGTAAGCATCGTATATAGCATGTTTGCTGAAACTTGAAACTTGTGAGACCGGTCAACAATGCTCAACACTGCAGGAGCACTATCTCCCTGTGCTTTATGACCAGTTCTACACCACCCTGCTAATAATTGAAATACATCATTAAAGTCAATTCTAAACGCTCCGCTATCAAACCCAATGATAATACCTTTCTTTTCTCTTTCGAGTAAATCTTCGTCATCATCATCTCGTTTATCATCTTCAAACTTTATATCTAGAACTTTACCGGCATCGCCATTCACGATATCTACGCTGCTTTCTTCTAGATTTTTGACCTGGTACATATTTACTGTGTTGAGAACAAAATCACCGACACGTATCACATTATCATTGTCTTTACCATATTCGTGCTGCTTTTTATTCTCACATTCAGGATTAACTATACTTTGTATATATTTATTTATTTGAACCGTACCTACAATGTTCTCTTTGATCCTATGCTTAATTTTTAAGTACGTCTTTTCTCCAAAGTACTTCACTTGCTTGTAATCGAATTTGTCGTTCAGTATTAAATCAATCACATCTGCATCTGGATATGTCTTATACACCTCTTCTAACTGCATTTCTGTCATTAATGTAGCCAGAAACTCCCTCTGTCCATCAAGGGTTTCTGGCACGTCTTGATAAATTGACAAGACATTGTAACTTGCTCCATACTTGGGATCAATCTTATCTAAAGTAATTTGTGCGGTGTACTCTGTACCTAACTCTAAGCGTTGCATGATTCCTTTAATCGAAATGTTACCAAAACCATTCTTCTCTACATCCGCGCTATCTGAAGTACAGGCATAGATTCGGAAATCATTTTTATTTAGCGCTTCACTCTTAGGGTACATCATGCGTTCAGGTGTTAATTTTAGTTCAATCAAACTCAATTATTCATCTCCCTTTTATTAGTCATTTCAATTGCTTCTTTTTTCATTTGGATAACTGTTCCCACTGCTTGCTGCTTAATTAAGCGAATTAGTTCCTCCTTGCTTAGCAGTTCAAACACATCATCATCGAGCTTATCCTCCATTCTTAAGCTTATGCTTTGAGAGTAATCCTTCATTTTGTGTCTGTAATACTTATTAGTTGTATTGATATCGCTATGATTTAGATGAGCTTTTACTTCCTCAAGTGACCCATAACTCGCTGCTACATTTCGGAAACTGTGAAACACAATATTGCGCTCATCTGGGATACTCATTTCCATTTTAAGTGTATCCATCATGTTTTGAATTGTGGTCTTGCTTAAGTGAAATATCTTATTATCGCTGTACTGTTGATAATACTTCTGTTCCTTAATAAGTTCTAACTCATTGTAAAGCTCTGCAGAGATAGGGACAGTATGCTTCTTTCCTCCCTTACCAGTTGTAGTAATAAGATAATGGTCTGCTTCTGGGTTTCTTTTAATATCTGTCCATTCTAGATTCAGCAATGAGGATTTACGAAAACTAGTTGTATAAGCCAATCTAATTAACGCCGACTTCTCTTGACCTTTCTTATGTCCTTTAACCAGATTGGCCATGGCTTCAGCTTCATGATGAAATAAATCACCGGCACTCTCTGAATCATCGGTTAGAACATCAACCTTTACATATTTTGAATTCACACCGTATTCATTAATCTCCAGGAACTCATATAAGCTCTGGATAGCAGCCATCATATTGTTAATAGTTGTGTTCGTATAATCGGCTTCATGATTTCTTAAATAAGTTTGGTATTTAATCACATCGGCATTGCGAACATGTAAATCCTCTCTTTGTAATAACTCCAGTGGTTTTTTTGCAAACCACATAAAGAAAGACCTAATACTTCTTTCGTAATTCGTCTGTGTATTTTTACTATCAAACTTAGAAATGAATGTCTGAATGTCTTCATATACAGACCCAATATGTAACCCAACGATATTATTCTTTGTGGCATTCATTTTTAGCAGCCTCCCTTCGATTAATTACATTTTACCATTATAATGAAATCAAAGTCAATTAAATAAACATAAAAATATTATTGACTATATCATGAAGTCCTGATATATTGAAATTACAGAGATTAACATTCTCTGGATAACAAGTAAAAAAGTAATCTAATGAATGTTGCTCTCTGAATTCAAAATTAGAGAGGATTTATGAATACTTAATGGCAAACAAATATTTTAGAACTTTCCAGGAGCAATATTATGATGGAGATGTTGATTATTGTGATGAAAGATATGTTTCACCAGAAATGAAGCAAGGAACTAATGATTGTGTTGAATACATAGAAGAAGTGATTGATAATGAAGCAGTGTGGTTAATGAAAGCAAACAGCGGTAGATTCTATCGAGAACCTTATAAGTCCGAGAAACTGTCTGAAGTTACACCGATTAAATAAATATATTTTTTTACAAAGGGGTGTTAATGACTATAAATTTGAATAAACAAGTCAATGTTTACAGTTTAGATACTAGTTCTTTTTATGATGATAATGAAATGCAAATACATAAAAGGTTGAATAAGAACTATAAGTTCAGAAATAAACTTAAACAATTAAAGAAAAAGACGGACGAGCTAGAAAGCCAAAAGATTGATCAGCTCATTACAAATACAAACAAGAGAATCAAACGAATTAAAGAGAAACTGTATCATCAATTTACCTTGCATCAAGGGGTTCGGCATCTTCGTCTCGAAGCATTACTCAGTAAGAAGTCCATTATTTCTGTATTTGAATCTACATTAACAAGGACGTTGGGCATTCAGCAAAACAAACTTTCAGAAGATGTCATGGTAGTTCAGACGTACTTCTTCGACATTCTAAACAATATTGTAAATGACGGCTTTATTCATAATGGCGAAAAGTATATATGCTTCACAGCAAGTGCAGGACAAATTCGAACCAAAAAAACAGTTTTTATCAAAGAGAGTGTATATACAAAGCATCATGCAGCGTTAATGTGTGGTCTCACAATCGAAAGAATTAATGAATTAGGTGGGGTCAACATTAATAAGTATTTGGCCTACCTTGCCCTATGCAATAGTGCCACCGAGGAATGGAAAGAGTTTGATATCACCAAAGCAATTGTCGTAGACGATATGGAAACACCGGTACAGAGTATTGTCGATTACATTGATGATGAAACATATGAAATTACAAGACAAAGCATGAATATAGCGATTGAGCATACGGATGGATGTGGAATGATCCTCCCTCGAAAATCTAAGAAGGGAATGATGGTAAGACTTCCTTGGATTAAGGGGTTACTTATCCCCTTCCCTTTCGATAAATTTATCCGCGAAGCTAATGCTAAAGGTAAAAGCAAATATGGTGTTGTCAAAGATATCTACGGTGTAGAGCACGATATTATTAAAGAAAAAATTGAAGTAATATTCACTAAGAGCCAGTTTAAGATGTGGAAATATTATTCTTGCTGGGGAGAATATACAGACAATTTCATCAAATATAATTGTCACGCTGGTAAGTGTAACGAAGAAGAGGATTTAATTGGGAACGCCAAATTAAATTATCAAATGCTTCAAACCTTGACGGAAATCTCAAACGATGAATTGCTAAAGTTAAGCAACAAAACAATACATAAGATTTTAAATGTTGGATCTGACCGAAATACTATGCTAAAACTTCTTGGAGTATCAGACACTAATACTAATAAAAATTACCTGCAACAGGCACTAGAGATATATCCTGAGTTACTGAATGATACATATAGCAGAGAAATTTTAAAACAAGTAAAACGCAGCATGATGAAGAACGCCAAAGCAGGAAAAATTGATATTAGTGGTAAGTATACATTTATAAGTCCAGACCTATATGCATTCTGTGAGTATTTATTTCTTGGAGTTCAAGAACCCAAAGGATTACTAAACAACGGAGAAGTATTTTGCTCCCTATATGGCAATAACGAAAAGCTCAATTGCTTAAGAAGCCCCCATCTTTATCGAGAACACGCAGTTAGGAAAAATGTAATTACTAAAGAAATGAAGCGCTGGTTTGTAACTAATAGCGTCTATACAAGCTGCCAAGACCCAATAAGCAAAATTCTTATGTTCGACAATGACGGCGACAAAGCCCTTGTCTGTAATGATAAGACTTTGGTAGAAGTTGCAGAGAGAAATATGAAGGATGTATATCCGCTGTATTATAAAATGGCTAAAGCTGAAGCAGAAAAAATTACGAATAGCAGCATTTATGGCGGATTGGTCGCTGCCTATACTGGCGGGAATATCGGAGTGATTAGTAATGATATCACAAAAATATGGAACAGTAATAATGTCAATTTAGACGTGATTAAATTGCTTTGCATGGAGAATAACTTTACTATCGACTATGCTAAAACTCTATATAAGCCAGTTCGACCGCAAAGTAAGAAGAAACTAATTACTGATTTCACTAAATCCAAAGTCCCCCACTTCTTTATTTATGCTAAAGACAAACTTGAGGAAAATGTCGCAGAACAAAACAATAGCGTGGTCAATAGACTTGGTAAATTGATCCCAAATCCGAAAATTAATTTTAAAGCCGCCAATTTAGGTAAGTTTGATTATAAGTTACTTATGAGTAGCAAGAATGCTGAGATTAAGTTAGATCAACAAATAATTAATACATATACAGAGTTAGACCTTAAAAAGCACTTTATGATGTCGGGCACAATTGATGATAAGACAAACACAGATGATATTCTTGCTTATAAAGAAATTCGCAGTAAATTGTTAGAAGTGAATTCAAATGTATCTTATGTTGTTGATGTTCTCGTCGAATATCTGTATAAGCAAAAGAAGAGTAGCTATAAGACAACTCTATGGTCGAGTTTTGGTGATATAATTGTAGGAAATATTAAAAAGAATGTTGAAATGAGCTTGGATGATGGATATATACAGTGTGAAGTTTGTGGTGATAGGATTGAAAAGGTAAACAATCAAAAGAAATATTGTGAACACTGTTTGGTGGAAGTAAAAAAGAAACAGAATAGAGAAAAATTTAAAAGATGGTACGAAAAACATAGAAAAGTCTAACCTTTTGGAACTATTTCATAAAACCCTAATAAACATTGACTTTTTTCACTATTGTAATGGCTTTTAAAGATAAATATAATTATATTTTATCATAAATTCCCTTTGTTTATAAGGGTTTTTCAAAAAACTCAATCATAATAAGCAAAAAACAAGATGGTCTTTTAGGGAGAGCGTATCTTATCCTGATATACAAAGTGAAGAGGCTATTATATGCCCTTACCCGATTACAATACATAAACAAAATATAAAATTTCAAGGGAGAAATGAAATATGAATAAACAAGATCTATACAATAAAGTTGTAGAGAAAACAGATTATACAAAAAAAGACGTTGAGACTGCAACTAATGCAGTGTTTGAGGTAATTATTGAAGCACTCGCAAATGGAGAAAAAGTGTCGATTTCAGGATTCGGAGAATTCGAATCTCGGCAACGCAATGCTCGTACAGGTCGAAATCCTCAAACTGGAGAACCAGTTGAAATTGCTGCCAAAAAAGTTCCAGCATTTAAACCAAAGAAAGCACTTAAAGATGCTGTAAACGTACAATAAAACTATAATTTCATTTTAATACATATACCAGAAACATTGTGGATTATCCACCAGGAACCATTAATTTGACTGCGATTATGCAGATGAATCACTATTTTAAGGGGTGCGGCCTTTGGGTGGTGCCTCTTTCCCCTATTCTACCCAAAGAGGTAAAGCCGATGAAGAAAACTTATGTTCTAGATACAAACGTCCTTTTATCAGATCCATTAGCCATTTACGCATTTGAAGATAATAATGTGGTTATCCCAAGCGTTGTATTAGAGGAATTGGACAGTAAGAAAAAACTACCTGATGAATTAGGACGAAATGCGAGACATGTTGCTCGTGAACTGGATGCTCTACGTGAAATCGGCAAACTACATAATGGTGTACTATTACGAAATGGCGGCAATCTTGTAGTTAAGACTCACGATTCAAAATCCCCCATTTTCGAAAGATTTCTTGATGATAAAAATGATAATGCAATTATTGCGGTTGCTTTTGAATTAAAAGAGACAAGTCTAGATACGCAAGTTGTGCTCATCTCTAAAGATGTATTGGTACGTGTAAAGGCAGATACTGTTTCGGTTAACTCAGAAGATTATCTGAATGATAAAGTTGCCACAAGCGAAGACGAACTATATAAGGGCTACTCCACTGTATCCGTCCCCGATGAAATGGTAAATAGGTTTTATAGGAACAAGTCTCTTAGAGATAAAATGTTTGATTCCTATCCAGAAAACCACTTTTTCATTCTTAAGTCAGAGATAAATGATAGCAAAAGTGCAGTCTGCAGAAAACTTAAGGGGAAACTAGTACCTCTTTATCAATACTCAACCGAGAATCCTATCTTCGGTACTATTAAACATAAAAATGTTGAGCAAATGATGGCGCTAGACTTGTTGCTTGATGATAACGTTCCTATTGTGACACTATCAGGCAAAGCAGGCACAGGTAAGACTTTACTTGCACTGGCGGTTTCACTACAAAAAACATTAGATGAGCAAACGTATAGAAAAGTTCTTGTTGGTAGACCTGTTGTACCTATGGGAAAAGATATTGGTTATCTGCCTGGGGAAAAAGACGAGAAACTTCGTCCGTGGATGCAACCCATTTATGATAATTTAGAGTATTTGTTTGATTGTAAGGACGAAGACCAACTTAACAAGTTGCTTCAAGGATATGAAGACATAATTAAGGTTGAGGCATTAACGTATATTCGAGGTCGATCCATTCCGAATCAATGGATCATTATTGATGAAGCTCAGAATTTGAGCCGCCATGAAGTAAAAACTATTGCGACTCGCTTAGGGGAAGGTAGTAAGCTCGTACTTTTAGGTGACCCATTTCAAATCGATAGTCCATATCTTGATATCTACTCTAATGGTCTTACTCATTTTACTGAGGCAATGAAAGAACAAAAAGAGGTTGGGCACATTACTTTCACTAAAGGTGAAAGATCCACAATCTCTCAACTATGTGCAGATATGCTTTAAAAAATAAAAATACTAAGGGAGTATTTAATTATGGCTAAAAATAAGGATACAAAAACAGTAAATCGAACCGGTTCTTTTGAAATGGAAACGATGACGATTACCCACGAAGACAAGAACGGTATTCAAGTATTTGATTTGAAGTCATTGCTAAAGGAATTTGATGGCGGGAATGTATCTATTACTATTGGCTCTGACTTTGATCCGAGTCACATTGTGGAAGATTGAGGAGTGATTAAATGACTCCATTACATAATACAGAGAATGAAACATACGAGGAATACCTTCTGCGTATCGGATCTAACAAAGATGAACTCAATCTATCCTGGAATGATATCGCCTCTCTCATGAACGAATTTCTTAATGAAGACTTTTCAGAATCTAAATATCGAAAAGAATATCATTTATTGAATCGCGGAATTTCCATTGGAGTAAAAAAATCGGAAAGCAATGAGTACATTCAAGAAATTGAAGACAAAACTGTACAACTTCAAAAAGAACGTTTTAAATATCAGGATCAAAAACGCGAATATACTAATTTAATTAGACAACAAGCAAGATTTGAACACCTTAGAGATGAAGTATCGGTCGCAATAGCCGAACTTGCAAAACTCAAACCACTAAAACCTGAGATTTGTGTACAGGCAACAGATAGCAAAAAGGCCATTTCTTTGTGGTCTGACTTCCATATTGGGAGCGAATTTAAGAATAGCTTTAATACATACAACATCATCGTATTTAGAGATCGTTTAAAAACGCTTGTAGAAAAAACGATTCAATATAGTATTAAAAACAATGTTTCCGAGTTAATCGTTGCAAACCTGGGAGACGCACTACATGGTGCAATTCACGTTTCAGCCAGAGTACAGTCTGGTGAAGACGTAATCAATCAAATTCAGATTGCAGCAGAATCAATGGCAGAGTCGCTTGCTGAACTATCAAAGTATCACAAGAAAATAAAGTTCATTAACATTATTGGAAATCACTCCAGATTGATTAGCAATAAGAATGAATCTATTTTTAGGGAAAATTTAGAGTATCTGATCCCTTGGTTTCTTGAAACTCGATTAAAAGACTTCGCTAATATAGAAATCGTTCGAGATGAAGACGGTCTGTATATTGAAGACATCAATGGCGAAAAGCACGTCTTTGTACACGGAGATCTCGACCCAGCCGCAACTTCTGCCAAGAACCTCCCTCAGATCCTTGGTTTTGTCCCTAAATATATTTACAGCGGACATATTCACCATAATTACGAAAAAGAATTTGGTCTGACTGAAGTAATTGTTTCTGGAAGTCTTATGGGGCCAGATGATTATGCAGTATCAAAACGATATTTTGCCTCTCCCATGCAGAAATACATAGTACTAGATGGCTCTGAGATTGAATGTACCTATAAAATTAAATTTAAGTAAGGGTGGGTGAGATCCTTGACTGAAGATGAATACATGCAGGGCGAACCACCAGAGGAGAATGACCTCCCTTCTTCATTCTTGTCTGAAGAAGACATTGCTGACTCAACAAATATAGTTATGATTCCAAACTATAAACCAAATATCGATCTCATTCTAGATAACTATGTTGAGCAAATCATTAAGGTTAGAAACAAATCTCACCTCAAAGATGCCCTAATGACCATTTGGGATCACGCTTCGTCTCACGGAAGAATTTCTGAACGACTAGATAAACTACAAATGGATGTTGAAATGCTACGTTTCGATATGTTATCGATGGCTGGATATGATATCGAGATTGTCGATGAAGACGAAGAATAAAATACAAAGAATTCCTTAGACGATTGTAAGATCGTCTTTTTTGTTGTTTGTATTTTAGTAAAAGGGATTTATCAATCGATATCTAAAACGGGCACTCCCTCCCGCCCTTTTACTCTTTTTTACTTTGGCAACACGCCGACTAAATCAAAGATTATCTCTATGGGAGTTATAAGGAAGGTGAGAAAGTGACTAAAACACCAAAAATAAATAAAGAAAAACCAACAAAAAAATGTTCTGAATGTAAAAGAGTTTTGTCCTTAATAAATTTTTATAACAATAATAATCCTATGTCAGATGGGAAGTCTCCTCTCTGTAAGAAATGTATTAATGAGATGATTGATTACTCTGACATTAAAACCGTCCATTCAGCCTTGAGAGCGATGGATCTCCCCTTTCTTATTGATTTATGGGAGGACTCTTCAAATAGAATTGGTAAAACATTTGGGAATTATCTAAGACAAATCAACTCACTACCAAATTATAGAGGAATGACATGGGAAGATAGTGTATTTGAGAAAAAATCTATTGAAAATAGTGAGATATCTGTCTCGGCCCCTACTCAGCCAGCGGTTGTAGTGACCCCTGATTTAATTGAAAAATGGGGAAATTACCCACCTGATGAAATTATATTGTTTGAAAAGAAGTATCAACAACTAAAAGTTAACTATCCTGAACGAACAGCAATGCATATTGAAGCATTGCAAATCTATGTTCGGTATCGAGTTAAAGAAGAATTAGCAACTCAAAAGGGACAATCTAAAGAGGCTGAAAGTTGGGGTAAATTAGCCAAAGACGCTGCTGTAGCCGCTAAGATAAATCCGTCTCAGTTATCAAAGTCAGACTTATCAGATGGATTGGATAGTTTCTCACAATTAACGCGAAATGTTGAACAGGCAATTGATGTGATTGAGATTCTGCCTCAATTCAAAGAAAGACCTCAAGACAAGGTAGACTTTACTATCTGGTGCTATGTCAATTATGTCAGAGATCTTAAAGGTCTTCCTCCTGCTGAGTATAAAGATATTTTTGCCTTTTACGATCAGCGTAAAAAGGAATATGAAAGTAACATAGACGGTGAAGATAATGTCTTCTTATAAAAACTTTCAATCAAAAAGTGCAAAACATACTAAAAATAGAACGGACGTCCATGATCCAAATTTCAATAATAATATTGAGATGGTTACTGAGGCACAAGTAGATAACTTTACGAAAAACTTATCTAAGTACAAAGATTTGGTAAGCTGGTGTCGGTGGAACCCCGATCTTTGGTATGACTTAATTACCCCCGAAACCGGTGGTATTAGGTTGGACTTAGATCAGCGTGTATTTTTAAGGTGTATTGCCAGGTTCATTTCAACCTATGGAGTCTTTCCCCGTGGATATGGAAAAACATTAATCGAAGTCATGGGTATGGTTCATGCTGCAATCTTTTATCCTGATATCGAAATATCAATGACAGCTCAAACATTACAAAATGCCAGCAGTATCTTTGAAGATAAATGGCGTGAGTTGACCCGTTTCTATCCATTGTTGAACAATGAAGTTAAAGGCAATCCTTCTTTTAGTAAAGATAGTGCTGAAATTAATTTTATATCAGGTGGAAGAATAGATGTTTTAGCTAATGCCCAGAGCAGCAAAGGACAGCGACGAAAAAGACTGCAGATAGAAGAATCCGCTTTGTTGAATAATGCTTTATTTGAGGACTGTCTTGAGCCTATTCCTAACGTGCCTAGAAGAACGATTGGCAAAGAAGCGGTTATTAATCCTGAAGAACTTAATGGCCAAATCAACTTTTTTACCACATCTGGCTTTAGAGGTTCTGACGAATTCGAAAGAAACCTTAGAATGATAGATGAGATGGCTGAACTAAAAGGAAAAGTTGTAATTGGTTCAGACTGGCAGCTTGCAGTTAATTATGGTCGAGGCGAACCTAAATCGGCTTTGTTAGATAAAAAGAGTAAACTATCGCCCACATTCTTTGCTATGAACTACGAAAGTAAGTGGGTTGGTGCCTCTGATGGAGCGATTGTTAACATCAATAAAGTTATTGATTTAAGGACGCTCTCATCACCTGAATTTAAAGGTGATGGTAAGTCCGAATACGTAATTTCGGTTGACGTTGCCAGATCGTCATCGCAAAACAATAACCAGACATCAATTTCCATATTGAAAATAAAGAGGAATAAAGATGGTAAAATTCTAAGGGTTTATTTGGTTAACTTAATAAACCTTCCTAATGGTTTAAATTTCAGCGCTCAAGCTATTGAAGTAAAGCGTCTAAAATCGCTATATGAAGCAAAAGTGGTGGTTGTGGATACCAATGGTGTTGGTGTGGGCTTAAAAGATGAGCTTCTAAAAGACACTATTGATCCAATAACAGGCGATAATCTTGGTTGCTGGAATACAATAAATACAGATGATGAACCGGAGTCCAGTGAATCAGAAAAGATTCTATATGCGTTAACCTCTCAAGGGATAAACCATGATATTATTGTTAACTTCATCGATATGGTTGAAAGCAGCAAGCTTCAATTGTTGGTGAAAAATACAGATAATAATTATGATATTAACGACAAAGAGCACGTTAAGAAGTTATATCCTCATACGCAAACAGATCTACTTCTAGAAGAGGTTGCCAACTTGAAAATTAAACAACTTAGTGGAGGTAAATTTACGGTAGAGCAGCTAACAAAAAGAGTAGATAAAGATAGGTATAGTTCGTTGAGTATGGGGTTATGGTACATAAAAGCATTTATGGATAAGACAAAAGAGAAAGTCAATATAAATCCTCACGATTTCTTTTTAATGCGGAAACCTAATATCTATTCCAAAAAGTAAAGGTGGTGATAAATTGGAACAAACTTCTAACTTTACTAAGCAACAGATGATTGATGCATTTAAACAAATAGCATTAATAAGTTTAAATTCAGAAAACGGCTCAAACCGAATTATTGGTACATATACTAAAGATGATTTGAAGAAGTATTTGAAAGACAGAACGAATCCCGACAATCAAAAGAAACTGAGAGATATAAGTAAACAACTTTATTATTCATCATCACAGTATCGTAGGTTAATAAATTATTATGCCACATTATTTAACTTGGATTATGTGGTAGAAGGATACGATATTAACCCAGACAAAATCAACAAAACAAAATTCAAAAATGCATATCTCACCCATGTCAATTATGTTGAGCGGATGAATATAAGAAATGAATTTACTAAAGCCAGGTTAATTGCATATAGAGACGGTATCTTTTTTGGATTTGCGAGGGTATCAAAAGATGGTTTTTACATCCAGGAGTTAAATCCTGATTATTGCCGATTGTCATTTATTGATGCAACAACTGGACTTCTCGGATATTCATTTGATTTTACATCAATAAATTCATCGACCAATAAAATAGAATCGTATCCAGAAGAATTTCAAGATATTTATAAAAAAATACGAGATAAGAAGTCGAGTGAGACTACTGTAAGAATCGAGTCACCGCTTGCAATCTGTATCAAAACAAATAGTGACACTTGCGCCATTCCCCCATTTGTTTCATTGTTTGAAGGATTATTAGATATTGCCGACTTCAAAGCATTAAATAAGAACAATGAGGAAATCGGGAACTATAAACTTCTTTTTCAAAAAATCCCGATGAGAACAGATAAGGATGCGCAGATAAATTCATTTCTCATTGACAAGGACTTCGCACAAGTCTTCCATGACAATATTGAAGAAAATCTTCCTCCTCAAGTTGGTTTGATGACCTCCCCTATGGATATCCAAGCAATCAATTTTGACCGTGACTCTATAGATAAAAACAAAGTAGGTCAGGCCACAAGTCAATACTGGAATGAAGCCGGTGTTTCTGAGTTGTTGTTTGGTTCAAATTCGAATTCAAGTGCAGCTTTAAAATCATCTATTATTGCGGACGAATCTGATGCATCAGTATTAATCAGAGATATTGAACGTTGGATCAATGAACATTTGAAGGCCACTCAAACTGGAAACTATAAGTTCAGAGTTAGGATTCTTGAAACGACTAAGCACAATAAGGACGCCTACCTAGATAGCAGACTTAAAGCAGCTCAGTTTGGAATGCCAGTTAAGAATGAAATACTTGCCGTCATGGGTTCACAACCAAGTTCGATGTATTTAAATACATATCTTGAAAATGAAGTGCTGGAATTACCTTCTAAACTTGTTCCACTGAAATCCAGTCACACTGCATCAGGAGACCCCACTAGTCAAAATGGCGCTCCAACCAAAAACGAAACCGATTTGAGTGATAAGGGATTGCAGACACGAGACCTGGAAAGTAATGTAGATGGTTAAGGAGGTGATAATTATTGAATGACAGCACTCTACGCTTTGATGTACAGATCTCGGATGTTGAAAAAATAAACCCCCTCTTTTCAAAGTGTAAAATCAGAGTTTTATATGCAGGCTTAAATCGAAACAACTCTTACCTATCTCGTAAATCCATTGAAGAAGCTTTGCCGTCAATGTTTAATATCCCTATTGTCGGAGAGTATCAACAGGAAGCAGATAACTTTGGCGGGCATGGGGGCACAATTGATGTGTCAGGCGACAAACCGAAATGGGTTAATACTACAGTTCCATATGGTCTTGTTCCTGAGAGCGCAATTATATATTGGGAAGAAGTTGTCGAGGCAGATGGATCTACTAACGAGTACCTCGTTGTTGATAATGCTTTCTTATGGACGGGTCGTTATCCTGAAGCACAAATGTTAATTGGACAACAGTTTAATCAATCCATGGAAATTGAAGTGCAGAAGGGTAATTATTCTAACATCAATGGTCAAAAGGCTTATGAAGTTGAGAAATTTTTGTTCTCGGCCTTATGTATTTTGGGAATCGATAAAGAATCTGATCCTGATGGACATGTAGAACCTTGCTTCGAATCTGCGTCTATTGTAGCTTATCAATTAGATAAAGATAAGTTTAAAGAAGATTTTAAACAAATGCTAAATGAACTCAAATATTCTTTAACAGAATCATCCTCTTCTGAGGTTAAAATAAATGATTCGCAAGGAGGAAATAAAGTGGAAGAAATTCTAGCGATGCTGAAGTCTTACAATTTGACAGTTGAAGACTTGCAAGCAAAAGGAATTAACCACGAAGACTTCTCACTTGAAGAACTCGAAAATAAAGTAAAAACAAAATTTACTGTTGCAGATAAACAAGAAACATCTGAAACTGAAAAAGTTGATACTTTTGCACTTACAGGTTCTCAATTGTTTGAAGAAGTTGGTCGTGAAATTTCTAGTTTTGGTACAATCACTGATGAATACTGGGGCTTTGAATATCCAAAGTATTCTTTAGTGGATGTTGATACTGATAATAAGTATGTAGTTGCTTATGATTACGACAATTGGTATATTATTGGATTCAATTATTCGGTATCTGGTGACAAGGTAAACATTGAAAAGGAATCATTACAAAGATTTAAGGTGAACTATGCACCGATGGATCTAAACGATGAAAACACTTCTTTATTTAGTGAATCCATTAAAAACTTTGCCAACCAGGTTAAGTCACACACATCTGAAAGCACAAAAGCTGAGTTTGAAGCTAAATTGTCTGAAAAAGACAATGAAATTACTTCGCTTAATCAGACGTACACTCAACTTCAAGAAGAGTATTCAAAGGTATCGTCTGAGTATTCGGCTAAACTTCAGAAAGAACGTAGCGATGCCGAAGCAGCTCTTTTCGATTCCTTTGCTGGTGAGCTATCAGATGAAGAAATGAAGCCTGTCAAAGAATCAAAGGATCAGTTCTCTCTGGAACAAATTGGGGAAAAACTCTTTACTTTAGTCGGTAAGAAAAAGGCTAAACTAAATTTTAGTGTTGACGTTAAACCGACTATCGATATTGAAATCAAAAACGAAAAACCTAAAAAGTCTGGCAAGTCATATGATATCTTGTTTGAAAGCTAAGCAGATAACAAAATTATATTAAATTATTTAACACACCAATGGTGTGTTTATTTATTTTCTTTTAAAAACCAAGGAGGATTTTATAAATTATGGCGATTCGCAAAGATAAAATGCAATCTGTTGTAGCAGGCAATATTGAAAGTATTGTTCTTGCTGCTGATACTCAAAACGGTCAAGTTGTAGCTCTAGGTTCCCCAGTTGCTAATGAAAGAGAATTGGTTAACGGTGTAGCACCGACTGACGTAACTACACAAGAAATTCTTATTGTTTCCTCACCTGAACTAGTCTATGAGAAAGGCAAAGGTCTTCTTGACTTTGTAAACAAAGCAGGTAAACCATCTCGTGCTGATCATTTTTATGTAGGTGACATTGTTACCGTAACTGATGATGTAATTGATGGAGTAAGCGCTGTTGATAAGTATCTCCTTCCTGCTAATGGGAAAACAAAACTTGCTGCAGCGGCCGATCTTACTGGTGGTACTCGATTCGCTGCGGTAGTTATTCGCAAAGGAAAGCTTTACGGACAACCTGCAACTACTTTCCGCGTTATTCAAGCCTAATAAAATATATATAATTATACAGGAGGATTTATAATTTTATGGAAACACAAAATGCGATTATTGATTTGGCAACAGATCTATTGAAAGGCTCTGTTGCAACATACTCCAAAGAAGAAGCTAACGAAAAGCTTCGTGAAGCTCTAAACAAACTTACTGGTTCCGCAGATGGTAAATTCGATGCTAAGAAATTCCGCAGAAACAAAAACGACATTTTCGAGATCATTGAAGAAGTTGTAGACGTGCGTGTTGAAGAAGGAATTAAAGATCAATTCGATCAATTCGTTGATTATCGCTCTACGGCATTCGGTGACAAACTCTCCTTTCTTCCAGAGTCCGATGAACTCTTTGAAGTTGCAAAAATTGCCGGTGGCACTAACAACCTGCAACGCCAGAGAATTGCTGAAGGCCAACCTTACCAAATCGATACTGATTGGTATGGAGTAGCAATTTATGAAGAACTTGAACGTTTCCTTGCCGGTCGTGTTGATTGGGTTAAACTTGTAAATAAAGTCGAGGCATCTTTTAAAGCTAAAGCTACTGAACAAATTTTTAATGCTGTTAAAGCTGCTTATAATGGCCTTACCGCTCCGTACAAATATACCGGATCTTGGGATGCAGATGAATTCAATACACTTGTAGAACATGTTCGTGCTCAAACAGGCATGAATCCAATGGTTATTGGTACTCGTCTTGCAGTTCAGAAAGCAGTTCCTTCTTACGTTTCTGAGGACATGAAAAACGCCCGCAATGCTGATGGCTACTTTAAAGAAGTAGATGGTATTACGTTCGGCATTATGCCTCAAGCACACAAAGTCGGTACCGATGAATTTGCAATTGATAATAACTTCCTGCTCATTCTTCCTAACGGTGATGAGAAGATTGTTAAGTTTGTCATGGAAGGTGAAGCACTCATTAACGAAGCAACAGGAAATAAAGATGACTCCAAGGAATACGAACTTCGTAAGAAATATGGCGTAGGCGTGGAAACTGCCACTAAATACGGCGTATATATTCTGGCTTAATTGCAAAACTGGAGGGGATACTCCCCTCCTTTAAAAATTTATTTTGAAGGGAGTAAATATTTTGGCAAAACAATCTATGAGTACAAATAAAACAGAGAACAAAGAACAAACTCAAGAACAAAAGAAAGTACGTAAAAAGTTAGACGAGAATATGTTGGTCTCAGTAGCCAGTAATGTCAAAGGTGGCTTGATTTATAAATCCCCTCGTTCTGGTCAGGTCTGGAAATTCACTGACTTTGGTGATGAAGACGTTATGGAATTGAGCGAACTCAGAACAATGCTTTCGTCGCAGCGATCATTCCTTGAAAAAGGATGGCTTAAGGTATTGGATCAAGAGGCAGTTGAATATTTGAACCTTGCTCGATTCCAGAAAAATGTTGTTGATTTAGATGACATCAATCATATTCTTGGACAATCTCCTGAGCAAATTAAACAAGCAATTAAAGAAGCGAATGCGAATACTAAATCTCTGATTTTTGGATTTGCAAGAGATAAATATTTAGTTGGGGAACTTAGAGATGTTCATGTCATCAAAGCAATCGAAGAAGGTTTAGGACAAAAACTAGACCCTAATAACTAATTGGGGTGTTGCTAGTGGGAACTCAATTTGATGAAATTTACGATGTGTTTTTAAGTCAGATATCGGACTCTATTTTCATGGAGAATGATGCTGATGACGGCCTAAAATATCGATATCTGCTGAACAGTATTCCTCGATTTAGAAAGTGTAAATTAGATTTGTCCAAGCGAGATGGACTGTCTTTTGAAGAGAGACTTGGAGACGAAGACATATTAATACTCGGAACGCTGATGGTTGTTGAATACCTTAATCCACTTATTATATCTATTGAGAATCTAAAACAATTCATGTCAACAAAAGATTTCTCAATGACATCTCAAGCGGCACATTTAAAGCAGCTATTGGATATTAGGGATACCAAGAGAAAAGAAGCAGAGAAACTTATACTCGATTACACCTATAACAATGGTAATTTGGGTAACCTCAAATGAGTTATAAAGACAAGTATAAATTACGTGATGAAATGTATGGAGCAAATATCCGTGACATCAGAGTGAATGTTAGTGAACAGAATTTAAATTCTGTATTTAAAGAATCTCCTGTTTACTATCAGGTAGTAGATGTAGATTCCAATGATAAATACGATCTTCAAATCACAGATAATAGTGATGCAAAGGATACTAAGGATTTCATTGCACCATTTCATTCGTCAATCATAGCCGGTAGAACTGTAGAATGGAAAAATGATAAGTGGATTGTCATTCACTACGATGAAAACAGTGAAGTTTATAAGAGTGGCATATTGCGTAAATGCTTATCAACTCTAAAGTGGCTTGATTCCGCTGGTGATGTTCAAGAGACTTGGTTTACTTATACAACAACTGCGTTGAGTAACTTTGGTATTCAAGACGGGAAAATTATCAACCTGGATAATGAGCGAAGACAGTTGACAATTCAAAATAATACTCACACCTCTCTTTTCACAAAGGGACGAAGGTTTGTTTTTGATGGTCGAGCCTGGAAAATAAGCGCTATTGATAGACTTGAAGACAACTTGATATATCTTGTTCTTGATGCTGATGCAATCGACCCATCAAAGGATAATGTTGAACTGCGCATTGCTGATTATGTTAAACCAAATTACTCTATCCAACTTGATCAAACAAACATTTCATTAAAAGTCGGAGATACTTTTATCCCCTCTGTTACAGTCACTAATAATGGGACTCCTCTCCTCTCCCCTACTCTATCTTTTGTATCTTCGGACCCCGATATTTGCACTGTCGATGAATTAGGACTTATAACCGGTATTTCTGATGGTCAAGCTACAGTAACTGTCGGATATAAGGATGTTTATATGATAATCGAAGTTACAATATCAGTTGTCGAAAGTCATAACTATTCAGTAATGATTAATGGTGACACTACGATTACTAAGTCAAAATCAAAATCTTATAATTGTGTCTTTTGTGACAATGGAACCGAAGTTCATATATCTGGATTGTTTAGGCTAACCGATTTAAATGGTAATTCTACCTCATCGGCAATAATTACATCTCAATCGAACAACGCATGCTCTGTTCGGGGAGATTCTATTGGTTATGTCTTACTACATGTTGAATCAGATGATGGGTTAATTTCTTCATCAAAACAGATTCAAATAAAATCTGCTATCTGAGGAGGTGTGTTCGATGAGCAGATTAAAGGATTTAAGCAAAGACAAAGAAACGATTATGCTAAGGCTTATCGGCTCACCTGACTTGTGTAAAGCACTGTATTACCCAGATAGTGACTTCTTAGATAAGCCAGACATTGAAGATGGTAGCGATTTGTTTTATGAAAACATCTATCCAACAAGCAAAGTGCCTGAGTTGAGTGTCGAGGCAAAAAGTTATATCACAATGGCTTTTAGAGGTTATGGACCAATCAACAACCGATTTACCAAAGGATATATTTATCTCTACGTAATCATTCACAATAGCCTAATGAGAACTGATTATGGATTTCTCAGAAGTGACTACTTATTGGATGAGATTAACAAACTAATGGATGGTCAGCGAGGGATAGGAATTGGAAAAACCAATTTTTATAAGATGGATGAGATGTATGTTAACGACAGTTACGCAGGGTTCTATACCTCTTTCAAGTTAGTGGAGTGATTATATGAACCAAGAAGACCTGGAATGCAAACTACTAGCTAACCTCCCTATTCCATTAGACAAGGCTGGATTTATTTATATTCCAACATTTCGCGAAGTGTCCGAGATAGGCCTAAGTACATATAATCAACTTTTGGCACAGCTAATAATCGATAAAACCATGCTTCAGCAAAGCATAGATGATTCTATCACCAATTTTGACGTATTCTATGCAAACTGTTATCACGATGAAGACTTCAGAAATGCTTCTTTGGCAGCTTTAAAAATGCTTTTCAGATCAAATGTTGTCATGACTGACAGCATGTATGAAGCATTTTTTATTATTGGAGACGATGGAAGGCTTGATCATTCCAACTTTGATAGCTTTCAGCATGCAATTAAAACTGCAAATCATATAAAGTTCGAAAAAGAACCAGAGTTTAAACCTGGTAACTCTAAAGCACAAGAAATGATAAATGCAATTTTAAAGAACAGAAAAAAGCAGCCTAAACCAAAAGAAAAAATGGACTTAGTAAGCATTGTTACCGCCCTAGCTTGGAAGCAGAATGGTTTAAATATCTTTAATGTATTTGATTTAAACATCTTCCAAATCTATAGTGGTTTTTATATCACAAACAATATTGATAACTATCATCATACTCTTACAGGAATGTACGCAGGCACTATAGATGGTAAAAACATAAAAATGTCCGATATTCACTGGGCAAATAAAATAAATACATAAATGGAGGAATTATTTAATGGCAACACCAAACGTATGGGCAGTACGAGAAGTAGCGCTTGCTACATTCTATGATCTATCTACGGGTAAAGCTCGTGTCCAATTAACGAACCTCAAAACTTCTGGTCTTGAGAATACCGCCGAAACCGTTTATGCAAAAGGTGGTCGCGGTAATGCCAACATCGTTGGATTTTCTGGTAACCGTGGTGGTACGGTAACACTTCAAGACGCAGTATTCACTAATGAGGTTATTGCAATGATGACGGGTAACGATATTGCTACTGGTGCGAAATCTGTGTACCAAAGAGAAGCATTGAAAGTTGCTTCTGATAAGGTGACACTGAAATCGACTCCGCTAGATGCCGCTAAAGGACTAATCAGCGTTTACAAACTGAATGCTGATGGTACACATGGCGAAGAGATTACATTTGCATCAGATACTGCAGAAACTGGTGAGTACACTCTTGCTGCTAAAGTGGTTACCTTTGCAGATGGAGAGTTTGAGGATGGCGAAGAAGTTGCAGTTTACTACAAAGTTAACACTGGAACAACAGCGAAAACCATTACCGTATCTTCTGACAAGTTCGCTGGTACATATAAAGTTGTACTTGATTGCCTTGTTCGTAATACAGAAGATGAGAAAGATTATGCTGCACAAATTGTAATTAATAAAGCCAAGATGGAAGATAACTGGACAATTTCGATGGCTGCTGATGGAGATCCTTCTGCATTTGATATTCCAATGCAAATCCTAAAGCCGGTTAATGGCAATGAACTGTACACAATGACTATTTACGATCAAAATGAAGTCGCTTAATTAAATAAATATAACACTTTCAAAGAAGAGACTATTTTGATATAGTCTCTTCTTTTTACTTTTTATTAAGGCATTTTTAGAGCCTTCTTCTCAAAAGAATGTTTAATAAAGTGTCTTAGGACACATCAATAAAACGGGAGTGAAATAAATGAGTAAACTAACAGCGTCTGCTATTAACAACGCAGCAAAGTCTAAAGATAAAAAAAAGACTGTATATGTATTAGGTGATAAAGAAGTAGTAATCGATATCGCATTTAAGGAATCGAAAATCGATACAGTTATCTTCGACTATCTGTCTATGTTTGAGGAAGTAAGTAGAGGAAATCAAATTGACGACGAGTTTATTCGAGGAACGGGAGCCATTCTTCAAACATTAATTTTAAGAGAGTTCTCCAATGTCCCAATGATTCCTAAAGACCGTAATGTGGCTAAGTTTATTGAAGTTGCAAAGGTACTGTATGATACAGGCATTCTTGAGGAAGTGATTAATTCCTATGAAGAGTCAGAATTGAACAAAGTATATGATAAACTCGCAAAAAATAGTAATCGCCTTGGAAAACTTATTGGCGAATATGCAATCTCCTCTTCTCTTTCAACTGGTGAAGTAAATGCCTAAAGCAAAAGACTTAAAAGAGCTTGAGAACCTGATTAAAGCGAAAATAAGTAAGTCACTTCAAACAAGTGTTGCTCAAGTTGGCAGAGAAACAATGAAAGAGAAAATTGAAGATGTTGTATATGCAGTTTATGAACCTGTTTTATACGAAAGACAAAAAGATGATGGCGGTCTAACTGATGACGAAAACATCCTTACGACAATGGTCAATGATACTACATTATCCATTGAGTCGCATCGCATGGATGGAGATAAGAATGTGAGTGAAGTTATCGTCAGCGGAGATGGTTACGATTTTGAATTCCCCTACTATGGCAGACCTCGTGACTTTGTTGAAGCTACTAAAGAAGAACTTGCAGATACCAGGGGTCACGTAGCTGCGTTGTATGTCGGACTCAAGAAACAAGGACTAGACGTGAAAGTTAAATAAAAGAGTTATTTTATCGGAAAGGAGTATTTGATATCAAAAGTAAATATAGTGGATATAAACAAGAATTTCTTATCGCTGAGCTTCAAAGGTTTGTCAAAGAGCATGGAAGAATGCCGGTACAGAAAGATTTTGAAAAGCTTGAAGGATATCCATCTCGAAAAACTTTTACTAATCATTTCCCCTCTTTCGATGAAGCGCTTAGGCAAGCAGGTTTCGATATTCCACCTAAACTCAACTATACCAAGGAATATCTTTTAACTGAAATAGATCGTTTCATAAATGAGTTCGGCAGACAGCCTTATGCCAAAGATATGGATGACGCAAAAGGTTACCCCTCGTCGTACCATTTTAATAAAGAATTCGGATCGTGGAATAACGCAATCAAAGCTGCTGGACTGAAAGAGAAGGTCTCTCGCTATACAGATATCGAACTAAAAGAGAAGTTTATGGACTTCGTTAATTTGAATGGTCGTCCTCCTAAATTACATGAATTCAATAACAATCCAGATTACCCTTCCTTTTGGTGCTATCAAAACAGGTATGGATCTTGGAATAAAACATTAATTCATTACGGTTTTGATATTAGTGTCGGAAATTCTGGATCACATCATGAATTCGCTAATGGTGAACTGTGTAAAAGTAATTATGAATTTGATGTCTCAAACTGGCTTCGAAAAAATAAAATATCTTATTTAAGAAATGTATCTTATAACGAATGGATTCCTGATTACGAAGGAAAGAAAGATTGCGACTATGTAATTTTGTATAATGGCGATATTATTTGGCTCGAAATTGCTGGTCTATATCCTTATGGGGAAAAGATAAGTCGAATGGAGAAAGATTACAAAGAAAGATTTGATCATAAGGTTTCCGAGCTATTGAGTATTTTTAATTATAAAATATTCTATCCTCAAGATTTCAAAGAAAGAACATTGGACGAGATGTTTGGCTTTTTGCATGAGATTAAACGGCCAGAATGGCTATCTTATGAAGAGATTTATTCTGGCGTGGGATATGATTATGAAATCAGGGTGAGTTAAAATTGGCGGCAAAAATAATTAAAGTGAAGTATTTTACAGCAGAACGCAAAGCTAGGATTTCTCCAGATAATAAGAAGCTATACGAGAAGTATTTACATAGTAGCATCATCAAAAACCGCGATGTTAAAGAGACTACATATAAGGCTTACGAAAACTATTTTACACAGTTCTTGGTCTTCCTCTCGGAAGAATGGGATAATATTGGTCTTTATTCGGATGAATTCTTTGAAAACGCAGTTGAAATTATGGAGTCATTCATTTCATTCTGTCAGGAAACATTAAAGAACAACAAGAAAGTAATTAACACTAAGATATCGGCGGTCAGTTCGTTTTACCTATGGAGCATGAAACGTAAATATGTTGACCGTCACCCTTTCGATAAACAACTTGAACGTATGAAGGGTGCAAATGAAGAAAAGATTATAAACTCATACTTCCTTGATGACGATCAAATTGAGATTATCCGTAAAGGGTTGATTGAAGAGGACAAAAGGTACGATATTCAAGATCGTATTATATGGGAAGTAATGCTCGAATCCGCAAACAGGATTGGTGCTATTTCTAAACTCACCCTCTCCTCTCTTGATTTAGAAAACATGATTTTCACAGACATTCGTGAGAAACGCGGATATAAAGTTGAGGTCATTTTCTCAGAAGAAGCTAAGCAATTGATCTCTGATTGGCTAGAAATAAGAAAAGACATGGACGACCTTTCTGTAGATTCATTATTCATTACTAAATATAGAAACGAATACAAGCCAATGGATAAAGGCACTATCCAAAATCGGATTAAGAAAATTGGTGAAATCATTGGATTGGACGACTTCCATGCTCACTGTATACGGAAAACAACATTAAACTCCATTTACAAAAAGACCGGAGACATGTCCCTCGCTGCAGAACTTGCAAACCACAAATCCATAGAAACTACGCGTCAATCGTACATTAAACCTCAATCCAAAGCAGAAATCAGAGACAAAATTAATCAATTGAAGAAGAAAATAAAAGATGAAAGTGAGCATTAACGATGAAAGCTAAAATTTATGGCTTTGAAGTTGAAGGTACACCTACAGAAATCGCTGAATTCAAGGATAAAATAGATAAGCAGTATAAACAACCTAATCAATATACATACACCTATGGTCCTGTCTTTATTGGCGATCCTCCCCCATTGAATCCTATGGAGTGGAATAAGATTACCTGTGTGTCCATCGTTTAAGATGAAATCCATCTTTTATCAAGTTTTTCACACCAAAAAACCCTTTATTTATAAGGGTTTTATTTTTTTGATTTTAATAGGCGAGAGCGTTCACTTCAAGCAAAGACTCCTCTGGTTCTCTCCTGTTTTTAAATAACAATTTATATTGAGGAGTTGTATTATGAATGATCAGTCTGGGTATTAGAAGCGATAAAGGTACTTCAACTGCAAATCAAGAAGTCCTCCCTGTCATTGATGCAAGGTGGAATTCACCCCGAGGCAAATATTATGAATTCTCTTTTCTTAACTCCCAAGCCTGCACGGTAATTGTTAATGGAAAAGATAAAAATGTGCTCGATGCAGACCAAGGGTTCCAGATTAATGACAATGATGCGTTAATTGAATCTGTTGTCATAGTAGAAGTCGGAATCGATTACAAATGGTCTGGTAAGTATGGAGCGTGATGACGAATGAAAGAAAACAAGTTATTTTCAAACGAACTTAGAGATTCCTTCAAAATATTAACTGTTAAAGATTTTGGGGCAAAGGGTAACGGAGTAACCGATGATTTCAATTCAATAAAAAACGCCATAGCACGATTAAAACAAAATGGCGGAGGAATTCTCTACTTTCCAGAGGGTAAATACCGCATCGGAAGAGGGAGTGACCGAACAAGAGATTATGGTGGAATCACATTACTCGATATATCAAACATCAAGATTCTATTTGATCCTGCGGCAGTTTTATGGATGGATAACCTAAACCCAACTACCAACCTCGGGGACCAATGCAATGGTATTGTAGTTAAAGGAAATTGTAACAATATTACATTCGAGAATGTTGCAGTTGAGTGGGCAGTTCGCCCTGTTAATCGTTCAACTGGTGACGCATTCTACTTTTGGGGTGGTATTGATGCCGAACAATGCCCAAGAAATATTAACTTAGTAAACTGTCGAGTAAAAAACGCTCCGCAAGCTGGAGTCATATTTCAGGGATGTAGAGATATTGTAGTCGAAAACCTCATTTTAGAACATACACATGCAGATGGACTCCACTTTAATGCGTGTCATCGAAATATTTTAGTTGACGGAGTTCGGGGGACTGATGTTGGCGATGATTGTGTTGCTCTTGTAACTTATTACGATCTAACAAATCCCGCAAACCCGTACGTATACAATAATGGACGCCCGCCGTTTAATAGCCCAGATATGACCACACGAAATAACAATCACTCCATCATTCGCAATATTATTGTAGATGGAGACGATCACGCAAACGGTGTCAGAGTGAGCGGCGGATATGATATCACAGTAGAGAATGTAGACGCTAGGAATCGTAAGACTGCCGTAATTGTAGATAGTGCAATTGCAGACGGAACAACGATCAAATGGTCATATCTAGCAAGCAGAAAAATTCGGATACGGAACGTTAGGGGTAAAAATAATAATGTAGGTTTCCAGGTTCAGTATTTCAATTTTATGGATGCAAGCGATTGGCCAACAAAAGACGATTTTACCCTATTTGATGTTACCGCTGAAAATATTGATGTGGATGATAATTCCTTGTATGGGGTCTATCTTGAACGATGCCGAGGGGTTAAGTTTCTCGGTAAGGTTCGATCAAATAATGAAATCCGATTCCGAAATGTCAAAAACATATCCGCTGAGAAAATACATGCAGACGGTTCGTTATTCAACCTGATCGGAAATAGTTTGGGGTACCCATACCCCATATCCAGCAACATCCCAGACCATGACATATACATTGAAGAACTTAAAATTAACGGTGGACAAAATTTCTATGCTGAGCAAATTGGTGGAGTCACAATCGAAAAACTAAGTATCAGAAACTCTGATAAGAGAGCTTTTGTTACGTCTTCAACAATCGACATTACTGTAAATCAACTAAGCATCTACTATCCAAACCGTTCCAACAGTAGTGACTTTAATAAAAATGCTATTAATGTAATCAAAGGCTGGAGAACGAACATTGCAAATCTTTATGTAAAAACTGACAGCAATTCCTTCGGAGTTGATATTGGCGGAGGTGATAGTTCAGAGATTACTAATGGGTTTGTCATTGTTGGTGGAAGTATTTACTCAACTCGGAACGACAGCAGCCCGGGTATCGTCTTTCAAGGGGGCACCTACGGTGTCACAAATGCCTACGCTAACATCTCATACTTAAATGCCAGTGAAGTCTCTCCACGATGGAAGCCTTATAGTAGAGTTCTGTCTGCTCGGGGATCAACCTCGGAACGACCATCAGGCGGAACAACTGCCGTATCTGTCGGTTTCGAATACTTTAACGAAACAGAGGGACGGCCAACCTGGCATAAAGGTAGTGATGTATGGGATGGGGCTAACCCACCTATCACGAGCATTACTAATACACCTTTATACAAAGGACAAATAGCCATCGTAGGTGGAATAATCTATATGGCTGTCGGTACAACCGCTTCGACTGACTGGAAGCAAATATCTAACTAGTATTAATTGACAAAATAAGCCACCAGAGGATATGATCGATACATAGCGTATCGAATAAGGTTATAGGTGGGGGATATATGTTTGCCGTAAAGCGAAGTTTCGGGACGTTTTTAGTATTAGCATTATCATTAGCTGTTGGAGTAGTCTGCTCTAGAGGTTTAACTCCTTCCTTGATATTACTTGGGGCCATTTTTGCAGTATTTCTAGGTATTATGTCTTTTTCAAATAAGTATCTAGTAGCCATTACATCTACATACTTTCTTTTTGTTTTTACCTTTCCAAAAGCTGGGCTTAAACTTGCTGACTCTCCAATAGTTATTAGTTCGTTAATATTAGGTATGGCCCTCTTCTCGTTTGGGTTAATATTTATGCGTCAATCAAGAATGAAAATGAGTTATACCATTACCACTTCTTTGGTACAAAAATACATGTTCTTTTCAGGTATAGCCCTATCGTTGATGATGTTCTATTCATTTACTCAAAACGGTTTGATAGGATCATTGACTCGATTTATTCCTGTTTATTTGCCGATTTTAACTACGATGTTCCTATATTTCGTATATTATGACAAACCAGAAAAACTCTCTAAAACATTTTTCATTACATTTTCACTTACAGCAATCTATGGTGTGGCTCAGTATTTGTTTGGTCATTATGCAATTCTAATTCCAGGACTGACTGTAAATTATTCAGATTATCAAGAGTTCGGTAACCAGCTTTTTGAGATGAAAATGAATGTTACTGCAGTTGGCTTAAAACTAGTAGGAACCTTTCAGAACGGAAATTTATTCGGCTGCGTAATGATTGTTGGAGTTCTCATATTGACTGGATGGTTTCTGTCGAACGCATTCACCAGTCGAAAGCAAAGAATTATTTACGCTTTGATTCTGCTTTCATCCTTATTTTGCGTAATGATGTCACTTTCACGTAGTGCCTTGCTTGGAGTAGCATTGGGATTAATGGCCTTGTCACTTCTGTACTTACCGATGCTAAAGTATTTTATTGGTGTTTTAGCAGCCATCGTGGTTTCGGTTTTCGCCTTTGGTCTACAGGAAAGAATATTTGCTAACGACCCCACAGGCGCAGGCAGAACGTTCCAGTATCAAGATTTCTTTTCACACCTCGCTCATCTATCTCCAATGGACAAAGTACTATTTCTCTCAATGGGTAAGGGGATTGGATATAACCCGAGCCCACAAGCAGTGGGTGTATTTACAAATGTGGAAAGCAGCTTATTGAACTTGATTCTTTATTCAGGATTAATCGGCTTAGCCATTTATTTTTTTCCAGTGGTTTATGGTGTAATGTCCTTGTTGAAAATTAGAAAAGAAAAGACATTGGTAATGAAAAAGAAAAGAGATATTATCCAACTAGTATCTATCATATCTGCACTTATTGGGATGTGGGGGCAGATGGCAATCGACCAATTATTAAATTTACCACCAACGGGTTTTATTTACTGGATCATAGTAACATGGATGTTTATCAAAATACGGGAAATTAATTATCTAAGCAATAAACTTACAACATGATAAAACTATCATTTTATCAAGAATTCTTGTCTATATATAGTATTTATATAATTTTCAAACACTATATATAGACATGAGTTTGCATAAATAATATCAAAAATAAACTGAGACTCATTCACCTTTCATCCGTATTAATTAGATGGCATATTTCCCCACTAATTATGATAAACTGTTCTTATCATACAGATGAAAGGTTGAACTCTGTGAAATCTAAATTATTTTTGTTGTTATTTGTTCTGAGCTTTGCGGTCATATTGTCAGCCTGTGCGAAAGAAAAAGCAAAAGAAGTATCTTTCTCATCTTCTTTAAAATTAAAACCGGAATTCGCAAAAACCATCGATGATGATTCCACCGTCGATATGATTAAAGATCTATATGTAAGTTTATCCGATGCCTTTAACAATCGTGATAAGAAAACCGGAGAAATTAAATTAGAAAATCCAATTCCCCAATATATTGAATTTCTCACAGCAGACATTGAAGACGCGAATAACAAAAACGAGCTAGAAAAGGCAAAACTCATGTTAGATTTAACTGAACCTTATTTAACAATTTTGGATTCAATTAAAATTAGCTCTCCTACTTTAACTAAAAATGAAAATGACGATTACGCCGTTGATTCAAGCACGGGAATATCCGCAGAAGATATTCAGTCAATAAAGAATATATTAGATAAAAACATTAAACAGTATTTTCAATAGCCATATGCTCTACTTTCCACTCAATATTGAGTGGTTTTTTTATGAAAAACACTAAGCAATACTATAGAGGTTAAGAAAGATCTCTACAGTATTGCTTAGTGTTTTTAAAAATCTTCATATTCTCAACTTAAGAAGCGATCTTATATCGCTTCTTTTTTTATTATAAAAAGGAAGTGATATACGTAATGTCCGATTTGTCTATTCTTATCTCAGCAGAGTTAAACACAGGTAAAGCACTGAAGGATATAAATCAAGGTATTAGAGCCCTTGCTAAATCTCCCTCTCTCCAGAAGTTAAGTTTGAAGATTGATGTCGATCAAAGTTTTGTCAAGTCAATCAACAATTTTATTGATGCCACTAAAAAACTGAATGTATCCCTTCAATCGCAGAATAAAGTTGTCCAGGAAACAGTTACTGAATACAAACACCTTGATGGTTCTATAGAAAAGGTAACTCAACAGATTCTTAAGAATGGCGAAGTAATAAGCAAAACTAAAACGATACACGATGCAAACAAGAAAGCTTTACAATCCGAATCATCTGAGTATCAATCTCAAATTAGAACTATTAAACAGCTCGAGAAAGAGCTTGAGGGTTACTCTTTAGCAAAGACAAAAGCCAACAAAAATAAATTTGGCGAAGTAACAAGTTATTCAAATACATATCAAAACCAACTTGGTCAATCAATTAATGTTAGATCTGACCAGTCTGGTAATGTAAAGAACTATGACGAAGTTACCAACTACCTTAAGCAACAACAAGACGCACTAAAACAGGAACAAGAAATAAATAAGCAGCGCGAACAGGTTGCTAAAGAAAATTACAATATTCGCAAAGCAATTGCAGATAAAAACCTTAAGGAAGAAGAACAGCGCAATAAAGAATTTGTTGCTAATCTAAAGGCTCGTTTTGAAGAAGAGCAAAAGATTCTAAAAGATGCTGAACAACTTGAAAAGACGCATTATTTAGCCCTCCAGCAAAATGCTAAGCGTGAACAAGATTACCTAAAATCAGTTGCTGATACTGAAGCGAAAATTGCCGATATTAAGCGCAGATTCGGTTCCGACCCTGGAGTGCGTTCAGGACTCGGAGATATTGAGTCGCAATTAAAAGGTATTAGCAATATCGGTGACTATAAATCAAAATTTACCGATTTAAATACTCAATTAAAACAAGTAACTGCAAACGCAAAGACTGCTACTTCACATACAATCGGATTCGGCGAAGCACTGTCGACTGCAATGCAGAAATTCCCGATCTGGATGGTAGCTGCTACGGCTATATATGCTCCGCTTCACGCACTTCAAAATGGTATTCAGTATGTTTATGATTTAGATACTGCAATGACCGACCTGAAAAAGGTAACTGACGAGACAGATTCAACTTATAAAAGTTTTATCGACTCAGCATCTAACACGGCAAATGAAATCGGTGCATTAACACTTGATGTTATTAAGTCTACGACTATGTGGGCAAGATTGGGCTATACTATTCAACAATCTCAGCAGTTAGCCAAGCAGACAACCGTATACCAAAATGTTGGCGATATTAAAACTGCTGAGGACGCATCTGAGGCACTCATTGCAACCATCAAGGGTTTTGGTGTCGAGGTTGATAATCAAGGAAAGAACATCTCACACGTTGTCGATGTCTACAATGAAGTTGGTAATAAATTCGCAATCAGTTCTGCCGGTATTGGTGAAGCAATGAAGCGTTCGGCCTCCTCTTTATCTGAGGCTGGTAACACTATTGAAGAGTCAGTAGCCATGATTACCGCTGCCAATTCGACAGTACAGGACCCCGCCAAAGTCGGAAATGCCCTCAAAACCGTCTCTATGCGTATTCGTGGTGTCTCAGAAGATGGCGAAGATCTAACTGCATTGTTACCGTCAATGGAAAAGAAATTTAATTCCATTGGTCTTACACTAAAGAAAAATGATAATACGTTTAAGAGTACATATGATATCTTCAGTGACTTGGCTAAAGTATGGGGTACCCTCTCTGATTTCAACCGTGCCGATATCCTGGAATTAGTAGCTGGCAAACTACAAGGTAACGTTGTTGCAAGTATGTTGAACAACTGGCAGGATGCTGAAGGAGCTTTACAGGCCGGATTAAATTCATTTGGATCTGCTGCTAGAGAAAATGAAAAATACATGGAATCCATGCAGGGCCATGTTGCTGTGTTTAAGAACACTGTATCTGAATTTTGGAGTAATAGTATCGATTCGGCTTGGTTAAAATCGCTTATTGATCTAGGAACAAAGCTAGTAGGAGTTTTTGGTGATATTGGAAATGTTCTCATATTAGCTACTGGAATTTTCTTAACATTTAAATCAAAAGCGGTAGCATCCACCATAACCTCACTCTCCTCCGCAGTTGCTGCATTATTTACAACAAGAACCGCCCTTCAAGCAACTACAACCGCAGCTGAAACTACAGCTGTTGCGATGACCGGGTTACAGAGAGCATTGGGTTTATTTGGACTTATTGCTACGGGGATTTCAGTATTATATACTGTTTCATCTAATTGGAACGGTTCATTGGAAAAAACTAAGCAATTGATTGATGATACCGACAATAAGTACTCAAAACTTTCTAGCACGTTAGATGAAGTATCTTCGTATTATAAAGAAAACCACAATGCAATTGAAACGGACGCGAACGTCAAGGATAAGATGTTTGAATTACAGAGCCAATTGATTGATAGTTTTGGTGAAGAGGCCAAAGGAATCGATTTAGTTAATGGTAAATATGAAGAACAAGCAAAGTTAATTGAAGGTCTAAGTGGCAAGAAATTAGATGAACAAATTAAGTCCAATGACATTATCGTCAACGCGCTCAATGATAAAAAGTTTGCATCGCCTGTATTGAGTGGAAAACTAAGTAATCGTTCTGCTGAAGGCGGATATAAAATTATTGACAATCCTGCATTTAAAGCTAAGGATATGAGTCTGGTTGAATATTATAAGACCTTGCTTGATTTGCAGGACAAAATTTACAACCACAATAAGCTTAATGTAGATGATTATAAAGATTTCTTCAGTAGCATGGGCACATTACCCAAAACAAATGAAGAATGGTTAAAGGCTCTGGAACAGGTTGAAAGTAAGATTAGCGAAATCCAGCCTTTAATGGACAAAATTAATGATGGTGAGAGTCTTCGCAATCAAAAAGTAATCAATACTTTCAAGACGCAATCTGCTGCAGTTAAAAATTACACTGACGAGCAAACAAAACTGTTTGATAATTTAACTGGTGTCTTCTCATCCCAACCAACGAAAGACTTCCAAGAAAGTATGGTCGAGATTCAAAATGTCGTTCGTAATTTCGATGGAAGCAATATTCAGGCAGTCGTTGATGAGCTTAAACAGATTCCTTCTATTCAGGGTAATTCAGAGATTATCAATAGCCTGAATAATATTGCCGAGAAAGCAAACTCCGCTAATAACAGCATTTCAAATCTTGTTCAAGGTTCTTCGACTGATTTCGATAAACTTGCCGAGAGCATTACTAGTTCTAAGTCAGAAATTGAACTATTGACCGATGCTCAGGGAGAACTATCTAAGAATAATACGTTATCAACTAGCACAGTTTCAAAACTGAATAAAATGTATGGTGATTTTGTTAAAGTTACTGGGCTAAGTAAAGATAAAGTTCTTGAGTTCCTTAAAGCAAAAAAAGAAGAAAAATTTGAATTCTTTGATAGCGAAATCAAGAAAACGGAGTCCGCAATCAGTAACTCGAAAATTAGAATTGCTGCCCTCGAAGAAGAATATAATGCACTTAAAAAGGTAAGCGAAGAAAGAGTTAATCAGCGTATTGATGAACTTAATGAAATGGTTGCTAGTGGACAAATTTCTGACCGCGAAGCAGAAAGGCAAATCGCTGGCATTAGACGCATTGGAGATACAACAAGTTTGTCTCTTCAAGCTGAGATCGACAATTTAAATGGTCTTGAGACTCAATTAAACATTCTTAAAGGTGCTAGGAGCGATCTTTCCGCTACCTCAGCTCAAGCCGATAAGCAACAAAAGCAATCAAACGATACAATCAGCGAAACTAATGAACTTCTAACCGAAACTCAAAAGAGATTGGCTGCAGTTAAAAAAGAATTGAGCGACCTAGATAATAAACGATCCAGATTAAAACAAGGTTCGAAGGAATATCGAAACTCAATTGAGCAAGAAAATAAACTGTTGCAACAACAAGCAGAGCTTTTAAAAGAAGGAATTGCCGATCCTTCAAAACTCGTATCGCAAAAGGTTACAACTTCAACTAAAGTTCCGTCTGGTACTTCCAATAGCGCTCCCTCTAATTCTTCTGCTCCTTCATCAAGCATCGATAATCTGATAGCTAATGGCAGAGGACTTCAAGGAAAACTTACTTATAAACAAATTACCGGCGAATTCAAGGGAACATATGACCAGTTTGTAAACAGAGCACTTTCTGACTGTTCTCAGTTTGTTCAGGAGATGTTTAAGCAGTTTGCAGATGTAAATCTCCCCCGTACAGCGGCTGCGCAATTTAAAACAGGTACTAAAGTCGATAAGGCGGATTTGCAGCCTGGTGACCTCGTATTCTTTAATACCACTGGAAAGACGGCTTCGCATGTTGGTGTTTATACTGGAAACGGCAAGTTCCTCCAAATGGGCAACCATGGTTTGAGTGAACAAAATCTAAACAGTAAAACATGGACGGAAACTTATAAATACGATGGAGCAAGAAGAGTTGTTAGTGGTGGTGGCTCAAGTAGTGTATCTTCCGCCTCTTCGAGTTCAAGCGGCACGAAGACATCAACCAAGAATCCTTCACAAAGTGAGAAAATTAATGCGAAGGCAGACGCTGAACAACAGTTATCTGATAATGAATTAAAGCAATATCAGAATCGTATTGCCTACATCAATGATTTTGTAAAAGAGTCTCAGGGCAAGCTCGAAAACCTAGATACGCTAATTGCTAACTCTCAAACAAAACAATCTAAATATTCTCAAATATCTCAACAATGGCGCAATGAAGAGCAAACTCAAATCAAAGCACTAGAAGATCAGCAAAAAGAGTTGCATGCAAGCAACGACAACATAAAAAAACTTGTTAATGATAAGAAAATAACTTCTGGAGAATTTGATAAACAAATTGCTGACAATAGTCGCAAATGGATCGAAATTGAACAGCAAAAACAGGAAAAGATATTTGCTATTGGAGAAAGCCAACTTGACGAATATGTAAGTAAAATTAATAGTGTTGGAGACCAACTTGAAATTTCATCAGCTAAACTCTCACTCATGAGTGAATCTTCTTCAGAGTATAGTGATGAACTAATGAAACAAATTCCTCTTATCAGTAAACAGAAAGAATTAGCGAATGAGGAGCTCACATTAGCATTACAACAACTCTCCACACTTCCCAAAGAAAGTGACCAGTATAAAACTAAGAGTGAAAGAATACAACAACTAACTATTGATATGGTCAATTACGACAAGTCCATAAAAGATGTCACAAAGTCACTTTATGAAATGGCAAGTGATAAGCTTACGACCGTATTTGACCGAATGAAGTCTTCTCTCGATCTTGGAGAAATATTCGATGCTGGTGAGTTTGATGACTCCGTTGATTCAATTTTAGTTTCCCTAGATAAAGTTGATGGAGTATTTAGTGGCGGTGTTAACTTTGTAGATACTACCTCTCAAACTCGTTCCAATCTTCAGGACTATGCATCTAAAGTTAGAGATATTGCCAATGAAGTAAAAACTGCACTTAACTATACAATAGATTTAAGCGATGTAAACTTTAGCAATATGTCTGACTTGAGCAATCAGATTAAGTCACAAATTAATCTTGTCGCTGATTTAAAAAACAAGATTAATGATATGAACGATGCAATTCGAGATACTGAACTGCAATATCAAAAAGAAGAAGATGCAATTTCAGATTATATTAACAATACTGGGAAGTATTATGACAGCCAAATTGAAAAGCAACAAGAGATATTGAAAAATCTTGATGAACAGTACAACAAGGAAGACAGAATCAAGAAGCTTCAAGAACTTAACGATGAGATCAATAAAGTTAAAAAAGATAAACGTTTTTCATATATCAACCAAGCTGGCGAAGAGATTTTAACTTATGATAAAGCCCGTGTTGATGAATTAGAGAAACAAAAAGACGATCTTGTTAAACAATATGAGCGAGATGATGTTAAGCAAGCAATTCAGGATGAAATCGACCGTTTGCAGAAAGAGAAAAATGATACAATACAAATTCTTCAAGACAAGTTAGATAGGACAAAAGAAATCCATCAGCAAAATCTTGAGGCAATGAAGTTGTATCAATCCAGTCTCTCATCGCTTTATCAACAATCAGTTACTGATACACAAGCTAAATTAACTCAATTTCAAGAAGCGCTTCAAAAGGGATTAGAGGATGGTTCTATTTCTGCTGACGAAGGATCTAAACTCTTGCAATTGGTGGTTGATGGCTGGCAAGCTTCATCGCTTCAAAAATGGGACATTTATATTAGTGAGGTATCATCTAAGTTATCACAACTGCAAGCATTATATGCTCAGATGGCTTCTTTGGCTGCTTCTATGGGTTCCATTGGTTCGTCTGGTGGTGGAGGATCAAGGTCTGGAGGTAGTTCAAGTTCCAAAAGTTCTTCTGGGTCACTCTCGTCTGCAAAATCTGATGCTATTTCTAAGATCGACACCTCGACATCTGCAGGAAAAGCTGCTGCAGATTACATCAATAACTTAGTAAGTATCGACGGAAATAAAATCTCAGATGAGACGTTAGCAGCAATTGAGTATAATGCATCGTTTAAAACAAGGAAGTACCATACTGGAGGAGAAGTCGGGAAAGAACCTCTGGCTAAGGGTGAAGTTCCTGCCATCCTTAAACTAGGAGAGTTAGTATTAACAGAAGAACATAAAAAGAAACTAAAGGATATTATTACTCAACCTAGAGCAATTATCGAATCACTTACAAGCGGAATTAAAAACACAATGTCGAATATTCGCTTAAATACTCCAACCGTTGCAACGAACTCAGGAACAAGTTATACATTCTCTGGCGATATTACGGTAAAAGCAAATAACCCAATGGAATTTTTCAAAGGTTTAGAAACACATATTGCTTCAAATAGAAAGTAAGGTGGGGCACTCTCCCCTCCTTACTCTTTTTAAATTGGCGGTGATTAAATGGCAATAATGGGATATGACTTTTATGGGACACACTTTTTCAGAAGTCCTGGAAGTGCAGTAAAAGACATCTTTTATGGAGAATTAAAGAATGGTGTATATGATGAATTAGAGATACGTGAAGCCACAGACTCAACTGTGTCCACTACAAAAGAAAAAGAAGATTGGCAAATTGATACTCGTGCGATATTCAAATTCATGGGCGACCTTGAAGGAGGGAATATCAATAATAATGGATTGAAAATTGTATCCTTTATGATTAAGCGTAGAAAAGCAAATGAATTGAATTCATACACGCTTGCTACTGTCCCCTTTCAAAACAACGTAAAGATTGAATATACGGACTATACGCAACCCAATACAGACTTAATTTATAGCATTGTTCCACTTGCTGAAAATATGTTAGACGGAAAAGCAGTTGAAGTTCAGGCGAAATCAGATTTTGTTGGTTGGTGGGTTGTAGATAAAGACACAAACAATGTGCTCGGATTTGATCAAGCTATTGATAAAATTGGTGAAGTTGAAACTCAATTGAATCAAGGTAGAACTGTCATCGAGACATTGAGTAAGTATCCTTCTGTATTCTATTCAGAAAAAAATTACGAATCTTTCTCACTCTCTACCGTTTTAATTCCAGAAGATTTCAGTCGATCAGGGCTTGATTATGAAGAGGTTTTAAACAATTTTATTTATAATCATAAACCCTTCTTAGTTAAATCTGATGATGGAAGAGTTTTTGTATGCGACATTAGTAACCCTAGAGCCACTTCTCCTCAAAATACATGGGGTGATTATGATTATAAAACAATAATTTTTGATTTCATGGAGATTGGCAACTACGAAGATTATGTGAAAGGGGTTATTTAATGATCCCTTGCTCACAAGATTTTCTCACAGCAATGAAGTCTCCTATTAAACAAGCGTTTTTAAAGTTCGAGTTCTATGACTCAAAGATGAATTACATAAATGAATTTACAAAGCAGATTACAAATGATGATATTGGTTCAATTTCTGTGGATTCTTCTCGCCCAATTCGTAGGAATTTTTCCTTTACTCTATTAAATAAGAACAATGAGTTCACTTGGGGCGAAGATAAGCTTCTTTGGATTGATAAACGTGTTAAGACCTATACAGGTCTGAAATTAAGAAACGGAAATATTGAATATATACCACAAGGTGTATTTATACTGTCTGAACCACAAGATAGCCACACACAAGACGGTAAGAAGACAGTTGTCTCGGGTCAAGATAAGATGTTTCTTTACACAGATAAGCGAGGAAAATTTAAGTTTGAAACCACCGTTGAAGTTGGAGTAAATATTGGTACAGCAATTAAAACTCTTGCAGCCAAGACGGGTGAGACTCAATTTAACTTTGATACGGTAACGGAAACCGTTCCCTATACATTAACTTATCAACCGAATGACAACCTGTATCAAGCAATATCAGACTTAGCATTATTGGCAAAATGCCAAGTATATTACGATGTCTTTGGATTTTTAAGATTAAAGAAAATTGATCTTAATGATTTTGACTCCCAGCCAGTAACGTGGTCATATAAGTATAATGATCCAAACGAACGTTTCTACGCTGGAAATGTTAGAAAAATGGATGAGTCCCAATTAGCCAATCATATCTATGTTTGTGGAGGCTCTTCTCAAACCGCCACTTGTAGTTATGAATTAGTTGTCACTGAGACGAAAACCATCTGGAAAGATAGTCCTTATAGCATAGAAAGACTGGGCGACATCCTTTACCTTCATAATGATGGTAATCCTGATGGTCTTCTAACAACCAAAGATGAGTGTTTCTGGAGGGCTAAGTTTGAATTGCGAGCGAGATTAGGTTACGCAGAGAAACTATCCCTATCCATTAGTCCTAACTATCTCCATGACGTTTATGATGTCATTGAAATCGATGATCCAGAGAACAATGTTTCAGGAAAGTATTTATTAGAAAGTTTTTCGCTTCCTCTTAAACCTGATTTGATGAGTTGCGAATGCATTAAATATAGAAAAGTTATTGATAACTGGGACTTCATTCCAATGGAGGCTTAAATGAACGAATCAAATGGAAAAGAATATGTATATAAATTAATATCTGAAATAGTCAGAACTGAAATAAGAAACTTAGGCTTATTAAGCGGAGAATGGCACTTGGGGACTGTTGATTCAATAGTTAGTACTAAAAAGATCAATGTGTTTATCGATGGCTCGACATCATCACAAACAATACCCTGCAATCCTGATGTCGCCTTTAAACCTGGCGATCATATTTATGTAATTTTCGTTAACGGTGATTCGAAGGATAAGTTTGCTTTATGTAAACGTGGAATTTAAGGATGTGAATAAATGGCATTACAAAAACCATTTAATATTAATATCAGAGGTCAGACACTTGACAGTGCTGATCCTATTTTAGTTTCATGGCAAGTTTCGGGCGATCTAAGCGTAGCCTACCAAGTAAAGATCTACAAAAATGCAGATAATGCACTCGTGTACGATAGTAACAAGATAACTTCTTATGCTCAAAACCACGTTGTACCTAAGAACTCAATTTCCAATGGTCTTGAGTTCAAAATACAGATTATTATATGGAATCAATCTAACTCTTCAATTACATCGGATTTTGATATATTTCAGACTTCAAGTAAACCAGTGGTAACAATGAATAGTATTGATACTGTAGGTTCGCCCTCCTACTCTTTTACGGCAACATATACTCAGCTAGAAAGTATTGCAATTAGATCATGGGTAATGTATCTATATGACATTAACAAGAATAAGATTTATCAGTCACCAATTAGTACTAATCCAGATATTAGTTTATTAATTGAGAATTTACAGAGTGGAAACACATATTACATAGAAACACAGGCAACCAGCGCAAAAGGATTAACAAATACTACTGGGCTAATACAATTTAAAGTACAGTATCAGCAGCCAGACATCAAGGTTAATTTAACTGCTGAAAATGTTGATAATTCGGGAATGAAGATTTCCTGGAATACTGTACAAATTATAGGCTCTACTACAAAGAGTCCAATATATCTTAGTGGCGAATTCATTGATCTAACTGATGATACTTTTAGTTTTTCTGAGGGATTTAGTTTAAGCGGTGATTTCACAATTAAAATTTGGATGACTAATATAAAACCGGACACAGATCTTTTCGTTATAAAAGGTATCAATGGGACGATATCGTTGCAGTATTGGAGTCAAGATAATAAATTTCACGTTTTTAAAGATGCATTTGGATACCGTTCACACAACACTAGTCTAATAGTTACTGGGACTAGTTTTTTTGTATGCATTCAACAAATTTTTAGTGACATGAATATTTTCGCAGAGGTGGTTTAATTGGGATAATTAGAGATATTAAAAATCAGAGATTTGGTAGATTAGTGGCGATAGAACTATCTGAAGTTAAAAAGAAAAAAGGCGCTCATTGGAAGTGCATTTGTGATTGTGGGAAAATAAAAGAAATTGCATCAACAAGTCTAATTAGTGGTCTAACAAATTCCTGTGGTTGCTTAAAGCGAGAAATAACATCGGAAAGAAGATCTTTAGATTTAAATGGTAAAATATTTGGGCGATTATCAGTAATTGAAAAAACTAAAAATAGAAGTTCAAATGGTGTTCTTTGGAAATGTTTATGTTCCTGTGGAAACATAATTGAAGTGGCTGCTTACGATATATCATCTGGACATACGACATCATGTGGATGCAAAAGAAAGGAAACTTTATCTTTAATGTCTGGTACTAATCATCCGAATTGGACAGGAACTACAAACTTAAATCATTATTTACGCGCATCAATATTAGATGATTGGAAAAATAAAAGTCTATTTTCATTTAAATATAAATGTATAATAAGCAATACCTCAAAAGATCTGATTGTTCATCATCTTTACCCTTTTGCTTCTATCATAAACGAAACAGTTAGTCGTCTTAAACTAAATATATGTAATGACATTAGTCTTTACAGTGAGTATGAATTAGAAAATCTAAAAAAGGTATGTGCTGAAATAAATTTTAATTATGGTTTAGGCGTTCCATTAAACAAAGAAATACACAATAAATTTCACTCAATATATGGAAAGAAAAACTTTACTCCCGAAAACTTTCAGGAGTTTTTTTATTTGGAGACAAATAAGGAAATAGATCTAGTTAATATGAATATTAAGGAGGTTGTTTAATGGCAAGTTTTTCAAGCTTCCCAGGACAAATTGATTCCTTTCAGTTCAAAACCGAAATATTAGCATCAGACGTCCCAGCAATACAGCGATTTCAAGAGTTGAAGCTTAAATCGAATAGAACGCCTTCTGAAGAAACCGAATTAGGAAATTTAACTACTCAATTACGCTCGAAGCTGATGGCTGCAGATGAATGGAATAAATTTCAAGATGCACTAGTTAATATGGAAGTGTTCATCAGAGACAATGTAGAGGGATATATAACAGACAAGCAAAAAGAGATAGATAATAGCAAAGATTCAGCGTTAATAGCAATCGAACAAAAGAAGCAAAATATTATTGATTATATGGATGGGACTACCGCAGGACAAATTCGTAACGATATCGGCGTAATGGGTGATTTGGCAACAATTAATAAGACATCTCTCGTAAATGCGGTCAACGAAGTCAATAGTAAAGTAAATAATATATCAATCCCGGACGCCAGTACGACACAAAAAGGCGTAGTCCAACTTAACAATACTACAACCAGCACATCAATTACTCAAGCTCCGACGGCCAATGCCCTTAAGTCAGTCAATGACAAAGTAGACACACATGTGGCGGATAATTCAAAACATGTTCCACATCTAGGAACGACTACAAATGTCGGGGATGTTTACAGCATTTCAACAAATGAAGCAATAAATTCTAACCAAAAATTCACTATTAAATTTAATGCTGCAAGTTCGACGACACCAACTCTTAAAATTAATGGTGGTACGGCATATGGAATAAAAAAGCCTAATGGTAATTATGCTAAACTCTATGCCAGCGTCTACTCAATTTTCTGGGACGGAACGGCTTTTATCTTACAGGGTGAAGGGGGTGAGTATGGAACAGCAGTAGCCGGTGATGTAAGGGCAGGAAAGACGATTGGCACAGACACGGGGTTAATAATTGGGACGTTACCAGAACGATCTACAACTAACATAGTCCCATCTGGTAGCGTACAAAACTTTCCATCTGGTATCTACAATGCCTTTGCAGTCGCAGCTGGCAAACAATTCGCTTCAGGCACTACTTCAAGTATTCCGGCTTTAGGGACAAGGTCTATTCCCCTGTTATTTACACCAAAACAGGGAATGGTAACTTTTGATATGAGTGGATTAGGAAGCAACAACGGTTATAAAATGACTTTCCCAAATGGCACTACCTTTCCTTCAGGGGCGATTACTGATTATGGATATGTAGGCGTAGGTTTCAATAACTCAAGTCTCTTTTTGTCAAACAACAGAAATGATAAAGTGGCTGATAATGTTTCGTATTTTGCTTATGAGTAACCAAAGAGAGGTGTTTTTATAATGTCAGAAGCTGAACAGTGGTTAAGAGGAAATTATTTAGTTGGTGAGATGCCAATTATAGGAGAATCTATAGCCTGGAATGACGGAATTAATTACTACGGTATTTATACTCCAGTCACAGCTTTTTTGCAGTTATTCGGAGACGTGATTCAAATTGCATTAATAAACAGGGTGGATGTAAAACAGGCAATTAGGGATAGCGACCCCGATAATGAAAAAGGGTACAATGATATATTGTAATCCGCGTAGCGCCGCAAGGCGTAGTTTTTATGCATGTTGCCTGGGGGAAAAATAAAATGGACATTTCATTAAGAATAACGAGTTAAAAACTCCTTTATTTATAAGGGTTTTAAACTCACAAAATTATAGAAAAATAGGTTTTTACTTTAAAGGGCTCTTCATTTGTGGAGAGTCCTTTTTTAATTTGATTTTGGAGGAAGCTTCGGTGTATGACAAAATTTTAAATGGATTGATTGCATCATTTGGTGTAGTTGTTACATACGCTTTTGGTGGTTGGAATGAAGCCCTTTCCCTATTGGCAATCTTAGTTGTACTTGACTGGTTCACAGGAGTTGGAGCCTCCCTCCGTGAAGGGTTTAAGAGTCCATCTGATAAGTCTAAGGGATTAAATTCCAACAAGGGATTTATGGGCATATTTAAAAAAGTTCTCATGTTTACTGTAATTGCAGTATTGTATAGAATCGATTCACTTCTTGGTCTTAGTGGAACATTGAGTTTAGCTGTGGGCGCGACATATTTCTATATTTCAAATGAGCTTATCAGTTTAGCAGAAAACTATGGCAGGCTAGGTCTTCCCATGCCAGAACAATTCAAAAGAGCAATCAGTGTATTAAAAACAAAAAGTGAAGAAAAATCAGATCAAAAATAAAGGGATGATATTTTCAAAAAGGCCCCTAGCAGAAGCATTTAAGAAAGTATCATCCCACTTATGAGTATAACACAAGTGAATTGTGGTGGGTAGGGTTATCTTATTAACTCTCCCCTACTCTCTAAGAAAGGAGTAAATAACATGCAACAAAAAGGTAACTTCCTCCTACTGGAACGCGATGAGTTTAGGGATTGGCTGAAAAAACAAAATGTTACCCGTAAAATCACTCATCTACAAGTACATCATACATACCTCCCAAACTACACAACAAGGAAGAATCAAGATCCGTTCAAATGTTTAGAGGGGATGAGAAACAGTCATCTATCCCAAGGGTGGAATGACATCGGACAAAATTTCACTATACTGGATACAGGACAAATTGCGTACAGTTTAGGACGCGGCTTGAATGTAACCCCAGCTGGTATTGCTGGAGCAAATACAAACATGCTGTGTACTGAGATCGTGGGAAACTTTGATGTTGGCGGAGATAAGATGTCAGATGAACAGAAGAATACTGTAATACACTTTTATGCTTGTTTAGCGGAGAAGTTTAATATTCCAATCAATACTGACCATATCGTTTATCACGCCTGGTATACAGCTAAAAATGGTACAAGATTACCAGATTTTATTCCCGGTATGTCAAGCAAGACGTGCCCTGGCACAGCCTTCTTCGAAGATGGTAATACTATTGCTGCAGCTAATAAGAATTTCATCCCCCAAATTAAAGCTGAACTTGCTCGGCTTAAAAAGCCATCTACTAATGTAAAGGATGATGAACCAATGACTAAAGAAGAAAGATTAGCATTTGATAACTTGTGTGCTCAAGTTGAGAGTCTGACTAAAAGCAAAGACGTCCTGAAGCAAACAATTATGGAGCAAGGGAGTCTAATCCTTAAGCTTCAATCTAAACTAAGTATGGATGTTCCTGCTTATGCACAAGGAGTAGTCGATAAGTTATCTTGCATGAAAGATAAAAACGGTAACAAAGTGATTGATACTACCAATGGAAAGAGCGAAGCATTCTACCAGGCAGTAACTGTTCTTGATCGTACCGGTTTGTTTGATAAGTAAAATACATATTCAATAAAGGATGGTACTAATGAACGACCTATATATTATTGTCGCCGTGCTAGTTGTGGTTGTAGCAGGCTTTTTTGTTGTTCCCCTTGCCAAGAAAAAAGGCTGGCTAACAAAGGAACGAATTGCTGGAGTTGAAAAAGCCTTAGAGATTGCAGAACTTGTAGTACAAGTCACAAACATCGATAAGTTAGATAAGAACAAAACTACATTTGCACTGCACGTTGCAAGTCAAGTTGTAGATTATGTAGATAAACTAGACAATACCCAATCAAAAGATGATAAAATGACTCTTTCATCAAAAGTTATCGATAGCATTCTGGAGAAATACGGTGTAAAACCGAGCATTCAAGAGCAACAATTGATCAATATTATAATTAGTGAAGCACTAAATGTTTCCGATAAATAACAAGTAGCCCCTCTTAAGGATAACTCCTTTTGAGGGGCTTTTTTTATCACATTTCAGCAAGGATTAAGCGTATATTTTTTATTCTATAATGATTATATCGGCTCGGAGATGCCTGTCGATTCGATCAGAATGTAGTCAAATCTCCGTTCCTCCGCCAGCTTGCGGACTTCCTGCAGCAGGTCGTCCCGCAGGGTGCAGCAGATGCAGCCGTTGGACATTTCGACCAGCTTCTCGTCCGTGCGGGACAAGGAAGTCTCCGATTGGACGAGCCTTGCATCCACGTTAATTTCACTCATGTCGTTCACGATGACGGCGACTTTGACGCCTTCGCGGTTGTTCAGCACATGGTTTAAAACCGTCGTTTTGCCAGATCCCAGATAACCGCTCAAAACGGTGACCGGAATGACGGATGGTTGGTTCATAAGGGCAGTTCCTCCTGAGATGAAATTATTCATTCAGCGCCTTGACCAGCGCCGTTAAGTTTGCCTGCATAATTTGAAGATAATCGAGATTTTTGGCCTCATCTTCAGGAGTAAGCCCTTCGATCGGATTCAGCACGGCCGACTCCGCTCCCACCTCTTTTGCGATCGTATCCGCCACGCTGGAGGAAACCAGCGTCTCAAAGAAAATCGTCTTCACCTGATGAGCCTGGGCAAACTTTACGACCTCTGCCATCGCCTGCGCGGACGGTTCTTGCTCCGGGGAGAGACCGGCAATCGGTACCTGCGTCAGACCATACGTATGAGCCAGATAGCCGAAAGCCGCGTGCTGCGTAATAAAATCCTTACGCTTCGTATCCGACAACTCTTTCGTGTACTGCTCGTCCAGCTGCTGCAGCTTGGCTATGTACGCAGCGGCATTCTCTTCAAACTGTGCCTTGTGCTCCGGCGCCTTTGCGGACAGCGCGGCTTCGATCGTGCGGACTTCTCCGATAGCAAGCTTCGGCGACAGCCAGACATGGGGATCGAAAGCACCGTGATCATGTTCATGATCGTGGTCGTGCTCCTCCTCATGTCCGGTGACCGCTTCAGTCGCATGCGCGTCTCCTTCTGCAGCGTCATGGTCATGATCATGGTCTTCTTCTTCCGTTCCCGGTATCAGCTCCAGCCCTTTGCTCGCTTCAACCGCCGTCATCCCCTTGCTGTCCGAGCCGGAAACCACCTGATCCACCCAGCTTTCCAAGCCGGCTCCATTATAGACCAGCATGTCCGCCTGCTCGATCGCCGCCATATCCTTCGGCGTCGGTTCCCAGTCGTGAGGCTCGGTGCCTGCAGGAACGAGCAGATGCACGTCCGCCAAATCGCCGGCGACCTGGCGGGTAAATTCATACATCGGATAGAAGCTCGTTTCGATTTTGAGTTTGTCCTTGCCGGCCTCGGTGGCCGCAGCCGGCTCCGCGCTATCATTCTTCGCTGCCGATCCGCATCCGGCCAGGACCAGGATCATGGAACTTACGATAAGTGCAGATAGAAATGGTGTTTTTTTATTCATGATACGTTTGTCTCCTCTTCTTGATATGATGTGCTCATCACCTGCTTGGATGCTGACGGGACGGCCGTTGCCGCTTCTCCCAAATGGCGTTTTCTGCGGCGCTGGCCGACCTTCTGGACGGCAATGCCCGCAAGAAGGATCAGGAGCAGCGTCAGCGCGATCGTACCTCCGGGCGGAGTATCCGTGTAATAGGAAGCCGTCAGGCCGCCGAACACGCCGGTCAGGCCGGCACAGACCGCCAGGATGCAGGCCTGCAGAAAGCCGCCGGCAAAGCGCAGCGCAAATGCGGAAGGCAATACGATCAGCGCCGACACCAGCAGGACGCCGACGATGGGCATCGCCGCAGCCACGATCAGTCCCGACATGACCGCGAATGCGAACGTCAGCAGCTTGACCTGTACGCCGCCCACGGCAGCCGTCTCCTCATCGAATGTCAGCGTATAGAGGTGGCGCCGGAGGACAGCGAAGAAGATCAGCCCTCCCGCCGTCACCGCGGCGATGATTACAAGCTGCAGCGGATTAACGGCCACGATCGAGCCGAACAGGTAACTGCTGAAGCTTTTGCTCAAGTTGCTCTTCATGCTCATCAGCACCATCGCCAGCGCCAGTCCGGACGTCATGATGATCGCGACCGGAACCTCGCTGTATGCACGGTAGGACCTCCTGAGCTGTTCAATCGCAATCCCGCCAATCACCGCGAACAGAAATCCTGCCAATACAGGGCTCATATGCAGGACACTGCCAAGGGCAACTCCAGCCATGGATACATGCGACAGGGTGTCGGCCATCAGCGACTGCCGCCGCAGGACGAGAAACACGCCCAGAATCGGGGCGATCAATGCAATAAGACCTCCTGCCCAAAAGGCGCGCTGCATGAATTCGAAGTGAAGCATTGGCAGTCCTCCTCCTTTCCTTCCAGCCGGATGACCCGGTCCAAATAGGGACGGGCTTCATCCAGACCGTGCGTCACCATGAGCACGGTCCGTCTGGCATCCGCCGATACATAATCCCTCATCCATTGGTAAAATTGCATCCTGCTTCCCGCGTCCATTCCGGTCACCGGCTCGTCCAGAACGACCAGCTCGGGTTGCTGGGCCATCACGCGGGCGATGCACGCCTTCTGCTTCTGACCGCCGGACAACCCGCCGATCTTCCGGTTGCGGAATTCCCACATTCCCGCCCGCCGGAGGCTCCGTTCTACGAGCACATGCTGCTCCTTCCCAAAGCGGCGGAACAATCCGAGCTTCGGATAGCAACCGGAACGGACCAGCTCGATCACTTTGCTCGGAAATCCGCTGTTGAACGAGGCCGCCTGCTGCGGCAAATACCCGATGGCCTTCCGGTTAAAATCCGGGGCGTAACTGACCTCCCCGCTCCACGGCTTATACAAGCCGAGCAGCAGCTTCAGCAGTGTCGACTTGGCTGCGCCATTCGGCCCGCTGACCGCGATAAACTCGCCGGATTCAATGCGAAGCGAGACGTTATGTATGACGGGCACCCCATCATAGCCGTATACGACATTGTTCATTGCTGCGATATTCATCCTGGTTTCTCCTTCCGCATCATCGCGGGATCCATTCGAATCCCCGTTGTGTATATTCGTAATGATTACGATTAATTTTAGACAAAAATTTTTTCGCCTTCCTGTAGATCATGGAATTCACTGGTTTACAGTGGGGCTGAACATTTCTGTGATCGCAAGCAAACTGTCCCCGAACTTGATCTTTCTCCGTGAAATGCCGTCAATGACTTTACGGGATCAAAAGTGTAAATTTTGACTCTGTACAGTCTATGGTTGCTTAATCGTAATTATTACACTTTACTGATTAAACCATAAAACATCTTGGCTGGCAAGCAAATCGTAATAATTACTATTAATTTTCTTACCTTGAACAAATCAAGCACAAAAAAAGCCGTCCCGACTTCAGGTCGGAGCAGCTTCGCTATTGGCAAAATCATGGGGCCGGATGGGCAGGTTCGGCGGGAATATCGCTTTTGGGCCGGGCTTTAAACTTTCCGGCGTTCAGAAACACGATCAGGCCAGCAATCGCCAGCAGGCCGCCCGCCAATTGGAACAGTGTGATCGCTTCACCGAGAATCAGGAAGGCGAGCAGGCTCGCGCCAACCGGTTCGCCCAGGATGCTCATCGAGATCGTCGATGCGGGTACGTACTGCAGCAGCCAGTTAAACAGCAGATGGCCGAAAACCGTCGGTACGACAGCCAGCAGCAGGAAAATCCCCCAGTCCCGTCCCGGATATGCCGTAAAAGACACGCCGGTTGCTGCGTTATATACGGCAAACACGGCCGCTGCCGAAAGAAACACGACAAAGCTGTACACAAACGAAGAGACGCGGGCGACCATTTTTTGCCCGATCAGCATGTGCACCGACACTGCGAGCGTCCCCAGGACGGACAGCCAATCGCCAATCAGATTGTCGCGGGAAACGCCAATATCGCCAAGTCCGATCAGAACGGCACCGGCGATGGCGACCACCATGCCCGAAATGGCCACAGCCGACGTTTTTTCCTTGTAAAAGAAATATGCCCCGATCACGATAAAAACCGGTTCAAGCGCTAGAATAATCGTAGAGCTGGAGACGCTCGTCAGCTTGAGCGACCCCATCCAGAGCAGGAAATGAAGCGCGAGAAAAAAGCCGGAAGTCCCAAGGAGCAGCCAATTTTTTATGGAAAGGGCTCTTAATTCCTTCCAATACGGCTTCAGGAAGGGGAGCATCAGAATCGCCGTGAACAACAGCCGGTACATGCCCTGCACCGATGCAGGCGCAGACGACCATTTCACAAAGATGGATGAGAACGATATTGCCGTAATGCCGATTAGCAGTGGAATGAATGTAGGTAGAGGTGCGGATGTTTTTCTCATGGATGTTCCTTTCAACTCTCATATGATGCGTTACAACATGTTATTGTAGCACGCCTTATCCGCCCCGTCATGCTGAAAGTTTAGTACGGACGTCTTTTCACGACCCACCATCCGCATAGCATGGCCGCCGATACGCAAAACAACAAAATATGGGCATTATAATAGAGTGAATTGGTATAGGGATTCAGAGCTCCAAGGAAAAGCGGAGAGCCAAACTTCTCCATCATCTGGTGGTAGGTATCCAGCCACTGCATGATCTTGCGGAACTGTAAATAAACGGACAGGAGCAGAGCTAGTAGGGAAATGAGCGGTAACCAGAACCGGTAAGCCTTCTTCACGATATGGTCGCTGAGATCGTCAAAATATTTAACAGCCATAATAAAAGTCGCGATCATCAGCATCAGTGCGGCGGTCCAGGCCGGAAACAAAAACAGCAGTCCGGGGTTGCCGTTACCGGAAATCCCCCTTCCATTGAAACGAAAGGTCGTCAGATCGACGAGAAAAACGAGAAGTACGCACAGCAGCACCAGCACGGCATACCATGTAACCAATTTTACGGACAAGAGTGCGATTCACTTCCTTTCAGCAAACGTTGTATTTTGAGAAAAAGCCGTATTCCGGGAGTCTTGCCCCGTTGTACGGCTGATCGTTCTGAGCTGTGATTATTGTTCGTAACGTTTCACGTAGGTTCCGTGATCCGGGATGGCCAAGCTGTCGAATTGTTCCGCCAGCCTCTTCAATCCCGCCTCCAGCAGCTCGCCGAATACGGGAGTTCCGTGCCCGGTGACGGCGGCGTCCGGATGCAGGGCTTCCAGCCGTTTGACCGACTGCCAAGCCGCAAACCAGTCCGGCGTGAAATACCGCGGCGGTCCGCTAATTTCCACTTTCTGGGTCAGCACTTTGTAGAGCTCATCCTGCCGGACGGTCGTAAAAGCGTCCCCGGCGATCAAGGTCCGGTCCCGCTCCCGGAACAAGGAAATATGCCCCGGAGAATGTCCCGGCGTATGGATCCAGTGGTAATCCGGTAAGCCTGGCACGCTTCCGTCATCCGGCAGCGTTTTGACCCATGATCCCAAATTGACCGGCTCGTTCGGAAACGCAAAGGACAGCTTGGCGAGCATCCCCCCTTCCACTGTCGGGTCAGGCTTCGGATAGCTCTCCTGTCCGGTCAAGTAGGGCAGCTCGAGCTTATGGGCATATACCGGAACTTCCCAGTGCTTCACCAATTCGATCAGCGCGCCGACGTGATCAAAATGGGCATGGGTTAAAATGATCGCCTCCGGGCGGCTGCCGGACCCGAACCTGTCTTCCACCACGCGGATGATTTCGTCCGCGGAACCCGGCATCCCTGCATCGATCAATACGAACGATTCCGCCTCCGGGGCACCAGCCAGTACAATATTTACAATCTGCACCGTATAGCTGTATACGTCCGGGCGAACCTCCACGCCCTCCCCGCTCGCCGCCGACGTAGCGGGAATATAATGATAGTCTGAACCGTACGACAGTTCCTGATCGGTACCTTTCTCCATAGTCAGCCTCTTTTCCTTCATGTCGTTTGTAACGTTTGGTTTCTATGGATATTTTCTCAAGTCTCCCGCTGGATTATGTCTAAAAATAATCGTCCAGGCCACTCCGGTTCCCGTCACGGCCATAATGAGCAGGCCGACCGTCAGGAACAGTTGAGGAATCCCGTACACTGCGGCGCAATAAGTGCCATAGATGATGCCGAGCGGCCCGGCAGATTTCATAAGCAGCAGTCGAATCGATAAGACCTGCCCAAGAACCTGCTCGGGAACCAACCTGTAGAAAGAGTTGCTGCTGAAAACGTTCCAGAACGGCATCGCCATCCCGGCAGCCAGCTCGATCATCAAAGCAGCCGGCAAGCTGCGAACGAATGACAGCCCGACGTATGTCGCCCCGCCGATCAGGAGAGCAGCGAGCATTATGCCAAGCTTCGGAGAAGAACCCTTTATTCTGCCAACTGCCCAACTGCCCAGCACGTACCCGCAGGGAAACGCAGCAGTGAACCAGCCATACTCCGCCGCCCCGCCTCCAAGCACTTCCGTGATATACGGAATGTACATAGCCTGGGTAGCCGACACGCCAAAACTGGTAACAGAGACGAATAAAGCAAGAGCAATCAGCAGGCGGTTGCCCGAAAACACCCTCCAGCCAGCCCGGATCTGGCCGGACCAAGCCGCAACCGCGCCGGATCGGCCTTGTCCGTGAGAAGTCTGCCCGACAGGAGGAGGTGTTTCCCGAATGCGGCGGATGCACAGGAAGGAGGCGGTAAACTGCAAAGACAAGAGCAGAAGAAGCGTCGCCGGTTCCAGTGCCTGCACGCCCAGACCCGCCAGCGGGAAGGCAAAGGTCCGCATCAGCTGCACGCTTCCCGAAATCCAGGCATTCTTACGGGTCAAATCTTCCGAACTTACCAGTTTCGGAAGCAGGGCGCCGGAAGCCAGGTCGTACATGACAAACGAGCTGATCAAAGATGCCGTATAAAATATATATGCCTGTCTTTCCCCGGCTATCCACAAGAGCCCGGCTGCAAGATATACCACAGCCCGGACGGCTTCCGACAGCTGCATAACGGCCGTCCTTTTCCACCTGTCGATCAGGGGACCGGCGAGCAGCTGAACACCCCATTGGGAAGCGAAGCTGATCAGCCATAGCCCTCCCATTGCCACTTTGGAGCCCGTCGCTTCATACAGCAGCCAGGAGAGAACAAATGTACCGCAGGTGCCGGCGAACACGGACAGAAGCTGGTCCGCATACAGCCATGCGAAATCACGCGACCATCGCCTTGGATGAATATAGCTCTCTATTTCTGGGCTCAGCCTATTCATCCTTCATCTTGGCTGTCGGTCAAAAATTCGTTCAGCTCCCGTTCATGATGGTGAAGCGATTGCGGATTCCAGGCGTAGCTGCCGCCCTTGACCCTGATGAGGCCGGCTGCGCGTAGGACCGCTAAATGATGATGTACCGTCGTTTTCCCCAGTCCGAGGGTGTCGGTCAGCTCCTTCAGCGTTCGGTCCCGCCCGGCGATCAACTTCAAAGCGCGGAGCCTTTTGTCATCGCCTAGCGCCTTGTAGATTTGCACCAGTCTGGCTGGCGGCTCGTAGGGATCCTGGGTCCCCGGCAGGCTGGTATCGCTGACAGGATAATAGAACACCTTGGTTTGCGGCAGCGAAGCTTCGACCGTAAACGGCCGGTAAATGACATGGGGAATGAGCAGCACCTGCTGAACCCCCGGCTCAGGGGCATATTCCACTCCGGTTGCCCTCAGTACAACCTCCTCTGGTGAAAGCGAACGAAGCCAATGCTCCTTCTCCTCCGCATCCCGCTTCAGCACGGCCTCCGTCATCTCCCGCTCGCGCTCCATGAACTCCGCGTACCACAGCTGCAGCATAACAAGCAGGTGGCTCCTTAACGCATCCACATCCGTTACCATCACATGATGAATCATCTGTGGAAAAAAACGGTGTCCGCGGCAGGCATCCATCATCTCCGCCGCCGCGGCCGAGTCTCCTTCCGCCGCCCGCCTGCGCGCAGGCTCCAAAGCAGTCTCCAGGTACGGGAGCACGCGATAACGGAACTCTTCCCGGCTTAAAGCATTGACCGCCAGTGAAAAGCTCTCGATCGTATCGCAGTTCAGGGTATGCAGCAGCTGGAGCAGCATTTTCCAGGTATTATGCTCCTGGCAGTACTGAAGCTCGGCTTCGAGCCGGCTGCTCGCGCTTTGCCGCAGCAGGTCATAATATTCGCCTGGCTTGTCCAGCGCCCCGTGCAGCTTCGGGTAGGTCAGTACGGCTACCCCCAACGCACATTCATACCAGATGGAAGCCTGCACTTTTGCCTCATAGCTCGTCCTTTTAAAAGACAGATCCAACAAGTTCATGCTAATCCTCCTTCCAAATATTCTCAATTATCGCTATTGGTCACTTCCAATATTTGGCCTAATAACCTTCATTCTAATCGAACAGTCTATATAGTTCAATAATTTTAGTTCTATTTATTCTAATATTTTCGAACAGTTATATAGAAAAGAAGAGCCTGATCCATCTAAAGATCAGACTCTATTTTAAAAGAATGCAAATCAAGATTAGTAGGAAGCATACCTGTCCGCATTGGACATCGCCGTCCATACGTCAGGCGTTTCCGCTCCCATATACCAGAAAGCATACCCGGCTACTCCCCGGTCGGCCGCCATGACATATTTTTTCGTAATGGACCGGCTATCCTCAATCCATATGTTGTGGGTGTACCCCTGCTTTTGATACTTGAATACATACTGACCGAGGTTGTCGTCCCAACTGCGGTTATAGGCAACAGACCGTGTGCGGACGCCCTGCTGGGCCAACGTCAATTCTTCCGAAGTGGCGCCGCCGTCCTTCAGCGTCCAGTCCCGGGTATAGAAAGGCAGGGCCAGGATCGTCTTGGCCGACGGCACGGAGCGAAGAAGCTTGTTCAGCGCGCTTTCCACCCACGGGTATGAGGAGACAGACCCGGCGATCGGATCTCCGTCCCAGTGCTCATCGTAACCCATCAGGATCATATAGTCGGCCGCCTGTCCCAAGGCATTGTAATCAAATGCTTCCGTCCAATCGGTACCGAGATCCGGCGAAACGTCGATCGATACGACGCCGCCCACGGTACGCAGGCTTTGGTCCAGCTCCGTCACGAACGCCGTCAGCGCTTCACGGTCTTGCGTGCTGACGTTTTCAAAATCGACGTTGATGCCGCTCAGCCCATACTTTTTGACATAGCTGGTCAACTGCTTGATGACGCTGCTTTTCTTCGTGGAATCGGTCAATATATCGTCCGTCAGCTCAGCATTCGAGTGATTGCCGAGGAGAGCCCATACCTTCTTATTGTTCTGTTTCGCCCAGCTCAGCAGGCTGGAGTCAACATGGTTGGACAACGAGCTGGTCCCCTCCTCCAGGAAAAACCATCGGGGTACGATCGTGTTGATATTCGATGCCTTTACTTTGGCAATAAACTGGGATATGGTCAATCCATTCTGCCATCCGACCTGCAGGGAGGACGCCGGCGTGGAATGGATCGCCTGATCCCATGACGAAATTTGCAGCACGCGGTCGAGCACAGCCGCGGTTTCCTCGCGGGTCATGTTGGCTTTGGGGCGGAATTTCCCGTTCGCTCCTTCCATCAGCCCTAGAGCAGCCGCGGCTTTGACATAAGGGCGCGCCCATGCGGAAATGCTGGCGGTATCCTGATAAGGCAGCTGCCCTACGCTAACCGCAGAAGGTTCCTCCTTCAGCGCGCGAACGATCAGGACTGCGGCTTCCTCCCGGGTAATATTCGCCTTCGGCTCAAAGGTATTGGCGCTTTTTCCCTGAACGATGCCCAGGTTCAGTCCAGCCTGCACCCAGCCGTAATACCAGGAAGTGCGCGGAACATCGCTGAAAGCGGGAATATCCCCGTCCACTTCCTTCAATTTAAGCAATCGGTCCGTCATAGCGGTAAACTCGGCACGCGTTACCGTTTTGTGCGGTTCAAACGCTCCCCCTCCCGTTCCTTCAACAACGCCCTCGTGAACGAGGTCGACGATTTCATCCCGGGCGAAACTCCCCGAAATATCATGAAAAGGCAGACTAGAGCTGCCGGCTGCGGCATATGCCGGTCCGGTACTGACGGCCAGCATGAATGCCGCAAACAAGGTTACTAACTTTTGCGGTTTAATCAAGGGGGGGTGCCTCACTTTTTCATAGAATAGATTTTCTTTCATAGAATTCTTACTCTTATCCTATCAAAAAGATGCGGACCATTTACTCGCTAATTATTGGTAGATTTGGTATAAATGCAGCCAAGCAAAGTGTAAAAATACCGGGATGATATCGACAGCATTTATCATGGACAGGCCTGCTAATTAGGCTTATATTACTTTAAGCAGGCATTGTAGGATGCCGATATCTAACGGCGCAAACCTAATAGAATGCCATTGGCCGATATCATTTTTGAAGGAGGGATTGTTATGCTGCTGGATCAGCATGAAGCCATTTATTTGAGAGAGCTGGTGGAGGAGGATGCCGAAGCGCTTTTTACGCTGCGCCGAAATAACCGCGATTTTCTTCAGCCCTTTGAACCGATTCGTCCTGATTCGTTCTGGACGCTGGAAGGACAGGTCAAGGACATTTGGAACGGCATCACGGGCGCTGATCTGGACCAGTCGTGCGTTCTCGGCATCTTTCTGAAGGAACCGGACCTGCTGATCGGCCGGATTGCCTTGACGGCATTTGCGCGGGGCGTGTTTCAGAACGCCAACATCGGTTATTTTATGGCTCAGGATCAGAACGGAAAAGGTTACATGACCGCAGCCGTCCGATTGAGCGTTGAGCATGCATTTCGGAACCTTGGTCTGCACCGGGTGCAGGCTGGCGTTATGCCGCGGAACCTGCGCTCGCTGCGCGTGCTGGAAAAAGCCGGCTTCCGCCGGGAAGGACTGGCGGAACGGTATTTGCAAATCAACGGCGTGTGGGAGGATCACGTCCTGCTGGCCGTGACGGCGGAGGAATGGCCCGCCCTTGAATGAGCGGCAGAATAGCGCCGAGTTTTTTCATAAGAAGGGTGGCTTGCAGTCCATAAGGCTTTTCGTGTGGCTTTTCGCGAGGTCTTGACCGGGCCGTTTGGGCGGAAGCCCTTCCCGTGCTACAATGTTACCAGTTAGAAAATATGCAAACACACGCACGGCTGAAAGGTAAACGATATGGAATACTTATATGAAACAAAAGCGGGGAGCTACGAAGATTACGCCAGCGGCCGGGTGCTGTATAACGCTCCCGGCGTGACCTCCTTCCCGGTGCGGCTCGGAAGCGAGATCGTTCAGCGGTGCTTTGACTTCTTTGAGAAGCGCGGAAATTCCGGCCCCTATACCCTCTATGATCCCTGCTGCGGCGGAGCCTATCTACTGACCGTGACCGGCTTTCTTCATGGGCCGAGGATCCGGCGAATGTACGCCTCGGATGTCGATCCAAACGCGTTGTCCGTCGCCGGCAAAAATTTGGCGCTCCTGACAAAGGAAGGGCTGAGGAATCGGGAGCTCCAGTTGCGGGAGCTGTACGAAAACTACGGCAAACCCTCGCATAAAGAAGCGCTGGAGAGCTTAGACCGGTTTAAACCCGCAGTTTCCGGCCTGACTTTGGACGAAAGCGTCGTTTTTCAGGACAATATTACGGAGCCGCACCATCTGGATCAGGTCGATCAGCCGATCCAGATGGTTCTGACCGATCTGCCTTACGGGGATCTCGTCAGCTGGGAAAGTGGACTTACCAACCCGGTGTCCGCTTTATTCGAGCATGTCTATCCGCTGCTCAGCAGCAAGGGTGCGGTCGTTGCCATGATCGCGGACAAAAGCCAGAAGCTGGGGCACGCTCGTTATAAACGCCTTCAGCATTTCAAAGTCGGCAAACGGCAGGTGGCGATCTTCGAACCGAACAGGGATCCGGAGGCTTGAGGCGCCGGAAATGACCACAGCCCACAGCCGTAAATACAACAAAAAAGGACAGCCGTTTGGCTGTCCTTTTTTCGTTCCTTTTCGCGGGCCGCCTTCAACCCAGATGCTTGACCATATGATAATACACATGGCCGTTAATCATAATGTTTTTGTCGGTCTGGTAACCGAGCTTCAGGTAAAGCGAATGGGCTTTCGTGTTATCCGTAACGACCGCCATGGCGATTTTAGCGTATCCGTGTGCACTTGCCCGTTCCTCGGCCGCGCGAATCAAGGACGTGCCGATCCCTCGTCCGCCATATTCTGGCGACACCGAAAGCGTATCGATGTAATATTCGTCCAGGTCTGCTTCCTTGTCCAGCTGCAGTTGGGAATCCTGCTTCATGGATCGCAGCCTGGCAAGAATGGGCCGGTCCAGCTCCGCGGCCTGGTCTCCTCCGTAAGCCACCACAAGGCCAACGGGCCTTGCGTCCAGTTCCTCCACCAGCGTCTGCTTGAAGCTGAGGCGCCCTTCCTCGGCGGCAAAATAGGCTTCAAGCGTGTTCAGCACAGCTTCCTCGCTGTCCTCTCCGGTTAATTGGTGCGCAACATCATGCAGCGCATCGTACAGCAGCCTGGCGGCATGATGCGCGTCTTCTCGTTTGGCGGGTCTGATCGTCATAGCTTCCTCCATCATCGCATTGAATGATGCCCGGGGGCTTCCTTTCCCTTGTCCAGGCACAATATCTACTATTATAGAGTCTCCCCCGCCGTGGAACAAATTCCAGCAGCCAGCCGGACGGCCTCCTGCCACGTCAACTCGGTCCGCACGCCGCCTCTGCGGTCCGTCCACTCCACGATGCCTTCCCCGGCCCGTTTGCCGACGACGATGCGAAGAGGCAGGCCGATTAAATCGGCATCCTTGAACTTCACGCCCGGCCGCTCCTCCCTGTCATCGATAAGGCATTCCACGCCCTGCCGCGCAAGCTCCGTGGCAATCTGGTCCACAACCGCCGCCTGATCCGGATCCTGGGTGGAAACGGGAATTAGGTGCACTGCATGCGGCGCAATGCCGAGCGGCCAGCACATCCCTTGATCTCCGAGCGATTGCTCGGCCACCGCTGAGAGGAGGCGGGAAATGCCGATGCCGTAGCAGCCCATGATCATCGTCTGCTCCCGGCCGGCCTCGTCCGTATAACCGGCATCGAGGACGCTGCTGTATTTGGTGCCAAGCTTGAAGATGTGACCCACTTCGATACCTTTGGCAAATTGAAGCGCCTCCGCGCAGTTGGGACAACGGTCCCCCTCCTGCACGCTGCGGTAATCGCCGATTTGCGCCGGCTGAAAATCCCGGAACGGCACGACGTTCCGCACGTGCGCATGCGCCTCTCCCGCTCCGGCTACCGCGCCGCCGTACAATACGGCATCGCGGTCCAGGTAGACCGGAATATGAAGGCCGACGGGTCCGGCATAACCGTGAGGCGTTCCCGTTATCTTCAGTACATCCTGGGGCTCGGCAAGTTCAAGCGCCCCGCATCCAAGCGCCGCGGTGAGCTTATTCTCATTGACTTCATGATCTCCCCGTACGATAGCGGCGACGGGTTCCCCGTCAGCCATATAAATCATCGTCTTTAGAATCGATGACGCAGGTATACGCAGGAAGGCGCTCACCTCTTCGATTGTTCTTGTATTGGGCGTGGCGACTTTTTGGATGGCAGGTGCCTGATGTTCAGCTTCTTCTTCGGAACGTTCTCCGGCAGCAGCAGCAGCCGCAGCCTTCTCCAGGTTTGCAGCATACCCGCAGGCCGGGCAGCTGACGATCGTATCCTCACCGATTTCCGCGGGCGCCATGAACTCGTGCGTTTCCCCCTCACCGCCGATGGATCCCGCCTCCGCCTCTACCATGCTGAATTTCAGCCCACAGCGGGTAAAAATGCGGCGGTAAGCGTCCCGGGCAGCCTGATAGGTCCGGTCGAGGTCTTCCCAGCTGCGGTCAAATGAATAGGCATCCTTCATCAGGAACTCGCGCCCCCGCAGCAATCCAAAGCGCGGACGCCGCTCATCCCGGAATTTCGTCTGGATTTGGTACAGGCGCAGCGGAAGCTTGCGGTACGTATTGACCTCAGCCGCGGCAAGCGCCGTAATGACCTCCTCATGCGTCGGTCCGAGCACAAACTCGCGCTCATGCCGATCCTGCAGACGGATCAGCTCCGCCCCATAGTCCCCGTAACGTCCGGACCGCTCCCACAGCTCCGCCGGCTGCATGGCCGGCAGGAGCAGCTCTTGAAATCCGGCATCCTCCATTTCTTCGCGGACAATGCTCTCGATGCGGCGCAGCACGCGCCAGCCGAGCGGCAGGTAACTGTAAATTCCCGCAGCCAGCTGCCGGATGAAGCCCGCCCGAAGCAGAAGCTGGTGGCTCCGGGCTTCCGCTTCGGCAGGAGCCTCGCGCAGCGTCGGAATCAATATGGATGTTTGTTTGCTAATATAACGGCTCATCGCCGATCAACCTCCTCATATCCTTCTTCTGCCGCTCCTTGAGCGACAAATCCAAAACAACAAAAAACACACCCGTCCTCAAGGGACGAATGTGTTCGTGGTACCACCCTGTATTCAACCGCCGCATGTACAGCAGTCCTTATTGGCAACAATAACGGGATATCCCGGCCATGAATACTCGAACCTGCAGTTTCTTTCATCACGGCAGCTACAAGACGGGAAGCTCATGTCCGTGCGCGGAAACCTTTCAGCCGGGGGTTTCTTCTCTGGTAGACGCCGGTTCTCATGAACTGTTGCTCTTGATCATCGCTTTGGCATTTGACAAACCATGGTTTGTTTTTTCCATACTTTACAGGATGATCAAGACGGATGTCAAGAGCCGGATATCACTTCATTTTCTGCAGGAGCTGCACCCGGTAGGCTTCGCTTTCCAGCGACTGAATCTCTTTGTATTCGGCATCAGTCAGCACTTTCGGCTCACCCACCGCCTTGGCGGCGAGATACACCTTCGCGCTTTCCTCCACCACCTCAGTCCGGTAGTAAGCTTCGCGCAAGTTTTTCCCGGTCGTCACAAGGCCATGGTTTTCGAGCAAAATGGAGTTATGGTCCCCGACTTTCTCCGCAACCGCATTGGCCAGCAGATCCGTCGTCGGCAGCACGTAAGGTACGAAAGCAATGTCGCCGACAAGGGCTGCCTGGTCCGGGAACAGCATCGGCAGCTCCTTCGAAACCAGCGTCAAGGCGATGCAGTGGGCCGGATGGGTATGCACGATCGCCTGGATGTCCGGATTTACCCGGTAGGCAAACAGATGCATCAGCACCTCCGATGACGGACGTACCTCGTCGTCCAGCACTTTGCCGGATTCGATCTCCACCCGGATCCATTGATCAGGCTCAATATCTTCGAGTGCAAAACCGCTCGGTGAAAGGAGCATAATGCCCTCCGCTCTCGCGCTGATGTTCCCGCCTGGGCCCACCACCAGCCCTTTGGCTACGGTTTTCCGGGCATACCGGGTCAACTCTTCTCTAACTTGCTGCTCAAGCTGCACAGTCATTTCTCTCCACTCTCCTTTATAGAGGTTGTTCAAAAAGTCCGCTTTTGATAAGAAAACCAATCGAGGCCAATCAAAGATGAAGCATAAACCTCGGTGCTGAAAACCGACCTTTTTGAACACGTACTTATATCGTCTCTTGACGTTTAAAAAGCTTCACGTACTGCTGGTAACGTTCCTCCCACATCGCCGCGTCCTCCGGCAGGTAGGTTTCCGGCGGGAAGGACTCGAGAACGACCTGCCGGATCTCGGCAAGGTTCCTCACTTCGCCGTGCGCCAGCGCCTGCATCATCAGATTGCCGATGGCCGTAGCTTCCACCGGCCCGGCTATCACGGGGCGGCCGGTGACGTTCGCCGTCAGCTGGCACAGCAGCCGGTTCTGGATGCCGCCGCCGACAATATGGATATGCTCCAGCCGCTCTCCGGCGAGCTTCTCGATTTCGTCCAGCGTCTGGCGGTACTGAAGCGCCAAGCTTTCGACAATGCAGCGCACGATGGCCGCCCGGGATTCCGGCACCTTCTGGCCGCTGTCCCGGCAGTATTCGCGGATCCGCTGCGGCATGCCGCCCGGCGGCAGGAAGATACTATCTGCCGCGTCGATATAGCTGCCGTTATCCGGCGCCGACAGCGCCAGCTCGGTCAGCTCGTCGTACGTGAGCGGCGTTCCTTCCAGCGCCCAGGTGCGCCGGCACTCCTGGAGCAGCCACAACCCCATGATGTTTTTGAGCAGACGGATTTTCCCGCCCGCTCCCCCTTCATTGCTGAAGAGGCTGTCACGGCTGTAATCGCTGAGCGCCGGCTGGTCGAGCTCAATGCCCATCAGCGACCAGGTCCCCGAGCTGATGAAGGCATACGGGGCAGCGCCCGCCGGGATGGAAGCCACTGCGGCGGCCGTGTCGTGGCCAGCCGCGGCGATCACCGCCATGTCCGGCACCTGCAGCTCCTCGCGGATGTCCTGCCGCAGCTGTCCAAGCTTCGTTCCCGGCATCACCACTCCTGAGAAAAGCGATTCCGGGATCGACAGTGTGTTCAGAATACCCGCATGCCATGAACGGCTGCGCGGGTCCAGCAGTCCGCTCGTGCTGGCTATCGTATATTCATTAGCCATGACGCCTGACAGATAATAATGAAACAGATCCGGCATCATCAGCATCTTCAGCCCGCCCGGCTCATAGCCCGAGCGGATGCTCTCCTCGGCATACAGCTGATAAATCGTGTTGATCGAAGAGGAGCGGATGCCGGTCAGCCGAAACAATTCCTTCTCCGGCACAGCGGAGAGTACTTCGGGCATCACCTGCTCTGTCCGCAGATCACGGTAGTGGTAAGGATTGCCGACCAGTCTGCCCTTGTTGTCCACCAAGCCATAGTCGACGCCCCAGGTGTCTACCGCAACCGATACCGGCGCACCACCGGCCATCCGCCGGGAAGCATGAATGCCCTGCTTCAGTTCATGAAACAGTCTCAGAAAATCCCAGTGAAGACTGTCCCCGAGACGAACCGGTTCGTTATTGAAGCGGTGCACCTCGCTAACGGAAAGCGTTCTTCCGTTGAATGCTCCCGTCACGGCGCGTCCGCTGCTTGCTCCGAAGTCCACCGCCAGCATGTGCATGGATTTCGAACCCATTAGCCTCACCTCGTCCGTAGAAAATGCTTACTTGTACAGCGGTCCGAAGTTTTGGCATGCCCGGAAGTCCGCTCCCTCCGGATCGCTTGTTCCGAACAGCCCCCAAGCTCGCGGACGGAAAACTTGCTCCTCCGCAACGTTGTGCATGCTCACCGGAATACGCAGGATCGAAGCCAGCGTTATCAGGTCCGCACCGATATGGCCATAGCTGATCGCACCGTGGTTGGCTCCCCAGTGATCCATTACGGAATAAACGTCTTGGAACGCTCCCTCGCCCGTCAGATTCGGGGCAAACCAGGTGGTCGGCCACGTCGGGTCGGTCCGCTGATCCAGCTTGTCATGCACATCCTCAGGCAGATCAACCGTATATCCTTCGGCAATTTGCAGGACAGGACCAAGCCCTTTGACCAGGTTCAGCCTGGACATCGTCACCGGCATGTCGCCGCGCGTCAGGAAGTCGGACGAAAAACCGCCGCCTCGGAAGTATTCCACTGCCGCCGGGCGCCATGACGTGGCTTTGAGGCAGTTGTCCGCGTCCTCCTGCGTAATCTCCCAGAATGGCTTCAGGGCCGGTTTGCCGTCATTTTGCTGCTCGCCGGTTCCATCCAGCGCCGCCGGCCCCGAGTTAATCAAATGCAGCAGACCGTTCGCCGCGGCTCCGCCGAGTTCATGACCGGTCACCCGCTTCACCGCGTCGGGACTCCAGTATGTACGGACGTCGGCAAAGATTTGGGCGGTATTGGTCAGCAGGTAGCCGAACAGCATCGAGACGCCGTTCAGGCTGTCATTTTCGGTGGCGACCAAATAAGGAGCCCGTATGCCGTTCCAGTCGAACGAAGAGTTCAGAATCGCTTCATGGAAGTCACCGTTCGGGAAATGGTCGGTCCACTGCCGTTGTCCCTGAAAGCCGGACACGATCGCGTGATGGCCCATAGCCTCTTCCTCAAAGCCGAGCTCCGCCAGCCGCGGATTGCCCACCATCAGGTCGCGTACGATCTGCGTCATTTTAACAACCGTCTGCCAGTCCTGGTCCTTCTTCTCGCGCGAAGTCCGGATCGCTTCAGGATTGTTGTCCGGCCCTTCATTGCAGTTCTCCTTCACCCAAGCCATGGCCAGCTTGAACTCTTCCGGATCGTAAATTTCCTCTTCAATCCGCCGCGTAATTTCCGACATGTCCACATACTCGTTGCGCATGCCCAAATATTCCTGGAAGAAGTCCGGATCGATCATCGAGCCGGCGATACCCATGGACACCGAACCGATGGCAAGGTAAGATTTCCCCTTCATCGATGCAGCCGCAAGTCCGGCTCTGGCAAAACGCAGCAGCTTCTCCTGCACATCCGCAGGAATGGAAGGGTCGTTCAGATCCTGCACGTCTCTACCGTAGATGCCGAACGCCGGAAGTCCCTTCTGCGCATGGGCCGACAATACGGCGGCCAAATAAACCGCGCCGGGTCTTTCCGTGCCATTGAACCCCCATACCGCCTTCGGAATGGAAGGATCCATGTCCATCGTTTCCGTACCGTAGCACCAGCACGGCGTCACAGTGATGGATACGCCTACGCCGGCTTTGGCAAATTTGTCGGCACAAGCCGCCGCTTCCGCCACGCCTCCGATACAGGTGTCCGCAATGACGCACTCCACCGGAGAACCGTCAGGATACCGAAGCTGTTCGCCCAAAAAAGCAGCGACCGACTTCGCCAGATTCATAGTCATATCCTCCAGGGATTCCCGGACCCCTTTACGTCTGCCGTCGATCGTCGGCCGAATGCCGATCTTAGGGAACCCGTGCTTCCATCTTTCGTTTTGATTAGCCATCGCTTGTTTCCTCCTTAGCGTTTCTTATGATTTTTGCATTGCTTTCGATTGGGGTTACCGGTAACCCTAAAACAAAAAAATATACAGCCTTCCAATCCATCATTCCTATGAAAAACGTTTCTAGACATGCATTCCTGGAATGCAGACCGCGTCCTTAGGGAAAGTGATATTGATCGATCAAAATGCATCCGCACAAAACGAAATCATACGTCCTGATCTTCTCAAAAAATAACGCGACTTTCCTGAAAATCCAACGCCTCTGCTCTATTGAACATGCCGGTACCGCTGCATCGCCCGTTCTTTAGATCGTCCTCTGCTTACAGGTACAAAACGCCTTGCATGATTGCTTGAATCGGATTTGCTGCATTGATGCTGGGTCAATTGCTAAAAAAAATGTATAATGAGTTATCGGTAACTTTAAAATAACAATGAAAGCGATTACTGTCAATCCGTATTTTCTTTTATCCGGGCGGTTCTGATAGAATATACAGCAAAGAGGGGTTTACATTGGTAACGATTTACGATATTGCGCAAAAAGCCAACGTCTCAGCCATGACGGTCTCCAAGGTCATCAACAATACCGGGCGGATCAGCGAGGAGACGCGCAGAAAAGTCAAAAGGGTCATGGAAGAGCTTAATTACATACCGAACTCTAATGCCCGGAGCCTCGTCCTGCAGCAGACCCAGATTCTGTCCCTGCTCATCACCGACATCACAAACCCGTTCTATACGAGCCTGGCCCGCGGCGCGGAAGACGGCGCCAAAAAATACGGCTACCGCCTTCTGTTCGGCAATAGTGATGAAGATTATGCGAAGGAAAAGGATTATGTCGACATGATCCTGTCCACGCGGGTTGACGGCGTGCTGTTCGCCCCGGCCGGGGACCTTTCGCTGAAAAATCTCGAAAAGCTGCGGGCGCACAACATCCCGTTCGTCATCATGGACCGGGCCGTGCCCGGAATCGAATCGGACATGATCTGCGGGGACAGCAAGGAAGGGGCCCGCAAGCTTGTCGATTACCTGATCGGGCTGGGCCATCGCCGCATCGCGCTCGTGAACGGCTCCCTGGACGTCTCAACGGCCCGGCTCCGCTATGAGGGATATGCGGAGGCACTGGCCCTTCAGGGCATTCCGCTGGATGAGACGCTCATCATCCACCAGAACTACCGCGATTACCATGCGGATGATCATTTGGAGCAGCTGCTCGAGCAGCCCTCCCCTCCGACCGCGATTTTTGCGGCCAACAACGTATTGGCGGTAGGCGTGATCCGGGATCTGCGCGAGCGCGGCATCCGGGTGCCGGAGGACATCTCCGTCGTATGCTTCGACGACCTCGATCTCTCGTCAGCGCTGGACCCGTTTCTGACGGTTGCGGCACAGCCGGCTTACCAGTTTGGCGCCATGGGTATCCAGCTGCTGGTAGAGCGGATTCGGGGCAGCTCGGTCCCGGAGTCCCGCAAAGTGATTCTGCCGTCGGAACTGGTGATCCGCTCGTCTGCAAAACCTATTTAAGCTACAGCAAGAGGTGAGTTTCATTTTACAAAAAAGCATGACCCGGGGGCATTGGTCCAAAAGGCTTCTCACGCCCCCCAAAATTCTGGTGTTCGGGTTTCTGATAATGATCGCTGCCGGAACCCTGCTTCTCTCGCTTCCGGCAGCATCGGCCACAGGCATCTCCATCGGGCCCCTGAACGCGCTGTTCACAGCAACTTCGGCCGCCTGCGTGACCGGCCTTGCGGTCGTCGACACGGGAACGGCCTTTTCCGTGTTCGGACAAACCGTCATTCTGCTGCTGGTCCAAATCGGCGGTATCGGCTTCATGACGATGGCGACGCTGATCGCGCTGGTGCTTAACAAACGGATTTCGCTGAGGGAGCGGCTGGTTCTGCAGGAAGCGCTGAACCACGGCACCATGGACGGCGTAGTCCGGCTGGTCAAGAAGGTCATCCTGTACTCCCTGCTGATCGAAGTAGTCGGGGCGCTGCTGCTTGCCGTCCATTACATGTTCTCCCTTTCTCTGCCGCTGGGCAGAGCCGTATATTTCGGTATCTATCACAGCATCTCGATGTTTAACAACGCCGGATTCGATTTGATGGGAACCGTGCAGGGACCGTTCAGCGGCATGGTCTCCTTTGTGAGCGACCCGTATATGAATATCGTGCTGATGGCGCTTATTTTTCTGGGCGGTATCGGTTTTATCGTGCTGTCAGACCTACTGGAATACCCAAAGGTCCGCAAAATATCGCTGCACAGCAGGGTCGTGCTTAGCGCAACCGCAATACTCGTCTTCCTAGGAGCACTCGTCATATTCCTGATGGAGGTCACGAATCCGCATACTTTGGGTCCCCTTAGTCCCGGCGGCAAGATTTGGGCCTCGCTGTTCCAATCGGTGACGACCCGTTCCGGCGGGGTCAATACCGTCGATATCGGCGGCCTTCGCCAGTCGACCCAATTCTTCATGATCCTGCTGATGTTCATCGGCGCGGCGCCCGGCTCGACCGGCGGCGGCATCAAGATTACGACTTTCGTCCTGCTTCTCGGTGCCGTTCATGCGATGATCCGCGGCAGGGAGGATGTCGTGCTGTTCCGTAAACGGATCGCCAAGGATGTGGTGTACAAGGCCATCACGCTGACGCTTCTGTCGATTCTGCTGATCATCCTGTTCGCCATGCTGCTGTCGGTGACGGAAGACCACGATTTTATGTCGATCCTGTTTGAATCGGCTTCGGCCTTCGGGACGACGGGCATCTCCATGGGACTGACCACCGAACTCAGCCCCTTCGGCAAGGTATGGGTAATCTGCCTGATGTTCCTCGGCCGGATGGGGCCGCTTACCCTCGCGTACGCGCTGACCCGGGACAACAAGAAGGATCCGTTCAACTATCCGGAAGGGAAGATCATTATCGGATAGACCGTAAATTGATCACTCGTTTCACCGGGAATGCGATATTTTTGAGAAGAGGCTGTCGATATGAGTGTAGAGCAACAAATGTATGATGAAGTCATTGAGCTTATCAGGAAAAGGTATCCGACTGGCTGGGGCGGCGCTGCAGCCGTCCGGCTAGTAGACGGAACGATCCACACGAGCGTCGCTCCGGAAGTCATAAACGACTCCACTCATTTATGTATGGAGACAGGGGCTATTCTGGAAGCACACAAGCAGAACAAACAAGTAACGCATTCGATTTGCGTGACGCGCGATGACGAGATATCGCCATACAAAGTACTCTCCCCTTGCGGGATCTGCCAGGAGCGCTTGTTTTATTGGGGACCGGGCGTGAAATGCGCCGTCACCGTCCCCGGTAACGAGCTAGTCTTCAAAACATTGGCGGAATTGCAGCCGTATCACTGGAGTGCCGCTTATGATGACCTGAAAGAAAAATAGGCGACATCCTGATGCATTGCTGCATAAAAAGAGGCTTCCCTTCACGGAAAGCCTCTTTTTGTTCCAATTACATCAGCTTCTTGATTTCATCCTTCAGCACCTCGGACTGCGGCCCGAACACCACTTGGACGGCGCCTTTGCCGAGCCGCATGACACCGGAAGCGCCGAGCTGCTTCAGTCCTTGATCGTTGACGACCGACTCGTCTTTGACGACAAGACGGAGACGGGTAATGCATGCGTCGATACTATCGATGTTATCCGTGCCCCCGATATTCGCGAGCACTCTGGCCGCCTTGCTGTCCGATGCCGCAACTCCTGCACCGGCCGCGTCGCCTTCTACAGCTTCGTCCGCCACCTGCACATCATCCTCCCGCCCCGGCGTTTTCAGGTTGAGCTTCACGATCAGCACACGGAACAGCACGTAGTACACGACCGCGAATATCAGACCTACCGGAATAAGCAGCAGCGGCTTGGTGGACAGCGGATAATTCAGCGCATAGTCGATAAATCCGGCCGAGAATCCAAAGCCGAGCTTCACGCCCAGCGCATACATCACGTAACCTGCCACCCCTGCCAGCACTGCATGTATACCATATAGTACAGGAGCCACGAACATGAATGCAAATTCAAGCGGTTCCGTGATTCCTGTCAGGAAAGAAGCAACTGCAGCGCCGATAAAGATGGAAGCCACCGCCTTACGCTTTTCCTTCTTGGCCGTATGGATAATGGCGAGTGCCGCTGCCGGCAGGCCGAACATCATGATGGGGAAGAAGCCGGTCATGAACATCCCCGCGGATTTATCTCCGGCAAAGAACCGGTACAGGTCGCCGTGAACGACCTTTCCTGCCGCATCGGTATAATCCCCGATTTGGAACCAGACGATCGAGTTGATAATATGGTGCAGACCGAACGGAACGAGCAGGCGGTTTGCGATCAAGTATACCGCGCTTCCGATTCCGCCGAGGCTGACGATCCAGCGGCCGAACGTATCCAGCACTTCCTGCACGGGTCCCCAGATCAGGCCCAGGACGATACCGACGAATACCATCGTAACGGACGTGATAATCGGAACAAAACGTTTGCCGCCGAAAAATCCGAGCCAGTCCGGCAGCTTGATTTTATGAAAACGGTTGTATAAAAAGGCGGAAATCAGGCCTACGATAATGCCTCCGAGAACCCCTGTGTTAAGCTCCGCGCCTTTATCCATAAGGGTCGTGAACGCAAGCGGAACTTTGACCAGCACCTTTAAGAGAATAATGTGGCCGATGACGGCAGAGAGCGCGGCGACGGCGTCACCCGTCAGACCGATCGCCACCCCGACGGCAAAGATGAGCGGCAGGTTATCGAAAATCGTCGATCCGCCGGCATCCAGAAACGGTGCAATATAGTGGTTCAGGAACCATCCCACCTGGTTGCCCAGGTGGAAGTCCTTTATATAGTCGATGTTGCCAAAACGCATCAGGATTGCGGCCGCCGGCAGCGTCGCCACCGGAAGCATCAGCGACTTGCCGATTTTTTGCAGAAATGCTAGCATGATCTGTCATCCCTTTCTTGTCGAAAGTAGCTTTAGGATTTAAGCGTAACGCTCAGGATTTCGGTCTGTCCGGCGGTTACGGCCCCCAGCTTCGCTTCCATCTGCTCCACTTTGTCTTCGCTGTTGGTAATAATGATGGGCGTTACGGTAGGCAGACCTGCTGCGCGGATCGTCTCCAGATCGAATTCGATCAGCGTTTGCCCTGCCTTCACCTTGTCTCCCGTGTTGACATGGCTTGTAAATCCGCTGCCTTTCAGTCCTACCGTGTTGATGCCGATATGATACAGAAACTGCAGGCCGTTCTCATGCTCCACAATGACCGCATGCTTGGACTTGATCACATGGGCCACGATGCCGTCAAACGGAGCGATCAGCTTGCCTTCCGCAGGCTCAATGGCCAGCCCTTTACCCATATGTCCGCCCGCAAAGGCTTCATCCGGCACCTGATCAAGCGATACAGCTGTCCCTGTAAGCGGGGAAGTAATGTCTAACGTTTGCTGTTTTTTGGATTTCCATTTTGAAAACATAAATATTCCTCCTTGAACGAAATCTGCGTGAATCTCCGATCGGTTGTGATCATCCGGGCTATGAAAAAAGGGATCTTTTCCATTATGTCCAGTAACGGATGAACTATGTGGGAACCAGTTATATGCTTGCGCTTGGAAGCTCCCCGGGATCGCAATCTTTGAAACGGAAGCGATTTCAAAACGTCGGGAGCTCTCTTCCATTGCCACGCTCCTCCCAAAAAGACCAACAAAAAAAGCCAAGAATAGACTCCGCGCAGGAATCAATTCTTGGCTCATGCCCATTGTTATGGTAACACGCCAATTTCATATATTCGTTTATGTGCCTATATTAAAACAGGATGCATCGATCCGTCAATAGCCAATCTATTCAATTTACAATCATGATCAGGTAGGCTCTTGCCCCAAAATATTACTCCGGCTGTGGCTGTGATTGTGATTGTGATTGTGATTGTGATTGTGATTGTGGCTGTGGCTGCGCCTCCGAACTTTCCTCCTGACCGCTGCCGGGCTGTCCACGGAGATTTCCAACGATCAGCAGCAGCGTCGGTATAATGAATCCAGGGATCACCGCCATCATCGGGTAAACGATTCCGGACCACTCCAGTTCCGCCGTATTGCGAAGAACCCAAATGGACATCGGCAGCATCAGAAAGAAAAAGGGGATCACTAAGTTCTTATAATTAATCACGTCAAAGCACTGCACGGTTGCAATCACGGTACCATAGAAGCAAATCAGGAGCTTAGTGAACGATGTAATCAGCCAAATAATGCCCACAATGACTTCCGCCCTTTCCATCACCCGCTCAATTCGGATCTCGCGTGCCACGTCATAAACGGCATAAGGAGATCGGGCCGTCATGTCCACGCCAAGCACCATGATCGTGATCAAGCTGAGCAGTGTACCGGAAACCATGGTACACACACTGGTGATATAAAAATATTTTTTGATTTTTTGCTGGTTTTGTACAAACGGGATCAGCATGAGACAGATAGCAATTTCCAGCGAAGGAAATCCTAGCAGTGGATAACTCGCTTTGATCGCAGGCATCACGCCTTCGGGAAACATCGGAAACAGCTCGCCCGCATGCATTTTGGGGATCAAAGTCAGGGATGTGATCACAAATACGGTCATCGCTATTGGAAACAAAATTTCCCCTGTCCTTCCGATGACTTCGATCCCCAAATAGCAGCCGTAAATGACAGGAATTAAAATAACCACCATGTTGACCACAAGCGGTGTTTGAGGAAGTACGACCGAGCCGATAAAATTGCCGATGTTCCGTGTCACATAGGCGGTCAAGATCAAAAAATAGAACATGTAAACGACGGCAATGGCTGAACCGAACCATTTTCCAGTCAGCAAGCGGCCGTACTCGATAATCGTTTGTTTCGGATACCGGAAGCCGAGTTTCAGATAGAGTGTAATGAGACCAAGCTGGATGATCCCGACGATGATGACGCTGAACCAGGCGTCTTGTCCGGCAATGGACACAAGCGTATGTGGCTGAACAAGCGCGGCCGTGCCGATAATATACAAATACATCAGCAAGGCAAACTGCTGAGCCGAAATTTTACCCTTATCCATGGATCACCTTGCCCTCCGTCACCCATTGCATGACCGGCTTGGCGAGAGGTCCGAAAACATGGCTCATCACGATCACGAAAGACGGCAAGGGGATATCCATGATCAGCATCATATATAGAAACCCTCCGAACAGCAAGATCGTCGTCGAACTCCACAGATCCTTTTTGGACGCTTGACGGCCGAGAACGATAAAATTCAAAATCACAGCCACAAAGGCCGCGCCAGTAATGATATAATCGGGAACCACGAGAAACACCTCACTTCATATTTTGCAGATAGGATTGATTGCGAACTCCCGTCGAATAGATCTCCACATCAGCACTTACGACCGTCCGAATTTCAGGGAATAACGTGTCCCATTCTTTCTTATGTACCTTCCAATATGACGGGCTGGCCTTATATACCAGATTCCCGTATCCGAGCACATCGCTGTCCAGCTCATGCTGAAGGGTCGAAATGGTACCGTTCACCATCTTGATGACCTGCTGTTCGGCTTCTTTTTCCAGCCAGCTGATCGTTTCCTTTTTATCTACCCTGACTTTGCGGCTGTCAACGTCAAATACGTTCGCCTTCTGCTTGATCCGAATGACGACTTCCGGCTTTCCACGGCTGAAACGGGCTTTCACCGAAGCCTTGCTGTGAAGAATCGCGACATGTACCTTTCCATCCTCAACGGGAACCGGTACGACAAGCCGCTGCACTTTATTTTTGATAATGGCTAGCCCCTTTGAATCGCTTTGTTTGAGATAACCCACTAGTTTTCCATTTTTGAACACGGCCATATTTCCGATTCGCAAATAGCCGTCGGGCGAAATCTTCTCTATATTCCCCTTTGTTCCCGCCTTTTCCGGATCACCGACGAACTCAACGCTCCCGGTCACGGCCATTTCCTTGGGATCGTTCACTTTGAGAATAAACTCTTTAATGCTTACGGGATAAGCAGCGCTGGCCCGCTTATTGTAGCTTTCTATCGTTTTGTACATCTGCTTGACCGGCAATCTCTCCATGTTGGTCAAAGTATCCAATATTTCCGCCGCTGTCCCGTGTTTGGCGACGAGCATTGCAAAATCGATCCGGATTTCCGGGTCCCGGTCGATCAAGTCAAATAAGTCCGCAGCCCCTTTCTTAGCCAAATCCTCACCGATGATCATCAACTGGGCGTGGGAAAAATAAAAGCGGCGCGGCGCGACATTGTCCATATTCTGTAATGCGTCCAACAAAGTCTTCCCCCTTCCGGTATATTTCGTCACCGGGATTCCGCTGGTGCCGCCGCCGCCGCCCGGACTGCTCTCCGAAGCCTGGCTTGGTACCACAACCTGCAGAGTCACGAGAATGTTTTCCGGATTGTCCGGATCCTCGTCCAGCCCAATGCCTAAAACGATGGAGAGCTGATCCAAAAACTTGATGTCCCAGCAGCCTGACAGGGGCAGCAAGAGCATCAGACATAAAGTGATATGGCAAATCCGTTGGAACATATCATCGCTCTCCCTTCATGGCTGACTTCGCACGCCCGCTCTGACATTTCAAATGATATCCGGTCACACCTCTCCCGGATCCTGTGTTTTATGCGGCTCATTCTCATCCCGGCCAGCTTGCTGATTGCCCATCGCGCCTTCCCGGAAACGGACCGGATCGTTCTTGTTGATCAGCTTCGGCCGTTTCTTCATATGATCCCGAGGCGTCCGGATCATTGAATCCTTCAAATCAGATAGAATAATCGGCGCATACGGAGCCATATAAGGCACGTTTAGAGACTTCAGGCTGCACAAATGCAGTACCATCATAAGCAGCGTGCAGGCAATCCCATAAATGCCGAATAGCGATGCCGAGATCAGCATGATAAAACGGAGCATCCGTGCGGCAATTCCGATGTTATAGGCCGGGGACACGAAACTCGCAATAGCTGTCAGCGATACGACGATGACGACGACCGGGGATACAATCCCTGCTTCGACCGCAGCCTGCCCCAGAACAAGGCCTCCCACTATCGATATGGTGTTCCCGACCGACCGGGGCATCCGCACGCCGGCTTCCCGCAGTATTTCAAATACCGTCTCCATAATAAAGGCCTCGACAAACGCCGGAAAAGGAACACCCTCCCGCTGCACCGCCAGCTTCAGCAGCCAGGAAGTCGGAATCATTTCCTGGTGAAATCCGATGATGGCCACGTAAAAAGAAGGAAGCAGCAGGCCGATAATGAACGAGGAGAAGCGAAGAACCCGGATCAAACTCCCCACGTCAAACCGGCTGTAATAGTCTTCCGACGCCTGGAAGAACATGTTGAAGGTGGTCGGAAGCAGAAGCACGAACGGAGTGCCGTCCACCAGGATGGCAATGCGGCCTTCCAGCAGGCTCGCGGCGATCACGTCGGGACGTTCGCTGTGATATATCGTGGGAAATATCGTCTTGTTCGTATTTTCGATAAGCTCCTCGATATACCCCGACTCCAAGACGCCGTCGATGTCGATGACCGAGAGACGTTTCCGGACTTCTTCCACATTTTTATCGTCCACAATGCCGTGAATGTACATGATGCCGACGTCGGTCTGCGTCACCCTGCCCAGCTGCATTTCCTCCAACCACAGATTCGGACTCTTGATTTTCCTTCTAAGCAGCGCCGTGTTGGTGCGAATCGATTCCGTAAAGCCTTCCCGCGGACCGCGGATGACCGTCTGGGACTCCGGCTCGCTGACGCTCCGCCGTTCTCCTCCTTTGGTGCTGGCGATAATCGCCGTGCCAATCCGGTCAATAAAAAGCAGCGTATCCCCGGACAGCAGATGCAGATACAGCTTGCTCCACTCGGAGATCTCGAGAATCTCGCCGGCGGCCAGCGTCTTTTCCTTGAACAGACGCAAAAATTTCTCGTCCACTTCAAACCTGGTGCCCCTGTGATCTTCATCCAGACCTTGGCTGAACTTGTCCACGCTCTGGCCTAAGACGTCGCCTTCGAATCCTCCTTCCTCCGCCTCCTGATTCAGTTCCCAGGCCTCTTCAAGCTCCGCTTCCGAAGCGAACTGCTTGATCTCGTTCAAGACGGATTGGATCGTAAACTCTGAAACCGAAGTCGTATCTACCAGCCCTTCGATATAAACGAAAGCCACTTTTCTGCCGAAGTTCCGGGCAACAATCTCACGGATCACCAGATCGCGGCTGCCTCCCATGTCCTTTTTCAAGCGGTCCAGATTGCTTCCCAGGTCACGGAACAGCCTGTCCGAATGCTGATCTCCCGCTTCCAGATCACCTTGGATTTGCTGATGTTGAGAGTCTTTCTTTTCTCCCCGGTTCGAAGGGCTTTGTCTCGACGAAGCATTGCGGGAATTCTTTTTGCCAACCATCCGGGTCTCCACCTTGTCCATTAATGATGTTTATACTTTCCAAGTCAGGATAATTTCATCCAAATCGGTCCCAGGGCGGACAACAAAAAAACGCAGAGTTTGCACTCTGCGCTGCCGGTTCGCCGAAAAAGCGAGAACTACTCTTTTTTCAACTTTTGGAACAAACCCTGCCTGCGGCTCACCAGGCCTTTCTCCAGGGCATAACGTGTCAGTTGAACCCGGTTTTCCAAATGAAGCTTCTGCAAAATGTTTTTCAAATGATTTTTGACCGTCTGGTCGGAAATCTTGAGCTCGGCGGCGATTTCCTTGTTCGTCAGCCCCGAAGCCACCCAATTCAAAATTTCGCGCTCCCGCGCGGTTAGCGTCTCATGATGCTCCGGACTCTTTGCTGCCAGCGGAAACTCCCTTAAAATTTGCGTGGCGAGCTCCCGGCTGAGCGGAGCTTCATCGCTCATAATCCCCCGCAAATATTCGAGCCACGTCGACGGGGATAAATTTTTGAGCAAATAGCCCTGCGCCCCCTGCTTTAACGCCTCGAACAAATGCGTCACATCGTCCGACACCGTGATCATGACGATTTTGACGTAAGGGAACTGCAGCTTGATCTGCCTTGTCGCCTCCAATCCTCCAATGCCCTGCATTTGGATGTCCATCAGAATCAGGTCAGGCATCAACACCTCGGTCATGCTCACGGCTTCCTCGCCGCTGTGGGCCATCCCGACCACTTCAAACGCCGGGTCAGCCGACAGGATCTCCGCCACCGCTTCGCGCGCATGGCCGGAGTCATCGGCAACCAGCACTCTGAACGTATTCAATGGTTTTGGACCTCCTTTCTAATTTCCACGCGGCTGCCCCGCTGCATCGGCAGAATCAGCATTTTCCAACCGAGCTCCTCGGCGCGTTCCTTCATGATCCTAAGGCCGTATCGATCCTTCAAATGAAAAGGATCCGTATGAATCCCCCGCCCGTTGTCGTCGACGAATACCGTCCACCCCCGACCATCCAGCGTGCCTTTGATCGACACTTTGGTAGCGTGGGCATGCTTATGAATGTTAAGCAGCGCTTCCCGGATGCAGGCCAGGAGCTCCACTTTTTCCTTGGCGCTCAAAGCCGCATCCGGAATGGACCATTCGATCCAGGGCTGGATCAGCGTCTCCTTCGCCGTATGTTCGATCCTTGAACGCATGGAAGCCTGGTATTCCCGCTCCTCCGGCGATTCGGGATAGCGGAGGCCCGCGATCGCCTGCCGCACGTACCGGTTCACCTCGTGAACCGATTTGCGCAGCTCCTGAAAGTCCGCCGACTCCCGGGCTCCCCGGCCGCGCGACTCCGCCCGGTCCATTTTGACCGACAACAGAAACAGAGACTGCGCGATGCCGTCGTGCAGTTCCCTGGCAAGCAGATCCCGTTCTTCCAGGGCCGCTTTCTCCGCCCGCTCCCTGTTCAGCTCCTCCTGGACCTGTTCCAGTCTCCGGAACAGCATATTCAGCAGGGTCATGCTAATAAAGAAGAGAAACACCGGCGTGAGAAAATTGCCCACTTTCATCGATATATAAGGCATCAGAAACGCATGCCTCGCATATTCCCAAATCCCTACGGCCAATGTAGGAATAATCAATATCATCCACTTGATTTGTTTATAGGACATGCCTTGATCCGCACCTTCCCCGGGCATTCCCGGCATATTCAGACTTGTCTCTATTGTAACACGGCCCGCCCGGCGTATGTTAGAACGGTTCGTGTCGCATACTACGAAGCGAACTTGTCTATGTCATGGACGGAACCATCGACAACGAAGAATGGGGAGAACCTTATGCGCACTAGGCTTTATGCAACGATATCCATGCTGCTTTTGACGATTTCGGTGACGGCTGCTCCGGCGGCGGGGGCTTCCCCCGTAAACCAAGGAAGAGAGTACTATGAACAGCGGGGAGACGTGATCTGGGAGATTCCAAACCGGGAAAAAATTATTGCCCTGACCTTTGATGACGGGCCGGATGCGGAGGATACGCCGCAGATTCTCGACCTGCTGAAGCAGTATCACGCGAAGGCAACGTTTTTTGTCGTCGGAAAACAGATTCAGAAGCATCCGGAGCTGGCAAAGCGGCAGGTGGCCGAAGGCCATGAGCTTGCCAATCACACCTTTGACCATATGTATTTTAACCGCCGGAGCTCACCGGAGGTCATCGTGCGGGAGCTGCGCGAGACCCAGGAGGCCATCTATCAGGTTACCGGTAAAAAAACCTATCTGTTCCGCCCTCCCGGCGGTTATTATAACGACCGCATGATTCAAATTTGCAAAAAGGAAGGCTATCTCGTCGTCATGTGGTCCTGGCATCAGGACACCTGGGATTGGAACCGGCCGGGGGTCGCCAAAATCGTGAACAAGGTGCTGAACAACGCCCGCAACGGCGATATCGTGCTGATGCACGACCATGTGGAGGGCAAGTCCCAAACGGTCGACGCGTTAAAACAAATCCTGCCCGAGCTGCAGAAGCGCGGATATCGCTTCGTGACCATATCGGAGCTGGTGGAGTACAACATTCCTTGAGGGGGCGCTCACATGCGCCTTTTTTGGCTGCTACTCCCCGGGCCACTCGTGTTTGAACTGCGCAAGAAACTGCTCCATAAATGCATGGCGGGAAGCAGCCTCTCGCCTAGCCGCCGGCGTATTCATCAAATCCTTGAGCTTCAGCAGCTTCTCGTAAAAATGGTTGATTGTCGTCCCCTGCCGGCTGCGATACTCCTCCTGGGTCATGATGGTCCGGGGCGGCTCGGCAGGATCATACATAAGCCTTCCGCGTGACCCGCCGAAGGCAAACGTGCGGGCGATACCGATCGCCCCGATGGCGTCCAGACGGTCCGCGTCCTGCACGACCCGCCCCTCCAGGGTTGACATGGGCTTTCCGCCTCCGCCGCCGTAGGACATCATCCTAATGATTTCCAGCACATGATCCACGAGCGGCGCATCCGCTCCGTGGTTCGCAAGCCAGGCGGAAATAGCCGCAATGCCCTCCTCTTTCGAAGGCACGATTTTCTCGTCGGCCAGGTCATGAAAAAGGGCCGCCAGCTCGCAGACGAGCGGGTCGGCCTCTTCCTGATCCGCCAGCCTTTTCGCCCACTCCGCCACCCGGTAAATATGCCACCAGTCGTGGCCGGACGGCTCTGACTTCAATCGGTCCTTAACATACTCCCTTGCTTCCTGAATGATCCACTCGGCATCCATATGCTTACCTCCCAAACATCTTTGCTTATCTTCCGATCAATAGTTGTAACCGAACATATATTCGCCTATAATACGATGTATAGCTCCTTAATAAGTGAGGTGAAATCATGTTCAACCGAACTTGCGAACCATCGGCGATGATCAATTCTACCATGAATGAGGCTGCTTGGACACAGACCAGTCATGTGCTGGAGGAATCCCTCCGCCGTCACTTGAAAGTAACCCTGCACCTTGCCGGTGCCGAGCCGGAACAAGAAATCCGGGGCTTCGTCACCGTGATTAACACCTATCTGGAAGAGATCAAATTCAGGGCTGAGGATGAATGGCTGTGGATCAAATTCAGCAGCATCGCTTCCGCGCATACATAAGGCCGGCCTGGAGGAACGTAAGAATCCTTCAGCGAACATTATACCAGGGGAGTCGCCTTCCATCCTTGCCATCCTTGCTTGAATGGAATGGTTTCCCTTATACATATTACTGATCCAACAGGAGGATAAATCTGTGACCGATCCATTGAAATACCCCATTGGACCCTGCGAAACGAAGAAAGAACTGAACGAAGGTGAGCGGAAGGCGCTGATTGGCGAAATCCGCGACTTGCCTTCCAAGCTCCGACAAGCCGTCAGCGGATTAACCAAGGAGCAGCTGGATACACCTTATCGTCCGGGCGGCTGGACCGTACGCCAAGTCGTGCATCATGTCGGAGACAGCCATATGAACAGCCTGATTCGCCTTAAACTTGCTTTAACCGAGAACAATCCGGTGATAAAACCTTATGAGGAGCAATTATGGGCTGAACTTGCGGATTCCGCGCTGCCTGATCCTGAGATATCCCTGGATCTGCTGGACGCGCTGCACGTCCGTTTCGTGCTTGTGCTCGAGAGTTTGAACGGTGACCAGTGGCTCAGAACCTACCTCCATCCAGCAAGTGGAGAAACCAATTTGAACGAGCATCTGTGCACTTATGCATGGCACGGCAATCACCACCTTGCGCATATCACGTCCCTGAAGGAAAGAATGGGCTGGTAAGGCAGGATTCGCGGTTTCCGGTATGACGCCCTTCCTCAGATGAAATACTAACCAAAACGGTATTATTGAGGCAGGTGTTCTCCATGAGCAAAATTTTTTCCATCTATGGCAGAGATGTGAGAAACATCGTTACGAACTGGGCCGCACTCGTCATCATCGCCGGCCTTGTGATTCTCCCTTCCCTATACGCCTGGTTCAACATCAAGGCATCGTGGGATCCGTACGGCAATACCGGTGATATTGCGATTGCCGTCGCGAATAACGACAAAGGAACGACGATGAAGGGCAAATCGCTGAACCTCGGCAAGGAAGTGATCGCCTCGCTGAAGGACAACCATAAGTTGGGCTGGAGGTTCGTCTCCGAGGCGGATGCCACGAGAGGCGTGCGGCACGGGGATTATTATGCGAGCATCATCATTCCGGAAAATTTTTCAGCCTCGATTGCAACGGTGCTGTCGGGCAATCCGACACACGCCGAAATTCTGTATTACGTGAACGAGAAGATCAATGCCGTGTCACCAAAGATCACTTCTTCCGGAGCCAGCGGCATCATACAGGAAGTCAGCAAAAACTTCGTCAGAACCGCCAACGGCACGATCTTCAAAATTTTCAACGAGCTTGGCATCGAGCTGCAAAATCAGCTGCCGACCATCGAGAAGGTCCGCTCGCTGGTGTTCGAGCTGGAGAAGAATTTTCCGGAGATCAATCAAGCCGTAAACACGGCCGCGCAGGACATCCATACGACCAACGAGCTGGTATCCAAAGCTCAAGGTGCTCTTCCGCTCGTGACCGATCTCGCCAAGAACGGCCAGCAACTGGCGGCGGGGCTGGATGATTTCATGGGGAAGGCGTCCACGGCCGCCAAGGATATCGCGCCGAATGTGAAGCAGGATTTGCTGCTTCTGCAGCAGACTTCCATGGCTACGGAGCAGTTGACCGCACTGCTGAAGGATCCGGATGTCGATCCGCAGACTGCGCTCGATGCGCTGAACCGGATATCCTCCAGGTTAACTACCGGCCTGGAAGTTCAACAAGCGCTAATCGACTGGTTCGACCGGCTGAACCAAACCGCAGGCGGCCGCCTGGACTTCGTCAGCTCCAAGTTGAAGCAGGTCCGGGACAAAATGCAGTCGCAGCTGACGCTGGTCAATCAGATCCACAGCGCGGTGAAGAAAGGCGAGAAGCCGGCAGCGGATCTGGTGAACAAGCTGAACACGCTCTCCGGCGACGTATCCGGTCTATTAGGTGACATCCTCGGACGGTACGACAGCGAAATTCAGCCGGCGATCGCAAGCGGGCTGCAGAAGGCGGCCAAGACCGCCGCCGAAGCAAAGAAGGTCATGGATTCTGCCGTTCAGAGCCTGCCAGACGTCAAGAAGGTGCTGTCCGACGCTTCCAAGGGATTGGCTATCGGCACGCAGGGCGTTTCCGTCATCCAGAAGGAGCTTCCGGGTGTGGAAGCCAAAGTCAAGGAGTTAGCGGACCGGATGCGCAAATTCGAAACGGAAGGCAACCTGCAGGAGGTCATCGACCTGCTGAAAAACAACTTCCAGCAGGAGGGCCAGTTTTTCGCTGAGCCTGTCGTGCTGAAGGAAAACCAGCTGTTTCCGATTCCGAATTACGGATCCGCCATGTCCCCTTTCTTTTCGACGCTGGCGCTCTGGGTCGGAGCGACGCTGCTCGTATCCCTGGTAACGACGGAAGTGCATTCACAGGCAGCCGGGGCGGAATATAACAGCGTTCAGATCTATTTCGGCCGATTCCTGACCTTCCTGACGCTGGCGCTGCTGCAATCCGTCCTCGTTACGGCAGGTGACATGTTCATCTTGGGAACCTATGTCGTCGACAAAGGCTGGTTCATCGTGTTCGGACTGGTCAACAGTGCCGTCTTTATGCTGATCGTCTACACGCTCGTTTCCGTGTTCGGCAATATCGGCAAAGCGCTCGCCATCGTCCTGCTGGTACTGCAGCTGGCCGGGTCGGGCGGGACCTTTCCGATCCAGACGACGCCGCCTTTCTTCCGGGCGATCCATCCGTTCCTGCCGTTCACCTACGGCATCAGCATGATGCGCGAAGCGGTTGGCGGGATGCTATGGGATGTCGTCCGCAGCGATCTGCTCATCATGTGCGTGTATGTCGTGATCACGCTCCTGATCGGTCTTGCGCTGAAAGGGATCATCAACCAGCTTGCCGCCGGCCTCGTCAAGAAGGCGAAGGAAAGCAAACTGATTCATTGATCATGGGAACAGTCCAAAAAGCCTCCCCAGCAGTCCAGGCTGCTGACGGAGGCTTTTTGAAGATTATAGAATTGAACTTTATTGATCCAATGTATAAGGTGCAAGGCCGGTAGGCATCGGCGCAGGAGGCGTGCAGGTGCTCTGCATCTCGTAATGTTTTTTCTCATCCGAAGCGTCGTGGAACGCCCACATGGCTTCCAGCACATGGTACGCCAGTTCGCCGGACGCCCGATGAGGCCGCCCGCTCTGCAGCGCGTACGCCATGTCGGCTGCGGCGATGCCGCGGGTATTTTCGGTGTAGCCAAACAGCAGCGGCTGTTCCCTCCACTCGGATTCGCCGGCGAGCCGGTACTGCACCTTACCGCCGAAGTTGTTCGGATCAGGCACGCGCAGCGTACCTTTTGTGCCGTAAATCTCGATGTTCGGCAGATTGCTGCCGCCGAATACGTCAAAGCTGGTGATGATCGTTCCAATCGCGCCTTCATCGAACTGAATCAATCCGGCGACGTGAGTAGGGATTTCCACCGGAATTTTTTGACCGTATTTTTTGGAGCTGGTGATCGTTCTTTCTTCCAGCGCTTTGCCGGTCATGCCCGTGATCGTCTTGATCGGACCGAGCAGCTGCACGAGTGCGGTCAGGTAGTACGGCCCCATGTCAAACATCGGTCCTCCGCCTGCCTGATAATAAAATTCGGGATCCGGATGCCAGGTCTCATGACCGCCGCCAAGCATAAATGCCGTGGCTGCGACCGGACGGCCGATCAGGCCGTCTTGGATCACTTTGAGGCAGGTCTGAATGCCGGCGCCGTAGAACGTTTCCGGCGCGCAGCCCACACGCAGCCCCTTCTCCTTAGCGAGCTGAAGCACCTTCTGCCCATCTTCGCGCGTGACGGCCAGCGGTTTTTCAACGTAGACATGCTTGCCGGCTTCCAGTGCCTGCAGGCAGACCGACGCGTGCGCAGCCGGGATGGTGAGATTAATGACGATTTGAATTTCGGGATCCGCGAGCAGCTCTTCAGGGGTATAAACTTTGGGGATACCGAATTCCGCGGCTTTTTCTGCGGCACGCTCCTTATCGATATCTGCACATGCTACCAGATCCAGCACTTCGAATTTTTTGCAGTTCTCCATATAAATGCTGCTAATTTTTCCGCAGCCGATAATGCCTACTTTTATCTGCTCCAAGTGTAACCCTCCCCTTAATATTGGCTGTCTCCCATTCCGTTATATGCATTCTCCGGCTGCCAGGTAGAGCCGACTTCTTTGCCTTCGGCGGCCCAAACGAAGCCACGTCTCATCATCTCCTTCACCTGAGGCATGTCGACGATGTCGGCATGATGGCCGAGCGAATTATAGAAGACGCGTCCTCCTCCCCAGTACTTGGTCCAGACGACGGGCATGTCAACCGGTTTGTTGGCCGAATGCGGGCCATGAGCAACCGGGAAGCGGGTCGTGGCGTGAACTTCTACCGCCGGATCCACATGCAGGTAATACTGCTCGCTCGCGACCTCAAAGTCTCCAATGCCGTGCAGCAGGGAACCTTCCTCTCCGTCCGTCACGTTAACCATGTACTCCACACCGTCATTTCCCGGGTGGGCGACCCACTGTCCACCGGTCATGAACTGCCAATCCACCTGCGTCCGGAAGGAGTCGCACATGCCACCGTGGCAGCCGGCGAGGCCCACGCCGCTCTGGACGGCCTCGGACACGTTTGCCACCAGCTCGTTCCGGATTTCTCCCATCGTCCAGCAGGGGACGATCAGGTCAAGCCCAAGGAGCTTTTCCTTATCGGCAAACGCCTCCAGCGTATCGGATACTTCTACTTCAAACTGCTCGGCTTCCAGCACGTTTTTGAAAATCTCAGCTACCTGCTTGGGCTCATGGCCATCCCAGCCGCCCCATACGATCAGTGCTTTTTTCATGCGGCACGCTCCTTGTCTACGGTTGATATGTTCTCTATTCGCAGTTCATTTTCTTCTCCTGATTGGCCTACATTTCCGAAATTTCCACCCAGCGCCGTTCCTCAACGGAACGTTCCACGGCCTCAAGAACAGCCTGGCATTTCACGCCATCATGGAAGCTCGGGGAAGGCTGTCTGTCTTCGTGGATTGCTTCCATCAGCTCCAGCATCTCATGCGTAAACGTATGCTCAAAGCCGATGGTATGTCCTGCCGGCCACCAAGCATGGGAATAAGCATGGGCCTCGTCGGTAGCGAGCACCCGGCGGAAGCCCTGCACATCTTCCTGATCGTCGGTAAAATACACTTCCAGCTCGTTCATCCGCTCAAAATCAAATTTGACGCTGCCTTTGCTGCCGTTGATCTCGAACGAGTTCGTGCTGCGGTGTCCCGCCGCAAACCGGGTCGCCTCAAAGCTTCCGAGCGCGCCTCCGGCGAACCGGGCCATAAACAGGGTCGCATCGTCGACGGTCACTTTTCCCATCGGTCCGCCCAGGCTGCCCTTGGCGCTGAGCCCGGTCATATTTTCCGCGAGTGGTCTCTCCTTGATAAAAGTTTCGCTCATGCCGATGACTTCCTGGATATCCCCGACGAGGTAATGGGCCAAATCGATCAAATGGGCGCCAAGGTCGCCGTGGGAGCCGGAACCTGCGATATCTTTCTGCAGCCGCCACACGAGAGGGAAGGCGGGGTCCAGGATCCAATCCTGCAGAAACCAGGCGCGGAAATGATAGATCTGCCCCAGTCTGCCGCTTTCGATCAGATTTTTCGCCAACCGGACCGCAGGCGAGAAGCGATAGTTAAAGCCTACCATGTGCTTCACTCCCGCCTCTTCCGCAGCCTTCAGCATTTCACGCGAGTCGGCAAGCGTCAGGGCCAGGGGCTTCTCGCAGAAAATATGCTTCCCTGCCTTAGCCGCGGCCAGTGCGATGTCCTTATGCGCATCGCTTGGCGCGTTGATGTCAATCAGATCGATGTCATCACGCGTTACCAAGCTCCGCCAATCCGTCTCTGTATCAGCCCAGCCGTACTGCCTCGCCGCCTGCTGAACAGCTTCGGCATCACGACCGCAAATAGCCGCCATCTTCGGCTGAATCGGCGCCTCCGGGAAAAACATGGGCAGCGCCCGGTACGCATTGCTGTGGGCCTTCCCCATAAATTTGTAGCCTACCATGCCAATTCGCAGCGCTTTCATTTCCATCCGAATTCCTCCATCTCTTTGGTATATTGAACTTCCTGGTTCATCAGGACCGCAGATTCTGGGACGATGCCCGGATTACCAGCTCAGTCGGAAGCATGATCCGAAATGGTTGATCCGGAGCCGATGCTCCCTGCTCCAGCCGCTTCAGCACTTCGGCGGCCGCAATTTCCCCCATCTCGTATAAAGGAACCTTTACGCTGCTCAGCTCAGGCGTCGTTACCTGCGAGGCATCCGAATTATCGTAGCCGAACATGGCCGGAAAGCGCTCCTCAGACAGCCCAAGGTCCCGGAGTCCCTGCATCAAACCGATGGCCATCCGGTCGTTAGCGGCAAAGACGGCATCCACTTGATCGATGACCTTCATCAATTCGGCGGCAGCGGCGATGCCGCTGCTGCGGCTGAAGTTCCCCCCGAAGATCAGGCCATCCTCCAGCACCAAGCCCGCTTCAGCAAGCGCTTTCTCGCAGCCTTGAAGACGATCACGGCTGTTGGAGTAGGTGAGCGGTCCGTTCATAAAGGCGATCCGGCGAAATCCCTGTTCGATCAAATGCCGGACCGCCATATAGCTGCCCTGCACATGGTCCGCGTCTACTTCGCTGAAGAACTCGCCTTCAAAGTGCTGATTGATCAAGCAGAAAGGCAGTCCTTCCTCTGCGAGCCGGCGAAGGGCCCGCAGTTCTTCCGGATCATCCTTTGCCCCCAAGATGATGCATGTATCGATTTTATGCGCATGAAACCAGCGGACATAATCCATGGACTCGTCGGGCGTCTGAAACAGCAGCAGGATGTCATGACCATGCTCTCTCGCTTTGCTTCCGATTCCGCTCAAAATTTCCGAGAAGAAATAGCTCGAAAACATATGCACCTTCGGCACATATGGAAGAACGACACCAATGTTGCCGCTGCGGCTGGTCGCAAAATTACGGGCCAGCGCACTGGGTACGTAATTCAGCTTCTTGGCAGCTTCCATGACGCGTTGTCTCGTTTCTTCTTTCATAGGGCCAACTCCGTTTAACACTCGAGATACCGTCGCTTCCGATACCCCGGCTAGTTCGGCCACTTCTTTGCGGGATGCGATGGCAACTCCCCCTTTACCGATTTATGTACGCGCGTACATTTTCTCACCTAACCAACCTCTTGTCAAGGCAGATTTTTCAAAAAATACGCCGAGTTCGCCTGTTTTATTAAATAAAAAAAAGCGCCCGAACCGGATGCCCGGGTAGGTCGCTTTTCATTTGATCCTATTTCATATTTCAGACTTTGTCAGCCAGACTTTGATTCTGGCGATCACTTCATTGATGTTCAGCGGTTTGCTCAAATAATCGGAAGCGCCTGCCGCCAGGCACTTATCCCGATCCTCTTTCATCGCCTTGGCTGTCAGAGCAATAATCGGCAGGTCGGTCAGTTCCAACGTCTGCCGGATATTCCTCATCGTCTGGTAGCCGTCCATTTCCGGCATCATGATGTCCATCAGAATCATATCGATATCCGGCTCGGCCTGAAGCAAATCCAGACATTCGTAACCGTTCTGTGCCGTGAACACCTGCATGTTATATTTCTCCAGGGCATTAGCCAGCGCATACACATTGCGGATGTCGTCATCCACAACCAGAATTTTCTTCCCTTCGAAAATGGCCGAGTCTTCCAGAAAGATATCCTCTGAAGCCGAAAGATCGGAAACCGTTTCCTCCGCATGAAGCCGATTTCCAGGTGGACGCGTGGCCTGCGATGCAGCGGTACCCAAAGGACCGGAGATGGCTGCTGCTGCCTCGGCCTGCATCAGAATCATCGGAGACTCATCGACATATTCGGTCTGGTATGGCAGGTAGAGCGTGAACGTACTGCCTTTTCCAGGTTCGCTCTCCACCACCAGCTCTCCCCCCAACAGTTTGGCGAATTGGAGTGAGATGGAGAGTCCAAGCCCTGTGCCGCCATATTTCCGCGCCGTTGCCCCATCCGCCTGTTTAAAAGCGTCGAAGATGACCTTCTGCTGCTCCTCGGTAATACCGATGCCGGTATCGCGAACCGCAAAGGCCAATGTCTCATAAGGCATGGAAAACTGCGGGGTCGAGACGGAATCGAGCTTGTATATGCTTAAAGACACCTCACCCCGCTCGGTAAACTTGAACGCATTGGACAACAGGTTCCGCAATATTTGATGGAGTCTCAGCTCGTCGCTGAAAAATATGTCGCCTACGTTCGGCGCGATCTCCACTCTGAAGTCGAGCGACTTCGCCTCGGCCGTTTTGGCAAAATAGCGGTACATGATCTCCGGCAGCTCATTCGCATTGACAGAGCTGATATCCAGCTGGATCTGTCCCGATTCCACCTTGGATAAATCCAAAATATCGTTGATCAGCCGCAAAAGGTCCGTACCGGAGGAATGGATGACGGAGGCGTAATTGACCTCTTCCTCCTGCAGCGTACCGTTTTTGTTCTCCGACAAAATTTGGGACAGAATGAGCATGCTGTTCAGCGGAGTGCGTAATTCATGCGACATGTTGGCCAAAAACTCGGATTTATAATTGGAACTGAGCTCCGCCTGTTCCGCATATTTTTCCATTTCGGCCGCCGTTTCCTCCGCCTGTTCCTTCTGGTATTCCAGTTTATCATTCAGGCTCTGGAGTTCATCGGTTTGCATCTGCAGCTCCTCGGATTGAACCTGCAGCTCTTCCGTCTGCACCTGCAGCTCCTCAGACTGGGCCTGGAGCTCTTCGTTCATGGTCTGAGCTTCCATGTACAAACGCTGGATTTCCATGCGGTTAATTACGCTGTGCATCGTAACGCCTACCGTATCCAAAAGCTGCTGCAGCATATCCGATTGATGCTTGCTGAACGCCTCAAGCGCGGCAATTTCAATCACGGCCAGCGTCCGTCTTTCAAATACGACCGGGGCGACAACGATATACGCCGGAACGGCGCTCCCCAATCCCGAAGAAATATGTATGTAGTTGTTCGGTACCCGGTTCAGCATGATCATCCTCTGATCGACGGCACACTGCCCGACGAGACCCTGCCCCCAGGCGATCACCGATTTGCCTGCCTGATCTTCATGTTCTCCCGCATAGGAAGCGATTCGGGCAAGCTCCTCTTCTTTGGCTTCATACAGGACGATGTAAGGCACTTCAAAAATGGAAGCCAGCCGGTTGACAAACACGCGGCTTAGACTGGCCAAGTTCACTTCGTTCTGCAGCAAAGTAGCGGTAGCAGCAATCTGTTCCTTCATTTCATTCTGCTGCTGGACCTCCTGAAGCAGGTCATTGGTGGCACTGCCAAGCTCTGCGATCTCATCCCTAGTTCGGGTGTGAATGCGCTTGTTTAAATTGCCGCCTGACGCGATGTCACGGATCGTGCCCGTCACTTCCCTGATCGTCGTAACAATATTTCTGGATATCAGCATGGCCGCCGAAATCGATATGACCGCAAGTACAATCCAAAGAATATAGATGATCGTGATCAGCCTGCGGTTATTGTCCTCAAGCGTCTGCACCCGCTCGTTCGTCAACGCTTTCTCGGTCTCCAAAAACGCCGTGAATTTTTCACGCATCGAGTCCATTTCCGCCTTGCCCGGGTCACTCAGGAAAAATGTCCGAACTTCCGCTTCCTGACCACTTCGCTTCAACTCAATCGACGGCTTGCCCGCGATTTCAACCCATCGGTTGATATTGGCCTTAATGTCCTCCAGATTTTTCTGCTGCTGGGGGTTGTCCGCCAGCAAACGATACAGTTGGTTATACTCGCTTTCCCACTTCGCGCTTGCCGCCGTGTAAGGCTCCAGATAGCTCGAGTCCCCCGTGATCACGTATCCGCGCTGTCCCGTCTCCATGTCCAGCAAGGACTTTTCGATACTGTGGGCAAGGTCATGGACCTCAATGTCATGCTGGCTAATAAAATCGGTTTCATGCTGCAGTGAAGCAACCCGGCTCGAAATCATTCCCAAGAACACCACGACGCACACGAGCACAAAAATATATCCAAGAATAATCTTGGACCGAATGTTGAGCCTCATCTTCCCTAACAAAATCGAAACCTCCATCCACCAGATGTTCTCTTTCTATACTGAAATCTATAGAATGAGCATTTCATTTCATTAAAATATTTTAGAACTAGTCGGAACGAATTTCAATAACTAGAGTTTCTTCGCGAGCAGGATCAACCGGTGACAGGCTGCATCCCCTAAGTGCTGCTGCGCGATTTCCCCGTGGTTCCGCCGAAGCGTCTCTTCATATCATTTGATGAAAATTCCGGGCAGTCGCCCCTTCGCATCTTCAGTGGATTTCCCTTGCCGGCGCAGAAAAAAATAGCCCCCCGCGGCTGTATCCGCGGAAGGCTCCTTTTTATTTATTTCGTCCGGTTCCTATCCCAAGACAACCCTGTCGTCGGATAGCTTATGTCCGCTGATTTGTTCGAACTCCGCCAGCAGTTCTTCGACGGTCAGCGTTTTTTTTCGGTTTTCGTTGATGTCCAGTATGATTCTGCCTTTGTCCATCATGATCAAACGGTTGCCGAGCCGGATCGCCTGCTCCATATTGTGCGTGACCATCAGGGTCGTCAGATTCAGCTCCCGGACAATCCGGTCGGTGATCCGGGTGATCAGCTCCGCCCTTGCGGGATCCAATGCCGCGGTATGCTCATCCAGCAGCAATATTTGCGGTTTGGTGAACGTTGCCATCAACAAGCTGAGTGCCTGCCGCTCCCCTCCGGACAGCAGACCGACCTTCGCCCGCAGCCGTTCTTCCAGGCCGATGCCGAGCTTGGACAGCTCTTCCTTGAACATGGCCCGCCGACCGGATTTGACGCTCAGTCCCAGTCCCCGCCGTTTGCCTCTTGCGTAGGCCATCGCCAGGTTTTCCTCGATCGTCATGTGGGGAGCGGTCCCCGCCATCGGATCCTGAAATACGCGGCCGATCCAGCGGCTCCGGCGGAATTCCGGCAGCGGGCTGATTGCCGCTCCCTCGATCCGCACATCCCCCGCGTCGGGTTTCATGACGCCGGAAATAACATTCATCAGCGTGGACTTGCCCGCCCCGTTGCTGCCGATCACCGTGACGAAGTCGCCGGGATTCAGCTTCAGCGAAATATTGTGCAGTGCAATTTTTTCATCCGGTGTGCCCGGGTTAAACAGCTTCGATACTCTGCTCAGTTCCAGCATCAGAAATCACCTCCGACCGTCCGACTTGTGCTGCTGCTAAGCTGGCCGGACAGCTCTTCGGTTCGGCGCTTGGCCAGCTGCTTCTGCCGAAGGGCGCGCCTTGCGGTTGGAAGCACCAAAGCGATGATAACGATGATGGCCGTGATGAGCTTTAGGTCGGACGTATCCAACCATTCCACCCGAAGCGCGAGCGCCACGACGATCCGGTACACAATCGCCCCGAGCACGACGGAAATGGTCGTATGGATCACGGTCGTCGATCCAAAAATCGCCTCACCGATAATGACGGATGCCAGCCCGATGACGATCATGCCGATCCCCATGGAAATATCCGCAAATCCGGACTGCTGGGCAATCAGCGCGCCGGAAAGAGCGACCAGCCCGTTGGCCAGGCTGACGCCGAGAACCGTCGTCGTGTTCGTGTTGGCGCCAAAACTGCGGATCATCCGGGCGTTATCTCCCGTCGCCCGCAATGCAAGCCCCAAATCGGTCCGCAGGAACAGATTCAGCAAAAGCAAAATCAGAATCACTGCGATCGGCATCGTGATGAATGCATCCACGGACGAAAAGACCGTGCTTTCCCCAAGCAGGGACGTGTTAGGTTTTCCCATAATCCGCATGTTGATCGAGTACAGCGCGATCATCATGATAATACCGGATAACAGCGCATTGATTTTCCCCTTGGTATGGAGAAGCCCGGTACAAATTCCCGCAAGAAGCCCGCCGCCAAACGCCGCAAGGCTTGCCAGCCATGGATTGTAGCCGTGGGTAATCATCACGGCGGCAATTCCGCCGCCGGTGGTAAAGCTGCCGTCCACCGTCAGATCCGGAAAATCAAGAATACGATAAGTGATATATACGCCGAGCGCCATCAGCGAGTACAGCAGCCCGAGCTCAAGCGCTCCCAGTAGTGAATCCAGCATGGTGTCAGCCTCCCTTATGACGAAGGGAGTGGACGAAGATACCGGCCACTCCCCCTCGATCGATTACTGAATAATATCGTTTTCTTTGTCCGTTACTTGATCCTTCATGGCGTCGGTTACCGTGATTCCCTGTGCTTCAGCCGCCTTCAGGTTAAGAATCAGGTCCAGCTTCTCCTGCATCGACACCTTCATGTCGCCCGGTTTTTTGCCGTTCTTCAAAATATCGACCGCCATCTGGCCCACCTGGTAGCCATGGTCATAGTATTTAAAACCGACCGTGGCGAAGGCTCCCTTCTCGACCGTATCCCGGTCGCTCGAGAAGAACGGAATGTGCTTCTCGTTCGCCAGCTGGATAATGGAATCCACGCCGTCAACGACGGTGTTGTCCAGTGTAATGAACAGCGCATCCACCCGTCCCACCAAGGACTCTGCAGCCTGCTTCACTTCCGACGTGTTCGTTACCGCCGCGCGCACCAGCTTGATATTATGCTTCTTCAGCGTTTCCTCGGCATTCTTAGCCATGACGATCGCGTTAGGCTCGCCTTCGTTAATGACGATGCCGACGTTCTTCACGTTCGGGAAACTCTCGGCGATGAAATCCATCAGGCGTTGAACCGCTACCGGATTCGTGTCCGAGCCCCCGGTTACGTTGCCCCCCGGTTGATCCAGGTTCGAGACGATCTTGGCATCCAGCGGATCGGTAACTGCCGCGAACAATACCGGTGTATCTTTCACTTGCTGAACGAGCGCCTGTGCCGAGCCGGTAGAAATGCCGAGAACGAGATCATTTTTGCCGGAGGCGATCTTTTGGGCAATGGAAAGGTTGTTAGCCGGATCTCCCTGCGCGTTGTTGAAATCGACCTTCAGGTTATCCCCTTCCGCAATCCCCGCGTCCTTCAGGGCGGCGATGAATCCCTCGCGCGTGGCATCCAGTGAAGGATGCTCGACGATTTGTGAAATGGCTACGGTGTAGTTTTTTTTGTCTGTGCTTGCCGCATCGGTGCCCCCGCCGGACTCAGCTCCGCCGGTCTTGCTGCCCGAGCTGCCACAGCCGGCCGCCGTGGTTACGAGAAGTGCGGACATCACGACGGATAATAGCAAATTTCTCTTTTTCATGTTCATAACCCCTTCCGATTCTCTTCTTTAACGCTTTCTCATACGAAAGCGTTAAAGTAAATAATTGCGAAAAATTCCGAACAAGCAGAGCACACGGGTGCATGAACTACCTGCCCGGACATTTTTCATAGAATTAAATAACCACTGGATTATTCATTATCATAAGGGGCACTGCCAATATACGTCAATCAATAAGTTGCAAAAAGTGCAGGTTTTTCCGGGCTTTTGTAAGCTTTACGATTCCAGCTCCCTGACAAGATCTTGCAGCTTCATCTCCGACATGCTGGAAATCATCATATCATAGCCTTCGAAAGGAAAGGTTTGCGTCATCGAATTGGGCACGACGACCGTATGTACGCCTGCTCCCTTGGCCGCGATAAAGCCGTTCAGCGAATCTTCAAACGACACCGCTTGGTCCGAGGTCACCTCCAGCTTCTGCAGCGCCAGCAGGTACAGCTCGGGATCCGGTTTGACCTTGGACACCAGGTCCGCCGTACAGATGACGTCGAAATATGACTCCAGCTTAAATTTGTTGAAATACGGCTCAATCCAGTCGTAATAGGAGCTTGAAGCCAGCGCAATCTTCAGACCGAGCTGCTTCGCCTCTGCCAAATAGTCCTCAACCCCCGGTCTGACTTCAACATCCTTAAGCAGCTCCCGGTAAATGACGTGGACCTTTTCCTTTACTAGAGCGGGATCCACTTCCCTCCCCGCGCATTCGGACAAATACGTATACGGATTAAACACGTCAAAATTGGTGCCTACGCACTTCGCATACGTTTCCAACGGCAGCTCGGTGCCATGCTCCCTGTAAATCTCGCAGAAAGCGTGATAGGCCGGCGTTTCAGTATCGACGATGAGTCCGTCAAAATCAAATATCAATGCTTGAATCAAGCCGTTCACCCCTTCTTTTTTCTGTCGATGTGCATGCCGCAATTTTGCTTTGCCGCATTAATAGATTCGCCTTGCTGCAGGGCTTTTCCTCCCTGATATCACCGGGTATGAAAACAGGCCGCGATTCAGCAATCGCGGCCTGGACAACTCATGATTCTGCGGATCGGGTTCTTATACTCTGCTGATCTCCACTTGCTCAAGCAGCTGGTGGAAGGTATCCGGATCGACGCTGCCGGCCATGGCCGACAAGGCATTCGCCGTCCCTGCGGCTGCAGCCATGGCGATGCCCTCCTCGACGGGAAGCTGCTTCAGCAATGACACGGCCATGCCTGCCACAAAGGAATCGCCGCAGCCTACCGTGTTGACCACTTGGATCGGTGGGGTTACGGCACGATAACGGCCCTGCGAAGTGACGGTCAGCGAGCCGGCACCGCCGAGCGACACGCAGACGCGCTCCATCCGGTATTCGCGGAGCAAATCTTCCATAGCCCGGATCAGCTCCTGCTCATCCCGAATGCCGGTGCCAAGCAGAGCAGCGACCTCGTCTTCATTGGGCTTGATCATATCGGGATTCGCCTGGAGTCCGAAACGGAGTGCGTCTCCGCTGGCGTCAAGAATCACGTACGCTCCTTCCCGCTTGGCCGCGCCGACAAGGCGGATGTAATAATCCGCCGGGGCGCCAGCCGGCAGGCTGCCGCTGATGCAGACGACCTTCGACGTGCGTGCCAGGGCGGCCATCGTCTGCTCCATCGCGTCAAGCGCCCGGGAATCCACCACCGGACCGGGCTCCAGGAGTTCCGTGGACGAGCCGGTCTCTTCATCGATGATGTTGAGGCACAGCCTCGACTCCCCTTCCACAGCGACAAAATGATGTGCAATGTTCATTTCATCCAGCTGCTTCTTGATGATTTCCCCGTTCATGCCACCAACGATGCCCGAAGCAGTAACTTCCGCCCCGAGCTGCGCGGCTACCTTGGCTACATTGTTTCCTTTGCCCCCAGGGGCCGCCAAATACTGTCTGACCCGGGATACTTTCCCGAGCGGAAAAGCCGGCAAATAGTATGTCTTGTCAATGGCTGCATTCATGGTTACGGTCGTTATCATATGATCCCATCCCATCTATGGCTTGATTTAGCAAGGCAGGTCCGATGCCTGTATCTCCGCCGTATGATGCCATCTGCCTATGTATTGCTCTGTTACGAAAAGCATTGTTTCGGCTAATACTGGATGAATCCCGGCTTCCGGCAGGGCCGTAAAGCAATTACACGATTTCAGCACTCACTTGCCGGTTTTATTCACAGAGAAACCATGGATCCATTCCTCATAGACCTGCAAAACATGGGAATTCTATGTATGCCGGTACTCTTTGCTGCATGTGAACGGTCCAATTTTAATCCAGGAGGCTGTAGAGCTATGAAGTGGATGTCCGCCGTATTCATCAAATCCATCGCCATGTCCCTCGCGCTTTCTCTTGCGCTGCTCGTTGCCGAGCCGGACCCTTCGGTTGATCCTCCCTATGCCAAATGGGGATTGATCGCCGTGAAGGAAGCCCAGAAAAAATATAACTCGGAAATTTCGGATTACCAGCATATCGGACGCATCAACCTGTCGCCGACGGAGGCGGAGGAAACGTTCAAGCTGCTGTTAAACCGCCAAGGAGCACCTGCTGCCGTGATTGTTACCGTCCGGTTTAACACGGTGACCGAAAGACTGATTACGATTAAGTTCAGGGAAACGCAGCCCTAAGTCCGAATCATAACAAGCAGATGAAGTTCAGCTCGTCAACTGCTCCAGATGTTTGACGCAGTTGAAGAGCCCGCACTCCCAGCTTTCCTCGATCTTTCGGATGATCGTAATGGAGGTGTTGTGCAGATGCTCCGACGTATCCGTGTGGGGAATAAGAACGGGCAGCAGCGTACCGATCAGCGCCCCATGGCTCACCACGAGGACGCGTCCATCAGGATGGCTGGCGCAAATATCCATGACCGCCTCCATGCCTCTGGCAATCATTGAGTCGTCGGTCTCGATCCCGAGATCCAGCGCCGCCCAGTTATCACCCCACCGAAGCACCCGGTCGTCCTCCACCGTTCCTTCGATCTGCCCGCAGTGGATTTCCCGCAGCCGCGGATCGATCCGGACGCTGAGCCCCAGCGTTGCGGCAATCGTCTCAGCCGTTTCCAGCGCCCGCGACAAATCGCTGGCATAGACGGCGTCCCACTGCTCATTCTTCAGTCGTGCAGCCAAAGCTCTCGCCTGGGCCCGTCCGGTTTCGTTCAAAGGGACATCCGTCTGTCCTTGCGCCCTGCGCTCAATGTTCCAATCCGTGATGCCGTGCCTTACAAATCCGATCATCGTCATTTGCCAACATCCTCCCTGTCGTAAAACTGCATATGGCTTTTCGTCTCCCGATAATAGGCTAGCCGATCCTCCAGCGTGCCGGTATGGAGCTCAAACCGGTGCCCGTCCGGGTCCAGAAAATATACCGAGAGCTTGTCCCTCTCATCCCGTTGCCTCCCCGGAAGCACGCGAACCCCGTATGCCTGCAGGCGGGACAGCCAGTCCTCAAAATCCTGATCTTTCACGGTAAAGGCGATATGCGTATATGTCGATGGTGTATCCTTCCGCTCCGCATCCTCCTGATTAAGCGCGATCCAGAGTCCGGCAAGATCAAAGTAAGCCAGCTTCCGGCCCTGCACAAGCAGCTGCGCTCCCAGGACGTCCCTGTAAAACGCGGTGGAACGGTCCAGATCCGAAACGGAAAAGCAGAAGTGATTCACGCCTTGGATGTTCATGGTACCTCCTTTATTCAGCCTATACATCCACACCCGGATTGCCGCAAGCAGGGCTAATCCCACACCCGATCCAGCTTATCGGCATAAAAGGCAATCGCCTTCCGGTAGGATTGAATCCCGCTGTCCGAGCTGGTTTCCGCCAACTGTCCAAGGAGCATTTCCATCGCGGCGGCATGCTCCCCCAGATTATACAGAGCCATCGCATAAAAAACAGAAAATTCCCTTCGTGCGGGAAACCGCTCCATCGCCTGCTTCAGCAGGTCCTTCGCGTCTTCATATCGCCCCAGCGTACGGTATGTACTTCCCAGCCCGAGCATTGCCCCCGCCAGTTCTTCGCCCTGCAGTCCGAGCGAAATCGCCTTTTCATAATAAGGTACGGCTTCCTTTTCCAGGCCAAGCACGTCATGAGTCCATGCAGTCTGGTACAAGATCTCCGGATGCTCTGGCCGGTCCGCGAGCAAGCTAAGCCAAATTTCCCTGGACTTCTCGGCTTTTCCCGACTGCCGGAGCGCCACGGCGTTCTCAAAGGTGCGGCGGCCGGCAAAATCTTCTTTTCCGGCTCTGAAAATGATCAGGTGACCATCCTTCAGGCGATACTCCCGAAAACCGAGCCTTTTCAGCACCTTTTGGGAACGGGGATGATCCTGTTCCACATGCGCTTCAATTTCGTCCAGCTTCATGACGTCAAAGCCGACCTTCATCAGTTCTTCGAGCGCCTCAGGCATATACCCGCTGCCCCAATACTCCGGGGACAGATCATAGCCCATTTCCGCCCTCTCCCTTTCCCCGTCACGGACCCAACAATGGAATCCGCAGGTGCCCATAAACGCTCCGTTCTCACGGTCGAAAATGGCATACCTGCAGCCGGAACTGCGTGTGAGTGCTATAATCTCGTCCGCTTCCTCCCTGCTCTCCAAAGGCTCGATATCCATGAAACGGGTGACCTCCGGGTTGGAGAACAGCCGAAATACGGCTTCCCGGTCCACCGGCTCAAGCGGTCTCAATCGCAGCCTCACCGTATGCAGAACAGGGTACTGAACATCATGCATCGACCGGCTCCCTTCATGTTTATTTGGTAATTTTCAAAGCGGATCACTACATTAATCATCAGTTCACAAAATTAAACTTGACAAAAATTATTATTTATGTTATAATATAATATTTACTTTGACTTTGTGCCCTTCTATCCGTATCATAGACTCTGTCATGAAATCCATGAGTTAGAATTAGGGAGGAATCGAACGATGAGTACGAACCAATCTGCCGGGAGCTTGTACATGCTGGACATAACCGCCGTCATGATGGGCAGCGTCAACACCGTCCACCCCGTGGTCATCACAGACGGAAACCATACGCTCCTGATTGACACAGGCTATCCCGGGCAGTATCCCCTCTTGCGGGATACGCTGAAGTCCCATGGCCTTTCCATCGATACGCTTACCCATGTCATCATCACGCATCAGGATTTGGATCATATCGGCAGTCTGCCAGCCATACTTCAACACGCCGCTCAATCGGTCGAAGTGATGTCCAGCCAAGATGAAAAGCCCTATATCCAGGGAGAGAAACGGTTGATCAAGATAACCCCGGAGGCCATAGAGCGGGCCAAAGCGGCTCTGCCTCCAGAGGTGCCTGCTGAATGGCGGAATGCCTTCATCTCCACCCTGGAGAATCCGCCCCGGTCCCCGGTCGATACGATCATCCATGAAGGGGAAGAGCTCCCCATCTGCGGAGGCATCGTCGTGATCGGTACACCGGGACACACTCCCGGACATATCAGTTTATACCATCGGCCGACCCGGACGCTGATCGCAGCCGACGCCCTTCGGGTCGTTGACGGTGAACTGCACGGGCCGGACCCCTCCGCGACCGTCGATATGCCGCTTGCGAAGCTGTCCATCGCCCAGCTGGCCGCCTACGACATCGCATCTGTCATCTGCTACCATGGCGGCCGCTATGACGGCCCCGTTTTACAGCGGCTAACCGAGCTAAGCTGATCCGCTCGTTCCGCTTAAAAGCTAGGATCAACGGCGTGTTCGTTGCCTGCAACCTGAGTGCTGTAGTAATCGTACGCGGCTTGCATTTTCGCCATATATTCGGAATCCTGGCTGGAGCACGCAAAGCGGATATCTCCCCCCCGCTGCGTTCCGGATATTCCTGTTTTTTTTAGGATATAGTCCAGTCTCCGCACTGTCCCGGCGCTTCCGTCTATGATTTCAATATGCGGCGGCAGGATCTGTTGCAGGATCCGGGTGTAAAAAGGAAAATGCGTGCATCCGAGCACCAGGGTCCCATATTCCTCCAGCCGGTAATCCGCGAATTTGTCCGTAAAATAGCGAGTCATCCTGTCCAGGTCAAACTCGAGCGATTCGCAGTACCCTACGAGCTCTGGGAGCGGCAGGGAGTCCACAATGCTATGGTCATCTACCCTGGATATCAACTGGGTGTATTTAGACTGGTGCAGAGTCAGCGGAGTGGCCGCCACCAGCACCCTTTTCCCGGTCATCCGGTTCTTTTCGACCGCTGGCTTAACCGCGGGCTCCATCCCGATGATCGGAATGTTATATTCCCGGCGCAGTTCCTCCGCCGCGGCACTCGTCGCCGTATTGCAGGCAATGACGAGCGCCTTGATCTCGTCCTGCAGAATCATGTCCACGGACTGGCGGACATAATCCAGAACCTGACCCTTTGTCTTGGTTCCGTAAGGAACGTGAAGCGTGTCTGCAAAAAATAAAAAGTCTTCGTTGGGCAGCTGCTTTACGGCTTCAGACAGCACGGTCAGTCCGCCGAGGCCTGAATCAAAAAGCGCAATTCGCATGTTGTTCACCTGATTTTTCTTAATAATTGCTCCGGACGCCATTTAACCGGCTGCCCGGCGATTTTGCCTTCCGGGGCCGTCAGCCCCGGAGTTATTATATCATGTTGTCCGGGTTTCTTCGGAAAATCTGTAAACCATGCCGGTAAAGAGCACGTTCTCGCCCCCTACCAGCGAGGTAAACTCGCATATCTCCTTGAATCCTGCCCGGCTGTATACCTTCACTGCACGCTGATTGAATTTGGCCACGGCCAGACGGATCCCCATTCCGGGAAACTTATCGGAAACATAAGCCATGCCTCCTTTTACAAAATCCAGCCCGGCACCATGCCCCGTCAGCTCGGGTTTCATTCCCAGGCCGTAATCGACGCAAGTATCATCCGCGTATAACCCGGCCCCATAACCTCCGGCAACCCTGGCCGAATTGCCCGTGCAGTAAAACCCGAATGGGTTTCCGGCGGCATCCGTCACTGCTGCGTAGTCCCCGTTCATCAACTCGGATATGTCTTCCTCATCTGCTTCCATACTATAGAAGTCATACGGTGCCGGATATCGCCATGTAGAAATTCGGGCGGCAAATTCCGGGGACATCGGTTGAATCCGCATTTCCATCCTTTTCGTAACCTTCCTTCAAGATCTACTTCTCACCTAACCCGCGTCCGATAAAATTGGCGGAAACCCTTGGCACATGGAGCTCTTTGGCCCAAACGGACAGCTGACCCATATGATGAATTTCATGGGCAATGACGTGCTTTGCAACCTCCCCATAACGCAGGGGCTCAGCGTGCCAGCTGGCCTTGACGATTTCTCCGTCCCGCTCTGGGTTTCTGTCCAGAATCAGCGGACGCAGCTCCGTGACATAGCGATCCGACAGGGCCTTAACAGCGCTCAGGGTTGCGTAATCCTCGAATTTTGGTTCTTCAGCTTCCATGCCTTCCGCAGCAAGCATCCAGCTGTACTCGACGTCAGCGACATGGAATAGGGTTTTGAGGATGGAACCCACCCCGCCCGTTCGCTCCTTCAGCTGTTCTTCATGACTTAGCTGCTCACAGACGTCAAACCATTCATCGCGCACCTGCCAATTGTATAGAAAAAGGGATTTCATCATTTCCTCCTTATGTTATGAACCCTACGCTTGCCACGACCGGGCGAACCCGGGGAATTCGTTGTGGAAGCTCAAATGTTTTTGAATCACAGCTCCTGCTTTGTTTTCCTCAAAGGGGTGGCAATCATCCATACATGGCCGAATGGATCCCTGATCTTCCCGACCGAGTCTCCATGAGGCTGCGCGGCAACCTCCCTAAGCGTAACCGCTCCTGCGGAAACAGCCTTGTTCGCTGTATCCAAAGCATCCTCAACGACGATGTACAAAATCACCGGCGTTCCTCCAAGCGTTTCTGCTGCGGTATTATGTTCAGGAAACTCGTCAGCGACCATAAACCGGGCATCGCCTGCCCGCATTTCGGCATGCGATGTTCTCCCGTCGTCCGTAAGGATACGGTTCACTTCCGAGGCACCGAACACCGATTGGTAAAAAACAATTGCCGCCGCGGCGTCATGCACTGCTAGCATCGGAATGATACTCATGGCCAGCCCCCTTGGTAAAAGATGATATCAGATCTATTAGTATAATCGCTTTTCATAGCTCTCTGCCAGTGACCTCGCGACCTGCTCCTCCGTTACCTTCAGACCGCGCGCGTGCTCTGCGATGATGGCAGCAGGATTTGGAAGCTCCTCCTCCTCCGGCCAATGCTCCGGATTCCACAGTTTGGAGCGCTTGAAGGCTTTGGCGCAGTGAATATAACACTCCTCGATCTCCACGCCGATGCCTATCTGCGGAATTTTCCCCTGGGCGGACAGCTTCTCCATCAGTTCAGGATCCGTGGTGATGCAGGCCTTCCCGTTCATTCTGAGCGTCTCCTCCAGCCCTGGGATGATAAAGATCAGCCCGGCATGCGGGTTCTGCACAATATTCAGAAGCGAATCATACCTCCGGTTCCCGGGTCTTTCCGGTATGACCAGCCGCGTATCATCCATTATGTATACAAAGCCTGGCGCATCGCCGCGGGGCGATACGTCGCAGTTGCCCCTCGCATCGCTGGTGGACAGAAACAGCAGCGGAGACTTGGAAATAAAATCGCGGCAGTGGTGATCCAAACGCGAAATGGCCTTGTTCCTGACCAATTCGCTGGGTGGACTGCTCAGTGATCGAAGCTCCTCCGCCGATTGGATGGTCGCCTTAAAAGGACCTGTAGTCATCGCTCATCCCCCGGTTTCTCATTCATTTTGTATATAATGTAGTCCAGCTTTTCCTCAACTCTCCTCAAGGCGGCATCGGATTTTCTGACATGCCTGCTGCCGTTGGATACGTATTTGAACAAGCCGAAGAAGAACAAAAGGATCAAACCAATCACGACAAGCGAAAATACAAGGCTGAACACATTAACGGTCACTTCCAACGCACCTCCATAACCTATTATAATTCGTTTTGGACGGGGAGGACAGCCCGGCCGCGGCTCTTTTGCCCTCCCGGCTTTTCGGATCAAGCTTGTGATTTTGCCCCTGGCCCATGATATCATATGAAGTAGTACACCAATTTACATAAAGGGAGCTGAAGGATGTTGAAACAGGAAATCATGGACCGGTTAATCACTTACGCCAGGGTGGAAACCCAATCGAATGAAGAAAGCAGCACTACGCCTTCGACCCCGGGGCAGCTTACCCTCGCGCGAATGCTGGTGGAAGAGCTGAATTCCATCGGTATGAAGGACGTCACGATGGATGAAAACGGCTATGTCATGGCCGCGCTTCATTCCAATACGGACAAGGACGGCGTGCCGACGATCGGCTTCCTCGCCCACGTGGATACCGCAACGGATTTTACAGGCAAAGGCGTAAATCCGCAAATCGTTGACAACTATGATGGTGGCGACATCGTTCTGAATGCGGGGCTTGGCGTCGTTCTTTCTCCGAAGCTGTTTCCTGAACTGCCTCAATATAAAGGACATACGCTGATCACGACGGACGGAACGACCCTGCTTGGCGCGGATAACAAAGCCGGCATTGCCGAAATTATGACGGCGATGGCCTACTTGATCGGCCATCCGGAAATCAAGCACGGGACGGTCAGAGTCGCTTTTACCCCCGATGAGGAAATCGGCCGCGGCCCTGAGAAATTCGATGTTGCCGCCTTTAACGCCGATTTTGCCTACACCGTGGACGGTGGTCCCCTCGGGGAGCTGGAATATGAGAGCTTTAACGCGGCCAAGGCCAGCATCACGATTCAAGGAACCAACGTTCATCCGGGCACGGCGAAGAACAAGATGGTGAACTCGATCAAAATCGCCATGGAGCTGAATTCCATGCTTCCTCCGGAGCAGGCTCCTGAGCATACGGAAGGCTACGAAGGGTTCTACCATCTGCTCTCGCAAAACGGGGACACCGAACGGACGAAGATGGAGTACATCATCCGCGACTTTGACCGGACGGAGTTTACTGCCAAGAAGGAGCATCTGATCCAGGTCGTGAAGCAGCTTCAAGCAAAATACGGCGAGGAACGCGTCACGCTGGAAATGCGCGATCAATACTACAACATGAGAGAAAAAATCGAACCCGTGAAGGAAATCGTCGACGTAGCCTATGAAGCGATGGAAAGCCTCGGTATCACGCCGCTCGTCAAGCCGATCCGCGGCGGAACGGACGGCTCCCAGCTCTCCTATATGGGACTGCCGACACCGAATATTTTTACAGGCGGAGAAAACTTCCACGGCAAGTTCGAATACATTTCCGTCGACAATATGCTGAAGTCGGTACAGGTTATCATCGAAATTCTGAAGCGTTTTGAAACAAGAGGCGTATGAGCATCGTTCCGGAGGGAAACAACCAGCGCAACATCGACCGTTTCTCCGGATACGGGGATACTTACGACCGCTACCGGCCCGCAGCACCTCCCCTTGTGACGTCCCTGCTGTCAGGGTACCTGCAGCACAGGCCCGAGCTGGTGCTCGATCTGGGCTGCGGTACCGGACTGTCCACGCTAATCTGGAAAGAGCATGCAGACCAGGTCATCGGCATCGAGCCGAATGACGATATGCGCAGCGTAGCGGAATTCAAGCTGGAGCGTTTGAATGACTCCGCCCATGTTCGCTTTATCTCGGGCTACTCTAACCAGCTTGCCGTCGGCAGCGAAACCGCCGATATGATCACATGCTCGCAGTCTTTTCATTGGATGGAGCCTTCAAGCACGCTGTTGGAGGCTGCCCGGGTGCTGAAGCCCGGCGGCATCTTCGCCGCCTATGACTGCGATTGGCCGCCGACGCTGCACTGGCAGGTCGAGCAGGCCTACGAAGAAGTGATCAACCGGGCGGACGACATCATCCGCAAGCTCCTCAGCCAAGAGAAGCGGGCCGTCAAAAGGGATAAGGAAAAACATCTCGCGAGCATTCAGGACAGCGGCCATTTCCGGTTCACAAAGGAAATCGTGTTTCATCATGCGGAGAATTGCGATGCCGAACGGTACTTCGGAATCGCGATGAGCCAGGGCGGGGTTCAAACGGTTCTGCGGCTAAACTCGAACGAGCTGGATGAAGACATTGAACGGTTTAAACGGATCGTCGATGACTTCTTCCAGGGAAAGACGCTGCAGGTTTTGTTCAGCTACCGGATGAGACTCGGTGTTAAATAAACGGGGTCCGCTTCTGCGGAATTTCGTGAAGACGACAAAAAAATCAGGCCAAGCAGCCGGTTTGGTGCTTCTCCTCCGTTAAGGGGAAGCAACTCGAACCGCTGACGCCTGATTTTTTTTGCCTATATGCATATCTTTCATTTAGGCACCCATTTCCGGATGAGCTGATTGGTCACTTCCGACAGCAGCAGGCCAAGGGCGATCGCGCCCGAAATCATAAACGCCTCGGCTCCCAGCTGGACGGCTTGGTCATATTGGTTCTCGACCGCGTTGCGCATCGCGTCATAAGCCGTTCCTCCGGGGACAAGCGGAATGATACCCGATACGCTGAACACGATGATCGGGGTGCGGTACCTTTTGGCAAACAAATGGCTGATCACCGTTACGAAATAACTGGCGACCACGGTGGCCGTAATCCGCAGCACGTGCATATCCTGAAGCCATATATACAGCAGCCAGCCGACCATTCCGGCAAATCCGCACTGCAGCAGCGCCTTTTTCGGCGCATTGAAGAGCATGCCGAACGCAGCGGATGCGATGAAGCTCGTGATAAGCTGTTCAATGTACATGCGGCACCCTCCTTATTGAAATGACAGCATAAACGCGATACCCGCCCCGATGGCGAAAGAGGTGATGAATGCTTCTGCCCCCTTCGACAAGCCGGAAACAAGGTGGCCTGCCATCAAATCGCGGATTGCGTTAGTAATCAGCAGTCCCGGTACGAGCGGCATGACCGAGCTGATGACGATAATGTCCAGGTTCCGCCCAAAGCCGAATTTGACGAACAGGACTGCGCACAGGCCGATCGCCAGCGCGCCCGAAAACTCGGCGAAGAACTTGACCGGGATCATCCGCTGCAGCAGCAGTGTGCAATAGTATCCGAGACCTCCGGCTGCGGCCGCAGGCAGGAAATCCGGCCATATCCCGCGGAACATGATCAGAAAGCATCCGCTGGCCAGAGCCGCCATCAGCAATCGCAGCCACAGCGGATAGATATCGCCTGTCCGCTGAATGTTCTCCAGCTCCCGGCGCGCTTCAGCGATCGTCAGTTCCCCATTACTGATGCGCCGGGATACGCTGTTCACACGGTCGATTTTATGCAAATTCGTCGTCCGGTCCGAAATCCGGTTCAGCCTTGTGATCGGCTGCGGATCCTCCATGGAAAAAATGAGTCCCGTAGGCGTCATGTAACTATGCGTTTTATCCACGCCAAAAGAAGCGGCAATCCGGACCATGGTGTCCTCCACCCGGTACGTCTCCGCTCCGCTTTGCAGCATGATCTGCCCGGCCAGCAGGCATACTTTCATGATCTCGTGCTCTCTCTGCACCAAGTCTTCCAAAGCTCTTCCTCCCGTATGTGCGATAAGACTGTGTTAATAACAGTATAATCGGTTTACCGGACAAAAACACGGACAAGCGTCACGCTTCTGAGAGCAGCGGGATCATCCGAAATAAGAGCACACCAGCCTCCGGTTAGTACGGCTTGGATCCGATATACAGCAAATGAGAGGAAGTACCCAGAATATAAGGATCTTCCGCAGCCTCCATGACACGGTCCAGGAACCGCTGAAATTCCTCCGGACCGCGGCCCCGCCAATACGCCCACTGCTCTTCGCTCATAGACTGCACCACACTCCCCGACGCGAGCAGGCGAATACTGCCGAAGCCATGCTGCTCCATGAAGGGGCAAATCTCTCCAATCGGAAAATAATACGCTCCCGTAAACCGGCCTTCATCGCTGTGATTGAATATGCCCGTTCTCATAAACTCATCAATGCCGTCCATCGTATGATTTGGCTTCCAGGACTGCGGATGCTGCAGCGAATTGATCAGATGCCTCGTCCGGGTCATGAAGGCGACAAATACGCGGCCGCCGGGTTTTGTCACCCGGAACAGTTCGCGGGCAGCCTGATGCCGGTCCTCCTCCTGCTGAAGATGGTACAGCGGGCCAAGCATCAAAGCGGCGTCAAACCGCCCATCTTCAAATCTCCCGAGATCTCTTGCATCGGCCACGTGTATCCCTTGAAACCGTGCCTCCAGGCGATGCTGCTTCACCTTGTCGGCAGCAACGCCGACGAGGTGCGGGGACAGATCGGTTAAAGTCACGTCATAGCCCTCCTGCGCCAGCGCAATCGCATATTTCCCCGGTCCCGCCCCGTTGTCGAGCACACGCGAACCCGGTTTCAAATACCGCTTGATGAAATGCAGGTTTACCATAAATTCGACCGGCTCCCGGTCCAGCCTTCCCCATTCATCAAACTGATTATAGTAATCGATGATGCTGCTCATCCTTCCGCCTCCTTTTTTGAATACCCGGTTCTCCGTGCTTCAAATCGTTTCCCAGCCCAGACCGGTTTCCTGTACCGGCTGCCCGCCGATGCTAAGCGATTTATCGAAAACAGGTCTGCCGCCCATTTTTATGTAGAACTGGCGCGCCGGATTATCCTTCAGCACCCACACGTACATGGAAGCGAAGCCGGTCTCCCGGAACGCTGCGGTCAGCGTGTCCACCAGCCTTCTCCCGAGTCCCCTTCCCTGATGCTCCTGAAGCAAATACAGCGCATAGATTTCCGCATCATACCCGGCTTCTTCTTCACGGCAGGCTCCCCCTTGGATAAACCCGCACACCCGTCCGTCTTCATCCTCGGAAACGAATGTCCAAAAGCCAACGTCCTCCCGGCTTAAGAGCTGCTTCCACCGCTCCAGCCGGCTCTCTACCGTCAGCTGATCCAGATAGGAGTCAGCGATCAGGCCTCTGTAGGTTGTTTTCCAGCTTTCCACATGGACCGCTGCAAGCGCCGGGTAATCCTCAACAACCGCCTGTCTGATGTTCATTTCTGAAAATCTCCTCTTCGCAAAACATGCTTTCCCCTGCATCAATCCCTCGCAAGAGATGAGGGTTATTGTAAAAAACTTGATAGCCTTCCGACATGCGATTATAATAAAAAAAGAACAAGAACACATGTTCCTGTTCTTCCTTTTCAATATATGCATACAAACCAGCAACGATGGAGGAGATGAAACAATGAATCCCTGCTGCCAAAGCGCAATGCATCATATAAACGTGGCCATCCGTTCCATTCTCGAGATGATGGACGGTCTGGATGAAGGCGACCTGCCCAAGCGCCCGACCCCCGGCAAATTTTCTGTAGGCGAGCTGCTGGAGCATATCGCTATGCTGCCTCTGGCCGATTCGATCATTTCGGACGGTGCCTCACAGCAAGAGATGGCTGCGTTTTACAGCAGTACGTCGTATTCCACGAGTGCACGCATCCGCCAAGCTTTAAAGGGTAACTATGAATCCCTTTTTCAGAAATACGACCAGTTGACGGAGCACCAACTTCAGGAAGAGGTTTCCTCGTACTGGGGGGCATCCTACACTCGGTTCGGCTGGCTGCTGGAAATTGTGGCGCATCTATACCATCACCGGGGCCAGCTTCATTCCATGCTCGTCCACGATCTGGGGCATGATCCGCGCGTTTCTTTGTTTGAGTAATATACCGCTTCCGTTCGGCTAACGAGTCGAAGCACAATGCTCCTCCTCATTTCGTTGTGGGGCCATCCTTTCAAGATGGCGCCTGCAAGGTGACTTGTTCAAAATGTTCAACGACCGGGAAAGGGTCGTAATAGTGGTGCAGCAGCCCTTTCCACCGGGCATAGGATTCGGACTGCCTGAATCCCACCGTGTGGTCCTCAAGCGTTTCCCACTTCACGAGAAGGAGGTATCTGTCTGGGACCTCCATACAGCGCTGAAGCTCATGTCCGATGTACCCTTGCATGGCCGATATAATGGCCGAAGCCTCCCGGAAGGCATGCTCAAATGCATCCCCCTGACCCGGCTTCACCTGCAGCATCGCAGCTTCCAGAATCATAAATCTTCCTCCCAACGGATCATCATGAAATATCAAGATCAAGGACAAGTTCCCCATTGATAAATTGACCGGTCTCTTCAAAACCGAATCCTTTGTACAGCCGGTTTGCAACCGTATTGTCGGGAACATGCGAAATTCTGATTACGGTACATGCCGGATGTTCTCGTTGCTTGCGAAGTACAGCGGATAATCCTGCTTTGCCGTAACCTCTGCCCTGATAATTCCGGTCGATCATGAACCTGACGATCCAGAAGCAGCCGTCGTCCGGATAAGGTTCCTCATCGAACAATGCGAATCCTACCATCGTATCACCTGCGTAAATCGCATAGGGATTGCAGGTTTTCTCCTCGACCGCCTTTTGCAATGAATTTAGATTCGAGGCCACAAATCTCAGCTGGTCATCCCCGGGGCGAAGCTCAATGCACTGCTGGCGGATATCGTCCTTAACGGGTTTTAAATATACATGATCCATACAACCGCCCCCTGCCTACAGTTTCTTGACGGATTCTGCAATCGTGATCTGATTCTCCTGATCCCATACATCATGGATTTCAAACGTTCCCTCCTCGAAGAAGAGCGGAAACCTCTTGCGGAACCAGGGCTGCATCGGCAGCCCCAGCGCTTCTTCTATCGTCACCCAGCGGAGCTCACCTTCCGGTGGATCAGGAAGGAGTTCTCCCTCGTAGGCGTTGGCGACGTAATTGAACACCATGTAGCGGAAATTTTTCACCGGATCGGCAAACTCATCGATTCCTTTAAACTCCAGATCCTTTACCCGTAGCCCGGTCTCCTCCCACACCTCGCGGATCGCCCCGTCTGAGAGACTCTCGGGGAATTCCACCTTGCCTCCGGGGCCGATATATCCGGGAAATCCTCGGCTATCAGGGCGATTCAGAAGCAGAACCCGGTCGCCGTCCCGTACCAGACACATCGTGTACAGCGCGACCTCCACGGCTGCTGTTTTGGTAGTCTTCATTCCTTGCACTCCTTGTTTTCTATTTAACCCTTCCTCATTCGTTCCGGAATATAATATTCTGCGTCATTTCCGGGGCGATGTCGTAGGCTGCCTCAAATCCCTGAGCCTTGATGGCTTGTTTGGATACTTGTTTTAGCGTAACCGACCCCATAAACTCCGTTTGGAACAGAGACGGGCTGACTGTCACGCTATCTTCATTCGCCCATCGGGCCGTAAGATCCCCGAGCCCGGCAATCTCCGTCTCAATCCCTTCGCGGTACCATGGATGCTCCTCATCCTTGGACGCGCCCGGCTCATTGAGACATACGTACAGCGACAGACTGTCGCAAAGCTTCAGTAAATTGAAATGGCGTTCTACCCGCTTGGCGTCCAATCCGCTCAGCTGATGATGAATCCTTTCCTGCCGAAGGAGCTCCTCTTTGTAGAACCGGGCAGTTTCCGCCTCGTTGGCATAGCGGATCTGCTGGAACGACGCATAATGCATGCTGCAGAGCAGACCTGCATACGGGTCCATCGCCTCTGCTTCATCGAGGCCGGTACGGTACGAAGACAGCTTGGGTCCGAGCGGATAGTTGATAAAGGAATACGGGCTGTCGCTCTCTTGATCCCATAGCGGACTATGGTCTAAATATCTCCAGCCGCGATCATGCTGAGTGATGGCCAGTGCCGCGGCTTCGCGGTCCACCCCTGGCGGCAGCCACGCCGGCAATAAATGCTCTGCAATCTGTCCCGACAACTGGGCATGATCATGCTGGCGGATCAGGACGAAGCTATCTTGGCGTTCTCGGATAATCATTCAAACTCACCCTCCATCCGTTGACGTTTTTACTAATATTAACTTTTCCCAAATCATTTTCCCAGCAAAAATTACATTTTAGATCGACCATCTCCTATTGGTTTGCTCCTGCCGCAGAAAAAAACCTCCAACCGGAAAATTCCGGCCAGAGGCTCAAGTTAACATGGGGATGGGCAAAAGCTGGTGCAGAAGTGGTAATACGGATTAGAAATCAGAGGTAGCGATTTGAATCGTACCAAATGCCGTACCGGCAGCCGTAGTCAGCAGAGCGGCGACGAGCAGGCGGTCCACCGACAGCGTCAAACTGTTTGCAGCCGTGATCGTATACGTGACAACAGGCGCGTTGACACGGGTAATGACAAGTTGTACCGGATTGACTGACGTGTTGTTTACCGTGACCGCAGCGTTGATTCCGCCGGCAAGATTTTCATAGAAAGATTGACCCACGCCTGCAGCCAGCGAGAAGAACTGCTCTGGTAACAAAATAGCCATGTGACATGACCTCCTTTACCATTTGATAGATTATCTTATGCCTGAAATCTATCAATGCAACGATACCTGCCGCTAGATTGCAACATATTTTAATAGATATCCCCTGCCGTGCTGAGGCTGTCCGGACCGCTTCCTGCCGAACTATTCTTTATTCAAATCCAGACGGAGCCGGATCATATCCTGCACCTGGATTCCTTCTTCATAGAGTACTTCCTCGTAATGTCGGATAAAAAAGCCTGCGTCCACGCCCACGATCCGAAAACCGCAGCGTTGATAGAGTTTCAATTGAAGAAAGCTGGAGTTGGCCGTACCGATTTCCACCGCATGCGCGCCCAGCCTCCTGGCTTCCTCAATCGCGCTTTCGACCAGCATTTTGCCGATCCCTCTGCCCTGCAGATCTTCCCGCACCGCAATATTGACGATTTCGACTGTCTTCGGATGCGTATCAATCAGTACATACTCTCCCGCCACTTCACCGTTCGTGTAAGCTCCGTAGCCTCTGCCCCTGGCGACGTAATCATCAACCATCTCTTTGGATGGATCTGCAAGCAGCAGCAGGTCATAGGGAATAGCCTCGCCGGGTCCCCATGGTTGAATCGTTAGCTTCATCTCGTAACCACCTCTTTCGGTATCATGGATTAGCCTCTATTTTGGTACATGCCTTATGTAAAGTTTTCCTTTCCACCCTGAAAGCCGCTTGCTACAATAGAGAAGCTAATGAATCAGGACGGAGGATTAATTAAACCATGCGGCTACTGCATCAGGTCTCGTCAGAATGGAATCGCTTCAACCGGAATATCCGGCTTTTTTTTCTTGCCAATTTGTTGTATCAGATCGGTACAGGCATGTTCTCGGTGCTTTACAATCTTTACGTGCAAGCGCTGGGTTATCCCGATACGATGAACGGAACCTTGGTGAGCGTACAGTCGTTTGCAACGGCACTTATTTTCATACCGATCGGGCTGCTAGGGGACCGTACAAGCCATAAACTGCTGTTAATGACCGGTGCTTTGTTTACGGGCCTGAGCTTCATGGGCAGGTCGCTCGCCAGCGGTGAATCCGCGCTGATCCTCTTGTCTGCTGCCGCCGGCCTGTTTGCCGCCTTCTTTCAAGTGATCGCCGTCCCGTTCCTGGCCGGAAATTCGGATAAGAAACAGCGGTTGAAGCTGTTCAGCTATCACTTCTCTCTCGTGCTGGCCGCCCAGGTCATCGGAAGCAGCGGCGGCGGTTACCTGGCCGATTTGCTTCAATCCGCCGGCTGGAGCAAAATTCAGAGCCTGCAAGCGGTTCTGTTCGCCGGGGGAGCGGCCAGCGTACTTGCGTTTGTGCCGCTGATGCTCGTCCGGAAAAGTCCGGCTGTCCAAAAAGATCCTTCGGCAGCTCTACCCGAATCTGCTCCATCCCATCCGGCCCGGACTACGTCCCGGGAGGATTGGAGCGCCATCGCCAAATTTACGCTGGCCCAGCTGATTGTCGGGCTGGGCTCGGGGCTGGTGGTGCCCTATCTCAATCTGTACTTTACAAACCGCTTTGCCGTTTCCCTTACGGCGGTCGGTATCCTGATCTCACTGGGCCAGATTATGACCATCGTGTCGATGCTGATCGGTCCGTCGCTGGCAAGCCGCGTCGGCCCGGTGAAGGCCGTGGTGCTTTTTCAAATGATGTCCCTGCCTTTTCTGCTGCTGACCGGTTTCACCAACCTGTTCGCAATCGCCTGCATCAGCTTCCTCTTCCGGCAGGCACTGATGAATGCGGCCAATCCGATCCAGTCCTCGATTACCGTCGACCGTGTATCCGATGCCCGCAGAGGAATCGCCAACTCGATGACGCAGACTGCGTTCATGCTCGGCTGGGCCACGATGGGGCCTGTCCAGTCCCATTTACTTACCGTATACGGGACGTATTGGGGTTATGCGCTGACTTTCAGCATGACCGGAATTTTATATATCAGCGCATCGGCTATCTATTACTTCATGTTCAATGAGCGCAAGCGGAAAACCGCGTCCCCGCAGGCTGTCAAGCAGAACGCTCCAGCCTGAATATCTAAGCAGTTCATCCTGCAGGAACATTCCAGTTGTATTACCGGATACTCAAGACCGAAAGAGCGGACCGGTAAATAACGGAATGAGCTCCTGCAGTTTGTTTATGGTCAACGTTCCCTCCGGTAAGATGGCATCTGCATCAGAAGTCGCCGTGAGCAGCAGTACGGGGCGCAGGCCCGCGGCGGCGGCGCCTTGTGCATCCTTCTCCGGATGGTCGCCAACAAACCAGCAGTTCTCCGGGCGGGCCTGTAGTCTGCCCAGCGCCATTTCGTAAATTCGCCGGTCGGGCTTCTTGACCCCCGCTTCTTCCGAGACGATAACCACATCGAAATAGTTTCTCAGCTGTACCCGGTCAAGCTTGGCATACTGGGTTCTGGCCGAGCCGTTGGTGACGCACCCGATCCTTACGCCTATGCTGCTCAGCTCCCGCAATACGTCTTCCGCTCCATCCATAGCGACCGTGCAGCCAGGAAACTCAGCGAACCAATAAGCGAGAAGATCTTCTGCGGTCGTCTTCTCATCCTTCATTGGCAGCGTCCGCCTCATTTCCTCATACAGTTCCTTCTTCTCCCGATAGCCATTCCGATCTGCGGAGCGCAGCCGTTCCATCAGCTTCAGGTGATGCTCGGAGTTTTGCGCTGCAGCAAATCTGTCGATAAATTTTTGCAAAAACTGCTCAAACGCTTCTTTACGGTTCACCAGCGTATTATCCAAATCGAATAGTACCGCTTCCATGTTCCTACTCCCCCTAGTTAAAAAACCGGAAATGGTTCCATTGCGTTTTGATTTGGTCAAACTTCTTCCGCACCGCTCCTCTGTGATCGGGCAGCAGAGGAACTTGGGCCATGGCCGCAATCCGCTCTGCGACCTGGCTGACCGGCAGATGAACGGTATCGATATGCTCCCGGAAAATGTCTTGGGACAAACCTTCAATACAGCGCTCAGCTTGCTGTGCCCCCCATGAGTTTGATCGTTCCCCCCGGCTTTTCAAGCGCTCCAGGATGACTTCGCGCGGAGCGCATAACGCAAAATGCTTTACCGAAACGCCGTCAGTACGCAGCCGGCCGACGATCTCGTCAAAATAAACCGGATCAACCACGGTCATCGGAGCGATAACCGTTCCGTCGTATTCGCCTGCGATGTGCTTCAGCATAGCATAGTTGAAATCCCGCCATAACGGATACTCCTGAAAATCGGATTTCTTGATGCTGGGTGGAATATTTTTGCGGATATAATACCCGGCATTCTCGGGATCGTACACGAACGAATCCGGTATCCGGCGATGAAGCTCAAAGGCGGTCTGGGTTTTTCCTGCGCCAAAGGCGCCGTTTATCCATAGGATCATCGATCATCCCTCAACTTTAACGATATTTTGGCAGATCTCTTTCCCATTTCCCATCCATTATACACCAAAAAACCGGCGGAGCTTGCCGCCGGCTTTTCCCTTTACATATGCAACCTTCCCGGCAAAACCGGAAGAGGCTGATCGTGATACGATACTGCGCAATCTTTACTTATCCTGTAAACTCCTGCACCCACTCGTTATTGTAAAAAGCGACCCCGATATGGGTGTAACTTTTATTCAGGATGTTGGCTTTATGTCCCGGACTGTTCATCCAGTCCTGCATCACCTGCTGAGGGGTGGTCTGCCCGTTGGCGATATTCTCTCCGGCCGAGTTATACGTAATTCCGTATTCCTTCATCATGTCGAAAGGAGACCCGTGAGTCGGGGAGTTATGGTCAAAATACTTGTTGTCATACATGTCTTTGGCTTTGTCCATCGCCATGTTGGAAAGTTTGGAATCCATGCTGAGCGCATCCATACCTGCTTTGGAGCGTTCCTGATTCACCAGATCCAGCACCTGTTGAGCGTAAGCCGAAGCGTCACCCTTCGCAGGAGCCTGCTCGTTATTCGTTCCCGATGGAGCCTGGTTCCCGGTTCCCGCAGAAGGAGTCTGGTTTTGTGGGGTTCCCGCAGGTACCTTACTGGTCGGCGTTCCCGTTGGCGTACCAGTTGGCGTACCCGTTGGTGTTCCTGTTGGCGTTCCCACCGGGGTCGTTGGCACCCCTGCCGGAGCGCCAGTCCGCGTCCCGGATGGCGTTCCCGCGGGCTGCTGCGGCGCAGTACCCGGTGCCGCTCCTGGCTGCTGAATCAGATTAAGCAAATCCGAGGTCAGGTCGTTCGGCTTGACTTGTTTGACGGTCAAATGGGATCTGCCGCCTCTGTCCGTAGACGTTGATGAGGCTGAAGTGACAATTCGGGTCGGAGCCGCTTGATGGACATGCCCTGCACGGTTCGTCTGCTTGGTGGTCACCTGCTGGCGCGCCGTTGAAGCGCCGTGATCCGCGCAGCCTGTAATCAATATCAGAACGGCGAACATAACGATTTTTTTCATATGACGAGTGCTGCCTCCCTAGACGGTTGAATGTAAGATACCGACTTAATTTTTCCGCATCAAGGGGGATTTATACCGGCAAAGTATGCTTATTCGGCGTATGGGTATAGTAACTAAAATATAATGATTATTCCAGCGGAGAAAACCTGACATGAATTCAACGAACCAGAACCCAACAAACATCGATCCGAATCTGCCGCTCAGCCGTCATCTGGTACACAATGAGCACATGCTAAAAACGATGTTCGAGCGCTGCTCGGACATCGTTTTCCGGGATGTTACCCTGCAAGGGAACACCAAGCTGCTGCTTATTTACGTAGACGGCATGATTGACAAGGATATCATACAGTCTGTCATCCTAAAGCCGCTAATGTACGATGGAATCCCCCAGGGGATCGGCCCCATAGACAGCATTGCGCAAATGTGTGATCAGCAACTGTTCGCGGTTCTGCAAACCGAGAAGGTCCATACGTTTCAGGATGCGGCAGATCATATTTTAAAAGGTTACTTGGCCATTCTGGCAGACGGGGAGGCTTCTGTCCTCCTGACAAATGTCTCCCAATATGAAACAAGATCGATCGAGGAGCCGTCCACGGAAGCATCGCTGCGCGGCACCCGGGAGAGCTTCACCGAATCGCTGCGGACGAACACGACAATGCTGCGCAGAATCATCGTCTCGCCCAACCTGAAGATGGAATCCTTTCAAATCGGAAAGCTGACCCATACCGAGGTCGTTCTTGCCTATATTGAAGGCATTGTTTCTACTTCGATGCTGGATGAGATTCGCTCAAGAGTTCAGCATATCGATCTTCAAGGCGTGTTGGAATCAGGCTACATCGAGGAATCCATTGAGGATACTCACTTCTCCCCTTTTCCGCAAATGTTGAGCAGCGAGCGGCCGGATGTCGTATCCGCGGGACTGATGGAGGGGCGTGTAGGTGTATTGGTTAGCGGGTCGCCGATCACCCTGATCGTACCGATGACGTTCTGGGACGGCTTGCAGGCACCCGACGATTATTACGAACGGTTTATGTATGTCACCATGAATCGGTGGATCCGTTATTTGTTTGCCCTGTTTGCCATCCTGTTTCCGTCGGTTTACATTGCACTAACCACTTTCCATCCGGAAATGGTCCCTCCCAAGCTGATGCTAAGCATTACGGGACTAAGGGAACAGGCTCCTTTTCCGACCGTCATCGAAGTATTTATTATGGAATTTATGTTTGAAGGACTACGGGAAGCGGGGATCCGGCTGCCCCAGCAAATCGGTCCGCTCGTCAGCATCGTCGGGGCTTTGGTCATTGGACAGGCCGCGGTACAGGCCGGGATCATCTCGGCGCCGATCGTCATCGTCGTATCCGCCGCCGGCATATCGTCGTTCGTGATTCCCCGCTACCGGTTCGGCTACCCCATGCGGATGCTGCGCTTCCCGCTGCTTGTGTTATCCGGAATCTTCGGACTTTTCGGCACCGCGATCGGCATGATCGCCATCTTGTCCCATCTGATCCGTCTCAGTCCATTCGGATCGCCCTATCTTCAGCCCCTTGCTCCAACCAGGAAAAGCCGGCTGAAAAATGTATTATTACGTTGGCCCAGAAAACGAACGAGTAAGTCGTGAACTTGATGGATAAGGCGGAAGATACCTATGAAAAAAATCTTGCTCATGTTCTGCTTATTGTTCCTCGCGGCTGCAACCACCGGCTGCTGGAATCTGAAGGAATCCAACCAGCGTGCTTTTATTATCGGCGTCGGAATGGACATGACCGAGGACAGGAAGTTGGAGATTAGTTCCGAAATTGCCGTACCCGCGGGTTTGGGCAGCAGCCAGGTTACAGGTGCGGGCAAGAAAAACACATTTACGGTCGTGAGTGCGAAAGGAAAGGATTTTATGGATGCCGGGCAGCATTTGCAGGCTGAGCTGTCACGCTCCTTGTTTTATGCTCATCGCCAAACGATCCTGATCGGTCAGCATATGGCCGAAGAGGGACTGGATAAGTATCTCGACATGATCTTTCGCAACCCCAAATCGGAATTGCGTTCCGTCATCCTTGTGGTCAAGGATGGAACGGCGAAAGAAGTTATCCGCGCCGAGCCTACATTTGACCCTTTTATTAGTACGACACTCGGCAGTCAGCAAGCTGCACTTGGTATGAAGCCCTACTACTATCGGATGTTATTATGCGATGCCTTCAGCGAAGGAACCCAGCCGATCGTGCCTGCCATCACAGCCGATCCTTCCACAGGTTACGTGTACGCCGGCTCGGCCATCCTGGATAAAGACCATGGCCTTAAACTCGTCGGTTACCTCGATAAGGAGGAATCGGTGTACGATAACTGGATGATGGGTAAGCAAAAAAACCTCACGGTCACCACTTCCATCGGAAATAGGAACGAGACGATCAGTTTAGTTGTACAATCCCTAAAGCACCGCACGCAAATTAAAATGGTTAAGTATCAGCCCCAGATTCATATATCGCTTCATGGCACCGGCAGCATTGTCGAAAACAATTCGTCGCTCGATCCTTCCAAGGAAGCTGATCTCAAAACGATTCAAAACAAGCTGAGCCAGGAAGCGGAGGATACAGTCCATAAACTGATCGATAAGGCCCAGCACCAATATAAACTCGATATTTTTGGAATCGGGGAACATATGCACCGGCAGCACCCGCGGGAATGGAAAACGCTCAAACCGCATTGGCACGAAACGTTCCCCGAACTGCCGATCACCGTTTCGGTTCAACTCCGGTACAGGGATCCGGGTCAAACCAACTCTTCATTGTAAGAACATCAATTAACTAGAGGAAACACATTCGCGGAAAGGAGCTGGAGCTATGAAGCTGACCGGATCGCAAATATTTTGGACCGTAAGCACATTGGAAGTCGTCATGGCTGTCTGGTTGAGAGTGTCGCCAGCCATCGAAACGGCCAAGCAGGACGCCTGGATATCCATCATCATTGCGTGCTTTATCGGGTTAGCCATCACGTATCTGGTCACGCATGTCAGCCTTCTCCATCCTGGTGAAACCTTGACGCAATTCAGCCGCAAGCTGCTTGGCGGCTGGATCGGAAGAATCGTCATCCTTCCTTATTTTGTGGCCTGGCTCATTTTGTCGGGTGATGTTCTCCGCTCCTTTACCGATTTTATCCATCTGACGATCCTTGACCGGACCCCCATCTGGATTCTCATGGTCATGATGCTGGCTTTGGCCGTGTATCTGACCGGCATCAGCGGGATTACCGGCATCGGCCGGTTTTGCGAACTGGCAGGACCCGTGACGCTCATTACGCTGATCCTCACCTTTCTGTTGAACGTCACTAACGCGAAGCTGCTCCACATCCTACCGGTCGTCGGCGATTCAAGCTGGCAGCAGATTTTCAAGGCGTCGCTGCCGCCCGCTTCTTTTTTCGGGGAATCGTTTATGCTGCTGGTTCTTCTCTCGTTTATATCCAGTAATAAAAAAATCATGGCCAAAGCTCTGTCGAGCGTCGCTTTCACCGCTGTGATGGTACTATTGGCCACGGTCATGGTACTGCTCGTGTTCGGCCCTTACGTAGGGAAAGAGCTGAGGTTCTCTTACTTTATGCTGGTACGCACAATTAACATCCTGAACTTTATTCAAAACCTCGACGTACTCGTAATCTTCATTTGGATCTTCGGTGTATTCGCCAAGATCTCCCTTTACTTGTTTATCACAAGCTATGAGATGGCCCATTGGCTGCAGGTCAAAAATTGGAAAAAGCTCATGTGGTTTTGTGCACCGGCCATCTTCATTATTGCGCTATTCATTCCGAATGAAGCCACTATATTAATACTTCAGAAGCTGTGGGAGCGGATTGTCATTCCGGTTTGCGCGATCTCCATACCGCTGTTTCTATGGGTGATGACGATCGTAAAGAGAAAAATGGCGAAAAACTAAAATTAGCCCAACCTTATTTAGAGTTTTGTTGCCGCTACGATCGGCTGATAAAAACCGGTTTGCTCGGGCATGAACCACTCCACGCGCTGGAATCCGGCCTGCTGCAAAAAGCGGCTCAGCTCGCTTCGCCGGACTGCCCTGTACACGGCTGCATAGCTTTCCGTTTTCCACGTCCCTAAATGATCCTGCACAATGAACTGTCGGGTCGTATATGTCGTTCCGTCCTCCGACCAGTCCCACACCTGGAACACGATTCTCTTTCCTTTATCCAGAATTCTGGGCTCAGTAGCGCGGGGGCGCTCCTGCACCAGGCTGTCGTAATCGCGGATCGTAATGATGGCCGCGCCGCCCGGCGCGCATTTGTTGTAAAATTGCCGGCAGGCGCTCAGCAGGTCCTCGTCCGTAAGTAAATGGGGCACCGCATTGTCGGCAGTGAAGACGACGTCAAAGGTGCCTTCAACATCCTGCTCGAGCGTCCTGAAGTCCGCCGTTCCAAATCGGATCGACAGTCCCATGGACTCCGCTTCCTGACGGGCCCGCTCCACGGAATTCGGGCTCAGGTCGGTTGCCGTCACGTCAAACCCATGCTGGGCAAGCCCTAGGCTCTGGGTTCCGATACCGCATGAGGCGTCCAACAACCGAATTGTGCCGCTTCTTTGAGGATGAAACCGGGAGCGGATCCATCCGTCCCAGAATTTCCCTTGATTAGACACCGTACGTTTCCAATCTTCGTAAATCAAATGGTATGACTCAGCCATACCGTCATAGAAATCCTGCGTAGACGGTTCCATCGATATTCCCTCCCTTAATTAATCCAGAGACGTTAAATCATAATGGATAAACTGCTCGTCCCGAACATATCCACTCTGCTCGTACAGCCGCTGCCCCTGCACATTGGTTACTGCCGTGGACAAAGACAGCCCCTTCGCCCGGGCCAGTTTGGCGTACTGCCTGGCCGCTTCAAGCAGCAGACGGGCGATCCCCTGCTTGCGGTATTCCTCACGAACATACAAATCGTTCAAAATATAGGACCGTTTCATAGAAATAGAGGAGAACACCGGATACAGCTGGGTAAACCCGGCGATCCGGCCCTGCTCCTCGGCGATCATGATGACCGATTCCCGGTGCTCCATCCGCTCGAACAAGAAGGTAGCCGCCCCTTCAACATCCGATTCCTGACCATAAAATATCCGGTATAAGTCAAAAATGTCGGCAAGCTCTTTCAGATCCTCGAGTCCCGCCTGCCGGACCGTTATGCTTTCTTTGGACATGATATGCTTCCTCCTCATACTGTATTCCTGTCCGTGATATGCCCTTTTCTTTAAGCAGGTGTCCTGTCCCCTCGGGAATTAGGCTGGGAATAGACCAAAAATTCGACCGGCTCCGCCGATCGATTCATGACCTGGTGACCCGCCCCCGGCTGTATCCTCATTCCCTGATGCGCCGATAACGTATGCACCGCACCTTCGATTTCAATATCGAGCGTACCAAACAGCACAAAGAAAAACTGCCCCGTCCGGGTATGGTAATGCCTTTGCTCGCTTGTCCCCGGCGGCATTCGCTCATGAATGATGCTTACCGTCCCTTCATCAACCAGCCGCCATCCGTCGCAATCGTTTCCCCAAACGTAATGCTCCGCGTTATCTTTGCTAATCATGCCTGGCCACCTTCCACTTGTTTGCTCATGATGTACCAACCATCGGTTCGTTCAGGATATTCATGCTCATCAACGACTTCATAACCCAGCTTACGATAGAACCGGATGTTATCTTGAAGCGACAACCTGACTCCCAGCCGGATCTCGGAATAACGGAGCTGTGCAGCGAGTTTCTCGAAATGCTTCATGATGGCCTTGCCCAATCCTCCGCCGCGTGCCTCGGGGATGACGGATAGCCTTCCGACGTACAAAAAGGAATCACGGAAGGAATACTGCGCCGATCCTACAGGCTTTTCACCGGACCAAACCAGAAGGGCTCCGCCCCCATGCTCGCTGATCTTGCTCCGAATCGTTTCGGTATCCTCCGACAAAGCGCCTGAGGGTGGATGGAGCCGGCCCCGATATTCTTCAAAAGCCAGCATCATCGTCTGGTGAACGAGCCCCAGTTCATCCGTGCTCGCGGTTCTGATTTCATAATTCACCTGGCTTGCTCCTTCCTGATTGTCCTGTCCCTCGCTTTCATCATATGTTTGCGGACGGCAAGGAAGCAATCAATAAAAATGCGGCAAGTCCCGGAGCATTGCCGCCGGAAGGTCAACCTGCCCAAACGTCCTTCACATAATTTCCTGCCGACTCGAGCCCGGCAAGCCATTTGGCTGCCTCTTCACGGCTTGCCCCGTATTTGTCCCGATAGGAGTCCATCAGCGTTTCTTCCACTTGGGGCGCCATTCGGGTACCGTCGCCGCAGATGTACAGCTTGGCCCCGGCTTCGAGCAGCGTCAGCAGCAGCTCCTCTTCCTGCTTCATGAGATGCTGGACATAGCATTTATCCGCACCCTCCACTCTGGAAAAAGCCGTATGAAGCGTCACGAGGCCGTCCTTTTCCGCCTGCTCAAACTCCTTGCGGTATAGGTAATCATGTTCTGGATTCCGGCAGCCGAAGTACAGATGGGCTTCACCCAACGCCTTTCCTCCCGCTTGCCGTACCCGTCTCGCCTGGATAAAGCCTCTGAACGGGGCTACACCTGTGCCCGGACCTACCATGATCATCGGTGTGGCTGAATCCTCCGGCAGCACAAAGCCGGATTCGGGAGACCGGACAAACATCAACACCTCAGCTCCCGGCTCGAGCGCAGCCAGATAGTTGGAGGCGATGCCGCTGTACGTTCCCCTGCCGCTCCATGCCTCTCCCCGAACTACGCCGACCGTGATGCTGGCCGTACCTCGACTGGCCATAGGCGAGCTGGAGATGGAGTAATATCGCGGCTTTAGCGCCGGCAGCAGCTCCAGGAAACGCGCAAACGGCAGCTCACAGGCTTCATATTGCTCTAGCAGATCGAGCATTGTGACTCTCTTCGCCCGAATGTCTGTTTGGAACGTCTCTTCCTCAAGCAGCGCCTCCAGCTCCCTGGCATGCGGCGGACATACCGTACTTGATGCCAACTCCCGTATTTGGGCGCGGGTGGCCGGCTCCTGCAGCTCCACGCTGCGGGACAGCAGTTCGTCCAGCCGGATCGGCACCCCTGTCTTCAGATGAGCGCTGTTATTTCCGCCCGCCGTCAGAATCAGGTGCGCCGAGCCTTCCAGCTGGAATCGGCGGAGCACCCGCCGTACCAATGGCTCTGGATTAACTGGGAGCACACCTAAATGATCCCCTTCGCGATAAGCGGTACCTTCCGGCAGCGCAATTTCGATGTGCTGCGTGACCCTTCCGCTGTCTGCATGCTGAAGATTGCAGCTGTACACGATCCGTCCGGATACGGCGTGGTAGGTCTCCGCCAGCGGAACGGCCGCCACACCCTGGACAAAGCGCAGCGACAGCGTGCTCCGCTTGGTTTCGCGGCTGGTCGCGACCGGGAGTCCTAACGCAGCCATCAAATCCGGCCATAAATGCTCCGTCCACTCGTCAACCTCCCGTTCAAAATCGCCGCTGGCATCGCTCTCCCCGCGAGGGAGAAGCCGCTTCGCCCCTTTGGCGGCCAGCTGCTCGTCAATCAGGCGCGGAATCCGCTGGTACGTGCTGGCCCAATTGTGATCTCCGCAGCCGAATACCGCGTAATTGACATCCCGGATGGCGGAATGATCGGCGGATTCCAGCCAGTCCATAAAAGCCTTCGCGTTGGAAGGAGGCTGGCCGTTATAAGAAGCCGTTACGATGATCACCGCTCCCTCCTTGGGAAGCGCGCCGGCATATTCGTCCAAGGGACCAACCTGGCTGTCAAATCCCTGGTTCCTCGCACGGTCAGCCACCTCTCTGGCAATCCCTTCAGCCGTGCCCAAATTGGAGCCGTACAGGACGAGCAGCGGCGTATGATGTTCATTTTCCGCTATTGATGCCGGCTTGGCGGATTCACTCGCAGCGGCTTCCACAGGTTCGGCGCTGCCGAAACCAGCCGGAATCGCTGCCCCCTTACGACGGCGGACACGGATCCGAAATCCTTCCGGTTTCAGCGTTAGCGTCTCTTTCACCTTGAGTTCGTAGTGGCCGGCATCCGCCAGGTCAAAATACTTCAGCACCATCCCCAGCACCAACGTGGCTTCCTGCAAGGCGAACTGCTGGCCAATGCACGCCCGCTGGCCGCTGCCGAACGGCTTATACGCATCATGGGGCACCTTGCTCGGATCCTCGAACCGCTCGGGTCTGAACGTCTCCACGTCATCTCCCCAGACACGCGCATCCCGGTGAAGTCCCGGAATGAGTACCGTTACGCTGTTTCCCTTTTGAATCGGATAGGCTCCCCCGATCATGGTGTCTTCTTTGGCGTACAGCGAGAAGGCCGGCGCGGTCGGCCATAATCGCAAGGACTCGCTAAGAACCATCCGGACATATTTGAGCTCCCGTACCTGATGATACGTCGGCACAGGGTCTTTCATGACGCGGTCCACCTCTTCCACCGCCTTGCGCAGCTTATCGGGATTATTCATCAGAAAATAGATCGCAAAGGAGAGCAGGCCGCTGGTCGTCTCATGCCCCGCTATCAGGAACGTGATCATCTGGTAGCGGATATTTTCGTGATTCAGCCGCTCCCCCGTGTCCGCATCGACGCCGTCCAGCATATGCGCAAGCAGATCATCCGCATCCCCTCCATGCGCCTTACGGTCCCGAATCAGTTCGTCGACAAGCGAAAACATCGCCTGAATATCTTCTTGAAACTGCCGCTTCTTGCGGATCATAAACATATCCTGGATGCCCAGACGATGTAGCTGGTTCATCCCTTCGTCTAGCGCCCTCACCATCGCATCGATAAAGGGGTGGTTGTTTTCCCGGTAAAAGCTGTTGAAACGGTAACTGAACCCGCACAGCCCGATCGTATCGAGCGTCAGCCGGGTCATATCGGCAGGAACGTCTACCGTTTCATCCGGATTCAGCCGCCCCCATTTTTGAATCAGCTGCATGGCGATGTCCAGCATTTTCGTATGGTAACTCTGCATGGCCCGCTGGCTGAAGCTGGACAGCAGAATGTTATGAGCTTTTTTCCAATTGGGTTCCTGGGTTGCGCTCGTAAAGAGGCCGTCACCGGCAAAAGCGCGCACGTTCTGCAGCGGAGCCCAGACCCTTTTATCAAAACGCTTCTCGTCGCAAGCGTCCTTCACATATTCATGGCCGGACACATAGAGCTCTCTGCGGCCGCCGGGATATTGGAACTGGAAGATCGGCCCGAGCTCCGAGGCGACCTTCACCAATGATTGCACCGGTGCGGCAGGATCCAGCAGAGGCAGATTGCCTAAAGGTCCGTAGGTTTTGGGTTGAGGCACTTGAATGGTTTGCGGCATGGTTATTCCCTCCATCATCCTGTTTTTTTCTCTTTAATCCAGCCCTAGCAGCGGACCAGTAAACGTTCGAAAAATACCAATTGACCAAAATAGTAATCCAGTCATTTTATAAGAAAAAAGGAGGATTTGACGGCTGCTTGGCTGCGTACGCCTGACAACGCTGTCTTATCCTACCTTTTACCCTATCATGATATGAATGTCCCGCACATCAGCCAGAGGTCCGGAATTCTCCGGCCAGGCGGCGTGCATCCTGTTACTTTTCAGCCAGAACACTGTTCAGTCATATACGACTTCCGTCCCGGCAATAAAGTCATGAATCGACCGTTTGTCTTCACGCAACCCCACCATAAAAGCACTGATGATCGCGCAGATGCCGAAGCTCAGACCATATACGAGGCCAGCCACGACGTTCCGCAGCAGCATGGTCCCAATTCCGGGAGGCTGATGATCGCTCACCTTGCGAATCCGGATGTTGCATATCCTTTTGCCCACCGTATAACCGTTCCAGATTACAGGCACGAGCAGCGTGTACAAACCGCTGATCGTATCGGAAATCCAATCCTCGTTTCCCCATTTTCCCGTAATCAGCCACACCACAATCATGATCGGCAGGCCGACGAGCAGCCCATCCACCAGCGATGCCCCAAGCCTGATCCAGAAGCCCGCATTTCGGTTCATTCCGCGTCCTCCTTTTCGCGCCCCAAGTTATTCCTCTATTGAATTCTGGCGCTTTGGTTGTACATTCTTTACTTATGCGACGGCATGGTCATTGTTTCTTCCATATGCCCCGCACTGATCGAAGGATGATATCACGGTGTTGATTCCATCAAGGTATGTGTAATACACGATTCCTTTGTCAAAAACACGCCGGCATCCCGCCTCAATCGTTCATAACCTCCCAAAACCCGCGGACTGTTACCGGGCTGCTTATTTAATGAACAACACGGAGAGAAAAAAGTTACGGGATCGCGGTCAACTTGAGGCCATGGAGTAAAAACTACAGTCCAAATTCACGCTTAATTTTGCCCGCCACCTCTTTTGCACTCAAATCCGTGTTGTTGATTCTCAAATAGTTCTCCCGCTGGATCTCTCCGTCGTATGAATTTAGCCGGTACTTTTCCATCGATCGCTTCAGCTCATTTTCGGACCACTCCGTGTTCCGTTTCGTGGGCTTATGCTGCAGCCGGTTTGGACTAAGATTGCGGGAGAGCCGCTCGCCAAGATCAGCCTCCAGTTCCACGAAATACACTTCCGCGCTTCTGGACTCGAAAATCCCGCATACCTCCTCCACGTAATCCCAATCCGCCTTCAGGTCCAGCGCCCATACAAACGTGAATATCAAGCCGGCGAGGTCGCTTTTGGCAACCTCTTCAAATATCTCCCGCCGGAACAATCCCACCAGCCGTTTCCCGGCTTCCGAGCCGTAGCTGAAAAACGGGGATACCAGCTCGATCGTCATATGGTTGTGAAAAAGCTTCAGCTCCGTTATTTTTTCGAGCTCCTGTCCGACGGTCATTTTGCCTACGGCCTGCGGTCCAAAAATAAGGATGAATTTCATCCGGTCCCCTCCTTTACAATTCGCATGGTTGTGGTGAATTCAACAGGGATGGCTCACTTTCCTTGAATACCGAGTATAGATGCAAAAGAGCACTTATACCGCCCATTTTGAGTGGAATATAGAAAAACGATGCACAAAAATAAAAGCCCCCCCGAACCCGGATTTCTGTCCATGATATTCGGAAGAGCTTTTTGCCGTTATGTTGTATGTAATGGTTTAATCGATGAAAAAGTCAGGATCCGGCCTGATCTTGCTTTTGAGCTGTCTGAGGTTATACTCCATTTTCAATACGAGATCTTCTATCACCTTCGGATCGATGGCAAAACGGTCCGGTTCCGGCCGTGAGCCTGCCTTCAAGTCGCGCAGCGTGATTTGCTGCTCCTGCCATTTATCCATCAGATCGGAAATGATCGCATAAAACCGCTCGTAATCGCTTATGACTTCATCCAGGTAGGCATCCACCTCTTCCGGATCGTAACCCCGGAGCTTGTTGCTGAACACCTTTTCATGGATGGAAAGTGCATCCAGATGAATGCCCAGCTGCTTGAACAGCTTCTTCTGTTTATCCAATCGGCGCTGCATATGTTCATCCATTGACGAATACCTCCAAATCTCTAGCCCCGCGAAGGGAGGATGTCCTGTCTTACTCCCACACCCTATATTTTTTATATCACATCCTTGGCGGGGATGAAAACCGTTCCCCGCTTTTTTGGAGAATGTTCCAAAGAAAAATGGCCATCCTATGGGATGGCACAAATTGACACGAGCGCTGAATGTGTTATTATATGAATAGATGCTCATATGTTAATATTAATGTAAGACATGAAGCAATTTCGCTTTGTATCCAAAGGAGGAGCCACTCATGGCACACGGTCATCATCACCATCATGCCCATTCATCAGCCCAACAACATACGCATTCACACTCGCATTCGCATTCGCACGCACACGGACCGGCCAACTATAACCGTGCCTTTCTGATCGGCATCGTGCTCAACACGGCTTTTGTTATTCTGGAAGCAGCTTACGGCCTGATCAGTCATTCCCTTTCCCTCGTGGCCGATGCCGGCCACAATTTAAGCGACGTGCTCGCTCTCGTATTGGCCTGGGCCGCCAGCCTGCTTAGCCGGAAGAAAGCAACGGAGCTGCGCACGTACGGTTACCGGCGCTCCTCCATCCTCGCGGCCCTCTTCAATGGCCTGTTCCTGCTCGCGGCGATCGCGCTTATCGCATGGGGCGCCATCACCCGTCTTATTCACCCGCAGCCCGTCGACGGGGTGGACGTCATCTGGGTGGCGGCGGTCGGCATCCTCATCAACGCCTTCACGGCGCTGCTGTTCGTTTCCGGGCGCCGGGGCGATCTGAACGTCCGGGGCGCGTTTCTGCATATGGCTGCGGATGCCGGGGTATCGCTCGGCGTCGTCATCGCAGGGATCGTCATTTCCGCCACTGGCTGGCTGTGGGTCGACCCGGTCGTCAGTCTCTTGATCGTGCTCGCGATCGGCATCAGCACCTGGGGGCTGCTGAAAGATTCGCTGAATATGGCCCTAGACAGCGTCCCACCGGGTACTGACATTGCGGCCATCCGGAATTATTTGACTTCCCTGCCATGGGTCAAAAGCATGCATGACCTGCATATTTGGGGCATGAGCACTACGGAAACGGCGCTGACAGCCCATCTTGTGGTGACGGAGCCCTGCAATGGCGACAATCTTCTGCAGCAGGCAGCCGCCGAGCTGCGCGAGCAATTCGGCATTGGTCATGTCACCCTGCAGCTGGAGATCGGCGATCTCCCCTGTGCCCTGGACGGGGTAGATACCGTCTAACCCGCGCAGTGACGAACAGAAACGGTATGATTGTCCCCGGCGCCTTTAGGGTAAGGAAAGAGTACAGATACCTTATTCTACTGTCAGAAGGGAGTCTTATCCATGAGTCATTTAAGCAGCGAACAGAAGCAGGAGCTCAAAGCGGCACTGCTGGAACGCAAACAGGAGCTGGAACACCATTTTCATGCGAATGGCGAGGACAATGCTCTGCTCGGCGACTCGCTCACCGAATCCACGGGCGAGCTGTCCTCTTACGATAATCACCCCGCCGATGTAGGCACGGAAGTGTTCGAACGCGGCCGGGATCTGGCCGTTAACGACACCCTGCAGGATGAGCTGGACCAGGTCATCAGCGCCCTTCAGCGCATGGACCGCGGGGAATACGGAAAATGCCTGGAATGCAGACGGGACATTCCGTTCGAGCGTCTGCAGGCGATCCCTTATACCGCCTATTGTGTCGAGCATACGCCGAATCGGGACATCAGCAGCGACCGCCCGGTCGAAGAAGAGGTGATGACCCCGCCGCCGTCCGGCGCAGGGGAGAACCGTCAGCGCCATGACGGCCGTTTTGATGACGCGGATGCTTGGGAATCCGTGGAGGAATACGGCACGTCCAATACACCGGCCATGGCCGCCAAGCGTGACGTCGCCGATTATGATGAAGGCATGTAAAGTTGTGCCGATTTCATCGGCACACACGAATCAAAGCCCCGGGGCTCTCCTTAAGAGAACCCGGGGCTTTCATTTGTTCAGAGGCTACCTCGCCTCCCTCTGAACTTGCAAATGAACGCTTATTGCAGAAAGACCTTCTTTTTCGACTCGGCCGACTTCAGGCACGCTTCCACGACCTTCATGTTCCGTACCGCATCTTCGGGAGAATAAGGAAGCGGCGTTCCGTCCAACACCGCTGCGGCAAAAGCGTCAGCTTCCAGCATAAAATGGCTCATTACACCAAATCGCTCTTCCCGCCGCTGATCGCCGATATGGACGATAATTTGGGCCGGTTCCTCGCTTTGCTCCCATCCAAATGCTACCGGCAGCTCCAACCGTCCATGGGAACCGACAATCTCCAGCGTACACCGTGGTGCCGCCCACATGCCGCAATCGAAGGTCAGTCCCACGTCGTTTGGAAACTCCACCAGGCCGGTTGCCATGACGTCCACGTGATCATGTTCCTCCGAAAACATCGCCTGAACCGACACGGCCAGCGGCTCCTCGCCGAGTATCATGCGCGCAGCCGAAATCGGGTAGCCGCTGACGTCATAGATGGCCCCGCCACCCATCGATTTTTTGTACCTCACATTTTCCTTATTTTCGATGTGATTGTACGTGAAGCAGCCGTGAAGGGCACGGATCTGGCCGATCTCGCCTTCCTCGATGATTTCCCGGACCCTGCGATGCTTCGGATGATAGCGGTACATAAACGCTTCGGAGAAAATCACCCCCGCTTCCCTGCACGCTTCGACCATTTCGGAAGCTTCTTCCGCGCTGAGCGCAGACGGCTTCTCGCACAGCACGTGCTTGCCGGCTCTCGCAGCCTTAATGGTCCATTTTTTATGCAAATGGTTGGGAAGTGGTATATAGACCGCATCAATGTCGGGATCCTTCAGCAGGTCCTCGTAGGTTCCATACGCCTTCGGTATATCAAACTGATCTGCCGTATCCTTGGCTTTGGCGTAATCCCGGCTGGCCACCGCAGCAATCTCAGCGCGTCTGGCACCTTGGACGCCGGGAATAAAAGCGCTTCTTGCGATACTGGCCGTACTTAAAACCCCAAAACGCAGCTTCTCCTGCATCCCTTACGCCCTCCTTCCCTTCCGGGTCTTATTGGTAATTGTCGTTAACCGCCTTGTGCAAAATGCCCAGACAGCGGTCCAGGTCGGTTTTGACCTGTTTTTTATACAACTTGGCCTTCTCGGCGCCGTCGTCCGTAAAATGGTACAGTACGATTTCCTGGAAATCCACCCGCGGATCGCTGCCCTTCAGCTGCTTGGTCCGGTAAAAGATCCCCTCCTGCACCAACTCGTGCAGTGCACGGTAAATTTCGCTCTGCGGCGGAGAATAGCCATAGCTTTTAAACTCCTGTCTCAGTTCTTCCAGCATCTGATAACCATATCCGCGGTGCTGCTCCACCATCGTGATCAGGTAAGCTTTAATAAATGCCCGCTGGGCAATCATAAAGGCCATGCCAGCTTCCTCGCTTTCTTCCCTATTTCCTTCATTAACCAATTTACTTCCATTATAAACGACTATTTTCCAAAAAGCATAGCATGAAGGTTTCACTTGGATGAATCCGTAGCGGTTGGGAAGGGTATCGGTTCGAATCCGTCTGCATCATCTAGGTACTTTTGGGATCAGTCTGATACGGTACATATCGTAATAGATGGAATCGTCTGAAGCAGTGTGACTCTGGCTAAATCGGGCGTTTTGGTTCGCACCCTTTTGTTACGTGCATCTCAAGGGCTAAGTACGTTGGGCATAGCAGAATTACGCTAAAGGAGCCAGACATGAACGTGCTTTTGCTATTATGAATTTTTCATATGTTGAAATAACAGCAGTAGGTGGTTGGCAAAAGAATAAGCCCAGGCTCCGCGGGCGGGCGAAACACAAGGCTTGTTGATTGGAATGATATGAGCTGCTTTTGATTAGATTTGGCAAATCGAGCATTTCGTGTTGCTGAGCATTTCGTGTTGCTGGATCGCTGATGCCGTATGATTGGATCAGGCCGCCTTTGGCGGGCTTGTTCTTTTTCTTAAGGAAGAGACCCCTGCCGTCCACTTGCCGAATGGCAGGTAAGACAAAGCCACGGTCAGGAGATAGGACAGCACCACGCAAATAATGAACGACACCAGCATGCGCAACGCGACATTCCACCCGGCAAACCACCAGGCATCGAAGGAATAGGTGAAGCGCAGCATGAGAGCATGAGCCAGATAAGTGCCGTAGGAATATTTGCCGAGCAAGGACATCGCTCTCTCTGCACGCGGACCTGCCTGACGAGTCCATTGAAGCGCGAACCTGTATATGACGAAAACCGAGCTCACCAGAAACACGGCAATGAGCGGACGCAGCAGCGACACCAAATTAAAATTGATCTGCAGCCCGTCCGACATTTGAAAGCTGCCAACCAGGATATAGGTATAATATCCAAACAGGATCATAAAGACAGGCAAATAAATCACTCCGCCTTTTTCCACGGCCCATCTCCACCGCTCGGGAAACATGCCTGCTGCTGCCCCAAGGATAAAATAAAACGTGAAATAGACGAAGTTGCGATCGGCGTAAGCGTTAAAAAACGGAGTCAGAAACGGAATATCCGCTTTCGCCAGCAGCGCCCCGATTTCCGGCCGGAAGTACAACAGCACCAGATAAGCCAACCCGCTGAGCACCAACAGGATCATCCACAATCGGTGCGGAGCAGCCTTCATCATCCGGCGGATCAGCATGCGGAACACAGGGAACAGGATATAAAATTGCACGATCATGACCACATACCATAAATGATAACTGTTTTTGCCCGTGAAGAGCATCATCGCCCATTTTCCCCATTGCGCTGGTGACCCGAGGTTCCAATGCTGACTGATGCCGAAATAAACGGCCGACCACAATATGTAGGGAACCAGAACATCACTGAACCTTTTCCGTATAAAAGTGCCGTATCTCAGCGGCCCGTCGTAATTATAGAACAGCACCATCCCGGTGATGAAAATAAAAACGGGTACCGCGAACTTCGCCGCCATCAGCAGCAGTGTCATGATGACGCCGTCCTCCATTCTCACCCCGCCGACCACGGAGTAGTGGGCGATCGCATGCTGCAGGGCCACAGCCAAAAAGGCCATCCCGCGCAGCAGTTCAATTTCCTGTATCCTAGCTTTCTTTGACATACCTTCCTCCTGGTGCGAAAAGTGATGACGTTCCTGGATGATCATGCAGAATTTGTGTATGGAGCCAAGCGGATGAATCATTCAAAAATCACATGTTCCGTTTCATTTTCTTTACTTTACCCTTTTCCATCCTAAACGAAAAAAAGAACGCCCGCCAGAAAGAATTGGCAAAGCGTTCTTTGATCCAAACCCATACAGCCAGGCTCAGGATCGCGCCCGAACCACATCATTAAAAGCGTTTCGGGAGCAGCGCATAATCGACGCGTTCCGGAACTTCAATCAGCAGCAACCGAAGCGGGCCTTCCTGCACCTGTACCGTGATCTCTTCGTCATGATCGGTGCTCAGCAGCATAAAATCGCGCGCATCAAACGTTTCCTCATGGACGCCAGGAAGCTCACCGCTCCAGCGGCCACCGCCCCGAATCGCGAGCGCAGCCAGCGCCCGGCCCTTGCGGAGGAAGTGGTTATAGGAAGCGCCTGCTTCCAGCTGAACGTCCCACATCCCGGCATCCACGCTGAGCTTAAGCGGAGCGTCTCCGCCCACGATCTGTTTGACGGTTCCCCCGGCGATTTGCGTTACCGGGAACTGTTCGTGCTCCCATTGCTCGTAAGCCGGCTTCCGTTTATTCGATTCCTTCAGATCCGGCTCAAACCAGATTTGAAAGCTTTCCATGTCCGGACCGATCAGCCGCTCCTCATGGCTGACACCCGAGCCGGCCTGAATAAGCTGTGCACCGCCGGAACCAACCGTGCTGCGGGTACCGAGCGAATCCCCGTGTTCAGCCTTCCCCTGAATGACGTACGTCATAATTTCAAATCCAAAATGGGGGTGAAGAGGAATATGACCTTCCTCCGGGGTGTGGGCCCATGCCCAGTAAAACAACGGACCGATCCGGTTAATCACCGATCCCTCTCCCGGAAACCCGATCGGTTTCTGCTCCGTAATTGTTCCTCCATCAAATTGTCCGCGGCCTTGCATCGAAGGCAAATAGCGCCGTACATGCATGCGAATCCCATCCTTTCAAGTTTTGATTCATTTTCTGTAATAACGAGCATCCGAATATTTTCCTTGCGAAAATATTAATTACGAAAAATCCAGCTCCCTTGAGTATACCTTCCGAACCAATACAGCCCAAATGCCTTTCCCTATTATGCCATCCTTACTGAAACAGGCTGTATGCTCCCGGACCGGTCAATGCCACACCCACGACGGCGGCGATCAAAATCAGATTGTACTCAAATCCGTTCGACGTCACCCAAAAGCCGTTTTTGCCATGTACAGTGACTATGGCGCCGATCATCGTTACAGCGATCATCATCGCCGCAAGCGGAGTCCAAACACCGGCAGCGAACAGCAGCCCCCCGGCAAATTCAAAGATTCCCGTAACAAGCGCGATCAAGAAAGCCGGCTTCAAGTTCATCGATGCAAGCCACCCGGCCGTTCCTTTTAAGCCGCCTCCGCCAAACCAGCCGAACAGCTTTTGCGCGCCATGCCCGGCAAACGTAAGTCCAATCACCAAACGAATAATCAACAATCCCCATGCAACCATCTTCAACATCCTCCATTTTTTTAAATTTAATTTTCTTAATATTAAGATATTTAGCTAAAAAAAAGCACCTATAACCTTACAGATAATTTCCCAATACAATTCTAAACAAACTCCTCAATCAGCCCACTAATATCGGCATAACCGCTGCATTGGATCAGCCTCATTTCTGTTTGGTTAAACATCTTAATATTAAGATAATTCATAAATCGATCTTTGTCAATCCCTGATTTACATTTTTACTTCTTAACCCGTCGCCCAGGAAAAATTTATGTATTCCGTGCATATCCTCTTTTGATCCAGGTCACAATATTCCAAAAAAGACAGGGGGTGCAATGATGGACGCAAGCCTTAAAAAGGCCGGAAGTCCCGTTCCGAACGCCTCCTGGCAAAAACTGATCAGACATGAGACGCTCGGCATCATCAAATCCGAGACCTTGGTGCAGCTCGTTTCCGATCCTGCTCTCATCGATTTGCTAAAGACCAGCGCCCATATGCGCAAATCGCTTCTCGAACAGCTCCACGACGTTTTTTACGGGCAAACCCAAGCGATTCCACCCTCCTTCCAAGCAGGTGACAACCATGAATCCCCTCCTGGAGAGCCTAACCGGCCTGAAGACGCTCAATGACCAATATATTGCAGCCGACCTGATGCAGGATACGCAAGTCCGGATCAGTCTGCTCGCCCAGTGCCTGTTGGAACATCCGCCGCATGTTCAGGATACCGTAGCCAGAGAGCTGCGGACGGCTCTTGAATTTATGCAGCAGCTTACCGAATACTGCATACGTAAAGCATGGATTCTGCCCGACGCTTCGGCGCAGTGGGAGCAGGACCTGAAATGGGCCTATAAAGCCGTAAAAATGGTCTAGCGGTACTTGCCCCAGGGACCCATACAAACGGGCCGCATAATGCAGCAAGGAAGCTGCCCGCCAATCACACAAAAATAAAAAACGGTCCCCTAAGGGAACCGTTTTTTTGTCAGGTCTTTATCGGCGAACGTGATCATCTTCAGTCAAGGTAGCGGTATCGTCCGTTACCAGACCGAGATCCCTGTTGTAGCGCTGGGCATTCAGGGAACGGTTCCGGTTGAACACGTCGTAAATGTCCCGATCCCTGCCTCTGGCCTCGACGATAACCAAAATTTTACCCTTATCCACATAAGTTTCGTACTCTTTGGCCTCGTCTTCCGGAATGCCCAGGCCGATCAGTCCGCCGACGAGTCCGCCCGCACCGGCACCCACCGCAGCACCGGCAAGCGTTGCGGCAATCGGGCCTGCCGCGAGAATCGGGCCGATCCCCGGAATGGCGAGTGCGCCGATTCCCGCCAGCAGTCCGGCTACACCGCCGAGCATGCCGCCTGTGGCAGCGCCTGCGGCCACGCCTTCCGGCGCCTTCGTGCCGGTATCCTCCGTAATCGTCTGTAAATCTTCCCGGTCTCTCGTTACGACGGAAATATCCTCAGGGGGAAAACCGAAATCCTGCAGCTCAGTGATCGCCCGGGATGCTTCCTGCTCACTCTCAAAAACACCAACGATTTTTTTGCCATGATCCATGATTTCACCCTCCATTCATTGTTGTTATGCCTTCTATTACCCCTGTCCAGGGATTTGCAAACAACGATGAACCGCTGGTAAAGGCAGAAATTAATGGGGTCTGGTTCTCCTCGTCGGAACGGCCTCGAGCGGGTCGTCCGGCCAGTAATGCTTGGGGTAGCGGCCTTTAAGATCCTTTTTGACGTCAAAATAACCCTGCTTCCAAAAGCTGGCCAGGTCCGAAGTAACCTGCACCGGCCGCTGAGCCGGAGACAGCAGATGTAGGGTGAGCGGCGTCGCTCCCCTGCCGATGCGCGGCGTCTCATGCAGCCCGAACATTTCTTGAAGCTTCACGGCAAGCACCGGCTTGGCCGGATCGCTGTAGTCCACCGGGATCCGCGAACCGCTGGGAACGGTGACGTGAGTCGGCGCCTCCTGATCCAACTGCCTGCGCTGCTCCCACGTTAGACTTTGCTCAAGGACGGTAGACATTTGCAGCCGCTGCAGATCGCTCTTCTTCTTCATTCCGTGAAGGTATGGCAGCAGCCACTCCCGAAGGGTCCCGGACAGGGTCTCTCCGGAAAAATCCGGCCAGTCGGCATGCGTCAGATGCATGAACTGCAGCCGCTGTCGCAGCTGCGAGGAAGGTTTGGTCCACGGCAGAATGTCCAGTCCCTCGGCGGCAATACCGTCCAGCAGCGCTTCGGCTACGGCCTCAGGCGGCGGCGCAGGATCCGGCGACTCTCGCAGGATGACCACGCCCAGCTTCGTCACAAGTCTTGCTTTAACCCCCTGGATTTGCCGGTCCCAGGCGATAGCTCCTTCCCGGACGATATCATCCTGATGAAGTGCATACAGCTCCTCCTCCTGAAGAGGAGCAGCCAGAAGCACCCGTCCTTCTGCCCCTCTGGCGTCATCCACGCTGGCTGCCACGATATACGGGGCGCGGCTCAGCAGCTGAACTTGCCCGATCTCTACGCCCCTGCCCGAAGTCAGCAGAAATCTCCCGTTCCCCCGGTTCTGTCCGATCCGGTCGGGATACGCCAAGGAGAGCACCGGACCCGCGTTTTCCTCCCTGATCTCCTCTTCTGCGTTCAGATCCATGGAAACGCGAATGCCGCGGATCTCCTGCTCGATGCGGCGGATCAGCCCTTCGTCCGCGAGGCCGGACTGCGCTCCCCGGCCGCCGCGCATCCAAGCGGCCACAGCCTCAATCCGCTTCCGGATATCGACGTCCCGGTCCGCGGCCTGTCCCTGGAACAGGTCCCGCTCCTGCAGAAGGGCAGCCAATACGGCCGCCAGCATCCCATGCCCCTGCCCGGCTCCCAGCAGGACCATCCGCGACAGACGGGGATGCATCCCGGCAGCGGACATCTTTTTCCCCAGTCCGGTGATCCCTCCGCCGGCATCCAGTGCTCCCAACCGCTGCAGGAGCTCCACAGCATGCCCGTACGCCGCTGGAGGCGGCGGGTCAAGCCACTGCAAGCTGAGCGGGTCTTTCACCCCCCAGGCCGCAAGCTCAAGGGCCAGCGGCGCCAGATCGGTCTGTAATATCTCCGGCGTGCTCCGATCCGGCAGAAAGTCCTGCTCTTCCCGGCTCCACAGCCGGTAGGCGGTCCCCCGCATCGTCCGCCCGGCACGGCCCCTGCGTTGATCCGCCGACGCCTTGGACACTTTGACCGTCGTAAGTCCGGACATGCCGGTCCTTGGGGAAAACATCTGTGTGCGCATCAGTCCGCCGTCAACCACGATCGTGACCCCTTGGATCGTCAAGCTCGTTTCCGCGATGGAGGTGCTGAGGATGATTTTCCGGCGCCCCTGCCTGTCCGGTGCCACGGCTTCATCCTGTTCCTGCTGCGGCAGCTGGCCGTGCAGAGGACGGATCACACAGCCCGCCGGCAGCCCCCTCTGCTCGAGTTCCCGGCGGACCTGGCCGATCTCCCTCGCTCCGGGGAGAAACACAAGCATGTCCCCGTCATGGGCGGACAAAGCTCCCGCAACGACCGCAGCCACGGCGTGATGAAGCGGTGTTCCGGCAGCCGGCGGTGCGTAGACCGTCTCGACGGGATACTGCCGGCCCGCGCAGTGAACGACCGGTGCTCCGCCCAGCAAGGCGGCCACCGGCTCCGCTTCCAGCGTGGCCGACATAATCAGGAGGCGCAGGTCCTCCCGTAGGACCGACTGGGATTCCAGCGCAAGCGCAAGCCCCAGGTCGCCATGGATGTTGCGCTCATGAAACTCGTCAAAGATGATCATGCCGATGCCGCCAAGCTCTGGATCACGCTGCAGCATGCGCGTCAATATCCCTTCCGTCACGACCTCGATCCGCGTGGACGCGCTGGTCTTGCTGTCCATCCGGACCCGGTAGCCGACGGTTTGTCCAACCTTCTCACCGAGCTGCGAGGCCATGTAAGCCGCGGCTGACCGGGCCGCGAGCCTGCGCGGCTCCAGCATGACGATTTTTTGGCCGTCCAGCCAGCTTTCATGAAGGAAGGCGAGCGGAGTTTGGGTCGTTTTGCCTGCCCCCGGCTCGGCAATGAGCAGCGCCGACGTCCGGCGGTTCAATATTTCTTTCAGTTCCGGTATGACCTGAAGCACCGGCAGCTCCATTTCTGTCATGATTCCACCCGTTTTCTCTTTATGTATAGTAAGGATCAGGCCTAAACGATCGACCCGACAGCGTTGTATCACTCTATTATAAAGCCTGCATGCGCTGGATATCTATTCAGGTTTGCTATAAAATGTATCCATTCGGATTGACCGACCTGACTGATTAATGGGGAAAGGAGACAACATCATGAACCCAAGCAACCCGAAGCTGCGCGGACGGTTTGCCCCGACCCCCTCCGGGGAAATGCATATCGGCAATGCCTGGACGGCCCTGCTGGCCTGGCTGCAAATCCGCTCCGGGCACGGAAGCTTCATCCTCCGCATGGAAGACATCGACAAGCCCCGGTCCAAGCCGCACTTGGCCCGGCAGATTCTGGACGATCTGCGCTGGCTTGGCATCGACTGGGACGAAGGCCCCGACGTCGGGGGTCCCTATGCTCCCTATACGCAAAACGAACGGCTTCAGCATTACGAAGACGCCCTGAACCGGCTGCAGAAGCAGGGCGCCCTGTACACCTGCTTCTGCAGCCGGGCCGATCTCCTGTCCGCGGCCAGCGCCCCGCACGGACTCGCCGCGGAAGGGCCGGCCTATCCCGGCACCTGCCGGAATCTCAGCGCGGAAGAGAGGGTGGCCAAGGCCAAGCTGAAGCAGCCGTCCATCCGGTACCGGGTCGGGGAGGAGCCGGTGGCGTTCATCGACGGCGTCAGCGGACGGCATGCCTTTGACCCGGCAGCCACAGGCGACTTTATCGTCAAGCGGGCGGACGGCATGTTTTCCTACCAGCTGGCTGTCGTCGTGGACGACGCCATGATGCAGGTCACCCACGTGCTGCGGGGCGCCGACCTGCTGGATTCGACGCCGCGGCAAATCCAGCTCTACCAGGCGCTTGGCTGGGAGATCCCCTCCTTCGCCCACGTCCCCCTGTTTATGGGAACGGACGGCAGGCGGCTGGCGAAGCGGCATGGGAACACGAGCCTGGCGGCGCTCCGGGAGCAAGGGATATCCCCAGCCAAGCTCACCGGCTGGCTGGCCTGGATCGGCGGGCTATTGCCCGAGCCGGGTCCGGCTGCTCCCCGCGAGCTGATCGACAAATTCGATGTGGACCTCATTCCTGCCGAGCCCATCGTCATTTCAGAGGAGCTTCTTACCCGGCTGTACGAAAAATAATAGCGCTCACGCGGCTGCAAACTCACGACTTTATGGAGGCCGCAACATACCTCCGCACGGAAAACGGCAGCTCAAGGGTATCCACCGCTTGAGCTGCCGTTTTTCACAAACCTGAAGCTGTCATACCAACAGCGATTCCGCACCGTCGATTATGATCTGTGCCCCCGTAATATGCTTGGACTCGTCCGAAGCCAGGAAGGCCACCAAATCCGCCACGTCTTCCGGCTTGCCCGGTCCGTCGGCGAGAGGCTGGCTTCCTTCCGGAAACTTGACCGGAATCACGATTTCCTTCAGCTCTTCCGTCTTTTCCGTGCTTTGATCGATGTTGGTCGAGATCGCGCCCGGGCAAATGACGTTGACGCGAATTTTGAACTTGGCCAGCTCCAGCGCCGCCATTTTGGCAAAAGCCACCTGCCCTGCTTTGGATGTGCTGTATGCCGACATGCCAAAGTTCGAGAAGGTGCGGTTACCGTTAATCGAGCTGGTGATAATGACGCTTCCGCCCTGTTTTTTCAGATGCGGAATCGCGTATTTAACCGTCAGAAACGTACCGTTCAGATTCACGCTCAGCGTCTGCTGCCAATCCTCCAGCTGCATTTCCTCAATCGGGGCCAGTACGCCGTTGATTCCCGCGTTCGCGAACACCACATCCACGGAGCCGAACAGCTCGGCGGTTTCCAGCACCGCCTTCTCCACGCGCGCCGCATCCGAAGTATCCACGTCAAAAGCACGGGCGGCTCCTTCGCGGATCGCATTGATCTCGGCTTCCGTTTTTGAAGTCCGTTCATTGATCAGATCAAATAAGGCCACGTTAGCGCCTTCCTGCGCCAGCTTGATCGCCGCCGCTTTCCCGATGCCGGAGCCTGCGCCGGTAACAATCGCCGTTTTCCCTTCGAATCGTTGTTTGCTGAATTGCTGCTGACTCATCGCTATCTCTCCTTTTCCATCCTCATCAAATATAGTTATCTGTCTCAAGATTACCCAAAAAGGAGGTCAGCTTAATCATTGCGCAGCAAACAAATTTTTATACCAGCGAAGAGTCATCCAGATGCAAGCCGCTGATTACGACCACTGCAGCTCAAGGAATGCGGCGTCATCCTGAAGTCCTTCGGTATGGGGCGCATCGAGCAATATTTGGATCAGCTCGTCCGGCAGCACCTGATGAATCGGGTCCAGATCGGCGAGACCGTCGGTATACAGCTGCAGGCGCATCGGCATGCCGTAATCCAGCCGGGTTTGGTACACATGCGGTTTGCCGCCGACGGGGCCGGTTAACGTGGACCAGCGCTCATTGGTCCGAAACGTGTCATCAAAGTGCTCGCTGACTTCCAGCCCGTCCTTCCAAAACCGCAGCCGCGAGTCTCCCTGCCACGCCATCCACAGTCTCCCCTGCTTCCTTCTGCTTACGGGCAGCTCAATCCGGCCGCAAATATACATGGATTGGCTGCCCAAACGCTGCTTATCCTCCAGCACCTCCCGAAGAAGGGAGGGAACTCCGCCGGGAGGAGTTAATCGCTGAAGCTGCGCCGAGGCCGAGTCGGTAATGGACGACATGAATTCCGTGAATCCCGCCGAAGACCAGTCCCGCGTCTGGTCAAGCCAATCCAGCAGCGTGTTGCCGAGAAAACGTGCCGCAAAATCTCCTTGATAGCTCATGCTGACACCGTCGCACAGCACAAAATTGCACACGTCCCCGTAGGTTTGCACGCCGACGAAATCCTGTCCGTTATCCCCTTGCTGCAGCGTCTCCATCGCCCGTCCATAAGCGTACCTGCACAGCACCCGTCCGGAATGGGAAGCGAGCGGCTGTTCCTGGGCCTGGGAACTGATAAACGCAAACATGTCACCGGTTGCTGCCGAATTTAATTTCATAGGCGGATCCCTCCTAAGCTCTTACCGGCGTGGCCGCCGACATTTGAAAACCGATGGAAACAAGCTCAGCACAGCTTCCCGGAAGCATCATCAGCGCACCAGGGGCCAGCAAATAGTCGGCTTCAACCAGCATTTCCCGATAGCTTTCCGGAAGCGGGGAAGACATATTTCTCAACTTCACCGCATGCTCCTCATGGAGGGGCGTGTCCGGCAGGATGCCTCTCCAGCGGCGCGGCTGGGCAATCGGCTCCTCGAGCATATGATCGGAAATGAAAATGTTTTCCACGAGCACGTTCCCGTCAGGCACGCTCATGCTCATGATGCGCCTTACTATCGGTTCGGGATCCTCCCCCGTCGACACCCCGTCCGTCATGTGGCAGACCAGGGGAGCCGGGCAGTCCTGCATGCGCGGCAGCTCGGCCTGCAATATTTTCTCCGCCTGCTGAAAGGCTTTCGCCGAATCCGAAAACCTCCTTGGGGTCAAGTCCGGCAGGGAACCGACCGCCGCGATCTCATCGATCCCTTTGATCCCGTTCAGCAGATCATACACATCGTCGCTGTATGCCAGAATGGCGATCCGGTACCGGGGCGTCAGCCGGTTCCCTTTCGTGGACCGGTACACCATTTGGCGAATCGCAAGCGATAGCGCTTCGTACACCACATCAATCCGTCGCTTGCCGTCCATGAGCATATTCATTGACGCGCTGATGTCGATCAAATAGATGATTAGCGCCGGAGTCCGCTGGGAAGCCTGGATCGTATAGTTCATCGGTTAACAACTCCCCTTTGTAAATAATCCTTGGTCAGTTTAATATCTATACGTCAGGCAGCGAGTACGCGCCGTTGGACAGGAATTTATAGATGGCCGATGCCCGCGTTCCCACCTTGCCGACGGCCTTGAAATACACCGCATCCTGTTCATACAGGCGGGCGAAATCCTTGGCATAGGACCGGGCACGTTCAATGTCGCCGCCACGCTGGGCGTTAAAGGCCTGATTATAATAGGCAATCAGCTGGACGACCTGGCCGGAGCGCTTCTTCTTTAGCTGCTGCGCCTTGGCATCGGCTGCTTTGCGGGCCGCTTCCGCTTCCGCCTTAGCCTTCTCTTCCTTCTGCTTTTGAAAAGCAAGATAGGCTTCGTACTGCGCCTGCTTCTGATACAATTCCTGCAGTTTTTTTCGCTCGGCTTCCTTCTTTTCTTTGTCCTTCTGTTGCTTCATATAGGCGTCATACTTCGCTTGGACCGCATACTGATCCTGCAGTTTCTTGCGCTCTTCTGCTTTGCGCGCATCCTCGAGTTTTTTCTTCTCGGCCTCCGCCTGCAGGCGCTGCGCTTCCGCCTGTTTCCGGGCTTCTTCCTCTTTCCGCGCAGCCTCCTGCTTCTGCAGCTCCGCCTGCCGATCCGATTCCTCCTGTTGTTTATCCGTTTGCGCGGAAGAATCCGAACCCGCCGGAGCTGCTTCGCCGCCCGCCTTCGTGCCGGCATCTGCCTCCATTTTCTTCCCAAAAGAGTGATCGGCAACAATTTGATTGACAGCAAACGCCGCCCCGGCCAGAAGCAGGATGACAACCGCGGCCGTAGTCAGCCACTTGCGCGATCGGTAAAAAGGAGCTCCGGCCAATTTCCGGTCCTGCCCAGGCGGATTCAGCTCGAATTCCAGTCCCCGGATCGCCGCCTCCAGCTCGATCTCCATTGGCGAACCTTCGCTGACAAAATGATGGGCGGACCTGTATACCTCCAGGGCTCCGCTGAGATTCCCGCTTGCTTCGAGTCCCCTGGCCTGAAGAAACAGCCTGTTGACGACATTCTGATCCCCGGACCCGGAATCTTCCCCTTTAGCCAGGGCAGCCGCCTGCTCGGCGGCCGCCGCCGCAAACTTTCTCTCCACCGGCTCCGCCGTCGGCCGCAAAGCCGAAGGGGGAGCGGATTTTAAAGGCTCCGGTGACTCCACAGGCAGAACCGCATCCTCCTTCTCCGTACCGCTCTCTTCAGCATTTTCGCTGTGCTCCGACATCGTAGACAGCAGCACCAGCCATTCTCCGAATGTCGGACAGCTGCTCAAATCCTGGCTTTCCCAGGCTCGTCCAAACAGCTCCGCCGTCTTCGCCCCCCAGTTGCGTTCCAGGGAGTTCTTCAGAATAAAGTACCGCTCGCACGGATTTTGCAGTTCAGGCTGATCAAAATAGCTTTCTCCCCAAGCCTTTTCCACGACCAAGGGATCGCACCAGCCCAGCATTTCCGCGATAATGACCGCACCGGCGAACCGGTCGGCATATCCGCTCCACAATCCGCTTTGCACCGTCCGGTGCGCAGCATACCCCGGTGAACCCGCAAGCAGCACATCAGGCCGGTCCAGCTTCGGGCTATACATCTGCTCGATGTCCACCAGTTCGACCACGCTCCGTGGTTCCGGTAATTCCACTTCAGAAAAAAACGGAAGCATGACATTAGGCGCCGATAAATCGCAGTGCGCCAAGCCCCGCTGCTCCATCCCCGACCCAATCGCCGAAAGTGCTTTCGCCAGTGCAAGGCTCTCCCCGCGAAGCAGCCGGCGCTGGTCGGTCATAATATCAAACCAGGTGTGCCCGTAAATCCAGGGCATGAGCACCGCATACAGCAGGTCCGGATGCTTGGCAATCAGGCTTTCGTTTCTTTCGGGAGTGAGCACGTCTCGTCTGCAGACCTGCAAGCCCGGACTTTCACTGTACATTTCCATCATTTCGGATTGATAGACCATCGCAGGAATACGATATTTCGGAAAAAACACTTTTAATGCTTTCGCTTCATGAAGCTTCCCGCTGGCAGGAATCAGCTGGTAGACGATCCCCTGCCTGCCTGCCTGAGCGTAAGCTAATCCGGGAGCGGCAGGATGCTGGCCAACGCGGTACAACACCCCGTTAATAACCATTTCATCTCCCGCGTTCGGTTGAAAAGACATGGACACCCCCCTCTCTCATAAACTTTGTGGACTGCAAGAAAACCGGGAGTAAGAACACCCGGTTGATTATTCCTTCTATCTCATTCTACTGTAAACGGTCCTTAACTTGAATGGCGAAAATTATCTCGTTTCATCGATGGAGCGGAATTTCTGGGCGATGGCTCCGAGCTCATGGCTGATGCTGTTCATAATCTGGACAAAAGACTGCATCTGTCTCCCTGCTTCCTGAAACTCCTGGAAAAACCGCTGCTTCGTCAAGCCTTCCCATTGACCTTCCATCCCCTGGATGGCTTGGGACAAGCTTGCTACAAGCTGCTGGCTCTGCTCTCCGCTCTGCTTAAATTGATTAGCGACCGCCTCCACCTGTTCCGGTGAAATCAAAATACGTCCTGCCATGATGGTCCCTCCTCTTTTATCGGTTTTGTATCGTTTTCTTCATGATGCTAAAAACAGGCTGTTAACGGGACATGCCGTTAGGTTTAGCTTGTCGCGGATACATCCGACAGTATTTTTTGAAATCTTTCTTCTTCGCTATTAAAAAAGCCCTTGAATTCAACACTGTCGATATCTTCATGATTAAACAAAAACGTATAGTTCGGATCAATATACCCTTCCGGGTATACGACCCCCAAATAATCATACATCTGATTATTTTCCTGATGAATCTGCTTACGACCATAAATCATCAGCTTCTTCTGTGCTCCTCTGAGAAGAACCACAGATCCGAGCGGAAGTAAAGCTTCTGAAGGAGTCCCATGTTCCATCGCTTGTCCATCCTCTCATTTAGATATGTATTCTTCATGGGTAAGCAGCCGGTAATAACGATCCGATGTTAGGAATCAGATGCGAATGGAAATAACAAGGTACTTTCATGTCTGCTGCTAGAACCGGTTTCAGGCAAAACGCATGCCAAGCGACTTCAGCTTGTCCTTCACCTGGTCTGCCAGCATGCTCGCCCCATGCGTAACCGCTCTGACGGACCCGGATACCAAATCCATCCTATCTGCGGCATGTGTTCTAAGCATTTTTCCTGCAACTTCAATATCGGTTACCGCCGAAATGACGATCCCGGAGGCAAGACCGACAATGGCTCCCACAGCGGTACACGCTGCCGGAACGACGGAACCGACCGCAGCCCCGATGGCTGTAGTACCGGCTTTGGCACCCAGCCCTATGCCGTTATTAATCATAAAATGGCCGGGAGCTCCATCCTCTTCTCCGCTTCTGTCCTGCTGCAGCTCCGGCTTTGGCCCGGATCCGGACGGCCCTCCATTTCCCGAATGGCCCCCGGGGCCTTGCCCCAGGCTTCTGTTTCTGCCCGCTGCCTTAGGGTCGATAAACTTCCAAGCTTGAGGATTATTAGCTGCCCGATCCAGCAAAAATTTGGAACTTCTAACATACTCGCTTTTATTCAATCCGGATCGAACGTCTTTAGCAGCCGGGAGTACAGCACCCGCCACCAAAGTTCCTAAGCCTGCCGCCGCTCCGGCTGCTGCCGTGCCGTGTACATTCCAAGCCGAATAACCGCCCCCGGCTTCGGCATGCACGGCCTGAACAGCGGATAGCGGATTGGACACCGTCCCTTCTGTCAGCCCATATCCAGGCAGAATCGGGTCGCCACCGGAGACGGCCGCCGCCTGGAACATAAGTGCGGGATTCGAGTACAGCATGGTACCGTTCAGGATGGAATGATGCTGCTCATCTGCCGTTTGAAACTCGGATGCCTTGGATTCGATCCATTTACCGATATCCTTCAGCGTGGAATAGATCTGTTCCCCTTGCCGGTGTGCGGCCTGCCATTCGTCCATTACTGATTGCGGAAAAGCCGCTTCTCCCCTAAGGTTTCCAAGTGCCTGGTTCAAGGCGAGCGTCATTTCCCGAATTTGTTCACTGCTTCTATCCAACTGACGGCTTAAAGACCGGAGTGACTCCGGTTCAACAGAAATACGCACGGACTCTCACCTTCCATCTAATTCTGCAGGCTGCTTCAGCCAATGAAGCAGCATTTCCTCAAATTGCTCCCTGCTTGCCGGAATGGCCGTCAGCCAGTCCTGATCCCCTTTTATGCTCATACGTACGAGCCAGTTCATCGTGTCATTGACCATAAAAGCCGCATTTTGCGACTCCCATCCGCTGCCGGTCCAAGTCGACAGCTGCAGCTCGCCTTCACCCGTGCGGTATTTCATGCATTTGGCAAGCGCGATGGAACCTTCCACATCGTTCGTTGACTTTACCAGCTGATCGCCGAGCTCTTCGAACGGGATTTCCGAGGTATGACTGAAAAGATGGGCGAACTTCTTTTTTGAGAGAAGCAAAGCCGGCGCCTCCATCGGTGCAAAGTCCTTCAAATCCATCTCCTCCACCAGCGTGCGGCAGGCTTCCTCGACTGTCCCGAGCTCATCCAGTTTGTAATGGCTGTCCTCAGCAGATTTGCATACCTGAACGACACGTTCGTTGGTCACATGAAGATAACCTTCGAACGTTTCGTCATTTTGAACATATTTAAGCCAGCAGGACCGCTGCGCCAAACCGGCAATCGCCACTCTGGAAAAGATTTTGGGCGGCATGGACAATTCAATGCCGTTCTCTTCCTCGATAAGGTAACCTTTTTCCAGCAAAGAGGCTTTCACGATATCCCATTCTTCCGAAATTTCTTCGGCCAGATAACCTTGAAAAGGGTCTTCCACGCCGAGAAGCCGGTTCGAACCGAGAATCCCGGCAAGAAAAAAGAATTCTTTATTATCAAGTGTAATTGTGTCCTGTCTGGAAGCATGAATCGTCAACATTATGAGCCACCTCCCCTCAAACGACAACATGCCATCGGTCGCGAATTTCAGTAATCCAGCGATGGCTGTTCCAATAGTCATCAAACGGAATTGCGGCCTTAACCCTAAAATACTTCCGTTTAATATAGTACCCCTGACCCGGCGGAAGAATTTTCAAGCTTCCCTGGGCATGATTCGCTTCCGAAAACGGAATTCGAAAGAACGATAAATCGTTAGGGTCTAAAGTCCCGAACAAAAATCCGCTCTGGCAAGATTTAATATCGTTAAACCAGTCTGCGCCGAACGTCGGGAAATCGGCAGGTACGCCTGAAACGATCACGTGCACGTTTCGGTCGCGGCCCTGGCGGACGATCGCCGTCAGCTGCTCTTTCACCGTAAAATCCTGCAGCTGTTTCGCCAATAAGTCGGCGTCATCGATAACAAGCACAGCAGCCGGCGCTTCCTGGCCAGGACTGCGGGTTTGGACCTGATCATACAGACGTTGAATCAACGGTCCGAGCTCATCTTCGCGGCAGGCGCTTGCCTGTATGTGCGGAAGCTCCGCCAATTGGCTAAGCCCGCGATTTCCATAACGGGTGTCAACCGTATACATTTGAAGCATTTCCGGCGGATAGCGGAACGCGAGGGACAGCATCCAATTCAGCAGGAAGGAAGTTTTCCCTCCTTCCATTGGACTTGCCACGATAAAATGCGGACCTTCCCGCAGGTCGACGCCGAAATGGTCCAGGTCGTCGGTTGCCAGCCCCAGTGTCACATGCAGACTGCCGTTGTTCATTATATCCTGGGCGTAACCGGCTGCCGGCGGAAGCAATTCCCTAAGCATGACACGGTCAGGCAATTTCCTGATCGCTGGAGCCTGCTGCTCCGGATATTGGGAGCGGATCAGCTGGATCCGGTTTCGGAGCGCTTCCGTGCGCTGCGCTTCATCTTTTCCTTCGGCTGGTAGTGTCGCCTGGAATTCCAGCGGAGGCTGGTACCCCTTCACCAGTCCTCTTCCAGGAGGCAGGCTGCCCGGTGTCCGTCCCGGCCGGCCGACAGCATAATAATAATCAGAGGTGTCGGCCAACTCGAAGGTCAAAGCGTTCGACAGACTGCTCCGTACTTTCTCAAATATATCGGAAATGCGGTTTGCCGTAATGACGAACGTCATCCCCAGAGCCGCTCCTTCGCGGAGAAGGAACTCCAGCGTTTCATTTTCCTCAGGGTAGACGTTGCGGAAATTCAAATATCCGTCAATGACGACGACCAGTTGAGGCAGCAAGCCAGGCCGGAATTGTCTGTAAGCGGGTGCCGTCTTTACGCCTGCTTCGGCAAACAGTTCTTTTCTTAGGGCTGCCGTCTTCATAAGGAACCGGAAGAGCCTTTTGATCCGGTCCTCTTCTTCGGCTGTCATCACCGCACCGATGTGAGGAAGTCCCGCAAAATCGCGCATGACCCTTCCCATGTCCACCATATAACCGTTCCAGTCCGCCGGCGAATAAAGTCGCGCCAAAGACATTAGAAGGGATTGGACAAAGGTCGATTTCCCGAGCCCCGGCATCCCGTAAACAGCCCAATGTCCCTGCTGCATTGGGATGGTCAGAAGCCGCTGGCTTTGGTTCGGCAGATCGTCCATTAAGCCGGCAATGCCTTTGATGTCTTCAAGCTTGTCCGCTTCCACACTTTTCATGACGATGTCCAGCTCTAAATGTTCCGGAAGCGGCGGGAGCCATGGGCCCTGCAAGCGGGAGATTCCCGCTTCTTCCGCTGTCCGCGCGAGCTGATCGATAAATACCTGCAGCTGCCGTTGCGGCTGTCCCGGCAGCATTTCCGCCGCGGTCAGGCCTCCGGACAACAAGCATTCACGCTTGCCGTTCAACCCGACCTCGCTTACCGCGAGTTTCTCCGGGGAAGCCATGTGATCCATATAAGGTGCCCCACTCCATGCAAACTGCATCTCCTCGAACACTTCGTCACTGCCGACCTGAAAGTACCCCCTGCCCGGCTTTGTAATCCAGGCGGCATTAGGAATTTTCAGCATATCCCGGCTGTCGCTTTCATCCTGCACGCGGAGACAGATGCGAAATCTCGCATTGCTCCATATTTTCTCGTCAACGACTCCTGCCGGCTTCTGGGTGGCCAGAATCAAGTGAACTCCCAGCGTACGGCCGATGGCCGCGATGCTGATTAATTCGTCCATAAACTCGGGTTGGTCCCGTTTCAGCTCGGCGAATTCATCTATAATAATGACCAGATGCGGTAGGGGCTGTCCCTGCCGCTGTTTGAGCAGCTTGTAATATTCGTCGATATGCTGCAGATTGCCGGATTCGTTAAGTATTTTCTGGCGTCTGACGAGCTCCGCCTTCAGCGAAATCTTGGCCCTTTCGATCAGGCTGCTGTTCAAATTCGTGATGGTGCCGACGACATGCGGAAGATGATTGAACGTGTTGGACATGCCGCCGCCCTTATAATCGATCAGCATGAACGCCAAGTCATGCGGATGGTATTCAGCAGCCAGCGAAGCGACAATCGATTGGATCACTTCACTTTTGCCGGATCCCGTCGTACCCGCGATCAGGCCGTGGGGGCCGTGTCCTTGACGTTCGATCTTATCGTGGATGTTGAGCACGACCTTTTTGCCGCCGGCCCGGACGCCGATCGGAACCGGAAAGCTGTCCGGGTAGCGGTTGTGCCTCCATCTGCTGCGTACATCCCACGCATGGATATCCTCGAGCCCAAGCATTTCAAATAAGGACAGCAGGGATGGAATCTCCGAGGCTGACGAACGCTTGAGCCGGATCGGCGCCATATAACGGGCGAGCGTATCCGCCTTTTCCGGCGTAATCGCATCGGCTTCAAAGCTTTGCAATTCAAAAGAACCGTCGTCCCGTTTCAGCGAATACTGCCCGCTCCCCTGAGACAAATCAACGATCAGCTGGCAATGCATCGGCAGCTTTTCTTTGCGGTCCGACAGAATGATCGTGCAGGCATCGACGTCGGCAGCGTCCTCCAGCAGCAGCGGCAGGAGCGGTTCTTCTTCAATCAGCCCGCTCCCCGCCAGAACGACAACATAAGCCGGCAGCTGCGCCGCGTTTTTCCGGCCGGAAAAGGCACGGGACGTCTTGCGCCTTACGAGCCGCTGAAACAATTCGTCCGCCAGCTGGTGGGCGCTGCTGCGCCGGTCCGCCATATAACGCGCGGTTCTGTCCTCGTCCCAGACATGGGGCAGCCATCTCATCCAATCCCAGTCGCTGGCATCCTTGTCCTCATAGAACGCCGCCAGCTTCACCTCATCCGGCGAATGCCGGACGGCCAGTTGAACAGTGACCACCCGAAGCGCGTTCATGACGGACTCCCGATCGCCGACGATGCCGACCACTTTAGCCTGAAACAGCGGCAATACGATAGAGGACCCCGGCACAGCCTGGAACTCTTCTTCGAGCGACTGTGCCGCTTCGAGCAGCGGATCCTTGACATAGCCCTCGGGCTTCGGTGCCTTAACCTTCATATGGAACGGCAGGCTGCCGGTTCCGATCCGGGTATGTAGGAAGTCATCGTCTTCCGGCGAGCGTTCCCACAAGGAACTGTTCCGGTTTTTAACGATATGAAAGCAGACATCAGGGTCTCCGTGGATATCGTACAGCACGTTTACTTGTTCCTTTTGCCCTGCAGTAAGCTCCTGCCGAAGCTTGTCCAGTTCCTCATAATACATGCTGATGCGTTCATTCAGTTGTTCTTTATATTTCCTTTTGTTCCCCAGATAAGCAATGAAGGGGATCGTATACGATGTCAGCATCATGACGACAGAAACCATCTGAAACATCACGTAAGTGTTGTTCGCAATATTTCCCGTAAGGTTCATGTAGACAAACAAACCGATGCTGAAAATGGTCATCACTGCCGGGAGGATGATCGAAACCAAAGAAAATGATGGTTTACTCGGCTCGCCCGGCGGCCTCAGGATGTCCAGCCGCTGTTTCTTGATGGTCGGCTTGATTCTGGGCGAACGTTGATATAACACATTCATAATGCGTCAACCCCTCTTTTGGCATCCAAAATCCTTCAGGTTACCCATGCAATAAGTACCAGTGTTCAGGATTTCAAAAAAAACATTTTTAGCTCTCTATTACCCGATTCCATTCATATTGAAACAAGTTTCTTCTACCGAAGCTCGGCGCCTCTTCCGTTGTGGTCGAAAAGGCCCGCTGAATTCGGACCAAACATCCTTCCCTTAGTCCTGCTTCGGCTACATCCTGGGCATCCTTTACCGGGAACCATAGCCCCTCGGGAAATTTCCCTTCCAATATATATTGCGAGCCTTCAGATGGAGCCTCCCCATAGATTCGTACGCCCAACATTTCCTTTAGATGGGCCGCCGGATAGTCATCCGGCACTTCGATATCGAACCAGTCTCTTTCCTGGCCGCTCATCATGACGGTTAGAATCAAAGGTGTCCACTCCTTCTTGCCATAGTAGAAATAGCTTATTTATTGCAATAGAAGTAATACTCAGCAGTCCCGAGCGAAAATATGAAAACTTTGTAACCTTATGATAATGTAACATCAGTGCATAATCCTGTCAATTTGTGACATTTTAACTAGTTTAATTCTCGTACCTTCTTCATTTTATAGTTCTTAAGTATCAATTTTCATTGGATTTATCTGTATGTAACTGATTTTATATCCAATTCCAAGGAGATACTGGTCCTATTTTATCACTCCAAAAATAATACCTGATACCCAGTTTCATAGATCACTTCAAGAAATCGCAAGATACCCTAAAAAGAAATATAGCTATGGCGTGTTTTTAAAGCCGCGGGTCGTGAAAGAACACAAAAAATCGGAAGCCTCTAATTATATTCACTTCCGAAAAATTGTGTGCAATTTAACTATTTATAAGTTTTCTTTAAGGTTTTTTTAATATTTGGCAGGTAGAATACAGGTATGGAATAACACGAATGAGGTGATTTCTATGAGAATACTAATTAACTTCCAAAACAAAGTAGTTCCCGTATACTTTACAACCGACTGCAAACAACCTGTTTCGAAAATAATGAAGCTGCTGAGTGGCACCTTGGAAAATAAAATTCAAAACGGAAAAAGAGCACTTCAGAAATGCTTGAATTCGCTGATCAGCATTGAAATTGAAGGTTCCGAAGCCATTCTTCACAGCAAGAGCGAAAATGACACCCTGGCACTGTCCCTCTATTAAGAGGGATGGTGTTTTTTTGTTTAATGAAGGCAGCGTTTCCGCCTACTGATGGGATTCCACAAAAACCACTGCATCGTAGACCATGGCGGCAGCTTCGGCACGGGATATCGGGCCCTTTGGATGGATGTTCCCTTCCGGGTCTAACGCCGTAACCTTATATAACAGAGCCCGCTCAATCGTCCCCTGGTACGATGGGTTAATGTTCGCCTCGTCGCTGATTTGAATATATATTTTCGGCAGCGGATATGCTCCGATGCGCTCGATGCCCGCTACTAAATAGTAAATAAACTCTTCACGGGTCAGCGTATGGCCGGGGTCAATGTTTGCCGGTACATCCAGTTCATTATAATGGGCAACGATAAAAGGCTCAGCGTACCATGCATCATTGTCGACACGGGTGAACACGTCTTTTGCCTCCGGCTTCTTAATAAAAGCGATGCCATCCAAATTGAGCTTCATCGACTTGACGATCATCGTCACTCCTTGCGAAGCGGTCAGACCGGCTTTGGGCTGGAATTCATCTCCGTTCACCCCTTGGATCATCCCCCGGGAATGAAGGCTCTCAATCTTTTCTTTCTCCTGGATTCCGGTTAAATCCTTAAAGGAATGATCCGCGTAGATTTGCGACGGCGAAGCGGCCAGGCCGATCAGCGCCGCGATCATAACGGCTCCTTGCAGCATTTTTTTCAAGATGCATCCACTCCATGCGTAATATTTTCCAATCTGATCTGTATGACGGCTGCGTGGAAGAAAAGGTTGCACGTGCGGGAATATGGACACAAAACAACCCCACAAAGTGGGGCTTTTTCATTGCAGCATATTCTGGTATTTTCAGGGGGACCTTTCAACATGATAAAGTTCGATATGGAAAACCAGCATTCCGTGAAGGCTCCCCTGATCGTCAGGTACTAGTGTTTGCCCGTATGGAAACCGGTTGCTCTTTCTGCTTTCTGGATGCGGATTTTGAACAGCTGCACTAGGTTGGCGCGCGTATGTTCTTCTTGGCAGGAGTCCAATTTTTTTAAAATAAAACGGTCAATGGACATGCCCATCCTCTCCTTGTCATGAATTTTTTTCCATAAAATCAGGAAGTTTCTTCCTGTTTTGAATATATACCCGGCCGTTTCGGCATTTAATCAGCGCCTATCGGCGCAGGTGATGCTCGGCTTCCCTCATCAGCAACATCATCAGAACATTTATGACAAAAGACGCCACAATCAGCACAAGCCCGAGGATGAGCGCCGCTGCTGGCAGCAGGACAGCGATAAGCAGGACAACAAACAGTGCCGGGATAAGCAGCAAATACCACCGCCAGCGCTCGATAGCCCGGTTTTGAAACTGATATAAACCTCTCCTGCTGGCCAGTGCGCCTATTCCGTGACAAATATGAAACACCATGTACAAATTAAGAAGAAGGATAACGAGGTTAAGCGGAATGCCGATCACGGCGGAACCCCCGGGCAAGAGCGACAGAACCAGGGCAAGAGCGGACAAGCCGAGCAGGACGGCCGCCGTGTTCCCGGCTTTGAGAAAATGCTCGGAGCGCCGGTTCAGCTTGGCGAGCCCAACATAAAACAGCAGATAGCCGATCACGTCGGGCAAAATGTCAAAACCGTTGATTTGGAAATCAAACAAAAACAAAAATCCCCAAAACAGATGATAAAAGCCCATCCATTCCCCACCTCCCTATTCCTTACTATTATATATTGGAATGACTAGTCCCATTATGACCAGTAAAGAAAGCGCTTTAACATAAAAAAATCATTCGTCATCTTTCGACAAAAACATCTGTTCAAAAAAATTTTTTTGACTTTTTAAACTTTTTCTTTTACTATATTTATCATAGTTAGTCACTATTTTATACTTAAAGGAGTTTTACCATGTCTACTGTACTTTTTATCAAGGCAAATAACCGTCCGATTGACCAAGCGATCAGCGTGAAGCTGTATCATGCTTTCAAGGATTCTTATGTAGCATCTCATCCGGAGGACGAAATTGTGGAGCTGGACCTGTTCGCTGAACAGCCCCGTTATTATGATCATACGACCATTACCGGCCTGTACAAAACAGCCAACGGCATCGAGGCCACTCCTGAAGAACAGGAAGCGGCAGCCATCGCCGACCGTTATCTGGACCAATTCCTTGCCGCCGACAAGATCGTCTTCGGGTTTCCGCTGTGGAACATGACCGTTCCGGCCGTGCTCCATTCGTATCTGGACTATCTGAACCGTGCCGGCAAAACCTTTAGATATACGCCGGAAGGCCCTGTAGGTCTGGCTGGCGACAAAAAAGTCGCTATCCTGAATGCTAGAGGCGGCATCTATTCCGAAGGCCCTGCCGCTGCCAGCGAAATGGCCGTAAACTTCGTATCGCGGAGCCTGGGTCTGTTCGGGATCCAGAACGTGACGACCATCATCGTTGAAGGCCATAACCAGCTTCCGGATCAAGCCGCCGCATTGGTTGAAGCCGGTGTAGCCAAAGCCGCCGAAGCCGCCAAGAGCTTCTAATCCTGCTTACAAGATTCATTTGCACTGTAGCTGAACAATAACGAGCTCCAGCACAACAAACCACGATGGCATCCATCGTGGTTTGTTGTGCTTCTATTCATCCATCAGCTGCTTCGTCCAGTAGGACGATGACTTGCGCGGAGCCCCGCTTTTGGATCCTCGCCCTTTCGGGTCGGCCTTGCGCCTGCTTCGTGCTTCTTTCACCGCTTGAAACTTCAGCTCCCGCTGCGTTTTATGGTAATTGAACAGACGCCGTTCCTCCAATTCCCCAGCCTCCACCGCTTCCCGGACCGCGCATCCCGCTTCGCCTTCATGCTTGCAATCCGCAAAGCGGCAGCGGACGCCGATTTCCTCAATGTCGGAAAACGCTTGGGCCAGCCCTCCTTCGTCTTCAAACAGCCGCAGTTCCCGCATTCCGGGAGTATCGGCCATGATCCCCCCTTGGGGCAGCAGGAACAACTGGCGGTGCGTCGTCGTATGGCGCCCGCGGCTGTCATCTTCGCGGATGCCTTGGGTCTTCTGCTGATCGGCTTCAGACAACCAGTTGACGATGGTCGATTTGCCGCAGCCCGATGAGCCCGTCAGAGCCAGCGTGATCCCTTCGCCCAGGTAAGAGGACACGATGTCCCGTCCGATATTTTCCAGAGCGCTGATGGCGTGAACCGGCACCCCTGGAGCAGCTCCTTCCATTTCGGCGACCTTCAGCTCCGCATCCGGGCATAGATCGGCCTTGCTGAGCAGGATAACGGGGTTCACACCGCTGTTCCAAGCCATGATCAAATATCGTTCCATGCGCCTGACGTTAAAATCATCATTGAGCGAGCTGACCAGGAACAGCGTATCGACGTTGGAGGCGATCACCTGCTCATTGACGGTAGCGACTCCGGCGGCCTGCCGGGAGATACAGGTCTTCCGCTCCAATACGCCGTGGATAATTACCCGCTCCTCCTGATCCAGCACCTGGATTTCCACCCAGTCGCCCACGGCCGGTAATTCGCTCCGGTCCTGATGCTCATGCTTCAGCTTGCCCGATACTTCCCCCCATACTTCCCCGGCTGCGGTCCATACCCGGTACATTTGACCGTAATCGCTGACGATGCGGCCGGGAACATGCTGTTTACGATCTTTCTGCAGCCATTTCTGCTGCCAATCCGTATTCCATCCATAATGCTCTAAATTCAAGTGCGAATCCCTCCAGACTAGTGTATGAATGACAAAAAGCCCCCGAAGCTTAGGCTCCGGGGGCATGACTCCTGAATAAATCAGAGGCATTTCTCTTTCATACGCAAACAGAAACATCAGGTATAGAGACATCAGGTCCTTGATGCTATACCGAAACGTTACTGAACGCAAAAAAGCCGCGGCAACCCATGTAGGTCTCCGCGGCTTAAACGGCAAACATGTAACCATGCCTGCTGATGAAATGCCGAATGATCAGACGTGATTCGTCAAATCCGATCGATTATCCAGCCGTCAAAGGAGACCATATATAAAATGTTAAAGGGGTCAAGTTCCATACAATGCTCTTCATCATTTTATATCGTCTCCTTTCCTGTCATTTGCTGCCATCATATACGGAAAGCCTGTATCATGTCAAGCCCTGATCTCCGGCCGGGATCAAACGTTCTCCCACTTCGTCCACTGATCCCGGGGGTTCATTTCATAAATGTCATTGTCCCGCGACATATACCGGTGAATGATAAACTCGCGCCGGATGGTCGCATAATCTTCATGAAACTGGTGTATAAACGAGTTGATTTCCTTCTCGGCGTAACGGCACCCCGGCTCAAGCTTCTCCACCAGATGCTGCATGGCGATCAGTTTCTTCTTGTACTGAGCAGGAATTTGCACCAACCTGCCATCCGCCGCAAAAAAGTTTCGCAGCACCGCCGCCTTCATCGCTTCGTTTGCCGTATTCGAAGCGTCGTTTCTCATTTCGTTTGCCTGACTCATACATAGGTCAGCTCCCTTCATTGTACTTCCGATAAACGGCCGGATCCGCTTTGATAAATCCCATGAAAGGTTGGGCAAAATATCCGTGCCATCCCCGAGATCTTCAGAATGCGAATGACCGCATGCCATCAAGCCGGCCAATCATCGAAATGACTCCATTTCCATTTAATAAACATCTAATTTAATATATATCTAATATAATGTTGATCAACTACATTTGTCAACGGCACTCTTCGAAAACAGCATATTCACCTAAAAAAATCAGACGCCAGCCGGTTGGCACGGATCTCTATCCGTTGTACATAGTGGTTTTTACCGAAAATTTGCGATACGATTAAATGTGAGTGGTTTATAGACAGAGGAGGAGAAATACATGCAAGACGTCATTATTATCGGAGCCGGTCCGTGCGGACTATCAGCCGCTATCGAATGCGGACGCCGCGGACTATCGACGCAAATCATCGAGAAGCACTGCCTGGTCCATTCCATTTACCTGTACCCTACTCACATGCAGTTCTTCAGTACGGCGGAGCTGCTGGAGATCGGTGATGTACCGTTCCCTTCTCCGAACGACAAGCCTTTTCGGTACGAGGCCCTGTCCTACTACCGCAAGGTAGCGGATCATTACCATTTGTCCATCTCCCAATATGAAGAAGCGCTGTCCGTGGAGCGGCAGCCGGATCAATCCTTTGTGGTACATACCGTTGACCGGGGCGGACAGAAGCACCAATATGAAGCCAGAAACGTCGTGATTTCCACCGGTTATTTCGATCACCCGAACTATATTGGCATTCCAGGAGAAGATCTGGATAAAGTAACGCATTACTTCCGTGAACCCCACCCCTATACGGGGATGAACGTGGCGATCATCGGCGGCAGCAACTCGGCGGTTGACGCGGCCATGGAATTGATTCGCGTAGGAGCGAACATCAATATGGTCTACCGGGGCGAAGAAGTTTCCGAGAACATCAAGCCGTGGGTGCGCCCGGTGTTTGAAGCAATGGTGAATAAAGGAAAAATACAGGTTCATGTACAATCCAAGGTCACCGAAATACGGGGGTCGTCCATTATCATCCAGGATAAAGAGGGGCATACGGCCGAAATCGATAACGATTTTGTGCTCGCTTTAACCGGATTCCGGCCGGACCGGAAGCTGCTGGCTTCCTGCGGCGTCGAGCTGGATGGGGATATGGAAAAACCGCTGTTTAATCCGGAAACGATGGAGAGTAACGTGCCCGGACTCTACGTGGCAGGCGTTATCGCGTCCGGCCGCAATGCGAACGAGGTCTTTATCGAAACCGGCCGTAAGCACGGCGGCCTGATCGCCGAGCATATCGCAGCTGTTCGTGCGTCAAAATAAAAAGTATATGGCCGAAATCGCTCGGATGGCAGACTGCTATAAATGATCAATTTAACTGGAGACAAACAATAGGCGGAATCCGAAGTCATACACATGAAATAAACGGCGGTATTTTCGGGTACAAAAAGAGTGAAAAGAAAGGAGATGTTCCGTACGGATTTCACATCACTGATCCTGTTGGTTCTCGCCGCACTCGGCATTATCAGCAGCAACACGACCATTACCGTGGCGATGATCGTTCTTCTGCTTATGCGGGTGCTGCATCTGCAGCAGGCATTTCCCTGGCTGGAGAAATACGGCCTCACGCTGGGTATCATCATTCTTACCATCGGCGTCATGACACCGGTGGCCAGCGGAAAAATGAGTCTGGAAATGCTCGGAAGCTCCTTTCTGAACTGGAAGTCCCTGCTGGCGATCGCGATCGGGATGCTGGTCGCCTATCTCGGCGGCCGCGGTGCCTCCCTGATGTCGGCCAATCCGACCATCGTTGCCGGGCTGCTCGTCGGAACGGTACTCGGCGTTGCCTTGTTCAAGGGCGTTCCGGTTGGGCCGTTGATCGCAGCGGGGCTTCTGTCCCTGCTGATCGGCAAAAGTTAAAAAAGAGGCGCCCTCTGTCGGCGCCTCTTTAGAATGTTGAGAAACCCGGTCTCTTTGAGACGCGGGTTTCTTTTTTTATCACATTGAACGCCCGATGCCGGAAAAACGGGGACTACGCCCTCTGCGGTAGGCTCTTAAAAATGGGCTGATCCATAACGCGAGAAATGCCATGATCGTCTCGTTCAATATTCCCCTTATACTTCCAAGTGCTGCACATTGTACAGCCGCGCATAGCTTCCGTCCAATGCCATCAGCTCGGCATGCGTCCCCTGTTCCGTGATCATCCCGTGCTCCATCACGACAATTTGGTCCGCGTGGGTAATCGTGGAGAGCCGGTGGGCGACGATCAGCGTCGTCCGGTTCGAAGACAGGGATTGCAGCGCCTGCTGAATGAGATGCTCGGACTCCAGGTCAAGCGCGGAAGTCGCCTCGTCCAACACTAATATTTCCGGATTTTTCAAAAATACGCGGGCAATGGCCAGGCGCTGCTTCTGCCCCCCGGAGAGCTTGACCCCTCGTTCCCCGACTTCCGTATCATAGCCTTCCGGCAGATTCATAATGAAGTCATGGGCGTTGGCCGAAACTGCCGCCTTTTGAATCTCTTCCATGCTTGCATCTGGGTTTCCGATCAGAATATTGTCCTTAACCGACCCGCTGAACAGGAAGTTATCCTGCAGCACCATGCCAATGGAGCCCCGCAGGCTTTCAAGGGTCAACGACCGGACATTCCGCCCGTTAATGGACACGCTGCCCTGCTGAATGTCATAAAACCTCGGGATCAGCGAGATGAGACTCGATTTGCCGCCCCCGCTCATGCCGACGAAAGCGACGGTTTGACCGTGCTTGATATCGAGGCTGATATCCTTGAGCACCCAGTCGCTTCCCTCGTTATATTTAAACCATACCCCGTCAAAAGCAACACGCTGAACCGGACCTTGAAGGGTCTTCGCGTCCGGCGCATCTACAATATCGTACGGCTCCTTCAGCAGCTCCATCACTCTTTCCAGCGAGGCGGAAGCCTGCGTCAGCACTGACGAGGAGTTGATCAGCCGCTTGAGCGGCGCATACAGCCTGTCCAGGTAGCCGAAGAAAGCGACAAACGTACCGAGGGTCAAATCGTGATGGATCACCCGGTAGCCGCCGTACCCGATCACAAGCAGCGGCGCGATATCCGTCAGCGTGTTGATGATCGAGAACGTCAGCGCGTTCCACCTCGTCTGCGCCAGCGCTTTGTTCAGGAAGTTCTGATTAATGCCCGTAAACTGCTTATGATCGAAGCGTTCAAGGGTAAAGCTCCGGATGACGGAAATCCCCTGAATCCGTTCATGCAAATAAGCCTGAATACCGGCCAGCGCCTGGGAACGGTCCTTGGTGAGCTTTTTGAGACGCTTATACAGCACATTAACCGCAATCCCATACAGGGGCAGGATGGCGATGGACACCAGGGTCAGCACCGGGTTCAGATAAAACATCAGCACCAGCACAATCAGCAGCGAAAACATATCCAGCCAAATGTTCATCATGCCGACTTCAACGATATTTTTCGTCTGCTCCACGTCGTTGATAAACCGTGAAATCGCCTCGCCCACCTTCGTATTTTGGTAGTAGCGGAGCGACAGGCGCTGCAGGTGCGCATATAAGCGGTTTCGCATGTCAAACAAAATCCGGCTCGTAATCAGTTGGGCAAAATACTGCCGGAGATATTCGACCGGCCCCCGGACGATGATAAACAGGAAGAGCGAGCCCCCCAAAATGAGAAACAGTCGGGTAACCTGCTCCGAGACCGTCATTTTTGGGTTAAGCAGCAGGTCATCCACTACATATTTGAGAATCATCGGCAACGTCAAGGGGATGCCGAATTTGATCATGCCGATAATCAGTGTACATATAATCCATTTGGTATAAGGTTTAACAAACCGGTAATAAGCTTTCCAATATTCCAAAAAACGTTACCTCTCCTTTCTAGCTGTCGATCAGGCTTATGGCATGGGTAAAAGCAAGTCTGCGCAAGCAATCCGGATGACCATTATATCATTCCTTACGATCCGGTAGAAGTCAGATGCCAATGGGGCAAATCCGGGCTGAATTGCCTCTTCCTGCCGCTCATGAGTTGACATTTCCCCCCTTCAATGATTAGATATCTTTAAATGTAAGATCGGACTTTGTTCCTGTATCGATCATTATACATTATCCCAGCAAAATCAGCTTGGGTTAGATAATTAGGATTCAGGAGGTTCTTGATGTCTAGACAATTCGTTACAGAAGCGGTCATGGTGGCGATCTATGGAGAATTGCTCCAGACGAGCGTCCCGGTTGAATATATCGTGCCCTACACCAGCCTGCTGGAGCTGTATGAGCTTCAGGACAGCGACGAGCTGCTCATGAGCTCTCCGGAGGACGACAGGTACGTGAAGGCCAGAATCAAGGAACTGACCGCCTATTTCGAGGAACCGCTGAACAAGAAGAAAATTCAGAAAGCGCTCCATATGCCTTGGGCCAAGAGCCCTTCGATCCTCCTTGGCGAATCGGCGCGGATTACGGTCATCAACGCGATGGATACCGCTCCCTACGGCGAGCTGTTCGACCCGGTGGAGACGGAACTGCTGCTGTCCTCGCAGCGGGAGGAAGCCCCTGTGCTCACCGACCAGATCGAGCTGATCCAGCGGATCGTCGAAGCTGCGGTTCCGGTGCATGTTTTTGATATCGAGGATTTTCAGTTTGCGGTGGAAACCGATAACTATACGCAGCATATCTAACGGAAATGCCGGTCAGCAGCAGCAAAAACTCCTTTCCAATACGGAAAGGAGTTTTTGCTGTCTCCGGATTCGGTTTGCCGTCTTACAGGCTGGCCTGTCGCCAGAATCGGAATCCGATTCAGCGCTGTTTAAGGCTTGCTTGTGGCATAAACGGTTAAGTTGGCATACTCACCGATCAATGGCGCCATCTGGCGGAAGCCGAGCTTGCCGCCTGCGAGCGGCGGCCCGTAGGTTACGCCGTCGTCTTCCCATACGAACAAAGGAAGATCGTTTACGGCAAAGGTGATGCGCCTCCCGTCTTTGACAATCAGCATCCGGTAAGGGCCGGCCGCATCCATCACGCCGGGAATCGGGTCCGCGCCTTGCCCGACCAAATGGAAACCGTAGCTTTTGCGCAAATTGCATGTGTGAAACTTTCGCTCCTCCGCCCATTTCCTCCGGAAATAAGACACATGAAAGGCGTTCATATCGCCGTGATGATATTGATCGTATTCGCCCGTTCGCGGCTTGATCGAAGGGTCGAACAAATCCATGCCGTCCTTGCCGCTTGCGCTAAAAAACATGATCGCAAGACCCGGCTCGCGCACCGGCCAAAAATCCCATGACACGGCGGCCTCCGCCGGAAAATCCTCGGGGCACCACAGCACGAAATTGGCGCGCTGGCCCTCGGCCTCGTCAAGAACGCTTTCGAGCCGCATCCGGCCCAAAGGAAACGTGGCGGCAGCCTCCCCTTCCATTCGAAAATCGGCAGCATGCTCCGGCATCGCGAGCGGATTCGCGTAAATCCTGTCCCAGCCTTCAGGAATGAGCGGGCTTCGGGCCGCTTCCGCGGCCCCGGTCTCGGTCGATTGCTCTGTTTTCATCGACTGTGCATACCTCCTTCCCAGGGGGGCCGGAGCGGCCTCCCGTCGAGCGTTATACCTGCGCTTTCTGCCCGGCCGATACCGCCTGCTCCGGAAGAGCGTCCGGGATCAGCGCCAGGCTGATGATCGTGTTCAGCGACCACTGCGACGCCTCGTTCGTATTCATCCAATCAAACTCCTGCAGCTCGTTAACGTATGTGACGGCAGCGGCGTCCTTCTCAAGATCCGTATAGGCAAACCGATGCCTCAGCAGCGTCGACCACGCAAAATCGGCCGTCCGTTTATCCTTCCGGTACCATGCCCCATAGGCTACGAGCGCCAGCGTCAGCACCGGATGCTCAAACCGCTTCGTGCTAATGGCTCCGCCTGTGGTTTGGTCCTTTTCGTCCTGCGACAAGTTGTAGAAAATGCCGAAATCGGCCATCATTTCGTTCCATTCTTCATCCTTCATCATGGCGGACAGCTCGAACCACACCTGCGGCGCTCCCATGCAGAGGGCCAGATGGCGGCCCCAGTTGTCGTCTCCCATCGGCGTCAGCACGCCGGTGCTCGGATCGTAGCCGTAGGTCGGACCGGAGATCAGTCCGTAATTCGCCTTCTTGATACATGCAATGCCGGTCAGCAGCTTGTCGCGGTAGAACGTATCCTCCTGCCGTTCCCAGCGGGTCATCCAGTTCGAACTGAAGGCCGCCCAGTCGGGGCCGACCCGAATATGCGTCCTATGCTCATCTTTCGGAAAATAGGCCCGCATCGGGTCGATATGAACGGTCGTATAGTCGGCATCCCTCGCCTCGTCCATCATATCTCCGATCCGCTCGTCTCCCGTCAGATAATAGTAGTACCGGTGCAGTCCGGCCATGCCGATCCGGGCTTCCTTGCAGCCGCAGCCCCAATGGACGACGTTGTGCCGGGAGCCGAGCCCGGCATATTCGCCGAAATGGTACACGTCGACCTCGCTCGTATGGCGCGTCATCGCCTCCGCCATCCGGAAAATATCTTCACGTCCCGAGCGCAAAAACATCAGCCACAGCCACATGTTCGGAACCAGCTCCGTATTCTGCCACGCGCAGCCGCCGAGGTCGTAATTCCAGACGTGACGGGCCGGATCGTAGCTGTGCATGAAATCGCCATAATCCCAGAATCCGTACCAGCGCCGCTGCTCCACCTCCCTTTGGTAAAAAGCGATGATCCCGTCCAGCTTCTCTTCAAGCTGCGCCTTAGCCGGCGTTCCCCGGTCCGGCAGGCTCCAGATGCCGAATGCGCCCTGACGGTGCAAATCATCCGGCGCGCAGGCAAGCTGCGGAGGCGATTCGTTATACCCTGCGTAGGCCTCCAGCTCCGCCGGGGAAGGAGTCGATTCCCTGCACCAGATCGTCAGCTCGCTCGTGTTCGCGACGCCGTACGGGGTCGCCCGCAGCTCTTCCGCGCCTTCGTAAGACGATTCGACATGCGTTTTCGTATCGTAATGGCGCATGTCCATGGCCGGGGCTTCCGGCGACCAGAACCAGGCGGTCAGCTGCGCCTCGTCTCCCGTCAGGCCGTGCGCCTCCATGCCGGCGGGGTGCTTTTGCCAGAAATGGCGCATCGCCAGCGCAAGCCCCCCGCCGGGACCGCCGACGTAGGCGACGCCCCGCGCCCTCCGTCCTTCGGCAGCCTTGACCCAGCTGCAGCCAGGCTGCGTCCGCTTGGCCATCCGGTAATGATCTGCCGAGAACTGCGCCAGCTTAAAGCCGTCCCAGCAAGCCGATTCGTCCAGCAGGTTCATGAAATAATCATCGTCCATTTGCTCGTCGGTAAGCGTTTCGCCGTCCAGCTGACGCTTGAACAGATCCAAATACTTGCTTTTCGTCCGGCGCGAATGCAGTGTCTTTGGCGATTCGCTCATATAACCGGTATCGCCGGCGAACCGGACGTGGCGGTTATACAGCCGATCCCGCATCGGCAGCGCAAATCGGATGCCGAGACCCTTCACGAAGTCCTCGTTCGGATTGCCGTCGTAAAAAATCGTATGCACGATCCGGATCGACTCCAGACCTGAGTAAGCATACAGCCGCAGCGAAAACGGCAGCCACTCCCCGGTCCCGTTCACGGCGCGGTGGCGGCCTGTCAGCTTGACGACCGCCCTCACCGGCCCGGATCGCTCCACCTTCGCCGAATAAATACGGGACTGGTAGCGTTCCTCCCGAATCGTGCGCGCACCGGTCAGCTCGCTCACGCTTTCCTTGACGGCGACCAGTTCGCCGCCGGAGCAGATGAGGACTCCGCCCCGGGTAACGCTGCCGATGATCCGGCTGCCCTTTTTCGGAATATAAAAAGAAAACATCCCGGTGTCTACGCTGATGCCTTCATCCGTCTCGGTGACGGACAACGAAGGCGCCGGTACCGTCCGTGCGGCTTCCCCCTTCGCGACGGCATAGCCGCAGGGCGCCTCTGCGGGAAAAACGGCCGCATGCGTCGTCCATTTGACGCTGCCGTCCGGCCAATAAGCGGCCGGCCAGCTTTGCAGGGCCGGAGCCTCGCCCCCGTCCTCCGCTTGCAGCAACAGCTGCTCATCTCGTAACAGCTGACCTTCCTTCCACGGCATACCCCAGGTTACCCCGGCCGGAACATTGGGGCCGTCTTTCAGCCAACGCAAGTTTACTCGGGTCTCGTTCATGGACTCGTCTCCTTTTGACATATTATTTGTTTCCGCTTTGTATTCACGCCTTCAGTGTAGAGAACGGCGGTTTTCCCGGCAATGACACTTTCTTGGCGGGACAGATGCGGCAGCATTGCACGTTTTCGCCAGGCTTGCACTTTGTTGCAGGCAAGCCATCCAACTAAAAAGGCGTGCTTGGATCGGCGCCTGTGAAGCCGCAGCGGCACAAAAAAAAAGCCGGCAGCGGTTTCCTGTTGAACCGCTGCCGGCTTCTTCCCTACGTCATCAAATGCAGCCTATTCCGCCCGGCTCAGCTCGCGGTAGCGGGTCGGCGTCATCCCCTCAAGCTTTTTAAAGATCCGGTTAAAATAGCTGTGCTGGTAGCCGACCTGTTCGGCGACGGTGTTAATCTTCAGCTCCGATTCCCGCAGCAGCTCCTTCGCTTTTTCCAAGCGCAGCTCAGTCAAATAATCGATAAAGTTTTTACCGGTGACCCGCTTAAACGACTTGCTCAGAAAAAAAGGGTTCGTGCCGATATGGTCTGCGCAGTTGTCGAGCGAAATGTCGTGCATGAAGTTCTGCTGCATATAAATCATCGCCTGCTCCATCAGCTGTTTGACCTGGCTGTCCGACCGGCATGTCAGCTCCTGCATAAACGGAGCGATCACCTTTGCCTCGAACCAATCCCGGAAGGCTGCCGGCTCTTTGATCTGTGACAGCTGCTCATACAGGTTGGCGCCTTTGAACAGGCGGTTCGGCTGAATGCCGGATACGAGGATCGCGTGCTGTACGGATCCCAGCAAATGAAGCATTCCCTGCTGAACATCGATTGCCTTGGCTCCTTGTACGGACAGTGCATCCTGAAAGCCCGCGAGCAAATCTCGGGCATCCGCTTCCTGCCCGGTCCGAAGCGCTTGAAGAAACTCCCGCTCCAGCGTAAAAGGATACGGAGGTTCGGCCCGGTCCTCGAAATTCAGCTGCTCCATCGCGATGATCTGATTGTCGTGATCGAAATTGCGGAAGCTTGCGGCATGTTTCACGCCTTCAAAGGCGAGCGGAATGTCGCTGATGCGGGGCATGATCCGGCTGACGGCGATGGTGACGCGCATGTTCAGCAGCCGGTTAACCGCCTGCGTCAGCTCCTCGCTGAACACCTTTATCGGCTCTGCGCACGGCTCGCCCTCCGGCAGGATCAGCAGCACGCCTGATCCGAGATCGTGGAAATTGATCGTGCTGCTCTGCTCGAAATGGACGGCTGCCAGCTCTTCGATCATATTGACGGATGCGAAGGTGACCAGTCCCTCGTCCCCGAACTTGAATTTTCCCTCCATGGCAGCGATGCCGGTCAGATGTACATACAGCACGACGAACTGCTTGCCGCGCACCTGCCATTTGTACCGCTCCATGCGCGAGCGCAGATCCTCCTCCGAATACGCGTACAAATACCCCTGCAGCAGCTGGTGGAGAAAGCTTTCCTTCACATGGGGCAGCTGCTCCAGCAGTTTGGCGTTCAGCTCCCGGCTCTCCCGGCTTAAGTGCTGCCACTGCCGTTCGATGATCGCAAATTCGTCGACGCGCCCCTCTCCCGCTAAGGAAGCGTGGGGCTGCAAATTCGCCATCAGCCGTTTGACAGGTGAATACATCCGCTTGGAAGCGAGCCAAGCGAGCATTACCGCGAGCAGAAGGGCACTGGCGCTGACCGCAAGAATGACTTTGGATATCAGCACGACCGGCGCCGTAATGTTCGTAATCGGCGAGGCCGATACATACAGCCAATTGTCCATGATACGTGCGAAATAACCGTACGTGACCGCGTAGGTTTTGCCGTTCCATTCGAAGAGAAAAGACCCGCGGGCATCACCATTCGATTCCACTTCACTGCGAACCGCTGCGACAAACGGCGAATCCATCCGGTTCCCGTTAGCGGAAACGTACAGGCTGCCGCCCGCTTCCATGAGGAAGTTTTCCCCGTCAGCATAGGGAGTCAACGTCCGCAGCACCTCCGCGACTTGATCGTTGTCCAGGCGGACGATCAAAGCCCCAAGCGGCTTGGAGCTGCCCCCCGGGATGAGGTGCACAAACGTCAGTTCCCGCTTGCCCGGCTGATCGGGGTCAAGCGCCTGCTGCGTCCAATACGTCGTCTTTCCCGCGTCCAACAGACGGTCGTACTGGGAGATGAGAAGCCGGTCACTCGGGGCGGAGTATTCCGGATAAAACAAAATCGGCTGGTCTCCCTGCAAATAGAGGCTGACGTTATGGATCATCGTATTGGAGCCCTGCATCACCAGCAGCGTATTCGTAATGTCGCGCGTCTTCTCGAAGTCGCGCACGAAATCGTGGCCGCTCAGCGAATCATCAAAGCGCGAGTCGAACGCCCAATGCGCCAGCATCATTTCGAGATTGGACAGCTGTTTATCCATGTTCAGCGACCTCTGCTCGATTTGGTCATTGTGGAGCTTCAGCAGTTCCGTCTCCAGCCTGCCGCCGGCCATGGAATACACAAGAATCCCCGTGATGATTCCGGGAATGCCGGCTACAAACAAGAACATAATCAAGCTTTTTCTATAAAAGCTGCCCGATCCGCCGCCAGATAAGCGGGCCATTAGCGACTTCCATCCATTCATCGTCAGCTCACCAACCATATTCAAAATTTGTCGTCCCCGCCTTTATGGCGAGCCTTATGTCCTTCAAATATGTAAGCGTATACAATTAACCATACATAAAAAACACCCTTTAGAAAACAGTACCTCCCGCGCCACGGATATGTCCAGCATGAAATCCGAGAAAATCGTTCAAATAACCGGGGAACCGGAAATAACCCCACAACGTGGGGCATGCTGCTTGCTGGTGAAACCGGATGTTTTGCGGTGACCCCGAATATAAAAATTATGTTCGAAAAAAAGAGGCCGAAGCCTCTCCATTCCGCTCACGGCCTCCGGCTATAGGGTACAGCTCCAGCCCCTCCGCCGGCCACTGCTCGGTCTATGTATCCCAGGCGGCCGTCTCAGGGGACAGCCGCACCGGTCACTTAAGTTGGGGCCGGTCAGGACTTCGAGGCTGCGTACAGCTCGTTGATTTCCTTCACGTAGTCGTCACCGCCTGATTTTTTCCACAGCTCGATCGCGTCACGCCAGCCTTTTTCGTCGATCTGGCCGACGATAAATTTGATCCGGGCATCGTTGATGATGTTGCCGAGCTGCTGCCCTTTTTGCGCGTACACTTCGGAAATGAACGGCTCCGCCGGGTTGGCGACGATCGTGTCCCGGTTTTTCAACTGAACCTCCGTTTGCTTTAAGCGAAGAGGCGTTTGGGCCACCTGGAGCCCTTTGCCTTCCGGAATGTACGGCACCATCTGGTTCAGTCCTTCGACTTCCGACTCGAGCAGCACGGAGTCCGAACTTCTCTCCAGCGTTTTGTCGTCGATCTTCTTGTAATGTTTGCCTTCAAGCCCGAAGCTGGTCAGCGTCTGCAGGTCCGGCTCGTTAAGCTGGTCGAGGAACTTCAGGATGCGGTCAACCTCTTCTTCGGTTTTTACGCTCGATTTCGGGATCGCCAGCATGCCGGCGAAACCGGAGGTCGGCAGCGTATGAATTTGTCCGTCCGGACCGGTGACGGCACCGAATACGTCCATATACTGCTCCCGGGAATCTTCTTTGCCCGCGTCTTTAAGCGAGGCATGAATCTTGTCGTCGGCGCGGGCCGCTCCATCCACGACGTCGATAATGGCGCCGGCTTGGCCGTTCACGAGTGGATCGGTCCACTTCGCCGAATCCATCACGGCAAAATCCTGATTGACGAGCTTTTCGTCGTACAGCTTTTTCATAAACTTGAGCGCTTCGAAATATTCGTCGTATTCAAATTCCGGCACAAGCTTGCCGTCCTTCTCGCCCCACACGTTCGGCGCGCCGAACCACAGCTTGATCTGGTCGAAGCCTGCGCCCCAGCCGGCCGTCCATTTGACCATGACGAGACCGTACGTGTCGTCCTTGCCGTTGCCGTCCGGATCTTTTTCCTTAAACGCCTTCAGCATGTTGTAAAAATCGTCGATCGTTTTCGGCTGCTGCAGGCCTACCTTCTCCAGCCAATCCTGGCGGTAATATACGCCGTTACGGCCAAGCTCGCGCCCGCGGTAGATGCCGTACGTCCTGCCGTTAATCGAGGAGTTGTTCAGAATGACCTCATTGGCCTGACTGAGATTCGGATAATTTTTCAGCTTGTCGGTCAGATCCCAAAAAGCTCCTGATTTTACGGCACTCACGAAGCTGGGACCTTTCGAATCGGGCACGTAAATGATCTTCGGCAGATTTCCGGATGCAAGCGTAATGTTGAATTTATCGCCGTATGAAGCGTTCGGCACCCATTCGAAATGGATGTCCGTGTTCGTCAGCTCCTCCAGCTCCGCAGCGACGGGGCTGTCATCCTTCGGATAGTTCGTTTTAAAAATCGGGAGCATAATGTTCAGCTTGAGCGGCTTCTCCGCCTCCGCGGAAGCGTTTGCAGATGGAGCTGCGGACGAATCGCCCGAGGCGCCCTCGCCGCCGCTGCCGCTACCGGAGGAGCAGCCTGCCAGCGCTGCCGCGCAAACCGTACTTAGAACGAGAAACGTGGACACGCGTTTCGCTTGCTTTTTCTTTTTCTTCACAAAAATAGCCTCCCTTTAACGTTAGATCATATTGCAAAACCGCCCGGGCTCCAAGCGGAAAATCACTGCTGATTTGTATAAATTACGGAGCTTCGGCGGGATCACACGGTGAACAGCCTGCCTTTAGCCTTTGACCGAGCCCAGCAGAACGCCTTTGGCGAAATGCTTTTGCAGGAATGGATATACACATAGAATCGGGATCGTGCCGACGACGATGACGGCCATTTTGATCGACTGGTCCGGCGGCTTCACGAAATTCGGGTCCATGGAGTTCAAATCGCCTGCAGCCGCCTGCGACAGCAGGACGATCTGGCGCAGCATGACCTGCAGCGGCCATTTTTCCGGATCGTTGATATACAGCAGCGCCGCGAAAAAATCGTTCCAATGCCCCACGGCGTAAAACAGGGTGAAGGTAGCGAGTACGGGCATCGAGAGCGGTAGCACGATCCGCCACAACAAACCCAGCTCTGAGCAGCCGTCGATGCGGCCCGCTTCCTCAATTTCCTTCGGTATCTCCTGAAAAAAGTTTTTGACGATGATCAGGTTAAATGCGCTGATTGCCCCAGGCAGCATGAGCGCCCACAATGAATCGAGCAGGTGCATCTCCTTGACGACCAGGTACGTCGGGATCATCCCGCCGCCGAACAGCATCGAGAAAATGACGAGATTTAGTACCAGATTGCGGCCGTATAGTCCTCTCTTGGCCAAGGAATAGGCCATCGTGACCGTGAAAAACAGGTTGACGAGCGTGCCTATGACAGTGACGTAAATGGAAACGCCGATGCTCTTTACGATCGTTCCCGTCGAAAAAATAAACTCGTAGGCCGCCACCGTAAAGGTTTTCGGGATGAAAAACACCGACCTTTGCGTCAGCTCCGCGTCCGAGGCGAAGGAACCCGCGATCACGTAGACGAAAGGAAGCACGGCGGCCAGCCCGACCAGCGTTAGAACGATGTAGTTGGCCACGTCGAACGTGACTCCGGCCGCGGTCCTGTATTGCTTGGCCATGAATGGATTTCCCCTTTCATTTGTGTTAGTAAAGTCCGGATTCGCCGAATTTTTTCGCCAGCCAGTTCGTGCCGAGCACGAGCGTGACGCCGACGATCGATTTGAACAGGCCGACGGCCGTACTGTAACTGAACGCGCCCTGCGTAATGCCCATCGCGTACACGTAAGTGTCAAACACTTCGCCCACCGTCCGGTTGAGCGGGTTCAGCATCAAATAGATTTGCTCAAAGCCGTTATCCAGCACGCTGCCCATCCGCAGGATCAGCAGGATCACGATCGTGCTGCGGATCGCCGGCAGCGTCACGTGCCAAATTTGCCTCCAGCGGTTCGCCCCGTCGATCGTCGCCGCCTCGTACTGCTCTACGTCGACGGCTGCCAGCGCCGCCAGAAAAATAATCGTTCCCCAGCCGCATTCCTTCCACATCGTTTGAAGGATGATCATCGGACGAAACCATCCCGGATCGGACAGAAACTGGATTTTGTTGCCCGTGTATTGAAAGAGCAGCTCATTGACGGTGCCGCCTTCCGTCGTCAGAAACACGTAGGTCAAGCTCGCCACGATGACCATCGAAATAAAATGCGGAACGTAGATCATCGTTTGAATGGTCCGCTTGAAAAACGCGCGTCTGACTTCGTTCAGCAGGAGCGCTAATATGATCGGGGCCGGGAAGAAGAAGACGAGATTGTAAAACGATAGCAGCAGCGTATTGCGCAGCAGCATAAAAAACTCCGGGTTTTCAAAAAACAGGCGGAAATGCTCGAATCCCACCCACTCACTTTTCCAAAAACCGGTAAACGGCTGATAGTTTTGGAAGGCCAGCAGCACGCCCCACATGGGTACGTATTTAAAGATCAAAAAATAAAGCAAGCCGGGGAGCATCAACAGATAAAGCCATTTGTCCCTGCGCAGCCTCGCCGCGATGCTCGTGCGGTAAGCCGCCGGCTTGGACGTTTGCGGAAGATTCCCTTGGGCCGTCGCCTGCTCCATTGCTTTCCACCTCCATTTGTGTTCATCGCCTCGCGAGCGTTGTGGCCTTATTATGGGTCAGCGCTTTCTTTTCCGGCAATGAGACATTTTTGAAGACTCTCGGAGCGCCGGTTTACGGCGTGTTTTAAAAAAGTGCAAAGCCGGCAAAAGAGTGATATGCCGCCGAATGCCCGCTGCAAAAATATCCGATTGCGTTTACCGCAACCCCCTTCTAAAGTGGGGTTCGTAACCTTACAGCAGAATGGAGTGGGACGCAAATGTTGAATAAGCTTTATCACGGGGCCGCTTTTTATCCTGAATTGTGGAGCGGAGAAGTCGTCCGGGAAGATATCCAGCGGATGGTGGAAACCGGCATTAACGTCGTCCGGATCGGTGAGTTTATATGGTCGACCGTCGAGCCCGAAGAAGGACATATTGATGTCACTCCCCTTGCCGGCGTGATCAAGCAGTTATATGAAGCCGGCATTGAAACGATTCTGTGCACCCCTACTGCCACGCCTCCGATCTGGTATACGCACGGACATCCCGAGCGGCTGTTCGTCAACGCGGAAGGCATCTTGCTTGGGCATGGCTCGCGCCAGCATGCCTGCACGAACCATCCTTCGCTCCGGGAAAGGGCTGAAATCATTACTGAACGGCTCGCCCAGGAGCTGGGGCGCCTTCCCGGGGTTATCGGCTGGCAGCTCGACAACGAGTTTAAAGCGCATGTCTCCGAGTGCATGTGCGCTGTATGCCGCCGGCTTTGGCACGAATGGCTGGAGCGGCGTTACGGAACGGTCGAACGGCTGAACGAGCTGTGGGGAACGCGGATTTGGAGCGAATCGTACAACGCATTCGACCAAGTGCCGCAGCCGGGGCCAACCCCGTTTCTGCACAACTCGTCGCTGCAGACGATGTACCGGTTGTTCTCGATGGAGAAAATCGCCGAGTTCGCGGACGAGCAGGCCGCGATCATCCGCCGTCACTCGGCCGCCCCGGTTACCCATAACGGCAGTGTCGCCTTCCACATCGACAACGAACTGCTATTCCGGCATTTGGACTTCGCTTCCTTCGATACGTATGCCAGCGCGGCCCATTACGCGGCCTATTTGCTGAACTGCGATTTATACCGGAATTTCAAGCCGGGAAGGCCGTTCTGGATCATGGAAACAAGCCCATCCCATGCGGGATCCATCGCAAGCAGCGGCACACCGCACCCGAACGGCTATTTGGCCGCCGAGGCGGTTGCCGCGTACGCACTGGGAGCGGAAGGGTTCTGCTATTGGCTGTGGAGACAGCAGCGGGCGGGTTCCGAGCAGCCGCACGGTTCGGTGGTCAGCGCCTGGGGCCGGCCCGGCGTCGGCTACCGGAACGTGCTCGAGGCGGAACAAGCTCGCCTGGCGATCGAGCCTGCGATCACGGGCAGCCGGCCCGTACAGGCTGAGGTCGCGATTACTTATTCCGACCGAGCCAAGGCATTCCTTGCGACCGAATCGCATGGCAAGCTGCGCCACCGTGGACTGGTGAGCGGTGCTTACGAGCGGGTGCTGCGGACGGGCATGCACCGGGACCTTATACCCGAGGGAGCCTCATTGGAAGGCTACAAGCTGCTATGGTCTCCGTTTATCCCCCACTTGTCATCGGATTTTATTAGACGGGCGCTCGCATTCGTGGAACAAGGCGGCATCTGGATCGTTGGTCCGTTCAGCGGTATCCGGACGGAAGAGCATACCGTCCCCACGGACGCGGGGCTCGGTGAGCTGGAGCCCTTGACCGGAGCAGAGACGGTGTTTACCTATGCGATGGACGGAACGGGCACGACGGGCGCAGCGTTCGGGCTGGAAGCCCCACTGTCACTGTGGAGCTCCGTATATAAGCCGACGGAAGCGAAAAGCGTCGGTACGCTTATCGGTGGTCCATCGCCGGGCTTGTCATTCCTGACGGAAACGAAGCGGGGACAAGGCAAAATTGTGCTGCTCGGCTCGCTGCCGGCAGGAGACGAAGGAAACGAGATGCTGGAGCGGATGCTGATCCATTACGGGAGAGAAGCGAACGTTTTGCGGCTTGCGGAAGCGACGATCGGCACAATTGTGGCGCCGCGTGAATCGAAGACGGAGGAGTTATGGGTGATCGTCAACATGGACGGTGAAGGCGGAAGCGTAACGCTTCCGCGCGAAGGGATCGATAAGCTGAGCGGCGAACGCATCACGGCAGGCAGGCTTGAAGTCGGCCGCTACGAATACCGCTTGATCGCTTTTCCCTCCGCAGCCTCCCGGAAATGACGTAAAAGCCGCGTATCCTTGCAGCCAAGAAAAGAAAAGCCGCATTCGCTTGGTGCGAATGCGGCTGGTCAACTTTATTATGAAGTGGCGGAAGTGTTATGTTCCCGCTCCGCTTCATACACATATTCAATATCATCATAAGCTGCCAAATAATTGACGACCAGATCGTATCCTTGCAGATACCAGGTGTCCTGTTCCTCTATAAAAAAGGTCACGTCCTCAAGCTCTTCCTTCAGCATGGGATGCCCCGGGTTCTCCACGGAAATGCCGAGCGAAAATCCGGGATGCAGTCCGCCACCCGAGCTGTAGCGGGGAAAAAAGCGAAGTGCCGCACCCTCTGCCAGATTCAATTCTCGTTTATACCAGCGTGCAGCGTCTTGGCTGATCCGCAGTTCCATCTGGTTTCACTCCCTCTCTCTAATCTGTATGTTGATAAGTACATCATAACATTTTTTTGCTGATTCCTGAAAATATAAATTGACAGTTCTCTTGACACGATGATAAAATTTTCTGCATACGAGATCCGTTTTCAATTTATTCCCAAATGAACCCGGCAAGGTCGTGTCCTTGATGCGCAAGTACTTCCTGTTCGGGCTCAGACCGAACATCAACAAGAAAGGGTGAGTTCTATGTTCAATATGATAAATTTTCATCCACGCAACCATCATCAAGATCTTTATCAATTGAATACTGGAGCAGCCCTGCTGGTGAAACCTTCTTAAGGAGCGCGATAGAGTCGTGCCTCTTGGAGCCATTGAAATATTAACATTCCTGCGGTCCGGTTGCTCACACTCACCGTACGCATGATAAATGTAGGATTGCAAGGCATATCGTCCGTATACGGATGGTATGCCTTTTTTAATTTTCCATGAACTCCGCAAGCAAGAACTGCCGGCATTTTAGACATGAGAGGAAGTGAAAGTTTTGTTTTCCGTACTTAAAAACCTGGGCTGGTTTTTCCGCCAGGAAAAAAAGCGTTACTTGATCGGTCTTGTCATGCTGATCCTTTGCGGAATCGGCGAACTGTTCCCCCCGCGTTTTCTCGGCAGCGCCATCGACGAAATTGTTCGCGGCTCGATTACCTGGGCTTCGCTGACGCGGTATATTGTGCTGATTCTCGGTACGCTGACCGTAATTTACATCATCACCTACATATGGATGCACAAGCTGTTCGGCGGTGCCAACCTGGTGGAGCGCATCCTGCGTTCCCGCTACATGAACCAGCTGCTGCGCATGGTCCCTCCGTTCTTTGAACGGAACCGGACGGGTGATTTGATGGCCAGAGCCACCAACGACCTTCGTTCCGTCGCCAACACGGCGGGCTTCGGCATGCTCGTGATGACGGACTCGACGGTGTACCTCAGCGTCGTGCTGCTGGCGATGGGCTTTCTCATCAGCTGGAAGCTGACGCTCGCCGCAATTCTGCCGCTGCCGTTTATCGCCCTCGCCATGAAAATTTACGGCAAGGTTATTCACGAACGGTATACGGCCGCTCAGGACGCGTTCGGCGACATGAACGACCAGGTACTGGAATCGGTCGCCGGGGTGCGCGTCATCCGGGCGTACGTCCAAGAGCGGGAGGACCAGCGCCGGTTCAAGGAAATTACGGACGACGTGTACCGTAAAAACATGCGGGTCGCCAAGCTGGACGCCCTGTTTGAGCCGACCATCCGCTTATGCGTGGGTCTGAGCTATGTGATCGGCCTGGCTTTCGGCATTTATCTCGTTTTTAGAAATCAAATTACCCTGGGGGATCTCGTATCGTTCAACATGTACCTGGGGATGATGATCTGGCCGATGTTTGCGATCGGCGAGCTGATCAATGTCATGCAGCGGGGCAGCGCCTCCCTCGACCGGGTCAATGAGACGTTATCGGTTGTGCCGGACGTTCAGGATGCGCCGGATGTGATTGATGTGAAACGTCCCGACACGATCGAGATGCGGGATGTCACGTTCCGGTATCCGACGTCTTCGGTCGACAACCTGAAGCACATTAACCTGACCTTGCACAAAGGTCAAACGCTCGGCGTCGTGGGACGCACCGGCAGCGGCAAATCGACGCTGCTGAAGCAGCTGCTGCACGAATATCCGACGGGAACCGGGGATATTCTGATCTCGAAAGTCCCGATCGAGCGCATTACCCAAGACCAGCTTCACGGCTGGATCGGCTATGTTCCGCAGGAACAGATCTTGTTCTCCAAATCGGTCCGGCAAAATATCCAGTTCGGCAAATTCCAGGCCGAAGACGACATCATTATGGAGGCCATCGCAACGGCTGCGTTTGACAATGACCTGCACACGCTTGCAGCCGGACTTGACACGCTCGTCGGCGAGAAAGGCGTATCCCTTTCCGGCGGCCAGAAGCAGCGTGTATCGCTGGCCAGAGCCTTCATTTCCGATCCGGATATCCTTATACTCGATGACGCCCTTTCTGCGGTCGACGCTCGAACCGAGGCGCGGATTATCGAAAATATCCGTGAGCAGCGTTCCGGTAAAACGACGCTGATCTCCACGCACCGCCTGTCTGCCATCGAACATGCGGACTGGATCGTGGTGCTGGATGAAGGAGCGATCATCGAAGAAGGAACCCACGCGCAGCTGCTCTCCAAAGGCGGCTGGTACCGCGAACAGTTTGAACGGCAGCAGGTCGAAAACAATCTGTCTACTTAAAAATGAGGTGTAAACCTATGAATTCTAAAGCTAGCGTAGGCAAGCGTCTGTTCCAGTACGCCCTATGCGCCAAAGGCATCTTTATCGCGGCCATCATCGCCCTGTCAATCGGCGTCGGCGCCGAGCTTGCGGGCCCGTTTATCGCCAAGTCCATGATCGACGATCATATGCTGGGTATTGAACGGCCGTATTTTGAGACGACATCATCTGAAAGCGCCGTATCCTACAACGGACATCATTACAAGCGCGGCGACCGGTTCGGGGAAGGAGAAGCCAAGGGCCAGGAGGTCCGGCTGCTGCAAATCGGACGGGATTTTTATTTCGTCAACCAGCCCGTTACCAATCCGGACGGGGAGCGCAAATTCGAGAACGGCCAGCTGACGATCAGCCGCGGAGGCGCCGTGGCGACGTATCCGGCCGCCAAGCTGACCGCAAGCGAGCTGTATTCCTTTTACAAGCTGGAGATACCGGGCATTTTGAAGCTCGTCGGACTGTACTGCATTTTCCTGGTCATCAGCATCTTTACGGAATTCGGCAAAACGTATTGGCTGCAGTCTTCCGCCAACAAAGTCATCCAAAAGCTGCGGACCGACGTCTATGCACACATGCAGCGGCTGCCGGTGTATTTCTTCGATACGCTGCCTGCCGGCAAGGTGGTCTCCCGCATCACTAACGATACCGAAGCGGTCAAGGACCTGTTCGTTGCGGTGCTGTCGAACTTCAGTTCAGGGATCATTTACATTACGGGGGTTTATATCGCCTTGTTCCTGCTGGACGTTCGGCTTGGCCTCGTCTGCTTGTTCGTCATCCCGCTGCTGATCGTATGGATTGTGCTGTACCGGAAATTTGCGACCAAGTATAACACGATTATTCGTTCACGCTTAAGCGAAATTAACGCTATCATCAACGAGTCCATTCAAGGGATGTCCATCATCCGCGTATTCCGCCGGCAAAAGCAGACATCCGATGAGTTTGAAGCATTAAACGACGACTACATGAAACATCAGAATAAAATGCTCAATCTGAACGCCCTGACGACTCACAATCTGGTCAACGTGCTGCGGAGCTTTTCTTTTGCCGTGATCCTCTGGTATTTCGGCTTCGGCACGCTGACCGGAGGCAGCGCCGTGTCGCTCGGCGTACTGTACGCCTTCGTCGACGTCCTTGGACGTTTGTTCCAGCCGATTACCGGAATGGTCAACCAGCTCGCCGCCCTGGACTCTTCCATGGTTTCGGCCGGCCGCGTATTTACGCTGATGGATGAGCCGGGCGAAGACGTGACGGACGGGACGATGCCGCGGTACAAAGGCAACGTCGAGTTCAAGAACGTTTCCTTTGCGTACAAGGACGACCTTTATGTCCTGAAGAACATCAATTTTGAAGCGAAGCAGGGTAAGACGGTCGCTTTGGTCGGCCATACCGGTTCCGGCAAAAGCTCGATTATCAACCTGCTGTTCCGGTTCTACGACCCGCAAAAAGGGACCATCACGATCGACGGCCAGGATGTGACCGCGCTGCCGAAGCAGTGGCTCCGCCACCATATGGGCATCGTGCTGCAGGATCCGTACCTCTTCACGGGTACGATTGCCTCGAACGTAAGCCTGGGCGACGCCAAAATTTCGCGCGAGCAAATCGAAAAGGCGCTGCGCGATGTCGGCGCCGAGCGGATCCTCGCGCATCTGCCGCAGGGCTTCGATGAGCCCGTCGTCGAGAAGGGCAGCACGCTCTCGGCAGGGCAGCGCCAATTAATCTCGTTTGCGCGCGCACTCGCTTTCGATCCGGCCATCCTCATTCTCGACGAGGCCACGGCCAATATCGATACCGAGACGGAGAGCCTGATCCAGTCCGCGCTCGAGGTGCTGAAGAAGGGCCGTACGACATTCATCATCGCGCACCGCCTCTCGACCATCCGCAGCGCCGACCAGATTCTGGTGCTGCACCGGGGCGAGATCGTTGAGCGAGGCAGCCATGACGAGCTCATGCAGTTCGGTGGAAGATACTATCAAATGTACCAGCTTCAGCAGGGTGCGGGAGCAGCGGAACCTTCCCCGGACAGCGAGACCAAAGCACGGCCGCCGGTCCAGGCGCCTTCGCCGGTGTAATTCGCCGAGCTTAGCCATGCAGGACAGCGTGCGGTGCAAATTGGCTTATGGTCACTTTCACGAAAAAAAAATCAAAGGGAGCGAATCCGTCATCGGATCGCTCCCTTTGTTCTGTCACGCGGTTTGGTTTTTGCATCGTTGATCATGACGACAGAGGCTTATCCGGTCCTCCCGATCCGATTACGAGTGCTCTCCCGGATTTCGCCCCGGCTGCGCCGCTGCACCGGAATCCGGATCGTCACGCAGGTTCCGATCCCCTGCCGGCTGTACAGGGAGACGCCGTAATCGCTGCCGAAATACAGCTTGATCCGGTCGTTTACGTTCCGGATGCCGTACCCTTTTCGCTGCTTCCCGGCTCCTAATCCAGACATAGCCGAACCCGAGCCGGACAGCTCCTCTACCCGCTCCCGCGTCATCCCGCTGCCATCGTCGATAATCCGGAATACGATTGAGCCGCTACCGTCGTCCATCCGTCCGACAACCCGGATATAAATCCGGTCCCCGCGCCAGGCGTGCTGCAGCGCGTTCTCAATGAACGGCTGCAGGATCAGCTTCACCGTCATGTATTTCACGATCTGCGGGTCGACGTCAAAATGCACCTCCATCCGCTCGCCGTACTTGACCTGTTGAATATCGATGTACGCCTGCACCTGTTCGATTTCGTGATAAATGGAGATGACCGTCTGCCCTTCATTCAGCGACAACCGGTAAAACTTTGCCAGGTTCATCACCATCTGGTGCTGCTTCTCCACTTGTCCGAACTTGGCCAGCCGGCTGATCGAGGACAGCGTATTGTACAGGAAGTGCGGATTGATCTGCGCCTGCAGCGTCTCCAGCTCCGCTTCCTTTTTCTTCAGGTTCGTGACGTACACCTCTTGGATCAGATGCTCTGTCTGTTCGCCCAGCTTGTTCAGCGAGCCGGCAATGATCGTAAACTCGTCATTCCCCCGGTAATGAATCCGTTTATGAAAGTCTCCCTGCTGAAACCGCTGCAGCACCGATACGACCTTCGATACCCTCCGTGAGAAGAAGCGGGACACCCCGAAGGCGACGATCGAGATCAGACCGACGCTAAGCAGACAGATGACGAGCGTGAGCAGGTTCACCTTGCGTGTGTCTTGCGCTACCACGCTGTTCGGAACATAAGCCGCCAGCTTCCAGCCGAGTTCGGGCAGTGTTTCCTCCAGGATCGTATAGCGATCCGGATCGATCGCCGCCTTACTCCCAAGTTCGGAAGCCAGGAGCAAACCGCTCTCGCCGGATGCGTACATTCGCCGGCCTCCCTCCCCGCTGACCGACAGCATGCTGCCGCTGCCGATTTTGCCCGCATCGACGCTCTGGAGAATTTCGGATAAATAAACGCTGATCCGGATAAAACCTATCGTCTCCAGCTCCATCGGATCGCGGGTGTCGACCAGCCGCCGCAGCAGCGAGATCCTCCCGAACATGCTGTCGTCCTCAACCTGCCGCCACACGACGGTTTTGCCGTATTCCTCCGGAGGAAAGGCATTAAACCACGGTTTGTTCTCGATCCGGTTCAGATGGTACAAATCCCAATGATTCCCCCTGGTCAAAGGGTCCGTCCCCTGCGGGTCGGCGTTGTAGATTTCGGGCAGCGTTCCATTTTTCAAATAAATGCTCATCCAGATCCGCAGGTTGCTTGAATCCGTGACCTGACGGAACTTCGGAATCAAAAGCTTTTTTGTCGTCTGGTAGCTGACCCAGCCCTCCTCGTAGCGCATCAGCTCCAGGGGCATGCTCTCGTCATAGTACAGCAAATCGGAAAGCCGCTGCGTATCCTCCATTTTATAGGCGATGTTGTCGCGGATCTGCTTCAGCGTCCCGGCCAGATTCGAGTTCATTTGCGCGCGGTAGGAGTTGACGAGGATCGTATTAGCGATATAACCGAACAAAAAAATCGGCACGATGATCAGCACCAAATAGGAGATGAACAGTTTGACGCCAAAGGGCAGGAATACCCGACTGCCGGGCGGCCTCATTTTCACGCGCCTCATTATACGTTTCTCCTGAACTCGCCCGGCGTCATACCGAACACTTCTTTAAATTGACGGCTGAAATAGGGCATATACCGGTAACCGACCCGGTCCGCCACCTCGTAGACTTTCACTCTGGGGTCCCTAAGGAGCTCGCCCGCTTTCTCCATCCGCAGGTGAATGACGTATTCGCTGAAATTCGTACCCATGACTTCCTTGAACAGCGTTCCCAGATAGTTCGGGGAAAAGCAAAGGTGGTCGGCGACCTCCTTCAGCGTCACGTTCTCGTGCAGCTGCTCTATCACGTACCGGATCATTTCGTCCACGAGCTTCGAGCTCTTCTTCTGCTTTCGGCGCTGAATGACCTCAGCCGCGGCATAAAGCCGTTTTCTCAGCCAGGAGCGGATATCGTCGATCGTCTCGAGCTGCAGCATCACATCCGGACTACCCCCGGTTTCCTCCTGCAGGGCGTTCGCGAGGCTTTCATTAATCGCCCGGAGGTGATGCTCGAGTCCGAGCAGGATGTGCATGACGAAATACTGGATTTTCAGCTTCGACCTCATCCCGGCCGCTGCGGTGAACAGCCGGTCAATTTCGTCGCTGATGGTGACGAGATCAAAGTTCAGTACTGCGGTATACAGCGGCTCCAGCGGCAGCGCGGTTTGGGAAGGCTGCTCACGGGCATCGTCCCACTTCAGTTCCCCATGGCGGATCACCCGCCCCTTGCCGGCAATCAGTTTGGACGCCAGTGCTTCCAGCGCTTCACCATAGGAACGGCGCAGCTCGAACAGATTCGCCGCCTCTTCCCCTACGCCGACCGTGACGGAGAAAGGATGCAGCTCATGAATCCGCTCCGCAAGGGCCGACATCGCTTGCAAGTCCACCCCCTCCTCGATCAGCACGAAAATCCGCCGCCGTGTGGTTTTGCATACGTGCCGGATTCCGACCTCGGTGAGCAGTGGAACCAACGAATCGTAAAATCGGTTGAACCATTCCTGCTGCCGGTGCTCCGTCATCGGGTCGAACTTCCAGCTGAGATCGTCCAGTTCGATAGCGGCCGCGCGCACCGGCCATTTCAAACGGTCAAAGCCATAGCTATCCTGCAGCACCTCGGCTGCCTCTTCAGCTTCCGCCCCTTCGAGAAACTTTAATAAATATTCGTTTTTGGCGATTTGCCGGTAGGCATGTTCGTTCTGCTGCCGCCGCTTCTCCTGATCCAGCTGCTGCACGACGGTGCGCAGCGCATCGGTCAGCTCCTTATCGTCCATCGGCTTCAGCACGTAGCTGAACGCATTCAGGGCAATCGCTTCTTTAACATAGTGAAAATCCTGGTAACCGCTCACGAAAATAACCCGAAGCCGACCCATGAGTTCCCGGGCCTTTCTTGCCAGCTCCAGGCCTGTCATGCTTGGCATATGTACGTCTGTTACTAAGATATCGACAGGCTGGCGTTCCAGCACCGCCAGGGCGTCAAACCCGTTGTTCACTGCGCCTGCCACTTCCAGCCGCAGTTCTGCCCAGGGAATAAAGGAGCGCATTCCCTCCAGATCAAGAATCTCGTCATCCACGATCAATACCTTGTACATGAGCTCATCTCCTGATCATCAAAATGTAGTACTGTGGTCAGATCACAGCTTCAGCAAACTGCTTTCCATCCGTCCCACGCAATCATGCTGTCTGCCCCGAAATGCACCCCGGACGCAGGAGAAGCGAGCAGCCGCCCCGGGTTGGGACGGCATCCTCGCAATTAGAAGAATTAGTATTATTATACCAAAACCTGCTAGATTCTGATTATTGGCCACCGATTTTTTTGAGATTCTCCTGCCATTTCTGCGTCTTGTATTCGAGCAGCTTGTCGTATCCGACCGCCAAGGCGTCCTTCTGCGCCTGGTCCAGGATCGCGAGCACTTCGTCGTCGCTCTTCGCATACAGCGCTTTGGCGCGGGATTCGGAGAAAATCTCGTCCACGCTTTGCTGAATGATGCCTTCTTCGGTATCCGGCATCGGGCTCAAGTTGACGAAGGCGGTGGCGTTATACTGTGTTTTCCACGTAATTTCGGATTGGTAGCGGCTCTCCCAGTTCTGTTTTTCCGGAGGGAGCGTCTTCTCGAATTTCATCTTCGACTTGTCAATATAGACGGTGTTGCCGTTCCACTGGAGATTCACGGTCGCATCCATAATATCGCTGCGCTTCTGTATGTCGTTTGTGTACGTGTCGGTAAAGACCGGATATCCTTCCTCATCCGTGCCCTGCCACAGGACTCCTTCAGGTCCCCACATGATGACCCGGCTCCCTTCTTCTCCGGTCAGCCAGTCAAGGAACGCAAATATTTTCTCGGGATCCTTGGCGGATTTCGTAATGACGGCCACGTTCCAGCCCAGCTGATTGTAGGTTCCTGTCCAAATCTTGTTTTTGTCCAGGCCATCCTTATGAACGGGCCAGATCATTTCGTAGCCGGCAGTCGGATCCTTTTTCTTGAGCTCCACGTCTCCCTTACTGCCGTATTCCGTCGGGCTCGCTCCAGCTGCGATGGCAATGCGGCCGTTATAAGCTTTTTCAAGAATTTGGTCTTTCGTTTGGGTTAATGCGTCCTGGGCCATCAGCTTTTCGCGGAACAGCTTGGAGGCAAACTGCATGGCCTCGCGGTAGACCGGATCTTGGAAAATGGACGTCAGCTTGTTGTCGACCGGCACGGCTCTCTCTTTCAAATACACCGGCGGGTGGTCTTCTCCGAACGCCCCATACAGAATATCAAGCCCCTGCCCGTCCTTGGCCAAATCCGGCTCAAACGGCACCATGTTCGGATATTTCGCTTTCACACTCTTCAGGTAGTTATACAGATCGTCGGTCGTCTCCAGTTTCGGCGAACCGAGCTCCTTGTACACCTTGCTGTTCATCAGGTAGCCGGCGTTTCCCGCAGGCTGTGAAGTATACCAGTTCGGGAATTGGTACAGCTTGCCGTCACTTGAGCGGAGCATGTTGAGCGTGGAGTCCCCGGCCCATTTTTTCAAATTCGGATATTTGTCCAAATAGTCGTCATAAGGCACCAGCATGCCTGCCGCGCGCAGCCGCTCCACATCGGCGCCCCGCTCCATCCAGATGACATCGGGCAGCTCCTTGGATGCGATCATCGTGTTGAGCTTTTGCGCCGCATTGCCGCCGGAGTTGACGGCCGTGACATTGATCTTTTTGTTGTCCTGGATCCATTGGCTCGCCACGTCCCCGCCCCAAGTCGGCATCGTGTACCAATCATAATGGCCGTAGAACGTAAAATTGACAGGCTCGCTGCCGAGCTGAAAAGGCTCCGAGGCATTACCGCTTCCTTCTTTCGTTTCGGTTTGGCCCTCCACCTTCGGCGTGCCGCTGTCCGCGATCTTCTCCCCGCTGCCGCCTGAACAGCCCGCCAGCGCTGTGGCTGTTGTGCACAGGAATACCAAGGCCACAAGCAGCGTTCTTCTCCAACTTTTCATGTGTGATAACCCCTTTTCCCCAATGTCAATTTATGTTTAAAGCAGCAATAGCTCCAAACCTTATTCCTTCAGCGAACCCACCATGACGCCCTTCACAAAGTACTTCTGCACAAACGGGTACACTGCGATAATCGGCAGCGTCGCGACCATCATCGTCGCCATGGAGAGCGACTTGGTCGTCACGCTTTTCATCGTTTCCAGCCTGCTCTGGGCAGCCGAGTCCAGCTTGGACATCTGTTCGGTCATAATATTCGTGCTCAAGATCTGCTGAAGCATGGATTGAATCGGCAGCAGCTTCTCATTGGTGATGTAAATGCTGGGCAGAAACCACTCATTCCAATGTGCAACCGCGGTGAACAGCCCGAGCGTGGCGATCACCGGCCCCGACAGCGGCAGGATGATCCGGAAAAAGGTGGCCCAGTTGCCGCAGCCGTCGATTTTGGCCGATTCCTCCAGTCCTCCGGGAAGCCCCATAAAAAACGTCCGGAAGATGATCATGTTCCACACGCTGATCAGTCCCGGGATGATAAACACCCAGAACGAATTCATCAGACCGAGACCGCGGACGACGAGAAACGTCGGGATGAGTCCGCCGCCGAAATACATCGTCACGACGCACATCAGCATGTAAAACTTACGGCCGATAAGCTCCTTCTTCGTCATGCCGTAGGCGAAAATGGCGGTGCACAGCACCGACAGAATGGTGCCGACGACCGTCCGGAGCACGCTGATGAGAAACGCGTTCGAGATCCGGTCATCCTGAAACACGACCCGGTAATTTTCAAATGACCATACCCGCGGCCAAAAGGTAATCCCGCCGAGAGCGGTGTCCATGCCGTTGTTCAACGAAATGACCAGACCGTTCCAGAACGGGTAGAACGTGCTGAATCCCAGTAAAATGAGCAGCAAATAAATGAAGACCATCATGATCCGGTCACCGGTACTTGTATATCTCACAATTGTGCAGCCTCCCTGTTTCCTGCGGAATCTCCCGCGCTTACCACAAGCTGTTTCCCGACCTGCGGGCAAAGTAGTTGGCAAAGGTCAGCAGACCGACGCTGATCACGGCCTTGAACAAACCGACCGCCGTGGCGTACGAGTAGCGTTGATTGGTAATGCCCACCCGGTACACATAGGTATCGATGACACTGGCCACATCCCGCAGCACCGGATTTGCCCCGAGCAGGAGAATGTCTTCAAACCCGGCGCTCAGCAGGTTGCCGATCGCCAGAATCATAAAGATGACGACCACCGGCATGATGGATGGGATCGTGATCATGACCACCTGCTTGACCCTTCCCGCTCCGTCGATCGACGCCGCCTCATACAAGCTCGGGTTGATTCCCGCAATCGCAGCCAGGTACACGATCGAATTGAATCCGATCTCCTTCCAGACGCTGGTCGAGACGATAATGCCCCAGAAGTACTCCGCCCGGCCCAGAAAGCCGATCGGCTCCTTAATCAGATGCAGCTTCTGCAGCAGGATGTTCAGGCTGCCGTTATCTGTGGACAGAATCGACATGGCAAACCCGGCCACGATGACCCAGGACAGGAAATGGGGCAGGTAGCTGATCGTCTGGATCACCCTTTTGAAGAACATCTGCCTGACTTCGTTCAGCATCAGGGCCAAAATGATCGGTGCGGGAAACCCGATACCAAACTTCAGCAAGCTGATGATGATCGTATTGCGCAAAATTGTCCAAAACTCGGGTGCATGAAAAAACATGCTGAAATGTTTGAACCCCACCCACGGACTGTGCCAAAACCCGTTAAAAATGTTATAGTCCTGAAAAGCCATCAGCACGCCGTACATCGGTATGTATGAAAAAATAAAAATCAAAATGAGCGCCGGAATGACCATCAGCTGAATATCCCACTGCTTGAGCATTCGGTAAGCCAATCCCCGCTTCTTCCTCCTCTCGGTGACGGGCACGCTGTTCGCGAGCTGCGACATCCTCTCTCCCCCCTTGCCAACATTGTAAACGGGATGGCCGCTGCGATACTATTTGCCTCGTCAACGAAAAATGATACTTTTAACCGGAATTCCCCATGATCTTGATCCAGCCACAAAAAAATCCCCTGTCTCCGGTATTCCGGAAACAAGGGGATCTAGTATCGCCGCGTTTTGTTGACGATGCTATTTATTGGGTAACGGACGGCATCTCTTCGAGCGATCCCTTCAGGGAAATGCCCGTCCCGAGACCGCCGCCAGTTTGCTTGACGCTGACCTGGATTTTGCTGTCCATGTAAAAGGATACTTTGGCCGTGGAAATCACCTGCGGATACATCATGCCGGGCGCGGGTTTGGTGACGGTGTAATAGGCGACCGCCTTTCCTTCCGACACGAACTCGATCCGGTCGATCTTAAGGCCGTATCCCGGATTCGGCATATCCTCTTTCGTAAGGACGATCCGGTTCACCTGGTCGTTCACCTTCTCCACGCTGACCGCAACCTGGTCATCGTTCTCCGGCGAATTTACCGGCTGATGCGAAGCTACGAAATTCATGGCGTGATAGATCATCTCTGCCGCCTCCATCCGGGTGATGTTCTCCTTTGGATGGAATTTCTGCTGCGAGTCCAGCTTGGCTATGTTAGTTAGGAGCAAAAACTGGACGGCCTCCCGTGAACCGGAAGCCATTTCGTTCTCATCCTGGACCGTGACGTACATTTTGATCATCGGGTAGTCGCCGGTAGCGGTGACGGCTTTGTAGAGCATCTGCGCGAATTCATCCTTCGTGACCTTATCATTCCAGCTGCCGATAGTCGATGCCACGAGCCCATGATCCAGCGCAGTTTCGGCCGCTTGGGCATACCAGACGGAGGATGGAACCGTCAGCTTCCCGGCATTTGCCGAATCCGTGACCGGCTGCAGCTTCATGGCTTTCACCAGCATCTGTACGCTTTGGGCTGCCGTCAGCGGCTCGGCCGGACCGAACCGGTCCGCGGAGATCCCGTGTATGACCCCTTGCGTTTGCAGTGCTTCGGCGATGCTTTCCTGCTGGCTATTCGGCAGATCCGAGAACGCATAGACGGAAGACGCCGACGCAAGGCAGCCTGCCATCACCATGGCCGCAGCCCATTTCTTTGTGATTTTCATCCAAATCACCTCCTCAGCCTCTCAGACGGGGAACCACCCGCAAATGTTTCAACATAACCGTAGGCCGGAATGCCCATTTTATGATGTGTTAACGCTGGTTGGAGCCGCCCGGCTGTTCATTCTCGAGCCCCAGCTTCACGTATAATTCATTTGTGTAGCCCTGCAGCTTCTGCTCAAGCTCCTGGGCTTGATCCCGAAATGCGGTCAGCTCGCGGATCATTCGTGCCCGTCCGCCCGGAGTGAACGTTTCCTTGATCCGTTCCTTGAAATAGTCGTGAACGATATAATTCCGCTGCTTCCATACGTCTTTTAATAGAAGCGTCTCTTCTTCCGTAAAAGGAAAGTGATGCCGGATTTCGTTCACAAGCTGCCCGAGGGAACTGCTGAGCTTGCGCTGATACAGCTCGGTCAGCTCCTCTTCGGAAGGAACCTCCCCCTTCGACAGCTTCATCAGCATCAGCAGATTGGTCAGCTGCTGCTCCAACGCCTGCGAATAATATACAGCCAAGCCGAAATACGCGAACAATTCCTTCGATTGCTGCTCGATACCCTGTGGACCGACTGATTTCATGCTTCTCCTCCTGACTCCTGCTGCCGGGTTCATCTTCTTATGTAAAAATTTCTGATCGGAAAGACCTATCTCCATGTTACCGTGCTTACGGTCCAATCACAACCCGAAATCAGCGGTGCCTTGGCGCAGGAGTACCTGATGTGCCAGCTTAAGTTCTAGCATCCCGGTATGAGGAAAAAATCCAGTAGGCGGCGGCCAGAGCGAAGGCATACAGGTACGTATACCCAATCACGCCCCAGACGCTGTGAAGGAGAGCAGTATCGCTTCGCATCAGAGTGTCGATCATTTCAGCCACCGGAGGAACGGCCCAGCGGATCCAAGAGAAACCTTCGGGCAGCTTGGCTGCAATCTGCCTCACCCCAATCGATAAAATGACGATCGTCAGCAGAATCGCCGTCGCACGGCTGATATTGCGGATGTAAGCGGCTTGAAGAAAGTAGCTGGTGCCTGCCCCCAGCATGCCCAAAGCCAGATGCCCGGAAGAGGCGATAAGCCACTGCCGCGCGCTCACCGTTTCGGCAAACATGTTCGTCACGACAGGATACAGCAGGAAAAAGGCGCTTATAAATAAGATAACGGCGAGCAGGGCCAGCATTTGGCTAGCCGCATATTTCCGCATGCTCCCTGCATGAAGCACGCTGAGCTGTTCTAGTGCGGCGCCCGCATGATTCAGGAAGCTGAACGAAATCCACGCCCCGCCGACAAACAGAAATGCAGAAGTGACCGCATAACTGTCCATTACCGGATTCGGCTTGTAGGAGTACAACAGCATCATTGCGATCAGCATGCTCCCCACAGGAGCAAAGTATCGGTAAGACCGGATGTAGCTGGCGAGCAAAAATGAAGCGAGACGGATCATCGCGTTCCTCCTTCTAAGGCAGCCGCCGCAGTCTGCAGCAGCTCGCCGAGATCCACTCCGGACGGTTCGCGCAGCGAAACGGATACGATATGACCCCCGCCGTGAAGTATCCGCTGCAGCACGTGATCGCTTAAGTCCGTTCTTACATGAATCTCGGATTCCGACCCCTCTTTTACCCAAGCCACTTCCCTATCGCCGATCCCCTCCAAAGACTGGCGGATGCGCAGCGGATCTCCATGAAAAAGAATGATCGCATACCGGACCGTTTCTATGCGAAACCCGCGTTCCTCCTTAACGATTCTCCCGTTCTCAAGCAGTACGATGCGGTCCGCGGCCTGGTTGATCAGCTCCGGCTCATGGACGGACATAACCATCGCAGTCCCCATCCCTTTCATGTCCATCAGCAGGCGGATCACCTCTTTCTGCGAGGGAATATCGATACCGGACAAAGGCTCATCCAGCAGGAGAAGCCGGGGGCTCCCCATCACCGCTTGGACCAGATTGATCTTCTGCAGCATGCCTTTGGAAAAATGACTCATTCGAACATCCCTGTACGGTTCCATCCCCAGCCTCTTGAGCCATTCGGTTATTTCCGACTGAACGGTCCGCCTGTCCATTCCTCGCGTCCGGCCCATGCTCATCAAAAACTCGCCCGGCGTAAACGGGAGCGCCGGGAACTTCTCGGTTACAAGCCCGACCCTGAGGCTCCGGCCGGCCTCCGTCAGCCGTCTTCCCTGGGTAGGATGGGATAACCCGGCCAGCAGGCGGAGCAGCGTGCTTTTGCCAGAGCCGTTTTTCCCGACCAGTGCCGTACACTCCCCTTCGGCGATTTCGAGCGTAATATGATGAGCCGCCATCCGGCGGTCGTAGCGTTTGCTGACATCCTCCAGCCGGAGGATGATCCCGGCCGGCATTTTCCGCCAGCCAGGTCCATTATGCTCCACAGCCAACCAACTCTCCTCCCCCGTTCAACGAAATGGTACTTACATCCGCTGCGGCGTTTGTAAGCCGAGCAGATGCATCGTTCTCAATAATGAGGCGCCCGTCAGCTCCGACAGCTTCAGTCTCGCTTCCCTCAAGCTGCTGTCCTCAATTACAATCCGCTCCTTATTGTAAAAATGGTTGAACGCCTGTGCTACATCCAGTGCATACCTTGCCATTACCGAGGGCTCGTTGTTCTGGATCCCGCGCTTCAGCTGGTCCGGGAAACGTGTCAGCAGCTTAAGCAGCTCCCATCCTGAATCTCCAAGCTGGCCGTTTCCCGCATCGGCAGCCCCGGCCGTTCCCGCCTCCGATTCACCTGCCGAACGTCCTTTGGCCAGTACACTTTGGGTACGTGCGTAAGTGTATTGGAGATACGGTCCGGTCTCCCCGTCGAAATTCAGCGCTTCCTCCAGTGAGAAATCCACTTCGTTTTGGCGGTTGTTTTTCAAATCACCGAAAATAATCGCCCCGATCCCGACCGCCTCCGCAACCTCCTGCTTGTGTTCGAGGCTGCTGTTTTTCTGTTCAATAATCGTAAGCGCCCGGGCAACCGCTTCATCCAGCACTTCCTCGAGATAGACGATCTTGCCACGGCGGGTCGACATTTTCTTTCCTTCGAACCGCATCAGGCCAAAGGGCACATGTTCGCATTGATCCACCCAATCCGCCCCCATACGGCGTAGAACGGCAAATACCTGCTGAAAGTGCAGCTTCTGCTCACCGCCTACGACATACAGCAGTTTGTCGGCCTGCATGACATCATGCCGGTAAATGGCCGTAGCCAGATCACGCGTCGGGTAGATGGTCGTCCCGTCCGTTTTGATGATCAGGCATGGCGGCATCCCTTCATCATCCAGGCGTACGACCATCGCGCCTTCGCTCTCTTCGAGCAAATGCTGGTCGCGCAGCTGGTTCACGACGGCTCCCATCTTGTCATTGTAGAAGCTTTCTCCGAGCGTATAGTCGAAGCTCACGCCCAGGCGGTCGTACATCCGCTGAAACTCCTTCAAGCTGACGTCTACGAAATACTTCCACAACCTGTAGGCTTCCTCGTCCCCGGATTCCAGCTTACGGAACCATTCCCTGGCCTCCGGCTCCAGCGTCTCATCATTGGGGGCTTCCTCATGAAACTGAACATAGAGCTTCAGGGATTCCCGGATCGGATTGGCCAGAATGGCTTCATCGTTCCCCCAGCGCTTGTAGGCAGCGATTTGCTTGCCGAACTGGGTGCCCCAGTCTCCCAGATGGTTGACGCTGGCCACGTCGTATCCCGCCAGTTTGTACATGTTGTATAGGGCGGCGCCGATCATGGTGGAGCGCAGATGTCCGATGCCCATTGGCTTGGCGATATTCGGCGAGGACATGTCGATAAGCACTTTATCGCCTTTTCCCAGGTTCGGTAGATCATCCGCCGCCGTCAATTCGCCCATAATTTGCGGCTCGTAGCGTTTCCGGTCGAGCCTGAAGTTGACATAAGGGCCGGCTGCCTCCGCCTGTATTCCGGCATCTCCGTCAAACTGGGAAGCCAGCTCTTTCGCGATGTCCGCAGGCGATTTTTTAAACGTTTTGGCCAGCGTAAAGCATGGAAAAGCAATATCCCCCATCTGCGCGAGCGGCGGGGTTTCCAGCAGATCCTCAATTTGCTGCTTCGTCCACGGCACGTGCGGCTCGAGCGCCGACGCGATCCATTCCTGTAACATAACGATCATCCTTTCCCTAACGTTAAACGACCATGGCAATAAGAAAAACGTTTATCGACGTACCTTCAAAGAAGACAGACCGCGTTTAAAGGTAATTTTTCTTGCAATATCAGGAAGCAATGCCTCTGGAGTTCATACTTTCTGATATTATAAGAAAAACGTCTATCGACGTACCTTCAAAGAAGACAGACCGCGTTTAAAGGTAATTTTTCTTGCAATATCAGGAAGTGATGGCTCTGGAGTTTATACTTTCTGATATTATCAAAAAAGCCCCCGTCTCTATAATAGAGACGAGAGCTGAATTCCCGCGGTACCACTCTAAGTAAACGGGCCTTGCGCCTGCACGGCATCCGTTTCCCTTGAAGCCTTTAACGGCGGCTAACCGGACCTTTCTACTCCGCCCCCATATCGCGGCTTCAGTTCAAAAGGCCGTCTCCCGGGTGCGCTTCATGAAGGTGCGGCATACCGGCTTCCACCATCCCCGGCTCGCTTTATGCCCTTCGCTTCACTACTCTCCCGTTCCAAGACGTTCAATTTTCCAATAGTATACACGGGAGACGACAAAAAAAGCAACTCCCCAATGTTCGGCCACAGGATTGCCGATCATTATCCGTGCTATGCATCCTGCGCTTCTCCGCGGGAATCGCAGGAATGACATACCGCCAAATCATTCATTTCCAGCAGCTCGATAAACTTGGCCAGCCTTGGCAGCAGCGGCTCTGCCTTCTCGCCGAACCGGGCGTATAGCTTGCCTGCGATATCCGCCACCGAGTGGGAACCGTCGCAGCAGGCGGCCACTTCACTGCCCAGCGCATCCAATCGAATCCTGACAACCGCCGGTTGTTTCAGCCATTTGACCGACTGGCGGGCCAGCCATCCCTCGCGCTGCACGGACAACGTGACGATTCCCTCAGTCTTCTCGGCCTTCACCTTTGAATGCAGCACCGGAACCAAGTCCAGCAGATTCGCCGGCATTCCGGCGGAGCCTTTCCGCTTCTTCCGAAGATCCAACATTCCGCTACACCTCCCGCTTCGTCACGACGGATTCCTTCTTTTGCCGGAGGGAGATCCATGCCAGCATCACGACCACAAGCAGGAACACGACCAGAGGAAGCACATTGCTTGAGACTAGGACGTCTCCAGGTATCGGTACGCCGAGCCAGATCAGGATCGCAATGATCACCCCGATCAGCGATTCGCCGGCGATCAGGCCAGAGGCCAGCAGCGTCCCCGTTTCCACCCGGGCTTTGAGCAATCCGGCATCCTTGCGTGAACGCCATTCCACGAACCAGCGTACGATACCGCCGATCATAATGGGGGTGCTGACGTGGATAGGCAGGTAGATGCCGACCGCTACGGTCAACGAGTTGAGCCCCAGAAACTCGAACACCACTGCCGAAGCCGCACCGATAAAGATCAGCTCCCACGGTAAATTGTTCGACATGATGCCCTCCACGATCAGCCGCATTAATACGGCCTTCGGCGCAGGGAGCTGTTGGGATCCGAGTCCGTAGCTTTCGTTAAGCACCGACAAAATAAAGCCGATCACCAGGCCGGATACGAGCACCCCGATCATCATGGCCACCTGCTGCTTCCAGGGCGTTCCGCCCACCAGATATCCTGTTTTCAGATCCTGCGATATGTCGCCGGCCACGGCCAGCGCAACACAGACAATCGCCCCGACTGTCAGTGCGGCGATCATTCCGCCCATGCCCGACAGACCGGTCATTTTAAATATAAACGTTACGATGAGCAGCGTCGCTATCGTCATGCCGGACACTGGCGAGGAGGAACTCCCCACCAGACCTACGATCCGGGAGGCGACCGTTACGAACAAAAACCCGAAAATGGCAATGGCAATCGCACCAATGATCCCCACTTCGGTCAGCGGAGCAAACGCAATGATGATGACGAGAAGCGCAATCATGATCGTCACCCAGAAGCCGGGAATATCGAACTGGGTGCGGTCCAGCGCGACCTTTTGCTCGTTTCGTTTACTTAAGCCTGACAAAGTCGCCGCCAGCGAGCTGAACAGCATGGGCAGAGTTTTCACCAATGTGATTAACCCGCCCGCCGCCACCGCGCCGGCGCCAATGTAGCGAATATAGCCTTCCCAGATGCCCCAGGCGTCCAGCTGAGGTATCGGCGCTTCGGCTGGCGATAGTACAGCCTGTGCGCCTCCGCCGAAAAAGCCGATCATCGGGATCATAACGAGCCACGCCATAATCCCGCCGGCAAGCATCTGCCCCGAAATCGCCGGGCCGATAATGTAGCCAACGCCGAGCAGCGCCGGGTATGTATCCATGCCGATGACCGCATTTTTAAACCGGTAAATGCCGGTTTCGATCTCGGTCTTAAACCACTTGAAACCATCCCCAAGCGCTTTCACCAGGCCGCCGGCAATAAATCCGTACAGAACCATTTTTGCGCTCTTGCCGCCGGTCTCACCCGATATGAGCACTTCCGCACAGGCGGTACCTTCAGGGTACGGCAGCGTCTGATGCTCATTGACGATCAAGAGCCGGCGCAGCGGGATCATCATCGCGACGCCCAAAAATCCGCCCACGAGCATGATGAAGCTGACGGTTCCGATGCCCGGTACCTGGTTCCACATATATAAGGCGGGCAGGGTAAAGATCGCCCCGGCCGCCACCGCCTCTCCTGCCGTCGTCATCGTTTGCACGATATTGTTTTCCAGGATCGATTTCCGTTTAAACAACCCGCGCAGGACCCCGAGCGAAATCACGGCCGCCGGAATCGATGCGCTGACCGTCAGCCCGATTTTAAGCCCCAGGTAGGCGTTCGCAGCTGCAAATACGACTGCCAGGATGATGCCCAGAATGACGGCAAGCAGCGTAAGCTCCGGCAGTGTTCTGGATGCGGGTATGTAGGGGATGAAGCTTGAAGATTGCTTGGTATTTTGCTTGTCCATGTTGATTCTCCCTTCAGCCGGTACCGGTTGTAGTAGCCAACCATATGTTACCCGAATTGGTGGAAAATCAATCGTATAGACGACCGCATAACCCGGAACTCGAAAAAAGCCTGATCGCCGGGGTATCCCCCGGCAATCAGGCTATGGTTCGGTGCGGCCAGGCATCCAGTCAGGCCGCTACAAGCATTTGGCGGCACGCCTCGGCGCATCGGCGGCATGCCTCAGCACATGCTTGGCAGTGATCATGCTCGTGCTTGCTGCATTCCTCGGCGCATGCTTCGCAGGCCGTGATGCACAGCTCGCAGATTTGCGTCACGAACGGGCTGTGGCGAAGCATCGACTGCGCCGCCAAATCGCAAATATCCGCGCATTCCCGGTCCAGACGGATGCATTCGCGCAGCATGGCCAGTTCATACTCCTTCAAGCTGGAAACATAACAAACGTTGCAAGCGTTCATACACTGCAAGCAGGCTTCGATGCAATCCTTGTACTGCTGTTCCTGGTTCATCATGATCGATCTACCTCCCGTAATTTACTGCTCTGCACATCTATTAACCGTTTGGGAGGCGGCATAACCAGGAAAATTCAGTCTGTCTCCTGCAGCCCGGCTTGTTCAAGGCCGAGCAGAGCCTGTTCAAGCTCACTGCGTGAAAAATGCTCGCCGATGAAAACCGCAACATCCGGAATGTTTCCCTGCGGGGTAATTTTCATAAAATCAGACTCCCGGAAGGCATACTGAAAAAGGAACCGGCTGGCCGTATCGCTGAAGGTCAGCACGCCTTTGGCCCGGTAAACGTCCCGCGGAAGATTGGCGATCAAACGTTCAAAGGCCAAGCTTTCGACGGGACCTTTAAAATAATGGGTATAGACCATAACATGGTCATGCGATTCATGGTCGTGTGATTCATGGGATTGATGCGGGTGGTGCACATGGTGCGAATTCTGGCCATGACCCGAATCCGATTCGCCATGCGGCTCTGGGGCTAACTCCCGGCCATTTTTCGGCAAAAGCTCGCCCGGTGGTTGCTTGCTTCCGATACCAGCTGCGGGACCCAAATCTGTCTGGACCCCTTCCAAGGCATCAAACAGCGACGCAATATCCACCCGGCAGCGGACTGCCTTCCATACCGCCGCGTATTCGTTCCACCGGGCAACAATGCTCTTCAGAAGGCCTTCCTCCTCTTCTTTGACCCTGTCCATTTTGTTCAGGATCAGTGCCGACGCGCAGCGGATCTGCTCCTGCATGAGCCGGTAGGTTTTGCCCTTCTGTACGTTGTACAGCTCCAGCAAGTGAGCCGAATCCACGACCGTCATGATGCCTTTCAGATCAATCGGCAAATAAAGCGCCGCCTCGGACACTCCCTCCAAAATTTCCATCGGATTAGCGATGCCTGTCGCTTCGACCACGATGACATCCGGAGCCTCACGCTGGATCAAACCGGCGATTTCCCCGCTCAAATCCCCGCGGATCGAGCAGCAGATGCAGCCGCTCAGCATTTCGGTCATCGGAACCTGCTCCTGCACCTGCAGCCCGTCGAGGTTCACGTCGCCGACCTCGTTCATGATGACGGCCGGCAGCAATCCTTCGCCCTGCCAGTGGTCAATCAGCTGCTGCAGCAATGTCGTTTTCCCGCTTCCGAGAAATCCCGACAATATGTAAATTGGCGTCGTTTGGCTCATAGGTGTATCTCCTCCGTTATCCTTCCTTGCATGACTAGCACAGTGTACTACAGCACCTATCGCCGCCGCAAGCGTGTCCGGTTTCTTTCCTTTGCCGTCCTTCGAAGCTTTGCACCGCCGGCCCCTGCCGTTGTCGCCTTAAACTTGCAAGGGGATCTGGAAAAGACTATCCTAGTGAAATAGCCATAAAAGATCGTAGGGAGTTGATAGAGTATGAACATGAAATCAGTGGACGAGCATCGCAGCCAGGCACCCGCGACCGTGTCCTGCATGATTGTGGCTGTCTCGGATACCCGGACGAAGGAAACCGATACCGGCGGGCAGCTGATGATATCCCTGCTGGAGGAAGCGGGCTACCGGATTGCCGATTATGTGATCGTGGCGGACGATTACGAGGGAATCCGCGAGCTGGTACACGAAGCGTCAGCACGCCCGGATGTCGAGGCACTGCTGCTGACCGGAGGAACCGGTATTTCGCCTAGAGACACGACGTGCGAGGCAGTCTCTTCGCTGCTGGACAAGGAAATGCCCGGATTCGGGGAAATTTTCCGGTATCTGAGCTTTACGGAGGATATAGGAGCGGCAGCGATCCTGAGCCGGGCCATCGCCGGAACGGTCGGCAAGACCGCCGTCTTTTCCATGCCGGGATCCCGTGGAGCCGTCAAGCTGGCATTGGAGAAAATTATTATACCGGAGCTCAGGCATGTCATGCGGGAAATTTACAAGAAGGAATAGGCTGCGCAGTAAATCCTGATAAAACAAAAAATGCCGGACTCATCGCGGATGAGCCGGCATTTCGTTATTCACTTCAATCATTTCATCCGGTCGATGAGGGAGTTAAATACCTTCTTAACTTCTGCATCGTATTTGCCTTTCTCTTTGCCGGAGGAAGTGTAAATCAGCGAAGCGGTAGAATAATTATAGATGACCGTCCGGGACCGCGGCGTATCGATCAATCTTTGGTCGCCGTACCAGTTGTGAATCCGCTCGACCCGCTCGGCTTCGTTCGAAAAAACATGGAGCGTAATATACTGCAGCGGATTGCCGGCGATCATGTACATATAACTGATATTGCCTCTTCCGTCCTCAGCGTACATCTCATGCGTCAGAGGGACCCCTTCATGCCCGAACTGAAGCTGCATCTCTTTCAGAAACTTGCCGTTCAGCCCTTTTCCTTGGGATTGCGCCCGAAGGTTTCCCTCCGAATAGGATTGCATATTATATAATTTGGTTTCTTTTTTAACGACTTCATGTGAATCACATCCGGCCATAGCGGCTGTAAGCAGCATGCCGGCCAGAACTCCCGCTACCCGTCTCTTCATGATGGTCCATCCCTTCCAGATTCCTGTTGCCGATTATAGCGGCACTAAGCTGATATAGGTTAGAATGCCATCAATGCATACGGTTTATGCAGCGTGATTCACTCGGGCAATGATTCCAGGCTAAGCAGCGTCCGTCCCACGGCTTCTCCGCGTAGAATCGCCGCCAGGACGTCCGGCAGTTCGCTCAATCCGCATTCGGCCAATCCTTCGGATAACGCCGTTTCCGGCTTCCATGCCGATCCGAGCAAATTCCAGACCCGGCTCCGGGTCTCCTTTGGACAGAATACGGAATCGATCCCGAGCAGGTTGACTCCGCGCAGGATAAACGGGTGGACCGTACTGTCGAACGCCGATCCTCCGGTCAATCCAGAGAGGGCGATGCCGCCGCCGTACTTAACGCTTTTCAGCAGCGTCCCCAGCTGAGGACCGCCTACCGGATCGACCACGCCGGCCCAGCGGCTTGTGGCCAAGACGCCTTTAACCGGAGCGGAAATGTCTTCCCTGCCGACGACGGCATGTGCTCCAAGTCCGGTGAGCCATTCCTTCTGCGCCTCCAGCTTGCCCGTGCTGGCGGTGACTTGATACCCCAGCCGGGACAACATGCTGACGGCAAAGCTGCCGACGCCACCTGTCGCTCCGGTCACCAGTACCTCCCCGCTGTCCGGCGTGACCCCGCTTCGGATCAAAGAGTCCACCGATAGGGCGGCCGTAAAGCCGGCCGTCCCGATTCCCATCGCCTCACGCATGCTGAGTCCCTTCGGGAGATGTACAAGCCATTCGCCTTTAAGGCGGGCGTACTCACTGAATCCTCCAAAATGGTCGGTCCCCACACCATACCCCGTGCACAGCACCTGGTCTCCGACCTTAAACGCCGGGTGCTCCGATTGCGTGACTTCACCCGCCAGGTCAATGCCCGGAACCATCGGGTACCGGGTAACGACCTTCCCATCGGGGAGGCTTGCCAAGCCGTCCTTGTAATTCACTCCCGAATAGTGGACCCGGATTGTCACATCGCCGGGCGGCAGCTGATCCTCGGTCAGCGTTTCGATGCCGCTCTGAAAACCGCCGTTCTCATCTTTACGGACCATAAATGCCTGAAACTTTTCCATACTCATTTGTCCCTCCTTACAGATTGCCCATATTATACCTCTGCACAAGGTCCCTTTCAAAATACAAAGGACGAACCCGACACCTTCCCTGTCCGGCATAATAGTATGGCATGAAATGTTGCGAGCAGGGCAACGTCACAACAATCATCAACGGCCATACGATCGACTTTTGTCGAATGATCAGGAAGTACATCGGAGCATGCCTGATTTTGCGCTTTCCCGAGAAATAATTCCCCTATGCCCGGCCGCATGCAGCGGTGGTTTTTTGTTGCGATATAAGGAATCCCGGGCTTCCGAAGCTTATACTTCTTCATATCTAAAGAAAAAGGGGCGACTCTTGGTCCCCCCTCCCATCATCCCATTCGCAGCAAGCTACTCATCCTGCTGCATATATTCGGCCACCATCTTCTGCTTCAGGTCCCATACCTTCTCGCTAATATTGATGCGGTAAATTTCCGGGTTCAACTTACGCAAGTATTCCGGCCAGAACAGCTGCATCTGCTCCTGGTGGTACTCCCGGATTTCATCCAGCGTCGGCAGTTTGTACACCAGCAGTCCATTCTCGAAAACCGGAGTGAGCATTTCGATGGCATCGTAGTTCTTCACATATTTCTGCAAATACGGGTGCTGCGGATTAAACAGCTTCAAACGGAGGCCGTCATGCGGTTTCTTTTCGTCCGGAAAAGCGATATAATCCGCGGTTGCTTTCCGGCTGACCCGATCCACGATCCGGTAGATATTCTTTTTGCCCGGCGTCGAAACCTTTTCGGGATTCCCCGATATTTTGATGGTCGGTACCATCTCGCCCTTGATCTCCCGCTCCACAAGCTTATAGACACCGCCCAGCGCCGGCTGGTCAGCTGCCGTAATCAACTGGGTACCTACGCCCCACGTATCGATCCGGGCGCCCTGCGCCTTCAGGTTAAAAATCGTGTTTTCGTCCAAGTCGTTCGATGCCACGATCTTCACATAGTTCAGTCCAGCCTGATCGAGCATCTCGCGGGCTTTGATCGATAAGTACGCCAGGTCTCCGCTGTCCAGGCGGATGGCGTTCATCTTCTTGCCCATCGCTTCCAGCTTTTTGGCCGTTTCGATCGCATGCGGTACACCGCTCTTCAGCGTGTCGTACGTGTCTACTAAGAGCGTGACCTGATCGGGCATGACCTTGGCATAGACGTCGAACGCCGCCTGTTCGTTTTCGAAGGTCTGTACCCATGAATGGGCATGCGTTCCTTTCGTCGGGATACCGAATTTTTCCCCTGCGAGCATATTGGAGGTTGCGTGAAAACCGGCCACATAGGCCGCCCGTGCCCCCCATACCGCCGCATCGGCCTCCTGCGCCCGGCGCGTGCCGAATTCGAGCAAAATATCATCGCCGGCGACCTGCTTGATCCGTGATGCCTTGGTGGCGATCAGCGTCTGGAAGTTCATGAAATTGAGCAGTGCCGTCTCCACCAGTTGGGCTTCCATAATGGTGCCTTCCACACGGATCAACGGCTCGTTTGGAAAGACGAGTGCTCCTTCCTTCATCGAGTGCAGTGTGCCGCAAAACCGGAACTGCTTCAATTCCTCCAAAAAAGCCGAATCGTAATTCTCTTCCTGTTCGGACAAATACTTAATATCCTCATCGGTAAACCGGAGATTGGCTATGTAATGCACGATACGTTCCAGGCCGGCAAAAACCGCATACCCATTACCGAAGGGCAGCTTGCGGAAGTAAGCCTCGAACACCGCTTTCTGCCGGTGTGAGCCGTTCACCCAATGCACGTACATCATGTTGATTTGGTATTTATCCGTGTGTAAGGCCAGACCCATTGTCTGCATCACGAGTTCCTCCTTGCTGGTACGCCGATCATGTCAGCAGGCCCGGTGTCCCGGGCCGTAGAAGCTTTACTGCTTTGCTCCTTTTATGACTTGCGCACCCAAACTGTTTTTAAAATGCTGCAGCGCCCACGTATGTCCATCCGGGTTGAAGCTGGCTACAGCGTCTTCGTACACGGTGATGCCGAAGCCCTTGTTGTACGCCTCAACGGCGGTGTGCAGCACGCAAATATCCGTGCATACCCCGATGAGATGCACTTCGGTGATACCGCGCTCCCTCAATTTGAGTTCGAGATCCGTTCCGCAAAAAGCGCTGTACCGCGTTTTGTCCATCCAGTAAATCGCATCGCGATGGTCATTGTATACCTTCTCCAGCGGGCCGTACAGTTCTCTACCCCGCGTGCCGCGAAGGTTGTGAGGAGGAAACAGTTTCGTTTCCGGATGGTGAGGATCGTCCTTCTCATGCAGATCCACAGCCATGACGACCCAATCGCCGCGATCCATGAAGTCTTTGGTGATGGCGGCTACCGCCGGTGCGATATCCACCGCGGGCTGCCCTACTGGCAGGCTTCCGTCGACAAAATCATTCGTGAAATCGATAACGATCAGTGCTTTCATCTACCTTCACTCCCTTAGGTATAAATGGACAGCAGCGGCACGTAATCGGTGAAACGGTACAGCTGTGCCGGTCGCTGGGAATACTGATTGGAGCTCAGCGGATTTCCGTTCTCGTCGCGTACTTCTTCCAAAATCCCCTGCCGGCTGCGCGTAGACGTAATTTTACGGATAAAATTCGGCTCGCTGAATTCCGGTACGACCGTTTGGATGACTTGGTACAGCTCACTTAACGTAAACTGCTCGGGCAAAAACTGCCGTGCAATGGTGGAATGCAGCATCTGCTGCTGGATCCGGTGGTAGGCATCCTGGATGATCTCCCGGTGGTCAAAAGCCAGTTCCAGCTCGTTCAGCACCTCATCGATTCCGAACAGACCGACCTCTCCGGCATCGTCCGCTGCCTGTCTGCTCTCCAGCATCCATTCTTCCACCAGGGCGAAGAAGGCGTTGCTGATAATCCAACCGCGCGGGTCTCTTCCCGGCTTGCTGTAGACGCCTAGATACTCTAGATGACCGCCGTCAACCCCGGTTTCTTCCTTGAGCTCACGCTTCGCCGCGTCATAGATCGATTCGCTTTCCTGGCAAAATCCTCCGGGAAGCGCCCACATCCCCGCAAACGGCCAAGATTTCCGGCGGATCAGCATGACCTTGAGCTCCCGGATCGGCAGCGTTTTGGTTACGGTCTTGCGCTCGCGCTTGGTCAGCGTAAACATCACAATGTCCGCGGGAACGCCGTCAGGCGTGCGGTATTTCTTCGGGGAGTACCCCATCTCCTCGGCGGTCTTCTCCTTCGGTCTGCCGCTTGCTTTCTCATTCTCTGTCATCTTATCACCACACCACATAACATCTTTTTGATACTTTCATTATGAACTATTGATGAAAAATGTCAAGTCATTCTGCCTATGTTGTGTAGCCTTGTATTGTGTTCTGCACGAAATTGCGAATTCGTCAAATGCTACTTGCGGTTTACCACCCGGAACGTAGCCGTTGCCATACAAGCCAATGTGCCGTCGTTGTCATTGATTTTCGCTTCGGTCACGAGAGACCGGCCCGCTTCGTTCAGAACCCTTGCCGTGACCGTCAATCTCCCCGGAACCATCGCATTCATAAAGTGCACGTTAATGTCGGTGGTGACGCAGCTATCGATATTTTTAGCCGCCGTCGCTACCATCCCCATCGCCTGGTCCATCAGGGAAGTCAGCACGCCCCCGTGGATGATGCCCATGGAATTGGTGTGGTGCTGCTTGGCATCCAACGCAATGACCACTTCTTCCTTGTTTGCGGAAACCAGCTCGCAGCCGAGATATGCCCAGAACGAATCCTGTCCACGGGCCACCATTTGTTCCAAAGCGTTCATTGTCGTCTCCCCCATGCTGTCATTTTTCGCGTACTGCCCCAAGCTTACGATGCCGGGGGAGCCGCCTTCGTTACTCGATGTTGTCAGTGATAACTGTTTACGTTCATGTTTAACCAAATTCGTCTGCTCTATCCCAGAGCTGGCTGAATAGCATACCGCCTAGCTCCCCGTGTTTCCCGATGACGAAAAAGAACCCCACGGCGTGGGGCCTTCGCTCCGATGTTATTCAGGTACTCAGCGAAACCACGAAAGCCATGCGATCTGCATTTGAAAAAAAGGCGCGGACGTCTCGTCCGCAGCCTTGTAAAGGTTAGCCGCAGTTGGAAGGAGGCGCTTCCGTTCCCGCTTCCACGTTGACCTTTTCCGACACCGTATCATGGATGACGGAAATGACCAGCTGCAGCAAATAGTTAATATCGCTTTGGCTTTGCTGAAACTCATTCACGAGTGGAATCCCATCGATTTCGTCCTGCAGCACTTCGATTTCCTTCTCGATTTTGGCAACCATTTCTGCATTTTGGAAAGATTCGAAGGCAACGATTTCTTTCTGTTTCTTCTTGATCGTGGAAATCAGGCTCTGTACGCGCTCATGATTGCGGATTTTCTCCTCCGCTTTCTGAAATTGCTGCACTTCTTCACTTCCGGAAATCAGCCCGGCCAGTTCTTTGGCCTTCGACATAATATCGTCGCGGATCACAAGATCCTTCGTATCATAAGACATCATGCCGTATTTATTGATATGACCCTTCTCCATCTCGGTTCAATACCCCTATTCTGTTATGGAATTTACTGAGTTACCGCTGCCTGTGCCGACGGCACATCCACGACTTCTCCTTTGATGTACCAAGTCATCGCATCCGTAATTTTAACGTTTACGAAGCTGCCGATCAATTCCTTGCTGCCTTCAAAATGGACGAGCTTGCTGGTGCGAGTTCTTCCCGCCAGGATGGCGGCGTTATTTTTGCTCTCTCCTTCCACCAGCACCTCGACGATCTGCCCGCGAAGATTTTCATGGCTCTTGCGGCTGTATTCCTCAATCGTTCTGTTGAGACGCTGCAGGCGCTCTCTCTTCACTTCCATGGACACATTGTCTTCCATGACGGCCGCCGGCGTTCCTTCCCGAGGGGAATAGATAAACGTGTACGCCGAGTCAAAGCCGACCTCGCGCACCAGGCTCAGCGTATCCCCGAACTGCTCTTCGGTTTCGCCCGGGAAGCCGACGATGATGTCGGTCGTCAGTACCAGGCCCGGCACAGTCGCCTTCAGCTTGCCAACCAGCTCCAGGTAAATTTCGCGGGTATACTTCCGGCCCATAATTTTGAGGATTTCGCTATTGCCTGACTGTACCGGCAGGTGAATATGCTCGACAAGGTTGCCTCCTTTGCCGAGGACCTCTACCAGATGATCGTCGAAATCCCGTGGATGTGACGTCGTAAACCGGACGCGCGGGATGTCAATCTTGCGGATATCGTCCATCAGGTCGGCGAACGAGTACCGGATATCGGCAAAATCTTTGCCGTAAGCGTTCACGTTCTGACCGAGAAGGGTAATCTCCTTGAAGCCTTGGCGCGCCAAATCGCGGACCTCGGCGATCACGTCTTCCGGACGGCGGGAACGCTCTTTGCCCCGGGTAAACGGAACGATGCAATATGTACAGAACTTGTCGCAGCCGTACATAATGTTGACCCACGCCCGCAGTCCCTCGCGCTTCTTCGGCAGGTTCTCAATGATGTCGCCTTCCTTGGACCACACTTCCACGACCATCTCTTTGCTGAATAACGCTTCCTTAATGAGCATCGGCAGCCGGTGAATATTGTGCGTACCGAAGATCATGTCCACGAAGCCGTGCTTCTGCATGATCCGGTTGACGACGCCTTCCTCCTGCGACATGCAACCGCATACGCCTAGCAGCATATCGGGCTTCTCGGTCTTCAGGTGCTTGAGATGACCGAGCTCGCCGAATACTTTATCTTCCGCGTTCTCACGGATGGCGCACGTGTTCAGCAGAATGATATCCGCTTCCTTGCGATCTTCAGTAGCGGTGTAGCCCATCATCTCCAGCATGCCCTTGATCGTCTCGGAATCATGCTCGTTCATCTGGCAGCCGAACGTGTATACGATATAATGCTTGCCTGCTCCAATCCCTTGAAGCTCTTGCGGCACCGTGTTCTCATACAGCACTTGAACGTCTTCCTTGCGCCGTTTCTTGCTTTGTCTATGGTTAGGCTCCGAAATAATATGAATCTCACGGCCCTTGATCCGGATCGTCTTCCCGAATTCGTCCTCTGACAGAACCTTGGCATCGGAGAAATCAAAATATTTGGAGTAATCCTTCGTTTCCTTTGCCATGCTGTTGACCACTCCTTTAATCCAGGGAACCCCTGTTAAACGACATTCTAATAAATTATAGCATGAACCTAATGGCATATCTACTGATTGCCGGGACTTCCATCTATGTATAAGCATGACCCAATCGTTGTTTGGGGAGACACCGCCATGCAGCATGTGATTTGTTAAACAACAAAAAAACGAGGGAATTCTCCCCCGTTCTACAGGCCAGCCGGCCGGTCAATCGCTTTTAGTCAACAATTTCAGCCGTATCTCCGGTTTTGGCGCCAGCTGCGTTGGCTTCGTCCGTATCGATGTGCATGTCGAGCGCAAACGAATCGGATACGCGCGCAATGACGTTCTCAAACACCAGACCGCGCTCGCCGCCTATGCGAACCTTGAGCTGCTGCTTGTCGGCAATGCCCCACGCTTCCGCATCGCTTGTATGAAAATGGATATGACGTGCTGCAACGATAACGCCCTTCTCCAGTTCGATCTCGCCTTGCGGGCCTTTGACCTTAATGCCTGGGGTTCCTTCAATATTTCCGGACTCGCGGACCGGAGCTTTAATGCCGATGGCGAAAGAATCCGTACGGGAAATTTCCAGCTGGCTTGCCGGACGGGCAGGCCCCAATATTCTAACCTTATCAAATTGACCCTTTGAACCGATGACGGCCACCGTTTCATTTGCGGCAAATTGTCCGGGTTGGGATAGCGGTTTAAATTCAGTCAGCTGATAGCCTTGACCGAATAAAGCTTCAATATGTTCTTGGGTAAGATGGATATGTCGTGCGGACACGCCTACAGGTACAGTTTTACTCACGTGGATCACTCCTTAAATTTTCTCTATGTTCTGTACAGGCCAGCCTCATTATACATCCTTTTACCCAAAAAAGAAAAAGACGTCACCGCTTTCATTCCAACTTTCATTCATTTCCTGGCATTCTGCAACAAGATTGTCAAAATGTCTGCTTCATATTACCAAAACATGGTTTTATGCCTGCCTGAATCAAACCGGTTTGGCAGGAAGATGTTTGCTTAGAAAAGAGAGCGCATGGCCGGACATCCAGCCTTTTACCATTTCCTCAGGATAGCGGGCAAGCAGCAGATCAATAAACGCCGGATACCGTCCGGGATGCTCCAGGCCTTGAATCCAAGTCTCGATTCCATCGAAATCAGAGCCGAACATAAGTATATTTCCCGCCCCAAGCTCGCACATCCGTTCAATATGGGGGAGAATGTCCGCAGGAACGACCGGTCCTGGTCCCTCTTTTACAAAATACGGCACAAACGTAATCCCGATCCGCCCGTTCATCGCTGCGATCGCCCGAATCTGTTCATCGTTCAGGTTGCGTGGATGCGGGCATATCGCCTGGGCATTGGAGTGCGAAGCGATAAACGGCCGCTTCGACCGTTCCGCCAGCTCCCAAAACCCTGCCACCGATAAATGGGACACGTCCAGCAGCAAACCGGTTTCATTGCACAGCTCAATTAGCTGTTTTCCTTTTTCAGTAAAGCCTCCTTTGCGCTTCTCCATAACGCCGTCGGCGGCCCAGTTCGCATGATTCCACGTTATTCCGAGGAACCTGACGCCCAGGTCATAGCACACTTTTACATAAAACAAGCTGCCCTCGAATCCGTCGGCGCCTTCCACAGACAGAAGCCCCCACGGCTGAATGGCATGGCTTTGAAGCGGTGACTGTACCGCCTTCACGGCATGTTCAAGCGAAACTGCGTCTTCTCTCCATTTCATCCAACGGACGCCTTCCTGCGCGGGAACGACACGTGAGGTAAACACGTCAATCTGATCCAATATATGCTCGAAGCGGGGGATCCCCCGCCCTTCGGAAAGAAAGATGGCAAAGGTTTGCAGGGCCACCCCTCCTTCCTGCAGACGCTTGTAGGTCACATCCAGCCTCGGATCGTCCGCAAAGGTGATGCCTTTATCCTTTACCATTTTGCTTAACACGTCACAGTGATCATCCACCACCGGAATTTTCATGCTTATGCCTCTCCTTTCCGCGGTACGCAAGCAAAAAAACCTGTCTATCCCATATAAACTGAATCAAAGTCCGGGTACTCACCGAGCACCTCTAATCCGGCTTCATTCAGCTTATATCAATAAACAGGTTTCATCAAATGGTGGCATATCATGCCTTATCCCTTATCTGGGCTCTACGATCAGCTTGATCGCCGTCCGGTCTTCCCCGTCAATAACGATATCCGTAAAGGCTGGAATACAAATCAAGTCAACTCCGCTGGGTGCTACAAATCCCCGGGCAATGGCTACCGCTTTAATCGCTTGATTGAGTGCGCCTGCTCCGATGGCTTGCAGTTCAGCGGCCCCGCGTTCACGAAGCACGCCTGCCAGAGCACCGGCAACAGAATTTGGATTGGACTTTGCTGAAACTTTTAATACTTCCATGGTAAGTACCTCCCCTGGGAATGATGATAAGCTTCCACTTACTAGATGTTATTCGGGAGTGCGGAAATAATTCCTTCTTTCTGACAATTTTTCAGCCATAAATCCGCCAATAGTCTCAGAGGAAAACTCGGTCAATCCATGATCCAATCGTCTTCGAGAATCCTGATTTTTTCCATTTTCAGCGCCTTTCCGGTTGCATCGTCCAGCTGGACAAATACGCCGTGGAAGTGCCATTTTCCGTTGTCGACCTGGAAGCGGACCGGCAGCTGCGTTTTGAATTTACGGAGAACCGCTTCGCGTTCCATGCCCAAAATTCCCTCTCTGGGACCAACCATGCCGGCATCCGTGAGATAGGCCGTTCCGTTCGGTAAAATAGTATCATCATTGCTCTGTACATGGGTATGTGTTCCTACGACAATGGAAGCACGGCCGTCCAGATGCCAACCCATGGCGATTTTTTCGGATGTGGCTTCGGCATGAAAATCGACCAAAATATGCTTATGCTTCTTGCGGAGCTGGTCGACGATCTCGTCGCTGGCCCGAAACGGGCAGTCGATGGCCGGCAGAAACGTACGTCCCTGCAAATTCACGATGGCCAGCTCTTTACCGTTCGCTTTAATGATCGTATGCCCCAGTCCCGGCGTTCCTGGAGGGAAATTTGCCGGTCTTACCATGCGCGGCTCATCGTCGATAAAGTCGAAGATCTCCTTGTTGTCCCATGTGTGGTTGCCCATCGTAATCCCATGAACCCCCCAATCGAAAAGGTCTTTGACGATCGACTGCGTGATGCCTCTGCCGGAAGCGGCATTCTCGCCGTTTGCAATGATGATATGGGGGTTGTACTTCGTTTTTAACGACGGCAGCATCGCTTTGAGCGCCGTTCTGCCTACACTGCCTACGATATCTCCAATAAATAATACGTTAATGTTGGTCTCCTCCTTATGATGAACAAATATGAAAAGTGGCCCCCAAAGCGGCCACTTTTCATCATTTACATTATTTCGCGTATTCAACCGCGCGTGTCTCGCGGATGACCGTCACTTTGATATGTCCCGGATAATCCAGTTCATTCTCAATCGTCTTCGTAATATCCCGAGCCAGTCGGAATGCTTCGGCATCGTCGATCTTCTCAGGCTGTACCATGACGCGGACCTCGCGTCCTGCCTGAATCGCGAACGATTTCTCGACGCCTTCGAACGATTCGGAGATTTCCTCCAGCTTCTCCAAACGTTTGATATACGTTTCGAGCGTTTCGCGACGCGCTCCCGGTCTTGCAGCAGACAAGGCGTCGGCTGCGCCAACCAGCATTGCGATGACTGAAGTTGCCTCTACATCACCGTGGTGGGATGCGATACTGTTGATAACCACCGGATGTTCCTTGTATTTCTTGGCCAGCTCCACGCCGATTTCAACATGTGAGCCTTCCACTTCATGATCCAGCGCTTTACCGATGTCGTGCAGCAAGCCTGCACGCTTGGCCAATACGATATCCTCGCCGAGCTCTCCGGCCATCAGACCGGACAGATAAGCCACTTCCATGGAGTGCTTCAGCACGTTCTGACCATAACTTGTGCGGAACTTGAGCCGTCCCAAAATTTTGATCAAATCCGGATGCAGTCCATGTACGCCCACTTCAAACGTCGCTTGTTCGCCATACTCGCGAATCCGCTCGTCAACCTCTTTACGGGATTTCTCCACCATCTCTTCAATCCGAGCGGGATGAATACGTCCGTCTGCTACCAATTTCTCCAAGGCCGTCCGGGCAATTTCCCGGCGGATCGGATCAAACCCCGACAAAATTACAGCTTCAGGCGTATCATCGATAATGAGGTCAATACCGGTCAGAGTTTCCAGTGCACGGATGTTCCGGCCTTCACGTCCGATAATCCGGCCTTTCATCTCCTCATTCGGCAGCGTTACCACAGATACGGTGGTCTCCGCCACATGATCTGCAGCGCAGCGCTGAATGGCGAGCGTTACGATTTCACGGGATTTCTTGTCAGCTTCTTCTTTCGCCTGCTGCTCAATATCTTTAATCATTTGAGCGGTTTCATGGCGAACTTCCTGCTCTACATTGCTTAAAATAATGCTTCGTGCGTCTTCCATGGTCAAACTGGAAATGCGTTCCAGTTCAGTGACCTGGCTCTTGTAAATCAAATCGATCTGCTGTTGAGTCTCTTCGATGCGTTTCTCCTTGTTGGCCACTTGCTCTTCTTTACGTTCAAGCGATTCAATTTTTTTATCCAGCGACTCTTCTTTTTGCAACAATCGTCTTTCCTGCCGTTGAATTTCATTTCGACGCTCACGAGTGTCTTTTTCAGCTTCGGTCCGGATTCTGTGTACTTCGTCTTTAGCCTCCAGTACCGTTTCCTTCTTCAGTGCTTCTGCTTCCTTACGCGCGTTTTCCACGATTTGTACAGCAGCTTCTTCAGCACTAGAAATTTTAGCCTCTGCAAGAGATTTGCGAATAAAATATCCAATCACGAACCCCAAGAACAATGCGGCAACAACGAGAACGACCCATAGCCATATAGGCATTCAGTTCACCTCCTCGTTGGTTCCTCCAAGGTATTCCTTGGGATCTTCTACAGTTGTCCATTCATTTCAATTCATCATACGTACTTCGTACAATCATTTTCCATCTGCACACGACCTGATGAAGGAGCATGTACAAAACCCGTGCATACCCAAGGTGCGTGATAAGACGGGGTGTTCATATGAATTGGAGAGAAATTAGAATCCTTCATAAAAAGCCTTTTTTTGGAAGGGAAAAAGAACTTTTTACAGGAATAGATTCATATTCATTTTAGTATTTGTGAAAAGATATTGTCAAGAGAGGGCATTTCATATTGTGTCAACTTCTTCCTCAGTCGAAAGAAAAATATTCCTCATCTTCCTCTGGATAAGCATCCTCCCGGAGAAGTTGATTGATGACCTTTCGAACCTGCTCGCCGGAGTATCCCCGTCTCATCAAATATGCCCCTGTTTTGCGTTTGCGGTCGGCAGCCTCGCCTTTCGTCTGGTTCCATTTCTTTCGGCCGGCAGCCAGGGCTCCTTCGAATTCCTGATCTGAGCTAACTTCTGCCAGCGCCTCCGAAATAATCGACTTATCGACGCCTTTCTGCTGAAGCTCCTGTCTGATCCAAGCCTTGCCTTTGCGGTGGTTCCTAATACGCTGCTGTGCCCACTGCCTAGCGTAGCTCTCGTCATCCACCAGTCTTTCGGCCTTCAGCCGGCTCAGCGCATATTCAATCGATCCCGCTTCGATTCCTTTCTGCTGCAGCTTCATTTCAATTTCCTTGCGTGTCCGCGGCTTCCGTTCCAGCGCCTTTAAGCCTTCAACATAGGCCTGCTGCCGCTCATCCGCTACGACGATTTCCTCCAGCTCCTGCTTGGTAAAGGCGTTCCCCTTGACCATTCGGAACTTCACAAGGACGTCTTCATGCACCGAGAGAGTATACGGGCCAAACGATATCAAATAGCGTCCTCTCGGCTTGGCCTGTCGCTCTATTTCTGTGATCAAGAGGGTTTCATTGTCCGGAAACCCGGCAAGTCCATCATGGGTTCCTTGCCCTTCCTGGTTTTCATGGCTATTTCCTTCTCGCATCTATTTCACATCCCGTTGTCGTGATCGCGGCCCCCTATAGAAGCACTCTCTACTATGAAAAAAGACGCTCAGTGACAGGTCATCACGGAGCGTCCTCATTATAGTCTCTATTCATCATACGACTTCAAACGACTACTCCAGCTCGAGCAGTTCCTGTTCTTCGCGTTGCTCGGCCTCCGCTTCTTCCGCGGTCGGCGCGTTCACCGTCGTAGTCAAATTGCTTGCTTCACGAATCTTGTTCTCGATCGTTTCCGAAATGGGCTTATTTTCTTTCAGGAACTGCTTCGCATTCTCACGGCCTTGACCCAGGCGCTCGCCTTCATAGGAGTACCAGGCACCGCTCTTATTTACGATATCCAATTCCGTACCGATATCGATAATGCTGCCTTCCTTGGAAATGCCTTCGCCGTACATGATGTCGATTTCCGCCTGCTTGAACGGAGGAGCCACCTTGTTCTTGACCACCTTGATCCGTGTGCGGTTACCCACTACATCATTGCCCATCTTGATGCTCTCAATACGGCGAACATCCAGACGAACGGAAGAATAGAACTTCAGGGCACGGCCGCCGGGAGTCGTCTCCGGATTGCCGAACATTACTCCGACTTTCTCACGCAGCTGGTTGATAAAGATCGCGATCGTCTTCGACTTCGCAATCGCACCGGACAGCTTACGCAGTGCCTGGGACATCAGACGGGCCTGCAGACCCACGTGGGAATCACCCATCTCGCCTTCGATTTCCGCTTTCGGCACGAGCGCCGCAACCGAGTCCACGACGATAATGTCAACGGCGCCGCTGCGTACGAGGGCTTCCGCAATTTCCAACGCCTGCTCACCCGTATCCGGTTGAGACAGAAGCAGTTCGTCGATGTTGACACCTAACTTATTAGCATACGACGGATCAAGCGCATGCTCCGCATCGATAAAAGCAGCTTGTCCACCGACTCTCTGTACTTCGGCGATGGCATGGAGGGCCACCGTCGTCTTACCGGAGGATTCCGGTCCATATACTTCAACAACGCGGCCTCTTGGAAGTCCGCCAATACCAAGTGCTATATCTAGAGCCAGGGAGCCGCTGGGAACGACTTCCACCTGCATGTGTGTCGACTCACCGAGTTTCATGATTGAACCTTTACCGAATTGTTTCTCTATTTGACGAAGCGCCATTTCAAGCGCAGCACGACGATCTGACAATAAACTCACATCCTTCACCGTTTATATTATTATGATACCTTGTTTTGGAACGTTTGCCAAGCATTTTTTCGAACATACATTCGTTTTTTTTGCCGGACATTCTCCTCCCATCATCATGCCGCCGTGCCTCAAACCAACCGCCGTAAGGAAGTCCCGCCAAATGCCGGGTCACCTGTCGGCGCTTGTTCTTCTTTGATGATCGGATAGCGCGTGTTCGAACTGGAACAGGCTTCCACCCTTCCCTGATCATAAGAAAAAGAACCGCGGCAAACTCATTTTGCACGGTTCTTCCGTATGGTTATATTATACCGCCTGAAAGACGGCCGCACAACTCAAACCCGGTCCTTGGATGGCACCGTGGCCTGGTCGGTGGATACCAGTCTGCGCCACAAACGGTACAGCAGCGTTTTGACCGAACGGACCCGAATCGTCTCGCGGTTGCCGTTCAGCTTCAGCTCAAACACTTCGGTCTTCTGGCCGCGCTGGGCGATCCCGACGTACACAAGGCCGACCGGTTTGCGCTCGGAATAACCCGGGCCCGCCACCCCGGTGACGGATAAACCAAAGTCGCTGTCCGTGATCATCCGGACGTTCTCGGCAAGCACCTCAGCCACTTCCTCGCTTACCGCCCCCGGAGCGTCATCCCCCTCCAGCAGCGCATGTGGAACATGCAGCAGCTTCTCCTTCATTTCGTTGGAGTAGCACACAACCCCTCCCACGAACATGGTGGCGCTGCCCGGAATGGAAGTAACGCTCTCCATCAGCATGCCTCCCGTACAGCTCTCAGCGGCGCTCAGGGTAAGCCCCTGGTCCGCCATCATGTCGACGATGATCCGCTCGATCGGCACGTCCATGCTGGCGTACATATGGTCCGCGAGCCGGTTATGAATTTGACCCTGCATCGCGTTCAGCTTCTCCATGGCTTCTTGCTCGGTGGGCGCTTTGGTGGAGATACGGACGGTCACTTCGCCCTCCTTCGCATAAGGAGCGATCGTCGGATCGGTCTGTCCGTCGATCAGGTCGAGAAGCCGGTCTTCCAGCAGCGATTCGCCGATGCCGGCAAACTTGAGCATTTTGGAGTAAATCGGCATTTCGTCAGTCAGGGCATGCTGAAGGAGCCACGGCTTCGCCTGCTGGTCGAACATCGGCTTCATCTCTTTCGGAGGACCGGGCAGAACGATATAGTAGTTATCATCCTGGGCTAGCGCCACCCCCACGGCCAATCCCGTTTCATTCGGGAGAGGCGTGCTGCCGTCGATGACAAGCGCCTGACGGCGGTTGTTCTCGGTCATGTCGATTCCGCGTCCTGCAAAGAATCTTTCGATTTGATCCATCGCCAACCGGTCTATATGCAGGGAGCGGCCGACATGCGCGGCCAGGGCATCCTTGGTGAGGTCATCCTGGGTTGGGCCGATGCCCCCGGTCAGGATCAGGATATCGCCGCGCTGCGAAGCAAGCTCGATTGCGCCCTGAAGCCGCGTGGCATTGTCACCTACGACCGTCTGGTAATAGACGTCTATTCCCATAGCCGCGAGCTCCTGCGACAAATACTGTGCATTGGTATTTACGATTTGTCCGAGCAGCAGCTCCGTACCGACTGCAATGATTTCTGCTTTCATCCTTGATTGGCCTCCCTGTTATCGTAAAGTAGAGTGGATATACCTATAATGAACACTTTACACGTTTTTAGCCTGACCGTACCACCGCGTTTGGTGGAAAGAAAAAGCAATAGGATATCCCTATTGCCCTACACATTGGAAAGCTGAAGCAGTTTTTTGTTTTTGACGAAATAATCGATCCCTGAGTAAATCGTGATCAAGGCCGCTGCCCAAATCGCAATATCATCAAATGGCAGGCCGATCATCTCGAACGGGAAGTTGTTGATCAGAAGCGCCACGAGGGCGATAATCTGAACGACTGTTTTCACTTTGCCCCATTTGCTGGCCGCCACGACAGACCCGTCGAGCAGCGCAATCTGGCGCAGGCCGGTAACGGCGAACTCGCGGCTGATAATGACCACGGCGATCCAGGAGTCGCATTTTCCCATTTCAACGAGTGAAACCAGCACTGCTGTAATGAGCAGCTTGTCGGCCAGCGGGTCCAGCAGCTTCCCGAGATTTGTAACCAAGTTGTTTTTGCGCGCCAAATAACCGTCTATACCGTCGGTGCTTGCTGCCAGAATAAAAATAATTACAGCGATCAGCTGATTGTACGGCAGCTCGAATGAATTCCAGGTAATCGGCTCCGGATAGAACTTGAAGTCGACCAGAAGAAACACCATCATGACCGGAATCAAACAAATTCTTGTAATGGTAATACGGTTGGGCAGATTCACTGTAAACCCTCCCCGGATAAATCAAACTAAGAAACGACATTCACATGCACGGCAGTCCGAAAATGAATAAACATGCACTCAGACCATCCATTATGTATGAATCCTCTACTTGAAGGCAGCAGGCACAGCTTGAGGCATGCCGGCAACCCCCGCAAACTAGCGGGACAAGTTACAGTATAATATATCAATTTATACACTGTCAAAAGAGGAGTAAGATCCCCTTCTTGCCCGTATGCCGTGCGGCATGCGCCCGCATTACTTCAGATTAGTAAACTGCAGGTCCAGCGGCAGATCCGCCTTGCGGAGCAATTGCATCACTGCCTGCAGGTCGTTTTTGCTTTTTCCGGTCACCCGAATCTGGTCGCCTTGAATTTGGCTTTTGACCTTCAGCTTGGAGTCGCGGATCAGCACGTTGATTTTCTTGGCATTGTCCTGATCGATTCCCTGTTTCAGGGTAATCCGCTGGCGTACGGTTCCCATCGAAGCCGGCTCGACCTTGCCGTAATCCACGTTTTTGAGCGACAGGCCGCGCTTGATCATTTTGGATTGCAAAATATCGATCACCGCATTCAGCTTATACTCGTCATCGGAGGTGATGACCAGAGTTTCCTTCTCGAGCTTCAGGCTGCTCTTGCTCCCTTTAAAATCAAACCGGGTTTCGATTTCCCGCTCGGTTTGGTTGATCGCGTTGATCATTTCCTGAAAATCCAATTTGGAAACAATGTCGAATGAATTTTCCGAACTCATCATTACACGCCCTTTCCGTTCCTTTTCATGTCATATTATATGAAATTAACCGGGACAAGTCTAATCCTAAACAGCGTTCCTTACGTTCACGGATGCGATCCCACCGACAGTCGGTGTGCTTCACCAGATGACAGGCCGCGGTTAACGGAAGTCTTAGCGGGCAATACATGTGGGACTCAAAGACTCAAAAAAAAAAGACATCCGCCGGTTAATAGCTCCCCGGGAATGTCCCTTATCTTACGATCGGCTGCGGTCCCGGGTTGGCTGGCGGAACATATCCAAGATGCCCAATACGATCCAGGCCAGTCCAAATCCCAGAATGCCGTACCCCCAAGCGCTGGGAGTGAGGTAATAACCGAGCAGGCTGACGATAATCCCCACGATCGTGCAGATCCAGCTGACTGTCATAACCCATACACCTCATTTCTTTCCGGAATAAGAAGGACTTAAAGCTAGCTCTATTGTCCCCTGTAGTGTATGGCATTATTCAGCGTGGCCTGTCCCATCGCTTAACCGTTGCTGCTATCCGATTCATTGCCGGAGGAATCACCTGTCGCCTGATCCGTACCGGTCGAAGTACCGCCAGCGTCATCCAGCTTCAGCAGAATGCGGGAAGTCGATTTGCCGTCTTCCACGGTCTGCCCTGCTACCGTAATCGTCGTTGCGGGAGAATACCCCGATTTAATGTACATGCCGGAAGAATCCAGCGTAAACGTCAGCGTATCCCCCTCCTTCGTATTGCCGTAGGAAAGCTTCTCGCCGGAAGTATTTTCGCCTTTGTACACTTCAAGCCAGCTCTTGCCCGTCGCCTTGATTTCGACTTGAACCGGCGTACCTTGGGCCGCGGCCACCTTAAAGATGGTGTTCTTCCCCTTCTTGCCGTCCTGCGTTACGGTCACGCCTTGGCTGCCTTGGTTCGTCGTATCCGTCGAGTCCGTACCGGTTCCCGAAGTGTCTGTACCATTTCCTGAAGGATCCGTGCTGCCTTGATCCGGCGGTGTGGTGGTGTCCTTGCCTCCGGTATTTCCGCTGTCGGTGTTCGTGTTATCCGTGGTCGTATCCGAGTTCCCGGTATTGTCCTTGCCGCCGTTATCACCTGGGTTGGTGGTATTATCAGGCGGCGTGGTTGTAGCAGGCGGGTCTTGATTTTGCGCCGTTGTCGAATCCTGCTGCTCCGTAACCTTGGACGAATCGATGCTGTTGTCTTTCTTTGGCGAACTTGCGTTGTTCGCATACAAATAAATGACGACAATGATCAGAATCGGGAACGTCCACATCAGCACGGTCGACAGCCATTTCACGTTCCGTTCCGGCGACGAGGAGCGGCTGCTGGACCGCTTCTGAATGACCGGCTCCATGGTCGCTTCCGGCTCCGGAGGAGCTTCTTTCTTGTGGCCTTCGAGCAGAACGTCGGGATCGAGTCCCACCGTTTCGGCATATGTTTTAATAAAAGCCCTCACATAAAAACTGCCGGGGAGCACTTTGTAATCCCCTGCTTCGATGGCTTCCAAGTATCTTTTGCGGATTTTTGTCATTTCCTGCACGTCATCCAGGCTCATGCCCTTCTGCAGTCTGGCTTCTTTTAATTGTTGACCCAGTTCAGACAACACCATCACCTCCTCATCAAATTACTTACAGATCGTCGTTGTATGTGCTTGTGAAAGTGTCATAAATAATTTCCTCGTTCGGATTGTTGCGCAGTTCGATAATGATATCGAAATGATCGTACGTATACTCGGATTCCTGCACGAAAATATCGGGATGCTCGATCACTTTTGTGCTCGGCATGGACATGATATCCTGCAGGAGATTGTAGTGGCGCTCGTTGGAGCGGATCGTACTCACGATTCCGTCGATGATAAACACGTTGTTCCGGTTCATTTCGTCCTCGGAGAGCTGGCTCCGGACCGTCTGGCGCAGCAGCGTCGAGGATACGAATGTCCAGCGTTTCATGGCGCATACGCTGCCCGCAATGATGGATTCGGTTTTGCCTACCCGGGGCATCCCGCGAAGCCCGATCACCTGATTTCCTTCCTTCTTAAATATTTCACCCAAAAAGTCAACGAGTAATCCAAGTTCGTCACGCGTAAAACGGAAAGTTTTGCGGTCATCGGAATCGCGGTCGATGTACCGGCCATGGCGCACAGCCAAAATATCGACAAGCTTCGGCGTCCGCAGCGCGGAGACCGTAATGCTGTCGACCTTTTTCAGCATGGCACCCATCAATTCGATTTTCTCGTGGTCATCGGTTTCCAGCAGCATTCCCCGCGTTTTGCCTTCGACCCCGTTAATCGTCAATATGTTAACCTCCAGCATACCGAGCAGGGATGCGATATCCCCGAGCAGACCCGGACGGTTCTTATGTATCTTATATTCCATATACCATTGTTTCGCTTCCACTTCGACACCCCATCTGACCTTTTCCCATGTCTTCCAATAAAATAAACCTGCAACCCTTGCGGGTGAGGCTTCCAAAAAATCACCTTTATTTCATGGGTCACGTTAATGATATATAAAATACATATGAAAAACAAGGTCAACTCTGTAAACATTAGAGAAAAGCCCCCAATTGGGGGCTTTTTCCTAAAGCTAAGCGTTTTTCTTGGCTAATTTAACCATCAGCCGGGCAATCGTTTGACGTTCTTCGCGGTTGCCCACTTCCCACAGCTCCTTCAGCGCACGGTTGGAAGCGTTAGACGGATCGACTTTCTCTTCGAGAAAATCACCGATCTCGTAAGCCAGCTTGGAAATGGTATCTTCGCTCATCCCCAGTTTTTCGGCTTGCGCGACGCGTTCCCCAAGGAACTTCTTCCAGGCATCAAAGTTCTTCACTACTGTTGACATATTGATAAGTCCTCCCTTTGCTGTGGCGCATGAGATTTGAAATCAACAGTTGTAATATAACCTGTTTGGGGCGCGCCTATGCAGGGAAAACCGCCTGACGCATCAGGTAATCCATCCACCGTTGGGGCTTATTACCTGACCGTTGATATAGCCGGATTCGGGCAGAGCGAGAAAATAAACGAGGGACGAAATTTCGTCGGGTCTGGCCAGGCGGCCGGCCGGAATTTCATCCTCGAGCATTCTTTTTTCCTCAGCATCCAAATGGTTCAGCATCTCGGTATCCACCGCGCCCGGTGCCACCGCGTTCACCGTGACACCGGAAGGGCCAAGCTCTTTGGCCAGCGCTTTGGTAAAAGCGTTAATCCCGCCCTTGGTGGTCGAATACAGCACCTCGCAGGAAGCGCCCGAAATGCCCCAGACCGAGGATATATTGATAATCCGGCCGCTACGCTGGGAAATCATATACGGCATAAAAGCTTGCGTACAGAGAAACATGCCTTTTAAATTTACGGACATCACTTGGTCCCATTCTTCCTCGGTCACGTCCGAAAGAAGGCCGTAGTGCGATACTCCGGCGTTGTTTACCAGAATGTCCGGCATTAAACCATGGGTATCCAGTTTGTCGCGCATGCGAAGAATCTGGTCTTTGTCCCTCAAATCGGCGGAGACCGTCATGACCCTGGCTCCGGACTGCATGCAGCGCCGGGCCACGTCATTGGCGGCTTCGTGTGACGAACCGTAGTGGATCACCACATTCATCCCTACCGAGGCAAAGCGCTCGGCGATGGCGGCGCCGATGCCGCGGCTCGCCCCGGTGATGAGCACCGTCGTCTCTCCGATCGGCTTTTGTAGGCTCTCCTCTCCCATATGCTGCATTAAGGATTCACCACGACCGATACCGCCAGCTGCTCCCAATCCACATGCTCTTTCAGGCGTTGGTTTACATCGCTAAGCGTAATGGACTCATACTCCTGAATCACGTTGAAAAAGTCGCCGCCGCGGAATTGGTAGCGGGTAAATTCATGCGCAATATTTTCCGGAGAGTTCAGCATGCGCAGGTAACCGCCGATTTTTTTCTTGCGGGCGCGCTCGAAATCTTCCTCCTTGAAGCCGGATGCCAGAAGGCCGTCGACCTCTTCGCGAATCCGGGCAAGAAGCTGATCGGGATCGGGGGTGTCGCCGCCCGCCGCTGAAAAGGCATACTGCGGAGAACTGCTGTATTCATGCGAGAAGCTGTCGGAGATCAGGTCCTCGTCGTACAGCTTTTGATACAGCTCCGTACTCGATCCGAACAGCAGGTCGAGCATAAGCTTCGTGGTCAGGTCGCGCTTCAGCAGTTCCTTGCCGGTCAGCCCCACTTCTTTTTCCTTAAAGCCGAACAAGCATTTCGGCATGGATACCTGCAGCTTGTTGACCAGGCGTTTCTCGGCGACACGGACCGTTTCCGGCTCGAAGATGCGCTCGATTTTCCCCTGAGGCGGATAATCCTTCTTCGCCTGGTTGCTGCGGACGAGATCAAACACTTCTTCGGGCTTCACCCCACCGACAACAAACAGCAGCATGTTGCTCGGATGATAAAAGGCGTTGTAGCAGGTATACAGCGTCTCCTTCGTAATCGTACTGATGGATTCCACCGTGCCGGCAATATCGATATGCACCGGATGGATTTTATACATCGCTTCGATCAGTCCAAAGTACACGCGCCAGTCCGCGTTATCCTGATACATGTTGATTTCCTGCCCGATGATCCCCTTCTCCTTGTCGACGTTCTGGTCGGTGAAATAAGGATTTTGCACAAAGTTAACGAGCGTTTCCAGATTCTCAGGAATATGTTCGGTCGCTGAAAAGAGATACACCGTCTGGTCAAAGCTTGTAAACGCGTTGGCCGATGCGCCGTGAGAGGCGAAAGTGGCGAAAATGTCGCCTTCTGGCTCCTCAAACATTTTATGCTCCAGGAAATGGGCGATTCCGTCCGGAACCGAAACTTCGTCCTGCCCCTCCACCCGGAAATGGTTGTCGACTGAACCATATTTGGTGGCAAACGTTGCATAGGTTTTCTGGAAACCCGGCTTCGGTAGCACATAGACGTGAAGGCCGTTATCCATCACTTCATAATATAGAGTCTCCTGCAAATTGTCATACTGAAGTTTTTCCACCGGCTATTCCTCCTTCTGACCCTTCAGAAAATAAATCGTATCCAAATCAAAAGTCGACGCGGCCGCCTGAACATCCGCGACTTGAATATCTTCCACCTGCTGCAGCAGCTCTTCTCTTGACCGGTCTTTCCCGGAGAATTGGCGGTTAAAGTCATAAGCGATCATTTCAAAGGCCGAATCCTCAATTTCAAGGAGCAGATTGCGGATCATCGCCTTCGTCTGCGACATTTCCAAATCGGTAATGCGGCCGGAGCGCATTTCGTCGAGCTGGCGCTTGATGATATCGAGCGCCTTTTCATAGTTCTGAACTTCTATGCCGGACTGGATCGTCCCGATCCCCTTATGCCCGTCATAACGGGAAGAACAGTAGTAGGCGAGGCTCGCCTTTTCCCGTACGTTCATAAACAGCTTGGAATGCGGATATCCGCCCAAAATGCCGTTATACATTAATGCTGCTGCATATTGATCATCACCATAGGTAATGGAAGTACGCATTCCCAGGTTCAGCTTGCCCTGGCTCACTTCCATCTTCTCCACTACAGTACGCGGCTCGCCAGACTGGCGCACCGGCGGCTCAGTCGTATACGTAATTCCCGGTTCCGAACCCAGATCGAAATGCGCGTTGACGTGCTTCTCCACTTCCTCCAGCGTGGTATCCCCTACCACGTAAAGGTCCATGCTGGCTTCGCTCAGCCATTTGCGGTACCCGTCGTGCAGGCTCACCGGCGTAATTTTCTCTAGGTCCTGACGCTGTCCGAGCGAGTGAAGACGGTAAGGCTCGTTGCGGCACATCTCCTCGATACAGCGCTCGGAGGCGTAGCGAATCTTATCGTTGACGATGGATTCGAGCTTCTTACGGACATTCTCTTTCTCCGCCTGAACGTAAGAACTGCGGAAATGGCCGCCCTCCAGAACGGGACGCGTCACCACTTCGCCAAGGAAAGCGAATGAGGATGCCAGCAGGCTCTCCTGGCTCTTTACGAATGAATCGTTGATCGTGTCCATCCGGAAGTGCACCATCTGATAGTTGCCTCTTTTATACACATCAAAACCGAAGCCGGCCCCGTACATTTGTTCCAGCTGCTCGCGGAACTGGCGGGTCTCCGGATATGTAGCGGTACCCCGGCGGAGCACAAAAGGAGTCAGGGCCGTAGGTGTTACTGTGTCCTCCGCAAGCGGAATTCCCGCATACAGCGAAATTGCAAACGTCTTAAAGCGTTTCGTCGGCAGAACGTGAATCCGGATCCGCTTGGCGTTTCCATGTTGAAAAACAGTTGTATTCAAGGTCCAAAACTCCTTTAGCCATGAATTTATAAAGCGTCACGCTTTCGATTAAGTTCCATTCTATACCATTAGAAAGTGAAGAAGCAACCGAAGACAAACCCTCCGGTTGCTGTTTTCCCTCGTGCACAACCTGCTGCATGGAATGAACGAAGTTATAGCGCCAAACTTACGTTCAATCCAAATTACATGCAGAAAATATGCTGCCCGATCGTCAACACTTGTGGCCGGGACCAGATCCATTTCGAGGTGGCCGTTTTGGGATTAAAATAGTACAGGCACCCGCCTGTCGGATCCCAACCGTTTAACGCCTGCTGCACCGCCTTGCGGGACGTTTCGTTCGGAGTCAGATAAATCTGGCCGTCGGCTACCGCCGTGAACGCGCCTGGCTGAAAAATGACGCCGTGGGGCGTATTCGGAAAGCTCGGTGATTTGACCCGGTTCAGAATGACCGCCGCAACGGCAACTTGTCCTTCAAACGGCTCGCCGCGGGATTCGCCATACACCGCATTAGCCATAATTTTCAGATCGTTTTCGGACAGGCCCATCGTGTTGGCTGAGGCCATCGGTTCGCTGGTGTTTTTCTGATTGCCTGTGCTGGCTTGCTTTCCGGCGGCATTCCCGGATTCGGCTGCGGACGGCTGCCAGTTTTTGGTGGCGTTATACAGCTTCAGCTTCGTTTTGGCCCCGACCGTTCCGTCCACCTTCATCCCGAATTCGGACTGGAACCATTTGACGGATTTCAGCGTTGTCCATCCGTATTGTCCGTCAATTTTTCCGTTATAAAAGCCCAAAAACTTCAGGCGCCCCTGCAGTTCATACACATCCTGGCCTGAGGATCCATACTTCAAAACCGTTGATCCGAATGTAGGTATGGTCTGTTCCACAGGCTCCACCGCCGCTTTGGACGAAGCATTGGAATCCGTATGGGGTCTTACACCTGCATATACCGCAGCAGACAATAGAAACACCAAACCGATGATGATCCATAATTTTGCGTTTTTCATGGGTTAGCTCTACCTTTCTCTTGTGGGTTTGACAGGATGGCTACGGTTATTATGACAACAGGCTCCATTTCCTATACGCCCTGCCCAAGAGAAAGAATGTGTACCTTAGGAAAGCAATTTTCAAGTGTAATCCCCTGCGAATTACAGGAAAAAGGCCCCTCACGAATGATCATGAGAGGCCTTCCAGTAAGATATAGCACCTCCGGCAATAATTACCGGATTATGAGCTGATGCGGTTCTGCTGCTGATACTGCTCCAGAGAAACAAGCACCTCGCGTGGTTTGCTTCCCTCGTAAGGTCCAATAATTCCCCGCGCTTCCATCGAGTCGATCAAGCGGGCTGCACGGGTATACCCCACCCGCATTCGGCGCTGCAGCAGCGATACGGATGCCTGTTTGGATTCAAGCACGATCTGAACGGCCTGATCGTACAACTCGTCCAGTTGGTCGTCGGCATCCTGCGACGTTTCCTCAACCTCGGGAACGAGGCTTTCATCGTATTTGGCTTCACCTTGATCACGGACATAATTGACGATGATCTCGACTTCCTGATCGGTCATAAAAGCCCCTTGCACACGGATCGGCTTGGATGCTCCCATCGGCATGAAGAGCATATCCCCGCGGCCCAGCAGCTTCTCGGCGCCCGCCATGTCGAGAATCGTACGCGAGTCGACCTGGGACGATACCCCGAAAGCGATTCGCGACGGGATATTCGCCTTAATGACACCTGTAATGACGTCAACCGACGGCCGCTGGGTGGCGATGATCAAGTGAATACCCGCGGCCCGCGCCATTTGGGCGAGGCGGGTGATCGCTTCCTCGACGTCATGCGCAGCAACCATCATCAGGTCGGCAAGCTCGTCGACAATGACCACGATATAAGGAAGCACCGCTGCCGGATTGTCCTTCATCAGGTTGTTATAGCCTTCAATGTTGCGCGTGCTGGATTTGGAAAACAGCTCATAGCGCTTCTCCATCTCGACCACGATCTTCTTCAGCGCCAGGGAAGCTCGCTTCGGATCGGTCACGACAGGCGCCATCAAATGCGGTATGCCGTTATACACGTTAAGCTCGACCATCTTCGGGTCGACCATCAGAAATTTTACTTCATCCGGCTTAGCCTTATACAGGATGCTCGTTATGATACCGTTAATGCAGACCGATTTACCGGAACCGGTGGCACCGGCTACGAGCAAATGGGGCATTTTCGCTAAATTGCCGACGATCGTTTGCCCCGAAATATCCCGGCCGAAGGCGATCGACAGCTTCGACTGGGCGTCTTGGAAGACCGGTGTTTCCATGACTTCGCGCATCGTGACCAAAGAAACCTCATTATTCGGCACCTCGATACCGATAGCCGATTTGCCCGGGATCGGCGCCTCCATCCGGATGTCCTTCGCGGCCAAAGCCAGCGCGATATCGTCCGTCAGTCCGACAATCCGGCTGACCTTCACGCCGATATCCGGCTGGATTTCGTACCGCGTCACCGCTGGACCGCGAACCACCTCAAGCACTTTGGCTCGCACGCCGAAGCTCTCCATCGTCGCCTCCAGTTTGCGGGCGGTTTGCTTGTAATCGTTCTGGTCGCCGGGCTTGCCGCCGTTCTGCGGCTTGGCGAGCAGTCTGAACGGCGGGAGCTTGTACGGCTTCGGCGGAGGAGCAGGCGGTGTCATCGCAAGCTCAAGCGCCTCTTCAGGCTCAGCCGGACTTCCCACGGCCTCTCCCTGGAGGTTGGCAGGGGATGCCGCCGCACCGCCTTCCTGCATATTCGCGTTGTCCTCATGAACGTCCGCGCCGCTGCCTACAGCCGGAATAGAGGTCCCGGCAGTCCCGGCAGCTCCGGCATATGCTTCATCGGCATCCTCCGGATCGGCGTTGCCTTCGGAATTCACATGCTCAAAAAAGTCGCGGATGATCGGCGAAGATTCGTTCCGCTTCGGCTGCACCCAAGGCTCTTCATGCAATTCGAAAGCTCCGCTATCCTCCGGCTCGGTCATCTGGCTGAACCGCACGTCCGCTTCGGCGCGGGTCTCCCGGACCGGTTCCAGAATGTCGCTGCCATCCAGCTGATCATCATCGAGCGGGGGCTGCACTTCGTTCTTGGCAAACTTGCTGCCGAACAGTTGGAAGAACACCGGGGCGCTCCGTTTTGGTTTTGGCGGCACGAAATCTTCATCCAATTCGTCTTCATCCTCATCAGCCGGCAGCGGCTGCGGCTTCTTCTGTCTTGATGAGGTCCGTTTGGAAGATGCTTGAGCCAATTGACGGCGGTTGTCCATCCGCTTCTGAACGTTTTCCCCGGCCTTCACCAGCCTGCTGCGGAAGATCCGCATCAGATCGACATACGATAGATTCGTAATCAGCATAAAGCTGATAATAAACATGACGATCATCATCAGCTTGGAACCCAAGGTCCCGAACAGCCAATACAGCGCTGCAAACTCGATCGCGCCGATGTAGCCGCCGCTGATGTCCTTATTCAGCATGGAGTGGTCGCCGCGAGCCGATGAAGACAGCAGCGTTCCCTGCAAGTCCGTATGTACCTGAGATAAGATGTTCCCGGTGCTCAATGCGCCCACCGGACCCAGTTTCTTTTCCAATGAAGAAATGCTGCTCATAAGTACCAAGGCCAGTACCAACAGCAGAATCCCGCTCCTCCGGGTATTCCACCGTTTCGGCCATTTTCGCTGAATCATGACGCTGAGGCCCAAGTAGATTCCCACCAGGGGGATCACAAAATAAAACCGCCCTAACAGCAGTCCGAACATTTTGGATAATGACCACCCTACCGTTGCTTCACCGGATAAGGCGATAACGGAAAGGGTGATCAATATAATTCCGTATATTTCGTATTTCAGCACATTGGTCAGTACTGCCTTCTTCTTCTTTCTTCGTTTAGCCAAAATGTCACCCCCGGTCAATATTATACCATATAATACCGTGGGCACCTATGTTCTGTTTCTGCTGCTAAAGGTCCATTTTACAGTGTCGGAATGTAGCGTATTACCTGTCCTGGAGCGAACGCCGGGTTGAGGTACGATTCAAGCGGGCAGTCGAGCAGCCGGACGATTTCGGCCCGGCCCGCATCAAGCGGCTTGACCTCCATCAGGACGCCCTGCAGCCTCACATCCGCGGTTTGGACAGGGGTGAAGCCTTCCTCCCACACTGCATCAAGCGGCATAATCGTATGAAGCATCACTGTGTGATCCCCTCCGCCTCAACCGGTTGTTTACGCTCATCGATCAGCTTGTTCAGCTTAGCCAGCGCCTGGCCGATGCCTCCTACTTCGTCCATCAAGCCATATTTGACAGCGTCCAGCCCGCCCACCGCCGTTCCGATGTCCCGGTTCAGCTCTCCGGTGCGGAACATTAATTCCTTAAACCGTTCTTCTGTAATTCGGGAATGGGAAGTGACAAAGCGGACGACGCGCTCCTGCATTTTCTCCATATATTCAAACGTCTGCGGCACACCGATGACAAGTCCGTTCAGGCGGATCGGATGAATGGTCATGGTGGCGCTCTCGGCGATGATAGAGTACGTCGAAGCTACGGCGATCGGCACACCGATGCTGTGGCCTCCCCCAACGACGACGGTGACGGTAGGCTTGGTCAGGGACGTGATCATTTCGGCGATGGCCAGTCCGGCTTCCACGTCACCGCCTACCGTATTGAGGATGATCAGCATTCCATCCACCTGCTTGCTCTGTTCCGCAGCGACCAGCTGGGGAATAATGTGCTCGTATTTCGTCGTTTTGTTCTGCGGCGGAAGGACAAGATGTCCTTCGATTTGCCCGATGATCGTTAGGCAAAAGATGTTTGACTCGGTCCCTGAAGGCACGTTCATTTGTCCCAGCTGCTTCAACGTATCCAGAGCCGTTGGTTCCGGGTTCCCGGCAGGAGTCTGTTCCGGCGCCTCCGTTTCGCTCATCGGAGCGCGACGTGTATTTTGTGTCATGATGTCCTCGTCCTTTCCTAACCATATAATTTCCTGTCATTGTAGTATGGCGGAGGAAAGACATGAATTATTCCGAAAAAAATAACCCCACATCCGTGGAGCTATCACTTTGCTGTATAACTGTATAATCAAGCACTTCCCGAAACACGGAAAAACACAAATTACATAACGACAAAAAGCCCCCTTCCGCAGGAAACCGTCCAATATTGCCTGCGGAAAGGGGGCGACTGTGTGCTGTTCAAGACGCTGGTTTATTCAATTGATTATACTTCCATAATGATCGGCAGAATCATCGGTCTGCGGCGGGTCTGCTCATAGAGGAACCGGCCGAGCGCATCCTTCACGCCTGTCTTCAAGGAAGCCCACTCATTTACATTTTCACTCATCAATTTCTGCAGTGTACTGGAAACAATGCGGTTCGCTTCATCCAGAAGTCCTTCTGATTCGCGAACGTATACAAATCCTCTTGAGATAATGTCCGGACCGGACATAATCGTGCCGTCTTGTTTGCTCAGCGTAACGACTACAACCAGAATTCCGTCCTGCGACAGCAGCTTACGGTCGCGGAGAACGATGTTGCCAACATCTCCAACGCCCAATCCGTCAATCAGCACGTTACCAGCCGTGACTTTACCGGCTTTACGGGCGGATCCATTCTGGATTTCAACAATTTCGCCGATATCGGTGATAAAGATATTGTCCGGATCCACGCCGACGGACTCGGCCAGCAGTGCGTGACGGCGCTGCATGCGGTATTCGCCGTGAATCGGGATGAAGAATTTCGGCTTCATTAAATTCAGCATCAGCTTCAGTTCTTCTTGGCTACCGTGACCCGATACGTGCACTCCGGAGTTCGAGCCGCTGTAGATCACGTCTGCTCCGAGACGGAACAGCTCATCGATCGTACGGCCGACATATTTCTCATTTCCCGGTACCGGAGTTGCAGCAATGATAACGGTATCACCTGGCAGAATGTCAACCTTGCGGTGCGTGGAGCGGGCCATCCGCGTCAAAGCGGACATCGGCTCTCCCTGGCTGCCTGTGCACAATACGACAACGCGGTCGGCGGCCATTTTGTTGACTTCTTCAGGCTCGATCAGCATGCCGTCCGGCACGTGAAGGTATCCAAGCTCGGAAGCGATGGAAACGACGTTTACCATGCTGCGTCCGATGACGGTAATTTTCCGTCCCGTGGATTCCGCTGCATTAACCACCTGTTGAATCCGGTGAACATTCGAAGCAAATGTAGCAATAACTACGCGCTGGGATGATTTCCGGAAAATGTCTTCAAGGACGACACCCACGTTTTTCTCCGATGGTGTGAAGCCCGGTTTCTCGGCATTGGTACTATCCGACAGAAGCGCCAAAACGCCTTCTTCTCCAATAGCGGCCATCCGCTGCAAGTTCGCATATTGTCCGTTTACCGGCGTATGGTCGAACTTGAAGTCGCCTGTATGAACCACGTTGCCTTCCGGCGTTGAAATGCAAATCCCCACCGAATCCGGAATACTGTGGTTGGTTCTGAAGAACGTCGCTTTCAGCGTAGAGCCGAGCGCTACTTCGGAATCTTCGTGAATCAGAATCCGCTTCGTTTCGCCAAGGAGATTGGCTTCCTTCAGCTTGTTCTCCACCAGACCAAGCGTCAGCTTGGTTCCGTATACGGGAACGTTCAGATGCTTCAGCACGTAAGGCAATCCACCGATGTGGTCTTCGTGTCCGTGCGTCAGCAAAATGCCTCTCACCTTGTCACGATTCTCCGTCAGGTAGGAAATATCGGGGATGACGATATCGATCCCGAGCATGTCCTCCTCTGGAAACTTCAATCCGGCATCTACGACTACGATGTCATTGCCGTATTGGATGACATACATGTTTTTTCCGATTTCACCGACGCCGCCCAACGCAAAAATCGCCAATTTATCGTTATTATTTTTTTTAGACAAATGAATCTAACCCTCCTATGGTTTTGGACGTCGTACCATTTAATATTTATATTTCAAAAATATACCGCACCCAGTCACTTGACCTCATTATACATGATAAAAAAGTCAAAACACAAGTCACCCTGAAAGTAGGCATTAGAGTTCCCCAAATCCACGCCGTTTATTTGGATATTCCTCTGCACCAAAGGCCCGTTCTAAAGCAGCGCGTCCCTGATTAGGCCTTAACCCAAAGCCGTGCAACTTAAACAAAAAAACAGCGCCCTGGTCAGGACGCTGCTCGTGTGAATGATGACGATAATTCAATTATTGCGCGAGCGAATTCACCAATCGTTCGATAAATTCCGCTTCCTTCTCATCCGGTCCGATCAACGGAAGGCGTACCCCTCCGACGGAATGTCCCATCAAATTGAGCGCATGCTTGACGGCAGCCGGATTTGGCAGCGGAGTCGGGCACTCAAACAATCCCTTGAACACCGGGAATAGCTTCTGATGAAGCCGTGCAGCCTCCGTCTGCTCGCCTTGCAGATATGCTGTAATCATATCCTTCATGGGAGCGCCGATGATATGGCCGGCCACGCTCACGATGCCGTATGCGCCTACCGCCATGGCAGGGAGCCCCGCGGCATCGTCTCCGGAATATACCCGAAAATGCGCTGGCGCACCGGCAGAGATCAAGGTCACCTGCTCGAGCGAAGCGCATTCCTTGGTAGCGGCCACGTTCGGAATCTCAGCGAGTCTAAGCGTCGTCTCGGCGGTCAGGCCTGCCACGGTCCGTCCAGGAACGTTATACAGCATGACCGGCAGCTTCGTGCTGCGGGCAATGGCCTCGAAATGACGGTACATCCCTTCCTGGTTCGGCTTGTTGTAATAAGGCACAACGAGCAAAACACCATCCACCCCGAGCCTTTCGGCTTCCTGGGTCAGATGGATCGAATGCGCGGTGCTGTTGCTGCCGGTACCGGCTATGATTTTGCAGCGCCCTTTGGCATGCTCCACCGCAAAAGCGAACAGCTTAAGCTTTTCTTCCTCCGTAAGCGTCGGCGATTCACCGGTCGTTCCGCAGACAACCAATGAATCGGACCGCTGGTCCTCAATTAAGTAATCGATCAGCTTGGCGGTTTCTGTCCAGTTCACATTTCCCTGCTCATCAAAGGGAGTAACCATGGCCGTAATCAATCTACCGAAATCCATCTTGTACAACCTCCTAATAGGACGTAAACGTGCGTTTTCCAGATTTATGTCTACCGGTGCAGTTCGAATTTGGCATGAAGTGCCCGGAGAGACTGTACCATGTCCTCTTTCTTCACGAGCACCCAGATGGTCGTATTCGAATCTGCCGACTGCAGAATTTGGATATTTTGTTCACTGAGGGATTCGACGATTTTGGCCATGATTCCCGGTACTCCGTTGATTCCGCCGCCGATGACGGAAACCTTTGCGCAGCCTGAAAGACTTTTTGGCCGGAATCCCAAATCTTGAAGCACTCGGATCGCTTTCTCCGAATCATGGTCAAAAACGGTATAGACAGCCCCTGTCGGGGTAACATTAATAAAATCGACGCTAATGGAATTCTCAGCCATAGCTTTAAACACGCTGAGCTGAAGATTATCCCCTTCGTTTTCGCATTCCACCGTAATTTGAGTCACGTTGCTCACGTAGGCGATTCCCGTCACATACCGGTCCATGAAGCCCAGCTGAACGTCCCTGAAGCCTTCCGGCTGGGTAACCAGCGTACCTTCATCTTCCGAAAAGGTGGACCGCACCCGCACCGGCACATGGGCCTGCATCGCGATTTCAACGGCTCTTGGGTGGATAACCTTGGCTCCGTATTGAGCCATATTGCATATTTCGGCGTAGCTTACGACGGAGAGCGGCTTGGCATCTTCGACGATTCGGGGATCTGCCGTCAAAATCCCGTTGACGTCCGTGTAAATGTCAACCATTTCGGCATGAAGCGCCGCACCCAGCGCCGTTGCCGAAGTATCGCTTCCCCCCCGGCCCAAGGTGGTAAAGTCTCCGGTTTCCGTCTGACCCTGAAATCCCGTGACGATGACCACTTGATGCGTTTCGAGCTCCTTCACAATTCGCTCAGGACGCACGTCCTTAATCCGCGCGTTGCCGTATTGATCATCGGTGACAAAACCGGCCTGCGCACCTGTCAGCACCGTGGAGGTTATACGTTCATCCTCCAGCAGGCTGCACAGCGTGGCAGCCGATATGATTTCACCGCAGCACAGCAGTAAATCCCGCTCACGCGACGGAAGAGCGTTCCCGTTCTGGGAGACCCAGTCCAGGAGCGTATCGGTCGCATACGGCTCCCCCTTGCGTCCCATGGCCGAAACGACAACAACAAGCTGATAGCCGTTGTCCAGCTCGCGCCTGATGTGCTTGATGACCAGTTCCCTTGCTTGCGGAGTGGACAAAGATGTACCGCCGAATTTCTGTACTAAGATGCTCATTTCAATTCCCCCATGCTAGATAAGAACGGCAGAACGTTTAGCTGCGTCGATTTCCTGTGATGTGTACAGCCATGGAAGCTGTACCCTTCCTCAGAACCAAAGCACTGACACGCGGGCTTTGGCCAGCAGTTCGTGATCACAGCCTAGTTTCCTGCTCCCGCCCGAATCGGCATCTTAACAAGATCGGTATGACCGCATCCAACCGGGATAAGCAAAACAGGCTGCGATCACTTCGATCGAGTCGTCCTACATTTACTATTTGGTCTCTTCGACCATCTTCTTCATTTCAACTTATGTTCGTTACAATGATATTTATCCGATTACGGCAGCCCGGAATAATCGATGCAAACAGCCCCGTGTCTTAACGGCATGGGGCGCAAATTCCCGCCCGCAGCATGTGCAGGCGCTGGACAATGCAGTTTCGGGTGCCGGAACTCGAAACGAATGCAGCCGATCGGATTACGCGGAAAATATGCGTTGGATCAGCATAGGCTGCAGTTGTCTTCCTTCGAGAGCCGCATCGCACGCCTCGGGGATCAGCTCCATGTTCGCAACCAGCGAATTGGGCTTCTGCACCGGATTATCCTGACCGAACGGAACAAAGTAAATGTTCTTGGTCACAAGCAGCTTGGCGATATTCGCTGCGTTTAATCCCAGTCCGTCATTGGTGGAAACCGCCAGCACCAGCGGACGCAAATTCCGCATTTGGGCCTTGGCGGCCATCAAGACGGGACTGTCCGTAATGGCATTGGCCAGCTTGCTTGTCGTATTGCCCGTGCATGGCGCAATGACCAGCACGTCGAGCAGTTTGGACGGTCCCAGCGGCTCCGCATCCACGATCGAGGTAATAATCTCGCTCCCCGTGATGTTCTTCAGCTGCTCCAGCCAACCCGCGGATGTCCCGAAGCGGGTGTCCGTTACCTGCACCGTGTTCGAGACAATCGGCACCACCTTGGCACCGGCGTCCATAAATCGTTGAATCTGCGGCATAATTTCAGCAAGCGTACAATGTGAGCCCGTAATCGCATAACCTACCGTTTTCCCCTGCAAGTTCATTCCCCATCCCCCCGAATCTTGATCTCGTCCGAAATCAACTGTACCAACGCATTGGCAATAATCATTCCAGCTGTTTTGGGAGCTACGATTCCAGGTAATCCGGGAGCCAGCAAGGCCTTAATTCCCCGCTTCTCCGCATACCGGAAATCACATCCTCCGGGAGCCGAAGCAAGGTCAATAATGACGGCGCTTTGGGGCATTCTTGACAGGATTTGCGCTGTGACTATCATAGTCGGAATCGTGTTAAAAATCAAGTCGACTCTTCGCACATGATCCTCCAAATCCCTTGTCAGGAAAGGCTCCCAGCCCATGACCTCCGCTCTGGCAAAATCCTTATCCGACCTGACACCGGCCCTAACCTTCGCCCCGAGACCCTGGAGGCTTTTCGCCATCGTAAATCCAGTTCTCCCCAGACCCAGCACGAGGCATTCCGATCCGTGGATCGTAAACGGCGTATTCTGGATCGCCATCACCAGCGCGCCTTCCGCCGTTGGGATGGAATTGAAAATGGCAACGTCGTCGCGGTCCAGCAGTTCCACTAGGCGCACCTCGTGGCTTGCGCAGAGACTGCGCAAATAAGGTTTAGCCATCCCTGTATACACGGCACATTGTGACGGAAGAGCAGCCAAATGCTCATCCAGCAGCTTTAAGGACTCTCCAGAATAAGGCGTCTGGATCGCTCCTGAATCATCACACCCGACAACAGGCAGCACGAGAACGTCTGCCGTAGAAAGCAGTTCAGAAGAGAGGCGTTCCCACGAGACTCCCAGGACCCTTTCATTCAGCTTGTCGAATCCGACCACGCTGACGGTAGCATCCAACTCCGAACATTTACGGATCACCTCGATCTGACGTGCATCCCCGCCTAGGAACACAATATGAACTCCAGTCAGCACAAGGATGTCACTCCTTTCAAAAACACTGTTATGAATCCATCATATGCCGCTGCCCATGGAGGGGTGAAAGACGCCCGTCAAATAAAAACACGTCTGCCGACGCTCTTTCAGCGTCTGTCGGAACTGATTCGGGCGGGAAACCCGTGCAGGATAAAACATTGCAGGTTCGGGGATATGGAGGGTAGAACACCGAATTTTATTGAATCCGGTTCACAAAAAAAGCCTGGAGACCGAACCCTTTCGGGAACGAAACTCCAGGCTGTAGTGAGACGTAATTATTTGCCGGTGTGACCGAATCCACCTTCACCGCGAACGGTTTCGGACAGCACGTCCACCTGCTCGAACGTTACCTGCGGCACTTCCATAAACACCATTTGGGCGATGCGCTCGTTTCGGGTAATCGTAAACGGCTCCTGCCCAAGGTTGATCAGCAGCACCTTGATTTCCCCGCGGTAATCGGCGTCGATCGTTCCCGGCGTGTTGAGGCAGGTAATGCCGTGCTTCAGCGCCAGCCCGCTTCTCGGGCGGATTTGAGCCTCCAGCCCGTCGGGCATAGCGATGGCAAATCCGGTCGGGATGAGCCTACGCTCCCCCGGCTGAAGGACGATCTCTTCTTCTACGGCGGCGTACAGGTCATAACCGGATGCGGAGCCGGACATCTTCTCCGGCAGCCGCACATCCTCGTGACCCGGCAATTTATGAATCTGTACGTAGTGTGACAAAATCGTCCCTCCTTAACCCTGCAATGGCGCGGTCCGTCGAACCGACCATCGCCAGCGAGAACGGCTGGCTGAACATTCGGTCCAGCACGGCGTTCACATCGTTCATGGTCACGTTTTCGATCTTTTCGATCATCTCATCCAGCGAAAAATGCTTGCCCAGCATCAGCTCGTTTTTGCCGAGCCGGTTCATGCGGCTGCCAGTGCCCTCGAGGCTCAGGATCAGGCTGCCTTTCAGCTGCTCCTTCCCTTTGTGGAGCTCATCCTCGGTCATCCCGCGAACGGCTATATCCGATAGCACCTCTTTGGTCAGGTCCATGACCTCTTTGGTCTGCTTCGGCGCAGTTCCGGCATAAATCGTAAACAAGCCGCTATCTTCGTTGGAGCTGTGGTACGAGTAGACCGAATAAGCGAGCCCCCGCTTTTCCCGGATTTCCTGGAACAATCGCGAGCTCATCCCGCCGCCGATGCTGTTATTGAGCAGAATCATGGCATACTGTAGCGGATCGTGGATTGAGCATCCCGGGAAGGACAGGCAGATATGATTCTGCTCCGTCTTCTTTTTATGGTACAACAGCCCGCTCTGGAACGAAGGCACGGTCAATTCGGACACGCGCCCGCTGTTTTGGAAACCGCCGAAATGGCGTTCCAGCAGCTCCACAATATCGTCGCCAATGTTGCCGGCCACGCTGATAACGGTATTCTCGATCGTATAATGCTCATCCATGTAGGCCCGAAGGTCTGAAGATCCCATGCTTTCCAGCTGTTCCTTCGTTCCCAGAATGGGATAGGCAAGCGGATGATCCCCGTAGACCGCCTTGGCCATCAGGTCGTGCACCATGTCATCCGGCGTATCCTCGTACATCGAGATCTCTTCAAGAATGACATTCTTCTCCTTGGCCAGCTCCTCCCCATCCAGCTTGGAACGGAAAAACATATCGGCCAGCACGTCTGCGGCAATCGGCAGATGCTCATCCAGTACCTTTGCATAAAAGCAAGTATATTCCTTAGACGTAAAGGCATTAACATTGCCGCCAATAGCATCGAATTCCTCGGCGATCGCCTTGGCGTCAAAACGTTCGGTCCCTTTAAAAAGCATGTGCTCGATAAAATGGGAGATGCCGTTGTTGGCTATGGTTTCATGGCGGGAGCCCGTCTTTACCCAAATGCCGAAGGAAACCGACCGCATCGTCGGAATTTTCTCCATAACCACTCTAAGGCCGTTGCTTAGTTTTATTTTTTTCACGCGAGAGGCCCTCCTATAATTAATCCAAATGAACCTCCAGGCTGCCCCCTGTTCAGTTCTTGCTAGTCATCCTGTTCTTCATGTAAATGATGGCCGAGCCGGAACACTCCTGACTACAGCCAGCGCAATCCCTATCCTATCAAAAAAAGCCGTCTCACTCAACCTTGGGTACCATGACCCTCTCGGGCGACAGTGTCTGACTAACCGTGCCCAGGACGAGACCTTTCGCCTTGATCGCCCGGATCATGCCTTTCAGCGCCTGGGAAGACGATGAAGTCGGATGCATCAGAATCAAGGTGCCCGGTTCGACTTTGCTCGATATTTTGGCGACGATCGAATCCGGCGAGGGCTTCCTCCAATCAACGGTGTCCAGCGTCCACAGCACCGTCTTCAGGCCAAGGCTTGCCGCGATTTGGACGGTCTGCTGGTTAAAATCTCCGGAAGGCGGCGCAAACCATTTATTTTCCACGCTGAGCGTTTCCTTAAGCAGCTGCTGGGTTTTGCTGATTTCGAGTGTTGCCCGTTCACGGCTCAGCTGGCTCATGTTGGGATGCGTATACGCGTGGTTCTCCAGTTCATGACCCCGCTTCTGAATCTCTTTGGCCATCTCCGGGTTTTTCTTCAACCAGCTTCCGTCAAAAAAGAAGGTCGCCTTTACGTTCTCCGCATCCAGCGTATCAAGCATCGGAACGATATACTCGTCCCCCCACGCCACGTTAATCATCAGGGAAACCATCGGCTTCTCCGGGTTTCCTTTATAAATCGGTTCAGCCGCCAAATCGCTAAGACTCACCTTGGGGGCAATTTGACGGTACACGTATGTAATCGGAGCCGAGGCTCCCCGGGCCTTTGCCCGTTTATAAGTCTCGTCTACGTCAATCTCCAGGCCGTTGTACCCGGGGATTGCCTTCCAGACGCGGTCTACAACCGCATCCACCGGCGGAATCCGCGTTTCCTCGGCCTTCTGGGCAATCTGCTTGTACAGCGGATCCTGCTGCTTCAGGTCCGTCTGGGGCTCAAACGCGGTTTGAGCAGACAGGTGGTGCCGGACGTTCTGAAAATAATCCCCGACCGCACCTGTCTGCGCGATGCCCACGACGATGGCAAAACAGGCAAGCACGATGGCTGTCCGTCTCCCGTTCATTTTTCCGCTCATCTCCCTTAACCTACTTTGTCCCATCATATGAACGGACGAGCGGGAATATGATTGGTGGTTGAACACAGATCGTTCCCACGAGAAAGCTTTTCTTGCGGGATTATAACAGGGCGCTGAAGCAGGATGACCTTTATGTTCGTTATCAGAAAAACGTCTATCGACGCACCTTCAAAGAAGACAGACCGCGTTCAAAGGTAATTTTTCTTGCAATATCAGGAAGCAATGGCTCTGTAGTTTATACTTTCTGATCTCATAAGAAAAACGTCTATCGACGCACCTTCAAAGAAGACAGACCGCATTCAAAGGTAATTTTTCTTGCAATATCAGGAAGCAATGGCTCTGTAGTTTATACTTTCTGATATTATAAAAAAAGAGCCAGAAGTGAGTACTTTCTGTCTCTTTGACTGCATATGGTAGCAAGCGTGGCTTCTTGACGAAGCCGTCCCGCTTGGTTTTAAGCCTTGGATTCCGCAACCAATACCGCTTTGCGCGACAGGTTGATTCGTCCCTGCTGGTCGATCTCGGTCACTTTGACGGTGATCGTATCCCCGACATTCACAACGTCTTCAACTTTGCCGACGCGTTCGGTCGAGAGCTGGGAAATGTGCACGAGTCCCTCTTTATTCGGAAGCACTTCGACGAAAGCGCCGAATTTCTCGACCCGTTTGACGGTGCCGACATAAATTTCGCCGACTTCGACTTCGCGGACGATTCCTTCAATAATAGAGCGGGCTTTCTGGTTCATTTCCTCATTCGAAGATGCGATAAAGACGCGACCATCCTGCTCGATGTCGATCTTCACGCCGGTTTCCTCGATAATCTTGTTGATGATCTTGCCGCCTGCGCCGATCACGTCGCGGATCTTGTCCGGATTGATGTTCATAACGATGATCTTCGGTGCATAAGGGGACAAAGTCTCTCTCGGCTTCTGGATCGCTTCCATCATTTTGCTGAGGATAAACATCCGGCCTTCTTTCGCCTGCTTCAGGGCGTCGTTCAAAATTTGACGGTCAATGCCGGCAATTTTGATGTCCATCTGAATGGCGGTAACCCCTTCTGCCGTACCGGCCACTTTAAAGTCCATGTCGCCCAGATGGTCTTCCATCCCCTGAATATCCGTCAGGATGGATACATGGTCTCCGTCTTTAATGAGTCCCATCGCTACGCCGGCAACCGGCGCTTTAATCGGCACCCCTGCATCCATCATGGCCAGCGTGCTTGCACAGATACTTGCCTGGGATGTCGAACCGTTCGACTCCAGTACCTCGGAAACGAGACGAATCGTGTACGGGAATTCTGTCTCCGATGGAATGACTTTCGACAGGGCACGTTCACCCAGCGCGCCGTGGCCGATTTCGCGGCGTCCCGGTGCACGAAGCGGACGGGCTTCGCCTACGCTGAACGGCGGGAAGTTATAATGGTGCATAAACCGTTTGGTCTCCTGCAAATCGATGCCGTCCAGAATTTGCACGTCACCGAGCGCACCCAATGTACATACGCTGAGAGCCTGGGTTTGACCGCGTGTAAACAAGCCTGTACCATGCGTGCGCGGCAAAATGCTGGTGTCGCATTCGATCGGACGGATTTCGTCCAGACCCCGGCCATCAGGACGGACCTTATCATGGGTGATCAGGCGTCTTACTTCTTCTTTAACGATATCGTGCAGCACTTCTTTGACATCTTTCAAGAGCTCAGGCGTCTCTATGTATTTTTGTTCAAAGAAAGTCACCGTTTCTTCGTTGATTGCATCGATGGCGTCCTGGCGGGCATGCTTCTCAGCGATGCGAACCGCTTCAACGAGTCGCTGTGCGGCGAATTCGCGCACTTCGGCATTCACCTGGGCATCAACCGCATGGAGTTTCACTTCCATTTTCGGTTTGCCGGCTTTTTGGGTCAGCTCTTCAATGACAGCCACGATCTTTTTGATTTCGTCATGACCGAACATAATCGCTTCCAGCATCGTTTCCTCTGGAACCTCGTTCGCTTCCGCTTCAACCATCATGATGGCGTCTTTAGTGCCTGAGACGACCAGATAAATATCGCTCTTCTCCTGCTGCGCGATGTCCGGATTAATAATGAATTGTCCGTCCACGCGGCCAACGATGACACCGCCGATCGGTCCGTCAAACGGCACGTCGGAAATGCTCAGCGCTGCGGAAGTACCGATCATAGCCGCAATATCCGGCGAGCAGTCCTGATCCACGCTCATGACGAGGTTCAGCACCTGCACATCGTTACGGAAACCTTCCGGGAACAGCGGGCGAATCGGGCGGTCGGTCAAACGACTGGCCAGAATGGCCTTCTCGCTCGGTCTTCCTTCCCGTTTAATAAAGCCACCCGGTATTTTACCTACGGCGTACAATCTTTCTTCATAGTTTACAGTCAGCGGAAAAAAGTCCAAATCTTTCGGTTCGCTGGAGGCGGTCACTGTACAAAGTACGGCCGTTTCCCCGTAGCGGACCATCACGGCGGCGTTAGCCTGCTTTGCGAGGCGTCCGGTCTCCATGACCAGGGTTCTGCCGCCCAACTGCATTTCAACACGACTTTCCATGAAATCCCTCCTTTATTACTCAATCAGTATTCCCCAGACGGGGATAATTCATATAGTCCTGCATAAAAAGCAACCCGGTTGCCCCGCTGTCACTCCTAGAAGGACAAACGGTGAACAACCAGGCTGCTTTCCGTAGAACAAATGGATTATTAACGACGCAATCCAAGTTTTTCAATCAGAGCGCTATAGCGTTTAACATCCTTGTTTTTCAAGTATGCCAACAGCTTACGGCGTTGACCGACCATTTTCAAAAGACCGCGACGGGAATGATGATCCTTCTTGTGCGTACGCAAGTGGTCTGTCAAATTTACGATGTTCTCCGTAAGGATAGCAATTTGCACTTCAGGAGATCCAGTATCGGACTCATGAGTTTTGTGCTCTTCGATCAGTTGTTGTTTGCGTTCTTGAGTCAATGCCATCCTATTCACCTCCTTAACATAAATAATCGCCGTTAGCCTAGAAACCGTCGGTGAGATCGTGTATCCAAGCTAAGGTTTTCCTTCAGCCCATGGGCATCCAGCAACGTTTATCAGTATAGCATACTTCAAAGGCAAAAGTAAATGTTCGCCAGCTTAAGCTTTAGCGGCCCGACTTCAAAAGTTCTTTGGCACGATCCGCGTCCGCCTGAATCTGGGCGATCAGCTCCGGTACGGAAGGGAACTTCCGCTCATGCCGGATAAAATGGATCAGTTCCACCGTGACATGCTCGCCGTAAATATCCCGGTCAAAATCAAACAAGTGAACCTCGAAGCTTGGCGTCGTTTCGTTCTCATGAAACGTCGGTTTTACCCCCACGTTCATTACGCCGGGTAAAATTCTCCCGTTCAGAAAGGCGCGTACCGCGTAAACGCCTTTAACCGGAATGACGAACTTATCGTCCAGTTTCAAGTTAGCCGTCGGAAAACCAATAGTGCGGCCGCGTTTTTCTCCGCCGATCACGGTTCCGCGCAGCCGGTAGCTGCGGCCGAGCAGACGGCCGGCCCGCTCCAGGTCTCCCCTTTGCAGCGCTTTACGAATTTCCGTACTGCTGACCTTTCCGCCTTCCAGCTCAAATGGCGGGATGACCTCGACGTCCAGCCGGCCGTTCCCCAGCAGGCGGAGCATTTCGGCATTGCCTTCCCCCTTGTGGCCAAAGCGGAAGTCGAAACCGACCACGGCCGCCTCGATGCCTAACGGAAACAGGACGCCTTCCACAAATTGCTGTGGACTTACATGGGAAAAGGAATCGTTAAATTCAACGACGTATACGATATCGACCCCCAGGCCGGCCAGCAGCTCCTGCTTCTCCTGCAGGGGCGTCAGGCTGCCCTCGTAGTCCCCTTTCTTCATCACGTCCTTCGGATGCGGATGGAATGTCATGACGGCCGAAGGGATCTGCTTACCCTTTGCCAGATCCACCGCAGAAGAGATGACGCTGGCATGGCCAAGATGCACTCCGTCGAACTGTCCGATGGCTGCGACCTGCGGCTGGGTATGCTCCCGGATCACCTCCGCAGGCAGCGGGTACGATAAATATACGGTCTTCACTGTTCTTTCACCTGCAATTCCATAGATAATCATTATGACTCAGGCAGAAATACCTTGACCGGAGCGATGGCCCCCGTCTCTGCCTGTTTTTCAAAAATGCCGAGGAATGTTCCCTTTGGATCATACAGACGTATGCATCCGGGCAGGATGACCTCCGGCGTAACCGCTCTGCTTGAGAGCCTCTGGCCCTGCACGGCGGCAGCCGCCTTTTCCTCCAACACGGTATGTGCCGGAAGATGCCGGATCGCTTCATCGATCGGAATCAAATGCTCGTCCAGCTCACCCATCGCGGTCAGGCGCTCGAGATCTTCGAGCGAGAGGCACTTGGAAGCCGGGATTCCTGCCGACATCGTACGTTCCAGCTTCACCATCGTAGAAGGCAGATGCAGAGCCCGCCCGATATCTACGCATAATGTTCGAATGTAGGTCCCCTTGGAGCACAAAACCCGAAAGGAAATGTCCAGGTACGGCCCTTCCCAGGCCGATCCGGTCATTTCAATTTCATGAATCGTCACCTCGCGGCTTTTGCGCTCAACCGTCTTGCCCTCTCGGGCCAGCTCGTACAGCCGTTTACCTTCAACCTTGACAGCGGAATACATCGGGGGCACCTGGGAAATGGTCCCTTCGAAAGTGCGAAGCACCTTCTCCACCTCTTCAGGTGTGACATGGACCTCGTCCACGGATTCCGTGACCGTACCGGTCAAATCCTCCGTATCGGTTGCAATGCCCAGACGCAAGGTTGCCGCGTATTCCTTAGGGAGCTCCTGCATGTACTCCACCACCCGGGTTGCCCGGCCAAGGCAGAGCGGCAAAACACCGGTAACCTCGGGATCCAGCGTTCCGGTGTGCCCAATCCGCTTCATTTTCAAAATACGGCGCGCCTTGGCGACGACATCGTGCGAAGTCATCCCCGCCGGCTTGTCGATGGCCAATACGCCTTCTAAGCTGCTCATAAAAATTGTCTCACCCGTTCTATAACCTGTGGAATTATCGCATCCATAGTTCCTTCGATCCGGCAGCCCGCTGCGCGGACATGCCCGCCGCCTCCAAACGACTGCGCCAGGGCGGCCACGTCAACCTTACCGGCAGACCGAAGGCTTACTTTAACCGCTTGGTCATTGATCACTTTAAATAAAATGCCGACCTCGACCCCCTGAATATTCCGCGGGTAGTTCACGATTCCCTCCAGGTCTTCGTTAGCCGCGTCGGCCTCCACCATATGCTCCGGAGTGACGTACACCCAGCTGATTTTGCCGTCCGGCGTCATCTCAAGCGTGTTCAGCGCTTTGACCAGCACCTTCATCTGGGGCAAAGTCATCGCCTCTAGAAGGCTTTCCGACAGCTCCGGCCCATTGACCCCGTATCCGAGCAGCTCGGAAGCGGCCGCCATCACTTTAGGGGACGTATTGGAATAACGAAAACCTCCGGTATCCGTCAGCAGCCCGGTGTAGATCGCGGTCGCAATCTCCTTCGTCCATCGAAACTCGAAAGCATGGATAAGATCATACAAAATTTCGGCCGTCGCCGCAGCGTCCGGCTTGATCAAAGTCGTGCTTCCGTAGCCATTGTTAGTCGGATGGTGATCGATGTTCAAGATCAAGGCGTCCGAAGCGAAGCATCGCTGCGTCAATCCCACTCTCCCAAAATCGGCGCAATCCACACATATGACATGCTTGAATGAACGTTCCGGTGGATGAAGCTCCATATTCACGATCTGCTCTGACAGGTATAAAAATTTCATCCGTTCAGGAATCGGCCCTTCATTGATCAGAGTAAAATTTTTGCCCAGACATGAGAGAAGCCAGCCCACGGCAACTGTGGAACTGACTGCATCTCCGTCCGGCTGAATATGAGACACTACAAGATAATCATCATGTGTCAGCAAAAACTCCTTTGCCTGCTCAAGCGATTGTTCATAGGTCTGCATTGGCCGTCTCCTTTAAACCGTTTATTTAGTTATCTTCGTTTTTACCGATTTCACCGAGAAGCTTCTCGATGTGACTGCCATACGCGATGGATTCGTCAAATTTAAAAATCAGCTCCGGGGTGTGACGCAGCCGAACTCGCTTGCCCAGCTCCGAGCGGAGAAAGCCGTTCGCCTTCTCCAGAGCCTTTAGCGTGTTGTTCTTCTGCTCGTTATCCCCCAGAACGCTTAAATATACCTTCGCCTGTGACAAATCGTTGGTCACTTCCACACCGGTTACGGTAACGAAACCGATGCGCGGGTCCTTCAGTTCGCTTTGGATGAGCTGGCTCAGTTCTTTCTTGATCTGCTCTCCAACCCGTCCAGCCCGAATTTTAGCCATGCCTGTTCACCTCTCTACTTGCGCTCCACCGTTTCCATGATGAACGCCTCTATAACGTCGCCTTCCTTGACGTCATTATAGCTTTCCAAAGTAATACCACATTCATAACCTTGTGCCACTTCTTTGGCGTCGTCCTTGAAACGTTTGAGCGTATCGATCTTGCCTTCGTGGATGACGATGCCGTCGCGGATCAGGCGGACTTCGGCGTTGCGCGCGATTTTGCCTGACGTAACCATACATCCGGCGATCGTACCCACTTTGCTGATTTTGAAGAGGTTGCGCACTTCTGCGTGGCCGATAACCACTTCTTTATATTCCGGATCCAGCATACCCTTCATGGCCTGCTCGATCTCTTCAATGACGTTGTAAATAACGCGGTGCAGACGGATATCCACTTTCTCCTGCTCGGCGGTTGCACCGGCCTGCGGATCTGGACGGACGTTAAAGCCGATGACGATCGCATTGGACGCCGCCGCCAGAATAATATCGGACTCGGTAATTGCACCTGCGCCGCTGTGGATGATTTTGACGCGTACGCCTTCCACTTCGATCTTGGAGAGAGAGCCCTTCAGCGCTTCGACCGAACCTTGCACGTCGCCCTTGATGATGACGTTCAGGTCCTTGATCTCTCCGTCCTTGATATGCTTGAACAGATCGTCCAGCGTGACGCGGACGTTGCTGCCAAGGTCGGATTGACGCTGGGTAATGGCGCGTTTATCGGCAATCGAACGGGCCTTACGCTCGTCTTCGAATACCATGAACGGATCGCCGGCCAGCGGAACCTCGGTCAGACCAGTGATTTCCACCGGCGTAGACGGTCCGGCTTCCTTCAGACGGCGTCCCTTGTCGTTCACCATTGCCCGGACACGGCCAAAGCAGTTGCCTGCTACGAACGCATCCCCGACTTTCAACGTACCGTGCTGAACCAGGACGCGGGCTACCGGTCCACGGCCTTTATCCAGCTCGGCCTCGATCACAGCACCGCGGGCACGTTTGTCCGGATTGGCTTTGTATTCGTTCACTTCGGCGACCAGAAGGATCATCTCGAGCAGATCTTCAAGTCCCATTCTTTGCTTCGCGGATACGTTGACGAAAATGGTGTCTCCGCCCCACTCTTCCGGAACAAGACCGTATTCAGTCAGCTCCTGCTTCACTTTATCCGGGTTAGCATCCGGTTTGTCGATTTTATTCACCGCCACGATGATCGGCAGCTCGGCCGCCTTCGCGTGGTTGATGGCTTCCACAGTCTGCGGCATGACGCCGTCGTCGGCAGCGACCACGATGATGGTAAGGTCAGTAATTTGCGCACCGCGCGCACGCATAGCCGTAAACGCTTCGTGGCCCGGCGTATCCAGGAATGTGATCTTCTTGCCGTTGATCTCTACCTGATAAGCACCGATGTGCTGCGTAATGCCCCCGGCTTCGCCGCCGGTCACGTTCGTAGAACGGATGGCATCCAGCAGTGTTGTCTTACCATGGTCGACGTGACCCATGATCGTAACAACCGGCGGACGAGTCTTCAGATCGGCCGGTTCGTCGTTCTCCTCGACGGTCTCGAAGCGGTCGTCTTCGACCACGATCTTCACTTCGACTTCGACGCCGAATTCGCCGGCAAGCAGCAGAATTGTATCGATGTCGAGTTCCTGGTTGATCGTTGCCATGACGCCCATAAGGATCAGCTTCTTAATCACTTCGGAAGCATCCTTATGAAGCAGTTTGGCCGTCTCGCCAACGGTCATATTGCCGCGAACGATAATCTTCTTCGGCGTGTTGTCGATCTTCTCACGCGGCGGCTGCTGAGATTGCTGTCTGCCTCGATTGTTCTTGCCCCCGCGATTATTCCGGTTAAATCCTCCGCCCTGGCGGTTGTCGTCAAAGCGTTTCGAACCGTTGTTATTGCCTCCGCGATTCGGCCCGCGATTGCCTGCGCGGTTATCGTTACTTCTAGTGAAGTTGTTGTCGCCGCCTGCGTTTCCCTGCGGGCCGCGGTTTCTGTCGGATGGCTGCGGCGAACGTCCGCCGCCCTGGCGCTGTCCGCCTCCCTGCTGCGATCCTTGGGGGCGATTGCCACCTTGACCGGATCCTTGAGGGCGGTTGCCGCCTTGGCCGGATCCTTGAGGGCGATTGCCGCCTTGGCCGGATCCTTGCGGACGGCCTCCCTGGGAACCTTGATTACGGTTATTCGAACCGGCACCCGCGCCTTGCGGACGGTTACCCGATCCATTCGATTGACCTTGAGGTCTGCTTTGCTGAGATCCTGAGTGACTTCTGCGGGAATCCTGCCCGCCCTGTGGTCTTTGCGACCCTGTTTGTGTGGTGTTATTCAATTTATTATTCATACCTACCTGCTTTTCCTGTTGTTTTTGTGTTGGGTCCGATCCGGCTGCCCGGCCGCCCTGGTTACGCTGAGTGCCTGCCTCGTTTCTGACCGCGGAAGTGCTCGCCACGGTCTGGCGGTCTCCGCCTTCCCTCTTGGCGGCCGCATTCGACTTAATATCCTTGAAAAATTGTTCCACCTTCGAGACTGCATCGTTCTCCATAACGCTCATATGATTGTTAACGGGAACATCAAGCCTTTTCAAAATGGTTATGATTTCCTTACTGCTCATATTAAGTGATTTTGCATATTCGTACACGCGCAGCTTATCTTTACTGTCCTGTTTACTCAATATACTCCACCTCCGAATTATCTCCAAGACTCTTGGAGATCATTTCTGCGAATCCTTGATCCGTAATGGCGAGCACAACCCTTTCGGGCTTTCCAATGCTTGTGCCCAGGCTTTCCCGGTCAAATCCGATCACCAGAGGAATGTTGTATGTCCCGCATTTATCGCGGAACTTTTTTTGTGTATTGGCTGAGGCGTCAGCCGCCAGTATGACTAGCTTCGCTTCGGAAGACCGGATCGCTTTCAGGACGATTTCATCGCCGGTGACCATTTTCCCCGCCCGCATGGCAAGACCTAGGCGGGACAAAGTTTTACTCATCAACCGAACGTTCCTTTACGGCCAAAAATTCGTCTTCCACGAGCACAAAGTCATCTGCGAGCTGTTCGTAAATTTCCGGTTTGACATGATGCTTCAGAGCCCGATCCAGTGATTTGTTCTTCTGTGCCAGTTTAAAGCAAGATACTTTGCCGCAGAGATACGCCCCCCGGCCCGACTTCTTGCCAGTCAGGTCGATCAGCACTTCATCTTCCGGCGTTTTGACAATACGGATCAGTTCCTTCTTGGGCATCATTTCCTGGCATGCCACGCATTTGCGCAGCGGAACTTTTCTTTGTTTCATGCCGTGACCCCCGTCCTGTTTTGGAATTAATCGACGGAGACGGAATCTTGATGCATTTCACCCGAGGATGTTTTCGGTCTGCCGAATTCCTGTTCCGCCTGACTCTCGCTCTTAATATCGATCTTCCATCCTGTCAGCTTGGCTGCAAGACGGGCGTTCTGCCCTTTGATCCCGATGGCGAGAGACAATTGATAATCCGGCACGATGACGCGTGCCATCTTCTCGTCTTCAAATACGATCACTTCCAGAACTTTGGAAGGGCTGAGGGCGTTGGCCACATACTCCTCCACCAGTTCGGAAAAACGTACGATGTCGATTTTTTCACCGCGCAGCTCATTGACAATGGTCTGCACACGCATGCCCTTCGGCCCCACGCAAGAGCCGACAGGATCCACTTCCGGATTGCGGGAATAGACTGCGATCTTCGAGCGGAATCCCGCTTCACGGGCGACGGAGCGAATTTCTACGACACCGTCGAAAATTTCAGGAACCTCCAGCTCGAACAAACGCTTCAAGAGCCCCGGATGCGTGCGCGACAGCATGATTTGCGGACCCTTCGTCGTATTCTCCACCTTCGTGATGTAGGCCTTGATCCGGTCGCCGTGCTTGAACTTCTCGCTCGGCATCAGCTCGTTCAGCGGCAGCACCGCTTCCACCTTGCCCAAGTCCACGTAGAAGTTGCGCGGATCCTGACGCTGGACCGTACCGGTCACGATGTCCTCTTCTTTGTCGACGAAAGCGTTATAAATCAAGCCGCGCTCCGCCTCGCGGATCCGCTGCGTGACGACCTGTTTGGCCGTTTGGGCGGCAATCCGGCCGAAATCACGGGGAGTTACCTCGATTTCCGCAATATCTTCAATTTGGAAATGCGGATTGATCTCGCGGGCGGCAGGCAGGGAAATTTCGGTACGGGGATCCAGCACCTCTTCCACGATCAGCTTGCGGGCGAACACTTTGATAACCCCGGTATTCCGGTTCATGTCGACGCGAACGTTCTGCGCCGTGTTAAAATTCCGTTTGTAACTGGAAATCAGCGCAGCCTCGATGGCTTCGAACAAAATGTCTTTGCTGATTCCTTTCTCTCTTTCCAACTCATTCATCGCTTCAATAAAATCCATACTCATTGGAAATCAATTCCCCCTTTCAAAGTGCAGCCTTGTACTTAAAAAATAATCGCCAGTCTGGCGCTGGCAACTTTTGCATACGGGATGCTGTATTCCTTCTTGCCCGCAGAAATGACAAGAACGTCGTCCTCGAACGAAAGAAGCCGGCCTTCAAATTCCTTCTGGCCATCTACCTGCTCGTAAACCGTTACAAAAACATCCTTGCCTACGGCTTTGGTTACGTCTTCCTTCTTCTTGAGCGGACGTTCTGCGCCAGGAGAGGAGACCTCCAGAAAGTAAGCTTCGGGAACCGGATCGTTCTCGTCCAGCTTCTGGCTCAGGTACTCACTGATCATCCCGCAGTCATCGATATCGATGCCGCCTTCCTTGTCAACAAAGACGCGGAGAAAGTAGTTGCTGCCTTCCTTCACGTATTCGACGTCGACAAGCTCGAAGTTATGCTCATCCAAATAGGGCTGTACCATTTGTTCCACAATTCCTTTGATCTTCGGTGTGCTCAAAGATTATAACCTCCAAGGCTTCAAATATCCTATATACCAAAGAGTAAAGAGTGGGTCGCCCCACTCTTTAAACAACGGTTTTATCTACATGATTACCAAAAAAATTATAACATAGTCTGGATATACTGACAAGTATGATGCCTTGACTAAACCTTATGCAGCAAGGGGTTAGGGCGTTACACACAAAAGACGGAATTAAAATAACGATAGCTGATTGCTTTCCGGCAGCCCCCTGAAGCAGCCCATTTGCGTAAGCAGCTCGATGATCGTCTTACTCGCTTTGGACTTCTGCTGGAAATCCTCAATGGAGAGAAACTCCCCGTATTCGCGGGCGGCGGCGATATTTTTGGCCGCGTTCTCCCCGATGCCGGCCAGCGCCGAGAACGGTGGAATCAGCGATTCCCCGTCCACCATAAACCGGGTCGCATCGGAACGGTACAAATCGATCGGCTTGAATGTAAATCCGCGAGCGGTCATTTCCAGCGCCATCTCGAGGATCGAGAGCATGCTCTTCTCCTTGGTCGTCGCCTGGAAGCCTTTCTGCTCAATCTCTTCGATTTGCCGGTAGATGGCCTCATAGCCCTGGCAGCACAGCTCGATATCGAAATCTTCGGCACGGACCGAGAAATAGGTCGCATAGTATTCGATGGGATGGTACAGCTTGAAGTAAGCCGTGCGCACTGCAGATATAACATATGCGGCGGCGTGGGCTTTCGGGAACATGTACTGGATTTTGAGACAGGAGTCGATATACCACTGCGGCACCTTGCACCGCTTCATCTCCTCGATCCATTCCGGCGTCAAGCCCTTGCCCTTACGCACGCTTTCCGTAATTTTAAACGCCAGGCCGGCATCCATGCCGGCTTTGTAAATCAGGAACAGCATAATGTCGTCACGACAGCCGATTACCGTCTTGATGTTGCAGGTGCCGTTCTTGATCAGCTCCTGCGCATTGCCGAGCCATACGCCCGTTCCGTGGGACAGACCCGAGATTTGCAGTAAGTCGGCAAAGGAGGACGGCTTCGACTCGATCAGCATCTGGCGGACGAACTTCGTGCCCATCTCCGGCACGCCGTAGGTGGCCACCGGCGTCCGGATTTGTTCCGGCTTCACCTCAAGCGCCTCAGTCGAGTTGAACATGCTCATAACCTTCGGATCATTCATCGGAATCGTCGTCGGATCGACCCCGGTCAAATCCTGCAGCATCCGCATCATGGTCGGGTCGTCGTGCCCCAGAATATCGAGCTTGAGCAGGTTCGCGTCGAAGGCGTGATAATCGAAGTGGGTCGTCTTCCATTCCGCGCTCGTATCGTCCGCCGGGAATTGGACCGGCGTAATATCTTCCACTTCCATGTAATCAGGGACGACGACGATGCCGCCCGGATGCTGGCCCGTGCTCCGCTTGACGCCGGTGCATCCGGCAGCGAGCCGGTTCAACTCCGCTCCGCGCCACTTTTTATGATATTCTTCTTCGTATTTCTTTGTATAACCGAAAGCCGTTTTCTCGGCCACGGTACCTATAGTTCCTGCACGGAACACACATTTTTCGCCAAAAATTTCTTTTGTATAATTGTGTGCGGTCGGCTGATATTCCCCTGAAAAGTTCAAGTCGATATCGGGAACCTTGTCGCCTTTAAAGCCAAGGAACGTTTCGAACGGGATGTCCTGCCCTTCGCCCTTCAGCATTTGGCCGCAGTCCGGGCATTGCTTGTCGGGAAGGTCAAATCCGCTCGGCACGCTGCCGTCCAGGAACCATTCGCTGTGCTTGCATTCCGGATTTTTGCAAATATAATGCGCCGGCAGCGGGTTAACCTCGGAAATGCCCAGGAACGTCGCGACGACGGACGATCCGACGGAACCCCGCGAACCGACGAGATAGCCATCCTTGTTCGACTTTTTCACCAGCCGCTCGGAAATGAGATAGTTGGCGGAGAAGCCGAATTTGATAATCGGCTCCAGCTCCTTCTCCAGCCGCGCGACGACAACTTCCGGCAAGTCTTCGCCATAAATCGACCGCGCCGTGGCATAGCAAGTGTTGCGGATTTCCTCATCCGCCCCGTCGATAATCGGCGTAAACAGCTTGTCCGGGAACAGCTCGTATTCCTCAAAGCGGTCGGCCAGATCGTTGGTATTCTTCACAACCACATCCATCGCCTTGTCCGGACCAAGGAACTCGAATTCCTCCAGCATCTCTTCCGTCGTCCGGAAATGGGCATCCGGCTTACGGATATCTTTCAGCGGGCTAAAGCCCGTGATGCCGTGAATCGTAATGTCCCGGAACAGCTTGTCCCGCGGCTCCAAGTAGTGCACATTGCCCGTGGCGATCACGGGCTTGTTCAGCTTTTCCCCGATCTCGCACACCGTCTTGATGGCGTTCTTCAGCTCAATCGTGCTTCCTACGAGTCCTTTATCCACAAGATGCATGTACATCGTCAGCGGCTGAATTTCCAAAATATCGTAGAACTGCGCGACCTCGGTCGCCTCCTCCACCGTCTTGTTCAGCACGGTTTCGAAGAACTCGCCCTTCTCGCAGCCGGAAATGACCAGCAGCCCTTCGCGCATCTCCTCCAGCTTCGATTTCGGGATGCACGGCACCCGCTTGAAGTATTCGGTGTGCGACATCGACACTAACTTGTACAAGTTTTTCTTGCCGATCGGGTTCAGAGCGTAAATTCCGCAGTGGAACGGACGTGAATTGGACAGATCCGTGCCGACGTAATCATTCAAACGTTCCAGGCGTGTCAGCCCTTTGATCTTCTCGGCATCCGCCAGCAGTCCGTCCAGAATGCCGGCCAGGGCAATCGTATCGTCAATCGCCCGGTGGTGGCTTTCCAGCGCCACTTTATACTTATCCGCCAACGTGTTGAGGCGGTGGTTTTTCATCGTCGGGTGAAGCAATCTGGCCAACTCCAGCGTATCAAGCGCCGGGTTGTCCAGTTCCGGCATGCCGAGCTCCTTCAGGGCAGCCTGGATGAAGCCGACGTCGAACCGTGCGTTGTGAGCTACAAGTACGCCGTCACCGACAAACTTGACGAAGTCCTGGATGACGGGCTCAAGCTCCGGCGCATCCTTGACCATCTCGTCGTTAATGTTGGTCAGCTGCTGGATGTGATACGGTATCTTTTCATGCGGGTTGACAAACGTAGCGTAGCGGTCGACTTCCTTGCCTTCCTGCATTTTGACGGCCGCAAGCTCGATGATTTTGTTGTTCGTGATCGACAGACCCGTGGTCTCGATATCGAATACGATGTAGGTCGCGGACTTCAAGTCCATCGGCTTCGGCTGCATGACGACCGGGACGGAATCATTCACCACATTGGCTTCAACTCCGTAAATCATCTTAATCCCGTTCTTCTTCGCTGCCTTCGCCGCTTCCGGATAACTCTGCAAGCCGCCGTGATCCGACACGGCGATCGCTTTGTGGCCCCACTTGGCGGCCGTCTTGATGTACTGGTCGATCGGAGTAACGGCGTCCATCGTGCTCATCGTCGTATGCAGGTGGAATTCCACCCGCTTCTCCGGAGCATTATCCTTGCGGACAGGAGGCGCCTGGACTTCGATCAAATCCGAAGGAATCATGACCAGTTCGGGAATCGTCATGAAGCGGTCCATCTCGACGCGGCCGCGGGCTTTCACCCATTTGCCGTTGGCGAGCAGGCTCAGAACTTTCACATCTTCTTTCGTCTTCGCAAACATTTTCATCTGCAGTGAATCCGTAAAGTCCGTCAGGTTAAATATAAACAGCGTGCTGCCGTTACGCAGTTCTTTGCGATCCAGGCCAAATACGGTGCCTTGAATCGTAATTTTCTTCTCTTCGTCCTGGATTTCCTGAATCGGAACCGGCTGTTCCTTGATGTCGTAACCGACCTGAAGAAAGACATCTTCATCGTCGCCCTCGGCTGCGCGCGTTTCCGCTTCCATGCTGGAGATCATCTTCTGGATGACCTCCCGCTCTTCCTCGAGCTTCTTCTGCGCGAACTCCTCGTACATTTCCCGCTGGACTTCGCCGACTTGAATTTTGACGCGTAGAGGAACCTCGAAATAATGCGCAAAGAAACGGGTGAGCGCCTGGTCGATTTGCTTCTTTCTCGCCAGCTCCAGCGACGTATTGTCGGACATCGTGACCGTCAAGGTTTCCCCGTCCAACTCATGCTTAGCTCTGGCCATCCAGCCGTTGACGGAAGGGATTTCGCGGTGAACCCACTCCAGGAAAAGGTTCCAGTATGCGCCGACGATATCCTTGCGGTCCACTTCTTCCGCATATTTGAACACAAACGACAGCTTCGCAATATGCTGCATTTTCTCCTGAAGCCTTAGGCAGAACGTCCGGTATACCTCACCCGGGACTAAGGTTTCCTTCCAAACGGTGATTCTCCATTCCTGATTGCTCCGGCTGATCTCCACCTGTTCGATATGACCATCCAGAAAATAGGGATCCACGATCGCGGGCGGCATTTCCCCCTGCTTCATCAGCAGCTCGAACCGTTTTCTCTTATCCCCCACGTTTTCCATGCTCTCCTCCCCCTTTTAAAGCGCTAATCCATAAACATGAAGAGCTTCTGTTCACAAAAATGTCTCGATCCCGTGCACCGACTCATTTCTGGCAGAAGCTCCTCATTCATTATTTCATCCGGCCTCTCTACCGATCCGCCGGTTTCTTCCCTGCTTATGCGGGAAACGAATCAACTCTCAGCTTGGCTGCCGCAGCATTAATACGCTCTGGCAAAAACGACGGTGTGCTTGGCCGGCTGTCCGCATACCAGACAGGTATGCTTCTCTTCCGCAGGCTCGAACGGAATGTTCCGGCTGGTTGCCCCGGTCTCTTCCTTCACTTTGCTCTCGCATGCTTCCGAACCGCACCATCCCGCCAGGGTAAATCCGCGCTGCTGTTCCATGCTGCTCTTCATTTCCTCCAGCGTATCCACCGAATAGAAGTGGTCGTTCATAAACTGCTTGGCGCGATCGAACATTTCCTTCTGCACCTGATCGAGCATCGTCTGAACTTCTTCGACCAGATTGGCCTGCTGAACGACCTTCTTTTCGCCGGTAATCCGGGAGACGAGTACGCAGACGCCGTTCTCCATGTCGCGTGGACCGATTTCCAGGCGCACCGGAACGCCGCGCATTTCGTATTCGTTGAATTTCCATCCCGGGCGAAGGTCGCTGCGGTCATCCACGCGCACGCGGATGCCTGCCTGCTTCAGCTCGGCGAACAGCTCGTCCGTGCGGGCAACGACGGCATCCCAAGTTTTCGGCGGTCCAATCGGAACCATGATCACCTGCGTCGGAGCCACTTTTGGCGGCAGCGCCAAGCCCCGGTCATCTCCGTGCACCATAATCATCGAACCGATCAGGCGCGTGCTTGTGCCCCAAGATGTTGTATGAACGTATTCCTGCTTGTTGTCCCTGCTTAAGTATTGAATGTCAAACGCCACCGCAAAGTTGGTGCCCAGGTAGTGGGAAGTTCCCGCCTGAACCGCACGGCCGTCCTTCATCATCGCTTCGATCGAGAACGTCTCCACCGCACCGGCGAATTTCTCGGAAGGCGTCTTCTGGCCGGTAATAACCGGGATCGCCAAAAACTCTTCCACGAATTGACGGTACACTTCCAGCATCTTCATCGTTTCTTCGCGTGCTTCTTCTTCCGTCTCGTGAGCGGTATGGCCTTCCTGCCACAAAAACTCGCTCGTGCGGAGGAACGGCAGCGTGCGTTTCTCCCAGCGGACGACGTTGGCCCACTGGTTGATGAGCACCGGCAGGTCGCGGTAGGATTGGATCCACTTGGCGTACATATGCCCGAACATCGTCTCCGACGTCGGACGGATCGCCAAACGCTCTTCCAACTTGTCTCCTCCTGCTTCAGTCACCCAAGGCAGCTCGGGATTAAAGCCTTCGACATGCTCTTTTTCTTTCTGGAAAAAGCTCTCCGGAATAAAGAGCGGAAAGTAGGCGTTGCGGTGGCCTGTTTCCTTGAAACGGCGGTCCAGATCGCGCTGGATGTGCTCCCAGATTTCGTAGCCGTCCGGACGGAAGACGATACAGCCGCGGACCGGCGAATAATCCATCAGATCGGCTTTCTTGATCACATCAATATACCAGCGGGAGAAATCTTCTCCCTGCGGTGTAATCTCCGTCACAAATTGTTTATCGTTTGACATAAAAATGGACTTCCTCCCAAGTTCACCCCGTTCTAGCCGGGGACATCATTAGTTATCCGTTAATCAATCGTAATATATCATTATAGGTTACGGCAATCATTAATAGGAACAGCATGGCGAAGCCCACAAAATGGACCATGCCTTCCCGGCTCGGATCGATCGGCTTGCCCCGGAGCGCTTCAACGCCGAGGAACACCAGCCGGCTTCCGTCCATTGCCGGGATCGGCAGCAGGTTGAAGATCCCCAGGTAGAGGCTGAGAATCGCCGCCCAATATGTCAACTGCACGATGCCCTGCTTCGCGATCTGGCCCGTGACTTCGAACGTCCGTACAGGTCCGCCCAGATCGTCCATGTTAAACTGCTTAATCAGCTGGCCGAAGCCCTGGAAAATGATCTTGGTCGTATCGACCATCGCGACTCCTGCTCCGCTGAAGGTTTCGCCGATCGACGCTTTGCGGCTTGGCAGTTGCGGTGTAATCCCCACCTTACCGCCTTCCTGACCTTCCATCGCGCGCGGAGTCAGCGTTACGTTAAACACTTCGTCGCCCCGCCGGATCGTCCATTCCATCGGCTTGTCCTTGGATTTGGAGGTCAAATCGATCATTTTCTGATAATCCGCGCCGATCTTCACGCCATCGATCGAATCGATGATGTCGCCTTTCTTCAGGTTCGCTTCGTACGCAGGCATTCCTTTGGAAATGTCGCCAATCTGCACATACGTCGGATTTTCCAGCGGGATTCCCGCCATCTGCAGATGAACCCCAAAGAGAACGAAGGCCAGAATAAAGTTCATCAGCGGCCCTGCAAAAATGGAAAGCGCACGCTGTCCCACCGTCTTGCTGGCAAACTGGCGGTCCCTTGGCGCAATTTGCGTCTCATGGGATTTGGCGACCAGCATCGCCTTCGAATAAATCGGGTACTGCTGGCTCTCGCCGTCCACGTTCAAGCGGACCTTCAAATCATCGACCATATCGATAAATTCGACTTCGCCGCGGATGACGTTCTTCCGGTTGTCCAGCTGATCCAGGTATATCTTTTTCACTTCGCCGCCGCCGACGCGGACCGCGATGGTCTGACCGGGATGAATTTCCACGATTTCGGGATCTTCCCCCGCCATTCGGGCATAACCTCCGAAAGGCAGCAGCCGCAGCGTGAACTGCGTTTCATTGCGTTTATAAGAAAACAGTTTCGGACCGAAACCGATCGCAAATTCCCGTACCAAAATGCCGGCGCGTCTGGCAAAGTAAAAATGCCCCCATTCATGTACCGTCACGATGACGAAAAACATGAGCACCGTCAAAAATACTACCTGCACCATTTCCAATCGTCGCATCCCCCTTAATTTGTCTGAGACCGAAGTTTCTCCGCATCTATATCACCCGATGGATTAAAGCCTGCAGCGCGAAATGAAGCTCGTCTTTAATTCAGTCTATATAGATTATCATTATTCTCCGGTCCCGCACAAGAGAATCACATTCTCGTCATTTTTTTAAGTCAGGGGAGTTAGAGTGATGTATTGTAATGCCGGGCACGTGCCCACCTACAGCTTGGCAGCAAGCAGCCGTGTATTTCGGTCGCACTCCTCAATGTCCGCCAACTGCGGATTCGGAATGTTCCCGTGCCGGTCAAGCACCGCTTCAATAATATCCTCTATCTGTAAAAACGAAATCTCCCTGTTTAAAAACCGGCCTACCGCCACTTCATTGGCTGCGTTAAAAGCGGTGGTTGCTGTACCACCCATTTTACCACATTCAAAGGCAAGTCTTAAACAAGGGAACCGCTCCATGTCCATTTCACTAAAATGCAGCTTGCCCACTTCGGCCAGCGACAGCCGATTGGCGGGCGAATCCCAGCGTTCCGGGTAGGTCAGGGCGTACTGGATCGGCACGCGCATGTCCGGATTGCCCAGCTGGGCGATGATGCTCGTATCGCGGAATTCCACGAAAGAATGGATGATGCTCTCGGGGTGAAGCAGCACGTTGATCTGCTCATACGGCAGGCCGAACAGCCAATGGGCTTCAATCACTTCCAGTCCCTTGTTGACCATCGTCGCCGAATCGATGGTGATTTTGGCTCCCATCGACCAGTTGGGATGCTTCAGCGCATCCTCCACCGTCACCGATTCGAGCTGCTCCCGGGTCAAATGCCGGAACGATCCGCCGGAAGCGGTCAGCGTAATGCCGGCCACATCGCTGCGACGTTCACCGTTCAAGCATTGAAAAATAGCGGAATGCTCGCTGTCGATCGGCAGCAGCTTGACGCCTTTACGCTCGATCGCCTCAGTGACGAGATGTCCCGCCGTCACGAGCGCCTCCTTGTTGGCGAGGCCAATGTGCTTTCCGGCTTCGATTGCCGCCAGCGTGGAATGCAGCCCCATGCTGCCTACCACAGCCGTTACCACCGTATCGGCGTTCGTGCCTGCCGCAATCTCCACAAGTCCTTCATTGCCATAAAAAACTTCCGTCCCGGACGGAACCTGCGTCTTCACTTGTTCAGCCAGTTCCTTGGTTGCGACCGAAACCTTCTTCGGTTTGTACTGATGAATCTGCCGGAGAAGCAGTTCCACATTCGACCCGGCGGCAAGACCTTCGATTTGAAAATGCTCCGGATGCTTCGACACGACATCCAGCGTCTGCGTGCCGATCGAACCGGTGGAGCCGAGAACGCTTAATTTCTTCATAACGAACCTTCTCTCGTATTAATAAGGCATCAGCATCACGATATGTACGAACGGAAACACGATGATCCAGCTGTCGCAGCGGTCCAGGATTCCTCCATGACCCGGCAGCAGATTTCCCGAATCCTTGATGCCGTATACGCGCTTGTACGCCGATTGAACCAGATCCCCAAGCTGACCGGCCACCGCGCACGCCAGGCCGATGGCCAGGGCTCGTCCGACCGGCAGCAGACCGCCCGACAGAAGCGCGAACACCGCTGACGTAATCATGGCGATGATTACGCCGCCAAGAGCTCCCTCGATCGTTTTGTTTGGGCTGATCGCCGGCCACAGCTTGTGACTGCCAATCCATTTACCCACGAAGTACGCACCCGCATCGCTCGCCCAGATCGACACCAGCAGCAGAAACGTCCAGAACACACCATGCCCGTCCGGGGCGCTCCGGGATTCGGCAATATATGAAAAGCCGACGCCCACGTAAACAGCTCCCAGGAAGAGAAGGGAGGTCATCTGAATGTCCACCTTGTTCCTGGTGACCACGGTCACCAGCAGGAACAGAAACAGAAGCAGCCAGATGACGTGCCCGAGTGGAAGCGGAAAGCTGATATCCAGCAGCTTCCAAGGGAACATAAACAAAAGCACGCCCAGGTATCCCAACAGGGCCGTACCGCTAAACGGGGATACCCGGGTCATTTTCACAAATTCATAATATCCGATCATTGCCATCGCCAGGACTAGAATGTGGTACGGCAGGCCGCCAAGCAGGCAAAATCCCAGAAAAACAACACCCGCAACAATTCCCGTGATCAGTCGTTGTTTCAACGGTATTCATCCCCCATCTGGCTAAGTCAGTCCGCCGTATCGACGCGTTCTGCGCTGGTATTCAGCAACCGCTTCGTATAAATGATTTCGGTTAAATTCAGGCCAGTAAATATCGGTAAACCACATTTCGCTATATGCGAGCTGCCACAGCATGAAATTGCTGAGCCGCATTTCGCCGCTCGTCCGGATAATAAGATCCGGATCCGGCATACCGCTTGACAGCAAATGACGGTCGATTAGCTCAGGGGAAATATCGTCAGGCGACAGTGTGCCATCCTGAATCTGTTTGCCCAGTTCCTTCATGCAATCCGTCATTTCCTTGCGGCTTCCGTAATTGAGAGCAAAATTGAGGACAAGCCCGTCATTGCCGGCCGTCCGGCGCATCGCTTCCTCCATGGCATTCAGCGTATGCTTCGGCAGGCCGTCGCGGTCACCCATCATGCGGACCTGCACATTCTTTTGGATCAATTCATCCAACTCGATCGCCAGAAATTCCTGCGGCAGACGCATCAGAAAGTCGACTTCGTCTTTGGGACGCTTCCAGTTTTCCGTAGAGAAAGCATACAGCGTTAAATATTTAATGCCCAGCTCGTCAGCGGCAATGGTTGCCCGCTTCACTGCCTTCATCCCGGTCTGGTGCCCGACGATACGCGGCAGCCCGCGACTTTTGGCCCAACGCCCGTTGCCATCCATGATGATGGCCACATGCTCAGGAACGTTGTCCATGGATCGCTCTGGCAAAAGCTGCGGGTCCTTCTGTTTCCACCACGATCGAACTCGTTTGATCATTCTAGTTCCTCCAAGCAGGTTTCTGCAAAAAAAGACACAAACCCCACCATAAAAGGAGGGGCCGCAAGTCTCTTATACTTCCATGATCTCTTTTTCTTTAGCTACGAGCACCTTGTCGACTTCCGCAATAAATTTATCCGTCGTCTTCTGGATGTCTTCCTGATGACGGTGCGATTCATCCTCAGAAATATCGGTTTTCTCCATCTTTTTGATGTCGTCGTTGGCATCTCTGCGAATGTTGCGGATCGCCACTTTCGCTTCTTCGCCGAACTTCTTCGTCAATTTCACGAGCTCCGTGCGGCGTTCTTCTGTCAGCGCCGGGATCGAAAGGCGAATGATGTTGCCGTCATTAGCCGGCGTAAGTCCGAGATCGGACTTCATAATGGCTCTTTCGATATCGGCCAGCGAAGATTTGTCCCAGGGCTGGATGAGCAGCGTGCGCGGATCCGGTGTGCTGATGTTGGCCAGCTGGTTTACCGGTGTCATCGCTCCATAATACTCCACTTGAATCCGGTCCAGCAGTGCCGGTGCGGCACGCCCGGCGCGCAGTGTGGCGAGATCTCTCCTCAAAGCTCCGATGGCTTTTTCCATGCGTTCTTCTGCGTGTTTTTTTACCGTTTCTGGCATTAGTCTACGCTCCCTTTAACAATCGTTCCGATTTTTTCACCCAAAACGACCCGTTTGATGTTCCCTTGCTCGGTAACAGCAAATACGATCAGCGGAATGTTGTTGTCCATGCAGAGGGATGATGCCGTGGAATCCATCACGCCCAGATTCTTGTTCAGCACGTCCATGTAAGTAAGCTGCTCATATTTCTCGGCCGTACTGTCCTTGAACGGATCGGCGGAATACACGCCATCCACTTTGTTTTTGGCCATCAGGATCACTTCGGCCTCAATTTCAGCCGCACGCAGGGCAGCGGTCGTATCGGTCGAGAAGAACGGGTTGCCCGTTCCTGCGGCAAAAATGACCACGCGGCCCTTCTCCAGGTGGCGGATCGCTCTGCGGCGGATATAAGGCTCAGCGATTTGCTGCATGGCAATCGACGTCTGTACGCGCGTCGGCACGTCGATTTGCTCCAGTGCATCTTGAAGCGCCAGCGAATTCATGACCGTTGCCAGCATCCCCATGTAGTCGGCCGTTGCGCGGTCGATCCCGCTGGAACTGCCGGCAATACCGCGCCAAATGTTGCCGCCGCCGCAGACGATTGCAACCTGAACGCCAAGATCCACGACTTCTTTAACTTGCTCTGCAATGGATCCGATCGTTACCGCATCGATACCATAACCGTTCTGACCTGCGAGGGATTCCCCGCTGACCTTTAAGACAACTCGTTTAAATACAGGCTGTTCCAAATGTTTACCCTCCACTTTAAAGACATCACCATATAGCGCCAGTTGCTGCAACTAACGTTCGGCGGGCCCTATCCGGTAAACACCACACCAAACCGATGTCATTCTCTTGAGAAAAACGTCTGCTCTTTTAAAAAAGAGGGAACACTGCGTGTTCCGCTCTTCTTTTGTTCTAGTTATAGATGCCGCGAATAAAGGGCTCTTATTGTTTAACTTGCGCCATAACTTCTTCAACGAAGTTGTCGACTTTTTTCTCGAGGCCTTCGCCCAGTTCGTAACGAACAAAGCGGCGGATGGAGATGTTTTCGCCGATCGTGCTGATTTTTTCGTTCAGCAGTTGAGAGATGGTTTTGTCTGGATCCTTAATGAAAGGTTGCTCCAGAAGGCAGAACTCTTCGTAGTACTTACCGATGCGGCCTTCAACCATTTTTTCAACGATTTTTTCAGGCTTGCCTTCGTTCAAGGCTTGAGCTTTCAAAATTTCTTTCTCTTTCTCTACTTCTGCCTGAGGCACTTCTTCGCGGGAAACGTAACGCGGGCTCGAAGCCGCGATATGCATCGCGATGTCACGTGCGAACTCTTTGAATTGGTCCGTTTTACCAACGAAGTCGGTTTCGCAGTTGATTTCAACCAGGACGCCGATTCTTCCGCCAGCGTGGATATAAGCTTCTACAACGCCTTCTGTAGCTGCGCGTCCAGCTTTGTTTGCCGCAGCAGCCAGACCTTTTTCACGAAGGAGTTCCGTTGCTTTGGTGATATCACCGTTTGCTTCATCCAACGCTTTTTTGCAATCAAGCATACCTGCGCCTGTTTTTTCACGAAGTTCTTTTACCGCACTAGCACTAACTGCCATCGAATATTCCCTCCAAATAGGATGCTAATTTTTCAGCCAGGTATCAAACCTGATCATTGCTTGCAATCTTAAAAAAAGGGCAGTGAGAGGTTATCCACCTACCAACCACCCTTTTCATTTAATTCATGTTTATATTGCTCGACTGTCGAATCTTAGGCAGAAGTTTCTTCGCCTTGGTGAGCTTCCACCACAGCGTCAGCCATTTTGCCAGTCAACAGCTTAACGGCACGGATCGCGTCGTCATTACCAGGAATAACGTAGTCGATTTCGTCCGGATCGCAGTTCGTGTCAACGATACCTACAATTGGGATACCCAATTTGCGGGCTTCGGCAACCGCGATGCGCTCTTTGCGCGGATCGATGATGAACAGGGCGCTTGGCAGGCCCTTCATGTTCTTGATGCCGCCCAGGAATTTCTCAAGACGATCTTTCTCTTTGCGGAGAAGGATGACTTCTTTCTTAGGAAGAACGGAGAATGTGCCGTCTTCTTCCCATTTTTCGAGTTCTTTCAAACGGTTGATCCGTTTTTGAATCGTTTCAAAGTTAGTCAGCGTTCCGCCGAGCCAACGTTGGTTGATGTAGTACATGCCGCAACGTTCTGCTTCTTCTTTGACGGAGTCTTGGGCTTGTTTCTTCGTACCGACGAAAAGAATCGTTCCATTCTCTCCAGCCACGCTTTTCACGAAGTTAAAAGCTTCTTCGACCTTCTTAACTGTCTTTTGCAGGTCAATAATGTAAATTCCGTTTCTTTCAGTGAAGATATATTTATCCATTTTCGGGTTCCAACGACGAGTCTGGTGACCGAAGTGAACGCCAGCTTCGAGAAGCTGTTTCATGGAGATAACTGCCATCTTCACACACCTCCTAAGTTTGGTTTTTTATTGTGTCCTCCGCTGCTTTCATTTCCCGTCAAGACTCCCCATATGGAAAGCACCCTTTACGAAATCCGACAGCGTGTGTTTTAACACCGTCATTTAATATACCATATCTAAAAGCTCGATGCAACGCCTAAGGGGCGGCTTTTTTCGCACGAAAAAAACCGTCCAGCCGATTGTCGTTAGCGTGGCGGTTTTGTCGTAATTTTAGCGATAATGGAACTGAAATCCTCACCGGCTGTAAATGCATACCGGCCGGTTTGAATTTTCGTGCTGATCTTGAGTGATCTTCCTTTTTGCACGAATTGATTGGCGTCGGCGATGACCCCGGCCTTCTCCAGCTTTCCGGCAACGTCCTCCAAATTGTTTCCGCTTGCGATTTTCACTTCAACCGTTTTGGACGCCGGCACAGAAGGCGATTGCGGCTGCTTAGCTGCCTTATCATCACCGGAGCCCTGGGAGCCTGACTGCGGCTGCTTCGAGGCGGTAGGCTGCTGCGGCTTGTCCGGCTGGGCCGGCTGCTTGGCCGTGTCCGCGGCATCTGGCGACTTCGCTGCGCTTCCTTTAGGAACCGAGCTCTGCTCGACCATCTGCTGCTTCCACTCCTCCTCGGTCATCAGCTTGTCCTCATTGCCGACAACCTTAAGGTCCAGCGCCTCCGCCTGCTGCTCAAGCTCTTCCTTCGTCAGGCTGGCTGCTGCCGGGGTTTCTCCAGACTGCCGGTCGGCGCCCTGCCCAAAGATCATCAGCTGCAGCAGGAGTGAGCCGAGCAGGAGACCAATGCCGAGTCCCATCATAAATGTCCGATTTCTGATCACACCGTCTCCTCCTGTTTCGCAAGCTGAAGAATCAGCTGGATTTCGCCGCGGTGCATGCCAGTCATTTTTCCGATGACGTCAATCGATTTGCCTTTGCTGTACAAGTCGAACAGCTCCGGGTACCTGTCCTTGATCGATGGCTGAAGTTCAGGCTGCGCCGGTTCATCGTCGCCCCCGCCGTCCGGATCAACACCTGCGGCACCTGCTAGATCCAGGGAAGACGCCGACTCCGCGGCAGCGAGCGCTCCAAGACTACCCGTGACCTGCCCGGCAGGCAGGCTCTCCACTTGCAAAAGTCTTGTGTCATGCTGTGCAGCCTGCTGCTCAAGCGAAACGAGCCGCTGACGCATCTCCGTCAGCTGTTCCTGCTGGGACAGCTGCTTCGCCGCCATATCCTGCTTCATTTGGGAAACCAGCTCGACGAGCTCGACGTTTTCATTTTCAATTTCAGCCATGTACTGCTCAAGTGTGGCCTCGACCTGCTTGACTACGCTGCCTAGCTGGCTCTGCTCCTCCTTCCGTTTAGGAAGTATCATGGCATACACCAACGCGGCAGCGCCCAATATAACGACTATTAACCAAGGTTCCAAGTAACGGCTCTCCTTTGACTGTGATATTCATGTCGGGGATGGGTCATAGGGACACATCCAGATGATGCCCCTTGAAGGGGTGCTGCGCATCCTGAAGGTCCGCAGACTCCTCAGCGGATGTGCTTGCGGTTTGATTTCGCCGTTGCTTGTTCCGTCCGCCTTCATCCCGTATGGCCGCGTCCGCCGTTTCGTCCACCGATTCGCTGCGCTTGCTCATTTCCGCCGTTTCCTTGATCCCCTGTTCCGCCAAAAATTGCTGATCCTGTGCGGGCCGGTGGTGCAGCTCATTTTGCACCTTGCCGACCTCGCTGGTCCGAGGGATCGCAATTTGCATTTCAACCGCCTTCATACTCATCCGTCTTCCACCTCTTATCGATAGGAATCGTATCCAGAGTACTTTGCTTCTTTTTAGAGGTTATTCAAAAAGACCACTTTTGATAAGAAAACCAATCGAGGCCAATCAAGTACGAGTGACCGCGATTATCGGCATCGATTCTTGAATTCAGCCGGGCCTATGCGGATGCTTACGTACCCATCCCATTCAAGTGTTTTGAAAAAACACACATCGGAAGCGTAAACTTCGGTGCTGAAAACCGACCTTTTTGAACTCGCACTTTATATTAAAAGTACGGAACCATCGTAATATCGCCTTCATGATAATAAAATGAAACCCGTTCCGCCGAGTCCTTAATAAATCTGGTGTATCTGCCGATAACTATTTTAGAGCCTCCGTAGACCACTTTAACCACGTCGACGCGGGCCCGAACCGAATCTTCCAATGTTTTCTCGATTTCCAATGTACGTTCTTTCGCTTCCATCTGCTCCCGGTCATTCGATTTCTTGGTGGCGTTCAGTTTGAGCCTAAGCGCCATCTTGTCGGGCGGAAGCTGTCCTGAAGCGGCCAGTTGGTTCAATAAATACAATGCCTTGTCTGTCTTGTCCTGCGACTCCACCAGCTGCCTGATCTTGCCCCGCAGCTCGGCGAGCTCGTTTCTAAGCTCCGGAAGGACTCCCACCTCAATCGTGGTCATGGTGGACATGCTGTTGCCGACCGTTCTGGCAATGACCCGTTCTCCTGCCTGAATGACTCCGCCGACGATCAGCCCTTTGGTGGCGTTGCACAGTACGTTTCTTCCTGCCCGGATGCTGGAGTGCATGATGCTCTGCGAGACGATCACATCTTCCCCGGCAATGACGTTGCCATCTTGGATGAAAGAGCTTTTTACATTTTGGCCTGCTTTGACATACCCTTTGTTGTAACCGATGATCCCGCTCGTAATTTCAATGGACCCTTCCGCTTCAAGCTCCGCGCCTTCCACGCCGCCGACCACACGAATGTCCCCTGCCGCTTTCACGCGGAATCCAGTCAGGACATTCCCACGGATGACCACCGTGCCGACAAAATCGATGTTGCCCACGCTGTAATCCACGTCCCCATTCACCTCATAGACGGGAAAGACGTTGATTTTGCCTTTATCCGTCGTGGCAATCAGGCCGTCGATGGCGGCATACATGGCTGTATTCTCCGGATCGACCACCACATTTTTTCCCACCTTAAAATAGGCCTCTTTACCGGGCTTGAACGGTATCACTTCCCCGGTAACGCTGAGTCCCGGTTTGCCGGGCTCGGGCGGAATCCGTTTGGCGATAAGCTGGCCCTTGCTGACATTGTTCAGACTGACCAGTTCTTTGTAGTCCACTTTGCCGTCCTCGGTCTCGAGCGGCCTGTGCTCCTTTTCATCCCGAAGATCGAAGGCGAATTCGATTCTGCCGTTCTTGCCGCTGTCAGGCTGTTCGCCCATGGCAATCGGGGTTCGTCCAAACATGTACTCCTGAGGATGGCTGCAGATCCGGCCCAGGAGCGCCTGGTCCATGCCGAATTGGATTTGATGGCTCCTCAAAAAGAGCTGGAGTTCCCCCTCCGTCACCTCAAAATCCTCGGAACGCTTGGAGAACTGCAAGTAGGCGACGCTTTTGTCCTCCGAAAAGGTAATTTCCAAATAGGTTTCAAGCGCAATTGGAGCTGTCAATCGTTTTCCTCCTTTCTACTTCGTGCAACGGTTAATCGTTTTGCATCAGTAAATCCCGGTGCTTCTCCAGCGTTGCGCGCAGCCTCAATATGGCCTTGGAGTGAAGCTGGGATATTCTTGAAGGTGAAAGTGACATGACTTCTGCTATTTCGCTTAAAGATAAGTCCTCATAATACAGCAGGGATACGACGGTTCTTTCCTTCTCGGTAAGCTTCTCAATCCCTTTGACGAGAGACTCCCGCAAATAAAACTCGTTCACTTTGTAATCCGGATTTTTGGCTTTGTCGTCGACCATCACGGACAGACGCGTCTCGGATTCCTCCTCGCGGATCGGGTCCTCCAGCGAGCAGAGCGACATGACCGCGACTTCCTGGAGCATCTGGTGAAAATCTTTCTCGGATACGTTCAAATATTCACTCATCTCCAAGTCCGTCGCAGACCTCAGGTGCTTCTGTTCAAGCTGCTGATAGGCATCCTCGATACGCTTGGCCTTCTCCCGAACGGAACGGGGCACCCAATCCCCCTGCCGCAGGGAATCGAGAATGGCTCCCCGAACCCGGAACGAAGCGTAGGTCTCAAACTGCAGTCCGCGTTTATAGTCAAATTTATCAATGGCGTCAATCAGTCCCATTACGCCGTTGCTGGCCAGATCATCTTTGGATACATTCCTTGGCAGGCCAATGGCAAGTCGGCTGGAAACATAGTCCACGATGTGGAGGTGTTTCTCGATCAGGGACTTTTTCGCTTCAATATTTCCGTGTTCTTTCCATTGCTCCCAGAGCTCGGCATGATTCAGATGAGAAGCTTTTCGCTCGCTCATTTCCCCCACCCCCTATTTTTCTGACAGGTGTCGAACGGCTTTCGCCAGTTCTTCCGGATCTTTCGCCGAAACCAGCTTCGGCGGATTGAGTGGTGTAAAGCCTTTCCCATCCTCTTGATCGGAGGCGGGTCTCGGCGTCAACAGATCGTTTAACTCATCGCTCTCATCCGGGGTCGTCATATCAAATCGGGTACCCCGCTCCTGCTCGGCTGCTGCAGCCTCATGCTCCGCTTCGGGAACGCTGACCACGCCCCACACCCAGCGGAGCAAAAAAGCGAGCAGAAACCAGATGACAAAAGATATCAGCCCTCTGATCAAGCTGGTCATAAACAGGTTGTTTCCCATCGAGATCAGCAGCGTCAGCACGAATCCGACAGCACCAAACACAAGGTTAAACAACAAATTTCCTTTCATGGCTACAATTCCTTTACACCCATTTGTACACTGCGCACGGACAGGATTCCGCTGCCTGAATCCAGTTCTATCGTTCGTCCATGGCTTCCGCACGTGTCTTCGGCGATTAACGGAATATGAAGATCCGACAGCATCATTTTGCATGATTCCACGTTCCTGGGACCGATTCGCATCGTATCCCCGGTACCGGCCATCAGAAACATTTGCGACCCTCCGGCCATCTTGGCGACAATTCTGGAAGGCGAGGCTCCCATGACTACAAGCCGCTCCAGCAAAGCCGGCACTGCGGTATCCGCATATTTGGCGATATTCAGCTGCCCTTCGCGGGCAATGTCTGAAGACGGCAGCATGATGTGCGCCATACCTGCGATTTTAAGCAGCGGGTCATGCAACGTAATTCCGACACATGAGCCGAGGCCCAGCGTCCGGATGACTCCGGGATCCCGCACGACGTTCATATCGGCCATGCCTACTTTAACGATGCTTTGCTCTTCAATCATTCTCTAGAGGCACTCCCAGGGCTTGAAAAATTTTTGCGAATGAATCCGGATCGGGAATGAGAAAAAACTTCCCTTCCACCTCATGATCGCCCTCCAAGAAGGTCGTGTCGATCAGCAGAGCATCGTCGCCCATTTGGCCAAACTGCAGCAGCCCGTAGCTCAGAATGGCGCCGGCCATGTCCATCGCCAGACCAGGGACCGTCGGAGACAAATCCAGCTTCGTAAAGTCCGCAAGCGAGGAAAGGTACGAACCGGCCAAAATATTGCCGATCTCGCACAGAGCCGATTGCTCCATTTCATCGAACATGCCGTCCAGGTCGACCTGCATGCCGGCCAGCTTCTTCAGCAGGCTTTTGGCTGCTTCCGGGCTGACAATAAAGAACAAATTGCCCGGAGCATCGCCTTCCACCCGCAGAAAAATGGCGATGACGATTCGCTCTGCCCCGCCGACCCTGTCGGCGATCTCTTCAAAGGGAAGCAGCTGCACTTTGGGAACCGCCATATCGACAGGCTTATCGAGCAGGCGGGACAGCGCCGTTGCCGCATTGCCCGCCCCGATATTGCCGACTTCCTTCAGAACATCCATCTTGAATTCTTTAAAATGCTTAAAGACCTCCACAAACTACTCCTCAAGGCTTTCCAACTGGATAATTTCGCTCTTCTTCAACACTTCGGACAAGTTCAGCATGATGAGCAGACGGTCATCGCCGATTTTTGCCACGCCGTCCAGATACCTGGCCTTGATGCCTCCGACGACTTCCGGCGGAGACTCGATCCGGTCTCTGTTCAGATCGATGACGTCATTAGCCGAATCGACGATAAATCCGACTTCCATTTCGCCTACCACCACGATGATGATCCGCGTCTGGTCCGTATACTCGGATTCCGGAAGGCCGAAGCGCCCCCGCAGGTCGATGACCGGGATGACGACGCCGCGCAGATTGATGACACCTCTTACGAACGTGTACGTCTTCGGAACGCGCGTAATCGGGAGCATGCGTTCGATCGTTTGGACTTTGTCGACTTCGATCCCATACTCTTCAATACCCAATTTAAATACAATTACTTTGATATCTTCTCCCATGCCCAAGACCTCCTTATTTAAATGCGGCGCCCCTTCATAAGTGCCGCAAGCCTTCCTGCTTTCGCAAACCTTCCTATTTAATGAAGACATTCGGGTCCAGAATCAAGGCCACCTGGCCGTCGCCCAGAATGGTCGCCCCCGAAATCCCCTTGATTTGCGGCAAATACTTGCCAAGGTTTTTCAGAACGATCTCGTTTTGTCCGATAAATTCGTCGACAGCCAAAGCGGCCAGCCGGTCTCCCTTATGGATGACGATGATCTCGGTCTCGTTTTCGTTCTCTTCATGAAAGTCCGGAATCTCAAAAATGCGGCTCAGCGAAATGAGCGGAATCATCGATCCGCGGAAATCCACCATTTTGTTGCCATGCACCTGGCGGATTTGCTCCTTCTTGACGATGCTGGTCTCCACGATCGAGCTGAGCGGAATGGCATATTTCTCGGATCCCATCTTCACGAGCATCGCGGCGATGATCGACAGGGTAAGTGGAAGCTGCACCGAGAAATTGGTTCCTTTCCCCGGCGTCGAATAGATGGTCACCTGCCCGCCAAGTGAGGTGATCTTTGCCTTGACGACATCAAGTCCGACCCCCCGGCCCGAAACGTCTGAAATTTTCTCGGCGGTGCTGAAGCCCGGCGCGAACAGCAGCTGGTGCACCTGCTCGTCCGACATGCCCCTTGCTTCCTCCTCGGTGACGACACCTTTCTTCAGAGCGGATTTCAGAACGTTCTCGCGATAAATGCCGCGTCCGTCCTCTTCGATTTCGATAAATACGTGATTCCCGCTGTGGAAAGCCCGAAGGTGTACGGTGCCCGTCTCCGGTTTGCCTGCGGCAATCCGATCCTGGGGCGACTCGATGCCGTGGTCGACCGCATTGCGCAAAAGGTGAACGAGCGGATCCCCGATTTCATCGATAACGGTCCGGTCAAGCTCCGTTTCGGCACCGGTAATAACCAGCTCCAGCTTTTTATCCAGCGATTTGGCCAAGTCGCGAACCATTCGCGGAAACCGGCTGAACACCGTATCGACCGGCACCATCCGCAGCTTCAGGACGATATTTTGCAAGTCGGAGCTGACGCGGCTCATATGCTCGACCGTCTCGGTCAAGGCATGGTTCTGCACCTCCGAAGCCAGCTGTTCTAGGCGTACCCGGTCGATCAGCAGCTCGCTGAACAGGTTCATCAGCACATCGAGCCGTTCGATATCGACCCGGATGGTGCGGGCCGGGGCGCTGCCGGTTTTGGCGGCCGGCTTGGCGGCAGACGCCGGCTTGTTATCCTTGGTCTCTGCGGCTGGCGCAGCGGCAGGCGCGGGTTTTGTTTCTTCGGCCACAGCCGCCGCGGATTGTGCCGATGCCGTTCCCATCTCGGCCATTTGCTGCAGGGATTCGTGATCAAGTTCTACTACTGAGGCTTGGTCAATCTCCGAAACGTTCAATATTTGCTGTTTGAGTTCGGCAGGATCTTTTTGTGTTATGTAGTAGAGTGAGAAGCTTTTTTCGAATTTTTCCTGCTCAATATCCTGCACGGTTGGATGGGACTTAATCACTTCGCCAGACTTCTCCAGCAAATCAAACACCATGTAAGCACGGACCGCCTTCAGCTGACAATCGTCCCGGATGGCGACGTCGATATACAGCACACGGTGCCCTTCCGCAATAGACTGCTGCAAAACGGAGTATTGGAACTCATCAAGCTGGATTGCGGTATTGGTTTCTTGCTTGGCAGGAGCGGATCCTGCGGACTTCGTGCTGCCGGCGGACGGAGCTTCGCCGCGAACGATGGCCTGAAGATCGGCAACGATCGCCGATACGTCGGCCTTCCCTTCGCCGCCCTGGGTAATATCCTCCACCATCGCCTCAAGCGCATCGAGCCCTTTAAACAGCGTGTCGAAGATAAAATCCTGCATCGCGAGCTTTTCGTTGCGCACCAGATCGAGGACGTTCTCCATTTGGTGAGTCAGCGACGCCAGGTCCTCAAAGCCCATCGTAGCCGCCATCCCTTTCAGCGTATGAGCCGAGCGAAAGATAATCTGGACGATGGAGAGATCATTCGGTGTCTGTTCGAGCAGCAGCATGTTTTCATTTAAGGATTGCAGATGATCATTGGACTCATCGATAAACATGGATAAATACTGATTCATGTCCATTATGAGACACCTCCTAATAAGTTTGCTTTCCGTTGCCTACAGCCTGGATGAGCCCTTCGGCAATATTGTGAAGCGGTAACACTTGATTCACGCAGCCCAGCTCCACTGCGGAACGCGGCATGCCGTACACGATGCAGGTCTCCTCGCTCTCCGCAAACGTGCTGGTAACCCCGGCATCGTACAGCCGCTTCATCATCTTTGCCCCGTCGCTTCCCATCCCGGTCATCAGCACCACGTGGCGTTTCAGGGAATGAAGCTCAAGCAGGGATTCGAACATAACGTCCACCGACGGTCGGTGGCCGCCCACCGGGCTCTCCTCTGTTAGCGAGATCGCGAAACCCCGGCCATGAGCCGGCACGATTTTCGTATGATAGCCGCCCGGTGCGATATAAGCGAAGCCCGGCTCCAGTGCCATTCCCTGTTCGGCTTCAACCACGGTCAGCGGGCTGAACGTATTCAGCCGCTGGGCAAGGGATTTCGTGAAATTCGGCGGCATATGCTGCACGATCACAACAGGTGCCGGGAAATCGGCCGGCATACCTTCAAGCAGCGTCTTTAGCGCCCGCGGTCCGCCGGTGGAGCAGCCGACCGCCACAAGCTGCGTGAAGGAGGCCGACAATGTCTTGCCCTCCGCTGTCCGGCGGGGCTTGGCGGAATCCGTTTCGGCCGCCTTGGCGGTTTCCGCGACTTGCGCAGAAGGCGCGGATTCCAGCACCTGGCTTGTCAGCTCGCCTGTCGTCCTGCTTATCATTTCGCTTGTCAGGGAGTCCTGCGGCTTCTTTCCTCTAGGCTTGGTAAGCTTCTTAGGCGCTTCAGGCTGCTGCACGACAGCCGCCGTATCCGAAGCACTCTCCTGCGGGGCTGCCTCGTTATAAACAGCGCCGGTTTCCTTGGCCAGGTCCGGGAGCTTTCGCTTCCGTCCAAGCTTTGGCAGGACTGGCGTTGCGACTGGCACAGCCGCCGCGGACTTGGTTTTCCGCTTCTCTTCCTCCGCCTTCCAGAGCGCTCTCCGCTCCTTGGCCGACATTGCCGCTTTCATCTGCTCAAGCAGGGCATCCCGAACGTCATCGATCTGCTGCGCATGCGTTACGGACGGCTTGCGGATAAAATCAAACGCCCCGGCTTCGAGCGCCTTGATCGTCTCTCTCATCCCTGCTTCGTTGATGCCCGAGAGCATGATAACCGGCAGCGGATGCGTCTGCATAATGACCGTGAGCGCTTCGAGACCGTTCATCACCGGCATTTCCACATCCATCGTGACGATGTCCGGCTGCTGGCTTAATATTTTGTCTACGGCTTCTTTTCCGTTAACGGCCGTATCGACGACCCGAAATGCGGGATCCTTTTCTATGAGATCGGATATGATCTTCCGCATAAAGGCCGAGTCGTCCACTACAATGACTTTGTATGGCGTCATGCCGCTTGTTCACCCCTGTTCCTTAGTACAGAAAATCATTTTGTACGACGCAGCCATTTATGCATAAACCCTTTGATTCCTGTCAAGGCACTTGATTCCGGGGGAGCCGGTACGAGCATGTAACGGGATGCGATCCGCTGCAGATCCCTCGATGCGTTGCAGTTCGGGTATGCAAGGGAAAAGGGCACCTGCTTCTTAACGGCTTGTACAACATGACTGTCATCTGCGATGTAACCCAGCATGGTCGTTTCCACGCCTAGAAACCGCCGGGCCGCCATGGCGATTTTGTCCGCGGTTTGAGCCGCTTCCCTCTCATCGCCCGCCCGATTAATGATCAGCTTGAAGGTAACCCCCGGCTCCGCGCTGCTGACCACCTTGATCAAAGCGTAGGCGTCGGTGATCGAGGTCGGTTCTGGAGTAGTCACGACCAGGCATTCATCCGCCGAACGGATAAAGTTCAAGTTTTCTTTGGACAGCCCCGCCCCAGTATCGAAGATGATATAGTCCATCTCGTCTGCCAGTCCCTCGATCTGCTCCGTAAAATACGTCAAGTCCTGCTCGGAGAGTGACAACAGCTCGGATAAACCGGAGCCGCCGGCGATAAAAGATAACGAGTGCGGACCCTTCTCGATGATTTCGCCCACCGACTTTTCACGCTGCAGCAAATGATACAGGTTGAACTTCGGCGAAATGCCCATCAGAACATCGATGTTAGCCATGCCGATATCGGCATCGAACACCAGCACTTTCCGTCCCATCGCCTGCAGGGCAAGGGCAAAGTTCAGCGTAAAGTTCGATTTGCCTACGCCTCCCTTTCCGCTCGTGACGGTGATCAGCTTGGCGGTTTTCCCCGCCCCCGAAAGCCTGGATTCCGAGCCGGTTTCCGCCCCTCTCCCGCCGGACCCCTGCCGCTGGATCAGCTCCCTTAAAGCCTGTGCTTGGTCCATCATGGCGCCTCTTCTCCAAGCAGCATGCCGCACAGCTTCTTGCTGTCCGGAAGCAGTAGGTCTTCAGGCACATTCTGGCCGTTGGTCATGTAGGACAGGTAAAGCGGGTACTCCCGGATCAGGTTAAAGATGGAACCACAGCTTCCAGTCTCATCAAGCTTGGTGAAGATCACCTTGTCGAGCCCGTATTTGCTGAAATGTTCCGTAATCTTCTTCATATCCTGGCTCTTGGATGTCAGGCTGAGCACCAGAAAGGTTTCGCTGTGGTCCGTAATGGCGGAAAACAGGCTTTGCAGCTCCGAAACGAGCAGTTCATTGCGAAAGTTGCGTCCGGCCGTATCCATCAGGATGATGTCGCAGTCCTGTAGGCGCTGAAATGCCCGCTGCATATCACCGGGCGACTGGACCACTTCCAGCGGAACATTCAGGATGGAGGCGTAAGTCCGAAGCTGGTCGACCGCCGATATGCGGTAGGTATCGGAAGTAATCAGACCCACCTTCCGATGAAAACGCAGCAGCTGTTCCGCCGCCAGCTTGGCGATGGTTGTCGTTTTGCCGACCCCTGTGGGACCTGCGACATAGACGATCCGTGTCCGGTTGGCTATGCCTCCGCCAAATCGTTCCGAAAGGAACGCCAGAACTTGGCTGCGTACATGCGCAAACAATTCCGCATCCCCGAGCGTCCGTCCGCTCTCTTCCCAATCGTCGAAGGTGGAGGTAATCCACTTCTCTATAAGGTCGAAATCGACCTCCTGCTGAATCAACCGCTCCTGCAGCTTCTCCAGAACAGACGGCAGCTGCTGCTTCATCATCGACTGGCGGGAGATTTTGGCCATCCACGCCTTCATTTCCTGCAGCTCTTCCAGCAGCTTCGCTTCGACGTTGTTTCTTGCCTGCGGATCCGTTCCCTCGGCCGGCTGAAGCTGTTCCATACGTCTGAGCGCCTCGGTTCCCTGCGCCTGTTCCGAAGAAGCCAGCGTCTCGTTTGCGGCTGCTGACTCACCGAAGCCGGCAGCCTGGGTTACGGCCTGCGCGTGAACGGAAGAATTCTCCGTCCGGCGAGGCGCCGGATGAGCAGGAGCCGCCTCCGGCTGGGCGTGATCTGAGGAGGCCTTGGCGCCGGTTGCGGCAAGGGTCAGCTCGGCGGTCTTCTTGTATGCCTGCGGCACGGCCTTCTGCGGGACGGCTGCCTTTTGAGGAGCCGGAGCCGGGGCCTGCCGCTGTTTCGTTGCTGTATTCGCCTGTTGGTCTGCTTCCACCGCGGCGATGACCTCGATTTTTTTCTTCTTAAACATGCCGAGGAAACCGCCCAGCTTGGTCTCCTTCGTGCTCAGAATGACGGCATCGCTGCCCAGGTCATTGCGGATTTGGAGCATAGCTTCAGGCATCGTATCGACCACATATCGCTTTACTCTCATAAGTTCACCACTCCGACACTTTGAATTTCCACATTGGGTTCAAGTTCGCTATAAGACAGAACCGGAATATCCTGCATGGTCCGCTCGATCACCTGGCGCAAGTACATCCGGATGGTCGGCGAAGCAAGAAGGATGGGCTGCTGACCCGATTGAAGCAGGCGATTGATCTGCTCGCTGAGCTTCTGGTACACCGTCTGGGTGGACACCGGGTCCATCGCCAGGTAGCTCCCCTGGTCCGTCTGCTGGACGCTGTCGGCAATTTTCTTCTCCAGCGTCGGCCCTACCGTAATGACCCTGAGCGTCTCGCCTTCCCTTGAGAACTGCTGCGTAATTTGGCGGGACAATGCCTGCCGTACATACTCGGTCAGCACATCGGGGTCTTTGGTATATTGGCCGTAATCGGCCAGCGTTTCAAAGATCGAAACCAAATCCCGAATCGAAATTTTCTCACGAAGCAGTTTGGCCAGCACTTTCTGGACATCCCCGATAGACAGTACCGACGGGATGAGCTCGTCGACGAGAACCGGATAATTTTCGCGCAAATTGTCGACCAGCGTCTTCGTCTCCTGCCGCCCCAGCAGTTCGTGGGCATGCTTTTTGATCAGCTCGGTTAAATGGGTTGCCACGACGGACGGCGGATCTACCACCGTATAGCCCGAAAGCTCCGCCCGATCCTTCGTCGCTTCGTCAATCCACAGGGCCGGAAGCCCGAAGGCTGGTTCCAAAGTTTCAATTCCCGTGATCGATTCGTCATCATAACCGGGACTCATGGCCAGGTAGTGATTTAATAGTAATTCACCGCTTCCGACGGTATTCCCTTTAATTTTGATGACATATTCGTTCGGTTTTAGTTGAATATTGTCGCGAATTCGGATCACTGGAACTACAAGTCCTAATTCCAGTGCGCACTGCCTGCGTATCATAATGATCCGGTCAAGCAAATCTCCGCCCTGCTGGGTATCCGCCAAAGGAATCAATCCGTAACCGAATTCGAATTCGATCGGGTCCACCTGCAGCAGGTTGATGACACTTTCCGGGCTGCGCACCTCTTCGATCTGCTGTTCCTCTTCCTGCTGTTCCACCTCGATCTGCTTCCGGTCCATGTTTCTCTGCATCCGGTAGGCGGCAAAAGCAAGCAAGCCGGCCAGCGGCAGCGTCGTGATGAGATGAATCGGTGTAAACAGCCCGAGGAGTGTAATCGTAGCCGCCACAATGTACAGCAGCTTCGGGTACGACAGCAGCTGCTTGGTCAGATCGTTCGCCAAATTGCCCTCCGAGGAGGAGCGCGTCACGATCAAACCGGAAGCTGTTGAAATTAAGAGTGCGGGAATTTGACTGACCAGGCCATCCCCGATGGTTAACACCGAGTATGTCGACATGGCATCCTGGAAGGACAGGCCCCGCATGGCGATCCCGATAATAAAACCGCCGACCAGGTTGATCAGCAGGATGATGATGCTCGCAATCGCATCCCCTTTAACGAACTTGCTCGCACCGTCCATCGCGCCGTAAAAGTCCGCCTCGCGCTCTACCTTGCGGCGCCGTTCCCTCGCCTGCTGCTCATTGATCATGCCGGCGTTCAGGTCGGCATCAATGCTCATCTGCTTACCGGGCATCGCGTCGAGCGTGAACCGGGCGGCGACTTCCGCAACGCGTTCCGATCCTTTGGTAATGACGATGAACTGCACGACGACCAGAATCAGAAAGACGATAAAGCCGACGGCGATTTCCCCTCTGGCAATCCAGCTGCCGAACGTTTGGACGACGTCGCCCGCAAAGCCCTCGGACAAGATGAGCTTGGTCGTCGAAATGTTCAGCGCCAGCCTGAACAGCGTCGTAATGAGCAGAAGCGAAGGAAAAATGGAAAACTGCAGCGCTTCCTGCGTATTCATCGCAACGAGCAAAATAATGAGCGCGAGCGAAATGTTGATGACCAGCAGCACGTCGAGCAGCCAGGTCGGGATCGGAAGAATCATCATCATTACGATGCCGATGACGCCGGTCAGAATCGTTATCTCTTTTAATTTCAAAGCTTCCTTACCTCCGATCCCTTATCTCACTTTGCCTTTTAATTTATATACATAAGCCAGTACTTCAGCCACGGCTTGAAACAAATCGGCGGGAATTGAATCTCCGATTTCCGCCCTCTGAAACAGCGCACGGGCCAGCGGCTTGTTTTCCATCGTAATCACGCCGTTTTCCTTGGCGATCTCCTTGATTCGCAGAGCCACAAAATCCTGGCCCTTCGCTACGATTTGAGGGGCTTCCATTTTCGAGCCCTCGTACTTCAGGGCCACCGCAAAGTGGGTCGGGTTCGTGATGACGACATCGGCCTTCGGCACTTCCTGCATCATCCGCTGCATCGCCATCCGGCGCTGCCGCTCCCTGATCTTCCCCTTGATCAGCGGATCCCCCTCCATTTTTTTATACTCGTCTTTAATGTCCTGTTTCGACATTCGGATGCTTTTCTCGAACTCATACTTTTGATACAAAAAATCCAGCGCAGCCATCACAAACAGGGCGGCTCCGATTTTTAGGCCGAGCTTCATCGTCAAACTTGCCACAAAATGAAACGTTTTCTCGATATTGACCTCGGACAGCTTGCCGATATCCGCGATCGCTCCCCTCATCGTTTGGTAGACCAGAAAGCCGATAATCACCAGCTTCAAAATCGATTTGGCGAATTCCACCAAAGAGCGGACCGAAAAAATATTTTTAAACCCCTTAATCGGGTTCAGCTTGCTGAATTTAGGCTTCAGTGATTCCCCCGTCAGCATGAATCCGACCTGCATCAAATTAGCGGCGAGCGCCATAACCACGACAGTTAGGAACACCGGCGCCAGCAGCAGCAAAATATCGATGCCGTACTCCACGGCGAGGCTCATAACGTTGTTAATGGACAGATCCATGGTCAGGCGGTTCAGAAAAATGTCCTTGAACAGCCCGACAAGCCGCTCCTTGAACGACGAACCGAACATGAGAAGGCTGAAAAAGGATGCCAGCAGAACGACCGCGCCGGTTAAATCCTGGCTTTTGGCGACCTGACCCTTTTTCCGGGTATCCTGCCGTTTTTTCGGGGTCGCCTTTTCGGTTTTTTCTCCGCCAAACAGCTGCAGGTCCAGGGGATACCTGTAGGACACGTTCCTTCCCTCCATCCTCGCATTACGCAGGCTTGTGACCGATAATCCCCAGAAGCGTCTGCATGGACTCAAACATGATCCCGAACAACTCGCCGAAAATATAGGAAAAGCTCGGTACTAGCAAAAACAGAACCATCAATCCGACAATGATCTTCAGCGGCATGCCGACGGCAAACACGTTGAACTGAGGTGCGGTACGTGCCAGAAATCCCAGCCCGATGTCCGTCAGAAACAGCGCCGTGACGAGTGGAGCCGACATTTGAAAGGCCAGGACAAACGATTGGCCGAACGTCTTGATCAGAAATTCCGACAGGCTGCCATCCGCCATCTTCATAAACAACTCGTTGGAGAGCGGAACCCATTCATAGCTTCGGATGATGCCGTCCAGCAAGTAGTGATGCCCGTTCATCGTCAGAAACAGCAGCAGGGCGAACATGTACTTGAAGTTGCCCAGCACCGGCGCTGATGTGCCCGTCATCGGGTCCAGCACGTTAGCGATGCCGAAGCCGATCTGGATGTCGATGAATGAGCCGGCCGTCTGGATGACCATAAACAGCACATAGGCGACAAATCCGAGCAGCAGTCCGATCAGCACTTCCCTGATGATCAAGAGGACGTAAGTCACATCTGCCGGAACTTGCTGATGAACGCCATAAGTTAGGTACACAAGCGCAGATATGAAAAAAGATATGCCTATTTTGAAAATATTCGGGACTCCTCTGGATGAAAGCACCGGAACGACAACAAAAAAAGCTGTAATTCGACAAAAAATAAGCATAAAAACCGGCAGACTTTCCAGCAGCATGTTCATGAATAAGTCCGCCTATCCGATATACTTGTACAAGTTGTCCAAAATGTTAAAAGTGAAATCCACCAGCGTCGTCAGGATCCAGGGCCCAAAGAAAAGAATCGCCAGCAGTACTGCCACAATTTTCGGCACAAATGCCAGCGTCTGCTCCTGGATTTGGGTTGTCGCCTGGAAAATGCTGATCACCAGACCGACGATGAGTCCCAGCAGCAGCATGGGCGCACTGACTTTCAGTACGGTATATACCGCCTGGCCGGCAAGACCGATAATAAATTCCGAATTCATGGCTGAACTTCCCGCCCCCTCTTCATACTCATTCAGGTATTAAAGCTCATCAGCAGCGACTTGACGACCAAATACCAACCGTCCACAAGCACAAACAGCAAAATTTTAAACGGCAGCGAGATCATGACCGGCGGGAGCATCATCATGCCCATCGCCATCAGGGTACTGGATACGACGATATCTATAATGAGAAAAGGAATAAAGATCATGAATCCCATCTGAAATGCCGTTTTGAGCTCGCTGATCGCGAACGCCGGCACCATGACGGTCAGCGGAATGTCCTTGTAGGTCTTCGGCTTCTCGACCTTGGTATATTTCATAAACAGCAGCAGGTCCTTCTCCCTTGTGTTGGAGAACATGAACTTTTTCATCGGTTCCGCCGCTTTGTTCAAGGCCTGCGTCTGCGTCAGCTCTCCCTTTAAATATGGCTGCAGAGCCACATCATTGATGGATGAAAAGGTCGGCGTCATGACAAACAGCGTCAAAAAAAGAGCCAGCCCTACGATAACCTGGTTAGGGGGCATCTGCTGAGTACCAAGCGACGTTCTGACAAATCCGAGCACGACCACGATCCGCGTAAAACTGGTCATCAGCATCAGCAGCGCGGGTGCGATGCTGATGACCGTGATGAGAAGCAGAATCGAGAGTGAGCTGGTGCTTGGCTTCCCTCCGGAGTCCCCCACCTGGATATCGATATTCGGTATCGGATCCGCAAAGGCGGCTGTTACCGAAAGCAGGCTGATCAATGAAACGATGATACAAACGAACAAAACCTTCTTTTTCATGGCTCCCTCAACCGATCTGTAGTATTGTCTTCCCGCAGGAGCTCTTCCATCTTCTCTTTACGGTTTGACATCCGGCGCAGCTTTTCGTCGAATACTTCATGAAATTCCGGCGTTTCCTCAAGGTTGATCTCCTCAGACACCGGCCCCGTTTTGCGCAGTTTTGCAGCAAGCTTGGCCACCAAAGGCGATAATCCGTTCTGCGAGTATGCCGGATCCTGTTCAAACGATGCCAGGATGACGGCAACTTCGTCAGGGTCGGTAATTTTATCGACGAGGCGAATGTCTTCGCCTACGCCGACCAAATAAACGTTGCTGCCGATTTCAATGACTTGGAGCGATTTGTTCGGCCCCAGTCCGACGGCCCCCAGCGTCCGGATCGAACGGCTGCTGAACCAAGTTTTATTTTTCCGGCCGAGAAAACGGATCAGAAGAATAATAAGTGCGATAATTACCGCCAGAACGATGATGACATATACCAGGCTGAGAGCGTAATTACCGGAGCCGGGAAGCGGCGTATCTGGATTACCCATCTAAAGTCCTATACTCCCAGCGTCTTGTTGATGGCTTCAATGACGCGGTCGGTCTGGAACGGTTTGACGATGAAATCCTTGGCGCCTGCTTGGATGGCGTCGATAACCATCGCCTGCTGCCCCATGGCGGAGCACATGATGACCTTCGCGGCCGGATCGATCTTTTTGATTTCTTTCAGCGCGGCGATCCCGTCCATTTCCGGCATCGTAATGTCCATCGTAATCAGGTCAGGACGCAGCTCTTTGAATTTCTCGATGGCCTGGGATCCGTCCTGGGCCTCACCGACTACCTCAAAACCGTTTTTAGTCAAAATATCACGGATCATCATTCTCATAAATGCAGCGTCATCCACGATAAGAATTCGATTTGCCATTGATTAAAAATCCTCCCTAAATTTTGCTATTGTAATTTTTGTATTCGGTCCCACTGGCTGAGAATATCTGTGACACGCACCCCAAAGTTTTCATCGATGACGACAACCTCGCCTTTGGCGATCAGCTTATTGTTGATCAGGATGTCGACCGGCTCACCCGCCAGCTTGTCCAGCTCGATGATCGAACCTTGAGACATTTCCAGGATATCCTTAATTTGCTTCTGGGTCCTTCCTAATTCTACGGTGACTTTAAGAGGAATGTCCATCAATAAGTTTAAATTATTTTGATCGACTTGACCGAACGTGCCACCTTGCAAATTCGCAAACTGCACGGGCTGCACATTTACGTTGCGATTAGGCATAGCCCCGTAATGCTGCGGCATGGCCGCATAAGGATTCTGCATGTTCGGATCGTACGCTTGCCCCGGCATGGATGCAGGCATTCCAGCAGCTGGCACGCCATAGCCCGGTGCACCAGGCGGCATTCCGTAATCCTGCTGCGGTGCCGGCTGACCGGCTGCCGGCGGCGGATAAGCAGCCTCTGGCTGAGGTGCCGGCCGCTCTGGCGCTTCAACCGCAGGAGCCGCTTGCTGCATCGACTGCTCGGCCTCGTCCGAACCATGGATCAGCATGCTGACCATGTCTTTGGCAAACTGCACCGGAAGCAGCTGCATGATGGTGGAATCGATCAAATCTCCGATTTTGAGCCGGAATGAGATCTTAATCAGCGTCTGCTCGGAAGGCAGGCTGTTGACCCCGTCGCCGTTAGCCATGTCCAAAATGTCGATGCCCGGCGGCGAAATATTCACGAACCGGTTAAATATGGTCGACATCGAGGTAGCCGACGAGCCCATCATTTGGTTCATCGCTTCCTGTACCGCGCTGATATGGATTTCGTTCAGCTCTTCGTCTTGCGGATCACCTTCCCCGCCCAGCATCAGGTCGGCAATGACCTGCGCGTCGCGAGTTTTGATGACCAAAGAATTGATGCCTTCAAACCCGTCCACATAAGTGACGTGAACAGCCACATGCGGCTTGGGGAACTCTTCCTCAAACTCGCTGCGAGTGATGATCGACACCTTCGGCGTTGTAATGTCCACCTTCTTGCCAAGCAGCGTCGAAAGAGCGGTGGCTGCACTTCCAAACGTAATGTTGCCGATCTCTCCCAGTGCATCCTGCTCCAGAGGGGTTAAATAATCGTCTACCGTAGAACCCGCATTCCGGGAGAAATCGGCGGCCTCGGTCTGCTTCAGCAGGGCGTCGATCTCTTCCTGGGATAAATAGTCTTTACTCGTCAAGTTCCTCAGCTCCTTCGCTGACAATTTCGTCGATTTGCACGGCCACGCGATCTTTGACGGTACCCGGGCTTCCTATAAACTTCAACCGGTCACCAACCTTGATCTTCAGTCCCGAATGGACCGGCTCGGCCAGGCTGATGACGTCCCCTACGTTCAATCCCAAAAATTCAGAAATGGAGATAACAGACTCCCCAAGCTCGGCTATCATGTTCAGCTTGGCTTGGCTGATCCGGTTTTTGAGCGACTCGGCTTCCTCAGGCAAGCTGGACTTCTTTTCGGATACAAACCACTGATGGGCCGAGAGCTTCGACATGATCGGCTCCAGTACCACATGTGGGATACAGAGGTTGATCATGCCGGTCGTATCGCCGATTTTGGTGCTCAGCGAAATCAGGGCGATCGTTTCGTTCGGTGAGACGATCTGCATAAACTGCGGATTCGTCTCCATCGCTTCCATCCGCGGGGATATATCCAGCACGGTTTTCCACGCTTCCGCCAAGCTCTCGAACGCCCGGCTGAAAATCCTCTCCATGATCGTCGTTTCGATTTCAGTGAGCGAGCTGATTTTGGACGGAGCGTTTCCGACTCCGCCTAACAGCCGATCCAGCATGGCGTAGGCAACGTTGGGGTGAACCTCAAGCACCATTCGGCCTTTGAGAGGTTCCGCTTCAAATATATTAAGGATCGTCATCTTCGGAATCGAGCGGATAAACTCGTCATAAGGAAGCTGCTCGACCTGCACCACGTTGATTTGAACAAACGTCCGCAGCTGTGCGGAAAAATAGGTCGTGAGATACCGCGCGAAATTTTCGTGAATGCGTGTCAGGCTTCGGATATGATCCTTGGAAAAGCGGACGGCCCGCTTGAAATCATAGGAACGGATTTTTTTCTGGGTTTCTTCCTTTTTAAGTTCCTCCGCATCCATTTCACCGGACGACAGTGCGGCGAGCAGGGCGTCAATCTCATTTTGCGATAATACATCAACCAATCATCTCACCCCCTTACAGTTTCCGGTCGTTATGTTACAGCGGCGTCAAGACAAAGTTCGTGATGGAGATTTGCGTCAGCTTCCCTCGTGTCAGGGTTTTGTTGATCAGATTGATCAATTTTGCGCTTAATTGGTCTTTTCCTTTGGAGCCCTTCAGTTCCTCGGGTCTCGTATCGGCGAGCGTCTTAATAATGATGGGCTTGATTTCGAATTCTTTGATCTTATCGAATTCTTCCTTCGATTTTTTGTCGTTCAATTGGAACGCAAAATTCATCAATACGATATAATCCTGATCCGCGAGATTGGTCTTGATATCCGTAATCTCCGAAGTGATTTCCACAAGCTCGTCTGCCGATAATTTTGGAGCCTCGATCGTTTGGGCCGCCGATTTCGTTTCGCTTGAACTGCTCCCGAAATATTTATCCATCAGCAAAAATGCGGCAAGCACGATCAGTGTAATCGCCAGCAGTATCGTTATTAGCCAGGGCAGCATCTTTTTCATGGGGATTCCTCCGTTTGTTGCACTTTAATAGTTGCGTTGTGAACGCCGATTTCCTGATTGTACTGCTTCACCAGGGAAATGACCTCCGCCGCTTTTTCCAAAACAATCATTCGTTTGCCCGTAACCAGGGTAATATACGTGTCCGGCGTTTCTTCCACTGTTTCGATAAGCAGGGCATTCAGCCATAATGGTGAGCCGTTTAAACGGGTAACTAAAATCATAGCAGGCCTCCTATGGAAATCGGAGGAGGACAGGCCTCCCCCGTCATTTCACTCTACTAGCGCTTCAGATTGACAATTTCCTGCAGAACTTCGTCGGAGGTCGTAATGATCCGAGAGTTCGCCTGGAAACCGCGCTGGGCGACGATCATTTCGGTGAATTCGCCGGTCAGGTCGACGTTGGACATTTCCAGCTGCCCGGCTACGATTGCGCCAGTTCCTGCATCTGCGTCGTTACCCGTTGTAGGTGTAAGCGTTCCTCCATCGTTGGCGTTCAATGTCATCCGGTACAGGTTGCCGCCGATTTTCTCCAGACCTTCCGGGTTCGTCACCTTACCCACACCGATAATCGTTCCATTATCGGTAGTCCCGTCCGCCAGTTTCTGAATAATGGTTCCATCTTGGGAAATCGAGAACGAAACCGTCTCCGCTTGAAGCGTAATGGGAGTACCATCGGAATCGCATACGAACATCCCGTCCGAAGTCACCAGGTTTTTCTGGGCATCCACATGGAAGTCACCGGCGCGGGTCAGAAATGGAGTTTCCTGGTCGCCTGACAGTTTAATAAGAAAGAATCCGTCTCCGTCGATCCGCAGATCCGTCGGAACGTTGGTGGTCATCGCGCTTCCTGCCGTATGGACGGTGTCAATCGAACCGATGGACACGCCGAGACCAATCTGCTTGGCATTGACTCCGGCTTGGTCCGTACCGTCCGGCGCAGTCACGCCCGATACGGTCTGGCTCATGACATCCTTAAACATGACCCGGCCGGATTTGAAGCCCGTCGTGTTGACGTTGGCGATATTGTTGCCGATTACGTCGAGCTTGGTTTGGAATCCGCGCATCCCTGAAACGCCTGAATACATCGATCTCAACATTGGTCTGTTTCCTCCTAGGTTTGTAGAATGAACTGCGTCAGTCGGTCAGCAGTTCCCTGGCTTTCCGGTTCGGGCCAGCCAGCTTACGACAGCACGACCGCGCTGTCGATTTGGGTAAACACATTGTCTTTCATAGATTTGCCGTCCATCGCCGTCACGACCGTTCGGTTAGGAACGTTGACGATGAGCGCCATATCCTTCATCAGGATCAGCGATTCTTTACTGCCTTTGGCGGCAGCCTTCTCAACGGCATGGTTCAGCCGGTCCAGCTGTTCCCCCTTGATTTCGATCCCTCTTTGCTCCAGCCGCTTGGCGGCATGATTGCTGAACTTGAGCAGGTTCCCCTGCAGCAGTTCATCAAATGACGTTTGGGACGAAGCGTCCTGCGTCGTAGCCGGTTTCGATGTCTTGCCGGGCGCTGCCGGATATATTCTTCCGGGATAGAGCTGTCCGATCGTCATCCGTTCGTTCATGCCGACTCCCCGTTTCCGCCGGATGTACCCTCTTCTGCCGCTGCACTTGAAGCCTCTGCGCCTGTTTCTCCGGATTCAGAGCCACTGCCCGCATTCGATGTACCTTCAGACGACGATGTATCCGTATCCACCGGCGGCGTATCTTCTTCCTGCTTGGCATCCATGATTTCGATGATCTTCGTAATCGGAATCGCCACCGATCCAACGGAAGCGTATTGAACGCCGTCCTTGACGATAATCGAATCTACGATGCCCGATTTGATTTCAGGCGCGCTTTCGCCCGATTCATCGGAACTGCTTCCGCCATCGACCCAGCTGATCTGTTTGCCGATCAGTCCCGATACATTGCCAAGGGACTGGCTCATCGCGGTCAGTTGGCTGGATATGTTCATTAGCTGCTCGACCGAGGTGAACTGCGCCATCTGGGCGATAAATTCCTTGTCCTCCATCGGCTGCATCGGGTCCTGGTTTTGAAGCTGGGTCACCAGAATGCTCAGAAACTGGTCTTTGCCGAGCGTCTGCGTTTTTGTGCTGGCCTTCTGCACATTAGATGCCGAGTAGTTAGGCCAAATGTTGCTTGTCGATACGATATCTGACATTTAGTTGTTCACCTCCGTTTTACGCTTTTGCCGTAAATGTATTTCCTTGATCCGCCTGCTGCCGGACAAGCCATTCATTCAGCTCGTCTCCCAGCTCGGCCACGGTCATGGCATCTTCGGAGGAAGCGTCCTTGTCCTTCTGCCGGCGGTTCGGCTGCTGCTGACCCGATTGGGATTGACGTCCGTCGTGATACATTTGGGACTGCAGCGAAGGGTTTTGCGTTACCACGAGTTTCTCAACCTGAACGCCCTGCGATTGCAGCGTGCTGCGGAGCTGACTCATCTGCTGTTCCAGCAAATCTTTGGCTCCGGCATGCTCGGTTGTAAATTGGGCAACGAGCTGGCCGTTTTGCATCGTCAGCTTGATATCGACCTGACCCAAATGTTCCGGGTACAGCGATATTTTCGCTTCCGATATGCCTTCATGCTTCACGATTTCCAGCTTGTTTACGACAAATGTGCCCATTTCTTTGGCAAACTGCGTCACTGGCACCGTTGGCTCCGCTGCCTTATGAGGCGGCTGAATGCCTTCTTTCATCACGAGCTGCCCTGCCGTTACCGTCGTCTGGCTGGTTGCCGGGTCCTCCGGCTTCGCCGATTCCACTTCTTCGCCGGAAGAAGGGCCTGCAGCGGATGCTGCTGTTTGCGAATCGGCATTCGGCTGGTGGCTCGTCAAGACGGAACTCAGCACGGCCTTGCCGCTTGCCGCCGATGCAGTATCGCCTGCAGGCTGCTGCCGGATCGCTTCCAACAACGCGGATATGCGGCTGGCTTGTCCTTCCGCTTTAGGCTGGAACGTTGGTGCCGCATGCTGTGGTGCCGCCGTTTCCGAATCCTTGACCAGAGCCGCCGGTTTGCTTTTCCCGGGAGCTGTGGCGTTCTGAACCAGGTTGTGGAACGTTCCCAGGAGTTCTGCCGCTTGCGCCGTGGTGTCCGCCCCCGTATTTGGCTGCTGCAGCACCGTGATCAGCTGGGCCAACGCGTCCTGTGCGGCAAACCGTGCCGTTGCCGGGTGGCTGGCCAGTGCCGTCAAGGCATGATCTCCCTCATTTACCGGCGTGTCTTCCAGCTGTTCCGCGCCGTTTCCTTGAACGTTTAGCAGCAAGGTGGTTACCTGCTGAATCCAGCTCTGCAGGGCGCTCATTACGTCGGGATTTTCGGCAACCGCTTCGTCCAGCTGATCGGCATCCAGGACGAGGCTTTGCAGCAATGCTGCGGCGTTCTGCTCATCACTGTCCCCATTTCCTTGAACTGCGGTCGTTTGAGCATTTTTCAGCAGCCCTTCCAAAAGCGACGCCACACCGTTCATGGCCGAAGCTTCCTGCGAACCGCCTGCGGTACCTGTCATCAGCTGAGTCAACGAGACTCCAAATGCCGGTATCAGTGCTGTCCCCGCCGAGGCGTTTGCCGAAGCACCATTCGCTCCCGCCGTCTTCGCACCTGCTGTCGCGCCAGAAATGTTTTGAAATATCAGGCTCATCTTTGTTTTCACCTCCTTTCGCGCGCAGTACTACATTCATGTACCCTGTTGAAAAGAAGCTCTGGTTGAAAAGAATCACTACTTGCTGCCCAGCAATTTGTTGAGAATGACAGCGCTCGTTTTCTGGTCTGTTTTGCTCATCGAATCCAAAATGCTTGACCGTGTCGAATCTGCGACGGCGCCCAGAATCGTCAGTACTTTCTCCGGACTGATCTTGTACATCGCCAGCAGCAGATTGGCCGCGCTATCCGCGTTCATCGACCCGAACGTCTGGCTGATTTGAGCCTTGTCGAGCCCGGTTGACGTTGGTGTCGTCTGCGCGGCGCTGTCCTTGTTCACCCTGGACTGAAGCGCCGCGATCGCCAAATCGCTGGATGACACGGAATCCTTCATCTTCAGCGTGATATCCGCCGCCATTTTCGGATCCATCTTAGCGAGGATGTTCATTCTACTATCCGCATCCATGGCGTTCAGCAGCTGAACGACCTCCTCCGTAGTCATGTTCTGCAGTATCGGCGCCGCTTTGCTCGGGCTCATACCGGCGTACATTTTCGCCAAATTCTTAACCTGCTTCTCATAATCATCAGCCGTGTTTCCGGCCTGCGCATCCGCAGCCTGCGAGCTGCTTTCCTGCAGCTGATCGATTTGCGTCTGCAGCGAATTGATTTTGCTGTCCTGCTGCTGCTGGTCTTCCTTGGCCTTCTGAAGATCCGCTTCCTTGGCGGCCAGTTGGCTTTTCAGCTCCTTGATCGTTGCGGTCGCACTCTCCACCTGTGCTTTGGTTTTGTCCAGCTTGGCCGCTTTTGGATCCTTGACCGGATCCGGGACCCAATTTTTCACAACCGGAATTTTGTTGGCAACGCCGAGCACTTCGTTCCGCACATTGGTGTTCAGCAGCATCAGAAGCACGCCCAGAAGCACCACCGTAAAGATGATTGGTATGACAAAAAACAAAAACCGTTCAAATCCCCCTGTTGATTCTTTCTCTAGTTCTTCAAAATCTGTTCGTGCCACAGTTGTTCCACCCCCCAGCCAGCAGCTCTATATCCACTTTCGCTCATCTCGCCCTTGCGCTCATGGCGAACCGCACGGTCGCCATCTCGTCAAGCTCGTTCTGCTCATGCAGGAGCGCCTGCTGCTGAAATGCCGTCTTTGCTTTGTCCCGTGCTTTTAACCAAACGTTTTCATCCAGCATCTTTGTGGACAAATGATTCTGCTGCATCTGAACCTTCATATTGGCTCTGTTCACTTCCACATGCTTCATCCGGATGCATTGGTCCAAATATTCGACATACGCCTGAATTTCCTGAATCATGGAGACGGGGACGCACTGACCGGCGGCTTCCTGAAGCTGCTTGGCCATGTTCTCCCGGATGTCCAGCAGTTCCCCCAGTGATTTTTCTTCCGCCTGGAGCTTGCCGATGGCGCTGGACAGCATCCATTCCGCTTGGGTACGTTCGTTGCTTTTGAGGTCGACAATTTTTTGGAACGCGTACTGAAATCTCATCCCTTAAGTTCATCTCCTTGAAAATTCGGAAATCAAACGTTCTTGAACCTGGTCCAACGTCACTTTTTCGTCTACACGCTGCTTGGTAAAATCCCAGATGGCCTGGATGGAATCGATGGCTTCATCGATCTGTTCGTTTGAGCCTTTTTGGTAAGCGCCGATGTTGATCAGGTCCTCGGATTCTTTATATACGGCCATCAGCCGCTTCAAATTATCCGCAGCGTCCGTCTGCTCTCGCGGCGCGATATCCTTCATCACCCGGCTGATACTGGCCAGCACGTCGATCGCGGGAAAATGACCCTTGTTCGCGATACCCCGGTTCAGCACGATGTGCCCGTCCAGGATTCCCCGCACCGCATCCGCGATCGGCTCGTTCATGTCGTCTCCGTCGACGAGCACGGTGTAGAAGGCGGTAATGGAACCCTGCGGCCCCGTTCCCGCCCGTTCGAGCAGCTTCGGCAGGCTCGCGAACACCGACGGCGTATAACCGCGCATCGCCGGCGGTTCGCCAATCGCCAGGCCTACTTCCCGCTGCGCCATCGCATAGCGAGTCACGGAATCCATCATCAGCATGACGTTCATGCCCCGGTCCCGGAAATATTCAGCGATGGTCGTCGCGATCAGCGCTCCCTTGATCCGGATGAGCGCAGGCTGGTCGGAGGTGGCCACGATGACCACCGAGCGCTGCAGCCCCTCGGGACCCAGGTCCCGCTCGATAAAATCGAGCACTTCCCGTCCCCGCTCGCCGATCAGTGCGATGACGTTGACATCCGCCGCGGTGTTGCGTGCGATCATGCCCATCAGCGTACTTTTCCCAACACCGGATCCTGCGAAGATCCCGACCCGCTGCCCTTTGCCGATGGTTAACAGGCCGTCGATCGCCCGAACACCGATGCTGATCGGCTCAAGTACCCTCGGCCGATTCAGCGGGTTAGGCGGCGTGTTATACGTCGAGCTGTGCGGCATTCGGGTCGGAATCAGCGAGCCGTCGAGCGGCTGCCCCAAACCGTCCAGAACCTTGCCAAGCAGCTCGGAGCCTACCTGAACGCTAAGCGGCTTGCCCGTGCCGACCACATCGCAACCCGGTCCGATCGACTGCAGCTCACCAAGCGGCATGAGCAGAACCTTATTGTCGCGAAAGCCAACAACTTCCGCCTGCAGCGGCTTGGCGCCTTTGCTCGGATAAATGTAGCAGACGTCCCCGACGCTGGCGTCCGGCCCTTCCGACTCGACCATCAGTCCGATGACCTGGGTGACTTTTCCGTTGATCCGGACCGGATCGATGTTCCGCAAATGCTCCATATACCGTCCGCTGTCAAGCACCTTCATCTTGGTCTCTCCGTTCCCCTTCATCCAGAGCGATGCGTATCAGCTCTTTTTTGATTTCGGTCAGCTGCGTTTCCACGCGCGCGTCGACGCTGCCGAAAGAAGAGCGGATGACGCAGCCATGGTCATGGACCGTGGCATCCGGCAAAATTTGCAGCTCCGCTTGCGAATCGATCGCAACGCTCAGTTCCTCCCGGGCGGCCTGGACAAAAGCGAAGTGCTCGGGCGCCACGCAGAGCGTAATCACACCCTGCTCCCGTTTGCGGGATAAGTTCTTCCGAATCAGATCAATGGCATAATCCTGATCTACGGTCAGCTGCTTGTCGATCACCTTCTCGGCGATGGCACAGCTTAGATCAACAAGGAAGGGCTCCGCCTCCTGAATGATCTGCTCCTTGATCATATAGGCATGCCGTAATACAGACTGGGCTTCAGCCATCATTTCCTGAAGCTTGGCCTGCAGGTCCGCCTCCGCTTTCTCGGCGCCCTCCCGGTATCCTTCCGCATAGCCTTCCGACTTCACCGCTTCGATCAGGTGCTCGTCCTGCTCTCTGCGTTCTTGCCACCAGGCGTTGATCTTCTCCTCGTTCTCGGCCAGAATCCGCTGCGCCTCCTCCGATGCCTCGCGGATATGACTCTCCGCGAACTCCTTGGCATCCTGCAGCATCTCCTGGCTGAGCCGTTTGCTCTCTTCATCCGCCTGGGCACGGATCTCTTCAATCTGGACCTCATCCGCTTCCGCAGCCTGCTCCGGCTGTGCATAATGCTTTGCCAGCTCCAGCCGCTTGAGGGCTTCCACCGGCACGTACTGCGAAGATTTAATCAAATTAGACAATGATGTCATCTCCTCCGCCGCGGGCGATGATGATCTCCCCGGCTTCTTCCAGTCTGCGGATCGTGCCTACGATGCGGGTCTGAGCTTCTTCGACGTCACGCAGCCGCACAGGCCCCATATACTCCATCTCTTCCTTGAAGGTTTCGGCCATCCGCTTGGACATGTTGCGGAAAATGACGTCCCGCACTTCTTCGCTCGCCACCTTGAGGGCAAGCTGCAGGTCCGCATTCTCGATGTCGCGGATGATCCGCTGAATGGAGCGGTTGTCGACGTTGACGATATCTTCGAACACGAACATTCTCTTCTTGATTTCTTCGGCGAGCTCCGGATCCTGAATTTCGAGCGAATCGAGGATCGTGCGCTCCGTTCCCCGGTCGACCCCGTTCAGAATCTGGACGATCGATTCGATGCCGCCGGCATTCGTGTAATCCTGCGTCACGGTTGCCGACAATTTCTGCTCCAGCACGCGCTCCACCTGGGCGATGACTTCAGGCGACGTGCTGTCCATGACCGCGATTCTTCTGGCCACATCCGCCTGCTTCTCCTGCGGCAGGGAGGACAGGATCGCCGCCGCCTGCTCAAATTGCAGGTAAGACAGCACCAAGGCGATCGTCTGGGCATTTTCGTTCTGTATAAAGTTCAAAATCTGGTTCGGATCCGCTTTGCGGGCAAAATCGAACGGGCGTACTTGCAGCGTCGCCGTCAGGCGGTTGATGACCTCAAGCGCCTTCTGCGAGCCGAGCGCCTTTTCAAGGATTTCCTTGGCGTAGTTGATGCCGCCCTGAGAAATATATTCCTGAGCCAGACAGATTTGATGGAACTCGGACATGATCAGGTCCTTTTCCACACTGTCCACTTTGCGTACATTGGCGATTTCCAGCGTCAGCTGCTCGATTTCGTCGTCACGCAAATGCTTGAAAATTTGTGCGGACACTTCCGGTCCCAGCGTAATGAGCAGGATGGCCGCCTTCTGGCGCCCGCTCAGTACCTGGCTGTTTGCTTTTGCCATAAATCCACCCCCTATTCATCGGCGAGCCATGTACGCAGCAGGTTGACGAATTCATCCGGCTTTCTCTTCGCCAGCGTCTCCAGCTGTTTCCGCACCTGACTTTCGTTCGTCACGCTCTCCAGATTAATGGAAGGAAACTCTGCCGCAGGCGGCAGCGGAAGATCTTCTTCGATTTCCTCTCTGTTTTTGCGGCGGCGGTAAATCAGGTAACCTCCACCCGCAAGAAGCGCGAGCGCGGCCAGGCCGATTCCCCACAGCATGCCTTTGGAAAGCTTGATTCCACTCGGCTGGGTAACATTACCACTGAAAGGTTGTGAATAGACCGAAACTTTTTTAGCCAAATCAGCGTCTGTATATGTAATACCGGAATCGGCAAGCGATGCCCTTACGATATTCACCAAGATATTCTGAATGGCATCTCTGGTTTGTTGATCTACACTGGTTTGACCTGTTGGTGGTTCAACAGCTACGTTTATGGTTAAATCTTTTACGGTATAGGGACTGGCGACAATGTCTTTGGTAATATGGTTAACCTCGTAATTGATCGTCTTGGACAAATCCTCGGAAGTTACATCTCCTGTAGACGAGTTACTTGGATACCCCGGCACCTGGGTCTGACCCGTGCCAGCCACTCCGCTATCCGGACTGCTCTTACCCGTATAATTCTTCGAAATTTCCTGGACGCTGATTTCGATGCCTTTCATGTTTTCGGTATCTACCGGTGTCACCATGTTTTCCTTGCTCTGAACTTTGTCGAAATTCAGCTTGGAAACGACAAGGACATCGACTTTATTCGGTCCCATGAACTGGCTCAGAAATTCTTTAACGTTCTGGCGCACTTCGCTTTCGAACTTTTTCTGAAGCGCGAAATTTTCTTCGACGGACGAGGACAGCGTTCCTGAACCGCCTTGTGCCGACGACAGCAGCTCCGTGTTGCCTTCCGATTCGGTGATGGTGATATTCTCCACCGGTAAATTCGGTACGGCGGTCTTAACCAAGTTGAAGTACCCGTCGATCGTTTGCTGGCTTGGATGATAGCCCGGCTTAAAGGTAAGCACGACAGAGGCGCTTGCTTTCTCCTGGTCTTCTTCGCTTGCAAACACACTTTCCTTCGGCAGGTTTACCAGGACTTTAGCCTTATTTATCCCATTCATGCTGGTAAGCAGCTGCTCGACCTCGCCGTTCAATGCGTTGTTGTATTTGACATTAAACTCGCTGTCGGTTGTGCCGATCGACGATGATTGATCGAATGTTTTGAATCCGATGGATCCGTTCTGAATGAGTCCCTGCGAGCCGACATCGACCTTGATGCGGGCTGCCTGCGTGCTTGGTACCGATATGGATTGTCCGTCAGGACTCAATTTATACGGAATGTTGTTCGTCTCGAGGTAGCTCATGATTCCCGCAGAGTCGCTGGCGTTCAGATCCTTGAAAGCCACTTCATACTCCGTTTTGGAAAACTGCATGGTCAACACGACAATGGCGATGATGATAAAAGCAATCGTAGAAATGAATAAAATTTTCTGTTTTTTGCTGAATTGATTCCAGTACTGAACGACTTTGTCCTTATACTGGACGATTCTTTCGTTCACAACGTCACCCACCCCACCCGAAAACTTAGCAAAAATCTATGAATGAATAGGTTCAGGCGATCCGCCATATCCTTTGTTCACTCTTATATCTGCAGCCTTTAAATTTGCGTCCGCATGATCTCTTGGTACGCTTCGATCGCTTTATTCCGAATTTGTGTCGTCAATTCCAGGCTGAGAAGCGCTTTTTGCGAAGAAATCATCACCTGGTCTACGTCGACTTGTCCGAGCATGTATTGATTGCTCATTTCTTCGGCGGCTTTCTCCTGCCCGGCTACCTGATTCAGCGCATTATCCAAATAGGATCCGAAATCACTGAGAGATTGGGCTGGCGTCTTGCTTGCACTAGAAGCGCTTTGTTTCATTTCGAGCGGTTGGATCGTTTGTGTCGAAAACATCGAGTTTTGAATCATCAATGTCCCTCCTTACCTGCTTTTAATTGTACGAACTAGGATTAACGACCTATTTCCAAGGCCTTGGTGATCATCGCTTTCGAGGAATTCAGCGCAGTGACGTTCGCTTCGTACGATCTAGTAGCCGAAATCATATCAATCATTTCTTTGGCGATATCCACGTTAGGCATGTACACGTACCCTTCCGCATCAGCATCCGGATGAGTCGGGTTGTATACCGGCTTCAGCGGCGTCTGATCCTCCTGGATTGCGGCCACTTTCACTCCCTGTCCTGCATTTTGTCCGTTCATTTGTGCTTTCAGCATAGTTGAGAAGTCCGATTCATTCTGCGAAAGCACGACCATTTTGCGCCGGTACGGCACCGCTTTGCCATCCACCACCGATGCTCTCGTCGTTTCCGCATTCGCAATGTTGGATGAAATGACGTCCATCCGCAAACGCTGTGCCGTCAGTGCCGAGGCGCTGATCCCAAAGCTGCTGTTCATGTTCATCCGCGATTATCTCCCTTCAATAGCTGTCCGCATCATTTTGATCTGGTCGTTCATCTGCTGGATATAGGCATTGTACTGAAGCTGATTATCAGCCAGTGCGGACATCTCCCGGTCAATATCCACATTGTTCATATTGTTGTTCATGGCTGTCGATTGGTCCTCCGTTACAACTGGATCCGGGACCGAATTCGTAGGACCTATGACGAAGTGCCGGGGATCGGTGACCCTGCCGCGAAGCTGAGGCGCAGATCCATTTATTTCCTGCTGAAGCAGGCTTTCAAACGACACTTCGGACCGCTTGAAATAAGGCGTATCGACATTGGCAATGTTGTTCGCAATGACCCTCTGGCGCGTGTTTGCCGCCTGAAGTCCGCCTTCCAAGCGTTGAAAGCTGACGCTGTTCAGCAAATCCATTCCGCATCCCCCTTATTTTCCATAACTTTACTGTTTCGCCTCGGGGAACTTTCTTCCCAATTTCACTTTTTTTCGACAAAAGTCCTTAGAAATATTGCTTGTTCTAGGTCTAAAGTAGAAAAAATTACTATATTGTCGTATATCCTAAGTTTCTTAAAGATTGGGACATATTACAATAAGAAAAAAGCCCTATCTTTTCCCAGAAAGAAGGTCTTTGTTCTTAATTTCTCTGAAAACTTTGCTAAATCTTTGCAGGATAAGGGTTTATGGGCTTACATAGGACAGGGCTGATGTCACAATTCGATAAAAACTCAAGCGGAGTAGTCCTAGAATTTCAGATTTGCGAAAGTGTCGCAAAATAACGTCTCTTGTGTATACGCTTACCAGAATCGCTCCCCTTGTCGGCTTGGTATTCATTGCGATATCTGGACTGTCTTTCCTTTCTCCGGTCATCTTCTCTGACCACAACAAAAAGACATGCCCGGAGGATGTTCATCCTTCTGACATGTCCACGAAACGACAATTTTGTCGGTTTATAATATATATTGGCTCAAATCGCGATCCTGGGCGATGTCGGCCAGCTTCTCGCGCACGTATTCCGGCGTAATGATCATGTTCTCTAGAGTCAGCTCTGGAGCCTCAAACGACAAATCCTCGAGCAGCTTTTCCAGAATCGTATGCAGTCTGCGCGCGCCGATATTCTCGGTGTTCTGGTTAACGGTCGCGGCAATTTTGGCGATTTCCCGGATCGCTTCCGGATCGAATTTGACCTCGATGTCCTCGGTTTTGAGCAATTCCGTATACTGCTTGGTCAAAGCGTTCTTCGGCTCGGTCAGAATCGACACGAAGTCGTCGAGAGTCAGGCTGCTCAGCTCCACGCGGATTGGGAAGCGGCCCTGAAGCTCGGGAATGAGGTCGGACGGTTTCGCGATATGGAATGCACCCGCTGCGATAAAGAGGATAAAATCCGTCTTTACCGGTCCGTATTTAGTCATGACCGTCGATCCTTCCACGATCGGGAGAATATCCCTTTGGACACCTTCACGGGACACGTCAGGCCCCGTACCTTTGCCCTGGCTGGCAACTTTATCAATTTCGTCGATAAAGATAATACCCGACTGCTCGGCACGAAGAACCGAATCGGCGATAACGTCGTCCATATCGATCAGCTTCGTCGCTTCCTCCTGCGTCAGCACCTTGCGCGCTTCCCGGATCGGCAGCTTCCGCTTCTTCGTCCGGCGGGGCAGAAGGCTGCCGAACATTTCCTGCATGTTCATGCCCATCTGGTCATTCCCTTGCCCGGCCAGCATATCCATCATCGTCGGCGAGTTGTCTTCAACGTCGATTTCGATCATGTCATCTTCTAGGCTGCCGGACTGGAGCTTAAACTTCACCTGGCGCCGGCGTTCGGCCACGGTGCTGTCCTGCTCCTTATCCTCCTCGGTTTCTTGCGCATTCTGGTTGCCGTTGCCGAACAGCATTTCAAACGGGTTGCGCTGCGCCTTGTTTTTACCGGCAGGCGGAACGAGAATTTGCACGATTCGGTCGTTGGCGAGCTCTTCCGCCCGGTCCTTTACTTTCTCCGTCCGCTCCGCTTTGACCATGCGGATGGACGTTTCGATCAAATCGCGGACCATGGATTCCACGTCGCGGCCGACGTATCCCACTTCCGTAAATTTGGTGGCTTCGATCTTCACGAAAGGCGCATTGACCAGTTTCGCCAAACGTCTGGCGATTTCGGTCTTGCCCACCCCCGTCGGACCGATCATCAGGATGTTCTTCGGGACGATTTCGTCCCGAACGTCCTCCGGAAGCCGATTGCGGCGGTAACGGTTTCGTAGTGCGACGGCGACGGATTTCTTCGCCTGCTTCTGGCCTACAATGTATTTATCCAGTTCGGCCACGATTTGTCTTGGCGTCATACTTTGGTTATCCATATGCATTCCTCCACCCTTACAACTCTTCCACAATGATATTTCCGTTGGTGTATATGCAGATTTCCGAAGCAATTTGCAAAGCTTCCCGCGCGATATCCTTCGCTTCCAAGTCTTGGGCGTGACGCTTCAGCGCCCGTCCGGCAGAGAGTGCAAAATTGCCTCCTGAGCCAATCGCCAGCACGTCGTCGTCCGGCTCGATAATTTCACCGCCCCCGGAAATGAGCAGCATGCCGGTTTTATCCATAACGATCATGAGTGCCTCAAGCTTGCGGAGAACGCGGTCCTGGCGCCAGTCCTTGGCGAGTTCCACGGCGGCACGCTGCAAATTGCCGTGATGCTCCTCCAGTTTGTTCTCGAATTTTTCAAAAAGGGTGATGGCATCCGCCACAGAGCCTGCAAAGCCGGCAACAACCTGGCCTCTGTACAGGCGGCGCACCTTTTTGGCGGTCTGCTTCATAATGACATTTTCACCGAAGGTCACCTGGCCGTCACCGGCGATCGCCGCTTTTCCGTTATGGCGTACAGCGCAAATGGTTGTCGCATGAAAAGATAAATCCATACCTACAGACCTCCTAATCTATACTTCCTGATGTTCAGTTGCTAGTTCGGCTTCCCGGATGAACGCGGCAATCGTCTCCAAAGCCCGATTGGCCAGCGCCTCGTTCTTTTCTTTTTTGTTACGGATTTTCTTCTCCAGTTTCGGCAGCAGGCCGAAGTTGGCGTTCATCGGCTGGAAGTGCTCCGAATCTGCAGTCGTAATATAGTGAGCCATGCTGCCAAGTGTGCTTGTGTCAGGGAACACGACAAGGTCCTGGCCAAGCGCCTTTCTCGCAGCATTGATGCCCGCTATAAGCCCGGAAGCGGCAGATTCCACATATCCCTCTACCCCCGTCATTTGACCGGCAAAAAACAGGTTCTCATTCGTTTTCAGCTGATAGGTCGGTTGGAGCAGCTTCGGCGAGTTGATGAATGTGTTCCGGTGCATGACGCCGTAGCGCACATATTCCGCATTTTCCAGTCCCGGAATCATGGAGAATACGCGCTTCTGCTCGCCCCATTTGAGGTGGGTTTGGAAGCCGACCAGATTGTACAGCGTGCCTGCAGCATTATCTTGGCGCAGCTGCACAACCGCATGAGGAAGTTCGCCCGTATGCGGGTTCACCAGCCCCACCGGCTTCATCGGCCCGAACAGCGCCGTTTGCTTGCCCCGTTTCATCATGACCTCGATCGGCATGCATCCTTCGAAGTACACTTCCTTCTCAAACTCTTTCAACTGCGCGACTTCCGCATTGACCAGCGCGTCATAGAACGCGTTGAACTCCTCTTCGGTCATCGGACAGTTTAAGTAAGCCGCTTCGCCTTTATCGTAGCGGGAAGCCAGGTATACTTTGCTCATATCGATGGAGTCTTTCTCTACGATTGGAGCTGCCGCGTCATAGAAGTAGAAATACTCTTCGCCCATGAGCGCTTTAATCTCTGCGGAGAGCGCAGGCGAAGTCAGCGGGCCTGTGGCGATGACGACGATCCCTTCTTCTGGTATATGCTGAATTTCTTCATTTACGACTTCAATCAGCGGATGGTTATGGAGCGTGCTCGTAATATCCCCGGAAAAACCATCGCGGTCCACCGCCAGAGCTCCTCCGGCAGGAACCGCATTTTTGTCGGCGGACTTCAGGATCAGCGAATCCAGCATCCGCATTTCTTCTTTGATGACGCCGACTGCGTTACTGAGCCCGTTGGCACGCAGCGAATTGGTGCAGACGAGTTCGGCGAATTTGTCCGTATGGTGCGCTGGCGTCTTCACAACCGGACGCATTTCGTATAACTTCACGGGAACCCCCCGGCTCGCGATCTGCCAGGCAGCCTCGCTGCCTGCCAGACCTGCTCCGATGACGGTTACCTGCTGTACTTCTGTCAACTTCATTACCCCCTGCTGTTTACAGTTACAAGATTTCTTCGTTGTCTTCGTTATCTTCCAGGGGCTCGGTATGATCGCATGCCGTGCATTGGAGCCGTACTCCCTGTTTGTTGCGCTTCTCGACCATCAGGGAGCCGCATTTCGGACAAGGCTTCGGCGACGGCTTATCCCAGGATACGAAATCGCATTCCGGATAGCGGTCGCAGCCGTGGAAAATCCGCCCCTTCTTGCTTCGGCGTTCGACCACGTGCCCTTCCTTACATTTCGGACAAGTGACTCCGATATCCTTGACGATCGGCTTCGTGTTCCGGCATTCCGGAAATCCGGAGCAGGCGAGGAATTTGCCGAACCGACCCAATTTGTATACCATCGGTCTGCCGCATTTGTCGCAAATTTCGTCGGACACCTCGTCCTCGATTTCGATTTCCTTCATTTCTTCCTCGGCCACTTCCAAGCGCTTTTCAAAGGAAGAATAAAATTCGGCCAACACCTTGACCCAATCCTCAGAGCCTTCCTCGACATGGTCGAGGTCGTCTTCCATGTGGGCCGTAAATTCCACATCGAGAATTTCCGGGAAAAACTGTTCCATTTGCTCAATGATCAATTCACCCAACTCGGTTGGAATGAACTTTTTTTCTTCGATCGCCACGTAACCGCGCTTTTGGATCGTCTCCAGCGTCGGCGCATACGTACTTGGCCGTCCGATCCCGAGCTCCTCCATCGCCCGGACCAACCGGGCTTCGGTATAGCGCGGAGGCGGCTGCGTGAAGTGCTGCTTCGGTTCGATATCTTCCTTCTTCAGCTTATCACCCACGGTCAGCGCAGGCAAAAACTTCTCTTCTTCCGTTGTGCCGTCGTCGTTGCCTTCCACATATACCTTCATAAAGCCCTGGAAGCGGACTTTCGAACCGGTTGCGCGGAATACGGCAGGCCCGGCGGCGATATCGACGGAAAGCGTATCCAGTATGGCAGAAGCCATCTGACTGGCAACGAAACGTTCCCAAACGAGCTTGTAAAGACGGTATTGATCACGGCTCATGAACGCCTTCACCGAGTCGGGATCGCGCATAACCGAAGTCGGCCGGATCGCTTCGTGGGCATCCTGGGCATTCGCCGATTTTTTGGAATACTCCCGCGGAGATTCGGGGACAAATGTATCGCCGTACTTCCCGCTAATAAATTCCTTTGCTTCCTCCTGGGCCGATCCGGCAATCCGGGTGGAATCCGTACGCATATAAGTGATGAGACCGACGGTCCCTTCTTTCCCAAGCTCTACGCCTTCGTACAGCTGCTGGGCGACGGACATCGTTTTCGCGGCACGGAAATTAAGCTTCCGGGCAGCTTCCTGCTGCAGGGAGCTTGTTGTAAACGGAGGCGAAGGATGCCGCTGGCGTTCCTTCTCCTTCACTTCGCTGACTTTAAAGGTGGCCCCTTTAATGGCCGCGAGCACTTCGTTCACTTCATCCTCGCGCGACAGTTCTTTCTTCTGGCCGTTCAGCTGCTGGAATTTCGCTTCAAAAACGGAATCTCCTTTAGCGAGCTGGGCCGTGATGGACCAGTACTCTTCCGGTATGAACGCGTTGATTTCGTTTTCCCGGTCGATGATGATCTTGACCGCCACCGATTGGACACGGCCCGCGGACAGACCCTTCTTCACCTTTTTCCACAAAAGCGGACTGATCTTGTAACCGACGAGCCGGTCCAGAATGCGTCTGGCCTGCTGGGCGTTGACCAGGTCCATATTGATTTTGCGCGGCGTTTTAAATGCGTCCTTGACTGCCTGTTTCGTAATTTCGTTAAACACGACGCGGCAGCTCTCCGTATCGTCCAACTCCAAGGCATGGGCAAGATGCCAGGCAATCGCTTCACCCTCACGATCGGGGTCGGCTGCGAGATAAACCTTTTTTACTTTTTTGCTGGCGTCCTTTAATTCCTTTAATACGGAGCCCTTTCCGCGAATCGTAATATATTTCGGATTAAAATCATTTTCGACCTCAACCCCGATTTGGCTCTTCGGAAGATCACGAACGTGACCCATCGAAGCCTTTACGATAAACTTGCTGCCTAAATATTTGCCGATCGTTTTCGCTTTGGCCGGCGATTCCACGATGACAAGTGAGTCAGCCATAGGTTCATCCCCCTTTCCGAACAATTCTGTGAATCGTCGTCAATAAACTCTTGTTATATAAGCTTGTATATAGCACCAGATAATTGGGTAATCTGCTTTTTTATGATTAAAGATAACAGAACTGAATGCAAATGTCCAAAATCCCATCCGGTTCGCTGCAGCAGCTCATCCAATGTGGACGGCCCTTGTTCCAATATATGGTATATCGCAAGCTCATCCATTGTCAAATGATCTGCAGACTGCCGCGTGTCCTCTAACATCTGACGCTCCCTATTGTATGTATCTTCAAACCCTTTTTGCAACCATGAATCATATTCCTCGATCACGTCTTCGGCATTCAGCACCATTTTGGCGCCTTGTTTAATCAAATTCAGCGCCCCCCGGCTCTTGGGCGAAGTGACCGGCCCAGGTACTGCAAACACATCCCTGCCGGTTTCAAGGGCAAGGTCCGCCGTTATCAAAGATCCGCTGCGCGAATCCGCTTCGACGACCAGCGTCCCGAGCGTCAAGCCGGCGATGATGCGGTTGCGCTGAGGAAACAAACCGGGATGCGATTTGGTCCCCGAAGGGTATTCCGTCAGAATGAGTCCACTCTGGGCTATACGCTCATACAGTCCTCTATTCTCTGGCGGATAGATCACCCCGTGTCCGGTTCCCATCACCGCGATCGTGCTTCCGCCACAGGCAAGAGCGGCTTCATGGCAGACACTGTCGATGCCTCTGGCCATGCCGCTGACGATCGTGAATCCAGCCGAGCTGATGCCCTCCGCCAGCTCCTGGCCGACCTTGCGGCCATAGGCCGTCGGTAAACGTGTCCCGACCATGGCGAGACCGGGCGTTTGCAGCAATCCACGTTTTCCGGTACAGTACAATACCCATGGCGGCTCTGCAATCTCCTTCAAATACGGAGGATAATCCTCATCCAAAAAAGTCAGGATGCCAGAGCCTCCCTCAAGCTTACGGGATTTCAGTTCTTCGATCAAATCGGGTGTGATCCGTTCAGATAAAAGCTTCGCCTTTTCCTCCGAAAAACCTGCTTCCTCCCAATCTCTACTATTATAATAAAGCATGTCTCCGGAGAACATACCCTGCCCGCGCAGCCTGGCAATGCTCTTCCTTCCGACCCCTTCCGTCTCGTGCAGTGCGATCAGCAGCCATCGTTCGTCCTTCATGCGATTCCCGCCCCTCCTTATATTTTCCAGTTTCCCTGTGTTAAAAACACAAAAAAGCAACCCTTTATTCCCCGGATGGAGAAATAAAAGGTTGCTTACCTTTGAACCGTAAATGACGGCCGGTTTAATTAGTGAGTCGTGCACTTTTCCAGCAGGCCGCGCTCTTCCAGAACGCTTACCAGCGTAGAGCCCATTTCCGAAGGCGTCGGAGCGACTTTGATGCCGCACTCTTCGAGCTTGGCGATCTTTTCTTTCGCCGTACCCTTACCGCCGGAGATAATGGCGCCCGCATGTCCCATGCGTTTGCCCGGAGGCGCGGTAACGCCGCCGATAAAGCCGACGACCGGCTTGGTCATGTTGGCACGGATCCATTCCGCTGCCTCTTCTTCCGCCGTACCGCCGATTTCGCCGATCATAATGACGGCATAGGTGTTCGTATCGTCGTTAAAACGGCTCAAAATATCGATGAATTCCGAGCCTTTCACCGGGTCACCGCCAATGCCTACCGCGGAGGACTGGCCGATGCCGCGGGTCGTCAATTGATGAACCGCTTCATAAGTCAGCGTTCCGCTGCGGGATACGACGCCTACATGGCCCGGTGTATGGATGTAGCCCGGCATAATGCCGATTTTACATTCGCCTGGAGTGATGACCCCTGGGCAGTTCGGTCCGATCAGAACGGTCTTCTTGCCTTCCATATAGCGGGACACTTTCACCATGTCCAGCACCGGAATGCCTTCCGTAATACAGATGACCAGGTCCATCTCCGCATCGACGGCTTCCATGATGGAATCGGCCGCAAATGCCGGCGGAACGTAGATAACGCTCGCGGTCGCGCCAGTCGCTTCCTTGGCTTCTACGACCGTGTTAAATACGGGCAGGCTGACCGTTTGGCCGTTCTCCAGCGTAATGTCAACCTTGGTGCCGCCTTTGCCCGGAGACGTTCCTCCGACCATTTGCGTGCCGTAGTCAAGGGCGCCTTTCGCATGGAAAAGGGCGGTTTTGCCGGTGATGCCCTGTGTGATTACTTTTGTATTTTTATCGACCAAAATACTCACGTTTGTTCACATCCCCTATCGTATTTTACAGATTCTATTTTACGAGTGAGACAATTTTTTGGGCGCCGTCAGCCATAGAGTCGGCAGGCACGATGTTCAGGCCGGATTCAGCCAGAATTTTCTTGCCCAGATCCACGTTGGTTCCTTCAAGACGCACAACAAGAGGCCGGGTCAGGCCGAGCTGCTTGGCAGCTTCAACCACACCCTCGGCGATCACGTCACAGCGCATGATTCCGCCGAAGATGTTGACGAAAATACCTTTGACCTGCTCATCCGACAGGATGATCTTGAACGCCTCGGTAACCTTCTCCTTCGTGGCACCGCCCCCTACGTCGAGGAAGTTGGCCGGGTCTCCGCCGTAGTACTTGATAATATCCATCGTTGCCATGGCAAGGCCTGCGCCGTTGACCATACAGCCGATGTTGCCGTCGAGAGCTATGTAGCTCAGGTCGTATTTGGAAGCTTCGATTTCTTTCTCATTCTCTTCGTCCAAGTCGCGAAGCTCTTGAATGTCTTTGTGCCGGAACAGTGCGTTGGAATCAAAGTTCAGCTTGGCATCGAGAGCCATGACGTTGCCGTCACCCGTTACAACCAGAGGGTTGATTTCCGCGATGGAGCAGTCTTTGTCTACAAAGGCGTTGTACAGCGCGATCATAAACTGAACTGTTTTGTTGACCAGCTCGTTAGGGATGTTGATGGCATAGGCCAGTCTGCGTGCTTGGAACACCTGCAGGCCTACGGCCGGATCCACCACTTCTTTGAAAATTTTCTCAGGCGTAGCAGCGGCAACCTCTTCGATTTCCGTTCCGCCTTCTTCTGATGCCATCATCACGACACGTCCGGTAGCGCGGTCAACGACGACGCCGACGTAATATTCCTTGCGGATATCGCAGCCCTCTTCGATCAGAAGCCGTTTGACTTCTTTACCTTCCGGGCCTGTCTGATGCGTTACGAGCACTTTGCCGAGGATTTCCTCAGCGTAAGTACGAACCTCGTCCAGGTTCTTGGCCACTTTGACGCCGCCGGCTTTACCGCGGCCGCCTGCATGGATTTGCGCTTTGACAACCGTTACTTGGCTGCCCAGGGATTTAGCGGCTTCAACCGCTTCTTCCACGGTGTAGGCCACCTTTCCGTTCGGGACGGCAACGCCATACTGCTTTAACACTTGTTTTCCTTGATATTCATGGATATTCATTTACGGTATCCTCCTATCAACATGACTGCTACAAGGCGGGTTCTGATATCTCTTGGAAAATAATATAAACCCAAGCTATTGTAACATGTTTTTAAAACGCTTACCTTAAGAAACTGCGTTTCCATCGACAGCTTTTTGATATCGGTTTAATCCGTTTGAGAGAATATTTGGAATTTGATGGTAAAATACGCCCGCAAAGTACGTCTTACATCCGATATTTTTCCATGCGGCCCCGCTGAACATTTATAATTCTATGACCTAAAAAAAGAGCGACGGATTTGCAGATGCGTTTCTGCAAAAATCGCTCTGATCTTCACAATTTACCCTCATGCTCCTCGTTGCTGTGATGGACGCGGTTCAACAGCGTCTTGAACTGGCCCAGTAAATGCCCGAATTCATTCTCGTTCAGGCACAGCTCCTGCTGCATGGCAGTTGGAACGTTTAGCGCCTTCTCCTTGAGCATGTTCCCTTCGTCCGTCAATGTGATGATGACCTTCCGTTCGTCCTGGGCAGAGCGCTCACGGTGAATGAGGCCTGCGGCCTGCAGTCTCTTCAGCAGCGGCGTCAAGGTCCCGGAATCCAGGAAAAGAGCCTCCCCAAGCTCCTTCACGGTACACTGCCCCCGCTCCCAAAGCACAAGCAGGACCAAATACTGGGAATATGTCACACCGAGCTTCTCCAAATGGGGCTGGTACAGCTTGGTGATTTCACGCGAACATGCATAGATGGTAAAGCACAGCTGATTTTCCAGCTGCAGCTGCGGATTCATTTCACTTGGTTTCATCACTTTCGTCTTCACCTGCCTTCTTGTCATAATATTATCATAATTTTGTCACATTATCATGGTAATTGCGCCATATCTTTTGTGGGGACAATTGATGTCATACAATTCCATTGTATACTTTTAAATTTTAAACAACAAATCAATTGTTAATCACAACATAACTAACTTATCGATACATCCTGCACCTATGCCCTCCTTCTTGACTTTTGCCGCCTGCAGACCTACAATTTTTGTAAATCAAAGCGAAAATAAGGAAGCACCTTTTTTCCGTCAATAACGGTGATGAGTTCTAATTTTTAGAGAATCCGCCGGGGAATAGGGGTGCTTTATTGTATGTATGGAAAAATGCACAGTACATGTTTATACGGAATTGACGGAGTCATCATTCAGGTGGAGGTCGACATTTCCAACGGCCTGCCGCAGACGAGCATTATCGGACTTCCAGACTCCGCCATCCGGGAAGCGATCGAGCGCGTTCGCGCCGGCATCAAAAATTGCGGCTTCTCCTTCCCGCTTCAGCGCGTCACGATTAATCTTGCGCCGGCTGACCTGAAGAAGGAAGGTTCCGCTTTTGACCTGGCCATTGCCTTGGGCATTCTCGTGACGAGCGGACAGCTCCTGCTTCCGCAAGACGAGAAACTGCTACTCATCGGCGAAATGGCACTCGACGGCAGCCTGAGGCCCGTTAACGGCGTTCTGTCCATGGTGGACAGGGCGAAGCGCGAGGGATTCACCGCCGTTCTGCTGCCGGAAGCGAATGCCGAAGAGGCTGGCTTAATTGAACATATGAATATTTATGCCATCCGGCATTTGAACGAGCTGCGTGAGCTCGCCGCAGAACAATCGGCTGCAGACGCTCCTGGCAAAAACCAGCCCCTTAGGATTCAAAGCTTATCCCCGCTGCTGCGAGAATCGGTTTCCTCCGCTGCTTCCATACCGGAGCATTCTCCTATGGAAGATTATGCTGACGTGCTAGGCCAGCTCCATGTCAAAAGGGCGCTCACGATCGCTGCCGCCGGCATGCACAACATTATGCTGATCGGACCGCCCGGAACCGGCAAAACAATGCTCATTAAGCGTTTGCCGACCATCCTGCCCTTCATGACGGAGCAGGAAGCGCTCGAAACGACCAAAATATTCAGTGCGGCCGGAAAATTGAAGGAACCCGGATCCGGCCTGATCCGCAGACGTCCTTTTCGCTCCCCACACCATACGATCTCTTCCGGAGGTTTGATCGGTGGAGGAACGATACCTAAGCCGGGAGAGGTCAGCCTGGCCCACCGGGGCATCCTGTTTCTGGACGAGCTGCCGGAATTCAACCGGCAGGTGCTAGAAGTGCTCCGGCAGCCGCTTGAGGACAAGACAGTGACGATCAGCAGGGCGCGTGCCGTGCACACCTTCCCGGCACACTTCATGCTGGCAGCTTCGATGAATCCGTGTCCGTGCGGATACCTGGGTAGCGATCACCCGGAGCATCAATGCACGTGCAGCTTCAGCCGGATCGCCCAATACCGTGCCAAAATTTCCGGTCCGCTGCTCGACCGGATCGATCTTCAGGTCGAAGTCCCCCGTCCCAAGGAATGGTCTACGGATGCACCGAGCCTATCTTCGGCCGACATGCGCAGTCAGGTACTCGAAGCCCATGCCCGTCAGCAAAAACGATACGGCAGCGGTTATGGCAGCTGGAACAGCGAGCTGACCGGCGGTGCGCTCCGCCGCTTTGCCAGGCTCGATTCGGCTTCAGCCGATATGCTCCATCAAACGATTGAGACGCTGGGCCTCAGCATGCGGGCATATGACCGCATCCTGAAGCTGGCCCGGACGATCGCCGACCTGGACGGCGTGGAGAATATCGCCTTCAACCATGTGGCGGAAGCGATCCAATACCGGAATCTGGACCGGCCCCAGATCACGGTGTTGGGGTGAATGGAATGCAAATTTGCGATATAACCCTATTAAAGTGATTCACGGTTTAAATACATAATTATGTGTAAAATCCTCGTCAATAAAATTAAGTTTGTTTGGGTCTTGGTCTTGTACCATGGTTTAGTACTCCTTGAGTTCAATATACCCTTTTGTCGTTGGCCCATTCGCCATCCTGCATCACGAGCAACGGACCGAAATGCGAAATACGTAATCACGGTTGGAGAAAATCCGAATGACGCATTCCCTGCGTCTAATTTCTTTGTGGAGGGCTTTTTATGGCGTTTGTCATGCACACTCGGGTGCGTACCACGGTAGGTTGAGCCAAGACCCGCCGCATCGTCAAGGTGTTCTCCAAGAACGATTTGGAGAACTTTGCTCCGTACAGTTCTTCTTTCACTCGACGAAATACGGCATACTCAACGCAAGTTTCCCTACCCATGCGGTAGGTATAACTATCTAACCTACAAAAGAGGAACGCTGAGCTCTACCAGCAGCTAGATGCTCAGCCACAGACGTTATTAGGGGATATGAGGCGCCTTTTTGAAATCATCAGAAGAGACAGAGACACCGGGGCTCACAAACAAAAAAACTGCCATTAAAGGCAGATTTTTTTCGTCATGACCAAAGCCATGTAACTGCACAATACACGCTCCTCTACGCTGTCGTCCCACTTGATTTTTACATGTTATTAGTAGCTTTATTGTGCTCTTCGATATACTTTAAAACTTCGATAATTAAATCCTTATCTCTTTCATAACCCAATCTTCTCTCCAGGATATGATTATAAGAAAAATACGTTTTACTGAAACTTAGTCAAGTACCTGGCAGGTACAAAATCGGCGAGCCAAACACCATTATTGGCAAGATAAAACTTCACATTATCCTGAACGGCTCGTTGAGTATCAACCTGAAGTATAACAAGTTCTCCTCTTCTCTTACCTGCTAAGCTTGCGAACTCAACTCCTTCAGATAAATGTACATATTTTCTACCCATTGGCTTTATTCCTTCAGACAAGATCACAGCAGCAACCTTTGCGTTCGTCCCATGAAGAAGAATTGATGGTGGAATGGCTTCTTTGTACTCTAATCTCCCTGAACTATGACCATAATTGGCTCTTATGTACCCATTAACAATTTCATATCTTTGCTTCGGACAATGATCTACAACTTGCTTGATATCTGACTCACTTACTGCAGACCATCTTTTCTCAGATTTTATTCCGTTAATCAGATCCCGGATGTCACAATAGCCTTCATGATCTAATTCAATCCCGAATTGTTCAGGAGTATGTCTGAGTATTTTACTCATAAATTTGCTTAAGCTTTCTTCCTGTTTACTGTTAAGCATTTTGTCTCCCTCCCTTCTTCTTTCCTAATAAAATATTTGTTCTAAGTATCTTTTTTTCTATTCTCTAATGCGATCCATGAATAATACAAAATCCAAAATATTGATGGAAATATACCTACTGCAATAAATCGTTTATCTTCTGGAAGCGAAAATATAAACACAATTGAGATGGGTAACACATCACATGCTTTTTGTCATCTCTTTAGTCATGTCTCTCCTTTACTTTCGCTGTGAATATACTAAGAACAATAGTAAGTATCACGTATGTCCAAAATCCATGTATCTCAAATCCATTAAGGTATTTGTCTAGAAGCCAAAGTTTAATTGGTGTCAGTACTATCGAGGCAATTATTAAAGCTGGTGTGGTTAAACACCCGATCCCTACAGTGATCAACATAACCGATAGTACCATGGCTAAACTGAATAAAAGACTAATGATGAACATGAGAAGAGATGCAATTACTAAAGTTTTAGTGTCTGTGATCGAAATATATTGATTAAAGTACTGATTGCCTACCCAGAACACCAAAAAAGTCACAAGAAAATTCAAAATATTCCTCATGATACCTCCCATGAATCGTCTTTTTATAGTTCATATTACCATCATATTCAGGAAAATAATTACTTTTTTTAAGGGCCATTTTTGACTCTATAATGATTATAGCTGTAATAATATCTCTATGCTCAAGAAGGTCCTGCAATCCTCCAAAGTACCAAACTTGAAAGGAATCCTCCAAAAGGACTTTTACCTTTATTTTTCCGTCAATTGAGTGGATCGAGCCAGCCTCTGTGAAAATTGGATAATAAAAAAACTTCCAATAACATGCTATTGGAAGTTTTTTATGCCGGGATCGTCCTAGAACGCTCCCTGAATATGATCCATCGCGGCAATGCTCAAATCGCGTCCCAACTTCACGGCAACGACGTCAAAGCGAATCTCTCGATCCTCCAGCCGCTGTGCGTGAAGATAAACCTCGGCCGTGCTGCGGACCTGGCGGATTTTGCGGAAATTAACGGACTCCGCTGCTGTGCCGAAAGAGGTGCCGGTGGTCCGGCTGCGCACCTCCACAAAGACTATGACGCCGCCATCCTCAGCGATCACGTCCAGTTCGCCACTGCGGCAGCGCCAGTTCCGGTCCCGGATGCGATAGCCTTTAGACAGCAGCAGGTCCGCCGCTGCCTGTTCAGCTGCTGCTCCTTTTTGACGGCGGTTATCCTTGGCTCTTCCTTCCCGTCCGTTCATTCAAATGGCCTTTCCCGAGCGAGCCGATCCGCCCGGTAAATATAACTGAGGACCTCGGCGACAAGGTGATACAGTTCCGGCGGGATTTGCTGGTCCAGGTCCAGCTTGGAGAGGACCTCCACCAACGCGGCGTCCTCCTGAACGGGAACCCCGTGTTCCTTGGCCGTCTCGAGAATTGTATCCGCCACTTTCCCCCGGCCTTTGGCAACCACTACCGGGGCTTCGTTGTCACCGGGTGCGTATTTGAGGGCGACGGCTTTTTTTAAAATTGGGGACGGCTCCTGCGGCTTGCTGCTCATACCCTCATATCCACCCCCTTGTAGCTCTGTGGCACGTAATCCGACACGCGGTGTCCGCTCATGGCCGGATTCGAACCAGCTGGCGGCTCGACCGCCAGGGACGGGAGCGGACCGGCTTTAAGCGTTAGAAGCTGGTAGCCGATGAAGGATAGGGCATCCGCGATTTCAGACCGTCTGTCCTCCACCAGGGACTGAGCCCATTCCTGATCATTATGAACCTTCAGACTGACGATTCGGTCGACGATCTGGACGTCGATCAGCGTCTGTCCGAGATGCTTCATCTGAAGATCAAACCACAAACGGCAGTTGGAAGCGTCCAGTTCCCCCTTGGGACCACGCCTGGACTGAACATGAACCGACGCCGTCTCCTGGCCATCCGGTCCGTTCAGCGGCAAAAACAAGGTGACCTGGGCGAACGGGGCCGTCCGGTCCGTGTTCAGGAGCAGCTGCTGGCCGGTCAGCTGCGAGATGACCTGCTGCGCCGCTTCCTTCAAAGCCGGCGGCGCAGTGTCGTCCTGGACGAGCTGAAGGAGGAGTCCCTTCAGCGTGTCGCGCTGCCCGGTTTCCTGCAGCGCCTGCTCCATGCGCGCAGCGGGCTCAGCCAGCTGCTCCGGCCGGACCGCGTGTTGCGCCGGGCCGGGATGCTGCTGCTGAACCGCATGCGGCCGGACGGTCAGCTCCGCACCGTCCGCGGCTTGGGGAGCGGGCTGCGCAGCGGCGGCCACTGCCGCGCTGGCCGCTCCCGGTGCAGGCCCCGGCTGTGCCGGGCCTGCTTCTGCCGCTGCACCCTGGCCTGCGGCCGGTGCAGCCATGGGCTGCCGCGCGTTCCCCGCCGCGGCATCGGGCCCCTGCGCGGGCTGCTGCAGCGCCGCGCGCACGCCTTGCTGCTCGTGCTCCGCACCGAGCAGCTTCAAGAGACGCCCCACCCACGGCTCCGCGCCGTGGGACAGGGGCGTCTTGGGCGAAGGCCCCGTGCCCGCGGGGCCTTCGCCTCCCTGCGCCGCGTGCTGCGGCGCAGGCTCCGCGGCCGGCGCGGCGAAGCCGCCGGCCGTGGGCCCGCCCACCGGCTCAGCCGGGGCGGGCGTTGGTGCGGCGGCACCCGTTAGTGGTGCCGCGCGCAGCTGCGGCAGCAGCGCCTGCACCCTTGCGACCAGCGGCTGAAGTGCCTCCGCTGGATGGGACCCCGCTGCAGCCGTGCCGGCAGCGGATGATCCGTCAGCCGCGCGCCCCGCTGACTTCCCGGCATCTCCCATTTGCTCGGGGCTCCTTGGGTTGCGAGCAGCAGCTGCTGGCTCAGACTTCGGAGCTGCCATACTGCCCGCTCCTGGCTGCACACCCGCTCCAGGTATTGAACCCGGCGGCTGCTGTCCCAAAACCGGTGGCGTATTGACAGCCTGACCACTCTTGGCGGCGGTGCCCGCTTCTTCCGAACCCGCTGCAGCCTGCGCTGCGAACGCATTCAGCTGTTCCTCCAGCGCATGAAGCAGCTGGTGCACCGGCGGGCCGAATACCGCCTGCTGCAGCCCGCGGATGCTTTCGCCCGTCAGCGGAAGTCCGCGCTGATTGGCAATCGCCGTGGCGCTAAGCCACTGCTCCGTGCTGACCCCAGCAGGTTTCAACGTCAGCGCGTCCTTGAAGAAGGCTGCGTTTTCTTTCGTTACATATACGCCCGAAGACCGCAGCGCCTCCAGCATAGCCCGGTTCTCCGGCGTATCCGGCAGTTCGAGCGACTGCAGCACATCTGCGAGCGTCATCGGGGTCCCGGTCCCATAGGGGGAACCCTGCATCGGTTTCAATACCGGGAGGCCACCGCCATTGTCCGGCTGTACCTGCAGTACCGCCGCCTGGCCGGGCTGCAGCGGCGTTTCCAGCGCCGCTCGCACTTTTACGCCTTGGATCTGCAGGACAGCCTCCTGGCCGTCTTCGGAGACGCTCAGCACGACGCCGCGGACGACCTGGCCTTCCTTCAAATCCAGCTGCTTGGTCTCGCCCGCTTTGGTATCCCCCATCATACCGCGCAGCAGTGAACCGATATTCAAGTCCCTCTCCCCCTTTCGTATTGCTTCGCTTATTTATTTATCGGCTGAAAGAGTCGCGGGCTGTAGCCCGTCTATCCGTGATGCGATCTTTGTTACATGAGTTAGAATTCTTATTACCCAAAGGTGTCCCTCTCCTGCAACGTCGGCATAAATGCATAGTTCTTCTGGTTTTAGAAACTTGAACATCATCACAGCAGCTTGCAATTCCAAGTGAAAGAAGTCTTTTCCCGGAACAGCGTTTCGCTTTCAACTAAGGTTGGACTGTTTTTTGGTAAGCTTGGTCTGTTCATCATCGACGTGAGATGATGATCGGCAAGGAAAAATACACTATCAATAGTCCACACAATCAGCCTAGCCTTTCCGGTAAAAACTAGCAGTAGTCGGCGAAACTTCGCACCTGCCTGACAAAAAAACAGCAGCCCTAGAACAGGGTCTGCTGCACGACTTCCATGTTTTTCAAGAAGCTCCGGCGGTGCATCGGCGTAGGTCCCAGAGCCGCCAGCTGCTCGCGGTGCAGCTTGGTTGCGTAGCCCTTATGGATGGCGATCCCGTACTCGGGATATTTCGCCTCCCATTCCCCTTCACACAGCCGGTCCCGGCTCACCTTGGCCACGATCGAAGCCGCGGCGATCGATTGGCTGTTTGCGTCCCCCTTGATGATCGCCAGCTGCGGAACGGTCACATCCACACGCTCCGCATCCACCAGCAGAAAATCCGGGGCGATCGTCAGGCCAAGCACCGCTTTTTTCATGGCCAGGCGGGCCGCCTGCTTAATGTTGATCTCATCGATCGTGCGGGCATCCACATACCCGACGCTCATGGCAAGCGCCTGCTCCATAATAACATCGTATAGAAGGTCCCGTTTTTTGGCGCTCAATTTTTTCGAATCGTCGACGCCCTCCAGAACGAGTCCTTCCGGCAGTATTACCGCCGCCGCCACCACGTCGCCAAACAAACAGCCTCTTCCAACCTCGTCGACACCCGCTATGTACCGATAATCTTTTTCTATGTATTCGCGCTCATATTTTAGCAGGTCCCTCGAGGACTGCTCGATTTCTTCCGCATCCATGCTGTCTTTCCTCCTCCGTACTGCAGCTGCCAGAAGGTTTCTGCCGCTCATTCCCATGGCAAATCTACCAAACTCGCAATCTATCTTTTTTATTGTACTATGTTCGGGCTGCGGATTCCAACGAAAGACGGCATCTCGAGCGCTTCCAAAATTGGGGTGTGACTTCCTGCATGTTAGAAGCTGCCACAAATTTGGGCGAAAATAGATGCACTTTTGCATTTATTTATTCTGTCTTTGGTAAAACACAATAAATAGATGCATTTACGGGTGACTTTGTCCTAGTCACAAGATAACTCCGTTCCCTAAATCTTAGCGAAAACTTCTACTCTATTTAGACCCGCAAATCCTGCTGGCAAGCGAGCCCGACGGCTCGTCATTTCAGTCCTCATGCAGTAAAAGAACCATGCCCTTAGCACCGATCCTCTAACCCGCGCACAAAAAATAGCTGCATCAATGCAGCTATTGCGTTCTTTCCCGCTATTTACGCTCTCATTATTCTCCCAGACATTACTCCCAAACTGCCGTGTGTCCTAACAAAGGCAATTCGGCCCCTGTTGACATCAAAGTACCTGAAAAGGATACTGTCAGCCACCGGAACACCCGATCCGGAAAGCCTTCCCCGTTCCAGAACTGCCCGCAATCTCAAGGACTTCCATCGCTCCCTAAACCGGCTCACTCAGCAGGGATAAAAACTGTCTCGTCCGCTCCTGCGCCGGCTGGTTTAACACCTCATCCGGGCTTCCCTGCTCCATAATCGTTCCTTCGTCCATAAACACGATCCGGTCCGCCACCTGGCTCGCGAATTTCATCTCATGGGTTACGATAGCCATCGTCATGCCTTCCACAGCCAGCTCTTTAATGACTTTCAACACTTCGCCGACCAGCTCAGGGTCCAGGGCGGACGTCGGTTCATCGAATAAAAGCAGCTCCGGACCGATGCCCATTGCCCGGGCAATACCGACCCGCTGCTGCTGTCCCCCGGACAATTGATGCGGATAGGAATCCGCTTTACCGGCAAGTCCTACCTTGCCCAAAAGCTCAAGCGACCTGGCCTTGGCCTCGGCTCTGCTCTTTTTCTGCACGATGACTTGCGCCTCCATTACGTTCTGCAGGGCCGTCATATGGGGAAACAGATTATACGATTGGAAAACCATGCCGGTTTTCCGCCGGAAAGCCAGGATGTCCCCCCTGCCCGGCTTGGAGCCCGCTCTGAACGACAAGGCGGAATCACCGATCCGCAGCGTGCCTTCCGTCGGGATTTCCAGCAGGTTGATGCACCGGAGCAGCGTCGTTTTTCCCGAGCCGGAAGGCCCGATGATGACGGTCACTTGACCTTTTTCGATCGACAGGTCGATTCCCTTGAGCACTTCGTTGCTGCCAAAGCTTAATCTCAGATGGTTGACTTCAATCAAGTTGCATCCCTCGTTTCGCTATCTTGCGGCATAACGGTCAAACCGGTGTTCGAGTTGATGCTGAAGCACCGACAGGACGGTACTGAAGATCAGGTAGATCAAGGCAACTTCGCAGTACAACAGCAAAGGTTCGTACACAACCGCCGTAATTTGCTGCCCCTTTTGGAACAGCTCCGTCAGCGTTACCGTCGCCGCCAGCGACGTATCCTTCAGCAGGCTGATAAAAGAGTTGGCCAGCGGTGGCAGCGATACCCTTGCCGCCTGCGGCAAAACAATCCGGCGCAGCGCCTGGGAACGGGTCATCCCGACCGAATACGCAGCCTCCCATTGTCCCTTGGCGATGGACTGGATCGCGGCACGCATAATTTCGGAACCGTAAGCACCGACGCTGATCGAGAACCCGATGACCGCAGCGGTGAATGCGTCGATGACGACGCCGATGCTTGGAAGCCCGTAGAAAATAATAAACAGCTGGACGAGCAGCGGAGTCCCCCGGATGATCCATACATAGAACCAGGCGATCCGCTGGAGAATGCTCCAGCGTGACAGGCGGGCCAGCGCGGTAAGGAACGCCAGCACGAAACCGAGAATGAAGGAAATGATGGTCAGGGGAATGGTGAACTTGATCCCCGCCATAAGCAGCGGCACAAAGGAGTCGATAAATATATCGACGAGATGGGCGGTTCTGTCATTCATCGGTTAGCCCCCTTCTGTCGCTTATTTCGATACGTCCGTACCAAAGTATTTTTGGGAAATGTCGAGGTACGTTCCATCTTTCTTCATGTCGGCCAGCGCCTTGTTGATGGCGTCCCGCAGCTCATTGTTGTTTTTGTTCATCAGCACGGCGCTGGTGCTGCCCGTATCGGTTTCATCCACCACCTTGATCGGTGCGTCGGGACGTCTCGTTTTGAAGTCGAGATAGGACAGTTTGTCGTTCACTGTGGCATCAATGCGCCCGGACAGCAGCAAATCGATCGCTTGGTTGAAGCCGTCAATCTGAACGATCGTAGCACCGTTGTCCTTGGCAATCTGGTTCAGATTGCTTGTCAGCGACTGCCCGGCTTTTTTGCCCTTGAGGTCAGCCAGCTTCTTAATGTCCTGATTATTGTCTTTCACGATCAGGACCGCTTTAGAGACGATATAGGGGTCCGAAAAGTCGTATTTGGCCTTCCGTTCCGCATTAATGGATACTTCGTTCATCACCACATCGAAACGCTTTGCGTCCAGGCCGGCGATCATGCCATCCCATTTGGTTTCAATAAACTCCGGCTTCACGCCGAGCCTTTTGGCAATTTCCCGGCCCAGGTCGACGTCAAAGCCGGTCAGCGTTCCTTTATCATCATGAAAGGTAAAAGGTGCATACGTTCCTTCGGTGCCAATGCGAAGCTTACCGTTCGCCTTGATGGTCTCAAGCAGGTTTTTACCCGCCTGGGCGCCCCCGGTTTGCCCCTCCTGCGGTTTCGTTCCCGTATTTCCGCCGCAAGCCGTAGTCACGGCCAGCATCAACGTCATCACGATTGCCCAAAATATCCGCCAGCTTCTCACATTTTTCCTCCTCTAACCGTTTTCACCTATTTTGCCACCAGGCTGTATTTTCATGCGCGGCCGCCCCTCTTGCGTTCATCGATCCCGGCAAAAAAAAGCCCATGACCCAAGGTCATGAGCTTTTCTATGCTCTATTCTCTATTGCTGTACTATTTCGAAATGTCGATAAATCCTTCCCCAAATACATCCCGAACGTCATGGATCGTAATAAACGCCTGCTTGTCCGCCACCTTGACGATTTTTTTCAGGACTGGCACCTCCTGCTTGCTGATAACGATATACAGCACTTCCTTGGCCGACTTACTGTAATAGCCGTACCCTTTAAACACGGTGACTCCCCGGTCCATGATCCGGTTGACCTTTTCTGCAATCTCAGCATGCTGCTCCGATACGATCATCACCGCCTTCTTCGGGTTCAAGCCCTCGATGATGAATTCCATCACCTTGGTGCCGACGAACAGCATAATGATCGTCAGCATCAGGCTTTCCGCGCCAATGATGAAGTAGGAGGAGAACGCGACGATCAGATCAAAAAACAGCAGGGCGTAGCTGATGTTCCAATCCCAATATTTATGCGCAATCCGTGCCAAAATGACCGTGCCGGCGGTCGTACCCCCGGCCCTGACGATCAGCCCGATGCCGACACCGGCAAATACGCCGCCAAAAATGGCATTGACGATCGGTTCGTTCGACGCCAGTGTCCAGTTTTCGGTCAGATGGAGGAACAAGGAGTTAAACACGACGGCAACGATGGTGTATACCGTCGTCATTTTGTCCAAAAACTTATAACCCACGATCAGCAGGATGGCGTTCAAAATCAAGTTGACCAATCCCGGCGACCATGCAAACAAATAGTAGAGAATGATCGTAATCCCGGTAACGCCGCCTTCGCCCAAGTCGTGGGGGATGACAAATAAATTGATATCGAGCGCGAAAATAAACGCCCCAGCGATGATCGTCATGATTTCCATCACTCTTTTTTTCATATGCGCGGCCTTCCTCTCCCATAAATCAACACACAAAAAGCCCAGTACCTATAACGGAACTGGGCTTGTTCGTTCACTATGATACTGTACATCTCGCTTTGATACACGCTGGACACTTGGATCGCATCCGGCGTTCTTTTCCGATTAGTAAGGGGCCTCCATCGAGAACCGGCCCATTTTGCCGGCGCGCAGTTCCCGCAGCAGCGTCTTCGACGCTTTCTCGAGATCCACCCGGCCGCCGCTCATCAAGCAGCCGCGCTTGCGCCCCACCGCTTCCATGATGGCGACGATTTCGTCGCTGTCGTCCGAGTTATGGGGCATGTCCGCATCGATCTCGAAGCGCTCCCGGAACGCGTCCCAGTAATACTGAACCAGGTATTTGACCGCAAAAAAGGCGACATCCTCCGCGTTCAGGATCTCTTCCTTGATCGCGCCGGTTACCGCCAGGCGGTAGCCAACGTTCTCGTCCTCGAATTTAGGCCATAAAATCCCCGGGGTATCCAGGAGCTCGATTTCTCCGCCTACCTTAATCCACTGCTGGCCTTTCGTCACGCCCGGCCGGTCCCCTGTGGCAGCAATACTGCGCCCGGCAAGCCGGTTGATCAGCGTCGACTTGCCCACGTTCGGGATCCCGACGATCAGCGCACGGATCGCCCGCGGGTTCATCCCCTTAGCGATTTGGCGGTCGATCTTTTCCTTCAGGAGCAGCTTCAGCTGTCCAGGAATCTCTTTCACGCCCGTGCCTGTAGCCGCATCGACCGGAAATGCCGTATGGCCTTCCTCTTTAAAATAATCCTGCCACTGCTTCGTTACCGAAGGGTCTGCCAAATCCGCCTTGTTCATAATGATCAGCCGGGGCTTCCCCTGCAAAATCTCGTCAATCATCGGATTGCGGCTGGACAGCGGAAGACGCGAATCGATCAGCTCGATCACGACGTCAATCAGCTTTAATTTATCCTGTATTTGGCGGCGCGCTTTGGTCATATGACCTGGAAACCATTGAATCGTCACCGTCATCACCTCATTCTCTTGTCCGCAAACAGCCTCATTCCATGTCCATTAATGGTTGATCAGATGGATGTCCTTCACCGGCCAGAAGATGAGATCTGCCCGTCCGACGATATCCCCGAGCGGCACATAACCGATCATCCGGCTGTCCGTACTGTCGGAGCGGTTATCCCCCATCACGAACACATGCCCTTCGGGAACCTTGCCATCCGGAAAAGCGCTGTTTGGAAAATCTTTGTCATTATACATCTGGCCCACTTTATGGCTTGAATCGATGGCACCCTGTATGTAGGTTTCATTGACTTTTTTGCCGTTCACTGTAACCGTGTCGCCTTCCACTTTGACGGTATCGCCTGCGACGGCGATCACGCGCTTGATAAAATCCTTGCCTTCGGATGGAACATGGAACACGATAACCTCTCCACGGTGCGGAGCCCGGATGTCGTACAGAATTTCATTGACGATCAACCGCTCGCCTGTATGAAAGTTTGGCTGCATGGAGGGTCCGTCCACAATAAACGGTTTGAAGAGAAGCCAGCGGATCAGTGCCACCAAAATCAGGGCAATGATGATCGCTTTCAGCCATTCTACGACTTCATTCTTCCCTTTTTTAGGTGGTCTATGATCGTCTTCCTTCAGTTCCACCGCATCGCTCTGAATGTCCTGCTGCATATATCCACCGCCCTCTCCTAGTTTTGCCGAAAAGAAAAGCTCCCATTACGGAGCCGTGTATGCTTTCTTTAGATCAGCGAAGCGAAAAGCCGATTCGGTGATTGCCAGAAAAGCCTCCGCTTATCGCGGTCTGTCATTTTGGATCGTTCGTCTATTGACGCCTTTTTAATCCTAAAACGAAAAGGGCTTGAAATCAAGCCCTTTAACGTTGTTCGCTGATTAACGGCGAATTTCTTTAATTCTTGCTGCTTTACCGCGCAGTTCACGAAGATAGTACAGTTTGGCGCGACGCACTTTACCGTAACGAGCCACTTCGATTTTCTCGATTTTTGGCGAGTTGATTGGGAAAGTTCTTTCCACACCAACACCGTAAGAGATTTTACGCACTGTAAAAGTCTCTGCGATGCCGCCACCGCGACGCTTAATCACAACACCTTCGAACAACTGGATACGCTCGCGGGATCCCTCGATAACCTTAACGTGCACTTTCAAAGTGTCGCCAGGACGAAAGCTAGGGATATCGGTGCGAAGCTGTTCTTTGGTAATCTCTTGTAGGATGTTCATTTAGGACTCCTCCTTCCGTACAGGTGTTCTTGCCTCTTCCGGAAAACCCTCTGTTTTCCTTCATCATCCGCAGCGGACCACCGTATTCCACACAACAGCATTTATTTTAGCATATTTGTTTCATCCTTTGCAACTATAAATCTTTCAGTTTTTGCGCTGGCCGCCCTACTGAAAAACGACTCACAGGATGGCTCTCCTAAACAACGATCACTTCACTCCGAAAAATAGACTGCCCAAATTGTAAAAAACTTCTTGCCAAAATCGAAATAGACGTTAAAATAAATTTATCATTAAAATAATTTTAACGTTAATAAAAACTGAACGGAGATGTCCTTCATGAGCGAAACGGTATTAATCCAGCAAAATCAAGGTGTACGCAGGCTGGCCAAACAGAGATATTATCTATTGTTGATTACCGCTAAGATCATTTCAAGATTCGGGGATTCCGTGGATTCCATCGCCTACAGCTGGATGGTCTACCTGCTTACCGGCTCCGAGCTGTTAATGGGAACGCTGTACGCCATTAACTTCGTTCCAGGCATCGCTTTCAGCATGTTTACCGGTGTCCTGGTCGACCGCTGGTCGAAGAAAAAGGTCGTAATCGTGACGAATGCCGGCCGGGGTATAACGGTAACCGTTACGGCGCTGCTCTATTTCATAGGAGACTTGCAGCCGTGGCACCTTTTTATCTTTACATTCATCAACTCTACGCTCGAATGCTTCTCTACGCCGGCGGAGATGTCCCTCGTTCCCCGCATTCTGCCCAAAGAGCTGCTGCTCAGCGGCAATTCGCTGACCTCGTCCGCGTCCCGCACCGCTGAACTTGCCGGGCTGGCTGCAGCCGGCGGCCTGATCGCCATGCTCGGCATTTCCGGAGCGATGCTGATCGACGCTTTGTCCTTCCTGCTGGCCGCTCTGATGTACGTCTGGATCCGCATCGACCGGGATCAAGAGCAACATGACGATGCAGGCCATTCTCAGGCGGATGAAACGCCATCCTACTGGAGCCAGTTTAAAACCGGCCTAAAGTTCGTTAAGGGCCACAAAATGATGATGATGACCATGCTTTCGGCCGCGTTCGTGAATCTGTGCCTGACGCCCAAAAACGTGCTTGAGCCCGTTTATGTCAAAGAAGTACTACACTCGGGCCCATACGGCCTCAGTTTGATCGGCATCGCCCTGATTACCGGCATGATTATCAGCGGCCTGTGGATCAGCCAGAAAGGCTCCGCTTACCGCAAAAGCAGTCTGATCGTATTCGGATTTTTACTGCTTGGGGTCACGTACAGCCTTCTCTACGTACCCGCGCTCCTTCGGGAATATCCTCTCTATGCCGCGGCCGCCTTTTGCTTCGGCATGGGATTCGCCATTTCGTTTATCAACACGCCGGTGTCCACCTATATGATGGAAGTCACCCCGAAAGCGATGCTTGGCCGGGTCGGGGCGCTGTCGAACACGATCTGCACCTGTGCTATTCCCGTCGGAAGCCTGCTTGCCGGTTGGGCCGGAGCATTTGTCGGGGTCCATGTGCTGTACCTGGTATTTGGGCTGCTGATGCTCATTCCGGGGGCCTATCTCTGGGGTCAGAAAGGGTTTATGAAAATCTAGAGCGAAGGAAACATTTTGTGCTAGGGAGCCATCTCGGCTTATAATGGAAATAAACGATCCGGAAAACAAGATACGGGAAATGTAGAGGTGCACAACATTGGAGACCAAAGAACTGAGCACGATCGAGGAGATCCGGATTTATTCCGATCCATACCGTTTGAAAATATTAAGCTGCTTCCAGAAAGCCGACCAGCCAATGACGATCAAGGATGTTGCCGACAAGCTCGGCGAAGTTCCGGCCAAAGTCTATTACCACGCTAAGAAGCTCGAGAGCATCGGGCTGATCGTCCTCGTGAACACCAAGCAGATCAACGGGATCACGGCCAAATATTATCAGGCCTTCAAAGGATCCGTGCGGATTAAGCGCAGCAAGGACATTGATGAAGCGGCCCAGAAAATCTTCCGGTCCGAAACGCAAAAGCTGCTGGAGGATTTGTATGAGGAGAGCAAGCGAAAGTTTCTCAAGGCCCAGAACCAGGAGGAGCCTGCCGGGAACCTGTTCCACTCGGAGATCTATTTGACGGAAGAGGATGCCAAAGCGTTTTTTGATCAATTGACGGAGTTCTTGGAAAAGCACACCGAGCGCCAGCACCCGGATCAGAAGCTGTACGACGTATTTACCACGATTGCCAAACTGGACGAATAGCCGCATATATGCAACCCAAACCAGCCCCCGGCCGCTTTGCCGGGGGCTGGTTTCGCTCAAGGCGGCGAAGAACGTCGATACGCCGGCGCAGCCCTTCCAATCAGAGGAGGTTTTACAGGAGCTGCCTAGCGGTATACTCATCCTCCTGGGCCACGTACAGGTCGTATTGAGTCATTCCCCTACCAGTAAAGGTGTCCCGGCCGGTCGGCTGGCTCACGATGCGCGAACGATGGCGGATGCCTCCGTTCAGCAGTCTGGACTTGGCCCTCGTATAGCTGTCTGCATTGAAAGATGTGAAGATCAGGATCCGCTCCTTTGGAAAAAAGAACCGCCAAATCGCTTTTGCCGGATTCATGCATCATCCTCCTCTTCGGGTCAGCTACTTCAGTACTTTTTTGCCGATATTATATCCTTTCCACGTCCGAAATCCAAGTTTGGCATAAAAATCCACATATTCCGTCCAATCGATCACCAGATGCTTCATCCCTCTGGCCGTCAGCTCCGCGACCCCGTCCTGAACGATCGCCAGCCCGTAGCCCTTCCCGCGGAACCGGTCGTCCACGCCGAGCGGTCCGATGCCGCCAAGCGGCTCACCGAACAGAGGCGCCCAGTAAGTATTCTGGGCAATCAGCGGAGATTCGCCGTCATTCACGCGGCAGAAGCCGATCATTTCATCTCCCATGAACAGGCCGACGAATTCACGTCCCTGCCCTCCCCGTTCCCAGTAGCACTGCGCTTCGTAATACCAGCGTCCCGGGAAGCATCGCTTGAAGAAACGGAGCATCTCTTCGCGGTCACCCGGCGTAAGCAGCCGCGAGAAGGCGCCGTCCCGATATGCGGGCCGTTTGAGGCCATCGCCCAAGGTTTCGTTCACCAGGTCGAACACCTCGTACAGGTATTCGTACCCGCGGCGCGCAAACCATGACTTAACCTCCGGCAGTGCCAGCGGCACCCCGGGAAAATAGTGCCACGGGTCACGCCCGATGCTGGCCGATACCGCCCCCGCTTCGCGCAAGGCGTTCTCTGCATGGCTGAGCAGCCCCGAGCCAATGCCCTGCCCCTGGACGTCGTGGCGGACGACGATAGCCTGAATCCATCCGCCTCCATCACCCAGCTGCATTTCGCGTGCCGGCTCCTGCCACTTCTTGGCGATCACGTAGCCAAGCAGCTTCCCCTCCCCGTCAACGGCCAGACCGGAAGCGGGGCCATACACGTTCATATCTTCAAAAGTATTTTGCTTCATCAGTTCCGCGCGCATCGGAAAATGACCGCCCAGTTCTCCGTTCCACAGATCACACATAGCGTCAAGCCATTCGGCATCCATCGGAATGATCTTCATGATAACTCCTCCTTCTACAATGGATAGTAAGTGCAAACGAGTCCTGATAAAATCATGTCCATCGACGTGCTTCACGGAAGACAGACTCGTTTCGCTGCTGCTTTTTTTTGCGGGATAAGGATGTTTCAGCAAAGGAATCAAATGTTTCAATATAAAATATTACTACATAATAATTATATTTATTGTGTTATAAAATTTCAATCCAGAATATTTAGGTTTGTGCCTAATAGAAAAATCGCCGGATCCGAGCAGATGCTCTGAACCCAGCGATTTCGTTCCTTACGATCCTTTTCAGATCTCTTTTTTTCAGGAGATCATTATACTCTTTTCAGGAAATCAACGATGGTCAGCAGGCCAAGATCGAAGTTTTCCAAGTTAAAGTGCTCGTTAGGCGCATGCAGGTTTTCGTCGGGAAGGCCAAAGCCCATGCATACGACCGGAGCCGCCAGCACACGGGAGAACGTCTCCACGATCGGGATGGAGCCGCCGTCTCTCGTAAATACGGGACGCGTGCCGTATACTTCCTCGTAGGCTTCTGCCGCTTTTTGCAAAATCGGCGTGGACGGATCGATCGTAAACGCATTGCCCTTCTCGTACTGGATGACGGTAGCTTTGGCGCCTGTCGGTACGTGGCTGTAGATATGCTTTTCGATTTTGTCCAAAATGTCCTGCGGGTCCTGATGGCCCACCAGACGGCACGTGATCTTTGCATGGGCTTCCTTCGGAATGACCGTTTTGCTGCCTTCGCCCTGGAACCCTCCATAGACGCCGTTCAGCTCAAGCGTCGGGCGGGCGCCCGTTCTCTCGGCAAACGTGTATCCTTCTTCCCCGTACAGCTCGTCAAGCCCAAGATCGCGCTTCAGCTTGTTCTCATCACCCGACTGCTTCGCAAACTCCGCATGGTCTGCCTCCGTAAGCCCCGGAACACTTTCATAGAAGCCTTCCACAGCTACGCGGCCCTTGGCATCATGCAGGGAATCGAGCAGGCTGACCATTGCATGCAGCGCATTCGGCACGCCGCCGCCGTAGCTTCCGGAGTGCAGATCCGTATTGGCCGTGTTGATCCGAACTTCCAGCGAGCAGAGTCCGCGAAGCCCGGTGCAGATCGCCGGTTTTCCTTTTTCCAGCAGGGATGTATCCGAGATCAGAACCGCATCGGCTTTCAGCAGCTCCTGCTGTTCTTCCAGAAATTTCGGAAGGTTCGGGCTGCCGACTTCCTCCTCGCCCTCTACGCAAAACTTGATGTTGACCGGAAGCTGCTTCTCCTGCTGCAGAATAGCTTCCACCGCTTTAATATGTAAAAAGATCTGCCCCTTGTCGTCCGTTGCGCCTCTGGCGTACAGCTTGCCGTCGCGTTCCGCCGGCTCGAATGGAGGCGTATCCCATAAGTTCAGCGGGTCTACCGGCTGGACGTCATAGTGCCCATAGACGAGAACCGTCGGCTGGCCCGGTGCATGCAGATGATCCGCATAGACGATCGGATGTCCGCTTGTTTCTTGAATCTTGACGTTCTCAAGGCCCGCCTTTTTCAGCGTCTCCGCCAGCCATTCCGCTGCACGTTTGACGTCCGGCTTATGCTCGGATAATGCGGAAATGCTCGGAATGGACAACCATTCCTTCAATTCGTTCAAATGCTGATCGCGATGGGTTTGAAAATAAGCTTTATAATCCATAGTATCCTCCTGTCATCATCCATTTCAATGGGCATGCGTTTCATGAACTTCATGCTTAAACAACCTTATATCCAGACTAACGCATCTGACGCTAAAAAACCACTCCCTCGCAGAACCCAGGGGTCGTGGTTTTACAGCTCGGTTATTCAAGTCCGGCATCGGTATCCTTCATTCTGCGGAGCTTCTCCAGCGTCTTGCGGTCCTGGTCGGTCAGCTCCACCTCATCCAGCAGATCCGGCCGCCGCTGGAGCGTCCGCTGCAGTGCCTGCTCCCGGCGCCAAGCCTCGATGTTCGCGTGATGCCCGCTCAGAAGCATGTCCGGCACTTTCCAGCCCCGGAACTCCACCGGGCGGGTATAGTGCGGGTACTCCAGCAGACCGGTGCTGAAAGAGTCCGTTACGGCAGACGTTTCGTTGCCCAGCACGCCAGGCAGCAGCCGGGAGACCGCATCGATCACGACCGCCGCCGGAAGTTCGCCCCCGGTCAGCACATAGTCGCCGATCGACAGCTCATCGGTGATGAGGTGCTCGCGAATCCGCTCATCGTATCCCTCGTAATGGCCGCAAATGAAGATCAAATGCTCTTCCTTCGCGAGTTCCTCCGCTTTTTTCTGCGAAAAGGTTTCCCCTTGCGGACACATCAGGATGACTCTTGGCTTGGCCTGATGCCCCGCTTTCTCCAGCAAATCCTCGACAGCCGCGAAGATCGGCTCCGGCTTCAGTACCATTCCTCCGCCTCCGCCATACGGCGTATCGTCGACCGTACCGTGCTTGTTCCCGGAATAATCCCGGAAATTGACGGTATGGAGCGAGATGATTCCTTTCTCCTGGGCTTTGCCGAGAATGCTTGTCCGGAAAACCCCATCCAGCATTTCCGGGAACAGGGTCAGCACATCCACTCTCATTAGTCCAGCAGTCCTTCCATAATATGAACGAGTATTTTTTGCTTCGGAATGTCTACGTCAAGGACGACATCATCAATGACGGGGATGAGGATGCTCTTGCCGCCCTTCGGCTGGACCACCCATACGTCGTTCGCACCGGGCGTTAAAATTTCGGTCACGACCCCAAGTTCCTTGTCTTCATCAGTCACGACGGTACAGCCGATAATTTCGTGGAAGTAATACTCGTCTTCCGGCAGCTCCACGAGATGTTCTTTGCTTACCTTCAGCATGCTGCCTTTCAATTTCTCCACATCGTTAATATTGTCGTAACCGTCCAATTTAATGATGTACATATTTTTATGAAGGCGCGAGGAAAGGACGGTCACTTCGAACGGCTTGCCCCCGTCCTCCGGAATGACCATCAGCTCGCTGCCCTTGGCAAAACGGACCTCGGGGAAATCCGTGTACGACAGCACTTTGATTTCGCCCCTGATGCCGTGGGTGTTGACGATTTTGCCAACCTTATAAAGTGTATCCGGCATGTTCTCCTCCTAGCGAATGGCGCTTCGGCGCGCTTGTATTGCACGTATCTATTGTTTAATCTTCAGCATGCACGAAAAAGGGCTAGGACATGCATCCTAACCCCCTTTCGTATATCTTTAAGATATGATATCCACGGTCACGCGTTTATCCATTTTGACTGCTGCAGAAGTTACGACTGTTCGAAGCGCTTTGGCGATCCGGCCCTGCTTGCCGATGACCTTCCCTACATCCTCGGGATGCACGGTGAGTTCATAGACAATCAGGTGATCCTTCTCTACCGTCTTCACAGCCACCTCTTCAGGATGATCCACCAAAGCCTTAGCAATAACACCAACTAATTCTTCCATAGATAACCCTCACGATCAGTCATTATTTCTGCTGCTTGAGCTCATGGAACTTCTTAAGCACGCCTGCTTTGCTCAGCAGGTTGCGGACTGTGTCGGATGCTTGCGCACCGTTTTGCAGCCACGCCAGTGCTTTATCTTCATCGATTCTTACGTCAGCCGGTTGGTTGACCGGATTGTAGTAACCGATTTCTTCGATAAAACGGCCGTCACGTGGGGAACGGGAATCCGATACCACGATACGGTAGAAAGGAGCTTTATGAGCACCCATGCGTTTCAGACGAATACGTACTGCCACGAAATTCACCTCCTTCAATAAAATAAGTCTTGGGGACAGCCCCTTCATCCATAGTGGAGAGGCGGCTGTCTATATTGAAATGCAGTTATTAACGGAAAGGAAACTTCATGCCGCCTTTGCCGGCTAATCCTTTCAGCTGCTTTAAAGCCTTGCCCTTCGGACCCTTCGGACCCATCATATCCGAGAACTGCTTCATCATCCGGCGCATCTCGTCAAACTGCTTGATCAGCCGGTTAACCTCAGCGAGCGATGTGCCGCTGCCGGTCGCAATCCGCTTACGGCGGTTGTGATTGATGATATCCGGATTCTGTTTCTCTGCCTTCGTCATCGAGAAGACGATGGCCTCAATGCGGCCCATCTGCTTCTCGTCGACCTTCAAATCCTTGGTCTGCTTCAGCTTGCCCATCCCCGGGATCATGTCCATGATCTGGTCGATCGGGCCGAGCTTCTTCACCTGCTCCATCTGCTCCAGGAAATCGTCGAACGTAAACTCGGCGTTACGCATTTTACGTTCCATTTCCTTGGCTTTCTCCGTGTCGATATTCGACTGGGCTTTCTCGATCAGCGAGAGCATGTCGCCCATGCCGAGGATCCGGGAAGCCATCCGTTCCGGATGGAAAGGCTCCAGCGCATCGATCTTCTCGCCGAGCGCCGCAAACTTGATCGGGCAGCCGGTTACGGCCTTAACGGAAAGCGCGGCACCACCGCGGGTATCGCCGTCGAGCTTGGTCAGCACGACGCCCGTCAGGTCCAACTGTTTGTTGAAGTGATCCGCAACGTTGACGGCATCCTGGCCTGTCATCGCGTCCACGACCAGCAGCACCTCATCCGGCTTAACCTCGCTGTGAATTTGGCGGAGCTCTTCCATCAGCTCCTCATCGATATGCAGTCGGCCCGCCGTATCGATGATCAGATAATCGTTACCGTTATCTTTGGCTTGCTGATAAGCCTGCTTCGCGATTTCCACCGGGCTTGTCTTGTCCCCGAGCGTGAATACCGGAACGCCGATCTGGTCACCCAATACCTGAAGCTGCTTGATCGCTGCAGGGCGGTAGATATCGCCGGCCGCCATCAGCGGACGGTGGTTCTGCTTCTGCAGCATCTTCGCCAGCTTGCCGGAGGTCGTCGTCTTACCGGCCCCTTGCAAACCTACCATCATAATGACGGTCGGAGGCTTGTTCGCCTTCGCCAGCTTCGCTTGGCTTCCGCCCATCAGTTCGGTCAGTTCTTTATTTACGATGTCAATGATGACCATGCCCGGCGTGAAGCTCTCCATCACTTCGGTACCAATGGCCTTCTCTTTCACCTTGGCGACGAAATCCTTGACTACCTTAAAGTTAACGTCGGCCTCCAGGAGCGCAAGACGCACCTCGCGCATCGCTTCGTTAACGTCATCCTCGGATACCTTGCCTTTGCCGCGCAGCTTGCTGAACACGTTCTGCAGTCGGCTGGTCAATCCTTCAAATGCCATGAACCGCCACCTCCTTCTAACGCTTTATTCCAATTGCTGCAATTGATTTACGATATGATATATTTTCATTTTATCGGATTCAGACATGCTGCTGGATTCCATAATGCCCCGAAGTTGTTCGAGCTCGCGGCTCCGCTGCTCATGCTTCTGCAGCAGCCCCAGCTTCTCCTCGTACATATCCAGCACCTGCTCAGCCCGCTTGATGTGTTCATAAACGGCCTGGCGGCTGATGTCGAACTCAGCTGCAATCTCCCCAAGGGAGAAATCGTCATGAAAGTAATATTTAAGGAACGTCTGCTGCTTCTCAGTCAACAGCTGTTCGTAGAAATCAAACAAAAGATTGATTCGATTCGTCTTCTCGAGCCGATTCTCCTGACTCACTGAGGGACACTCCCTTCGTCAAGGAAAAACACTTTACAGTTCATTAACGTTCCTTATCATACAGAAAACAAAGAAAGATGTCAAGCAAATATCCTTGTCATCTTCAAATCTTTCTGATTTCTATCTTTACGACCATGGAAGCAGGTAGACCAGCACTGCAAAGAAATGCATCACACTGCCGCCCAGCACGAACAAATGCCAGATCGCATGGTGGTACGGAAAGCCCCGCCATACGTAAAAAATGGTACCCAGCGTGTACAGAATCCCGCCGGCAGCCAGCAGCCAAATGCCTCCGGAAGCTACGGCAGCCGTCAGCGGCCCCCAAGCAACCACGACCAGCCACCCCATAATAATGTAGAAAATCGTAGACATGAACAGAAAACGCTTCGTAAAAAACGCCTTAAACACGCAGCCGAGCAGCGCAATCCCCCAAACGATTGCGAACAGCGACCACCCAAGCGGTCCCCGGATCGCAACCAGCATAAACGGCGTATACGAGCCGGCAATGAACAAGTAAATCGAGGAATGGTCAAAAATTTCGAATAAATCCTTGACCTTACCTTCCTTGAAGCTGTGAACCAAGGTGGAGTTGATGTACAGAATCAGCATCGTCGCCCCGTAGATCGAAAAGCTGACGATGTGCCATGCCGTTCCCTTCATGGAGGAAAACACGATCAGCAGCACCAATGCGGCAATGCTGAGCAGCGCCCCGATGCCGTGGGTAATGGCGTTCGCCACTTCTTCCTTGCGGGTGTAAGTGTGTGTATTAGCCATAAACAACCCTTTCATCTTTCCTATTATTTTCACCATTATAACCTCCAAGCCGCCCGCATTTCCAGTTTCCCCAGGGCTCATCCAGGAAAGCGAGGCTCACATATGACTGACATCCTATCCATGACGGCCAGGCTCTTTTCCCATTTCGGCTGCACTTAGTCCTTTCATCCAATTCTATAAAGCTATCAAAGCATATATTGTAAGCGACTGGTTGAAAGGAGGTATGTAATCTTTGGCAATGATCATTTATCCGAAAACGATGAACTGGAAGTACATGAAGCAGCGGCCGCAGCAGCTCATGACGCAGCTCGGAGCCAGGGGTCACCTCGTATTCTTTGAAAACCTGGCGCCGCTGGACCGTGAATTCATAGAAGTGGAACCGAACGTGTTCTTGTTCACCGACCATCACGCATTTATGAAGAAGCTGAAGAAGCTTCGCGAGAGTCACCCGGTCGTGGGCTGGACCACTTGGGCCAAGCAGCGCACCCGCCTGACTTCCCTCTACCGCCCGAATGCCATCATTTACGACTGCTGCGATGAGTTTCCGCACTGGGCCAAGTATGAAGTGAAGATGGTGGACGCTTCCGATCATTTGGTCTGCACGGCTGAAACCATTCGCACGCGCCTGCAACTGGCCTATCCTGATAAACCGGTTACGCTGATCCCGAACGGAGCCGATGCTTCCTTTTTTGATCCCGGCCTATCGGAACGCCCCCATGACCTTCCGCAGGGGAAAGTCGCCGCCTATATCGGCGCGTGGGCCTACTGGCTCGACCACGATCTGTTCGCGAAAATGGCGTCGCGCTATCCGGACGTGCATTTCGTGTCCATCGGTGCCGCCTACGGCGATATCCCTGATTACGCGCGGCTTCCGAACGTTCATGTGCTGGGCGAGAAGCCTCACACCGAGCTCAAAAAATACCTTAAGCATGTCGACGTCGCTTTAATCCCGTTTCAGTATCACCCCATTACCCTGGCAACCAATCCTGTAAAAGCTTATGAATACATGGCGTCCGGTGTGCCTGTACTGTCGACGGCGCTTCCGGAATGCATTCATATGGAGCCCCATGTCACCACGGCGACGACGCATGACGATTTTATCGCCAAACTGGGCCGGATGCTGGCTGAGCCAGACTCCCCGGAGAAGCGGCAGGCACGGATCGAATATGCGCGGAGCAACCGCTGGGAAGACCGAGGTGGAGCCGCGCATCAGGTCATCATTGACACCCTGCGGCGCAAGACACTGCAGTAGGTTTATGAAAGGAGGCTGTTTAGCATTGAAGATTGGAGCATGCGGTTATTACGGCATGGGAAACTTCGGTGACGATCTGTTTCTGAGAACGCTGCAGCAGGTATTCGAAGGCCATGTCGTGTACCCGTGGACCAGCCGTCTCGATCCAGAGCAAACCGACCGTGTCATTATCGGAGGCGGGGACTTGATCACCCCGTATTCGTTTAACCCTTATTATTTTCCGGATGCGCTCAAGGACCATCCCAAATGGCTGTACGGCGTCGGCGTCGTGGACAACTACCCGGCATCCAGCTGGCCCGCGGAACAGGTTGCCAAATACAGAGCTTATATCCGCACGGCGCAAATGGCCGTATTTCGGGACAGCCGTTCGGCTGATATTGCCGAAAGAGCCGGCTTTCATCAGCATGTTCAGCAGGCTCACGACATTGTATTTGCCTACAGGGAACCTTCCTACCCGGTCAAACGATTCTCCAGCCGGCCGACCATCGGGATGTGCCTGTTTGCTTACCCCTCGTTCCCGCTTGAAAATATGCTGCAGCTGTCGCTCCACCTGATCCGGCAGGGTTACCACCTTGTGCTCATCCCCGTGATCAACCACCCTACCAATATTTACTCTGACCTTGCGGTCTGCCAGCGAATGCTTTCCCGGATCAAGGAGGCCCTCCCGGGGGCATCCGCCGAAACGCTGCCCATGCTGATGGAATTGGATCTGACGTACAGCTATATCCAATCGGTCGATTACTTGATCACCTACAAGCTCCACCCCGCCCTGGCCGCGCTGCGCGCCGGAAAACCGGTGTTCGCCCTGAGCCAGATGCGCAAGGTCGAGAGCCTGCTCGATGCGTTCGGTATGAAAAAGTACTACTGCGATTTCAAACTGCCTTACGAGGAACTGCAAAGCCGAGTCGATGCGTTTCTGAAGGAAAGCCCGAAGGAAGTGAAACTGCAGGAGAAAGCGATCCGCCGGGCGGAGCGGGAAAGCCTGCATCAGCTTCATCGGCTTAAGGAGGAAATGGAGTCTTATCGATAATGTCTCCCTTGCAGGAAAACAACCGCCATTTAATTTAAGGAGGAGAATGGGTGCCATGACGTTTTTCTGGAATCATAAGCACTGGAAAATCCGGATCAGACAGCTGCATGATCAGATTTTGCATCTTAGCCATGAGCTGCATCACGTGAAGGATGATGTTCATCAGATTGAAGCGAAGCTGAATGAGCATTTGTGGGAATGGAAAGAGGTCAAGGCGGAAATCAGACGGCTCGCCAGACGGATCGAGGAACTGGAGTCGCTGGCGGACCGCGTTGCGAGACTGGAAGAAGAAGTCATGACGGGCATCACGGACAATCCTGAGCTGCACGCCTACTTCATCAGCAAGGTCGGCAGCGACGTACGGGTGGATACGGCCAGCACTTCCCTGCATGGCGTCGTGCTGACGGTAGCAGAAGATGCGGTCGAACTCCGAGAAAGCGGTGGCGATCTTCTGATCATTCCGTTCAGCCGGATTACTTCGGTCCAGTAACCTATGAAAATATAAGCAAATCGAAAGGAGAACGACCATGGATTTCAAAGATTTGGTTCGCGGCTTCACGGGCTCGGAGGTGGAAGTCATGACTCCCGGCGACATGATCACCGGCACACTCATCTCGGTAAACGACGCTTCGCTGATGCTGAAGGTTCCGCCGGTCATGTACGGTCCTCCGGGCGACGTGGCCATCGTGCCGCTGCGGTCGGTCGAGTTTGTCAGAGTGCTGACGGGTTAACAAAGGTACCGGGCAAAGGTACCGGGCACCGGCTCTTGACGGTGACCCTCAAGGCCGGTAAGTCCGATTGCTTTATATGACAGAAAAAGATGCGGCAAGGCCAAGATCATGCGCTTGGCGCATTCAAAAAAAGAAGGATGGCATAATGCCATCCTTCTTTTTTTTCTTTGCGCGTCCCTGCTAACGTGGATCAAAGCTGCGTTTCATCCTGCGCTTCGCCTTCCAACTCCTGCTCCTGGATCAGGCCGGCGAACAGCGCATGCACAAACTGCTGGGAATCAAACGGCTGCAGGTCCCCCACCTTCTCGCCAAGGCCAACCAGCTTCACCGGAAGGTTGAGCTCCTGACGGATCGCCACTACGATGCCGCCCTTGGCTGTGCCGTCGAGCTTCGTCAGAACAAGACCCGTGACCCCGCTCTTCTCCCCGAACAGCTTGGCCTGGCTGAGAGCGTTCTGGCCGGTTGTCGCGTCGAGCACCATCAGCACCTCATGCGGAGCGCCGGGAATTTCCCGCTGAATGACGCGGAAAATTTTGTTCAGCTCTTCCATCAGGTTGGTTTTGTTCTGCAGGCGTCCCGCCGTGTCGCAGATCAGCACATCCGCCTGGCGCTGCTTGGCGGCCTGAACCGCGTCAAACATGACCGCGGCCGGGTCGGAGCCGGCATGCTGTTTGATGACCTCTACGCCTGCGCGTTCGCCCCACACTTCGAGCTGCTCGATCGCCCCGGCACGGAAGGTATCGCCGGCGGCAAGAAGCACCTTTTTGCCTTCCTGCTTAAAGCGGTGGGCGAGCTTGCCGATCGTCGTCGTCTTGCCGACGCCGTTGACCCCGACAAACAGGATAACGGTAATGCCGTCTTCGTTCATCCGGAGCGCATTGTCGTCATCGCCGCGCAGCAGCTCCATCAATTTCTGCGAAAGGATCGGCTGCAGCTCCACCGCGTTTTCGATCCGCTGCTTCTTCACTTCGGCGCGCAGATCTTCAATCAGCTCCATGACCGTGTTCACGCCGACATCGGCACCGATCAGAATTTCCTCGAGCTCCTCATAGAACTCCTCGTCGATCTTTTTTCGGCGCGTCATCAGGTCGGTGACCCGCTCCACGAATCCTTTGCGCGTTTTTTCCAATCCGTCCCGGAACTGCTTCGTTACGGACTCGGTTTTGTTTGAAATGCTCTCTCTCAGCTTTCTGAAAAAGCTCATAGGTCTCCTCCATCTCTTGGGGTTGATTATGCTTAGGCAATTTCCGCTTCTTCGTCTTCCAGCCGCACGGACACCAGCTTCGATACGCCGCCCTCTTCCATGGTGACCCCGTACAGAACGTCGGCTTCTTCCATCGTTCCCTTGCGGTGGGTCACGACGATAAACTGGGTCTGTTCGGAAAACTCACGGAGATACTGCGCGAACCGTGTTACGTTCGCCTCGTCGAGCGCCGCTTCGACCTCGTCCAGTACGCAGAACGGCACCGGCTTGACCTGCAAAATCGCAAACAGCAGCGCCATCGCCGTCAGCGCCCTTTCCCCGCCGGAGAGCAGCTGCAGGTTCTGCAGCTTTTTGCCCGGGGGCTGGGCCACAATGTCGATGCCGGTCTCGAGCAGATGCTCCGGATCCAGCAGCACCAGATCCGCCCGGCCTCCGCCGAACAGCTTCACGAAGACAGTGCCGAACTCGCGGCGGATGGCATCAAAGGTATGCTTGAACCGCTTCGACATTTCGTCGTCCATTTCGCGGATGACCTCGTAGAGCGTCGTCTTCGCTTCCACCAGGTCCTGCTTCTGTTCATTCAGGAATTCGTACCGCTCGTTTACCCGTTGGTATTCCTCGATCGCGCCGAGGTTGACGTCGCCCAGCGCGGTGATGCCCCGCTTGAGCTCGCGCACCTCGGTCTGAACGGCAGGCACGTCCTCTGGAATCGGATAACGCTGCTTGGCCAGCTCGTAGCTCAGCTCATAATCTTCGCTGAGTTTCTTGAGGATGTTCTCCAGCTCCACATCAAGCCGGTTCACACCGATTTCGGTCTGGCGCAGCTGATCCTCCACCGCCTTAAGGCGCGTCCGCTGCTCTTTCGTCTCGCTTTCTTCCAGCTCCAGCTTCTTTGACAGCTGCGTCCGGGCCGCCCGCTTGAAGTCCAACTGCTCGGATGTCTGTTCTTTCTTGAGCCGGTACCGGTTCAAATCTTCGATCTGCTGGATGGATTCCTTCGTGTTGGTCTCCAGATCCGCTTCGATCGAAGCGAGCAGCGTCTTCGTTTGGCGCAGCTCTTTATCATGCGAATTGAATTCGCTTTGCATTCGCTTCAACTGCTCCTCCAAGGAGAAGCATTCCTGATCCAGCTTGCCTTCCCTCACCTTGAGCTGGGTCAGCTGGCTCTGCAGCTCCTCCTTCGCCGATTCACTCGCCTTGCGGGCGAATTCGGCAGCATGGATGGCCTGATGCGTCGCCTTTTCTTCTTCCTCCAGCTCGGCCAGCTTCTTCACGGCATTTGCCCGGGCTTCCTCGAGCTGCTTGTTCTCCTCGTTAAAGCCGGTCTTCTCCTGATCAGCCACTTCCGCCTGCTCCAGCACGTGCCGGAGCTCATGCTCCAGCTGCTTCAGGTCGCTGGACAAGCGCTGCTCCTCGATCCGCTTCTCGTCGCCGGACTGGCGCAGCTCGTCCAGCTTGGTCTGCGTTTCCGTCAGCTGAACCTTGACCTCCTGAATGCTCTGGCGGAGCTTGCGCAGCTGGACCTCCGTATCGGCAATTTCCTGATCGAGCTGGTCGAGCTGGCGCTTACGGCCGAGCAGGCTGCTGTTTTTCTTATGCTGGCTGCCGCCCGTCATCGAACCGCCGGCATTGACGACGTCGCCTTCCAGCGTGACAACCCTGTAGCGGTATTGGCATCTGGCGGCAATCCGGTTCGCCACTTCCAGGCTCTCCGCGATAATGACGTTGCCGAGCAGGCTGCCGACGACCGGAGCATACCGGCCTTCGAACTGCACCAGGTCGGCCCCGATGCCGACGAAACCTTCCACGCCTTCCACCATCGAGCGGTCACCGGCCGATATGTTGCGGGGGCGGATGACTTCCAACGGCAGGAAGGTCGCGCGGCCGAGCTGCCGCTGCTTCAGGAAAGAGATCGCCTGGCGCGAGACCGCTTCATTATCCATGACGATGTGCTGAAGGGAAGCGCCGAGCGCGGTTTCCATCGCCAGCTCCAGCTTCTCAGGCACGCGGATGAGCTCGGCCACGGCCCCGTGCACACCGGACAGGATGGAGCGCCGGGACGCTTTCAGCACTTCCTTGACGCCCAGCATAAAGCCGTCAAAATCATCGGCCATCTCCTTCATCGTATCCCGGCGGGATACCTGCGCTTCGCGCTTTTGCTCCCATTTGCGGAGCGTTCCCTGGCTCTCGTCCAGAAGCCGCTGCAGCGATTGATACCGCTCGCTCTCGCTTATGTATCCGCCGCGCAGCTCGCGGATCTCCCCGCCCAGCTTCTCGATGGCCGTATCCAGCTGCTGCTTGCGCTTCTGCAGATCCTCCTTCTGGGTTTCCCACTTGCCGGTCTCCTCCGCGGCACGGTTCATCCGGCGGGACAGCGCCTCCTGCTGCTGATCCGTATAGCGGATCTCGTTGCGGGTCTGCGCCATTTGGTTCATCAGCTCCAGCAGCGTCCCTTTTAACGTTTCTTCCTGCTGCTGGCTGATGCCTCCGGTCACGCCGGCCAGTTTCGATTCCTCGGCCGACAGCTGATCCCGGAGCGCCTTCAGCTCCTCCCGCGAAGCTTCCAGCTTCGACTTCAGCAGGTCGATTTCCGCCCTGCGGTCCTCGAATCTCTCGTCCCCGGCCGTGAGCGACCCGGCCAGCTGCTCCCGGTTGGCTTCCAGGTTCCGCTTGCGTTCGCGGAGCACTTCCGCATAGCCCTCGCTTTTTTCATAAGCTTCGCTGTACTGAAGCAGGTCGCCCTGCAGGGTCTCCACTTCTTCCTCCAGCTTGCGGAGCTGGGCGCGATCGCTCTCAAGCTTGGCGTCATGCGCCGATACGACGGTGGACAGCTGAAGCTGTTCTTCCTGCAGCACGGCCAGCTTGGCGTTGGCTTCGCTCCAGGCGGCGTGGATCTGCTCGATCTGGTACACGTAGAGCGAAATTTCCTTATGCTTCAGCTGCTCCCGCAGCTGCTTGTAGTGAATCGCCTTCTCGGACTGCTCCTTCAGCGGGCCGATCTGATCCTCCAGCTCGACGACCAGATCATGGATCCGAACCAAATTCTGCTCGGTCTCATCCAGCTTGCGGACGGCGTCCTTTTTGCGAGATTTATATTTAACGATGCCCGATGCCTCTTCAAAAATACCTCTGCGGTCTTCGGACCGGGTGCTTAATATTTCCTCAATCCGGCCCTGACCGATAATGGAATATGCCTCTTTGCCGATGCCTGTATCCATGAACAGCTCCGTGATGTCCTTCAGGCGACAGGACTGCTTGTTGATAAAATATTCGCTGTCCCCGCTGCGGTGGACGCGGCGCGTCACGGTCACCTCGTTGAAATCGAGGGACAGGGCATGATCCTCATTATCCAGGGTCAGCGACACCTCGCCGAAATTGACGGCTTTGCGCGCATCGCTTCCCGCAAAGATAATATCCTCCATCTTGCCCCCGCGCAGCGACTTGGCGCTCTGTTCCCCGAGCACCCAGCGGATGCCGTCGGAAATGTTGCTCTTGCCGCTGCCGTTGGGACCGACGACAGCCGTAATCCCGCGGACAAATTCCATTTCCGTTTTATCGGCAAACGATTTGAAACCGGCTAATTCGATCCGTTTTAAAAACATATTCCCTCAATCACCTCTGAACCTAATAATACCACATCATCGCAGCTTGCGAGGACAAGCATATTCCCAATGAATAAAGAGCAAAAAGCAGTCTGAAGGCTCTTCCTGCCATCCACCCGAGAGGCGACTGCTCTTTGCTCTTTGTTTGTCCATGCTTTACAGGGAGCCGTTACCGGCCAGCTTCAACTGCTTCAGCGCTTCGGCCGCAGCCTGCTGCTCCGCTTCTTTCTTCGAGCGGCCCGATCCTCTTCCCACACGCTCATTCCCCATATACACCTCGGAGACAAACTCTCGTTCGTGCGCCGGACCGCGTTCCTCCACAATCCGGTACTCCAGAACACCCATGTTATGGTGCTGCGTCAGCTCCTGCAGCTCCGTCTTGAAATCGCTCATGTGCACCTTGCCGCCCTCTTCCAGGAGCGGAAATACGTAGCGATCCAGAAACGCACGCGCCGCTTCCAGGCCCTGATCGAGGTACAGCGCTCCCACAAACGATTCAAACACGTCCGCGAGCAGGGCAGGGCGGGTTCTCCCACCGGTCAGCTCTTCACCTTTTCCCAGCAGAACGTACTGCCCGAATTCCAGCTTCTCGGCAAATTTCACCAGCGACGGTTCACAGACGATCGCCGCACGCAGCTTGGTCAGCTCTCCTTCGGGTCGGTTCGGAAACAGGTTGTACAAATACTCGGAAACCGTCAGCTCCAGCACGGCGTCGCCCAAAAATTCCAGGCGCTCGTTATCCTGCTGCTGGCTGAAACGGTGCTCATTGACGTAGGAAGCGTGGGTAAAAGCCTGCTTCAACAGCAGCCGATTGTGAAATTGGATTTGAAGTTTCTGTTGTAACTGCTTCAGATCTCCACTCAACAAATCGTCCCCTTACTGCTCGAATTTCTTCAGGATTACAGTGGCGTTGTGGCCGCCGAATCCGAAAGAGTTAGACATGACAACGTCCAAATCAGCCTTTCGTGCAACGTTCGGAACATAATCCAGATCGCATTCCGGATCCGGGTTGTCCAAGTTAATGGTTGGCGCAATCATCTGGTTCTGCAGCGACAAGCCGCAAATGACCGCTTCAACGCCGCCAGCCGCTCCAAGCAGGTGGCCCGTCATCGATTTGGTCGAGCTTACCGCAACCTTGTATGCGTGGTCTCCCAGCGCTTTCTTGATCGCGATCGTCTCGGATCGGTCGCCTACCGGCGTCGATGTGCCGTGTGCGTTGATGTAGTCCACGTCCTCCGGCTGAATGTCCGCATCGCGCAACGCCATGGCCATACAGCGTGCCGGTCCGTCCGGATCCGGTTCGGTCATGTGGTGCGCATCGCCGCTCAGCCCGTAGCCGATCACTTCGGCGATAATGTTGGCTCCGCGTTTTTGCGCATGCTCCAGCGATTCCAGGACCAGAATCCCGGCACCTTCACCCATTACGAAACCGTCACGGCCGATGTCAAACGGACGGCTCGCTTTCTCCGGTTCATCATTGCGGGTGGACATGGCGCGCATCGCGCAGAAGCCAGCCATTCCCGTCGGCCGGATCGTCGCTTCGGCTCCGCCGCAGATCATCACGTCGGCATCGCCGCGCTGAATCAGCTTGTACGAGTCGCCAATGGCGTGCGATCCGGTCGCACACGCCGTCACCGGCGTCGTGTTCGGGCCTTTGGCACCCAGCATGATCGACAATTGGCCGGAGGCCATGTTCGCAATCATCATCGGAATGAAGAACGGGCTGACCCGTTTCGGTCCCTTCTCCAGCAAAACATTATGCTGATCTTCCCACGTGCCGAGACCGCCGATGCCGGAACCGATGGATACGCCCACCCGGTTTGCGTCGGAGTGCTTCTGAATATCCAGCCCGCTGTGCTCAAGGGCCGATTTGCCGGCGACAACGGCTAGCTGGACGAATCGGTCCATCTTGCGCGCTTCCTTCCGGTCCATAAACGCCTCGGGATCAAAATCTTTCACCGAAGCGGCAATCTGTGTTGGATAGTCGGTGACATCAAAGGATTCGATCTGGGACACACCGGATTTGCCTTCCATCAGGTTATTCCAGAAAGTGTCCAAATCGTGGCCCAAAGACGTGACAACGCCCATCCCGGTAACAACCACTCTGTGCATCAAATAAGTTCACCTCTATATAGACAGCATCTGCAAATTCAATCATCCTATTTGTAAAGCCGATTCACTTGGAAAATGAGGAGAAGTCCCGCCTGTAAGAGCAGTACGGGACTTAACAAATGACTTAGGTATGAGATTGTATGTAGTTTACAACTTCACCTACGGTCGTAATTTTCTCTGCATCTTCATCAGAGATTTCCAGATCGAATTCATCTTCCAATTCCATCACCAGTTCAACAACGTCGAGAGAATCAGCACCAAGATCATCTTTAAAAGATGCTTCCAGTGTAACCTCGGCTTCGTCTGCACCCAAGCGATCGACGACAATGCGTTTTACACGCTCCAATACATCGGACATCCGGTTCACCTCCTCTTTGGTATTATACGAGAAATGATTTCAAAATGCCATAGAAGCAAATGAAAACGGTTATCTCGCTGTTTTTCCTAGATTTGCTGTATTACATGTACATGCCGCCATCCACATGAAGCGTCTGCCCTGTCATGTAGGATGCCCCTTCCGTCGCTAGGAAAACCACGACTTTGGCAATTTCTTCAGGCTGTCCGAGGCGGGAGAGCGGAATGTCTTCCAGCATCTTCGCCCGAAGGTCCTCAGGCAGCTCGCGTGTCATATCGGTATCGATAAAACCTGGAGCGACACAGTTTACAGTGATGCCGCGCGAGGCAAGCTCACGCGCAGACGATTTGGTTAGGCCAATTACCCCCGCTTTGGCGGCGACGTAATTGGCCTGCCCGGCGTTGCCCAGAACGCCGACGACCGAAGAAATGTTGATGATCCGGCCGTAACGCTGCTTCATCATCGGGCGGCTGACCGCCTTCAAGCAGTTGAACACGCCCTTCAGATTCGTTTCGATCACCTGATCGAATTCTTCTTCTTTCATCCGCATCAGCAAATTATCTCGGGTAATCCCTGCATTATTTACCAAAATATCGATCTTACCCCAGGCTGCAACGACCTCTTTAACGAGATCCTCTGCCTGTCCGCTTTTACCAACATTGCCTTGGACGGTGATCGCCTCCACGCCAAGCGCACGGATTTGCTCCGCGACCTCCTTGGCGGCGGCCTCGCTGCCCGAATAGTTGACGGCTACGTTCGCTCCGGCCTCGGCCAGTGCAATCGCGATGCTGCGGCCAATGCCGCGGGAACCGCCGGTAACGAGTGCTGTCTGTCCCTGTAAAGGTTTAGACATGCCCATTCCTCCTTTCCTAGAGTATACCCAAAGTTTATTGCGTAATCATTGTTCAAGACTGGCCTTGAGCGTCTCCAGGCTGTCCAGGCTGCTAACGTTAATCAGCTTGACGGATTTATCCGTCTTTTTGATCAAACCGGTCAGGACGTTTCCGGGCCCGATCTCGACAAACGTATGCACCCCTTGGGAAACGAGGTAGGTCACCGTATCCTCCCACAGCACGGGTGAGTATACCTGCTCCACCAGCAGCCCGCGGATGTCCCCGGCAGACGCTGCCGGACGCGCCGTCACGTTCGCGATTACCGGAATGGCCGGTTCGTTAAAGTGAAGCGGCTGCAGCTTCTCGCCCAGCTTCTCGGCAGCCGATTTCATCAGCGAAGAATGGAATGGTCCGCTCACTTCGAGCGGAATCGCTCTTTTTCCGCCGGCTTCCTTCACGCGCTCGCCTACAAGGGCGACGCCCTCCTTCGAGCCGGAGACGACGATCTGCCCCGGGCAGTTCAGGTTGGCCAGCTCCACGAGATGCCCTCCGGCCGTGATGCTGCGGCACAGCTCGGCCAGCGCTTCACGCTCAGCGCCGAGCACGGCGGCCATGGCCCCTTGTCCGCCCGGAAGCGCCTGCTCCATAAATTCGCCGCGCGCCCTTACCGTTCCTACCGCATCCTCGAAGCTCAGCACGCCGGAGGCCACCAGGGCGCTGTACTCGCCCAAGCTGTGTCCGGCGACAAAGTCAGGAGTGATGCCTTGTTCGCGAACGGTTTCAAACGCGGCAACGCTGGCAGTCAGCAGCGCCGGCTGCGTATTGAAAGTCTTCTTCAGCTCGCTGTCCGGCCCCTCAAAAATCATATTCGTCATCGGGAATCCCAGCACCTCGTCCGCACTCTCGAAAATACGGCGGGAAGCGGGAACCGCGTCATAGAAATCTTTACCCATTCCGACGGATTGGGCCCCTTGTCCGGGAAACACAAACGCAACCTTTCCCATTGCTCAGGCTCCTCTCGTATGCTTCTTGATGCAAAGCTTCTATTCTATTCGCTTGAATAAGCCCAATTCATAACTTACAAAGCGATCCATTCATAATTCAAATAAGATGAATGAGATGAATGAGATGATTACCAAATCAGCACGGATGCGCCCCAGGTCAATCCCCCGCCGAAGCCAACCATCAGCACGCAGTCGCCTTCCTTCATCCGGCCTTCCTCTGCTGCTTCTACCAGCGCGAGCGGAATGGAGGCCGCCGACGTATTGGCGTACTTATCCACGTTGATGACGCATTTATCCGGCGACAGATCCAGACGCTCCATGGCGGATTGAATAATGCGGATGTTCGCTTGGTGCGGCACGAACAGGTCAATGTCTTCCTTCGTCTTGCCGGCCTTGCGCAGCACGTCTTCCGTGGCCGTATTCATGACGCGGACCGCAAATTTGAACACTTCACGTCCGTTCATATAAATATAGTGCTTCTTGCCTTCGAGGGTCTCCTGCGACGCCGGCAGTCTGGAACCGCCTGCTTCCAGCTTCAGAAGGGTACCGCCGGCGCCCTCGGCTCCGAGGTCGAAGGACTGAAATCCCCGGCCTTCGGGAACTTCGCCCAGGATGACGGCTCCTGCGCCGTCCCCGAACAGCACGCAGGTGTTGCGGTCGGTATAGTCCGTAATCCGCGACAGCGTGTCCGCACCGATAACCAAAGCATTGTTATACATGCCGGTCTTGATAAAGTTGCTTGCCGTCGCCAGGCCGTAGACGAAGCCCGAGCAGGCAGCGGACAGATCGAATGCGGCAGCTTGCTTGGCGCCGAGCTTGTCCTGCAGTATGCAGGCCGTGGACGGAAAGAACGTATCCGGGGTGATGGTTGCGACAATGATCAGGTCCAGCTCTTCAGCCGACATCCCGGCGGACTCCAACGCCTTCAGGGCCGCTTCATAACACAGGTCCGAAGTCGCTTGTTCCGGAGAAGCGATATGCCGCTCGCGGATCCCGGTTCGAGAGACGATCCATTCGTCGTTCGTCTCTACCATCTTTTCCAGATCGCTGTTGGTTAATATTTTCTCAGGAACGTATTTGCCTGTGCCGATGATGCCTACTGAACGTAATTTTTCCATTCTCTTGTCACTCACTTCCCGCTGATTTCCTTGGATATACTCTCAACCAGTTGATTCTGCAGTGCAACGCGGGCCTGACGGACCGCATTTTTGATGGCGTTGCCATCAGCCGAGCCGTGGCTCTTGACGACGAGTCCGCTCAGACCGAGGAGCGGCGCTCCCCCATGCTCCTTATAATCCAGCTTGCCTTTCAAATTGCGCAGCTGGGGCATGAGCAGGGCGGCGCCAAGCTTGCTGCGCATATTCTGGCTGAACTGCTCCCGCAGCAGCTTGAACATCGCTCCGGCCGTACCTTCCACGGCCTTCAGCAAAATGTTGCCGGCAAATCCGTCGCACACGAGGACGTCGCAGTTCCCGATCATAATATCCCGGGCCTCCACGTTGCCAATGAAGTTGATCGGAAGCTCCTGCAGCAGCGGGAACGCCAGCTTGGTGAGCTCGTTCCCCTTCCCTGCTTCAGTGCCTACGTTCAGCAGGCCGACCCGGGGGTTCTTCACGCCCATAACCTTCTCGCGATAAAGGCTGCCCATCAACGCATACTGCGCCAAATGCTCAGGCTTAGCGTCCATATTCGCGCCAAGATCCAGAGCCAGGACGCCGGCTTCGTCAAGAGTCGGGATAATCGGGGCCAGAGCCGGACGCTCAATTCCTTCCATCCGTCCGACAACGAGCAGCCCGGTCGTCATCAAAGCTCCCGTATTGCCTGCCGAGATCATGGCTTCCGCCTGCTTCTCCTTCAGCATCCGTCCCGCCACGACCATGGAAGCATCCTTCTTGCGCCGGACGGCTTTGACCGGCTCATCCTCGGCTTCGATCACCTCACCCGCATGATGAACCGTCAAATTAGAGGGAATTGGCCCTCCGCTTTGCTTCAGAAGCGGCTGTAATCGCTGCTCGTCCCCGACAAGAATGATCTGCGTATCTTTCCATTCGGCGGCAGCGGCCAAAGCTCCTTCCACGTTGCATTCCGGCGCCTGGTCACCACCCATGGCATCAATGGCGATCCGCATACTGTACTCCTCCTTCACTGTTGTCCTCGCCCGTCGATCTGTATATCAGAAAGTTCCCCTGGAATACCATTTCCTCGCCCACATACGTGAACACCTCAACCTTGGCCTTGCCCTTCTGGCCGGGCATGGACCGGACGTAGGCTTTGGCGATGCATTTCTCTCCCAGATGAACCTGCCGCAAAAATCGGATGTCCGCCGATGCGGTCAAGGCGATCTCGTCGTTAATGAGAGCGACCGCCAGCGAGTTGGCCTGGGCGAACACATAGTGTCCGCGGGCGATATGGTTTCGGGAAAACACATGTTCCTCCCGGATTTCAAAAATGGAAATGCCGCTCTTATCCAGCTGCAAATCCACGACATCCCCGACAACCTCATCAAGCGACAAGGAGCGAACCTGATCATAGGAGTGTTCTGCCATCTGCTTCATACGTTCCCGCAGTTCCGGGATGCCTAACTCCATCCGGTCAAGCCGGATTGTCTGAATGCTGACCTTCAGCTCCCGCGTCAGTTCACGGTCAGTCACAAACGGGTTTTGTTCGATAATCTTCAAAAGCTGCTGATGTCGCTGCTTCTTAGGCAACCGTTCGATGTGAGGCACCTCCCTGTCATGTCTCGTCCGTCCATGAATGTGGAACACGAACAATCTATGAAGTTCGTCAATAGAATTCACAGGAAAAAAGAATCAATCCGGACAGTTTTCATTAGAACCTGGTACTAATGTAGTATAAAGCATGACGGGTCAAAAAGAAAGTGACAAAAAAAATAGCACCTCACCAAAGATGAAGTACTACTTGATTGTTTTTGGCATTACTGCGAAATGATTTCTCTTGATTTATACGTTCCGCACACTTTGCATACGTGGTGAGCAAGCTTCAATTCTCCGCATTGTTCACATTTCACCATGCCCGGCACTGCCAGTTTAAAGTGAGTACGACGCTTGTCACGACGTGTCTTGGACGTTCTCCGTTGAGGTACTGCCATGTTCCCACCTCCTTATTTCAATCAACCGGTTTCCCGTAGGTCCCGGAGGAATGCATTCATGCTCATTTGAAAAAGTCTTTTAGCGCTGCAAGCCGTGGGTCTACTACTTCATTGTTACAACTGCAGGCGCCTTCGTTCAAGTCTCTTCCGCACGTAGGGCACAGGCCTTTGCAGGATTCCTTGCACACCACGGTCATCGGAAGATTCAGGATAAAGGATTCCTCCACATAAGGGACGAGCTCCACAGTCTCGTTGTCCACATAAATGGTTTCATCGTCTTCGTCCTCAGCTTCCTCAGGCTGCTTCTTAAGCTTGAACTGCTCGTGGAATGGAATATCCAAATGTTCATGCACCGGTGTCAGACAGCGTGAACAGGACATGTCCAGCTGTACGGATAACTCGCCTTGAACATCCACTGTATCCGGACCGACATAAGAGGCTGTTAGTTCCGCCGTAAGCGGTCCATCCGCCTTCATGTCACCCAGTCCTTTAAGCAGCGGACTTACATCCACTTGCTGACGGAGCTGCAGCGGCTCGCTGCTGGCTGCCATTTTTCTAAATTGAAAGTGCATATACATCACTCCAAACAAACAAAAATTATTATACCGATTTCCAGGGAACTTTGTCAATAGTTTCACCTTGACCTTACGTTTCCCCCTTATTGTGACTGAATGCCATTCGTTTTATGATATATTTTATAACAGCCGTTAACCACGGGTGCCCAAAATGAAACGATGGAGCTGAAGACCATGTCCGCAGTCGGCCTGATTGTCGAATATAATCCTTTACATAACGGTCACGTCCACCATTATACCAGAGCCAAGGAAGTAACGGGTGCCGAGCAGGCTGTCGCGGTGCTGAGCGGACCGTTCCTTCAGCGGGGGGAACCGGGGATCGTCAGCAAATACGCCCGCGCCGAAATGGCGCTGGCCATGGGCGCCGACCTGGTGATCGAGCTGCCGGTCGCATATGCCGTTCAGCCCGCCGAATGGTTTGCCTACGGAGCGGTTGCGCTGCTGAACGCCACCGGCATCGTCGACAGCGTCTGCTTCGGAACCGAAAGCGGAACGCTGGAGCTGCTGCAGCCGCTGGCGCACATGCTGGCGCATGAGAGCGAAGAGCTTCAAGGCCATATCGCCCACTATTTGGGCCAAGGGATGAGCTATCCTTCCGCCTACGCGGCGGCCGCCGAATCTTTGGCGGGAAGCGCCGGCTGGAAGGAGGGTATTCTCCAGCTGCTCCATAAGCCGAACCATACGCTCGGCCTGCATTATTTGATCGCGCTTGAGCGCATTGGCAGCCGCATGCGCCCGTACACCATTCCGCGCATCCATGCGGAATATCACGACGAGGTGCCGGGGCATAAGGCGATAGCCAGCGCCACCGCTGTGCGCCGCATGCTGCTCGGCCCGTCCCCCGAAGAGGCCGCGCCGTACGTGCCGGCCTCCACGCTCGCCATTTTGAAGCGGGAATTTGCCGCCGGGCGCGGGCCGATCACCTGGGAGTCGTTCCGTCAGCCGCTTCTGCACCTGCTGCTCACCACGCCTCCGGAGCAGCTCGCAGCCCTGCACGAGGTGACGGAAGGGCTGGAGCACCGCCTGAGCAGGCTTCTCCCGGCACTGACTAGCGTCGGTGTGGCAGGGCTGCTCGCCGCTTTAAAGACGAAGCGCTATACCCATACAAAGCTGCAGCGGATGCTGGTGCACATTTTGCTTCGGCATACCAAGGAGCAGCTTGCTCCTGCGCGTCTTGCGGAGGGTCCCGGCTATTTAAGGGTCCTGGGATTTAATAAGGCGGGACAGGCCCTGCTCAAGCAAATGAAAAAGACGGCCTCCTTACCCGTGGTAATGAAGCCGTCCTCCTTCGTCCATGATCAGCTTGATCTGGACCTTCGGGCGGCGGCAGCGTATGCGAACGCGTACGCTGCGCCGTCGCCGGACGATTGGTACCGCGACTATATGCAGCCGCCGGTCATGATTTAGCCTTCAGCTGGTTCATATAGTCCATCGCCTGCTCGAGGGTGCTGACCTGAACCAGCTTCATTTTTGTTTTAATTTGATCGGCTTTGGCTTTCGCCTCGTTATAGTTATCCTTCGGCACGAAGAAAATGTCCGCCTTCTCCCGGTCCGCCGCGACAATCTTATGCTGAACGCCTCCGATCGCGCCAACGGTTCCATTCTTGTCAATCGTGCCTGTGCCCGCAACACGGTATCCCTTGGTCAGATCGCCAGGCGTCAGCTGGTTCACGATTTCCATCGAGAACATGAGGCCGGCGGACGGCCCTCCGATACGCGTATCCTTGAACTTGACCTGATGGCCCGGGTCCTTGGTCTTGACCGTCTGCATCGTAGCAATGGTCACACCGAGTCCGGCCCGGGTGGCTCCCGTTTTCTGATCCTTGATTGGAATCAGCTTCAGCTTCTCTTCCAGCGGTTTGCCGCTCCGAAGCAGCTTGACGGTGACTTCATCCCCGACGCTCTTCGTTTTCAAAATGTCCGCGAGCAGCGTATTATCGGTGACGGGTTTGCCGTTGATTTCCTCAATGCGGTCCCCGGGCTGGAAGTATTTGTTGTTCACCGAGTCGTCCGGCGTCGAAAACACAAACAAGTACTCGGGAACGATGCTAAACGGCACCTTGGCTTCCCTGTAAGCAGCCTCCATGGCGGAGGATTGGGAATCGCTCATCATGTAGACCTGCTCCGCCGCATATTCATCCTCGCTCAAGTCCCCGAGTCTTGCCTGCTTCTTGTCAACCTCATCGTTCGGATTGAACACGGACATGACGAGCATAGCGATATTGGCGTAACTCGCAGCCACCGTCGTCATCATGAAGGTCCCGCGCTCCTCCGTATCCCCCTTGGCGATCGACAGCATCGGCTTCACCTCGTTGGCGCTTCCCGGCTGATAAATAATATATGGCGTCGGCATATAAACACACACGTACACCATGACCGCCACCACGAAAATGTACAGCAGAAGGCGCATGCCCTCTCTTCTGCGCGGCCGGTTCATATTGTTGCCTTCTTTCATTCCCATCCCTGCTCCCTGGTCTTATGGTTGTCTTCCCCGCATAGATTGGGTACTAGCTATGTTTACTCTTAAGAGGTGAAAATCATGAAAAAAACGACGCATCGTCCTTCTCCCAAAGCCATGACGCTTATACTGGGAACGTGCGCGGCCGCCCTTGTGGCCGGAATCGTCAGTTCTCCCGCCCCCGCGTTTCAGGCTTCCCTTCAAGGTCTGAACCTGTGGTGGAAAATCGTATTTCCCGGGCTCCTGCCTTTTCTCGTCCTGTCGGAAATTCTGATTGCGTATGGCTGGGTGAACGCCCTCGGCGCCTTTCTGGAGCCGCTGATGAAGAAGCTGTTCCGGCTGCCCGGCACCGGCGGATGGGTCATGGCCATGGGGCTGACGACCGGTTTTCCGGGCGGAGCCCAGGCGGTTCAGCAGCTTCATGCCCAGGGCAGCCTTCAGCCCGAAGAAGCGGGCAGGCTCGCGGCCTTATCCCACTTTTGCAATCCGGTGATGATACTCGTTGTCGTCGCTACCGGTCTGATGCACGATCCGGTCATGGGATACGGCTTGATCGCCGTTCACTGGATCGCCGGCATCCTGGCCTATATGACGGTCCAGCGGCGCGGTAAAGCGAAAGGGACCGACCCTGTGTCAGACAAGCCCCGTGAGCGGCTGAAAGGCAGACCTGCCTCCTTGTTCTCCCGCGTGCTTCATGCTGCGGAAGAAGCCCGCGCCAAAGACGGGCGCAGCTTCGGCCGGCTGCTGGGCGATTCCGTCACGCATGCCGTTCAAGTGCTGATGATGATCGGCGGCTACATCATTATTTTCTCCGTTATCATTCAAATTGTCAGCAGGATCACGACCGCTAAGCTTTCGATCCCGGATTACGCGTTGTCCGGCCTGTTCGAGGTCCATTTGGGAGCACGGGACATCAGCGCCGCTGCGTTTGCTTCCGGTGCGCTGCAATGGTCCCTTCTTTCCGCTCTCCTCGGATTCAGCGGCATCAGCGCCCTGATGCAATCGATTTCCCTGATCCGGAAAACCGGCGCTCCGATTGCGCCCATGGTCTGGACCCGGATTCTTCACGGCGTGTATGGCTTTGCGCTTACATGGTTGTCCTGGGCTCCGCTCGCCGCTTTATCGGGCCGGATTCATCCCGTTTATTCCGATAGCGGCCTAGCTAGCGGCAGCCGTGACCCGGTAGAGGACTTCTGGCTGCTGATGCCGCAGGTGCTGAAATGGCAAGGACTCCTTCTCGCCTCCATTCTAGGCGCTTTGGTCGTCCTTTTGATCATCGTTCCCCGGCGCTCCCGAACGGTCCGGCGTTAAAATTTGCTGCGCAGCGCCTTCTCCACTTCCGGCGGAACCAGGTCTGTCACGTCTCCATGATAGGCGGCGATCTCTTTGACGATGCTTGAGCTGAGATAGGAGTACTTCGGATTTGTCATCATAAAAACGGTCTCCGCCTCCGGGTTCAGCTTATGATTGGTCGACGCCATCTGCATCTCATATTCAAAATCGGTGACGGAGCGGATGCCGCGCATAATGGCCTGGGCATTTTTTTGCCGCACATAGTTGGCCGTCAGGTCACGGAAGCTGTCCACTTCGATATTCGGGATATGCCCGGTCACCTGCCGGATCAAATCCATTCGTTCCTCCACCGTAAACAGCGGGTTTTTGCTCCGGTTGTTGAGCACGGCAACGATCAGCACGTCGAACTGCTTCGCGGCACGCTGGATAATGTCGAGATGCCCCATGGTTACCGGATCGAAGCTGCCCGGATATACGGCAATGCGCTGCTTGTTATTTGTTTCACTCATCTTGCCCCTCCTGCCGCGGATCATCATCTGTCGAATCCGCTGTATGGTCTTCGTATCTATAGATGGATACGGCCGTTTCACCGTACACCGCATGCCGGATGCATGTAAATGAGCCAAACTCGGCAGGGTATTCGTACCCCGACTCATGCTCGAGCACCACGACCGCGCGCTGCCGCAGCATTTGCTTGTCCTGCAGATGGAGCATGAGCTCGTCCCCGTTTTTCATCCGGTAAGGCGGATCCAGAAAAACAGCGTCAAGGACCAGCCCCCGCTTTTCCAAAGCTTTCAGCGCACGAACCGCATCGTTCCGGTACACTTCCGCCTGTCCCTCCAGCTTGGTCGCTTTGAGGTTCGCCCGGATCGTCTCTATGCTCTTTGGATCCATGTCAACGAGCACCGCCCGTTCCATCCCCCGGCTGAGCGCCTCGATCGCCAGTCCTCCGGTGCCCGCAAATAAATCGAGAACGGTCCCTCCGTCAAAATAAGGTCCGATCATGCTGAAAATCGCTTCTTTGACCTTGTCGGTCGTCGGCCGGGTACCCATGCCCGGAACCGCCTTCAGCGGCCTGCCCTTTGCGCTTCCCGAAACTACTCTCACTTGCTTTTCACCCATTCTATCGATGAAACCGCGGTTTCACTTGATCTTGTCCATATTCCGCTTTTTTCGCCATCCTTATGAGGTCAAATCGCGACCTAATATCGCGACGGATATCGAATTTTGCGGAATACGCAATTATGACGATATCGTACCACAATCCCCGCAAGTTTGAAAAATGGTGCTTTAGGGATTTCTCATCTTTTTTGGAAAAGCAATGTATAAAAAACCTGTGCCTGGGAATGCTTAAATTATCGACATCAAACGAATGTCGTAGACAACCGCGGAGTAAGCTTACGTTTCCCCATAAGCTCTTCGTCCGGTTTCTCCTCTCCCATGAGGGCGTCCCGCAAGGGGCGCCCAATTTTATTTGACCCAAAGCGCTTATGAATTCCCTTATGGACCTTGACTGCATGTCCATATATTTAAAAAGCACCCCACAGACATATGAATCTGCAAGGGTGCTTATTATCGATAACATGTGAATCTGAAACGCGCTTAAGAATGCTCCCGGTTTCTGCCGCGAAGTCCAATCAATCCAAGCAGACCCAGAAGTCCAAGCCATCCCCAACCTGTGTTGTTGGTGGTGGTTGCTGCGTTGGCACGGATGCCGTTCGTCGTGTACCCGTTGGTACCGTAGGTGCCGTAAGTATTGTTCATACCGTTGGTGCCATAGGTTCCGTTCGTGCTGTTGGTACCATAGGTACCTGTCGTGTTGTATGTTCCTGTAGTTCCCGTCGTTCCGGTTGTTCCATTGACTGTACCGGTGCCATGACCATACGCGAAAGCGGGTACGGAGACACTCATGGAAATACAGGCTGTAAGCAGAGCTGCAGCGATACGCTTCTTCATCGTTTTCACCTCCAGTTATAAGACTTCAATCGTAAGTTTCCCAAATGGGATATCCCCTATGCAGTGTGCAGCCACTCATCTATTTCATCACAAGGAATCTTTTGGTGTTTTTATTGTTGGCAAAAAAAATGACCCTGCCACAGCGCTAGGCCGTCAGGGTCCATTCCGTACTATATATCAAAGGGGGTTATATATATAAATATACAAACCAATTGTGAATGAAACATTAAAACAGCATTATGCCAATATTAATTTTTGATGTCTGTTTGGTTACTGGTTCTGCGCCCATTTCACAGGGCATCTATCACGATTTTCGCCTTCCGGCATACGCTGTTTCCATATTTGAGAATGGGAGGCGTTAGAATGTCTTTTAATACCGGATAGGAACGCGCCCGCAAGCGACCGGTTTCTAATGCTCTGCTGACTGCCGGATGTTAATTTAGGCCGCAGGTCATGATCTGGAATTATTTGCATATGATTTTTACGTATCCTGATGTTGGCAATTTATAACCGGAGGTGTGTGTATGAAGCTCAGAAGCGTAGACAACACGATCGTCGCTCTGATTGGCATTTGGTTTATTATCGCTCCCTGGATTTTCGGATTCTCTGACGACAACGGCGCGTTGTGGACCAGCGTCATTATCGGTGCCGTGCAGCTGATTGCCTCTTTGTGGGCGTTCTCCAGTTCGGGTTGGGGCTCCTGGCAAAATTGGATTTCGCTTCTCGCCGGAGTTTGGTTCATCGTATTCCCTTTCGTTTATTCCGTAGATACAAGTGCATTATGGACCAGTATTATTCTTGGTGCCGTAACGGTGCTTCTCAATTTGATCACGATGGGCGCCAAGGAATAAGCACGAAGCAGGAATGGCGCCTATCAGCCGCATATTCGCAAGCGGAGTACGATAAGCAAGTTATCTTTTCTTCACTCTAAAAAATAGAAGCCAGATCAGCCAACACCAGGCACCATAAGCAATCGCTGCAGCCCAGAGCATTGTAAAGCGCAGGCTTGTCCCATCTAAGCGGGAAAACCTGCGCTTTTTCTTTTTCCGGAACAATCTCCTGAAAAATCCGGACAGTCACGGACGATATTTCTTTTCACTAGAGGATGAATCCTTGGTATGCTCTTTATCCTGCTCATCCTTCATATTTTCAGTTAAATCTTCCACGGGGATCGGATCCACGTTGCGTTCGCTTTCGTAGCGGTCGAACAAGCTTTTTCGGTCGGTGGCATACTGCTCCGGATGGTCCATGCCGGCATGCCTTTCGTTTTCATCACGATTCACAGGCTCCTGCCGATCCTTATACTCCTTCTCCATATTTCATCACCTCTTGGAGTACAAATACCCGGTCACCTGAAAATGAATCATGCGCACTAAAAAGAGGATGTGCAGAAGTTTACAGCCTGAAGAGAATCACCTGTCTCCGGCCTAATGCCAAACACAGGTGAGCAAAGTTTTATTTCTGTTGACGTTATATCCAGAAAGAACGGGTAATGATGACCAACAAAATAAAGAGGACCAGAATTGCACCTGTAGATGCGAAAGGATTTACGCCGTAGCCATAACCTCCAACGACTCCGCTCATTTCATTCCCTCCCTCCGGTTTTCATACTCTTAGGGTATGAAAGCCCGCTCCCGATGGTCTGGTCAAAGACCTATTTTTAAGGCGGGCCGACGCCTATTTTATTGGACGGTTACACCATCAGGGTTGCTTCTTGCCCGAGACATTCTGGGTGTATTTGAGCAGAATGCTGCCCAGCGTCCCGATATCGATCGGATCTTCGGCTTTCCAGTCGGGACTGATTCCCACCTGGTCGATGAGCCATTGTCTTCCCGACTCCTTCCATTGCGGAGTTCCTGTGCCGGTGTTTGGAGTCTGGTTGCTGTATGCTGCCATTATTTCCGCCTCGCTTCCTTTATACTCGTTCAGGTCGACGTCGCCGCTGATTCCCGGCACTTTGCCCTTGTTCGTATACTGGATAAATTCCCAGGCTTTCCAGCCTCCCTTGTCGGCGGGCGTGCCGCTGCTGAAATAGGCATACCACAGCGGGTAAACACCAAGCGACGAATCCAGATAAGAATCGATAAAGCTTGGAAACGTATAGATCATCAAAGTTCTGCCAGTCCGCTGCTTGAACAGGGTTCCCCAGGTGTTCACGATCTGGCTGATCCGCGCCTTGGTCTGGCCTTCCTTCGTTTCGATATCCAACACAAACGGCAGTTTAAACGCAGGCAGCCCCCCGGCACTTTCGATCACCTGAAGGAAATGATCCAATTCGTTCTTGACATCGTCCGGTGTGGCCGCGCGGGTAAAATGGTACGCCCCGACGAGAAGTCCCGCGGATCTGGCGTCCTGCGCGTTGGCCCGAAAGCGGTCGTCGACGATCCGGGATCCCTCCGTTGCTTTAAGAAAAGCAAATGAATATCCCGCGCCGCGGACCTTCTTCCAATCGATGATGCCCTGCCAATGCGACACATCAATGCCTTTGGCGTGCGTTGCGCTCCGGCTTTGCACTGACAACACCTCCATTCGTATTCCCTATGCGGCATATATGGCTGGATGTAAGGTTATTGTATCCATATGTTATCCTTGCACAAACGTATGGACAATCTAGACCCATTTGCAAAATGTACTCCAGCCCGGCCTTTCTCGCAAAAAAAAAAGAAGCTCGTCGAATCAGAGCTTCTTCCCCGAAATTTTATTGCTGAACCGATTCCGCCAAGGGTCGATCGGCTGTCAGCGTTTCCCTTGAGCGGCCTCGTTGATCCATGAGCCCGGATTCCCCGTGCTCGCGGTATTTCCTCATCCATACCTTTAACCGGCCGATGTCGGCGATGCCTAATGCGGCAGCCACTTCTTTCTTGGTCATCCCTTGAAGACGCATATGTACGGCCTTCCGTTTAGTATCCAGGCTGTATGAGCTAAAAACTTGCCCCTTTTTGGCCATCCGTATCACCTCAACCTATTTATCGGAAGGCAGGGCTACTTTTTCAATATTAAATTACCAGCTGAAGCCGACCCCTTTCAAAAATTCCCTGGCCAGCGTCATATGCCCGCGGGATCCCGGGTGAACTCGGTCCCAGTTCGTGGCCAGCGAAGACAGGTAGACATGCTCCGACAAGGCATCGAAAGCGGCCTGCGTGTCGACGTAGATGGCGTCGAATTCCGCGGCGACTTTTTGGACGACAGCGCCATACACGTCCATCGTAGCACGCATCGGATCGTTCACGTTCGGATCGAGGTAGTACGGAGTCATCAAGACGAGTCCCTTCAGCTTTGGCCGTGTTGCCTCAACTAGTTCCCGCAAGGTCGCTTCATATTCGTCCAAATACACATGCTGATCCGGATTCTGCGGGCGATCGAATTGACGCCACACATCGTTGGTTCCGATCATGATCGAGAGCCAGTCCGGCTTCAGGTCAAGCACGTCGCTCTCCCAGCGGTTCTTCAAATGGCGGACGGTATCCCCGCCGATCCCCGTATTCAGCACACGGATGTTGAGCTGCGGGTATACTGCGCTCAGCAGCGCGTCGACCTGTGCAACGTAGCCGCTGCCCAGTTGGCCGAAGCCGCCTTCCCCAACCGGCCGGACGCGGCCGCAATCCGTAATGGAATCTCCAATAAAGAGTAATGTATCATTTTGGCTCAGCTTCATCGCTTTAGTCCCTCTCCTTTTTGCGTTCAGGCAAGTGATATGTAGATAGCAGTTCGCTTAGCAGTTACTACCATTCTATCACAATGGCAGAGACCGTCTATACCGAAAAATCCCTTATTCTTTCAGCATCAGGAGCGGAGATATCCCTGTTTGACCGCGTCGTCGATCAAGTGTTGAACCAGCGAATACAGGTCCGGAAGATCCTCCTGTAAAAAAACGATCCGTGCTAGGACACGGTCCGCGGAAACTCCATGTTCCTGCCACGCTTTTCCCCCGGTAAAGTAATTGTGAAGCAGCGGCTGGATCCGGTCCATGGCTGCCGCATAACGCGATTCCAACGTTTCCCGCTGCTCGAATTCGAGCCACAGGGCCAGCATTTCATCCCGCTGATCCACGGGCAGAAGGCCGAAAATCCGCTTGGCCGCGACCATTTCCCGCTCGAATTTCCCTTCCTGGCCCTGCTCGTCATAAGCAAAGGTGTCCCCTGCGTCGATTTCAACCAAATCGTGCACGAGCAGCATTTTCATTACCCGAAGCAGGTTTACCTTCCGCTGATCCAAATGCTCCTCGAGCAGCCAGGCCATGAGCGTAATATGCCAGGTGTGCTCCGCATCATTTTCGTGCCGGGATTTGTCCATCAGGTATGACTGGCGGTAAATCGTCTTCAGCTTGTCGATTTCCCTGATAAATTCGATCTGCCGGTTCAAACGTTCATTCATGGCTAACTAACCTCCTATATGTTAGCACGAACATATCATATCCTGCAGCCGATGACAAAACGGGCACTAACTTGTTCAAGGGGAGATCCGGTAAACTCTTGCTTCATAAGGCCGCAGCCGGCCGGATTCCATTCCCTCTTCGGGATAGTTGGCGATGATCAGCTCCCGCTTCATGCCGACGTACCCGCCGCCCAGGTCAAAAACCACAGCCGACTCTGAGAAATTCAAAGCGACGAGCCAAATCATCTCGTCCAAAGTACGGGTATACGCATATATTTGCTCATGATCTTCCAGCAGGAGCCGGTAATCCCCGTACACCATCACGGGATTCTGCTTACGCAATGCGATCAGCCGCTGATAATAACGGAAAACCGAATCCGGATCGCTCATCGCCGCTTCCGCATTGATTTCCAGGTAATTGGGATTGACCTGGATCCACGGCGTGCCTGTCGTAAACCCGGCATTGGGCCCGGCGCTCCACTGCATCGGGGTTCTCGCATTGTCCCTTCCCTTGGTATGGATAGCTTCGATAATGGTTCCCGGATCCGCATTTCCCTGCGTGACCCGTTCCTCGTACATGTTTAGAATTTCAATGTCCCGATAGTCATCGATGCTGGAAAATTTGATATTCGTCATGCCCAGCTCCTCACCCTGATAAACGTAAGGCGTGCCTTTAAGGGTGTGCAGCAGGGTGGCCAGCATTTTGGCCGACTCAGCCCGGTATTTCCCGTCATTGCCAAACCTCGACACCATCCGAGGCTGGTCATGATTGTTGAGATACAAGCTGTTCCACCCGTCTTCCGCCAGGCCGGTCTGCCATTTATGCAGCACGTCACGCAGCTTCTGCAGCGTCCAAGGGACCACGGTCCATTTGTCACCGTCCCCTGCATCGACGTCCATGTGCTCAAATTGAAACACCATTTGCAATTCCCGTCTGTCTGTTCCGGTATATTTCAGGGCTTCATCCACCGAGACGCCCGGTGTCTCTCCAACCGTCATCACATCGTATTTCGACAGCACCTGCTCGTTCATCTCCCGCAAATACTCATGCACATGCAGCCCGTTCATAAAATAGGGGCTGCCGTCCCGAAGTCCAGCCTCCCCGTCGTCCGGAAGTCCCGGCGCCTTGGAAATCAGGTTAATGACGTCCATGCGGAAGCCATCCACCCCTTTATCCAGCCAAAAGGCCATCATATCGTACACCGAATGCCGGAGCTTCGGGTTGTCCCAATTCAGATCGGGCTGTTTCTTTGAAAACAGGTGTAAATAATACTCACCGGTCGTTTCGTCATACTTCCAGGCAGAGCCGCTGAAAAAGGACCTCCAGTTGTTCGGCGGTCTATTCTCGTCTTTGCCGGGGTGCCAGATGTAATATTCGCGATAGGGGTTGTCCCGGGATGAACGGGATTCCGCAAACCAGGCATGCTCATCCGAGGAATGGTTAACCACTAGATCCATAAGCAATTTCATTCCGCGCACGTGCAGGCCATCCAGCAGCTGCGTCCAATCGTGCATCGTACCAAATTCGTCCATAATGTCGAAGTAATCGCTGATATCGTAACCGTTATCGTCGTTCGGCGACTTGTAGACCGGAGAGAGCCATATGATGTCCACCCCCAGTTCCTGCAAATAATCCAGCTTCGACACGATTCCTTGAATATCGCCGACCCCGTCGCCGTTGCTGTCTTTAAAGCTGCGTGGATAGATCTGATAAACGACGGCTTCTTTCCACCATAGGCGTTCCATCTTTCGTCATCCTCCCAATTTGCGTTTATACCCCCATTGCCTTTTTCACGTTAACGGTAGGGGAATTCCATCCTTTTATGCTTACCCCAACCAGCGCGGACTATAACGAACGAACACAGCGTATAAACCTTTATTTTGCCGAAATTCATATGGAACAATTTAACAAAAGGGTTTATAGTACGATAGGGGTCTGCCTTATTAATAAGAAGTTCTATACGGACAGCAGCGAAAGGCGGTACAAAAATGGATTCATTGTTTAAAAAATTCAGCTTATGGATCGCTGCCGTCCTGTTAATGGTGGCGGCAGGGGCCACCCCTACTACAGCGGCGGCCGATTCCGGTTGGAATGTCAAGCTGGTGAGCGCTCAACTGGTTGAGAATGAACATGTCGGCAATGAATGGTATTTCAAGGCATCGGTAAACGGCAAGGAAGTGAAGGAAGACGGCTCCGTTACGCTCAAAAACGTGAGTTCGATCAACCTGTACGCCTATGCCGAAGAACAGGACAAGGTTCCCGATCGATCCGAGGCCAAAAAAACGGTTAAAGTCAGTACGCTGACAAAGAAAACTCAGCTCGTGGAGATGAAGGTGACGGTCACGGAAAACCGGGGCAGATACTCGGGGAACCAGGCCGTATGGAAATTCACCTTTCAAATTTCGAAAAAGTAATCCACTAGCTCGTACGGAGCCGATGGATTCGCAAGGAAAAAAACAGCGGTCCGTTTCCCCATGCTATAATAGAGTCACTATAATTCGAAGCATACGGGGTGTCATCAAGCGCTATGACGAATAAAGAAACGAGAAATATCGGCATTTTTGCCCATATTGATGCAGGTAAAACGACCACGACCGAGCATATGCTCTTTGAAAGCGGCACGATCCGCACGCTGGGCAGCGTGGATCAAGGAACGGCGCTGACCGATTCCCTCGAAGTCGAGCGGGAGCGGGGCATCTCCGTGCGTGCCGCGGCGACCACGCTCCAGTGGAATGGCATACATATCAATGTAATCGACACGCCGGGCCACGTCGATTTTCTATCCGAGGTGGAGCGGTCGATGCGCGTCATGGATGGAGCCATCCTCATCGTATCCGCCGCCGAGGGCGTTCAATCCCAGACGGAAACGGTGTGGCACGCGCTCAGATCCTTAAACATCCCGACGTTAATTTACGTGAATAAAATGGACCGGACCGGCGTATCGGCCGCGGCTGTCCTGGATGAAATCAAACGGCTTCTCTCCCCTCATGCCGTCCCGCTCCAAATTCCAGTAGGCGAAGCGGAGAATTTCGCTGGCATGCATCCCATTCTGGACCCGGTCAAGGATGGGGATCCGGAACGTACGGAGTATGTGCAGTTGGTGGAGGCTTGCGCAGATCTCGATGAAGATCTGCTCCTCCGGGTCATTGAAGGAGAGCCGATTTCACCGGAAGAGCTCCGGAGCATGCTCGTCCGGCTGACTCGGCAGGCCCGATTGTTCCCTGTACTCTTCGGCTCATCGCAGAAGGGAATCGGCATCCGGGAGCTGCTGGATCATGCGGTGGCGTATCTGCCCGGGCCAACCGGCGACAGCGAAGGCGAGCTGGCGGGCGTCGTGTTCAAAATCGAGCGGGACAAAACGATGGGACGCACCGCCTACGTCCGGCTCTATAACGGCATCCTAAAAAACAGGGACGCCGTTCGTAATCTGACGCAGGACGTGCAGGAGAAGGTGACCCAAATCCGGAAAATGGACGGACGTAAATTCGCGGATCTGGGGGAGCTGCATGCCGGGGATATCGCCGCGGTATACGGCCTGTCCCAATCGAAGATCGGCGATATTCTGGGCAGCAGCAAGCGCATCCCCCCTTCCCCTTCCATCGCGGTGCCATTGCTAACCGTTCAGGTGCAGGCCGAAGAAGAAGCGCGCTACCAGGACCTGGTGGAGGCGCTTCAGGAGCTGACGGATGAGGATCCGCTGCTCGATCTGCAGTGGCTGCCGAACGAGCGGGAGCTTCATCTTAAAGTGATGGGCTCCATTCAGCTCGAAATTTTGTCTAACCAGTTGGAGAGCCGCTTCGGCCTGAAGGTCCGGTTCGGCCAGCCTTCCGTTATTTATAAGGAAACGCCGAGCCGGATCGGCGAAGGCTTTATCGCTTATACGATGCCCAAGCCTTGCTGGGCCGTGCTCCGGTTCACGATTGAACCGCTCCCCCGCGGGAGCGGTCTCGTATACAGCGCACGGGTACGGAGCGAAGATTTGCTGACGAGCTACCAGAACGAGGTGGAGCGGCGCGTGCCGGAGGCACTGCAGCAGGGGCTTCTCGGATGGGAGGTCACGGACCTTAGGGTAACCCTGGTTGAAGGTGAACATCATGTGTGGCATACGCACCCGCTCGATTTTGTCGTCGCCACCCCGATGGGCATCATGAACGGCTTGGCCGCGACGGGCACGACCTTGCTGGAGCCGATGCTTCGGTTTCGGATCACCACCTCCGAGGAATACGGGGGCAAGATCCTCAGCGACCTGGTGCAGATGCGCGCGGAATTTGAACCGCCCTCCATCCTGCACGGACGCTTTATGGTCGAAGGCATGATCCCGGCGGCAACGTCGCTCGAATTTCCGGTGAAGCTCCGGTCCATGACCGGCGGCCGCGGCGTGATGGCGTCCTCTTTTGCCGGATATCAGGAAGCCCCGCAGGATACCGTCGCCACCCGTCAGAGACGGGGCGTAAATCCGCTGGATCAATCGAAATACATTCTAAGCGTACGCAGCGCACTGTCAAGCCAATAGCCCAAGGCTGCTCCTGCAGCCTAGCCCGGCTTTTTTGATAAAGGAGGCTTTATGTTTATTAAACTCGCCTTGTTTTTTATATTGGCCCGGCTTCTCGGAAACCCCTTCCTGGCCATTATTGTCCTGTTGGTCATCGTCTATTTGCTGGACCGAAAATTTGTCGGTATTTTCCCCAGCGTGACCAAACCTTTTAAACGGATGAGCCGGATCTCCAAGCTGAGATCCCACGTGACGATGAGCCCCAGCGACGTCTCCTCCAAGCATGAGCTCGCCCGCCTGCTGATCGAACGAAAAAAGTATGCCGAAGCGCTCAAACTGCTGGAATCCATCGAAACCCAATCCGAGGAGTCCGCCGAATATTGGGATGACCTCGGAACCGTCAAGCTCAAGCTTGGACGCACCCAGGAGGGCGAGCAGCACATTCTGCGCGCGCTTGAGCTGAACCCCCGGGTCAAATACGGTCGCCCCTATCTGAGGCTGGCGGATATTTATAAGAACACCGACCAGGCCAAAGCCGTGAGCTATGTGCAGGAGTTTCAGCAGATCCAAACTTCCTCCTGTGAAGGGTATTATTTGCTCGGGATGATGTACAAATCCCTGGGCCGGACCCAGGATGCCAAAGCGGCTTTTCAGGAGTCGATCGATCTGTACCGGGCACTGCCCAAGTACAAAAAACGCCAGGAACGGAAGTGGGCGGTCCTCAGCATGCTTCGCAAGTAAGCGTGCGCGGCGGCGGCATTCACCGTGCATCGCAGATAGGTGCGGGAAGCTGCGGTCTTTGGGCGTAAACCTACTAAGAGGTGCGGGAAGCTACGACCTATGGGCGTGTTTTGGGCCGCATAAACCCAACCTATGAGTGAAATAAAAAAACAGACCCGGCAAAACGGGTCTGTTTTTTTGCGCCTCATTGATCGAGTGGCTGGTGCAGATCACCATCAGGTGCAGATCCAATCCTGTCGGTCGAATAAGTGCAGTAGTGCATCTAATTGTGCTCAATTGGCTGACCTCATCGAAATAAATGTAATTACTACAGCTAATATCGCGGAAAAGTACATATTTAGATGAAAATAGATGTACGTTTGCAGCTATTTTTGAACATATGCTGAAGTTTAACGCGGGTTGCTTAAGCCAAAGGGCGGTATCCCAACGCGTTAAGCTGCTCCGCGATCACCCGATACCCCTTGCCGTTTGGATGCAGGTGGTCAATCGACAGCAGTTCCCTCTCCCTTCCCTGAAAAGAGCCGTAAATGTTGGCGACGCCCAGGTTTCCGCCGGTGAATCCGTTTAAAAAACGGTTGTACTGCTGTACCCAGTAACCTGCCTCCTCAACCAGCGGGTACGGGTTGTACAAGCCTACGACGCGGATAATGTACGGACTCTGGCCCCCGCCTTTTAATTGGTTGATCGTGCGAAGAATCCCGGACACATTCGTTTTGCACTGGCTCAGCGCTTGGTTAAAATGCTGGGAAGCCTTCGAGCCGAACGGTGCGCTTTTGGCTGCACGGATCAGATCGTTGCCCCCAATGGAGATCGTAATGATCTCTGCTTGCTTGATCGCCTGCCGTATCGCGCCATTCCGGTTTACGTGATCGTATAGGCCTGACGTCGTCAAACCGTTCACGCCAAAATTTTCGTGGGCTACAAAAGCTCTTACATGCTGTTCCGCCAGTCCCCGATACACTGGAACAAAACCGTTTCCCGGCAAGGCTCCAAACCCGACGGTCAATGAATCCCCTATCGCGGTGTATGAATACACCAAAGCCTTCGCCCCCCTTCTGACTCATAAGCTGTATACTGCAGTATATGTAACCGGGCCGGGGTGCGAAACGGGACCATGCGCGGGATTTTAGGTTTTCCGGGAAATAAGGCTAATAACTTTTCATGTCATTCGTTGTTCAGCAGGGCTTGAATAAATGCAATCATCGCCGGGTAGGGGTGATCCTTCTTCCGCAGCCACGCGCCCAGCAGCTCCTGTTGGTCCTGTACGTACCATCCAAGATACTTGTATAGAGCTTTGTCATAATCAGGATCGGAAGCCGCCTCCTTTTCCATATCGTCCACCATTCGCTCCCAATCATTTGACTCGTTTGAAGCAAGGTCCGGGTACAAAAGGGCTAATTGCTTAGTCGTTTTAAAGGAATGCTCACGGTACAGGCTCAGGGCAAGGTACTGCCCGACCCTTCGATGCGTAGGGTCTTTCTCCATCGACTCAGCCAATAATGCCTCTGCCTGAGTCAGATTTCCCTGTTTCATCATCGCCATCCCATGGGTCGACAGATCGGTATACCACGATTCTCCAGCCGCTGTTTCTTCATAAAGTTTGAAATAGGTATTGTACTCCTGCCAATCTTTTTTCTTATAATACTCATCCGTTAGTCTTGACAAATACCCGGGGGTCGGATGAAGCCGGACCATTTCCTTCAAATATGCCTCTTGCTGTTTTTCGGCGTTTTCTTGGTTGAAGGAAGCCGATGGGTTGGCGCGGTGTTCGGATACTTGTGCATCGATCAAGACAATCAGCATATGAAGACTGTGTGCATCGGCCGGATTTTCCTTATATGCCTGCTGATACTGTTTCATGGCCTGGTCCAGATTTCCCCCGAGGAGCACGCGGTCCGCCGTCGTCAGTTCTCTTTCCTTCAGATAAAAGAAAGGCAGGTTTCCGATCTTATCGCTCCCCACACGATATCCGTCACTTCGGGTCAGCAAATGACCATCCTTGTCATATGCATTTACAGTCCAGAAAAAGCGGTTATCCGGGTTGGAAAATCCGAGCAGGGACAACGGATCCGTTATCATCTTCCCGTCCTGGTCTGAATAGGAAGAAACACCACCGATCAGGTGATAGAGCTCCTCTGTCCTCACCGTTATTCGGGTCGTTTCAATCTTGGACTTTACCGGCTGGCTGAACGAACCGGAATGAATCCGCACCCCCAGGTTCACATCGTAATAATCGGCCTTCGGAACCGGCTCCCAAGCAAAGGTAATGCTATCATCCCGGACCGTCTTCTGGTTAACGGGAGATACCAATTCCAGCAGCGGCTGCAAAACGCAATCCCGGGAAATATCCTGAAGTCCGACATGGACCCAATCATTGGATTCCGTTGGCCAAGTCCATCCGCTGATCTGATCCAATTCGAGACCCAAATACAGCTGGTAACTTCCGGGAAGCACCCCTTTAAACGAATATTCCCCCTTCTCATTGGTCATCGTTTGGTACGGTTCGTCCTGCTGCAGGCTTCCCTGCAGCTGGTCCCGCGTCCGCAAAAAAACGCCCGCATAGGCGATCGGCGAACCATCGCTTCGCTTCAGCGTACCGGATACTTCCGGCAGCCGGTCCGAGCTTGATTCGGCAAGCTCTTGTAGTCCTTGCTTCAGCAGCTTCGGCTGGGCGGAGTTTACCGCCGATTGTTGTCCAGCTCCTTGGACCGAAGATTCCGCCTGTTTTTTTGTCTCCATTACATATTTCTGGATACTTTCATTTCCGCCCAAATATTTGGCCTGGAGCCAGCTGAACTTCTCTTCCATGATGGCATCTTGATTTTGCTTAAAATGGCGGGATAAGTCGGCACTAATCTGCCGAAAAAGTTCCATTTCTCCATGATCTGCCGCGACCTCGGCTTCTCTCAGCTTCACCCTCTGTGCGGCATACAGCTGTGTAGCAGGCAGCCGTTCTTCGGCACGTTTCAGGAGCTCGATCGCCTTTTCCCATTGGCCCGCTCCATCATAATAGTAAGACAGAAGTACAGCCGCCCCGGCCAAATCAAGGTTAGCTGGCCCAGACTCCACATATGCCTCTAAATAGGGGAACTTTTCATTCAGGGGGATCGGGGGCGTCTGCTCCTCTCCCTCAACCGTTACAGAGCTCCATTCCGAAGTCCCGGGCCCGACATACACGTCATAGCTGTTTGTTAACTCAGCCCCCTCTCTGCCGATCAGGTAATCGCGAATAAACGCCCATTTTTGTTCATCCTTCGATTCCCGAATCCGCTGAAAAACCTCTTGTTTGCTTAGAGTGCCCCCCGTCGCCTGATCAACAATGGGGAAGTTAGGGCTTTGGCGGGAAAAGGCCATCAAACTCCCCATCACAAGCAAGAGTAAGACGGCAGCGGACAAAATCAAGTGCTTAACTTTTATGGTCGCCTTCATGTCCATTCACCTTCCGCTCATATTCGTCTTTCCAGTAATAGCTTCCGCCTTCCTCGATCAGTTCATGGCGATGCTGCGGGGACCCGACTGGATGGATTTTAGGCTGGTCGACCACATGATATACGAACGCTGCAGCCAGAAGGAACAACGAGGCTGTTCCCAGCGGCACTAGCGGCAGTTCCAGTTCTTTATTCAAAAAAGCCCGCACCCGATCTCTCCAACTCCGGGGATGGGTCGCTCTCAACACTTCCGCAGCTTGGGTAAAATGAATTTCGGACAACTCCTGCTCCAAAGCCTGTTTAATCAAAAGCTGTTCTTGTTTCGGCATCAGGCTCCTCCTGTTCCAGCATTTGCTGTAATTGTTGGCGTCCGCGGGCTAATCGGGCCTTGACGGTATTTTCGCTAAGCTGCAGGGAACCGGCAATTTCGGACACGCTCATCTCGTTAAAATAGTAAAGCGTAATGCTCTCGCGGTAAATGTATTTCAGCTTGTGAATGGCTTGGCTCAGCCCCTCGTTTCTCCACTTTGTTAGCAGCTTCTCTTCCGGGCCGGGGATGGGCTGCCCGCCTATCATTTCCTCAATCCGCGGTGAGGGCGAAAAGCGGCCCCATGACCAGGCTCGCTGCTTCATTCTGCATCGGTTCACGACAATCCGGATCAGCCAACTTTTCAATTTGCCCTCATCCTGAAGCTGATTGATATGCCGAAAGGCTTGAATAAAACTGTCCTGAACCGCTTCCTCGGCATCATATCTGTCACGGAGCAGAAGAAATGCCGTTCGCAGCATCTCGTCACCGAATTGACGCATAATCCATTGAAGTGCCGCTTCATCTTTTTGCTTCAGTCTTCCGATTACGTCCAGAACGGCTACCTCCCCTCTACTATAAAGATGCATCCAAACCGGTTCAGGTTGCATAAAAAAGGAAAAATGTAAGTTAAACGTCTGTCGCAGTACACTCAAGGTACCTTCTTATAACGTCAAAAAACCGGTCCCTTCCGGGACCGGCTCCAATAGTTTAACCGGTATATAGTTTCACTCTTCTTCCTCTTCAACCTCGTATACGCAGCGGAAGCGTTCAACTCCCGGGAACAATTCACCCAAGCTGTGCACCTCGAATCCGATGCTCCGGTAAAAGTCAACTGCCTCCTCATCCGTCTCCGCTACGACTCGCGCGGGCTTTTCCTGCGCCAGGACCTCCAGGATCATGCCCCGTCCGTACCCAAGCCCCCGGTTTTCCGGGATGACCGCAATATGGCGGATCAACAAGGTATCGTCCATCTTCTCGAAGCCGACCAATCCGACTAAAATTTCTCCATCTTCGAAACCGTACAGCTGCCAAGCGTCGTTTGTTTCGTACTGCTGGATTGCCTGCTCAATCGACCGGTCATCAGGAAAAACCGCATAGGAGATGAGCTCCATCGTTTCCGGTTTGCGTATGTAATTCTTAATATTTAACAGCATGGGTTCTGCCTCCTGTAAGTTCACATTCACTGCCCTATCATGACAAAAAAGAATTCTGTTCCGTTACTGTACCTTGTCTACGTGTAAATTTCAACCGGATTGAAAAGTGCGGAGCGACTCTAATCAGAAGAACATCAAGCTGACGACCTCAGTCGGAACACTCGCCTGCTTCTTCATGCATCGCTCGAATCAGAACAGTATCATTTCCTTCCACACTGCCATGACAAATTTAAGCGAAAAAATAGCCCCGGTAGCCAGGGGGCCGTCGTGGGGCTTAATAGATCTTCTTAGATCTCTTGGATCATATTGGGCTTTCTTGGATCTTTTTAGATCTTCTTAAATATTAGCAGGCCATCCGCTATCCGAGCGGCGACATGAAGTTCAAAGCTGCACGCTCGCCGATTCTAGCGGATTTTCTGTGCGGCAAACGTGATCAGGGAACAGCGGAAGTCGATGCTGCGCCCATCCTTCACTTCCTCGATGCTTTGCGGTACCACCTGTTCGATCAAAATGTTCCACTCCCGGTAGTGCCGCTGAAGCAGCTTCATGGTGTCCTGCTGCGCCAAATTGAGCTCAATCAATCCCTTCCGGATCTCCCCGGTCACCCGGTCGACTTCCTCTACGTCCGTGCTCATCGTGATACAGTGGATTCCGCCGACCCGCGTTCCACGTTTCATCTGATCCAGCACCTTTTCCAGGGCGCTACGGGATGACGTATGCTCGAGTGCAGAGCATGCAATGATGTAATCGTAAGTATCCGCCTCGATGAGGTAATGCTCCACATCGGCTGCTTCAGATTCGACAAGCTCCTGCAAGTCAAATTCCGCCGCATTTTTCTTGAGCTTGGCAGCGGCATCCTCCAAAAGATCCACTCCGATCACCCGGCTCCGGGTTCCCCGCAAACGCTCGGCGACCGGGATCGTATTGCGTCCAATGCCGCAGCCGAGATCCAGCACCTGCGCATCCCGCCGATGCTGGAGCAGCCGTTCCAGCATTTCCATCACGACCGCCCCCGGTTGGGCCATCCAGGTCCCCTGTTCAAACAGATCGTTATCTTCATAAAAGCGCTGGTGATACTCCGCTTCCGAAGCTCTCGCTTCTTCAAAATGCTCCTTTGTCATATGCCAGCCTCCTTGGTTATCAAGCTACTAATAGAGATATACCCAAGGATGAAGCCAATGACCAGGCCGGCTGCCGATTTTCTTTTTAGTAAATGATGGCGTCACCCGTTAAAGGAAGTACTTCACTGCGATCACAACCAGCCCTAGAATCATTAAAAGCTGCCCGGTGATCCGCTTATCCGGGTCTCCTAGAAAGACGGCGACCCCGCCTACGATCAGACCGGCCGGTGGAAAAACCACCGTCGCCAATATTAGCAAAATGATCGTCACCGCGTTTGGTTTAAAATAAGCCGGATCTTCTTCCGGTTCTTCATAAGCCGGCACAGCGGGCTTTTTATAAACCGTCGTCCCGCAATATTTACACTTTCTCGCCCCCGGCTCGAGCAGTTCCCCGCACGCGGGGCAGGCGCCCTCTTCGCGTCCGAGCGATATACCTGCCCGCTTGTCGGCATCCGGAGTCCCGGTCACTTCGGCATTTTGCAATGAACTTCCACAGTGCACGCAAGTCCACGCCTGTTCCGTATTGGATTCCCCGCATTTCGGACAAATTTTTACGGCCAATTCTCATCCCCTCCACTTACGGGTATCTGATTTATGGATATATATCCTCATCATACCATATCGGCCATGAGGGACCAGGCTTCAGGGGATTGGCCGCTAAAGAGAAGCCCGAGAAGGTACCGTAAGTTATCACAAGGGGATTATGAGATTACCACACGTGTAATCCCGAAGGCACCTCAGGAAAATCACGGGATCCACGATGGCATCGAGACACCACGAAGGCACCTTCCAAGACACTAAGAAGGCGCCCTCAAGGCACCATGGAGGCATCTCCGAGGCACCTCCGAGGAAACACGAAAACACCACAAAGGCACCCCCATGCACCACGGAAACATCATGGGCATCAAGGGTGCCTTAGTGGAATATTGAGCAATAGCCTCGATTACTCTTCGAAGCGTTTCATGACGATCACTGCGTTATGGCCGCCAAAACCGAAAGAATTGGACATACCGATTCTTACCTCAGCCTTGCGCGCGGTGTTCGGGACATAATCCAGGTCGCAATCCGGGTCCGATTCCCGCAGATTGATCGTCGGCGGAATGACGCCCTCCAGAAGCATTTGAACCAAAGCGATCGCCTGGGCGCCGCCGGAAGCCCCGAACATGTGCCCGAGCATCGATTTGTTCGCTGTCACCGGCACGCGGTAAGCCGCTTCGCCGAACAAACGCTTGATAGCCTGCGTCTCGGACTTGTCTCCGACTTCCGTACTCGTGGCATGGGCGCTGACCACATCAACTTCCTCCGGGCGGACGCCGGCTTCCTGAAGGGCAAGCCTCATCGCATTATAGGCTCCGATGCCTTCCGGATGCGACGCAACGATGTGATAAGCGTCCGAAGTCGCCCCATACCCGGTTATCTCCGCATAAATACGGGCGTTCCGGCTGCGGGCGTGGGACAGCGACTCCAGCACCACGATGCCCGCGCCTTCGCCCATGACGAACCCGTCGCGTCCCGCATCGAACGGACGGCTTGCCAGCTTCGGATCCCCGTCCCATGCCGACAAGGCCGTGGCGTTGCCGAAGCTCGCCATCGAGATTTCGGAAATGGCCGCTTCCGCGCCGCCGGCGATCACGACGTCCGCCCCGCCGGAGCGGATCAGCCGGAACGCCTCACCGATGCTAGTATTGCCGATCGAACATGCCGTAACCGGCGACATCGTGGGGCCGGTAAAGCCGAACCGGATGCTGATCGTCGCCGCAGCCATGTTCGAGATCATCATCGGGACGAGCAGCGGGCTGACCCGCTCCGGCCCCCGTGAACGAAGAACATCCCCCTGCTCCATCAGCGTCCCGATGCCTCCGATGCCAGAGCCGACGTACACGCCCGTCCGCTCCTTATCCAAGCGGTCCATGTCCAGCTCCGCATCCTGCAGCGCGCTTTCGGCCGCCGCCAATGCAAACTGGCAGAAACGGTCCATCCGCCGGGCTTCCTTGCGGCCAAACCTTGCCTCCGCGTCAAAATCCCGCACGATGCCGGCGATGGAAGCCTTCATGTGGGAAGTATCAAACGAATCGATCCGGGATATTCCCGATTCGCCTCGAACCATGGCATTCCAAAAGTCGGGTACCGTACTGCCCAGCGGCGAAACCAACCCCATCCCTGTAACGACAACCTTTTCCATCTGGTATTCCTCCCAAACTCAAATTATGATATCATCTTTCCATAGCATTTATCCTATTACAAGTAATAGTTTATCCTAGTATAAAGAACACCATCATAAGGAGTACCCTCATAACCACTATGGGAGGGCTTACACAGGGATTTACAAAGGGACCTACAAAAATGGACCTAAAAAGCAACCTACAAAATGACCAAGCGGGATGACTTGGAAGTGAAAAACATATACAGGGTCATAACGGTTTTAACTTTGAAAAGAGGTGTGAGAACTGATGAATCAGCAGGCACGACTTAACGCGCTTTCCGCTTTTCTGAAAAACCAGCGGGCCAAACTGCAGCCGGAAGCGGTCGGACTGCCGCAGGGGACCCGCCGGCGGACGCCCGGACTCCGGCGGGAAGAAGTGGCACAGCTCGCGGGGGTCAGCAGCACCTGGTATACTTGGCTTGAACAGGGACGGGACATCAAAGTGTCCGCGTCGGTACTCGACTGCGTCGCGTCCGCGCTCAGGCTGACTGCGGACGAGCGGAAATATCTATTTTCGCTCGCCCTGGAGAGCGGCTCCGCTGCCGCCCCGATACAGCAGGAGCAGCCGCAGATCAGCCCGGCGCTGCAAAAAATCGTGGACGAGCTCCATTACTGTCCGACGATCATTTCGGATCGGCGCTGCCAAATTGTGGGCTGGAACGAAGCGGCCGCCCACGTGTTTCTCGACTTTACCCAGATTCCGCCCGAGGAGCGGAACCTGATCCGCCTCCTGTTTACCCGCAAGGAGCTGCGCAGGCTGGCGGTTAACTGGGAGCATTTTATTATGGGGTTTCTGTCGATCTTCCGTGCGTATTATGGGCAGTACGTCGATGACGAATGGTATGAGCAGTTTCTGCGGGAAATGGAGGATACGGATCCGGAATTTCTGACGCTGTGGAAGCAGAGCCAGGTCAGCTCGGCGCCGGAGGTGCTGATTGAGTTCAGACATGCCAAAGCCGGGAAAATGCTGTTCGATTTGACTTCGCTGCAGGTTCAAGGCCGCAGCGATTTGCGCTGCAGCATTTATACGCCGTGCGCCGGGTCGCCGACCGAAACCAAGCTGGAGCGTCTGATGCAGCGGACTGCAGGCGCTTAAGTGGTGCAGCCGCAAAGTTCTAAGCAGAATGACTATAATAATAGTCGGACACGCGTGGTTAATACACGAAAACGAATGACGAAATAGATGGGGATGAATACAGGATGGCTTTTGGAATTAATCGCAATGAATTGAACCGGTGGAAGGAGGCGGTCGGCCGGGGGGAAATCGCGTATTTGACGCACTACTGGCTGGACCCGCGTTTTCCCGGGATGACGACGGTCACCAAGGTCGGCTGCTCGGATTTGGGCCGGCTCGCCGACTGGTGCGTCAGCCACGGACTTTCCCCGAAGTATATACACAACCGCTCTCCTTTTCCCCATTTTGACCTGATCGGGCCAAAGCAGCGCGAAATTTTGCACACAGAAAAGCAGTTGGATCAGCTTGAACGGTTTCATCTGTAACCGCCAGGGACAGAGCGGCCGTTGGCATGATCTCTGTGAGGGCCGCATGTACAGCGGGCCTCACGCTTCACACTTCTGACTTCACACGATCATCCGATAAAATAAAGCCTTGCAAGCGATAACGGTCCACAAGACAGAGAAAAACAGCCGCTCCCGCCATTCCGGCGGGCAGCGGCTGTTTTTCTTGCGTCAGCACTTCTGCCTTACTTTTCCCGATTCCAAGCATTTATTGCGTGATGATTTCTTGAACCCGCCCGACCTGTCCGTCGGTCAACCTGACCTTGATACCGTGCGGATGCTGGGCGGAATTGGTCAGGATATCCTTCACGATGCCGCGCGTCCTTTTGCCTGTACGCTGATCCTGCTTCAGCACGATGTCCACTTCAAGGCCGGGACGGATGTTTGCGCGGAGCTGTCCGTTCATATGGCCCCACTCTCCTTGAATTTTCGCTCTGCCGACAATCCGAGCTTGCGCAGCAGCTGAATCGCCTGCTTCTTCTCTTCGCTGTCCAGATCTTCCACCGCGCGGACCAGAACCTCCTGATGCTGTGGAAAAATGCTCTGGAAGAAAGCTCGCCCCTCATCGGTCAGATCTGCGAATATGACCCGCCGGTCATCCGGCGACGCCTTGCGGACAAGCAGGTTCTTTTTCTGCAGCTTGTCCGCCACGTACGTAATATTCCCGCTGGATATCAGTACCTTCTCCCCGATTTTTTGCAGTGGTTGGGGCCCTTTGTGATATAGCAGATCCAGGACTCCGAATTCCGTTGAATTCAAACCGTGGCTTTGAATATCACGTATGGAGTGGGCAACTACTGAATTATAGGCGCGGGCAAGTACAATAAATAAATCCAGGGACAATTCATCGTTGCTAGTTTTTCCAGCCATGTAAAAACCTCCAAACGCGCTATCTTAATGCTAAGATAATCGAAAGACGCGATGATGTCAAACCTTTGTTCCTCTTTCTGTGCCGATCCGGCCCCGCCAAATGCTGGAGATTGTCCATCCGATCCACACGCCAAATGTATTCAGAATCACGTCATCCACGTCAAAGCTTCCTACCCGCAGCAGCATCTGCGCCCTTTCCACGATCAGGATGAACGAAACGAAGACCGCCGTTAGCACAAGCCACGACTGCAGCTTCTTGATCAGCAGCGGCAGCAGGAGGCCGAAAGGGACGAACACCGCCATATTGCCGAACAAATTGATGATCCATATTATCGGGGACATCGTCCAGCCATACTGAATGTACAGCCGGATCGTTCGCAAAGGAATCACATTATAATGAAAGGATGAACCCGGGCGCCGTCCGAATCCCAGGAACATCCAATAGAGGAGAAGAAGCGTATAACCGACGATCAACATGGTCAGCAGGCTCCGCCATTTAGCGGATAACACCGGTTGTTTCATGAATTGCGCCAGACCTACCGGTTCAGCGGACGCTCCATGATTTTAACCGTTCCGTCGCTGCCGGCGATCACCGCACGGTCCGCCATCCCGATGAACAGACCGTTGTCCACCACGCCCGGAATGTATAACAGCTGCTGATGCAGTTTGGCAGGATCGGTAATTTCCCCGAAGCGGCAATCGGCGATATAGTTTCCGTTGTCGGTGACGTACAGCTGGTCGTTATCGGTGCGCAGCTGCGGGCTGCATCCAAGCTTCTTCAGCGACCCCAGCGTCCATTCATGCGCAAACGGGATGATCTCCACCGGGAGGGGAAAAGCGCCCAGCGTATTTACTACTTTGTGCTCGTCGGCAATAATGATCAGCTGCTTGCTATGGTAGGCGACGATTTTTTCCCGGAGCAGCGCTCCGCCCCCGCCTTTAATCAGGCTCAGTTCCGGATTGACTTCGTCTGCACCGTCAATGGTCAGGTCCAGACCGTCCAATTGGTGAAAAGGCACCAGCGGAATCCCTTCCTCAGCCGCCAGCTTCTCCGAAGCCTTGGAGGTCGCCACGGCCTGTATGGTCATCCCTTCCCTGACGCGCTCACCGATTCTCTTGATCGCCCAGTAAGCGGTAGAGCCTGTCCCCAGACCGACGCGCATGCCGTCCTCAACGTATTCAACCGCTTTTTCCGCAGCCATTTTCTTCAGATTCATATTCCTCATCATCTCCTTGGTATAGTGGACGGGCCGATTCGGTTATGGACCTGCCCTTCAAGACTGGTATAATCATCATGGTACCGCAACAACTGCACATGGAGGTATAACAATGAGAACCGAAAACCAGGTTAAATCCAAAATGAACGAACTGCTGATGCAAAAAAAGCCGCTGCTCTCCCGCATCGAATCGGCTGAACCGGGCTCGCCGGTCCATTCCTCGCTGTCCGCCCAGCTGCTCCGCATCGAGGACATGCTGACCATGCTGGAATGGGTTTTAAACGAACCTACGGGCAGTTATCATATGTAGCCTAATCGCCAGACCGGTCGAATACATAAACGATGGAATCCGCCGCAGGCTCGTAGCCGATGTTCATGTAAATATGGTTGGACACCGGATTGCTGAGATCCGTGTACAGGCAGGCGAACTCGTACTCACCGTTCAAGAGCCGCCGGGTCAATTCGGCTACAGACGAACTTGCATAACCCCTGCCGCGCAGCCCACGAGGCGTGTAGACCAGCGTGACCACGATTCCGCGCTTGGTCGGGCGCGATTTTTGGACCATGGAGACAGGTTCCCCGTCATCCCAGATATAGATGGAAGACAAGGCGACTCCCCTCCTGGCGATCCGCTCCGCTTCCTCCTGCGGGATCGGCTCCAGCGCTTCGCGGCTGAAGTCCAGCACCCACTTTATGATGAGCGGAATATCATCCGGTCCCGCTTCCCTCAACTGTCCTTCGCTTTCAGAAATAGGGTTGACTTCCGTGCAGCGGTATATCCGCTGGTTCATCCCGACTTGGTAGGAAATGCCGGTCTTTTCGCGCCAAACCTCTGCAAACATTTGAGCGGTTGATGTCAGCCCGATAATGCTCGGGATCTGGGATACCTCACCCTGACGGATGATATAGTCCACCGCCTCGCCGCAGCAAGCCCGAAGCTGATCCGGTCCGCCGACTTCATCGCTTGCGTACAGAATCAGATGCGATAGCGTCTGGATGAGTACGAGCAGGGGCTGCTCTTCCTTCTGAACCGTTGCCAGAAACAGCCGGCTGCTGCCCTCACCATGCCGCGGAATACCTCCCTCTTCTTTCATGGTGTCCACCAATCGATACAGAATACCGAGCGGGAGATTGTTCAGCAGTTCATTCTCAAGCAGTACCGGCTCCGTATGCTCCAAAAATGCTTCCGGATCCTGAAATGGAACGACGTGCATGTGCCTTCACTCCTTCGCTTTTGGGTTGTATCCTTTGCCTTGGTTTAATCTGCCGATCAGCTCCACCACTTGAAGCGGCGAGGTGAAAACATAATCGGGGACCGGGAGAAGATCCTGACTCTGAACCGTTTCAAACCACATCGCACCGCCGATCCGAGTGCCTGCTGCCCGCCCGGCCGCCATATCGGCATGGCTGTCACCGATAAACAGCGTCTCCTCTGGCGCAACCCCAAGCACGGCCATTGCCCGGTCGATGCCTTCCCGGTCCGGCTTGGGCCGGATAAGCTCATCCCCGGCAAAGCCTACGGTAAAATAAGAACCCATGGCAAGCTTCGCCGAAGAGATGTCGAGCGACCTGCGGCTTTTGCCTGTGATGATACCCATCGAAATGGACATGTCCTGCAGCTGGTTCAGCATGCCGCGGATTTCCCCCGACAGGGAGAGCATCCGGTCGTGATATGCCTCATAGATCCGGTAATAGTCGTCAATGGCTTCCGGCAGTGACTCGTGGGAATTCAAAACCTGGCCGATAATGCCTTCCTCCGTCGGTCCAAACCAAGCCACGATCTCCTCGCGGCTGTACTCCTTCGCGGTGTGCTTTCGGAACACTTCCTGGAAAGCATAAAAAGACAATGGCAAAGTATCCGCCAGCGTCCCGTCGAAATCAAACAACACCGCCCGAATCGGCCGCTTTGTCACGTCATCCATTGACCAATCCCCCTGACGCGTTTAATTTTTGGTTCAAACGGGCGACAGCCTCGTTCTCCTCTTCACCGATGACCGCCTCCATGACAGGAGATGCCGCCTTGAGCCGGCCCTTCGCGAGCACGTCCGCCAGCTTGGTCTCCATGATGCCGGATGCTTCGTTCAGCTTCAGCTCCCTTTCTCCGGTTACCCTGCTTAAGTAAGCATACATCGTTCCTTGCGGATCCTCATACGAGATTCGATAGATCGGGGTGAAGCGGCTGCTCTCCTCTTCATCCAAACGGTTGGTCACATGCACCGTATAGGTGTAGTGAATCGGCCTGGGGCCGGGCTGCTTTTTCTGTTCCGCAATGATTCTGGAATTTTTCCAAGCGAGGACGCCCGCCCCGATCATGATGAGAATACCTATTCCGAATGCAATATACACGAACACTGCCCATTCACCTCTATTTCCTCGGTCTTACAGCTTCTTGAGCATATGAATGTCTTCCGGCTCCAGCTGGTACAGCTCCTCGTCCACTTCCTCGGTGATGTTCCCGCCATTGGCGCGGTAGAAACCGACCGCCGATTCCGTTTCCGTGGAAGATATGTATAAATAGCTTGCTCCGCGCTCCTTGGCCACGCGGCTCAGCTCGTTCATCATCCGGGTAGCCAGCCCTTGTCTCCGGTAAGACCGACTGACATACATCAGGTCTACCTGCAGCTGGTCTTGATTGCGGCCTCTGAACCGGTGTCCGAGCACGCCAAAGCCGGCAAGCACTTCGCCGTCGAACGCTCCGTATGCAGTGCCTCCTTGCTCTAATTCACGCCGAAAGCGGTCGATCGTTTCTTCCGTATGTTCCTCATCCCAGTTCGGACATTCATGTCCCATCGGAACCGTTTCGAGCTGACCGCCGTTCATTTTGTAAATCCGGTCGATCTGTTCGGACCGGTCGATTTGGCGGATCTTTTCCGCTTCGTTCACATGCATTTCCCGTATTACCATTGTGTCTGGATCCCCCTAAATCAATCGTACGTCAACTGCGGACCTTACTAGATTACCTCATTTTGGAAAGCCCGTCACGCCATAATAATCTCATTATACAAAAAAACAGCCCCCGGCAGAATCCGCCGGCGGGCTCAAGTAAGAAGAGATGTCTACACCTGTACATTACCCCGTGCCGTTAGGTCCAATCAGGGGCTGCTTCATCGTCAATCCGCGGCTCCCTGCACAGGCAGCTGCCTTGTGCGGTTGAACCGGAGCTGCGGAACGGCAATGCCGATAAAGATCAGAACAATACCGGCCCATTGCAGATAGCCGACATGTTCATGAACGAGCAGCACCGAAGCAATGACGGCGGCCGGCAGCTCCGCCGCTCCCAGGATGGCGCCGGTTCCCGTGCCTACCTTCGGCATGCCGATCGCGAAGAACAGCACCGGAATCAAAATGCCCAGCAGGCCTAGAATAACGCCGTATACCCACAGCCCTTCTCCTAGCGAACCGTCCCAGAGCAGCGACGGCGAAAAGACGGAGAGGACGATCACCCCGGAGCCGCTCGTGATCAACAGACTTTTGCTGATTGCGGGCACTTCGGTCCCGACCCGTCCGCTGGCAAATATATAGACGGCAAAGGACAGGGCTGCCATGAGACCATAGACGACGCCTGCCGGATCCAAGTTTGCAGGACTCTCAGAGATGACGCCGCCAGCCAGCAGCGTTCCGACAATCAGAAAACAGATCGACACGAGTTTGCTCCGTGCAGGAAACTTACGCTCCCATACCGCCTCGAGCAAAACGCCGATCCAGGTGAACTGGAACAGCAGCACGACCGCGATGGATGCGGGCAGCCGCTCCACCGCCCAGCCGTAAAAAATCGACGTTCCGCTCATAGGAATGCCGACGGCCAGCAGCGAAAGCCACTGCCTCCCTGCCACCCGCTTCCGGGACAGCAGGAGCATGAATATCAGCAAAAACGTCCAGCCGAAAACGTACTGGCCCCCCAGCATTTGCGGGACGGTAAAGCCGTCCTTCATCCCTACCTTCATGATCGAGGACAAGACGCCATAGCTGCAGGCGCCAACCAGTACAATAAGCGAAAATTTAAACTTGTTCAATGAATCCTATCTCCTTCCAGGTTCCTCCGGCAAAATAAAAACCCCCTGTCGCTAGGACAGGGGGCGAACGAAACCGCAGATATACGCCAGCCATAGGCTGCCGCAATCCGCGTTAAAATTCCGCCACTCCCGCGGCGCTCGGCACCGGGGAGTTTATACACATGCATCCGGGATAAATAACATAAGGTCTGAGCAGAGCTTGCCTGCTCTTCTACACGACATCTTAAAGCAAAGGCAGCGCATCCGTCAATGGAAATTGTGGGGGTCCGCCTAAGAACATCCGGCTGACCTCGGGTGGCGCAGCCATGAAGCCGAGCCGGCGGAACACGGACTCGGCCGGGTTTCCCTCCGTGACTCGGAGGCGGAGGAGCGGGTAACCCCGCTGGTTCAGGAGGGTCAGCGCCCTCTTCACCATCGCCGTGGCAATACCCCGGCGCGAATATCCCGGATGCACCATCAAAGAATCAACAAACGGCAATCCCTGCCGCATGGAGATCAGGCACACGCCGGTAAGCGCATGGGTCCGGCGGTCATAAACGAGCGAGGATGCGGCCGCAGTGTCCGTACTGCTCGCTCTCGCGCAGCGCTGAACCTGGGCGACATACTGCGAAAAGGATGCCTGCCTTCCGCGGAGGGCTTCCGTGCGCCTAGTAAGGCTCCTATGCAAAAACAGAGCGATTTCTGTGTCACTTCCGATCCGGATGGACCCGCCTTCCCGGTGCATAACCACCGAAGCCGTCTCGTACGCGTCATCCGGTTCCTGCTCAAACGACGAGGTAGGGCGCTGCATCCACCGGCGGCGTACCCCCGGCCAAAAGCCCGTTCCGGCCAGCAGTTCTGCCAGGTCCGGCAGCATACCGTACGCCGTAACGGGCCGCCCCCGATCCGACCAATGAAGCAGCGTGTCCGCCAGCTGCCGGACGATGCCTTCCCAGTCCGCGAATGGAGGTATAAAAAAGAGCTTCTCCAGCACATTCGGAGCAATCACCACCCCGCCGATTATTTCCTCGTCCCGGCAAATCCAGAACGGGTCGCTGCGCGGCGGGGGCATCGATCCGTCATCCCTAAAAAATCCGGTATACGCCGGATTGCTGTAAACGAAAAAGTAGCGATTCCAATCTGCCAGTTCCGCCTTAAGCAAAATCACCTGCCGCTCAAGCTCATAACGTTCCCTGCTCGCCGACCAAGACTCTACCCTCATCCGCTATACACCTCAAAATGCCGTCGGGTATACAAGGCTCCCTGTATCCCAAACTTTTTCACCGTCTCTCTTTATATAATATGGCTCGTCAGGAAAAACAGAATGGAAAAGAAAGAAATGAAGGCCAGCCCTGCTTATCTGGCCCGTCGTTCTTGGGTGCTAAGATCCCGGCTCATCAAATCAGCCATATAGTTCATCAGCGGTTCACGGAGATCGGCGCGCTGCAGGCCCATTTCCAAAATCGCGTACATGTACCCGAGCCTGTCGCCGATATCGAATCGCCGCCCGGCCAGCTCCAGTGCCAGTACACCCTCGCGACCGCAGACCTGGCGAAGCGCGTCCGTCAGCTGGTATTCGCCGCCGGTTCCCTTCTCCAGCGTCTGCAGCGCCGAGAAGACGGACGGCTTCAAAATATAGCGGCCCATGACCGCAATGTTGGTCGGCGCTGCCTGGGGAGCCGGTTTTTCGACCAGGTCCGTGACTTCGTAAATGCGGTCCTCATAGCCGTTATAAGAGATGATGCCGTATTTTCCGGTTTCGCTGCGGGCAACGGGCTGAACGCCGACGATCTGTTTCTCGAACTTCTCGTATACATGGATCATCTGCTTCAGCGCAGGGGGATCGGATACCATAATGTCGTCTCCCAGCAGCACCGCAAAGGGCTCGTTGTCGATAAACTGCTGCGCGCAGAGGATGGCATGGCCCAAACCCAGCGGTTCCTTCTGCCGGATAAAGTGAATGCTGGCCATATCGCTGATGCGCTCCACCTCTTTCAGCAGATCCCATTTCCCCTTGGCTTCCAGCTGCTGTTCGAGCTCCACAGAGCGGTCGAAGTGGTCCTCAATCGATTTTTTATTCCGTCCCGTCACGATGATGATACTCTCGATTCCGGCCGCGACCGCTTCTTCCACAATATACTGGATGGCCGGCTTATCGACGATGGGAAGCATTTCCTTCGGCTGTGCTTTCGTGGCGGGCAGGAATCGTGTGCCAAGACCCGCCGCCGGTATGACTGCTTTTCTGATTTTCATGGTCCCGCTCCTCTCCGAGCTGCTTGTTTTCTCCGCCCAACCCGACCACATCGTTCACGATGTACAGAGGCCGCTGCTTCACTTCGTCATAGATCCGCCCCAGATACTCACCGATCACGCCCAGAAAAATGAGGATGCAGCCGCTGAAAAACAGCTGAAAGGCAATCATCGACGACCAGCCCGGTATCGTGACGTCGGTAAAAAGCTTCTCGATCAGCACGATAACCAGATAGATGAATGCCGCCGCCGAGATGACTCCGCCGAGGATTCCCGCCGCCTTCAGCGGTTTGGAGGAGAACGAGGTGATGCCGTCCATGGACAGCTTCAGCATTTTTTTGAGCGGATACTTCGATTCGCCTGCATAACGTTCATCACGCACGTATTCAACGGCGGTCTGCTTGAATCCGACCCAGCTGACCAGCCCGCGGACATACCGGTTCTTCTCTGGCAGCCGCTTCATTTCGTCGCATACCTTGCGGTCGATCAGCCGGAAGTCCCCGGTATCGAGCGGAATGTCGATTTCGGTAAGCCTTTTGAGCACCCGATAGAACATGCTGGCGGTCTGCTTCTTGAAGAACGATTCGCCTTTGCGCTCCAGCCTTTTGGCGAAGACGACGTCATAGCCCTCCTTCCATTTGGCGATCATGTCCAGGATCAGCTCCGGAGGGTCCTGAAGGTCGGCGTCGATGACGATGACCGCGTCCCCCCGGGCATAATCCATCCCGGCCGTAATCGCGATTTGATGGCCGAAATTCCTGGCAAAATCGATCAGGACGACCGCGGGGTCGGTCCGGCTGAAGGAAGCAATGATCTCCGCCGTCCGATCACGGCTGCCGTCATTGACAAACAGCAGCTCATAAGGCGCTCCCGCCGTATCCATAACGGTCCGAAGGCGCCAGTACGTTTCCCGAATGACCTCCTCCTCGTTATAGACCGGAATGATGACGGAGTATTTGACTGGCTGTGCCCGCGTTTCTTCCCCCATGCTTATTCCCCTCCTGTCGTGTCCTTTATTTCGTACAGCGTTCCGCCGCCCATGCCACCAAAGCCGCCGCCTGGGAATCCACCGCCCGGGAATCCGCCACGGTTCATGCCGCCTGACATGCCGTCTTGTCCTCCGCCGAATCCGCTGCCGGGCTGATTCGTACCCGCCGTTCCGGAAGGCTTCCGCGGCGCCGAATCGGTTGAGACATCGCCAGCCTGCGCTTGACCGCTCTCATCGGAAGAGGTGGTGTCGTTCCACTCTTCCTCCGGCACTTCCGTTCCGTGCTCCTTGATCCATTCCGTGACATCCGAGCTGTCTCCCCGGCTCATTCCTCCCGACGAAACGAGGAAGAACTTGACTTGATGCTCTGCCACCAGCTTTTCCAGCTTGGCGACCGTCAGGATCGGGTCGGAGCCGGAGTACCCGCCCATGGCCATAACCGGTTTGCCCGTCTCGAGAATATAAGAGGCCGTGGACATCGCGTTGGAAGCGGCAAACAAATACTTCTCTCCGGTATTGTGCTTTGTGACGTAGTCCAGCAGCTGTTCATTGACGGTTTCGTTCATTCGTCCGAAACGGGATTCCCCCGGCCCGGCAGCCGGAAGCTGGCTCGACTGGCCGTAAATGATCGGGGTAGCGGACCAGTAAGCCGGAATGATCAGCAGGATCACCAGGCTGACTGCGGCTAGCGCGAGCTTCCGCCGGTCGCCGCTTCGCAGCGCCGCCAGCGCCACCGCCGCGGCCGCGCCCAGTATAATCACGAGAATCATCAGCCAGCTTCCGATTTGTTCCGTATACGAACGAAGGACAAACGCCTCAAAGGCTGCGGTTACCAGGACAGCCGCAGGCAGCAGCCAGGCGGTCCAGCCGGCCTTGTCGCGGTACATCGACCACATCGTTACCCAGCCGATGGCCACGAGCGCCGCAATCGGCGGTCCAAGCATGACCAGATAGTATTGGTGGAAAAATCCGGCGACGCTGAAGAAACCCATCACCGGGATCAACCAGGCCAGCCAGAACAGGCTCTCCTTCTGCCTGTCCGTCAGCGCCCTGCGCCAGCTCCATCCTGCCAGCAGCCCGATCACGCCGAAAGCGGCGAACGGAAGCATCCAGCTGGCCTGGCCCGACAGCTCGGTCTGGAAGAGACGGAAGACGCCGGGCGTGCCGGTGTTGAACATGCCGCCTCCACCTCCACCGCCGGGGAAGCCCTGCCCGTCCATCCGGCCGGCTCCCCGCCCGCTTCCGTCCCCGGAGTTTTGCCATCCGGCTCCGCTATTGCCTGCGGCCGAACTCTGTCCCTGGGCTTGGTTCTGCGAACCGTCCGGATCCGAAACCGGCGTCTGCCCCTGGCTGCCCGCAGCACCCGAGGTTTCACTGTCCTGTCCGTTCCCGGTGCCTTCATTCATGGAGCCGCCCGGGAAGCCCTGCCTCATTTCGTCCCGGTTAAAGCCGCCCGGCGCGCCGCCACCGGCTCCTCCGGGACTGCGGTCGCCGGTCAGGCGGGATACGCCGTTATAACCGAATGCCAGCTCCAGCACAGAGTTGGTCTGGCTGCTGCCGATATATGGCCGCTGATCCTCCGGAACCGAGTCCACGACGACGGCCCATGACACCGAAACGACCGCCAGGACGAGTGTCGCGCCTGCCAGCGTGACCCATTTTTTCTTCCAGTTCACTTTAAAAGCCAGCAGGTAAAACAGGTAAAATGCCGGAACGACCATGTACGCCTGCAGCATTTTGACGTTAAACCCGACGCCGATCATCGCGAATGCGCCCAGCACCCAGCCCGGCTGCGACCGCCGCACGGCGCGGAACAGCATCCATGTGCCGAGCAGCAGGGTGAACACCAGCAGGCTGTCCACGTTGTTCGTCCGGGCCACGGCCGCCGCAACGGGCGTGCACGCAAGCGTCACGGCTGCAATTCGGGCTGCAGCTAATCCGAATTTGGGCTTGACCAGGAAATAGATCAGGAGGGTCGAGCCTACGCCGGCTAGCGCCTGCGGAAGAATGACGCTCCAGCCGTGCAGGCCGAAGATAGACGCGCTGACCGTCTGCAGCCAGAACGCCACCGGCGGCTTATCGACCGTCACATAACCGCCCGGATCAAAGGATGCGTAGAAGAAATTGTGAAAGCTCTGCAGCATGCTTTTTACAGCCGCGGTGTAGTACGAATTGACGAACTTGTCCTCCCATATGCCGTAAAAATTAAAAAACGCCGATAATAGTGCCGCCAGGATCAGCACGATATCCAGCTTTCTCTTCGCTTGATTCACGCTCATCACGTTCCTCCTCTTCCTATCCGAAATAGGTTGTTTATCTTTTTATAGAGGCTATTATGGAAGGCGATTCTTAACCGAACCTTAAACTGGACCCCGGCATGGCAATTTAGCCCCCCAGAACCGGATCTCTGCTTTGCTGTGGATTCGGATGCTTTGCGTTTAACCAGGAAAGGATGAAAAAAAGGACCGCCCGAAGTATTCTGTACCTCGATACGGTCCTCTTTGTGAAGAAAGCTGTTCTATTTTTGCCCGCTTGCTATGTAATTTTTGATCTGATTCATATGATGGCGGTCATGCCCATAAAAATCGGCCAAATATTCGTCTACGGACAGCTTGCCGCTGCCGGTACTGTATTCGGCGGCATACTCTTCTTCCGGAATCCGCTTCAGCTCTCCGATGATCTGCTCCCGGCAGCGCACCGTCTGATCGATCAACTCCTGCCGTCCTTGGCTGCGCGCATACGCGGCCGCTTCCTGATTGAATTCATCAAACTCTACCTTTGGCATATCCATCGGTTCTTTGGCCGCCATCGGCCGGATCGCGTGCTCCAGGAAATGCTTGTCCCACAGCATGATATGCCCGATGATTTCCTGCGGCGACCACTTGCCCTCGGCAATCGCTCCCGTCCACTGATCTTCCGGAATATCCGCCAGTACCTTCACCTCATCGATCAATTCGCACATCGGCGCGAGTTTCTCCGGCATGTTGTTCATCCTCATCTCTCCCTACCCTAGTCAATGTATCATGGCGCTGGCCCTACCACTCTATGATACCTGCGAATAGCATATGAGACAAGAACAAACATTCGCTTTCTTCCATTATTTGAGCACTCTGTACCAATACGAGTAGACATGTCGATAGCCGAGCTTGTCGTATAACCGGCATGCCGCCTCATTGGCCTGAATGACTTGAAGAAACGACGAATGAGCCCCTTGCTCCCGGGCCCAGGCCTGCATGTGTTGGATCAGCTGAAATCCATAACCCCGCTGCCGGTAACCAGGGTGCGTCACGATATCGTACAGCCCCAGCCATCCATGCTGAATCACGCCGAGTCCGGCGGCTACCGTTTCATCCCCCTGCTGTAACAGAAAAAATCCCTGCCGAAGCGGTGTCGATGCCAGCGTCTGCGCGAGGACCGATTGCCCGCGATCCGATATTTCGTTCATGAGGGACATCTGCTCAAGCCAGCCGGCATCCAGCCGGTCCCTGAATACGACCAGAAGTCCCGGATCTGCCGCCGGCGGCGTCTCTCCCGCAAGATCAACAATTCGTACGCTGGATAGATCCACCTGAATGTACCCCCGCCCGTCGAGACGTTCATCCAGGTCGGACGGCATGACATAAGGAGTCATTTTGAAAATGGCCGACTGACCGGCATCTCGGTAAAACCGTTCGGCGGCAGCGATGCTGCCGTCCACATCGCAGCCCGGGTCCAGGTAGATCGGGCTGACCGAATTCGCCCGCTTTGTGTATCCGTCCGTATAACGAACCAGCCAACCGTTCATCAGAGCGGAATACTTGGCAGGCCACGAGTTGATCGTGATTTCCTCTAAAAACTTATACATGTATATCGCTCCTCTAGCTTATAATGAATAAATATACATGTTTATTTATAAATACTCAATATCCGAACAGCGCTTCATATTTCTCCGTCACCTCGCGGTACGCCTCCGGCGTCCCGATGTCATAGCTGGTACCCCGGGCACGGTAGGCGGCCATCTCCTTGCGTTGGCACAGCCACTGGGGGAAATATCCCGGGGCATCCGGCTGGTTTCCTTCATCCAGATATACGCTGATGAGGGGAATCGTGTCTTTGCGGTAAATATACACGGCGAGCACGCCGAGATTCGTCCGGGGTTGCGCCGGCTTTTCCTCGAAAGACAGGACCGTGTCCGCCTCATCGAGCTGGACGACGCCGACCCGCTGCAAGTCCTCAGTACGATCCATCGTCTGGACGAGGATGCAGTCGCGCTGCCGCTTGTGATAATAGTCGACATAATCCTGCAGGTCGAACGTAAAAACGTTGTCCCCGGCCACGACCAGAACGTCTTCTTCCATCCCCAAATCCTTCACTGCAAACCCCATGTCGCCGACTGCTCCGAGCCGGTTTCCTTCATGCGTGGAACCGTCGTCGAGTACGCGCACCGGTACGTGAAATTCGCGCGAGTCGGCCCATGCCCGAAACGCGGAGGCAAATCTGTGGTTGCTGACCAGTACGATTTCCGAAATCCCGCTGATCCGCTCCACTTTGCGGACGATATGGTCGAGAATGGTGCCTGGCCCCAGGGGGAGCAGGGCTTTGGGCACATCCCGCGTCAGCGGGTACAGCCTCGTGGCGTAGCCAGCCGCCAATATGAGTGCTTTCATCGTGACCTCCTTGATCAGTGTGCCTGCTCCCCCTAGTATAGCTTGATTTACAGCGGTAGGCTTCTTTTTCGGAAAATAATCGTGCCGGCGGCAAAGGCCGCCGCACCCAGGCCGGCCAGAACCGCAACGGACACCGGCCAATCCGCCGTTTTGCCGACGATCTCGCCGGGATCAAATAAGGAAAAGACCGAAATATGCCGCATCCAGCTGAGCTGCCCGCTGATTTTGCCGATCAGGTTCAGGCTAAAAAATCCGATGGTGATCACACCCGAGAGCGTCAGCGCCCGCTTCTCGTCATTGCAGCAGGCGGAAATCAAGTAAGAAATGCCTCCGATGCAGAAGAACAGCAGCAGGGCGCCTGCATTCAGCAGCACAAAGCCGGTGCCGTCAAAATCGGCCAGATCCCCGATAAACCAGGCGTACCCGGCGAATCCCGCCAGGGTCGTGACCGCGGCAATCAGCACCAGTCCGGTGAGCAGCACAGCTGCCTGGGTCAGCGCTACCTTCGTGCGGGTCGTGGGCGCCGACAGCAGGTACGCCATCGAGCCCTGGTCTACGAGCTTGGCGATCAGCTGCGTGGTCACCAGAATGCAAAAGATCGACAGAATCAGCAGGTACAGAAGGCCGTAATACTCGCCGGATATAAATGCGCCGATGCTCCCAAAGCCGTTTTCAAGGCCGAATGCCTTGCCCACGCCCTCCGGCATGGCATCGATCAGCGAATTCAAGCTGCCGCTGTTTTTGGCGATCCCCGGGTAAATCCAAAACATCAATAAGATATAAAAGGCCGATCCAACGGCATAGTTCATGAACATTTTCAGGTTAATCGCAAGCATTTGTCTATACAGCGGCATATTCATGGCGTTTGCCCCTCCCGGTCATAATAGTCCATAAAAATGTCCTCCAGGTTCTGCGTGAATATGTCGATGTTGCGGACGTTAAAGCGGGCGGTTTCCCGGATAAACCGGTCCACGTCTCCCTGAACGGCCACCCGCACGCGGTTGCCTTCCCGGGAATCGATCTTCAGACCGCATTTTATAAAATCGTCCAGCTCCTGCTCCGACTCGAACGTCACTTCGAACAGCTTGCGCTGCATCGATTGCAGCTCATGGATATCCTTGACCGCAATGATCACACCGTCCTTGATAATCGCCGCCCTGTCGCAGGTCCGTTCGATTTCCGGAAAATTATGCGAGGACATCAGGAAAGTCGTCCCCCTCGCCTTCTCCTCCAGCACGAGCTCGATGAACACCTTTTGCATGAGCGGATCCAGCCCTGAAGTCGGCTCATCCAGGATAATGACCTCCGGGCGGTGCATAAAGGCGGCAACGATCCCGACCTTCTGCTTCATCCCCTTGGACATTTTCCGGATCGGCGTCCGGACGTCAAACTGCAGCCGGCGGATGAGCTCGTCGCGCCAAGCCGAATCGACGCCGCCCTGCATGCCTGCCATAAAATCCAGAAACGCCTTGCCGGTCATCCCCTCGATAAACGCAATTTCGCCGGGAAGGTAGCCGATATATTTTTGAAAACGCCCCTGCTCCTTCCACGTGTCGAGACCACATACCTTCACGGATCCCTGATCCGGCTTCAAAAATCCCATGATATGCCGGATCGTCGTCGATTTGCCGGCTCCGTTCGGCCCCAGAAAACCGAATACCTCGCCGCGGCGGACCGAAAAGGTGACGTCCCGGATGCCCCTTCCGTTCGAAAAAATTTTGGTCACATGTTCAACGCTTAGCATGCCAGCGCCTCCAATGCACATATAAATTTATGAAATATTATCACTCTGATATTTCATAAACGGATCATACGCCTGCCGGTTTCCGGCGTCAATACATTTCATGAAATATTTTTATGTTATAATTTCATTAATTAAATCGAATGATCGGAAGTCCTTATCCTTCCTTTCATTCGATGAAGCCGATGACCTATTTTAAAATAGTTAGGATGGATCGAAAGAAATGAACGGATTTGAAAAGCGAGCGCTGCAAATCAAACAAAAAATCAAACATACGGTATTGGAAATGCTGGGCGAATGGGAACCCCGGCAGATCCGCATCAAGGACATCGCGGCCAGAGCGGAAGTGTCCCAGGTCACCATATACAACTATTTCGGCAGCAAGGAGGCGCTGCTTCGCGAAGTGTTCAAAGAATATGTCGCGATGCTGATGGAGGAATATGAAGGCGTCCTGAAGGGCGATGCGCCGCTGAAGGAAAAAATTGAATACATTATTTTTCAGAAAAGCCGCTTAAAACTGCCCTTTACCCCGTCCGTGCTCAAGCAGCTGATTGAAGCCGATCCGGAGATCAACCGGTTTATCCAGCAGCAGTATGAAGAAAGAGCGATTCCACTGATTACCGATTTTGTGCAGAAGGGCAAACAGCGGGGGGAGATTTCGGAGAAAGTGTCCGTCCAAATGGTTCTTCTCTATGTCGGCATGATGACGGAACAGTACGAAAAACTGCTGGATTTAGTCAATCAGAGCGAGGATCCTGAGGCGTTTACAGAAGAAATGATTCATGTGTTCTTTTATGGCATTTGTGGTCCGAAATACCAAAAATGATTAACAGCGTGCCCTTTTTGTGTTAATTTAGTGTTCGCGGTATGTAAAATCGGGTTTATCATGATTATACTTGTAAATACCAACGAACACTGTAAAGAACAGAAAGGAGCAGGTATGATCGACTTCCGTTCCACTTATTCCAGACCGAAAACGCCCTTTATCGCCGTTTTCGTCGTCCTGCTGCTCAAACTGCTGCTCCTGCGGTACTTTTTCTTCCATGATATTCTGTGGAGCCGGATTACCGCCGACGCAGCTGCGTTGCTGGTGCTGCTGGGCATCATTGAGCTGATCACCCCTGCGAAAGCAAAGGGATGGGTCTATTGGATTTTTAACGTTATTTTCTCGATTCTTATGTTTGCGTCGGCGCTGTATTTTCAGCATTTCAATTCGGTGCCGACTTATACGGCGCTGTTTGAGCTGAAGCAGGTGCTGCAGATTAAGGAAAGCGTCCAATCGACGATCGAGACGGTGAACTATTTATTTTTTGTCGACGTCGTGATCGTCGCTCTCCTGTGGCTGGTCGGCCGCTGGATACCGCTGCGGATTTCGCTGCGCACGCCGCTTCGCAAAGTCTGGCCGGCGGTCCTGTGCGTCATCGCCCTGATCGTCTCCGGGCTGTACATCAACGCCGACCGCTCGATCACCAATGAGCTAATGCAGGCGGAGCATCTTGGCTTCCTGGATTACCAGGTGGCCGCCGGGATCCGGGCCAGCCAGGAGAACAGCATTATCGCCTCGGGCAACCTGGACGAGACCGTGCAGAAGATCAATCAGGCCGAGCAATCTTATCCGTATGCCGAAAAAGGAGCCCCTAAAGACAAGCCGGCATCGTTCGGAGCGGCCAAGGGCAAGAACGTCATCGTCATTCAAATGGAGGCGTTCCAGAACTTCCCGATCCATTTGTCGACGGGAGGCCAGGAGCTGACGCCAGTCCTGAACCAGCTGGCTGACGGCGGCTTGTATTTTCCGCATGTCTTCCAGCAGATCGGACAAGGCAATACGTCGGACGCCGAATTTATGAGCAACACATCGATCTATCCGACGGGTAGCGTTGCGATGTCAAGCGGCTTCGGCGACCGGGAGCTCCCGAGCATGCCGCGTCTTTTGGAGCAGCTCGGTTATACGGCCGACACGTTTCACGTCAACGACGTGAAGTTCTGGGACCGTGATCAGCTCTACCCGGCGCTGAACTTTACGAATTATTACGACAAGAAGTCGTACAAGAACGATCACTTCAACGATTTCGGCGCTTCGGACGAAGAGCTGTACCGGGTCGGTCTGGACAAGCTGTCCGAACTGCATGACCAGGGCAAGCCGTTCTATGCCCAGTTCGTCACCGCATCCAGCCATTTTCCGTTCAAGGTGCCAGAGGACCGCAAGAAAATCAAGGTCCCTGATTCCATTCAGGGAACCCAGCTAGGCGACTACCTGACGGCAGTAAATTACACCGACTATGCGATCGGCACCCTGATCGACGGCCTCAAAGCGAAAGGCATGTGGGATGACACCGTGCTCGTCATCTACGGCGACCATTTCGGGCTTCAGCCGCAGGACAACGATCCGGCCGTCATCAAGCAGGCGCTCGGCATCACCTATGACCAGCGGGTCACCCGCTTCAACATCCCGTTGATCATGCATGTCCCTGGAAAACAAGGCAAGGTCGTCGACCAGGTCGGCGGTCAGCTGGACATTATGCCGACGCTTGCGAACCTGCTGGGCATTTCGCTCAAGGACAAGCGTTTCACCGCTTTTGGCCATGACCTGCTCAACATCGACCATAATGTCGTCGGCATGCGGTATTATCTGCCGACAGGCTCTTTCTTCAACAACGACATTTTGTTCGTGCCGGGCAAGGGCTTTGAAGATGGCACTGCCATCTCCCTGAAGACGATGCAGCCCGTCGCCGACTTCTCGAAATACCGCATAGATTACGACTATATTTTGAACCTGATGAAACTGTCGGACGAATACGTAAGGCTGCTTCCAAGACGGTAAAGGCCATTGGCAAAAAGCCGGCTTCTTCCATTCCATGCGGGAAGGGATAAGCCGGCTTTTTTTGTGTTTTTATCTTTTATTTTGAAGCAAAGCCCCTCCGGGACCACTTTCGGTCCAAGAAGGACTTGGTTAAAGCGACGGTTTAATTTGGGGCCGGCGAACCGCCTTCACCCGCCAGACTGATCAATACGCGCAAAATATCCGTTTTGGTTACCCGGCCAATCATGACGCTGTCTCCCTCGCCGGAAACGACGGGCAGGCAGTTCACCTGATGCTTTACCAGCTTGTCAGCCGCATCCAGCACCGTCTCCTCGGGCGTCAAGGCCGCCATGTGCGCCCGGCGGGTCATCGCCAGACCGACGGGAATCGTGCTCAAATCCGCATGCCCCATCGTCAGTTTCAGCACGTCCTTGCGGGAGACGACCCCTTTCAGCTCACCGGACTCGCCGGTCACCATCAGCGTTCCCGTATTCTCGCACAGCAGCTGCACCACGGCATCGTAGGCCGTCGCCTGCTCGGAGATGGTCACGGGGGCGCTGTATATATCCTTCACGTATATTTGCTGCAATCTTTGTTCAAACTCACCATGGGAGCTTGTCGTTTCGCCGGGAAAATACCCTACCTTCGGCTTGGCGTTGACCAAGCCCAGCATCGTGAGCAGGGACAGGTCCGCACGCAGGGTCGGGCGGCTGAGGCCGATCATCTCAGCGATCTGATCGCCTGTAACGGGAGCATGCTCCCGCACAAGTTCCACGATATCCAGCTGTCTCGGAGTTAGTTGAATGGGAATCCTCTCCTTTGAGAAAAATCATCTGAAGCTGCAATTTCATTGTTATACCTCAAGCAGCATGGTTTAAATAATTATTGTGTCATAAATCAGTTATGATACACACTATTATAAAATTTATTTTAACCGATAGCCATATCTTTTCATAATCGAAGGAGGAGGCAGTGACATGAAATTTTTCCTGGACACGGGCAACATCGACGAAATCAGACGGATCTCCCGCCTGGGACTGGTGGACGGGGTGACCACTAATCCGTCCCTGATCGCCAAGGAAGGCCGGGACTTCAAAGAGGTCATTCAGGAGATTTGCAGCATCGTCTCCGGCCCGGTCAGCGCCGAAGTCATCGGCACCAAAGCCGAGGACATGCTGAAGGAAGCGTACGAAATTGCTGAATGGGCACCGAACGTCGTCATCAAGGTGCCGATGACCGAAGACGGGCTGTATGCCTGTCATGAATTAACCAAAAAAGGCATAAAAACGAACGTGACGCTGATCTTTTCCGCCGCGCAGGGCCTGATGGCCGCGAAAGCCGGGGCTACGTACATCAGCCCGTTCATCGGACGCCTGGACGATATCGGCATTGAAGGCATGGAGCTGATTCGCGAGCTGAAGCAAATCCTCGTAAACTACGGCATGACGTCCGAAATTATCGCGGCCAGCATCCGGAATATCAAGCATGTGGAGGACGCGGCGATCGCCGGCGCCCATATCGCGACCATCCCCTGTTCGCTCCTGCCGACCCTGTGGAAGCATCCGCTGACCGACAGCGGAATCGAGCGCTTCCTGGCCGACTGGGAGAAAGTGCCGAAAGCGGCCAAGAGCCAGGCGAAGGCTGGCGAGTAAGTAAGCAGCACACGAATAATCTGCGAACAACCCGGCTGGGGTTTCCCGGCCGGGTTGTTTTTAATAGATGGGCCACAACGATCCGGTCTACGTCCGGCAGGTTATTCGGTGAGTCTCCCCCTGTTTCACCAGGACGGTAACAAATGCGATTTCCCGGCCGTCCGCAGTGATTTCCGTTCTCGGGGAGATCCGTTCGCCATTGTGATAAAAAGCCTCTGCGTTTCCTTGAAACGCTGCTTTCCAGGTAAAGTCCTGCCCTGCTTGAAGCGTGACGCAAGTCTCTTCTCCCCGCTCATGCCGAACCTGGATCGTTCGTCCAAGGACGGGAAGTTCCCCAATTTCCGCCCAAGCAAGCGAATCATCCAGCTGCGGCAGGGTGGAAATCTCATGGGCTCCGTCAGCAGCGATGCCCATCAAGCCCGTCGCAACGGCACCTACGACGCAGAAGGAAACCTCCGGGTATTCCCGGCGCTCGAGCGCAGGATCCACCAATTCCTTCAGTTCACGGAATGCTTGCTGGGCAAGGCCGTACCGGTAAAAAATATCCGGAAGGTAGGTTTTGCCCTCCACATTCGGAGCGCCGTTGGTGTCCAAATCGTGCAGCGCTTTTTGAAGCTGATCGGAGCGGGTGACAGCCCCGTAGTACAGCGGGAGAAAATTGCCTTCTGCACAGTACGGATCGGCGAAGGAGCGGTCCTGCAGCATCATGCCGTAAAAGCGCTGCCGGTTCTCGTTCCACCATGTGCTCCCATACATCCGCTCAAGCGAGTGTGCTTTCGCCGCGTACGTTTCGGAAGCCTGCGGATTCCCCGTCAGATCCGACATGCGTGCGGCGGCCCGGTAGGCGGCAATTTGCACGCCGACCATATCGCCGCCCGCCAAAGGATGCTGGCCGGCTTCATTATACGTCGCCAGTCCCCGGCGCCCGTATTCGGGATAATACTCCAAAACGCCGTCCCTGTCCCTGTCCCACGTGTCAACATAATCCGTCAGGGTTACTTCGTAAAAATGGCGCAGCACGGGATCCTCGATATAATCCCGGTCGCCCGTCCACAAAAACTGCCGCCAGGCCGTTTCAATCAGGTCGAAATTGGCGGGAAGGTTATACCAAAAGTCCTGATCATGGTCATAATCCACCGCAGCAGGCAGATTATCTTTCGTTATTTCCCAAAAGGTACACCAATCCCGCGATGACGCAATTTTCTCGGCAAAACGTTTAATCATGTTTTTCGTATGGGGGCTGAGCCCCAGAGCAGCAGCACCGGCGCTGTGGTGCATCACGTCCCGCATGCAGAACGCTTCCCTTTCGGGCAGGGCCGCCTCATACCATAATCCAACGGCATCCCCACCAAAATGGGCATATGCCAATGCCTGACGCTTCGCCCAGGCAAATCCCTCATTCAATGCATCGTCGTCGGACCTGAACGTCACCGCCCCTGCCTTGGCGCGGATATCATGCACGTCATTCATCCTGCTTCACTCCTTCTTCTAACTCTCTTTTGATCCGGAGAACGTCAGTCCTTCCATGAAGGCCTTTTGCGCGCTGAAGAACAAAATAATGCACGGCAGCGTAATCACGATGGCTGCTGCCATCAACAGATTTGTATCCGTGGAATACGTCCCCTGAAAGCCGGCCAGACCCAGCGTAAGCGTCTTCCAACGGTCGCTGTTGATATAGATCAACGGGCCCATGAAGTTGTTCCAGGCGCCCATAAACATCATGACCCCGACTCCCGTCAGAGCCGGCTTGGACAGCGGCAAAAAGATCGTCCGCCAAATTTTGAAATAACCGCAGCCGTCAATGACTGCCGCTTCCTCTAAACCCACAGGTAACCGCGAATAAAACTGGCGGAACAAAAAGATATAGAACGGCGAGCCGAAGAACGCCGGCACGATAAGCGGATACAAGGTATCCAGCATACCGAGCTTTTTAAATAAAATGAACTGCGGAATCATCGTAACTTCACCCGGCAGCAGCATGGTTGATAATACGAGCAGGAACAGAAACCCGCTTCCTTTAACCCTTAAACGGGCAAAAGCATAACCGACCAAAGAACAGGAAAACACGGTACCAATGATGGGAAGAACGGTGGTGATCAGCGTATTGACCAAATAGCGGCCAAAAGGGAACGCCGTCAACGCTTTCGCGTAATTTTCCCAGCGCCAGTGCTGCGGCCAAATGTTCATGCCGGAAACCGCGATTTCCTCCAGATTGCGGAGCGACGCGGAAATCATCCACACAAACGGATACAGGAACGCCGCTGCGCCCGCCAACAGCACCAGGTAAGCCAGCCACCGGATTCCGGGGGATTTACGCTTCTTTTTTACGGACACGGCGCTTCCTCCCTCCCACTTCATTTTCGTAATACACCCATAATGCGCTGCTGCGGAACACCAACAAGGTGAACAGCAAAATGATCACGAACAGCACCCAGGCCAACGCAGAGCCGTAGCCCATCTTGAACCACATGAACGCGTTTTGATACAAGTAATACGCATAGAACAGCAGCGAATTGTCCGGTCCTCCGTTGACAAGGAAGCCTTGAGTGAAGGTCTGGAACGCCCCGATCATGCTCGTGACGGCATTAAAGAACAGAATGGGCGAAATTTGCGGAAGCGTCACATGCCACAGCCTGCGAAGAACGGTTGCTCCGTCGATTTCGGCCTGCTCATAGAGCGATTGCGGAATATCCGACAATCCGGCCAAGTAAATGATCATATTGCCTCCGACCGTCCACAGGCTCATCAGGATGATGGCCGGCATCGACCAATGCGGATCGGACAGCCAGGCCGGACCGTGAATGCCCGCGAAACGCAGCACCGAATTGATCAGCCCAACGTTCGGGTTGAAAATCCAAATGAACAGCACCATTTGGGCAACCCCCTGCACGAGCGTGGGCAAATAATAAACGGTACGGAATACGTAAATGCCGCGCAGCTTCAAATTCATCAACAGGGCAATCCCGAAAGACAACACCACCTGGAGTGGAACACTGACCAACGTGTAGTAGAACGTCACGGCAAGCGATTTATAAAACATCGTATCCTTAAACAGCATTCGGTAATTGTCCGTCCCTGCCCACACCGGGTCGCTGACCACCTCCCACTGGGTAAAGCTGATATAGAAGGAGAAGACCATCGGCCCCAGCGTAAAGAGCAGGAAACCAATGACCCATACCGACACGAACATGTAAAAGCTGGCTGTCTTCATATGGATCACTTTTTTGCGTACCAGAAACCGCGTGATTAGAAAAAGAAGGGCATACACCACTGCCATGACGGTCAGGAACGGGAAGAGCGGCAGCAATGCCGCTGGAACCCCCATCCCCTGAAAGAAGTTATATATGAGTTCAATAAGTCCGTTCATAGGCTTTCTCCCATTATTTTTGTTTCAAAATATTGTCAATTTTCTCCGCTACCTGAGGGAACACTTCCTTCACATCTTTGCTGCCGATTCCGATGGGGGTTTGATCGTCGATCGCTTTCATTTCATTGCCGATCTCATTCGTCCGTTTTTGCGCTTCCTGCGGATGCTGTTTCTCGGACGCCAAAACAAAAGCTTTCAGGTTTTTGTCAGGATAAATTTGCTCGAACGCCCCGGTTGCGCTTGCCAAAACCGGTACTCCATACGCGCTTTTGTTGCCCCCTATAATTTTTTGCGCCTCCTCATCCTGGGTCAGATGCTGAATGAAGATCTTGGCTGCCTCAGCGTTTTTGCTGTCTTTGCTCAGAGCCAGGCCGTTCACCTCTTTGGAGCCACCGCCACCCGGGAAAGGAACGATATCCCAGTCAAAGCCTTTGACATCCGCCAGCTGCGGGATATACCATGGGCCAAAATCGGTGTACATGGCGATGCGCCCGCTCAGGAACCAGTTCATCATGTTCTGTCCCTGCTTCTCGTTGTCGCTCGGTACGATGCCTTCCTGCTTGGCGGCGACGATATACTCTCCGGCCTTAATTGCTTCCGGGGATCCCAGAAGGGATTGGGCGTGATCGTCGGAGTAAAACGTACCGCCGAACGAATAGATCAGATTCGGCAAATACAAGGGCTCCGAGCCGAAAACTTTGGAGCTGCCCTCACCGGTGGCCACCTTCTTGGCCATTTCATCGAACTGGTCCATTGTCATAGGCTCGGTTGGGCTGGGAAGAGGAATATTGTTTTTCTTGAAAAAATCGAGATTGATGGCCATGACCTTAGGTTTGATAATAAACGGCACGGCATAGGCCTTACCGTCGACTGACAGCGAATCCACCAGAGACGGCGAGCTGAAGGCCGACGGATCCACCTGCTGTTCCTGGAAAGCGCTTGCAAATCCGGGTAAATCCCCGCCCGAAATCAACATCACGTCAGGAGCCGTTCCTCCGGCAATCATGGTCTGCAGTTTCGTGAGATAATCCTGCTGAATCCATTGGCTCTCCACTTTAATATCGGGGTAGGACTTTTCAAAATCAGCAATCACTTGTTTGATGGCGTCGGCTTCCGTCTGCGCGCCCCAGTAAGCAAACGTAATCTTTCCTTTGGCGCCCGAGCCGGTGCTTTCGCCCGCGGCGCCGCCCTCGCTTTGCGTCGAATCCGCAGTTCCGGAGTTTCCGGAACATGCGGTCATTCCGATGACAACAAATAAAGATACTACGAACAACAGCCATTTTTTCATCGTTTAATGCCCCCTAACGATTGTTTGTGCGGCTGCGGCTCTTTCGCTCCCTCTGTCTGTCCTATTTCTGGACAGCCGTTTTGGGAAATCGGCCAGCGCCGCATGAGCTTCTTACGATTAACTTGGACGGAAGTACCACTTTAAGCGGAACCTCCCTGCCGCCAATCCTTTCCAGCAGCATTTTCACGGCGGTTTGACCCATCTGTTCGGTATAAATTTTGACCGTAGTCAGCGGCGGGTCCATATAAGCAGCCATCTCGATATCGTCAATCCCGACGAGCGCCACATCCATCGGCACTTTCACGCCCGCCTCCTTTAACGCTCTGCTTGCCGCGATGGCCATGGGATCCGATCCGATCAAGAAAGCTTCCGGCAGTTTCCCCTTTTTAATGGCGTCCTTCATCAGCTGATATCCGGACGACATGGAGAAATTGCTGCCGATATGGACATGCTCCGGCATATATAAGTTTTTATTTTTCATGTAAGCTTCAAAACTGCTTTGGCGCTGGTCGATGGAATCGATCCCCGTGCTGGAACCGAACCGGTTGATAAAATCGCGGGAGCTGATCAGACCGATTTTGGTATATCCAAGGCCTGTCAAGTGATCCAGCGCCGTCGTGGTCACTTTATTGAAATCGACAACGACGGAATCAAAGCGGTCCTCGTCCGGAGAATAATCCACGAACACGATATTTTGGATCCGGTTAAAGAACAAATTGTAAGGGTCAAATTCAAATTTGCCGATCACGATCAGGCCGTCGAGGCCGGACAGGCTTTCATAAGATTCATGATTGACCCAGCGGATCGTCCGGGTAATATGCAGCCCCATCTGGTTGAATTCCTTCTCGATTTGCATCCGGATGGACAAATAATATGGATCTTCACTTTCGAATTGTTCGGAACAAAAAGTAACCAGACCGATTTTGTAATCTTTTAACGGCATGGACTTGCTGACCGCACGTTTGGAAGCCATGTTATACTGCAGCTGTTCCGCGGCGGAAATGATTTTTCTTCTCGTTTCTTCCAGCACCGATAAAGACGGATCACCGTTTAACACGCGGGAAACCGTGGAAGGAGACACCCCTGCCAAACTTGCAACATCACGAATATTTGCCAACACCAATCACCTTTTCCGTTACATTTTTTGGGAAACACCCCTTACTGTTATTTTAGTACCTTACAGACCATTTGCCAAACGAAACGTCTTTTGTTTACTAAACAAAATCCTGAGATGTTTTTCGTTTTTCAATATAACAGAGAACATCGGCCTTGACAATACTCTAATAAAAAAACATGAAACCGTAGTTTCTAAGCTGCTTCAGTGCATAAGCGCATTCCACATGATACTGTTTGAATTTTGTTGTTTACTATACGTTTCGTAAATTCTATACTATTGTTGGAATGATACGACTAAATTCGGCTTGAATGCGCAGGAGGAGTTTATGAAAAATTTGATGAACGCTTCATCCCCGATCGTCACGTTTCATGATACGAGGCAATTTTTCGATGTCTCGCAGCACATCGAAATCGTGGAAGACAGCGTATGGCTGATTCATTTGAAGCTGCGGGCTGCAGCTGGAACACAGCCCCCCGCCTGTCGGCTGGAGTGGTCCCTGCCGGCCATAGATATCCACTCGATGTGGCACCCGGGAAGCGACCGGAACAAAGCTTTTCAGATCGACTGGGGCGAGGGATTTACATCAAGAAGTACCTCTTCGGCTCCCGTTGCCGCCCTGTTTAATGGGGAAGGAAGAAACCGGATAACCTTTGCGTTTACCGATGCGCTGAATCATTTGACGGTCAAGGCAGGGATTCACGAAGAGGATTCGACGTTCCTCTGCTCGATCACGCTGTTCGAAGAGCCGGTATTGATGAAGGGTGAGTATGAAGCCACACTTCGGATTGACCAGCGTGACGTTCCTTATTACGAGGCTCTGGAGGAGGTTGTCCAGTGGTGGGCTCGGCAGCCTGGAATGACGCCTTCCCCGCCTCCGGCGGAGGCGCTGGATCCTGTCTACTCCACCTGGTATGCCTATCATCAGGACATCACGGCAGATGCGCTGGAGGAGCAGGCCAGGCTGGCCAAAGAACTCGGATGCGATACGATCATCGTGGACGACGGCTGGCAAACCGAAGATAACAGCCGTGGGTATGCGTATACCGGAGACTGGGAGGTTTGCGCGGATAAATTCCCGGATATGGGGGCGCATGTCGCCGCCATTCAGGACCTGGGTATGAAGTACATGCTGTGGTACTCCGTCCCGTTTGTCGGAAAGCACAGCAAAGTATGGGACCAATTTGCGGACAAGCTCCTCGGCATCGACGACAATCTGAATGCCGGGATTCTGGACCCCCGAATTCCGGAAGTGCGGGAGTATTTGATCCGGGTATACGAGCAAGCGGTAACCAACTGGAACATTGACGGGCTCAAGCTCGATTTCGTGGACAGTTTCCGCCTCACGGCGGGCTTGCCAGGTGTGTCCGCTCACGGAAACGGTGGAGATTACGCGTCCGTCCCCGAGGCCGTCGACCGCCTGCTGTCCGACGTCATGGGCCGGCTCAAAGCGCTCAAGCCCGATATTCTGATCGAATTCCGTCAAACGTATATCGGGCCGCTTATGCGAACATACGGAAATATGTTCCGAGCGAATGATTGCCCGAACGATTTTATTCAGAACCGTGTCCGTACGCTGGATCTGCGTCTTCTTTCGGGCCACACGGCGGTCCATTCCGACATGATCATGTTCAATCCCCAGGATACGGCGGAAAATGCGGCGATGCAGATGATCCACGTCATGTTTGCCGTACCGCAAATTTCGGTTCGCTTGGACCGGATCGGAGACCGGCATCTGGCCATGCTCCGGTTTTGGGTCGGCTTTTGCCGCGATCACCGGGATGTGCTGCTGCATGGAAAACTCCAGCCATTTCATCCGGAACTGCTGTATCCTATAGTCACGGCCATCAGCAGGAACAAAACGATCATCGCCGTATACTCCGAGACCGTCGTAGAGCTGGATCACCCTTCCGAACGACTCATCATAGTAAATGGCACGCCAGGGAATCGATTGTACCTCCGTTTCTCCTGTTCATTCCCGGGAAGCTATGCGATGGAGATCAAAGACTGCTGCGGGCAAACCGTGCGCTCACAAACCGTAGAGCTGAATGAAGGTTTGCAAGAGTTGGTCGTCCCGTCGGCAGGAGTGGTCGGTTTGGTGCTGAATCCACTGCATATCGAGCTGGCATGATGAACAAAAAAGTGCTTGCTCCCAACTAAAAAAACCTCCCGCGAAAGCTGTTTTCCAGCCTTCGCGGGAGGTTTCGTCATATGCAAGTCAATGAATCTTCCTGCATTCTTAAATGGACGTCTACCCCGCAATGATCAGCTCGATCGATTTCTCCCGGAGCAGCGACACGTCCTTCTCATCGGCATGGCCGTCAGTGATCAGCACATCCACTTCGGACCAATCGGCCAGATGGGTAAACGCCTGCACGCCGATTTTGCTCGCATCGGCCAGGATGTACACGGACTTCGCTTGCCGGATCATCCGGTGCTTGACCATCGCCTGCAGCTCGTTCGATTCGCTGATCCCCCGGTCCAAATGCACGCCCTTGCAGGAAATAAACGCCTTATCCACATAATAGGATTCCAGGCCGCGTTCGGCGAGCGGGCCGACATAGGACAGCGAATGGGCTGCCAGCATGCCGCCCGTCGAAATGACCTCGATCTTCTCCTTCGAGGACAGCTCCAGGGCTACCTTGATGGAGTTGGTGACCACGGTCAAAGGAATGTCCGGCAGGATCGAAGCCATATACCACGCCGTCGAGCTGGCATCAAGGGCGATGCGGTCGCGCGGCTCGATCCGCCGCACCGCTTCTTCGGCAATCCGCTTCTTCTCGTCCTGATGGATGACCTCCCGCTCGAAATACGGGGTCTCCGCCTGGGTCTCCTTAACGCTAACGGCTCCGCCATGGCTCCGCCGCAGCTTGCCCTGCTGCTCCAGTCGGTCCAGATCACGGCGAATCGTCTCTTCGGTTACGCCGCACAGCTCGCTCAGCTCGGATACCCGGATGCTGCCGCGCTCATTGACCAGCCGCACGATGGTATCATAACGTTCCGCAACTAACATAGCTTCCCTCTTTCGTTCTATCGTACACCCATTATATAGATTTGCCTGTTCCCGGACAACGTGTCATCCACTTGCCCCCTATAAGCGGGGAGTCTCCGGATTCGGATTATCCGACAATCAAAGCGTAGGCGATCCCCGGTCCGTGAACGCCGATGGTCAGGTCGTTCTCGATGTCCGAAGAGCGGCTCGGCCCCGAGATGAAATGCACTCCTGCCGGCAGCCCACCCTCGGCGCTGAGGGGCAGGCGGCCCATAACCTCGCCGAGCCGCGTCTTCATGCGTTCCGCAGGAACGATGGCGATCAGCAGGTTGGGCAGGAGGGACACGGACCGGCCTTTCTCTGCCGAAGACGTGACCACCAGCGAGCCGGTATATGCCACGGCGTCGTCCACGAGCGCAATCCCCGCATCCGTATAGGCCGCAGCAGTTAGAGAGTCGTCCGCCTCCCGTCCGTTCCATACCCGATGCGCAAGCTCCGGCAAATGCTGTTCCAGCCGGAGCTCAGCCAACTCGGGGAGATCGTGGCGGATCGTGGACTGCGCCCCGTGCTCCTGCAGAATCCGGATCACGACACCGGACAAGTCCTCCCAGCCGGTAATGCGCTCGGTATGGCCGCCGGCGGCGCGCCAGTTCGCCATAAAGCGGTCGATCCGCTCTTCCTGAGTCAGCTCGTAGCGGTTCCAAAAATCCGGTGCGCCCCGATACGGGTGCTCCGGCTTGCGGGAATCCGCCGCGCCCCCATGCCCGAGGCGGCTGGCAATATGACCGATGAACCGCTTCTGCTGCTCACGCGATTCCTGCTCCATTTTCGCCAAAAATGACGGATCGGATGTGCTCATCGCTTCATCCCCCTTTCCTTCCGGCCCGCGACGATGCTTTCCATGCGGGACTTCATCGCCTCAGACATCGGCGGGAGGCTGGCCCCGACCTCGGCGTCCAGCTGCGGCCAGCGTTCCCGGAACGATCTGCTAGGCAGCGCCGGAATGTGCCGGTATGCCGTCCAACCCTTAAGCGGACCGATTTGGGAGCGGATATATCCGTCCCGGACCAGCAGCTTCTGGCCCGTCTGGCCGAGCTTCACCGCCTGCTTAAAGCGGCCGGAACTCTTCATCAGCATCTTGAAGCCCTTCATCGCCAGCTTCTCGCCGGCTGCGGTATACCCCCGCTCCACCTTCCGGTTGCGCAAATAGACGAGCATGTCGTGCAGCGGAATCTTGACCGGACAGGCTTCATAGCAGGCGCCGCATAGACTGGAGGCGTTCGCGATGTCCTGCCACTCCTCGGCATTCTTGTTCAGCGCCGGCGTCAGCACCGCGCCGATCGGCCCGCTGTACGTTCCGGGATACGAATGTCCCCCGATATGGCGGTACACCGGGCAGGCATTCAGACATGCCCCGCAGCGGATGCAGTTCAAGAGCTCCTGGAAATCCGGATCGCCGAGCTGCAGCGAGCGGCCGTTGTCGACGATGATCAGGTGCATCTCTTCCGGGCCGTCTCCATCCGCCGTCCGGCGCGGTCCGGTGATGCCCGACATGTACACGGTCAGCTTCTGGCCGGTCGCCGAGCGCGGCAGGAGCGTCGCCATCACTTCGAGGTCATCCCAGGTCGGAATAAGCCGCTCCATCCCCATCAGCGTAATTTGCGTTTTCGGTACCGTGCTCACCATGCGGGCGTTGCCCTCGTTTTCAAAAATGACGATCGATCCGCTCTCAGCAATCCCGAAGTTGGCCCCGGTTAACCCGATGTCGGCTTCCAGAAACTTGTCGCGGAGCTTACGCCTTGCGAATCCGGCCAATATTTTCGTGTCCGGCGCCAGCGTCTCTCCGGCTTCCTTCGACAGCAGCTCGGCGATTTGATAGCGGTTTTTATGAATGGCCGGAATAATGATATGGGAAGGCGGTTCGTTCGCCAGCTGGATGATGTATTCACCCAGATCGCTTTCAATGGATTCGATGCCGATGCCCTCAAACGCTTCGTTGATATGCACTTCCTCGGAAACCATCGATTTGGACTTGACGACCGACTTGGCCTGCTTGTGCTTGGCAATCTCAACAGCGATTCGGGCGGCGTCCTTCGCCTCGGGGGCAAAATGCACATGTACTCCCTGCGCCCGGGCATTATCCACAAACTGGTTCAAATAGTAGTCGAGGTGGGCGATGGTATGGGCCCGGATCTGCCTGCCCCGCTCCCTCCACTCTTCCCAGTTACCGTGTTCCGCCGTCGCCGCTTTCTTCCCGTTCTTCAGCTTTTCGGTCGTAAACTTGACGGCATTGACGAGAAATTCGTCCTTCAGAGCGGTCTCCGCCCGTTCCTTTACGCTAGACCCCTGCGGCTTGCTCACGATGCATCACTCCCTCATACAGCAGTTCAGCCAGATGCATGACCCGGACCGGCTTGCCCTGAAAATGCAGATTGCCGCCGATGTTGAGCAGGCAGCCCATGTCCAGCCCGACCAGCACCTCGGCCTCCGTTTCCAGCACATGCTGGGTTTTCTCCTCGACCATTGCTCCCGAAATGTCGCTCATTTTGATGGCGAACGTCCCGCCGAAGCCGCAGCAGTCTTCCGCATAAGGAAGCGGAATCAGCTCCATACCCTGCACGCTGGCCATCAGCTGCATCGGCTCGTCTTTGATCCCGAGCAGCCGTGAGCCGTGGCAGGATGGATGATAGGTGACTCTATGGGGGAAAACGGCCCCCACATCCGTTACACCCAGCACCTGGACGAGAAATTGCGTGAACTCGTAGGTCTTCTCCTTAAGTGCCAGCGCTTTCTCCAGAAACAGAGGCTCATGTTCAAACAGCTTGGGGTAATAATGATGGATCATGCCGGTGCAGGAGCCCGAAGGGGCGATCACAAAATCGCTGTCGTCAAACGCTTCCAAAATCGTCCGCGCCGAAGCTCTGGCTTCATCCCAATAGCCGCTGTTAAAGGCCGGCTGGCCGCAGCAGGTCTGTACTTGCGGAAAATCAAGCCGGACGCCGTACCGCGCCAGCAAACGGGCCATCGCTTCACCGATGGGCGGAAACAGCGCGTCGCTGATGCAGGTAATGAATAGCGAAACCTTCACGGTGTAGTACCTCCTTTGCGGTTTAACATTCAAAATGTCTGACAGGGCGCCGGCAATCCGCCGGTGTCTGCCGTGTGTTATGGCAAGAGAGGGAGCGGCCCCTGCCAAACATGCTTGTTCAGCCGGATCCTGCTCCCCTTATCAGACGTTCAATCTGCGCCAGTTTCCCGTAAAACCGCTTGCCTACCGGGTAAATGCCGCCGGTACGCCGCCGTCGATCGTCAGCATGCAGCCGGTCGTCTTCTCCGACTTGGAAGAGGCGAAGTAGGCGATCCCTTCGGCCACATCCTTCGGATAAATGTTGACCAGCAGCGTCGTTCTCTTGCGGTAATGCTCTTCCAGCTGATCAGGCTCGATGCCGTAGGCAGCGGCCCGTTCGTTCCGCCAGTTGGAGTTCCAGATGGCCGATCCCTGCAGAATCGCATCCGGCAGAATCGTGTTGACACGGATGCCGTATTCTCCGCCCTCAGCCGCAATGCAGCGGGCCAGGTGGGCTTCCAGCGCCTTGACGGAACTGTAAGCCGTAACGTTCTTGCCGGCATAGACCGAATTTTTGGAGCCGACAAAAACCATGCTGCCGCCGATTCCCTGCTCCTTCATCTGCTTGAACGCTTCTCTGGCCACAAGGAAGTAACCCGTGCCGAGGACGTTGATGTTCAGATTCCATTCCTTCAGGGAGGTTTCGTCAAACGGACTCGAGGTCGCCAGACCGGCATTGTTGACGATGATGTCCACGCCGCCATAGGTCAATGCCGTTTCGGCTAGGGCATCCCTGACCATGTCCTCCTGGGTCACGTCCATCTTCACGGCCTTAGCCCGGCCTGCACCGTACTGGGCGTTGATTTCGGCTGCTACCTTCTCCGCGCCTTCCAGGTTCAGGTCGGCCAGAACGACATGAGCTCCTTCCGACACGAAGCGGCGCGCCGTTTCGCTGCCGATGCCGCCTGCGCCGCCGGTAATGAAGGCGACCTTGCGGGAGAACTCCGCTTCCGCCGGTGCCAAGGACAGCTTGTAAAGCTCAAGCGGCCAATATTCCACGTTGTAGGATTCGTTCTCGCTTAAGGATACGAATTGTCCCAGCGCCGTAGAACCTTTCATGACCGCGATCGCCCGGTGGTACAGCGCGCCGCTGACTCCCGCCATATCCAGGCTCTTGCCGGTGTTGACCATGCCGATCCCCGGAATGAGGATGACGCGCGGAGCCGCTTCGGACATGACATCTCCGTCGTTTTTGTTCCGTTCAAAATAGGCTTTGTATTCTTCCTTATACGCTTCGACCCCTTGACGCACCGCCGCTTTGAGGGATTCGACATCACCGCTTGCCGGATCCCAGTCGATATACAGCGGAACCCGCTTCGTATGCACCAGGTGATCCGGACAGGCTGCTCCCACCTGGGAGAGTTCCTTCGCGTCACGGCTGTTCACGAACTCCAGCACGTCTTCGGCATCGTCGTAAGTAACGATCATTTTTTTGCTGTCGCTGACCGCTCCGCGAATGACAGGCAGCACTTCGGACAGTAGGGATTTGCGCTTCTCCGGCGCCAAAGGCGCGTTCTTTTGCCCGCCGAAAACCTCGTCCTCCTGTACCTTTGCGGCAATATACGCTTCCGCTTTTTGGATCATGGCGATCGTCTGGTTGTAGGATTCCTCGGACGTCTGGCCCCATGTCACCAGACCGTGCTTCTCCATCAGCACCAGCTGTGCATTCGGATTGTTCCGGACGCCTTCGGCGATCATTTTCGACAGCGTAAATCCTGGACGGATATACGGCACCCATACGAAGGAATCCCCGTAGATCTCTTCGGCGATTTCTTTGCCGTTATCCGCGCAGCACAAGCTGATAATCGCATCCGGATGGGTATGGTCGACATGCGGATACGGAAGGAACGCGTGCAGCAGCGTCTCGATCGATGCTCTCGGATGCTTGCTGTCGATCATGCAGTGCGACAGGTAAGCCACCATCTCCTCATCCGACATTTCGTCACGCTCGATCAAAGGACGAATATCTTCAATCCGCAGGCCGGTAAAATGCTGCGCCTTCATCGTGGCCAGGTCCGAACCGCTCCCTTTTACCCACATGACCTCCACGTCACGGCCGCGAAAATCCTGCTCCACCGTCTTGAGCGACGTATTGCCTCCGCCCCAGTTGCATACGCTGCGGTCACTGCCGATCAGATTGGACCGGTACACCAGCTGGTCGACGCCGGCTTTCTGCCGGGAAGCTTCATCGGAATTCCATCGATTTTGTACCATTGTAAGGACGACCTCCAATAAGTTCTTTGTTTTTGTTTGTTTATATTTGTATTGGTTTGATTATAGCAGATTAACCTTTGCTTTTATACCCCTTTTTTATGTAAAGACAAATAAAAACGCAGCAGATCCGAAAAATCCAAACATTTTTCGAACCCGCCGCGTTTGCTTCGCCAGGCATGAACCCTATTTAATTTTAAAAATTTCAACCGGTTCCTCAGCGCGCCCTTATCCTTCTTCTCATCCCGATTCCCCGCCGTCCCGTGCCCCGGGTTCTGCGGCTCGAATCCTCCGGTTTGCTCGTGTTTTCCTTCGGTTTCACGGCCAGCAGCGTAAGCAGGACGCCAATCGCCCCCACCACCGCCATCGTCCCGAAGAGAATCCAGTGGGAGCTTTTCATCAGCAGGGATACGACCGGCGGGCCAAGCGACACCCCGATGTACCTCATGCTGCTGTACAGGGAGGTGATCGTTCCGCGCTGTTTTTGTTCAATGCCTTCCGTGATCAGGGCATCCATGCATGGAAGCGCGGTGCCGATGCCTGCTCCACTGATTGCGAAGAATGTTATGAGAAAAACGATCTGGCTGCTGAATCCCGCGATGACCAGACCGGCTGTCAGCAGCACCATGCCCGCAAAACCGGTCCATTTCATCCGCTTTTTGTTTTTGCCGATCACTTTGCCGGCGATAAACGATGCGAGGCATAACACCGCGAGTGGTATTGCGAGTACCAGACCTTTCACGATTCCATGCATGCCGTACTTGCTCTCCAGCGTCTCCGACAAATAAAACAGCACGCCGAACGTTATGAACATGCTGATTCCGCCAATCGCGAAAATGGCATACAACCATCGGCCTTTTTCATGCAAAATATCTTTGGTGTCCGACAAAAAATCTTTGATTGAAGTTTTGTTCTCGTTTTTCTTCTTTGGGGTCTTCACTAAAAAAGCTACCATGATCAACGAAATGATGCAGAGAACGGGAATCGCGAGAAAAGGAAGAAACCACACCATCAGAGCCAGCGCAGAACCGAGAATCGGACTGACCACCTTGCCGAATGTATTCGAGGTTTCAATGATCCCCAAGCTTTTGCTGACATCGTCTTCATCATCAAACATATCGCCCACAAGCGGAAGCACGATGGGGAAAGCCCCCGCTGCCCCGATGCCTTGCAGGAACCTGCCCCCGAGAATGATCCAGTACGCGGTGCCTCCGCTCGTCCACCAGGCGGCTGCCCCCGAAATCGCTCCTCCCGCTGCGGCAATGATCAAGCTGGGAATAATGACGGTTTTGCGTCCGAACCGGTCTGATAAATACCCGGCAATCGGAATCAGCAGGATCGCCACAACGCCAAACACCGTGATCAGCATACTGACCTGAAAAGCGCCGACGTGAAGCTTTTGCGATATCTCCGGCAAAATGGGAATTAACATGGAGTTGCCAAGCGTCATAATGAGCGGTATCGAGGCAAGCGCCACCAGATCCCATTTTTTGTCTTCCATGACGAGACCACCTTTACGTTCGATGATAATCACGTTATATTGTGGTTCTTTTCATCCATGGATATGCATGCGCTCCCAGTTCAGGCATGGTAATTCCATCCCGCTGACTCGACTTAAAGATTCTGCCCCGGCTCAAAAGAAAATCGGCTGATGCGGACAGTGCCTTCCAGGCACAAATAAATGGAATGAACCCCGGATGGGATCCGTACCGAAACCGCGGCGTTGTCGAAGCGCTGGGAATCTCCGGCTTGAACCGCCAATTTGGCGGTATCCATTCCTTCCGGCGATCCGATTCGGATCGAGATGCCCCCGCCATTCGTTCCCCCGCTAACCCGCAGCAGCGCACTGTACGCCTCCCTATTGAATTCCGCATCATGAAAAGCAATCCACCCCTGCTTTCCTTGAGCTGTCCGGACCGCAGTTCTTCCCTCCAGGCATTCATCCAGAACGATGCCTTCATAATCGTCGTAATTTTCGGCAAACGTAGTCAGGCTGAGATCCCGGTTAGGAATCGTTTCCCCGTCGACCCGAATAACCGACGCAAGCCGGATGTCATCGGAGGAGGCTCCCACCATGAGCTCATACGTGCCGGATTGGACGCAGAACCGGTCGCGAGTTACGTCCCATACCGCAAGCTCCGAGACCGGCAGCTCAAAGCTGACCGTTTGGCTCTCCCCGGGAGCAAGCGTGATGCGCTTAAACCCTTGCAGCTGTTTTCTAGGCATCTTCACGCGCGATGATCCGCTTTTAACATACAACTGTACCACTTCATCGCCAGTGACGCTTCCCGTATTAGTCACCTGCACGCTGGCCTGAATCAAGCCGCCGGCCTGAACCTCAGCGGATACAAGCGAAAGATCGCTGTATTTAAAGTCTGTATACGAAAGGCCATGTCCGAAAGGATACAACGGCTTGCCTTCAAAGTACATATAGGTGCGGCGGCCCTTGATAATGTCGTAGTCCAGAAAATCAGGCAGCTGGTCTTCGCTTTCATACCAGGTCATATTCAAACGCCCGCCCGGGTTCTCGTCGCCGAACAGCACGTCGGCGAGCGCATTGCCGAGCTCCTGTCCGGCATGGGAAGTGAACAGGATCGCTGGAGCGATGTCGGCGATGTCGCCGAGCGCAAACGGATAACTGCCCACGATGACGACGACCGTTCGCGGATTGGCCCGGCAAACTTCCCGGACCAGTCTGCCCTGGGCCTCAGGGAGCCCGATTCCCGGGCGGTCCACCTCTTCTTTGCCGTTGACGAACGGATTGTTGCCGATGATGACGATGGCCGTATCACTTTCTTTCGCTATTCGAACCGCTTCATCCAGTCCATCCTTGACGGTTTCTTTGGCAAAAGGCTGCGCTTCGTCCGCCGATGTGTCTTCCTCGCTTTGAAGAACAGCCTGTCCCCACTCGTCCGTCACTACTCCGACATAACGGTCGTTCCAGGTTTTCAAAGCAAAGGTGCCGTCTTTCCGGTCGCCGAGACGCAGCACTTCTTTGACGAACCAGCCCCATATCCGCTCCGAAGAAGCCCGCAGCATATGGTTCTCGTCTTCGGTCACATACAAACCACTGTTCACCGATTGAAACGTATGGCTGCCGTATCCCCAGTCCCTGTGGCGGAACAGCTGGTCTTCTTCCCGTTCTCCCTGCGGCACCGTCGTCAGCAGCCGATCCGAATCCGCACCCGGCACGACGCTCCATCCATTGCCTGCCTGCTTGAGCTTGACGACATCATCACCGTCGGCATACGGAACGACCTGTTCCGGCAATTTGGCGGCAATACCCTGATAAGGCGTGACGGCATAAGGAAGCGTTCCGCTGTACCAATCCGTATAGACGGCATTGCCGAGCGGTCCAATCACGGATACTTTCCGTTTCTTGTCCAGGGGAAGCAGGTTCCCTTCATTTTTCAGCAGAACTACGGATTTCTTAGCCGCCTGAAGCGACAGTTCCGCGTGGTCCGGCGACATCAGCGCCTCTTTCGGAATGGAAGCGTAAGGATTCAGCTCAGGCGGATCAAACTGCCCCAGCTTCATCCGCACTCTGAAAATGTTGCGAATGGCCAGATCCAGATCCGCTTCAGCGATAAGCCCTTGCCCCAACGCTTCCCGGACGGCTCCGATGACCAGATCCACTTCGTCAGTCAAGCAGTCGACGCCGGCCTTGAGCGCCCCCGCCACGGACTGGGCGTGGGTTTGATGATACTTGTGATAGTCGACCGTCTGGGACAGGTCGCCACCATCGCACACGATAAACCCGGGCATTTTCCACTCGCCTTTGACAAACCGCTTGACGTAAGGGCTTTCAATCGCCGGGGTACCGTTGATCGAGTTGTATGCCGTCATCATGGAGTAAGCGCCGCCTTCGGTAAACGGCTTTTCAAAAGCTTTCAAATAATATTCATGCATGTTGCGCGGATCGATGCTGGAGGAGAACGTCAGCCGGTCCACTTCGTTATTGTTGGCAAAAAAATGCTTCAAGGTCGCCACCATCTTCAGGTAAAACGGATGGTCGCCCTGCATCCCGCGAACCAGCGATGAAGCCAGTTTGCCCGTTAAATGCGGATCTTCCCCGTAGGCTTCCTCGGTCCGTCCCCATCTCGGGTCGCGCTCCAAATCCACGGTTGGAGCCCACAAGGTCAGGCCGTGCCGCTGCGGGTGCCGGTGGTGAAACACTCGCGCTTCATCCCCGATGGCCGAACCGACTTTCTGCATCAACGCCTCATCCCAGCTGCAAGCCAGCCCAATGGGCTGCGGGAACACCGTGGCTTCGCCGATCCAGGCGACGCCATGGGCAGCTTCCCCGCCCACGTTATAAGCCGGGATGCCCAAACGCTCCACGGCGGCCTGCCGGGTAGGTATCAGCGCTATCTTTTCCTCCGTGGTCAGACGGGAGACGAGATCGGCCACCCGCTCCTCCAGTGGAAGGCTGTGATCCCAAAAAGGTAAAGATGTAAAGGATGTCTGCATCGGTAGAGCCTCCTTAGTATGTACAGATTGATGAAGTAAACAGGGACAGACCGCCCCGTTATGTCCCATGACATGAATACAAAGAACGGACCGCAGTACCTGCGGTCCGGTTTCAATCCACAAGCTGCTTTCAGCAGCCGGTTACTTTAACGTGATGGTGACGGAAGAAGCGCCGGCAGCAGGTGTAATAACTGCGCCGTGTTCGCCGCTTGCCGCCGTTCCCTGATCCACGGACGCCACTTCACCGATGCCGCGGAGCACAAACGTCCAGGGCTTGCCAGCACCCGAGGCCTTCACTTCAATGACATTGCCGCTGCGGGATGCCGTTACGCTGAGTTCTTGTTCGGCCAGCGTATTCACGAGGTCGGCCTGCGCCGCAGCACCGTCGCCGAGCTCGAACAGATGCAGCGAGACGCCGTCGGCATAATCGTAGTCCGGTCTGCCATCTTCCTTGCCTACCGCAAGAAGGGTGTTCGGCTTGATCATCATCGGCAGGGTCATGTATCCATGGTTCTCGCTGTACCAGCGGTTTCCTTCCAGCACCTCGCCTGTCAGGTAGTTCGTCCACTTGCCTTCCGGCAGGTAGTACTGAACGTCGCCTTCTTTATTGAAGATCGGCGCCACCAGAATCGAATCCCCCAGCATGTACTGCGTGTCCAGCGTGAAGCAGGTCGGATCCTGCGGATATTCCAGCATCATCGCTCTCATCATCGGCAGTCCGCGTTCCGTGGATTCCACCGCCGAGTTGTACAGGTAAGGCATAATGCTGCATTTCAGCTTCGTAAACTTGCGCACCACGTCGACCGCCTCTTCGTCAAACAGCCAAGGCACCCGGTACGACGTGCTGCCGTGCAGGCGGCTGTGGGATGAGAGCAGGCCAAACTGCACCCAGCGCTTGTAAATATCCGGCGGAGCCGTATTTTCAAAACCGCTGATGTCATGGCTCCAGAAGCCGAAGCCGGACAGGCCTAGCGACAGGCCGCCGCGGACGGTCTCCGCCATCGATTCGTACGTCGCGGAGCAGTCGCCGCCCCAGTGAACCGGGAACTGCTGGCCGCCGACCGTGGCCGAACGGGCGAACAGAGCCGCTTCCCCTTTGCCCAGCTTGTCTTCCAGCACTTCAAATACCGCCTTGTTGTACAGGAAGGTATAGTAGTTGTGCATTTTCTGCGGATCGGATCCGTCGAAATAGACGACGTTGGTCGGGATTCTTTCACCGAAGTCGGTTTTAAAGCAGTCGACGCCCTGGTCGATCAGCACTTCTAGCTTGCTCTTGTACCATTTCACCGCATCGGGATTCGTGAAGTCCACCAGACCCATGCCGGCCTGCCACAAATCCCACTGCCACACGGAACCGTCTGGCGTTTTCACCAGGTAACCGTTCTCCATGCCCTCATTGAACAAATACGATTTTTCCGCAATGTACGGGTTGATCCAGGCACAGATTTTCAGTCCCTTGTCTTTCAGCCGTCTCAGCATGCCTTCCGGATCCGGGAACATATCCTTGTCCCATTCAAAATCGCACCACTGGTATTCCTTCATCCAGAAGCAGTCGAAATGGAAAACGGACAGCGGCAGATCGCGCTCGGCCATGCCGTCCACGAAATGGTTGACGGTTGCTTCATCGTAATCCGTCGTAAAGGATGTCGTCAGCCACAGACCGAACGTCCAGGCCGGCGGAAGCGCAGGCTTACCCGTCAGCTTCGTGTAGTTGTCCAGCACGTCCTTCGGCGTGGCGCCGCCGATAATGAAGTATTCCAGATATTCGCCTTCGACACTGAACTGCACCCTGGATACGTTTTCAGAAGCAATCTCGTAGGATACCTTTTCCGGATGGTTGACGAACACGCCATAGCCTTTGTTGGACAGGTAAAAAGGAATGTTCTTGTACGACTGCTCGCTGCTTGTCCCCCCGTCCTCGTTCCAGATTTCGACCACCTGGCCATTTTTCACAAACGGGGTGAAGCGTTCGCCAAGGCCGTAGATGTATTCGCCCACGCCCAAGTCAAGCTGCTCGCGGTAGTACGCTTTTTTATCCGGATCCTGAATATAGGCAGGCGCTCTCCAGCCGCTGCCGGTAATCCGCTTGCCGGCATAATTGAAATCAACGTTCCAGCCCTGCTTGCGGTTGACTTGAACGCTCAGTTGGCCGCTGGTCAGCACCGCGGTTTCCTCGTCTACCGAAATTTGCACGTCGGTATCGCTTGGGAACAATTCGAACGCAGGTCCTTTATTTACCTTGCCTTTATGATGAAACAGCTTGACGCGGATGACATCCGGCATCGGGGAGCTGAAATCGGCCTTCAGAAGCGTTCCGTTCAGCGTGTCGCCCTTTGTCGCAATGATCTTCGTTGCCGCGAAAACCGTCATGGAGTCGCTTGTATGGGTAATATCGCGGATATCCGCAGGATTTTGCACGTTGTAGCCTTCCCGGATCATCCAGTAACCGTCCGTGAATTTCATGTATCGTCCCTCCTAGAGTTTATATTATAATAATATTGATCTAATGAAGAGATTTCTTACGTTATTTTGACCAAATATATTAATATATTGATATTTGCTAGGAATGGAAGTGACGACTTATGAACCGAGAAATGCTCAGGGAGAACCGCGTGCACGGACATCCCCTGTATCCCGTCAGCATCTACCCCAGAGTGGAGCAGCTCAACGGACAGAGCATTCTGGACTGCCACTGGCATGACGAAATGGAATTTATCGTACTGCACCAAGGCAGCGCCATGTTTCAGCTCGATATGACGTATGTCGAGGTCCGCGCAGGCGAGGCCGTATTCGTCAACAGCGGGGAGATTCACTCCGGGATGCTCGCCTCGGAAGAACCATGCGTCTTCTCAGCGGTCGTGTTCAGCGCCGATCTGCTCGGCAGCCCGGACTTTGACATTATTCAGGAGAAATATATTGATCCATTGATGAAAAAGACCTTTCTGCCCCGTCAGCACATCACCGGAAATACGGGATGGGAAAAAGACATTCTGGATGCGCTGCACCGGATTATCCGCGAAAATGAAGCCAAGGTACCGGCTTACGAGCTGTCGACGAAAGCGCATCTGCTCCGAATCTTCGCCCTGCTGTCGGCCCAAGCGCCGCTGGGCGAAGATAACAAAAGCCGCCCCACCGGAAGCCATGACAAGGTGGAGCGGCTGAAGACCGCGCTTCATTATATACATGATCATTACGCCGAGCCGCTTAAGCTCAAAGAGCTGGCGGGACAGATCAACATGAGCGAAGGGCATTTCTGTCGTTTTTTCAAACAGATGACCCAGAAGAGCCCCGTGGAGTACGTCAATCACTACCGGGTGCTCAAGGCATGCAAACTGCTGGAGAACACCGACAAAAAAATCGTCGAGGTCGCCATGGATGTCGGTTTTGACAACCTCAGCTACTTCATTACCGTCTTCAAGCAGCACAAAGGCTGTACTCCGTCCAAATACCGCAAGCCGTTCGAGGAACAGGCCTACGTGCTGACGGAGCCCGTGTAAATCCCCTCAAACTTGGCAGGACGATCGAAGCCCTTCTAGGCCAACACGTATTTATCATCCGCCACATCCGTGATGAAGCGGCTCGGCCCGCCGAGGCTGTACACATGGAGCTGGTGCATCGCCCGGGTACAAGCCGTATAGAACAGCTTCCGCTCGGACTCCCGGCCATATTCGCGCGCCGACGCGTCATAGATGATGACTGCATCAAACTCGACCCCTTTCGCCAAATAAGACGGGATGACCAACGTCCCGTTGGCGAAGGAAGGGGTCGTTTTTGTGATCTTTTTCAGCGGAAGGCGACCCTTCAGCGCTTCGTATACCGCCTCGGACTGCTCCGCCGTTTTGCAGATGATGGCCGTATGCTCGTAGCCTTTCGCGTTCAGCTCCCGGATATCACAGGCGATCCGGTCGTGAAGCTCTTCGCGATCCTGCTGCACCCGCACGAGCGGTTTCTCCCCGTTCCGGTTAAACGGCACGATCGCTTCCCCGCCCGGCATCATACTCCGGGTAAAATCCACGATCTCATAAGTCGAGCGGTAGCTGCGGGTAAGCGATATGACCTCCGTTTCTTCCGGACCGTACAGTTCCTGCAGGGACGCCAGGCTGCCGCCGAGCACGCCGGTGTGCGGGTAAATTCCCTGGTTGAGGTCGCCCAGCGCCGTCATGCGCGCCCGCGGGAACAGACGCTTGAGGTATTCCAGCTGAAACGGAGAGTAATCCTGAACTTCATCGATGAACACGTGCCGGATCATGCTGTTGACCTGGAATCCTTTCATCAGCTCCTGCATGTACAGATAAGGCGTCGCATCCTCGTAAGACAGCCTTCCTTCCATTAAATCTGTAACCGTCCGGGCGCCAATCTCATGATACCGCTCCGGCAAATCACCTCTGCCGCTGACGCGGGCAAACAGCTCCTCATTGACGAACAGCTCGCGGTACAGCGCCTTGACGTCGACGAACCGCTTCCGCTTGATCCATTTGCGCACCGGCTTCAGCCACTCGTTGACGATCATTTTGGCCAGCAGGTTCCGTTCGCGCTCGTGATCGTCAAAGGTGTCTTTCTTGGACGCGAGCTTTCTTCGGACATGGGTGTACGCTTTCTGATATTCCTCCGCGCTGAGCAGCTCAATCTGGTCATCGACCCATGCCGCTTTCCGCTCCTGCTTCGCAAAGGAAGCAAGCTCCTTCTGCAGCCACTCTCGCATCAGCTCGATCCGGTTGGCCAGGCGAACCGCCGGGTCATAGCTGTAGAATTTCTCCTTCATCGCTTCAGCCGAAACGATGAGATGCCCCTTGAAACGGATCGGCTTAAAGATCATGCCGTCATGCTCAAGATAATCCTTGTAGCTGCGGATGATGTTCAGGAACGCCGGCGAGGCCTTAAAGGCGATGGACGCCTTTTTATTCTCAAGCCACTCCCCTTCCTCCGCATTCAGAATCGACTCCATCTGCGAAAACACGTCTTCCACATCGAATTCCTTGCTGAGGCGGTGTTCCAGATAAGCCTGGAACGTCGTCTGCATCATGTTCTCTTCGCCCAGCTCCGGCAGGACGGTGGAGACATAACTGTTAAACAACGGGTTGGGGGAGAACAGAAGCACCTGATCGGCCTTCAGAATCTCCCTGTATTTATAGAGCAGATAGGCGACGCGCTGCAGGGCCGCAGACGTTTTGCCGCTTCCGGCCGCCCCCTGCACGACCAGCATCCGGCTCTTGTCGTTGCGGATGACGGCGTTCTGCTCCTTCTGGATCGTCGCCACGATGCTCTTCATCTGACTGTCGGAGCTGTGGCTGAGCACCTGCTGCAGCAGCTCGTCACCGATCGTAACGCCGGTGTCGAACATGACGTCGATCCTGCCATCTCTGATAACGAACTGGCGCTTCAGCTCCATCGTCCCATCAATTTCGCCCCCGGGTGTCTGGTAGGAAGCCGGCCCGGGTGCGCCATCATAGTACAAGCTGGATACGGGAGCCCGCCAGTCATACACGAGGAAGGTCTCCTGGTCGTCATCCAGGAACGAAGCGATGCCAAGGTAAATCTGCTCTGTTTGCTTCTGTCCCTTTTCCGTAAAATCAATCCGTCCGAAGTACGGCGATTTCTCCAGCAGCCGCAGCTTCTTCAAGGATTCAAAGGCCTGCAAATGGCTGCGCTCGCGCTCCGACAGCACCTGGGACTGCTGCCGCAAACTGGTCGAAGTCTCTCCGAGGTCGTCGGCACTGCTGAAATTGACGCGGACCTCGTCCCAGAAATCTTTTCTGAGTTCCACGACGTCCACTCGGACCGTTCCAACCTCCGCTTCAAGCGCTTTTTTGCGGCGGGCGATTTTTCCGGTGACATGAGTGACCCGCTGCTGCTCCTGCTGCCAGTCCTGATCGTTTAAATCCATGCCGATATCCATCCCCTTTTAAATGTTTGACAAACTCATCCCATTGTGATAAAATCCATGTAGGATTATTATTTTTATTTGTACCCTTTTAAAGTCACAAGATCTATATTACCAACTTTTGAATTGTAAATCAATGCAGTATAAGGGGGGCCTCCGGCTCCCCTTTTTGGTATCCTCAGAACTTCCGGGAGGGCCGTAGTGACGCTCCGGTTTTCTTCGCGGCTCAAGCTTCATCTTATTATTATTCGCGGACGCCCGTCCGTTTCCTTTACCGATCCCAATCTTTGCACCCTTCAAAAAAACCGGCGGGGCCTATAGTCCCCGCCGGTGGTTTTTTTTGAAGAAGTCTGTCGTTTCCTCCGCCCCTGCTTAACTCCGGAACAGCGGCACGATCTCTATGCCTTCGGCCGAGATCCGGACCAACCCTTTATCGGACAGGCGCAGCTCCGGAATGACGACCAGCGCCAAAAGCGACAACGTCATGAAGGCGTTGTTCACCAGGCAGCCGGACTGAATCAGTGCCTGGCTGATCGCTTCCGACTGGCTCGCGACCGTTTCAAACGGCTGATCGGACATCAGGCCGCCAACCGGCAGCGGAAACTCCGTCTGGGCTGTGTTCGTGAGCATCACGACGCCGCCCTGCATTTCGGTCACCCTGTTTCCCGCTTTTGCCATCAGCCGGTCATCATTGCCGATGACCGTTACGTTATGGCTGTCATGAGCTACGGTCATTGCGATGGCGGCCGGTTCCTCAAAGCCGATCCCGGCCACGATACCAAGCGCATGGCCTCCACCTTGACCGTGGCGTTCAAACACCGCCATTTTGCACAAGCCGCTCTCCGGCGTAATGCGAAGCGCCGAATCCTCCACCGGCACGCTCACCAGAGTTTCCTTCGTCTCCACATGATTCTCCACGACCCCGATGGCCCGGGCCTCAACCGTTCCGCCCGTTTGCGGTGCGGCGATAACAAAATCCCGTTCTTCAATCGGGCGCCCCAGCTTGACCGTGCCGTACGCCTCGGCCGGTATGGCATAGGGTTCCCACTCGGCGGTCATCCGGCCTTCTTCCGCCACGACTTGTCCGGCAGCGACCGTCATCGTGACGTTCACGTCGGCCAAATTCCCGTCCAGCAGAATGATATCCGCGCATAGCCCGGGCGCGATCGCCCCGATGTCTCTGGCCACCCCGAACCGTTCGGCCGTGTTAATCGTGGCCATCTGGAAAGCCGTAACCGGCTTGACGCCCTGCGCGATGGCGTGGCGGACGACAAAATTCATATGCCCTTCGTTCATCAGCGACTCCGAGCTCCGGTCATCCGTGACCAGGATCATGCGCCGGGTATCCAAACCGCCTTCGGTATGCGCCTTGATGGTGGCCGCAACATCATGCCACGCCGAGCCTTGCCGCATCTTGGCGTATATGCCGAGCCGGACGCGCTCGATGACATCCTCCGCCGTCACGCATTCATGGTCTCCGTCAATGCCGCTCGCCGCATACACCGGAAGCCTCCAATCACTTGAGCTCCAAGTAAAATGGCCGTCCGCGTATTTTCCGGCCCGCAGCGTCGCCTCGATTTCCCCGATCATTTTGTCGTCGCCGTACACGACGCCGGGAAAGTTCATCACTTCGCCCAATCCGATCATATCCGGGCCCCAGCTGAGCGCTTCCGCCACTTCTTCAGGACCGATGTAAGCCCCGGTCGTTTCGAGTCCGGGATGGGTCGACGGCACACAGGAAGCGACCTGCATATAGGCGGCCAGAGGCGTCGTTCTGGCTTCCTCCAGCATGAAGCGCAGGCCCGGCAGCCCGAGGACGTTCGAAATTTCGTGCGCATCGAAAAATCCGCCTGTCGTGCCCAGCGGAAGCACCGCTCTGGCGAATTCGGTTGCCGTAAGCTGCGTGCTTTCGATATGGCAGTGCCCGTCCAGCAGCCCCGGAGCCGCGTATTTGCCTGCGGCATCAATCACCACGGTCTCTTCGCCGATCGTGTGGCTCACGTCCTTGCCGACATAAGCGATTCGCGATCCTTGTACCGCAATGGACATATCCGGCACGATTTCGCCTGACAAGACGTTCACCAGTTTCGCGTTCAGGATGACGAGGCTTGCTTTCCGGTCTCCCCGGGCAGTGGCGACCAAATCCCGGACGCAATCGGCCATCGGGAGTCTCTTCCAAGTGTTGGTTTGCATTGTAAACCCTCCAGTCTCTCTATCTCTTGATTGATGTCTGTAATTTTTCCATGCTGCCGGGCGGCATTAGGTTAGTCATATTATATATCCGAACAGGGACGGAAACTTTACATTTCTTAAGATTTTCTTGTAAGGCAATTAAAGTTTGATGGTTAGACTGGTAAAAGATATAAGGTATTCAAAACGAATAAAACGAGGTATGGTGCAATGAAATCAAAGGAAAAGAAAAAAAGAAGACTGATCGCACTGGCTTTGCTGTCGAGCTTGACGGTCGCAGCAGCCGTCAGCCTGATTCGTTTTCCCATGATCACGATCAAGGCAGAGTCAGCCGTTCTTATGGATGTGGAGAGCGGAAAAGTATATTATGAGCATAACGGATCACAAGCACTCCCGCCGGCCAGCATGTCCAAAATGATGACGGAGCTGCTCGTGCTGGACAGCATCCATCAAGGGCAGAGCTCTTGGGATGATCCGGTTACTGCCAGCCGGTATGCCGCGAACGTGACAGGCTCCGAAATCGGACTCCACGAGGGCGAGACGTTGACGCTGCGCCAGCTGTTCGAAGCGATGGTCGTGCACTCCGCAAACGATGCGGCGTTGGCCATTTCCGAGCATATCGGCGGCAGCGAGAAGGACTTCGTCAAACGAATGAACGCCAGGGCCAAGGACATCGGTCTGTCTCCCCAAGCCGTTTTCGCCAATGCGACGGGACTGACCTCAAGCGATCTGCGGCAGTTCAAGTCGGCCGCTTCGCGGGGAGAGACGATGCTGAGCGCGCAGGATGTGGCCAAGCTGGCGAAGTGCCTGATTCAATCCTACCCCGAAATTTTAAATATTACGCAAAAGGCCGATGTCAGCATACCCGAGAAACGAATTACGCTGCATACGACCAATGCGATGCTCCCCGGCGAACCTTATGCCTATCCGGGAAACGACGGTTTCAAAACCGGGTATACGGAGCGGGCCGGATACTGCTTTACCGGAACGACCGAAAAGGACGGCAAGCGGGTCATTGCCGTAGTCATGGGAGCGCCCGACACCGAGACCCGGTTCCAGGACGCCGCGACCATGTTCGATTACGCCTTCGAGCATGAGGACAATCCTGCCCGCAGTTGGCTGACCCGTACGGTCCGTGCCGTCTCGAACTTATAGACATGCACTAATGGAGGTTTATGAATGCGCAACATTATGGTCGTCGACGACGACAAGGAAATCGCCAATCTCATCTCGATTTATTTGCAAAATGAAGGTTTTCACGTCATCTGCGCTTATCATGGCGAAGAAGCGCTTGAGCTGCTGAATCAGCATCCGGTGGATCTCATCGTGCTGGATGTGATGATGCCCAAACTGAACGGTCTTGAGGTCTGCCGCCAGGTTCGGGAAAACGAGTCGACCATTCCGATTCTGATGCTCAGCGCGAAGACCGAGGATATGGACAAAATCCTGGGACTGATGACGGGTGCCGACGATTACATGATCAAGCCATTTAATCCGCTGGAGCTGACCGTGAGGGTCAAAACGCTCCTCCGGCGTTCTTTTCAATATAACGAACCGAAAGAGCAGACGGATTCCACCCTTCGGATTCACGACGTGGAGATCAACCGGACATCCCATAAGGTGACCGCCCGGGGGACCGACGTACAGCTCACCGGCCGGGAATTCGATATTCTGCATCTGCTCGCCTCCCATCCGGGAAGAGTGTTCAGCGCCGAGGAAATCTTCCAGCGGGTCTGGAAGGAAAAATATTACGTCTCCAACAATACGGTCATGGTTCACATCAGCAACCTCCGGGACAAGCTGGAGAAGGAACTGGGCTACAAGCTGATCCAAACCATGTGGGGAGTAGGTTATAAAATCGATGCGTAGTTTATTCAACAAGCTGCAGTGGAAAATCGTCACGTTATTTTTCCTCAGTGTCGCCCTGACATTCGCCACGCTGATGATCGTCAAGCCGATCCTGCAGTCGGTGTACGACAATCATTTCAAACTGCTGTATCCCTTTGTGGAAGCGGTCATCCGGGTGAACCGGATTTTCGGGTTTTCCGTGTGGCAGGCCGTTGTCGTCATTATGCTGTTCATTTTTTACTGCATGATTCTAAGCTGGGGGACGACCCGGAATTTGACCAATATTATCCGTGGGGTTCAGCGAATGTCTTCCGGCAATACGAATGTCCAGATTCCGGTTCGATCCAAGGATGAGCTCGGGCTGCTGGCCGGGCAGATCAACGCGCTGGTCTCCCAGCTGGAAGCCTCCAGGGAGGAAGAGCGGCTGGCGACCCAGGCCAAAAACGATCTGATCACCAACGTGTCCCACGACCTCCGCACGCCGCTGACGTCCATCATCGGTTATCTCCGGCTGATTGAGGAGGACAAATACAAGGACGAGGTGGAGCTGCGGTACTACGTCGATATCGCCTACGAAAAATCCAAACGGATGAATCGGCTCGTAAATGATCTGTTCGACTATACCCGCATGGGCTTCGGCCAAATCACACTGCACCGCACCCCCATCGATCTCGTGCAGCTGATCGGCCAGCTGACCGCGGAATTTTCGCTGCAGCTGCGCAACCAGGACATGGAGATCGTCTTTTCGCCGCCGCAGGAGAAGCTGATGATCCAGGCCGATGGCGACAAGATCATGCAAGCGTTCGAGAACCTCATTACGAATGCGATGCGCTATGGCAATGACGGGAAGCAGATCCGGGTCGAAGCCAAGAAGACGGAGCAGGAAGCCGAGGTCCGGGTCATCAACTACGGACCGCCGATCCCGCCGATGGACCTCCCCTATATTTTCGAACGCTTTTACCGCGTCGAGAAATCCCGTTCCCTGGACACCGGCGGCGCCGGTTTGGGGCTGGCCATCGTCAAGAGCATCATCGAACTGCATGACGGGCAGATTTATGCCTCGAGCAACACGGCGGAAACAGCGTTTATCGCAAAGCTGCCGCTGATCGATCTAAAGGCTTGAACCTTAAAACCCCGATCAACTGCGTTTGCCGCAGGTGGCCGGGGTTTATGCGTTCCTTCTATTTTTTTATCCACGATGCCCAGAATCCGGACTCATCCTCATCGGTTTTGTGATAATGCTCGACCAATCGGTTAAGCCGCTCCAGCTGATAGCCGTAATCGTACATCGTGGCCCCCACGATCGACAAACGCAGCCTGCCTTCGGGTTCCTCGATGGCTAGGCTCAGCACGCCTTGGATAAACGCGGTGTTTTCCTGGTCCAGCACCGAAGCTTCCAGGCAGTTCGGCTTGAGCTTCTCTTCAAACTTGAGCAGAATGTGCTCGTGGAACTTGATCAGCCGCTCCAGCTGTTCGTCAAAGATCCGGTCGGTGCCGGCTTCGCGATCCGACTGGAAATAATGCTCCTCTACCGCGTCCAGCACCTCGCGGCCTTTCCGGAGCGCGTTCAGCATTTGCTTATAGACGACCAGGAGCCGGGTCTGGCTGAAGGAGGCCCGCTTCATCTTCTTCTGCTCCTCCTCGAACAGCTGATACTTGCTCGACAGCGATTTGATGGCATCCTCCAGCTCGCGCTTTTTATCACGGAACACGTTTTCCTTGATTTCATCCGAAATGGCGGTCCGCATGAGCAGCGACATCCGGTCGAACGTGTTCTGAATCTGCCCGATAAACTGCTGCTTCGGCTTCGGCGGAAACAGTAAAATATTAATCAAAAAGGCCGATACGATGCCGATCAAGCTGAGTGAAAACCGGGTCAGCGCAAACTGCCATTGCCCGGAAGCCTCCATGACGGCAATGACCGTGACCAGTGTCAGGCCGATCGTATCCCCCATCTTCAGCTTCAGGCAAATCATGATGACCAAAATACATACCAGGCCGACGGCAATCGGTTCGTTCGAGAACACCAGGCCTGCGAGCAGCGCCAGCACGGCTCCCAGCGTATTGGTCTGGAGCTGATCCAGAAAGTACCGCCATGAGCGGTAAATCGACGGCTGCATCGCAAATATAGCCGCCACGGCCGCCATCACCGGCGAAGACAAGTGAAGCCAAATACTGATATATAAAGCGAGGGTAACCGCGATTCCCGTCTTTAACATCCTCGCGCCAAAAGTCACGCTCACCCCTCCTAATCCGTTCGTTATATAGATTGAACTAAAGTATTCATTGAACTTCCTATTATAGCGGCCCAATACGGTCTATTACATTTCTTTAGTTCATTCTATATAGTACATATTGTATCGTCTTCCCGAATAATTACCCGGTGAAGCCCCCTGTGATACCAAACCAAATATTTCAGACCGGACCTGACAATACATCTTTGGGAAATACATGTATGTTTTTCCAAATTGGGCGCATAATAGGACAGAATAAATGAAGAATGACCCAATTCAACCAAGAGGTGAACTTACATGAACCCAATCAAAAACGTGCTGATGGCCGGCGCGCTGGCCGGCATCGTGTTCGCCGGATCGCACGGCATGGCATACGCCGACCCGGCTCCCGTCTCTCCCCCAACGGACGACTCTCCATCTGCCCATATAGCTACACCGGATCAGGACCGAAAGGAGAACGGCCATCACATCCGCCATGAACACCACGGCCGAAAATACATCCTGCTTAAAGACGCCGCGGATCTTCTCGGCATGAACGTCCAGGATCTCAGCAAGGAATGGAAGCAGGGCAAAACGCTGCAGCAGATCGCCAAGGAGAAAAAAGGCTGGAGCGGCGACGAGCTCGTCAAGAAAATGACGGCCGTCCAAAGCTCCAAAATCGATGCCGCGGTCAAATCCGGAAAAATGACCCAGGAGCGCGCCGATCAGCTCAAGCAGAAGCTGCCCGCTTCCCTGAAACGGTTTACCGAACGGACCTACCGCCCGCACTCGGACCGCCGCCAGCCGGGTTCTTACTCGCATATTTAATGGTACGGATATCCGCACAATAAAATCCTAACATCAACCGTTAGGATTTATTGTGCGGTATTTTTTTTTTCGGCTTAGGGGATCTCGCGGGTTCTTCCTTCTGCCCGTTGACCGGCACCTCCAGCAGATCGAGCAGGAACATGAACACCGGTACGCCAAGAATGAGTCCCCACACCCCAAAGAAATGTTCGGAGATAATCAGCACGGCAAACGTATAAAAAATCGGCAGATGCGTTTTATCTGACATAAACTTCGGGTTCATAACGTAGGCCTCGAACGCGTGGAGGACGGCGACCATGATCAGGACGTAAATGACCTTCATAACACCGCCGATGCTGAATGCGATGGCACACAGCGGCACCAGGGAGACGATCACCCCCATGACCGGTATGAGACCGAGCAGGAAAATCATCAGCCCGAGGGCGAACAGGTTCGGAAATCCGAGGATCCATAAAAACAGCGTAGAGGCCGTCGCATTGATAATGGAAATCAGAAACTGAACCTCGATCACTTTTCCGAAAGAAAACGTAAACTTTTTCCCGAAGTAAGACAATTCTTCATAAAAGTAGGCGAATTTGCTGCTTCTGAACTTATCCGTGAAATGGGTTACCTTCTCCTTCTCCAGCATGAAGAACAAGCTCATGATGATCGCGATGGCAAAGTTGAGGCCGAACTTGCCGATGTTGGAGATCGTTCCGGTCAGCAGGTTATAACCCTGCTTGAGATACTGCGAAATGTCGATCTTATGAATATACTCCAGCACGTAGTCCATGACTTTATTGTCGGTGAGCTCCAGCGGCTTACTGTAAAACGAGATGACCTGATTAATCAGCACGTTCAGCTCTCCCAGCAGCTTGGGAGCGTATTGGTAGGTTCCGATCGAAAGGGCTCCTAGAAAGATGGCATAAATTAATAATGCGGCGATCTTCTTGCTGATTCCCATTCGGTTCGTAAACCGCCGGGTGATCGACGAATGAATCCGGTTTACCAGGTACGTAATGATGAAGGTGATCAGAATGAGGTTCATCATGCTCCGGAAAACATACAAAAACAGCACGAGCAGAATGAGAACCATCACTTTTTTAACGGCAGGCAGTTGAACAAACTCTCTTAACGACGTCATCGGACCGAAGCCATACACCCTTTCCTTTGAAAAGATCTTTATGCAATCATATTACGCGAGCGAGGCGTTTTCATGCAAGTTTCTGCCGCATGATTTACCGCCATCAATTACAGGTGCCTACGCCCTTGGCTTCCAGTACTTTTCAAAAACATAAATAGACAGCATCAGCCACGTTGCGCTCGCCAAATATCCGCCGAAGACATCGCTCGGATAGTGCACCCCGAGATAGATCCGGCTGATCCCAATGAAGAGTGTCAGAACCACCCCGATGACGATCATCACAAGCCTTCCGGCCAGTGCTGGAATATGCCTCCACAGCAAATAGGTCAGTGTGCCGTATAGGGCGAATGCAGCCATCGAGTGACCGCTCGGAAAGCTGAATCCGCTGATTTCGATCAGCCGGTGCGTATTTGGCCTTTGCCGATGCATCCAATTTTTGATGATGATATTCCATATTTCCGAGCCGCCCACCGACAGAATAAACATCAGCAATTCCTTGCGGTGCCGCAAAACCAGCCACAGAAACAGGAACGCAATCACGCTAAGCAGTGTAGCCACGAGCGACGACCCCAGAAAGGTGAAGCCCTTCATGACGCGGGTCAGCCCCTCACTTTCCATTCCTTGAACCGCGTTGATGATGGATTTGTCGAACCAGACGATCCGGTCCGCTCCGACCAGGATCATCATGATGATGAACAGCACTCCTAGTACAAGGCTTGTAACTAACAGCTTATTCAGCCGTGCTTGATTTGCTCTCATTTCTATATGTACCCCCTCTATATATAACCCCCCGCTTCCGTCCGGCGGTATGACTTTAATATTATCCATGAAGACCATGTCTTTGTCACGCTTATCCCATGCAGAACGTTATAAGCTCCCTTGGATATGTGAAAAAAGCACCGGTGGAAACCGGTGCTTTAGGCAAAGCATTGTTGGTCAGAAGCGGCATCGCCTGTAAAAAGGCGTTCCGGTTAGAAACCTTTATATTGAGGTTCCTCGTTTTCAAGCTGTTGTACCCGGCTTTCTACTTGCTGCACGATTTGCTGCGTTTGCTGAGCTGCTTGGGTAAACAAGTTTTTGGCTTCCTGGTTTTGCGTACCGAGAGCAAACGTCTCCAAGCTGGCTTGAGCGCTTTTCAGGGAAGCGAGTGTCGTTTTAACTTGGGATGCAACGGTCATTGTTACTTTCACCTCCTTTACAGGATAAGTACGAAACATAATCTAACCTGCCTGTATTCAAAAAATTCATAAAACGAGAAGATGCTGCAAATAATTTTGTTATCCGCGATTTAAGCAAAGATCTGGAATGGAGGAATTTATAGATATGCCGGATTGGATAGAGGTTATCGTACGGACATTGGCTTCTGTTGTCTTTCTGTTTGGCTTGACCCGTCTCTTGGGCAAAAGACAAATATCCCAGCTGTCCTTCTTCGAGTACATTACGGGCATCACGATCGGTGACCTGGCTGCCTCCATCTCGCTTGATTTGAAAGCCACTTGGTACCTTGGCGTCATTTCCCTCGCGGTTTGGGTGGCCGTATCGCTCATCATTGAATTTTTGCAATTAAAGAGCAAGAAAGCCCGCGATTTCATTGACAGCACCAGCACCGTGCTGATCAAGGACGGCAAGGTCATGGAGGACAATCTGAAGAAAGAGCGGCTGACGAACGAAGAGCTCATGGAACAGCTCCGCGGTAAAAACGCCTTTAAAGTGGCGGAAGTCGAATTTGCAATCATGGAGCCAAACGGGCAAGTCAACGTGCTGATGAAAAAAGAAAATCAACCGCTGACCCCAACCCATCTTGGCATCAAGGTCGGGCCGGAGAGCGAACCGCAGACGGTCATCCTGGATGGCAAAATCATGGACGAGCCGCTGGCCACCCGCGGACTGAACCGCCGCTGGATACATACCGAGCTCGAGAAGCTGGGCGTATCGCTGGATAACGTCTTTATCGGGCAGGTGGATGCGTACGGACAGCTGTACGTCGACCTGTTCGACGATCAGATCAAGGTTCCCGAACCGCAGCAAAAAGCGATGCTGTATGCGGATCTCAAAAAATGCCAGGCGGACCTGGAGATGTTCGGGCTTTCGAGCAAAAACGAACAAAACAAAGTGATGTACGAGCAGGTATCCGTCCAACTGGAGAAGGTCATCTCGGATGTTAAACCATTATTAACCCGTTAGGAGAGAAGCATTATGGTCAGCAAAAAGAAGAAGAAACTGACGCCTGTCCAGCAGGAATACCAGGCTTTGGCCAAAAAGCGCGAGCCCAGCAAGTTTACGTTCAAAAATTTGTACAGGGCCTTTCTGGTCGGCGGTCTCATCTGCCTGCTCGGGCAGGCGGTGCAGCAGATGTTTATCCACTGGTGGGGATTTGAGGAGAAGGCGGCATCGAGTCCGACCGTGGGCGTCATGATCATCATCTCTGTCATTCTCACGAGTTTAGGCGTGTACGATAAAATCGCCCAGTGGGCAGGAGCGGGAACCGCCGTCCCGGTGACCGGCTTCGCCAACGCCATGGCTTCAGCGGCGATCGAGTATCGCAGGGAAGGACTCGTGCTCGGAGTCGGCGGCAGCATCTTCAAGGTAGCCGGACCGGTCATCGTGTTCGGTTCGCTTGCGGCTTTTTGCGTTGGCATCGCCTACATCATTTTTGATCCTAATATTGTAGGGGGGTAAGGATTCACATGCTGAAAGGCCATCAAAGCTGGGTGTTCGAGAACAAGCCATCCATCAAGTCGAAAGCGGCGATCGTCGGCCCGTTCGAAGGTCAGGGTCCGCTGGCCGACGACTTCGACATCATCCACGGCGACATGTACCTGGGACAGGACAGCTGGGAAAAAGCCGAAAAGGCTTTTATGGAGGAAACAGCCAAAATGGCGGTGCAGCACGCCGGACTGACCGAAGGACAAATCCAGTTCTTTCTCGCCGGCGACTTGATGAACCAGATTATCAGCAGCAGCTTCTCCGCGAGAACGCTGAACATCCCTTATCTCGGCCTGTTCGGCGCATGTTCCACATCGATGGAAAGCCTCGCGCTGGCCTCGTACATCGTTAATTCGGGAGGCGCAAAATACGTGCTCTCCGGGACGTGCAGCCATAATGCCAGCGTGGAGAAGCAGTTCCGGTACCCGACCGAGTACGGTTCCCAGAAACCGCCGACGGCACAGTATACGGTGACTGGCGCCGGCGCGGTCGTTCTGTCGCAGGACGGCGACGGGCCCTATGTCACGTCCGCCACGATCGGCCGGGTGGTCGACATGGGCATCAGCGATCCGTTCAATATGGGCGCCGCTATGGCGCCGGCAGCCGTGGATACAATGGAAGCCCATTTCCGCGACCTGCAGATCGAGCCGGGGTATTACGACCTGATCGTCACCGGCGACCTGTCCAAGGTCGGCTATCAAATCGCCAACGATCTGCTGAAGAAGCACAACATTCCGATCCATCAAACGACGTATTCGGACTGCGGCATGATGATTTACGATTACGGCAAACAGAATGTCCAGGCCGGGGCCAGCGGCTGCGGCTGCTCGGCGGTCGTGACTTACGGCCACCTGCTGAACCGGATGCAGCGCGGCGAGCTGAACCGCATCCTCGTCGTGGCGACAGGTGCCCTGCTCTCCCCCCTCTCCTATCAGCAGAAGGAGAGCATCCCTTGCATTGCGCACGCCGTATCGATCGAACGGCAAAAATAAAGCATTCGGCCGCTCCCGGGACATTCCCGTTCGGAGCGGTTTTTATTTGGGCCAATTTCCCGCCTCCTGATTAAAATCGCCGCAAACAGCCGAATCTTAAAACAGGATTAAAAAAAATTCGTCACAATTTATGTCTTCTTAAGGATTATTTCCGACAAATCTGGTAAAGTGAACCCATAATCGTTTTGCATATATTAAAGGAGGACAAGATTTAATGACAGACAAAGAAAGAGAATCGTTAAACAACGAAGAGCTGAACAATACCGAAACTGCGGGGGAATCATCTGAACGGACCAGCGAACCGGCTGCCCCTTCCGAGAGCGGCGCACCGGTTCTCAGCGAAATGAAACGCGACGGCGAAACGCCGGCCAAGCCCAATAAAGAGAAGAAGCCAGCAGCGGCTGCAGCGGCGCCCGGTCCAGCACCGAAGGCATGGTCCAACGGAAGCAGCAAGGTATGGATGGCCATAGCGCTCGTGCTTGCCGTCATTCTCGTCATTGTGCTGATCAAGCCTCCTTTTAATTCGGGAAGCAACCCGGCGGTAGCAACGGTCAACGGCACGGACATTAAAAAGGACAAGCTTTATGACGCACTTGTGGAAGCCGGCGGAACGCAAACGCTGGACAGCCTGATTACGGAAGAGCTGGTGACTCAAGAAGCCGACAAGAAAGGCATTAAAGTGACCGATGCCGATATCACCAAAGAAATGGACGATATCAAGAAGGGCTTCAGCAGCGAAGAGGAATTCCAAATGGCTCTGCAGCAGTCGGGCATGACGGAAGCGGACCTGAAGAAGCAAATGAACATGCAGGTGCAACTCCGCAAACTGCTCGAACCGGAAGTGAAAGTAACCGACGACGATATCAAGAAATATTTTGATGAAAATAAAGATTCCTTCAACACGCCGGAAGAAGTCAAAGCTTCCCACATTCTGGTGAAAACGAAGGAAGAAGCCGAAAGTATCCTGAAGCAGCTTAAGGATGGCGCCGATTTCGCCACACTGGCGAAAGAGAAGTCGATCGATCCGGGCTCCAAGGACAACGGCGGCGACCTTGGCTTCTTTGCCAAAGGCGTAATGGAAGCACCGTTTGAAGAAGCGGCTTTCAAACTGCAAAAAGGCGAAATGAGCGGCATCGTTCAGTCCAGCAACGGGTACCACATCATCAAGGTCACCGACCGCAAAGCGGCGCACACGGCAACGCTTGACGAGAAGAAGGCCGACATCAAGGAGACACTGATCACGCAAGGCATTTCTACGAAAGCGTCGACCTGGATTGCCGACCTCAAGTCCAAGGCCAAAATCACCAACTCGTTGGACGATTCGGCTAACGCGGCAACCGATTCGACTGCAAGCGCAGGTACAGCCGATACAGCAGCAAATACAACGAAATAATAGCTAGTTAAAGAAGAAGCCCGAGGATGTTCACCTCGGGCTTCTTCTTTGTTTCTAAATAGCGGCTTGCATGGGCACTGCGTTAGGAGTTTGGTCCGTAGCTTAACCCTGGGTCATGACCCATGATCACCCCGTTACCAACTGCTCCTCCGATTAGAACCGGAGCGATACATATTTGACCTCCAGGTATTCCTCGATGCCGAAATGGCCGCCTTCCCGTCCGATCCCGCTCTGCTTGAATCCGCCGAACGGAGCCTGCGCTGTGGAAGGCAGAGGATCGTTCACCCCGACGATCCCGTATTCAAGTGCTTCGGCGGCGTACAGCGCCTCCTGGATCCGTTCCGTAAACACGTAGGCCGCCAGCCCGTATGGACTGTGGTTGGCCCGCCGAACGGCTTCCTCCAGCGTGCGAAAGGTCGTAATCGGAGCAAGCGGTCCAAACGTCTCGTTTACCATACATTCCATGTCGTCCGTCGCCTGACTAATCACAGTCGGCTGCACAAAGTGTCCTGCGGAATGCTGCAGCACCTCACCGCCTGTCACGATGACCGCGCCTTTGGCTTTGGCGTCCTCGATCTGCCGCAGCACTTTGTCCACCGCTTTGGCATTGATGAGCGGACCGATGTCCACGCCTTCTTCCATGCCGTTGCCTACTTTGAGCGCAGCCGTTCGTTCCGCCGCTTTGCGGGTGAACTCGTCTGCGATCCGTTCATCCACGTACACCCGGTTCGTGCAGACGCAGGTTTGGCCGCCGTTGCGGAACTTGGACTTGATCAGACCGTCCACCGCTTTGTCCAGATCCGCTGCGGCGGTCACGATGAACGGGGCATGTCCGCCCAGCTCGAGGGAAATTTTCTTGACGGTTTCAGCCGCCCCCTTCATCAACTCCTTGCCGACGGCGGTCGAACCGGTGAAGGAAACTTTGCGCACCCGCTCGTCCTGCTGCCAGCGGCTGGCGATCGCTGCCGCCTCGCCGGTCACAACGTTGATCACGCCGGCTGGTATTCCTGCTCGGTGTGCGAGTTCGGCGAGCTTCAAGGCCGTGTACGGCGTTTCCTCGGACGGCTTGATCACGACGGTGCAGCCCGCGGCCAGCGCCGGCGCGACCTTACGGGTAATCATCGACGCCGGGAAATTCCACGGCGTGATCGCCGCCACGACGCCGACCGGCTGCTTCTGCACCCAGAGCCGCTGCGAAGCGGACGAAGCCGGTATGCTCTGCCCGTAGACGCGCTTGCCTTCCTCCGCGTACCAGGAAATGAAGCTGTTCGCGTAGGCGATTTCGCCTGCGGCTTCTTTCAACGGCTTGCCCTGCTCCTTCGTCATGATCCGGGCGAGCTCATCCGTATGCTCGGCAATCAGGCCGTGCCATTTCATCAGCAGCGCCCCCCGCCCGTCTGCCGTCAGCGAGGACCACGCCGGGAACGCTTCGTACGCTGCATCTGCGGCCTCCCCGGCTTCCTTCGCCCCGCCGTTCGGTACGATGCCGATCACCTCACCGGTGGCCGGGTTCAAGACGTCGATGTATTCCGCTGCGTCCTTCCAGCCCCCATTTATATACATTTGGTTGATAAACATAAATGATTCCTCCCCACTGCTAAATTCAGCTCTACTTATTCATTATACCCCCAATCGGAAGATTCACGCGAAAGGCCGGACGTCGCTCCGGGCTTTGTGGAGCCTACTTAGCGGTTGTGAGACGTTTATCTGGAGCTCTGTGGTTGGCGGTTGCGAGGACGCTCCGCGATCAAATCCTTCCTTCAATCTCTGTTGCCCCCGAATATCCTTGAATCTATTTTAAAGGAGGATATGTCGGGGACAAAGGCGACCGCTTCGCTTTTCCGGAATGGCTTCGATCTCTCCGCTGCTTCGTGCATCCGCATAGCTTAAAGCAACAACAAAACCTCCCTGAAGCAGATGGAATCTTCATTTGCCATCTGCTTCAGGGAGGTTCGCTCCGCCATATCGCATTCAAATTGATTATAATCGATAAGCAGTTCTATAAATTCGCACGGCCTCGGAATGTCTACAACCCACTCCTCTTTCTCGAGCCCTCAAGAATTTCGCAGAATCCTCCGCCCGAGACTGACCGTCAGCAGCAGCATGCAGAAGCCGACGACGATCTGCACGCCATAGATCCGGGTCCATTCCGGCCAATGTCCGATCAACTCGTATAGATTACCTCCGATCAGCGGGCCAAAGAACGCCGCGACGCCCGTAATGGCTGCGTACATCGCCATATACATCGGGCGCTCCGCCTTAGGCGTGTCGCCGATCATAAAATTAAACGCAAGCTGGTTGAATCCACCAACGCCGATGCCGAAAATCATGTGCGCCGCGATCAGCACGGGCAGCATCGGCATTACCGATAGCAGCCCCCAGCAGAGGCAGGACAACGCAATAATCGGCAGCGTCCAAAACAGCAGCCTGCGGTTGCTGTGCCGAACGTTCAGGTTGCCCCACACATAGAAGCTGGCCATCATGGACACCGTTTGCAGCACGTTCAGCACCGACAACGTCCGGTAGTTGATGTGCAGTATTTCCAGCATGACATACGAATACAGCGGCACCACCAAGTTTTGCAGAAACAGGAATCCGGCCAGGAAGAGCGTCGCCTTTAGAAAGGAGGCGTCGCGCAGCGGTCTTTTTAGCATCGGGATAAAACGCTTCTCCGAAGACCGTTCAAACGGGATGTCCGGATAGAAGAAGAACACGGCGATATTCGCCGCAATGCAGACCCAGACGATGATATAGAGCAGCAGGAATCCCTTTCCACCCGGCTCATGATCGAGGATGACGCCTCCCCCGTACATCATCAGTGTTCCGAGCGCATTCAGGATCGTGTTCCGGATGCCGAAGTACTTTCCCCTGACTTTGGGGTGGACCATATCGCTGATAAGCGAGTTCCAGAGGATCCCGCCTAGCGTATTGAACATAAACGCCACCGTGTACAACACGATAAACGCAGGCACCCAGTAAGGCTTCGGAACAATAAACGGCACGAGCCCGGTGCTTCCCCAAATGACCCGGTGCACGGCAACGAACAGCACCAACGTCCACTTCCGGCTGCGCAGTCTCTGGATCAGGTACGCAGCAAAAATTTGGACGATATTGACAAAGGTCGTGATCGCCAGCACGAATCCAATCTCGCCCGAGCTTGCGCCCAGGTACAGCAGGTAACCGGTCAAAAACTGCCCGCCAAGCAAGGTCATAAACATTACGGCGGGGATGCCCTCCAGGCTGGCAACCCTCAGGTTTCTGCGCTGCATGGAAGTCTTGCGGCGGTGCTGCGGCCGCGTCTTGAATGATATCATCGGGTACTCTCCTCCGGTGCCTTCAAACCGAATGTATTCGTTTTTTCACTTCGTCTTTGCTCCCATTCTACTCGGAAGGCAAGGCAAGTCAATATGCGCCGGATCACCTTCGATTACAAAAATAATTGTGGGAAATCACGTGGAAAAAGCGTCGCGAAAGCGTTATATTGGAATGTCGCACGGCTGCATACGCATGTCGTCAGGCAGGCGCAGCATTCGCATCCACCCGAAAAATCCCCCTTGTCGTGCCATCCTATATTTGGTATGATGGAAATCCTTCTCACTCACCCGCCTTGACTGAAGTTGACGGTTCTCGTCGCCACAAAACTTATCGGAGGTGTGTAATGCTTTATTTCTCACTGGCTTCAAAAGCGTATGCGCGCAACCTGCAATACCGCGGGGCCCATATGCTGCACAACGTTGCAAGTGCTCTGTTCGGCTACCTGTATGCCTGTATCTGGATCGGCATCGGCCAGGATAGGCCGCTCGGCGAATACGGCGTGCACGGCATGATCGGCTACATCGCTTTTACCCAGGCGTCACTGTGGATTTCCGGATTTACGACCAACGGGCTGGGCATTCCCCAATCGGTCAGGACAGGCCAGATCTCATTGGATCTGATGCGGCCGGTTCATCTGTTCGTTCATTTGATGTGCCGGGAATGGGGTCAAATCGCGTATCAGTTTGTGTACAAGTCCATTCCGATCTATCTGCTGTACGTCCTCGTATTTTCCCTGTCGCTTCCGCATCAAGTCACCACCCTGCTTCTGACGTTGGCCGGTCTGGCCGCAGCCTCCTATTTATCGATTTGTATCAATTACATGATCGGGGCTACGGCGCTGTGGACCACGGAATCCAGCTGGTTGTATTGGATGAACCATGCCCTGATCAATCTGCTGGCAGGTTTCTTTATTCCGGTGGAATGGCTGCCGCATTGGCTGCAAACGGTTTCCTGGTACTCCCCCTATCCTTACCTCCTGTATGTGCCGACCCGGATTTATCTCGGGTTTGAGGATGCCTCCCGGCTGCTGGGCTCCCTGGTATGGTGCGTACTGATGACTTTGGCTTGTCTTGGTATAACGGCGGTCGTTCGCCGCAAGGTGGAGGTGCAGGGCGGATGAGAATCCGGTATTGGCTTCACCTGTATTTCGTATTGATCCGCTCCAGCATCCGCAGCGGGATGCAGTATAAGATGAACTTTCTGCTCGGGACATTCCTGGCTGCCGCGATCCAGATCGCCGAATTTCTCATGATCGCCATCGTGCTGAACAAGTTCGGTGCGGTGAAGGGGTGGTCGCTCCATGAAGTCGCCTACCTGTTCGCCGTCATGACGCTGTCCAAGGCACTGTACCGCAGCTTTGCAAACGACGTTCACCATCTCGAGAACTACCTGACGTCAGGCGACCTGGATCAGCTCCTGACCCGGCCGGTCCCGGTTCTGCTCGCCCTCATGTCGCAAAACTTCCGGATGATGCCGGGGGAACTGCTGCAGGGCGGATTTATTCTGACATGGGCGCTTCACGGGCTGATGCAGGGCGGGCAAATTACGTGGATTGCGGTTCCCTTCACTTTTCTGGTGATCCTTACCGGAGCAGCCATCCTGTTCGCCATCGGTCTCGCCACCGCTACCGCCGGGTTCTGGCTGACCCGGATCAACGAGCTGCAGACGCTGACGGAGGACGCCTCCCAGACCGCGGTCCGTTACCCGCTGGTCTTATATCCAGTCTGGCTCCGGTCCATCCTGCTCGTCGTGATTCCCGTCGGTTTCGTCAATTATGTGCCTTCGCTGTTTATCCTGCGCGGGGAGCTGGGCGCCTGGGTTCTGCTCGGCACCGCCCTAGTGGCGGCAATCTGCCTCTTCGCCAGCATGAAATTGTGGACATTCGGGATGTCCCGATACCAAAGTACCGGAAGCTAGAAAGGAGAATATCGATATGGGAATCATGACAGATGCAGCCGTACATACGGAGGTTGACTTGTCGGCCGGCAAAGATCGGCCCAAGCCGATGATTGAAGCCAGAGGCCTGCACAAGCAGTTTAAAACGCCTGTGGTCAAGGAAGGAAGCTTCGCGGGCATCCGCACCTTGTTTACGAGGGAATACCGCATCAAGGAAGCGGTAAACGATATCAGCTTTACGATCAATGAGGGGGATTTTATCGGCTATATCGGGCCGAACGGTGCGGGAAAATCGACGACAATCAAAATGCTGACCGGCATCCTTCATCCGTCATCGGGGGAAGTCCGGATCGGCGGGGTCGATCCTCATAGGCACAGGCGCCGAGTCGTGAGCCGGCTTGGCGTCGTCTTCGGGCAGCGAAGCCAGTTGTGGTGGGATCTGCCGGTCAAGGATTCGTACGAAATACTGGCCCATATGTACAAGGTTGGAGACAAGGAACGGGACCTGCGTCTCGGACAGCTATCCGAACTGCTCGGCCTGGGAGAATTTTGGACGACGCCGGTGCGCAAGCTGTCCCTTGGACAGCGGATGCGGGCAGACATCGCCGCCTCGATGCTGCATGACCCGGACGTCCTGTTCATGGATGAGCCGACGATCGGCCTCGACGTCACCGCCAAACGCAGCATCCGCGAATTTCTGAAGACGCTCAATTCCGAGTTCGGCAAGACCATCCTGCTAACTACCCATGATATGGACGACATCGAGCAGCTCTGCGAGCGTGTCATGGTCATCAATCACGGGCAGCTCAGTTATGATGGGACCATCGAAGAACTCCGGGAGAAAATCGGTCTTCCGACGATGATCCGGGTGACTTTCGCTGGTGCCTGGACCATTCCTCTTCCACCAGGCGAAGAGAGCCTCCGGCTCCCGCTAGAAGTGCGCCTGCCCTCTGGAGAAGCGTTCCGCGTCGTGGAGACCGGACCCGATTACGTCCGGGTTGAAGCGAACCGCCAGCAGATCCGGGCGGTGGACATTCTGCGCGAAATGGCCGCATGGGGCGAAGCAGCCGACATCCATACGGAAGAGCCGGCGTTTGAGGACGTTATCCATAAAGTTTACTGAGGAAGCAAGAACAAAGAACAGCTGCTGAGCCTGTTCTCCCATTCACAGCCGCCCCTCTGCCGCAGAGGCGCCGGCTTTTTGGTTGTATCCAGCCCTCCATCATTGATAGATGGCCTGGACGTTACCGGCGGCAAGCTGCATCAGATAGGCTCCATAAGCGTTTTTGCTCATTCGCTGGGCCAGCAGTGTCAACTGCTCCCGGTTGATATATCCTTTGGAATAAGAGATTTCCTCCAAACAGGCCACCTTCAGACTTTGCCTCTTCTCAATCGTTTCGATATATTGGGATGCCTCCAACAGCGACTCATGCGTTCCCGAATCAAACCACGAAAACCCGCGGCCCAATATTTCCACCCGCAGCTGTCCACGCTCCAAATACATCCGGTTAATATCGGTAATTTCAAGCTCGCCTCGGTCCGAGGGTACGATTTGCTTGGCGTAATCCACGACGTTCCGGTCATAGAAATACAGTCCGGTTACCGCGTAATTGGACCGCGGCACTGCCGGCTTCTCCTGAATGGAAACCGCCCGCCCGTCTTTATCAAACTCCACCACGCCGAATCGGCCGGGATCCTGCACATGGTAGCCGAAGATCGTCGCCCCTCGCTCCCGCCGTACCGCCGACTGCAGCATTTCCGTCAGTCCATGGCCGTGGAACAAATTATCCCCCAGGATCAGTGCCACGCTGTCGCCGCTGATAAACTCTTCGCCGATGATGAACGACTCCGCAAGCCCGTTCGGCTGTTCCTGCACCGCGTAGGACAGCCGGATTCCAAGCTGCTCGCCCGTGCCGAACAATTCCTCAAACCGGGGGGTGTCCTGCGGCGTCGATATGATCAGAATATCCCGGATTCCCGCAAGCATAAGAACGGATAACGGGTAGTAAATCATCGGTTTGTCATAAATCGGCAGCAGCTGCTTGGAAATGATTCTGGTGAGCGGGTACAGCCTGGTCCCGCTGCCTCCTGCCAAAATAATGCCCTTCACTTGCGAACAACTCCTCTCTTTACCCTCATAGATCTACATACCGCAGGACATCCCCTGTTTATGGGTTCACGCTGACGATGTTGCCGCTGAAATCTCTCCAATTTGCGCCGTCGTAATAAACCGGCTTTTTTCGTACGGTATCATAATACGTGTCGCCTTCCACCGGAGTTTTCGACACTTCGGTGCTTCGCTTCAAATTGATGAACTTATCCTTAAGCACAACTTCCATATACTTGCCGTTCGAGTTATTCGGTTTGCCCCGGTAAAATAGTCTTCCCGTTTGGGTCTGATAGCTGAAAAATCCCGGCGCGTAGTCTCCGGACGGAAACCCGGAGGTGCTCTTCTCATCCAGGACCAGCGGGGTCAGCATCGTTTTATCGAATCCTTTGTAAAAGAACGCAAGCTTGCTGTGGTTATACCATAGTGTTCCGGGATCCACTCCTGTCATGACGCCATTGTTGACGTCGCCCGGCAGCGAGGAAAAGCGCACGTAAGGGGACCGTTCGGCAATTTGGTGACCGGCCCACGACAGATCGGCTTCCACGTGGTCGTCAATCAATAAATTTTGGGGATTGATGTTGCCCCGGATCAGATGGCGGCCTTCCACCACGGAGATGGCCTTTACGACATTTTTTCGACCGGGTCTCGTATCCATCAGCAGATTCCCTTGAATCAAGCAGTAGTCGGCATTGAACAAGTTAATCCCGCAGATTTGGTCATGATTGGTCGCGGGGCTTAAGTCAAGGTTGTTCCAGTTCAGAATCCGGTTGCTCGTGATGACGATATTTTGGCACCGGGATTCGGCATATTTCGGTCCGTTTACCAGCGCAATCCCGGACGTAGGCACATTCTCGATCGAATTGCCGTCGATGATGACGTCCTTCGCCGCGAAAATGTTGATCGCCCCGAAGCTGTACTCCTTCATCGCGGGGGCGCTGATGCTGTTCCCTTCGATCACGCCTTGTCTAACGCCCCAAAATTCGATTCCGTTATACCGGTTATTGATGCAAATATTGTTTACGACCGTTATATCATAGGTTTCGTATTGTTTGGATGCAAACGCCGTGATTCCTTCCTGTCCGTTCCCGATCACGATATTGCCTGCGGCAATGTTGCTGAAGCAGGCCCGGGAGGCGGCATCCGCAATCCCTGTATTAGTGTCGAAGCAGATGCCCTGACCACCGCAGTTTTCCACATAGTTATTGACAATCTGACAGTAGCTGGAGGAGGAAATATTGATTCCCGTATTGCTGTTCGGATCTGTGCCGTTGAACAAGGTCAGATTTCGAATCTGGTTGCCCTGCACGAGCATTCGGGTGCAATCATTAAGATACATGAACCGTTCGTCCTTATTGGCGGATTCCACAATGCGGTTATCCACGAGTTGTCCGTCGGCGGACTGGTAAATATGCCATCCCTCCACATTTTGACGAACCCGGAGATTCCGGATGACGAAATCCGAACTGGACAAAATATTCAGGCTGATGCGGCCCTCAAGATCGGCCACCTCGAAATCGGTTACGCCGGAAGCCGTTAGTTTTGCATCCTGACCCGCGGTATACGGCTCCAGAACAGCCCCCTTCTCTCCTCTCAGCATCATACGATTCTGAAGCTTGATTTCCTTGATCTTGTACGTTCCTGCAGGCAGCACCACGGTCGCCCCCGACCCGTTCGCGGCGTTGACGGCGGCCTGAATGCCGGCTGAATCGTCCGCGTTCCCGTCGCCGGCGGCCCCAAACCACTGCGGATAATATTCAGCCATCGTACCTCTCACGCTTCCCGAACCTGCAAAAATGGGGTACATTCCGGCCTCCACGCCGCCGTTTATGGTCAGCACCTTTCCTTGCGCGATGTTCAGCTGGGCTCCGTTCATCAAGCGAAGGGTAATGCTCGGATCCACCACCGTATCTGCCGCGATCGGGTAGCTTCCGGCGGGGAGCACGAGCACGCCGCCCCCCTGGGCTTTTAGGCGGCTCAGGGCATCAGCGAAGCCTGCAGCGGCAGGGACGCTCAGCCAGGATAAACCGAGCTTGTCGGCGGTGACCGAATGTTCGGCGATTTTGGTCGTCACCACCGCTCCGTCCACCAGGTTGGAAGTCCCCACCGAGTTCAGCGGAAGATTTCCGCCGGTCGCTTCAGCCGCCGATATGGCAGCTATTTTATTATCCGGCTTGGCGCGGCGCGCTTTCCCCCACTGCCCTTTTCCCTTCTTAAGCCGATGACTATTGAAAAGACGACCCATAGGCAAAACCTCCCCATCAACGAATGTCAAGTCCAATGCTATTGTATTCGGGGCAGACTTGCTTAGCTTTGGACATTTTCCTAGGGCCGCTTGCCTATTTTGCCTGCCGCAGGTTCCGTTTAGCGAAGGACTGTGCCATAGCGATTGGGTTCAAGTTACTTTACAACGGCGTTGTCGTGCCCTTAGTGTGTGCCAATTGGCGGCCACCCGCCTGCTTCGCCGGCACATAATCGTTCCCCTGAAACAGCGTTTCGTAAGATTGAACGATTTGCTCCCACGAATATAAGCTCCGGATCCGGTGCTTCGCCTGTTCACCGAGCTCCTCCAGTTGTCCGTGACTCCACGTTTCGGCCTCATCGATCAGCCTGCTTAACGCTCCGGATTCCTTCGAGAAATATTGACAGCTCTCCCCGCCGACTTCCCGGTTGAACACGACGTCAAACAGCAGATTCAACCGGGTCGATGCAAGCGACTCCAAGAGAGAGGGGTTCGTTCCGCCGACTTCATGACCATGGCAGTATCCGTATGCCTTCTCCCTGATCTTCTTCAGGAGCGGCTGATCATAGACGGTTCCTACAAACTTGATCCTTGGATCCGAATCGAATCCCGTTGTTCGCCTCAGCTCGTCATAAAACGGCTGCCGCTCGGTCCCCGTCACAATGACCAGGTCCTTGGCGGTGCCAGACTTCATGAACTCGCGTATAATCAACTCATAGTTGTTCTCCGGAACAAAGCGGCCGATGATCAAATAATATCCGTATTTGGACAACCCGAACCGCTCCATCCAATCCGTAAACCGGCGGTCCTCATCGTCCAGCGGCGATGGCGTTACATCCGCCCCGTAAGCGATGAAAGTTGTGTTCGGCTCATACCGGGCATACATTTCATGAATGTATTGCTCGATCCCGCGGGAATCGCAAACGAGAAGATCCGCGTGCTTCACCATCAGTCTCTCGGACCACTTCCAGTAGCGTTTGACGGGTGCGCTCCATTTCCCCCTTTTCCATTCATGACCGTCTGGATTGACAAATACAGACACCCCCAGCTTTTCGAGCTGCCTTTTTAGAACGTAGAAAAAAGGACCGATCCGGCAGGCCAATACATAAACGATGCAGTTCTGAAGCCGATGAGTTTTGATATATTTCAGGCACTCCAGCAGGCTGAGCAAATCGTAGACGACCGCCCTTGCACTTCCCATCTTCGGCGTATGTACGGGAAAACAGCGCGCATCCTGATATACAAATTCCTCGGCTTTGCGGTCGGACAGGCAGGCGACATGATATTGGGTATCCCCGTCGGTTTTTCTTCCGGTCAGCTGGTCGACGAAAGTCTCAAACCCGCCGTACTTCGCCGGTATTCCTTTCGAGCCAACGATAAACACATGCTTCATTTGACCACGACCTCTTCTCCGATTTGAAGATACCATTCATAGATATCCTGGGCATGCCGCTGCATGGACAAATCCAGCTCGCTGTTCACGATGCTGCGGTTCGCCGCGGCCAGCAAATGCCGGTTTGCCAACAGATGCCCCAGACGCTGTGCCAGATCCGCCGGATCGGGCTCAAAAATCCATCCATTGACTCCGTCTTCGATCATATCCTTCACGCCCGCTTCTCTGGATACCAGCACCGGCACCCCGTGCGACAGCCCTTCCAGCCCGACGAAACCGAAGGTTTCCTTCCATACGCTGGGAACGATCAGCAGATCGGTTTCCGCAAAAATGCCGGCTAACCGCTGCGGTTCGTAGCGGCCATGAAAGGTGCAGTATTCGGCAGGCGGAGCAGGCTCCGGGATGCCGTCATTTCCGTAGACGTGAAGATGCCAACCGCCCGAATGGCTATCAAGCAGCTGAGCCAGCGCCTCCTGCAGCAGGAAAAATCCCTTATAGCGGTCAACCGGCCCTAAATAAGCGATGCGCAGGGGTTCCTCCCCGGCAGGGAATGATTTTAAGACTCTCTGGTCGGCAATATGCCGGTGGCGGATGGAGAGGACTTTGCCCTTCACGTTCAGGTAAGCCGTAAAGATCTCCTTGGCCACCTGACTGTTGAAATGAAATTCGTCGATCATTTGATACATTTCCAGATAATAGCTTCTGAGTTCTTTGTATTCGTTGGCCCGCTCCGGATGAATCATAGGTTTTGAATCCCCCGCTTTCATTGGCTTATGGCTGGAAGTGCGTCCTTTGACGGCCCTGCGGGCCTTTTGCAGAATCCGGCTGTTTTTCAAGCGCTTGTAGCTGTGGGACTGCATCACGTAGATCATTTGCGGCGAATAAGCATGCTGGTTGCAGGATATGCAGCTCTTTCCCTGATCATAATCGTCGCAGTGGACTCCCTCCGCATTCAGGAGGTTGACCTTGGGACAGATGCCGAAGTAGTCGTGCGACGTATACACCGTCCGGATCCGCAGCGCCTTGGCGGCCTCCAGGAGCTCCTTATGGATCCCCATCAAGGTGTGAAAATGGATCAAATCCGGCTGAATTTCCCGGAGCAGCTCAAGGAAAACCGCCGGATCACCAGCTCTGGAAAAAGCGGCCGGACGGCCGATCCCTCCGAGCAGGGGAACCGGAAGCGGATTGATGATCTCGTATACGCCGATGCCCTCAAACGGAGGGTTGGGCTTTGTTTTCATTTTTCCGGACAAAGTAAAACGCCCCGGATACAGCAAGCTGACTTCATGACCTTGCTGCTTTTGGGCCAGCATTAGATCGACGCTGTATTTCGTCAGTCCGCCTGTTCGGTAGGGGGGCAATCCGAGGGTGACATGCAGCAATCTCATCGCTTCAACTCCAAGGTCCCCGTGCTGTGAACGCCTGCGGGCAGACTCGCAGAAGGGGCGGGATTTGGGCTGCGGCTGTGCCGAAGCAAATAGGGATTCGCTATGATTCCATAGACGATCCAATTGACCGGGTTCGTAAAATATCCGCCGGCGATTTGGTAGCTCACAATAAAAAGGAGCAGCGCGAACTTCAATATTTTTTCTTCCGGGCGAACCGGAAGGATCAGCGACAGGAAAAAGGCAACGAGGAGTACGAGCATCAGCCATCCTCCTTCGGCCAAGGCGTACATAAAGGAATTGGAGATGACATCCACCAGTCCGACGCCCGCATACATGTTTCGAATCGTTTCCGTATTCAGGTTGCCGAATCCGATGCCGAAATAATGAGTATCCATCAGCATCTGTTTCATGACGCGAAAGCTGACGTTGAACCGGTATACGACCGATCCGTCATTTCCGTTCACGATATCGTTGAAGCGAAGATAGAAGCTGTTATTGCTGTACACGACCGCCAGCACGCCAAGCACCGCCATAAAGGTCAATGCAATGAGTCCGAGTACCCGAACCACGCTGAAGTTTTCCTTCAAATAGAACAGGTACATCACGACGCAGGCCAACGACAGGCTGAACATCCCGCCCATGCCGGCCGAGAGCACCACGATGACCAGGTTCGCGCCGATCAGCGCCAAGTGGAGAAGGTTCTTTGACCCTGATTTTTCCCGCAGGGTAAAGAAGACCAGCAGCAGTACAAGCAGGGCAGCATGAAAAGAGGCCTCGCTCGGTTCAAAGTACAGCAGCGACAGCCTCGTCTTTTGATAAATATTGACGGTTTCGTCCAATCTCCACAGCCATTCCGTTTTGAACACCAGACTGACGGCAAGAAGGATGAAGTGAAGCAAAGAGGAATAAACGGTCATCTTCCTCCATACCGGCAAAGGGATTTTTGATTCCTTGATTTGAATAAATAAAAAGACATTCAGAAAGATTTTAGCGACATTAATCACCAGTCTTGGAATCTCCACCTGGTCGTTCAGCACGATCTGCAGCAGCGCATACAGGACGATGAGGTAGATGTAGCCCAATGATTTGACCGTCAGCCGCTTGTTTTTATATATATCCACGAGAATCAGGACAAGGCTGAGGAAATACAGCAGGTCCAAGTTGGCGGACAGCATTTCATGCAGCACATAGAAACAGGACAAAATCAGCGCCATTTTATACCCTCTCTACTTTTTTTTGCTTCGCACCATGTACATGCTCTCCGATCATGGCCAGCAGCTGCTTCGCCTGGTTCGTACGGGAAAAGGTTGACCGGCCGGAGAAGTCGAATTCCTTGCCGATCAAGTCAGTCAAGCCATCGGCCACGCTGTCCCGGTGATGTCCAGCGCAGATGCCGTATCGGCCATGGACCAATTCCATCAGCTCCCGGTCGGCCGTAACGGCCAAGATCGGTTTACACGCGCCGATATATTCAAAGGTTTTACCCGGGATGGCATAATCGCTGCCTTTGGTATGCGTAAGAATGACCGCTACGTCCGCTTCTCTCAGCAGTGACGCCGCCGCTTCATGCTTGACGCTTCCTACGATCTCCACCGTAACCCCGTCACCTGTCATGTTCATATTGGATAGATCCCTGGCGGCCTGCTGGTCAAGCAGCCCTACGACTTTCAGCTTGATCCGGATGCCGGACCTCTCATGGAACAGCTGCAGCCCCTCGATCAATGCGCGAATGTTCCGCCCTTTATAGATGGAGCCTATATGAGCCAATGTCAGCTCGCAAATTTTGTCGGAAATACGTTGAAATGCGCAGTTTCGAAATAGTTCCTCGTCGTACCCGTTACGGATCAGCCGTATGGACGGCCTTTCACGCCCGAGGTCATAATGCTGCCGGATCCCCTGAGACACGGCCACAATTTCGTCCGCCAGCCGGGGAATCATCCTCTCTGCCCTGCGGTAAGCCTGGCGAGGCTGACCCTCACCGATGTCATGGTTAATAATGTCTCTGATCTCGATCATAATCGGAATTTCCGGCGCTTTGCGCTTCAGGTATTCTAGGATGTACAATCCGTACACATCCGGAATCGTCAAAAAAACGGCTGATACGTCATTCTGCTCCAAACATGCATCCAGCTCGCGGAAGAGGCGGATGTTCATGCGCCTGAAAGCATAGGAGCTGTATTTAAAGTTCCTCCATGCCGTGATCGTCCATTTGTTTCTGAGCACGCCTTCGAGCCGCTGTTTCAACCCTCGGCCGGACGGCTCTCCGCCATCCATCGTCTGCGTAAAGGTACTGCTGGGCGTATCGTATTTGTAATTGACGGTGGCATACCGGCTCGGCATCGGTCCGCATTTCCGGTCGCTCACGACGATGAGGCGGTATTGTTCCATGAAATGCTTCATCAACCCGGCATACCGGACCGATGCGACCACGGGTGCGTCTTCGATATAATCCGAGATGACGATCATCGTCTTCTTCATCTGGTTTCACCTTCCCGAATGAAATATTCCCCTTTCATCAACGGAAGGTTCGCAATCCCGTCCGCCGCCCGGACCGTCGTGCCGTCAGGAAGCAGGATGCTTGCGGGATGGGGCTGGTCCAGTTTCAGCGAGAGAATGCCGTTTCCGTACCTGGATTCGTGTTCCAGCGTAAACACACTTTCCTCATCCGGATAGGTCACGACCTGCACGTGATCCCGGAGATTTACATAATCGGCAAGCTCCGATCCGGTGCAGTACCACACATTTTTACCGTCCAAATAACGAAAGATCGCCTGCAGGCTGCCGCAGTCGTCAAAAATGTTGGGTGACTGCCTCTTCCCATCGTCTCGCGCGGGCGAAATATGTTCCTGTATGCCGATGACCAGCCTGTTCTCCAGCAAATAATCCAGCTCGCGGAGCTTCCAGCGGCTGAAAGATGTCTTCAAGAGCCGTTTGGCCATCCCCTTCAAGGAAGCATCGGGCCGGTAAATCCCATTCAGCAGCCCTCCATCCACCGTCGAAGGAATGTCAATGACGCCGCTTTCGCCAAAGCGTTTAATATCGTAGTTGGTCAGCGGATCCGGATCCCCGCCGCTGATCCGGCTCATCGCAGGATCTCCCGCCCCCCGGTTCCAGTATCTGCACCACCAGGTGAAGCCGGCCCGTTCAATGCTTTCATCCGAGAAAGCGTTGCCGGCGTAACCGCAGTATTTGCCCCCTCTCGGCCTTTCACCGACGGCATCGGCATAGACCGATACCCCTTCCCCGATGCGCTTCATCGCTTCTTCGGGACTTCCGAACAGCTCCCATTCCTGTATAAAATCCTCTGGAGTCGGGCCCGTTCTGCCATGGGTCGTTCCATGATAGGCGAGTTCATAGCTCGGGTGCTGATGGACGCCTTGGAAGAAAGCCTTGCTCTCCTCATCGGCGTTGATCGGTAGGGAGATCTGCCTGCATACCGGGTGATCGGACATGCCTGCCCGGGCGCCCACCGGGACGAAGAAGGTGACCTTGACCTGCGGAAAATGCCGCAGAATGTGCTCATTCAAGTACCGGAAGGAGGAGGCTTCGCCATTTTTGCAATATCCCCAATCCTCTTCCAAGTCGGGGACTCCGTTATGGTTGACGTCCACCCACGTATTGGCCAGGTCATCAATCATAAAAAAAACGGGCGAATCGGCGCCGTTAAACCATTTGCATTTCTCCATGTGCATGATGTTGTCCCCTTATCCCTTTCCTTCCGTCAGGCGCCTCAGGAATGCAAAGCGGCTTTTCGGTTCAGGTACTTCAAGATCCCCTTCCCCTTTACCAGCATCCGGTACAGCCTGGTGTGAAGGCGGTCATTGTTCCACAGTTGCAGCGAATACATGACGGTAAATTGATTGGTCCACCGAAACTTCCACGGGTACGTACCGGCACCCAGATCGATGTCCGTCACCTGCCCCAGCTCGATCATCCGGCGGATCGTTTCCAGCATCAGCACGTCGAAGACGCCGTATTTGGCATAGTCGGGCGAATATCCGGTATTCCAGCCATACAGCTTTCCCCTGTGCAGAAAAAACAGCTGGTACGCGATCATCACACTCGAATCCTGAAGCTCAAGGAAGGATGCGATCACCTTGTCGTTATTCATGAAAACCCGCTTGTAAAACTCCTCATTCATCCGGTCCTCAAACAAGCTCCTGCGGTCAAACCTCCCCCTCTGCTCGTGCAGATACGCCTTCTCCTGCTTGTGAACATCGGAGATCCGGTCGTAAATATCCCCGCTTTGCCGGCAATCGACCATTTTGAATTGATACCCGGTCTCCTGCTGTAGCTTCCTCAGCTTCTTTCTCGCCTTGGCATTAATTCCGGTCGTCTCCCATCCGGCTTCGATATCCAATCCGCCGATTTGAATGCTCGGGCAGGAGGTGAGGTACTTGATGCTCGGGTTGTACTTGTCATGGCGCAGTAAAAAGTGAAGCAGCGACGTGTCGGTTGCCAGGTGCGTCAATTCAATTTTATCCCACAGGTCCGAATGGTCCTCGATGGCTTTGAAGATTTCCTTGATGATCGCAGCCGGACTGCCTTTTTGGGAATTGAGAATGAAATTGAAATAATCGCCCTTGCCCATAAAGCCGAGCACATGGCATTTCACAATTTTTTTATCCACCGTACGGATGACAAGCGGAGCGATGCCGACCATTTCGTTATCCCTGCTGCAGCAAATAATAAACAGCCTATTGTTCGGGTCCTGACCAAAGGTCAGCCACCACGCATAGTTGTATTGAAAGGTGCTGTAGTAGGTTAATTCTTCGTCCAGCTCCTGCAAGCGCTCCCAATCCTCTTGAATGCCAAGGAATCCATCGGTATCGTTAACAATTTTTATACTCATGATTCCAGTTAAACTCCTTTATCCTTGAGTCAACTCGGCTGCCGATCAGGCATTACAGCATGATCTCAATCATTCCGGTCATGATGAAGGCGGTCTGAAGCATCGTCTTGAATCCGGACAAAAACCGGTACAACCGTCCTCTGGCTTTCAGCAGATTCCACATTTTGAAGGTATAGTTCACGTTGAATCGACTGGTCCATTTAAACTTCCAGGCATAGCTGCCCGCTCCGCAGTCTAGCCGCTTGCCGAGCTTCTCCTTGAACAAATGCTCCAGCGTCTCAACCATGAGCACGTTGGCTAAACCATGAAAAGACGAATACTCGGGGGCGTAACCCGAATTCCAATCATACAGAATATCCTTGTAAAGATAACAGATGCTGTAGTTGATAATTTCCCCGTGTTCATCCTCCAGCAGAAAGACGACCACCTGATCGTTATTCTGGAAAAGGCGTCTGAGAAACTCGTCGGTGTATTGGTTTTCAAACAGGCTTCGTCTTTCGGACCTGCCTTTTTCGGACTGCAAATACTCCTTGAGCAGCAGGTGCACACGGGCTACCCGGTCATAAATTTCCGCGTTCTGCTGGCCGGTGACGACCCTGAAGCGGTAGTTCACCTGTTTGCGCAATTTGTCCCGGGTCTTTTTCATTTTGATAAAATCCTTCGTTTGGCTAAGCCGCTCGTAGGTCTCATGCTCCCTGATCGGGATGACCGGACAGGAAGTGAGGTACTGTACATGTTCGTTATATTGCTCATGGCGAAGCAGGTAATGAAGCAGCTGCGACTCCTGCGTCAGGTGGGTCAGCTCAAATTTGTCCCAGAGGCTGTCGTTAGCGTGAATCGAGCCAAACAGCTCCTTCAGGATTTTGAGCTCGCTTCCGCTCCCCCTTTGGAGCAGGAAGGTGAAATAATCACCCTGTCCGATAAAGCAAAGCGTGCTGCAGCTGAACAGCTTGCTGCGGTCACGGCGAATCATGAGCGGGGCGATCCCCACAATCCTGTTGTCCAGGAGGCAGCACACGATAAAGAGCCGTTTGCTCGGGTCCTTGCTGTGGGTTTTCCACCAGAAATAATTGAACTGAAACGTACTGTAATAGGTTGCATCCGGATCCTGAAGCTCCAACCGCTCCCAGTCTTCCTGAAGGCTTTGAAATTCCTCCATATCGGTCACAATTCGGATATTCATAGCTCGGATTGGACTCCTTTCATGGACATATTCGACTTCTGTTTGAGCACCTGCCGGATCATCCCGCCCAGCTCCGCCCTGGACACCAGCTTGCACAGCAGGCATAAGTAAACGAAGGCGCAGCAGAGAATTCCATTGAACAGAATCTCCAGCAGCACGGAATGGATCACCTGCATCAAGACGAAATAAATGCCGTAAATCGGCAAGGTAACGGACAAGTACTTGTACGGAAACAGCAGGCCGAGCCCAATGGAATAATACTTGGTGCCAAATCGGTAAAACAAATAATTCGAAGCCATATAAGCGATCACGGTGGATATGGCCGAACCGTACAGCCCGAGAAGCGGAATGAGCATCACATTGCAGCCGACGTTGATCAGGGCGGCCGTAATGATAATGATCGAGTACAGCTTCATTTTCCTGGCGATATGGAGCCCCAGCGCATAGAAGTCAGCCGCACCGGCTAAAAAATACGAAATCGCCACGATCGGGATGATGTAGTTCGCATCCCGGTATTCCTCGGTGGCGACCAGTTGGGTGGCTATATTGGCAAACAGCGATAGCCCCAGCACACACAACCAGCCCACGAAGTTGTACAGCCTGAACATTTTCCGGATCTGCTCCGGCCCGGCCGATTCCTTGTACATCGCGTATTTGAACGGCGTGAACACGGACATGAACGGGTTGATGAACACCGGATTGATCAGCATGCCGATTTTGTAACCGATGGAATACACCGCCACCGAAGACAGATTCATAAAACCCTTGATCAGAAAACGGTCGCTGAGGGACAGAACCCATGCGGATACATCGCCAGCGATCAGCCCCGTCCCGTAGCTGAGCATCATCCGCAGCTGCCGGATATTCAGCCTGAAGCGGTACTGCCGGATATGAATCAGGAAGAGCAGGGCGAACACCGTCAAATGGCCGAACAGCTGGGCCTGCAAAATGCCGAGAACCCCCATCTTCAGCACCAGAAAAAAGTACAGCGCGTACAGCAGCGTAAATGCCATCGTGGCGATTTGAATGCTGCTGGCGAGCAGCGCCTTAAACTGCATCGTGTAGTAGCTGGAGTAGATCAAATTATGGCAGGCCAGCACGGAACTCATCACGACATAAGGGATAAACAGATGGGTGGAATCCGAGAAATGAACGAACACATGGGGATAGATCCAAGGATTCACGGCCCAAGCGATGAGAATAAATGCCAGCCCCCACAGCAGGGAGAAATTCACCGCCGTGTTTCTCAGCTCCAGCTTGTTGTCGTATTCGTGGTAAAACCGGACCATTCCCGAAAATACGCCCAACGTAATGCCAAGTGCCAGCAGCTGCTGAATGCTGAGAATGATGTCATACTGTCCGTACTGCTGCTGGCTTAAGTTTCGGGTGTACAGCGGGATGAGGATCAGGTTTACCAATTGGGTCATCAGGGAGGAGCAGAAATAGGCGACGCCGTTGGAGAAAATTTTTTTATTTTCCATAGACCTCCACAGCCGGCTTGCCATTCGGCGCCCCATGCCCCGCGATTCTGGAGTAGACCTGGATGAGCTCCGATGCATAATCCTCGACCTGCAGGTTCCGCAGCTGGTCCTTGTACCGCGAATAGTGGTCGATGATATCGCTCACTTTGGCGGTAAGATCCGCCAGGTCTCGGGAACGGAACATGACCGTCCCCTCCGGCCGTCTGCATACGTCACTCGCCGCACAAGGAATGCGTCCGTGCAGCGACTCTGCAATGGACATGCCGTAACCGTCCGTGTTGGTCGGCCGGATAAATAAGTGGCTTTTCTTCAGGATCGGATAAAATTCCGTATCGTCCACTTCATAGAACATGACGTCGCTGTTCAGTCCGCACTCATCAAGCTCCCGTTTAAGCCTCAAATAGTGGCTTCGTTCCTCCCCGGTTTGAACGGAGACCCCCATGACCGCAATCAACAGCCGGATCCGGATGCCGCGGCCGCGCAGCTCCCTCATCAGTTGGATCAACAAATCGAAGCCGTACAGATCCTCCCCGCGGTAAAAGCGGACATAGCCGTTCGCACAAATCGCAAAATCCGCTTCTTCCAAAAACTTGTACACCCCGGCAGGAATGGCGCTAGCCTCTTCCGCTTGATCCAGCGGATGAATGTATGCCGGAATGGTGACGACCCGGTCATGACGAAATCCCTGCTCCCGCAAAAACCGGGTGGTGTCTTCATTGACGCAGATGATCAGGTCGATGCTCTTCAGGCTGCGGAGGAGAATCCATCGCCTGAACGGACCGGAATGCCGGATCTGATCTTCAAGATTGACCCCGTGAACCGTCAGGATGATTTTTTGGCCAAGCCGTTTATACAGCCCAAGCAGGCTGCGAAGCCTCGGATCGATGGTGTGAAAATGTAGAACATCCCCCTTCAGGAAAGGGATCTTGAACAGAAACCGCCGGTACCGGTTCAAGGGATGGACGTGCGGCTTGCGGCTTGCGCCCTTGGCTTCGTTATAAATCTCATAACCGATGCCCTGCCGCTCCATGACGGCTGACAGTCGGCTGAGATGGACGGATACACCTCCGCGCGGAGGCGGTAGCGGACCGATGAATACGACTTTCATGGAAGGATCACCTCGTTCACTTGAGCTGCTGCGTTTGTTTACTAAGTCAACATGTGCATCTGCTGCGATTTCATTTCCAACGGATGCGGGTACGAAGCCCTCCCGGTTGACTGCTGCGGACCCGGATCAGCCGGCTTGCACGCCGCACGCCGTAGCGGTCCGAAACCCACGAATCTTCCATTTGAATGGCGGACGCGCCCTCAAAACTCATATGTATCGTAACTCCGGCTATTCGAATGAGGACTTTATCGTCCGATTCGGCTGCAGCCGCTCCTGGCGCCAGCATGAATGATGCCGTAAATTCCCGGATCTCCTCCGGCCCCGGTAAAGCCGGATCCAGCCGGTCCGTTAGCGTAAGCTCACCCTCCCGAAAATCAAACTCGCGTCGATGGATGACGCTGCACTTGCCGGCATATCCCGAGTGGCTGCCGGCGAAGAAGCCTTCCCTGAAGGCATCGCAGCACGCAAACGTCTGCTCCCGCATCAGAAACAGCTCATGTTCATCGAAATCGTTTTGTTCATACCCGCCGACTTGAACGGTGTTATGCATTCCCGTACTTCGGAACAGGTTGCGCAGCCGGTAATCGGCAGAGTATACATAGGCACCTGGGTCGACAAAGACATCTTGGCCGGACACCTGAAGCTCAAAACTCAGCTGGTCGTTGTGGCTGTGGGCCCCATGGCCGTGAAAAGACAGTTCCCCGCAGCGCACCAGGCAGTACGCCATGCTGCTGCGCAGCACATAATAGCCGCCATCCGGATACGCCGCGCAAGGCCGGCCCGAGGGCGCTCGTTCAGGCTCGGCATAGGGCCGGTGCGAGGGCAGCCCTGCAATCCACATCGCTTCCTCGCGGTGCAGACGGCCGGCGGCGCGAAACTCGTCGCGGTCGAACAGCTCGCCGGCAACGGCCAGCATATGGCGGCAATCCACCGGCGCCCACCGGCCGTAATTGGACGCGATCATCACGCGTCCGTCGTCCGCATCGCCGATGACCGGCGTTCGCCCGTCGGGCTTCATGAGGTCCAGCATGAACTCGTGCATCTTCTCGAGCCGCTTCATATATTCCGGCGTGAATCCGATCCCGTTGTTGCGGCACCAGACCACGGGCAGGACAAACAGCTCGGTGACGAGCCGGTGATAGGAGGTGGAAGCCTCATAGTTCGATCCGTCCCCGTTCACCTGCACGAACATTTCCCGCTCGGTTTCCCGGATGCCGTAAGCAAGCCACTCCTTGGGGGCAGAGCCGCTTATTCCTTTGCCGCGCACCTCCATATCCCCAAAATAAAGGCCCAGTCCGATCAACCCGGCGAGATCGGATAAATAGTGATTTCCCGTATGCTCGCCCATGTTCTCCAAATTGTTCATAATAAACCCGCCGTGCCTGTACAGCGAGGCATGAACCCGGTCCCAGAACGCTTCTCGGAGCGAAGGGCTTTCCCGGAAAAAATAGATGCCCGCAATCCAATTGACGGCACGGATCGCCACATCCATCGCGCAGGTCCAGTTTATCGACATTTCGGGGGGATTCTCCCGCATCCAGTCGTCCAGCTCGGCTTGAAATTCAAGCGCGTAGGCTTCCCTGCCCGTCAGCCAGTAAGCTTTCCCCAACGTAAAGACATGCTGAAAACGCGAAAGCTCCCAGGGAACCTTCACGTCAGCCCGGTTCGATAAATCGACCGTTCGGATTCGTTTATAATATCGGGGCTCCCACCGGTATCCCGACTTGAAATCTTCATGCCAGGGAAGCCGCTGCCCGAGGGACACCGGACCCGATCCCAGCAGATCGAACTCATGGGCGCAAATGCGGTCCGCCTGCCGGATGATTTCCGTTTCGGCGCCATCATCGCGCAGCAGTCCGGTATACCGCTCCTTGTCCTGCGGATCGAACAGGAACCGGGCGCGGCTCCGGAATCCGCTGAACAGGCTCGGTTCCAGCACGGCCGGAGCCAGTCTGTGCCGAATGCTGTGATAGGCGGTACGCGTTTCCTCAAGGGCTTTTCCCGCGACCTTGGCGGCCGCCGCATGCAGCGGCATCGTGCGAAGCTTTTTCACTTTCATCATCAGCGTGGACATCACTGCACCCCGACCCGTTCCCGGGGCAGCTCGCTGAAGAAGCCTCTTGTGTCGATCACGATTTTTTCCTGAAGCAGATTGCGGTCAATATGGGAGAAAGCGTCGTGGTTCACGAGCAGCAGTACGATATCCGCTTTACGGACCGCCTCTGCCGCTTCCAACAGCTGAACCCCGGTTGCCGTGAGCGAAGCCGGCAGATGCTGGATATGCGGCTCCACCGCATAAATATCCCCGATCCGCGCTTTGGCCAAATGCTCCACGATCGCAAGCGCCGGGCTTTCCCTCAGGTCGTCGATGTTCGCCTTAAAAGAAAGTCCCAGGCAAGCAATGACGGGCGATTTCAAACGTTTAGCCCGCTCCGTAACCTTATTCACGACGTAACCGGGCTTATAGTCGTTAACGATTCTGGCGGTATGAATCAGCTTGGCCTGTTCCGGTGCAGCGTTGACGAGAAACCATGGATCGACCGCGATACAGTGCCCTCCCACCCCCGGCCCCGGCTGAAGAATGTTCACCCGCGGATGGTGGTTCGCCAGCCGGATCAATTCCCACACGTTGATGTCCAAATGGTCGCAGATGAGCGACAGCTCGTTGGCGAAAGCGATGTTGACATCACGGAAGGAATTTTCGGTCAACTTGGCCATCTCCGCCGTTTTGGCGTTGGTTTCGAGTATTTTTCCGCTGACGAACTGCTTGTAAAAGGCCACGGTCCGCTGAGTCGACTCATTATCGATCCCCCCGATAATCCGGTCGTTTTCCACAAGCTCTCGGAGGATTTGCCCCGGCATCACCCTCTCAGGACAATGGGCGACATAGATCCGCCGGGCAGCATGCTGCGGGGCTCCAGATACCGTCAAGTCGGTCCGGACGTCCAGAATCGAGCGTGCAACCATCTCGGTCGTCCCCACCGGACTCGTGGATTCCAGGATGACGATATTGCCCGGCCGAAGGAAAGGAGCCACGGAAGCAGCCGCCTGTCTGACGTAGGATAGATCCGGCTTCTGGTCCTCCTCAAAGGGAGTGGGAACGGCCAGGATAAATACATCGGCCTCCTCCGGTTCTTCCGAAACGTGCAGTTGGCCGCTTTGAACGGCCGCCTTCACCATAATGTCCAAATCCGGTTCCACGATGTGGACTTCGCCTTGGTTAATCAACTCTACCGCATGCCGGTTCGTGTCCACGCCATGCACTTCAAAGCCTTTAATCGCAAGCAGGCTGGCTGTCGGCAGTCCGATATAACCCAGCCCCACGACGCAAATTTTTCTGACCATAAGTCCGCCCCTGCCTTCATTTCATAGGATTATGAAATTCCTTTTACCGTTTCATACTGCAACCAGGCGCTCACATCCCGGTCAAAGCTTCGGCTCCACATTCTCCGTCTGCAGAATTCGGTCCAGTTCCCTTAAGAGGGGCATCCGGAGTTCTCCCTGGCGAAGCGCAAACTGAATGGTCGTCAGGATGTACCCGAGCTTCTCGCCGACGTCGAAACGTTCACCTTCGAATTCATAAGCCAGGCAGCGATGTTTAACGATCAGCTGCTGGATGGCATCCGTAAGCTGGATCTCTCCGCCATAACCGGCCTCCTGATGTTCCAGAAGGCTGAATATTTCCGGGGTAAGCACGTAACGGCCCATAATGGCCAAATTCGACGGCGCCTCTCCCGCAGCGGGCTTTTCCACCACTTTGCGCAGCTCAAAGGTCCGCTTGTCCGTGTCGTGGATGGCACTTGGATCGATGATGCCGTACCGTGATGTGTGCTCGTACGGCACCTGCCCGACCCCGACGACGGAGCAGCCGTGCTTTTCGTACTGCCGGACCAGCTGCCCGATGCAAGGTGCTTGCGCGCGGACGATGTCATCTCCGAGAAGCACTGCGAAGGGCTCGTCGCCGATAAAATTCCGCGCGCACCATATGGCATGGCCGAGACCTTTGGCTTCCTTTTGCCGGATATAATGGATCTCTACGGCCGACGAACGCCGGACCATTTCAAGTACGTCCAGCTTCCCTTTTTCCAGCAGGCTAAGCTCAAGCTCGAAGGAGTAATCGAAATGATCCTCAATCGACCGTTTTCCCTTACCGGTGACAATGATAATGTCCTCAATTCCCGCCTCAATCGCTTCCTCCACAATGTATTGAATGGTCGGCTTGTCGACGATGGGCAGCATTTCTTTGGGCATGGCTTTGGTCGCCGGCAGGAAACGGGTACCGAGTCCGGCGGCCGGTATAATGGCCTTTTTCACTTTTTTCACTTGAATAAACCCCCAGCTTATATATTGTTGTATCCTTGGATTGTATGTTTTTTCTGTTCATCTGGATGAAAGGATGAGCTATACTGACCACGAGCAGCATAGCTCATGCTTCCATCCGAAGCATGAGTGTTTCCGGGCATTGAACCCGACCTCACATCACGCTCTCGACGATGAACGTCTAAGGTATCCGCATACCCACAGCATGACCGAGTGCCTACCCGTGATAAAGGTGCAGTAGACATGACCTGAAGATGTGCCTTGCGTTCAGGTGTTTCTTGATGTCCGAAATGTCCAAAAAACTCTATTGATGACCGTAATAACGGTACTGGTTCGCCTCTGATTTACTGTACTTTTTCTGATTCAGAACGACGCCGAGAATCGTTGCCTTCGCAAGCTCCAGCTTCTCTTTCGTTTTCTGAATATACTCGCGCTTGACTTTCCCCGACAGGACGACAAGGATCACACCGTCGCACACGGATGAGACGATCAAGCCGTCGGCGACGGCCATCACCGGTGAAGTATCGATCAGGATCACGTCGTAGACGGACTTCCAGCCGTCGATCACTTCCTGCAGCCGGTCGGATGATAACAGCTCGGTCGGATTTGGGGGAACCGGACCGGCGGTCACCAGTGTAAGGTTATCCACTACGGTCGTTTGCACGACATCGCCGAAAGCGCATTGTTCCGCGAGAAGGTTCGAGAGCCCGAGCCGGTTCGGCACGTTAAAAATGCTCTGAAGCGAAGGATGCCTGAGATCCGCGTCGATCAGCAGCACGTTTTTTCCTTCCTGGGCATAAGCCACCGCCAGATTGCTGATCGTCGTCGATTTCCCTTCCCCCGCCTGAGTCGAGGTCACGGCCAGCACCTGCAGCTTTTGATTCCAGCCGGAAAATTGGATATTGGTCCGGATGTTGCGGTACCCTTCCGAGATCGACGATCCGCGGTTGACGTTCATGATCAGCTTGTTTCTATTGGCTGACTGACGCATACTTTTCACCTGCCTGTTGTTTGGACTGGGCGGCCGCCCGCGTTCGCAGGTCCCGCTTCTTCATTTTCCGGATCGCTCCCAGCGTCGTCAGCTCAAGATACCGCTCCACGTCCTCTTCGGACTTGATCGTGTCATCCAAATACTCCATTAACAGGACTACGCCGACGATGATCATGAACGATGCGGCAAAAGCGATGACGATATTGAGGAGGACATTCGGACTGACCGGATCGGGTACATTCGTCGACAAGGCATTGTCCAAAATCGAAATATTGTCCACTTTCATGATTTGGGGAATTTCATGCTTGAACACGAGCGACACGGCGTCCACAATCTCTTTGGCATGCTTGTAGGAAGCGTCACGAATTTTGAGCTCGATGATTTGCGAATTTTGGGTCGTGACAACCTCGATCCGGTTCATCAAGTCCTGTGCGGTCTCATGCAGACCAGGATACTGGCTCACGACCTTTTCCATAATCGAAGCGGAGCTGATGATGACCTTATAGGAATTGATCAGCATAATATTAGAATTGATTTCATTAATATCGAGCGTCGGCTTTCCTCCGTTGTCCAGATTCGACTTATTGACGATCATCGTGCTGCTTGCCTCATATACCGGCTTCATGACATAGATGCTGTAGGCACCGGTGCCCGCCGAACACACAACCACCACGAGTACGATCAGCCAAAGGCGCTTCCTTAACATTTGCAGCAGCAGCTTAAATTCCATAAATTATTCCCCCAAATTTCATCTAATGGTTGCCGTCCACTCTAGACGGTAGGTTGATGAAACGTTACGATCTCCTTTCCGCTGACGAGCTGCACCGCATGGTCCTCCAAGCTCTTCCGGAACCCTGCTCCACACAGCTTGTCGATGATCCCGATTCCTTCCTGCGCATAAAATTTCCTTCGGACCGTATTGTGCGCATCCGTTCCAATCAGATGGACCAGCCGCTGCTTGCACAAGTACGCAGCCGTGCTCTGCACCGATTCCCCAAAAAAACCGGCAAGCGACTGTGTAGTAACCTGCAGCAGGACGCCAAAGTCCCGGATCCATCCCGATACCTGGTCGGGCTGATCGATAATCCCCAGATTCCGTTCGGGATGAGCAATGACGACCCGAATGCCTTGCCGCTTCATGAAGGCAAGAAAGTCAGCAAAATAACCGGGTACCTTGCGGGACGGAAGCTCTACGAGTAAATAGCGGCTGCCGGCAAGCGTCTGGATCCGGCCGAGCCGGAATTCTTTGGGATAGTTTTCGGTAAGGTGATATTCCTGACCCGGGAGCACCTTCAAGGGGATGCCGCGGCGCTTGAGCTTGGCGTTGAACAGCTTCACGCGGCGGTTGATTTTTTTGGCGGAGTTCAGATAGTGTCTCTCTCGGTGATGCGGGGTAGCGATAATCGTGGTAATCCCCTCTTCCACCGCAGCCGAAGCCATGCGCAGTGCCCCATCGATCGTTTTCGGGCCATCGTCCACAGCCGGCAGGATATGGCAGTGTGTATCGATCATACGTATCAGCATCCATCTCATTGATTTTTGAAACACTACGCAACATTATGTATCATTAAATCAGGAAGCTCGACAGAATGTGAACTGGTTCTTGCTTCCTGGTGTAACCGATTGTGACAAAATGCGTCTTTATTCCTGGATTTGGCATAAACTATGAATAAAGATTGACTTTCCAAGAGGAGAACGAACCTGTTTTTTTGGGTAAATCGGTTCAAAAACGGCTTACACTATTGACGACACTGTTAATTTACGATACATTTTGTATCATGTCAAGCGTTATTTAGCAGGACCAATTGCTTACGCATACCCGGGTATTCAAGGGGGGGAAAGAAATGAATTACGGCAACCGAATATCAGAGCTTAGGGAGCAGAAGGGATTGACTCAGGAGGCATTGTCCATAACCCTGGGGATCAGCCGTGCGGCCTTGTCCCACTATGAGAAAAACCGTAGGAAACCGGATTTTGATACGCTGTCGCGGCTGGCTGATTATTTTCAGGTCTCCGTTGATTATTTGCTTGGACGCACGGAGGCTTCCACGGCGGGAGCGAAATCGGAAGCAGCGAATTCGGCCGATTAACCCGCTGATGACTACGATCTTTTGCCCCTTCCTCTTAGACAGGCATGTACACATGACGCCAAAACGTGTATAATACGTTAGCAAACATATGTTTGCCTGCAATCATCCATATGTCAGTCAGAGGAGGAGAAATGAAGGGTTCGACACATCTCGCAATAGGCGTAGTGATCGGCGCTGCCGCCGCAGCCCATTATCCGTTTACGCTGAAGCATGCAGCGATGTATATCGCGGTTTCCGCCTTATCGGCGCTCAGCGCAGATCTCGACGGCCCCAGCATGCTCAGTTCTACCCTCGGCCGGTTCTCGAAATGGCTCAGAGAGTGGCTGTACTGGTCCGGGCTGCTGCTCGTGATCGTCCTGGGGTACCTGTATATCGCCAAGGGGAGCTTTTATCTCGAATATTCCATCTTGGCGCTCGTCCTGTTTCTGCTCGGACTGATCATTAAGGACGGCATGATCCGTAACGTGCTCGTCAGCCTGATCGGCTGCATTTTGATTTACGCCGGAATACATAACGCCATGGTCTGGATGTCCGGACTGGGCGCATTTGTGGGTATCGCTCCTTGGCTGAAGCACCGCGGCATGACCCATACCGTCTGGGCGGTTTGGCTCTGGGCATGGATCAGCTCCGGACTGCAGGCATACCTTGATCTGGAAGGAATCATGCTTGTATCCACCGCAGGGTACCTGTCCCATCTGATCGCCGATTCGATGACGCCAAGCGGTGTGAAGTGGCTGTATCCGCTCTACAGGAAATCCTTTAAACTTCCGTTTAAATAGCCGCGGCTGTCTCAGACGATCCATCCCTTGAACCAAGGAAGCCGAACAAGTTTCCTGAACCACGTCAATATTGAACTCATAACAGGCATAAGCCTCCTGTCAATTGCCCAACCTTTTGCACCAACTTGTGTGCGGAGAAGGCAAATGCCATGGGAGGCTTTTGTTCTGTGGCTTGATCCGGAAAATGGGAATATGATGTATATGATTCCACCTTTTTCCGAATACTTTTAACTCGGAGGACTCCCGGGCCGCAGTATTGTCGTGTCATGCCAGGGTCACCTTGTCCACGATTCATGTTTTTAAGTCATAGGAATCGTTTATTTTTTGGTTATATAGAATGAACTAAAGAAATGAATGTTATAGACCTCTATCGGGCCGTTGTAACAGGAAGTTCAATGCAAAAGTTTAGTTCAATCTATTTATAGATGGAATAAACCCAGGAATGGAGCGAGGAGACTGGAATCCGTGGCCAGCAAATCAATATTGGCGGTATGGGTCAGCCTCGTCAGCAATGTGCTGCTGACCCTTCTCAAAATCTTCGTCGGGCTGTTATTCGGCAGTAAGGTTCTCGTAGCCGACGGAATTCATAATGCAGGCGATGTCGTGGCGACGGTTGCGGCACTCACCTCGGCCATGGTATCGCGAAAGCCGGCGGATGAAGATCATCCCTACGGACATGGGAAAGCGGAAGCCATCGCATCGGGCATCGTAGCGATTATTCTCGTCATGGCGGCGCTGTTGATGGTGTATAAATCGATCGAGTCGCTGTTCGTTCCCCCGGCAGAAGCCAGCTGGATCGCGCTCGCGGCCGCGCTGATTTCCCTGATCTGGAAGCAGATTCTGTACATGTACTGCATCCGGATCGGCAAGGCCGAGAACAGCCGCAGCCTGATCGCCACGGCCTACGACCATATCGCGGACGTCTACGCTTCCGCGGCTGCATCCATCGGGATCGGCATCTCGCTGATTGGTGAAGCCTATCATATCCCTTACACGGAATACGGCGACCCAGTGGCCGGGATTATCGTATCCTACCTGGTGATCCGTCTCGGGTACAAAATGGGACGGGAGTCCGTCGATATTCTGATGGACAAGAACATCACGAACGAGCAGCTGGCCATGCTGAGCTCGATCATTTACTCCGTTCCCAATGTGAAGCGCGTCGACAGCATTCGTGCCCGTGAGCTCGGCAATGCCATTATCGTTGATGTCAAAGTCAGCGTCCCCAACCATCTCACCGTACAGGAGGGGCATGATGTCAGCCGGGAAGTGAAAAAGACGATCATGGAGCGCATGAAGCATGTGGCCGACGTTATGGTTCACCTGAACCCGTGGTACGAAGACGGACAAGAGGCTGTCCCCGCCAGGCCGAAATAACCTGGAGGACAGCCTCTTCGTGTTTGAACAAATCCTACTTTGAAATTGGGCTGCTTAATGCCCAAGCGCGTGGTCGATTCGGCCATGCCCGCCGCCCCAAATCCGTTTGGAGGTCCACTCGGCTTCGCCCTGCCAGAACGGATCGCTCTCCGGCAGCGCGAGGGGCAGCAGAACGGTCGCGCATAAATACAAGCTGCCCGTTGAGATATACCCCTCGCCCAGCTCCGGCTGGTGTCCGCTAAGGCCAATCCGCAGCCAGCCCTCGGCGTCGTACGTCCCGGCCGGCTCGAAGCAGCGCTTCATGACGGCCGTCAGCGCGGCTCTCGCCTGGGCCGCTTCCAGCCCTTCCGGCAGCCGCCGCTGCCAGGCCAACTGGGCCAGCAGATGAAAGGCGCCCGTCCGGTAGCTGATGGACCGGCCGAGCACCGGGAAGCTGCCGTCCGGAGCGACCATGCGCTCCAGCTGCTCCGCGTACCGCTGCGCCCGGACCAGCGCCGGGCCCTTGTGCGCCTCCCAGTCCGGCTGCAGCGCTCCGGCGTGATCCAGCACGTCCAGCAGCATCGGGTGGATGACGAAGCTGTTGTAGTAATCGGCGTGGTAAGCAGGCCCGTCGCCGTACACCCCGTCGCCCGCGTACCACTGCTCCAGCTGCTTCAAGGCGTAATCGATCCGCATCGGATCCCAGTCCCGGTCGCCAAACCGGGCCAGAGCCGTCTCGATCACCGCCGAAAACAGCAGCCAGTTGTTAAAGAACGGCTTGCGCGTGCGGGTCAGCTTCCAGGTGGAGAGCCATCTTTGCTTCTGCTCGTCCGTTAACGGATCCCATAAAACATGGGGCGCACGAAGAAAAGCCTGGCACAAGAAGGCTGTGTCCACAATGGGCTGATGCCCCTCGCCAAAGTTCAGCACGTCCGGGGATGCCGGGTCGCAGGCATGCTCCAGCGCTTGATGCGTCAGCTCCAGCAGCTCGGAGCGCAGCCGCTGCTCCTCCGCGCTTCCTCCCTCGGCCCCGAGCCAGGGGGCGATGCCGTCCAGAAGGCGGCCGAAGGCTTCCAGATGGGTGTAAGCCTCCCGGCCTTCCCCGCTGCTCTCCACCGGCATCTCCGCGCGCAGCCTCCCTTCCGCAAGCCGCGCCAGCATCGGACGCGCCCAGCGTTCCAAATGATGCAGCCAGTACAGCCGATCTTCCCTGCCTGCTTGTTCTGTTTGTCCCGACATTTCGGTGTCTCCTCTCCCGGCTTCACAGCCGGCTACGTTGATGAATCCCCGCAATCCCCTCGGCTTCGAGAGTCCTTCTCCGCTTATTCCTGGCAGCGGTTCATGAACTCCACCATACGGGTGTACGCGATTTTTTCGTTGGCCTTTTTGGTCATGCCATGCCCCTCGTCCTCAAACACGATATACTCGACGTCGCGACCCTTGGCCTGCAGCGCCTCCACGATCTGGTCGGATTCCGCCTTGACCACCCGGGGATCGTTGGCCCCTTGAATGATCAGCATCGGATTGACCATCTGGTCCAGATACGTAATCGGCGAATCCTTGACGAACCGTTCGCGGTCGCGTTCCGGATCACCGAGCCAGCGCTCCATGATCGACTTCCAATGGTCCGGCACGGAATGGTAGAACGTGAACAGATTGCTTACGCCGAAAATATCCACGGCCGCCCGGAAATAGTCGGGATTGCGCCCGGCCAGCAGCAGGGTCATATATCCTCCGTAACTGCCGCCGACCACGAACAGTTTGTCTCGGGAGGAGATACCCTGCTCGAACAGCCACTCCATGCCCGCCAGGCAGTCCTTGCGCGGCCCTTCGCCCCAGTCCTGCTCCACCAGCTTCACGAACGAGCTGCCATAACCTGTGCTGCCGCGGAAGTTCGGGCAGAAGATGTTGTAGCCCTGCGCGATGATATATTGGAACATCGACCGGAACTGCTTCCGCTCCGCGGCCTGCGGCCCGCCATGCGGCCAGAATACGGTATACCCGTTGGCCGCATCCGCCTTCGCCCGGTACAGAAGCGCCTCAATATCCATCCCGTCAAAAGATGAATAAGTAATCACTTCGGGAGCGGACAGATCCTCCTCGGTCAATCCCGTCAGCACGTTTTTCGTCAGCATCGTCCACTGCCCGTCTACATAACGGTACACATTCAGCGGCTTGACGGCGCCGCGGGCGAGCACGTACAAGTTCCCTGAGCGGGTTACGGTCAGCTGGTGCACCAAATCGGCGGGCAGCGGAATCGGAGTCAGCTCGCCGGTGTCCAGAGCATAGGCGTACAGCCGGTCTTCGACCCCTCGGCCCGTCACCAGATACACCGTCCGCGACTCCCGATGAAGACGGATCAGCTCCACGCTTTCCCGCTCGATGTGCAGCCGCTGTTTAAACGTGCCCGTCGTCAGGTCGAAGGAAGCCAAATAAGCAAATTCAGCGTCATAGTCAGTGGCAAAGACCACCTGCTCATCATCCAGAAAATGAACCTCGCCCGCGTTATGAACTCGCCCGGGATCAGGCGTCAGGCATAGATCCTCCTCGTCCCCTACCCGACGCAAATAACTGACATTGTATGTATTGGCATAACTCTTGGTGTAAGCGAAGGTCCGCTCATCCGGGCTGACGGCGTCAAGACTGGTCGTTGTTTCTTCGCCTTGCAGGAGCAGCCGGTCTTCCCCCGTATCCAGACGGTATACCCGGGAATTCAGGAACATCGGGTTGTCACGGGACGTGCTGTAATACAGGCGATTGCCGTCTTCGGACAGATGGACGAAGTAATGCTTCTCGTCCGGTGCGCTCTCCGGAAACAACGGCAGCGGCTGTCCGCCGTTCCACTTCAGCGCATGGAATTGATAGTTTTCGTCGCCGTCCCGGTCAAACGCCGTCAGCAGATGCTTCCCTTCCGGGTCCGGCTTAATAAAGCTGGCCATTTGATCGTTGTACGTCAGCGGGTACGGATACGATGTATCCCCTTTCAAGTCCATCGCCCACACATTGAATTTCCCGCTCAGGCTGGCGCTGAACACAAGCCGTGATTCGTCAGGGCTCACCCCGAAGCTGCTGATGACATAGCTCTGAAAAAACTGCTCCACATCCGGTTTTGGAAATGAAATCATGCCCTAGCCTCCTTTGATTAGGCAGGCGCTGCAGCGGTGCTTCATGTTGGCCGCGCCTGTGCTCTTCCTACCCATTATATCGAAAAAAAAGCCGGAGGAAGGGAGATTGTACGTACTTTTTTTCGCAAAAAAAATAGCCTCACCCTCAAGGTCCATGCATCCTTGTGCATCCTTCCTTGAGGGTATGGCTTTTTTGTCACAGCTATAAAACATCATCAAGACATCAAGATATCTTTACCTTGAATCAGGCTTTGCGGAGCAGTTGTCTTCCGCCGAGTTGACCTAGCATATCCTTCGTCATGGCGTCCAGGTCGTAACGCGCCCAGAATCCCCATTCGGCCTTCGCTGCCGAAGCGTCGATGGAATGCGGCCAGCTGTCCGCAATCGCCTGCCGCTTCGGATCGACGGCGTAGTCCAGCGTGAAGCCGGGGATCTCCTTGCGGATCGCCGCGGCGATCGCTTCGGGATCTACGCTCATGGCCGTCACGTTAAAGGAATTTCGGTGCGTCAGCCGTGATGAGTCAGCCTCCATCAGATCAATAATCGCGGTCAACGCATCCGGCATATACATCATATCCATGTTGGTGCCTTTGGCGATATAGGACGTGTACTTGCCGTGGGTGACGGCTGCGTAATAGATCTCCACTGCATAATCCGTCGTCCCGCCACCGGGAGGCGTCACGTATGAGATCAATCCCGGAAAACGGAGGCCCCGCGTATCCAAACCATATTTATGAAAATAGTAATCGCACAGCAGCTCGCCGGACACCTTATTTACGCCGTACATCGTGTTGGGGCGCTGAATCGTATCCTGCGGTGTGTTGTCCTTCGGCGTCGACGGCCCAAACGCCCCAATGGAGCTTGGCGTAAAGAACTGGCATTTCAGCTCCCTGGCCACCTCCAGTGCATTCATCAGTCCGCCCATGTTCAGATTCCAGGCCAGGAGCGGCTTCTCTTCGGCCGTTGCCGACAGCAGTGCCGCCAAATGAATGATCGTATCGACTTGATATCGCTTGGCGATTTCATGCATCGCTTTGTCATTGGTTACGTCCAGCAGCTCGAAAGGACCCGTCCGGGTAATTTCGTGTGCAGACGAACGCAGATCTGTCGCAACGACCGCGTCGTTGCCGTATAGTTCACGCAGCTTGGTAACCAGCTCGGAGCCGATTTGTCCAAGCGCCCCTGTCACCAGAATCCTTTTCACGCCTCATTCCTCCTTGGATGATTCTCACTAAAAATACGGTTTATCCGATCAGGTTCATCTCTTTGCCGACTTTTTCGTACACGGCAATGACCTGCTCCAGCATTTCCTTCGTATGCGCGGCCGTCGGCATGTTGCGGATCCGGCCCGTTCCCTTCGGAACCGTAGGGAATACGATCGATTTCGCGTAGACGCCTTCCTCTATCAGCCGTTTGCTGAACTGCTGCGTCTTTACTTCGTCTCCGATGATGCAAGGGGTGATCGGCGTTTCGCTCTGCCCGATGTTATAACCTAGAGCACGCAGTCCGTCTTTTAAGAAACGGCCGTTCTCCCACAGTTTGTCGATAAGCTCCTTGTCGTTCATCAGAATGTCTACCGCCGCGATGCAAGCCGCAATGACCGCCGGAGGCTGGGATGTCGAGAACAGGAACGGACGGCTTCTCAGCTTCAGCCATTCGATCAGCTGCTTCGAACCGGCGACATAGCCGCCCACGACGCCAATGGCCTTCGACAGCGTACCGATTTGAAAATCGATCCGGTCGGACAGTCCGAAATGCTTGACGGTGCCCGCTCCTTCGCCCAAAACGCCGGATCCATGTGCATCGTCAACATACGTAATGAGGTCAAATTCCTCGGCAATCTTCACGATTTCCGGCAGCTTGGCGATATCGCCGTCCATCGAGAACACGCCGTCCGTGATCACCATGATTTTGTTATATAAGCCGGATTCCTTGGCCGCTTTCGCTTGGCGTCTCAGATCTTCCATGTCCGAATGCTTGTAGCGGATCACTTTCGCTTTGGACAGCCGGCAGCCGTCAATAATGGAGGCGTGGTTCAGCTCATCGGACAAGATGGCGTCGTTTGCGTCCATCACCGCAGAAATGGCGGCCATGTTGCAGTTAAAACCCGATTGGTACACAATGACGGCTTCCGTATGCTTGAACCCGGCAAGCTTATCCTCCAGCTCGATATGAAGATCCAGCGTACCGTTGATCGTTCTGACGGCACCGGCTCCCGCACCGTGCGTCTTGGCTGCCTGCACCGCCGCGTCGACCAGCCGGGAATCGGTGGCGAGCCCCAAATAGTTGTTAGAGGAAAGGTTAATCAAGGACTTTCCGTCAATTTGGATCAACGGGCCGTTCGGTCCCTGAACCGTATCAATCACGTTATACAATCCCTTGGCTTTCAGATCCTCAATGTTCGAGCTTAGAAACAAGTCCAATGCCTGACTTGCCATATCAATCCCTCCTCAATATACATACGTCCTCTCTTGGTGGACAATTAAAATCCGCTTCATCCCTTGTTGTAAAAGGCTGTAATTAACTTTAATTTATCATCTTTTAATTGTTTTGTACATCCACTGAGGACAAAAAATATTTTAGTTCTTACGAAATGAAGTGGGAGCTGGGCCGATTGAGAGCTGAAATGAAAAACAACTAAACCCGAGGTATTCGGGGTTTAGTTGTTTTCTGGGTTTGCCGTTCCACAGGAAAACAGGACAGCGATGACTTGTTACCGCACGCTTACTTCATCGCCTATTTCGGCTGCTCTGCCGCTTGCTTCCTGGTCTTCCATTCCACTGCAAATTCATTCAAATCGATCGATTTTCCTTGATGCAGCCGCGATTCTTCCGCCGCAAACGCCATCAGATGGCTGCGCACCGATGCGCTTGCCGAAGTCAGGCTCTCCTGACCGTTGTAGCCGCGGACTTCCTTGAGGAAGCTGCGGACGATGCCGCTATCCCCGCCGCCGTGGCCGCTCGCCTGGGACGGGATGGCGATTTCCGTCTGCTGATGAGTCAGAAAGTCGAAGACGGTGATCTTCCCTTCCTCGCCGCGGAGCTCTCCGCGCGTGCCCATGACCTGAATCCGGCGCTCCTGCTCATAGGTAAAGCCGCACATGCTGAAGATCGCTGTGGCCCCGCCTTCAAACTCCATATTGACCACCTGGTGGTCCACGACGTTGTTGTCGCTGCGGTATACACAGCGGCCGTAGTCCGTTTCACGGAGGCCTTGGATGATGCTCGCCTTCGTCAGCTCCGGCGTAAAATGTCCGGCCCAGCCCTTGTACCGTTCGCTGAGGTAGAACCTCGGTGCCGAATACGGGCAATCCGGCTCGACGGCACAGTCCAGGCAGCGATCGGCCGCACCTTCCGGCGCATGGCCTTCATGGAAATGCATCAGGGAGCCGTACGAGCTCACCCGCATGCACGGCTTATCCATAAGCCAGGACAGCACATCCATGTCGTGGCAGGATTTGGCCAGAATCATCGGACTGGCCTTGTCCGAGTGATTCCAGTTGCCACGGACGAAGCTGTGGGCGATATGCCAGTAGCCCACGTTCTCGTTCAGCTGGATCGAAGCGATTTCGCCGATCGCCCCGCTGTCGATCACCCGCTTGATCGTGCTCCAGAACGGCGTGTACCGCAGCACATGGCAGATCGTCAGCAACCGGTTATGATCCCTGGCCGCCTGCTCCATGTCCAGGCATTCGCCCGGATCCGGGGACATCGGCTTTTCCAGCAGGACGTGATACTTTTGCCTCAGTGCCTGCATGGTCGGGCCGTAATGCATCCGGTCCTGCGTGCAGATGACGGCGATGTCCGCCATCCGTTCCGCGGCGAGCAGCGGCTCCCAGGATTCGTAGCACCGCTCCGGGCCAATGCCGTGCTTCTCGGCAAAACGGATCCGCCGCACCGGGTCCGCCTCGGCCACGGCCACGAATTCCAGCTCATGCGGATAGTCCAGCGCATATGGGGCATAGCCACCAGCTCCGCGTGCGCCCGCGCCGATCAGAATCGCTTTCAGTTGAGTCATATCTTGTTCGCTCCTTTGAGGTCACTATATAAGTTGAAAAATTGAAATCAACCTATATATTGCATTTATTTCGAATAACGGTCCGCCGCCGACTGATAAATGGCGATGTAGCGGTCCAGGCCCATTTTTTGCAGCGTGGACACGTACGAATCCCACTCGTCAAAGGAAGCGTTACCGGAGATGAATTTGTCGCGCATTTCGTCGACATAGGTCGTAATATCCGTCTGGACGCCCGTCAGGTCGGCCTGCTCCTCGGCGGTGAAGTTGAACGGCGGCCAGATTTGATCCTGCGGCACGACGTTAGGCTCCGCTTTTTTGGCATTGTCCACGGACGTCGGCAGCCCTTCGGCTCCTTTGAAGTACTTCTGGGTAACGAAGCCGGGATAATAGCCGCCTGGCCAAATCAGGTACTGCCCAACCGCCTGGTCCAGATTCATGCCATTCGGATTGTTCTTAATATCGTCCACATAGTCCACGCTGCCGTCCGCGTTTTCATTGTAGGTTTGGTCTTTCCAGCCCATAAAGAACATTTTGATGCCTTCGTCGCCGTAAAAATAGTCCATCCAGCGTATCATCGCCTCCGGATGTTTTGCTTTATCGGTCAGGACAAACATCCCGATGTTGCCGAGCGGCGATCCGGTCGCGCTGAACATTTGGTCTCCATGCGGCCCCTTCAGCACCGGCAGCCCGACATACCCTTTTTGGTTGTAAATCGCCACCGGGTCAACGTTATCAACCACCCCGATCAACCCTTCCATCCCCTTCGCATCCACTTCGGTGCTCTTGACCGACATGATGTCCTGTTCCAGCAGGCCGTCCTTGTAGAGCTTGTTGACGTACTGAAGCAGCTCTTTATACCGCGGATCGGTCGGGATAAAGCGGACTTTGCCGCTGTCTTGATCCGTATCGACATAAATGTTCGAGGTTCCGTGGTTGTTCAGGCCGAAAGAGCCGCGCAGGTAATTTACCAGCCCTGCCGCTCCGACGGCGCCCCAAGCGATTTCGTCCTTCTGTCCGTTGCCGTTCGGGTCGTTCTCCTTAAACGCCTTCAGCATGTTATAAAAATCGTCCAGCGTCTGCGGCTCCTTCAACCCCAGTTTGGTGAGCCACTCCGATTTCACCCATGGCGTGCCGTACAGCACGGACTTGAATTCCGGATCGTACAGCGTCGGTAAGCCGTAAATGTTGCCGTCCGGCATCGTAATCCCTTTTTCGATGATCGGATACTTCTCCATCAGCGCTTTAAAGTTGGGCGCATATTTGTCGATCAGGTCGTTAAGCGGAAGAAAGGCGCCCTGTTTACCGTATTTGAGCAGGTCGGCCCGGGGAAAAGCGGAGGCGTAGAACATCTCCGGGTAATCGCCGCCGGCCAGAAGCAGATTGCGCTTCTCCGCCAGATTGTCCTTCTGGACCGTGTCCCACTGGACGTGGATGTTGGTCATTTTCTCATATTCCTGCCACAGCTTGATGTTGTTCCAGTCGGCATTGGCGAAAAACTTGCCCGCAAAAGCAGTCACCGTCAGCTTGTCGTTTACGATCGGCATCCCGGTCTCATTGATCTGTCCCCCGGCCGATCCCCCGCCTTTCGATTCCGCGGCTGCGCCGCCTTCCTTGTCCCCTGAGCTGCAGCCCGCCGCCAGCGAGACCGTCAGCACGCAGGTCAGCAGCAGACTCCCCCATTGCTTCAGCTTCATCCATGATTCCTCCCTTTGATCTGATTCCAACCACGATTCCATCATTTATCCATGCAAGGAATTATCCTTTGATGGCTCCGATCATGACGCCTTTGACAAAATAACGCTGCAGGAACGGGTACAGCACAAGCACCGGAATGTTGGCCACCACCAGCACGGCGTATTTGATGCCTTCCACCTCGCGCTGCTGCTTGATCGCCGATTCGGTCGACATTTTGACCATGTCGTTCGTCTGCCCCTGGATCAAAATTTCACGGAGCACCAGCTGCAGCGGGAACTTATCTTTGTCCGTCAGGTAGAGCAGCGCGTTAAAAAACGCGTTCCAATGGCCGACTGCATAGAACAAAATCGTCACCGCAATGATCGGCATCGAGAGCGGCAGCATAATCCGTGTCAGAATTTGAATGTTGGAGCACCCGTCGATCGTCGCCGCTTCCTGCAGCTCATGCGGAATGGACTGCTGGAAGAAGGTCCGCATGATAATAATGTTCCAAATGGAAACTGCGTTCGGAATAATCATGACCCAGAGGGTGTTCAGCATGCCGAGGTTCTTGATCAGCAGGTATGTAGGGATCAAGCCGCCGCTGAAAAACATTGTGAACACCAGCAATGCCATAATGGCGTTTCTTCCGACAAAATCGCGCCGGGACAACGGGTAGGCCGCCAAAATCGTCATGACGAGATTGATTGCCGTCCCCAGGGTCGTGTAGATGAGCGTGTTGGTAAAGCCGCTGATGATGTCCTTGTTCTGGAAAATTTTCTCGTATGAGTTCAGGTTGATTCCCTTGGGCCACAGCAGCATTTCACCGCGCAGCACCGTCTGCGGGTCGCTGAACGAGGCGCTGAGCACAAACACCAGCGGGTATAGCACCACCAGCGTGACCACGATCAGGACGAAATAGTTGATGACGTTAAAAATGCGGTCTCCCTTGGATTCGATAAGCATGCCTCATGCCTCCCCTACCATAGACTTGTCTCGCTGATGCGCCGGGAAATCTGATTCACGACGACCAGCAGCACGAAGTTGATGACGGAATTGAACAATCCGATTGCGGCGGAAAAGCTGTATTCGGCATTCTGGATCCCGCTGCGGTATACATAGGTGGCGATGATGTCGGAGGATTCCAGATTCAGATTGTTCTGCATCAGCAGCACCTTCTCGAACCCGACACCCATGATGCTGCCGATGTTCAGAATCAGCAGGATGACGATCGTTGGCATGATGCCGGGGATATTGATGTGCCAGATCCGCTGAAGCCGGGTGGCTCCGTCGACGCGGGCAGCCTCATGCAGCTGGTTGTCGATCCCGGCCAGGGCGGCCAAATAAATAATCGAGCTCCAGCCCATCGTCTGCCATACGTCGGACAGTACATACAGCGACTTGAACCAGGCGGGTTCGGTCATGAAATTGATCGACTTGCCTCCGAACAGCTGAATCGCATGATTGATCATGCCGTAGCGGGGCGACAGAAAAATCATCATCATGCCGACGACGACCACGGTAGACAGAAAGTGCGGCGCGTAGGTAACGGTTTGTACGAATTTTTTGAATTTCTCGGCCCTTACCTCGTTCATCAGGAGAGCGAGAATGATCGGGATCGGAAAACCGACGACCAGGCTGTACAGGCCGATACCCAGCGTATTTTTCATCAGCCGCCAGAAAAAATAGCTGTGGAAAAAACGCTCAAAGTGGTCAAACCCGACCCATGGGCTGCCCCAAATGCCTTTGGTCGCGATAAAGTCCTTAAAGGCGATCTGGATACCGTACATCGGAACGTATTGGAACAGGATGTAATAAGCGATCACCGGGGAAATCAGCAAATAGAGCTGCCAGTTCCGGTAGATCCGGTTCCACTTCCACGCCTTGCGTTTTTTGCCGGCTGCCGTCTGAACGGCAGGCTGTACATGAATGTCAGCCAAAGGACATCACCTCGAATGAAGGATAGATAATCACTGGCCCCTGTTGAGCTGGGGATCACCAACATATGATCAATTTTTGTGTAATATAAGATGACACAAAAACGACTGACACTGAGTTTGGAGATGTTTCATGTTTACGAAAGGATTGGTTTGGATTATTTTTGGATAAATTATCGGTGATTATTTGGATAATATTTGGAGCTATACAATCATCTATTGGATAAAACCGGGAGTGTCCCGGGGAGCTATCATTAAAGGGAGGAATGACACCATTTTCATAATTCCTTTATTTAAAGCAAATGAAAACGCAATCATATAGGGTGTGGTTTGCAGATAGTTTGGATTCTTGCCCATCCAAAAGATTGAAAACGGAGCCAAACTTTGTTTAATTTTTCCCCATCATAATATAGCTTTTTGGGGATGTCAAACATTATTTTGGAATGTTTTGGTTTGAAAACCACTCCATTTTTGATTAAAAATGCAAAAAAGCACCCGCTGGATCTAATCTCCAGCCGATGCCACCTACAAAAATACGCTATTATTATGTAATATATTCAAACATATAATGTCAACTTCTGCTGTAACTGGACGACTCCCTAACGATTAACGAACAGGACAGCAAAATTTTGGTTCCTGCGGGATAATGTCCGTCCAAATAGTCGGCAATCGATTTGGCGGCTACCCGGCCGATTTCGTGTTTAGGCACCGAAACTGAGGTTAACGGAGGCGTTGTATATTGGGCGACATCGATATTGTCCATGCCAACGATAGCGATGTCCTGCGGAATCCGGCCTTGATGCTCCACAACGGCCCGCATCGCCGGGATCGCCAGCATGTCGCTGGCGCAAAAGATGGCCGTCGGCCATTCCGTTTTCGGAAGCCGGCCCAGCAGTTCGCTCATTCCGCTGTAGCTGCGGTCCACGTTCCAGCCCGTATTGATCAGCCAGTCCTGACGCAGTGTAAGTCCCTCCTCAAGCATGGCGAATTTATAACCGACAAAACGCTCCTCGCTCTCCATCTGCCTGGAATAGGCAGGCCCGCCGATAAATCCGATCCGCGTATGTCCCTGTTCGATCAAGTGGCGCACGGCCGCTCGCGAGGAGAAGATCCGGTCGCAGTCCACGACGGGCACCGACAACCGGTCGTCGTTCAGGCTCACGCCCAGGATAGCGATCCCTTCCTTCTGAATCAGGCCGAACAGCTCCTCGTCATACCAGCTGATCGCAACAACGCCCTGCGCACCGGTTTCCCTCAGCATCTGCTTCAGTCTCTCGGCATCCGAGACTTCCTCCGATGTGCGAACCATCGCCGGCGGCTGTCCCATCTCTTCCATCTTTTCATGGAAGCCGGCCAGCACCTTGGAGAAATACGGATGATCGTCCATCAGATGCTGGGGGACGATGCAGGCGATCCGCTTCGTCTCCACGGCCTGCTGCACCGTGCCCTTCGGCGACCCGTGCATTTTGTACCCCAGCTCCTGAGCCGCTTCCCGGATCTTTTGCTTCGTTTCCTCGCTGACCGGCCGGCTTGTGTCATTGCTGATTGCCCTTGAGACGGTGGAAATGGACACGCCCACCCGTTCGGCAATATCTTTTAGCTTCGCCAATCGAAGTCCCTCCTTTGCAAATTTTGGCTCCAAATTTGACAACCGCAAACTGATCATATCATAATCCCGCGGATGCGTGGCGTCAAAATTTAATGGCGGCGGCACCGCCATTAAATAAGGACCAAAGGCAAAAAAAGCTGTTCCCGGCACGGATGAATCCGCTTCAAGAACAGCCTAAAGTACCGCTATCTGTCGTAGGTGACTACATAGTTTTGAAGGCCGGTATGATAGTATCCGATGCTGTATTCGATCACCTGGCCCAGCTCGTCATAGGAGTAACGCAGCCTCTTGAGGACCGGGGTTCCCCCGTCCAAACCGAGCGTCTTTTGCACATGTTCCGGCGGAACGGCCACCGTAAATTCATCCCGCAAATTGCCGAGGGGAATATCCCTTCCCTCGAGCCACTCGTACAGGGACATGGCGTTCAGGTCTTCCATATCCACCTGGCCGGCATCCGGGGTCACATAATGCGTGTAATAAATGTACGGCCGGTCATCCAGGAAATACACCCGTTCCAGAACAAGGCTGGTCTCACCCAGCAGCCGCCAAGCTTCCGAGGATTCGTCATTGGTGACGCGCTTGACCTGAAGCCACAGCTTCCGGATCTGATGCCCTTCCTCCACCAAAACTTCCGTGAAATGCTTCCACTTGGCCAGCTTGGATACCGAGGTGTTGCGGATAACCTTCGTTCCCCGGCCGCTGCCCTTCTCGAGGAAGCCCTCGCTGACCAGCTCCGAAATGGCGGCCCGGATCGTAATTTTGCTGACCGCAAATTCCTTCTCCAGCTGCGGCTCCGAAGGGATATTCTCCCCTTTGGGATACACACCGTGCAAAATCCGTTCCTTCAAAATATGTTTGATTTGTATGTACAACGGCCTATCTTTGCGGGATAAGCTCACAGCAGCTCCACTACCTTTCTACGTCACCTGCGGATGCCGTCATCGCCTTAAGAATGTCCTGCGCGGTGGACATCGGCGTATCGCCCGTTACCGTATGGGCGAGCATGCCGGCGGCCGCCGCATAACGCACCGTCGTCTCCGGCGGCAGACCTTCCAGCTCGCCATGGATGATTCCGCTGGCAAAAGCATCTCCAGCCCCTATTCTATCATAGACGGCGAACGTCAGCAGGTCCGAATACGCAAATTGTCCGCCGCTAAACACAAACCCTTGCAGCGAATGGGTATTGTCGCCGTTCACGAAGCGGTGGGTCCCGGCGACCATGCGGATGCCGAACGTCCGGGCGGCAAGCGGAATCAGCTCTTCCAGCTGCTCCCGGCGCGCTTCCTTCTCCGTATGGAGGCCAAGCGTCAGCATGGCGTCCCGCTCGTTCATCAGGACGACGTCCGACAGATGGAGCATCTCTTCGTAATGCGGTCTTGCCCGGTCATATCCGTCTTCCCCCCACAGGGATGGACGGTAGTTGCAGTCAAAGATGACCGTGCCGCCCTGCTGCTTCACCGCCCGGGCGAGCGCCTTCATATGGGAGCGCACCCCGTCGTTCATGGCCAGGGTGATCCCGCAGAAATGAACGGCGTCCACCCGGCCCGCAATATCAGAGAAATCGTACGTTCCTTCTAGGGCGGTGTTGAAGCTGCTCTCCAGCCGATTTGTATAGGTAACCCGGCTCGGCCGGACACCAAAGCCGTTCTCGAGAAAATACATCCCGAGGTACTTGCCGCCGCGGCCAGCATAGGAGAGGTCGATACCGAGCTTGCGGAGATAGGCCGCCGCCGCATCGCCCAGCGGATTGTCCGGCAGGCGGGTCACGAGCATGCCGTCGTGCCCCATACGGGACAGCGCAGAAGCCACATTGACCCCGGTGCCGGAGAACGTGTAATGCAGCGTCCCCGACTGGGACAGCAGTTCAACGCCCGGAACCGTCAGACGCATCATCACTTCCCCGAAAGCCGCGATGCGCTTAGGCATAATTATCCGCCAGCTTCTTCATGATTCCGGTCAATGTCCGCACATGCAAGATGTTGGTATTGCCCGAATCTTTATCGATGATGGAGGAGTACACATGCGGAATCACCTGCGGCACGCCGCCCTCCAGCGCGATGCGCAGGATCGCTTCGAAATTGTCCATGTCGATACCGCCGGTCGGCTCCAGGGCAAAGCCTTCCGCGGCGCATGCCTTCACGACCTCACGATACTCGTCCTCGCGGGATAGCCCCTGCATCGGGAAATACTTGAGCGCATTCCCGCCCATATCGCGAACCAGCGCGATCGCTGCTGCTACGGGAACGATGGCGGGCTCGGATTGCGCGGCGCTGAACGGGCCGGTCGAAATATTAACATAGCCCGGGCGGCCGCATGGCGACACGAGGCTGTTGATCCAGCTGTCCTTCGCCCCGAGATTCGCCCGGGTCGCGCCGACCGCCGGGAACACCTGGTTGATGTGGCTTCCGGGGTAATGCTTCGCAATTTCCGCCACGACCGCAGCCTGGCGGTTGTCCCCGGCGCCAAGCCCGATCGACACCGCCTCGTCAATAGCCTCGCCGTACTGCTTCATCGCCGCTACGGCTTCTTCCACGCTGGCGTAGTTTTTGGACAGCACGCCGACGAGCACATGGCCTTCGGCCGCTTCAAAAATTTCCTTGGCATTCGCGATATCCTTCGCCAGTACGTTCAGGGCGACGCGGCCCTTATACCATCTCTTTTCTATATGGGACATCTTTTATTTTCCTCCTGTCAATTCACGGATTCGTGATTCAATCACGGTGATGTCATCACCCATCAACGGCCTCGGATCGATATCGAAATACCCCTGTCTTACGCCGTAATCCCGGGTATAAACCGCAATGCCGCCCTGCCTCAAGCCGTCGTTCACATCCTTGGCGGTCGTTCCCGCCTGCTGCGGATCGATCTGCACGCGCGCCCGGTAGATCGCCCGGCCGGCCTCATCCTGCACGATCGTCACCCGGACCCCCGGAACGTCGTTCAGCGGCATCAGCGCCTGCAGCGAAGCCTTCTCCTGTTCGCTCCGGTCCGCTTTGGTCATATATTCGTCCAGCGCTTGCAGCAGGCCGAACGAGGTTTCCTTGCCCACCTTCATGCTTCGTCCGATGCCGTGCAGCTGGACCTTTACCCACTCGATAAATTCCCGTTTACCGGCCACGATGCCCGACGTCGGGCCTTCGATCGCCTTGGAGCCGCTGTAAATGGCCAGGTCCGAGCACTTCACGTACTTTTGGATGTCCTCCTCCGCCGCGGCGTCCACGATCAGCGGAACGCCGGTCCGCTTGGCGACTTCCCACGCTTCTTCAACGGAGATCATGTTCTTTTGTACGGCATGATGCGATTTTACATACAGAATGGCGGACGTCTTGTCCGTCACCGCGTCTTCGATATGCTCCGCACGTCCCTCATTCGCATACCCAACCTCGACCAGCTTGCCGCCTCCGAGGTAGACCATCGTTTCCACCGGAGCGCCGTATTGCACGTTATGACCCTTCAGAATGATAATTTCGTTTTTCCCGATCGACTCCTTATGCAGCTGTTCGCTTCGGCGCCGGTTCCCCTGCGTGACGATGCCGGCCACCGACAAGGCGATGCCGCTGGATGCCGAATTGACGATGACCGCCGCCTCCGAGCCGAGAACTCCGGCGATGTAATCTCCCGCCTTGTCCACCAAGTCGGCGATTTCCACATAGCTCTGCCCGCCCTGCTTCATCGCTTCCATGACCGTGTTCGTCGGCGCGGACACGCCAAGGATGCTCATCCGTCCGCTGGCGTTGATGACCCGCTTGAGCCCATACTTAGAAAATAATGAATTCCCCATGAATGACCACTCCTTTGGTAGTAATGACTTGCTCAGCCGTTCTTTGCACGCCCTCGGAATCTACAAGCTGCGCGGGTTCGCCGCTCACCGTAAACAGGCTTAAATTCGCCGCGTCCCCGACCTGAATCCGTCCAAGTTCGGGCCGGCCAAGCCACTGCGCCGCACGGACCGTGACCCGGCTAATGGTTTCCTCTAGAGAATACCCCAGGCTGAGGAACTTGGAAAGTACATTTGCCAAGCTGTACACGGGACCGTTCAGCCGGTTGCCCCGGTAAATATCCGTGCTGATCGTATCCGGATGAATTCCGTGCCGTTTCGCATCTTCAGCCACCTGGAAGGAGAAGCTCGCGGTCCCGTGCCCCACGTCCAGATGGACGCCGCGCCGCACGGCATCGGTGAGCACTTTCAGTGGGCGGCCGTCTGCGTCAAACAGATTGTTGCTCTTGCCGTTTAAATAGTGGGTGATGATGTCGCCCTTCTCCAGAAGGGGAACCACGTCCCGGATATCCGGCGGCGCCGAGCCGATGTGCACCATCAGCGGCAGGCCGGTATCGGCCGACAAACCCCGGGCAAGGCGCAGCGGTTCAAGCCCGCTCTCCTTGACGACGCTCCTGCTGATGCGCGCCTTCAGCCCGACGATCAGCTCCGGATAGGCCTGCACCGCCTCGATCACTTTGCCTCGGTCGATCCATTCCAGCCGGGACAGTTCATCCACCCGTTTCAGACCGATCCGCGAAATGTTCAGGAAGGCGAGCAGATTCGTCTTGGCCGCACGTTTGCTCGCGGCCAGGTCAGCAATCCGGTCGGCCCCGCAGCTTCCTGCATCGACGATCGTCGTGACGCCCTGCTTGACGCCGATTTCGTCGATATCATCGCCGTAAGGGTCAAATTCGGGGAAGGCATGCACATGCATATCGATCCAGCCGCTCGACACGTAAGTGCCGCGGCCGTCCCAAACGGCGTCGCCTCTCCCCTCACCGGCAGCCGTAATGCCGGCTATGACGCCTTTAGCTATGACGATGTCGATCTCTTCTCCGCTCACAAGCTTCACTTGGCGGAGTACGGTAGTTTGCTCCATGTCATCACCTTCTTGATTATAACGTTATAATGTTTAAGATAGCACGGAAGGATCCCTAAGTAAATATAACATTATAATGTTTAAGGCGAACGACGTATTCCAAAAAAATATGGATGAAGGTTGTAGATCCGCAGCCTGCCGTCATAGATAATAGGATATGAATATTGACGATCGACGTACATTCTATGAAGCCAAGTCGCATTAAGCGGTAGTATTTCTTGCGGTATTAGGAAGCCCCGTCTCCGAAGTTTTTACTTTCTTATATCTGAAACGAAGCGTTTCCGATGGAACCGCCGTAATAAACTCCGTACGATACGGAAAGGGGAAACGGTCATGAAACTGACCCTAGCAAGGCTTACGGCCTACGGGCTGGATTTTATCATGCTTGCGCTCGTGCTCGTCGGCCTCCAGCTGGCGACCTATGAGCTGACTGGAGGATTCCCATTTGATAGGCTGGTTAAGGGCTATCAGATCGAATGCTGGGTTCTCGCCACGATGTCTTTCCCCGTGTGGATGTATTTTATCGTGACGGAGTATTTTTTCGGCGCCACATTAGGCAAAAAGCTGCTGCGACTCTCGGTGGCCCGCAGGGACGGAGGACGCATTTCCTTCATCCAAGCCGCCGGCCGGACCTGTCTTAAACTGCTGCCGTGGGAGCTGACCCATCTGATCATCTTGGTGCCGGACCCTTGGTGGGACATCCAAGAGCCGCCGGTTCCCGCTTTGATCCTGATTCCGAATGTGATGATTCTGCTGTACATCGTGTTCCTGCTGCTTAACCAAGGAATGCGGGCGCTTCATGATGTTCCCGCCGGCACTTCCGTCCGCCACCGGTGAAAGAGCTGCACAGCTCCGCTGAACGTTTATCATCTCAAAAAAACGGGCCATACCGCATGGTATGACCCGTCTTCCTTTGCTGCTATAGTCTTGCTGGAGAGCTGGCGATCGTTCGGCCCACTTGCGTCAAAATGTCGGACATGGACCGGGGATCGTGCACGTCATAGTCCTCGATGTTCAGGCGCAGAACCGGGCAGGCATGAAATCCGTTAATCCAGGCGGAATACCGTTCATGCATTTCTTCCCAATAAGACACGTCGGTCTGGATCTCCATCTCGCGGCCGCGCATCCGGATTCGGGACAGAATGGACGGCAGGCTCCCTTCGATATAGATCAGAACGTCCGGATGCGGAAAATAAGGCGTCATGACCATGGCCTCGAAAAGGCTGGTATAGGTACGGAAATCCGTTTCCGACATCGTGCCCTTGTCCGCATGCATTTTGGCGAAAATCCCGGTGTCCTCATAAATGGAACGGTCCTGGACAAAACCTCCCCCGAGTTCGAACATGCGCTTCTGCTCTTTAAACCGCTCGGCCAGGAAAAAGATTTGGAGATGGAAGCTCCAGCGCTCAAAATCATGATAGAACTTCTCCAGATACGGATTGTCGTCCACCTGCTCCAGCGAGGTTTTAAAGCCGAGCGAACCGGCCAGCGCCGCCGTCAGCGTCGATTTGCCGACGCCTACCGTACCCGCCACCGTAATGACCGCATTATCCGGGATATTATATGGATTCATACACAAGCTCCTTTATTTGCGAGGCTATGGTTTCAAATTGTTCCTCATTTTTGACAAAATCTACTTCGTCTCCATGAATCGTCAGCAGCACCGTCGATTCGCCGTCCGTGCCGGCGCTAAGCGTGTCCATCGCGGCATCATAATCTTCGATCAGCTGCTGGAGATAGGCCGGATCCATTCCTTCTTCAAAAGGGCGGCCCCGCCGGGCGATCCTTTGCATCAGCGTATCCAGGCTTGCCCGAATATAGATAATGACGTTCGGCTTCGGCAGATCGCCGGTCAGCACCTGGTAGACTTGCCGGTACTTCTCCCGCTCGACGCCGTGCAGCGTTCTTTCGCTGAAAATTAAATTTTTATAAATATGATAATCGGAGATGACCGGCTTTCCCTTGCCGATATAACCGTTCACCGTATTGGTGAGCTGCTTGTACCGGCTGCACAGAAAGAACATTTCGAGCTGAAAGCTCCAGTCGTCCATATTCTCGTAAAATGACTCGATAAACGGATTTTCCTCTACGATTTCCTTCACCACCGGAAAGCCCAATGTATTTGCCAGCATCGCAGCCAGCGTGGTTTTCCCCGCTCCAATGGGCCCTTCCACGGCGATAAACGGCACCTGTTTCATGAATGGTGTGACTCCCTCCCTACGGTATGCCAAAAAAAACGACTTACCTATTGTATCACAGCATCGTCTGTTTGATAGAAGAACATTTCTTGAAATCATAACCTTCAACGGCTCAGGCATACTGAGGCCACTGAAGACCCGGTCGGCCAGTGCTCCGGTCCTTGTTGACGAGCATGCCGACATAACACTATAATTTGTAGTGTAAAGGGAGTGCGCTGTATGAAGATGAACAAGTTTAATTATCAAGGACGGGGATTGGAGCGATTCTTCGGACCGCTTGAAGCCAAGGTCATGGAAGTGATCTGGAGCCGCCTGGAGGCGGTGACCATCAAGGAAGTGAACGCCAAGATCAGCGAAGACAAGCGCATGAGCTTCAACACGATTATGACGGTCATGAACCGGCTCGTCGACAAGGGTGTTCTTCAGAAGAAGCTTCAGGGCAAATCCTACGTGTACAGCCCCGTTCTGACGAAGGAACAGTTTCTGGAAGAACAGTCGAAAGAGCTGTCCTACGACCTGGTCAAGGAATTCGGTTCCCGGGCCGTCGCCCATATGATCGATGCGATGGAACAGGTGGACCCTGACCTGCTAGACCAGCTTGAGAAGCAAATCAAACAATGGAAAAAGGATCGGTAAGCCATGTGGGAAAAGCGATCGAAAGGGATGCTCGCCTTTGTCATGCTGACGGCCGTGTTGGTCTACGCGCAGATGACGCTGTTTGTGGTTCAGTTTATTTTCCATGTCCGCATGCCGGTGAACCTCTTTAATGTCTGCATTGAATTTTTGCGCTTTATCGGGTTCCCGGTCCGGATCAATGTCATGCTGTTTTTGCTGCTTACCTCGCTCCTGCTATCGCTTGCCGTCTGGCTCCGGGAAGGTATCGCTTCGATCCGCTGGAGAAAACTCCTGCATCGCTGCCTGGATCCCGATTTGTCGCAGGCGATCGGCGAAGAGCACGGTCTTGGGCACCAAAACTTGACCGTGATCGATCACCATGATCAGGTCGCCATGACGGTCGGACTCCTGCGCCCCCGCATCGTGGTGTCGACAGGCCTCATCTGCGAGCTGAGCGAAAGCGAGCTTGCGGCCGTCATGGCTCACGAGAAGTACCATTTGAGCGAGAGGCATCCGCTTAAAATTTTTCTGCTGACGCTGGTCGGCACCACGTTCTGGTACATACCGATCTACCGCTGGCTGATCGGCAAATACAAAATGCTAATCGAGCTGATGGCCGACCGGCAGGCCGTTCGCGCCACCGGGAGTATCGCCGATCTTGGCAGCGCCCTGCTGGTTATGCTGAAGCGGGAGACATCCGCCCCGCCGGCTCCGAGCAGCGCCTCGTTTGCCGACAATGCGATTAATCTGCGCCTGAAGCTGCTGGTGGATCCGCACTTTAAACCGCCGCTGCGTCCGCCGCTCATCCCCTGCATCGTCTCTCTGCTAGCATTCGTATTCGTCGTATTTGGCATAGGGTGATGCCGTAAAACAACGCCTTGCCGTTTCATATCAGGCAGCGGCGTTTTTTCGGAATATAAAAACTACATAATGTAGTGTTACTTAAAATTGAGGAGGAAATGAGATGAATTACTTATGGGATAACAAGCATTTTATTATTACGCATTTCCCGATCGTGCTCCTGCTGTTCAGTTTGCTGTTCGATCTGGCCGCACTGGTCTGGAAAAAACGCGAGTGGCATTCCGCCGCCCTCATCTGCCTCGTCATCGGCACGATCAGCACGATCGGTGCGGTACTGACCGGACCGAAAATGATGCGCAATCCGAACGTGGAGACCCATGAAATGTACGGGGTCTATACGATGTATTTGGCGATTGCGCTGTGCATCGTCCGCGGCGCGATTTTGCTCTGGAAGAAACGGGATATCGGCAGAAACCCGCTCTACCTTGTTGTGACCCTTGCAGCCGTTGTGCTTGTCATGTATACCGCTCATCTCGGAGGAGAAATGGTGCACCGCCCGTTCGAGCCCGGGCAATTCCCTCAAGGACAAATGGGCGGCGGCCAAGGCCAGGGCGCGCCTGCCGGGATGCCGGGCGGACAAGGTGCGCCCGACGGCCAGGGCGGTCAGCCGCCGGCAGACGGAACTTCCGGCTCTACCGGTTCGGACTCGGCTGGGTAGATCCTCCTTTTTTCCCCGCTGCACTCCCCTTTTTACGCTCTAAAACAGCAAAACAGCGGTCCCCGGCGGTACAGCCGGGAGAGACCGCTGTTTTTGTATGATCATTCATGCCGAACTCGGGACTTCCGCTCACTTCGTCGGATGACCTGCTTCAGGCGGCTTTACCCGATCCCTGCTTCCGTCCTTCCCTGCCTTTTGGATCGGGCTCGGCTTGGCCTTGGGTCCGGCTGGCCCGCCGGTCCTTGCCTGAATTTCCGCGGGGTTCGCTTCTGCCCCGTTGCCCGCCTTAGGCGCGTTGGTCTCCGCCGGCTTCTTCGGCTGGGGTTCCAGCCGGACTCCAGACCTGAGCGGCAGCCGCTTCACGTACCGGTCCGAGAGCTTCATCCGCTTTTGAATAAATTCGTAGTCCTTCCGATACCTCTCCGCGTTCGGGATGGGCAGAAGCGATCTGAGATCGTATGCTTTCCCATCCTCAAATCCGTTTTTCCCTGCGATAAACACGATGTCATCGTTAAAAAAGGAGCCGGCAGGCAGGTAATACCGCGATCCGACGATATTGTGATCGACGTTGGCTAAATCATGGCCGAACGCGGTAAATCCCTCCCGTTTCAAATCAATGCCCATCAAATTGGCCACTGTGGGCAGAATATCAACCTGACCCCCGGTCCGCTCGATCCTCTTGCCTTCGCGCTGGCCGGGCAGGTGGATGAGCAGCGGCACGTTGTACGTGCTGACTTGTTTATGATACGGAATGCTGAGCGCTTTACTGATGGTGGCGGGGTGATATAACTTTTTATGAAGGCCGAAATGGTCCCCGTAAATCACGACCACGCTGTTGTCCCAGAGCCCCGACGTTTTCAGCTTGTCGATAAAGGTCCCTAAGGCATAATCGGTATAATTGACAGCGGTCAAATAGTCGCCAAGGCGTTGATCGCCGAAGTCGGCAGGAAGATGAAGACGCTTGTTGGCTTCTTTGATTTTATAGGGAGCGTGGCTCGTCACGGTCACGAATTGGGCATAAAACCGCTTGTTCAGCTTGCGCATCGTTTTCATTTTACGGATACCGACCCGGAACAGCTCCTCATCCGACGCCCCGAACCGGCTGAATTTGACCTTGCTGAAATACGGCTTGTCATAATACGCATGGAACCCCAGTGCCGGATACAGTTGATCCCGGTTCCAAAAGGTCACGTCATTCACATGGAACGTAGCCGTGACGTAATTTTTCCTTCCCATCAGCTTGGCCAGGCTCGGGAGATTCCGGTTGGCATAGGTCGTGGACATGGCTGAAAATCCAGTGGGATAAATCGACGTATTGGCGGCGAACTCGGCGTCGGACGTATTGCCTACCCCGATTTGCTGGAATATGTATGGAAAATACAGGCTTTCTTTGGACAGCTGTTTTAATACCGGCGCAACCGGCTGGCCCTGAACCGATGCATTCAGCACAAAATTTTGAAAGGATTCCAGCTGGACGACAATGAGATTTTTACCCTGCCCGACTCCCCGAAATGACCTGGTGCTGCCCTCGGGAAGTTCCCCGAACGGGTAGGTTTGGTCGAGCTCCTGAAGTTTTTCGGGAATCGTTTTCTCGCGCTGGGGCTTAACCTCTTTTTGTGAAAGCGCATGAGGCTTGTGCTCGGAATCCAGCTTTCCCGGAGGGTTCCGGTACAGCAGGATCGCGCCTGCAATCAATGCAGCTGACAAGGCGGCGGCAATATAACGGGAATAACGAGACTTCAATCGGTTCATCAGCTCTTTAACCACTCCAAGAAGCAAGATATGGCGGTCAATTCTGGACCTGTTTTAGGGTGTCCCATCCTGCTCAAATGAATCCTCGATTTTGCGAAAAAACCAAAAAAACCCTTGGCATACAAGGGTTTGGGATTCTGTATCTCGCCGGGTACAGAATGCCGGGTATGCGCTACCCGTCATTGTCGTTCCCGGAAGGACAACCTTTACAGCGTCTCGGCAGCCTGGCTGAGCCATGCCGACAGCTGGCCGGCATCAAACGAATCCCCTTTACGCAGTTTTATCGTTTTTCTTTCCGCCGGTCCTTCAAACATGCCGTCCGGAAGGTCCAGCCCGTCCGCGTTAAAGATCGTAAAGCTGACCGCATCCTTCGAGGTTGAAATGACGGCGGCATACTTCCCGTTCTTCAAAAAATGGGGCTTCTTATACTGAATGCGCTCGCTCACGTCCGGCAAGGCCTGATGGACCACATCACGCAGACGGGTGGACAGCTCATTCTGCCATGGTTCTCTTAACGCCTCAATAAAATCAATGACTTCCTGACTCATATGTTATACGCTCCTTTGTTATCAATAGATTGGATTTTTACTTAAACATGTTTCTGCATCTGATTCAGCATATGGATCTGGTCCTGCAGGTCGGCTTCCAGTGCCTGAATCCTTGGATCCCGATCATCCCATGCCCGCTCCCTGAGCTCGCGGACATCCACTTCACCGTCTCCGTATCCTTCGGGCATTGGCATCTTCATGGCCCATTCCACTGCCTCGGCCGCCGTTGCAGCCTCGATCACGACGAATCCCGCAATAAGCCGATGATCCATCGGGAAAGGACCGGGGTCAACTTCCGGATTTCCGCCCTTGCCCGCGAGCCGGATCCGGACCCCGCTCGTGCTGGGCTGGAGCTCCTCCGCCGCAAGCAGCACACCCGCCTGCGCCAAGGACTTGCGATATTCGGCCATCGCATCCTCGAACCGGCGTGTGCGCGAAATACCTGCTTCCGAATACCCGTTTGACCTGACTACCAACATAAATCTCATCGATGTTTCCCTCCTTGTTGGAGGAAGACTTAAGGCTCCGCGTTCTCGCCTCTCTTATTCTTCCGCCTGCTATGACGACGAACGGGAAGAGCCGCAATCGACAAGCAGGATCAAAATTTATGAATTTTCTGAAGCGCTGCACTCTGCGGCCCGCTTCAAGAGCAGCTCCTGCTCGCGGCTGTTGCGGGTCAGGGAAGCCGCCCGTTCGAATTCGGAGCGGGCTTCGTCCATCCTTCCGAGCTTGGCCAGAAGGTCGCCGCGGACGCTCGGAAGCAGGTGGTACTCTGTCAAGGCGGGCTCGTGCATCAGTTCATCTACGAGCTGCAGTCCAAATGCCGGACCGAAGGCCATCGAAATGGCCACGGCCCGGTTCAGTTCGACGATCGGGGAGGGCGCCACCCTCGACAGTGCCTCGTAGAGGGCGGCAATGCGGGCCCAGTCCGTATCCGCTGCCGTGGGCGCCTGCGCATGGCAGGCGGATATCGCCGCCTGAAGCGCATAAGGGCCAAGCGGGCGGCCCAGCTTGCGGCACCGCTCGAGCGCTGCTAGTCCGCGGCGGATGAGCAGCCTGTCCCACTGCGCCCGATTCTGATCCATCAGCAGCACCGGCTCGCCGGATGCGCTGACCCGGGTTTTGAAACGGGAGGACTGAATTTCCATCAATGCCACCAACCCATGAACTTCCGGTTCTTCCGGGGCAATCTCGGCGAGAACGCGGCCCAGCCGCAGCGCTTCCTGACACAGCAGCGGGCGGAGCCAATGATCTCCGGCCGTCGCTGAATAACCTTCATTAAACATCAGATAGATGACTTCCAGCACGGCGCTCAAGCGCTCCTGCAGCTCCTCTCCGGCCGGAACCTCAAAAGGAACCTTGCGGCTGCTTAAGGTTCGTTTGGCCCGGACAATCCGCTGGGCGATGGTGGATTCTGCGGTCAGAAAGGAGCGGGCGATTTCATCCGTGGTCAGGCCGCATAACAAGCGAAGCGTCAGCGCGACCCGGGCATCCTGCGACAGGACCGGATGGCAGGTCATAAAGATCAGACGGAGGAGGTCGTCGCCGATCTCCCCGTCCAAATTCCGTTCCAGATCATCCTCGCTGTACAATTCCGTCGTCTGGGCCATCTCGGCGTATTTCTCATCCCGAAGCTTGTTTCTGCGCAGCAGATCGATGGCCCGCCGCTTGGCCGCCGTCATCAGCCAGGCTCCAGGATTGTCGGGAATCCCGGATTCGGGCCACCGCTGAAGGGCGATAACCAGGGCGTCCTGGGCTAAATCCTCGGCCAGCCCTACATCCCGGACCATTCGCGTCAGGCCGGCGATCAGCTTCGGGGATTCAATCCTCCAGATGGCGTCAATGGTCCGATGCGTTTGGGATGAAGTCACGCTTTTCTTTGCTCCTCCAGCTGTTGTCTGAGTGCGTTTTCCTTGGCGATCGCTTCCGGATTATCCGTCAGGTCCTCCACCTCAAACACCTGTCTCAGCTCAATTTGACCCTGGCCAAATCCGTGGGGATCCGGCATCCGCAGCGCCCACTCGATCGCTTCCTCTCTCGATTTGACTTCGATCAGCGTATATCCAGCGATCATCTCCTTGGCCTCGGTGAACGGCCCGTCGACCACTTTCGGCTTGCTTCCGGGTTCCGGATAGGAGATGCGGACCGCGCCGGAGCTCGGATGCAGGCCATCTCCTCCGAGCAGGACGCCGGCTCTGGCCAGTTCCTCGTTGTAGCGATGCATGGCATCGATTAACTCCGGACTTGGCAGAGCTCCCGCTTCGGAATCTGTTGTAGCTTTAACGATCATCATAAATCTCATGTTTTATTCCTCCTTGGATTGGGGTGAAGCTTCCTTCCGCTGCACTCTTCACAGCCTCTCTCATTTCAGCTTCTATGATTTCGACGAACGGGAGAGATTGAAATCGACAGCGGAGCTTCATTTTTTCAATTTTTTTTATTTTTTCGGTTTAGATCGGTTTTAGCCATGCTCTTACATACCGGATGCCTGCGCCTTGTCAGAAAAAAATGCCGCAAGCTCGGCCGATATTTTTGGAGCGTCGAGCTTTTTCGTATGACCGAGCCCCTTTTTGCTCAGCAGGCTGGCGTTCGGCAGGCCTTGAGCCAGCGCACCGGCGGCATGGCGGAGCGACAGCGGACTATCCGGCCCTTCCAGTACCAGCGTCGTCATCGTCACGCTGCTCCACTGTTCAAATGGCAGCGGTTTGCCTTCCCAGTAACCTTCAAGCAGTGCGGCATCATAGGGCAGCGTGTGAGCTACCGCCATCAGGTTCGCCCACACCTTCGGCATCATCCGCATCATGCCGACAACAAACCCCGGCGCCCCCATCCCTTTGACCATAAAATACTTGATCGCCTCGGCGCGGCGGCCGCTTCGGATCAGCTCCGTCACCTGCGGCAAAAAGTCCTGCGGCGGCGTGCGGTCCGAAGCATTGACCACAAACGGCGGTTCGTGGAGGGCCAGCTTCGTAATGGCCGCACCTCTGGCGGCAGCCTGAAGAGCCAGTACCGCACCCGATGACAGCCCCCAGACATACGCGGAGCCGCCGGCCGCTTCGATGATGGCCTCCAAATCCTCGATCTCGCGTTCCACGGCGTAAGGCTGGGTGTCTCCGCTGTCGCCCCGCCCGCGGCGGTCGTAGTTATAGACCGTAAACTGCCTGGACAGCAGCTCAGCCAACTGAACCTGTGCCGGAAATTTGCGGTAACTGAATGCTCCTGCCACCAGGATGAGGGCTGGCCCTTGGCCGATTTTATCGTACACGATCTTGGTGCCGTCTTTTGAAATTGCAGTATGCATAAGAAATATCTCCTTTTTCTTGGTCTTTATTAAGACGACGAACGGCCGGCTCCCCGATCGACATATCTTCAAAAAAAATTTTAAAAAAAACTTATTTAACCCGTCCGCATGCGGTCTATCATACGATTGCGCTTTTCATGCCCTATTGTTTTCGGCAGAGTATACCCGATTTCCTCTCCCTAATCCATGGAGTGCTAATGGCATCCCTGATTCCTGTTGGTCGCGCCAATTGATTTTTACACAAACAAAAAAGCGGCTGCCGGGAAGGATCCCCTGCATCGCTTTTCTAATCAGATATGCAACAGCCCGTTGAAGCTTCTTATTTCTCGGAACGATCAAACGGATCATTTTAACGTAATGGTTTTCTGCCAGGTTAATGTTTTGCCTTGATCGTTGGTGAACACGAATTTCACTTGGCCTTCTTCGCCTTTTAATGCATCGGGATAGAAGAAGCCCATGAACTGTCCGTCCCCGCTGATATAAAATCCGTCCTCGCCGTTCTGTCCGTGCTCAATCGCTTCCTGAAGCGTGTTATTGATTTGGTTTTTCGCGGAAACCCACTGCATTTCCCAGAGCATATATCCTTCCGGAAGCTTGTTAATGACAAAATCGAAGCTGTTGTTGCCCGTCGTCGGCTTCGGTGTCTGGTCGATAATAATCAGGATCGCTTTGCCCGCATCCGAATCGGCAGCCGATTGATCAGAGCTTCCTGCTGCCGTATCCTTGCTTCCGGTTTCGGCTTGATCCGCTTCTCCCGAAGGGTCCTTTGCGTCATTGTCTTGTCCGCCCCCTGCCGCCGGTACCTGTGCCGTTGAGGAACTTTCCTGACCCGCTCCGGCAGATGGCGAACCGCTATCAGTCACCGCCGTATTTTTCGCCCCGCACGCACTGGTCAATAAAAGTACCAGCAGCGCAGAAGCTAAATAGATCGTTTTTGTTGTATGCATCATGTGTCTCCTTTGGATTGCTTTAATGTAAAATAAAATGCCACGCCCTCGTCCGTATTCGCGGCACCAAAGTCTGCGTCATGAAGCTCCAGAATATGCTTCACGATCGCAAGCCCAAGACCGGTTCCTCCCGATTTGCGGTCACGCGAGCGCTCGGCCCGGTAGAACTGGTCCCAGATCCGGTCCAGATCGCTTGCGGCGATATGCGTTCCGGCGTTTTCGATCATCGTGGTGACCCGGTCCGGATATGACCGGTGCATCCGCACGGTGATCACGCTGCCCTCGACCGCATGCCGGATGGCGTTGCTCAGCAAATTGAGCAGCACCTGCTCCATCCGTCTGGGATCCGCCTCCACCCATAATTGTACGGCTTCGGTGTCCAGCTTTAATTTAAGATGCTTCTGTTCCAGCAGCTGTGCAAAAGATGCGGCCGCCCTCTGCGCTAAATCCGGCAGGGATAGGCTTGCCGGATGCAGCTTCACAGCCTTGACTTCAAATTTGGAAAGTTCCAGCATATCCATAATGAGCGCGTTCATCCGATCGGTTTCGTTTACGATCAGCGACAGGTACCGCTCCCTTTTATCTTCCGCTACCCCGTCCTGCAGCCCTTCCGCAAATCCCTTCACAATGCCGAGCGGTGTCTTCAGCTCATGCGAAATGTTGGCGACCAGCTCCTTGCGCAGCTCCTCGGACCTCAGCTTCTCCCGGAGTTCTTCCTGAAGCCGTTCATTCGTGCGGGTCAGTTCCTTCAAGGCCGCATCCAGGTTGTGGGATAACGTGATCATGTGTCGGGACAGATCCCCGAACTCGTCCCTGGACTTAATTTCCGGCTGCTTGGCGAAATCAAGCCTGGCCAAACGGGAAGCGGACCGGCTCAGCGTAATTAGCGGACGGGTGATCATTCTGGAATAGATCAGGGAGAATAGAATCACGAGAACAAGAATCATCGGCGCAATGACAATGTAATATTTTTTAAGAATACCTACCGCTTCCCCGACGGGCTGCATCGATGTCATCGCCATCAAATACCGGTTTCCGCCACTGTCCGTCAAGGGCTGCATCAGTACCGCATATTGAACTCCGCTCCACGGATCCTTCCAATTCTGCTGAATCTTCGATCCGCTTTGCAGTTTCTGCTCATACGGAACGCCCTGGCTGTTCCAATCCTTCAGTACATCATCAGCCAAAGCGTCCTGGTATAACGGATTGTACGACCGTTGTTCCGGCAGCATGAAGTCCGTCACCTTGCCGGTTACCCATGTCAAACCTTGTTCCGGATCGTGATCTGCCGGCTGAAAATCAATGGGCTGCATAACGGTATCATCTTCGTCCATGAATATGCCGTCGACCGTTAGCATCCCTCCGATCTGAATCCCGCCCGGAATGGCGTCGGTTGTCATCCCTTCCGCCGGAATGGGAAGGGTTACCGTCTTGTTCCCCGCCTGCAGCACTACATAGTACGGATTGATGGCGGACCGTTGAAATTGGCCGGACAGAACCCAGATGCTCGCATCATGCCCGTTCATGAATTCACCGAGCAGCCGCGAGATCTTCAGTTCATTTACCGGTTCCGTCTGCTCAAGCTGCCGGGCGAATTGCCCCATCCCGCGATCCAACGCCCCCAGCTTTGAGGATCGGTAAAACCGATCGAAGAACAATCCTTCCGCCAGCATAACCAGGGAAAACACCAATAAAATGAGCACCGATGTGACGGCGAACAGTTTAAATACAACGCTCCGCCTTCTCATTCGTCCACGTCGAATTTATAGCCCGCACGAATCATGGTCCGGATATACCGGCCTTCGTCTCCCAGTTTGGCTCTTAATTTTTTGATATGGGTATCTACCGTTCGGACATCCCCCAAGTAATCATACCCCCACACCGCATCCAGAATCGATTCCCTGGCCAGAACTCTGCCGTAATTTTTGATGAGGTAGAGCAGCAGCTCGTACTCTTTCGGAGACAGGTTCTTCTTCACATCTCCCACGGTGACCGTGTGTGCTGCACGGTTTACGGATAATGCCCCGTATACCAGCAAATCGGGAGTCCGTCCCACCGTTCCTTCCGTTCTTTTCATTAAGGCGGTTGCCCGGGCTACGAGCACCCTTGGACTCAACGGTTTGGTAACATATTCGTCGGCGCCGAGCTCAAAGCCCATCACTTGATCATCATCATCGGACCGGGCGGTGATGATGATGATCGGTACATCCGACTTCTCGCGGATCCGGCGGCATACCGACCACCCGTCCATTTCCGGCATCATGATGTCGAGGACGACCAAGTCGAAGGCTGCCTCCCCGAACTTCTCCAGCGCGATTCTACCGTTCTCCGCTTCATGGACGTCCCACTGCTCCTTTTTGAAATAGTCGGTAATGAATTCCCGCATCAGCATATCATCTTCAACCAACAAAATTTTTCGTCTCATCCCGTTCACTCCGTATCTGCCTATGTTGTGTGATGTCGCCGCTTATCCATGGAAGGGTCTCTATTTGATTCCATGTTATCACATGTTCTTGATCCGGTACGGAATGCCATCATGCACCGCAGCTTCAGCTAAGGCTCTGATTGCTGCCATCTAACCTTTAATATCTCTATATATCCGTCATTATAAAGGCACCCTGTGTACTTCGTGTGAACATGGAATGAACTTGCGTTGTGAATAAAGTATCCACCTACAAAACATGATGATGTGCATATCGATATGAATTGTTCAACATGAACGCCAAAACCGCCCCCTTTCGGGAGCGGCCCTGGTTCTTTCGTGTGCACTTTTACCTTCGGTTGTCCGGGCTGCCGCTTGTTTACGGATCATGCCCGCCTTGCTGAATCTACGAATAACGCTTTAGTTCTGTCGGTATGTAAGCAAGTAGCCGGTCAATGTCCTCGAACCATTCCTGGTTAAAAGGAAGCCGTTGGCCCCGGAGGAACCGGCGGGTTATACAGCTGGTAAGTCGTCTTGCTGGAGTAGCCCCAAACCATCCACAGAATCACATATACCGGAGCCAGGAAAACGGCGAAGAGAACATAGGCTCCGTTCTTGCCAAACGCGTTCAGCAGCTTCACCTGCCAGATAATACCGAACACGATATTGGCAATCGGAACGAAATTAATCAGGATCCACCATGCACTCTCTTTGATCAGCTTCAGCTGGAGAATATAATTCAAAATCGGAACAAACGCAAACCACGCGATATCGTCCCGGCCCGCCTTTTTGGCAAGCTGGAAATACGCTCCGCAAATGGCGATATAAATTGCTAGGTACAGCACACTCAATACAACGATCATCAAACATCCTCCTGAAAAATGGGTGTAAAGGTAAAAATGCACTTTTCCTTATTCGATGCGTTTCCTCAAATTCCTTCTTTAATTGTGCTTTTTTCGACATAAAACTACGTCCCCGGACCGATGTTTTTTTGGCAAGCTCCTAGTCCAGCTGGTATTCTGTACTGCTCGAATAGCCCCAAACGATCCATAAAATCGTATAGACCGGTGCCAGGAAGACGGCAAACAGCACGAAAGCGCCATGCTTGCCAAACGCGTTCAGCAGTTTGACCTGCCAGATGATCGCAAACACGATGTTCGCGACCGGCACAAGCATGATCAGGATCCACCAGGCGCTAATTTTAATCAGCTTCAACTGCAAAATCACGTTCAACACGGGAATGAACGCAAACCAGGCGATGTCCTCGCGGCCAGCCTTCTTGCCGAGCTGATAGTACGCGCCTGCTACTACAAAATAAATGATGAGATAAATCAAAATCAGAACTGCTGACATGGAATCCTCCCCCTCCGGACAAAACATCCCGGCCAGTGGCCTTTAATAACTTATTGCCGGCCGCCGTTTTTATGACATAAAGCGATTCGCCAGAAAAAAACACCTGTATATCCCTGTCCAGAGAAAACAGGCGGCAGCTGGAACGCATTGGAAAGATTCGTTACAATAGGAAGTTGAAAATAGTCGATAGGAGAAGAGGAACATGACGAGTGAGGTAGTGGAGGAAGAACAGGATTTTGGATTTTCGCGGGTATATGCGATTGAACTGAAGTATCGGCAAAAGCCGGCAATCGACCGAACCCGTCTGTATGCAAACATGGAGCTCTACACCGGCACGACCCAGCAGGCGGGAGAAAGCGAAAGGGCCGGGCTTGCGGTGTGGGAGCCGCACGAGTCCGGTCCGGATGATTTGCTGCACTTCTTCCACCTGAATTACATGATTTCTTATTCGGAAGGCGAGATGCCTGCGCAAACCAGCTTGATGCCGGTCGACAACCGCCCGGAGGGCGACTACGCCACTGCCGTTCAGCAGTCATGGCACTGGAGAGAAGCCGGCGAGGTCATGGGCGGATGCGGCTATACGCTGCTGCTGACCGACCTTATGGCTTCCGGCCTTGAGCCCCAGGACAGATTACGGCTGATCACAGGCGCCCTGCGGGCCGTACTAGAGACGGCTCCTTGCGATGCCGTCTACTTCCGGGCCAGCGACAAGCTTGTCGAGCCGCAGGCTTACCTGGCGGCGGTTGAAGAAGGCGCGCTGCTGTACGGCGCGATGAACATCCGCTTCTATAACGTGGAAGGAACCGGGAGCGGGCGCAGTGAGGGGCTGATGGACTCGCTCGGGTTGGCCGCGCTCGGAATCCCCGACGTCCAGTGCCACTTCTATGACCTCGACCCTTCCGAGCTGGCCGGCCAGCTGACGGATGCGGCTTACTATTTGTTCGGTCAGGGAGACGTGATCGAAGACGGCGAAACGATCGGCTTCACCGAAGATATGCGCTGGCGCTGCGAGCATCAATATGCGCTGGCCCAGCCGCAGCGCGTCGTGATCGACATCGATCCGGGCGATCCCTACTACGCCGGACGGCAGGCGAACAGCCGCTAAGGGCCTGAGCCCTGCGAACGCTGCGTATTCAACCACATTATAGCTTTACCAACCCAAAACAGGCGGAGTGCGTCGGCACTCCGCCTGTCCTATTTTAGCGGGAGGTTGGAATCTGTTTAATGCGGGTCTTCCCGCCTTCTTGCACCACGATCAGTTTGCCTCCGCCTTTTCTGCGCGAAGCGAGGATCCGGTTCACCAGCAGGACCAGAGCCGCCATGCCGGTCACCGCATACAGCACAAGCACGGGAGTTTGCCTGCTGTCACTTCCCAGCATGATCCCGTGGATCAACGCCATAAGATAGGTGGGCATCGCCAGAAAGTGAATCAAGCGCCAAGCTTTTCTGCCGAGTTTCTTCATCAGATCCGAGCTGATGATCAGCAGCAGCATCAAGTACAGCGACAAGATTCCCAGTCCCATCCACAACCGGTCTTCGCTTGCCTTAAAGGGAATCAAAATATCCGCCAGGGAATACCCGACATACCGATCGAACAGCAGTACAAGGCCGTGAACCATGCCGAATAACAGGCCGAACCAGCCGCACCATTGATGGACCATATTCAGCTTGGCCTTGACCGGTCCTTTGGCCCATGCCCCTCCCTGCAGCAGCCCTGCCGCGATGGAGGCGAACAGGAGCATATAGGAAGTCAACCCCGCCGCCCTCGTCGTCACCCATACCGATAAAATTTGACTGATGCTGCTGCCGAAATGATGAAAGATTGCCATCATCCCGCCTCCTTTCCGTTCTCCTGTCGATATTGCTCAATGTTACCCGCCGTCCGGACGGAGCCGTCTTCGCAGACCAGCACCGCCGCCGCAGCGGGATGTTTGCGCTCAAGCCATTCTTCCCCGGCCTGAAAGCCAAGGATCAGCAGGCATTTGGCATATACTTCAGCCGCCGTCAGCGACGGATGGATGACCGTGGCCTGTACCACATCCGTCAGGCTCGGCATCATCGTGCGGGGATCGAGGATGTGGTGCCGCTGTTGTCCATCCCCGTCCAGCCACTTCCGCTTTAACCGGCTGCTTGTGGCAATGCCCGCGTTTCTGCGAATGAAGAGAGAATATATGTCGCGATCCAAAGCGAATGGATCCGCGATGCCCACCTGCTGCGGGCGGCTCTCTCCGCCCCACAGCATCATGTCCCCCCCAGCGCTGACCGCCCCTTGCGCAATGCCCTTTCTGCGCATCATGCCCGCGAACTGCTCAGCGCTCCAGCCCTTGGCAATGCCTCCGAGGTCCACCGACCACTCCGGAGGCAGCTCCATGCTGCGGAGCAGCGGGTTCAGCTTGACCGCGTTCTCCGGACCAAAAGCGCCCAGCAGCTTCGCACAAGCCTCCGGCCGGTCGGACGGCCGCGAACGACTCGCCGCTTCCGCGGCCGTCTCCACGAAACTTTCGCCGTAGCCCAGTTCTGACAGGAGCCGTCCGAGAAAAGGATTGAAGAGGCCATCTGCCCTCTTGTAATAATCCACAGCCACGCTGACGGCTTCGAACAGGATCGGCGTCGCTATAAACGGCCTTCCTGCCGAACGGTTCAGCCGGGACAGCTCGCTGCCCGGATCGAAACGGGTCAAATGCTTTTCTACAAAAGCAAACCAAGACTCTGCTTCCCTTTGCTCCGCCTCTGGCAGTCCCTGCGTGACGAAATCCGTATTCATTGCCCTGAATGTATGCATCTTTGATCACCTCCGTCCAGCGCCTGCAGTCAGGAAGCGTGGGTGCGCATGGAGCCTTCCCCGCTGCCGCTTTGCCCGTTACCGAAATTCATGTCCGACCGGGATCGGCCTCCCATAAAGCCGCGTTCCTGTCCGGAAAATCCCGCGTCTCCGCCGGATGCTTCATCCCGCCATTGGTTTTCCAGATCGCCGCTTGAGTCGTCTTGTCCCGCACCGAAGATCGGGGAAGCGTTCGTTACGCTCCCAGAAGCATCCGCCGGACTAAATTTGGAGATATATCCGACGAAACCCGTAAACATGACCACGCCCGCCATGCCTGCCGTCCATTTGATCCATTTGGAATTTGCCATATAAAGACCACCTTATTTCAAATATGTTCATTTCCGTTATGCTGTCATTGTACGGGTCATTGGTGAAAACATGGTGAAAATAACGGTGACTTTCCATAAACCCGAACGTCCGGCAGACAGATTGCCCATAGGATTACAAAAAAAAGATGATCCCTGTCCTTGCAGGGATCATCATTGGCTGGCGTTCAAACCCGCCTCATAGGTTCATGTTCGCACACGGATTGTTCGCATGATATTTTATGCCGCCTTTACCGCCGTCAATCAACCTTTCTCGGTCGTAACCGGCTCCAGCCGGGCTTCAATGTCACCGCGCTGCGGTTCAAACCATTCCGGCAGCATCAGCTTCCGCCCAAGTGCATCCGGCGCTTCGTCCCGGGCGAAGCCGGGAGGATCCGTCGCAATTTCGAACAGGATTCCCCCGTGTTCCCTGAAATAGATGGCCTTAAAATATTGGCGATCCTTAATCGGTGTGACGTCAAAGCCATTGACCGATACGCGTTCTCTCCACGCTTCATGCTCCGCATGATCGCTTGCCCGCCAGGCGATGTGGTGTACGGTCCCCGCTGTGCCGTGTCCCGCTTCCATGTTCTCCAGCGGAACATCGATCAGATTTCCGAACTCGGCCGTCGACTGAAACCTGGCGTATCCGGCGTCTTCCCCGATTTTGGCCAGTCCCAGAATGTTCTCCAGCACGTCAATCGTCTTGGCATATGCCTCGCTGAACAAAACGGCACCGCCTAAACCCTTGATGGCCTGGTCATCCGGAATGCTTTCAAGCGGGCTTGCGCCTGAGCCCCCTTCTTCCCTCTCTACCAGCTCGAGACGAAGTCCGTCCGGATCAGAGAACTGCAGGTAGCTTTCGCCAAACCGCTCGCTGCTGGTTGCGTCTATTCCGAACCAAGCAAGCCGCTCCTGCCAGAAGTCCGTGGACCCGGACGGAATGACAAAGGTGATGATGCCAACCTGACCGCCCCCGATCCGGCCTTGCCGGGCCCGTGGGTACGGGAAGAAGGTCAGGATCGTTCCCGGAGATCCGGCCGGGTCGCCGAAATACAAATGATACACCGTTGGATCATCGAAGTTGACCGTCTTCTTCACCAAGCTGAGTCCGAGAATGCCGCTGTAGAAATCAATCGTTTCCTGAGGATTTCTTGAAAATGCCGTAATGTGATGAATGCCTGCCGTCCGTGTAAACATCTTTATCGCTCCTTAAGGGATTTTGGATCCCGATTTTTATTTCGAAATCATTTATCTTAAATTAAAGATATATGATCTTATTCTTATTGTCAATCCATTTTTCCGGAGTTCATCCAATCCGTCACTTTCTCAAAAAAATCAGGGCTGCCGGCACTCACCGGCAGCCCTGTCCCTGTCATTGCAATCCTATTTCCCTGCCAGATAAGCAGCGACCTCCGCCAATCTGGAGGCATAACCCCATTCGTTATCGTACCAGGTGGCGACGGACAGCATTTCGCCCTGCACCTGGGTTAACGGCAGGTCAATAATCGAGGAATGCGGATCGGCGACGATTCGCGACGAAGCCCATTCTCCTTCCAGAACGTCTAGAACACCCTTCAGCTCGCCTTCAACAGCGGCTTCCCGGAACATATTATTGATCTCCTGAACGGTGCAAGGCTTCTCCGTGATCAGGTTCAACTCGGCAATGCTGCCCGTACGCGTCGGAATGCGGTACGCCTTGCCGGTAATTTGCAGATCGTTCCAAATGAACTTGAGCGCTTTGGCGGCGCCGGAAGACGATGGAATGATGTTCTCGGCCGCGGCCCAGGAATCCCGGCGGTCCTTCATCGGCTGATCGGTTAACGATTGCGTGTTCGTATACGAGTGCACCGTGGAGAATAAGCCGTATTTGATCCCGTAGTTTTCCCGGACCAATTTGACGACCGGAGCCAGCGCATTCGTCGTGCAGCTCGCCATGCTGATGATTTTATGCTTCTCCGGATCGAAGCTGTCGAGGTTGATTCCTTTAAGCAGAACAGCGTCACATTCATCAAGCGTTTTGCTTGGTCCGCTGACCAGCACCCGCTTGGCACCCCGCTCCAGATGCTGTTCGGCGACCGGCCGCGTGACGGCACGTCCGGTGCAGTCGATGACCAGATCTACGCCGAGTTCGCCCCAATTAGGCATTTCGCTGGCCGAATTCAAATACTGGATTTCCCTGCCGCCGATCACGATCGTGCCTTCGCCGCCCGATACGCTCTCATGCCAGCGCTTGTAATTGGTGTCCACTTCAAACAGCGCCGCCAGCGTCGCTTCATCTTTGATATCGGAGATGGAATAAGGAACAAATAAATTTTGTTCCAGCGCCGCCCGAAGCAGCTGTCTTCCGATCCGTCCGAATCCATAAACCGCAATTTTACCCATAATGGCCTCCGCTCATGATTAAAATGGTTACTGCCCGTTCAGCTGCTGAGCCTGGTCGATCCACTGGATAAACGACCGCACGTAACGCTGTACATACCTGCGGGTCGTTTCATCGGTCAGCTTCTGGCTCTCCGGATCAACCTTCTCCATCGCCTGCGAAATATACATTTTTTGAAAAGGCATCACATGAGACTGGACGGCCTCCAAGGTTTGCCTGATTTGCTGCTGCGACAAAATCGTTCCTTTGACGCCCGGCGTCGCTCCGATGACCCCGGTCGGTTTGTGTATTAGTACCGCAGTCTTAGTCGGGGTCGAGGCCCAATCCAGCGCATTTTTCAACACGCCCGGAATGCCCGAGTTATATTCCGGGCTCACGATGATGATCCCGTCCACCCTTTGAACGGCTTCGCGATAGCGCTTGACCGGCTCGGGTCCTTCCTCGCGGTCCAAATCCGCGTTGTAAAGGGGGAGGTCCGCAATCGAGATATATTCATATTCCGCGGAATCCACGAGTTCGGGGATCGTATTCGCAATCATCCGGTTATACGAATGCTCCCTTAAACTCCCCACCATAATCCCTAGTGTTGTCGCCATCTCAATACTCACCGCCCCCGACTATTCTTTGAGCCAAGCATTTGCCAGTGCAATCGCACCTCTGGCAGCGGCCGTGTCCGCGAGGGCATTCAGCATGACAAAGTCGTGAATGATCCCCTGGAAACGGGCAGCAGTAACCCGCACGCCGGCTTCGCGCAGTTTATTGGCATAAGCTTCGCCTTCATCGCGAAGAACGTCTGCTTCAGCGGTAATGACCAGTGCGGGGGGCAAGCCTTCGAGCTGTTCGCGCGTTGCCCGAAGCGGCGAAGCATAGATTTCCTCTTTATCGCTCGGCTTCGTAATATATTGCTCCCAGAACCAGGCCATGCCGTCCCGGCGCAGGAAATAACCTTCGGCAAATTGATGGTAGGAGTCCGTGTCGTTGCCCGCATCCGTTACCGGGTAGAAGAGCAGTTGTTTATGAATGGCCGGACCTTTGCGTTCTTTCGCCAGCAGCGTGATGGCCGCGGTCATATTTCCCCCGACGCTGTCTCCTGCGACATATAGGCGGTCCGTATCCAAGCCGTACTCCTCCCCGTTTTCCGCCACCCAGGTCAGAACCGCGTAGATTTCCTCGATCGCGGTCGGATATTTGGCTTCCGGGGACAAGCTGTAATTCGGGAAGACGACGCATGCTTCCGCACCGACGGCAAGCTCCCGGATCAGGCGATCATGGGTATGCGCATTTCCGAACACCCAGCCGGCGCCATGGATATAAAGAATGACCGGCAGCTTTTTTGTAACGTTTTCGGGGCGAAGAAGTCTGACCGAAACCTGCCCGCTCGGTCCCCCCTCTACGGGGATATCTTGAATTTCAACCGGCAGCTTCGGGACGTCGCCCGATTGGACCTCGTCAACGATTTCACGGCCTTTTTCAGGTCCAAGATCAAACAAATACGGCGGATTGGCGGTATCCTGTGCGAACTTTAAAGCAGCGGGTTCCAAAATAACCTTCTTCGTCATATGTATTACCTCCCAGAGTTTACACTACGATGCGTAGTCTTTAATGAAATGCGGTTGATCCGGATAAGGCATCGGCATCCTGGATGCTTGTCCACCTGCTTAGGGTTCTAACATCTTTTGGCAAAGCTAGAATAGCATATAATTTTTTTCATGTATATAAAATTCTTATTAACTGAGTTTTTCTCTCTAATGTACAAAAAATTAGTAAAAAAGGTCGTTGTATTTACTTCGCCTTAACATTCCAGTACTTCCGGCCCACAGGCCCAATTCCGAAAATGTAGTAGACCGTGATTTGAAAATTGATATAATAAATTAATTCTTCGGATGAGCGGCGGCTTCGCTTGTAACTCATTTGATTGCATTCATCACATAAAGGAGGGGATCTATAAGGATATGATTGAAAAAAAGGTGACATGGTTGGAGCTATTTTACGATCTTCTCTTAGTCGCGGCCGTATCCAAAGCAACGCATGTCTTGCTGCATGCGGAACATGGGAACATATCCGTAGAATACCTGAGTAAATTCGTGTTAATTTTTATCCCGATCTGGTGGGGTTGGGTGGGACAAACGCTCTTCATCAATCGGTTCGGCCAGGATATTTTTGTTCACAGGGTCTTCATGATCCTTCAGCTGTTTTTTATTCTCGTGATGACGGCGAGCTTATCCCCTGACTTTGACCAATATTATATCCCCTTCTTTGTAGGATATATTGGCTCGAGGGCGCTGACAGCTCTGCAGTATCTTCTGTTACATCGGGCAAAAGCAGCCCATCAGCAGGTGACCGCCTCCTATTTGGGCACCCACTTTTTATTCGGCATCTTGATTTCGGCCTGCTCGCTGTTCTTCGACTCATGGATCCGGTATGCCGTCTTGTACGCAGGGATCGCCGTAGATATCCTGCTTCCCTTAATCGGGCGCCGGCATCTGGTCAAAACGCCTATCAATACGCATCACTTGTTCGAACGCTTCGCCCTGTTTACCCTGATTCTTCTGGGCGAATCGGTCGTCAGTATCCTTGCCGTGCTGCAGTTTAATCAATGGGACCTGTCATCCGTTTTGTTCGTCGCCTTTACCAGTCTGCTGGTCATTGCCATGTGGTGGCAGTACTTTGATAACATCGACAAGAAGATAAGCCGGGAAATTCAAACGGCCGGCCAAATGATTATTTACGGTCACTTATTCGTATATTTGTCCATGAGCATGATCGCAGCAGCCATTCAGCTGTTATACAAAGATCAATTGGATTATTCCTTTATGCTGGCATTCGTCTTTGGGTCTGTGCTCCTGTATTTCTTATCGACCACTCTGGTCTTTCACCGGTACAGACACAAACATTTGCGACTGAAGCCCTATCATTTGGCTGTATTGCTGGGGATCCTTGCTTGCTGCGTCGTGATTGACCTCATTTATCCGGTCCCTAATTACGCCATCGTCGGAGAGGTCATGATCTTCTTCATCGTCTATGCGAAAATCACTACATGACCTGTCGTTCATTTATAAGCGCATCTCTTCCAGTGGTATGACGGGGCAAACCGCTCTTTCACCAGCCTCAAACCTTCGAGGGCTCTCAATGCCTAAGGTTTTGGGGCTTTTATTATGAACGGGGCCCGATTCTTGACTCGGTTTAGCCACCGGAAGTATGCTCTTATTAAACTTTAACATGGGCACGATTGGAGAGTTTTATGCGGGAAAGGATCGAACATGGATGAAAATATTACTGGCAGAAGACGATCTGCGGCTGGGAGAACTGGTCGTACACATGCTGAAGAAAAAAGGCGGCCACGCCGCGGATTGGGTCACCACCGGCAAGGAAGCCTGCGAATATGCGGGCGCCTCCAATTACGACGTCCTGATTCTGGACTGGATGATGCCGGAGGGTGACGGCGTCTGGGCTTGCCGCCGGCTGCGGCAGGAAGGTTACATGGGCGCCATCCTGATGCTGACCGCCAAGGACGGACTGCAGGACCGGATCGACGGGCTGGACGCAGGCGCCGACGATTATTTGGTTAAGCCGTTTGAAATCGATGAGCTGCTGGCCCGGCTCCGCGCCTTGTCGCGGCGGAATTTTGCACCCATCCAGGGGGAAGAAGTCCAGGTGCCCGGTCTCATCCTGAACCGGACCAACCAGACGGCAAGCATCGGCGGAGAGCTGGTTCAGCTGACGCCGCGGGAGTTTCAGCTGCTTGATCTGCTGATTCAAAACAAGGGCATCACCTTGACCCGGGAAGTCATTTTGGACCGGATTTGGGGACTCGACGCCGATGTCGGCCCCAAAGCGATAGACGCCATGATCAAGCTGCTCCGCAAGAAGCTCAGTGGACTGGATAAAGAGCTGATTCAGAGCATCCGGGGGGTCGGCTATAAAATTGAAGCCTAAATGGAAAGTTCTTTTCGCTTGGCCCCGGCAGGGGAGTGATTTGTTCAGAAGAACCCAGAACCGTCTGACGCTGCAGTACACTGCCGTGCTTATTGCTTTCCTGGCCCTGTTCATCGGAACGGTGTACGGTCTGCTATATTTTCTGCTCATCAACGATCAGAAAAATCAGCTGAACGACTGGATTCAGGATATGTCCTATGCGTTTCATGAATCGATGGAGCATACCGGCTCCTATAATATTGAAAGCAATCTCGGGAGCAGCTATCAATCGTTAGCGAACCAGACGGTGGGCTGCTTCAAGGACCCTCAAGGGAATTTTCTATACGAAGCACAGCAGCGGATGGGACTGAGCGCAGCGGTCGGCAGCGCGGTGGCGGAGTGGACGCCCGGAGGCGACCAGACGCAGTACAAGACCGTTACGATCAAGGAATCCGGCCGGAATGATGGGCCGCCCAGACACGGGAACGGTCCCCGCAAGGAAGCTCCCGGAAATGTCCGCATGCTTCTGGCCGGCAAGGCCGTCTACGATAACGGGGTCTTTATAGGCACGCTGTACGTGGCCAAGGAGGTAGGCAGCCAGTACCGGCTGTTCGGCTGGCTCCTGCTCGTACTGATCGGCCTCGCGCTGCTGTTCTGCGTCCTGGCCGTGTTTCTCAGCCGGAACATGTCGGTCAAGGCGATGGTTCCGATCGCCAGCTCCTATACGAGGCAGCGCGAGTTCGTCGCGGACGCCTCGCACGAGCTGCGTACGCCGCTCAGCGTCATCCTGTCCTCAATCGAGGTACTCGAAATGGAAAACAGCCTGAAGGACGACCCGTTCAGCCGGAGGGTGCTGGACAACATGCGGGAAGAAGCCAAGCGGATGACCGACCTCTCCAGCCATCTTCTGACGCTGGCACGCTCCGACTCGGATGAGGTTCAGCTGAGCATAACCGACTTTGATATAACGGCTGAAGCCTCGCGGACGGTGGAATCGCTGCTTCCTTTGGCGCAGGCCAAGCAAATTACACTGGAACTTCATGCGGAAGACCGCATGACGGTTCATGGCGACGCCCAGCGCCTGCAGCAGCTGATGGTCATCCTGCTGGACAATGCCATCAAGTATACGCCGGAGGGCGGCATCGTCTCCCTCACCCTGGAAATCCGGGAGGACAAGCGGAAAATGCTGCACATGAACGTCAGCGACAACGGAATCGGCATACCGCCGGAAGAACAGCCGCGCATTTTTGAGCGCTTTTACCGCGTGGACAAATCCCGCGCCCGGGAGCTGGGCGGCCACGGCCTTGGGCTGTCCATCGGCAGATGGATTGCCGAATCCCACGGCGGCACGTTGCGCGTGCAGAGCACGCCCGGCCAAGGCAGCAGCTTCACTGCCGTCATTCCTTGTTAAGTCTTCCGGCGCCGAAAGAAAAGGACATGCTTATCCTGTACCTAGCAGGAAGCATGTCCTTTTCTACATCAAGCTCCGCAAGTTCATGTTACATCTCTCGGGTCATAAAGGTACTGTAAGGATCGAGTGTATAGTCCGCAAACGGCCCGCATTCCTCGAACCCGAAGGCTCGATACAACTTCCTGGCCGGCTCAAACGACGCCATCGATCCCGTCTCCAGGCTCAGCCGCCGGTAGCCCCGGCGCCTTGCCTCCTCTATGATGTGGGCCAATATGGATCTGGCCACACCTTTGCGCAAATGGGCCGATGCGGTCCGCATCGATTTGATCTCGCCGTGACCGGGGTCGAGCTCCTTCAGTGCCCCGCAGCCAAGCAGCTCGCCCTGCTCCCATGCGCTCCAGAACGTCACGTCCGGCTGCCGCAGCCCGTCCAGATCAAGAGCGTGCACGCTCTCCGGCGGCGACTCCTCCGCCATGCCCTGAAGGTGCTCGCCGATTAATGCGGCAATTTCATTCCCTGACAAATCATCCAAAACGATTTCCATACCGTTCCCCCCGCTGGCAAATTTCATCGATGTGCTGTGATCATTGTACTGCCGGACAGGTCTGAAAAAAAGGTAATCTTTCCGGGGAACATTTCCCCTTTCGTCGAATGTCATGTTTTCCTGTACCGTATCCGCCAAAGATCTCCCTCCATCACCCTTCGCCTTTAAACCAGATGTCCTTAAAATCTACCCACCCGGCAGCATTCAGACGTACGCCCTGCTGCGCCGGATGAGACAGCACCCGGGCCTCGTTATAGGTCAAATAGACGGCCGTGCTGCGTTCCATCAGCCACGCCTCCAGCCGCTGAAACGCCTTGTTCCTGGCTTCCGGTTCCGGCTCCTGAAGCAGCTGCCCCGCAAGCCGATCTACTTCCGCCTGCATTCCGGCATCCAGCGCGCTGCGAATGAAACTGTACCGGGACAGAAAGTATTCGATTTGCCGGAGCAGCCCCTCGCTCAGAAGCGCCTCGAACAGGATCAGGTCCGCCTCCCGGATCCGCTCTTCCTTCATCAAGTCCTCCCAAGGCAGAATATGCACGTCCAACCGGATACCGGCCTGTCCATATTGCTGCTGCAGCCAGTACGCCGCTTGTTCATGACGCCGGTACGCATACAGCTTCAGCGCCTCTCCGCCGTACCCCGACCGTTTCAATTCCCGGGCAGCCTCTCCCGGATCATACAGCGGATCAGCAGCACCCGGCTGCGGCTCAAGGTGAAAACCGAGGCAAGGGGAAGCATGCGGGTACCCCAGCTCCCGGACCATGCGGTTCCGGTCAACCGCATGCCCCAAGGCCTTGCGGAAAGCGCCGTTTTGCAGAATCCCCGGCTTCGCGAAATTCAAGGTCAGCATGCTGCATCCGGTGACGAGACGGCTGCGCCGCCATGTTTCCAGCTCCTGGCGCTCGGCTTCTCCCGTCTCGACAACCAGCACGCCCGGATTTGTCTCCACCGCCCATTCTCCGCCGGTGTCCGGGATGATCATCACTTCGACACGGTCCATTTGCCCCCGGGCCCCATAATAACCCGGGAATACCTCAAGCACGCATATCCCCGGCGTAAACTTGGCGATCCGGTACGGACCGGCCCCGACCGGCAGGCTGCCGGGAATAGCTCCGGTCCCGGACTCCCCGCTTCCGCGGGAAAGGATCGATGCCGCCGTGTGCGACATGAACGAAGCAAACAGAACATTGGGCTGACGCAGCTCAATCCGAACCATATAGCGCGATTCCGCATGGATTTCGACGATATCTCTGACCAGCCAACAATGATTTTTCGATGCCTGCTGTACACGCTGCAAGCTGTATTTGACGTCATCGGCCGTAAGCTCCGTGCCGTCGTGAAACGTCACGCCTTTCCGTAAATAGAACGTCCATCTGCAGGCATCGGCACTCGATTCCCAGTGGTGCGCGACGCCGGGACAAACCTTGCCCGTCCCGATCTCCGGCTCGACCAGGGTCGCATGGATCTGGCGGATCATATGCGTATCGAACGCATACATCGCATCCGCCGGGTCCAGTGTCACGATCGGCCGGTGTATTGGCAGCCGGAGCGTCTCCATCATGCGGTCCTCCCCGACCGTTTCCGTCCGGTAGCCGAAATACCGGGACAGCCAGTCCATAAACCGCTCCCTGACCTCAGGTTCGTCCGCCTGCTCTTTTACCCAGATCAGTGCGCTCTGCACGTCCCCTTGCTTCACAAATTGCTGCGCTTCCCGGATCACGAGCTCCCGTTTGTCCGCCAGAAACGTCACCTCGGACAGGTGGCCCCTGCCCCGCCCGGCCGCATACCGGATCATGCCGGCATCCTCCATTTTGCGCAGAATCAGCCTCGCATTGCGGGGCGTGCAGTACAGGGCGCCAGACAGCCCGTCAATCGTCACCCGGAACGGCTCCCCTTCCTTCCGGCCGGAAAATGCTTTTCGCAGCCGAAGATAATCTTCTGCCAATTTCACCGGACATGGCCCCTTTTGCTCTAAGAATTTGTATGAATCCAACATACAAATTTTGTTGGCGCATTTCAATCCAGCCGGCCAGGCTTTTCCTCCGACAGTAAAAAGGCAGCCTTCGGGCTCGCTCGGCCTTCAGACTGCCTGTAATTATTTATAGTTACGCGCTATTACCGCAGCAGTTCCAACGCCTGCGTATCCGGAATCGGCATCCACATCTGCTTCACCTTAATGGTCAACGGCTGCGGATAGTCCACCGCATCCTTGCCGAAGTTGTACCCGTAGTCATCCGCCATCGTGTCTTCCTTGTTGGACCAGCTGTGCCCGCCTTGGGAGTAGCCTTCCGCAGACTGCATCGGATGGACGTTGCCTTCGGCATCCGTGAAGCTGTTATCCAGCGACAGCGACAGGCTCTCGCCAGCGTAGGCGTGTTCAAGCTCACGGTGAATCAGCACCTCGCCCGCACCTGCAGGCCTGGTGTACGAAATCAGGGTAAACCGGTCGTCCGGCGCCTCCACGATCTGCTTTTTCTTTAAGTCGATCACGATTTGCAGCTGGTCCTTGTCCACGGCGGAAACGCCTTCCGTCTTGAGCGAGACGGAGTCCAGCTTGGCGTATTTCTCGCTGCTGCCGTACATCAGCATCGCATCTGCGCCTTCCGTGAGAGCCTCCGAGTTTTCCGGAGAATACCACTTCGGATAGTACAGCTTTTCGATCTTGTCGCCGACTTTCCCGATGAGCACCGGACTGAGCAGACGGAATACTTTTTTCCCATTCGCCTGATCATAGTCCAGGTCCACATACGTGTGCAGCGGCGTGTACAAGACCTGAGTCACGCGAACCCGCTGGCCGTCAACCGTTAGGGTCCGGTCGGGATACAGCATACGCTCTTTGTCCTTGAACATGGCGGGGTCGAGCTCAAACGAAATGTCGAACGCCGTCCGGTATTTATTGGAGCTGGACATGAGCGCTTCGTTCGACGTCTCCGTCAATGTCACATGGAACTTGGCATCCTTGGTATATTGAACGGACGGGTTTAGGGGCACGGTGTAGATAAAGTGATTGGCTCCATTCGCTGGAATTCTGCTGCTGCCACTTGCCGCCAATTCCACCGATGCCCCTTTGGACGGGGCTTCAACACCGCCAAGTTCAAGAGATATATCGGCGTTGATAACCTCTTTATCCGTTTGGTTGCGGACGCCGAACAGCACATAGGCCATCCGGCCGTCCGTGACGGCTCCGTCTACCTCTACGCGGTAACCTTTCTGTTCAACGCTCTGGGCAATCGGCTTGACGAGTCCCCGATCCATCGCGCTCGCCAGACCATCCAGCGTGGTGGATCGGTACGGCTCTAAGGTGGCCTGGCTCGGAATCCCCGCCGTCTGCTCCGGCGCAGGCTCCGCTCGATCCGCCAAGCTGCCGATGGAGTAATTGATGATTAGCAGGGCCGCCGCCAAGGCCATGACCGTCCCCGTACTCCAAAAATAGAAACGCCGTTTCTCACGCATTTTTCCTCTCTCCATTCCTTTGCGCATGGCCTGAGTCAGCTTCATTTCAGGCAACGCTTCAGCATGCTGGTTCACTTCATGGGCATCCTGCAGCAGGATGCGCTGTTCTTTTTCGGGCATATCTGTCCCTCCCTTCTGCTCAGCCTCTACATATATTTCCGGAGCTGCTTCAGGCCTTCCCGCAGCCATGTCTTGATCGTTCCTTCCGGCTTGCCCAGCACCTTCGCGATTTCCACGGACGTCATGTCCTGGTAATATTTCAGCATCACGACATGCCGGTACTTCGGCTTCATCCGCTCCAGCGCGCGCTGCAGGTCGATCCGCTCGCTGCTTTTCATCTCCTGCACGGCCCCTTCCTGCGGCTTCTCCACTGGAAATACCCGTTTCTTGCGCCGCAGCTCGTCCATGCAGCAGTTGATCGTAATGCGGATGAGCCACGGGGTGAAGGACTGCGGGTCCTTCAGCTTCTTCCGCTTTACCCACGCCCGGTATGACGCCTCCTGCACAGCTTCCAGCGCGTCGGCTTCACTGCGCAAATAGCTGTAGGCAATGGAATACAATTTTCGCTGCTCGGCGGTCAGACGCTCAAAAAACGCTTCCGCCTCCGTCAGCGTGGTTCTATTCATATGGATTTCGCTCCATGTACTTTCCGCATTCAGCGTCCCCACTCCCCCCTCTTTATCTCTACCACCCGTTCACCGACGGGTCTCTTGGCGGCCGCTCTATAATATAGACGCGCGAGATTGGAAAATCGATTGAAATTTTTTAAATAAGATTAATCTATATAACGACGATCACATGAAAAGAAAAAAGAAGATTAACACGTGTATACTTAAAAGACTGATGATATTGCCTAAAATATTAAATAACGTTTTAATACAGCAAGGAGAGATAGACCCACCATGAAATTTGTTTCCTTACAATATAATGAGTTTGGAGATCCCCGGAAAGTCATAGAAACGGAATATCGGGAGCATGTCCCGCTCCAGTACGACGAAGTTTTGGTTCGAATGTCGCTGAGTCCAATCAATCCTTCCGACTTAATCCCGATTCGCGGCGCCTATAAACATCGAATTCGACTGCCGGCAATTCCAGGCTATGAAGGCGTGGGCATTGTTGAAAAAATCGGTTCGTCTGTATCAGCGTCTTTATTGGGCAAGCGGGTACTGCCGCTTCGTGGTGAAGGGACTTGGCAAGAGTATGTCAAAACCAAAGCCAATTTTGCCGTCCTTGTTCCGGATGGAATTGAAGACGAAACGGCCAGCCAAATGTACATCAATCCTGTAACGGCGTGGCTCATTTGCTCGGATGAACTGCAGCTGAATACGGACGACGTATTGCTCGTAAATGCTTGCGGATCTGCAATCGGCCGTCTGTTTGCGCAATTTACAAACATTTTTGGATTCAGGCTCATTGCTGTCGTACGAAATGATGTTCATACCGAGGAACTGCAATCGCTAGGTGCTTGGACGGTGATTAATACAGCGAAAGAACCCTTGATCGATAGAGTAATGGAATTAACGAATGGGGCAGGTGCAACCGCAGGAATAGACAGCATAGGCGGGCCAGATGGAGAATCACTTATTGATTGTATTCGTCCAAACGGCACGGTCTTAAGTATTGGTCTCTTATCCGGAATTCAAATCAACTGGATGAAAATCCACGAGAACAATCCGAGCATCAACGTAATGCCCTACTGGCTTCGAAGATGGGTTGAAGGCGTTTCCGATGCACAGTGGCATCAAACATTCAATAATTTATTTCAAATGGTAAAGGAGAATAACTTGGTCATTCGGCAAGAAAGAAAGCGGTTTAGGCTCACAGAGTATGATCAAGCGATAGATATGGCGGAACAGGATGGCGAAAAAGGGAAAGTCCTTTTTGCACCTACCCAAAACGAGGGATAAATGACTGCCAGCTGCCGCGTCGCCCCATGGGGCTAAACTTTCGCTGCGCGCGTCCGGACGAACGATTTCCTCCCCGAAAAAACAGTTGCTCATTACGTAACGTCATGTGATGTAATGAGTGTGGAGGTGTGAAGCATGCATACTGACGACAAAACTTATTTGGTCGGAGAAATATCCGCAGCTACCGGCGTAACGGTACGGACCCTGCAGCACTATGACAATATCGGGCTGCTGCCCACAACCGGCCGTACGGCAGGTGGACGGCGGTATTATACGAAGGACGACCTTCTTTGCTTGGAGCAAATCATCTTTTACAAATCTTTAGGGCTCTCTCTTCAAGAAATCCGCGACAAAGTCATCAAGCGTCCCGACATATCTCAAATCGAACAAATTCTGCAAGAGCAGGAACTGGCGCTATATCGAAAAATAGAAGAAGCCTATGCAGGCATTGCAGCCATCGAGGCCCACCGGACGGCGGTCGCTGCCGGAAATGATGCACCGTGGCATCTTCTGACCTTTTTTATCCGGTGTTTCAACAACAGCAGCCTGATCGATTGGAAACAATATGCTTTTAGCGAAACCCAAAAAGAAATTTTCGGCAGACGATTTACAACGTCACAAAGTGCATTCGATTTGTATCATACCTGGAGAAAACTTGCTTTAAAAGCCGTTACGCTGGAGAAGGCAGGCGCAGGGCCGGACGAGCCCGCTGCACAAGATTTGGCCAAGGCTTGGTACACCATGGTGCAAGAGGCAACCGGCGGAGAAAGCGAACAAACGGATGCGTTTGCACAAATGCAAGGTGATCGGGCATCTTGGCCGGAGGGCGACCGAGAGCTTTTTGAGGCATCCCAAGCTTTTATCGACAAGGCGGTAAACCATTATTTATCCAGTCAATCATCAGGCGACGACAAGGATGGAGGAAGCAGCCGTGAATCATAAAAATTACGAGCCTACGCGGGAGTCGCTTAACGCTCACCCGCTTCCGCAATGGTTTGACGAAGCAAAATTCGGCATCTTTATACACTGGGGTCCCTATTCCGTACCTGGTTTTGCACCCGTAGGTAACTTTGCTGATACATTAAAGACCGATTATGATCGGGCAATGCTCGTCTACCCTTACGCTGAAGGCTACTGGAATGCGATCAAAGACCAGACCACACCGTCTGCACGCTATCATCAAGAAGTATATGGCAGCATGCCCTACCAAGGATTTAAACCGCTGTTCATGGACGGCGTGAAACAATGGGACCCCATGGCTTGGGCCAAAATTTTCAGGAATGCCGGTGCAAAGTACGTCGTGATTGTATCGAAGCACCATGACGGATTTTGCCTATGGCCAACGAAGGTGGCCAACCCGCACGAGCCGAACTGGTTTAGCGAGCGCGACATCATTGGCGAATTAGCAGACGCTGTACGCAGCGAAGGACTGCGCTTTGGCATTTACTATTCGGGTGGAATCGACTGGACTTTTCGGAGAAGGATTTCGAGAACGTTTATGGACTACTCCTTTTCCACGCCCGGGGGCGATTATGCAGCATACGCCGATGCCCAGATCCGCGAACTGATTTCCCGATACCGCCCTGATATTCTATGGAACGATATATGCTGGCCAGACGATGAGGACTCTCTGTTTCGATTGTTCGCCTACTACTATAACGCTGTACCCGAAGGCGTGATCAATGATCGCTGGAAGCATTCGATTTCCGCTAACAAGCTGTTAAGTCTCAAACCTGTACGCGTATTGATGGACATGATGATCAAACGAATGATCAAGAACAATCCGGATATTCATTCTGCCCTGGCGCAGCCAGCAATCCCTCATAGCGATTTTTCGACTCCGGAATATACCAAACACAAGGAAATACAACCCGGAAAATGGGAGATGACACGCGGAATCGGCAATTCATTCGGCTACAACCGCAATGAGCAGGAGGAAGACTATTCATCCTTTGAAACATTGCTAATCGATTTTATAGATGCCCTGTCCAAAAACGGAAACCTCCTGCTGAATGTAGGCCCGCGCGGCGAGGATGCTCAAATTCCTCCCGAGCAGTTAAGCCGCTTGTCCAAATTCGGGGATTGGTTAAAACAGAACGGGGAAGCTGTATATGGTACGCGTCCCTGGATCCGTGCGGAAGCCCAAACGGAAAGCGGTGAAACGATCCGGTTTACGCGAAAGGACAATCGGCTGTACCTGATCATCCTAGGACGTCCTAAAGGAATTACGGTCAAGGTAAAGGGATTTTTCTGTGAAGGCACAGCAAATCTGCTAACGGATGGCAGTCCTGTTCAACTGAAGCGGGAAGGCGAGGATATGAACCTAATATTCAAACACCGGCTTGAACATATTTTCGTTCCTGTAATCGCAATTGAAGGAGAGCATCGCGATGGAAAGCAATGATCGCGCCTGCCGGTGCTGAGGAGGCGGATCTTACAGACTGTCTGCGAGATGAACCGCAAAAACAAACCCACAAAAGAGCACCTTTTTCCAAGGGCTCGTTTTGTGGGTTTCGCCTTTTACTTTTTTCTAAATGAAAAAGATATCAACCATTAGTTCCCTCGTTACCTCTCTTCAACCATTCCACCATTTCCAAATAGTGCCGATTATACATGATCCCCAGCACATTGCCAAAGGGGTCCTTAACCGAAGCCGTAACGAATCCCTCGCCACGCGGCGTGACCGGTTCGTATTCCTTTGCTCCCATTTCCAACAATTTCGTAAGTGTAGCTTCCACATGATCAACATGCCAGTACATGATGGCACCTCCGGGACCCGGCATCGCTTGCGAAGGAGCAAAACGTCTGTTGACCAGACCCAGCTCCTGCTGGTAGTCACCAACGCGGAACTCGGCATAGGCAAGCTCGCCAGCCGGTCCGGTTCGTTTGAAGTACGGGGCGATGCCGAGCAATTCCGAATACCACGACACCGCTGCCTCCACATCATCTGCCCAATAATTGATCGTCGCCATGCCTCTTAACGTATGTTTCTCGCTCATTTTTATTTTCCTCCTTCGTTTGTTCCCTCATCCTCTAAGGCCATTATAAGAGGCAATGGTTGACAACTGTATGTCATGGTTTGAACAACGCAAAAACACCTCCAGGTGATGTCCATATCTCACGACATGGCTGTCATCACTTGAAAGGTGTCACGTTGTGCCTCGGGGATTCTCATAAAAACCCGGTCAGCTTTTCATAGATTTTCAGCAGCTGCTGCCTTTCTTCCTCGGTCAATTTTTCGAAAAGATTTCTACGCAAAATCTGCCCATCCTGATTCGCTTTTTGCACGATGTCCAATCCCTTGTCCGTAATCCCCAAATAAATAATGCGGCGATCTTGTTCATCGATGATTCTGATGGCTAACTGCTTGTGCACGAGTTTTTCCGATAAATGGGTAAGCGTCGGCGGGGTTAATCCCAGGGCCTTGGCTATATCCGAGGGTCGGCTGTTCCCATGGTGCTGCAGGTGGGCCAGGACGAGAATATGGGAAATCCCGAGGTCCTCGTTGAACAATTTTCCCCACTGAATGATGAGGTTGTTCGTCACTTTATCCATATTGTGAATGATTTCAAAAATCGTCTGTTCTTCCATGAGGCAAATCCCCCTTTCTGCAAGTAAAAGCCTCTAATCAAAATTAGAGGCCCTAACAATCATACATGCTTTTCCGCTAAGAATCCACCTTCCTAGCACCCTTTGAAGCCTGCGAATGCTCGTTTAAAATTTAACGCAGTTTAATGGAACCCCCGTCAACCATAAAGGTTTGACCCGTGATATAGTCGGCGTCGCTGCTGGCCAGAAACACGGCGACACGACCGATGTCCTGCTCGGGGTCGCCGAGCCGGCGCAGAGGAATTTTATTCAGCATCGCCTCATAGAGTTCCGGGGCATTCTCGCGCCACTGTTCCACGCCTGGCGTCAGTGCGATCGGGGAAATCAGATTGACGTTGATTCCTTCCGGACCCCATTCATTGGCCGCAACGCGCGACACGCCCCGGATCGCTTCCTTGGCGGCGGCATACGACGTTTGCGTGACCTGTCCGTCAATGCCCGCTCCCGATGCAAAATTGATGACCTTGCCTTGGGTTTTCTTCAATTCCGGATACGCCGCCTGCATGAAATGAACGGTAGGATAGAAGCCTGTTCCAAAGGATAAATCAAACAGCTCCTGCGTAGTTTCCATAAAAGCAGCCTGTCTCGAAACATGCGCATTATTCACCAGAATATCCAGCTTGCCGAATCGCTTGACCACGTCGGCTACGATTTCATGCGCGCTCTCCTGCTTGGAAATATCCTTGATAAATAGCATTCCCTCCGTATATTGGCTAATCTCGGCGAGGGTCTCTTTTCCTTTCTCCTCGTTCACGTCGACGATCGCGATATGTGCGCCTTCCTTCGCCATGGCCAACGCCATACCTCTGCCGATGCCTGAAGCACTGCCGGTAATGATGCCGACTTTCCCTTGTAATTTCATACTGCACCCTCTTTTCGCTATATATTTAGTCATCTAATTATTTTATATCTAAATAATATCAGACCTCTACATGGCATGCAAGTTGGAAGAAGCTACAAGAGATTATAGAAAGGGCACGCTATGAAAACAAAAAAAGCCGCGGATTCCGCGGCATTCAAGATAGTTTATCGACCTGCTGTTTACCTTCATAGGCGAATGGGCTCTGCTATTTTCCTTCAAGGCAGCTAAGTACTGCTGTTATAAATTAGGAAGGCGAAAATAATTGGACATCACGGTCCGCTTCATTTCCTCCTTCATCCCTTCGGCATGAGCGAACCGATCCGACAGCTGCGCTGCATAATGGGGCGTAGAGGCGACCAGCGACACGGAATAGATCAGCATGAGGAAAAACAGGACCGGATCCTGCTGCCGGATTACCCCGACTTTCATGCAGCCTTCGATAAAAGGCTTCATTTCCTGAAAAGTGGGCTGGAGCATGGTACTCATCAAATATTCCGACCGTTCGTTGGGATTGACGGACTCATGGGTAATCAGCATGCCATGGTACGGATATTCAAAGCTGAAATTGACGAAATCCTCGACAAAGGTCTCGATGACCGGGCGGATTTCCGCCTCATTTTCAAAGGAAAAATGGCGATTAAACGGGGCTCTTTCCCGAATACGGCCCGCCAGATCGTCGACCACGGCTTTCCAGAGATCCAGTTTGGAGCCGAAATGGTGCGAGATCAGGGCAACATCAACCTGCGACAAGTTTGCAATCGTCCGCAGGCTCGTCCCCTCGTAGCCGTGCTTGCAAAATTCAATCAGCGCGTTGGACAGCAAAAATTCGCGTCCGAATTCGGTTTTTTTCGGGGGACGGCCAGGACGTCGCTTTGCTTCATTCATCACTATAACCCGCTTTCCCAAAATTTAATTAATTCATCATTCGTTGACTTTTATTATTCAACAGTTGTAGAATAAACACAAGAAATCATATATATTCAACTTATTTGGAAGGATGAACGACGTGGAAACAACAGCTTCAATGCCAGCAAACCAAGCAGAAAAATCCGTACGCGTGCTGCCGATCATGATCTCGCTCTGCATCGCCGGATTCATCGGCATGTTCAGTGAGACGGCCCTGAATATCGCGCTCAGCGATCTTATGGAGAGCCTCCATCTCACGGCCAGTACCGTACAATGGCTGACGACCGGCTACCTGCTCACTTTGGGCGTGCTCGTTCCGGTTTCCAGCCTTTTGATGCAGTGGTTTACGACCCGGCAGCTTTTTATGACTTCCCTCTTGTTTTCGATCATTGGCGCCATCATTGCCGCCTTATCGCCTGACTTCAGCCTGCTGCTGATCGGCCGCCTTCTCCAGGCCGTCGGTATCGGCATCACGTTACCATTAATATTCAATACGATCCTTATCATTTTTCCGCCCGAAAAACGCGGCGCCGCCATGGGAACGATCGGACTCGTGATCATGTTCGCTCCCGCGGCCGGACCGACGCTGGCGGGCCTGACCATTCAGTACCTGTCCTGGAACTATATTTTCTGGTTCACCGTACCGTTCTTGTTCATCTCTCTGCTGTGCGGCATCCGCTACATGCAAAACCTGACCACCCTGACGAAACCGCGGATCGACGTGCTCTCCATCCTGCTCTCGACCATCGGCTTCGGCGGCATCGTCTTCGGATTCAGCCACGCGGGCGAAGGAGACGACGGCTGGGCTAATCCGATCGTACTCGCATCCTTAATCATCGGCGTTCTCGCGCTGGTTGTTTTTTGCTTCCGCCAGTCCCGGATGAAACAGCCTATGCTTAACCTGCAGGTGTTCAAATACCCGATGTTCGTGGTCGGCCTGCTGACGGTTTTCATCTGCTTCATGATCATTATGTCCACGATGCTGGTCCTGCCGATGTATTTCCAAAATTCATTGGCCATGACCGCCATGGCCGCCGGCCTGATGATGCTGCCTGGCGGGATCGTGAACGGACTGCTTGCTCCCGTAACGGGACGGCTGTACGATGCGTTCGGGCCCAAATGGCTGGTGATTCCCGGCCTGCTGGTCATTTCGATCGTCCTGTGCCTGATGTCCGGCTTTGATACGCACACGTCGAAGGTTTACATCATCGTGCTGCACTGCTTGTTAATGGCGGGGATCTCGATGTCCATGACGCCGGCGCAAACCAACGGCCTTAATCAGCTGCCGCCGCATCTCCACCCTGACGGCACGGCATTTATGAACACGCTGCAGCAAATTTCCGGGGCCATCGGCACTGCCGTGGCGGTCAGCATCATGTCCAAAGGCATATCTAGCTACATGAGCACATCGTCCAATCCGGCAGCGGCCGGAGAATCGGCCCATGCCATGGCATTCGGCGCCCAGCACGCCTTCGTATTCGCCTTAATCGTAGCGATCGTCGGCTTTGTCGTCTCGTTATTTATCCGCCGGGTCAAGATTAAGCTGGGCGCTGGCGGACATACGCCGATGCACTGAGCGGCTTGTACAATTTTATCATAAACGACAACCCCGTTCTGCTACGCTGAAAATTAGTAAATTCTATAAACTAGAAAAAAGCAACCGCATCCCATTTACCGGATGTGGTTGCTTTGTTTTGTTTCAGCTCAGCGATGCCCCATGATACGGACAGATGGAACAAGGTTCATATTTAAATAGTAAGTTCGTAAATGTCGAACGAATCGATGAGCGCCTCCTCATCGTCCGCCGCGAGGAACAGCCCAGTGGACGCCTGATCCGGATAGATCAGATCGGTAAGAACTGCAAAGCCCTCGCCGGCGAACACCTCCACCGAAGACCGGTCGATCAGGATCCGCAGGTCCACCTTCCCGTCCACCATATTCAGAACGGCCGTATGTCTGCCGGCAAACAGCGGATGAAAATCCGCCGTACCTGCCCGGGTCCGGTCGATATAAACTTCACCCGCCGCACCGCTGTAACCGATCACCGTCTCCTGGCCGGTACCTGCCCGCACCTTCATTTCCAGAGACGAGCCGGACTCAAAGCGGATCCGAATCTCTCCGCTTTCCAGCTGCAACCCGGCCATCTTCGCGGATGCCTGAGCAGCGGTTACCTTTATCAGGGACAGCACCTCCTTGCGGTACGCCTCCAGCTCCCGGGCGGGCTGCTGGATGAGTTCGGCGGAGCCGCTGCGCGACTGCAGCTTCAGCTCCCGCGGCACGGTCATCGCGCCCCGCCATCCGCCAGTCGGCGTCTGGCCCGCATACTTCCAGTTGCTCATCCAGCCAATGAACAAGCGTCTGCCGTCCTCCGCCGGCACGTCCGACCAACTGACGCCGGCATAGTTGTCCCGGCCGTAATCGATCCATCGCACGCGGGTCTGCGAAGCCACATCCGGCGTAAAGCACTCCCCGTCGAAGTCTCCGGTAAAATATTGTGTGCGCGATCCTTCCGCCGAGCCCGGATGATCGCCGATGCTGACGAACATGACCCATTTCGTCTGATCCGACTTCCCATCCACCGGCAGCGGAAACAGATCAGGGCACTCCCAGACGCCGTCATGGCTGCCAATGCCCTCCCCGAATTCACTGGACAGCGTCCAGTCGATTAGGTTCGGCGAACGGTATAGGCAGACGGTCTGACCGCAGGCAACAATCATTACCCACTGCGCGGAAGCCTCGTGCCAGAATACCTTCGGATCGCGAAAGTCCACGAAGGTGTCATGTGCCAGTACTGGGTTGCCGGCATACTTCGCCCAGGTTCGTCCCCCATCTGTGCTGTATGCCAGGCTCTGGCGCTGCACCGGCGCCTCGCCTTCCGCTCCATCGGCATGCTGCGTAAAAATGGCGACAAGCCCGGGCTCCTTGCCGAAAAAGCCGGTCGTGTTGTTCCAGTCGACCACGGCGCTGCCGGAGAAAATCGTGCCATGCTCATCCGGCGCCAGGGCGATCGGAAGGTCCTCCCAAACGACCAAGTCCCGACTGACCGCGTGTCCCCAATGCATCGGTCCCCAACTCGTACCATAGGGATGATACTGGTAGAACAGGTGGTATTCCCCCTGGAAAAAGACCATTCCGTTGGGATCGTTCATCCAATTTTCCTTCGGGGAAAAATGATACGCCCCGCGGTAGTTGTGCGATAGGAATGTGGACATCAGCTTAGCTCCTTTTTATTCATTTGGTAATATGGGGCGGACCCGGCCGTATCTTGGTCAAAGGCAGCCTGCGGCCGCATCCGTACTTTACTGCTTACGTCTATGCACCCGGCAGTTGCAGATATGCGGGTTTATTGCGCGCTGCGGTCATCCCCCGTCTGCTGATCATCAGCCAATCCTGTTTGGCCGTCTCCTCCAAGTGTTTGTTGGTTACCGGTTATCCTTGCCTTTCGCCAAATAGATGCTCCGTTCCTGCTTCTTGATAACCTTCTTCCGCTGCGGTGAAGACAACCTTGCCGTCATGGGTCACGATGGTGTGGTCCCCGTTCTCCTTAAGGCCTAAAGGAACCGTACAGGAAAGCCAGGATCATTTCGGCTGTTGTGCTAACCAAAGATAGCACAAATGAACAGGCGGAACGGACTGGATTGAGATAACGTAACAGATGAAGGATGTCTTCAAACTTGATTCATGAAAAGGAGACTCAGAGATGGTTAAAGAAACGAAACCGTTTTGGTTCAAACGTCTGCCGGTCCTTAAATCGAATCCAGCGGTATGGGCTTCCCATATCGCTCAGCACTGGAATATGGATGTATTCCGCCCTCAGGATCCCATGGATCCCGAGGAAGTATGGGTTGCTCTCAGCCATTTCATGCCCGAACTGCTCCCCGAATATGAGGCCCTGCTATCGGTCTCGCCCAACCGTCCCGGTGAGGCTCAGCTGCTAGCCATGTATAACCTCCCTCCCTTCTTCTCCGGCTGCAGCAACTCGATATCCCACCGATTAGGCCATCCAACCTTAATCCGAAATTACGACTTCGGCATGGATGAGTTCAGCGGCGTATTCCGTTACGAGCCACTGCCTGATGGAGGGTGGATCATGGGTTCCGCCGAAGGCGGCTGGGGCTATCTGGACGGCTTGAACCATCACGGCCTCGCAGTGGCCATCACGTTTGGCGGGGACTTCACAGTAGGTAACGGTTTCAGCATTCCGCTCATTGTCCGCTATCTCTTGGCCACTTCGGCAACGGTTCCCGAGGCAGTGGAGCGGCTCTATTCGATCCCCCATCGGCTGGTTCAAAACCTCTCGCTTTTAGATCGGGAAGGCCGTTTCAGCGTCGTCTACACCTCGCCGGAAGGCATGAGCGTAGATCACAGCCTCATTTGCTGCACGAATCATCAGAGACAAGTTCAGGATTCCGCACACACTGAATACCGGACCGTGGAACGGTTTGACCATCTCTTCAGAATGGGCGGTGCCGTATCGCCCCAGGATTTTCTTAAAGACCCGTTGTATCATCGCAAGTTCTCGAATCATTTCGGCACACTTTATACGGTCGAGATCGATCCTGTGACGGAAACCGTTCATTACCACTGGCCTGAAGGACAGCAGCTTCTCGCTACGCCAGCGGCGCCAGAGGCTGAGATTAGCATTCTATTCTCCGAAAACTAGGCGGGTACGCACGTCCTTAGCACTGATGATTGAGACATTACAAAAGTCTATCTTGAGGCAGGACACCCTCAATAAGAAAAACGTCTATCGACGTACCTTCAAAGAAGACAGACCGCGTTTAAAGGTAATTTTTCTTGCAATATCAGGAAGCAATGCCTCTGGAGTTTATACTTTCTGATATTATAAGAAA
>NZ_NQMO01000019.1 GCF_002257645.1 Paenibacillus sp. XY044 | reverse complement strand
GAGAACTTACTGACTATAGAGGTGCATATAGAACTCCCGAATAAACGGGGGTTTTATTTTTTTGCTATTAAACTGTCATGAATATCAAGATAGTTAATTGTTTGATTTTTTGGGTAAGTAAGTATAGGAGGATTATGTATTTTATTACCCTATATTCCCATTGCAATAAAATGGTAAATCATTAGAAAAATAAGGAATAGGATGATACATTTAACTTGCGAGGTATTAACAGCGCTGTTAGTTCTTCACCTAGAGTACTTTTCCTCCGGTCGTGAGCGGCATCGCCACTCATACCTTACTGTCTAAAGGAAACTCGTAGAGGTCATCAATATAACATCCAATAGCTTCGGCAATAGTTTTCGCTGTCCAAATCATCATGACTTTACGATTGTTGGCGTAATCAGAGATTTGGGTTTTGCTTATGCTGGTCTTTTCACTAAGCCATTGTTGGTTTTTGTTGATCTCTTTAAGCCTTTGTGACAGTAGGCATCGACCAGGTTTGTACCCCATGATCATGCCTCGCTTAACTATTTTGTTGTTGAATAAGAACGTTTGTTCGCTTAATATAGATATAACACGAGCGATTACTTACGAACGGAGCTGGACGCTATGTCAGACGAAGAAATAATAAGGTTCATACTTCAGACAAGCAAAGGCCAACTCATTGAACTACTCCAAGTTTCAACAGCAGATAATGAGTTAGAACAAGCAATCCTAAGAGTTGTAAACTTAATGGATTAATTTAGTCTGAGCCGGTCTTACCCGGGGAGATCGGTTTAATTATTTTTATTTTGTAATGTTCTAATCATATCCTCGATTAATCTTCTCTCATGTTCCGGCAGAGCTAATATTTGCTCCGCTAATTTCATCTTTTCCTCAATTATCAATTCTTCTTTTGTTTTCTCTCCGTACTTTCTTTGGCTTTCGTTCTCATCGAATCCAGTAAGGTAGTCTACAGATACCTCATATAAGTCTGCTAACAATTTTAATGTATCGATATCTGGCTCAGTTCCACCATTTTCATATCTACTTAATGTCTTGTTGTTTATTTTTGTTCTTCGGAAAACTTCAATCTGGCTTAGACCCTTTTTATCTCGGGCAGCCCTAAGACGATCTCCCAATACACTCATGGTTTCCCTCCTCTTGAGAAATATTATCACATTACTCATTTTTTAAGAAATCTAATCTCAAAAAATAAGAATTATATATTGACATCTCATAAAATGAGAATTATATTATAAATATAAAATCTCACAAATTGAGAAAAGAGGTGATATGAAATGAAGATTAATGAGAAAATCAAGGAGTACATTAATTCAAACGGTTTAATTATGAAAGTAGTTGCTAAACGTTCTGGTATTGGTCTTCAACGTTTTTATCGTATCGTAAACGGGAATTCTTCCATGACTGTTGAGGATTACGAAAAAATTTGCAGAGATGGATTGGAAGTAGACCCCTCGATTTTTTTTAAGAAAAATATCTCAAAAATTGAGAAGTTAAAAACAGCTTAAATAATCCAGATAAATTATACCTTCCGTTCAATTAATTGTATATAAGGAGGCCCACCATGAAAGCGACAATGACGATCGGCCCGATGGCAGAACAAATCAAGAAGACCATCCTTAAAGACTTCGGAAATAACAAGAAAGCTGATTATGTGAAGCTGATGACCAAGCTGCCGAAAGTGGTGAACCAATGAAGATCACGGAAAAGCCCGGCCCTAACTTCAAAGAAGCAATTATTCAAGCTCTTCGTAAATTTGGACAAGCCAAGTCAGACAAAGAAACCAAAACAGGAGGTAAGAAAAGTGGCTAAAAACCTGAGAGATATCGAAAATCCAATGTTGGCTCCAGTTGTTCCTTTAAATTCCTTACCGGTTCGCTTCTGCACATGCGGCTGCCGGGACCAGATCAACATTTACCATGACGAATACATCGTAATCGACGGGGATTTCTTCAGCACGGATCGGTGCGTATCAAACTTCTTCATTAAAGAGGCGGGAGGTCATCGATATGACGGCGGCGCCATCATCAGCTAATCAGTTAACAGAGTTCAGAGTTCAAACGGAATGCGGTCGGCTCTTTGGATGGTCTGCAATAGATGAAGAGAGCCTGAGACGAGAGATGAAGGAAAAGGGCTACCAGATCATAGAGGTGCAACCCATGAAGGAATGGGAGTTGAATAAATCAGCGTGAAGGTCAAGACGTTCAAAAGCTTGGAAGATGTACTAGCCTACTACGGCTGGGGAGGTGAAAACAAAAAGGAGGATAAGAACGATGACAACCACAAGGACATTCCTAGAGCTGGCGAAGATTGCGAAAACACGAGGGACACTGGACAACAAGCTTTATCGGATTTATAAGTACAACGCTTATCTGGCTCATAAACGATTACAGGCCGCTGCAGCAACAGCGACCCGGGAAATGCATTTTCAAAATGAAATTACTTCGATTATATCACAAAGGAAGGTTGGACGGTATGGAAATTAAATATCGGTACGTACCTCAGCATAAAGATGGGCATTTTGTAGACCTTCACTCTCAACCAGTAGAGGGTTTCATGGATGCGGTTTGGTTTTCTCGGATTGATGATTTGGAAGTGTGGCTTCTTGGAAGATACGGCCCAGACGATCCCCACAATTTTAGAACGGTTCCAGTCAAGGTCACCTATGAATTGGAGAGTGAAGCTCATGTGCAGTAAAAGCGAAACCATTAATAAGATCGCGGCGGCGCTGGTGGCCTTCAATGGAGAGGTAAAATCCATCTCTCACGACTCCACGAACCCACATTTTAAATCACAATATACATCTCTGGACCATATGATTGATGAAACCAAGCCCATTCTTCATAAGCACGGCCTAACGGTGATGCAGTTCCCGGGTGGGGACGGGGAGAAAATTACGGTTCGTACCATGATTCTCCACGACTCAGGAGAATGGATTGAGACTGAGCCCCTGACGCTTAAACCGGTCAAACTCGACCCGCAGGGCGCCGGATCTGCAATCACATATGCACGACGTTACAGTTACGCTGCGGCCTTGTCCCTATCTCTTGGAGACGATGACGACGGCAATGCAGCAAGCGCAGGTCCGGCACAGACATCCAGACCAGCTGCACCACCAAGCGCACCGCGGACAAGCCAACCGCCAGCAGGTAACAACCTGATAACTGAGGCCCAAATCAAATATTGCCACAAACTGAAGAACGACAAGCACATACTCGAAGATGACTTCCGTCGAATGATTGAGGAAATCAGTGGTCAAGAGAGCTTGAAAGAACTGGGCAAAAGCCAAGCGCATGAATTCATCAATCTTCTTACCAACTATGTAGGAGCGTGATTGTATGGCACTCCAAAAGAAAAATAAGTCAGTAGCCCCATGGCGGAAAAATATCCTGGACCATCACAACCGGAAACCAAGTAAGGCAATGCGCAAAGTGTTAAATAAATCAAGCAAAGAGAAGACCCGGGCCATCGTGCAGCAGAGAGACGGAAACCACTGTCTGCTGTGCGGAGAGCCCGGCCCGGGCCTTCACCTTCACCGTGTTGTATACGGCGGTATGGGAGGCGGTGGAGGCGTCTATGAGCCTGATAACTGTGTGCTCCTCTGCTATAACCATCATGCCATGGTACACAGCAATAAACGGATATGGCAGCCCATTTTACTGGACAAGATCGCAAAGGCGAATAAAAGAACCGGAGGCATAGCTTGAACGCCAATCCACCGGTTATTAAAAAAATATTTGGTTTTGATGTCCCAAAAACAAAAATTCTTGTCCCTATATTTACTGAAATCGCTCAAAGAAGTGTACGGAATCGATTCGGGCGGTGTTTAAAGGGACAAATCACAAAAAAAATTACTGAAAGTGTACGGAATCAAATTTGATGACGGCATATCAGGTAAATAAACCAAATGGAGGGCTGCCCAATGGGAGCATTAAAACCAATTAGTAGAATCGACAAACGGATGGATGACCTTTTTATCACGATCGACAAATCAAATCGGATATGTTTAAACGCGAATCTTCAAAAGGAACTGGCATTGAAAGGAGGCAACGACGAACTTTATCTGTTTTACGATGAGGCGGAACGAAGACTAGGGATTTCGAAGTCATGCCCTGACAAAAGCGTCGTACCTTTCACGTTTGATACTCGCGGTTACTGCTCGCAGGCTAAAAGCTTCCTGACCTGGTGCGGAATAGCCACAAGCAGATGGTCTTTATAGATTAGGAGGGATACAAAGATGCGTGAAATTAAATTCAGAGCGTGGGATAAGAAATTCAATATTATGTTGGATCCGGAGGCGTTCAACCGGAATGACATATGGATTAGTGGTGAAGGCAGTATCTACGAAATCGAGGAATGGTGTACTTTCGGTGGCGGTGGGAAAGTGGAAATAGATTGTTCTGAACAGTATGTCCTCATGCAGTCTACAGGCCACATAGACCGTAACGGAAAGGATATCTATGAAGGGGATATAGTCCAAATTCAAGGACATCCATTCGAAGGGCCGATGCAGATAAACGGAAATTACGAAGTCGGATACAACGATCGAATGGAGCTATGTTGTGGCAGCTTGCTTTTACATCGAGAGAGGCATTATGCCGAGGTCATAGGTAACAAATTCGAAAATCCATCTCTACTGGAGGTAACCAATGAATAAAGAAACCAACATTTTAGATGACATGGACCGGATATTCACCAAGATCGGAGAAATGCAAGGCGATTGGGACGGACAATGCTCCTGCACTGAATGCTATTGGAACATGTATCACCCAATCCGAAACGAAGATAGGAATGAATGCGTGTCAGAAAGCCTCAGTGATACCAAGATGGCTCCAAATAGCAAAGAGTGCCCATCGTATTGGTCTTATGAAGAAGCCTGTGGAGAGCCAAAGGAGGGCCGCTAAGATGTCAGATAATCGGGACTGGCAAGCAGATATGACACGGGAAGAGATAAAGGTCGGTGACATCATTCCAATGCAAGAAGAGAACGGGCGCTATGACTGGACTGTTCGCTGCAAGGAGTGGCACGAAGAATCTGAACAACATATTTACTTGATGACAAGACCGGGGTTTGAAGGATGGTATACTCGTGAATTTCTATTAGCAGTAATGGATAAGGAGGCTGAAGCATGAAAAAGAGATGTGAAGACTGCGGAGTAAAAGAAGCACTTCCTAACGATGATCTATGTCAAGAATGTCGGGAAGACATGAACGAATTTTCCGATCGAGTGAAAGTAGTATATAAAATACCTTGGAAAAAGTATGATCCAAAGAATCCACCGGAAATAGGAAGATCATATCTTGTCTCAGATGGGCATGCTGTCGATGTTGCCTCTTTTGAACGCTATTGGGATGAGGAACCTCCTAGATGGTTTCCGCCTGATAGAAGTGGAATTGATGAGTTTTCAGTGTTTTATTTCGCGACTATTAACCTCCCAGGGGAGGATGAAGTATGAACAATGAAAAGCAGGAATGGTTGAAATCACTTAAAGTAGGCGATGAAGTATCGTATTCAACGAGATGGCGCGGGGATGTTATTACGAAAATCAAAAAGATTACACCAAAAGGATGGATCAAAACTGAGGACGGTAGAACCTTCATAAACGGATATAGCAAACTCGACAATTGGGAGGGAATTTTTCTTTATCCAGTTACAGAGGAATTAAAAGCTAAATTATACTATATAGCACTTTTCAATAAAGTGAGCAAAACCAATTGGAATGAAGTCGAACTAGATAAAATCGAACAAATAGCCGGGATCCTGGGATACATCAAGGAGGCTGAAGCATGAGCGAAATCAGAGAAGTAAGCGACCGAATCAGGACTGAACATAAATCATTCTGGATCAATGACGATCTGTATACCAAATACTTCCCTAAAATCATCGTCAATGGCAAAGAGGCATTCATAACTGATAAATCCACCCCAACAGGCTTTATAGAATGCGATACAAGGGATGATGCCAGGCAGTTGGCACGAGAATATAGGGACAGGGCGAAAGCGCGTCTAAAGAGCCGTGAGGAGGCTGAAGCATGATTAACTGGATCGGCAACATGGCAATCACAGTCATCCAAGCATCAGCCGTTACGATCGGTATCGCATTATTCGTTTACGCATTCATCATTTTATTAGTACTTTAGGGGGCAGCCCATGAATAGAGAGCAGATCAGAAAAGATATCGCCGCATGGAAAGAAAACCAGACGTATTGGGAAGGCGAACTTGAAGAGTCGAGGAAATACGGAAATGTAGGACAGCGTGAAACTGCTGAAGAGATGATTAGGTTCTCACAACAACGGATTGACGAGCTCGAAAGGAGTTTGGTTAGGCGCCTCGCCTAATCCGGAACGTACTCCAGGAGCTCGCCAGGCTGACAGTTGAAGAAGGTGCAAAGGGTGTTGAGCGTAGCATACTCAATACCTTTACCTTCACCATCATATAGTTTTGTGAGCGCAGCCCGAGAAATTCCCGTTTTCTCAGACAACTGCCGGATGCTTTTAATTTTATTTTGACCCATTAATATATGCAACTTTGGTTGTATCATATCAAAATTTCAATTCCTCACTGTTTTTTCTTCACTATAAATTATGACAAAAAAAGAATAAACAAATGATATCAAAATTGCAATGAAGTAGTAGCAATTTAGTAACTAACATGTTACAATCTAATTACCAAATTGATACGAGGTGGTTACCAATGACTCCTAACAAAATTAAAACATTTCCACTCCGGATGGATCAGTACTTTCACGAAGAGATTCAAAAAGCACTTGAAAAATCAGTAATCAAAACTAAACACGATTATATTGTTAAAGCCATTGTTGAAAAGATCGAAAGAGACAGCCACAAGGCGGTGTAAGCCATGGCAGAAAAAAGAATGATTAGTAAGAGCATCAGCATATCGGAGAAGGTAAACACATTGCCTAATATTTTTGACATGCTGCTGTTCACGTGGATCATCCCACACACTGACGATTTCGGTAGGTTGACTGGGTCACCGGCAAAAGTTAAAGCTCTTGTCGTTCCGATGCTGGATAAAACCATTAAGGACGTTGAACGAGCAATACAATCTCTGCATGATGCTGGCTTGTTAATCTGGTACGAGGTTGGTTCTGATAAGTACATCCAAATCGTTAATTTCGATAATCACCAGCAAGGATTGCACAAAAGAACTAAGTCCAAATTCCCGGAACCACCTTCAAACCATAATGATATTCCTGGACTTTCCCGGAACTTCCCGGAATTTCCTCCTGAACAGAACAGAACAGAAGAGAATAGAACTGAAGAGAAGGGAACAGAAGGTGGTGTGTCTGATTCTGATAAAGTCATGACACTCGTTAATAAATACAACCTCATCTGCAAAGGTATTTTCCAACTCGAAGAGCTTTGTTCTTATCTCGGTGAGTTTGATTTTGAGGTAGTGGAATCAGCCATTAAGCAATCAGAGGGTAAGAACGTTGCTTATGCAATGTCCATCCTTGATCGGTTGAGAAGAGAAGGTAAGACAAAGAAAGAGTCTCTTGTAAAACTTGAGGTTGTTTCTAAAAAGGACAAGCTGAAGGAAAAAGAGATTAGTTACCAGCAGCATTTGATGAATCTGCAAAAGGAGAATGAGAATCGGAATGAATTCACAAACGGAGAAGCCGTTAACCTTTAATCAGTCAATCGAGGCCGAGAGAGGTATTATTGCGTCGATCCTGGTCAATTCAAAGGCGATGGACGAAATCGCCGCGTCTCTCTCTGATGATGATTTTATAACTGATTCATACCGGCACATTTGGTCAGCTGCAAAAAAACTCTATGATGCAAACGAACCGATTGACGTTATCACTATTTCAAACAGACTTCAGCAGGATAAAGTTTTGGAGGAAATGGGTGGCCTTTCATTTCTCACTTCGCTTGCAAATAGCGAGTATACAGCATCATACGCGCCACATTACGCCAAACTGATAAAGAGGGAGTCTGTTAAGCGCAAAGGAATGACTTTATCAGAGGACATCCGGCGCCTGACCTTGGAAGATGACTTTGAAACCATAGAAGAGTATATGCAACTCCTGGACTCGTTATATACCTACATGCGGCCGGATACGAGCGGAAAGATGAAAAGTTTTTCCGAGACCCAGGAAGATTACTTTGAATTTTTGTCGAGCACGACTGAAAACATCCAAACCGGATTCAGGAATTTTGATGAATGGTCCGGAGGTATCGGCAGGGGGTGGCTTTATATCCTTGCTGGCCGTCCGAGTATCGGTAAAACTGCAAAAGCTATGCAAATGGCGGCGAGTATATCCAAGCAGAATGTAGGTGATGTGTTGGTTTGGTCTCAAGAGATGACCTTCAACCAGCTAAAAAACCGGATCTTATCGACGGAGAGCGGAGTTAACTTCTCGAGAATCCGAAAGAAAACCCTTGACCCCTTTGAGGTAGATCGCTTGAAGGAAGCGCATGCCAAATTCAACAGCAACGCTTTCTATGTGGAGGATTCGGCCGGCGTAACGATTGATCATATCGTGGCTACTGCAAGACAGATCAAACGCAAGAAAGGGCAGATAGGGGCAATCCTGGTTGACTACTTAACGCGGATGAACATTAAGCAAAACAAAGGTGAAACCTGGAGCCGAGCAGTAGGCGAGGTGGCCAAGCGTTTCAAATGGCTAGCCCAGGAGATTCAATGCCCGATTATTATTCTGGCGCAGCTGAACCGGGAAGGCGCGGAAGGAGCCCCACAGCTCCAACATCTCCGGGACTCAGGAGAAATCGAACAAGAGGCAGACATCATTGAATTTCTTTGGCAGGATCCGGACGACCAAAGCCGGGATGGGGTCGTTGTTCAATCAACAATAGCCAAGGGCCGGGATACAGGAATACAGAGCTTTCGCTATCTGTTCAAAGGCTGGATTCAAAAATACGAGGACTACAACGGTTAGGAGTGACGTTATGGATCGATGGACTGTTTACGAATACCTGAAGCAGCACAGATACATGAACGAGTGCATTCCGAATGCCAAAATGTTGTACAACCTGTTTCCGGATGCCGGAATGCACGAAATTCAGGAGGGAATTGAAGAGTATAAAGCAGCTAGATGGATACAGAAGGATTTGAAAATCAGTTGAATGGAGGAGGCCGCATGATTATCAGACACGAGCCCGTCGAATATCAGCTGCTAGTGCAGGGGCGCGTTGTTGCCAAGGGCGATATGGATGCAATATCTGAGAAGGCAGCGAAATGGGCAAAGATTATTGTTGATGTTAGAACAGAGCCGGTCACAAAGGAGGGGCAACATGAGAGCAAACAAGTACGGCGCAAAAAGAACCGAAGTTGACGGCATTCAATTCGACAGCAAGATGGAGTCCGAGTATTACCGGCAGCTGATGCTCTTGCAACGTGCCGGGGCGATTACGGACCTGGAGCTGCAGCCGCGGTTCACATTGCTAGATTCATTCAAGAAGAATGGCAAGAACATTCAAGGCATCGTTTACCGTGCAGACTTCCAGTACAAGGAGGCGGGACAGACGGTGGTCATAGACGTGAAAGGGGTGAGAACAAAAGACTTCAACATCAAGAAGAAGTTGTTTGACTCTAGGTATCCGGATCTTGAGCTTAAGTTGGTCACCAAAGAAAACGGAAGGTGGGTATCGGCATGAGATACGGCCTCTATATTAACCATGGGCGAGATTATACGTTTGTGGACGAACGTGGGGCTATTACAGGCATCTTAATGACCTGGGACGACCGAATAGCCGGACGGGTACAAAAAGCCTACTATGGGCCTCCTAGCAAGTCTGAGAGGGAGGTGGGGAAAAAGATATTGGTTCCAAATTCATATTTGAAGATATCCTGAAGCAAGAAAAATGTACCAAAATCAAAGAAAATGTGGTAAAATTATAAGTAAATAAGAGTAATTCGGAGGAAATCGATAATTAGTTACACAAGGTGGTCGTAAATGAAAAATTCTTACGAAATAATAGGGAATGAAGCGATTATCACTGTGAAAGTTCCAAGAACTAGGATAGTTCTAAGGACCAAAATTGATCTATGCGATCTCGAAAAAGCGAAATCACTCGAAGGAACGTGGACTTGCACTTATTCAAGGAGAACAGAATCTTACTACATTGTTGGATGGGCGAAAGGATATGGCGGTAGGGAAAAAGGAATGACCGTAAACTTATCGCGTTATCTGTTTGATGAAATACCAGAGGGAATGGTAGTGGACCATTATAATCACGACACCTTAGATAATAGGCGCTCGGTTAATTTAAGAATCGTCACTCAACAAGTGAACAGAAACAATAGAAAACCAAAAAATCTAAAAATTCGGAAAACGGGGGATAAGAGACATGTCAATCCAGGAGCTTGAGCAAAAAGTCGAGGAATTGCGGTATAGCATCCATTCGGAATATCAACGTGGAGCCATGCGGGACGAAGATAAGATTGCAGACCTACAGCAACAACTGGATGATCTGACGCAGCAATTGGATGTGGAACAACGGCTTGCACAGCATGAGGAACGGGTAGAAGAAAACCAAACGCAAATTGCATATATCCTGGACAATCTGACGGTCGAAGACGTAAGCATGCGCGAGCTTTGCAATAATGAGGCAGCATATCAGTTGCTTCGCACTGTTGTTCAGCAAACGATGATGGATCGGGAAGAAAAGTTGCTCAGCGAGATCAAGAGTACGAAAGACCAACTGGACGCGGCCAAGACTGAAAGGGATAATACCCAGAAACAGTATGATGAAATGTACGAAGTGAGCGCCCAACAGGTGAAAGAGATTGCTAACCTGAAGGCAGAACTTGAAGATACGGAGCGCAAGCGTGATGCGGCAGCTGCTGAATTGGATGAAGCCAAGGCAGAGATTGCACGCCTGAACAGTCAGGTGGATGACCTCCGGAAGGAAATTGCTGTTGGTGCGGTAAATGCGGTCCAAGTTGTGGACGTGAAAGACGCTCTGGACAATTACAAGAAGCAAAAGCAGCTTGATGAGGCGTCTAAGCCGGCAATTTATGATGTTCAGCAAACAGATTTGAAAGGATCAACATTCACGGCTAAGCTTGCGGAAACGAACGAACAAATTACCTTCGGGTGGATCGAGAGAAACAAGTATAAGGAGGTAACTGCCCAAGAGGCAGAGGTGTTTCGCGCCGAGTACCTTGCAAGACAAGCCGAGAAAGAAACGGAACGTAATCAGGACGATTTGGCACTGGGCAGTGGGGCAGTTGTAATTCCAACTGATTCGCAGTTTCAAAAAGAAAGCGAAAGCCAGCTCGACGGAGTGGATCAAGGGGACACTGACGGAGCGCTGGAAACAGAAGCAGCTGGAAGCGTTGCGGAACGCCTTCAAGCGCTCGAGCAACGGGTAACATTACTTGAACAACAGGCACTTACGAAAGGAGAGGCGGCGTAAGCCGTCTTTTCTCTAGGGAGGACAATATGCTTGTTCACATACACAAACTTAAAAAGGTAAAGGTGTACAATGCACCAATGTACATGCGAGGGGCGCCGCCAAGCTTTATCGAATCACAAATTGAAGCAATCAAAAATGGCTTGGATTACTCGGAGGAAATAGATAATAACGATCCGGTCGGCTCTTTGATCGAGACCCAAGAAACGGACGTTCAGTACACTATGGGAGCGAAGGTTTATGTGCATAGCCTGGGGCGAGTATCGGATATAAAGTTTTTGATATTTGGTAAAGAAAAAGACCTCATATGCGTTGTTGATGAGGGAGAGGTTGTTGAAACGGAAAAAGCAGCGGTGACAATGAAATGGGCAATAGATAGACTCGAGATCATGTTAAAAATGGCAAGAGAACAGGAAAAGGCAAATGAGCAGTATTATTCCTTTCTGATGGACTTGCGGAAAGACGAAGAACGACAGAGCGACAAGGGATTTTGGAAAAGGCTTTTCATGGGGTGATGAACATGGAAAAGAAAGACCGGGTCAAGTTAAAGTCAGGCGCAGTCGGGACGGTCGCATCCATAACGAAAGATTGGGTATATGTTGTATTAGATGGTGGTAGATCGGCGTTCCCGTACAAAAAGGAATGGCTGACGAAGGTAGAGGAGGGAGAACATGAACCAGGACAAAGTCGTGGAGATGCTGAAGAATTACCGGAGCTATAAGTTCGCAATCAGCAACGGTATTGCTGGCTATGATCCATACGACAATACAGGGATGCCCAGAGCCGGAGGATACGGGAGCAGAGAGCCGCGTTTGGGTGGAGGAAATACATTACAAAGCGAAATGGATTACCGCCATTACACGCAAATTGTGCGCGTTATAGACGCCGCGGTAAATGAACTTCTGGATGATAATCAACGGACGGTTATCCAGCGAAAGTATATGGACCGGAACCGGCAGACATTGGAACAAATCGCAGAGTACGTCGACAAGGACGCACGGACAATCCGGAGATGGCACAAATCAGCCCTGAAGGAACTGAGCATAGCATTCGCACTAATCGATGTGCCGGAAATACTAAATCTGGACGATGTGGTTCTAAGAACCGCGTAAATGTCCGTAAAATGTCCTATATGTTGTATGGAAAATGTCCGGTACGATTCTGTAAACTGATAACATAGGAACAAGTGATGAATACGTGATGGCTACACGCGCGGTCCGTGTTCACATTGATTTCTACATCCATCTACCGGGCGTCGCGTCCTGCGGCGCCGAATAACACAATAATTAAAGTGACGGATACCAAATAGGAGAGGAGAACACTTCCTAATTGCGTAATTAGCAGCCGTCACTTTTTTTAGGTGTTTATGATGGAGATTCCAACATGGTAAAATATCCCTAAAGGGGGGTGGACATGCTGGATCATAAAGAGTGGATATATAAATTAGGACAATTTCAAGAACTTGTCAGATATGCTTATATGGACGCTGAAAATTCATATAAGGTAATCGATAAACATGAAAAATCTCAGAAATATCAACTATCACTGGGATATCTTAATTTGTCTTTTGCGAGTTATTTGGAATTAAAACGAATTTACAACGACTACGAAGATATTCAACACTATGAATACGAACCATTCTTCAAAGCATATGATCATTACATTTTTCAGTTAAAGAAAGTAATTACTGAAAAGGATGAAAATACTTCTTGGCTGTATAGCGCTCATGAAGATTTGAAAGAAAAGTGGATATACGTAAATGAATTTATGAACAATACAATAACAAAATCTTAACTCATCGTCCAAAATGTAAAATGACACATGGAGGGAGGTGAGTAAATGTCGGATGAGAGAGAAGTAGTGGTTGTATTTGATAAAGACCACAGAATAAACATTTCTACGGATGATCCGGAGGAACTACTTGATCTGATTCTATCTAAAGACACAGGGTGGGTACGGCATAATGATGTAGTTTTCAGAAGAGAACCGATTAAATATGCCGGAATCTCTAATAAGAAGTCGAATAAGATCAACCAATCCAATCATGCAAGAAATATAAGATCATCACTGTAGTTAGAAGCACCTTCGGGTGCTTTTTCTTGTTACCCGAAAGGCGGGTAGTACACATGTTTGTTAAAGTCTTTCTATACCTCTTATTTTGGTATGTGGTGGTAAAGGTACTGATGAAATGGATCAATAAAAAGTGAAAGGAGTGATAACCATGGCATTGACGGATAAGCAAATGAACTTCGTAAATGAATACATGAAGGACATGAATGGGACAGCTGCTTATCTGCGTGCTGGGTACAAATGTACCGAGGAGGCCGCAAGACGTGCTGCAAGTCGTTTGTTGACAAATGTAGACGTAATGTCCGAAATCGGACAAAGGACGGACAAAATGCAAGAGGAATCCGGCATGAGCGTTCAATGGGTATTAGATCAGTATAAGGAGATCATTGAAACCAACCTTAAGGCAGATCCAGCCGTGGCGAAAGGTGCACTGGATAGTGTGGCCAAACATTTCGGGATGTTCAAAGATCGGACAGAGATTGACCTGAAGGTAAGCAAGAAGCTCGAGGAGTTCTTCTCATGAAGACGTGCAGAGACATCATCAACCGGCGTAAGGAACTGTGGGACACAACCCACAACATCGAGCGTGACAATGAATTCGTCATGGCCGCGGTCAATTATATCGTTGATCCCCAAAACGCTGCGGTGAGAGAGGAGATCAAACGATACCCGGAATATTTGATCGAGATTTCCTTTGTCATCGTAGATAAGGACAAGAACACGATCCCGTTCTTCCTGAACGAGGTGCAGCAAAGCTTTCTTGCCGACATTAACAAGGCCAAAGACGGATACCGCGAGGGCAGGCGCCTACATCTGAAGTTCCTGGTGCTGAAAGGTCGGCAGCAGGGATTTACGTCATTTATCACGGCCTATCAGCTTTCGAATGCCATTATCAGCAAGAACTTTTCAGGGTTCACGCTGGCCGACAGTGGCGACAACACGAATACGATATTCGAGGACAAGGCCAAGTACATTTACAATCAGCTGCCGGATCCACTGAAGCCCACGGAGAAGTACAACAACCGCCGTGAGTTCCACTTTGAAAACCTAAATAGCCGCTGGCGAGTAAACACAGCCGGCAACAAAGAGGTTGGTCGTTCTAAGACGATCAACTTTTTTCATGGTTCTGAGGCCGCGTTCTGGGACTCTATAGACAGCATCATGACTGGTTTGGGTGAAGCCTTGACCAAGGACAGCATTCAGATCCTAGAAACCACAGCAAACGGCCTGAATGAGTTTAAGGACTTGTGGGACGGTGCTGAGAAAGGCGCCAACAACTGGGAGCCGAAGTTCTATCAATGGTGGCTGACGCCGGAATACATCCTGAAGTTTGAGGACGCCGAGCGTGAGGAACAGTTTAAGCATGATGTGCTGAATCCTCCCACTGAGTTCTTCGAGAAACTGAAGCTGCTGCTGGATCATGAGGGCCTGACCTGGAACCAACTGTATTGGTACTACGGTAAGTACAAGGATCTGAGGGAGAAACTTCCCCAAGAGTATCCATGTACACCAGAAGAATCATTCTTAGCATCAGGCAGACCACGCTTTGATGTGAATGTGCTCATGGAGTACCTGAAACATTGTGTACCTGGAGAGCTTGGAAGGCTGGAGAGCCATGGTGGACGGCCTGTGTTCGTGAAGGATGAGCATGGTAACCTGGAGGTTTGGAAACGGCCGCAACCCGGTAAGGAATACTTTATCGGCGCTGACGTTGCGAAGGGCAAGGCTGATGGTGACTTTTCATGTGCGCCAGTGTATGACGCTGACAAGAACCTAGTAGCCATGTGGCACGGGCATATTGATCCGGATGCCTTCGGTAATCCCATTCTGGTTAACCTGGGCAACTGGTACAACGAAGCCATGATAGCTGTAGAGGAAAACAATCACGGCCTAACGACAATCAACGCCATGAAGAATACGTATTGGAACCTCTATAAGCGCACGAAATACGACAAGGTGACCGATGTCGAGCGTCAAGAACTTGGATGGTGGACGGATGTCCGGACCAAGCCGCTGATGATCGATAACCTAGCAAAGCTCATACGTGAACGTACGCTTGGATGCAAGTCCGAACGAATGATTAAAGAATGCATTAAATACGTAGTCGGTGACAACGGGGACACCAATGCCGCAACTGGCAATGATGACACCGTAATGTCATCGGCTATTATTTTGCTCGTTATGGACGCCTACATCACTGAGCTGGCAGACATAACGGATACATCAACGGAAGTTACTGAGGCCATTGCAGGCAGTTCATATGTCCAATCAGGCGGCAACTGGGTTCACATTAGTGAGATCGAAGACGCCGCGGACGATGACGATGTTTGGTTTAGAAAGGCGGGATGGTAATGCTTTATACACTCTTATGTGTCCTTATCGTCGCCATACTGGCCGCTGGATCGTATTACGCAGCTCATAACATTGCAACCCTTCGGTTGAATCACAAGACTCTCACAGACGAACACAATCGGGCTGTAGAGTACATTCAGCAATTGGAGGATGACATCAAGCAATTGGTGTTTGAACGCGATCAGGGGCAGAGCCAGACGGCAGAGGAGACACAACGAAGTGGATGGGAAAACTTTAGATAGGAGGTGAGCATGTTGGCGAACGATCAAGATAAGCCAATTGATATCATAGACGAGCATCGAAAAGATGACGGTCTCATACCACGGCAATCTGAGGAGAAAGAAGAGCTAGCGCAGCGCGTGCAGCAATTATTCCGTGCGGCATGGGATGCTAAAGAGAACCTTGGATTACCAACGATGTGGCGTAAATGCGACGACTACAAGCAGAGCAGACAGAACCCACAGCAGAGCCATGACCACCCTGGCAGCGTAACCAATATGATTCATTCGATTATCGAGAGTCAGATTGGTGATCTGGTGGACAAACCTTTCAACGTTTCCGCCAAAGGCTGGGAGCCATCGGACGATATGTATGCAGAGCAGACCCAGAACCTTATGGACTTTGTGTTGTATCGCAATAAGTTCCCTACCAAAATGAACGTTGCTGAACATGACCGTTTGGAACTCGGGACCACAATCATCAAAGTGTGGTTCGATGATGATGAACTGGATGGGCGTGGCCTTCCTAAATTTGATCCGGTGAGCCCGGCCAACTTCTTCCCTGATCCTAAAGTAGCTCGTTCCGACCTGCTGCAGGATGGGGAATTTGTCATTCATGCCGTTCCGCGGCCTTTGAGCTGGATTAGGAAGAAGTTCGAGAAGTGGGGTAAATATGTACGCCGTGAGGTAACGGTTCCGTATGATCCTGAGTCCACCTTTGCGGACGCACAGTCAGACGAGGTAAGTCCTGAAACGTCTCAACGTGCTTTGGTGCTGGAATGCTATATGAAGGACGAAGACGGCGAACTGTACTGCGTTCATGTGGCTAATAACATCGTCCTGGAAGACAGCCGAGATAAGGATGTGAAGGTACAACGCCGGAATAAATATCCATTTGTCATGATCCCTTGCTACCTGAAGCGCGGTACAGCATGGGGATATGGTGACGTTGAGCTGCTGATGCCTACGCAGGACCTTATCAATGAGCTTGACGACCAAATTCGGATGAACAGCCGGCTATCAGGCAACCCACAAATCGTTGTGGGGCAAGGAGCCGGTAAAAGGTTCGACTTCCGGAAATGGGACAACAGACCGGGATTACGTATTCCTATGCGCGACCATAACGCTTGGTCGATCGTACCTCCGCAAAATGTTGGCTCAGACGTGATTGTTCGCCGTGAGAAGGCTTTTGCCGAGGCGGATATGGTAAGTGGACGGTCAGACGTTACAAGAGGCGAGAAGCCCGGTCAGGTTACGGCTGCAGCGGCTATTGTGGCATTGCAGCAGGCCGGACAGAAAGGCGTCATTCATAAGGCCAAGATGTTCAAGGATGGTTGGTCTGAGGTGCTGGAGCTTCTTTTTGACGAAGTAATCGAGAACTGGGATGACGAAATGTGGGTAAGGATCGACGGGGAGGAACCGGATTATCAGTTCTTCAACCCAGCCGAGCTTAAAGAACGTCCTATCCTGATTCCAAATGATGTCCCAGGCGAAGAGAGTCTGGTTCCTTTAACTGATTATGAGGAAGATGGGGAAGGCAACACGAATGAAAAGGCCATGACTCGTGATGCACAGTATGATTTCATGCTGAATATTGGTGATGGCTTGCCGACCGACAAAGCGTTTATTTACCAATCGCTGCTTGATCTGTGTAATATCACATATCCTGAGGGCCGAGTCATCAAGTACAACGAGCTGCGGGATTATCTCCGGAATCAAATGGGGCTGCCGCTTAAGAACGATGACGAGCCGGATGCAGCGCAACAAGCACCACCTGGAGCACCACCGGGCGCGCCTCCAATGGATCCTAGCATGATGCCTCAACAACCAATGCCGGAACCACAAGGGGCGCCACAAGTACCGCCTGAGGTGCTGCAAGCTGCGGCAATGCAATTACAGCAGAGTCAACAACAGCCGGCCCCTGTACCGGGAGGTGAGTTAGTTGGCTAACACAAGGTATATGACTTCAAAGGAAGAGCGTTATATGTATCACCTACTGAGCGGTGACCCTGTGATTGGTAGCTTCATACGTAATCAAATGCGGCATGGAGCCTCTGATCCACTGGCTAATTTGCCGGTTTGCCCTAAATGCGAACGACCAAGTCTTTATCACGAAAACGGAGCAATATGCCCGACATGCGGCACCTTTTCAGTAAAGGAGAAAACACACCGCGTCAAGGACCACATCAGACAAGGGTATTACCGATGACTGATAAGAAGAATACCGAAAGGTGGTGAGGACATGGCCGACAAGAAGACCAATGCAAGCACCACAACCCAGAAAGGGTACGGTGAGAACAATCGGACGATTGGGCTGAAAAAGGATTACAAGGTTACCGGAAAGGTTGACAACAAAAAAGCAGGTAAGTAGGGCTGTCCCAGAGCAGGGATGGCCCTTTTCTATACGCACAATTCGGTGCTGACCGGGCGAACAGTGCTCACGGGCATGACATGGGTTCTGATGCCGGGAACCAAACAAGGAGGAATTGGCAATGAATCTGCAAGAATGGCGTGAACAAGGTGATTCGGGCATGACCGCTGAGGACACTCAACCGGACGTACAGGATGCCGCTGTACAAGAGGAAATAGAGCCGGAGATCGTCGACGACTATGAACAAGTTGAAGACACTTCCGACTATGAGGATGACGATATCGATCCTGACGCATCAGAAGACACACCAGACGATTCTGAAGATGAGGGGGATATCAATCTACCCGAAGCGCAAAAGACAGCCTTCCAGAAGGCCCTAGAGCGTGAGAAACGTAAGCTTGCTGAGCGTGAGGAGCAGCTGAAAAAGGAATACGAGGAACAGTTCAATCCATACAAAGCATTCTTTGACCAGCTTGGTGTTGATCCTGCGACAGCACAGCAAGCCATTGAACGTAACAGAATCCAGCAGCAGGCCGCGCAGTTGGCTTATGAACAAGGTTGGGATGAGGATCAGGCGCAAGCTTACCTTCAAGGACAATTGGAACAGCAACGTCAGTCCGATGAACTGCATGACCTGCGAGTAACGGTTCAAATCGGTGAATTGGCAGACAAGCCAGAGTTTACCGGAATCAAGCAAATGAAAGAGCCCATCAAGCAGCTTATTAAGGATTCTGGCGGGCGCCTGACAGCCGAACAAGCGTATTGGGCTATTGGTGGTCCAGAGAGAGCCAAACAGCTGCAAAGGGAAGCTCAACAGCGAGAAATCGCTAAGCGTTCAAAAGCAAAGCGCACTGTCCAAAAGGACGAGACTGGTTCTATTCCGAGCGAAAAGCCATTGCCGCCTGAAATTCAACTGGCCGCAAAAGAAGCCGGTATTTCCGATAAGGAAGCACGGCGACTGATGGATATGCCGAATGACCTGGAATCGTACCGCAAATGGAAACAAAAACAAAGGAGGGCCTAATACATGGCACGATTTATTGAGATGATCGACGGCCGTAACCAGGCGGTAGTCAAATATTTTAACGTTGGTGCGAACCAAACCATCAAAGAAGGGGATGCGCTGCAAATTAATGCGGCAACAGGCAAAGTGGTTGTCGCTGCTTCCGGTTCTACAACACTGATCGGCGTAGCGAACAAGGACATTACGACTGGTGGAACGGTTTCATCCAATGACAATATTGGAGTGACGCTCTTTAAGAACTCTGTCTTTCGGTTCCCTTATGCGGGCACAACCAAGGCCTCCCTGACGGAAGCTGATCTTTACACCACAAAGTTTGATCTTGGAGGCAAAAACTCCATCAACCTGGACGATACAACCGATGGCATGTGCCAAGTTATCGCCTATGACAACACAAACAAAACAGCAGACGTGGTTATTTCCACTGGTCTGGTATTTTAAGGAGGATGATCCGATATGCCGATGAGCACAGGACAGTTTAACAACCTTTATACACGAAAAATTGACGAAGCATTCTTCGAGGGCTGGGACGAAGAGCCGGAACAATGGTCCCGGGTTGCCAATAACAAATCGGGTGACAGCAACAACCACACCACACAAATCATTGCCGGCATCGGTGCATGGCAATCCAAGAAAGAACTTGAGAACGCCAAGGAACAACGCTTTAAGCAAGGTCCATTGATCGTAACGGAGTACGAGCCATTCGGCGTTGAAGTGGTTATGTCGCGTGAGCAAATCGATGACGCCAAGTATGGTGAAGTTGCTGATATGGCTCGTGATGCTGGTCACGGTGGGCGTGAGACGGTCGAACAAAACTTTGGCCGATTCCTCAACGAGCTGTACGATCGGCCGTTTTATGATGGCGTTCCAATCATCTCTGACGTTCACCCTAACTTCGGTGACTCCGGAGGTACACAGGACAACAAGCTTACTGAGGAACTTTCTGATGGTTCTCTTAAGAATGCAATCATCCTTTTCCGTACACAGCGCGACGAAGGCGGAAAGAAAATTTCCTCTACGCCTCGTAAGCTGGTCGTTCCGGCAGCTCTTCAGTTCACAGCAGCAACAATCCTGCAATCTGCACTGGTGGCCGGTACAGTGAACAATGACAAGAACGTACTACCGGATATGGAACTGGTGGTCAACGACTTCTGGGATACAACGGACCGCTGGTTGATCATGGGCCCACGTCACAAGATCAATCACATCTGGCGCGTACAGCCTGAGTTTAAGAAAAAGGCAATCATGGAGGACAACGGGGCTCAGAAATGGCTAGGTTACTTCCGTGAGGCTAACGAAGCTGCCAACTGGCGCCACATCGTAGGTTCAGATCCAGTCTAAGGAGGGATGAACGTTGTCTAAGTTACCTGATCAATCAGCACCCATTCCAAAGTCGGCACCAACTGACTTCGAACGTCTTTTTGTTAAGGGTAAAGAAATCCTTCCCGGTCAGGGCGGGGAATCTTCTCCTAGCAAGAAGATCAAGCATATCAAACCCATCAATGTTAAAGGCGATGTAGACCCGGTATTTGTGGCAAAGAACTTCAATTTGCTGCTTACTGAACTACAGAATGCCGGTCTGATGGAAGATAAATAAACGTAGGGAGGGCTTCGGCTCTCCCTTATTTTTGTACTGTGAGGTAAAACATGAACCATTTTCGTGGAGTAACACCAGAAGAACGCTGGAAAAATGATTTGCTGAGCGAACTTCGACAACTAAACGTGAACTTGAACCAGTTGCTGCAGGGGGCAGAAGAACCTGAGCAATTGGAATTGATCGCTGAAGGACTGCAAAACAAAAGGGGTCGAAGAGGACGTGTCTCAAAGAGTGAATGAATAGTGAGGTGGTAACGTGAATTCAGTACCTTCTATGGTCAGCCAGCAGCTAGGTTTACTCAGATCTGGTGCAACGCCTGAGGATGTGCGAGAAGGCCAATCCTTCGTATCTCCGGGCTCTCTGGCGATCCAGACAGGGACGATGAAAGATAACGGGGATTTGGGCACCATCGTTCCCGGAACGGCTGATATTCCTATTCCAGAGGGATACACAGTAGGCGGAACGGTCGCGGGTGACCCTGACCTTGTAGCGGCCAACATCAAATCAGGCGTTGATATCTTCGGAGTGACAGGGAGTGCCATTCTGGCCGAAGGAAACGCGACAAACGCGGATGTACTTGAAGGCAAGACGTATTCAACTACATTGGGCGCCGGAACAGGGACAATGCCCAATAACGGTAGTCTTGGAACGATTACACCAGGAACCACAAACCAGACCATCCCAGCAGGGTATACATCCGGCGGCACCGTGGCCGGTAGCGACAAGCTTATTGCAAGCAACATCAAAAAGGATGTTCAAATATTTGGAGTGACGGGCAACGTCATTCAAGCAACCGGTTCTGCTACGGCTGACAAACTGCTTGCAGGGCAGACTGCATCGAATGCAGCTGGTTCTATCACGGGAACGATGCCTAACAACGGATCCCTTGGGACCATTACACCCGGCACCACGAATCAATCTATTCCGGCTGGATATACAACCGGTGGAACCGTGGCTGGCAGCGGTAACCTTCAGGCAGGTAACATTCGTCTTGGCGTTCAAATCTTCAATGTCACAGGTACGCTGGATCCGGGAACGCAAACCGGTGGTACGGCCAAACCTGATCAAGTCATTGCCGGCGAAACCTTCACCAATGATAACGGTGTTCAAACAGGTAATATGCCTGATAATGGCGCGGTAACAATTACGCCTGGAGCAACAATCAAGCCGATTCCTAAAGGGTATCACGATGGAAACGGGTCAGTTCAGGCGGTTACGTTTGACGCTTCCAAGGTTCTTACTGGAACAACGATTGCCGGGACGGCAGGGATGATGCCGAATAACGGGGCGTTGGGAACGATAACACCAGGCACTGCAAGTAAGAATATTGCAGCAGGATACACATCCGGAGGTATGGTAGCCGGTGATGCAAATCTTGTGGCAGCCAATATCAAGAGTGGAGTTTCCATATTTGGAGTCACTGGTACTTTGACTGGTGGAAATATAAAAAGCGTCCAACGTGGAGTCACGCGGTTTTACGGGGCTGGCATAATATCAATTGATGTTCCTGTGTCAGCAATAGATATTGCTAATACTGTCTTGAAAACAGATGTGGTTTCAGATACATCCTCTCCGGCACAAGCTGAGGTGCTTGGGGAAATAATTGATTCTACCACAATACGGTTTTCAATAAACTCTGAGACAACCACATTTGAAACAAGTGCACGGTGGGAATTGATAGAGTTCCAAAACTTGAAAAGTTTACAGAAGGGAACAATAGCAGGCTCAGGAAATAGTACCACAAGCGTGACTATTTCTATCGTTAATACGGCTAAAACGATTACTTTTATGAGTTATAAGTCTACAAACTCGTCAAGTTCAGCAGTTTTAAAGAGGGCTAGTTTCGTTTCGAACAGTAGTCTGACCTTATATACAGTCACTGGAGCGAGTACAATTAACTACTTTGTAGTTGAATTTCCATAAGGAGGAGATAGTCTTGGTAAATTTAGCACTTATTAATGAAAATAACGTGTGCATCGGTGTTCAACAAGCCCTTGGCATGATTGATGACGGTAAACATGTATTGATCGATAATTATGACTATGATTATTACGTTTACCGCAAATACGAAAACGGTCAATGGTCAGAAGAAAAATACGTTCCTGACGTTGCACAAGTCGAATTAACCAGAATGGAGAAGTTGGAAAAGTCTCAAGCCGACCAGGACGAGCTTATCATGCAAATCATATTAGGAGGCGCGTAAAATGAGCGATGCAGTGTATAACCTTTTCCTTCGTAACTGGGTAAACAACCGGGCAACCGTTGAACAGATTGACCTTGCAGTACAGAAGCAGCTGATCTCGGCTGAGCAAGCAGATACTATCAAGGCGACAGAACGTGCCCCAATCACAGGCGGTGAGTAACCATGTTGGCATCTGAACTGCTGCCGGATATCAACCTTCGATACCGGAATACATTCACTGATACCCAAAAGTACGGGTGGATGAACGACGAACAAAACGATATCTTCAATAACTTCAAGATCGAGCGAGACCCGGTGCCAATTCCCTTGGTTACTGGGTCTAAGCTTTATTATCGGCCTGATGAGCTTAAATACATCGATCAGGTACGGGCAGCGACGATTCAAATAAACGCTGACAAGGATAATCCGGTATTCGATGATCTTCCGTATTACCGGGATTTCAACAACGTCGTGGCGGAATACTCCCCATGGTACACGTTCCTGGGATCGGATAAAATCTACATCAACGTCCCTAACGCGGATTTGACCGGGCGCTATGTTTACTTCTTCTTGGATGCTAGTCCATCGCCCATCGTAGATGGTACTTCACAGATATCCGTACCTGATAAGTACTTGGAAATCCTAAAGTATGGTGTCCTGCGGCGGATTGCTGAGGCCAGAAAGGATATCGTGATGGTCAGCAATTACGCGAATTCAAGAGAGGAATTAATCAATGATTTCTTGTGGAAAGAGGTTACAGACGAGCCTGAGTGGATAACGCCGATCGACGTGATGCCTCGAGCCGGAAACCATGGATGTAGGTGGTGGAGATAATGGCACAATGGCAGATGTACCCTAGAAACCTTGATACCCGGGGCGACAGCCGGCAAGAGGTAATGTTATCGGGCGGCATCTTCACCGGGATCAACAGCTTTGACATCAAGGACGAACAGTCCGTAAATGAGTACGGATGGGACACAGACGAATTTTACCCGGCAAAGTCCACGGCCAAGGCGCCAGTTGCTTACGGTGCATCAGGGAATGCAAGGACGTACCTGTTAACCAACTTCGGAAGCACGCAGCTGGTCCGGGCGGTAGGGTCAACGCTGCAATACAATTCATCCGGAACATGGAACAATATCAGCGGATCATTCAGTTCAATTGACTGGAGCGCCGCAAACTTCGATATAAACGGCCCAGCGCTCATTCTGACGAACGGAAGCGACACGGTAAGGTATTGGAATGGGTCAACACTAAACACGCTCTCATCGGCTCCTAAAGGCCGTATCGTGGCAGCGGATAACCTTCGGGTGTTCATCTCCAATGTGCCAAGTGACGAATCGCAGGATCAGATTCATTACTGTGCGTTCCAAGATGCCACGGATTGGAGTTCAGCCGAGAACAGCGGCATTGTTCAGTATTACACGGCCAACGGCGGTCCGGTAACGGCCATGACCACCTTTGGCGGCTGCATATGGGTATTCAAAAAAGACGCGTTCGCATTGATCTACCACACAGGAGATGCGAGGGCGTTTTATCGTTTGGTGCCATCTTCGGATAATATCGGGTGCGTCAATCCCAAAACGCTGGTGGATATGGGCTCTTTCCTAGCATGGCTCGGGCAAGATGATGTTTATATAGGAGCAGCCGGTGCAGCGAACCGGATTGGTGAGCCAGTGCGCACGTTCATCAGCCGGATCAATCAGACCTATCTGAGCAAATGCTGTGCTTTCACGGACGGACTCCGGTATTACCTCAATCTTGTTATCGATACTGCAACAGAGCCTAATATCCGTCTGGTGTATGATACCCGATTTAAAACGTGGCAGGTGGCCGGAATTAACGAACAATACTTATACGGTGTCCGGTTCAATAATGCCGTGTACGCCGGGAATGTGGCTGGCATGACCTATAAGCTGAACGCCGCAACGACAACAGGCGCCTGGATGGTTGAGACAAAAGACTTTGACCGTTCTGAGGCTGAGAAGGAATATAATGAAATCCATGCCCAGATGTACGCGCCGACAGGAACAACGGTAACTTTCCAAGTATCGACGGACCAGGGGAACACATGGCAGACCATAGGCGATCCGATACAAGGTTCATCGTCAGCACAGAATCAGAACATCATTGTGCCATTGGACGTGGTACCTATCGCCAACTGGATCAGGTTCAGGTTCTCAGGTACCGGCCCATTCCGTTTATACAGCTTTGAACGTTACTTTAAAACTCATCCTGTTCAAATATAAGGAGGATATTATGGAAAATGTAAATACAATGGCGAAGAAGAATTACATTGAACTTCCGGCAGAGCAAAGAAAATCAATGATTGAGCAGCGTCTTATTCAATACAAACAGCAAATATTCAGCCTGCAGATGGACAGAGCGGCCTTAGAATCCGTTGAAGATTGCGAAGGCATCAAGTCCATTGACCAGCGCATTGAAGCGATCAGAAAGGCGTACAGTGCGGTTGAAAGGATGATGTGATATGCCAGTACCGGATTTATCGGGCGTACCTCCTTGGGCAGAGTTCCAGGACCTGAAGGATAAGATTAACGATATCGTATCCAAGTACAACAACCTGCTGGTTAACCTGGATTCATTGAATGTCGTATCGCTTACGGCTGACCACATAACAGCAGGAACCATAGATGCCAACGTTGTAACCATCCGTTCAGACCTAGCTGCCGGCGCCTTCATTCAGATTGACGGTGGCGGCATGCGGATTAATAACGGTTCGTATGACACTTTCACGGCCAACATAAACGGATATGTGACCATGACGGGAGCATTGATCCGTAGCCAAAGTGGGTATCCGATGGTCGTAATGGACCCCAACTCTGATTTGATTGGGGCTTATGCTTCGCCAAGTAGTTACATTACAATTAATCCAACGGCTTCTCCGGTGGGTTCGCCTCAGTTCCTTGTTGCAGGCGGCGGAGGTTCGATGTTCATGTATCAACAGTCATCGCAATCAATTATTTCTTCATCCTACGATCTAACAGTCAAGGCATCAAACGATATAAATCTTATCCCGGGAGTACCTGGAGGGCATGTCCGTGTCGGCTTTGACGAATTGCTTGATACTAATACGAGCAATACTCTCTATCAACAACTATTAGGTAAAGCATCATCTGGTGTACAGACGAGTTCGGCCGGTCCTTTTAACGGTGGAATCCCCACAGGAACTCAACTAATGGTTGCTGGTGGAGGAACTGTAACATGGGTTGGAATTGCTGCACATTCCCACGTTCAGAATTAAGTGCTATAATGGTGCCAAAATCTAACAATGAGGTGCGGTAGATGAAGAAGTTTCGCAATCTTTCATTAGTTTTGGCTGGTTTTGCATTGGGGGTTACGGTGGCTTTCTCGCCACAAATACACGCGGCTGCTAACAGTTTGTTGGGAAGTAAGGTTGGAAAAGTCCTTGATGTGAAAATCAATAACAAATCTATCGGTAGTGGGGCCGTGATTAACGGTACGACATATGTTCCGTTACGCGTAACTGCTAACGAAATGGGGTTGGAGGTAACCAAAGTGGATTCGAAAGAAGTCAATCTGTCTTCTGGAAGTACATCCACCATTCAAGATAACTCAGATCAAATAAGAGTGAAAATAAATGAATTGGATGGACAAATTGGCGAAGTGAAAGTCAAACTTCGCAACGCTGAAAATGTAATATCGAACAAACAAAGCAGCTTGAATTTCATCAAACAGTGCCAAGAGACGTTGGATGTTTTAGAGAAGCTTAAAGCTGAAGGTTCTCCAAGATATAGCGAGGCTGAGTATAATGGATATGTTCAAAAAATTGAGACCACTCAAACCAACCTCGACAATGCCGAACGCGACCTTCCAATCCTGAAACAACAACTCGCGGACCTGGAGAAGCAAAAAGCAGATCTCGAGGCTGAGCTGCAGAAGTAACATGAAAAAGTATGTTGCTTTTGTCGTATCCGGATTGATCCTGATGATTGCATTTGCATTCCTAATTTATCCTACGCCTTATAAGTACGTGGAATACACCAATGGAAGTGGATTCAAATATCCAGTCAGAGTAAATATTATAACGGGTAAAACAATGATATTCACAGTAAAAGATGGCTGGGAAGTAATAAAAAATTCAGGGCAGTGATGAATGGATGTAAGAAAAAAAGGACTCTCTATTGAGGGTCCTTTTGTGTTGGCTAAATTTCGTCATTAGAAAAATCTCTAAATATACCTATCAATCTTCCGACTATCTTAACTTTATCTTTATCAACTAAGAGAGGTGCCATTTTAGTAGTGGATGGTGAAAGTACAATCTTGTCATCTAAGTAAGAAATAGTTCTAACCAAGATTTCATCATCCAATTTAACAACAACAATATCTGACTCATTAATATCATTTGTCATCTTTGCTACTGCGAAATTTCCCTTATGAAGTCCCAACAATGTCATTGAGTTATCCGGCATTCTGTATATAAAAGTCGGCTCACCCTCTGTATATTCTTTAGGTAACGATAATGAGGAACTTTCATCGAATATCAATTTCTCGTCAATGACATCTTTAAGCATTGGCACAGCTTCGGTTTCAATACGTTGAGGTTCCTTGCCAAATAAATAATCTATACTGCAATTTAATATATCACTTAATTTATATATGTTTTCTAAGTTTGGTTCCCGAGTTCCATATTCATATTTCGAGTAGTTAGATTGAGACATGCCAAGCATTTCAGCCAATTCTTTTTGTGTTAAACCGGCCTGTTCGCGTAGCATTTTTAGGCGATCAGAAAAAATAGACAAAAAAATTCCTCCTAGCACTTGCAAGTATTCCTAATTGAGCGTATTATTATTTATGTAGTCCAAAACGAACTAAAAGGTGGTGATTAACATGAAACGTAATCTAAATAGGATTACTATTCTCCGATTAACTAAGGGCCTTTCACAAAAAGATATGGCGGATAAGTTGTCAATTTCTCAGTCTTATTATGGGAAGCTTGAAAGAAATCCGGAAAATGTTTCACTTGATGTCGCACGAAAAATAAAAAACATCCTGGAAGTAAGTCATATTGATGACCTTTTGGAAGAAGCGATGTAATTCAAAATGTGCGCACCACTATTTTACATTCCATTTAGGAATATAACAAGGAGGATTAAATGTGGTTGAGGCATTCAACGCTTGGTACGAAGAACGAAGAGCAGCATATGAGATGGAAAATGAAATTATCAAAGATAAACTGTCTCAAGGCGTCAATGGAGTCGAATGGCTAGTGATGCAAAAGGAAGTTAGACAAGAAGATATGATGGGTTTTGATCGCTGGATTGTAATAATTAAAGATATTGAGAAAAAGAACATGGATTCTTTAATGATTGACACACTGCTCATGAATAATGAGGATTTTTATGAAAAACATGAATTGAATTGGTGGATAAGTGTTAGCAACACGCTGACATACCTGAACTTACTGAAACAACGAAATTATGATAGGTATTCTGATTTTATTCAAGTTCTTAAAATGAGAGGAGAAACGCCATGAGTAAACATCCAATTATTTATAAAGAGCAAAGAGTCTTAACATCACATCAACTTGCGGAAGCTTATGGAACAGACAATAAATCAATCAGCAACAATTTTAACAATAACAAAGATCGTTATAAAAGAGATAAGCATTTCTATGTTTTACAGGGAGCGGAATTAAAATCGTTTAAGAGCAAATCCGAAAATTTAGGAATCGCAGTAAATGCAAATATTGTCTACCTATGGACTGAAAAAGGTGCCTGGATGCACGCGAAATCACTAAATACTGACCAAGCGTGGGAAGCATATGAAATGCTGGTTGATGAATATTACCGCGTGAAGGAAGTCACTCATTTACACTCGTATATGATTGATGATCCAATTATTCGAGCAGAAAAGTGGATTGAAGAAGAAAAAGAACGACGGATCTTGCTAGAGGGGAAATTGCTACTTGAGAGAAAGGTATCTGAACTTGCTCCGAAGATCGCGTACTATGACATCATCTTGAAGTCAAAAAGCACAGTGAACACGACTCAAATTGCAAAAGATTACGGACTGACTGCAAATGAACTCAATAAGATTTTGAAGGATCAAAATGTACAGTATAAAGTTGGTGATCAATGGGTTCTTTACAAAAACTATGCTGATAAAGGATACACACAGTCTGAAACATTTAATTTCACCCACAGAGACGGTGCGCCGGACGTTAGAATGATGACTAAATGGACGCAGAGAGGTAGAATCTTTATCCATCAAATACTAACAGAACTTGGTATCAAGCCGAATATCGAAAAAGAGTATCCTGATGCGAGATAATGCCGTACTTATTTAGGTATTTATCAACCCCTACATTGCATGATAAACTGTATAGTACAGGAAGGGAGTGATTACATGAAATGTTACAAATAAAAAAAGCCGCTATATAGCGACTCTTCTTGTTACCTAGTGCTTCTTGGCGGATCCACAGGGTAACAGACTGGAAAAAATGGGTAACACTTTTCTAAACCCAATTGTAACATATTGACTATAGGCAATGGAAGCATTGTAAATGCGGAAAATTGTCCCAAACACCTAGAGAATTACATAACAATTATGGAGTTGAGATCAGTGTTCCCCTAAAATTTAGGAGGTGCACATGAGCGAGGATGAATTACAGAAGTTCATCTCTACAGCATCACCAGAGCAGTTTATAGCTCTAAGAAATAAAATTGAGAAAGTAAAGAATACAACGTTTGAAGAATTTGTACTAACACTTAACAATCTTATTGATCTCATAGTTTAAATAACCCAAGGGTGTCCAGTTTAACTGGCTCCCTTTTTTTATGCCCTAGATTAAACCTAGACCGTCAGGAGATGATCCCATGAGAGCCAGAGACGGCCCCAAAATAGCGGATTTCAAAATAAAATTAAAGGGAGTGAACATATGGCAGTTAATGTATATGACCAAAGTATACGTCAGTCGCTTAATCAGAAAGGAATCGATAACAGCAAGATAGGATATTCCAACGGATATGTAACAGTTAACGGGCAGAACTTTATGAAGGCAGATAAGAACTATAATGGTTCTGCTTATACGAGCGCACAAAACTTCAACAATGCCTGGAATAGCTATTCCCAACCAAAGACACCAACAACGCCGACAACTACAACATCACCAACATATCAGGCTCCATCGTACTCAGCTCCTGCCGGGAGTGTGGCGGTGCGTTCGGCCTTGCAGTCTGCTGGCTATAATCCGAGCTCAATCGGGTATAGCAATGGCACTGTTACCTTAAACAATCAACCGTTTGTTACTCCATCGGCGAATGTCAATGGCACGACCTATGCTAATCAGAGCGTTTATAACAATGCTTTGGCTAATACAAGGATTGGAGACCTTCAAAACCAGATCGTTAACAATACGAAGCTCCCTGACAATCCATACAGTTCACAGATCGACGACACCATTAAATACTTGATGGATTATGCAAAGAATCAGCAGGTTTCAGATCCACGCAGCACACCGGAATATGAAGCTTATAAAGCACAGGCTGACAAACAGGCCCAGGCCGGCATACGAGCTGCACAAGAATCGATGGGTTCTTCCGGATTCGGACGCTCTACAGCGCTTGGCGAAAGGGCACAGGGCATTCAGAACGATGCGACTGCTTATCTGGAGACACAGGTAATACCTCAGATTCTAGCGGCTGAGCGTGAACGCCAACAGCAGCAGTACAACAACGTGATGAGTATTCTGAACCCACTGATGAGTCAGCAACAATACGCAGACACCCGTTCTCAAACTGAGCTTGGTAATGTGTATAACGCGCTGAACTCCGTAACGGGAGAGCAACAACGCGGTTATGATAACGCCCGGGCCGATGCTGCATTAACCGGTAATTATCTGACACCAGACCAACAAACAGCCATTAACACGCTGTTAGGACTGAAACAACAGGCTGAGACCAAAGGTATTACCAAGGAACAACGTGATGCACTGAGCGCTCAGGCTGATACTGTTCGTAATCAAATGAGAGCAATGGGCTTGGATCCTACTCAGTTTGGCGCTAATGTTTCCTATAATTCAGCAAGTCAGGTGAATCCAGGTAGAACGTTACAGGGACAACAGTTAGATATGCAGAAGAGTCAACAGCAGTTGGATCAACAGCAACGCGAATGGGATAACAACTTTAATTTGGAACAATTCGCTTATCAAAAAGCCCGAGATGCGATCACAGATCAAAAATGGCAAGCTGAATTTGATGAAAACAAACGTCAATATGGCCTTGATTATGCGCTTAAAGAACTTGCCCAGAATGATCAGAAATCATATCAAGATGCTATGCTTGCTATTAATCAGAGCAGCAACGATTTGGATTGGGAGAAATATAAGAGCTCATTAACTCAGGGTACACAACCAGTTACTGCTGAGGATTACGCTACAAGTTATTTGGATAAAGCAGCAAAATATGATCCTGATGACGGTTCGCTACTTAATGCAGATGCTATTGAAAAGCAGATTCTCACGGCGCCATTAAGTGAGTATGACCAATACAAGCTTTATCAACGGTATGGTTTGCCATGGGACGGACCAGCCCCAAGTCCAACGTCGGGAAAGTAGTAGGCCCCACTCTCCCGAAAGGCGCGGTAAGTGGGGCTAACTTGAATAAAACGTTGAGTGGCGCATTAAAAGGCCAAGGAAACGCTTTTGTTTCAGCAGGTCAAAAGTATGGAATTGATCCTGCATTACTTGCTGCTATTGCGATTCATGAGACAGGTAATGGATCTAGCAGTGCTGCAAAGAACAAGAACAATGTGGGCGGAATGATGGGTAAGAATGGACTGATGACCTTTAGCTCACTTCAAGACGGAATCGATAAGATGGCGTCCAATCTTAAGCGTAATTACATTGATAAGGGTCTGACGACGATTGAACAAATACAAAAGAAATACGCTCCGGTAGGCGCGTCCAACGATCCAAATAACCTTAACAGTAACTGGATCAACGGTGTGTCTAAGTACTATAAGATGCTTTCATAAGGAGGTGCAGCATGGCGGATTCGTTTATCGAAAAGAGAAAAAAACAGCTTGGATTATCTAGCGATAGTTCAACTGGCGGTGGTCTAAGCTTTGTTGAACAAAGAAAGATGGACCTTGGAATGATTCCAGATACTCGACCAAAGCCAAAGGCGCTTGAGCCTAACAAAGGTAAAAGTGTAGCTGAATTGAAAAAAACATTACCTCCACAGTTGACGGCAACTAATCCCGTTACTTCATCTACCCTTATGAGGGCAGTTAATGGCGATCAGGCAGCGAAGCAATCATATGAAAAGACCACAGGGGTTAAATTTCAGCCAAGCACTACCCCGAAAACAGAATACCAAAAAGCCCAGGAGGAGATTGATAAACTTCCTCCTGGTGTTAAACAATTCGCGACTGTAATGAATGCCGTTACTCGTGGATGGTCAGGAGGCAACCTCTTATCACGAGCAACTAATATACCAGGCGTTTCTATGAATACCGTGGATTCGACAGGTAATAAAACCGTGGATTCGGCTGCCGACTGGATTGGGCGGAACATTTCACCTATGTTGGTCCCATCTGGTGCGCCATTTGGCACCGGAACGGTGGCTGGACCATACAAGATCGTCGGAAACTTACTTGAGACAGGCAAAGGACAGAGGGCCGTTAATGCGCTCGCTAAAACGATACCAGGTGTAAGCCAAAAGACGGCGCAAGGCATTGCCAGAGGCGCATTAACTGAAGGGATCGCTGGTACCATTCAGATGCCTGCACAGAACTTGCTTAATGACGGTAATGCAAGCGGTAGGGAACTTCTCACGGACGCGGCTATCGGCGGCGTAGCAGGTCTGGGGTTAGGTGCATTAGGTGGTGGTATTGGAGCAGCACTTAACCGGGCAGGTTCAAGAGCAGCATCAAACGTAATTAATTCCGTCGATTCGGTGGAGCCAACGGTTAAAATACCGGAGATTGCAGAGCGGACGCCGGCACCACTTAAGACGCCGGAGGTGGTTAATCAAAATATTCCTCCGGCTGAAACGGGAATAATCACGGATCCACTGAGCATTAAAACGGAGGACATCCCGAGTTTCATGTTAAGACGAGGGGCAAATCAGGCGAATCCTTTGCCGGTTGAAAGCCAAGTTCCGATTATCGAAGGACAAGCGCCGATCATTAACAATTCACCGACGAAGCCGAAGGAAAGAGGATTTGCGGAAACATTGAAGGCATCTGAAAAGACGCCTGAGGAGTTTGTAAATCGTCTTCAGTCCGAATACACGCCAATCAACAATGCAGAAACGGTCCAAAAGGCAAACAGCAAGGTGTCCAAGGACATCGACGAGGCCACACGCTACGTCCTGAACGACTCCAAATTTGATGCAACGAAGTCAGCAACAGCCCAGCGTCTGATCGACCATTATAATCAGCAAGGCAATTATGACATGGCAGTATCCATCGCTGACAAAGTGGCTACGGAGGCTACAAAAGCCGGTCAATTTATTCAGTCTCTGTCTATCTATAACCGTTTGACCCCTGAAGGTGTGTTGATTCGGGCCAAACAGATAGCAAATAAGGCTAACGAGGGACTACCGGCAGGTAAGAAGGGCGTTGAGGTAACTTCCGATATGGCTGCTCGACTTACTGAATTAGCAGGCGTCACGCAAAAGATGACTGGTGTTAAGGGCTTGGCTAACGATGTGATAAGCATTCTTGAACGCGCTAAAACCGGGGAAAAGCTTACGTCTGCTGAAACAGACGCCCTTAAACGGTTTGTGAATGAGTCTAAACAGTTTATCAAAGAGACTACCAAGAAGACCCATCCTAAGCATGTTAAATTGCCCGGAGAGATGAAGGACAAGAGGGTAAGGGATAATGTTGTCTCCTTCCTTGAAGCCCAGGAACAGGCGGCGAGAGAGCGTCTGAAGGCGCGTGGTAATCGCCTAAGCTCGACCCCACTGGACGTATATGCAGACTACGCCATTATTGGAGCTTCAAAGCTCGGAAAGGGCATTGTAAAATTCGCTGATTGGTCTGAAGAGATGGTAAAAGAATTTGGTGAGGATATCCGTCCTTATCTTGCCAACATCTACAATCGGTCTGAAGAAGCATTGAGAATTTCAGCAAAGAAAATCACTAGTGAGACGGTAAGCAAGGCTGAGAGACTCACTGAGAAAGTAATCAAGACTAAGGACATTGACCCTGCAGAAGCAGAATCACTCATGGTGCTGGCCCGGAGAGTGTCCAGCCTATCAGGAGAAGAAAAGCGCTTGGCTTCTCAGGATCTTCAATCCATATTGCAAGCGCTAGATAACCCATCCATATGGAAGAAGATCAGTACGACCCAAACCATGGCACAGCTGCTTAACCCTAAGACCCAAGTTCGTAACGTATTGGGGAACGAGCTCTTTTATCGTGCTGAACGCCTTAACAAATTGCTGGCTACCCCAATCGATTTTGCCCGGTCCAAACTCACAGGCAGTGACCGTTACGTCACCTTCCGAACGCATAACCAGGGTCAATTCTGGAAGAACTGGTTTGAGGGAGCAAAGGCAGGGTGGAGAGGCGTCAATATCAACGGTCTAGAGACGCAATTTGACCTTTCTGGGCAAGCTTTCCGCGGAAAGTATAATCCAATGACTTACCTTGAAAAGTCTCTTGGTGCGGCTCTCAGAAGCTTTGACAACGCTGCTTATATGCGGGCATATAATAATACGTTGGGTGAACTCGGTACACTTGATGCAATTAATAAAGGCATCAAACCAACAAAGCAATATGTTCAGGATTTCATTACTCGAGCAGATGAAAACATACTACAAATTGCTGATAAATACGGTAAATATGTGACATTCCAGGACAATAACCTCATATCCCGTGGCATGACAACCTTTAAAAGAGGATTGAATAAGGCAACAACAGGCTCTATAGACTTTGGCGCCGGTGATTTGATCTTGAAATACCCTAAAACCCCGGGTGCATTGCTCATGAGAGCGTTCGAATATAGCCCAGCAGGATTTCTTCGTTCAGCATATATTCTCTATAAAGGAGCTCGTTATGCTGAAAATGATCCCGCCGAAGCAACGATGGCACTTACCCGTGCAATAGTCGGTACTGCAGGATTTACTGGAATGGGCTATTACTTGATGGATAACGGTATTTTGACTGGACAAGCGAGTAAGGACAAGGATATTAGGGCCTTACAGACATCAGCAGGACAAGGACAGTACCAAGTCAATCTATCGGCTCTTCAACGGTTTGTTGAGTCTGGATTTGATCCTAAAGCTGCTGCTCTCAAGCCTAATGATCTACTTTACACTTACGATTGGATGCAGCCGGTTTCCGTGGCGTTATCTATGGGTGCGAATATCAACAGCAACCTTAAGGATAATAAAGACGCCCAACAGACAACAACAGGGGCTCTTGGTGCAGCATTTAACAGCGTTGCTGGCGGGGTAAATACCTTGTCTGAGCAATCGCTCCTTAAGGGGCTTAATGACGCTTTTTCCGGTTATCCTGGACAGACTGTAACAGATAAGATTGTCGATATTCTTTCCGACATTCCATCATCGTTCGTACCAACTGCTTTTAATCAGGTCAAGCAGCTTGGAGATAACTACAAGCGCGAGACTTATTCGCCTGATAAGCTTGAGCAAACACTGAACAAGGCACAAGCCAAGATTCCAGGACTGGCCGAAAAGCTTCCTAAGCAATTCGATACCTTGGGACAACCTAAAACGCATTATCAGGACAACAGCTTGACTAACGTTTTCCTTAATCCAGGGTTTGCGTCCCGTTACAAGCTTTCTCCGGAAGCCCAATTAATTGTGGACCTTATCACTGAGACAGGCGATGATACATTGGCACCGCGGGTACCTGGAAAGACGGTTCAAGGTAACAAGCTTACTGGGGAACAATTCTCGAGATTGTCGCAACTGCAAGGTGAGGAAACGGCTAAACGAATCAGCAAAATCGATCCAAACAAGAAGACCTCAACCAAGGTTAAGAAGGTTGAGAAGGCCCTTGATAAGTCTGGTGAGGTAGCCCGTAAACAACTGATGGATGAATTTGGTTTACAGAAGATAAAATAGATTGACGCAATATCCCTAAAATGGTAAATTAAGAATACAAATCGCAAAGTATGCGTCGTAAAGAGCTCAGGGAAAGCGTCCCGGGCTCTTTTTGTGTTGGGGGAACGATGGAATACATTGAATTGGACGAATCAGAGTCTCTAGGCAGTACCGTTTCAGAGGGAACCCTCCGATTGGTAGCTGCCATACTCGGGCCCGAAATTAGAGACTTGCTGCTGTATCCGGTGGTGGAAGAGCTTGTGGAACCTCATAGAACTGCTATATGAAATCATTTATTACATCATTAAAAACCTGAATAACTGGAAATGGGAAGTGTTTCTGATCTATATTTTCTACCTCTTCGGCAAGCGTTCTGGCATGAAGATGGTACGAAAGTGGATGCAGAGCCACTTCCCTGTTTATTTTACCGATGACAATGAAGAATGGCGCAAATGGGCGACAGAAAATATAGAAAGTTTAGGTGGGTCTAAGTGGCAGTCGAAGAAATTAAGTGGTCCTATAAGACCATTAAGGAAAGTGGCTCGGACGAGCTTAAATACATCATCGAAATTATTACCAGAGGGAACGAGCCCGGGAGACCAATCAGAGAGGATGAACAGAATGAAAAGACTAATCGTCATTGATGCCGGCCATGGAGCTAAGGATCCGGGCGCCATCGGATACAGCAAGAAGAATCAGGAGAAGGCGTTCAACTTGTCCGTTGCTTTGAAAGTCAACGAGCTGCTGAAAAATGATACAAACCTTGAGGTTAGACTGACCCGAAGCACGGACGTATTCCTGGAGCTTAAAGAGCGTTCAGACTTCGCTAATAAGGCCAAAGCAGACGCCTTTATCTCTATCCATGCCAACAGTGCGAGCACAACTGCAACGGGCACTGAGACGCATTATACGCGTGCCGACAGCAAAGCCTTGGCCGAAGTCATCCATAAGCACGTACTCAAGGCAACTGGGCTGAAGGACCGCGGACTGCATACCGGAAACCTGTACGTCACCAAGCATACCAACATGCCAGCAATCCTACTGGAACCGGGATTCGTGAGCAATCCGACAGAAGAGGCCATACTGTTTGACGGGAATTTTCAAACCAAGCTTGCTCAAGAAATCGTGTCAGGCTTGAAGGAGTACTTCAGGGTAGATACCAAAGCACCAACGCCAAGCAATACCCCTTATCCTGAAATGACCGTAACGGTCGATAACCAGTCCTTTATCGGGTATAACATCAACAACTTCACCTGGATTCCTTCCCGTCCAGTTGGCGAAATGTTGGGAGGTACGATCGACTATGTCAAAGGTAAGGTTACCATCAATGGCAATGCAGTCGATACCAAACTGATTAACGGCGTAGGATTCGTGACGGCCCGGGACTTGACGGACCAGTTGGGCGCCCGCATTTATTGGGAAAAGTCTGAACCATATAACGTTATCATCTATCCAAAATTATAAGGAGGTCTTTATCATGCAAAGCATTTGGGATCAAGTTTCACCGTTACTGTCTGGTATTATTGTTGAAATCATCAAGCTGCTATGCGTCTTGGTTCTTGCCGGCTTCGGTTATCTCCAGATCAAAGCCAAAGCATCAATCGATACAATGAAAAATAAGGCGCAGCGCGAATTGTTTCATAAGATCGCTGATGAAGCCTTTGCATATGCTGAGGCGACATTCAAGAACGAGTCCAGCCGGAACAAACTGAACAAGGCCTTTACCTACGCATCAAGTAAACTGAGTGACGTAGGAATCAAACTGTCTGTCGAGGAAATCACCGCGGCGATTGAAAAGGCGTGCCTGGAGTACAATGCCAATAAGAATAAGACACTGAAGGATGGAGATAAAGCAAGCTAGGAATAATTTTCGGAATAATTTGACTTGATATTGACAAAAGCTTATTGCAACCATCTCACTAAAAAAACAAAGATTTTGCAACCGGCCTACCTACATGGTGGGCCCTTTTTTTTGTTGGATAATTGTCGGAGAATAGTCTTATTTTCCTATTATTTAAGAAATTATTCTTTCTTTTTTAAAAAACTAGTGTAATATGATAGGTAAGTTTGAGCCAAATTATGGGTTTTACTAACTGCCAGTTAGGTTAATGGGATATATATTTCCTTCATAAGGGTTAGACTTATGAATAAAATTAATCTAAAAAGGGCGGTGAATTCCATGGCTCGAATAATTTATATTGATAAGGTGAGGAAAATGACTACAGAAACAGCTTCTGCAGTGAATGTTCACAGCATAGCTAAGACCTTTCTGAACTTTGAGCCCATGACACCGAAAAAGCTTCAAAAGCTATGCTATTACGCTTACTCTTGGTATCTTGCCCTGAACGACAAACGCCTTTTTGACAATAACTTTCAAGCTTGGATTCATGGCCCGGTTGATCCCGATTTGTACAATACATATAAGAGTTACGGATGGAGCAACATCGAACGCGAACAATACATACCTTCTGAAATAGGCTCCGATCCGGAACTTCTTGAATTTATCGAGGAAGTATACGAATCTTACGGGGACCTTGATGGGAATCAATTGGAATATCTGACTCATCGAGAGTCTCCTTGGCTGAATGCACGTGGTGATTTGAAGCCGTATGAGCCATCTAACAACGAACTTTCTGATTACGATATTTCTACGTTTTACAAAAAGGAACTGGGATTATGAATAGACCGCGGCAACAAAGACAAAACAGAATCCCACGACCAAACCTTGACGGATATCGTCAAGGTTCTTTTGTAACCCCGTCTTTTAAGGAGTCATTAGAATCATACAGCAAAGAAAAAATCGTATTTTCATGGAGATACTTCGATGGAAAGCATGAAGCCTTTAATTGCGGAAACGCTGATAAAAGTTGGTTTATGGATCTTATGGAAGTAATGAAGAACGTATCCAACATGTCATTAAATGAGTACATGCAGTGCAAGCCATTAAGAGTACACTCGCATGATTGGAGCAAGGTAACTTATAAGTATGATCATTTGACAGCTGAGCAAGTAAAGCAAATAGAGAACGATACAACACAGTTTTCGATATCCCAAGCTAAAGGAAGAGTACACGGTTTTTTGATCGAAAACCTTCTGTTTGTCGTTTGGTTTGATCCTGACCATAATCTTTATCCAGGTGACAGAGATCTGGTCTTAGCAAGACAACCGTTATCTTCATACGAGATACTTCAATTGGAACATGATACACTTAAAGAAGAGTACGAGTCATTGCTTAAAGAAAAAGAAGCCCTTGAGACTAATTTACTCCAGTGTTTGTACGATAAGGAAGAAGGCGCATAAGGTGGTTATCACATCCCCGTTTATGTTGGAACTATGCGAATACATTGCCCAGCATATGCGAGCTAAAGGAGTATGGCCAGACTGCACCGGCGCAGACATAGCCAATGCAGCCGAAGATAATGATCAGGTAACTTCATGGTATTATGATGCTCTGGCGTACTTCAAAGAAAAGAATTGGTACTACTCATTGGATGAGGTCAAAGATCCTGAAGAGTTCATGACAGTCAACATTCGGACTAAGGGACGGGTAGATACGTATTGGTATCTTGGTGGAGTCTGGAAGCATGCAGGGAGTATGGACTATTAAAGAGTCGTGAATATCGGCTCTTTTTTTATTTGGGCAAGAGGACAATCCGTAACTGCATATCCTCAATCGAGGTGATGCAAAGGTGCATGTTGAATTTACGCTTGGAGAATCTCATGACAAGATTCGGTTAGACTGCTATCATTACCTTATCGAGAAGTATGGGAGGGTAATACATGATCGGCATTTACGGCAGGGTATCGACCGAAGAACAAGCAAGATCGGGATTCTCGATAGACTTCCAGATCCGGGAGGGGAAGAAGAAGGCCGGGACGGATGAAGTCAAAATATATATGGACGAGGGCATATCCGGTGAGTTTTTGGAGCGTCCAGACCTAAACCGGCTGCGGCAGGACGTGAAAGACGGCATCATTACAAAGATCATTGTCCTGGATCCGGACCGGTTAGCACGTAAGCTGATGCTGCAGCTTATCATAACAGACGAATTTGAGCGCCGCGGGGTTGAATTGGTCTTTATCAATGGTGACTATGCCAAAACACCAGAGGGCCAACTATTTTACTCCATGCGTGGTGCTATCGCGGAATTTGAGAAAGCCAAGATCAATGAGCGTATGACACGCGGCCGGCGAGAAAAAGCCAAGCAAGGGAAGGTCATTAAGGGCAGCCCTATATATGGATATAATTTCGACAAGCAAAATTACGAGTACGTCATAAATGATGATGAGGCCAGGGTGGTTCAACTCATATTTAACCTGTTCACTCGACCAAATGACATCGCCAGAGGTATCAACGGTATAGCTGTTTACTTAACTGATAACCAGATCCCTACAAAACGTGGCGGCAAGGTATGGCATAAGCAAGTAGTCCGGCAGATTCTCATGAATGAAACGTATACCGGCCGCTTTGCGCAAAACAAATGGAACACCGAGGGCATGCTCGGGAATAAACATAAGCCCAAAGGCGAGAAAGTTAAAATGAAACTACGACCTGAGAGCGAATGGATATACGTGGATTGTCCACAAATTATTAGCAAGCTACAGTTTGAACAGGCACAGAAGTTATTAGGGGAGTCCAGGCGCCGGTTTGCCAAAGATAGCCTTCGTCAGTATTTGCTTTCTGGCCTTGTGCGCTGCGGAGAGTGTCACAACACGATGACGGGACGCCGGTCCAAGAACTGGGGCAAGTATATATTAGAATATTCAGATGTCAAAAATACATCAGGCGCCAAATTCAAAGGCTGCGGCATGAAGGTTAAATGCGAGGACCTGGACAATGCCGTATGGGAAAAGGTTCATGAGTGGTTATCTCAGCCGGAAGAAATCGCAGCAGCCAGCTTGGAGGAAAGCCAGGATACATTCGCTGACAAAGAAATTGCCCGGATCGAACGGGACCTAGAGAAAACACGGGCAGCCCGGAAGAGACTCATTAAGTTGTTCTCCAGCGATATAGGCATGGGTGAGGATGAAATTCGGGAAGAGCTCCGGGAGTTGGCGGACAAAGAGGAACATCTGAAAGCTCAGCTGGAACAGCTCACTTCAGAACTTGATGAGATGCAGCAGATGGAAAGCAGCAGAAACTTGTTGCAGGAGACATTGGAGTATTACCTTACCTTGAATCCAGATGAACTTACATTTGAGGATAAACAAAATCTAATCCGGCGTGTGGTGAAAGAAGTCCGGGTATTTAACAATGAGGAAGTCAACATTATTACTTTTTAATGCTCATATGCACCTCTATTGTCATAATGATCGA
>NZ_NQMO01000018.1 GCF_002257645.1 Paenibacillus sp. XY044 | reverse complement strand
GGCGCTTTCAGGCCCAGCCCCTCGATCATGTGGGTGACGATCCCTGTCGACGGCGAGAGGAACGTGATGATCATCCCCGCCATGACGACCATGGAAATAAAGTGCGGGGCGTACGTCACTGTCTGGGACAGCTTCTTGAAGAAGCCGTTTCTGACCTCGTTAAACGCCAGCGCCAGAATGATCGGGATCGGAAACCCGATGGCCAGTGAGTACAAGCTGATGCTCAGTGTGTTCCAGAGCAGATCCCAGAAGTAGTAGGAATGAAAGAAGCGGACGAAGTGGTCGAAGCCGACCCACGGGCTTCCCGTGATTCCTTTCGTCGGGATGAAGTTTTTGAACGCGATTTGGATGCCGTACATCGGCCCGTAACAGAAAATAAGAAAGTAGAAAAAGGCTGGTGCGATAAACAGGTACAGCTCCCAGTTCTGAATAATGCGCTTCCATAAACCTTTGCCTTTTCTCTTTGTCGGCATGACCGCCGCCGGGCGGCCGGCAAACGCCGTGTTGGTTTCCTGCATAGGATCACCCCTTCCTGATAAAATGGTTTTTGCTCCACCTATCGTTATCACAGCATGTCAGGTGTGCTAACGCTTACATTTTTACGATAGCCGAGGGAGCGGTGCTCGTAAATATGTCATTTTGGGGACTGCCGCTAACCCCCGGTGACAAGGTGCCTGGGGGCTGATGACAAGCGGTTTGGACAACCGGACAATGTGTCATTTTTGAGCGATCCGGCGGGATGTGGGCGGCATATCAAAATTGACCAACCGAGCGGCAAAGCCCATACGAACAGGGATCTTCCCCCTAATCCTTCCGATCTGCTGTGCTCGGATTCAAACCTCTCCACAAAGCTGCGCATGTATTAGCGGTGAAGAATGCCGAACAAAAAAGACTCCCGGCCTATTCGGCCGGCAGCCTTCCTCGTGTGATTTCTACCTCATGTCCCGTTGGCCTTTCCCAGAAATTACATCACGGGTTTGGGGCCATATGGGTTATTCGTTGCCTGACTTTCCCGAGAGGTCTGCACGACAAAAATAATGATGCCTACGATCGGGACAAGGATGATCAAGTTCCACCAACCGCTTCTTCCGGTATCATGAAGTCTCCGGCATGCAACCACTAGAGACGGCAAGAAGGTGAATACGAAATAGATTCCGGTTAATATGTAAGACAGCCCCACGATTTCCTCGACGACGGAAAGCATAAGGTAGATAATTCCTTCATACAGCATAAACATCCAATATTCTTTTTTGGTTGCCCTCCCCTGAAATCCCGTGTAATTTTTTAATGCCTTCAGATACCATTCCATCCTAAACTTCTCCCATCGTTATCATAACCGATTGAGTTTAGCATGAAATTAAACGCAGCATATACCATCAGATTTTTCCATGAGATTCAGAAATAAAAAAAGCGGCCGGCTTCTAGAAACTGAATGCTGTACAAAGGATCAGATCATCATTTGACTTCCCGTTTAAACTTGAATGCAGCAAGGATAAACAACGCTCCTCCTACCATCCAAAAGGGCTCCCAAAAATAGAGCCTCCACTTGAAAGCAAAATCGTCAATTTGCAGGAACAGCAGCCCCAGGCCAGCACAAATAAGGGAAACCACGTTTGCCAGGCCGTATATGAACAGCAAGATCCCCGCCAGTAGCGCTAGAAAATATAAAATCCGGTTCGTGATGCTGGACCAACGCCTTAGGAGCAGCAGCAAAAATAAGCCCCCGCACAATTTCACGAATCCAGTAAACCAAACCATAGCAATGAACGACGCTTCCCTTTCTATGGCTTGATGATAGATAAACCCTCCTAATGTCTTTACGCCAATCATGCCTCCGCCTGCCCAGTAAAAGCTCATGATCGCAAACAGGAGACACCAGATGAACCCCGCGCAGATATATATTCTTTTACTCTGGATCATTACCCTCCCCGCCTTTTCATTAGTAATCAATGCACTCCTACCTAAGTGCCGGGCACTCATTGAGCTAAGCAAGCATTTATTCACCCGCATTCATCTGCTGTCTCTGCTATCTATCATTCTCCATTTTTGCTGATTTGTCAGCGTTATATCGCCTTCTGAAGATATCGAATCATGGAATCAAGTCTATGATTTATTCTTATCTATTGGCAGGCAACCTGCTTGTCCCAAGGAAAATCCCCGCAGGAGCCTGTTTTCGCGAAAGATAGCCGTTAGTCTAGCAAATGATAGTTATCAGTCCATGCCAAATGTGAAGTAGACCCATATTCTGTAGTCAAATCGACAGGAGGTGCTTATCATTGGATTGTTCAAGAAAGTGTTTCAAACGTAAAGTTGTTGTTCGCCATCATAAAAATAAGAAACGCCGCGTCCGCGTCATTAAAAAAGTCGTAAAGGTAAACTGTCCTCCCCCGGAAGTTATTGTAAATGCTCCGGCCGGTCCGCAAGGTCCGCAAGGCCCGCAAGGCCCGCAAGGTCCTGCTGGTGCACAAGGTCCCGCCGGTCCGCAAGGCCCTGCCGGTGCACAAGGTCCACAAGGTCCGCAAGGTCCTGCCGGTCCTGCCGGAGGCATCGCCTCGTTTGCGTTCTTGTGCAGCACGGTCGATCAAACCGTTGCCGCAGCCCCCACTCCTGGAGGCCAAGGAGGCGCCGTCACTTTTAATGACTCCACCATTGTCGGAACGGCCACTTCCTTCACCAGCCCTTCCAGCGTCAATATCCTGGAAACCGGTTTCTATAACATCAGCTGGGAAGTATTCCCGACTGCCGGAAACAGCGCATTCGGCCTGTTCTTCGATCCGGATGCCGCCGGACCGCTGCCTGCCACGCTGGTTCATTGCAGTAACTACGGCTCCGGTGCAGGCAATAACCCTTATCAGGGTCAAGTCGTAGCGGAGTTAACGGCGGGAGGTACCTTGACTTTGAACCGGATCGATAATACGGGTACACAAACACTGCAAGGAAGCATAGGCGGGGGAACGCCTACGGTGAGCGCTTCGATTGTTATTGAAAAATTGGCGTCGGCCTAAACAACCTACTCCCACTGCAAGACTCCAAGATTATTTTAGTATATGTGCAAGAAATCGCTCTGCTACTAGCACAGCGATTTCTTGGCATTTGGCGGCATATTTTTTATTGTTATCCAGGCAGATCCAAGTCAGCTTTTCTGGGCTTCTTTTTGGGATAGCATGTGCTTCATGCCCCACTCGCTGATCTTATCCAGGAATCCAATCATGGATCGCCCCGTCGAAGTCAGTGTATATTCCACTTTGGGCCGGGGCTCCGGGTACGATTTCCGTTCGACGATGCCGTCACGCTCAAGCTCGCGGAGCTGTTCCGTCAGTACTTTTTTGGAAATGGAAGGCAGATGCCGCAGCAATGCGCTATAACGCACGGGCTGGTTGTTGTTGTACAAATACCGGTATATCGGGATTTTCCACCTCCCGCTTAAGCTGGATATTACAACCTCGACCGGACACTCATTTAGCTGTACAGGCATTGGATCACCCCGTTTTTTTCCAACATTATACACCATGCTGTAAGCAAATGTCTGGATACAAAAAAGTGCCTTATTGTTCCCGGCATTGACCCAAGCCTATAATCCTGGTGAGGGGAGAGGAATAGAATGAAAATTGGAATTTTGGGATCCAGACATGTAGGTAAAGCGTTAGGTAAAGGATTAGCGATGTCGGGATACTCCGTTGTCGTGAGCGGCCGGGAACCCGATCATCCGAAACATGCAGCCTGGAAGCAAGAGGCCGGCGATTCGGTGAAAATGGTTTCTTTTCATGAAGCCGCCCGGTTTGGCGAAACGATCATTCTGGCGCTTCCTTGGGACGGTTTGCAGGACGTGCTGGAAACCATTGGCCCTGTCCATCTAAACAACAAAACCGTCATCGACGTCAGCAATGCCGTACACTTTGACAACGGGCCGCGTTTGCTTCTTAACGGATCGTCTACAGGGGAAATCGTCCAACAGCTGCTTCCGGGCAGTTATGTAGTAAAGACGCTCAATATCATTAGCGATCAAATCATGGTTCACCCTCATTTTGACGAAGGCTCACCGGTCATGTTTATGTCCGGCAACGACCCGGAATCCAAGGAGCAAGTCAGAGCCATATTAAAAGATCTCGGATGGTCAACGGTTGTCGACTTGGGCAGTATCAGCCAAAGCCGTCTGCAGGAATCCATTATGCTTGCCTGCGTCATCAGCGAAATTCAACTGCAATCTCCAGGAGCGGCATTCGCCCTGCTGACACATTAACGGATCTTTATGTTACGCAGTCCGCTGGGCTTCCCACCTGGTTTGCGCCTCTTTCAGGAAAACAGCAGCGGTTTCGGTGCTCGGAAAAGCCCTTTTGGGAATGATATGCGCCATCGTCTGGTTCAGGAAAATGAAAATATAATCTTCATTGTTCTCAATGTCTCTGATCCCGCCCCACTTGTGTATACTTTCATTCACAGACGTACTCTCAATGATACCTTCATCCGCCAATGTGATCGTATGCTCGCCCAGCAGCATAAGAAGCTGCAGCTGATTATGCCTTAAAAAAGTCTTTGACAACAGTGTTTAGATACTATACACTTTTTCCATGATGAACAATGAGAAACTTACAAAAGAAAACATCGGGAGTCACCTTCTGGACGTATTCCAAGCGTTTGGAAAACAAGACCGTAAAATCAGGGATTATGGGGTAGAAGAACCGTTATTTCATTCCGAGATTTATACGCTTGCTGAAATCAGGGAACATGAGGGCATTCATATTACAGCGCTGGCTGAACGCTGCGGCGTAACGAAAGGGGCTATATCCCAAGTATTGAAGAAGCTCGAGCAGAAAGGGCTGGTGCGCAAAGAAAAAGATGCCCGCAATCAGTCCAGGTTAATGCTCAAGGTCACTTCTAAAGGCGAAATTGCCTATGCCCGCCACTTGGAGTATCAGAACCAATTCAAACATATGGTCGTGGAAGTATTAGGAGATGCTCCTGACGAGCAGGCGCGATGGATCAGAGAATTCTTAACGAAGCTGGAAGAGCGAATATCTCATGATTAGCCGCTAAATTTTTTTGAGCAAAGTGTTTAGTACCTATACACAATAATGAATCATCATTTGGGAGGTTATGTTATGGAGCCCTTAATTGTGTTGATTGCCGTCACGGTTGTTATTTTTATTGCCGGTGCTGCCGGGGTACAGCGACTGCGCCCATGGCCGGTTGCGCTCCGCGGTGGTCTTGCAGCGATGTTCATGCTGACCGGGACGGTTCACTTCGTTTATCTTCGCACGGAGCTCATCGGTATGGTTCCGCCAGCCCTGCCCTATCCCGGACTCATCGTGACGATCACCGGTGTGCTGGAATGGGCCGGAGCCCTAGGTTTATTGTGGCGGCCTACTGTCCTTTGGGCATCTTGCGGGCTGTCGCTTTTGCTGATCGTCATGTTCCCTGCCAATCTGTACATAGCGTTGAACGGCCTCTATACCCATCCTGAGGACGAACTGATCCCCCGTACCCTCATGCAGATCCTGTTTCTGTCCGTGAGCCTTGCAATCTGGAGGTATTACCTCCGTCATCGATCCGTACGGAAACATGGTGGAAAGTTCGGAGCATCCAGGTAAAACAAAAGCTCATTCCGCTCAGCTACTTGAGCCATTCTTCCATCTGTGGGATGGATTCTGCATATTGCTGTATGGCATCCAGGGTTCTCGAAGCTTGTTCAGTACCGGTCTTCTGTTCTTCTTCGTCCGTACATTCGATCCACAAAGACCGCTTTAGACTATATTCCAGCCATTCCAGTTTGGACAACAATCCACCAGCCAAGACCAGGCTCCAATCGGATCGAATGCGACCCTGACCTGTTTTATAGCCCTGTATAAAAGCTGCGAATTTCTCCCTCTGTATCTCACCCAACCCATTTTCGGACCAATAAACTGCGGTTTCCAGTACATCCAGCGCCGGATTTTTATAACCGGAGGATTCCCAATCAATCAGCAGGGGCTCATGATCAGACCACAGGACATTTTTCGGGTCCAAATCCCCATGGGTTATCACTTGTTCAGAAGAAAGGCTGTTCACCGATTCAATGGCGGCCGCATTCCAAATATGTAAATGTTCAATGCTTTCAAGCAGCTGATCGGTCCACTCGGCATTGCTTTCTTGTCCTTTCTCCAAATAAAATCCCCAATCTGTTGGGGCCGGCTTGGAGAGCAGTGGAACTTCGATGCCTAAAATGGAAAAGTCGATTCGATGCAGCTTGGCCAGAATGTCCCCCATTTTTTCGCAGTGTGCCATGTCTATTTCATCATGCTTGAGGCTTATCATCTCCACCCAATCGAAAACGAGATAAAAATGCTCCCCTAATCGCTGCAGCGACTTCCCGCCAAACTTCTTGGCAGGGAGAGCAGGAATGATTTTTACCGCGTAATTCGCAATTCGTTCGGATGCCATATAGTTCTCTCTTGCTGCTGACCTGGCCATAATCTGCGGATTCAACACCTTCACCGCATATTTGCCAGTCGTGGTTTGCATCGCGTACATTTTGTGAAGCAAACCTCCGGTAACGGGTACAGGGGCGGATCGTAATTCGCCTAGCTTCAGCGCATGGCACAATTTGTGAAATTCGGACATCTTCGTTCTCTCAAGCATGTATGCACAGCTCCTCTATGGGGTGATTATTCCCGGGAATTATCGTGCTATCGCCTGATCTTTTTTCAAAACCAAGGTCGAATAACTTCCTCCGGAAAGAAAACCAAGCTTTTCATATAATCTCTCCGCGGGGTTTCCTGAGGTCACGAACAACCGGATTGCAGGATAGAACGGCTCCAAATGGCTGATTGCCCTGCAGATCATATATTTTCCCAATCCCCGGCTGCGGTACGCCGGCAAGACGGCGACTTCATAAATCAATGGCAGGCCTTCCCAAAGTGAAACAAGACATACGCCGACTGGTTCATGCGAATCTGCATTCAAAATGACGGATGACGCGCCAAGAAGATGCGGTTCTTGATTATTTTCAAAAAAATATGCCGTATCCCGCACATAGGTATCGAGGTTCCTTTCGTCGGTCCCTGACCGGTAAGCTTCCTGCATGACCGAAACCACTTTTGGCAGAAATTCCGCGGTAATAGGCACAGGGTAAAATCCCACCGGAGCAGGGGACAGGACCTTTTCGGTGGGACGCATCATGCAGCTTCTCGTGACGGTTTCTTGAAATCCCATTGCTTTAAAAATCCCCAAATGTTCAGACAGGACATTGTCAGCATGAATCGATGGATGATCTGCAGCAGTCCGCAAAACCTGTTCCTGGAGAAATTCAGCCATTTCCCCCGTAAATGGATGGGGTGGAACCGTAAAAAGAGAACCTATCGTGTGATCCAGCAAGGTAACGCCTGCCAGCCGCTCCCCGTTTCGTGTAATCCAGTACACGTCGTTTGCGGTTTCCATCATATTTTGAATGGACGCCCAACTGGGGCGGAACCATATATTCGGCCTGTACGTCGCGAAATACTTCGAATAGATCCGGGGATCCGCTTGCACCAACTCATATGAAGGCAATTGTCCTCCCCCTTTTTTAAAATCAAATTATAAAACGAACTCCAACTGTACATCCCTTGGATCGTTCTCCAGTAACGTCCGGTTAACTTCGGCTGCTTCCCGGCATCCCATCGCATGATAAAAGGCAATCGTTTCTTCGGATGAACCTGCACAGATATACAATTTTTCGGCTCCCCACTCCCTCGCCTGATGGGCCGCGATCGAGAACAGCTTCTTTCCGTTACCTTTACCTCTCTGTTCTAACGTAATGAATAATTGATCCAATAATACATACCTATACCTGTCACCGAATACGTCCCGATTGATTGCGGCAAAACCCACTAGGTTATCATTCTCATCGAATGCCCCAATGGCCTCGCCACCAGACCGTATTGTTTCCCTTAGATGTTCCAAATGATAGGGATAGCCGTTCGGCCAATCCTTGTCATGGTAATTGATCTCGACCAATTGTCGCTTTCCTGCGACTTCCCGCCATGCATTTTTGATAAATTGTGACGCGTCCATGCCGTTAATGAGCTCAGCGTCCTCATAACCTAAACTCCTATAATTCCACATGGGTGTCCTCCATTGGCTTGCATTCATACTTGATAATTTTACCATACGACTAAGGTATTGAACGGCTATAACCAAACTATCCTCGTCTAAAAGACAATCGTCTTGCGGGACGGTGTGTCATCCGGAATCTCTTGTTGACTTGGAGTATATTCAAAGTTATATCATGATCCTCAGCAAATACATTGTACCTTTAGGAGCGTGAGAATCATGGGAATTCAAAAGCTGGAACATGTAGGTATTGTGATGAACAGCATCGATGAAAGTGCTGCGTTTTACGGCAAAGTTCTCGGCATGGAGCTAAAAGAAATACGTCAACCCAATTCGGACACACGACTGGGATTTTTAGGTTTTCCTGAGGATATGGCCTGCATCATCGAACTGGTTGAAAGAGCGCATTCAGGACTACCGAGCGAAGGAACCGTCAATCACATTGCATTTACGGTGGATGATATTGATAAGGAAGCCTTTCGTCTGGCGGAGCTTGGGGTAACCTTTCTTCGTGAGGAAATTATAACTGCGGGTGATGGGACAAGATTCATTTTCTTTAAGGGACCGGACGGAGAACATTTAGAACTGTATCAGCCGGCTATGAAGATTCATGAATGATATGTCTCCGTAAATGATCAGGAGGCGAGCCAAAGTGAGCTCCAAACACAAAGATAGGATTCAGAACGAGATTGACCGATTACTGGAAACGCAAAGGATGATGGATTACAAAATAAACAATTATTACGAAATCCTTGCGAATCCGGACTTAAGCAATACAGCCTGTCACCCCGAAAAATCATAACAAACGATAAGCTCCAATCGGCAAAATAAAGATCTCTCTGCCGATTGGAGCTTTGTCATTGAACCCATCCGTCGTCAGCTTAACCCCCATTTCAATCTTTACGCCGGGCCACATGGAGAACAGCGCCCCAATGGCGGCGAACCGATGGGTCCGGACGGCTGTTCAGGCGAACCCGGATCTCGCTGAAGAGCTGATCGCGCTTCCATTCTTCCATAAGAATATGGCCGGAGAAGGTTTTCAGAAGGTTAATATACTCTTCAACATGATAGATGCGCTCCCAGTCAAAATGTCGAACGTGAACGACCTCAAACAAGCCGCTCTTCTCTATCTCATCCCGCTGCTCCTGCAATTCCCCCGGCCTTGGCCAGTCGGTGTCTTTCGGTTTACCCTCGCCCAGTTCATCGTATACGTCTTGGATTTCACGGAAGAACGGGTCACCATCGTCTGGAAACACGTGGGTGGCGTTCCAAAATGCCAAGTGTCCGCCGGGCTGAAGGACCTGCCACGCCTTGGAATATCGAACCTTCGGATCAATCCAGTTCCAAGCGGTGGCGGCAAATACCAGATCGAATCTTTTTTCCGCTTCAGGCTGCCACTCTTCGAAGCTCCCCGTTATAATCTCAGCGTCCATTCCGGCAAGGTTTCGGCGGGCAGCGTCGGCAAGATCGGCACCAAGTTCCACGCACGTCATCTTGAATCCACGTTTGGCTAACGGGAGGGTTGCCTTTCCTGTCGCACAACCGATTTCCAGCAAACGATCTCCGGGATGCAAATCAGCCGCCTGAACCAGATCGTCCAGCAAGGCTTCCGGATATTCCGGTCGCGCCTGCTGATACAGGTCTGCCGCTTGCTCAAAGGATTGGCGCAATTCTTTATAATCGTGTCTAGCGTTCATGGTTGCCTCCTTATACGCTGCTTCTGTCACTTTTTACTTTGGGAATCATTTAACTCGTTCAAAGCTTTTTCTATTCGCCGCTGTCTGGTTTCCGGTGTCTTGGCATCCTCAATGCCCAAAACAAGGCGCCGTCGATTACTGTAAGACATGCTCTCAAAAGCAGACTTCGCCAACCCGTTATGCGACAATGCCGACAAGAAATCGTCCGGCACGACAAGTTCACGCGGTTCCGTATCCAGCTCCAACTGAACCTCCAGTTTGTCGCCCGCGGCAATCTTCGCTTTCTTCCGATGCTCCGTGCTGACCGGAATCATGAATCGCCCGCCCATTACTCCAATCGTAGTCCGGTACGCGTATCCCCGAATCGTAACACGAACCGCAGGTTTTTTTCCAGAGCCTAAGCTTCTGACAACTTCCTCCGGCACCTCAATACCTGTTGCGGTCTTTCCGTGCAGCTGCAGGTCGGCAGTAAATGTTACCATATCGCAACCTCCTCAAAATGAATTGAATTTTTTCATCCCTTCAAGTAGTCGACCAATGCAGGCACCAAAGCGGCCGGTTTCACGATATGAGTTTGGCCGGGAAGCACTTGATGGGTTGCATTCGACAAAACCTGTGCAAGCTCCTTCATGGAATTCCGCATCCATTCCGGGCTCTTGCCGCCAACGGCAACAAGCGTGGGAACAGAGACGCTCGACCATCGTTTCAGCGTATCCTTACGCCCTTTCTGCTGCCCGATCGTCAGCGTGGTGTCATAAGGAAGCGTATGGGCGACCGACTTAAGCTTAGACCAGGCAGGCATCATCGGCATCATGGCCACGACCGGGGCCGGCAGTCCGACTCCTTTTCTCATAAACAGCTTGACTGCTGCGCCTCGGCGATTGGCTCTAATCAGTTCATCCATTTGTGCTGCATATTCATCCGGCACAGCTTCACGACTGTCGTCCGTAACAAAAGGCGCTTCGTACAACACCAGTTTTTTTATCGACGAAAGTTTGTTTGCCGCTTCAAGGGCAAGCGCTGCGCCCGAGGATATGCCGTATACAAATACATCCCCTCCTGCTTCTTCAATCAAAGCAGAAAGGTCCTCAATCTCGCGATCAACTCCATAAATAGTATGATTTCCACTTTCGCCACGCCCTCTACGGTCATAGGTATACACGGTAAAATCCTGCTGCAATGCAGCCGCCAAGGCACTGCTCGGGCCATTTAACCGACTGCACAGCGCGCCATCGACCAGCAGGAGCGGCGGGCCGCTTCCAAGCTTGTCGTAAGCAATGCTCGTGCCGTCTTTCGAAGTCACCGTACTCATAAGGCAGACCTCCTTGCTTCATTTTGTCCTCTACCATTACAACGAACGCGGCTAACCATAATCGACAAATACACGATCTTTTTATGGATTTTTTCTATAAATTTATTAACAAACCGATTTTGACTCGTTTAACGAAACAAACTACTTTTCCGTGTATAATGCCAGATTCTCCAAGGTGGACCTTAAACCAACGTCATGATCTTCTCTCCGGATCCCTGCGGGCACGTTTTCGCAAACGATCGTTACCACGGTACCTTCCGGATCGGCTGCTAAAGTCCATGTCATGATCATCTCTCCGGCAAAATCGGGATCATCTGACTCGAATACAACGGCCTGTACAATACGCTCGTCCGGGACGAGTTCCAAAAACCTTCCTTCGACAATGTCTGTATCTTCCGAGGTCTTCCCCTGCGTTGTGCCGTTCTTCTCCAAATAGGTCAGCGACATCCGGTAAGTGCCACCGGCCCGGGGGTCGAACTCAAAGATCCGGCCTTTCATCCCCTTTGGCGGAAGCCACATCACCAGAGCCTGCGGGTCCACGAACGCCTTATAAATCGTTTGCGGCGATGCCTTGATCGTTCTCGAGGCGGAGTCAATTCTCTGGTTACTCGATCGATTGGTCATGCGTATCAAACCTCCTTTACTAACACAAGATTTAATGGATTAACCGATATCCAGGTTCATATGGGAACTGTCCATAAGGTTGTTACTATCCAAATCTTAGCACATCAATCAGGTTGTCATTTCTCGTGAATTGCTTTTAGCGGATCCAGCCAAAAAAACAATCGGAAACCCTGCAGTTGGAAGAAGCCTGCATGATTCGAAGTTATTAAAATCCCCTTCTCGGATTTATCCATATTATGCTATAGTAAAAACTAGCAATCTAGGTCTATAGAACCACGTTGTTCATTAAAGACCTAGATCTTTTTTGGGCCGGTTTACGATCATCGCGGCCGGATCGATACAAGAACGCTGGGGGGAGCAAGGTGTATTGTCATCAGTGCGGGGCAAAGTGTGCCCCGGAGCAGAAAGTATGCGGGAAGTGCGGAGCAAGATTATTGACGGAAGAAGTGCGGCGGGCCGTTCTTGAGGTAGCCGCGGGCACCGAGACAATCCGGTTGCCGGAATCTGCAGCAGGCAAGCCGGGAGAGAACTTGCGCCCGGTAGAGCAAGCGGCCGTGTCCAAGGGAGGAAGCGGGCGAGGATTCCAATGGGTCATCCCCTTTTTGCTTGCCGGAGTGGTTGGCCTGGGTCTTACGCTCTATTACAAGTATGAGCAGTCGGTGAACCGGGAGGTGACGGCGCTCCAGCAGCAAGCAAAGAAAGAGGCGCTGGCCGGACGGTATTCGGAAGCCGTCCAGCTGCTGGAACGGGCCGAAGAGAAACGGCCGCGCTTCGCTGCGCTGACTCGGGACCGGGAGCTTGCATCCAAGGCCGCTCAGCTCAAGAGCCAACTGGACGGCGCTTCGACACAACTGAAAGCAAAGAAGCTGGATGAAGGGGAAAAAGTGCTGAAGCAAGTCGCGGACATGATCGGCAAGCGGCAGGAGCCGCTGTTCGAACCGCTTCAGAAATCGCTGGCGGCAGATCAGGTGATGCTGACGGTGCTCCGAATCAAAGGCCAGCTGGACAGGCTGACCACGGTTGACGCGCTGGCCGACAAGCTGGATACGGTCAGCGACCTTAGCGGTCAGGAGGCCGCGGCCGTCAAAGCGCAGATTATTAACAAAATCGCCGGAATCAGTTATTCGTCGGCGGAAGAAAAGCTGCGAAAGAAGGATTTTACCGGAGCACTGAAGGCCGTAGACAACGGATTGTCCTACGCTGCGGACAATCCGAAGCTGACGTCGTACCGGAAGCAGATCTCGGAAGCGAAGCAGGAGTTCGAGGAGGCTGAAGCGAAGCGGATTCAGCTGGCCCAGCAGAAAGCCGCCGAAGAAGACCTGAACAACCGGACGGCTGCGGTTGACGTATCCGGCGTTACGGCTGTTCTTGACGATTACGGCGATCTGGCCATTTCAGGAATGGTCACGAACAACGCGACTCGCCCCATCTATTCGGTCAGCGTTGACCTCAACATTTACGGCAGCTCCTCCGGTGCGTACATCGGCGACGTCTATGCCAACATTTCGCCGTTCAGGCTGGAGCCGGGGGAATCCGGGAGCTTTTCGACGTCCTACTATGGGGTCTACGAACAAGCGAAAGTCTCGGTTGACAACGCATCCTGGTATTTGGAATAGGGGGCACGGAATATGAGTAAAGGAATTTGGATCAGCACGTTGGCCTCCCTGATCATCCTCGGCTTGGGAGGCGGCGGAACGTATTTCATTCACAGGACTGCCGAGAACCAGCTGGGCGGGCAGCCGCTGCTCGCGGTGCAAACTCCAGCCAAAGCAACCGCGGCAGCTGCGGTGACGAAAGAAAAAAAGACGCGCAAGGAGATTATCGAGGACAGCCAGAAACGGGTCGTCACGATCGAAAGCGGAGACGGACTCGGGTCCGGATTTCTGTATAACGTTCAAGGTGACCTGTTGACCAATGCCCATGTCGTAGCCGGGTCCGAGCAGGTAACGGTGCGGACGCTGAATCACGAAGAATATAAAGGAACCGTCATCGGGATCGGCACCGATACGGATATTGCGGTCGTTCGCGTGCCGGAGCTTAAGAAGCTCACCCCGCTTCCGGTGGCCGAAGGCTACAAGGCGGAGGTCGGGGACGAAGTCCTCGCGCTCGGCAGCCCGCTGGGACTGGAAAACACGGTAACGACGGGCATTATCAGCGGACTCGGCCGAAGCTTCGACATCGATCCGTACACATACAGCAACCTGTACCAAATTTCTGCGCCGATTACCCACGGCAACAGCGGAGGACCGCTGGTTAGCGCAGAAACGGGCGAGGTGCTGGGCATCAATTCGGCGGCTGTCAACCAGGAGTCGGGAATCGGGTTCAGCATTCCGATCTCCAGCATTCTTCAGCAAGCCGGGGAGTGGTCCAAGACGCCGATGACCGCGCTTCCGTCTGCTGAATACGGTATGGATAGCGACGGTTCGGTCACGGACGAACAGGACATGGTCGCTTACTTCTATCAGAGCCTGAATAACGGCGATTACGTCACGGCCTATTCTCTCCTCGGCAGCGAATGGCAGAGCGGAATCAGCTACGAGGATTTTCGGGCAGGATACCTGAATACCGGTTATATTACGCTCGGCCCCCTGATGCTTGAAGAGCAGGACGACGGCGCTTTGGTCAGCGTTGACATTACGGCCGAGGAGCGGCGCAAGACCGGCACCGTCTATCAGGGTTACCGGATGAGCTACTCGGTCGGGTATGAGAACGGGGAATTGAAAATTCTGCACGGCAAAGGGAAGAAGATTTAATTCCATCAGCCCTGGCACAGCCCCTGTCCCTTGTGGACGGGGGCTTTTTATTTACGGGAAGCGCCAGTCGAAAGCTCCATCTCTTCCTTTTGGCCCCTCCACTCGACGGTAACCTGAAAGGTTGAATCCTCCAACGGAAGAGCGCCGTTGCCTCCAGATCCGGTAACGATGTCTCTGTTCCCTGACAATTTTTGTTCCCCGCTTCCGTTCATCGCTGTACTGGTGTATTTATATTTGACTCTCCCCACCTTAGCGGGGTCTTTCCCTTTGTACCGTATTTGGAACCGGTCAACATGATCTCCACGATTCAGTTTGGTAATCGTATAGCTTGCAGACCAGTTTTTACTTTCGCCGGTATATTGAATCATGGAAGGATGGTTTAGACATCCGGATAACATCGCAAGAATAATGACCCATATACCAATGAGCAGCTTCTTGATTGGAATCCCTCCCCGCCATTCTAATGAAGTATATATAATAGAACGCAGCAAAATCTGACTAGTTGGCTCATCAGAGTCAAAGTCTTGTCGTTATTATCACGCATCACACACATAGCTGTTTCACCAACAAAATATCCAACATATCTCCCGGCTGGATGCCGATCACTTTCACGATGAAGCCAGTTTCCCATAGTTAGCTTCTACTGTTTCCAAATCGCCCCTGAAAGTTTCTATTTGCCAATTAATAGTCATATGCTGCAAGTTTAACGCACAATCTGCCTTTTGAGACAATGCATATAGATAAAAAATAACCTGCCATCGAATTGGCAGGTAAGGATTTTCTTTCCGTTATTACTAAGGCGCTAATTTTAATATTGTAAGGGTCGTATTTGTAAGGTTATGAAGCTGTGCAGGTGTTGCATTAGCATTTACCAATTGAATAGTTGTTGGCACTGTAGCAACACTGATAATCGCTTGAGCAGATGTTGGGCCACCACCGTTTCCTGTAAAAGGAACAGGAGTGACAGGAGTACCGTTTACGGTCAGGTTGAAATCTGCATTACTTTGATTGTGAACCGTAAAAGATATCAAATACGTTCCCGTTTCATTAATTGTAATTGTCGCTGAGGGGGCCGTGAACGTAAACGCTCCACCAGAGTTTGCGAACACCCCATTAAAAATAACAGCTGAACTAGCTGGGACCGTATCGGTTCCTGTACTAGGGGCAAAACGATAAATGCCGAAAAAGTCTGAGATCCCTGCTCCAGCTGGTCCGGGAACACCTTGAGGACCAGTTTCTCCTTGTGCACCTTGAGCACCTTGTGCACCTTGAGCACCTTGTGAACCAGTTTCACCTTGAAGACCTTGGGGACCTTGAGGGCCAGTTTCACCTTGAAGACCTTGAGGACCTTGTGAACCAGTTTCACCTTGAGGACCTTGGGGACCTTGGGGACCTTGGGGACCAGTTCCACCTTGAAGACCTTGAGGACCTTGTGAACCAGTTTCACCTTGAGGACCTTGGGGACCTTGGGGGCCTTGGGGTCCACTAGGTCCCGGAACGCCTTGAGCACCAGGAAGGCCTTGAGGACCTGGAACGCCGGGTAACCCAATCGGTCCTTGTGGTGCATTTACGTTAATCTTTGGTGGTTTGCAATTGACTTTAATGATTTTCTTTCCTTTATGAAGATGCTTAGGTCTACATCTCTTACTGTTCATAGAATGAATTTCCCACCTCCATTTATATTCATTCGAATTCAGTTTATTGTCTACTCAATATTAAAGATTGGACTCCTGTCCTTTTTATACGGAAAGCGGTTAATGCCTAATATTGCATGTAGTCGCCGGTAAGTGCACTCTTGCGCTTAATTCATCTAATGAGCGCGCCAGTGCCTTCAGGTCCCACCAGCCCGGCGATCCCCGCCGGCCGTTTACCCGATGTCCCTCACATTTTCTCCCTCAAAGGCCGGAAGAAGGCACGAATCTCTTCGGCTAGCAGCTCAGGCTCTTCGAATGCGGCAAAATGGCCGCCCCGCGGCAGCTCCGTCCATCGCTGAATGTTTGTGTAGGTGCGTTCCGCCCACTCTTTTGGCGCTTTATTTACAGGTTCTACTGACAATGTAACCCCTGCCGGAACCCCGATCGAATGCACCGCAGGATCCATCTTCGAGAAATGCTTGTGATCATAATAAAGCCGCATGGAAGAGTTAATCGTCTCCGTTCCCCAATAAATCATCAGATTCGTCAGAAGCTCGTCCTTGCTAAAGCGGCGTTCAATGTTCCCTGAACAGTCACTCCACGCCCGCATTTTTTCAATGATCCAGCCGGCGAGCCCGACAGGCGAATCGTTTAAACCGTACGCCAACGTCTGGGGCTTTGTAGACTGCTGATGGTCATACGCTCCTTCTACCTGTTCCCAGCGCTCCACTTGATTCAAGTAGGTTTGTTCCGCAGAGGTTAATGGCGCAGTACCCGGGCCCAGGTAAGGGGCAGCGACAGCCATAACGTGGATTCCGATCATCCGGTCCGGATGGTAACGGCCAAGATGCGTCGTAACGCCAGCCCCGATATCGCCCCCGTGAGCGGCAAAACGTTCGTACCCTAGCACATCAACCATGAGTTCGGTCCACAGGTTGGAAATCGTTCGCAGCGTCATTCCGGGCTCCTTGGGCCGGTCGGAAAACCCGTATCCGGGAAGCGAAGGAACGATGACGTCAAATGCGTCCGCAGCATCGCCGCCGTGTGCGCCGGGATCGGTCAACAAAGGAATGATTTTCGACATCTCATAAAATGTACTCGGCCAGCCGTGAGTCAGGACGATCGGGATCGGCTTGGGGCCATTCCCCTGCTCGTGGATAAAGTGAATATTCTGTCCTGCTACGGAAGCCTGGAAATGATTGAACTGGTTCAGTTTTTGCTCTTGTTTCCTCCAGTCAAAATCCTTTTGCCAGTAGGACATGAGCTCCTGTAAGTACGCAAGATTGGTCCCGTAATTCCAGTCCATGATTTCGACCGTATCGGGCCATCTCACATGGTCAAGACGCAACCTCAAATCATCGATAAGTGACTGGGGCAGACTTACCTGGAAGTGTTTTTTCATCGTTGTTCCCCCTTGACGATGGTGTTTAACCATCTATAATGGTTTTAGATGGTGACAATTATATCGAAATACACGTAACCTGTAAACACGCGTTTTGTCGGTGTATGCAGGATCAAGGAGTGAACTTCATTGGAAAAGGAAAATTTTGAGTTCATTGGCGGGTCACTCTGCCTTGATTTGGCCAATACGATCGGCGGCGCAAGGAACCGGGCGAGCGAAACCGATCATCTGACAAGCTACGCCGATTTGCTCCATTGGACGCATGAGGCTGGATTGATCAGTGAAATGGAGCGGCAGCATCTCGAAGCAAAGGCCCAGAGCGATTCGCCTGGCGCAAGCAGTGTCCTGGCCCGGGTCAAAGCATTGAGAGAGGCGATATACCGGATTTTTTCCAACATTTCTGCCCGGGACGGCGTTCTTGATACCGAATTGCTTCTCCTCAATGAAGAGATCGAGCGAAGCTTTCAGCGATCGCGGATCGTCCGTACGTCCGAAGGATATGCTTGGGGGTGGGCGAAGGAACTGACTCTGGATTGCATGATAGCCCCGGTCGTACGTTCAGCGGCTGATTTACTCACCACCTCTTCCGCCCTGGACCGGATCCGCGAGTGTGCCAGTGACAATTGCAGCTGGCTGTTCCTCGACGAGACCAAAAACCGCAGCCGTCGATGGTGCAACATGAAGACCTGCGGAAATGCCCACAAAGTCAACAGATACCGTGCCCGCCAAACCGGAAACCTAAATGAGCTTTGATCCGAGCGACTTGACGACCGCAGTGATTGAGGCTTCCATTGACGCGGAAGCATCACAACCCGCCAACCGCAGCGGGATGAGCATCTGAGGAGCGATGACTTCCTTGATGCGGCAAAGTTCCCGCTCAAAGGGCGGGCAACGAACTGAGAATCGAGCTGAACATCGAGGCCGTCAAACGGGACTAATGCATGAATAACCGATGCCGCGAGGCATCGGTTTATTTTTAGAATAAGCGATGTATCCACTTACGCCTCCCAATGCGAATGAAGAACCAAGTCACAGAAGTTCGGGCGTTTGTATCCTGGCAGCAACAGCTCGCATACATCCGATTTAATGTTCCCGAATGTCGTTTCAGGCTTATGCTTGAAGCCTTCCAGAAAAGCATACAGGATCTTGCTTTTAAATTGATTCCGGGGGAACGCCGTTACGATTTGTTCGCGAACGTCCGGTGTGATCGCATCAAAGTTTTCTCCCATCACATCATACCCGACGCCCGAATAGATCAGCGCAACTTCAGCCTCCTTATACTGTGCAATGCCGAGCGTCGTATGCAGGGCGACAGCATCCCACACGAGCCGGATCGACTCCTCCGGAACCTGATGCTGTTCCAAAAACCTTCTTGCCGCATTGGCCCCGTCAACCTCAAACCGCTTGTCAGGACTGCTGAAACGCTTGGTTAATCCCAAATCATGGAACAAAGCACTAATATACAGCAGCTCGGCGTCATACGTTAATCCGGCTTGTTCCCCTTGAACGGCACCAAACAGATACACCCGATGAGAATGGTTCCAGAGCAAATCATCCCCATGATCCCGAAGCAGCTCGGCAGCCTGTCTGGCTAATGCGCTGTCCGGGATTTTTACATGACCGATGGATAAGGACATTTTCATACACCTCGCAAAAAAGGATTGTGTTGTTGATGTCCTCATTGTAGAATTCAGTATACGATAGATCAATATTATGATTTCTATAATTATAATAGATAAACCACATCATTTGGACGTTCATAGCATTCATACACTCATCTTGTCATCCTACACATCGGGAGGAACGGAACCATGGAGATACGGCAACTGGAATATTTCCGAGCGATTTGCGAGGAACTTCACTTCACCCGGGCCGCAGATAAATTAAATGTGACCCAGCCTACGCTGAGCCATCAGATCAAGTCGCTTGAAGACGAAATCGGCACCCCTCTTTTTGATCGAATCGGAAAAAAAATCGCGTTGACGGAAGCGGGAAGGATCCTGAAATCGCATACGGCTGTGATTTTCAATGCTCTCCAAAGCGCGAAGGATCAAATGAACGAGCTGCTAAGCGGAGAACGCGGAACGCTCGCCATCGGCTCTCCCCCCGGGGAGTTAAATCATTTGGTATCCTCGCTTCTGGTCGATTTCAACCGAAAATATCCGAACATTACGATCAAAATCGTTGAATCCGGAAACGTTACTGAAAAGGTACTGAATAATGAGCTCGATGCGGCCGTGACCATTCTGCCCGTCGACGATGACCGGCTGGAGAAGATCCCTTTATACTTCGAGCAGTTTTACTTAACCGTCTCCTCCAACCAGGAGCTTGCCCAGCGAAAAGAGATTGATTTTGCAGAGGTGGACCGGCTGCCGCTGATCCTGCTTCCCGAGAGCCACAAGTGCCGCCAGTTAGTGGATGCAACCTGCCGCATGACCGGCAAACAGATGACCCCCTTCGTCGAAACCAATTCCATCGGTACCATCTTCAATTTGGTGAAATCGGGTGCCGGCGTCAGCATCTTATCCAAATCGCTGATCGATCTGAACCGTGACGGTGCAGTATCTGCCATCCCTATCGTCAATCCCACCTTATACCGGCAAATCGTCATCATTTATAATAAGGATAAATTTCTCAGCCACGCGTCCCGGGCGTTTATTTCCCTTCTCCAACAATTTGTGGAAAATAACGAGTTAGGCAATCCAGCCCCCCGTGCGGCGATCGAGAACTAGAACCCTCTCACTTGCGCCGCTCAATCCTTTCCCTGCCAACCATAAAACTGCCGCGTTTGAACGGTACCCCCAATGTTTAGAAGTTAATCAACCGTTGGAAGGGCATTTCAACTTCGCGGCAGTTTGTTGTAATCCTTACCCTTTGACGGATCCGATCATCATCCCTTTGACGAAGAACCGCTGCAGGAAAGGATAGAGCGCCATCACCGGAATGCTGGCAACCATAATGAGGGCATACTTGATGAGCTCTGCATACCGCTGCGCTTCCACGATTGATTCGGGGTCGACGACGGCATCGGAGCCATGGGCCGACATCTGGCTGGAAATCAGGATGCTTCGCAGGATCAATTGCAATGGATACAGATCCGCGTCGTGCAGATAAATCAGCGCGCTGAAAAAAGAGTTCCACTGGGACACCGCGGTAAACAGCGCCATGACCGCAATGATGGGCGCCGATAGCGGAATCACCATGCTGAAGAAGAAACGGAAGGTCGAGCAGCCGTCGACCTTGGCCGATTCGAGCATTTCCTCCGGCAGCGTATTTTGGAAGAACGTCCGCACCACGATGACGTAATACGCCGATGCGGCCGTGGGCACAAACAGCGCCCAGATCGTATCGACCATCCCCAAGTTTTTGACCACCATATAGGTCGGGATCATTCCCCCGCTGAAGAACATCGTAAAGACGATCAGCACCATGAACATATTTCGCCCGTCCAGCTCCTTGCGCGATAGGGCATAGCCGCCCGGGATCATGATCGCTAAGCTTAGAGCGACGTCCAGCACCGTATAAAGAATGGTATTCGTGTAACCTCTCCATACATCGTGGTTCTGCAGGATGATGCGGTAGCCTTCCAGCGTAAAGCCTTTGGGCCAAAGACTGACGCTTCCGGAATTGACGGCCGTCGGTTCGCTGAATGAGGAAATGACGATGAAATACAATGGATACAGGACAATCAGCATAATAACGGACAGCATCGTATAGTTGCACAGGTCAAACACTTTGTCGGCACGGGAACGGGCAATCCTTGCGGTATGGTCGAATGCATCCGTTTTAGCCATGAGCGCTCCCTCCTAGAACAAGCTTTGCTGCTTCAATTTTTTGGCGAGCTGGTTCATCGTCAGCAGCAGGGTAAAATTGATGAGGTTATCGAACAGCCCGATCGCCGCCGAGTAGCTGTACTGCGCGCCGACCAAGCCGGTCTTGTACACATAGGTTTGAATCACTTCCGATGAATCGATATTCAATGAGTTCTGCATAAGCAGCACTTTCGAGAAGCCCAGGGAGGCAAAGTGTCCCATCTTGAGGATGAGCATGATCATAATGACAGGCATAATCGTGGGCAAGTCGATATGCCGCACCCTTTGAAATTTACTGGCCCCGTCCATAATTGCGGCTTCATGCAGCTGCGGATCGACAGAAGTCAAAGCGGCCAAATAGATGATCGCGCTCCAGCCCGTCGTCTGCCAAATCTCCGAGATGACGTACATCGGCTTAAACCAGGCGGCTTCTCCGAAAAAATTGATCCGTTCCCCGCCGAAGAGGTCGATCCAATTGTTGATCATCCCCGTCCGCGGATTTAAGAAAATATACAGCATGCCGACCAATACCACGGTCGAGATAAAGTGGGGAGCGTAAGTAATGGTCTGCACCCATTTCTTGAAGCGGAGCCGGGCAACCTGATTCAGCATGAGCGCGAAAAGGATCGCGATCGGAAAGGCAAAAACCAGATCGTACAGATTGATCAGCAGCGTATTTTTGAGCGTATTCCAGAATTGATACGACCGAAAGAAACGCTCGAAATGCTCGAAGCCCGCCCACGGACTCCCCCAGATGCCGTCAATGGCGCGAAAATTTTTAAAGGCGATCTGAAGACCGTACATGGGCGCATACTGAAAAATCGCGAAATGCAGCAGAAGCGGCAGCAGCAATACGTAGAGCTGCCAATTGCGGACGAGCCGCTGCCACAGCGAAGCGGCCTTCGGCTTTGCGGGCGTCTCCAGCTGTGCGAGCGTCGTCCTTTCGATTTTGGTATTCATGTTATCAACCGTCCTTTACGTTACACGGAGCCGTAAACCCGCTCGCTAACGGGTGTTGGGGGCAGTTTTCTATTTGGCCAGGTTCGCTTTATTGGTATCGTAACCGTCCTGGTAGACCTTGGTATAATCGCTTAGCCCCATCTTGTTCAGCGTCTCCAGGTACGCTTTCCACCCCTCGTCGATGCCGCCTTTGGCGATCCATTGGGCTTCCATTTTATCCGTATAGGTTTTGATATCCGTCTGATATTGCTCAATGCTCTTGTACTGCGCGTCCGTGAACATAATATTCGGGTACACCCAAGGCTTCATATACGGAACCAAGGCGTCGTACCACTCATCAAAATCGGGATCCAGCTGCCCGGGCTCCGCTTTCGGCAGAATCTGCTTGTCGCGCATTTCCTGCGAGAAGCCGTAGACAAAGTCATTGTAAGGCGTCTCTTTGACTTTCCATTCGCCGGCCGTAAAGTTGTCCGGATTCGGGATGGTGTCATAAGTGCCGTCAGCCAGCTTCTTCAGACGGTTCGGACCCTCGCGAAGCTTCATGGACATCTCCGGCTCGTAGGCCCGGTCGACCCATCTCATCGTCGCCTCAGGGTACGGATTGACCTTCGTGATGACGAACATGCCCGGGGTCATCTGCAAATTGTTGCGTGGGGTAATTTGGTAACCGTCCGGCCCGGTGAGGGGAATCATAGGCGAACCGTAATCCCACCGGTATTCCGCGTTGGTGATTTGGTCCGCGCTCCAGGCAAAGAACGCTCCGACCGAAGCCTTCTTGCCGGAGGATATTTTGGCGATCAGTTGAGTGGAGTTTTGCGTCATGCTGTCCGGATCGACCAGGCCTTTTTCATACAGCGAATGAAGGTACTTGACGGTATTCTTGAATTCCTCCGTCGCTCTGACGAACACCACCTTGTCATCCTGCACGATAAAGGTTTCGTCCATCGTATTGAAGGAGCCGAACAGGTTGCCGAACCCATACTGCGAGTCGCCGAAGACGCCGGTCAGCGGAATTTCGTTATTCGGATTGCCGTCTCCGTCCATGTCCATCGTTTTGAATGCCTCGAGCGCCTTCGTGAGCTCCTCCGTCGTCTTTGGCATCTCCAAGCCGGCCTTCTTCAGCCATTCCTTGTTGATCCACAGCGTATTCCCGTCGGCATGCTTATACTCCGACATGTTGGCCATCGGCAGGGAGTATATATGTCCGTCCGGAGCCGTGATCGCCTGCCGTACTTCAGGGTATTTGTTCAGAAAGCTCGTCAAATTCGGCGCGTATTTCTCGATGAGATCCTCCAGCGGGATAAACATGCCGTCCGCGCCACCCGTCACGACCTGCGAGCTGCTGAGCTCCAGCAGCACGTCGGGAAGGTCGCCGCTGGCGATAATCAGGTTGCGTTTTGTCGCCCAATCGGTGCCCGGGCTAAGATTCCACTTCACCTGAACATTGGTTCCTTCGTTAATTTCCTTAATGGTCTCAAGCTCATTCCAATTCGTTCCCGTTCGTTCATCGTAAGTACCGGCGATGGTCAGTGAAATCGGCTTATCGACAATCGGCAGCCCCGTCTCATGGAAGCCCGCGGACGCGCCTTTCGAATCGCCGCCCCCGGAACAGCCCGCCAGCAGCAGGATGGCGCTTAACACGGCCGCCATGGAACCTGCACGTTTGTTACGCATGTTCACGATCGTATTCCTCCTCAAGGCTTGTTTTGACATGAACAACATTTAGGAAAGCTTTCACCCACATGTTAGCAATCTCCGCTCGGATGAGTCCATGCACGCTCTTTTACTGTACATGTATTTTGTTTCAGCAAGGTCAGGGGCTTGTTGGCGGAACGTCAAGTTTTGGAGAAGTTGTCTCCCCTGCGCGCGAGCCACTGAAACAAAGTGCATCCCGAATGAAGGAATACTGCATGTTCATGCACCTCCCCCCTTCGTATAATGAGAACCAATTCACGCTTTTTAACCGGTGCACGGCTAAACGGGCCGTGTCCATCCGCGGAGATCCAATATTAGAAAGTAGGGGTTATATGGAAAGCCATTTGAAACGCGAAATCATCAAAACACAGGTGCTTGTCCTTGGGGGCGGGGCCGGAGGCGTCGGAGCAGCCATTGCAGCCGCACGCGAGGGAGCACAGACCATCATCGTGGACCGGCAGGGCTTCTTGGGCGGAAATATGACGATCGGGCTGCCTTTGCTGGCCTTTCTGGATGCCCAGGGACGCCAGGTCACCCGCGGCCTGCCGCAAGAAATCGTCGACCGCCTGACCCTGCTTGGCGGTTCCTTCGGACATCGGGAATGCCCGCTGCACAATTCGACGACAGTCATCGATCCCAGCTTGATGAAAATCGTCATTTTTGAAAAAATCAAACAGTACGGAGTACAGCCCCTGCTGCACTGCGAAATCATCGGAACGAACGTGGAGGATGGTGAACTGAAATCCGTTCTCTTAAAAGGAAAAGGCCGTGAAATGGAGGTCTTCGCCGATGTCTTTATCGATGCGACCGGGGACGGTGACGTCGCTTATATGGCGGGTGCCTCGTTTGAGAAGGGGCAGTATGCCAACGGGGAAACCCAGCCGCCTACCCTGATGTTTACTGTCGGCGGCTTTGATCTTGAAAGGTTCATGGATTTCCTCGGGGAACATCCGGAGGAACTCCGGCACGGATCATCAATGAAGATCCGCCCCGGTTATACGGCGGAGTTTTTGCGGGCCAGCGAAAATCACGTATTCGTCGGCTTGAAGAATACGATTTCCAGGCTCAGGCAGGAAGGCAAGTGCCCGATCAGCCGCGATACGATCATCTATATCAATCTGCCCAGGGAGGGCTACATTGCCCTAAACTGCATCCGCATCCTGAATTTTGACGGAACAAAGGTCGAGGAGTTAAGCCGGGGCGAAATCGAATCGCATCTGCAGATCCTTCCCCTGATCGACATGCTGCGCGAGCATATCCCGGGGTTTGAGCACATTTATTTGTCCTCGATTGCACCGTTTCTGGGGATTCGAGAAACGAGACGGATCATCGGCAAGCAAATGGTCCGCGAAGAGGCGGCCGTGAACGGCGTCATTCCGGATGACACAATCGCGCTCGGCTCCTATATTATCGACATTCACAGCGGTTCGGGCGACTCCACCGTCATCCGGTCGCTGGCCGGTCCTTATGGCATCACCTACGGGGCGACGATCGCCAAAGACGTGAAACGACTGATGCTCAGCGGCCGCTGCATCAGCGTCGACCCCGTCGTCTTCGGCTCTTCCCGGGTCATGCCCACCTGCATGGCCATCGGCGAAGGCGTGGGCATCGGCGCCGCTTTGGCTGCCCAGCAGCAAATCTCTCCGGAAGATGTCGATGTCCGGATCATCCGGCACAAGCTCAGGGAGTATGGCGCCATCCTCTCACTGGAGGACGTTGGCGAGGCAAGCGGAACGACGAGTTTATGATATTGTGAGCTAATATCCTTACAGGAGGCGATCACGTTGCAGGAAGCACAATTGACTTTTTTTGGCGGAGTAGGCAAATCAGGAGGCGTACAGGTTCTGTACGGCAAAGGAAAACAGGGGCTGTTGTTCGACTTTGGCGTCGAGCACAGCAGTCTGCTGTTCCCGACCCAGGTGACGCTGTTTGAACCGGTGAATGCGACGCCCGGACGCGAGCTGCGCCAGTTTTTGCTGGGGGGCATGACCGCTCCGCTGCCGGAATTGTACGATTCTAAACAAATCGAAGGCCTGGATTGGGATGCGGTTCGGCGGGTTTGGGGAGACCGGGAGATTCCCGACTATGACCTGATCCATCTCTATATTGGACATATGCATACGGATCATATGGCGCTGCTCCCCTTCGCGCATCCGGATCTTCCCGTATATATGAGCCATGATTCGCATGCCCTGTTCCGCGGCATGGTGGCAGGCCGCCACAGCAAGGATACAAGGGCCAAGATTACAACCTGCGACGACCTGACCGTGGTCGATTTCGGGGCGTTTACGATGCAGGTTGTCGAGATGGATCATAATGCGACCGGCGCATCCGGCATCATTATCGACGACGGCACCCATAGAATTGCGTATACAGGAGATTGGCGCCGGCAGGGCAAACATCCGGATAAGATCGACCGTTTCATCCGGCTGTGCCAGAGTAAACCGATCGACGTGCTCATAACCGAAGGGACACGCCTTACATCCGATCCGTCCACTGTTCCGCTGCAGATCACGGAGGAGGCCCTGCTTGTCTCATTCGCGGAGATCGTTCACGAAGCGGAAGGGATGGTGTATCTGCAGATGTCGCCGCGGGATTTAGAGCGGATGGCCGACATGATCGCGATCGCCGCAGACGGGGGAAAAAGCATCATGATGGAGGCGTCGCTTGCCGCCATCTGGCATACGGCAAACCGGGAGGGTGTGCAGGTGCTCCATGGACATCCGGCGCTTGACGTCCCGGTTCAAGTGGTCGACGCCACCTTGACCGAAGGCATTGCCGTGCCGTATCCCTCCGTCTCTTTGGAAGAAGTGGCCGGGCGTAAGCACGAGATCGTATATTTCTTCAAATTTCCGGACCTTGCGCATATGATTGAATTGGAGACGCTGGGAAGCTTTCAAGGTAAATCGCATTTTATTCAATCGGACTACAGCGTCAAAATCGAGCATGCCGCCGTATCCAAGTTTCTGAACGCCTACGCCATTACCGGCCATTCCCTGTCCAATGGCGGACACGCCCATCCCGAGGCGCTCGCCGGCTTGATCGGCAGCATTGCACCGAAAACCGTCATTACGCTGCACAGCCGGTTCCCGGAATCGCAGGACACCCGGGGCGTAAAGCCTTATTTTCCGGTAAAAGGAGAAACGGTATCGGTCTCCTCCATCCTGGAAGCCGCAGCAAGCGGCATAAACCGGTGAGATTCTGGCTCATTCATGGTATGGTTGGATGATAATCGCAGAAAAGCTTAGGAGGACAAATCGGTGACATCAATTACGTTCGTGAGGCATGGAATAACCGATCATAATATCGAGAACAGGGCGCAGGGCCATACGCAAAATCCGCTGAACGAAACCGGAAGAATGCAGGCTGCGCTGGTGGCCAAGCGGCTGGCCACGGAGAATTGGGATCTGTTTATTTCGAGCGACCTGTGGCGCGCCCGGGAGACGGCCGACATCATTGCGGCCGAAATCAAGAAGCCGGTCGATTTCTACGATGTGCGCCTGCGCGAGATGGACCGCGGCAAAATCGCCGATACGACCGAAGCGGAAAGGGTTCAACGGTGGGGACCTCGTTGGCATGAGCTGGACATGGAGCAGGAGACGGATGAGATGATGCGTGCCCGCGGCCGAAGCTTTGTCGAAGAAATGGCTGTCAGATTTCCGGGCTCGAAAATTCTGGCCGTCACGCACGGCTATTTTCTGGGGCAAACCTTAAAAGAACTGATGTGCGATGAGTCGACAGGCGTCAAGCTGCGCAACACTTCCGTAACGAGCATCGTTCTGAACGATGCCGCCTGGACCTATTCGCTCTACGACTGCATCAAGCATTTGGAGGAAACCGAAGGCTAGTGCGCGAACTGCGGGGCGCCTGCTATGACCGGCATCTGGAATCGGCCGGACGCCGGCGCCTTGCCGTTGTTACAACCGATTCTGCTCGCGATATTTCGATGGGCTCATGCCCATATTCTTGGAGAAAACCCGGCTTAGATATAAGCCGTTCTCATATCCGCAGCAGGTGGCAATTTGGTCCAGCGTCATGTCGGTATCCAGCAGCAGCTCGGCCACCTTGCTGATGCGCAAAGACCGGACGAAGTCCGAAGGAGCGATCCGAAACGACTTTCGGAACCGGCGCGTAAACTGGACGGGACTGAGGTTCAGCGAATCCGACAGATCCCTCATGCTGAACGGGGTATACGCGTTTTGGTAGATCCATTCGGCCGCGCGGTTCATCAGCACATCGTCCGAATCCGCCAGCAGCTGCTGCTCATCATGGAGGTGCTCTCTTTCCCACACCTCACAGGCGAGCTGCCAAATGTCGTTCATAATCATGTCCTTGCGCAGCATATGCCGCGGTTCCGTCGCTAAATGAAGCTTTCTCAAATAGGCAAAATTGGAAACGAGACGTTTGTTGTCAAGCGGGCGCGACAGAAATGTCGGCAGCGGCAGTACTGAGCCCGTCCGTTCCTCTCCGGCCATTTCGAAGCCGATGTAGTGAAGCGCGAGCGGAGACACCATCTCCCGCTCAAAGGTGAATCCCGGCGGGCAGTACACCAGGTCCCCGGCTCCCGCCTCCCCACGTTCCTCACCGATCCGGTAGTAGAATTTGCCCGATTCTACGGCAAACAGCACCCAGACGGAGTAACAATCCACATCCATTTCAAACTTTTCCTTACGCTCGAAATATGCATGCGAAACAAGATGCAGCGTTTGATTCCACAAGGTTGATGTCTTCATTTATGCATCGTATCCTTTGGCCTGGAAGATAGTTTCATTGTAATTGGATTGCAGCCGGGCGTTCAATCTTTATTTTTCGCCAAAGAGCGGGTTTACACCATCACATCGGGGATTTGAGCTCCCGGCCCACTTCATCAATGATCTCCCGAACCCCCTCCTCGATCCGTTCCGGCTGCGCCCGAGCAATGCTGATTCTTAGAAACTTCTCCCGCTCCATATAGTCCGATAAATAGAACCGCTTGCTCGAAACGACAAGGATCTCCTTTGCGGCAAGCCGCTCAACGAGGCGTTCCAAGTTGATCTTTTTCGGCAGCTTGAACGGAACGTACAAACCGGAGGACACATGGGGGATATCGATCAGCCCTGAAACGTTATACCGTAGAACCGCCTCGTTCAGTTCGCGGATCCGGGCAGCATATTGGCTGCGTATTTTTCGTTTGTGCCGTTCATACATACCGCTTTGGATGTACACCTCAAGGGCCGCCTGGGACAGCTGCGATGTGTCCGCATATCTTTTGTATTCGCTGAACGTCTTCAGCAGCTTCTCCGGCAGCACGGCGGCGCCGAGCCGCAGCCCCGGAAAAATCATTTTCGAGAAACTTTTCAAATAAATGACGTGCGACATTCCGCTATAGGCATAAATGGGATCCGCACCCGTGTCTTCGCCCAAATCGGCCATGTAATCGTCCTCCACGACATAAACGTCGTATTTGCCGGCCAATCGGGCAATCGCCCTTCTTTCCTCTACGCTGAACGAGGTCCCGAGCGGGCTGTGATACCTGGTCATGGTGTAGAAAAACTTGATCTGGCCGTGTTTGAATTTCTCCTCCAATTGTCGTAAATCGATGCCCGCCGTCGTCCGTGAAATGCTGCATACCGGGAAGCCCTCTGCCTCAAGATATCGTAAATAAATGTCGTAACTGGGCTGTTCGACCAAGATCATGGACTTCCCGTTCGGGAACGGCATTTTAGCCAATATTTCGAGCGCTTGGTTCGCCCCCGCCGTGACGATGATCCTCTCCGCTGGAGCAAATACCTGGTCTTCCGCTAAATGAGAAACGAGCGTATGACGAAGCATCTCCATACCTCTGGCTTCGCCGCAGGTGAAGAGGTGGCTTTGGTACGTGTCCAAGGCTTGGTTCAAAGCGTGCCGGAAATCCAGATACGGAAACAAGGCAGGATCGGGCGAGACCGAGGCGAAATCAATCTGTTTTCCCTCCGCTGTGTCTGGCCCTTTACGTGGTTTCTCCACGACGTAGTAACCGCTTTGGGCGATCGAATATATCATGTGTCGGCTCTCCAGCTCCGTGTATGCCCGTGTAACTGTGCTGACGCTGCAGCCGAACATCTTCGCCGCATTGCGGACGGAAGGCAGCTTCTGACCCGAAACGAACTGCCCTTCGTTGATCTTTCGTTCGATATCGGCAAGGATATCCAAATATTTTTTCATTCCGCTCCCTCGCTCTTATAGCTTATGTATAGAAGACGGGCTCAACTGTTACGGTACACTTCGCAAAAAATGCGGTTGTTCCAAGCCGCCCGGTGCCATAACATGGCGAGTATAAAGGATGCAAGTTCGCGAACAAGATCCTGATACTAGACTAAGGAGTTGACCCGATCATGTCATCAACCGTTCAATCCGATTTTCTCGCCGTCATCCGTGAGCGCCATTCCGTTCGATATTTCGATCCCGCACATCGTATCAGCGACCAAGAAATCAAGCAGCTTCTGGAGCTTGCGGGCAGCGCTCCTTCGTCCTGGAATCTGCAGCATTGGAAGTTCGTCGCCTTTACCGACACGGAAGCCAAGCACAGGTTGCTCCCCGTTGCAAACGGCCAACAGCAGGTCGTCGACGCAGCCGTAACCGTCGCCGTGCTCGGTGACCTAGAGGCTAACCGGAATGCCGCAGCGGTATATGGACCTGTCATGGAAGGCGGGCCTGAGGATGCTTACGCCGGCTATGCTTCTTCCCGGATCTTGTTCGATCAAATCGAGAAGGCCTACGCGGTGGACGCGTCCTCACCCTACCGGCGCGACGAGGCGATTCGCAACGCCTCACTGGCTGCCATGCAGCTGATGCTCGCCGCCAAAGCGATGGGTCTGGACTCCGGCCCGATGGTCGGTTTCGACGCCGGCGCATTCGTCAAGGCGTTCCACGTTCCGCCGCGTTATATACCGGTCCTGCTCGTCGCTATAGGGAGAGCCGTCAAGCCGGCCCGGCCAACCACGCGCTTCCCGGTGGAGCAGACTATCGTCTGGAACGGGTTTGATCCTGACGCCGCCAAACTTTGATGCTATAAGGCAGCCCCATCATACCTTACCACATTTTGAAACAGTAATGGCTCTATACGACCAACTCAAAAAAAGAACCTCGGGATCTCCACCCAAGGTTCTTTTTTACAGAATCCTATGTTAAAAAATCGTCGGCACCATTCCCCCATCCATACGGATCGGAGCGCCTTTAAAAGCGGATGCATAAGGGCTGCATACAAAAGCAGCTAATCTGCCGATTTCCATGGGCCGGATAAACCGCTGAATTTCGGATTGAGGCAGGCCTGCCGCCATAAACCTCTTCTCTTTTTCCGAGAAGGTCAGATCTTCGTCAGCGTACATCCCTTCAATGATTTGCTGCACATTTTCAGAGAGAGTCGGTCCGGGCATGATCGTATTAACGGTAACTTCGGTGCCTTTCGTCAATTTGGACAAGCTCTTCGACAAAGATAACAGCATGGACTTGGTGACGGCATACTGAGGCATTTGTCCCGAAGGCATCAACGCTTCTTCGCTCGCAATAAAGATGACCCGGCCATAATCCTGCTTCAGCATGTGAGGCAGATAAAATTTGGTCAGCCCATTGGCGGCAAGCACATTCGTGCGGAAGTAGGTTTCCCATACTTCGTCGTCAACGTTCTCATATGGCATGATCTCATAGATCCCCATATTGTTCACCAGAATATCAACCTGGGGGAATTTTTCAAATAAAGCTTCTCTTTGCCCTATATCTACAAGATCGGCCGTCGCCTTTTGCGGAGAGGTTGCCGGGAAATTCGACTTGATTTCATTCACCGTTCGTTCTACCTCTTCATCGTTTCGACCGTTAATGAGCACGTGAACGCCTTCTTTGGCCAGCTCGATGGCAATGGCTTTTCCAATCCCTTTCGTAGATCCTGTAACTAATGCTGTTTTATTGTGTAATCCCATATCCATAAAAAAATCTCCTTTTACTCCGGATAGAGATTATATTACCTGACCAGAACGGCTCCGTAACTAGCCTGTTGCGCCAACGTTCTTGCTGTACACGCCAATAAAAAATTAGAATATCCCGTCACGCTGGAGCAGGCTGAGGTTTGGAAATCGATCGAAAAGCAGGCTCGTCGCGTTGTCCTTCTGCTCACAAGTCTGCACTTACATGTTCAGCACGCCAATGGGATGGAGTTTCTCCTTCCCAAAGACGAAAGGCCCGGTAGAACGAATTCTGGTCTTCGTATCCAACCAGGAAAGCTACCTCTTTAATATCCAGCGAGGGGTCCGCCAAATATTCCCGTGCTTGCTCATGTCTGGCTTGCGTCAGCAGATGCTTGAAACTAGTGTTCCCCTCCGTCAGCCGTCGCTGCAAGGTACGATCGCTCATCCCGAGCTCTTTGGCGACAGCCTGAATGTCGGGGCGCCCTGCGGTGAGGCTGCGCTTCAGGATCCATTTGACCGTCTCGGGAAACGAGCGGCTTTGCTGCTGCTCATCGAGCGACCGATCCAACGCGGGGGTCAGAATGTCCAGCAGCTCTTCGTTGTACGACTGAAAAGGACGATCCAGATCTCTTCGATGCAGCGTCAGCCGGTTGCCTTGCGTACCGATCCGGATCCGGCAGCCGAAGTAATCTTCCAGGGCCTGGACATCGCCCATCGGATGCGAGAATTCGACGGACCGCGCTTGCAGAGGCTGCCCTGTCCCCCGCCGTCCTAGCTCCATGAGGCATGCCAAGGTGATGCCAACCAGCACCGGCGGGCCGGACTCTTCAGGATGCAGCCAGTCCAGCTCGATCGTACAATGCTCCCCCTCCTCGGTGATGCGCAGGCTCTCGGGGGGACACATCTGCTTGTACCGGGCCATCCGGTATAGAGCGTCACGGTAATCACGGGCATGATAAGTTGCCAAGACGGTCGGCGGGTATTGCGCCGTTTCAAAGACGGTCGCCAGCTGGATGATTCCTTCGGCGACGTCGCGGGCCAGCTCGGAATACGCCTGCCAGATGGCGTAATATTGGGCCGTGGTGACCTCTGGTTCTGCAATGATGGTAAGCGGGAGTCCTGCGCTGCGGACGACATCATGCGGAGCAATCCCGAGTTGTCGGAATCCGGCCCACAGTCCCGGCGGAATTTTAATGCGTTCAGAGATATAGGAGCTCATTTCTGCGGGCCTCCTTTTGCAGATGCATTCGTTGTGATCGGATAGACGACCTGCGTCATTGATATACAGCTATTATAGTGCCTGTCCTTGTTGCTCTGAAACCAGCAAAAAGTGACAGATCCTTGTCTAGCCGGGTGGCTCTGGCATTCCATGAACACCAAAAGACCTACTCCTGTACTAGCAGCAGGTCTCCTTGACATTTAAATATCAGAACATTACTCAAACGGATAGCGAAGCCCCCATTGGTCTCGGATCCGGTCGAGCAGCTTCATAATCGCCACCGATTCTTCAAGAGGAATGATCGAACTTTCGGTCCGTCCCTCCGCCAGGCATCTTGCGACTTCATCGGCTTCAAACGCATATCCGAGCGATGTCCGGTCATCCTCAAAAATCTCTTCACTGCCGTCGACATATAACGCAGCTCTGGTCGCGTTCAAAAAGGACGGAAGCCGGATATACCCTTCCGTGCCGTAAATGCAGGCTTCATTGTCCATATTTAGGCGTATGGCCCCGTTCAGCTGCGCGGTTTTGCCAGGGCCATAGGAGAGCAGGAGAGAGAACTGCTCGTCCACGCCGGTACTGCCGATATGAGCGGTGCTCGACACTTCCTCCGGTTCAGCCCCAAAAATCATCGATGCAAAAGACACAGGGTAAATCCCGGCATCCAGCAGCGCCCCGCCCCCAAGGCTCGGATTGAACAGTCTGCCTTCCGGATTGACGCCGGCACGGAATCCAAAATCCGCTTTGACGAGCTGAACGTCACCGATCTTCCCTTCATTCAGCCATTCCCTCACCTTGCGGATGGCCGGAAGAAATCTGGTCCACATTCCTTCCATCAGAAAAACCTTGTTCTCCTTGGCATACGATACGGCCTCTTCAAGTTCGCTTGCATTGACCGTAAAAGGCTTCTCGCATAATACCGCTTTGCCGGCCTTCAAGCACAGCAGGACGTTTTCCTTATGTGCAGGATGCGGCGTCGCGACATAGATAGCGTCAATGTCCTGGTCATTTGCCAGCTCTTCGTAGCTGCCATAGGCCTTCCCAATTCCATAGTCAGCGGCAAAGCGCGAAGCGCTGTCCATCGTTCTGGAGCCTACTGCAGCAGCCTCCCCATGACTTGCAAAAGCAAGATCCTTCGTAAACTGTGACGCAATCCAGCCTGTCCCCAAAATGCCCCATTTGATCGTTTTCGTCATGTGATGTGCTCCTCCTCATAATTAAATGACGAATCATTAATGATTTCATGACTCTCTCGGATTTCCTTAAACATGCGAATCCATATGATATTAGCTGCATGAACGATGGTTGCTACTCCTCATTTCCGAGAAGCTCCCCCAGCGAAACGGGAAATAGCGGTTTGATCAGCTCGAGTACGGCCTTCGCATACTCCTGAATTTCCTTTTGCGCATCATGCTCAAGCCGTTGAGACAGGAAGTGAGCGACGGATTGGACCGATGCCGTCCAGTACCACCGTACATACATCCCGTAAGCGGGAAGGAACAACCGGGCTTGTTCCGCGCAGATGCCGTCCGCCATGGCGGCTTCGTATTTGGAAATGCCCAGCTCCACATAATCCATCAGCTCTTGGGTATGCTTCTCGCCAAGCTCCCAGTCCACCTCGCCGCCGCTGCCCTGCTTGGAGTTTTCCGGCTGGGACCTCCACTCGCCTGCCTTTGGGATATAAAATGCAGGGTCCTCAGTTATGTATCGCCGGCTTGATTCGTTCCACGCCTCCAAGCTGTCGCCGGTCCCTTCATAATGGGCGGATCCGACCACGTACTTCCACCACTGTCTTGCGACCATTAATGGGGCATAGACCTCATATTGGACGATGGCGTGGCGAAAGGGAGAGGTATGCCCTTCGCGGGCGAGGAACTTGATAAGCCGCACGTCACGGTCGTTCAATTCCAGCGATTGCTTAGCATAGGAGACCCGGGCGGCATTGACGACAGTTAAGTCCGATCCCATATGATTAACTAAACGAACATAGCCCTGATCCAGCACTTCGATGGTCGACATACAGTCCTCCTTAAGTTCTTTCTATAGCAGCGCGGCACTCTTTCAATGTTGTTTTTTCGAAAATAGGTCCGCTTTTCTAATTCGCCATTCTACACAAGAATGCCTTCCCGCCTCTAATGATGTCCTCTGCCAATCTCTACAGATGGCTCTGCCGCCGCTGGCGGTACTGCCCCGGCGAAATACCGGTGCGGTCGCGAAACAGCCTCCCGAAAAAGCTCGCGCTCGGAATTCCAACCTGCTCCGCCACCTCCTGCACCGTCAGCGACGTCTGCTCCAGCAGGACCATCGCCTGGCTGATCCGCAAATGCTGCACATATTGAAGGGGCGTCATGCCGGTATACTTTTTCAGGCAGCGGGTGATGTGGTCGAACTGAAAATGCAGCGCCTCCTCAAGCTCCTCCGAGCGAAAAGGTTCGCTCCAGCTGCGCTGCAGGTAGCTGACCGTCTCCCGGGCCAGCGCGGCCGAGCGCGAGCCCGGCCTGCGGCCCAAATCCGCCTGCAGCAGCTCCAGAAGGTCGCAGAAAAGCACTTGCAGCTTCAGCGACTGCTCTACGGCAAAGCCACGGTGCAGCTGCACCATCCGGTCCAGCAGAGGCTGGAGCAGGTGAAAAGGGACATCGCCGAATTTCGGCAGATACATCGTTTGATCTGCCGGATGCTCGTCACTGTCCTGTCCCTGAGGGAGCATCGCCGACCAGGGGATATCCTCCGCCTCCATCCGGCGCAGGGGCTCCGGATGCCGGAAGTGCACCCAATATACCGCCGTCGGCTCCGAGCAGGCCTGCGTACCGGAGTGGGTACGGCCCGGCTCGAGCAGCAGCAGCTGGCCGTCCTGAATGACATATTCGGTATCGTCTTCCCGCAAATACATGGCGCCCTTTTTGACTAGAATCATGTCATAGGCGTCAAAGCTGCGGGTCTGATGCCGGCTTCCCGGCGCCCACACGGCGCGCCCGACGGTCAGAAGCGACGGCAGCGGCGGAATCGCCAGCTCGAGGCATTTCATCGGTTTCTTCTACCTCCTGCTCAAGTCGATATCGTGGCAGACTTTCCTTATCTTTAGATTCATCCTAGCATAATCTACAGATTCGGTCATTTTTCAAAAGTCGATATCAGACAGAACAAAGTCGTTATTCCGCATGGAAGCGATACCAAATTTCCTTTACCTTAGGGGTATGTGCAAAGCCGTGTTTTCAAATCTCTGCTTATTGAATGGAGGAACATATATCATGCGTATGCGCCAGGTTCATCTCGACTTTCATACGTCCGAGGCGATTCATCCCATCGGCTCCCGCTTCAGCAAGGAACAGTTTCAGCAGGCGCTGAAGCTCGGCCACGTGGACTCGATAACCATTTTTTCCAAATGCCATCACGGATGGGCCTACCATCCCTCCGAAGCGAACGTCACCCATCCGGGACTGTCCTTCGATCTGCTCGGCGCCATGATTGAAGCCGCCCACGAGATCGGGGTACGGACTCCCGTCTACCTGTCCGCCGGCCTTGATGAGCGGCTCGCCGTGCTCCATCCCGAATGGCTGATCCGCGAACGCTTCAGCCGCGAAGGCGACCTGTTCACGCCGGGATACCATCAGCTCTGCCTGAATACGCCTTATTTGGACATCCTGCTGTCCCAGATTGAAGAGGTCGCGCAGCGTTATGATGCCGACGGCATCTTTCTGGACATCGTCGGGGTGCGGGAGTGCTACTGCGCTACTTGCGTATCGGCGGCTCGGGAGCAGGGGATCGATCCGCGGGACAAAAGCGCCATGCGCCCGCTCTGGGAGCAAACCTACGCCAATTACACAAGCCGCGTCAAAGAAACGGTGCACCGGCACAAACCGGGGCTGCCAATCTTCCATAACGGCGGCCACATCCGCCGCGGTCGCCGCGACCTTGCGCACATGAACTCCCACCTGGAGCTGGAGTCGCTGCCGACCGGGGGCTGGGGGTACGACCACTTCCCGCTGTCCGCCCGCTACGCCCAGACGCTGGGCATGCCATTCCTGGGCATGACAGGCAAGTTTCATACCACATGGGGCGAATTCGGCGGCTATAAGCACCCGAACGCCCTGCGGTACGAAGCCGCGCTCAGCCTGGCGAACGGCGCCGCCTGCTCCATCGGAGACCAGCTGCATCCGCTGGGCGCGATGGATGAAGCCACCTATCAGCTGATCGGCGCAGCCTATGCCGAAGTCGAGGCCAAGGAGTCGTGGTGCCGTGATGCCGTCAACGTGGCCGACGTGGCGCTGCTGTCGGTGGAAGCGGCCGGCACCCATCTGGCGACCGGCGGCCACGACAGCTTCACCGGCGATCCCGACGCCGGCGCGGTGCGCATGCTGCTGGAAGGGCACATCCTGTTCGACGTCGTCGACCTGGAAGCCGACTTCAGCCCGTATGCCGTCCTGATCCTGCCCGACCGGATCCGAATCAATGATGCCATCAAGGCCAAGCTGGACAGCTACTTGGCCGGCGGCGGACGCATCCTCGCTACGGGCGAGTCGGGCCTGAATCCGGACGGCAGCGGATTTGCCATCGACTTGGGCGTCCGTCATGCGGGCGTCAATCCGTTCCGTCCGGACTACTACCACCCGCAGCATCCACTGGCGAGCCTGCAGGAATCGGCGTTTATTTTCTATTCGGAGGGGCAGAAAGTAACGCTTGCCGAGGGCGGAACCGAGCTTGGCAAACGGGAAAATCCGTATTTCAACCGCGATGCCTTCACGTTCTGCTCCCACCAGCATACGCCGAACAGCGGAGAGTATGGCGGTCCCGGCATGGTGGAGCACGCAAACGGAATCTACATCGCCTGGAATGTGTTCGAGGATTATGCATCCAAGGGAAGTCTCGTTTTAAAAGAAACCGTCTTGTACGCGTTGAACCGTCTTCTGCCGGAAAAGACGCTGCGTACGAACCTTCCCGCGCAAGGCGTGACCACGGTACAGCACCAGCCGGACCAGCAGCGTTATGTGCACCATTCCTTGTACGCATCGCCGGTGAAGCGCGGCCGGAACATCGAAGTGATCGAGGACCTGCTCCCGATCCGCGGAACGACTGCGGAGCTGCGGATTTCCGAGCCGGTGACGGGCGTATACCTGGCCCCGCAGATGACCCCTGTCGATTTCCGCCAGCAGGACGGCCTCGTAACGTATGAGCTGCCGGAGTGGCAGTGCCACCAAATGGTCGTTCTGGATTACGGCCGGCCGGAAAATAAATAGCGGGGCAGCAGCATCCTGTCTCCACCCGAGACACACGTCACCTCTCACAAACACATACTTCCCGCAAGCGCATGCTTACTGGCAAACGCCTGCTTACTCGCGAACCAAAGAGCCCGGAGCGCTTCCAAGCTGCTCCGGGCTCTTTTTCCGCATTACTTCCGGCCGAAATCCGCTTTGATCTCGCCCCATTCTTCGGTCTTCCACTTCACGATTTTGTTCTCGTACTTGTTCTCATGCAGCCACTGCACGGCGCGGTCGGTCAGCTCCCAAATCTTCCGCGTCTTCTCGGTGCGGGCCAGCGTCGTCGCCGGCTTCTTGTTGCGCACCCAGGCCAGGGCCGTCTTCGAGTCGGTGTAAATGGTCTTCTTGCTGCCCCGCTGCTTCAAATACGCCAGCCCATGGACGATCGCGATAAATTCACCCAGGTTGTTTGTTCCATTTTCAACCGGCCCGACATAGAACAGAATTTCCCCGGTCTGCGTATCCACGCCTTTGTACTCGACCGGGCCGGGATTGCCGCGCGTGCCGACATCCACCGAGATGCTGTCGTAGTCGATCTCCTCCATGGAAGCAGCAGATGTGGACGGCTTGCCGGATTTGGCCGGCTTGGCCGCATACCCGCCGGATGAGCCCGATGCCTTGGCCTTGCCCCAGTTTTTCTTCCATCCGCTCGTATAGGCAGCTTCCGCCTCTCCGCGAGATTCGTAGGACTTATATTTTGCGTCCGTATACCCGTTCACCTGAGCCTGGCATTCCGGCCAAGACGTATAGATTCCCGGCTTATGCCCTTCCCAGACGACGTAAAATTTTTGCTTCGCCATAACTTGAATTTGCTCCTATCTGCTTTTGCATCTATTTCCCATCTTTCGGTTACGGTCCTTCCACGAAGACGATTATTGCGCTAGGCCTGTGCCTTCGAACGCTCGAATGGCCTCCTTGACTTCCACCGGCAGAGGTGTGCTCTTCCCGTTCTTCGTTTCGATCAGCACAACCGCGCCGCGCCCTGCTGCCTTCAGCGCACCTGAAGCGACGACGGCATACTCCACATCCAGGGAGGAGCGTCCGATCGACGCTACCCGCACATGGAGCTGCACCGGATCGCTGCGGTACATCTGGGCGAGATATTGGCATTCAAGGTCGGCGACCACCATGACCTGCTCTTGGCCGAACAAGTCGGCAAAGAGCCCAAGCTGCTCGAAATATTCGATTCTACCCTGTTCAAAATACATAAAATAGCTGACGTTATTCACATGTCCGAGCATATCCGTCTCGCAATAGCGCACCTTGATCGGGATCGAAAAATGAAACTTTTGCAGCCAGCCGGCAGCATCCGGCTGAATGAAGCTCTCCCTTTTCATCGATATGTCTCCTTTACGGACCCGCTGTTCCCCAGCCAGCAGGACAAGCACTTGAAAGTCTGTCAGCTTGACCGCTTAACCGGAGCAGGCCCCGATTTCGAGGCTGTCTGATGCCCATTATAGCAAAAAATGCTCCCCCCTTTCAGCAATTATCGCGGCGACACTCCTTTCCTCGCGTCGTATGATCTAAAGAAATACTCAGGCGTGGCCAGTGATCATAGCACCCTTGGGGCGTCATCTTCTGCCGTTTCTTCGGCTCAGGTATTGACAGGGCCGGGATTTGTTTTAACATGTGAAGAACAGCATGTATCCGACTTGCGGATCAAGAGAGAGAGGGGAACCTGATGATCATTGATATTGAGAACATTACGTGGAGAAGCGGACAGCATACTTTAATGAAAAATGTAAGCTGGCAGGTGAAGCCCGGCGAGAATTGGGCGCTGCTTGGCCTGAACGGATCGGGCAAAACGACGCTGCTGAACATCGTCAACGGCTATATTTGGCCGTCCGAGGGCTCGGTCAGCGTGTTGGGGCACTGCTTCGGGGAAGTGGACCTGCGCGAGCTGCGCAAAACGATCGGCTGGGTCAGCAACTCCTTTCAGGAGCGCCTGTACGGATCGGACCGCACCCAAAATATCGTCGTCAGCGGCAAACACGCCACGGTGGGCCTGTACGACAAAACGAGCGATGAGGATTACGACCGCGCCCGTGAGTTGATGGAAACGATGAACTGCGGCCATTTGTGGGACCGCGAATACCGCACCTGCTCGCAGGGCGAGAAGCAGAAGCTGCTCATTGCCCGCGCGCTGATGGCAAGTCCCCGGATACTGATTTTGGACGAGCCGTGCAACGGGCTGGATCTATTCTCACGGGAGAAGCTGCTGGACAGCATCCGGGAGCTGACCCTGCAGCCAAACGCACCGACGCTGATTTACGTTACGCACCACACCGAGGAGATTTTGCCGGCGTTCAGCCACGTGCTGCTGATGAGACGCGGCGAGGCGGTCTGCAGCGGACGGACTGAGGACGTGCTGACCGCGGACAGGCTCAGCGACCTGTTCGAGTCTAAGGTGACCGTCGACCGTCACGGAGACCGGGTATATGTGCGCGTAGCGGAATAAGAGCTGCTATCACAAGGCATAGCAAAGCGGATTGTACAAGAGAAGGGGCTTCGTCAAATCGAAGTTCCTTTTTTATTTGCATAAGCACGGCTTTTTCAAGGCCACCCCTAACCTTAACGCGGGACAAGTCATCTTATCCGGCTCAAGGTTCCTGCTCTGCAAGCCGATATACTGGGTAAGGAAATCATTTCCTGAACAGATTCATATTTCGAGATAAAGGGGATATTTTTGCAGCATGAAAAAATGGTTAACCGCAGTACTCATCATGTGCTTTACCTGGGTGTGCCTGGCTCCATCCGCACCTGCCTCCGCCGCGACGGCCGCCAAAAACGTCGTTATCGTCGATGCGAAAAGCGGATACTCCTTCCTGCCAGTCCGCTCCCTGAGCGAATTCGACGGCGTGACCACCCAGTGGAACGATGCCGCCAAGCAGCTCGACATTTACCTGGGGACTCACCGCCTGACGCTTCATCTCGCGCAGAAGTCCGCAGCCGTGGACGGCGTCAGCATCCCTCTTACCGCCGCTCCGTTCCGGGAGAACGGCTCGGTCTATGTACCGCTGTCGCTCATCGTCAGCAAGCTCGGCGTTGAGGCCAATTGGCAGAAAGACTATGCATCCGTCAAGCTGACCAGGGAAGGTGCGCAGCAGTACCTTCCCTATGTTACGCGAAACGCGGGACAAGCCCTGAAGAATCCGATCGTGAGCGCGCGCCAAACGTATAAGGTCGGAGGCAGATCCTTCTCCGCCCAGACGGTGACGATCGACCTGCTGCATCCGAAGATCCAACTGGATGTCGTACTCGCCGGGAACACCCCCGGCAAGGTCGAGGATCTTTCCAGCATCGCCAAGCGCAGCAGCGCGAAGGTGGCGGTCAACGGCACCTTTTTTGACGCTTACACCAGCGGCGCCTACAAGGCACCTTACGGCTATATCGTGAGCCATGGCACCGTCAAAATGCCAAGTCCCGGCGACAAGCGGTCGATATTCGCCTATGACGCCAACCACTTGGCGCGGATCATCGCCGGTCCCGACTTTGGTCAAGCTTTTGAGCAGGGATGGATCGATGGCGGCCTTCAAGCCGGACCACGGCTGCTAGTGAACGGCAAAGTTTCACTGGACGTGAAGAAGGAAGGTTTTAAAGATCCGAAAATCCTTACCGGAGGAGGCGCCCGCAGCGCGCTGGGCATTACCCGGGATCACCGGCTGATCCTGCTTACCACCGGGGGTGCCACCATTCCCCAGTTGGCGGAAATCATGAAGAAGGCCGGAGCCTACCAGGCCATGAACCTGGACGGCGGGGCTTCGAGCGGTCTGTACTATAACGGCAAGTACCTGACCACCCCCGGCCGGAAAATCAGCAATGCGCTTGTCGTAAAATATCAATAAGATGAGGGGCCCGCGCCCATCGAAAAAAAGCCTGGAGCGAATTCGCTTCAGGCCTTTTTATTTTTTAAGCCATAAAAATACCCCCAGCCCGTTATCAACGGACTGGGGGTATGGAATCCATACGGCATTATTCGGCCGTTACCGGCTTGCCCTGCTTCACGTTCGCATTCCCCGGTGCGGCGTTCGCTTCCGGCGTCTGGTTCGTGGAACGAAGCGGCAGTTCTTTCAGGAAGAATACGAGCACCAGCGCAACGACGAGCACCAACGTACCCGTAAGAAACACGGTGGAGAGCGTATCGCCCAGCGCATGCCGGATGCTTTCGATCATTTGCGCGAACAACGCTCTGGCTTGCTCCGGCAGGCCTGCTTCCGTCTTCTCAACCAGCGGCTTGTTCATGAGCGTCTGCGGATTGGCGAAGGCGAGCAGTCCTTCTGCCGTCTTCGGATCCAGGGAACTGAAATCCGGAGCGCTCGGCGACTGCAGCGCCTCTTTCAAATGTTTCGTCAGACTGTTTGACATGACCGTACCCATCACGGCGATGCCGATCGTACCGCCAAGGTTACGGAACAGCTGCGTCGATGCGGTAACGACACCAAGCTCCTTGTGCGACACCGCATTTTGCGTGGCCAGGGAGAAGACCGGCATCCCGAGACCCAAACCGATACCGAAGATGATCGTGCTCACGATCGTCATCGTGATGTTGTTCATAAAGATCATGAGGCCCATGCCAATAATCATGACTGGCATCCCGATCAAGGCAAAGCGCTTGTATTTCCCGATTCTGGCGATCAATTGACCGGTAATGGCACTTGTGATCACCATGCACAGCGACATCGGCAGCGTGACATAACCCGCATAAGTCGGCGAAATGGCCAGCACGCCCTGCACGTAGAAGGAAATATAAATCATGGCTCCCATCAAGCCGAAGTTCATAATAAAACCGATCAGGTTCGAAACCGTCACCACGCCGTTTTTAAACAAGTGCAGCGGGAGAATCGGTTCCTTCACCTTGGTTTCCACAAAAATAAAAATGAGTGCAGATACAACGGTCGCTCCCAAGAGACTAAGAATCTGCCAAGAGCCCCATTCGTACTCGGTGCCCGCCCAAGAGAAGGCGAGAAGCAGCGGAACGATCGTCGTCGTCAAGAACAACGAACCCACATAATCGACGCTCTGTCCGTGCTTGCGGTCCACTTTCGGGAACAGCATCAGAATCATAATAAAAGCGACAACACCGAGCGGCAGGAAGATCCAGAACAGCCAGTGCCAGTCAATATGGTCTACCAAATAACCGCCAAGCGTCGGCCCCAGGACACTGGAGAAACCGAACACCGCCGTCATGAGCCCCATCCATTTGCCGCGTTCACGCGGAGGGAACAAGTCCCCTACAGCCGTAAAGGCCGTCGACTGGATGATACCGGCGCCAATCCCTTGAATCCCGCGGTAAACGATAAATTGGTAAACATTATCCGACGTCCCCGTCAAGAAGGCACCCAGCATAAAAAACAGAATACCGATCAGAATGAACGGCTTGCGTCCGAACATATCCGACAATTTACCGACCAGAATCGTCGCAATCGTCGAAGTTAACAAATAAATATTAATCGTCCATGTATAGTAATCCATACCATCCAGGATCGCGATAATGCGCGGCATCGCCGTGCTTGTGATCGTCTGGTTAATGGCTGCAAAAAACATCGCTGCCATAATCGCGATCATGATGGTTACTTTACGCTTCAGCGTTAAATGCTCCATGTACTTCTTTCACCTCTATGCTTCATGATGATCTATATTCAAAAGCATTAATGAGAAGATCCTTCTCAAATGCTGTACATCCTCTTCGGACAGCATTTCAAAGAACACCGTAATGATTTCTTCCTGGTCCTCAACGATTTGCCGTATCGTGGACATCCCTTTCTCCGTGATGGAGGTATACACGACCCTTCGGTCGTTCTCAGCCCGTTCCCTGTTTACATAACCGGAAGCAAGAAGCTTATCCGTCAGGCTGGTTATGGCGGGAGACGTCAGACCCAGCATTTCCGCCAGATCGGATACCTTTTGTGGCCCCCGGAGTTTCAATGCATACAAAACCTGAAACTGGGGAAAAGTCAGATTATACTGCTTGGCGCTGTTTTTGTTCCATTCATGGGACATACTTTTTAGTAACGACCGGAACATCGCCGCCACTTCAAACAACTGTTCATTTCTGGACAAACGGTTTGACCTCCTTGGCGTGGTATGGATCTGTGACCATCCGCGTCGTATTGCCGCAGTTACATTAGGACGCTAATTAATTATATGTTAATAAATAAGTATTTAATCAATAAATATTTAATAGATAAATATTTAATCAATTAGTAACTTAATCATTAAATACTTAAGTAATATTACGCCTCCGCGGCGGGATAGTCAAGAGGCGTTTTTAGGAGGAGTTTATCCTTTTTTCAGCAGGCAAAAATACATTACACCACTCCCTCAATCAACGCTTTTTTGAAAAGAAAACGATCTTTCAACAAAAAAAGGCCACCCTTCATGGGACTGACCCCATAGCGTGAGACAAATTAAAAACACCTTCAAGAGAATGCAACCATGTCGTAAGATATGGAGACAACTTTGGAGGTGTTTTTGCGTTGGCAACAAGAGTCAGCTATCCAGTAGAAGTGAAAAAGTAAGCTATTGAAATGAGGTTGGATGGCATTCCGGTAAAAGAAGTAATGGACCAACTGAACATACGAAATAAGACACAAGTAGAGACCTGGATGAGATGGTATCGTAGTGGTCAATGGAACCGGTTGGAGCAGCCTGTCGGTAAACAGTACAGCTGCGGTAAAGGGCCTGAATATACATCAGAGCTTGAGAAGGTACAAGCGGAAAATCGGTTTCTGAAGCAACAATTAGATCTGCTAAAAAAGTTCGTGGAAATGCAAAGGAGGTGTCACCAAAGGCTGTAGTGGAGTGGGTTGAGTCCGTTCGAGGAGAAGTCAGTGTAACTCAAACATGTGCATGGATCGGGCTTTCTCGCTCCACCTACTATCACTGGAAGGACGCCTACGGGAACCCATGTAAAGATCCCATGGCAGAGAAGATTCGTGAACTCTGTAGTCAGCATAAATTTCGTTATGGATACCGAAAGGTCACGGCACTGCTTCGGATGGAGCGTAAGATTAACCATAAACGCGTGCAACGGATTATGCAGCGCGAGGGGCTCCAATGTCGTGTCAAAGTGAAGAAACGCAAACCTACAGGGCAGCCAGCTTACATCGCAGAACACTTGTTAAAGCGCCAATTTGAAGCCGATGCCCCCATGCAAAAACTCGTTACAGATATTACGTATTTGCCGTTTGGCGGAAAAACGTTATACCTCTCGAGTATCTTGGACTTGTTTAACGGAGAGATTGTGGCGTACAGTATTTCTGACAAGCAAGACACCGGGTTTGTCCTGGACACGCTGGGTCAGTTGCCTGCTCTACCAGGCACCATGCTCCATAGCGATCAGGGCAGCGTCTACACATCTCAGGCCTATCAAAAAGGGAAAAGGCATTACCATGAGCATGTCCCGCAAGGGTACGCCCGCTGATAATGCCCCCATTGAATCGTTTCATTCCACGCTAAAGTCTGAAACGTTCTATCTCGAAAGTTTAACCTGTACGACGACGGCAATCGTCGAGCAGACCGTTCGAGACTACATTACTTACTATAACTCAATTCGCATTCAAACAAAACTAAACAACCAGTCGCCGGTTCAATTTCGGCAACTGGCTGCTTAAACTTGCAAGGTGTTTTGATCCCTGTCTCACAAACGGGGGTCAGTCCCCCTGGAGGTGACCTTTTTTGTCTATATTCGTCGTGCTCTTCGGCTGTGTTGATCGACGGATATCGTTCCTATTTGACAACACGTGCCGTTTTCGTCTCTTTTATTCCGCCTTAGGATAATCATGTGTTTTCAAAAAATCAAGCGCATTGTACACCATGACCGCTGCTTCGGCCCGGGTCACTTGATCTTGAGGACGGAAGTTGCCGCTGCTGTCCAGATCGGCAATCCCCCAGGCGAGCGCCCGTTGAATGGCCCCTTGATACTCAGGGGTCATTTCGCTTTCATCCGCAATATCCTTAGGTACCAAATTGATCATCGGCAGGTTGCCCTTCTTTTCCACCGTCTCGATCAAATATTGTGTGAAAGCTTCACGAGTCACGCTTTGACTAGGCACGATATCAGCCGGCAGGGTGATGCCGTGGTTGGTAACTGTTAGAAAAGCTGGAGCAAACCAAGCACCTGCCTTCACGTTCGTCAGGGTCGCTGCTGTGCTTCCCTCGGCAGCCTTCGTGACCGGCACGTCAGCCAGCACGTTTGCCAGCAGTTGAACGCCTTCCGCGTTCGTCAGCTGAGCCTGCGGCCGGAAAGCCGATTCACTGTCGCCATTCAGCAGCTTCTGCTGCTGGAGCGCAGCGATTTTATCGGCACCGGCGACTCCCGCCAAGTCCGTAAAGCCCTCTCCTGCCGCGAATACGGACCCGCCGATCGCCAGGGATAACGCCAGGGCTGCAACACTTCCTGATACAAAATGCTTCTTCTTCATCTAGCTACACCTTCTTCGGGAAATTTTGGTCTTGTCTCCCCTACAGACGCAAAAAAAATATGGAAGGTTGCACCATGGGAAAAATTCGGACCGGTTACAACCGCTCTAAACAAAAAAACGCCTTTCGGCGTTATGTTTTTGATCATATGGAGCGGGTGATGGGAATCGAACCCACGCTATCAGCTTGGAAGGCTGAAGTTCTACCATTGAACTACACCCGCATATTCTCCGTGCAAGCCTTGAATGCAGAAAAATCAAGACCTGCACGAAGCCGTACATGCGTATCGGGATGACACGATTCGAACATGCGACCCCCTGGTCCCAAACCAGGTGCTCTACCAAGCTGAGCTACATCCCGATATCTATTGTAAAACAGTTAAATGGCGCGCCCTAAGAGATTCGAACTCCTGACCTTTTGATTCGTAGTCAAACGCTCTATCCAGCTGAGCTAAGGGCGCATATGGAGCGGACGACGGGAATCGAACCCGCGACCCTCGCCTTGGCAAGGCGATGCTCTACCGCTGAGCCACGTCCGCATAATCAGTATGGTGCGCGTGGAGGGACTTGAACCCCCACGTCAAAGACGCTAGATCCTAAGTCTAGTGCGTCTGCCAATTCCGCCACACGCGCAAAACCTGAAAATAAAACTGGTGAGCCATGAAGGACTCGAACCTTCGACACCCTGATTAAAAGTCAGGTGCTCTACCAACTGAGCTAATGGCTCTTAATGTTTATCGGGGTCCCCGAAAAGTAATCGGAATTCCCAGCGAAGTCTCACTCTGTTTTGAGTAAAACTGGCTGGGGATATAGGATTCGAACCTATGCATGACGGAGTCAAAGTCCGTTGCCTTACCGCTTGGCTAATCCCCAACAAGATGATGGGGCGATCGATGGGACTTGAACCCACGAATGCCGGAGCCACAATCCGGTGCGTTAACCCCTTCGCCACGACCGCCATAAAGATGCCGGCAAGAGGACTTGAACCCCCAACCTACTGATTACAAGTCAGTTGCTCTACCAATTGAGCTACACCGGCACATGAATATTTCCAAAGCGATACCATTTATCACGAAAGCAAAACATCATTGACGAACCCATTATTTCGGATTCTCATCCCTGAAGCATATTAAAGTGGCGGAACCGACGGGATTCGAACCCGCGATCTCCTGCGTGACAGGCAGGCATGTTAGGCCTCTACACCACGGTTCCACGGCCTTTTGAATCTCCATATTAAGGAGATAATTGCGGGGGCAGGATTTGAACCTGCGACCTTCGGGTTATGAGCCCGACGAGCTACCGGACTGCTCCACCCCGCGTCATTAAAAAATCATTTATTTTCTTTTGAAAATCATGGTGGAGGCTGAGGGGATCGAACCCCCGACCCTCTGCTTGTAAGGCAGATGCTCTCCCAGCTGAGCTAAGCCTCCATAATCATTTGTAACTTACAATGGATTCTCATCCCGATGTTAATATGAAAGTGACCCGTATGGGATTCGAACCCATGTTACCTCCGTGAAAGGGAGGTGTCTTAACCCCTTGACCAACGGGCCATATATATAAAGTCTAATTCTGTTTTCTGCAACAAAACTTCCTTAGACGTTTTTTAAAAGTGGCTCCCCGAACAGGACTCGAACCTGTGACAACTCGATTAACAGTCGAGTGCTCTACCAACTGAGCTATCAGGGAACGTTGTTACAACCAGCCAAAACTGCCATATGTAGGTGAACTTCAAGGCCAAAAAAAATACCACAAAAGTGGTTTCCGCTTGGCAACGTCCTACTCTCCCAGGACCCTTCGGTCCAAGTACCATCGGCGCTGGAGGGCTTAACGGTCGTGTTCGGGATGGGTACGCGTGGAACCCCTCCGCTATCGCCACCAAACGGAGCATTGGTTAATAACCAAATGCATAATTCAGGTTTCAGCATCGCCAAATGCTGAAAGTCATGCACGCTTCTCTCACCCGCTTGGAATGAAATCAGCACTTTTGACTCCCTGAAAACTAGATACGAAACGAATCCGCGCTTTAAGAATTATCGGGTCCCCGCCAAAGTACTCGGAATCAGCTTCAGCGCTGTTCTTCACTTTGGTGGGTATTTTTTGGATAAGCCCT
>NZ_NQMO01000017.1 GCF_002257645.1 Paenibacillus sp. XY044 | reverse complement strand
TCCCGAACACGACCGTTAAGCCCTCCAGCGCCGATGGTACTTGGACCGAAGGGTCCTGGGAGAGTAGGACGTTGCCAAGCGAAGGACCACTGTTGATAAACATCGACAGTGGTTTTTTTGTTCCCCGCTCCTGTTGATAAGGGGCTTTTTTCATCCACAGCCTCTACGGTTTTCGGTATTTCTTCGTCATAATTATACACAGATAACGTTTTCGCCTTGAAAATCGCCAAAAAGTCATCCACAAATACACAAAATGATCCCCATAACCCACAGATCATCGTGAATAACCACAAAATGATCCCATTCTACAAATAAGTTGTCCCCAGGTAAACAGGATGGATTGACTTTGCAGATAGGTTTTGCCATACTCGACTTTGAATTTAGCCAATGTCAGGACAAAGGTTGTTTCCTGATTTCAGGGCTCATTTTGAATAGGTGAGGTGGAAGCATGGAAATCCGGAATTTACGGGAGGATGAATTTGATCAAAGCACCCGGCTGAGCGAATATGCTTTTCAATACAAGATGGCTCCCGAGCAAAAGCAGCAGGCCAAAGAACGATTTAAGCCTGATCAGGTTTGGGGGATCTTTGACGAGGATAAACAACTCGCGGCCAAGCTGGTGTTAATTCCGTTTACGGTATCGGTTCAAGGTGAGAGTTTTCCTATGGGCGGTATCGCCAGCGTTTCAACATGGCCGGAAAACCGTCGGCAGGGTTATATTAAGCACCTGCTGACGCACGCGCTGCAGCAAATGAATGAGAACGGGCAGGTCTTTTCCGTGCTGCACCCTTTCTCCTACCCGTTTTACCGAAAATACGGCTGGGAGATGTTCAGCGAGTACAAGAAATATGTCATTTCAACCGATAAATTGCCGGCAAAGGTCGTAACTGAAGGTTCGATTCGGCGAGATATCAAGGATCCGGACGTTCTGGATACGGTTTATGCCGCATTTTCCAAACAATATAACGGATTGATGGTCCGGACCCGGGAATGGTGGACCCGTTCAGTACTGGACGAAGATGGGCATACGGCGGTTTATTATTCGGCTTCAGGTGCGCCTGAGGGATATGTTCTTTATAAGGTGGAGAACAAGGAGTTTACCATCGATGAACTCATTTATGTAACCGATGAGGCACGCCGTGCGTTATGGACGTATATCGCCAATCATGATTCGATGGTCACTCAGGTGATCGTCAATTTCATGCCGATGGATGACAGTCTTACATACCAATTGGCCGATCCGCGGATTACACAGGAGATTGTTCCTTATGGGATGGCCCGTGTCGTAAATATGAAGAAACTCGTTGAAGTGTATCCCTTTGCAGCGTCCGGTGAGGGGCAATCCGAACGTGTAACCATTCAGCTGACCGACTCGTACGGGCCTTGGAATGAAGGCGTTTGGAGCTGGTCGTTTTCACCGGACGGAACCGCTTCGGTCGCTCCCTTGGAATCATCACAAGGACAGCAGGAAAATGCCCTGAGCTGCGATATTCAGGCTCTGACCGTCTTGCTGACCGGGTTCAAACGGCCGTCTGAACTGTACCGTTCCGGACGAATCGCAGGCAGTGCTGAGGCAGTGAGCATACTGGAAGCGCGGATCCCCGCTAAGCAGACCTTGTTTTTGGATTTCTTTTAATAAAAGTATTGGGTTCCCTTTTTATGGAAGTTAAAAAGCCGAGATTCGGTCAGATAAATAACCCTCTGTAGCGCTGCAGGGGGTTATTTCTATTGGTGCAGTATAAAAAGGAGGAGAACGTCAAAAATGAAGATACACCCTCTTGGCAAAACGTGAGAATATGTTATAATTTAGATCAAAGAAAGTCAAAGTCAACGTAAAAACAAATGTATGTTTGTCTACAGTTGAACTCACAATAGTGAATGCGCAAGGTTTAGATCAGTTATAACATATTCACCCGGGTAAGATCCAGATTCGAGCCCCTGGCCATTGGTTAAGTTTAGAGGAGATGGTTTGGGATTGTCGAACGGACTCACGAACGACCATGAAGGTCTTGATGTTTTAACGTAATGGAGGATGAACAATGCGTAATATCTCTGATATTATTGAACAATATCTAAAGGGTATTTTGCATGAAAGTCCCGAAGGATTGATTGAAATTCAGCGGAACGATCTGGCTGATCAGTTCTCATGCGTTCCGTCCCAAATCAACTATGTGATCAGCACACGATTCACGCTCGAAAAAGGTTATCTCGTGGAAAGCAAGCGCGGTGGCGGAGGGTACATTCGGATTCAGCGGATTGAACTCCCGCAATACTCGGCGCTTCATACCCATCTCCACCATACGATTGGGGACCGCATCGATCAGAACGTGGCCGAAGGGCTGATCTACCAGTTGGAGGAGGCACGCATACTGAGCAAACGCGAAGCGAACCTCATGCGCGCCGCGATATCCAGGGAGAGCCTGATGATCAAGCTTCCTTACCGGGATGAGATACGTGCTCGGCTGATGAAGGCGATGCTGATTTCTTTGTTAGGCAAATAGTCTTTCGGAGAAAAGGAGGTACTTCGGTATGCTTTGCCAAGAATGTGGTAAGAGACCGGCGACTCTCCATTTTACCAAGATTGTGAATGGTGAGAAGACGGAGTTTCATTTTTGCGAATCCTGCGCCAGGGAAAAAGGGGAAATGATCCCCGGAACCTCAGGCGGATTTTCCATACACAGCTTGCTATCCGGTCTCATGGACATTGACATGACCAGCAAGGGAGCGGCGAGCAGCGCCAAGGCTGCCCAATCGCTGAGATGCGAAGAGTGCGGCATGACGTACTCGCAGTTCAGCAAGATCGGCCGGTTCGGCTGCAGCTCCTGTTACAAATATTTTGGAGACCGCCTGGACCCTCTGTTCAAAAGAGTTCACGGCAGTACCGCTCACGTCGGCAAATTGCCCAAAAGAGGCGGAAGCAAAATTCAAGCGAAACGCAAGATCGACGGCTTGAAGCTTGAACTTCAGCAGCGTATTCACGAAGAGGAGTTCGAGGAGGCAGCGAAGCTGCGCGACCAGATCCGCAAGCTTGAGAAAGAATTGTCGGAACAGTAAAGTTCACTCGAAGGAGGAGGAATGCGTGATGCCACATCTCCGGTTTACCGAGAAAGCGCTGAGCGATTGGATGCGCGGCCAGGCCGATGCTTCCGAAATCGTCATCAGCAGCCGGGTTCGGGTTGCGCGCAACCTGCAGCATCTTCCTTTTCCGCTACTGGCCACCCGCCAGCAGTCGGAGGAAGTGCTTAAACGTCTGACGGGTATTCCCAGTGATCACCTTCAGTCTTTTGGAACTTTTTATACCGTGGAACTTGATCAAATTGATCCGCTGGACAAAAGGGTGCTGGTGGAAAAGCATTTGATCAGCCCCAATTTGGCGAATGAATCCCAGAATGGCGCGGTAATCCTCAGCGAGGACGAATCGGTCAGCATTATGATTAACGAAGAGGACCATCTTCGCATTCAATGTCTATACCCCGGTTTTCAAATCCGCCAAGCTTGGGAGAAGGCCTCGAGCATTGACGATAAATTTGAGGAGTACATCGATTACGCCTTTGACGATAAGCACGGGTATCTGACCAGCTGTCCAACGAATGTGGGCACTGGCCTGCGGGCTTCGGTCATGATGCACCTGCCGGCACTGGTGATGACCCAGCAGATTAACCGGATTTTATCCGCCGTTTCCCAAGTTGGGCTCACCGTAAGAGGAATTTACGGGGAAGGCAGCGAAGCAATAGGTAACCTGTTCCAAATCTCGAATCAGATTACCTTGGGACAGACCGAGAATGAAATCATCGACAACCTCCACAGCGTCGTGCTGCAGATCATCGAGCATGAGAAAAATGCACGCATGCGGCTCATGAACGATTCCAGACTCCGCATTACCGACCGTATCAAACGGTCCTATGGGATTTTATCCTACGCGGAAGTGATGGACTCGAAGGAGGCGGGGCAGCGTCTTTCCGACGTACGCCTTGGGGTTGACCTTGGGCTCTTGGAGGGACCATCCATTCCGGTGATGAATGAACTGAATGTGATGACCCAGCCGGGCTTCCTGCAGAAAACGTACGGTCACGATATGAACACCGAAGAACGCGATATTTACCGGGCGAAGCTCATCCGGGAAACCCTCGGAAATCGCTGAGCCTTTATGATATACAGCTTTACGATGAAGGACGCAAGTGTAGTAGTGATGATAAAACTCATGGAGGTGCAGGAGATATGATGTTCGGAAGATTTACGGAACGTGCGCAGAAGGTGCTTGCTTTGGCACAAGAGGAAGCGGTTCGTTTAGGGCATAACAACATTGGCACAGAGCATATTTTGCTCGGACTGATCCGGGAAGGGGACGGCATTGCCGCTAAAGCTTTGATCGGTCTTGGACTTGGCCTCGAAAAAATCCAGGATGAAGTGGAGACGCTCATCGGACGGGGACAGGAACAGCCGACGAATATCGCTTATACCCCTCGCGCCAAAAAAGTGATTGAATTATCAATGGACGAAGCGCGCAAACTTGGCCATACCTATGTAGGCACAGAGCACATCCTGCTCGGTCTCATTCGCGAAGGCGAAGGCGTGGCTGCCCGCGTGCTGAATAATCTCGGCATCAGCCTGAACAAGGCGCGCCAGCAAGTGCTGCAGCTGCTGGGCAGCAGCGAGGCTGTATCCAGTCACCACGGAAACCAATCTAACGTCAGTACGCCGACGCTCGACAGTCTGGCTCGTGACTTGACCGCGATTGCCAAGGAAGGCAACCTGGATCCGGTTATCGGCCGCAGTAACGAAATCGAAAGAGTCATCCAGGTTCTCAGCCGCCGGACCAAAAACAATCCGGTGCTGATCGGTGAACCGGGGGTTGGTAAAACCGCAATCGCCGAAGGCCTGGCTCAAAAAATCATCAACAACGAAATCCCGGAAACGCTGCGTGACAAACGCGTCATGACGCTGGACATGGGATCGGTTGTAGCCGGTACGAAATACCGAGGCGAATTCGAGGATCGCTTAAAGAAAATTATGGATGAGATCCGCCAAGCAGGCAACATCATCCTCTTTATCGACGAGCTGCATACGCTGATCGGTGCCGGCGGCGCGGAAGGCGCCATCGATGCATCCAACATTCTGAAGCCGTCGCTTGCCCGCGGCGAGCTGCAGTGCATCGGTGCCACCACGCTGGATGAGTACCGTAAATATATCGAGAAAGACGCCGCTCTGGAGCGCCGTTTCCAGCCGATTACGGTGGATCAGCCATCTCCGGAAGAAGCGATTCAAATTCTGTTCGGTCTGCGCGACCGCTACGAAGCGCATCATCGCGTAAAAATTACGGATGAGGCGATCGTGGAAGCCGTGAAGCTGTCAGACCGCTACATTTCCGACCGGTTCCTGCCGGATAAAGCGATCGACCTGATCGACGAGGCGGGCTCCAAGGTAAGGCTTCACACGTACACCATTCCGCCAAATCTGAAGGAACTGGAAAGCCGGCTTGAAGATATCCGCAAGGAAAAAGATTCGGCCGTGCAAAGCCAGGAATTCGAGAAAGCGGCCGCCCTTCGCGATACCGAGCAAAAGATCCGCGAAGAGCTGGACGTCACGAAGAACCAATGGAAAGAAAAACAGGGCCGTACGGACTCTGAAGTTACGCCTGAGGATATCGCCCAGGTTGTGGCCAGTTGGACCGGTATTCCGGTTAGCAAGCTGAAGGAAGAAGAAACGGAACGCCTGCTGAATATGGAGACAATCCTGCACGAACGCGTTATCGGCCAAGAAGAAGCCGTCAAGGCAGTCAGCCGCGCGGTAAGACGTTCCCGTGCCGGTCTGAAGGATCCGAAGCGTCCGATTGGATCGTTCATCTTCCTTGGACCTACGGGTGTCGGTAAAACCGAGCTGGCCCGTGCTCTGGCCGAAGCGATGTTCGGTGACGAAAATGCGGTAGTCCGCATCGACATGTCCGAGTACATGGAGAAACACTCCACGTCCCGACTGGTCGGAGCGCCTCCTGGATACGTCGGCTATGACGAAGGCGGCCAGCTGACCGAAAAAGTACGCCGCAAACCTTACTCGGTCGTCCTGCTGGACGAAATCGAGAAGGCGCATCCTGAAGTGTTCAATATTCTGCTTCAAGTGCTGGAAGACGGTCGTCTGACCGATTCCAAGGGCCGCGTGGTGGACTTCCGCAACACGCTGATCATTCTGACCTCCAACGTAGGTGCGGAAGCGATCAAACGGAACTCGACGATGGGCTTCACGGCAACAGCCGACGCCGGAGCCGATTACAACAACATGAAAGATAAAGTGATGGGAGAGCTGAAGAAGAGCTTCCGTCCGGAGTTCCTGAACCGGATCGACGAAATCATCGTCTTCCACTCACTCGAAGAGAAGCACATCGCTGAAATCGTGACGACGATGACCGAAGAGCTGCGTAAACGCCTGCGCGATTTCAATGTCGACTTTATCCTGACAGATAAAGCCAAGGCATTCCTCGCGAAAGAAGGCTACGACCCGGCATTCGGTGCCCGTCCGCTCCGCCGGGCGATTCAGAAGCATATCGAGGACCGTCTGTCGGAAGAGCTGCTCACGGGGCATGTGTCCAAAGGCGACTCGCTGCTCATCGACGAAGAGGGCGGCGCGCTGACAGTCAACAAAAACGAAAATGTATCGGCCAATACGCAATCGTAAATGAGCCGGTGACTTCATACGAAGCCTGAACAACAAGGGATTGCCCCGCCGGTTTTTGTGGACCTAGCGGGTCAGTCCCTTTGTCTGTTTCATCCGCAAATGAAAATCAATGTAAAGTTTTTGGATAGACTTTACGATAAATCTTAATAAATGGTAAACTTAAAATAATGCCAAATTTCTGAGGTAACGACATAATTAGACAAATTGGCTGCAGCAAAGGAGAGACGCATGGCCAAATCGAAAACCAAATTTTACTGTACCGAGTGCGGCTATGAGGCTGCCAAATGGTACGGGAAGTGCCCAGGCTGCCAAGCCTGGAACTCGATGGTAGAAGAAACGGAAAGCATCATCAAGACGCAGGGAATGAATTCCCCGCTTTTTCATAGTAAAGAAAAGCCGCTTTCGATCATAAATATAGAGAGCAGCCAAGAAGCGAGGGTGCTAACCGGGATCGGTGAGCTGAACCGCGTTCTGGGCGGCGGGATCGTTCCCGGATCGCTCATTCTCGTCGGGGGCGACCCCGGCATCGGCAAGTCGACCCTGCTCCTGCAAACGTCGCACGCTCTGACGCAGTCCGGCCTGCGCGTGCTGTACGTGTCCGGCGAGGAATCGGTCCGCCAGACCAAGCTCCGGGCGGATCGCCTCGGCGCCCTGTCGCCGGAACTGTACGTTCTGTGCGAGACCAATATGGATCTCATTGAAGAGGCGATCGAGAGTGTAAAGCCTCAGTTTCTGGTGATCGACTCCATCCAGACGGTCTACATTCCAGAGGTGACCAGCGCGCCGGGGAGCGTGGCGCAGGTCCGGGAATGTACGGCCCGGTTTATGAGGGTAGCCAAAGGGCTCGGCATTGCCACCGTTCTTGTGGGGCATGTTACAAAGGAAGGGGCTATCGCGGGGCCGAGGCTGCTGGAGCACATGGTAGACTGTGTACTTTATTTTGAAGGCGAGCGCCATCATACCTACCGGCTGTTAAGAGCCGTTAAGAACCGCTTTGGATCGACAAATGAGATCGGCATTTTCGAGATGAACGAAGTCGGGCTGGTCGAAGTGGGGAATCCGTCGGAGCTGTTTCTGTCCGAGCGCCCGCTCGGCGTTGCGGGATCCACGGTCGTGGCCAGCATGGAGGGCACCAGACCCGTCCTGGTCGAGCTTCAAGCCTTGATCTCTTCCACGCATTTTCCGTCGCCACGGCGCATGTGCACCGGGATCGACCATCACCGGATGGGGCTCATTATTGCGGTGCTGGAGAAGCGGATGGGCATGTTCCTGCAGAATCAGGATGCGTACCTGAACGTGGCGGGTGGCGTCAAGCTGGATGAACCGGCGGTCGATCTGGCCATAGCCGTCAGCATTGCCTCCAGTTTTCGGGATATTCCGACAAAGCCTTACGACGTCATGTTCGGTGAAGTCGGCCTGACCGGCGAAGTTCGGGGCGTTTCCCGTGTGGAACAGCGCGTCCGGGAGGCGGAGAAGCTGGGTTTCAAGCGGATTATTTTACCGGAAAAAAGTATGAAAGGATGGAGGCACCCCAAAGGTATTGAAATCATCGGAGTGAGTACCGTTGCAGATGCACTAGCGGTCGCGTTAGATTAGGGGGCAAATGAAGATGAAAGAACCGAGCCAATTGGATAAAATGAACGATTTATTGAAGCTCGTAGCACCCGGCACGCCGTTTCGCGACGGCCTGGAAAACGTGCTGCGCGCCAAAACCGGGGGACTGCTGGTGGTTGGCTACAGTCCTGAAGTGATGGAGGTTGTGGACGGAGGCTTCTCCATCAACTGCGATTTTTCGCCCAACTACTTATATGAGCTGGCCAAAATGGACGGCGCTATCATTTTGAGCGAGGACCTGAAGCGGATTCTGTATGCCAACACCCAGCTGATTCCGGACTCGTCCATTTCTTCGATCGAAACGGGGATCCGGCACCGGACGGCCGAGCGGGTCGCCAAACAGACCGGCAAGCTGGTCGTGTCGATTTCCCAGCGCCGGAACATCATCACCCTGTACCAAGGTACGCTCCGCTATGCGCTGAAAGAAATCGGCGTCATTTTGACCAAAGCCAACCAGGCGCTTCAGACGCTGGAGAAGTACCGGGCGGTACTGAACCAGTCGCTGACGAACCTGTCGGCATCCGAATTCGAAGAGCTGGTTACCGTTCCCGAAGTGGTCAACGTCATTCAGCGTGTGGAGATGGTCCTGCGCATCAAAATGGAAATCAAGCGCTACATCAACGAGCTAGGGAACGAAGGGCGCCTGATCAGCATGCAGATGGAAGAACTCGTGAGCAACATGGAGGAAGAAGCCTGGCTCTTGTACAAAGACTATGCACGTGACGACAACGATGAGAAGATCCGCGAGATGATCGCCGGACTGAAGCGGGCGACCGACGACGAACTGCTCGATATCCACTATGTGGTCCGCCTGCTCGGGTACCCGTTGTCGGCAGCGACCTCAGAAGAATCTGTAGCGCCCCGTGGTTACCGGATCCTCAATAAAATTCCACGTCTGCCGAATGTCATTATCCACAACCTGGTGGAGCGCTTTGAACGGCTGCCGCATACCATGATGGCTACGATCGAGGAGCTGGACGAAGTGGATGGAATTGGCGAAGTCAGGGCCCGCAATATAAAAGAGGGACTGAAACGCTTGCAGGAACAAGTATTCATTGACAGACAAATTTAAATGCCATACAATCAATGGATGACATGGGGGTACTACGATATTTGAGGTGAGAAAATGTTTACGAAATCAATTCCGAACATGTGTACCTTGGGTAACTTGTTTCTCGGAATGGTAGGGATTATGCTGGCCCTCGACAACAAGCTGAGCTTGGCGGCCATCATGATTATCATTGCAATGCTTCTCGACGGATTGGACGGCCGGGTGGCCCGGGCGCTCAATGCACAGAGTGAGTTGGGCAAGGAACTGGACTCCCTCTCGGATGTAATTTCATTTGGTGTTGCACCCGCTCTTATCATGTACATTTCTTGTTTTCACGATATGCATCATGCGCTGATCTGGACGGTAACCGCCGTATTTCCCATGTGCGGGGCGCTTCGGCTTGCCCGTTTTAACGTCCAATCAGGCAGCCCGGGATACTTTATAGGTCTGCCTATACCGGCAGCGGGCGGTGTGCTCGCTACATTATCTTTATTTCGTGATGAAATTTCCGCCCCCTATATGATCATTGCCATGCTGCTGCTGTCATACCTGATGGTCAGCACGGTCCGGTACCCGAATTTTAAGAAAATCGGTTTTCCGAAGAAAGCGATGATGTACGCGCCGTTCGTCATTCTTGCCGGAGTCGCGGTCGCCGTCACGTTCCCGGATCAGCTCTCCAAGCTGATTTTCTTGCCACTGGTGCTGTATGCAGCCTACGGTTTGAAAGAGAATGTGAGAAGGTTGTCGCGAAGACGCCGCCGCCATCGCGAGCAGTCCGATAAAGTGTTCAACGACCACTCCTCATAAACGAAAGCCCCGCTCAATAGAACGGGATTCAAAAATAAAAAGCATTTATTTCCTGCCGGGGGCAGCGAGATAAATGCTTTTTCTGCTTTTTATATTCTTGGTGCTTATGACATGTTAAACAGACCAAGGGTAGAGCATTTTTGCGATTCCTTCCGGACCACTTCATCCATGTTGATATCGAGCAGATTGCACAGCGCCGACATATAGAACAGGTTCCGCCCCAGCTCGGTGCTGATCACCTCGCGGCAGTTCTCGCACAGCTCTCCGTGGACATGGGTCCGTACCGTTTCCTTGGCTTCCTCGAGGTCCAGTCCCGGAGCAAAGGTTTGTTTAGTGGCATGAAGTTCAATACAACCGCAATCGGTAATCGCCTTGGCGACAGACCGGTTAACGGAGGCACTGCTTTGTCCATTCTTCGACAATACATCCAGCAGACTGCGGTGACGGAGCAACAGTTCGGAAACCTGATCTTGAAAGTCTTGTAAACTTGGTGTGCCCATGTATCCTCTTCACCTCTAACCTCTAGTTTTTTGAATGAACTTATTATATTCCAGTCATTTGCCCATTTTCAACCAAAAACGAGACTTCTGTAGGATGGTACAAAAGAAAGGTTCAGCCGTCCAATAAAAATTGGAATATACAGGATTAGGTTGCTGCAAAATGGACCATACTGCTAATGAAATCTGCAACTGTTAAAAATAAAGATTCAAGGAGGTGAGGGAACTGATGCTGAGGAAATCGATCGCGGCATTTGCCGGATTATGTGGGGCATGGATCGGGTACACGCTGCATCATGCAGCAGGCTGGTCGTTCCCTGGAATTGGTATTGATGATTCGCTGTGGGGCAGCCTAATGTTCGCTGTGGTTGGCGCAATTTTATTTTTGTTGATTGGTTCCCTATGTGCTCAAGCTGTATCGTATCGTCTGCATTCGTTTATCGCTTCGTTCTCGAACACGCCGATGAATGAATTGGCGGCCGGAGCGTCGGGTCTGATCGGAGGACTGCTGCTGGCTCTATTAATCTACCCCAGCCTTGCCTGGATTGGACATGCCGGGGATTTGCTCGCTGTCGGTGTGACGTTTGTGTTCGGTTATATGGGGCTGCGGATCGGACTGGAAAAGAAAGAAGAGCTCGCTTCCCTGTGGACTTCCGGCAAATGGAGCCGGGGCGAGCTGCCGGAGGAACGCCGGATTGAGGAGCATAAAATTCTGGACACGAGCGTCATCATCGACGGCCGGATCGCGGACATCTGCAAAACCGGTTTTATTGAAGGAACGATCGTCATTCCCGAATTCGTTCTGGAAGAGCTTCAGCATATCGCGGATTCGTCGGACCTGCTGAAGCGCAACCGCGGCCGCAGAGGACTCGATATTTTGAACAAAATCCAGAAGGAACTTGATGTCAGGGTGATGATCTATGAAGGGGATTTCGAAGAAATTTCCGAAGTGGACAGCAAGCTGGTGAAGCTCGCCAAAGTGCTGCAGGGCAAAGTGGTGACCAACGATTTTAACCTGAACAAGGTATGTGAGCTGCAAGGCGTTTCCGTACTGAACATTAACGATTTGGCCAACGCCGTGAAGCCGGTCGTCCTGCCGGGGGAAGAAATTATGGTACAGGTAATCAAGGACGGCAAAGAGCATGGCCAGGGAGTGGCTTATCTCGACGACGGAACCATGATTGTGGTTGAAGGCGGACGCGATTATATAGGCAATATGATGGAAGTGCTCGTAACGAGCGTGCTGCAAACCTCTGCGGGGCGGATGATCTTCGCCAAACCAAAACTGTTGGAAAAAGCCCAGTAAACGCGGTATGATGGGGGTATACTCTTTTTTGGTCAGTTGTTGAGGAGGCTTTGCATCGACTTGGGCACAGAGAATCAGGTGGGCGTCATTGTGGTATCCGCGGGCCGCGGCTCCCGGATGGGGACGCAAGAAAGCAAGCAGTACCTTATGCTTGAAGACAAGCCCATCATTATTCATACGCTTGACATTTTTGAACAAATGCCGCTGGTAAAGGAAGTAGTCCTGGTCACCGGGGCGGACGATATTCCGCGCTGCGAGCAGTGGATCAAGGATTACGGTCTTGGTAAAGTAACCAAGGTCATCGCCGGCGGAAGCGAAAGACAACAATCCGTATACAACGGCTTGATGGAAATCGGCACAGAATGGGTAATGGTTCATGACGGGGTTCGCCCGTTCGTGGAACCTGCACACATTGAGGCATGCTACCGGAGGGCGCTCCAGGAAGGAGCGGCCGTGCTGGCGGTGCCGGTGAAGGATACCATCAAGCAGGTGAACGATTCGGGGACGATTCTGGCGACCCCTGATCGCCGGAGTCTGTGGGCCATTCACACCCCACAGGCTTTTCGTCTTTCCGATTTGAAGATGGCCCATGAACGCGCCGCGGCGGACGGCTTCGCCGGCACCGACGACTCCATGCTCGTGGAGCGGCTGGGCATTCCTGTCGCGGTTGTGGAAGGCAGTTATACGAATATCAAAATTACGACACCGGAAGATTTGGAGTACGCCGCATTTATGCAGAAACGCAAGGGAGAGAACAAGGAATGATACGTGTAGGACAAGGGTTTGACGTTCACCAGCTGGCGGAGGGCAGGCCGTGCATTATTGGCGGGGTGACGATTCCGTACGAAAAGGGGCTGCTGGGACATTCCGATGCGGACGTGCTGCTGCATGCCGTGGCGGATGCCATTCTGGGTGCGCTTGCGCTGGGGGACATCGGCAAGCATTTTCCCGATACGGATCCGGAATTCAAGGACGCGGACAGTCTGAAGCTGCTGCTGCATGTTTGGGGACTCGCCAAGGAGCGGGGATACCGCCTGGGCAACATCGATTCGACCATTATCGCCCAGCGTCCGAAGATGGCTCCTTATATTCCGCAGATGGTGGAGGTTATCGCCAAGGCGCTGGATGCCGACGTGAGCCAGGTCAATGTGAAGGCCACCACGACGGAGCAGCTCGGATTCACCGGACGGGGAGAAGGCATTGCAGCCCAATCGGTTGTATGCTTGATCCAAGATGTGCTATCATCTTGAAGGATTTAGGCTGGAATAGGGTAAAGTATTTCTGAACGGACTTTATTGATCAATGATATGACGGAGGGGATCAGGATGAGCAAAGTGCGCGTACGTTATGCACCGAGTCCAACCGGACATTTACATATTGGCAATGCCAGAACGGCGCTGTTTAACTATTTGTATGCCCGCAACCAGGGCGGAGAGTTTATTATCCGAATCGAAGATACGGACGTGAAGCGGAATATTGAAGGCGGCGAAGAAAGCCAGCTGAAATATTTGAAATGGCTTGGAATGGACTGGGACGAGAGCGTCGATGTGGGCGGGGCGTACGGCCCTTACCGCCAGACCGAGCGTTTGGACATTTACAAGAAATACTGGCAGGACCTGCTGGACCGCGGTTTGGCTTACCGCTGCTATTGCACTGAGGAAGAGCTCGAGAAGGAACGGGAAGAACAGATCGCCCGCGGCGAGACGCCGCGCTATTCCGGCAAGCACCGTGATTTGACGCCGGAGCAGTGCCAGGCGTTCGAAGCCGAAGGCCGGGTAGCCAGCATCCGGTTCCGGGTGCCGGATAACAAGACGTACACGTTCAACGATATGGTTAAAGGAACGATCTCTTTCAATACCCAGGACACCGGCGACTTCGTCATCTTGAAAAAGGACGGCATTCCGACGTACAACTTCGCGGTGGCGGTCGACGACCATCTGATGGAAATTTCCCACGTGCTGCGCGGGGAAGACCACATTTCCAACACGCCGCGCCAGCTGATGATTTACGAGGCGTTCGGCTGGGAGCCGCCGCAGTTCGGTCATATGACGCTGATCGTGAATGAGAACCACAAGAAGCTCAGCAAACGGGACGAGTCGATCATCCAGTTCATCGAGCAGTACGACCAGCTGGGTTACCTGCCGGAAGCGATGGTGAACTTCATCGCCCTGCTGGGCTGGTCTCCGGAAGGTGAAGAAGAGATCTACAGCAGAGAAGAGCTGATCAAGATCTTCAATCCGGACCGCCTGTCGAAGAGCCCGGCTGTGTTCGATCAGAACAAGCTGGCTCACCTGAACAATACGTACATTAAGAATGCCGATACCGACCGGATTACGGAGCTGGCGATTCCGCACCTGCAGCGGGCTAGCCGCCTGCCTGCCGAACTGGATGAGGAGCAGAATGCCTGGACGCGCAAGCTGGTCGCTCTCTATCAGGAGCAGATGACAGCCGCATCGGATATTGTCGATCTGTCGGAAGTGTTTTTCCGCTCTCATCTTGAAATCGACCAGGAAGCTCTGCCGGTGCTGGCCGAGGAGCAGGTGTCTACGGTATTGTCGGCGCTGCTGACGAAGATCGAAGCTGCGGAAGAGTATTCCGCTTCGCATATTGCCGCTCTCATCAAAGAAGTTCAGAAGGAAACCGGCGTGAAAGGCAAGCAGCTCTTTATGCCGATTCGTGTCGCACTTACCGGCCAGATGCACGGGCGCGATTTGAATGAAACGATCTTCCTGCTGGGCCGCGGGCGCGTCATCGAGCGGTTGAAATCGCAAATTAAGGGAGCGTAGTTGGATTCTTTCTTATGGTAACGGCATATTCTAACCCATAAGCTCCCCGAAACACTTCTTGTCAGTAAGACGACTTATCGGCTATAATAACAAGCAAAATCAATTCGGCCCGCTGTCACAAGGGGGCCGGATGATCCAATGTGCGATCAGCGAAGATCAGGAGAAGTACATTGATTACGCCATTGACAGAGAGGGTAACCGCGAGGAAGGCGCAAGGCTTTCCTTCAAGGCTGTAAGTTACCTATTGGCCGGCAGTGGAAATGCACCTGTGAGCTGCATGGATGAGCGGAGGAAGACCTCCCCGTTAGACTGTGCCGGACGTCCGCCGTTATGAGGACAGAAAGTGGGGCTTTGTATGCCATGCTGCGTGCCGGAATCACCGGAGGGCACTGGCGGCAAAGTCCAAGCAGAGTGGGACCGCGGGTATAACGTCTCTGCAGCATAATGCTGCAGGGGCGTTTTTTGTTGGGGGAACCTTCGCTAAAGCGTGGTTGGGCTTCGATGAACAAGCGTCGATGAACGTTTTGGTTGTCAGGACGAGAAAAGGTGTTGTGCCTCCACGAAACGATGGAGAACAGAAGAAGCAAAGAGGGGAACGGATATGTTCAAGCATATGAAATCGGATATCCAAACCGTATTCGAGAATGATCCGGCGGCCAGAAGTCTGTTCGAGGTCATTTTCACCTATTCGGGGCTGCACGCCATCTGGGCCCATCGGGTTGCGCATGCGCTGTACAAACACCGATGGTTTACGCTGGCGCGCGTGATCTCCCAAGTCAGCCGCTTCATGACAGGGATCGAGATCCATCCCGGAGCCAAGATCGGCAAGCGACTGTTCATCGACCATGGCATGGGCGTGGTGATCGGGGAGACCTGCGAGATCGGGGACGATGTCGTCATTTACCAGGGCGTTACCCTTGGGGGCACCGGGAAGGAAAAAGGCAAACGGCATCCGACCATCGGCAACAATGTCGTGATCGCGTCCGGCGCGAAAGTGCTGGGTTCGTTTACAGTCGGAGACCAGTGCAACATCGGCGCCAACTCGGTCGTTCTGAAGGAGGTCCCCTCGAACAGCACGGTGGTGGGCATTCCGGGAAGGATCGTGAAGCAGGACGGACGCCGGGTGGACCGTCTCAGCCACCAGCTGCCTGACCCGATCGTCGATTCGCTGCGCAGCATGCAGCAGGAGATCGAACAGCTTCGCGGGGAATTGGAAAGACTAAATACGGAAAACAACCGGCTTCAGCAGGAGGAAGCTTCGGCTGGAGCACGTTCGAAATAAAGCAGCAGTGAATTTCATGGATGAAAGGAAATGTGGATATGGCCCTTCAAATTTATAATACGATGATCCGGGCGAAAGAAGAGTTTGTAGCGAAGCAGCCGGGAAAGGTGAACATGTACGTGTGCGGTCCGACCGTTTACGACTACATTCATATCGGAAATGCGCGTCCGATGATCTTTTTCGACGTCGTTCGCACGTATCTGGAGCAGATCGGTAACGAAGTGAATTACGTGGTGAACTTCACGGACGTGGACGACAAGCTGATCCGCAAGGCCGAACAGATGAACAGCACCGTTCCGGTGGTGGCGGATACGTTTATCAAAGCGTACTACGAGGACCTCGACGGACTGGGTATTCATAAGGCGACGATCAACCCGCGGGTTACGGAAAACATGGACAATATCATCGCCTTTATCAAGGAGCTCGAAGACGAAGGCTTCGCTTATGAAAAAGGGGGCGACGTGTTCTACCGCACCGGCAAATTTGCGGGTTACGGCAAGCTCTCGCATCAGAAGCTGGAGGAGCTGCAGTTCGGCATCCGGATCGGGGTCGACGAACGTAAGGAAAGCCCGGAGGACTTCGTGCTCTGGAAGGCAGCCAAGCCGGGAGAGATCTTCTGGGCAAGCCCTTGGGGCGACGGCCGTCCCGGCTGGCATATCGAATGCTCGGCCATGGCGCGCCGTTACCTTGGGGACACCCTGGATATCCACGGGGGCGGACAGGACCTGCAGTTCCCGCATCACGAGTGCGAAATTGCGCAGTCGGAAGCTTTGACCGGCAAGCCGCTGGCCAACTACTGGATGCATAACGGATACATCAAGATCAATAATGAAAAAATGTCGAAGTCGCTCGGAAACGGCATTTTGGTCAAGGATCTTCGCGCACAGTATAAAAAAGCAGCCATCCGCTATTTCATGCTGTCCACGCATTACCGCAATCCGCTGAACTTCAACAGCGAGACGATGGATCAGGCGATGAAGAGCGTGGAGCGGATCGCCAATGCCGTCACGAATATGAAGCACCGTCTGGATACGGTGACTCCAGACGGAAACGGTCCGGTCCGTGAATCCGTGCAGCAGAAGCTGGATGCGATTCTGGCTGCCTACTATGAAAAAATGAACGACGATTTCAATACACCGGATGCGATTACCTCCTTGTTCGAATGGGTCAGCGAAGCCAACCTGCTGCTTCAGGAGCCTGTGGCGAACCCTGCGGAACTGCAGGCGATGCTGGCGGCTTTTGACGAATTGAACGCCGTGCTGCGGCTGTATTTCGAGGAAAAAACCGAGCTTCTGGACGAGGAAGTCGAGCAGCTGATCGCCGAGCGTGTCGAAGCCCGCAAAAACAAGAACTGGAGCCGTGCGGATGAAATCCGCGATGAGCTTGCGGACAAGGGAATTCTGCTGGAGGATACGGCGCAGGGCATGCGCTGGCGTCGCAAATGAGCGGGGCGGACGGCAACGAACTGCTGCCGGAAAGCGCGGGGAACTGGATGTTCAGTTACCCGCCTTCCAAGCCGGCCCGGCTGATTCCGCCGATCGTCCTGGCGTATATCGGCGATGCCATCTATGAGGTGGCCATTCGTCAATATTTGATCTCCAAGACGAACCTTCGGCCCAATCAGCTGCACCGTTCGGCGACCGGACTCGTGTCGGCCAAGGCTCAGAGCCGGATTATCGGCGCATTGGAGGAAATGCTGACCGACGAGGAGCGCGACGTGGTCCGCCAGGGCCGCAACGCCAAGTCGGGCACCATTCCGAAGAATGCCGACGTGCTGGAATATCGGCATGCCACTGCATTTGAGTCCTTAATCGGTTATTTGTACTACACCGGGAAGTTCGAGCGGCTGCAGGAGTTAATCGACACGGGGATCCGGTTCATAGAGCAGCAGCCTAAGAAGAAATAAGACGGCACGGCCACCACTGGCCGATTAGAATCAGGAGGAAAATCGATGGAGGAAGAAATCATTGCCGGGAAGCATTCGGTGACCGAAGCGCTTCGATCCGGGCGGACGATCAATAAAATCTGGATTGCGGAAAATGCTCAGAAGCATCTGACGCAGCCGATCATATTCGAGGCCAAAAAACTTGGCGTCGTCATCCAGCAGGTGGACAAGCGCAAGCTGGACCAGATGGCGCCGGGCATGCAGCATCAGGGCGTAGTAGCGCAGGCTGCGCCTTACGCCTATGCCGAAGTGGAGGACATCCTGCAGGCTGCAGAAACGAAAGGGGAGGCGCCGTTCATTTTGCTGCTGGACGAAATCGAAGATCCGCACAATCTCGGCTCCATTCTCCGGACTGCAGACTGCACCGGCGTGCATGGGGTGATCGTGCCGAAGCGCCGGTCAGCCCAGGTCACCGCAACGGTATCCAAGACGTCCGCCGGCGCCGCGGAATACGTTCCGGTCGCGCGCGTAACGAACCTGGGACAGACCATTGAGGAGCTGAAGGAGAGAGGGATTTGGGTCGTCGGTACCGACGTGTCCGCTTCCTCCGAGATGTACGACACGAACGTGTTTGACGGTCCCGTCGCGGTGGTCATTGGCAACGAAGGGAAAGGCATGGGCAGACTGATCCGCGAAAAATGCGATGTTTTGGTGAAACTCCCCATGAAAGGTCAAATCAACTCGCTTAACGCTTCCGTGGCCGCGGGAGTCGTGATGTACGAAGTTCTGCGCCGGCGCCGTACCCAAGGTTAGCCGGGAATGGCGGCTTTGCGCGATGTGCTTTTGGTCGATGGCTATAACATGATCGGAGGATGGCCTTCCCTTGCAGAGCTGTCACAGATCAGCATGCAGGAGGCCAGGGATGAGCTGCTGGCCAGGCTGGCCGATTATCAGGCCTTTTCCGGAAGAAGAGTGATCGCGGTATTTGACGCCTACCGGGTACCGGGGTTGGGCAAATCCTTTTCACAGAGCAAGGTCCAGGTATACTTTACGAAGGAGAAGGAGACGGCGGACGAATGCATCGAGCGTCTGGTTGGTGAGCTGAGCCGGCGAAGCAGGGAGATCTATGTAGCGACCAGCGATTTGATCGAACAGCATGTTATCTTCGCGCGGGGAGCGCTTCGCTTGTCCGCCCGGGAGCTGCTGATCGAAGTGGAGAACAGCGAGCAGATGATTCAGAAGCGGATCAAGGAAGATCAGGCCAGATCGACGCGTAATACGCTGGACAGCAAGCTCTCGCCGGACATCCGAGAAATTTTCGAACGCTGGCGGCGGGAATAGCCAACTTTTGTATGAAATGACAATTTTGCATCTCTTGACAATTTTGCTATCGCTGTTCTTTTTTGGATAATCCGTGGTTGACGGCTCGGAGAGCATCATTTATACTGTTCGTATATTTCACGAGTAACGGGTACCTTGCGTTGCAGCCGGGGGGTTTCTTGGTGAGCGTCGACCTTAAAGAGTTAATGTTATCTGATTATGATTACAAGACGGATGAGGACGTAGTCGAATATTTCCGCGAAGGTGACAGTGAAGCGCTGGAGTACTTGATCAACAAGTACCGGAATTTCGTGCGGGCCAAAGCCAGATCTTATTTTCTGATCGGCGCCGACCGCGAGGATATCATCCAGGAAGGCATGATCGGTTTATACAAATCGATCCGTGATTTCAGAGGGGACAAGCAGTCCTCGTTCAAGGCTTTTGCCGAGCTGTGCATTACGAGACAGATCATTACGGCGATCAAGACCGCGACGAGACAGAAGCATATCCCGCTGAATTCTTACGTGTCGTTGGACAAGCCTATCTATGATGAGGACTCCGACCGTACACTGCTTGACGTGATTTGCGGCTCGCAGGTATGCGATCCGGAAGAGCTGATTATTAACCAGGAAGAGTTCGTCGGACTCGAGGACAAGATGTCCGAGATTCTGAGCGACTTGGAGCGCAAAGTGCTGATGTTGTATTTGGACGGCCGCTCCTATCAGGAAATCGCGGTGGATTTGAAACGGCATGTGAAATCAATCGATAATGCTCTGCAGCGGGTCAAGCGCAAGCTGGAGAGATATTTGGAAGTTCGCGACAATTGAACAGACGCTAAGGTGAAGAAAGGCTCGTAAGGAGTCTTTTTTTATTCACACGGGAAGTGCCGAGGTTTAACCTCTGGATGAATGAATCATACTGGTAAATGAATGCAGGCGGCTTATGATGAGAAAAAAAAGGCTTGAAACGACAGGGAATCGTGGTCTTTAAACGCATATTGACAAGGCCATTCTTTCGTTGACATGGTTTGACCCTTGTGATAAAGTGTTTTAGGTAGGCCTAAATTTCGCGTGTTTTAATGAATGAGAGAGCAAAGGCTTCGGCACAAGCTTGATCGTTCATTTCGCAGGAACGGTTTTTTTTCTTTTCAGCGATGAAAAGTTTAGGCTGCTTCCTACTAGGGATCAATAATGACTCTTCTGAAATAGAAGGACGTCTTCGGGAGGTGCACAGCATGCGGGTAATTATCACTTTGGCTTGTACGAATTGCAAACAAAGAAACTATACGACTACCAAAAACAAGCGAAATCACCCCGACCGCATGGAGATGAAGAAATTTTGCAAGTTTTGTAACGAGCAAACTCCTCATCGCGAAACCAGATAGTTTTTTGGAGGTGTAGTCGGCGTGAAAGGTTTCAAGTCTCTGTTTTCCTTTTTCTCTGAAAGCTGGGCGGAACTTAAAAAAGTTCGCTGGCCTAATCGTAAAGAGTTGACGAATTACACGCTTATTGTACTTGGCACCATTGCGATCGTCACGATTTATTTTTGGGTTCTAGATATCGGCATTTCCGCTGTGATCGAAGCGATTATTTAAGAAGGGTCCCGGGTGGCTTGATATGGAAAAAAGATGGTACGTAGTTCATACCTACTCTGGGTATGAGAATAAGGTCAAAGCCAATTTGGAAAAACGCGTTGAGTCCATGGGCATGGAAGACAAGATTTTCCGCGTTCTTGTTCCGATGGAAGAAGAAGTGGTAAACAAGGACGGCAAGAAAAAGGTCGTCATGAGAAAGGTTTACCCCGGATATGTCTTGGTAGAAATGATCCAGACTGACGATTCCTGGTACGTTGTTCGCAATACGCCAGGGGTTACGGGTTTTGTCGGTTCAACGGGTTCGGGTTCCAAGCCGACGCCTTTGCTTCCAGAAGAAGTGGAACAGATTCTGAAGCATATGGGCATGGAAGAGCCGAAGCCGAAGATCGAATTCGATATTAAAGAATCCGTACGTATCAAAGTTGGTCCTTTTGCGAATTTTGTTGGCTCGGTAGAAGAAATTCTCGTCGACAAGAGCAAGCTTAAGGTACACGTCAACATGTTTGGACGGGAAACCCCGCTTGAGCTGGATTATACTCAGGTGGAGAAGATATAAAGTTCTTCAGGTTTCTTGTGGGAGGGCCCAAAGGCCCGCTAACCACTTTTGAAGGAGGTGTCTTACATGGCAAAGAAGGTAATCAAGGTTGTTAAACTGCAAATCCCAGCAGGTAAAGCGAATCCGGCACCACCAGTAGGTCCAGCTTTGGGTCAAGCAGGTGTCAACATCATGGCATTCTGTAAAGAATTCAACGCTCGTACCGCTGATCAAGCTGGTCTGATCATTCCGGTTGAAATTTCGGTATTTGAGGATCGTTCCTTTACGTTCATTACCAAAACTCCACCGGCTGCAGTTCTGCTTCGCGTAGCTGCCAAAATCGAGAAGGGTTCCGGTGAACCTAACAAGAAGAAAGTCGCTACCGTTAAACGCAGCACTGTCCGTGAAATCGCTGAGCAAAAAATGCCTGACCTTAACGCCGCTTCCGTTGAAGCAGCTATGCGTATGGTTGAAGGTACTGCACGCAGCATGGGCATCACAATCGAAGACTAATCCGGTTTTTCTTGCGACACCCGGCCTATGAGGCCGGCACATGTGGGAGGAATATCCGCTAAAACCACAAAGGAGGAACAAACATGGCTAAACATGGTAAGAAATATGCTGAAGCTGCCAAGCTGATCGACAGCGAAGCAGTATACGAGCCAGCAGAAGCTGTAGAGCTTGTGAAAAAGGCTGCGACTGCCAAGTTCGACGAAACCGTTGAAGTTGCAGTTCGTTTGGGCGTTGACCCACGTAAACAAGACCAAGCCGTTCGTGGTGTCGTTGTCCTGCCTCATGGCACGGGTAAAACACAACGCGTTTTGGTATTTGCGAAAGGTGACAAAGCGAAGGAAGCGGAAGCGGCCGGCGCGGATTTTGTTGGCGATCAGGACATGATCAACAAGATCCAACAAGGCTGGTTCGAATTCGACGTCTGCGTCGCTACACCTGATATGATGAGCGAAGTCGGTAAACTGGGTCGTCTGCTCGGTGGTAAAGGCCTCATGCCTAACCCTAAAGCAGGAACAGTTACGTTCGATGTTTCCAAGGCTGTTCAAGAAATCAAAGCCGGTAAAATCGAATACCGTCTGGACAAAGCAGGTCAAATTCACGCACCGATCGGTAAAGTATCCTTTGATGCGGACAAACTGAATGAGAACCTCAAATCTCTCATCGACGCACTCAACCGTGCTAAACCAGCTGCTGCAAAAGGTGTTTATCTGAAAGGGATCGCCGTATCCTCGACGATGGGACCAAGCGCACGCGTGAATACAGCAACATTTAAATAAGTTATCGTTGACTCGTTCTGAGTTATCTGTTACTATATAAAAGTTGTTGTTCAGGTCTTTATGACCGACCACTAAAGTTGAATATGCTTACCGTAGACAGTAGGTGCCTTAGGGCTTAATTTCCTACCGAGGTGTTGTGATAGAATATATATGATTTCCTGCATTTTGCCCGGACAATCATCATTCATCAGGCCTTCGTAAATCTACGGAGGCTTTTTACTTGCCTATGAAATCGGAGAAGTCAAGAGTACTCAGACTCGAAGCGGATTCCGACGTAGATCGAACTGGCGGCCGGCATGTCCGGCCGGACAGTCATTGAAACTTTCAGGAGGTGTAGACATTGGCAAACGCAAAAGTGATTCAAGCGAAACAAGAAGCTGTAGAAGTGGTAACTGCGAAATTGCGCGAAAGTGCAACGACAGTAGTAGCCGACTACCGTGGATTGAACGTTTCCCAAGCTACCGAACTGCGTAAGCAGCTTCGCGAAGCGGGTGTTGAATTCCAAGTGTTGAAAAACACTTTGCTGCGCCGTGCGACTGCCGCTGCTGAGCTGACTGAACTGGACGAAGTATTGACCGGTCCTACAGCTATCGCATTCAGTGCAGAAGACGCCGTAGCACCAGCTAAAATCCTTAACGATTTTGCTAAGAAGAACGAAGCTTTGAAACTGAAAGGTGCCGTGGTTGAAGGCCGTGTAGTCAGCGTTGACCAAATCAAGGCGTTGGCAGAACTGCCATCCCGCGAAGGTCTCCTTTCCATGCTCCTCAGCGTGCTTCAAGCTCCAGTTCGCAACTTCGCGCTTGCAGTTAAGGCTGTGGCTGAGAAAGAAGAACAAGGAGCGTAAGCTTCCCGTTCTGACTGCTTAAAGTAAACAAAAAATAATTTTATTATAAAATGGAGGTTCAACCATGAGTAAAGAGCAAATCTTGGAATCAATCAAAGGTATGACTGTTTTGGAACTGAACGACCTGGTTAAAGCAATCGAAGAAGAATTCGGCGTAACTGCTGCAGCTCCAGTAGCTGTAGTTGGTGGCGGCGCTGGCGCAGCTGAAGCTGCTGAGCAAACTGAATTCGACGTAATCCTGGCTAGCGCTGGCGCTTCCAAGATTAACGTTATCAAAGCCGTTCGCGAAATCACGGGTCTTGGCTTGAAAGAAGCTAAAGAACTCGTTGACAACGCTCCAAAACCACTGAAAGAAAAAGTGGCTAAAGAAGAAGCTGAATCCGTTAAAGCTAAATTGGAAGAAGCAGGCGCTACTGTAGAAGTGAAGTAATTCCTTCTCACTTGAAGCACATAGCAAACCCCTTGAATCATTCAAGGGGTTTGTTTTTGTAAAGCCGCATCCCTTGTGACTAAATGACTAGAACCAGGGGATCCTGTGTAATGAAACCAAGGATTCGGAGGGAAAGCATGTCACAGCATTACTATTCCAATCAGCCTGAAGCCGGACATGACCGGCGAAGTCTGGAAGAGCGACTGCGGGGTGCAGTCTACAAGTTCACGAGCGATGCCGGGGTGTTTTCCAAGAAGGGAATTGATTATGGCAGCAAGGTACTGATCGAAGCGATGGACATTCCGCAGGGGTCCGAGGTTTTGGATGTGGGTTGTGGATACGGTCCGATCGGTCTGGTGGCGGCAAGACTTGCCGGGGACGGTCATGTGACGATGCTGGATGTAAACAGCCGCGCTGTGGAACTCGCCAAGGAAAATGCCAGACTGAACGGGATCGCCAACGTGACGATTCTGGAGAGCGATCTGCTGCAGCAGGTCGAAGGGAAGAGTTTCGATGTTATATTGACCAATCCGCCGATTCGTGCCGGCAAGGATACGGTACATCGCATTTTCGAGCAGGCGTATGAGCATCTTCGCGAAGGAGGGTCCTTATGGATCGTTATTCAGAAGAAACAAGGGGCGCCATCGGCAAAGGCGAAGCTGGAGAGTCTGTTTGCAGAGGTAGAGGAAATCACCAAGGATAAAGGGTACCGGATTTTTAAGGCTACAAAATCTTTTCAATAATTTGCAATAGGACTATTGACTTGAAAAATCATGTGTGATATTATTATAAAATGTCAGTATTAGGATAGGCTTCTTGTCTTTAGTTGACTGAAATGTCAATAGTTTTATGCGGAGATATGCATAAAATAGGGCATGTCCACGTATAATATGTACATTTTGGGCAAATCTACTGGATATGAAGTCACTTCTATGTTTAGAAGGTAACCATGGATAAGTTGCTCTTTGTTCGAAAGCATTCGGGTAAGGGCTTTTCTTTATTTGTGGATGAATCCTCTGCATGAATCCATTATAAGGTTCCAAACAGAGGTTCGCAATCAATTTTTAAAGTGAGTAGACATGAGGGGTGAGTTAAAGTTGGCAGGACATCTTGTTCAGTATGGTCGACGCACTCGGCGAAGTTATGCACGAATTAATGAAGTACTTGAGATTCCGAACCTGATCGAAATCCAACAGAAATCATATGAATGGTTTTTGGAGGAAGGATTGCGCGAAATGTTCCAGGATATCTCGCCAATTCAGGATTTTACGGGCAATTTGGTGCTGGAGTTCATCGACTACAGCCTGGGCGAACCCAAATACACCGTCGATGACGCAAAAGAGCGTGACGTGACGTATGCGGCGCCGCTTCGGGTGAAAGTACGGCTCATCAACAAAGAAACCGGAGAAGTCAAAGAACAGGAAGTATTCATGGGAGATTTCCCTCTGATGACGGAGACCGGTACGTTTATTATCAACGGTGCAGAACGGGTCATTGTCAGCCAGTTGGTACGCTCTCCTAGCGTCTATTTCAGCACGAAAGTCGATAAAAACGGTAAGAAAACCTATACTGCAACGGTGATTCCGAACCGTGGTGCCTGGCTTGAACTGGAGACGGATGCGAAGGACATCATGTATGTCCGGATCGACCGTACCCGTAAAATCCCGGTTACCGTTTTGCTCCGGGCGCTTGGTTTTGGCAGTGACGCCGAAATTTTGGACCTGCTCGGCAACGACGAATACATCCGCAACACGCTGGACAAAGACAATACCGACTCTACGGAAAAAGCGCTCATCGAAATTTATGAACGTCTCCGTCCGGGCGAGCCGCCTACCCTCGACAATGCGAAGAGCTTGCTGGTAGCGCGCTTCTTTGATCCAAAGCGTTATGATCTGGCCAATGTCGGCCGTTATAAAATCAATAAAAAGCTGCATATCAAGAACCGTCTGTTCAACCAGCGTCTTGCTGAATCTCTGATCGACACCGACACCGGTGAGATCATTGCCGAAGCCGGACAAATGGTGGACCGCCGTCTCCTTGACGAAATCCTGCCACACCTGGAGAAGACTGTCGGACACAAGACGTATCATGTTGCCAATGGTGTGCTCGATGCCGACGACATTCCGATGCAGAGCATCGATGTGTTCTCTCCAATCGAAGACGGCAAGGTCGTCAAAGTGATCGCGAACGGTAATATCGATAAATCGGTTAAGCATATTACACCTGCTGATATTATTTCCTCGATCAGCTACTTTATTAACCTGCTTCATGGCATCGGCGACACAGACGATATCGACCACCTGGGTAACCGTCGTCTGCGTTCGGTCGGTGAACTGCTGCAGAACCAGTTCCGTATCGGTCTGTCCCGTATGGAACGCGTCGTACGCGAGAGAATGTCCATTCAGGATGCGAATGTCATCACGCCGCAGGCGCTGATCAACATCCGTCCGGTCATCGCGTCGATTAAAGAGTTCTTCGGAAGCTCCCAGCTGTCCCAGTTTATGGATCAGACGAATCCGCTTGCCGAACTGACTCATAAACGCCGTCTGTCCGCGCTCGGACCCGGCGGTTTGACGCGTGAGCGCGCGGGCTTTGAAGTTCGTGACGTCCATCACAGTCACTATGGCCGGATGTGTCCAATCGAGACGCCGGAAGGTCCGAACATCGGTTTGATCAACTCCTTGTCTACGTTCGCACGAATCAACGAATACGGCTTTATCGAAGCTCCGTACCGTTGGGTCGATCCGAAGACGGGTGTCGTTACAGACCAGATCGACTACCTAACGGCCGATGAGGAAGACAACTATGTGGTCGCACAGGCGAACGCAGTGCTGAATGAAGAAGGCAAGTTTGCGGATGAAATGGTTATCGTCCGTTACAACAAGCAGTCCGACAACATTTTGCCGATGCCGAGTGAGCGCGTGGACTACATGGACGTATCGCCGAAACAGGTCGTTTCGGTCGCTACGGCGCTGATCCCGTTCCTTGAGAATGATGACTCCAACCGCGCACTGATGGGTTCGAACATGCAGCGTCAGGCTGTGCCGCTTCTCGTGCCTAAAGCTCCGCTTGTAGGTACAGGAATGGAACACAAGTCTGCGAAGGATTCCGGGGTATGTATCGTTTCCAAATTTGACGGAGTAGTTGAACGTTCTTCCGCCAACGAGATCTGGGTGCGCCGCATCGAGACTGTGGACGGCAAAGAAGTTAAAGGCGACATCGTTAAACATAAATTACACAAATTTATGCGTTCGAACCAAGGCACATGCATCAACCAACGTCCGATCGTGAAGAGAGGCGACATCATCAAGAAGGGTGACATCCTCGCGGACGGTCCTTCGACGGAAATGGGCGAGTTGGCTCTTGGACGTAACGTCGTCGTAGCGTTTATGACCTGGGAAGGTTATAACTACGAGGATGCCATCCTCCTCAGTGAGAAGCTGGTGAAGGAAGATGTGTATACTTCGATTCATATTGAAGAATATGAATCCGAAGCCCGTGATACGAAGCTCGGACCGGAAGAAATCACTCGTGATATTCCGAACGTCGGCGAGGAAGCACTCAAGAACCTCGACGAGCGCGGCATTATCCGGATCGGTGCTGAAATCAGCGCTGGCGATATTCTCGTTGGTAAAGTTACACCAAAAGGCGTAACGGAGCTTACGGCGGAAGAGCGCCTGCTGCACGCCATCTTCGGTGAGAAGGCGCGCGAAGTGCGTGACACCTCCCTGCGCGTACCTCACGGTAGTGACGGGATTATCGTCGACGTCAAGGTGTTCACCCGTGAGAATGGCGACGAGCTGCCTCCTGGCGTGAACCAGCTGGTTCGGGTGTACATCGCTCAGAAACGTAAGATTTCTGAAGGTGACAAAATGGCCGGACGTCACGGTAACAAAGGGGTCGTGGCCCGCATCCTGCCGGAAGAAGATATGCCGTTCCTGCCGGATGGTACGCCGGTACAGGTCGTACTGAACCCGCTGGGGGTACCTTCCCGGATGAACATCGGGCAGGTTCTGGAAGTCCACCTGGGCTTTGCGGCGATGCGTCTTGGTATTCACGTGGCCACGCCGGTATTCGACGGTGCCAACGAGTATGACGTATTTGATACCATGGAAGAAGCCGGCATGCAGCGCAACGGTAAAACGCGTCTGTACGACGGCCGCACGGGCGAAATGTTCGAACGTGAAGTTACCGTCGGCGTCATGCACATGATCAAGTTGGCCCACATGGTTGACGATAAAATCCATGCCCGTTCAACTGGACCATACTCGCTCGTTACGCAGCAGCCTCTGGGTGGTAAAGCTCAGTTCGGCGGACAGCGCTTCGGTGAGATGGAAGTTTGGGCGCTGGAAGCTTACGGCGCCGCATATACACTGCAAGAGATCCTGACCGTTAAATCCGACGATGTGGTCGGCCGGGTGAAAACCTACGAGTCCATCGTTAAAGGCGAGAACGTTCCGGAACCAGGTGTTCCTGAATCGTTCAAGGTTCTGATCAAAGAGCTTCAATCCCTCGGTATGGATGTTAAGATCCTGAGCGGTGACGAGCAGGAGATCGAGATGAAAGAGCTCGATGATGAAGACGAGGCAGGCAGCGATAAGCTGAGCCTCAACCTGGAAGGCGAAGAAGTCGGAGTGGAATAAAGGCTGTGTGAAGGCGGGCGGTGATACCGTCCGTCCTCATTCACGGTTCAAATCATTAGGACTAGGTTAAGGAGGGTTGCTCCTTGTTGGACGTTAACAATTTCGAATTCATGAAAATCGGGCTTGCATCCCCGGAAAAAATTCGTTCATGGTCCCGCGGAGAAGTGAAAAAGCCGGAAACCATCAATTACCGTACGCTGAAACCGGAGAAAGAAGGCCTGTTCTGCGAGCGGATTTTTGGACCGCAAAAAGACTGGGAATGCCATTGCGGCAAATATAAGCGTGTCCGTTACAAAGGCGTAGTCTGCGATCGCTGCGGCGTGGAAGTTACCCGCGCGAAGGTGCGCCGCGAACGGATGGGTCATATTGAGCTGGCAGCTCCTGTATCCCATATCTGGTACTTTAAAGGCATTCCGAGCCGTATGGGTCTCGCTTTGGATATGTCGCCAAGATCTCTGGAAGAGATCATTTACTTTGCATCTTATGTTGTAACCGACCCTGGAGATACGCCTCTGGAGAAGAAACAGCTTCTGTCCGAAAAGGAATACCGCAGCTATCGTGAAAAATACGGCTATGGTTTCCAAGCGGGCATGGGTGCTGAAGCGATCAAGAAGCTGCTGCAGGATCTTGATGTTGAAAAAGAACTTGAATTTCTGAAGGAAGAGCTGCGTACGGCTCAAGGCCAGCGCCGCAACCGTGCGATCAAGCGTCTGGAAGTCATCGAGGCTTTCCGCAACTCCGGCAACAAGCCAGAGTGGATGATCATGGACGTACTTCCGGTTATTCCTCCGGAACTGCGCCCGATGGTACAGCTGGACGGCGGACGTTTCGCAACGTCTGACCTGAACGACCTGTACCGCCGCGTCATCAACCGGAACAACCGTTTGAAGCGTCTGCTTGATCTGGGAGCTCCGGACATCATCGTTCAGAACGAAAAACGGATGCTGCAGGAAGCGGTTGACGCCCTGATCGACAACGGCCGCCGCGGCCGTCCTGTAACAGGACCAGGCAACCGTCCATTGAAATCCCTCAGCCATATGCTGAAAGGTAAGCAAGGACGTTTCCGGCAAAACCTGCTCGGCAAACGCGTTGACTATTCCGGCCGTTCCGTTATCGTCGTCGGTCCGTATCTGAAAATGTATCAGTGCGGTCTGCCGAAGAAAATGGCTCTGGAACTGTTCAAGCCGTTTGTCATGAAAGAACTTGTAAACAAGGGCCTCGCCCATAACATTAAGAGCGCTAAACGTAAGGTTGAGCGTGTAAGTCCGGAAGTTTGGGACGTTCTCGAAGAAGTCATTAAAGAGCATCCGGTTCTGTTGAACCGTGCCCCTACGCTTCACCGTCTCGGTATCCAAGCGTTCGAACCGATCCTGGTGGAAGGTCATGCGATCCGTCTGCATCCGCTCGTATGTACGGCTTACAACGCCGACTTCGACGGCGACCAGATGGCGGTTCACGTTCCGTTGTCCGCAGAGGCACAGGCTGAAGCCCGTATCCTCATGCTGGCATCCGGCAACATTTTGAACCCTAAAGACGGTAAACCGGTCGTTACGCCTTCGCAGGATATGGTTCTCGGATCTTTCTATCTGACCATGGACAACAAGGATGAGAAAGGTTCCGGCATGATTCTGAGCTCCGTGAACGAGGCCGTATCGGCTTACCAACGCGGAACGGCAGGTCTGCATGCACGGGTAGCCATTCCGGTTAAAGCGCTCGGCAAAACGAGCTTTACCGACAAACAGCAGGATGCAATGCTCTTGACGACCGTCGGACGCATCATCTTCAACGAAATTTTCCCGAGCAGCTTCCCGTACATTAACGAAGCGACCCGTGACAATCTGTTCAACGGAACCCCGGAGAAATATTTCGTCTATGAAAAAGGCGCGGACATCCGTGAGCGCATGTACGACCTGCCTATAAGCAGCGCCGTTGGTAAAGAGTATCTGGGCCAAATCATTGCCCGTTGCTTCGAGATTTACCACACGACGGAAACGTCCGTTATTCTGGACAAAATCAAGCAGCTCGGCTTCACGTATTCGACGCGTGCCGGCGTAACCGTTGCGGTATCCGACGTTATCGTTCCGGATGAGAAGCAGGAGATCCTGAAGGAATCCGACGAGAAGGTTGCGGTCGTTACGAACCAATACCGCCGCGGCTTGATTACGAACGAAGAACGGTATGACCGCGTTATCGATATTTGGTCCAAAGCGAAGGATGACATTACGGATATCCTGATGAAATCCATGGACCGCTTTAACTCCATCATGCTCATGGTTGATTCCAAAGCACGGGGTAACAAATCGCAGATTACTCAGCTCGGCGGAATGCGGGGTCTGATGGCGAACCCATCCGGCCGGATCATCGAACTCCCGATCAAATCCAACTTCCGTGAAGGTCTGACCGTCCTCGAGTACTTCTTGTCGACGCACGGTGCCCGTAAAGGTCTGGCGGATACCGCGCTGCGTACAGCTGACTCCGGTTACCTGACACGCCGTCTGGTTGACGTTGCCCAAGACGTTATCGTCCGCGAAGAAGACTGCGGTACGGATAAAGGCTTCACCGTCAGCCGGATTCAGGATGGTAAAGAGGTTATCGAGGACCTGTATGACCGTATTGAGGGACGCTACTGCTTCGAGACCGTTCGTCATCCGGAAACCAATGAAATTCTGGTTAACCGCAACGAGCTGATCGATTCGGATAAAGCGAACCTGATCGTCAACTCCGGCGTCAAGAAACTGCAAATCCGTTCGGTACTCAGCTGCCGTGCCCGTCACGGCGTATGTAAGAAGTGCTACGGACGCAACCTGGCCACAGGCAAATTCGTGGAAATCGGGGAAGCTGTCGGCATCATCGCCGCGCAATCCATCGGTGAACCAGGAACCCAGCTTACCATGCGTACGTTCCATACCGGTGGTGTCGCAGGGGACGATATTACCCAAGGTCTTCCGCGTATTCAGGAGCTTTTCGAAGCCCGGAATCCGAAAGGTCAGGCAACCATCAGTGAAATCGACGGCGTCGTGAAGGAAATCCGCGAAGCGAAAGACCGTCGTGAAATCGAAGTCCAAGGTGAAGCGGAAACGAAAGTGTACTCCGTAACCTACGGTTCCCGTCTGCGTGTATCCGAAGGTCAGGAAATCGAAGCCGGCGACGAGCTGACGGACGGTTCCATCGACCCGAAAGAAATGCTGCGCATTAAAGGGATCCGCGGTGTGCAGAACTACATTCTGCAGGAAGTTCAGCGCGTATACCGTAACCAGGGCGTAGAAATCAACGATAAGCACGTCGAAGTTATGATCAAGCAGATGCTGCGTAAAATCCGTATCGTCGATGCGGGAGATACACCGCTTCTTCCTGGATCATTCACCGACATTCATGAATACGAAGCAGCGAACAAAGAAGCAATCCTGTCCGGAAAAGAGCCGGCGGTGGCTAAACCGGTTCTGCTCGGTATCACCAAGGCTTCCCTGGAGACCGATTCCTTCTTGTCCGCGGCATCCTTCCAGGAGACGACCCGCGTACTTACCGATGCGGCGATCAAAGGCAAGGTTGACCAGCTGCTAGGCCTGAAAGAAAATGTCATCATCGGTAAATTGATCCCTGCAGGTACCGGTATGAACCGTTACCGCAGCGTCAAATTCGATGATCCGAACGCCGAAGATCAGGACTCCAAGGAGCTTGAAACGGCAACAGTAGAGTAATAGATTGCAAATCAGGCGGTTTTGCGCGGAGGCGGCATGAAAAATAGGCTGCTTCCGCGAAAACTTTACTGAAACATTCTTGACATCGCCTAATGCAAGTGCTAATATAGCAAAGGTGCGTGAGTGGTTAAGTACCCCTGTGCTTTTGGAGGAATCGCAAGATGTCTAATGATAAAGGATTACAGGATGCTCATGTCAAGATCGGTGCCAAACAAACGATGAAACTCGTAGAATTGGGCCAAGCCGCCGAAGTGTTTGTGGCGGAAGATGCGGAACATCGGCTCGTTTCAAAGGTCGAAGCTCTTTGCAGTAAGCATGGAGTGAAGATCACCTATGTGGATACTATGCAGCATTTGGGTAAAGCATGTGGGATTGAAGTGGGCGCAGCAATGGCTGCCATCATTAAATCATAGGGTAAGGAACGTTTTTGTTGGAGAAATCAACAGAGTTCTTCCGGCAAAGACTTTTCATTTGTTCTTTTATGAACCGCCTGGGTCTGTGGACTTAAAAAGAGGTTTGTAATGAGGATAAGTAATATGGGAAGGGGGTGGCTAACATGCCAACAATTAACCAGCTAGTTCGCAAAGGACGTCAAGCTAAGATCTACAAGTCGAAGTCCCCTGCATTGCAGAAAGGATACAACGCTCTGAAGCGTGAAGAGACAGGACTTAGCGCTCCTCAAAAACGTGGTGTCTGCACCCGTGTAGGTACAATGACGCCGAAGAAACCGAACTCCGCGCTTCGTAAATATGCCCGTGTTCGCTTGACGAACCGCATCGAGGTGACTGCTTACATTCCGGGGATCGGACACAACCTGCAAGAGCACAGTGTGGTATTGGTTCGCGGTGGACGGGTAAAAGACCTTCCAGGTGTTCGTTACCATATCGTTCGCGGTGCGCTTGATACTGCAGGTGTGAACAACCGGATGCAAGCTCGTTCCAAATACGGTGCAAAACGTCCGAAAGCTAAAAAATCGTAATTGATTCTATAAGAGTCAAAGACTTAAGAAAGGGGGATATCCATGCCACGCAAAGGTCCAGTTACTAAGAGAGACGTACTGCCGGATCCGGTGTACAACAGCAAACTGGTTACACGCCTTATCAACCGCATCATGCTGGATGGTAAAAGAGGTGTTGCCCAAAGCATCCTTTACAATTCGTTCAAACTGATTCAAGAACGTACGGGTAAAGATCCTATGGAAGTGTTTGAAGCAGCTATCAAGAACATCATGCCAGTGCTGGAAGTTAAAGCTCGTCGTGTCGGCGGTGCAAACTACCAGGTGCCAATCGAAGTAAAACCTGAAAGACGTACGTCTTTGGGATTACGTTGGCTCGTGAACTACTCCCGCAACCGCGGTGAGAAGACAATGGAAGAGCGTTTGGCGGCTGAGATCATCGACGCTTCCAACAACACAGGCGCTTCCGTTAAGAAACGCGAGGACACTCACAAAATGGCTGAAGCGAACAAAGCGTTTGCGCACTACCGCTGGTAGGATTCGGCTTAATAAAATACACTTCAATTTTGAAGGGAGACTATTTTCATGGCAAGAGAGTTCTCCTTGAAAAATACACGCAACATCGGGATCATGGCGCATATTGACGCTGGTAAAACGACCACCACAGAGCGGATCTTGTTCTACACAGGCCGTACGCACAAAATCGGTGAAGTTCACGAGGGTGCGGCTACAATGGACTGGATGGAACAAGAGCAGGAGCGCGGGATCACGATTACTTCCGCTGCGACGACCGCTTCGTGGAAAGGTCACCGCGTTAATATCATTGACACCCCAGGGCACGTTGACTTCACAGTTGAAGTTGAACGTTCCCTTCGTGTATTGGATGGGGCAGTAGGTGTTTTCAGTGCGAAAGAGGGCGTTGAGCCTCAGTCTGAAACCGTATGGAGACAGGCTGACCGCTACGGCGTTCCGCGGATCGCATATGTAAACAAAATGGATATCATTGGTGCCGATTATTTGAACGTCGTTAACGACATGCGCGATCGTCTGCAAGCGAACGCAGTAGCGATTCAATTGCCGATCGGTGCAGAGAACGACTTCGTTGGCATCATCGACCTGGTAGAGCAAAGAGCTCATATGTACAAAGACGACCTGGGTCAAAACATTGAAGAGGTAGACATTCCGGCCGAGTTCAAAGACAAAGTCGAAGAACTTCGCGCTGAACTGATCGAAAAAGTCGCAGAACTCGACGAAGACCTGACAATGAAGTATCTGGAAGGTGAAGAAATCACAGTTGCAGAACTGAAGGCTGCCCTCCGTAAAGGGGTTTGCGAAGTTAAGATCTTCCCGGTTATCTGTGGTTCCTCTTACCGCAACAAAGGGGTTCAGCTGATGCTGGACGCTGTTATCGATTATCTGCCAGCTCCAGTTGACGTACCATCGATTCAAGGTCACCTTGAAGACGGTACGGAAGTTGAGCGTCATTCTTCCGATGAAGAACCGTTCGCTGCTCTGGCGTTCAAAATCATGACAGACCCTTATGTCGGTAAACTGACGTTCTTCCGCGTATACTCTGGTATTCTTCAATCCGGCTCTTACGTATTGAACGCTACCAAAGGCAAACGCGAACGTATCGGACGTATCCTTCAGATGCACGCGAACAGCCGTCAAGAGATCAGCGAAGTTTACTCCGGTGATATCGCGGCTGCGGTTGGCTTGAAAGATACAGGTACAGGCGACACGCTGTGCGACGAGAAAGCTCCGGTTATCCTGGAATCCATGAACTTCCCGGATCCGGTTATCGAAATCGCAGTTGAGCCAAAAACCAAAGCCGACCAAGACAAAATGGGCGTTGCTTTGGGCAAATTGACAGAAGAAGATCCTACGCTGCGTGCTCATACAGATGAAGAGACTGGCCAGACGATCCTGGCTGGAATGGGTGAACTTCACCTCGATATCATCATCGACCGTATGCGTCGTGAGTTCAAGGTAGAAACCAATGTGGGTAAACCACAGGTTGCTTACCGTGAAACCTTCCGTCAACCAGCTCGCGTTGAGGGTAAATTCGTACGTCAGTCCGGTGGCCGTGGTCAATACGGTCACGTATGGGTTGAATTCGAGCCTCTCGAAGCAGGTACTGGCAGCCAGTTCGACAGCAAAATCGTCGGTGGTTCGGTACCAAGAGAATACGTCCAGCCTGCACTGAATGGTATCGAGGAAGCCATGAAGAATGGTGTCCTTGCCGGCTTCCCGCTTGTAGACATCAAAGCTACAATCGTAGACGGTTCTTACCATGATGTCGACTCCAATGAGATGGCGTTTAAGATTGCCGGTTCCATGGCGCTTAAAGCAGCAAAAGACAAGTGTAAACCTGTCCTGCTCGAGCCAATCATGAAAGTCGAAGTTACGGTGCCTGAGGAATACATGGGCGACGTAATGGGCATGCTGAACTCCCGCCGCGGACGTATCGAAGGTATGGATAGCCGTTCCGGCGCTCAGATTATCCGTGCGAAAGTGCCTCTTTCCGAAATGTTCGGATACTCGACGACACTTCGTTCCGGTACCCAAGGACGCGGCGTGTTCTCCATGGAACTCTCCCACTACGAAGAAGTTCCTAAGAACATCTCTGAAGAAATTATTTCGAAGTCCAAAGGATCTGACGAATAATTTTTGCTTTTGAGTTTTAAACCCTGGCCGGTACGAATACATCCAGAACTACTTGCATAAATACCGGTCAGTTCAAACATAAAATTTATATTCAATCCATTTAAGGAGGAATTGTTCAAATGGCAAAGGCTAAGTTTGAACGTAATAAACCGCACGTTAACATCGGTACTATTGGTCACGTCGACCATGGTAAAACAACTCTGACTGCTGCTATCACAACTGTATTGTCCAAAACTTACGGCGGTGCTGCAGTAGCATTCGACCAAATCGACAAAGCTCCAGAGGAGCGCGAACGCGGTATCACCATCTCCACTGCACACGTGGAATACGAAACACCTAACCGTCACTATGCACACGTTGACTGCCCAGGTCACGCCGACTATGTTAAAAACATGATCACTGGTGCTGCTCAAATGGACGGAGCGATCTTGGTTGTATCCGCAGCTGACGGCCCAATGCCGCAAACTCGCGAACACATCCTGCTCTCCCGTCAGGTAGGCGTACCTTACATCGTCGTATTCTTGAACAAATGCGACATGGTTGAAGACGCTGAACTTCTTGAACTGGTTGAAATGGAAGTTCGTGACCTGCTGAACGAATATGAGTTCCCAGGCGACGACACTCCAATCATCCAAGGTTCTGCTCGTGAAGCTCTGCAAAACCCAGACGGCGAGTGGGCACAAAAAATCGTCGAAATGTTCAACATCATCGATGAGTACATTCCTCTTCCAGAGCGCGACACTGACAAACCATTCCTTATGCCAGTCGAGGACGTGTTCTCCATCACTGGACGCGGTACTGTTGCTACAGGCCGTGTAGAACGCGGAACGGTTAAAGTGGGCGACGAGGTTGAAATCGTTGGTATCGCTGAAGAAACTAAGAAATCCGTCGTTACGGGCGTTGAAATGTTCCGTAAATTGCTGGATTCCGCTCAAGCTGGTGACAACATCGGTGCCCTGCTTCGCGGTGTAGACCGTAACCAAATCGAGCGCGGTCAAGTACTTTGCAAACCGGCTTCCGTTAAACCGCATACTGAGTTCGCTGCTCAAGTATACGTTTTGACTAAAGAAGAAGGTGGCCGTCATAAGCCTTTCTTCACTGGATACCGTCCTCAGTTCTACTTCCGTACAACGGACGTAACTGGTGTGGTTAACCTTCCAGAAGGAACTGAAATGGTTATGCCTGGCGACAACATCACTGTAACCGTTCAACTGATCGCTCCAATCGCGATTGAAGAAGGAACGAAGTTCACGATCCGTGAAGGTGGACGTACAGTAGCTGCTGGTGCCATCGCAACTATCAGCAAATAATTAAAAGGCGAACTGCCTTCCATATAGCAACGATGTGCTGGAACGAGTAACGCTGTGTTGTAAACGAAAGAGATGCAGAGGAATCCTCTCCTGGCGGGAGGATTCCTTTCTTTATATATAGGAAGAAAAGAACAACGACGCTTTTCAATAAAAGCTTGCATTATGCCCATTCTTTATATATAATAGTGAATGTTGTTCTGAGACGTTGCGATGATGTGAGAGGTTACTGACACACCCGGCCCCTTTGCCATGGAGCGGTGTGTTTAGAAAATTTTCACGGAGTATGTCCGATACCAAATTGGGCGATAGAAGGAGGGACTAAAATGGCAAAGCAAAAAATTCGTATTCGTTTGAAAGCTTACGATCACAGAATTCTTGATCAATCCGCTGAGAAAATCGTTGAAACTGCAAAACGTTCGGGTGCTGGTGTATCTGGACCGATTCCACTTCCAACTGAGAAACAAATCATTACTATTCTCCGTGCGGTACACAAGTATAAGGATTCTCGGGAGCAATTCGAAATGCGCACACACAAGCGTCTGATCGATATTGTAAACCCAACTCCACAAACTGTGGATGCTCTTATGCGCTTGGACCTGCCGTCCGGTGTAGATATCGAAATCAAATTGTAATCCGAAATGGAATTAAGACGGGAAAAGAGGTGTCAACATGAAAGGTATCTTAGGAAAAAAACTCGGAATGACTCAAGTATTTACTCCAGAAGGTAATGTAATTCCTGTGACGGTTATCGAAGCAGGTCCTTGTGTTGTTCTGCAAAAGAAAGATCTTGAGAACGATGGCTACGAAGCTATTCAAATCGGTTTCGCCGATAAGAAGGAGAAGCGTGCAAACAAGCCAGAAGCAGGTCATGCTAAAAAAGCTAACACTGCACCTAAGCGCTACGTTCGCGAAATTCGCGGTGTTGACCTCGGATCATTCGAGGTTGGCCAAGAACTGAAGGCGGATGTCTTCGCAGAAGGCGAATTTGTTGACGTAACCGGTACTTCCAAAGGTAAAGGCTTCCAAGGCGTTATCAAACGTTGGGGACAAAGCCGCGGACCAATGGCTCACGGCTCGCGCTACCATCGCAGACCGGGTTCCATGGGCTCCATCCAGGCTAACCGCGTTCCTAAAGGAAAGCGTCTGCCAGGACACATGGGTAATGCTACGGTAACGGTACAAAAACTTGAAGTTGTTAGAGTCGACGTAGAACGTAACGTTCTGCTCGTTAAAGGTGCTATTCCTGGACCTAAAAACAGCTTCGTTAAAATTAACGAAACGGTGAAGAAGTAATCACCTAAGGAAAGGAGGAACACATAATGCCAAAAGTAACCCTGTTTAATGTCAGCGGTAGCGAAGTAGGAGAATTGGAACTGAACGATGCGGTATTTGGTGTAGAACCAAACGTACACGTGATGAACCAAGCTGTATTGCTGCAAAGAGCATCTTTGCGTCGTGGTACACATAAAGTGAAGGGCCGTTCTGAAGTACGTGGCGGCGGACGTAAGCCTTGGAAACAAAAAGGAACCGGCCGTGCTCGTCAAGGTTCGATCCGTTCACCACAATGGAAGGGCGGCGGTACTGTATTTGGTCCAACACCACGCAGCTACTCGTTCAAGCTTCCTAAGAAAGTTCGTCGTCTGGCTATTAAATCTGCATTGTCTTCCAAAGTGATCGCTAACAATCTGATCGTTCTGGACCAACTCGCTCTGAATACGCCTAAAACGAAGGAATTCGCAGCGATCCTGAACAATCTGAAAATAGAACGTAAGGCCTTGATCGTGGCCCCTGGCTATGATGATAATGTGGCTCTTTCCGCACGGAATATTCCTGGCGTGAAATTTGTTGCAGCAGACGGCATTAATGTTCTTGACGTACTTCTGTACGACAAACTGATCATTACGAAAGAAGCAGTTCAGAAGGTAGAGGAGGTGCTCGCGTAATGAAAGATCCTCGTGATATTATCAAACGTCCGGTGATCACTGAACGTACGGCTGAATACATGGGCGATTTGAAGTATGCCTTTGAAGTGGATATCCGTGCGAACAAGACCGAGATCAAACAAGCTGTTGAATCGATCTTTAAAGTGAAAGTATCGAATGTAAATACAATGCGCGTTCCTGCTAAGCCGAAACGTTATGGCCGCTACAACGGTTATACAACCGAGTGGAAAAAAGCCATCGTAACGCTGAGCAAAGACAGCAAAGCGCTCGAGTTTTTTGAATCTGTAGAGTAAGGAGGAAATCACGTGCCTATTAAAAAGTATAAACCGACTTCCCCGGCTAGACGTAACATGTCCGTGTCTACTTTTGAAGAGATCACGACAAATCAGCCGGAGAAATCGTTGCTTGCACCGCTCAGCAAAACAGCTGGCCGCAACAACCAAGGTAAAATTACGGTTCGTCACCACGGCGGCGGACACAAGCGTAAATACCGTATCATCGACTTCAAACGTACGAAAGACGGCATACCAGGTACCGTTGCTACGATCGAGTATGACCCGAACCGTACTTCCAATATTGCTCTGATCCACTATGCAGACGGAGAGAAGCGTTATATCATCGCTCCTAAAGGTCTGAAAGTGGGAGACAAAATTGAATCCGGTCCTAACGCCGACATCAAAATCGGTAACGCACTTCCAATGGAGAACATTCCGGTAGGTACTGTTATCCACAACATCGAACTGCAGCCTGGCAAAGGCGGACAATTGGTTCGCGCAGCCGGCACCGAAGCACAGCTTCTTGGTAAAGAAGAAAAATACGTATCCGTACGTTTGTCTTCGGGCGAAGTTCGCAGACTGCTTAAAGTTTGCCGTGCTACAATCGGTTCCGTTGGTAACGAAGACCACGAGCTGATTAAAATCGGTAAAGCAGGCCGCAGCCGCTGGCTCGGACAACGACCTGAAGTTCGCGGGGTAGTTATGAACCCTAACGATCACCCTCACGGTGGTGGTGAAGGCCGCGCTCCAATCGGACGTAAATCGCCTATGTCTCCATGGGGCAAACCAACCCTGGGTTACAAAACGCGTAAAAAAGGCAAAGCTTCTGACAAATATATCGTTCGCCGCCGCACAAAATAATGCACGCTGTGCATAACTTTGTGAAGTGCCGAAAGTAACGAGAAGATTGGATGAAGGGAGGATTTTATAGATGAGTCGCAGTTTGAAAAAAGGACCTTTCATTGACGGGTACCTGCTGAAAAAAGTAGAAGTGATGAACGAATCGAGCAAGAAGGCTGTTATCAAAACTTGGTCCCGCCGCTCTACGATTTTCCCGCAGTTTATCGGTCACACGTTCGGTGTATACGACGGACGCAAGCACGTTCCGGTATACGTAACGGAAGACATGGTAGGACACAAATTGGGTGAATTCGCTCCAACGCGTACCTACAAAGGTCATACGGACGATGACAAGAAAACAAGAAGATAATTTCTAAGCTCTTTGTTTGAGAGGAGGTAAAACAAATGGAAGCAAAAGCACATGCCAGATCTATTCGGATTGCTCCTCGTAAAGTCAAGCTCGTTGTTGACTTGATCCGCGGTAAGCAAGTTGGTGAGGCAATCGCCATTCTCCGCCACACTCCGAAATCGGCTTCCCTGGTTGTGGAGAAGCTGCTGAACTCAGCGATCGCCAATGCTGAGCATAACTATTCGATGGATATTAACAGTTTGGTTGTGAGCCAGGTTTTCGTTAACCAAGGCCCAACAATGAAGAGATTCCGTCCACGCGCCATGGGTCGTGCGAGCCGGATCAATAAACGCACCAGCCACATTACTTTGGTGGTATCTGAAAAATAAGGAGGGATAACGTGTGGGCCAAAAGGTAAATCCAGTCGGACTCCGTATCGGGATTATCCGTGATTGGGAATCGAAATGGTATGCTGGCAAAGATTTCGGTAATCTTTTGCTGGAAGATGTCAAAATCCGTGAATACCTGAAAAATAAATTGAAGGATTCTGCTGTTTCTCGCATCGAGATCGAGAGAGCGGCAAATCGTGTGAACGTCACTATCCACACTGCGAAACCAGGCATGGTTATCGGTAAAGGTGGTTCTGAAGTCGAAGTACTTCGCAGCCAAGTTACTAAAATTGCAGGCGGTAAAAAAGTTCATATCAACATCTCTGAAATTAAACATGCTGACCTGGACGCAGTCCTGGTTGCAGAAAGCATTGCTCAGCAATTGGAACGCCGCGTTTCTTTCCGTCGTGCACTGAAACAAGCGATCCAAAGAACGATGCGTTCTGGCGCTAAAGGAATCAAAACTCAAGTGGGCGGACGTCTTGGCGGCGCCGAGATCGCTCGTTCGGAAGGCTACAGTGAAGGAACTGTTCCACTTCATACGCTTCGTGCTGACATCGACTACGGTACAGCTGAGGCACATACAACTTATGGCCGTATCGGCGTAAAAGTATGGATCTATCGTGGAGAGGTTCTTCCTACGGCTAAGAAACAAGCTGCTCAGGAAGGAGGCAACTAATCATGTTGGTACCAAAACGTGTAAAACACCGCAAGCAACAACGCGGTCACATGAAGGGTATGGCAAAAGGCGGAACGGAACTGAACTTCGGTGAATTCGGTTTGCAAGCTCTGGAGCCAACTTGGATCACGAACCGTCAGATTGAAGCAGCGCGTATTGCGATGACGCGTTACATCAAGCGTGGCGGTAAAGTGTGGATTAAGATTTTCCCAGACAAGCCGATCACTCAAAAACCTCTTGAGGTTCGTATGGGTAGCGGTAAAGGTAACGTTGAGAAATGGGTCGCAGTTGTCAAACCAGGCAAGATTATGTTTGAACTTGGAGGCGTGCCTGAGGAAATCGCTCGCGAAGCGATGCGTCTCGCCGCTCACAAGCTGCCGATCAAAACGAAGTTTGTGAAACGTGAAGAATTGGGTGGTGAAGCAAATGAAAGCTAATGATCTGCGTAACTTGACCACTGCAGAAATCGAGCAAAAGATTGCGGGCTTTAAAGAAGAACTCTTTAACCTCCGTTTTCAATTGGCTACCGGACAGCTTGATAACCCAACTCGGATCCGTGATGTGCGCAAGGAAATAGCTCGTGCTAAAACCGTCATCCGTGAAAGAGAACTTGGGATTAGTTAATAGATACAGTCGTGCTCGTCTGAATCAGGAAGGAGGCTAACTATGAGCGAAGAACGCAATGCTCGTAAAGTGCAAATCGGTAAGGTTGTCAGTGACAAAATGGATAAAACCATTGTTGTAGCCGTTGAAACTTACAAAAAGCATGATCTCTACCACAAGCGCATTAAATACACGAAGAAATTTAAAGCGCATGATGAGAGCAACACAGCACAAATCGGAGATACCGTTAAAATCATGGAAACTCGTCCACTCTCTAAAGACAAACGTTGGAGACTGGTAGAAGTCGTTGAAAAAGCGGTTATCATCTAAAGATAGAGTTAGTTTTTCCGAAAGGAGGAAATTTCAATGATTCAACCATTTACACGTCTTCAAGTAGCTGACAACTCTGGTGCGAAGGAACTGATGTGTATCCGCGTGCTGGGTGGTACGGGACGTCGTACAGCAGCCATCGGTGATTTGATCGTTTGCTCCGTCAAACAAGCAACACCAGGCGGCGTTGTCAAAAAAGGCGATGTTGTTAAAGCTGTTGTGGTTCGTACGAAGCGTTCTGTACGCCGCAAAGACGGATCTTACATCTCTTTTGACGAAAACGCAGCGGTTGTTGTAAAAGAAGACAAAAGCCCGCGCGGAACGCGTATTTTCGGACCAGTGGCTCGCGAACTTCGCGACAAAGATTTCATGAAAATCGTTTCCTTGGCACCGGAAGTAATCTAAAGCTGATTCCCGGACAGCGAGCTGTTACGGGATCCCGATAAATCGTTAACATGCAGTCATAGGAGGTGTAACAAAATGCCGAAAGTGAAGAAGGTTCTGGAATCGCACAGCAACAAACTGCACGTGAAAAAAGAAGATACTGTTATGGTTATCGGCGGTAAAGACAAAGGCAAAAAAGGCCGTGTCATCGCAGCGTATCCTCGTGAAAACCGTGTGCTTGTCGAAGGCGTGAACATGGTGAAGAAACACCAAAAACCGAACCAATCCAACCCTCAAGGCGGAATCATCGAGCAGGAAGCACCGATCCATGTATCCAATGTGATGCATATCGATCCGAAGAGCGGAAAAGTAACCCGTATCGGTTACAAAACGCTGGATAACGGTAAAAAGGTCCGTGTTGCGAAGAGATCCGGAGAGGTTATCGACTAATCGAATCGTTAAGAAAGGAGGTTCATAATTCATGGCAGCAAGATTGAAAGAACGTTTTTTGAATGAAGTTACTCCTGCTTTGATGCAGAAGTTCAGTTATTCTACGGTAATGCAGGTACCTAAAATCGAGAAGGTTGTCATCAACATGGGTGTGGGTGATGCCGTATCGAACTCGAAAGTACTGGATGCCGCAGTCAATGATATGCAGCTGATTGCTGGTCAAAAGCCGGTAATTACTCGTGCTAAGAAATCCATCGCCGGATTCAAACTGCGTGAGAATATGCCGATCGGTGTGAAGGTAACACTGCGCGGAGAGCGTATGTACTACTTCCTGGACAAATTGTTCAACGTTACCCTTCCACGTGTCCGTGACTTCCATGGCGTGTCTACAAAAGCATTTGATGGACGCGGCAACTACACGCTTGGCCTCAAGGAGCAACTGATTTTCCCTGAGATCGAGTATGATAAAGTTGATAAAGTCCGTGGTATGGATATCGTTGTCGTAACGACGGCTAAAACTGACGAAGAGTCCCGCGAGCTGCTCGCTCAATTGGGAATGCCTTTTGCGAAGTAATTCGCAAATCCATTTCTCCGAAAATTTTTAGGAGGTGTCAGGCTAAGTGGCAAAAACTTCGATGAAGGTAAAACAACAACGTACGCCTAAGTATAAAGTGCGTGCTTACACACGCTGCGAACGTTGCGGTCGTCCACATTCGGTACTGCAAAAGTTCAAAATTTGCAGAATTTGTTTCCGTGAATTAGCTTATAAAGGCCAGATTCCTGGCGTGAAAAAAGCAAGCTGGTAAGAAGTTTACAATCGGGAAGGAGGTTCACACGAAATGACTATGTCTGATCCAATTGCAGATATGCTGACTCGTATTCGTAACGCCAACACTGTGCGTCACGAGACGGTTGAAATGCCTGCGTCGACGTTGAAAAAACAAATCGCTGACATTTTGAAGCGTGAAGGTTTCATCCGTGATGCAGAATATATCGATGACAACAAACAAGGGATTATCCGTGTTTTCCTGAAATACGGTGCCAACAATGAACGCGTCATCTCCGGTTTGAAGAGAATCAGTAAACCAGGTCTGCGCGTGTACACGAAGAGCAACGAAATTCCTCGTGTCCTCGGCGGTTTGGGTATTGCGATTATCTCCACATCCAAGGGAGTTATGACCGACAAAGAAGCTCGTCAATCCAAAGCTGGCGGAGAAGTTGTCTGCTACGTTTGGTAATACACGTCACAGAACAAGGAGGTGCAACACATGTCTCGTATTGGTCGCAAACCAATCGCAGTACCAAGCGGTGTGGACATCACACTGAACAATTCCGTTATTACGGTTAAAGGACCTAAAGGATCTTTGACTCGTGAACTTCATAAAGACATGAAGGTAACGGTGGAAAACAACGAAATCGTCGTTGAACGCCCATCCGACAACAAAGCGCATCGTTCGCTTCACGGCACGACCCGCAGCGTTGTCAACAATATGGTGAGCGGAGTAACAGAAGGCTTTTCGAAATCTCTGGAATTGGTTGGGGTCGGATATCGTGCAAGCAAGTCCGGAGATAAGATCGTCCTGAACGTTGGTTACTCTCATCCGGTTGAAATCACTCCAGAAGCAGGTATCGAGTTTGAAGTGCCTGCAAATACGAAAATCATCGTTCGCGGGATCGATAAAGAGCGCGTAGGTGCATACGCTGCTAAAATCCGTTCCGTTCGCGAGCCTGAGCCTTACAAAGGTAAAGGGATTAAGTACGAAGGTGAGCGCATTATCCGTAAGGAAGGTAAAGCAGGTAAGAAGAAATAAGCAATTATTTCTTAAGCCTTCTTTACCCCGTGCGTCTTAAAGTGAAGCTCTAATGGCAAACTGAAAGGAGTGAAAGGGAAGTCATGATTACAAAAGAGGATAAGAACAAAGCTCGTCTCAAACGTCATCTGCGTGTTCGCAAGAAGATCGAAGGCACTGCTGAACGCCCACGTTTGAACGTATTCCGTTCTGCTAAACATATCTACGCTCAACTGATCGACGACGTAGCTGGCGTAACCATCGTTTCTGCATCTACAGTCGATAAAGAGATTAGTGGTTCCGTGAAAAACGGCGGCAGCGTTGAGGCTGCTCGTCAAGTCGGCGAACTCGTTGCTAAGCGTGCAAAAGAAAAAGGTCATACTTCGATCGTATTCGATCGCGGAGGATACCTGTACCATGGACGGATTCAAGCTCTGGCTGACGCGGCTCGCGAAACAGGCTTGCAATTCTAAGAATTTCTAAAAAGGAGGTAAACGACTTGCGTGTAGATCCTAACACTTTGGAACTGACTGAAAGAGTGGTTAATATTAACCGCGTTGCTAAAGTAGTAAAAGGCGGACGCCGTTTCAGCTTCAGCGCTTTGGTAGTTGTCGGCGACGGCAAAGGCTGGGTTGGTGCTGGTATCGGTAAAGCAGGCGAAGTTCCTGACGCCATCCGCAAAGGCATCGAAGATGCTAAGAAAAATCTGATTCACGTTCCTCTCGTTGGAACAACAATTCCTCACCTGGTCACTGGCCACTTTGGTGCTGGACGCGTTCTTTTGAAACCAGCGTCTGAAGGTACTGGGGTTATCGCCGGCGGTCCTGTACGTGCCGTACTGGAGCTGGCAGGTGTAGGTGACATCTTGACAAAATCTTTGGGTTCTTCGAACTCCATGAACATGGTCAACGCGACTTTAGAAGGTTTGTCCCGTCTGAAGCGTGCTGAAGATGTAGCCAAATTGCGTGGCAAATCTGTCGAAGAGCTGCTCGGTTAAGGAGGGAATGTCATGGCTAAACTTCAAATTACCCTCGTCCGCAGTTTGATCGGCCGTCCTGAAACTCAGCGTACGACTGTAAAAACTCTCGGCTTGCGTAAATTAAATTCGACGGTGGTTCATAACGACAATCCTGCAATTCGCGGAATGATCAACAAAGTGAGCCACTTGGTATCTGTTACTGAAATTGAAGGTTAATCTTGATTCTAGATTAACCTAGAAATATTAAGGAGGTGCAACGAACGATGAAGTTACACGAACTTTCCTCAGCTGCTGGATCCCGCAAAGAACGCAAACGTGTTGGCCGTGGAACAAGTAGCGGTACTGGTAAAACTTCCGGCCGTGGTCACAAAGGTCAAAACGCTCGTTCCGGCGGCGGTGTACGTCCTGGCTTCGAAGGTGGGCAAAACCCATTGTATCGTCGTCTGCCAAAACGTGGATTTGTAAATCCTACGCGGAAAGAGTATGCGATCGTGAACATCGAGGAACTGAACAGCTTTGCAGAGGGTACTGAAGTAACTCCTGAGTTTTTGGTGGAAAGCGGCGTCGTGAAAAACACGAAGAGCGGCATCAAAATTCTTGGTAATGGCGAAGTAACCGTAAAATTGACTGTAAAAGCAAACAAGTTCTCTCAATCTGCGGTAGAGAAAATCGAGGCTGCCGGCGGTAAAACCGAGGTGATCTAATGTTTAAGACCCTTAAGAATATATGGCGGGTTGAGGACCTACGCAAGAGAATCTTGTTCACCTTGTTTGTACTGATCATTTACCGTATCGGTTCATTCGTACCTGTTCCAGGCGTTGATAAAACGGTCTTGGAGCAAACGAATCAGCAGGGTAGCGAGTTGTTTGGTCTCTTAAACACGTTCTCGGGAGGAGCGCTGCATCAGTTCTCCATCTTTGCCCTCGGGATCGTGCCGTATATTACCTCGTCCATCATTGTGCAGTTGTTGTCGATGGATGTCGTCCCGAAACTTGCCGAATGGGCTAAACAAGGCGAGCACGGGAAGAAGAAGTCGGCGCAATTGACACGCTATGGTACGATAGTATTGGGCCTGATTCAGTCATTTGCGATGGCTATCGGTTTTAACCGGTTGTACGGAACGCAAATGATTCCCAATGCCACTTTCGTGGATTATATGATCGTTGCGATCGTTTTGACCGCAGGTACAGCATTCCTGATGTGGCTTGGTGAACAAATTACTGAAAAAGGAATCGGTAATGGTATTTCCATTCTGATTTTTGCAGGGATTATCGCTAACATACCGATGTATATCCGTACGACAGCGAGTTCCAACTTTATTCAAGATGGTCAGGTATTTATGAATACACTCAAGACGATCATCATACTTATTGTGATCGTGGCGATTATTGCGGGTGTCATTTACATCCAGCAGGCGATTCGTAAAATTCCTGTGCAGTACGCAAAACGTGTGGTAGGCAACAAAATGTACGGTGGACAGAATACGCATATTCCGCTTAAGATCAATGCTGCGGGCGTTATTCCGGTCATCTTCGCCGTCTCCTTGCTGCAGTTCCCGACGATTATTGCGAGCTTCTGGTCAACTCACGAATGGGCGAAGTGGATTCAAACAAACTTGAGATATGACTACCCTCTTGGTATGGTACTGTATGTTCTGATGATCATTGGTTTCACTTTCTTCTACACGTTCGTGCAGATGAATCCAAACCAAATGGCTGATAACATGAAGAAAAACGGTGGCTACATTCCTGGCATTCGTCCTGGTAAAGCGACTGAGAAATACTTGACCCGAGTTATGTCCCGGTTAACAATGACCGGCGCCATCTTCCTGGCCCTTATTTCTCTGCTTCCGATTGGTTTCGGTACGCTTGCCGGTCTGCCCAGCTCGGTGAAAATCGGGGGGACTTCACTGCTCATCGTCATCGGTGTGGCATTGGATACAATGAAGACCATCGAAAGTCAATTGATTAAACGCCATTACAAAGGCTTTATCAATAAATAGTAATAGGTCCCGGTGAAGTTAACTGAACTTCCCGGTGCTTATTGCGTTGTTTCTTGTAACGGTAGTGTTTGGAGGGAGAGAGATACGTGAACATACTATTCATGGGCCCTCCTGGGGCAGGTAAGGGAACACAGGCGGAAGTCATTGTCAATGAATTCGGCATTCCCCATATTTCGACAGGCGATGCATTTCGTTTGGCGATTAAGCAAGGAACTCCCATCGGGAAGAAAGCCAAAGAATACATGGATCAAGGACTCCTGGTACCGGATGATGTAACGATCGGCATTGTTGAAGAACGTCTGCAGCAGTCCGATTGCGAAAAAGGTTTTTTATTGGACGGCTTTCCAAGAACCCTTTCGCAAGCGGAAGCGCTGGATGAAATTCTTAGCAGACTGAACACAAAGCTGGATCATGTCATCAACCTGAAAGTAGACCGCGACAAGCTGATGGCACGCCTTACGGGACGCCGCATCTGCAAGAACTGCGGTGCAACTTATCATGTGATTTTCAACCCGCCAAAACAGGAAGGTGTATGTGATAAATGCGGAGGCGAACTGTATCAACGCTCTGATGATAATGAAGAAAGCGTAGGTACCCGCCTGGACGAATATATCAACAAAACAGCACCGCTCCTTACGTTTTATGAGAACAAAGGTCTTTTGCGTCAGATCGATGGTGATCAGGAAATCGGTACGGTATCCGATGAAATCGTATCGGTACTGCGAGGTTAATTGGAATGATCATTTGTAAGTCCGAAACGGAACTTGGCTTTATGAGAGAGGCCGGACGGATCGTTGCGGAAACGCACCGCCTTATGGCCAAACACATTGAGCCGGGGATTACTACCGGAGAACTTGATCGGATTGCAGACCACTACATTCGCAGTCAACATGCGCTGCCGTCTTTTAAAGGCTACAATGGTTTTCCTGCCAGCATTTGCGCTTCAGTCAATGATCAATTGGTGCACGGATTTCCCGGCAAACGCAAATTAAACGAAGGCGACATTATTACGCTAGACATCGGTGCGCAGTACCGTGGTTACCATGGAGACTCCGCTTGGACCTATCCTGTAGGCAGCATTTCGGAGGAAGCCCAGCGTTTGCTGGATGTCACCGAAAGGTCTTTGTATGCAGGCTTAGAGCTTGTCAAACCTGATGTGCGCCTGTTTACGATCTCGCATGCCATTCAACGCGTGATTGAAGATGCCGGCTTCTCGGTCGTCCGGGAGTATGTCGGGCATGGTGTTGGGGCAGAACTGCATGAAGAACCACAAATTCCGAACTTTGGCACGCCGGACCGAGGGCCTCGGCTTAAACCCGGCATGGTGTTGGCAATCGAACCGATGGTCAATGCCGGATCAAGGTATGTTAAGACGCTGGAAGACAATTGGACGGTCGTTACGGTTGACGGTTCCCTGTGTGCCCATTTCGAGCATACGGTGGCTGTGACACCGGACGGCATGGAGATTTTCACAAAACTGGATGTGTAGGTGATCGTTCTTGAGCAATCAAAGCAGCCCGCAAATCGGTCAAATTGTGAAGATCCTGAAAGGCAAGGATGCCGGACAGCTCGCCGTGGTCGTATCCATAGCTGACAGCAGATTTGTGTATATAGCTGACGGGGACAAACGAAAGTTTGACCAGTGCAAGAAGAAGAACTTATTGCATCTGGAACCCCAAAAGTTTATCAGCAGTGAGGTTGTTGACAGTTTAAAAGAAAGCGGTCGGGTCACGAACGGAAAGCTGCGTTACGCAGTGATGAAGTTTATGAAGTCCACCGAATCCCAAGCTGAAGAGAAAGGAGACTGACTGTGGCCAAAGAAGATGTTATTGAAGTGGAAGGCACGGTTCTTGAACCATTGCCGAATGCGACGTTCAAGGTCGAACTGGAGAACGGTCATCAGATTCTTGCCCATGTTTCCGGTAAGCTGCGGATGCACTTTATCCGTATTCTGACAGGCGACAAAGTGGTCGTGCAGTTATCGCCTTATGATCTAACCAAAGGTCGTATAACTTACCGTAAATAGCAATTCCGTTTCCTTTAGGGGAAACGTTCAGGATGTTAAACATCCCATTTGTTGCAGTTAACGCAGTGAACATTTTATCCGGATCTGATCCGGTTGACTCCGAGTCATCCTACGAAGAGAGTTTTGCTTAGCAAAACTTTAGGGAGGTAATGAACATGAAGGTAAGACCTTCTGTAAAGCCTATGTGCGAAAAATGCAAAGTCATTCGTCGTAAAGGCACTGTAATGGTTATCTGTGAAAATCCGAAGCACAAACAAAAACAAGGTTAAGAGAAGGGGGTGTAGCGTAAAATGGCTCGTATAGCTGGTGTGGATTTGCCACGTGACAAACGCGTTGAGATCGCCTTGACTTATATTTTCGGAATCGGTAAAACGACTTCCCAGAAAATTCTGAGCGAAACAGGCATCAATTCGGACACTCGTGTCCGTGATTTGACGGAAGATGAAGTCAGCAAATTGCGTGAAACGATCGACAAAACGGTTAAGGTTGAGGGTGACCTGCGTCGTGAAATTTCCTTAAATATTAAGCGTCTCGTTGAAATCGGATGCTATCGTGGTGTGCGTCATCGCCGCGGTCTGCCGGTTCGTGGACAACGTACTAAAACTAATGCTCGTACACGGAAAGGCCCTCGTCGTACTGTAGCGAACAAGAAGAAATAATAAGGGGGGATAAAAGACAATGGCTAAACCGAAAAAAGTCGTACGTACTAAACGTCGTGACCGTAAAAATATTGAATCTGGCGTGGCTCATATCCGTTCCACGTTCAACAATACGATCGTAACGATCACGGATCCTCACGGAAACGCAATTTCTTGGGCAAGCTCCGGCGGCCTCGGATTCAAAGGTTCCCGTAAATCTACTCCGTTTGCTGCACAGATGGCTGCTGAAACAGCTGCCAAAGCTGCAATGGAACATGGTATGAAGGCAGTTGAGGTTATGGTTAAAGGTCCAGGTGCAGGCCGTGAAGCAGCGATCCGTTCTTTGCAAGCTGCTGGTCTGGAAGTCAACCTGATCAAAGACGTAACTCCAATTCCTCACAACGGTTGCCGCCCGCCAAAACGTCGTCGTGTCTAATTGATAGTCAACCTGGGAATGTGGTATAAAACCGGCACAATCTGCTAATAATGGTTGTTTAGGCATACTACATGGATACACTTGAACAAGGTGACAGTTTCATATAGGAGCGACGTTTGAAGGAGGGGTACTTGCGTGATTGAAATCGAAAAGCCGAAAATTGAGACCGTAGACGTCAGTGAAGACGGAGCCTATGGAAAATTCGTGGTAGAACCGCTGGAACGAGGATATGGAACGACTCTGGGGAATTCACTTCGCCGGATTCTGCTCTCCTCGTTGCCTGGCGCGGCCGTTACATCTGTTCAGATTGACGGCGTGCTTCACGAATTCTCAACGGTTCCGGGCGTCATGGAAGACGTAACGGAAATTATTCTGAACCTGAAGGCTCTTTCCCTGAAAATTCATTCGGACGAAGAGAAAGTGTTCGAAATTGATGCTGAAGGTGAAGGTGTCGTGACGGCAGGAGACATCCGGGCGGACAGCGATGTGGAAATTCTTAATCCGGACCTGCATATTGCTACACTAGGTCCTGGATCGAGACTCCATATGCGTATTTTTGCTAACCGCGGTCGTGGCTATGTCCAAGCAGATAAGAATAAACGTGATGATCAACCTATTGGCGTCATCCCGGTCGATTCTATCTATACCCCGATTAGCCGCGTGAATTACGGCGTGGAGAATACGCGGGTTGGTCAAGTGACCAACTACGACAAATTGACGCTTGAAGTGTGGACTGATGGCAGCATCAGACCAGAAGAGGCTGTTAGCCTCGGCGCCAAAATTTTGACCGAGCATTTGATGCTGTTCGTGGGACTCACGGACGAAGCGAAAGATGCGGAGATTATGGTCGAAAAAGAAGAGGACAAAAAAGAAAAAGTGCTTGAGATGACAATCGAAGAGCTGGATCTCTCCGTACGTTCTTACAACTGCCTCAAACGTGCCGGTATCAATACGGTGCAAGAGCTGACCACGAAGACCGAAGAAGATATGATGAAAGTCCGCAACCTGGGCCGCAAATCTTTGGAGGAAGTTCAAGAGAAGCTCGAAGAGCTCGGTTTGGGACTCCGTACAGAAGAATAGCATCTTAGGATTGTTAGCGAAGGAGGGGAAAACATGGCATACCAAAAGTTGGGCCGCGATTCCAGTGCACGTAAAGCTTTGTTCCGTGACCTGGTAACCGACCTGTTCTTATATGAGCGTATCCAAACGACAGAAGCGAAAGCGAAAGAAGTTCGCACGATCGCTGAAAAGCTGATCACGAAAGCAAAGAAGGGTGATCTTCATGCCCGTCGCCAAGTGGCAGCATTCGTTCGTCGTGAAACGGTAGATGGGGAGCAAGACGCAATCCAAAAACTGTTCAGCGAGCTGGCTACACGTTACGCTGAGCGTCCAGGCGGATACACTCGTATCCTGAAGCTCGGACCTCGTCGCGGTGATTCCGCGCCTATGGTTTATTTGGAACTGGTTGACCGCGCGTAATACTGATGAGGATGAGGAAAGGGTGGAAGGAATCCATGATTCTGATCAAACCCTTTTTTTCACTTCAAAGGACGTGTAAAAGGAGCTCCTGAGGGGGCTTCTTTTTCTGAGAAGAAAGAACCGGTTCATCCGAGCCAGTATACAGAAACGGCTTCGCCGTATATCGCGGTGGGGCCGTTTTTGTGTAAAAACGTTCGAGTGGATAGGGTTCCCTGTTCATCGGGAAACCATGCGGTATCGGATTCAGGAGGTTTAAGAAATGCGCAACCTATGCATGAAGGTCAGTTATGACGGTACAGATTACTGCGGGTTTCAGACCCAGCCAGACGGTAGTACGGTCCAGGATGCCCTGGAGAAGGCGATTAAGCTGCTGACAGGGGAAGAGGTCAAGATTCACGCTTCCGGGCGTACAGATGCCGGTGTGCATGCTCGCGGCCAAGTGTTTAACTTCATGACCTCTTCCGAGATTCCAGTCGAGCGTTGGTGCATCGCCCTCAACTCGAGGCTGCCCCAAGACATTATCGTCTGGGAGGCGGCGGAAGTTCCGCTGGAGTTCCACTCCAGAAGGTCGGCCAAACGCAAAACGTACCGGTATACCATCAATGCCAATCAGTTCCCGGATCTGTTCCAGAGACGGACCCAATTCCATCATCCCGTTAAGCTGGATATTGCGGCGATGGCAGAGGGGCTGAAGAATTTGATCGGAACTCATGACTTTACTTCCTTTGCTTCGCGCCATTCTACGAAGCCTTCCCATATCCGGACACTGTATGAGGCCGAGCTCGTGGTAGATGATTCCATGTGCCGTCCAGGGACGCGGGATCAAGGGCTGATTCATATCTTCGTAACAGGGAGCGGCTTTCTCCAGCATATGGTCCGCATTATCGTGGGGACGCTGCTGGAGATCGGGAAAGGCCGCAAGAAGCCTGAGGATATGCCGGCAATCCTCGAAGCCAAGGACCGGTCCAAAGCAGGGCCTACAGCCGTCGCCAAGGGACTTATTTTATGGAACGTCGAGTATGAAACGACGGACGAAAATAATTTAAAATCAGCTTGCGATTTGCCTGGGTTTACTGTAGAATAAAAGTTGTGTTTTCTTAATGGCTTTCCCACAGCCCCAGTTAAGAGATTCACATTTCTAACATGAAAATGACTTTTTTAACATTGACAATAGAACGAAGATAAATGATTTTCGGACGAAACCAAGGAGGAACTATTCATGCGTACGACCTATATGGCCAAGCCAAATGAAGTAGAGCGCAAATGGCACATCATTGATGCCGAAGGCAAAACGCTCGGACGTCTGGCAAGCGAAACTGCGGCCCTGATCCGCGGTAAACATAAGCCTCAATTCACCACTCATGTTGACACAGGTGACTTCGTTGTCATCATCAACGCTGAGAAGGTTCATCTGACAGGCAAGAAGCTTCAGAACAAGAAATACTACCGTCACTCCCTGCATCCAGGTGGTTTGAAAGTGACGAACGCTCAGGATCTGCTGAACAGCAAGCCAGAACGTGTATTGGAATCCGCTGTTCACGGTATGCTTCCTAAAACCCGTATGGGCGAGAAAATGAAGCTGAGACTGAAAGTATACGCAGGTACTGAACATCCGCATGCAGCACAAAACCCAGAAGTTTACGAACTTCGCGGCTAATTAAAAGGAGGACAGTTTCATGGCACAAGTACAATACTATGGGACAGGTCGTCGTAAACATTCGGTAGCTCGTGTTCGCCTTGTACCGGGTGAAGGACGCATTGTCATTAATAAACGTGATATCAACGAATACTTCGGTTTGGAAACTCTCAAACTGATCGTAAAACAACCACTGACTTTGACTGAAACGCTGGGACAATACGACGTGCTCGTTATTGCCAACGGCGGCGGCATCTCCGGTCAAGCCGGAGCCATTCGCCACGGGATCTCCCGTGCACTGCTGAAAGCAGATCCGGAATACCGTCCGGCTCTGAAAAAAGCAGGCTTCCTGACTCGTGACCCACGGATGAAAGAACGTAAAAAATACGGTCTCAAAGCCGCTCGTCGCGCGCCACAATTCTCGAAACGTTAATATTTACGTTTATGTACAAATCGCCCTGGCCATTACTGGCCTAGGGCGATTTTTTGTTATGAGGCTGGCGGAACCCGCTCAGCTTTAAATTGCCCCCACCCATTTTATTGGCTCAGTACGTTCAGTGCATCGTCCAGGTTATGAATGTCCCCTACGGACGATTTCTGAAATACCTCGTTGTGGCAGGTGGCGCATTCCACATGAATGTTGCAGTAATCCAGGCCATCATCATTTTTACCGTCCGTCCACCATACATTGAACTGATCCGACAGCCGGCTGCAGGTTTCGCAGTACAACGGCCCGCTCGCATTTTTCAGTTGATGCGAAGACACGATCACCAAGATCACTCCTTCCCAATAGTCTAGGTACATAACCCATAACCCGTTGCTCGCACTTTTCCCGATGCATTCTGTTGCCCATTTTACGGAGCAGCTTATGCAACTTGTCAGCCCGAATTCGTTTACCGGATTAGTATGTCTTCCCCAAAAGTACGTTTATGCATGGGGCTATTGCGTCAATAAAAAATCTTTATTCCAAAATGGTAAAAATTACGACGAAAAGGAATTGACAACCACTGGTTTTACTTTATACTTGTGATTAATCATATTATTTCAGTAGGGATTATGGTGGATTATTAAACATACTTTTATTCAGAATGGAGGCATCATGTATGAATTTGCTTGAAAAAGAACAGTGGATCCAGAAACAAGCAGAAGAAATGGAACACGCTACGGCTGAAGAATTGATTCGCCTTGCGGTGGAGACGTTTCCGAACATTACGTTTGCCTGCAGCTTTGGCGCAGAAGACGTGGTGCTCGTTGATATTTTGCAGAAGGTAAGTCCTTCGACCGACATTTTTTACCTCGACACCGATTTTCACTTTAAAGAAACGTACGAAACCCGTGACCGCCTGGAAGCCAGATATGGTATCGAATTCGTGAGAGTATCGCCGAAGCTGACCCCTGAAGAACAGGCGGCCGCCCATGGAGAAGAGCTGTGGAAATCCGAACCGAACGCATGCTGCAATATCCGTAAAGTAGAGCCTTTGACCCGGATCCTGTCCCAGTACGACGCATGGATTACCGGAATTCGCCGGGATCAAGCGCCGACTCGGGCTAACGCCAAGAAGGTGGAATACGACAACAAGTTCGGACTGGTGAAATTCAATCCTTTGGCGGACTGGACTACAGACGACGTATGGAATTACATTCGTGAAAACCAGGTTCTGTACAACCCGCTTCACGATATGAACTTCCCGAGTATTGGATGCGAGTATTGCACACGTGCGGTTGCTCCGGGAGAAGACCCTCGTGCAGGGCGCTGGGCGAACAGTGACAAGATTGAATGCGGACTTCATAAGTAATAATTAACGGACCAGAAGAAGGGGAGCGAGAAGATGACAGCTATTCAGCCTCACGGGGGTACCTTGATTAATCGCATTGCCGAAGGCCAGGCAAGAGAAGAGCTGCTTCAGGCAGCATCCGGTTTTAAACAAATTCCTGTAAGTACTTGGACGATCTCGGATATCGATTTGATTGGCGTAGGCGCTTTTTCCCCGTTGACGGGCTTTATGAACCAGCAGGATTACCAGTCGGTCGTCGACCGTATGAGACTGGCGGACGGCACGGTATGGAGCATTCCGATTACGCTGGCTGTAGATGATGATAAGGCCTCGGAACTCGCTGTTGGCGACAAGGCAGCTCTCGTTGGGGCAGAAGACGGGGTAGTGTATGCCGTTCTCGATATCGAGAGTATTTACAGCGTCGATCAGACCGCAGAGGCGACCAAAGTATTTAAAGCAAGCGATTCCGAGCATCCTGGTGTCAAGAAGCTGTTTGAGCGCCCATCGAACTATGTGGGTGGAAGCATTCAGGTGCTGAATCGTCCGAAACCGGCCAAGTTCGCCGAGTTTTATTTTGACCCGGCGGAGACGCGCCGCATTTTTGCGGAGAAGGGATGGAAGAAGGTTGTCGGCTTCCAAACCCGCAACCCGGTTCACCGGGCTCATGAGTACATCCAAAAGAGCGCGCTCGAAATCGTCGATGCGCTGTTCCTGAACCCGCTCGTTGGCGAAACGAAGTCGGATGACGTTCCGGCCAACGTCCGGATGAAGAGTTATCTGGTCCTGCTCGAAAACTACTATCCGGCTGATCGTACGTTCCTTGGCGTGTTCCCGGCGGCTATGCGTTATGCCGGCCCGAGAGAAGCCATTTTCCATGCGATGGTCCGCAAAAATTACGGCTGCACCCATTTTATCGTCGGGCGTGACCATGCCGGCGTAGGCGACTACTACGGCACTTATGAAGCCCAGGAAATTTTCTCGAATTTCACGGAGGAAGAACTCGGCATTACCCCGCTGTTTTTCGAACACAGCTTCTTCTGCAAAAAATGCGGCAATATGGCATCCAGCAAAACCTGCCCGCATCCGAAGGAAGATCATCTGACCCTGTCGGGCACAAAGGTGCGCGGTCTTCTGCGGGACGGCATTTGCCCGCCTCCGGAATTTACCCGTCCTGAGGTTGCACAGATTTTGATCGAAGGGATGTCTGCGCAAGTATCTTCATAAAGTACTATTTGTCCACCTCGCCCCATATAGATGTGTAGAGTCGATATGGGGAACGGAGGTGGATTTTTTATGTCCAAGCAGGGACGAAAGAAACAGGTGCTGTGGATCCGGGTAAGCACGATCAAAAAAGCGCTGATCGGCCTCTGCCTGCTCATTGTTTTTATTGCGGTGGCGACATACCAAATTCCTGCCGCGAAGACGACGGGGTCCTTGGCTCTGCCGCTGTCGGGGAAAGTGATCGCACTGGATGCCGGTCATGGCGGGCCGGACGGGGGAGCCGTCAGCAAGCAGGGCGTGATCGAGAAGGATATTAACCTGGCGATCGCCCTATATCTGCGGGATTATTTGCAGCAGGCAGGCGCAATTGTGGTGATGACGCGCGAGGGCGACTACGACTTGGCGGGCGATTCGAAGGGGTATTCCAAACGTAAGACAGAGGATTTGAAGCAGCGGGCCAAGCTCATTGAGGACAAGCATGCGGATCTGTTTCTGAGCATTCACATGAACAGCTTTCCGTCGAACCGATACCGGGGCGCGCAGACGTTTTATTATCCGAATCATCCCGACAACGCGGGGCTGGCTGCATTAATTCAGGATGAGATTAAGCGCAACCTCGAAAACACGGACAGAGTGGCCAAAACGGTGAATACGGTATATTTGCTCCAAGCGCTTAAAATGCCCTCGGCTCTGGTGGAGGTCGGATTTCTGTCCCATCCGCAGGAATCGGAGCTGCTCAGGGATGAGAGCTACCAGCGTAAGGTCGCCGCATCGGTTTACAAAGGAGTTCTCCGCTATTTGTCCGGCGAAAAGGCGAAAGTGTCGTCAGAAAATCCGTGAGAATGGTATAATAGCACCTGAGGCTTTAGATGGAACTTAGATGAAAATTATAAAGCAGAGGTGCTGCCAGCATGTTATCACGTGAGCAAGTGCAACAGCTATTACAGCCAATCGTCGAGCCTGTCACAGGGAAGAGCCTGATTGAGCTGCAAATGATAAGAGATATCGTTGTTAAGGAAAGCCGCATATCACTGTCGGTCATCACATTAGACAAGCGTGAAGATTACGCCCAGGCGCTTGAGAAGGACATCCGGGAACGGCTTCGGGACGCGGAGGGTGCGGATATTCACATTCGGATGCGGGAGGCCAACGAGCTGGAACGCGAGAAAATATTGGGCGAGTCAGCGCGCATGCGCCAGGAGGACGAGGATAAGCTCGTAAAAGGACATGCCGCCGGACTGGAGCACAACCAGCTGCTGCAGGATCCGAATGTCCATTTTATCGCGGTCGCAAGCGGCAAGGGCGGCGTCGGCAAGTCGACGGTGACGGTCAACCTGGCTGCAGCCTTGGCCCGTATGGGCAAGCGCGTAGGACTCATTGACGCCGACATTTACGGCTTCAGCGTGCCGGATATGATGGGGATCGAGGAAGGTCCGGTGGTAGAGGATAACATCATCATCCCTGTAGAGCGCTTTGGCGTGAAGGTGATGTCGATGGGCTTTTTTATCCGAGAAAATAACCCGGTCATTTGGCGCGGACCGATGCTCGGCAAAATGCTGCATCAGTTTTTCGGCGATGTCGGCTGGGGACAGCTCGATTATATGCTGCTTGACTTGCCGCCGGGAACGGGCGATGTGGCCCTTGACGTTCATCAGATGCTTCCGCAGAGCAAGGAGATCATCGTGACGACCCCGCATGCCACGGCTGCTTTCGTAGCCGCCCGGGCTGGAGCGATGGCGCTTCAGACCAATCATGACATTTTAGGCGTCGTCGAAAATATGGCTTACTACGAGTGCGCAGGCTGCGGCAAGCGTGATTACGTATTCGGACGGGGCGGAGGCGGACAATTGGCGGAAACGCTTCATACGGAGCTTCTGGCGCAGCTGCCGCTTGGGGCGCCGGATAACCATGTCTCCGAACCTGACTTCTCGCCGTCCGTATACAAGGCGGACACGCCGTCGGGTCAGATCTACGGCCAATTGGCCGCTTCGGTTGTTGCAAAGTGCGAGCAATAAAGTAATCGTTTGTTTCACCACATTAAAAAAAGCCCCATTTGGGGCTTTTTTTAATGTTTTTAACTTCCTCCACCGCCGCCATCGCCATTTTCCTTGTCTCCGCCTTCGCCGCTGCCTTGATCTCCGCCTTCTTGACCTTTGTTACCGCCCTTCTTTGGCGATTTCTCGGTTTTAGGCTGGAGCTCCTGGGTGACGACATCCTTCAGCATGTTCATAACTTCTATTTTGAACAATGGGTTCTGCATGGCTTCCTGCATGACGGTCATCGACTGCTTGCGGTATTCAGGGGTTTTGGTAATATCCAGAAACATTTTCATGACTTCGGGTGATTTCATAATATCGGCGACCGATTGCTGATAAGTAGGATCTTTGATCAACTGCATATGGAGCTGCTTGTTCTGCGAACTGATCACCTTGGCGAAATCTCCGGCAAACTGGGGATCCGTCATAATTTTTTCAAACTCTTTTTTATACTCTGGAGCGGTAATGGTGTCTTTGACCGCCGTCCGGATTTGATCTCCGGCTTGAAGGGACATCATCTGCATACCGATCCCCGTGCCAGACCCGGAGCCGCTGCTGCCCGATCCGCCGCCGCCCTTCAGGGCATCCTCGACCGCTTTCTTGCCTTCATCGCTCTTCAGGATATCGACAACCATCGTTTTCATCTCTTTATAATCGCTCTGGGGCGGGGCATAGCTCTGTTCCGATCCACAGCCCGTCAGTGCCGCGGAAATACCGAGAAAAAGCGTACATAAACCGATAACCGGCCACTTCATGAGTGTTGTCCTCCTTTGCTTCAGATCCTGTTTGTAGTATGGCATCCGAAAATTCGAAATATGTCGAGCCATGGATGGTTTTTTATTGTGAACGTTGGTAAAATAAAGTCTTGGGGGTGCAGAATATTTGAACTTAAAAAGATGGATGACATTATTTTGGAAAACACTGCTTGCCGGCTCCATTGCGGCGATCGTAGCCGGGGTGCTGCTGCAGTTTGGAAGCGGTATAATTAAATTCAAGGGGCCTTCCGATTATTTGTTTTATTTGGTCATCTTATTCGGATACGGACTGATGGTCAGCGTCTATTCCCAGCTTGGCTTTTTCGCTTATATGATTTTGAATTATACGGCCATCGGGGTATTCCCCAGAAAAGTGTGGCAGTACATACAGCTTGTCCTCGCCATTTTGGCACTGCTTGAAGTGATGTTTTTCCGCTCCTTCGTCGGGAAGGAGAACAGCCAGACTTCTGACTTGGTCGTTGGTATATCGATACTGGTCGTAGCCGTCGTCGTGGCTTATTTTAAGGTCAGAGCGACCAACCCGACAGCTTGGATTCCGACGATCTTCTTCATGACGGCGATTACCATCGTGGAACTGGTGGGAGGGCTCAAGATCGGGGTCAACAACGCCACCGTCTTTATTTTGGTTCCGCTGGTGGTCTGCAATGCTTACCAAATTTTAATTCTTCATAAAGTGTTGAACGCAAAAAAGAGCTAAGATCCTTAGCTCTTTTTTCTATGCTTACCATTTACATGCCGGCTGCGTCATCGATGGCTTGCTGCATCGCCGCTTGGTCATGAATTTCTTTCCCTTTGGTATCCGCTTGGCTGAGCAGATCGGACACGGTCACGAACTCGTACCCCTGCTTGCGGAGCTCATCAATGATGACCGGAAGCGCTTCGTGGGTCTGTTTGACCGAGTCGCTGGCATGGAGGAGCACGATATCCCCGGGATGCGCTTTGGACACTACTCGGTTAACGATATTCTGTGCACCGATGTTTTTCCAATCTTGGGAGTCGGTATCCCACTGAATAACCTTATAGTTAAGGCTGTCGGCGATTTTCAGCACCCGCTTGTCAAAATCCCCATTAGGCAGGCGGAGGAGATTGGGTTCCTTGCCGGTCAAATCGGTTAATATAGAATTGGCGGTGATCAGCTGCTTGCGGATCTCTTCGTCACTCAGCGTGCTGTAATTCACGTGTTTGTGGCCGTGGCTTCCAATCTCAAACCCGCTGTTTTTGATGTCGTTGACGATATCCGGGTGGCTTTTTCCCCAAGGAGAGGATAAAAAGAAAGTGGCCTTTTGCACGTTCTTGTCCTTCAGGACCTTCAGAATGGGCTCTGCCCGCTTTTCACCCCAACTGATATCAAAGGTCAGGGCGATCACTTTTTTCTCTGTAGGGACGCTGTAAATGGCTGCTGGAGCCCCTTCAGAGAATACCGTGATGTTGTCGCTCTCGACATAGATGATACCGATGGCAAATACCGCTGCGGCCAGCACAAGAAACGTGCGTTTTATTTTCCTGCCATTCAGCACATAGAAAAATGAATTCATATGCTCGTAAGCTCCCCTTTCCATACATCAGCATTTCGCGCCGTCGTCCGTTATAACTAAGGGCTTTGATAAATATGCTGTAACGGCCCCCTTCAACGAAATTCAGGAAAAATGCTCATGTAAAGCTTGTTTACTTCAATGTATGCTCGTACTTGGGACTTATTACTATGAGGAGGTAATCGATTGCTTCGTTTAAGTACATTTATGAGAGACTTAGTGTCGATCAAAAAAACATTGGTGTTTGCGATATTTCTTTTTGCTGCCGGGGTGGCAGCCGGGTGGATCAGTACCGGGGCTTTGGCCGAGCTGGTGAACCAACAGCTAAGCGGGTTGAGGGAGGTCAGCGGTAATCTGCAGAACTCGGAGCATCCGCAGTGGAGCTTCTTCGGGTTCATTTTTCTCAATAACAGCATTAAAGGCGTGCTGATCATTTATCTGGGTCTTCTGGCAGGAATACTGCCCGTGGTGTTTCTGTTGATCAATGGGATGGTTATAGGTTATTTGGTACATAGCTTAAGCGCCCAGGGAGAGAATCTGGTCGATTTGGTAGTTAGGGGGCTGCTTCCGCACGGCATTATTGAAATACCGGCTATCATCATCGCGTGCGCCTACGGAATCAGAATGGGGAGCTGGATCATCAGCGGAATCAATCCCAAAAGGAGGGCATGGGGCAGAGAAGGCGAGGGAGTGCTGCGGAAATCGGTTACAGCAGCCTTTTGGGTCGTCATTATGCTGCTTGTGGCCGCAATTATTGAAAGCACCGTTACCTATGGTTTGATGAAGAATTAGTATTTTGCAATTTGCGATTCATAAATTTCCCAAAAGTTGAGCATAACAGTAAGACGATAAAACCATAAACCGTTCCATTCATGGACGTTCAGGGATAAATCTACAGGGAGGCCGGTTCTAACATGTTGGGTATGCTGTTTAACGATAAGGAATGCAAGGAATTAGATTATGTGCTGCGCAAGGAGCTGGATGAGATGCTGTTTGATTTAAGCGATCAGCGTTTGGACCAGGATATCCGCAATGCTATTGCGAACCGCTACAAGACGGTCTTTCGCATGTACGCCCGATTTGCCCCGCAAAAGGAACTTTCAAAGTATGCACGTAACAGCAAGCTCTCACAATTTAAACAATAGTGCTTGACGGCACAGTCTAAATTATGATAAATTAACTTTCGCTTCAGTTTTAAGTTTTGAACTGAGCACAGAAGTTTTGAGAGGCTGATATAAAGGTTGGTAAAAAACTTTTTAAAAATAACTCTTGCAAAACATCTGGTAAGTATGATATATTATAAAAGTCGCTGCTGAGATGTGGTGATGACGAAAGAAAGAGTTTTTGATCTTTGAAAACTGAACAACGAGTGAGTATAAACGCGATGGTCTTCGGACCAGAGCAACTTGAGATTAAATCAATCTCGTCAGATTCAAAATGAGCTACAAACTTTCGTTGGAAAGCTACTCCCTTCGGGTGAGCAGATTCTTCCAACTTTATTGGAGAGTTTGATCCTGG
>NZ_NQMO01000016.1 GCF_002257645.1 Paenibacillus sp. XY044 | reverse complement strand
AACACGACCGTTAAGCCCTCCAGCGCCGATGGTACTTGGACCGAAGGGTCCTGGGAGAGTAGGACGTTGCCAAGCGAAGGACCACTGTTGATGAACATCGACGGTGGTTTTTTTGTTTTCACTAATAATATTTATGAACGGCAGCTGATTTATTGAATACAGCTCATATCCTATTCATTAACTGTGGTTTCAGTTGATGTTTTTTCCTTTTTCTAAGGAATAAATCCTGTAGGCGTAGAGGTCAAGATAAATAAGAGGCAGAGGCAGAATGACCTAAGGCACTTGGTGCCGATGGAGAGGGTTTATGAATCTTTTGTCATCAGGAAAGATCGAGATACCGCAGTTCTGTATTTGTCATCGTGTATAAGGCATGTATACTCCCCAAACGAAGTAACATTTTTGTTACCGACAGTGCATAAGTAGTCAGTATAATATGTATGTACATGTTTGGGGGTGCCGAAGGAAACTGAATAATTATTACTTTTTCAATATAAGGAGGACATACATGCTCAATAAACCATGGCTGCATGCTCTTCTTGTGTTTGGAGTCGTCTGTTTGTTGCTTACCGGTTGTATGAAAAGCGAGCCCTCGTGGACATCCTTTGAAGGAGCTGCGAACGATAAGACATTTCCGGTACCGAAGGAAGCAAATCGTACTGATCGGACATCCGGTAATTCTAAATTAGACTATGTACGCTACTCGATGAAAGGCCTTAAGGATGACGCCCAGATTCCGGAAGCTTACTTGAATAAGATTAAAGAGTGGGGCTGGAAGGAAAAAACGGAGGAGGCCGAAGGGAACTCGCACGTATTCGAGAAGCAAAGCCGGGTAATTAATTTAACCATTCATAAAGATTATTTTACGGTGACCGTTTTAACTAAGGGAAAGGCGACAGTTGAAAGTGTGGATACCGATTTATAGTGGCCTGCATCTAAGGATGCGGGTTTTTTTAATTGCAGGTGACATCTGAAGGTCCTTCTAAATAGAGGGACCTTCAAGTTAATCATTGTGATGCTGACGATAAGGAATGGTTACTGTTGATAATAGGAAATGTCCTGCGCGTTAAATTTAATCATACCGTCTTTACGATGGGTCATTAAGCGAAGAAAAGCATAATATTGCGGAAGCAGGAACCAGAGATGCCAGAACAGCAAAGACAGCGTAAAGGGAACCGGTGACCAGAACATGATTGCAGCCAGCAGAAGCAGGCCTAATCCGGTGATATAGGTATAGACTTTCCGGAACAGGCGGTAGCTGAGATGTTGGTCAGTAATATATCCGAGCCAAGGCAGCCGCAGTGAGAATTTCCATCGTTTACGAAAGGGTGTTCCCGATAAAAGCAGAACGGATCGGGAAATGACATAATGAATCCAGAGCATAACCGGTGCGGCGAGAACGAAATAGAAGCAGCTGGTCCAGGAAATGCCCAGCATGAATGAAATTACCGCTATGTAGGGAAGAAGTAGATATAGGCGCAAAAGCAGCCGGGAAACCGGTATTTTTTTAATTAATTTATAGTGGTAAAAGGTTGCGTTAACTTGATTCTCATCCGGCATGGAGAACGCTCCACCTCCTAGAGGTCTATAATTCATATATCGGCTGATTGAATGACTTTTTTTAAAATTACTGTACAGACACTTGCGGGGATCGCAAGGAATATGTATGTAGGAATCAAAGGGGGATATGAAACCACTATGAAAAGGTTTAAAATAATAGAAAATGAGTCATACTTGATAGTAATTAATGAAATAAGGTGGGATGGTTGATGGAAAATCAAACCGAACACGTCTGTATTATTTGCGGGCAAGTCAAAGAAGAAGGAATCACCATTATATCACAATTTATTTGCGAAGAGTGCGAATGTGAAATGGTGCATACAAATGCCGAAGACGCCAAATACCATTATTTTATCCATCAGATGAGACAAATCAATTTACAGACCAACGCGTAAGCAGGTATTTTGTTCAGGAGGGGCAGCGGGGAAGCTGTCCCTTTTTTGCTTTAGATATAAGAAAGAATAAGATTCGTAGACCGGCATCCTTATGTCGCAGGAAAAACTATGGCTTAATTGGTCTGGCTTCTTAGAAAGTACGGCGATAGAAGTTTTTCATATAAGAAAGTATAAGCTTCGTAGACACGGCATCCTTATATCGCAAGAAAAACTTCTGCAAAACGCGGTCTGGCTTCTTAGAAGGTACGGCGATAGAAGTTTTTCTTCTCATACAATGGACGCCGCTGCGGATTCTGTGTGTATTCCTGAGTAAATGACTCTCTTTATAGGGCTACTTTATACGGTGACCGTTAGCCGGATGATTCAATATACGATAAAATAGGGTAGAGATTGAAACCGGAAGGGATTTTTGCTGGGAATGAAAAAGCAACAAGTGAACAAGCATCGAGCACCGGTATATGAGATGATGCTGGAGATGAAAGATAAAGCATATACATCGTTTCATGTGCCCGGACATAAAAAAGGACAGGCCTATACTGAATCCGGTGGAGCTGGATTTCTACAGGACGTGCTGCAAGCGGATCTAACTGAAATCACGGGGACAGATGATCTTCACCACCCGGAAGGCGTTATCCGGGAGGCTCAAGTGCTGGCGGCGGATTGTTTTGGAGCCGAGGAGAGCTTCTTTCTGGTTGGAGGCAGCACAGCCGGAAATGTAGCGCTGATTCTGACGGTTTGCAGCAAGCCGGGAGATGTGCTGATCGTCCAGCGGAATGTCCATAAATCGGTGATCCATGGGCTGATGATGGCGGGGGCGAAGGCGATCTTTATCCAGCCGGAGCTCGACCTGGTCAGCGGACTGGCGGTGGCCCCGTCCGCTGAGACTGTCACCGCCGCCCTGGCCGCCTATCCGCAGGCCAAGGGCGTGCTGGTCACCATGCCGAACTATTACGGCATGGGCAGCGATTTGGCGCCGCTTGCGGAGGCGTGCCACCAGCACGGGGTTCCGCTGCTGGTGGACGAAGCGCACGGCGCCCACTACGGGCAGCATCCGCGGCTGCCCGGAAATGCCTTGGCCAGCGGAGCGGACGGCGTCGTGCAATCGACGCACAAGATGCTGGCCGCGCTCACCATGGGAGCCATGCTGCACGTCCAGGGGCCGCGGATTAACCGCGGCCTGCTCCGCCAGCGGCTCGCCATGGTGCAGAGCTCGAGCCCATCGTACCCGATTATGGGCTCGCTGGACCTGGCCCGGCGCCTGCTGCATGTGCAGGGCGCCGGAGCCTTCGCGGCGGGGCTCGCCGCCGTGGATGCCCTGGCGCGCGGCCTGGCGGAGCTGCCGCGATTCAAGCTGCTGCACCCGCAGGGGCAGCAGCCACAAGAGTCCGCCGGCGCTGCATCGGCGGACGGCCCCTCGCAGGCGGCCCTCCGCCGTCCGGCGGCCGCATACACCATGCAGGACCCCTTCAAGGTCGTCATATATGACGACACCGGTGTCCTGAGCGGTTATGAGCTGCAGGAGCGGCTTGAGGCGTATGGCTGCGTACCGGAGATGAGCGATGACCGTTATGTGGTCCTGGTGTACAGTTTAGGATCCACTGAGGAAGACACCCGTCACCTTCTGGATGCCCTCCGGCATATAACTGTAGAGAAGGCGGACGCCCAGAAATCGGATGAAGCGCCTGCTGCAGCTGAAAGCCGCCATTCGGTTCAAGCAGGGGCGGGAGAAGCCTCACACCTCACGGGAGCGTCCAGCCTGTCCAACATGCAAGGGAGCCCTGCCGAATTTTCCACGTGGAACATTTTAGCCCAGGCCGTCATATCAGATCCTATTCTATTTGGACTGCAGCCCATATCTCCTGAAGATACCGAAACGGTCCCTCTTCAGGAGTGCGCGGACAGAATCGCTGCGGAAATGATCATTCCGTATCCGCCAGGAATTCCACTCCTGTATCCGGGAGAGCGGATCACCGAAGATACGGCGGCAAGACTCCGCGTCCTGTCCGATGCGGGAGCGAAATGCCAGGGGGCTGCGGATCCAACTCTACGAACCATTATCGTCTATATGAATAACAGAAAGCAGGGAAGCCATTTATGACTGGTCCAGGAGCATTTATTACGCTGGAAGGAGGCGAAGGGTCCGGTAAGACAACCGTGATCGGAAAAATTGGGGAACACTTTGACCGGCTCGCCATCCCCTATATGATGACCCGAGAGCCGGGAGGCATTGAAATCGCCGAGAAGATTCGGGAGATTATATTGAATCCGTCCCATACGGCCATGGATGCCCGAACCGAGGCGCTTCTGTATGCCGCTTCAAGAAGACAGCATCTTGCCGAGAAGGTAGAGCCGGCCCTGGAGAAAGGCCTAACGGTGATCTGCGACCGATTCGTCGACAGCAGCCTGGCTTATCAAGGGTATGCTCGGGGACTCGGTATGGATGAAGTGTGGGCAATTAATCAATTCGCCATTCATGACCGGATGCCGGATCTCACTTTTTATTTGGATATCGAGCCGGAGACCGGTCTGCAGCGGATTGCGGCAAATCAGGTACGTGAGGTCAACCGCCTGGATCTCGAAGGTTTATCTTTTCATAAGAAGGTACGGGAAGGTTATCATATCATCGCATCCCGTTTCCCGGAGCGCATCGTCGTCATTGATGCTTCCAAAGAGCCGTCTGCCGTGGAACAGGATATCATCCGTGTGCTTCAGGAGCGATTTTAAAGGATTTTTGAGGATCTTTGTCAAATAAGTACAGTAGCAGCCTGCAGCTATATAGAATGAACTAAAGAAAATGATGCTCAATCGCGGACATCAATGTGAACTGAAAGATTACAACGCAGTACTTTGGTTCAATCTATATGGATGGGCAGGTCTAAATAAGCGAGGAGGGAATGCAAGATGAAACTGATCGTTGCGATTGTACAGGATAAGGACAGCAACCGTTTGTCGGCAGGTCTGGTCAAGGCGAACTTCCGGGCGACGAAACTGGCGAGTACCGGCGGGTTCTTGCGGGCAGGTAACACCACATTTATGATCGGGGTGGATGACAGCCAGGTTGAAGCCGTGATGAACGTCATCCGCAGCAGCTGTAAAGTTCGGGAACAACTCGTCACTCCCGTAACCCCGATGAGCGGTACGACCGATTCATATTTGCCGCTCCCCGTAGAGGTACAGGTCGGCGGTGCCACCGTATTCGTTCTGCCGGTTGACCGCTTCGAACACTTTTAAGGCAGGAGATACACAGTGAAGATTAACCCGGGGTTCAGACCCCTAAAAAGCGATTTGCAGATCAACGAGGGCAATGCGAAGCAGGTTCAGCCCAAATCGTTTTCCGATATCATGCAGCAGCATGGCGAGAAGGTTTCACAGGAGGAGCTTGACCGCCGGTTCAAAGAAATTCAGATGCAGGGGGACCGTCTCGCCAGATCGATGACGATCCGCGAATTGAAGGCCTACCGTATGCTGGTCAAACGGTTTCTGGAGGATACGGTTCGCCGCGGGGTCCGGATGAAGGAAGCGCGCGGCTGGGACCGCAGGGGCCGGGGCAAGCGCTACAATCTGATCGATGAAATCGATTCGGCCCTCTTAGGACTGGCGGACGATATGCTGGAGAGCGAACAGGGGAAAATTGAGCTTTTGCAGCGGATTGGGGAAATCCGCGGCATGCTGATCAATTTGATGTTCTAAGTCTGCTGGCGGCACACTCTAATTTTGCAAGACAGATAAATTGAACTAGGGTAAGGGGAAGCACTTCGCCTGTATTTTCTAGTTGGAATCAAGGAGAAGCAAAGTTATACTTTAGTTCATTTAATACAGATTAGAAGAAATAGGAATAGGTAAAGCCCCTCGTACATGATAAACTATAGGTAAACGTATAATGCCGTACTGTAACATCGATGCGCCGGCCAGGCGACCGTCTTCCGGTCCATCGATATTGGGAAGAGAGGAAATATGTCTTTTGCAGATATTGCGGGTCAGGATGCGGCAAAGCAAATGCTGCAAAACGCCCTTCGCCGAAACTCTGTCAGCCATGCTTATATATTCAGCGGTCCAGCGGGGAGCGGACAGATGAAGACGGCCCGGATGTTTGCCCAAGCGCTCTTCTGCACCACGCTTGAGGACGACGCCTGCGGACAATGCCTCGAATGCCGCAAAGTGGAACATGGCAATCACCCCGATCTTCATCTTCTTGCTCCGGATGGATCGTCTATCAAAATCGACCAGATCCGCGACTTACAGCGGGTCTTTTCCTATCGCTCGGAATCGAAAAATCCGAAGGTATACATTATCGACCAGGCCGATACGATGACCGTTCAAGCGGCTAACAGCCTGCTGAAGTTTCTAGAGGAGCCGCCTATTCCGGCCGTAGCGATTTTGATTACGGAAAATGGACAGGCCCTGCTGCCTACCATTCAGTCACGCGCACAGCTGGTACCTTTTACTCCGCTCAGCCCCGGGCTGATGCTGCAGACGCTGGTGGATGAAGGATACGCTTCTCCGCTTGCCAGATGCGCCGTTCACCTATCGTCAGGACTGGACGGATGCCGCGAGTTGATGGAGCAGAATTGGTTTGCAGAAATTAGAAACGTAGTGTTACAATTAGGGAAGGAAGCTCTAGGCCGAGTCAGCTCCGCTCTGGTGACCGCAGGGCAGAAGGTGTTCAAAGCTGGGCTATCCGATCACTTGGATATACTGCTTAATTTGTTTCATTTGTGGTTCAAAGATATGCTTCACGTCCAGTATGGTAAGCACGAAAGTATCGTTTTCATAGATCAGGTGGACTTTTTGTCTACACATGCTTTAACCCGCAGCACGGCACAATGGGTCTCCTATATGGATTTAGCCGCAGAATGCAGGAAGAAATTGCGCTACAATGTGAATAGCCAACTCTGTCTTGAACAGTTTTTAATCGGTTTGGAAGGATAGCTTCAAGGCTAGCCAATGGTTTATGGCATATAAGGGGGTTAGTTTTTGTACAGTGTAGTGGGTGTCCGTTTTAAAAAGGCGGGCAAAATTTATTACTTCGATCCGCTCGATTTCCCGATTGAGAAGGATAACAGCGTTATCGTCGAAACGGCGCGTGGGATCGAATACGGCAAGGTTGTCGTTGGAAAAAAAGAGGTGCAGGAATCCGATGTAGTCCTCCCGCTGAAGAAGGTCATCCGGATCGCCGGTGACACCGACGCACGGGTTGTGGAAGAGAACAAGCAGGCCGCCAAGGATGCTTTTGCCACCTGTTTAAATAAAATCCGCGACCACGGCCTCAAGATGAAGCTGGTGGATGTGGAATTTACGTTTGACCGAAATAAAATCATATTTTATTTTACGGCTGAGGGAAGAGTGGATTTTCGCGAGCTCGTCAAGGATCTGGCCGGTATTTTCCGGACACGGATCGAGCTTAGACAAATTGGTGTGCGTGACGAAGCCAAGATGCTGGGCGGAATTGGCCCATGCGGTCGCATTCTTTGCTGTTCGTCCTGGCTCGGTGATTTCGAGCCTGTATCCATCAAGATGGCTAAGGACCAGAGCTTGTCGCTGAATCCGACCAAAATCTCCGGCTTGTGCGGAAGACTCATGTGCTGTCTGAAATATGAGCATGATAATTATGAAAGTGTGAAGGAAGAGCTGCCATCAGTAGGCAAAATCGTCATCACATCGTTGGGAGAAGGCAAAGTGGTCGGCATCAATGCCGGCAGCCGAAGCGTCCATGTCCAGCTGTTTGATATCAGCAAGGTCAAGGAACTGCCATTGGATGATGTTGTCATCAAGTAGACCGTAGAGGTTACTTTCGGGGTGGAAACTTGGAAAAGAAAAATATTTTTGCACACATTCAAGAGATGGAAACACAAATGGAGCAGGTTCACAGTGATCTGGGTGAAATGAAGCTTCTCATCAAAGAGCTGCTGGAGGAAAACAACCGCCTGAGCCTGGAGAATGAGCAGCTGCGCAAAATATTAAAAGGAGCCATACCGGAGGAAGGATCTCCGCTGCCGCAACCGGCCCATGCCAAAGATGAGCAGGAGCATGAGATGGAGGACGTGGTGGGGGAAGGATACGACAACCTCGCGAGGCTCTATCACGAAGGTTTCCATATATGCAACGTCTATTATGGACATTTGCGCACAGAAGGCGATTGCCTTTTTTGCCTGTCTTTTCTGAATAAATGAAGCCGTAGGATAACTCCCTACGGTTTTTTTTCAATGTTTTCATGGTTTACAATGATTTAAGTATGATGTATCAAGGAATGTTAACCCTATGCTGCAGAGAAGGAAAATGAAGAATGAATATTGATAAATCACAAGTAACCTTGCGGCCGACGGAACGTCTTGACGATCTGCTGACGCATGATTTGCATATTATCCAGAGCGACGAAGTTTTCAGCTTTTCCATGGATGCGGTACTTCTGGCACGTTTCGCCGGAATTCCGGCCAAGGGGAAAGTGCTCGATCTGTGTACGGGCAACGGCGTCATTCCGCTGCTGCTCACCACCCGTACCGCGGCGGCCATCGAAGGGATTGAAATCCAGCCCCGTCTGGCGGATATGGCCCGGCGAAGCGTGGAACTGAACTCCTTGGATAACCGGATTCTCATCCGCGAAGGCGATCTGCGAGAGCTGCACAAGGAGACCGGGCACGGTGTGTATGACGCCATTACGGTAAACCCGCCCTATATGCCGTTGAACGGCAGCGATATCAAGCTGAATCCTCACCAGGCGATCGCCCGCCATGAAATCAGCTGCACCTTGGAAGAGGTCATTCAGACCTGCTTCAAGTTGGTCAAGCCCGGCGGGAAGGTCAGCATGGTCCATAAGCCGCAGCGGCTTGCAGATATTATATCGCTGATGCGGCAGCACCGGCTGGAGCCCAAGCGGATTCGTTTCGTACATCCCAGGGCCCATTTAGAGGCGAATATGGTGCTGGTCGAGGCGATGAGGGAAGGGAAGCCGGAGGTGCGGTTGCTGCCGCCGCTCATTGTATATAATGAGAATAACAGCTACTGCCCGGAAATTCTGGATATTTATTACGGAGCTAAAGAGGGGAAAGAATGAGTCTGAGCATACAAAGCAGTTTCCAGGAAAAAGAGGAGGGCGCGCCGGGTTCGCTATACCTGGTGGCCACGCCAATCGGCAATTTGGAGGACATGACCTTTCGGGCGGTGAACACGCTGAAATCCTGCGACATCATCGCCGCAGAGGATACAAGGCAGACGCGCAAGCTGCTCACCCATTTCGACATTTCCCCGTCCATGCTGTTCAGCTACCATGAGCATAATAAGGCGGCAAGCGGGCCTGAATTAATACGCTATATAATAGAAGGAAAAAATTTGGCCCTCGTCAGCGACGCGGGACTGCCGGCGATCTCCGACCCCGGATCTGACCTCGTCCAGTTGGCGTTAGAACAGGGAATTTCCGTCATTCCGGTCCCGGGAGCCAATGCAGCATTGTCCTCTCTGATCGTTTCGGGGCTGCCGACTGAGCGCTTTACGTTTATCGGCTTTCTTCCCCGGGAACGCAAGGAGATTCAAGCGGTGCTGGAGCCGCTGCAGGCGGCTTCCGGAACGCTGCTGTTTTACGAATCGCCCCACCGGGTAATGAAGACACTCAAAGCGATCCTTGAAATTCTCGGGAATCGAAAAATTGTGCTCGCCCGCGAGCTGACCAAGCGATATGAAGAGTTTGTAAGGGGAACGATTGAAGAGTGCCTGGAGCATCTGGAGGAGCATGCACCACTCGGGGAATACTGCCTCGTTCTGGAAGGTGCGGATCCGCAGGAGGAGCAGAAACAACGGGATGCCTGGTGGCAGGAGTTGACCGTGGAACAGCATGTGCAGCATTATGAGACTGAAGGGCTAACGCGGAAAGAGTCTATGAAGAAGGCAGCCACCGACCGCGGCGTCTCCAAAAGGGATGTTTATAACGCGCTATTGTAACGAATGCAAGCTTAAGGGAGCAGCAGGCGGGAGGGACAGATATCTGGTTCTTAGCCGAACTCTTCGAAAACCAGTCGCCTTTTATAGGGATGAAAGTTTTTCCGGAGATTAGAAACTTGTGTCAAAATAGAAGCAGCCGGGATTTCGCCCGGCTTCGGCTGTTCCTGATCTCCTTAATGCGGTGATATCGCCGCCAATCAAAAAAAATGCCTCCCACGGCCGGGTTCTAAGCCGAGGAGACACCAAGGAGATATGAAAAAGGTTAGAATTAACAATTTGAATACTCTTATTATATACTAAAATTCTTAATTTGTCACAGGTGTTGGGATTTCTGATATACAATCGTGACAAACAATTTTTCCTTTGAAGTAAGTTACATTCTCGGCATTGCCGCAGAAGATGCAGGCCGGTTCGTATTTCTTGAGCATAATACGTTCTCCGTCCACGTAAATCTCAAGTGCATCTTTCTCTCCAATGCCCAAGGTACGGCGCAGTTCAATGGGAATAACTACCCGACCCAGTTCGTCTACCTTTCTTACAATACCAGTTGATTTCATCATAACTGATCATTGCTCCTCTCGCCATAGTTTTAAAATGTCATAATTCGACAACGTTCTCTCTTTATTGATATCAATAATACCAACGATTCCCAAAACAGTCAACCAGTAAATTTGGTTCAATAACCTTACAAATAGCATAACAGCTAGGAAATCACTCATATCAGGATTCTTTTCCAATTATATCTCCTTGGTAGGATAATGTCGATTTGGAAATCCTTAATTCTGCTTATTTCGACATGCCTCGACATAAATTGTCAAAAATATTTCAAAATTAAAACAATTTGGAACCATAATTCACAAAAGAAACGGAGTTGACCTGAACATGAATCCACTACATGAGGAAAAAGTATTTAAAGATCCGGTTCATAATTATATTCACGTCCAGGACTCCACGATTTGGCGGCTCATTAATACAACCGAGTTTCAGCGCTTGCGGCGGATCAGGCAGCTTGGAACCTCTTACTTAACGTTTCATGGAGCGGAGCACAGCCGTTTCTCTCACTCATTAGGGGTATATGAGATTACGCGGCGGATTATTTCGCAATTTGAGCGCAGCGGGTATCCGGACTGGCCGAAGGAAGAGAGGCTGCTGACGTTGTGTGCGGCGCTTTTGCACGACTTGGGACACGGTCCGTTTTCCCATTCTATTGAAGAAGCGTTTCACATGAACCACGAAGACTGGACGCGCCGGATTGTTACCGGAGATACGGAAGTGAACGGCATTCTGAGCGAGATTGCCCCGGGCTTTCCGGACAAGGTGTCCTCCGTCATCGCAAAAACCTATGACAAACCCATCGTGGTGAATCTCGTTTCAAGTCCCCTGGATGCTGACCGCATGGATTACCTGCTTCGGGATGCTTATTACACTGGGGTGAACTACGGTACGATTGATATTGACCGTATTTTAAGAATGCTCCGTCCATACCAGGGGAGAGTAGTGGTCAAGGAATCCGGAATGCATGCCGTGGAGGATTATTTGATGTCCAGGTACCAGATGTACTGGCAGGTATACTTCCATCCGGTGACCCGCAGTTCGGAAATTATATTGCGCCAGATTTTCCGCCGGGCCAAGGAGCTATACCAGGATGCATATTCATTTGGCTTTATGGTCGAGCCGCTGCCGCAGCTGTTCGAAGACAGGCTGGATGTTAAAGATTACCTGAAGCTGGACGAGGCTCTGATTCAGACGGCATTCCTCCAGTGGTCCTATGAGGACGACCGTATACTCAGCGAGCTGTGTACCCGGTTTATGCACCGCAATCTGTATAAATATGTAGAAATGGACTCGGTCGATTTGGAAATGATCGATGAAATCCGCAGGGAGTTTGAACAAGCCGGGATGAATCCCGAATATGATCTGGAGATTGATTTTCCGACTGATCTTCCTTACGATGTATTTCGTCCGGGCGATGAGTCGAGCCAGAAACAGATCTTGCTGCTCGACCGCCAGGAGCATCTGAGGGAAATATCCGAGGTGTCGGATATTGTCCGTTCCATCAGCGGCATTCACCGCGGGAAATATCACTTATATTACCCCGAAGATAAATTGGAAAAGGCAATAACTGCCCTTTCTCCTTCGATTTCCCGCATTTTCAAGCTTTAATGACAAAATACCGTACAAAGACGGGACTTGTTTCACCGACAAGAAAGGAGTTTTATTCATGGAGCTGTTCGACACACATACCCATCTGGATGCGCATCAATTCGACGAAGACCGGGAGCAGGTCATAGATCATGCCGTACAAGCCGGCGTAACCCGGATGATCAACGTTGGCTTTAACCGGGAGACGATTCCATCGACGATGAAGCTGGCGGAGACGTATGATTTTATGTACGCGGCAATTGGTTGGCATCCGCAGGACGCCGTTATTATGCAGGAAGGCGATCTGGAGTGGATTGCATCCTTATGCAGTCACCCCAAGGTGGTGGCGATCGGTGAAATTGGTCTGGATTACTATTGGGATACCTCTCCGAAGGACGTGCAGCACCGGGTCCTCCGTCAGCAGATTGGCCTGGCCCGAGAGCTTAGCATGCCGATTGTTATACATAACCGGGACGCCCACGAGGATATTGTGAAAATTTTACGGGAAGAGAAGGCTAGCGAGGTCGGCGGGGTCATGCACTCGTTTTCGGGGAGCTGGGAAACCGCAAAGCTGTGCCTGAATATGGGCTTTCATCTCTCGTTTGGCGGACCGATTACGTTCAAGAATGCCAGAGTCCCCAAAGAAGTGCTGGCCCAGGTTCCGATGGACAGGCTGCTCATCGAAACCGACTCCCCTTATCTCACCCCGCATCCCTTCCGCGGGAAAAGAAACGAGTCGGCAAATGTCCGCCTGGTGGCTGAAGCGGCAGCCCAGATTAAAGGGGTTGACCTGGAGGAAATTGCTCAGATTACCACCCGAAATGGGCTGGAACGATTTGGAATTATGTGAAATCGGGAGGAAAACAGCCAAAATAATGAGCATGAGCGAATGATTAAAGATTTTTAATAAACAAAACGCCGAATATTACATTTTTTTAACCACTTTTTCAAATAAACGTGGTTGATTACCGCTTTACAACATGCATCAAAACAGGATATCATCTTTTCAGTGAATCATTGAGCTGTCGTTAAGGTCTTACCTTCGCAGCTTTCATGAACCAGTCTCGCTGAGTCTCCCGCATGGGAGAACGGGGGAACCATTACAGGAGCGGGTCATTACGGACCGGAAGCGGTCCCAAGCTCGCAAGCGTAATTGATTTCTTTCTTGGGTCTCTGGGGTGAATTGAACGTCTTTACGCCATGAGCGTAAGGTCGCGAATAGGGCGGCTCTCTTTCGCCCGAACCCGACAGCTAACCCCGTAAGCGTATAAAGAGAGGTACCCTCGTGCATGACAATTCCGATATTCAGACATCCGGAAGCCACGAAAGAGTTCCTCGTAAGCTCTTTTCTATCGGCTTCTTTTGTTTTGAATAAAGGAGGGGCAGTCAACATACTGTTGTATAACAGGAGGTGACAAATCATGATGGGGAGATTGGTTCATGGTGCAAGAACGCATGCTTTCTGCGGGTTCTTGTAAAAAATTGAGTATAGTCGCGTCAAACACAATCATGCATAACTCTAGACGGCGAGGCTATGAAGGAGGATCGAGAAAGTGGGCGTTTTCCAACCAGAGAAGACCCATGATTCAAAAATCTCCAGCATGTCTTACGCATTGCGATGGAAGCATGAGAATTTGCGCCAGATCTCCACTGCAGCTATCGTTTCAATCGCGGTTACCTTGATGATCTTGCTGCTCGTGTACAGTCAATCGCGAAAACAAGTTTATTTGGTAGTAGACGGTCAAATGAAATCTATACAGACCAATACATCGTTACTTCAAGAAATGCTGGATGAGCAGGAAATCAGTCTGAAACCCCAGGACCAAATATCGATGCCGCTGAGCGGGGCCATATCCGACGGCGACAAGGTCGTGATCGACCGCGCGAGTCCTGTCAAGGTGACAGCTGATGGTGCAACGAAGCATTTGTATACAACGGCCAAAACGGTCGGCGACGTGCTGAAAGAAACCGGCGTCAAAGTCAAGGAATCCGACATTGTCTCTCCGGCTATTGAAACGTCGGTCTCCGCTAATACGGACATCCGAATTGTTCGGACGAACAAACAAGTAGTACAACGCCATGAGTCCCTCCCCTTCCGGGTGGTTAAAACCTCGGACCCCAGCATTTACAAAGGCGAGTCGCGGGTGATTCAGCAGGGATCCCCAGGCGTCATGGTGCAGTACATTGAGAAGCAGTACAAAGACGGCAAGCTGGTGTCCATGAAGATGGTGGGCAAAGAAGTGCAAACGGTGACCAAGGATAGGGTCATTGCCGTCGGCACGAAGAAGAAACCCGTTCCCGTGGTAACCGAAGTCAAAACTGCCGTTGCCAATCATTCTTCCACCCCCGCTAAGGTGAAGAAGGTCAGCAGCAGCAGTAACAACCGGGTAAGCAAGGCCGGCGTTGACTTTTCCTACAAGAAGCTGCTCAAAGTCTCCATGACCGCATATTCTTCTGGCGAGTCCGGAGTCGGCACACGCACCGCCACAGGAACACGCGTCACGGAAGGCCGCACGATTGCGGTTGATCCAAGCGTCATTCCATTGGGATGGTGGGTTTACATCGAAGGCGTTGGCTTCCGCCGTGCGGAAGACACGGGCGGAGCTATTAAGGGAAATATAATCGATATCTATTACGATTCTGTGCAGCAGGCACGCAACTTTGGCCGCAAATCAGGCCTTAAAGTGTACGTGATCGGTCCGGTCAAACCGGAGCTGAACTAATTTCGTTTTACTTTGCCATTCTAATGTTATAGTATTATGATCATGAAAATGTCATGCTAAAGAAGAGGAGCTTTCCTCTTCTTTTTGTTGTTAATTTATAGCTGTTTGTCTAATCTGGGGCCTCCTCAGCTTACCTGAACAGGCCCCACATTTATACCCAATATGTATTGCATGGATACTTGGCTGTCTGGCTGCATTGACGGGTATAATGTATTCGAAAGGAAGACAGGGAATCATGATTAAAGAAGTCATTGTGGTGGAGGGCCGGGATGATACCGTGGCCGTGAAGCGGGCAGTGGATGCCGATACGATCGAGACGGGCGGCTCTGCCATCAATGCACGCATATTGCAGCGGATCGCGCTGGCTCAGGAGCGGCGTGGGGTCATTGTGCTGACAGACCCGGACCACGCCGGCGAAAGAATCCGCAAAATCATTTCGGCCAAGGTGCCCGGCTGCAAGCATGCATTTATCCCGGAAGCTGATGCGACCCGCAAAGGTGATATCGGCGTGGAGAACGCCACGCCTGAGGCGATCCGCAGAGCTCTGGAGCGGGTTCATACCTCTTATGAGGGGGCGGAGAGCCAGATCGACATGGAGGATCTGATGGAGGCGGGGCTGCTGGTGCACCCGGATGCTGCCGCCCGTCGGATGGCGATGGGCAACCTGCTTGGTATCGGTTACTGCAACGGCAAACAATTTTATAAGCGACTCGCTATATTTCAAATATCCCGCGAGGAATTTGCGGATGCGCTTGCCCGTATCGAAGATGAAGGAGGAGGGCGGACAACGTGAACGGCATGGAGGACATCGCCACACCGAGGCGAACCAAAGAAATTATCCAGCGCCACGGCTTTTCATTCAAAAAGAGCCTGGGGCAAAATTTTTTGATCGACCAAAATATTTTAAATAAAATCGTGGACGCGGCCGGGCTCGATTCCACCAAGGGAGCGCTCGAGATCGGCCCAGGCATCGGCGCCCTGACCGAGAAGCTGGCCCAGCAGGCGGGGGCCGTAACGGCGGTCGAGATCGACCAGAGGCTGATTCCGATCCTTGAGGAGGTTCTCGCCCCTTATCCCGGCGTAAAGGTTCACCATGGAGACGTGCTGAAGACGGATCTCGCCGATCTGTTTAGGAACAATTTTGCCCAAGTGTCTAAAGTCAGCGTCGTGGCTAACTTGCCTTACTATGTGACGACGCCGATCCTGATGAAGCTGCTCGAGGAGCGGCTGCCGCTCGAGAACATCGTCGTGATGATTCAGAAGGAAGTAGCGGACCGGATGGCCGCCCGGCCCGGTACGAAGGAATACGGCAGCCTGAGCATCGCCGTACAGTATTACAGCGTACCGGAGCTGGTGTGCATCGTGCCGAAGACGGTATTTATTCCGCAGCCGAACGTGGAATCGGCGGTGATCCGTCTGTCGGTAAGGGAACAGCCGCCGGTTGCGGTGGACGATGAGCAGCATTTCTTCGAAGTGGTACAAGCTTCGTTCGCCCAGCGGCGAAAGACGATCTCGAACAATTTGAAGAGCCGCTTCTTCCCCAAAGAAGGACGGGAGCGCCTAGATCAGCTGCTGCAGGAGGCGGGAATTGACCCGTCCCGCCGCGGCGAGACGCTTAGTATTGAGGAATATGCCGTGCTCAGCAATCTGCTGCGGAAGAAAGGCATCGGCTTAAATTAAACAAAAGATGAACCAATAGGGGGATTCGCCCATACCATGGGGTAGGGGTGATGTTCATGAATATTGGAGACCTGGTCGTGCGCAGATCCTACGGCGGCGATATCGCGTTTCGCGTAGAGGATTTGCGCAGGGATGAAGCGGTGATTAAGGGAACGGAGTTCAGACTTCTGGCGGATTCTCCGCTTGATGATTTGGTAAGGGTTCCCTATGCACCGGTAAGCGAAAAAACCGAGAAAGCAAATATTAGAGCAAACGAGTCGCTCAGTATGCTGAAACGTCACCGCCAGGAGCAGACCCAGCGGAATCAGGCCACCTTGGGCGGAAGCGGGGAATGGGGAACAGCTGAGCCGGCTTATTTCGAAGTCCCCGGGAAGGTGCTTCATCTGGATGGAGATCCAAACTATTTAAAAAAAAGCCTGAATCTGTATGAGCAGCTTCGGGTTCCCGCCGAAGGCCAATATGTGAATGAGGCGGGAATGGCGGACGCCTTGTACCGGCTGTTGCCTCGAATCCGTCCGGATATTGTGGTGATCACCGGTCATGACGGTGTGCTGAAGCATCGCCAGAACCAGGATCTGTACAGCTTGAACAGCTATAAAAACTCGCAAAATTTCGTCAGGGCGATTCAGGTGGCACGCCAGTTCGAGCGCCATTACGATCAGCTGACGATTATCGCCGGGGCATGCCAGTCGCACTTTGAGGCGCTGCTGCAGGCCGGAGCCAATTTTGCCAGTTCCCCGGGGCGCATATTAATTCATGCCCTGGATCCGGTCTACGTTGCCGCCAAAGCGTCTTTTACATCGGTGAGAGACACGATCAACATGACGGATGTGCTTCACAATACGATCAGTGGTACGCAGGGCGTCGGGGGAATAGAGACCCGCGGGAGTTACCGGATCGGTCTGCCCCGGCTGAACGATTTAACCAAGCTTAAAGTGACACCGTCGGCCATTTAGCCTGTGGTATGGCTCTTGATTTGACAGCATAACGATGAATGCAGGAACCGTAATCTGCCGGCGGATTACGGTTTTTTGTCGTTTTCCGGTTGTAAGCAGAATTGAACTAAAGTTCCGTAAAAAAATTCGTTGACAACATAAAATTGTTGCTGATATAATTATTGTTTTAATTTGACAAAACTCTCTTTTCGAGTTATAATGGACAAGGAAAGAGGTGGTCGTCGACAATGGCTAAAAATACGCTGTTGGAAATCAAACGCAATCTCGAAGCTCATGTGGGTCAGAAGATCTCGCTTCGGGCTAACGGTGGTCGTCGCAAGACCGTCGAGCGTACTGGTGTTTTGGAAGAAACGTACCCATCTGTTTTTATTGTGAAACTGGATCAAGAACATCAAACCTTTAAACGTGTTTCATACAGCTATGCCGATATTCTTACTGAATCCGTGGAGGTTATTATCTGCGATGATAATACCGGCACCCGGATCGAGTTGGAGAAAGCGTAACTTTATTGACAAAACAGCCTTCCTTATGGAGGGCTGTTTTTTGTTGGCAGGGGGATATGGAATGAGGAACGTCCGGGAGCGGGATAATACTAAAGGCAAGCAGCCTAATTCCGATGGAACCAAAGGAGGATGTTCATGAGCCGCAGACGTCGCAGTGTCATGTCGGATGAGCTGAAGAATGAGCTGGCTAAGGATTTGGGTTTTTATGAAACCGTCCAGCAGGAAGGCTGGGGAGGTATTAAGGCCAAAGATGCGGGCAACATGGTAAAAAGAGCGATCCAGCTTGCCGAACAGGCCGCCGCACGCAAATCCTGATCTCACCAGCAGTGCCAGCGGAGGCCTCCCAAGTGGAGGTTCTCCGTTTTTGAGTTAAGGGGCTTCGTCCGCTCTGTCTTTTCTCTCTAAACGGAAAATGACTTGACTGGTTCAGTTTGATATAATGATTTGAAGTTGCAGATTTCGCATTGAACCGTAAAAAGCCAAAGCAGTATGAGTTCATTCCGGATAACTGGATTGAACCCAAGGAGAGGATATCGCTTGAATTCGTTCCAGAACACTGGAAGGAACCCAAGAAGAACTCGCTTGGATTCATTCCAGATCGCCGGACTGAACGAAGGAGAAAAGATGGCTTGTGTTCATTTCGGATAGAGGGAATCTTGAGAGTGGGTGAAAGCCTTGAAAATTTACGAAAAAGCTCCGGCCAAAATCAATTTGATGCTGGATGTATTACATAAACGGCCAGACGGCTATCATGAGGTTGAAATGGTCATGACTATGGTCGACCTGGCGGATCGGCTGGAGATGTCGGCTTTGCCCCGGGATACGATTATTATTTCGAGCCAGGCGGGATACATACCGCTGGATGAGAAGAATTTGGCCTTTCAGGCCGCACGACTGATTAAGGACCGTTATGACGTCAAGAGCGGGGTGCATATCCATCTGGATAAAAAGATCCCCGTAGCAGCGGGTCTGGCCGGAGGAAGCAGCGACGCCGCCGCTACCCTTCGCGGCCTGAACCGACTGTGGAATTTGAACATTCCGGTCGGGGAGCTGCAAAAGCTAAGTGCTGAGCTCGGGTCGGACGTTCCGTTCTGTGTGACCGGGGGCACTGCGCTGGCTACCGGGCGGGGAGAGAAGCTGACGCCCGTAGCGAACCCACTCCAGTGCTGGGTGATTTTGGCCAAACCGCCGATTAACGTGTCGACCGCGGAGGTTTACGGCAAATTCAGGGCGGCGCAGATCAAGGAGCATCCGTCGGCCAAAGGAATGATCAGCGCGATTGAAACAGGTGACTTCCACGGCGTATGCAGCCGCTTGGGGAACGTGTTGGAGGATGTGACGCTGAGGCTGCATCCCGAAGTACAGCAGTTGAAGGAAGGGATGCTGCGGCTCGGCGCGGACGGGGCCTTGATGTCGGGCAGCGGTCCGACCGTATTCGGACTGGTGTATAAGGAGTCGAAGGTGGCGCGGATCTATAACGGGCTGCGGGGCTTTTGCAAAGAAGTGTATGCGGTGCGCCTATTGACCTAACTTCGTCAATCAGGTTGTACATATCCGTACAAAAATGATATATTCTTACTATAATATTCGGATTTTCTGGGTGATTTTGTTTTGAATTCCGATGAATACAGCGATAGCGAGGAGTATTTCGTGAAAAAATTAAAGCGAAGCGCGCGTTTGGTGGAAATGACGCAGTATCTTCTGGCCAGACCGCATACATTGATCCCGCTCACCACATTTGCCGATAGATACGGAGCCGCCAAATCCTCGATCAGCGAAGATTTGGTCATTATCAAGGAAGTGTTTGAGGAAGAGGGCATCGGGGACCTGCTGACGCTAGCAGGGGCCGCCGGAGGCGTGAAATATATTCCGAAAATTCCGAAGGAGCAGGCGCTGGTGTTTGCGAACGATCTTTGTTCCCAGCTTCAGCAGAAAGACCGGATCCTGCCCGGAGGATATTTGTACATGTCCGACCTGTTGGGTCAGCCTTCCCTGATGAACGAAGCGGGGAAAATTATTGCCACTGCATTCTCCGGCAAAGAAATCGACGTGGTCATGACCGTGGAGACCAAGGGGATCCCGCTGGCTTATGCCACCGGGGCCCAGCTGAACCTGCCGGTCGTTCTCGTGCGCCGGGACCATCAGGTGACAGAAGGATCTGCCGTAAGCATCAATTACGTGTCGGGCTCGCATAAGAGTATCCACACGATGTCCCTGTCGCGGCGGGCGCTGAAGGAAAAATCGCGCGTCTTGATCGTGGACGATTTCATGAAAGCGGGCGGTACCATTCAAGGCATGGTGGATCTGCTGGCTGAATTTGATGCAGAAGTCGCAGGCGTAGGCGTATTGGTCGAGTCGGGAGCGGTGGAATCGGAGGAGCGGCTCCTGCACGATTACGTGTCATTAGCAACACTGACGGCAGTCGATCCGAAGACGAAGGAAATATTTGTGAGCCCGGGGAATTATTTCGATCCATCCTAGTGTCGAGGAAGCCTGCGGATTTTGTCGATAAAAATATTTTATCGGCGAATAGTTCCGAAGTCTGTCGACACTCACAATCATATAAAAAAATTCCTGATTTTAGGACATTTTGTTAACTTAAAAAAGAGGATTTCGCGGATGCTGTGTGGAATTATACACCAAGTCTCTGATGGAAAAAGGTGGTGAACACACACATGCAAATTACGGATGTCAGACTCCGCCGCGTTAACTCCGAGGGGAGAATGAAAGCAATCGCATCCATTACCATTGATAACGAATTTGTTGTTCATGACATTCGGGTCATCGATGGAAACAATGGAATGTTCGTTGCTATGCCGAGCAAACGCACTCCGGATGGAGAATTCCGCGACATTGCCCACCCAATCTCTTCCGGCACCCGGGAGAAGATTCAAACGGCCGTCTTGGCGGAATATGAACGCGCTGCCAGTGAAGAAGAAGTAATCGAGGAAGGCGCTTAAGTTTACAATTGGGGTTCAAGGAAAGGAGAGCCAGGACTATGGCTCTCTTTTCTTTTTGCTTATAATACGATATATTCAGTATTGAGCGAGTACTAGAGTAGGAGGTCAAGATCCTTGAAAAGAATGGCGATTGTTCTTGCTGCAGGGCAGGGAAAACGAATGAAATCCAAACTATACAAAGTGCTACATCCCGTCTGTGGCAAACCGATGGTTGGTCACGTGGTGGATACTGTCAAACAGGTGAACTGCGAACGCAGCATTGTCATAGTTGGCCACGGGGCAGAGGCTGTCCAATCTTATCTGGGTGAGGCCGCTGAATATGTGCTGCAAGAGCAGCAGCTAGGTACAGGCCATGCCGTGAAGCAAGCCAAAGCTTTACTTGGCACAGAAGAAGGCTCAACCATTGTCATCTGCGGCGATACTCCGCTGGTCACAGCCGAGACACTGCAGGGGCTGACTCAGCTGCATGAAAGCAACAATGCTGCCGCCACTGTACTGGGTGCCTATATGGACCAGCCTCAGGGTTACGGACGCGTAATCCGCAGCGAGGACGGAAGCGTACAACGTATCGTTGAACAGAAGGACTGCACACCGGAAGAGGATGCGGTTCGTGAAATCAATACAGGCACTTATGTTTTTGATAATGCGAAATTGTTTGCCGCTTTGGAGAAAGTTACGAACAACAACGTCCAACAGGAGTATTATTTAACGGACGTGATCGGGATTCTTGTAGGCGAGGGAGAAACCGTTCTTGGCTATGTGACCGACGACTACGCTGAGTCGATCGGCGTTAATGATCGCCGTGCACTTTCAGAGGCTGAAGGGTTAATGCGGGAACGCATTAATATCCGTCATATGCTGAACGGAGTCACGATCATCGATCCCGCCTCGACGTATATCGGTGCTGACGTGACCATTGGGGCCGACTCCGTGATTTATCCCGGTACGGTACTAAAAGGAAAAACCGTCATCGGTGAGGACTGCGTGATCGGTCCGCAAAGCGATATCAGCGATTCCGTTATCGGCGACGGCGTAACCGTCAAACATTCGGTGCTGGATCAGGCCGAGGTAGGTTCAAGAACATCAGTAGGCCCGTATGCATACTTGCGTCCGAAATCCAAGCTTGGGGAAGACGTGAAGATCGGCGATTTTGTGGAAGTGAAAAATGCAACGATCGATAACGGCTCCAAGGTTTCGCATCTAAGCTATGTCGGCGACGCGACGGTAGGCAAAAACGTCAATGTCGGCTGCGGTGCGATAACGGTCAACTACGATGGGTATAATAAGTTTATGACTGAAATTGAAGATGATGCTTTTATCGGCAGCAACGTGAACCTGGTGGCTCCGGTGAAGGTCGGCAAAGGAGCATACGTGGTCGCAGGCTCGACGATTACCCAATCGGTTCCGGAGAATGACCTGGCCATCGCCAGAAAACGCCAGGAAAATAAGCCTGGATATGCCGAGAAGATCCGCTCCAAGGCTAAAGCCAAGAAGGAAAGTAAGCAGCAGGTATAAACGTAAAGTGCCCCCGTCTTATCGGGGAGTATGAGATACATGGTTTCAAGCGGCATGGAGGCAGGCCAGAATTTCAATGAACCAGCACGGAGGGTTTTAATTCTATGACTTATTGTGATTCGAAGTTAAAAATATTTACATGCAATTCCAATCCGAAGCTCGCACAGCAAATTGCGGATTATATCGGCATCCCTATGGGGGATTCGCATACGACCAGCTTCAGCGATGGTGAGATTCAGGTAAAATTATCGGAGAGCGTCCGCGGCTGCCACGTTTATGTCGTGCAATCGACGTGCGGTCCGGTAAATGACAATCTCATGGAACTGCTGATCATGGTCGATGCGCTGAAGCGTGCTTCTGCGAAGAGCATTAACGTCGTAATCCCTTACTATGGGTATGCGCGTCAAGACCGTAAGGCCCGTTCCCGTGACCCGATTACCGCCAAGCTGGTTGCGAATCTGATTGAGAAGGCGGGTGCCCACCGTGTCATCACGATGGACCTGCATGCGATGCAGATTCAAGGCTTCTTCGACATTCCGGTTGATCATCTGCTTGGGGTGCCGATTCTGGCCCAGTATTTCCGTTCCAAGCAAATTGAGAATCCGGTTGTTGTGTCTCCTGACCACGGTGGTGTGGTTCGTGCCAGAAAACTGGCTGATTTCCTGAATGCCCCGCTGGCTATCATTGATAAACGCCGTCCGGAACCGAACGTTAGTGAAGTCATGAACATCATCGGCCATATCGAAGGCAAGACGGCCATTTTGATCGATGACATTATCGACACGGCCGGCACGATCGTACTCGGAGCCAATGCCCTGATGGAAGGCGGCGTCAAGGAAGTGTATGCCTGCTGTACGCACCCTGTCTTCTCGGGCCCGGCGATGGAACGCCTGGAGAATTCCCCGCTTAGCGAGGTCATCGTAACGGACACGATTCCGATTATGCACCCGGAGCCGAGCAATAAGATCAAGGTGCTGTCGGTAGCTCCGCTGATGGGTGAAGCGATTATCCGCGTTCATGAGGAATTGTCCATCAGCAAGCTGTTCGAAATCGAATAAGGCAAGGCAGGTATATGCAAAGAGAGGGTTATGTTTCCTGGCTCCAGGAAATATAACCCTTCTCGCGCATGATTTTTAATATCCGGGAGTCGACACAAACGTGTACAAATTCCGGTTGTACAGCGTACCTTGAATTTCAACGAAGTGTTTGGTAAATGAGGTAATCGTTCCAATATCCACATGTACGCCCTGGCGGAGAACCTGAACGGGGATTCCGTGGATTTGGTGCTGCTGAAAGTGCCGGTGCAGCGTAAGCAATTGGCCGAATTCGGTCATGAACCGTTCCACCTTCTTATGGTGATCATGGATGCAGAAGCAAGAAGCGAGAAACAACATCCTAAACTCTATTGTAACAAAATTTGGTGCTAATGCTACCTTGCGAAAATGGCGTAGCAGCAGCGGTCGGTTTGGAGGATCGAATAAAGCAATGAAATGGATTGTAGGACTCGGGAATCCGGGATCCAATTATGAAAAGACGCGTCACAACGTCGGTTTTATGATGCTGGATGCGCTGGCTGATCGGCACGGTATCAAGTTTGGGCCGAGCAAGTGCAAGGCGCTGATCGGCGAGGGCTTTATCGGATCGGATAAAGTCGTTCTCATCAAGCCAATGACTTACATGAACCTGTCCGGAGAATCGGTACGCGCTTATATGGACTATTACAAGGCCAAACTCGAGGACATGATCGTTGTTTATGATGACCTGGATACGGAAATCGGCAAAATCCGCCTGCGGTATCAGGGCAGCGCCGGGGGCCACAACGGTATCAAATCGATCATTCAGCATACGGGAATACAGGTGTTTGACCGGATCCGGATGGGCATATCCCGTCCTGAGCCCGGATTCGCGATCGTCGACTATGTGCTTTCGAATTTTCCGAAAAAGGAGAATGAGCTGCTGAAGCATATGATCGAGCAGGCTTGTGACGCCGCAGAATTCAGTTTGGATCATACCTTTGAACAAACGATGGCCAAATTTAACGGTTGATCTCGGGGGCAGGTGACACGACGAGGCTAAACGGACGTTTTTTCGGGCATACTGAAGTATAAATGACTTTCAGGAGGCATATAGATGGCAATAAATTATATTTGCCGGCACTGCCGCACGCCGCTCGGAAGAATAGATTCGTCCCTGGTTACCGACGCCCAGCTGGGGTTCCATTCCTTGACCCCGGCAGAACGTAGAGATATAATAGCGTATGATTTAAGCGGTGACGTAACGGTCAAAGTGATCTGCGATTACTGTAGAGAGGCGCTGGAGAACAATCCGGAGCTGAGTCTGTTGGTAAACCCGCTTCAATAATGTTGTGCGCGAAACCGCAGAATGCGGACAGATACCGTGAATGGAAGGGCCTTGGCAGTGCTGCTGAGGCTCCTTTTGGGTATTCCTTTTGTCTGGTTTCCCTATAGATAGGGGATGTCTCCGACCGGTAGATATATTTTAATGAAGCACAGCGAAAAATCACCGCAGTCAGGTATTTTATGGTAAAATTCAATCTACCATCCAAAAGATAACAAGTAAGCATAAGAGAGGTGCCCCCTTTGTTACATGCACTTATAGAAGCTTTCTCTAAAGATCCGGATTTAAAGTCGATTACCGCCGGGTTATCGGCCGGGATGAAGGAACAGCTCGTTTCCGGGTTATCGGGGTCCGCACGACAGGTTATGCTGTCGGCACTCTTTGAAGAAATCAAGCGCCCGATGCTCGTCGTCACTCACAACATGTTTTCCGCCCAGAAAATCGCGGAGGATCTACAGGAAGCGCTTTCACCGGACCGTGTGCTGCTATATCCGGCCAATGAGCTGGTGGCGGCGGAGTCCGCAGTATCCAGCCCAGAGACCCTTGCGCAGCGTATTGATGTGCTGATGAAGTGCGCGCAGGGGTTTTCGGGTATTGTGGTGGCACCGTTTTCGGGTGTGCGCCGGTTTTTGCCTGCCCCGGAAGTAATGGCCAAAGCCCAGATTGTGATTCGGGATGGCGGCACGCTGGATGCCCAAGCATTCTTGTCCCAAATGATCGAAATGGGGTACGAACGGGTCGAGCGGGTGGAAGGCAAAGGCGAAATGAGCGTCCGCGGGGGAATTATCGATTTTTACCCGATGACCTCCCTGTTGGCCTTCCGCGTCGAGCTATTTGACGACGAGATCGATTCGATCCGTACGTTTGACCCATCCGATCAGCGGTCGATCGATAAGGTCAAGGAAGTTACGATTACGCCCTGCAAGGAGATCATCGCTGATCATCAAAGGCTGGAGCAGGCGGCCGCAGCCACCGCTCAACTGCTGGAGGAGCAGCTGGGCAAGATGACCGACCGGCAGGCGAAGCTGCGTCTAACGGAAGAAATGAACCGGGAAATGGAGCTGCTGCGCGAGCATGTCTATTTTCCGGAAATCTATAAATATATTTCTCTGCTCTATCCGGAGCGGAAGACGTTGTACGATTACCTGCAGAAGGACACCGTTCTCGTTCTTGACGAGCCGGCACGCCTTCTCGAAACGGCCAAACAGCTGGAGCGCGACGAATCCGAGTGGAACCTGCATCTGCTGCAGAACGGAAAGACGCTGCCTCAACTGCTTTTGTCCGTCGACGGCGACGAGGTGCTGTACCAGCGCCCGTTCCAGACAATATTCATGTCCATTTTCCTGCGCCAGGTTCCGCATACCCAGCCTCAGAACATCCTGAACTTTATCAGCCGGGGCATGCAGGATTTTCATGGGCAGATGAACGTACTGAAGGCGGAAATGGACCGCTGGCATAAGTCCGGGGTTCAGGTGATGATGCTTGCCAGCAGCGACGAACGTCTTGACCGGATGCGGCGTGTGCTGCAGGATTACAACATCGAGGAACCGGTCATGCTGCAGGGCAACCTGCAGACGGGTTTTGAGATGCCATCCATTCATTTGGCGGTCATTACCGAAGGCGAAATGTTCTCCCAGAAGCAGCGGAAGATCCGCAAGCTGGGTAAAAACATTGACAACGCCGAGCGCATCAAGAGCTATACCGAGCTGAAGGTCGGCGATTATGTCGTCCATCAAAACCACGGCATCGGTAAATATATGGGTATCGGCACGCTGGAAATTAACGGCATCCACAAGGACTATATGCATATCCTGTATGCCGGCGGCGACAAGTTGTCCGTGCCGATCGAACAGATTGACCTCATTCAAAAATACGTCGGTTCAGAGGAAAAAGAGCCGAAGATCTATAAACTGGGCGGCAACGAGTGGACACGCGTCAAAAACAAAGTCCGCTCTTCCGTTCAGGATATCGCTGACGATTTGATCAAACTATACGCCGAGCGGCAGTCGACGCCGGGATACGGCTTTGAGAAGGACACGACCGAGCAGCAAGAATTCGAGGAGATGTTCCCATACGACGAGACACGCGATCAGCTGCGGGCGATCGAAGAGATTAAGAAAGACATGGAGCGGAACCGTCCGATGGACCGGCTGCTGTGCGGAGACGTGGGCTACGGCAAGACCGAAGTGGCTATCCGCGCCGCATTCAAGTCCGCTATGGAAGGCAAGCAGGTGGCCGTCCTTGTTCCGACGACGATTCTGGCGCAGCAGCATTATGAGACGTTCCGGGAGCGGTTCTCGGGATATCCGATGAACATTCAGGTGCTGAGCCGGTTCCGTTCGCGGAAAGAGCAGAACGAGACGATCAAGGGACTCCGCCAGGGCACGGTTGACGTCGTGATCGGGACACACCGCTTGTTGTCCCAGGATCTGGTGTTCAAGGATTTGGGCCTCTTGATTGTGGACGAGGAGCAGCGGTTCGGCGTGACGCATAAGGAGAAGCTGAAGCGTCTGAAGACCAATGTCGACGTGCTGACCCTGACAGCGACGCCGATCCCGCGGACGCTGCATATGTCCATGCTGGGAGTCCGGGATCTGTCTGTCATCGAGACGCCACCGGAGAACCGTTTCCCGGTGCAGACGTATGTTGTGGAATACAGCCAGACGCTGGTGCGGGAAGCCATCGAACGGGAGCTGGCCCGCGGCGGTCAGGTGTATTATCTGTACAACCGGGTTCAAGGCATTCATGAAATGGCGGCCCAAATTTCGGCGCTGGTGCCGGAGGCCAAGGTTGGGGTAGGTCACGGACAAATGTCGGAGACGGAGTTGGAGAAGACGATCCTCGACTTTCTGGACGGGGAATACGACGTCCTGGTCAGCACGAGCATTATCGAAACCGGCGTCGATATCCCGAACGTGAATACGCTCATCGTACATGATGCTGACAAAATGGGCTTGTCCCAGCTCTATCAGCTGCGCGGCCGGGTTGGCCGTTCCAACCGGATTGCGTACGCGTATTTTACGTACCAGCGGGATAAGGTGCTAACCGAGGTGGCGGAAAAACGTCTGCAGTCGATTAAGGAATTTACGGAGCTCGGCTCCGGTTTCAAAATCGCGATGCGCGACCTGGCGATCCGCGGGGCAGGAAACCTGCTCGGTGCGGAGCAGCACGGGTTCATTGCCTCCGTTGGCTTCGATTTGTACTCGCAAATGCTTGCCGAGGAAATTCAGAAGCGGAAGGTGTCCGTTCTCGGGGAAAAGGCCGAGCCGGAGAAAACGTGGAATACTGCGCTGGATATCGGCATCGATGCATATTTGCCGTCCGAGTACATTTATGACAGCATTCAAAAGATCGAGATCTATAAAAAAGTGGCGGCAGTTTCTTCGTTCGATGACGGAAGAGAGCTGGAGGATGAACTGCTGGACCGCTTTGGGGAGCTGCCTGAGGCGGTAACGAACCTGCTGACCGTCGCCCGGCTGAAGGTATACGGCAAGATGTACGGCATTGACTCCATCAACCGCCGTGGGGATGATCTGACCCTCAAATTTTACGAGGGGCGGGAAAAGGCGGTTAGCACCGCGAAGCTTGCACAGGTTGGCAATCGCTTCGAGAGACGTGTACAATTTGAGCAGGAAGCTCAAATGACGATCAGAATCAAAGGCAAGGGGCTTGATGACAAGCAGCTGCTCGATCTGCTGGAACAATTCTTGGAAGCGATCCGTGGGCTGTTCAAATCGAAGGAGGAACTTCAGGATGTTGTTCAATAAGAAAAAAGCATGGAGAGGAATTTTGCTGACGTTGGTGTGTGTACTGACCCTTTCCGTGCTGGCAGCCTGTGAGAAAGGCGGCTCCGATGACCAAAAGGATGCCAGCAAAGCCGTGGCAACTTACGAGGGCGGAGAAATTACGGAAAACGAATTTAACACGCAGAAAAAAATCATGACCTTTATGTCTCCTGAATATGCCCAATTTATGGACATGGCGGACTTTCAGGATTATTTGGTAAAGCAGAAAATTGCCTTCAAATATTTGAGCGGCAAGGCTACGGACGATGCTAAGAAGGAAGGCGAGAAAAAGGCCGGCCAGCAGATCGACCAAATGAAGAAGCAGGTGGGCGATGACCAGTTCAAGCAGCTGCTCGATCAACAGAAGCTCAAAGAGGATGAGCTTAAACAGTACTTGGTGCAGGTCATGACCGTCATGGAGGACATGAACGCCAAAGTGACCGAAGATGACATCAAGAAGCAATATGAAAGCAACAAGCAGGATTTCATGGTGGCTACGGTGCATCATATTCTGATCGGCCTGACCGATTCGAATAACAAGGAGCGGACCAAGGAAGAAGCGCTGAAGATCGCCAAGGATGTCAAATCCCAGCTGGACAATGGGGGAGACTTTGCCGAGCTGGCCAAAAAGTACTCGGATGACTCCTCTTCCAAAGACAATGGCGGCGTCTACAAAGACTTTACCGTCGGGCAGTGGAGCGTGCAGGAGTTTAAGGAGCAGGTGCTGACCCTTCCGCTGAACAAGATCAGCACTCCTGTAGAATCCAACCTCGGATACAGCATCATTAAGGTCGACTCCCGCAAGGACACGCCTTATGACAAGCTGACGAACGATCAGAAAGAGATGATCCGGAGCAACCTGGGCGCATCGAAAATCGACCAGTTCATGCAGAGTGACCTGACGAAAATCATTAAAAAAATTGATCTGCCGAAAACGGCGGATACGTCCAAGAGCGGCGCGGGCACGACCGATACGGGAACCACGGGCAGCGGCACGGAAGGCTCAACTTCCGGGACAGGTACGACAGGCAGCAGCAACAGCGGTGGTACTGGAGAGTCCAAGGGCAGTGATACAGGAACGACCACTTTCGAAGAAAAGGGAAACGTATCAGGCGAGGGATCGGGCAAGTAACCAATATTCTTCGTTAATCGTTTGCATATAGGACAGGCGCGGGCCAGGCCCGCGTCTTTTTTTGCGGCATTTGCTGGATAAAATGTGCAGAAGAACCGCAACTAATAGTTCCAACATCATGTATAAGGAATTGGGAATGGATGAATACTATGGGCAGATATCACAACTTATATTCCTGGGACTCACCTCTTCCCATAAGAACAGTAGTTGAAAAATCTTCTCTAGAAAGCGGGGCAACATGTAAATGAAAGCTACTGGAATAGTCCGCCGTATCGATGACCTGGGCAGAGTGGTCATCCCAAAAGAAATCAGACGTACACTGCGTATCCGTGAAGGAGATCCGCTTGAAATTTTTGTAGACCGTGATGGTGAAGTTATTCTGAAGAAGTATTCCCCAATCGGCGAGCTTGGCGATTTCGCCAAGGAATATGCGGAATCGCTGTATGAAGGCACTGGACATACGACCATCATTTCCGACCGTGATACCTTTATTGCCGTTGCGGGCGGCTCCAAAAAGGAATACTTGGAGAAATCGATCGGATCCCTGATCGAAAATTGCATGGACAGCCGCAAGACGCTGCTGGAAACGAACCCGGGCAGCTACGAAATCAGCAAGGATCATCAGGAGAGCCTATCCTCCTTTGTGGCTGCGCCGATCATTTCCGGCGGAGATCCGATTGGTGCGGTGATCCTGCTGAGCAAGGACGAAGCAACCAAGATGTCGCAGCTAGAAATCAAAATGTCCGAAACAGCCGCCGCCTTTCTCGGCAAGCAAATGGAGCAGTAGTCCGGCAGCCCCGGTACGGCTCTTCACCGAGTACTAGAAGCTCCCCCTTCATATCCACGGATGATCCGGGAATGAAGGCGGGAGTTTTTTGTGTCCACCTTCCTCAGGTATAATAGGTGTATTCGTATCGAAAAAACGAAAAAAGCAACACCAAATATTGAGGTTGAATCCGGGCAAAAGTAGGGAAGAGGATGAAACAGACAGGTGCGGCATCAAAAATGCTGCAGGGGGCTTTGATTTTGAGCATGGCGATGGTGCTGTCGAAACTCATCGGCACGCTGCAGAAAATTCCGTTGCAAAATATGGGTGGAGATGCGGTGTTTGGCATCTATAACACGGTTTATCCGCTCTATTCATTAATGATGACGATCGCGCTCGCGGGCCTGCCCGCAGCGATCTCGAAATTCGTGGCGGAGGACGAAGCCGTCGGAGGAACAGGGGAAGGACTCCGGGTGATGAGGCTATCCTCTTTACTGCTGGCTCTGCTTGGCATCGTCCTGGGGGCTGTGGTTTACACATGCGCTCCGCTCATCGGGACCTGGATCGACAATTCCAGCGTCGTGCCGGCGGTACGGACAGCGTCCTTAGCACTGCTGTTCGTGCCGGTGATGACCGGGATGCGGGGCTTTTTTCAGGGATATCAAGACATGATGCCAACCGCCGTCTCACAAATCACGGAGCAGTGCGCGCGGGTGGCTGTCATGATCGGTCTTCTGATTTATCTGACGGGGATCGGAGCGAGTCCGGAGACCATCGCGGCCGGGGCGCTGCTGGGATCAGCCGCTGGCGGAGCCGCCGGGCTCATCGCCATGCTCGGCTATTGGCGTAGGTTCCGGCGGATTCGGCGGAGTGCTGCCGGCGCGGAAGGAGCCGCGGTGACGACGCACCAGGAGTCCGCCGTTCGGCCGGACCAGCCGCGTCAAGCCATGCGGGAGAGCAGCTGGAGCCTGCTGAAGCGGGTCCTGCTGTACGCGATTCCCGTCTGCCTGGGTTCACTCGCCGTTCCATTGATCGGCATGGTGGACAGCTTTACCGTACCGCGGCTGCTCAAAGCCGGAGGCGCCGGGGAGGCAGGAGCGATGATCCAGTTTGGCATCTATAACCGCGGCATTCCCATCGTCCAGCTGGTGACAATGCTGGCCACGTCGCTGTCGGTGCTGTTCATCCCGGCACTGGCCGATGCTAAGGCCAGGGGCGACCGCGAGCTGGTAGGCGAGCGGACAAGGCTGTCCCTGCGCTGGTTTTGGCTGCTGGGACTCGCCGCCTCGGTGGGGATTGCCATACTGGCCAATCCCCTGAATATCGCGCTGTACCAGGACACGGCAGGCAGCAGCGTCATGCGCTGGATCGCCTTCACCGCCGCAGGCAGCGCGCTCAGCATCATTTCGGCCGCGCTCCTGCAGGGCGTCGGCATCGTGCGTGCGCCGGCCGTGCACCTGCTGGCCGCGGCAGCGGCAAAGACGCTGCTGAACCTGCTGCTGGTTCCGCAGCTGGGCATTACCGGCGCGGCCATCGCCGGCGTGGCCGCGCACTTCCTGGCGGCAGCGCTCAACATCGCGCTGCTGGCCCGCGGCACCGGCCTGCGCATTCGCGCCGGTGCCGCCTTGGCCAAGCCGGCGCTGATGCTGGCCGGCATGGCCGTAGTGGCGGGCGCTGCGGCGCTCGCGGCGGACGCGGTGCTGTCCGCGCTCGGGCTGCCCGCCCGCCTCGTGGCCGCCGCGGCAAGTGTCGCCGGTGCCGCGGCTGGAGGCGCCGTGTTCCTTGCCGGCGCCGTGCTGGCCAAGCTCCTTACCAAAGAGGAGCTTGAGATGCTGCCGAAGATCGGCCGCCCGCTGACCGCCTTACTGAAGCGGGTCCGGCTGCTTCGGTAATCGCCGCGGGCGACGGAGGAATCTTCTATTTTTGGGCGTAATAGAGGGAGATTCATAGAAGGCGGCGGATCGACGGATTCCGCCAAACAGGCTTCAGATTAAGGGGCGGGCCATGCGAAAACCCCCTTGCGCTTCTGGTTTTCTTTTAAAAAAGAAACCGTGATATAGTATATTTATGACCCATTCCCGGAAGAATGGGAAATAGAGCGGAGGAATGACATATGAGCGCAGTACTGAAGGTTGTCGGTCTCGGTTCGGGCAATCCGGACCGGCTGACAGTGGGTATTGTGAAAACGTTGCAGCAGGCATCACAAATCTACGTCAGAACGAAAGAGCATCCGGTAATGTCGATGCTGGAGGAACTGAAGCTCGAAATCAGTTCGTTTGACCACATCTACGAAGCGCATGACTCGTTTCCGGAGGTTTACGCCTCCATCGCGGACCGGCTGCTTGAATTGGCCTTGGCTGGCGAAGACCACAGCGTGATCGTCTATGCGGTGCCAGGGCATCCGATGGTGGCGGAGTCCACTGTCCAGCTGCTGAAGGAGCGCTGTCCGCAGCAGGGGATTTCCCTAGAAATTCTGGGCGGGGAGTCCTTTCTCGACGAGGCCTTTATCCGGCTCGGCTTTGATCCGATCGAAGGCTTTCAGCTTCTCGACTCCACCGGCATTCGCAGCAGCATGCTGCAGCCCCAGCTGCACACCGTGATCGGGCAGGTATACGACGAGTTTACGGCTTCCGAGGTGAAGTTGTGCCTCATGGAGCTTTACCCTGACGATTACCAGATCGTTGTCGGGCACGCGCTTGGTGTCGAAGGGGAGGAGCAGGTGCTTCAGGTTCCGTTGTTTGAGCTCGACCGTGCCCTTGGCTACGGCAACCTCTCGCTCGTGTACGTTCCAAGAAGCGACGACGAGAGTCTGCGTCAGCGGACCTTCGCCCGGCTTCATGAGATCGTCGGCATTCTCCGCAGTCCGGAAGGCTGCCCGTGGGACCGGGAACAGACGCATGAGTCGATCCGGAAAAATCTCATCGAGGAAACCTACGAGGTACTGGAGACCATCGACGACGATGACCCCGAGCATATGCAGGAGGAACTTGGCGATTTGCTGCTGCAAATTATGCTGCATTCGCAAATGGAGGAAGAGGAGGGCACCTTCAGCGTGTATGACGTCATTCAAGGGCTTAACGACAAGCTGATCTTCCGTCATCCCCATGTGTTCGGCGAGAACAAGGCCAAGGATGCGGAAGCCGCCCTGCAGAACTGGGATGCCATGAAGGCCGAGGAGAAGCGTCGTAAAGGAATCGAGCCCGAGAAGGCGTCCGCCCTGGACGGGATTCCAAGAGACTTGCCGGCGCTGATGAAGGCTTACAAGCTGCAGAAGAAGGCGTCCAAGGTCGGGTTCGACTGGGATTCCATCGAGGGTGTGTTCGACAAGATCGAGGAGGAGCTCGGAGAGCTTCGGCAGGCCGTGACTGAGGGACAGAGCGTGGACGAGCAGGTGGGCGAGCTGGGAGACCTGCTGTTTGCGGCGGCGAACGTAGCCCGGTTCCTGGATGCCGATCCGGAAGAAGCGCTGTCGAGAACGAACCGCAAGTTCGTTAACCGGTTCCGTTACATCGAGGATGTGCTGCACGCAGAAGGCAAAACGCTGCAGGAGTCCAGCCTGGATGAGATGGAGGCCATTTGGCAACGGGCCAAAAATGAGGTATGATATGAACTCTCCGGTCCCTAACGGGAACGAGAGGCGCCTTCAATGCCTGCGGAATGAAGCCCTTTTTAGCGATCAGGAATGAATGGCTTCTGTGTTTTCATGACTTTGAATTCGCGCAAAATTTCCGTTAGATGACGTCCTGCAGCTTGTTTTAACAAGGATTTCCTCGGAAATTATAAAAAATTGGCGGATTGAGGCAGGAATTTGGGCAGCACAGCAAGAATACCATACAGAACGCGCCAAAAGCGGTATGTTTTGGGGGCTAGGTTCCTCTACCGCGCCAATAATTATTTCTTTGTATATTGGGAGGATTATAATTTATGAACAAGACAGATCTGATCAACAACATTTCCACGAAAAGCGGTTTGACTAAAAAAGACGTGGAGTCCGTTCTGAACGGTTTCCTGGGCGAAATTGAGGAAGCTCTGGCAAGCGGTGAGAAAGTTCAGCTGATCGGCTTCGGCACTTTCGAAACCCGCAAGCGTTCCGGCCGTACGGGCCGCAACCCGCAAACTGGCAAAACCATCGAAATTCCGGAATCCAACGTTCCTGCTTTTAAAGCGGGCAACAAGCTTAAAGAAGCCGTAAAGTAAGATGCGCGTCGACAAATTCCTTAAGGTATCAAGGTTAATCAAGCGGCGTACCGTTGCAAAGGATGTCTCCGATCAGGGAAGGGTCCTCATTAACGGCAGGGAAGCCAAGCCCAGCAGCACCGTCAAGGTCGGCGACGAGATCACCGTCCAATTCGGCCAGAAGCTGGTCACCGTGAAGGTGGAGCGGCTTGCCGAAACGACCCGTAAGGACGAGGCGACCAGCCTCTACACCTTGGTCAAGGAAGAACCGATCGCCAAAGATAACGGTTTAAACTGGTAGGCGGGCATTCCAGAAGGCATATACAGTATCGAAGGCATCTTCCGATCACAATCGGGGGATGCCTTTTTAGTTTTCTCGGATATATCGTTTGCTTCCAGCCATTCCCAAAATGGCACCCCATCGGTGCTGAAAGTTCCCTACGGTTCACCCTGCGGGGCTGGTTCTAAACCCGGAAACCGCTCCATAAGCTATTGATAAGAAGGAGGGGTACATGCCATGATCGAGCAAGCGAAAAACAAGCAGCACGAAATGCATATGCTGAATCGCAAGCAGCTGCACCTGACGGGGGTAAATAATGTGGAGAGTTTTGACAGCGAGGAGTTTCTGCTCCAGACCGAGCTAGGGCACCTGACCATCAAAGGCCAGAATTTACATATCAAGAATTTGAACCTGGAAGAAGGTCTGCTCTCGATCGAGGGGCATGTCCATTCCCTGGTTTATTTGGATCCCGGTTCGCACAGCAAAAACAAAGGAATGCTCGGCAAGCTGTTTAAATGAGTCCTCAGATCCAATGGATTACCCTGCTGTGGATGCTGTTCTCGGGAGCGGCTTTGGGGGTGGCCTATGACAGTTACCGGGTGCTGTCGGGCCAGCTCCACTTTCCGAAATGGACCCTTCATGTATTGGACGTGCTGTACTGGAGCGCTGCGGCCCTGTTTGTGTTTCGGATGCTGTATATCAGCAATTACGGCCAGCTTCGGTTTTATGTGTTTGTGGGACTCTTTATCGGGGTGTGGTTATATTTTTTAATCTTGAGTGTTACAACCCAGCGTTTTGTGGTAATGTTAATAAGGACAGTACGCTACGTGATTGATGTGGTCAAGCGTTTGTTTCGGGCGCTCATCTGGGCTCCGATCCGGGCGATCTTGAAACTGCTGAAATGGATTGCCGTCATGATCGGCAGTCTGCTGATGTTTTTTCTCCACGTGATCCTGCGCTGTCTCATGCCTTTCTGGAAGCTGCTTCAATGGATGCTCCGCCCCATCACCTCCCGTCTGAAGATGCCCGAGTGGTTCAGAAAGTTTCTCACCGCAGCTGCAGAGCTGTGGAAGCGATGGTTCTCTAAGGAGTAAACAAGGGCCCGTTACGCAACAATTTCCGTATTTGTTAAAAAGGAGGCATTCATGGGAAAATACGCTGCATCACCAGCCCAAACCCGCTCGCAGACGGCACAAAAGAATGACAAGCAGCCTGCCGGTCATCACGCTGGCGCACGGAGGCGGATTTTTTTATGGCTGACTTTCATGATTCTGTTTATGGGGTGGGCAGGTTATACCTTTATTGACCAGAATTCGCAAATTGCGGACAAGAGTTCCGAGCTGTCGAAGAAGCTTAAGCAGGAGGCACAGACCACGCAGACGAAAGCGCAGCTCGAGCGGGACGTGAAACGGCTGAACGATCCGGAGTACATCGGCCAGTTGGCAAGGAAAAATTATGGTCTGTATTTGCCGGGGGAAACCCCGATTCATGCGGAATCCACCAGCCCTTAATATAGGCGCTGAAGTGGGTTATTACTCAGTTGACCTGGGTTTGCGCTTTATGTATAATCAAATCACCACAGCCAAGGTTTTATTAAATCTTGTTGTATATTTTTAAGGGAGGATCATTTTATTCTATGGCAATCGAAGTGGGCACCAAGTTAGAAGGCAAGGTGACAGGCATAACGCATTTTGGAGCATTTGTGGATCTGTCAGGAGGTGTCACGGGTCTCGTTCACATCTCGGAAATCGCCGATAATTACGTCAAGGATGTCAACGATCACCTGAAGATCAATGATGTTGTGACAGTGAAGGTGATCAATGTCGATAAGGACGGCAAGATCGGGCTTTCCATCAAACAAGCTGTTGATAAGCCGGCATCCGAAGCTCGTCCCCCAAGAGGACCAAGACCGGAGCGTACCGGTGGAGGCGGCGGAGACCGTTTTGGCGGCGGCGGTGGAGGTTACAATCGTGAACGTGGCGGGCGTCCGTTTAAGCCTGCGGCCAACAAGACTTCATTCGAGGATAAAATGTCTCGTTTCCTAAAAGACAGCGAAGAGCGCATATCGTCGATCAAGAAGAACACGGAATCCAAGCGCGGAGGCCGTGGCGCGAAACGCATGTAGTTTCATTAACAGATTAGAGCATACGATAACCGTATGAAGCAGATAACCGTTGAGGGCATCCACGCCTTCTGCGGTTTTTTTGTTTTTTAGATTGTAGAATTTTTAAATTATCAGCGGAGCTGAACCATTCTATAATCGCAAGAAAAACTTCCTATAAACGCGGTCTGTCTTCTATGAATGTACGTCGATAGACGTTTTTCTTATTTCGGCCAGGCACGTTCCATAGTCATCATCCGATCAAGGACTGCATTCGTTAGGATAAATTTGTCGCTCCGCAAGAAATTACCGACAGCATCCAACGTCATTCCAGCTATCTCTGTCGCAATCGCTAGTCGAGGCGGCGATTTAATTCGGGAGATTGTCCCGGATCGAAGCAGATGGAAACCCGCTGGAAGTGTTGGGGGACAACCAGTCGACCCAGATTTCCGTTCATTCGGGAACGCAGGCTTTTTTGTCGGAAATTTCTTGGGCGCTTGTCCGCTGTTCTGACAAACTTTCATGTTTCTTCGGTTCTATAATGGGTACCAACAAATCCAATGAAATGGTGGTGCCAAGATCATGGAAAAATGGAATGTGATGGACGTGCCTGTCATGAAATCGGCAAAGGGGGAAGCGGTCGTGGACGGACTGAGCTGGACGGAACGGATCCGGAACATGTCGGCCGTGCAGCGGCCGATGCATTTCATCGCGGCGAAGAAGTGGATGCTGCTGCTGACGTTTATGGGCTTCTTACTCGGAAAAGCCATGATATTGGACCAGCTGTCGCCGTTCGCGATCGCCTTCTTTGCGGTCATCGCCTTCATGCGGCGGGATTATATCCTTCCGGTGGGGATGGCGGTGATCCTGGGCTCCCTGTTTGCCCCGTTTCCGGCACCGCTGATTATCGCCGCCGAGCTCATCATCTTCCACCTGATGTACAAGGGGCTGAACGCCTTTGAACACGCCGAGTTATCCTACGCGCCGCTGATGGTGTTTGTCTCCTCCTTCTGCGTCAAAATATTTATGGTGCTGATCGGTCCGCCGTTTACGTGGTATGCCCTGATGATGACCGCCGTCGATGCCGTACTCAGCTTTGTGCTGACGCTCGTGTTTATCCAGGCGATCCCGGTGTTTACGTACAGGAAAAAGAATTATCAGCTGAAGAACGAAGAAATTCTATGCCTGATTATCCTGCTTGCTTCCGTCATGACGGGGGCGGTGGGTTGGAGCATATACAATCTGTCCGTGGAACATATCCTATCCAGGTATCTGATCCTGGTGTTTGCGCTGGTCGGGGGGGCACCGCTCGGGGCTTCGGTCGGCGTAGTGACCGGGTTGATTCTAAGCCTGGCGGATATATCGGCTATATATCAGATGAGTCTGCTCGCCTTTTCCGGGATGCTGGCCGGCATGCTGCGGGAAGGGCGGAAGGGTGCCGTATCGATCGGCATGCTGCTGGGCTCTTCCATTCTGTCCATCTATTTCAGCGGGCCGGGTGACGTCATGCAGTCCACCTGGGAGACCTGTATCGCCATCGGGCTATTTCTGCTGACTCCGAAAGCTATGATTGCGGTGATCTCCAAGTATGTGCCAGGCACGACAGACCACAGCAAATCGCAGCATGAGTATGCCAAGCGCGTAAGAGATCTGACGGCCGAACGGGTTACGCAGTTCTCTCAGGTATTCCGTCAGTTGTCCCAGAGCTTCGGCCAAGTGTCCGGAACAGAGGAGGTGAGCAAACGGAACGAAGAAATGGACCACTTTATGAATGCCGTGACGGAAGGGGCGTGTGCGAACTGCTTCAAGAAAAACCATTGCTGGGACGCGAAGTTCTATCAAACTTATAAATATATGACCGATGTGATGACTTCGGTGGAGGAAAATCCGGGGATGTCGGCTGAGGACATTCCGGCGGAATGGAAGAAAATTTGCGCTAAAACCGACGACGTCGTCGATGTCATGAAGCAGCAATATCATCTCTACCAACATGATATGCAGTGGAAACGGCAAATATACGACAGCCGCCAGCTGGTCGCCGAGCAATTATCGGGCGTATCCCAGGTGATGGAGGACCTGGCAAAGGAAATTCAACGGGAAGGACAAGCGATGTACCGGCAGGAGGAACAAATCCGGGACGCTTTGGAGAAGCTGGGACTGTCGATCCAAGGGATCGAAATCATCAGTCTGGATCCCGGACACGTGGAAATCGAAATTGTGCATGCGTATACAAGGGGGTACGATGAATGCCGTAAAATTATTGCGCCGCTGCTGTCCGATATATTGGACGAGCATGTGGCCGTGCTGAATGAAACGTTAAGCAGCACCAAAGACGGGCTTGCAGCCGTCATGTTCGGATCGGCCAAAACGTTTGAAATTACGACAGGGGTGGCCGGGGCCGCCAAAGGAGGAGATCTGCTGTCAGGCGACAGCTTCAGCACGGTCGAGCTGGGCAACGGCACTTTTGCCGTGGCGCTGAGCGATGGTATGGGCAACGGAGAGCGGGCGAGGCTGGAGAGCAGCACCGCGCTGAACATTTTGGAACAGCTGCTGCAGTCGGGCATGGATGAGAAGCTGGCGATCAAGTCGGTGAATTCCATTCTGATGCTGCGATCTCCGGATGAGATTTATGCGACGGTGGATATGGCGTTAATTGATCAATATACAGCGGAAACGACGTTTATGAAAATCGGCTCTGCTCCAAGTTTCATCAAACGGGGCAATGAAGTGATCCCCGTGTCGGCTAGCAACCTGCCGATCGGCATTATCCAGGATATTGAGGTGGACCTGGTCACCTTGAAGCTGCAGGCGGGGGATATCGTCATTATGATGACGGACGGCATCTACGATGCACCGGGATACGCCGTGAATAAGGAATTGTGGATGAAGCGGATGCTGCAGGAGATCGAAAGCAACGATCCGCAGCATATTGCCGACTGCCTGCTAGAGAAAGTGATTCGTTATCAGCAAAATCAAATTCATGACGACATGACCGTTGTTGTCGGAAAGGTGGAGCACTACCAGCCTGAGTGGGCTACCCTGCATGTGCCGGGCGTCGACCGCATGGAGCGGCCGCGCACGGTCAGTTAACCGGCCTTGGCAGGCACGATCGGAGGTGAAATGTAAACTTTTCATTGTTAGCCTTCCCATTGCCCGGGAAATGGGAAGGAGAGACCGGGCTGCCGTTTGAATCTCTCAAAAGTGGAAATACTAGAACCAAAAGGGTGATAGACACTTTTGGGAGGTATGATGCCATCATGAAACAAATTTTATTAATTACGGACGGTTGTTCCAATGTCGGGGCGAGCCCGGTTATGGCCGCAGCTCATGCGCTGCAGGAGGGAATCACGGTAAATGTTGCCGGTGTTATCGATTACGGGACGATTGGAGAGCTTGGAAGTTTGGAAATCGCTGAAATTGCCAAGGCTGGCGGGGGGGTGAGCCACATTGTGGGGACCAGGCAGCTGGCCCAGACGATGCAAATGATGACGCGCAAAACGGTGGTTCAGACGATACAGCAGGCGGTTAATAAGGAGTTAAAGACGATTTTGGGGGACGGATCCTTGGAGGAGCTTCCGCCCCAGCAGCGGTCCCAGGTCGTTCAAGTCGTGGATGAGCTGACCGAAACGACGCCGCTGCAGGTTGCCCTGTTGATTGATGCCAGTGCCAGCATGAAGCCCAAGCTGGCTGCGGTCGAGGACGCCATCCGGGATTTGATGCTCAGTCTGCAGGCCAGAGAAGGCCGCAGCGAACTGGCCGTGTTCCATTTTCCCGGACGCAACAGCACAGAGGACGCCGTCATGGACACCGATTGGATCCAGGATTTTAACGGTGTGCGCAATCTGTTCCAACGAATCCAAATGAAAGGGGCCACGCCAACCGGACCGGCGATTCTGAAGGTGATTGATTTCTTCCGTTATGGTACACTAGACGGACAAACCTGGCGGGGAAATGACGAAGAAGGAGAAGGGATGCTCGGTGACTACGTCGTCTAGACCGGCATATCCGGCCGGAACGGTAATTACGGGAAAATGGCATAGCAACCGCTTTGTAATCCGGCGAGTGCTCGGACAGGGCGGCAATGGCATCGTGTACCTCGTTCATAAGGCTGGATCCCGGAATTTGTACGCGCTGAAAATGGGGTACGATACGCTTGATCTGCAGTCGGAGATCAATGTGCTGACCTCATTGCAGTCACAGAGCAGGCGCCAGGAAGGGCTCAAGGGGAGTTTCAAGACTCCGTTTCTGCTCGAAGTCGACGATTTTACGGGGATGAATAAAGAAGTGCCATTCTACGTGATGCGTTACATTGAGGGAAACCCAATCCATCATTTTATCCGCCGACGGGGTCAGGAATGGGTAGGCATTACGGGACTAAGGCTGCTTGAAAAGCTAACCGGCCTGCACCGGCTTGGAGTTATATTCGGAGACCTTAAGCCCGACAATGTCATGGTATCGGATTATGGGCAGGTGGAATTAATTGATTACGGCGGCGTCAGTAAAATCGGACGGAGCGTCAAGCAGTTCACAGAGTGGTATGACCGGGGGTACTGGAACGCCGGTACCCGCAGCAGCGATGAGGCTTACGACTTGTTCGCTTTTGCCGTGCTGATGATTCAGCTTCTGAATGAAGACGGGCTGAAGGCGGCCTGCGCGCAGCTGTTGCCGCAGACGCGGAGCCGTTCGGAGCTGTTATCCCTGATCGGCCGGAGTCCGAAGTTGAAGCCTTATGCCCAGTGGCTGCGCAAAGCGGTTCAAGGTGAATTTGCGGGGTCCAGGGAAGCGCTGGCTATGTGGAAACAGCAGATTTATGCACCGGCCGTTTCCGGCAAAGTTCCGGGTAAGACGCCGAGGTGGCTGATCAATACGTTTGCTTTCTCGGTCGTTATGCTGGGCGTTACGGTTTACTTTGTGTTTTTTAAATGAGCAACGCGAACTCGGCGAGCTGTATAATAGAAGATATCGATACATAGGCACGAATGCGAAAAAAGGAGAACATGAATGGAGAGCAGGCAGAAGTTCAGCACAATTAAAGAGCACGTGCTCCGCGTGGCGGAAGAGCACCGCTTATGGTCTCCCCATGACACCCTCGTAGTCGCAGTATCCGGAGGTCCGGACTCTGTGGCTCTTTTGCATGTTCTGAAGGACATTTCCGAAACGGTTACCCCCCTCAATCTTGTTTGCGCCCACGCCCACCATGGGCTGCGGCCGGAAGCGGATGAGGAAGCCGAAATGGTCCGGCGGCTGGCGGTGGAACTAGGCATCCGGTTTGAAATGGCCAGAGTCGATGTTCCCGCATTTATGAAGGAAAGCGGCAAGGGCGTGGAGGAGGCTGCCCGGATCAAGCGCTATGAATTTTTGTTTGAAACAGCGCATAACTGCGGTGCCCACGCTATCGCTTTAGCCCATCATGCCGACGATCAGGCGGAGACGGTGCTGTTGCATTTGCTGCGCGGAAGCGGACCCGGGGGACTTCGGGGAATCCGGTTCAAAAGACGGGAAAAAAATGTGGAACTTATCCGCCCTTTCCTACGTATATACAAAACAGACCTCGTGGATATGTGTGATCAGTATGGTTATCCTTACGCTGTCGACCAGACTAACTTTCAGACCGAATACAGACGGAATGCAATTCGTCTGGATGTCCTGCCTTATTTAGGGCAATATAATAGTCGGATTGTTCAATCGATCAATCAGATGGCTGACATTATCGGCCCGGAAGACGACTTCGTGGAACAGGCAGCGGTGAACGCATACCGCGAACTGGTACAGTGTAATCATGGAAGGCACGCATTTCGGGCGCCTTCCTTTTTGGCCTTACATGTCGCTTTACAACGGAGGTTGATTAAACTAATATTAAATTATCTGTCGCCGGGTTCCGAAAACACCGATTATCACAAGATCGAAACCATTCGGCACGGGATTCACCAGAAAGACAGCACAACATGGCACCTGGATCTGGGCTGCGGCCTGGTCTGCATACGCGAATACGATTGGATTACGTTTATGCACGGGATGCCGGAGAAGATGATTCGCTATACATATCGGTTGGATGCAATCGTCCCGAAGTTGTGGTTGCAAGAAATAAGGAAAGTCCTGAGAATGGCGGAGCATACGCCTGAAGTAAATCAATTGTCCGAGATGGCCGTAAACGGTCATCAAGCGGTTTTTGACGCCGATGAGCTGCAGTTCCCGCTCACGATCCGTTCAAGACAACCTGGGGACACGATGAGAATCATGGGATTAAACGGAAGCAAAAAGGTAAAAGATATTTTCATTGACGCGAAGATACCTCCATCCATGCGCTCCCGCATACCGGTTCTTGTTGACGGTTCAGGCAGCATCATATGGATCCCGGGTGTACGGCGTTCGATTCATGCCGCTGTAGGTGCGCATACATCGACGGTGCTTCACTTTTCCCTGGAGGATACGGGGAATGGGGAGTAACTGTAATGGTCATTGTTAGGCTTTCATAGTATAACGTAGGAGGTTCGCTCAGTTGCAAAACGATATTCAAGAAGTTCTGATCAGCGAAGAAGAAATCCAGAAGAAAATTAAGGAACTCGGTGCCGAGCTCAGCTCGGTGTATGAGGGTCGCAACCCTCTTGTGATTTGTGTACTCAAAGGCGCGTTTATTTTTATGGCGGATTTGGTTAAAAATATGACAGTACCTATGGAACTCGATTTTATGGCCGTATCCAGTTACGGGGCGCAAACCAAGTCTTCGGGTGTTGTCAAAATCATCAAGGATTTGGATGTCCCGGTTGAAGGACGTGACGTGCTGATTGTCGAAGATATTATCGACAGCGGTCTTACGCTCAGCCATTTGATTGAATTGCTCAAGAGCCGCAATGCCAAATCGACGCGCGTGGTTACGCTCTTTGACAAACCTGCCCGCCGTACAGTGAAGCTCGAAGCGGATTATACCGGATTCGTACTCCCTGACGCGTTTGTTGTCGGATATGGTCTGGATTACGCCGAGCATTACCGGAACCTGCCCTACATCGGGATCTTGAAACCGGAAATCTATACCCACTAATTGCGCTACTCAAGCCCATGAGCTTAAAACAGGCTCATGCCTTTACCACCTCTATTTGAGATGGTCAGACAGGCTATGGTAAAATAATTAAAGTGTTTTGAGAGGAGGTAGGGGATGAATCGGTTCATCCGGAATTCTGGTTTTTATTTGATTCTTTTTTTAGTTGTGGTGGGCATTGTCCAGTTTGTCAGCAACAGCGGTGAATCTGCTGACAGCCCTAGATACGATCAATTGCGCCAGCAAATCGCTGCTGGTAACGTATCGGAAGTTACGGTTCAATTCGACGGTTACGCCTATCTGGTAACCGGTAAATATAAGAATAAACCGGCCGACGTTAAATCAGAGAATTTCTCGACCTACACTCCGGCTACAGATGCTGCAATCGATGAGCTGGTAGCTGCCAGTGACAAAACCGGCATGAAATTCACCCAGAAGAAAATGGAAGGCGAAAGCGTCTGGCTGACGCTGCTCTCCTCCCTGATTCCTTTGGTTATTATGTTTATTCTCTTCTTCTTCCTGTTCAACCAAGCGCAGGGAGGCGGGGGCAAGGTCATGAACTTCGGCAAGAGCCGCGCCCGCCTATATAATGAAGAGAAGAAAAGGGTTACCTTCGAGGATGTTGCGGGAGCCGACGAAGAGAAGCAGGAGCTTGTCGAAGTCGTTGAGTTCCTGAAGGATCCGCGGAAGTTTGCCGCGGTAGGTGCCCGTATTCCTAAAGGGGTTCTCCTCGTAGGCCCTCCAGGTACAGGTAAGACCCTCCTCGCCCGTGCCGTAGCGGGTGAAGCCGGAGTTCCGTTCTTCAGTATTTCCGGTTCGGACTTCGTGGAAATGTTCGTCGGTGTCGGTGCATCCCGTGTGCGCGACTTGTTCGAGAACGCCAAGAAGAACGCGCCATGTATCATCTTCATTGACGAGATTGACGCCGTAGGTCGTCAGCGCGGTGCCGGACTCGGCGGCGGGCATGATGAGCGCGAGCAGACTCTGAACCAACTCCTCGTGGAGATGGACGGTTTCGGCGGCAACGAAGGCATTATCATCGTGGCTGCAACGAACCGTGCCGACATTCTCGACCCTGCGCTTCTGCGCCCAGGCCGTTTTGACCGTCAAATTACGGTCGATCGTCCGGACGTGAAAGGCCGCGAGGCGGTACTGAAAGTTCATGCACGCAACAAGCCGCTGACCAAAGACGTCAAGCTGGATGTTGTAGCTAAACGTACGACAGGTTTTACCGGCGCCGAGCTGGAGAACCTGATGAACGAAGCGGCACTGCTTGCCGCACGCCGTAATCGTAAAGACATCTCCATGAGAGAGGTCGATGAAGCAATTGACCGTGTTATCGTCGGTACGGAGAAGCGCAGCCGCGTGATCAGCGACCGGGAGAAGCGGATCGTTGCTTACCACGAAGCTGGCCACACGATCGTGGGCTACTTCCTGGAGCATGCCGATATGGTGCACAAGGTAACGATCATTCCGCGTGGACGCGCCGGAGGATATGTGATCATGATGCCGAAGGAAGACCGGATGCTGGTAACCAAGCAGGAGCTGCTTGATAAAGTAACGGGTCTCCTGGGCGGCCGGGTTTCCGAGGAACTGTTTATCGGTGAAATCGGAACCGGTGCATACAGCGACTTCCAGCAGGCAACGGGCATTGTCCGCAGCATGATTATGGAATACGGTATGAGCGAGAAGCTTGGACCGCTTCAATTCGGGTCTACTCAAGGTCAGGTATTCCTGGGCCGCGACCTCGGTCACGAGCAGAACTACAGTGATTCGATCGCTTACGAGATCGACCAGGAAATGCAGCGCATGACCAACGAGTCCTACGAGCGGGCGAAAGACCTGCTGACGAAGTACTCGAAAGAGGTTCATCTCATCGCCAATACGCTGCTTGAGAAGGAAACGCTGGAGCTGGATCAAATCAAGGAATTGATCGAGCAGGGTTATCTTTCCGAAGACGGCCCGAAAGAGGGCGGAGATGGTGAAGGTTCTTCCGAGAGCGGCGCCCCTGTGATCGATAACGTCGGTGACGTACGGGTACGCATTCAAGGCAAGGATAACACCAGCCTGCCGACGGAAGAAATTCCGAACGATGTTCCTTCTAACCTGCCGAATGACCCGCCAAGCGACATCAATACTGATTCGCCGGGCGACATTCCGAACAACCATGGGGGAACCGATAAAAATCAAGGACCAGATCAAGGCGGAACGCCGCCGGAATCCAGATCCTAAATACGACAACAACAGCCCGGAGACGGCTCGCCGTCTCCGGGTTTTTTGTGTCCTCTACGGTCCGTTAGGTGGAAGTGAACTTACTGTGATTGAGGCCAGTTTAGGCTCCAATCGGAAGCGATGCGGCCAAATCGGACGGAATCGAGCGGGAAGCCTTGTTTTACTTTGGCTAGATAGCATATAAAGATCAATTTAGTCAATTGACAGTATCGTGAACCTTGTGTAAATTAGTTGATAAACGTGATGGTCTAAAGGTTATAACGGACAACTTTGGGAGAAAATTCACAAACTATTTATGATGTTATAAGGTTATGGAGCCATCAACGGGGTAAAATCATGAGATTTCAGAGGGAGTGGGTTACTGGTGGAAGCTCTGGCACTGGAGCATAAGCAGGAACAAAAGCGGGAACTGACGGAGAAGCTGCTGAAGCTGAAGAAGGAAAGAAACGCCATTATTTTGGCGCATTATTATCAAAGGGATGAAATTCAGGAAGTAGCGGATTTCCGTGGCGATTCCTTCCTGCTTGCCCAGAAAGCGGCTCAAACCGATGCGGAAGTCATCGTCTTCTGCGGGGTTCATTTTATGGGTGAAAGCGCTAAGATTTTGGCTCCGAACAAGACGGTGCTGATTCCGGATGAGCGTGCAGGCTGTCCGATGGCCGATATGGTAAACGTGGACGGACTCCGTAAATTGAAAGCACAGCATCCTAACGCCAAAGTGGTGACATATATCAACTCTTCGGCAGAGATCAAGGCGGAAACGGATATTTGCTGTACTTCTTCCAATGCGGTAAAAGTGATCCAATCGGTCGATTCCGATGAGATCATCTGGGTACCGGACAAAAATTTGGGTCACTACGTGCAGCAACATACCGACAAGAAGCTCATCATTTGGGAAGGGTATTGCAACACGCATGATATGCTGACGGTAAAAGACGTCGTGGAAATGAAAGCCAAGTATCCCGACGCCGAGTTTGTCGTGCACCCGGAATGCCGTCCGGAGGTCGTAGCCATGGGTGATTTCGTCGGAAGCACTACGGCGATTTTGGAATACTGCAAAAAATCAAGCAGCAAACAGTTCATCGTCGGAACTGAAGACGGTACCGGATACCAGCTTCGTCTCGACAGCCCGGATAAAGAGTTTCATTTCGCCACTAAGTTTTTGGTATGCCCGAACATGAAGGTGAACAATCTGAAAAAACTGGTGAGGTGTCTGGAAACCATGAAGCCGCAAATTTACGTGCCGCCGGTTGTTGCAGATAAAGCCAGAACTTCCTTAGAGCGCATGTTACAAGTACAGTAGCATGCGCTACTCTTTCTCTTAAGACAGGTGAACAGGCACATGATTCCACAATATCTGGTTGATTTTGATCTGCAGACTTTGCCCCGGACCAAGACGGATGTCATCGTCATCGGCTCGGGCATAGCCGGGTTGTATACGGCGATTCAGGCCAGTCAGGACCGGCACGTGATCATGATAACGAAAAAGGCACTGCTCGAAAGCAACACCCGGTACGCCCAAGGGGGGATTGCCGCGGTAATTTCGGAGGATGATTCCCCTCAGTATCACCGGCAGGATACGCTGATGGCCGGTGCAGGGCTGTGCTCTTCTTCCTCGGTGGACCTCTTGGTCAATGAAGGCCCTGAGGGCGTTAAGGAGCTGATCCGGCTCGGTGCAACGTTTGACCTGGAGAACGGGGAGCTTGCCCTGACCCAGGAAGGCGCGCACAGCCACCGGCGGATTTTGCATGCGAACGGGGACGCGACCGGCTACGAAATCGTCAGAGCGCTGGCTGAGAAGGTTGCGGAGCATGATAATATTGAGGTATGGGAACATCACTTTGTGATTGACGTCATTATGGAAGACGGCGAATGCAAGGGAGCACTGGTTCAGCGTCCGGACGGGCAGCGGATGTTTGTGCAGGCGAATGCGACTGTGCTTTGTTCCGGCGGCGCGGGACAGCTCTACCGGTACACCACCAATCCGGAAGTGGCCACGGCCGATGGCGTGGCGATCGCCTACCGGGCGGGGGCTAAGGTTCGCGATATGGAGTTTATCCAGTTTCACCCGACGGCCCTCTGTTACCCGGGTGCCCCGAGATTTTTGATCTCCGAGGCGGTTCGGGGCGAAGGTGCCGTTCTTCGTAATATTAAAGGCGAACGTTTTATGGAAAAATACCATGAGCTGCTCGAATTGGCGCCGCGCGATATTGTCGCCCGGGCCATCGTCTGCGAAATGGAAGAAACGAAATCCACTTTCGTCTATTTGGATATTACGCATGAGCCGGAAGATATGATTAAGCATCGGTTTCCGACCATATACGAAACCTGCATGACTTACGGGCTCGATATGTCGACGGATTGGATTCCGGTGGCTCCCGCTGCGCATTATATGATGGGCGGCGTCAAAACGGACCTAAACGGAGAGAGCAGCATCAAGCGGCTGTTTGCCTGCGGTGAAGTTTCCTCGACTGGCGTCCACGGCGCCAACCGTCTGGCCAGCAACTCGCTCTCCGAAGCGATCGTGTTTGGTCGGCGTATTGTGAACCGCCTGCGTGAGTTGTCCCCGCTGGACTGGGAACCCAAAGAGATCCGAGTCGATGAGGGGCGCTTGGAATCGCCAAGGCAGGCGATTGTGGAGCGGCGGCTCAAGCTTCAAAAGGTGATGGTGCGTTATGTCGGGCTGCGCCGGAACAAGACGCTGCTGCTGAAGGGACTGGATGAACTGAAGCGCCAGCTGCCGATTTTCCAATCAGGACTGAGCAAGCGTGAAGAATTTGAATTTGCCAACATGCTGACCAGCTGTCTGCTGGTGACCAGCGCGGCTGTCACCCGGGAAGAGAGCCGGGGGGCGCATTACCGGGAAGACTTTCCCCTGCGGGATGACGAGGGCTGGCGCAAGCATCTGCTGCAGCAGAGGGATCATGGAATAGTGGAGGAAATCAGCGATGACGTTTAACGGATATGATGAAAGTCTTGTGGAATCCATCCGGCTGTGGCTGAGAGAGGATGTCGGATCGGGGGATATGACGACGCTGTCAACCATCCCGGCCGGACATGAATCCAAGGGAATCATTCATGCTAAGGAAGATGGCGTGGTAGCCGGATTGCCCGTATCGGAACTCGTGTTTCAAGTCGTGGACCCGGCACTCACGTTCACGCCTCAGGTATCGGAAGGCGATTACGTAAAGAAGGGAACGGTGCTTGCTGTCGTGGAGGGCAGTACGCACCGGATTTTGACAGGAGAGCGGCTGGCCTTGAATCTGCTTCAGCGTCTGTCGGGCATTGCGACCCGGACGCGTTCGTTCGTGGATGCGCTGGAGGGCCTGCCTACTCGTCTGGTCGACACGCGGAAGACAACGCCGGGACACCGTATGCTGGAGAAATACGCGGTGCGCGTCGGCGGGGGAGCCAATCATCGCTTTGGGCTGTATGATGCTGTGATGATAAAGGACAACCATATCAAAGGAGCCGGCGGTATCCGCCAGGCTGTGGAGCGTGCACGGGCGTTTATCCCGCATACGATGACCGTTGAAGTGGAGACGGAATCGCTTGAGCAGGTCGAGGAAGCGATGGAAGCCGGTGCGGACATCATCATGCTGGATAACATGAGCCAGGAACTGATGAAAGAGGCCGTTCGGCGCATTAAGGCCAAGTCCCCGCATGTGACAGTGGAGGCCTCCGGCAATGTGTCCTTGAAGACCGTGAAAGGGATCGCGGCCTGCGGCGTCGACGTCATTTCGGTCGGCAGACTGACGTATTCCTTCGACAGCCTGGATATCAGCCTCGACCTCAATGCGGTGAAGGAGGGATAGCCCCCGTGATTTTGGTGATCGACATCGGGAATACGAACATCGTCCTGGGGATATACAGAAACCGGGAGCTATTGCACCATTTCCGTCTCAGCACGGTCAATCATTCCACGCCGGACGAGTACGGCATTATGTTCCGGAACATGTTTCAGATGTCCGGAATCCCGGTCAGCAACATTGAGGGCGTAATCATTTCTTCGGTGGTACCGCCTATGGTGCATGTCATTGAGGAGATGTGCCAAAAATATATCCACCAATCGCCGCTCGTCGTGGGACCGGGGATTAAAACCGGACTCAATCTTCGCTACGAAAATCCGCGTGAGGTCGGGGCTGACCGGATCGCCAACGCGGTTGCCGCCGTGGAGAAGTATCAGGGCCCGCTCGTCGTGATCGATTTTGGCACGGCCACCACGTTCGACTGCATCGATCCCAAAGGCGCCTATCTCGGCGGCCTGATCGTGCCGGGCATCGGCATTGCCACCGAAGCACTGTACCAGCGTGCGTCGAAGCTGCCGCGGATTGAGCTGGAGAAGCCGAAAAAGGTAATCGGACGAAATACGGTCCATGCGATGCAGGCGGGCATTATTTTCGGATATGCTGGACAGGTTGACGGCATTGTGGAGCGGATTCGCGGCGAGATGCAGGTTCCTGCTCTGAAAGTGGTCGCAACAGGTGGATCGGCGGATCTGATCGCCAGCGAAACGAAGGTCATTCAGGAAGTGAATCCACTGCTGACGCTTGATGGCCTCCGGATTATTTATGAGCGCAATCGCTAAATCGCACGCGAGCAGCAACCGGATCACCAAACGGGCCTGTTTTGCGGTAAAATAGATGGATAAGGGCAGAGCCTTCCCGGCTCATCCAATAAAGGAGGCAGTACAAACTATGGAAAACAAACAGGACCGCCTCATCCGGGGCACGGCCATGAATGGACGGGTCCGGGCCTTCGCGGTGAGAACGACGGCTCTCGTGGAGGAGCTTCGCAGAAGGCATGATACCTGGCCGACCGCCACAGCGGCGATGGGACGCACGCTGACGGCCGCTGCCATGATGGGAGCCATGCTCAAGGGCAAGGAAAAGCTCAACATTCAAGTCAAAGGCGACGGACCGATCGGACAGATCGTTGTGGAAGCCAACTCCTTTGGCGAAGTGACGGGATACGTCACCAACCCCCATGTCCATTTACCCAGCAACAGTCAGGGGAAACTTGACGTTGCCGGCGCGGTCGGCCGTGAGGGATACCTGCACGTCAGCAAGGATTTGGGCCTGAAAGAGCCTTATCGCGGTAGCGTACCGATTATTTCGGGAGAGCTCGGAGAGGACTTTACGTATTATTTTGCCGTATCGGAGCAAACACCGACAGCGGTGGGCTTGGGCGTACTGGTCGCTCCAGACAATTCCGTGCTTGAGGCGGGCGGCTTTATCGTTCAGCTGCTTCCGGGCCTTTCCGATGAGGAAATCACCGCGATTGAGCAGGCGGTTAGCGTGATTCCGCCGGTAACCACCCTGCTGGACCAAGGGCTGGAACTGGAAGATATGCTGAAGCAGCTGCTTCCGGATGTCGAGGTTCTTGAAGAGATGGATATCAAGTTCCATTGCCAGTGCTCCCGTGAGCGGGTGGAGCAAACGCTGATCAGCTTGGGTCAAGCGGAACTGGAGCGTTTGATCGAGGAAGATGGACAAGCGGAAGTCGTGTGCCATTTCTGTAACGAAGCGTATCATTTTGACAGGGAACAAATGCAGGACATTCTTGAACAAGCCATGAAGTAAGGCACGGGACCGATGATATGATAACCAGACAGGAGAAGGGGCTATGGGCCGCAGTCATTATTTTGGCAGCGGGCGTATTGTTTATGGGGAGTCTGATTGTCATCCGTGGACTTAAACCGGCAGGTGAGCCGTCACCGGCTGAAGACAAGCAAGCATGGACGGATGCAGTGGCGTCTTTTAACGGCAATGCCATTACGGAAAGCGACTGGATCGAGGAACTGAAGCGAACGCATGGGGAGGAAGCGTTGACGCAGATGCTGAATCACAAAGCGGTAAATGCGGAAGCCCAGGCACTGAAAATTAAGGTTTCCCCGGAGGAAGTAACGGAGGAGATTGACCGGGAGATGCAGGGGTACGCCTCGCCGGAGGACTATTACCGGGAGATGGCCGACCAACTGAGCCTCACTCCCGAGGAGATCCGGACGGAAACGGAGTACCGTCTGACTTTGGAAAAGATCGCTACCGCCGGAATCCGCATCACGGATGCGGAGGTACAGGGATATATCGACCAGCATAAAGAGGAATTTGCGCCCCAAAAAATCTATCATCTTGCCTGGATTCAGACGGAGACGGAAGATGATGCAAATCGGGTGCTTGATCGTCTACAGCAGGGAGAGGATTTTGGCGCATTGGCGTCGGCGTACTCCTTGGATGAATTTACTCGTGATCAGGGCGGCGATCTGGGGATGGTTGAAGCAGATGATCCCTTTATGGCTCCTGAAATACTGCAGACAGCTTCAACGCTGGAGCCAGGGGACGCGGCGGGCCCGGTAAGGATAAAAGACGGTTATGCGGTCGTCCGGGTCATCGACGTGGAGAACAGCAGTACAAAGAGCAGCGAGGAGATCGCTCAGGAGGCCCGCAAACAGCTGGCCCTAAGCGAAGCAGTTCCCCTTTCGCAGCTGGAAGAACAGTTGAGAAACAAATACGACGCCAAAATTTTGATCAAAATATCGCCATCCAAAGCATCCTAAAACGACAGAAGCGGCTGCCATGATTACGCATCTGGGTTACATACGTTTTCAGGATGCTTTTTTTAATACAACCAGGCCTTACGTCAGGGTTCGTATTGACATTGAGGTGGAAGGTTGATAATATGAAGGTATAAATACCTACTTAATTACTCGGATATAGTTTTGATCCAAGCCAGCCAGATTCTCTTTCAGAATTTTGTATATAGCAGTTATCCATTAAATTCATTATAAACAGGGAGGATTTACCTATGGCTAAGGTCGTCAACAACGTAACGGAACTAATCGGAGAAACACCCCTGGTCCGGCTGAACCGGCTTGCACCGGAAGACAGCGCGGAAATTTATCTGAAGCTGGAATATCAAAATCCAGGTTCCAGCGTTAAGGACCGGATTGCGATCAGCATCGTTGAACAAGCCGAAGAGGACGGCCTTCTGAAGCCTGGCGGTACGATTGTCGAAGCGACAAGCGGCAATACCGGTATCGGTCTAGCTATGGTAGCTGCAGCCAAAGGCTACAAGAGTGTCATCGTAATGCCTGAAACGATGAGTCTTGAGCGCCGCAACCTGCTTCGCGCCTATGGTGCCGAATTGGTTTTGACGCCGGGAGCCGAAGGCATGAACGGTGCCGTTAAGAAAGCCGAAGAAATCGTGAAGGAAAATCCGGATTACTTCATGGCTGAGCAGTTCAAAAACCCGGCCAACGTGAAGATTCACCGTGAAACGACAGGTCCGGAAATTGTGGAAGCGATTGATTCCATTGGCGGTTCCCTTGACGCATTCGTGGCAGGGATCGGAACGGGCGGAACGATTTCCGGTGCCGGCGAAGTGCTGAAGAACCGCTTCCCTGACATCAAAATTGTAGCTGTTGAGCCAGCGGCTTCCCCAATCTTGGCGGGAGGCAAACCAGGGCCGCACAAAATTCAAGGTCTGGGCGCCAACTTCATTCCGGATATCCTCAACCGTGACATTTATGATGAAATTATTCACGTGGAGAACGATGAGGCATTTGAAACGGCCCGCCGCGTCGCCAAGGAAGAAGGCGTTCTGTCCGGTATTTCTTCGGGCGCTGCCGTGTTTGCCGCGCTTAAAGTGGCCAAGGAGCTCGGTAAAGGCAAGCGTGTGGTAGTGGTCATCCCAAGTAACGGCGAGCGTTATTTGAGCACGCCGCTGTATAACTTTGAGGGATAATTAGCGTCTTATACATTGTAAAAGCTCTCGCCCCTGCTGCCGGTTGATCCGGCTGCAGGTTTTTTTTATTCCTGAAAGCGGCCTGCTGGCAGGCTATCAGGCTTCTTTTTGGAAAAAAGCTTTTCAAACCTGCCGACTCCAAGTATACTGACAACCAATAGACGGGTCTTGTATTGAAGGGGATCAGAAAATGAAGAGAAATGAGGGCGGCTTGATCACCTTGGATCAATGGATGGATTGGGCCGCAGAGGGTATCACGATGTTTCCATATGTGCTGTCGTCCGGAGGACCGGACTGGCAGGAAGAAGGGGAGCTCCCGGCGGCTTGGACGGCGGCCTGGGAACAGGCCTCGCCCTATTCCTTCGTGCTGGAGAGCGGCAAGGAGGGGCGGTATACCTACCTGGGGCTGCAGCCGGTATCCGTGCTTCGCGGGAAAGATAACGGCGGCGTCGTGACAGACCTGCCGAGCGGTGTCACTGAGAAGGTCGGCGGAAGTCCGCTGCAGGTGCAACAGCGGTGGATGGCGCCGTACCGGGCTGCCCAGCAGCAAGATGAAGACTTGCCGCCGTTCCTTGGGGGATGCGTCGGCTTTTTGGGGTATGACATCGTCCGTTCCCTCGAGTCTCTGCCGTCCACCGCAGCCGATCTTCCGGCATTCCCGGATTATTTGTGGATGCGGATGGAAGAGGTGTGGATCCATGACGCGGACAGCCGGAAGGTGTACTGCACGGTCCATGTGCATTTTGACGCGGAGGGACTGGACAGGGATGTGATCCGGCAGAGGCTGGGTGCGCTTTACGAGGAGGCAGCCGAACGGGCCCGGTCCATGCAATCGCTGTGGCTGTCCATAGTGAACCTGGACGATGGGACCCAGACCGCTGCGGACCGGCGGCGAAAGCAGGCGGAGGAAATGGCACCCCGGCTGGAGTGGCCGCAGCTGCGCACCGGATTCCCGCAGGAATCCTTTGAACAGGCTGTGCGGGCCATCCAGCAGTATATTCGCGAGGGGGACGTCTTCCAGGTGAATCTGTCGCTCCGTCAGGAGCTGGACCTGAATTCGCCGCCGGAACAGGCCTATGAATGGCTTCGCCTGCTGAACCCTTCCCCTTATATGGGGCTTCTGCGTTCCCCGGAATTGACACTGGTCAGCGGCTCCCCGGAACTGCTGGTGAAGCTGCAGGGGGAGCGGATCAGCACCCGCCCAATCGCAGGTACGAGACGCCGGGGGCTTACCCCGCAGGAAGATGCGGCCATGGCAGCCGAGCTGCTGGGCAGCGAGAAAGAGAGAGCCGAGCATATCATGCTGGTGGATCTCGAGCGCAACGATCTGGGGAAGGTGGCCGCGTACGGCTCGGTGCACGTCCCGGAGCTGATGACGGTCGAGCATTACTCCCACGTGATGCACCTCGTTTCTCAGGTTGAAGGCCAGCTCGCTCCGGGCAAAGGGGCATACGACGTGATCGCCGCCTTTTTCCCTGGAGGAACCATCACCGGCGCTCCCAAGGTGAGGACGATGGAAATCATCGAGGAGCTTGAACCGGTTAGGCGCGGGCCTTACACCGGCTCGATCGGCTGGATTGACTACAACGGCAATATGGAATTAAATATTATCATAAGAACGATGGCCGTCCTGGACGGCACGGGATATATCCAGGCCGGGGCGGGAATCGTCATCGATTCCGACCCTTACCGGGAATACCGGGAATGCCAAAACAAGGCGAAAGGCATGATCCTGGCGGTTCTCTGCAGCGAGGAGGAATCCGCCGCCAAATCTGGGATAAGGGGTTGAGCATATGATTTTGGTTATCGACAATTATGACTCTTTTACGTACAATCTGGTGCAGTATTTGGGGGAACTCGGACAGGAAGTGAAGGTATACCGTAACGATGAAATTACCGTGTCCGGCATTGAGGAGCTTGCACCCGATCATATCTTGATCTCCCCGGGTCCCTGCACGCCGAACGAGGCGGGGATCAGCCTGGAGACGATTGAGTATTTTAAAGGCAAAATCCCGATTTTCGGCGTGTGCTTGGGCCACCAGGCCATTGGGCAGGCATTCGGCGGCAATGTCATCCGGGCCGAACGGCTGATGCACGGAAAAACGTCGTCGATCCATCATCACGGCACTTCCGTGTTCGAAGGACTTCCTTCACCTTTTACGGCGACAAGGTACCATTCGCTCCTGGTGGAACGGGACAGTCTGCCGGACTGCCTGGAAATCACCGCAGAAACCGAGGAAGGCGAAATTATGGGGCTGCGTCATAAGGAGTATCCGATTGAAGGCGTTCAGTTCCATCCGGAGTCGATCATTACCGATTACGGTCACCAGATACTGCGTAACTTCCTGAAGCAGACCGCAGGCGCCAAAGCATGAAGAAGATAGGATTGAACGGCGGAATCGTTGATGCCGCCGACGCCGTGGTACCTGTAATGGATCACGGCTTTTTATACGGAATGGGCTTGTTTGAGACGCTGCGGACATACCGGGGGCAGCCCTTTTTACTGGATTGGCATTTGAAGAGGATGGCGGAGGGCTGCCGGATGCTGGGCATTCCTTTTTCGCCGGATGATGAGTTTGCGTCCATGCCTGGTTGGATTGCAGCCTTGATGGAGGAAAACGGCCTCGAGGAGGCCTATATCCGTTACACCGTTAGCGCAGGCGTCGATGTCCTTGGCCTTCCGGGGGAGGAGTACAGCCGTCCCAATCATGTTCTGCTTGTGAAGGCGCTGCCTGAGGTGCCGGAGAACCTCTACACCCAAGGAAAAGCCCTGCAGCTGCTGGACACGCGGCGCAACTCTCCCGAAGGTCCGATCCGCTTGAAGTCGCTCCATTACATGAACAATATTTTGGCGAAAAGAGAGCTGGCTGCTATAAGGGACCCGCGTTCCCGCCAGGCGGAAGGCCTTATGCTCGATGGGCGCGGGCATGTCAGCGAAGGCATCGTCAGCAATGTGTTTTTTGTGAAAGAAGGGGCACTCTATACACCTGATGTATCCACCGGGCTGCTGCCCGGCATTACGCGCCAGGTCGTGCTTGAGCTCGCCGGCGGGGCCGGCATCCGCTGCACGGAAGGCTTATATACGTGGGGAGATCTGCTGGCCGCAGATGAAGTGTTCGTGACCAGCTCCATTCAGGAGCTCGTTCCCGTTACGCTCCTGCTGGACAGGCAGGGAGCGGGTAGAACGGTGAGTCACGGCGCCGCCGGTCCAATCACCCGCAGGCTGCTCGATTTGTACCGACAGAAAGCAGGGATTTGACAGTGAAAACGACAATCTATGAGCGTACTTATACCATGGGCCAAGCCGTGCTAAAGCTCGGACAGTCCACCCAGCTGATGGGCATTTTAAATGTAACACCCGATTCCTTTTCCGACGGAGGCCGGTATGTGGATCCGGATACGGCCGTACGCCATGCGCTGAAAATGATGCTGGACGGTGCTGATCTGATCGATATCGGAGGAGAATCGACCCGACCGGGGTTTACCCCGGTATCTGTGGAAGAGGAACTGGCCCGCGTGATTCCCGTGATCAAGGCGATTCATAAAGCAGCCCCGCACATTCCGATTTCGATCGATACGTACAAGGCGGAAGTAGCGCGTCAAGCGATATTGGCCGGTGCCCATATCATGAACGATATTTGGGGAGGCAAAGGGGATCCGGATATGCTGAAGGTGGCGGCCGAGCTGGGCTGCCCGATCATTCTGATGCATAACCGGCACGACATGGATTATACCGATTTTGTGGAGGCTGTCGTCGCCGACCTGGAAGAGAGTGTGCGCCTGGCCTTGGCGGCCGGGGTGCGTCCCGAACGTATTATTTTGGACCCCGGAATCGGGTTTGCCAAAAACGCTGAGCACAACTTGAAGCTGATGACCCAGCTGGACCGACTGAATCAGATCGGGTATCCTGTGCTGCTTGCCACGTCCCGCAAAAAGTTCATCCGCAGCGTGCTGGATCTGCCGGTCGATGATTTGGTCGAGGGAACGGCAGCAACGGTGGCGTTTGGGATCGCCCAGGGCTGCCAGATCGTGAGGGTGCACGATGTGAAATCCATCAAACGCACCGTCAAAATGAGTGACGCGATGATCTATACTTCGGCGGTTGTGAGCCGGAAATAATTGCTGCTAGCTGGGAGGATCCGTTTTTACAGGATCCGTTTAGTATTGACGTTGATTTATTTGGAGAGGCGGGAACAGTAAATGGATAGAATGGTCATTCACCGCATGGAATATTACGGGTATCACGGCGTGTTCGAGGAGGAGCGCAAGCTCGGCCAGCGCTTTTATGTCGATCTGGACATGGAGCTGGATTTGCGTGCAGCCGGGGAGAACGACGATCTCACCCAGACGGTAAATTATGCCGAAGCCCACGAGACGGTCAAAAAAGTGGTGGAAACCGAGTCTTTTCGCCTGATTGAAGCTTTAGCTGAACGTATTGCATCTGTGGTACTGGACACTTATACTAGTATCAATGCACTGACGGTCAAAGTGACCAAACCGCATCCTCCATTTGACATCCACTTTCAGGGTGTTACTGTGGAGCTGCATAGAACAAGAAAGTGAGACTCCACCATGAATGCACATTCCACCTCTGAGATATCAGAGGCTTATATTGCTTTAGGGGCTAATTTGGGGGACCGTGAGCACACGCTCATGGAAGCCATTCAGCGTCTGGATGAGGATCCCCGCATTACGGTAGCCCGCTGCTCCCACCTCTATGAGACGGAGCCGGTGGGGTATGTGGATCAGCCCCTCTTTTTGAATATGGCCGTTTGTGTCCGCACAAGTTTGGATTCCCATGACCTGCTGCATGTTATGCAAGGGATTGAGAACGGGCTTGGGCGCGTTCGGGAAATTCATTGGGGGCCCCGGACCGTCGATTTGGATTTAATCTGGATGGAGGGCCGCAGGGAGACCACAGAAGAACTGGTGCTGCCGCATCCCCGGATGGAGGAGCGCGCCTTTGTGCTGGTGCCCTTATCGGATATTGTTCCTCCCGACGAGCCTTCCGGCTTATATACGATTGTAGAGACAGCTCTGGATAAGCTGGATGGAAAGGAAGGTCTGCAGCTTTGGAAAACATGCAGCTGGCGAAGCGCGTCCGCGCCTTCCGGAAGCTAAAAGGCTATACGCAGCAGGAGCTCGCAGCCAAGAGCGGGATATCGCTCGCGGTGCTGGGAGCCATCGAACGGGGAAACCGTCGTGCAGAAGAACAGGTTGTGATCAAAGTAGCGGAAGCGCTCGGCGTATCCGTTCAGGAACTGACGAACGGTTAGACTTTTGGGAAGCAGGAATACTGCTTATGTATATACAATGAATAACAAGGAGTGAAATGATGCGGTGCTGAAAATTGGCGGTATTGAAATGAAGAACCAAGTCGTGCTGGCACCGATGGCGGGCGTGTGCAATCCCGCGTTCCGCCTCATCGCCAAGGAATTCGGAACGGGACTGGTCTGCGCTGAGATGGTAAGCGGCAAAGCGATCGTTCACGGCAACCAGCGTACGCAGGAAATGCTGTATGTGGATGAGCGCGAGAAACCGCTGAGCCTGCAAATTTTTGGGGGAGACCGGGAATCGCTAGTGGAGGCGGCGAAAGTCGTCGACAAACAGACCAACGCGGATATCATCGATATCAATATGGGCTGTCCGGCTCCGAAAGTGACCAAAGCCGACGCAGGCGCACGCTGGCTGCTCGATCCGCAAAAAATTTATGAAATGGTATCCGCGGTCGTGGCTGCGGTCGATAAACCGGTGACCGTCAAAATGCGTACCGGATGGGACAGCGATCACATTTATGCGCTGGAGAACGCCCAAGCGGTGGAACGCGCCGGAGGCCAGGCGGTCAGCCTGCATGGCAGAACCCGGGAGCAGCTGTATACGGGCCATGCCGATTGGAGCATTATAAAACAAGTTAAAGAGTCGGTATCGATCCCGGTCATCGGCAACGGTGACGTGGTCACGCCGGAAGACGCGCGGCGCATGCTCGACGAAACCGGATGCGACGGGGTTATGATCGGACGCGGCGCTTTGGGAAATCCGTGGATGCTGTACCGTACGATTGAGTACCTCAAGAGCGGTGAGCTGCTTCCCGAACCATCGGCTGAAGAGAAAATCCGCATCGCGATTCTTCATATGGACCGTCTGGTCGCGCTGAGAGGCGAATCGGTAGCGGTGCGCGAAATGCGTAAGCATTTGGCATGGTACCTGAAAGGTCTGAGAGGGTCCGCACGGATCAAGGACGATATTATGGAAGGGACGAAGCGCGACGAAATGGTCAGAATTTTGGAGGATTTTGTGGCAGACCTGAGCCAGCGTGCCGAGATGGAGGCCGAGGGGAGAGGTGCGGAAGCGGTGGCCCAATAAGATGGGTGGCTGCGTCTGACACCCCTGTCATTGACATTTTGAAACGGTTACCATATAATTTTGCAGTATAAATTCGACTTTCCGTTTAACTAGCAGCAGGAGGATGTTCTGATCCTTCAAGTTTTGCATATAGTTTTGCATATATATAGATTGAACTAAAGTAAGCATTGCCATCTCCTGACCCACGGAGCAAGAACGTAAGTTTCTTTAGTTCATTCTATGGAAGCAGGGTGTAATTTAATTTTATTTACATGACAGGAGAATCGGTTAAGATGAGCGATAAAGAAGTCATTCTTACACAGGACGGACTTAAGAAGCTGGAAGACGAACTCGAGAACTTGAAATCAGTGAAGCGCCGCGAAGTAGCGGAGCGGATCAAGGTTGCCATCGGGTACGGGGATATTAGTGAGAACTCCGAATATGAAGACGCCAAGAACGAGCAGGCTTTTATTGAAGGCCGAATCATTACTTTGGAAAAATTGCTGCGCAATGCCCGTATCATCAATAATGATGAGATCAACACGGACGTCGTGGGCGTAGGTGCAACGGTAACGGTGCAGGACCTGGAATTCGGCGATACGATGGAATACACGATCGTCGGTACGGCCGAATCCGATCCGCTGAACAATAAAATTTCCAATGAAAGCCCGGTCGGCAAAGCAATCATCGGCAAGCAAAAAGGAACGGTCGTGGATGTGAACGTTCCTGCGGGCGTCATTCAATATAAAATCATTGATATCAAAAAGTAATGTCCATGCTTTAGGATTGAAAGAAAGCTTCCTTAAGGAAGCTTTTTTTCAAGATTGTAGAAAGTATAAATTTTCAGCGGAGCTGAACGATTCTATAATCGCAAGAAAAACGACCGCTGCAAGCGGACTGGCTTCTTGGAATGTACGTCGAAAGATCGCAGCGCACCTGAGCTAGCGTCGAGGCAGAAGCCCCACTTGGTGGGGTTATTTCAGATATAGGCGGCAGACGGCAGGCCCGTGTAGGACAAGCGGGAGAGGTTTAGCAGTGAAATGAAGGAGATGAAGACTGACCATGTCAGAAGAAGTGAACAACCAGGAACAGGAAATTGAATTAAGCGAGATGCTGAAAATCCGCCGGAGCAAGCTCGACGAGCTGCGTGCACTGGGTATCGATCCCTTTGGCAAAAAATATGACAGAACAAGCATGGCAGGCGATCTGCTGAGTAAGTACGACGGACTGACGAAGGAAGAGCTGGACGAGCAGCACGCTGAAGTCCGCGTTGCCGGACGGATTATGGCTAAGCGCGGTATGGGTAAGGCCATTTTTGCCCATATTCAGGATCTGAGCGGTAAAATCCAGATCTACGTGCGCCAGGATTCCGTGCCTGAGCATGCATTCGAGGCGTTCCGCCTGCTGGATCTGGGCGATATCGTCGGCATCGCCGGAACGATGTTCAAGACGAAAACCGGGGAAACGACGATCAAGGCCAGCGAGGTGGAGGTTCTGTCAAAATCCCTCTATCCATTGCCGGATAAATATCACGGCCTCAAGGACGTGGAGCTTCGCTACCGTCAGCGGTACGTGGATTTGATCATTAATCCGGAAGTACAGCAGACGTTTATTGCCCGCTCGCGAATTATTCAATCGATGCGCCGTTACCTGGATTCACAGGGCTACCTGGAAGTCGAAACTCCAACACTGCATGCGATTGCCGGCGGAGCCGCTGCCAAGCCGTTTATTACGCATCATAACGCGCTGGACATGCAGCTGTATATGCGGATCGCCATCGAGCTTCATTTGAAGCGCCTGATTGTCGGCGGTCTGGAAAAAGTATACGAAATCGGACGCGTATATCGTAACGAGGGCATTTCCACCCGTCACAATCCGGAATTTACGATGATCGAGCTGTATGAAGCTTATGCCGATTACAAAGACATCATGAACCTGACCGAGAACATGATCGCGCATATTGCGCAAGAAGTGCTCGGCACCAAAGTCATCAACTATCAAGGGAATGAAGTCAATCTGACTCCGCCTTGGCGCCGGGTATCCATGGTGGATGCGGTCAAGGAAGTTAAGGGTGTGGACTTCAGCGTGCACATGACGGACGAGGAAGCTCATCGTCTGGCCAAAGAGCATAACGTCAAAGTCGAGCCGCATATGACATTCGGGCATATTCTTAACGCATTCTTCGAGGAATTTGTAGAGGAAACGCTGATTCAGCCGACGTTTGTGACTGGACATCCGGTGGAAATTTCGCCGCTTGCGAAGAAAAGTGAGCAGGATCCGCGGTTTACGGACCGTTTCGAGCTCTTTATCGTCGCTCGTGAGCATGCCAACGCGTTTAGCGAGCTGAACGACCCGATCGATCAGCGCCAGCGGTTTGAAGCGCAGCTGAAGGAACGTGAGCAAGGCAATGACGAAGCGCATGAAATGGATGAGGATTTCCTCACCGCGCTGGAATACGGCATGCCGCCGACCGGCGGTCTGGGTATCGGCATCGACCGTTTGGTGATGCTGCTGACGGATTCTCCGTCGATCCGTGACGTGCTGCTCTTCCCGCATATGCGGAATCGTCAGGAGTAGTTTTCAGGTTTTCAACGGACATAAACAAAAGGAACAGCAGACGTGATCATGAATCACGTGGCTGTTCCTTTTTTGCGTTTTGACTTATGGTTTTTTTGACTTAGAAGAGACATCCGTCTGGCATAGGGACACCAAATGCCGCTCAATGACCGCAACCATAACCTCAGGTGTCACGCGGTCCGGACGCATCACGGCATGGATGGCCAGGCCGTCGAGGACTGCGTAGAAGCGTTCTACTTCGATGGCAAAGTCCAGGCCGGGAAGCAGGAGCCGTTTTTCCGATAAGCCGTTGAATACTGTAACGAAAATCGATCGCAGCTCGTCGTCCACCTGATGGCGCAGCGGGCGCAGGGATTCATCCGACAACGACTTGACGACAAATGAAAACCACACCTCCATTTCCAGCCGCTTTTCGTCATCGGTAGGGAGTACCTCATGCAGAAGAGAGGGAATATCCTGCATCAGATCTCCAGTGAACACCTTTTCGTAAACTCGCTCGGATACCCGTTCGGATACCCGTTTCATGGAATAGGACAGAAGCTCTGATTGGGTTGAAAAATAATGCCGCATTGAGCCTACGGATATCCCGGCCTCTTCTGCAATGTTGCGGACCGACGCCTGCTCGATGCCGTGCTTCTGAATGACTCGCCAAGTGGCCTCGGCTACTTTTGCTTTCTGGAGTTCATGATCGACAATTTTGGGCATGTATAAATTATACCACGCGCTTGATTTATTTAATACATCTGTGATAAATTGTTTTTAACACATTTGTATTAAAAAGAGGAGTGGGGAATGGTTGATCGCAGTATGGATTATTGGTTGCGAGATTGCTTTCTGGGTTTTGGTGTTAGCCGGGCTTAGTGTACGGTATTTGGCGAGATGGAAAAAGGGCGGTGCCGTTCTGCTGCTCATGACTCCTGTGGTGGACCTTCTCTTAATCGTTCTCACCATTATGGATCTGCGCAACGGGGTAGAAGCCGAATTTATGCATGGGCTGGCGGCAGTGTACATCGGCGTAACTGTTGCATGTGGCCACCGGATGATTCATTGGGCCGACGAACGGTTTGCATATCGCTTTGGGGGCGGGGACAAACCCCAAAAGGCACCCAAATACGGGAAGGCACATGCGAGACAAGAGCGGCAAGGGTGGTTTAGGCATGCGCTGGCGTGGGTGATTGGCTCGATTCTGATTTTTCTCATGATTGTGGTCGTTAATGACCCTGATCGTACCGAAGCGCTTAAGCGAGTTCCATTACTCTGGGCATGCATTGTTGGCATTGATTTCGTTATAAGCTTCAGCTATACGCTTTGGCCTAGAAAGAAGAAGGGTTACTGAATTATCCGCAGGTGCCGCGGCTATGAAATTCATGTGAGGGCAGACAGTCGGCATCTCATCCTTTATATTATATTAAATTGAGAAAAAGACTTGCATAATACAATAATGCGTGTTATATTAATATTCCGGCCGATGATTTGGTTGTTACTTCGATCGAATCGAGAGCTTCATATAAATCTAAAAAAGATTTAAAAAAGAGCTTGCTAAATTGCGCCGAACATGATATGATATAAAAGTTGCTGAGGCGATGGGGTCTTGGTAGCAAACGAAGTTTGATCTTTGAAAACTGAACAACGAGTGAGTATACATGCGATGGTCTTCGGACCGGAGCAACTTGAGATTAAATCAATCTCGTCAGATTCAAAATGAGCTACAAACTTTCGTTGGAAAGCTACTCCCTTCGGGTGAGCAGATTCTTCCAACTTTATTGGAGAGTTTGATCCTGGCTCAGGACGAACGCTGGCGGCGTGCCTAATACATGCAAGTCGAGCGGACTTGATGAGGAGCTTGCTCCTCTGATGGTTAGCGGCGGACGGGTGAGTAACACGTAGGCAACCTGCCTGCAAGACCGGGATAACCCACGGAAACGTGAGCTAATACCGGATATCTCATTTTCTCTCCTGGGGAGATGACGAAAGACGGAGCAATCTGTCACTTGCAGATGGGCCTGCGGCGCATTAGCTAGTTGGTGAGGTAACGGCTCACCAAGGCGACGATGCGTAGCCGACCTGAGAGGGTGAACGGCCACACTGGGACTGAGACACGGCCCAGACTCCTAC
>NZ_NQMO01000015.1 GCF_002257645.1 Paenibacillus sp. XY044 | reverse complement strand
CGTCCTGAGCCAGGATCAAACTCTCCAATAAAGTTGGAAGAATCTGCTCACCCGAAGGGAGTAGCTTTCCAACGAAAGTTTGTAGCTCATTTTGAAACTGACGAGATTGATTTAATCTCTTGTCGCTCCGGTCCGAAGACCATCGCATGTATACTCACTCGTTGTTCAGTTTTCAAAGATCAAACTTCGTTTTCGTTACCACCTCGTGTTTCAGCAGCAACTCTTATATTATATCAAGTCCAACCCAGTTTTGCAAGCTTTTTTTTAAAATCTTTTTTTCAGGCTTGCTGTCCAAAGCTTTAAGCGATGTTTTCTTGGCCGGAATTAGAATATACCATGTTAACAATACGATTGCAAGCTTTTTCGACAAAAAATTTAAAGTCCATTTCTTCCTCTTTTTGTACCCTTTTTATAGCAAATATGATTCTACCTACGGATTCTGCCTTTTTAAGCTCTAGGTTTAAAAGTGCTGCTCGCCCATGTACCTTATGTCCACTTCCTTTTGTCAGCAGAGTCAAAGCCAATTCTCCCAGTTCCTTATAAATAACACCCTTCTTTATCCGGTTTGCGCTTTCCCATTTGCATAGCAGCCAACTGTTTATCATGTTCGTAATCAGGTTTTCTACATAATAAAATATCCACATTTCCGTGACGCTATATGACGCTATATATAGATACTTTTCAATTTTGCCAAAAATAAAAAAGCCCTCGTCCGCTCCATAGCAGACAAGGGCAAACCATTCAACTCATGAATTCCTCAGCTTACTCGGCACCGAGGAATGCAAACCGGCACACCACGATGATGGCCAGGACCCACATCAGCCAGTGGACTTTCTCTTTACGCTTACCGAAGATGTTGGCGAAAACCGCAAGGATCACATAGGACAGGATCCCTGCCGAAATCCCGTTGGCGATCCCGCCGGAGAACGGCATCAGGACGATGGTCAGGAATGCCGGGAAAGCTTCAAAGAAGTCGTCCCACTCGATGTGGCGAACCTGGCTCATCATCAGCACCCCGACGATGATCAGCGCCGGTGCGGTAGCCGCCGAAGGAACCACCAGCGCGAGCGGAGCAATGAACAGGGACAGCAGGAACAGTACTCCTGTCGTAATGGCCGTCAAGCCTGTGCGTCCGCCTTCCTCAACGCCTGCCGTACTTTCCACGAAAGAAGTGATCGTACTCGTACCGAGAACGGCACCAGCGCTGACGCCGACCGCATCGACGAGCATCGCTTTACCGACGATTTTCTCGCCTTTCTCTTTATCCTTCATGATGCCCATCCGGGTGGTCGTACCCACGAGCGTTCCGAAAGTGTCAAACAGCTCTACAAACGTGAAAATAAAGACGATATCGAACAATCCGATGTGCAGCGCGCCCTTCAAATCGAGATCCCCGACAGCCAGGTTGGAGAATGAAGGCAGCCAGTTGGCATGGGACAAGCCGCTAAGGTCCGTCACACCCATAGGAATGCCGATCAGCGTGGTGACGATAATACCGATCAAGAGCGCCCCTCTTACTTTCAGCACCATCAGAATGGCAATAATCAAAAGTCCGATCAAAGCAAGCAGCGCATCTTTATGCGTAAAGAAATCGCTTAGTGCCAGGTTGAAGCTTCCGCCGCCGATCGGTTTACTGATATCGGTTCCGGCGTTCACGGTAATGGAGATCAGGTTGGCGAGCTTGAAGCCGATGATGGCGACGAACAGGCCGATCCCCACCGTAATGGCGGTTTTGATGTTTTTCGGAACGGCGACCATCAGCATTTGCCGGACGCGCGTTACCGTCAGAATGATAAAAATAATACCCGAAATAAATACGGCGCCCAAGGCAGCCTGCCAGGTAATTTGACCGTTGGATCCAAGCACGACGGTCATAAAATAAGCGTTCAAACCCATACCAGGCGCCAAGGCAATCGGGATATTGACAAACAATCCCATCAGGATAGTAACAAGGCCCGCGCCAACTGCGGTGGCGAAAAATACGCCTTCATGAGGGATACCCGCACCGTTCGGCCCGAGAAACAGATTGTTGACGAACAGGATGTACGCCATCGCCATAAACGTCGTGAGACCGGCGATCATTTCTGTTTTTACATTTGTGCCGCGTTCCTTTAATTTAAAGAACCGTTCCATTTTCAAATAATCCCCCTTAGAAATTTGAGTCAGAACGACAAAAAAGCCCGGTAGACCGCAAGCGACCACCGGACATTATGAATGAAAGAAAGAAATATCCCGCCCGGATCAGCTTGGACTTACCATGGTCAAGACAAGCTGTGTTACGGGTGTGACATCATCTCTTCTAATTCGTAGCCAGATCATTACGGTGATCTCGTAGAAACTCCCGGGCCAATTCCCGGGATTATACGAAAGAACATATGTCGTTTCTCACATCATTCATTCTATGGAGACAAGCTGCACTTGTCAACAGAAAAAGCGAATATTTAAGAGAAAGACATGAATCAATGTTCGGGATTTTGCATATTTCTCCAATGGAACGATGTTCGCTTGCGCAGAACTTTTTCTTCAACTCGGCTTAGCTTTTGGAATTGGCCCGGAAATTATGTGCTTTTTGACCGTCTGCAGCCATCCTGATTATGGATCGTTGGGTGTTTCCTAATCTGGATAACAAAAAAAAGATCCGCACCTGCCTAAGCAGATACGGATATTTGAACACTTGATTGAATACTACACAAACCTTACTCCCACTCGATCGTGGCCGGCGGTTTGGAGGTGATATCGTACACGACGCGGTTAACGTTCTCCACCTCGTTGACAATACGCACCGAAATTTTCTCCAGTACGTCCCACGGAATACGGGCCCAGTCGGCGGTCATCCCGTCGATCGAGGTTACCGCGCGGATGCCGACGGTATACGAATACGTACGCGCGTCACCCATGACGCCAACGCTCTTCATGTTCGGCAGAGCCGTGAAGTACTGCCAAATTTCCCGGTTAAGCCCAGCTTTGTCGATTTCCTCGCGCAAAATGTAATCGGAATCCCGAACGATCGTCAGCTTCTCTTCCGTCACTTCGCCCAGCACGCGGATCGCAAGACCTGGACCCGGGAAAGGCTGGCGCCATACGATTTCCGCAGGCAGACCGCATTCCTCGCCGACTTTGCGGACTTCGTCCTTAAACAACGTTTTGAGCGGCTCGATCAGTTTAAATTTCATGTCCTCCGGAAGGCCGCCCACATTATGGTGCGACTTGATCGTCTGAGCCGTTGCCGTTCCGCTCTCGACGATATCCGTGTACAGCGTTCCTTGCGCCAGGAAGGCAAAGTCGTCAAAACGCGCAGACTCTTCCTCAAACACGTAAATGAATTCGTTGCCGATGATTTTCCGTTTTTGCTCGGGATCATCCACGCCGGTCAGCTTGGACAAGAAACGCTCCCGGGCGTCAATTTTGACAACCTTCATGTCGAATTTGCCTACAAAGGTTTCCATCACGCTCTCGGCTTCGCCCTTGCGCAGCAGGCCATGGTCGATAAACATACAGGTCAGCTGATCGCCGATCGCCTTGTGGATCAGCATCGCAACAACGGAAGAATCAACGCCGCCGCTCAGCGCACACAGCACTTTCTGGTCGCCGACGGTTTCGCGGATTTCACGAACCTGATCCTCGATAAAGGATTCCATCGTCCAGTTGCCCTCGCAACCGCAAACCTCATAGAGGAAGTTGCGGATCATTTCGTTGCCGTTCACGGAGTGGCGTACTTCCGGATGGAACTGCACGGCGTACAGCTTCTTCTCGCCATGGCTCATCGCGGCGATCGGAGCCGACTCGGTACCCGCGTCGAGCTGGAAGCCGGACGGAAGCTCAACGACATGATCCCCGTGGCTCATCCAAACGACCTGACGGTTGTCCAATCCTTGGGTAAGCGTCGTGTCCGGTTTGAACTCAAGCTCCGCTTTTCCGTACTCGCGTTTGTGCGCGCGTTCCACTTTGCCTCCGAGCTGCTGGGCCATCATCTGCATGCCGTAGCAAATGCCGAAGATCGGCAGCCCCAAATCGTAAACAGCCGGGTCCACATGGGGCGCGTCTTCCGCATACACGCTGAGCGGTCCGCCGGAGAACACGATACCTTTCGGGTTCAGCTTCCGGATCTTCTCGATCGGCGTGTTAAAAGGCAAGAGCTCGCTATAGACTCCCAGATCGCGGATGCGTCTTGCGATTAATTGATTATATTGTCCCCCGAAATCGAGGACAACGATGATTTCATTTGGCTTATTCATTACCGTGCCTCCCTCAATTAATGAAATCAATTATACGCAACGATAATTCATACCGTCAAGGAAGCCGCAGCACCTAAGTTATGCCAGCCTGCCGGCGATCAAAAGGCACCGGCGCAGGAAAGCGCTCCCTTGACTGCGACTTACGGGAACCTGACCATAAGCTATCTTTTCCCACTCCGCGGCAAAATCGTACATTTCCTTGCGCATCATTTCGTCATCGATTTGAAGGGACTGCACGTATTCCCGTACGGTGGCCCCCGGCGGAGCTGCACCGTAGCGACGCATAATGCTGCTCCAGGCCGGAAGCGCCGCCCTTAGCAGCTGCTCCTTACCGGGAAAGACGCGCCGTGATAAATACACCAGGCACCACAGCCAAATGAGGCCGCGATACATCCATGCGTAACGTATGGCGGCGGCCAGCAGCAGAGCGGTGACAAACGCGCCAACCATAGTCCAGACATGTGTAGCGAGAAAAGCCGTAATGCCCAGCGTGATGCTCTTGACTTGCAGGGCGACGCGGGCCAAGTCCCAGGTACCGCCCGACTGGACGTCCTGCGCCTGGACCGTTCCGCTGTCGGAAGGCAGCGCAAATCCGGGCGTCGGGTCAAACGGAATCCAGCCGGAACCGGGGAAGTACACCTCGACCCAGGCGTGAGCGTCGCCTTCGCTGATTTGATAGCGGCCCGGATGCCCGCTGTCCTCTTTTCCCGGGGCAAATCCCCTGACATATCTCGTTGGAATCCCTTCGCTTCGCAGCAGCACCGCCATGGCGGTCGAAAAGTGGTTGCAGTACCCTTTCCGGATCGTAAACAGGAAGTCGTCCACGAAGTCCTCGCCTTGTGGCGGGACGCGGGTATCCATCGTGTAGGCGTAATAGGTTTTCAAATAGTCCTCCACCGCGACGACCGCGTCATAGCGCGTGAGCGATGCCGACGTAATCCGGTCCGCCAGCTGCTTCACGCGTTCGGGCAGCTTGTCCGGCAGTTGAAGGTACTCATCCTTCACTTGCGCCGGATCAGCGCCTGCCTCTTCCCGCAGCAGCTGAGGGTCCACTGCGGGGATGTCCGCCCTGATCCGGTAGCCGTTCACCTCCGGCACGCCCGAAGCCAGCGGCACCTTGACCGTTCCTGCGTCTTTGTCGGCGATTACGGTCAGGGACACCGACTTCCGGCTCGACTCCAGGTCGAGCACCTCAGCGATTGGGCCTCCGGCAAAGAGGGGGAAACTCTCCGTCATGGGCCGGGTAAACATGATTTGCTGCGTGACGGTCCGGTACTCGGTCATGGGAGCCGCCGGCTCTTCACCTTCCGAATCCTCTCCCTCAGGCCGGACTGCGCCCGGAATAAAGAGGGTGCGGGAATCGGCCTCCTGGCCGGTCCATTTGCGCCCGTCATAGATGCTGAGCGTTTCTCCGCGCCAGTAAGTGGGAACGGGACTCTCCGCTTCGAAGTAGAGCCGCCCCCCTTGGCTCAGGGGCATTCCCATGTCCTGATCGTCCCCGCTCAGGTTGTAGCCCGTCACCGCTGCGGCCGATGCGTCGCCGTAGTTGTCCCTGACCCAGGACTCCAGCTTGCCGGCCGCCTGCTCCAAGGATATCCGTCCCGGAGGCTTGGCCTCGGCCGCATATCCCAGCCCCCAGCTCCCGCCAAGGATGAGGATGGACAGCAGGCTGAGGGAAACAATCCAGGTGCCGTACACCTTGCCGTCAAACCTCCCCGATGAATCGCTCTCGCGCAGTCCGGACAGGTGCAGCATCCCCTGAAGGAGCAGCAGCAAGCCGCAGGTACGGATCATATCGGCGTAAATGGGAATGCCGAGCAGCGTTTCGAGGCATATCAAGTAGAGCAGGGTGGCTGCCGCGAACAAAAAAATGCTGCGCCGCGACAGGGCCAGCGATTGCACGGAATAGACCAATAAGGACCAACCGGCGATAAGAATCAGCGTGCGGATCTCCGAGCTGGTCTCGGCAAAGCGCCCGGTGGACAGCACGAGCAGAATATCATCGCGGCATTGCGAAATCCAGGAAATCAACCAGGCAAGCGGCTGACCCTCTCCGGATATGTTATACCAAGCGGCGCCGACCAGTACGACATACACAGGGAAGGTGAGCGTCCACCTCGCCAACAGAATCCCCCACAGCAGCAGGAGCGCCGTTAGCCACAAGAGGGTCGTCATAAATCCGTCATCCGAGGAACCCGTAAGCGGCCGGAGCGGAATGAGCCATTCGGCGAACAGACCCATGAAGGGCAGCGAAATCATGAGTCTGTACAGAAGAGGATCGGTACGCGTCTCCATTTATACCGCCCCCTCTCCGGGGAAGGTTGTCTCCACGTGACCGATGCGGGATACGCGTCCGTCATGCACGATGAATACACCGGCCCCCAGTCGCGAGAGCAGCGCCGCCCGGCGGAACAGACCGGGATCGTGAACCGCCGCGGCGTACGATGCCGAATCGATGCTGTCGTTCCCTTCTGCCGCACCCGCGCAATAAATATCCACGTATCCGCCGGAGGAGATGATCCCGGAAACGGTGCGAAGCAGCTCGTCGGTCAGGTAGCCGGTGACGACGGCGGTTCTCTTCCCCGTCAAATTCCCGGCTGCTTCCTGAAGCTGCGCGGGCAGCGGTATGCCTCCAGACAATGTCAGTCCCGACAGGGCTGCGAGCATACCGGTGACCTCCGGCTCAGTCTCCTGCGGTGACGCAAGGCCGAGCCCTCCCGCTTCTCCCGGCACGCCGGTACGGAATCCGGAGCCGAGCAGCACCGCTTTCTCGCCGGCCCGCCCGGCTGCAACGAGCAGCCCTGCCGCCGTCGATATAGCGGTCTCGAACCCCTGCTGCGCGGCCTCTCCGCTGACCTCGCCCGCCCGGGCGCCGTCCGGCATATAGCCGCTGAAGGAGCGGTCGATCATGACCGCGTAAGAGGACGCCTGCGCCTCCTCCGGCAGGCTCGTATGCAGGCTGCCCCACCGGGCCAGGTGCTTCCAATGAATCCGGTTCGGCGGATCTCCCGGAACGTATTCCCGCACCTCCATCCCCTTCATCCCGTCCGCAAACCGGGGATACCGGGGACTCGCCTCTTCGCTATAAGACAGTGAAGCCGCCGGCCTGCATTCCTGTCCGACGGGCAGCGGCTCCGGCAGCACGATAAACCGGCCTTCTCCCTTAACGACCTTCCTTCCCTGAAACCAGCCGAACAAGCCGCCCCATTCCAGCGCACAGGCTTCAAATCCATAATGCCCCCTCGGAAGAGCGGGAAGCTCATAACGATACGTTAATGAGCGCCGAAATCCGGGAAAGAGGACGCGCCGGAAGCTTCCGCCGGTGTAGTGATCCTCCACTGCCAACCAGGGGAGGGGCAGCGGGGAGTGAAAATAAATCCGCATGGTCACGGGCACGGCCTCCCCCGACGGAATCAGGCTCTTGGGCAAACTGCGTTCCACACGGATTTGCCGGGGGCCCAGCAGCTGAACCAGCATGCCGCCGGCCAGCACCAGGCAGGTCAGAAACATCATGAACCAAAGGGCCTCGCCTCCGTGCAGGCGGTACATGGCCGTCAGGCCGCACAGCACGGCCAGCCCGATCCCCCATTCGAGGACACGCCGCATCATAAGCGGCCTCCTTTGCGGGAGTGAACGGGCAGAACCAACTGCTGCAGCAGCTCCCGAACCAGTTCCTCACCGCTGGCCCCCGCAAGAAGCGCGGCATGGTTCAGCATCAGCCGGTGGGCGAGGACCGGCACGGCGGTATCTTTGATATCGTCCGGAATGACGTAAGAACGTCCCGCCATATAGGCCGAGGCCTGGGAGGCATTCATCCAGGCCAGCGTCCCCCGCGGGCTGATGCCAAGCTGAACGTTCGGATGGCGGCGCGAAGCGTCAGCCACCTGGACCAGGGCCAGCTTGATGGATTCGTCAACGAAAACGCCCCGGACGGCGCGCTGCATTTTCGCCATTTCTTCGGCCAGCATGACCGGCTTCACAGCATCGAGCGGATGCTCCAGCTGCATTCGCGTCAGCAGCTCCACTTCCTGGGCCGGCTCCGGATATCCCAGGCTCAGCCGCATCATGAACCGGTCCATCTGCGCCTCAGGCAGGCGATAAGTCCCTTCAAAATGCAGCGGATTCTGCGTCGCCAGCAGCAGGAACGGACGCGGAAGCGGATAGGTGGTGCCGTCCACGGTCACCTTCCGTTCTTCCATCGCCTCCAGCAGGGCGGATTGGGTCCGGGGCGAAGCCCGGTTGATTTCGTCCGCCAGCACGATATGGTTGAGAACCGGCCCGGGCCGGAACTCGAAGCTGCCGCTGTGCGGTAAATACACCGAAGTGCCCGTCACGTCGCCGGGCATCAGATCGTATGTGAACTGGATCCGGCCGAATGTGCAGCCAAGGCAAGCGGCAATGGCCCGGACCAGCATCGTTTTGCCTACCCCTGGAACATCCTCCAGCAGAATGTGGCCGCCGCTGAGCATGGATATTAGAGCAAGGCGTATTTCCTTTTCCTTACCGACGATAACGGTTCCGACGCGCGATAAGACGCGGTTCAATAATTCCGGGGCAACATCATCATGAAACACCGATGGAGTCGACAAAGTAACAACCTCCGTTTCAAATCATGGCTTGTTCCCGTCAAGAATGGGGAATCTATCAATATTCTCTCCATGAAGAAAAGGAAGTAGACCTGCCGCACCGGCTCATTTTTTTAAAAATCAGGGTTCCAGCGTCCTGACCTGCAAAGGCTTCTTGAGAAAAAATCATAGAAGAATCATAGACAGGACCCTCTGCAAGAGTCGTAGAATCACGCCGGCGGCATTCAGCCCTTTAATACACCGTGACCCGACGCTCCTCGTCATTCACCGATGCCGTGATTCCGGCATACCCGGAAGCTTCGAACAAGCTGCGCAGAGGCACCCACAGCGAATCATCGATCGTCAGCACCTGCATCGCCGTCTCCGAGATGACCTGATTGTCCTCTACAGCCTCCAGCATGCCCGTGTCCGCATGGATCTGCAGCGAAACCGCGGCATCCGCCGACAGGGACGCTACCCAGGCTCCCTCTGCCGAATTCCATGCCATGCTGCCTCCGACCCGTTCGGTCAGCGCGCGCAAAGGCACTACATAATGCCCGTCTACGATGCTGTACTCGCCGGAATCCAGCGTGGTCTCGATTCCGCCGACTTCCAGGCGAAGCGGCTTTCCAGGCTCGAACAATGCAGCGTTCTGCGGAATATGGGACTGAATCCAGGCGGCACTCGGGGCGCTTCGTTTCAGTCCGCGGGCTTTGGCATTCACTTTGAATTGAACTGGCGGGTCTTTCGGTGACAGCACGCCGAACTGATACCCGTGTGCCTTGTACCAGCTAATCATTTGCGGAAGTGCCTTTACGCTTTCCGAATGGCCGGGACCGTCATGCATCAGAAGAACCACCTTGCCTCCCGGAACGTCCGTGGTGCCGCCCTTCACGATCTCCGAGGCAGGGACGTCGCGCCGCTTGGAATCGCCGCTGTCCACGTTCCAATCCGTCACGACATACCCGGCCTGCTGCAGCAGCTTAAAGTACGTATCGTCAAAATGGCCCGCCGTCCCTCCAGGCGCCCTGATCAGCTGCGGCCTCTCCCCCGTGATCAGGCAGATCTCCTCTTCGGTCTCCTTGATCTGGTCCCAGAACGCGGGAAATGATTGATAGAGTTCGGTATAATTATGGTCATATGTATGATTGCCGATGGCATGGCCTTCTTCGTAAATGCGCGAGATCAGCTGCGGATACTTTTTCACCTGCTCGCCAAGAACAAAGAAGGTTGCGCCGATCTTGTTTTTCTTCAAAATATCCAGCACCTCGCCCGTTAAATCGCTCGGGCCGTCGTCAAAGGTCAAATACACCGTTTTGGGGCTGACCCGAGCGGGTTTCTTCGTCGTATTGGAAGCAAGCAATCCCGTTTGGTTAACATGGACCGGTTCGGTTTGCCGACCCATCACAGCAGAACTCTTTTCCTTTGCAGTTTCAATGCCCGGATCCGTCTTGACCGCATTCTGCACCAAGGGCGGCAAAGGCTGCATGAGGTTCCGCCCCTCCCGGACGCTTAAGCAGATGATGATGGCCATGACTGCCACAACGACCCCGATCGATCTAAGAACAACGCTGAATGTCTTCTTCACCATGTACCTTCTACCTCCACTATTTCTATGAGTTCTGCTTTCTGGTAGATTATATGGTGAGAGAAGTGGAAATAGACTTAAGGAAAGCCGAATCTTTCATGTGCTTGGCAGTCCTTCGGCTTCCGGATGGAATCTGGTTGGTATCCGGTTATGATCTTCGGGGGCCCCGACCTGAATTGGAGTGAAAACCTGTTGGAATTGTTGAAATGGATACATTTGATGTTCGAGCAGTACGGCTACCTTGTGCTGTTTCTCGGATTAGCGTTGGAGTTTATCGCCCTTCCCTTCCCCGGAGAGACGACGATGGCCTATGCGGGCTTTCTGTCGTATGACGGCATGCTTCATTACGGGTGGCTGCTGATCATCGCATTTGCCGGAACGACCTTGGGGATGACCATTACGTACTTTATCGGCCTCAAGGCCGGCCTTCCTTTTCTGCAGCGCTACGGCAAATGGCTCCTGCTCTCCGAGCATAAACTGGAGCGGGCCAGCCGTTGGTTTAACAAATACGGGCAGAGCCTGATCTTTCTCGGTTATTTTATTCCCGGCGTCCGCCATTTTACCGGCTACTTCGCCGGCATGATCGCCTTGCCCTTCCGCAAGTTCGCGTTGTTCGCCTACAGCGGGGCGCTGCTCTGGGTCATCCTGTTTATCAGCATCGGCAAATTATTCGGGCCGCAGTGGAAGTTCGCTTTTCACCTGGTGGAAAAGTACTCCTTCTGGATCGTCGGTTCCGTCATTCTCGCTTTGGCCTTACTGCTGCTGTACCGTTACCGGAAAAATGTGCGGTCGCTCTTGTCCAAGCTGCATGTCAGCTGACATGCAAATGGGCCGCTTCCCCATCGTGCCCCCCCAAGACAAAAAGACGCACACTGCATCAAATGCAGTGCGCGTCTTTTCTTTTACATCCTAAAAATATTAGTTCATTAACCCTTCGCGCTGACGGTGCCGACGTTCTGTCCCTGAAGCTCGTTCTTGAGCTCGGTTTGCGGCTTCGTTCTCTTGATGAAGAAAGCGAGCGCAAGCGCGGCGACACTCAGCCAAGTGGCCACGATGAAGGCATAGTTAATGCCGTGAACCATTGAGTCGGCGGTCAGCTTCGCCATAGCGGCTTTGTCGGCCGGATTGACCGTACCCCCGGCAAGGACGTCCTGGACATGACTCTTTGTTTTATTGGTCATGACCGTAACCAGGATCGCCGTACCGATCGAACCCGAAATCGTACGCAGCGTGTTGGACATCGCCGTACCGTGGGCGTTCATCGTCCGCGGCAGCTGATTAAGACCTGCGGTCTGAATCGGCATCATCAGCATCGACATACCGAACATACGAATCGTGTAAATGACGATCAGATGAGTGTACGATGTTTCAACCGTCAAACGGCTGAATTCATAAGTCATGATCACCGTGATGATCAAACCGACGACGGCCAGCCATCTTGCGCCGATTTTATCAAATACCGCGCCGGTGATTGGCGACATGATCCCCATCAGAATTGCGCCGGGCAGCATCATCAGACCCGATTCGAGCGGCGTGAAGCCGCGGATATTTTGCAGGAAGATCGGCATCAGGATCATGCCCGCGTACATCGCCATCGTGATGATGACGTTAATGATCGTCGTCAGCGTAAACATGTTGTATTTGAAAATCCGGAACTCCAGCATCGGAATCTTGGATACGAGCTGGCGCCATACGAAGAGGATCAGACCCACCGCGCCGACAATCAGCGTGGCAATAACGGTCGCGCTTCCCCATCCGTCGGTACCCGCATCACTGAAGCCATAGAGCAGTCCGCCGAAGCCGATGGTCGACAGGACCACCGACAGGAAGTCGAATTTCGGTTTGGTAACGCTCGTTACGTTTTTTAAGAAAAATACGCCGATTAATGTAGCGATGATCGCCACCGGCAGGATAATGTAGAACAGAACCCGCCAGGAGTGATGTTCAACGATGTACCCCGACAAAGTCGGTCCGATGGCCGGAGCCAGGATCATGGCGATCCCCATCATACCCATTGCGGAGCCCCGTTTTTCGATCGGGAAAATGTTCAGGAACACGACGGTCATCAGCGGCATCAGAATGCCTGCGCCTGCCGCCTGAATGACACGTCCGGCCATTAGTACACCAAAGTTGGGTGATATCGCGCATATCAGCGTTCCCAGCGAAAACATCGTCATCGCCGAAATAAACAGCTGACGGGTCGTAAATCTCGCGATCAAAAATGCCGATACCGGAATCAATACGCCGTTAACCAGCATGAAGCCGGTAGTAAGCCATTGTCCTGTCGTCGGCTGAATGCCCAAATCGTCCATAATTTTGGGCAGGGCGATATTCATCAAGGTCTGATTCAAAAATGCCACAAACGCACCGATGAGCAGTGCGGCAATGATCGGCCCTTTCCGGATATGCTCCATTGACTGAGCTTGACTGCTATTCATAATTTCTTTCTCTCTCTCCCTTTTGGTTGAAAATCTGAATAATTTGCTGGTGTGTCGCTAGTAAATGGTTTCTGTCCTCCTGCTTGATCTGTAAAAGAGGCAGCAGACAACCCATGCTGACTTGTTCGGTCTGCTTTCTGAGTTCATCTCCCTTCTCAGTGATCCGCAGCGCGATCGACCGCCGGTCCGTCTCGAGCCGTCTGCGTTCAACGAGCCCCGCCTTGACGAGCCGGTTCACAACCCCGCTGGTGGCGCTGTTCCCCATAAGAATTAAATCTGCCAGCTCGGTGAGCCCGATATCCGGATGCTCGCGGAGCGTATGCAGGACAAGATATTGAATCCAGGTGGTCTCAAGAGCATCGGCATGCTTCCAGAAGATTTGGTAAAACGTGAGATTGACCTGGCGAAAAGAGTACAACAGTTCGAGAATTTCTTCTTGAGGACCCAAAATCATTCTTCACCCTGTTTCTATTTCCATCTCTTAATATTTCGCATACGAATTATTTTAAAACCAACATGTTTACGTGTCAATAAAAACATAAGAACAAATTTACATATATTTTTGCAACTCATTTTCATAAATCATGCTCAAATTTACCGAAAGCGTTTTCAGTGGGAATAGGTGCACAAAGGGGGAATAGACCAAAAACAAAAAAACTGGACCCCCGAACAAAAAGTCCGGGCGCCCAGCTTATTTTTACGGTTTGCTTCGATCCTTATGATCTTGGCTTTCATTTTAATATTTGTGCGGCGAGTTACATAAAATTAAAGAACTGACACGACGTCGTCGGCATGGCCCGCTACGCGGAGCTTCCGCCATTCCTTGATGAGCCTTCCCTCTTCATCGATCAGGAAAGTCGAACGAACGACGCCCCAGAATTCGCGCCCGTACATTTTCTTCAGCTGCCATACGCCGTACAACTCGCTCACACGGTGGTCCTTGTCGGACAGCAAAGGAAACGGCAGGTTATATTTCTCGGCAAATTTGCCGTGGGCTTTGAGCTCGTCCGGGCTGATGCCGAGAACGACCGCGCCTTTCGTTTCAATTTGAGGAAGGGCGTCGCGAAAATCGCAGGCCTCCTGTGTGCACGCGGGCGTATTGTCCTTCGGGTAGAAATACAGCACCACCTTGCGTCCCCGAAAGCTGCTAAGGGTTATATCCTCCCCGGTCGAGGCCGGAAGGGTAAAATCGGGAACTTTGTCACCAACCGCAATTTCTGTCATATGTACAAACATACTCCTTTCAGAGGCCAAGCACCGCATCTATATAAATTGAACTAAAGCAAGGGAAATCACTTCGCCTAGACGGATTCAAGGAGAAGGTTAAGCTTTAGTTCATTTTATCTTGGTGAAATGCTTTCCAGAATGTAAAATTGATTGTATTGTCAAAAAAAATTATAATAAATGAATCCTTACTCTACAAATGTCTGAACATGTCGAAGACAAGCACTCTCCTTCAACAGGATAGCGAAAGGAAGAAAAGGAATGACTCCAAGGAAAAAAACGATATTATGGATTATAGCCATCATCGTATTAGCGATCATCGGTTATGCGGTCTATTATTTCGCATCGATTTATAATGGCCTGCAGGGGCTGCAAAAGTCCGCTGAAAACTCTCCTTTTAAATCTGTAACTCCCGTCGAAGTCAAAGTTCCCGATCCCCCGAAATGGGAAGGCACCGAACCGGTTAATATCCTGCTGATGGGCGTGGACGCCCGCGGTACCAAGGAAGGTGAAGTTCCCAGGTCTGACAGCATGATGGTCGCTTCCCTAGATCCGGTTAAGAAGCGCATCAATCTTTTCTCGATCCTCCGCGACACGTACACTGACATTCCCGAACACGGCCGAGAACGCATCAATACGGCGATTACCCATGGCCCGAATACGGCAATGAAGGCGGTCGGCGATCTGCTTGGCATACCTATCCAATATTATGTCTATACGGACTTTCAGGGATTTATCAAGCTGGTGGATGCCGTCGGCGGCGTAGATTTTTACGTGGAAAAGGATATGTACTATCCGAGTAACGCTGACAACCATGAATACGATATCGACCTGAAAAAGGGCGAGCAGCATCTCGACGGCACAACGGCTCTGCAGTACGTCCGGTTCCGCCATGACGCCACTTCAGACTTCACGCGGACGGAGCGGCAGCGGGACTTCCTGAAGGCGGTCGCCCAGAAGATGCAGTCCACAACGTCCATTATGAAGCTCCCGAACATTTTGGAGCAGGTCAGTCCATATATAGATACCAACCTGTCCGTCAATGACATGTGGAAGCTGGCTACGGTCGGATACCAGAGCCAAATGGCCGGCAGCGAGCAAATTCCGCCGATGAAGCTGCTCAAAGAAGAAACGATCGGCGGCGCTGCCGTTCTGACCGTTTCCAGCGAAAACAAGCTGAAGCAGTATATTCAGGATATTATGAACAAGCCGGAGACGGTGCCGGTATCCAGCGAAGGCAAAACTGGCACCCCAACCAATACCAATTCAACAAGCTCCGGGGAAACCGGAGAGAACGGCAGTACGGGCAGCAGCAACTAGGCTGCCCGCCTGTTTTTTATTTGAGAAAGGAAGTTATCCGTCATGAATCGAACACGTTCCGAGCAATTATACCAGGAAGCATTGCAGCACATCGTCGGTGGCGTCAACAGCCCCTCCCGCTCTTTTAAGGCGGTTGGCGGCGGGGCGCCCGTCTTTATGAAACGGGCCAACGGAGCCTACTTCTGGGATGAAGACGACAACCGTTATATCGACTATCTCGCCGCTTACGGCCCGATCATAACCGGCCACGCCCACCCGCATATCACGGAAGCCATTACGCGTGCCGCGCAGAACGGCACCTTGTACGGAGCGCCGACGCAGCTCGAAATCCAGCTCGCCCGGATGCTGAAGGAAGCGATCCCGTCGATGGACAAAGTCCGCTTCGTCAACTCCGGCACCGAGGCCGTCATGACGACGATCCGCGTCGCGCGTGCCTATACAAAGCGCAACAAGGTCATCAAGTTCGCCGGATGCTATCACGGCCATTCGGACCTCGTCCTCGTAGCGGCCGGCTCTGGCCCTTCCACGCTGGGGATTCCGGACAGCGCCGGCATCCCGACCAGCATTGCGCACGAAGTCATTACCGTGCCTTTTAATGATCTGGGCGCCCTGCAGGCCGCGTTGACCAAATGGGGCGACGACGTAGCGGCCGTCATGGTCGAGCCGATCGTCGGCAACTTCGGCATGGTCATGCCGAAAGAGGGCTTCCTGGAGGGCCTCTGCCGCATGGCCCATGACAACGGCTCCCTCGTCATCTATGACGAGGTGATCACGGCCTTCCGCTTCCACTACGGCAGCACGCAGACCTTCGCGGGTCTGCAGAATCATGACGCGATCCGGCCGGATCTGACCGCCCTCGGCAAAATCATCGGCGGCGGGCTGCCGATCGGAGCCTACGGCGGCTCCAAGGAAGTGATGGAGCAGGTTGCGCCGCTCGGCCCGGCCTACCAGGCCGGCACGATGGCGGGCAACCCGGCCTCCATCTCGGCGGGCATCGCCTGCCTTGAAGTGCTTCAAGGCGCAGGCGTCTATGAAGAGATGGACCGCCTCGCCGCGAAGCTCGCGGACGGTCTGCAGGCATCGGCCGACCGGTACGGCGTGCCGCTGACGATCAACCGCATTCGCGGTTCGCTGTCCACGCATTTCTGCGACCATCCGGTGACCAACTACGACGAAGCGCAGGATACGGACGGCGAAGCCTTCGCCGCTTTCTTCCGCGCCATGCTCAGCCGCAACATCAATCTCGCGCCGTCCAAATACGAGGCCTGGTTCCTGACCACAGCCCATACGGAAGCCGACATCGACGTGACGCTGGAAGCCGCGGAAGCTTCCTTCAAGGAAATCAGCAAGTAAGGAGCATCTGGGGAGTACGGGGAGTACGGGAACTACTGCAATCAACCCCGATCACAACGAAAGACCCTGCCTGCGGCTGTACATGCCGCGGGCAGGGTCTTTCTGCATTTAATAATTATTGCTTTGGGCCAAGCCTAACCGGGATTCCGGCTCCCTGATTCATTACTGCTGGGGTTTGATCTCATCGAAAAATTTGGTTTGCACCAGTTTGGCCGCATCGTCCAACTGCTTCTTGGAGTCCGTGTCCTTCTTCGAGAACAGCTCCTGTACGACGTTGGACATCGCGCCATAGTAATCCTGGGTGCCGTACTGGGCTTCAGGCTTGCCGTCCAGCAGTCCGAACAGGTTCGGATCGTATTTGTACACGTTGTCGTATTTGTCGTATATCGCGGCCACTTTTTTGCCGTATTCCGAATCGTCCTTGAAGTAGTTCAGCGGTGCCGGTACGAAATATTTATTGTTGGCTTTACGCTCCTGAATGTTGCCTTCGAGCGCTTCCAGCCCTTTATCCGTAAAGTAGTCGAAAGTGATATAGCGGAACGCCATTTCCTGCTCATCCTTGGTGGCGTTCGGATTAATGACGAGATAGTTGCCGCCGAGAATTCCGTAATGCTTGCCGCCTTTCTCGGCCGCCGGCATCGGATAAGCCAGCACGCTCTCCGGCTTCAGCCCGCCTTGGTTGAGCGCGGCGTCAATGACGTCATACGCGCCGGCAATGACCATCGCCGTACGTCCCTGCTGGAACGCGTTCAGGGCATCGCTCCAGCCGAGAGCCCAATCCTTCGGAATGGCGTTCGCTTCCCATCTCAGCTTTTTATAGAAATCGAGCGCTTTCACACCGGCATCCGAATTGAACGCCGCCGTATACTTCCCGTTCTCCACCTTCTGGATTTCCCCGCCCGCTTCGAACAGGAAGTTCGTCCAGTTCCATCCGGATTCATTGCCTTTCCCCATCGGTGCAATCCCGGAAATACCCTTCTTCACGTCAGCCGCGCCTTTGGCCGTGTTATACATGTCGTCCCACGTCCAATCCAGCGGCGGCACCGGTACCTGCTTAGCGTCAAGCAGCGCTTTGTTGATCATCGTCGACGTGATATACCCGTTCTGAGTAACGCCGTAGACTTTGCCGTCCACCATAAACTGGTTTTGCAGCAGCGGATTCATTTCGTCCTTGTATTCCCACTTGTTGTACAGGTCCGAAATGTCTGCGACCCAGCCGCGTTCCACCAGCATCTGCGCTTCGGTCGCAAACGTGTTGTAGAACGTCGGAGCTTCGTTTGAAGCCATTTTAATGCCGATTTCGTTGACGCTGTACTGCCAATCGTCCTTCACGATCGTCACGTTCGGATACTTCTCGGTGAACCGTTTGATCTTGTCGTCTTCCTGCGCCCGCAGATCTTTTTGGTCCGGGAGCGGATAATGGATCTTGATCGTGATTTTCTTCTGGGTAATATCGTCCTCCGATTTCCCCGCATCCGTCGTCGCCGTCGTTCCCCCGGATCCCTCGGATCCGCCGCCCTGATTGTCGCCGCCGGCCGTTTTGCTGCCGCCGCCGCACGCCGCAAGCACCGAGGCCGACAGCAGGAGGCACATCAGCACCATGGAAAACTTACGCATTGAAACTCCCCTTTTCGTCAAATGGTATGGTTTACCCTCTCATCATAAGAGAGGATGGTTCATCAATCGATGTGTAATCGTATGCCCTTCATGTGCATGCCTACGATGTTGGCCGGTCATCCTTTGACCGCCGACAGGCTGACGCTCCGCATAATGAACCTCTGGAACACGAGGAATACGAAGATCGGCGGGATCATGACCATGAACAAAATCGTGAATTTGATGTTGTTGTCCATGCTCCGTGCGTTGATGACGTATTTGTAAATCGCCGTGGCCAGCGTATACTTCTCCTCACTGTGCATCACGAGCGACGGCCAGAACCAGTCGTTCCATGCCGTGGAAAAGATAAAGATGGCCAGTGTGGCGAAGATCGGCACGGACAAAGGAACGGCAATCCGGACGTAGCTTGTGAGCTCGGACGCTCCGTCGATGCGGGCCGCTTCGAAGATCTCCGGATGAATACCGTCGAAGAAATTTTTCATCAGCAGAAAATAGTAGGCGCTCGCTCCGGCCGGCAGCCAGAACGCCCAGTACGTATTGAGCAGGCCCAGCTCCTTCAAATTAACGAAGTTCGGAATGATATAGCTCGACGCCGGGATAAACAAGGTCATCAGGATGAAAAAGTAAATTCCCCTGCGGAACGGCACATTCAGCTTCGAGATGCTGAACGAGGCCAGGCCCAGCACCAGCACGGTCATCAGCAGATTGCCGACGAAGATCAAGATGGTGTTCTTCAAAAACATCGGCAGGTTGATATAGTCCCAGCCTTCCGAGAAATTGTCCCAATTCCACGTTTGCGGAAAGAAATGCGGCGGGAACGAGTTCACTTCCTGGTTCGTCTTCAGACCGTTAAACATCGTCATCAGAATCGGGTACAGCATCGTGACGACCATCACCGCGATGCCAAGCACCATGATGCCGTACACCACTTTGTTCAGCGGCTTCCTCAAATCGGAAGAAGAAAGGATCCCTCTGTCATGCTGGCTCATCTAGTAATCCTCCTTGTTCATCTTGAATTGAAGCAGTCCGAGCAGGCTGAGAACGATAAACATCAGCATGCCCAGCGCCGTCGCCGAGCCGTAATCCAGCTGGTTGAACGCGTACTTCACGATAAGCAGCGCATACGTCAGCGTCGTGTTGTTCGGTCCCCCGTCCAGCAGGGCGAGCTGGGATTGGTAGGCTTGGGACGTCCCGATGATTTGCAGGATAAACATCAGCACAATCAGATTCCGAATAGAAGGGATCGTAATATACCGGATCCGGTTCCATACGCCGGCCCCGTCGATCTCGGCGGCTTCATACCAGTCTCTCGGAATGCTGAGCACGCCGGCCAAATAGATCAGCATCGCGGATCCGAACTGCTGCCACGTCTCCATGAACACGATCGAGATCATGGACCAGCGCCCGTCGGAGATAAAGGACACTGGTTCCACACCGAAGCTGCTGAGCAGCCCATTGATCGGACCGACCGGGTCATACATCCACCGCCACATGCCGTACAGCACCACGCCCGGCACGACAAACGGCAGGTAAGCGGCAATCCGGGCAAAGCCCTGAAAAAACCGCAGCTCCGAAATCGCAATCGACGCCACAATCGGCACCCAGAAGCCGATGATGACCGTTAAAAACATGTAATACAGCGTATTTTTAACGGCTGTCCACACATCGGGGTCGTGCAGCACCCTGGCGTAATTATCGAAACCGACAAAGGTGTTGCCTTTGACGAAATCAATCGTAAAGAAGCTGTACACCGCTCCTTTGATAATCGGCACCCACAAAAACAAAATGAAAATGACAATGGCCGGCAGGATGAACAGGTATCCCCAAAGATGCTTTTTCCACCTGCTCGTTCGTCTGCCCGCCGGCTCGCTCTTCGCTTCCGGCTTCAACATGGCTGTAGCGGGTTCCCCCATCTGTCTCCCTCTTTCCTCTAATGTCTCTTAAGGATCATTGTAGAAAAACGGGCTGCCCGCGCACATGTCTAGTTCTATGGAAATGATGGCTGTTCTTACTTCTTCATCTCGCTCGGGCTCATGCCGAAATACTTTTTGAATATTTTGCTGAAATGCTCCGGCGATTCGTATCCCACCCGCTCGGCGATTTCATAGCGGCGCAGGTCCGTGTTCTGAAGCAGGTGGCGGCTCTCCTCCATCCGCAGCTTGATGACGTACTCCCACAGGTTATGCCCGGTAATTTTCTTAAACAGGTAGCTCAAATAGTTCGGACTGACATGATTCTTCTTCGCCACCTCATGAATGGTCAGCCCCTTCTGGCTGTAGTTCTCTTCGATATAGCGCTTCGTGCTCTCCACGATCCGGTTGCTCTGCGTCGACAGCTCTTCCGCGGACGGGTCTTCGGCGTAATTATGCCAATTGAAATCTCCATAATAAAACACATGGTAGTCCGGGTAGTGCCGGCTCCACAGCATCGCCTTATCGGCTTGGCGGCCAAGCGTGGAAAGAAAAGGAATACCCTTCAGGATCTGGCTGATAGCGACCGTGCATTCCAGCCTCAAATATTTGTGGATATGATGATACATGCTGCGGCCGGCCATTTCGAGCTGGCTGAGCTTGTTCTCACCCGTTTCGGCATTCGTCGCTTCGCTCCACTGGATAATCGCATGGATGTCATGATCCGGTGAGTAGAATAGGACCGCATCCCATTCCTGATCAAGCAGCTCCTTCACGATATTCAGCGAGGCGTATTGGAGCAGTCTCCGATCTTTCTCGGTATAGGACGCACTGCCGGAAGAAAGGTCTAGCCTCATTTTGATGACGGCAAAATACGGCCCTTTCAGCCCAAGCGACCGATATTCACCGTTGGTCTCCGCTTCCCCGGATTCGTGGCCCGCTTCTTCCGACAGCAGCCGGTTCAGAAGCTCGTTCTTGCGGGGCTGGGGCTCCTCCATCCGAAAATCTTCATGGGTCACGGTCAAAAGCTCGCTCACCTGCGGCATTCGTTTATCTATTTTGAGCAGCACGCTGCCGACGGTGTCCAGAAACTGCTCGCTGTTCAGCGGCTTGAGCAAATAGTCCTTAGCACCGAGCCGGATCGCGCTTTGCGCGTACTGGAACGTTTCATGTGCTGAAATAATAATCGTCTGCACCCACGGCTTGATGATTTTCGCCTGGTGCATCAGCTCGATTCCGTTCATCTCGCCCATCTGAATGTCGGTGATGAGCAGGTCGACCTCCTCCATCCGGACGATATCAAGCGCCTCATGGCCGCTGCCCGCCGTGTAGACTTGACCGATGTCGAGGCCCGATGCGCTCAACAGCCCGGCCAATCCCTTGCAGATGAGCGGCTCGTCGTCGACGACCAAAATATTGAACATGGATGCTCCCCCTTGTATGTACCTTTGTTTATACCTTGTTTGTCATGAACCGCCTGTCGTTTCGGCGGGAAGCGTGATCGTCACCAGCGTGCCTCCGCCCGGGCGGGCACTGTAGACAAGGCCGTACTCCTTCCCATAGTGAAGCTGAATCCGTTGATGGATGTTCCGGACCCCATAACCGGCCGCAGGATCGTCTGTTTCATTGCTTAAAGTCCGGTTGATGGCTTCGATGTCCACCGGTTTGTAGCCGTTATCGGAAATGCGGATGCGCAGGATGCCTCCGGACGTCTCCGCTTCGATGCGGATCTCGCCATCCTCACCCATATTTTTAATGCCATGAATGATTCCGTTTTCGATCAAGGGCTGAAGCGTAATTTTGGGAATGCTGACCGAGTACAGCGATTCCGGGACGTCGATGCCCACATGGAACGCATAATCGTAGCGGTTCTGCTGCAGCTTGATATAGGCGGTCGCATGCTCCAGCTCCTCCCCAAGCGTAATCAGCTCCCTCCCCCGGCTCAGGCTGATTTTCATCAGCTTGGAAAGGTCCTTGATCATCTCGGCCGACACGTGGTTGCCTTCCATCTTGCTCTTCCAATAGATGCTCTCCAGCGTGTTGTACAGCAAATGCGGGTTGATTTGCTGGTACAACAGCGACAGCTGCGCTTCCTTTTGCTTTAAATCCATATCGTATTTGTAATGAATGAGATCGTTCAGGCGCCGGGCCATTTCGTAGATTGTGGAGATCAGCACGCTGACCTCGTCGTTCCGCCTCCGTTGCGGCGTCTCAGGTACGGCATTCCCCGGCTCATACCGCCGGACGAAGGTGACCAGCTTCTGCAGCGGGGTCATTAGGGACCGCCAGAAATATAAAATGATGATCAGGCCGGCGGCAAAATAAGCGACCGAGATGATCTGGATGACATGCTTCATTTCGTCCTGCTGCTGCAGAAGCGCTTTGACCGGCACTTTGTACACCAGCTTCTGCTGGAGCACGTAGTTATAATCCACGACATAGATAAAATCCTTGGTAATGACGTCCTTGACGCCCATGGGCGAGTTCCCCGGCTCCACTTCCGGAGGAAGGCTGAGCACGCCCTCGGCATTCGGCTGGGTGGAGGTCAAGATATGATTATTCCAATCGGTAAAATACAGCTCGCCCTCCGGCAGCGACACGGTCTTCAGCGATTCGCCGATCCGCGCGTCGACGTTCGTTACCATCAGCACGCCGATGGTACCGCCCTGATCAATGTTATTGATCGCACGGACATAGCCAAGCGTCTTCTGGTCGTACTTGCCCTTGGCCGGCGGGGATAAATGATCGGTAAGCCGCAAATAGCCGTTCCCTTTGCGGGCTACCGCCTCGTCAAACCATTCCGGCTTCTCGGCCTCGCTCGAAAAGAAATAGACCCCAGATTTTTTGGACTCCGGATAATAAGGGGCAAAAAAGTAATGGTTGCCGGGATCGTAGACGTACAGCGAATAGTACAGCGGCTCCCGCTCATCGGTCTCCTGCGAGTACGAGCTCAGCATTCGTTCCAGCCTCTCGTAGATTTTCACCCGTTCCAGCACCGTGTCCTTCCCCGTCGTGTCCAGCTGCTGGACCACCGAATTCTGAAACACCGTCGCCGTCACCTTGTTAACGGTTTCAATATCGCGGCTGATCAGTTTGAAATTTTGCTTGTTCAGCTCTATATAAGCATTGGTCACATGGCGTTTTAAAATCTGGCCCGCCCTGTTGTTACCGTACCCGTTCAGAATAAACACGGGAATGACGAGAACCAGAAACAGCAGGATCATCTGCTGCCTGACGTTCATTCTCGCCAACGGATTGCGGATCCCCCGCTTCATCAGTCATAACACCTCCGGCTTTCTTTCAATATACCAACAATAAAAATGGGGAAGTATGTGCGTTTCTACGACAATCATTCGCGATTGTAAGATATGCCCCGGTAGACAGGCCCATGGGCGATTAGTCCTAGTGTAATTTATTTTCGGCGGGTTGCCAGCAAAATTTTATGGCAGTGTTCCTGGAGGGTCGCGGCGGCGGAATAGCTGCAAATACCTCTTTCTTTCCGCGGAAAAATGAGCTACAATATTCCAAATCCATTTTCACGATGATGAAGAAGAGTACGCGCGAATGCAGCCTTACAGAGAGCCGGCGGGTGGTGCAAGCCGGTGGCGGCGCGCGCGGAAGTGGGCTTCGGAGTGCCCCGTCTGAACAAGAACGCTTCCCAAAGAAGCGGACAGTAGGATGGGCGGCAGGTCCCCACCGTTAACCGGGGCAGGGTATCGAGGAAGGCATGCGCAGTTTCATTTAGCTGCCGGAATCCGTACCTGTTGAGCAGGGCTGCATCCCCAGAGGATGGCGGCCAATCAAGGTGGCACCGCGGGCTAGAGCCCCGTCCTTGGATAGATCTCCGTCTGGAATAATTCCAGCATGGGGATCCCAAGGACGGGGCTTTTTTGGTGTTCAATGCGCATATGGACTGGGGCTTGTCTTGAGGCTTGAACTAAAGGGGCATGAGCTTGAAGCCCTTCCCAAGCATGGCATAGGCGTCTATCGCCGGTCCTTCTGCCCGATCAACCAAACAAAACTGCAGTACTGAAGGAGGTGATGGCCATGGATGATGGCTGGTGGTGGCGGCCCGGGAAAGCCGGGTTACAAGGAATGATGGTATGTACAGTTTGGTACACAAACAAAAGTAAATTCAGGAGGAATAACGATGACACATTCGAAAAACACAAACCCCAAGGACATTGTCCTTACCGGAGACCGGACGACCGGCAAGCTGCATCTCGGCCATTACGTCGGCAGCCTGAAGAACCGGGTGCAGCTTCAGCAGCAGTACGAAACCTATATCATGCTGGCGGACGTGCAGGCGCTGACCACCCATTTTCATACACCGGAAATGCTGGCCGGAAGCGTGCGCCAGGTGGCGCTGGATTATTTGTCCGTAGGCATTGACCCTGAGCGTGCAACGCTGTTCGTGCAGTCGATGATCCCCGAGATCGCCGAGCTGACGGTGTTTTACTCGATGTTCGTGTCGGTCAGCTCGCTTCGTCACAACCCGACGATCAAGAGCGAGGCGGCCGAGCGCGGATACGAGGATCTATATTACGGCTTCCTCGGTTACCCGGTCAGCCAAGCGGCAGACATCACCTTCTGCAAAGCCACCTTGGTTCCCGCCGGCGAGGACCAGATTCCCCATATCGAGCAGACGCGCAGAATTGTGCGCCGCTTTAACGAACTGTACGCCCCCGTCCTGGTGGAGCCGCAAATCATCGTGGGTGAGCGGCTGGACGGACTCGACGGTTCGAGTAAAATGAGCAAAAGCCTCGGCAACGCCATCTCCCTGGATTCCACCACGGACGAGGTCCGCAGCCGGATTCGCAAGGCCCCCACCGATCCGGAGCGCGTGCACAAAACGGATCCCGGCCATCCGGAGGTTTGCACGATTTACGGGTATCATCAGATTTTTCGCCCGGAGGACAGCGGCAATATACACGACATGTGCACCCGGGGCGCGCTCGGCTGCGCAGCCTGTAAGTCCAAAATCACCGATGCGATCGAAGAGGTGCTGGAGCCGATCCGCGAGCGCCGCGCACAGTATGAACAACGTTCGGGCGACATCGACGACATCTTGATGGCCGGTACCGCAAAAGCCCGCGAGGCCGCGCGCCAAACGATGGGCGAAGTTCGGGAGGCCATGGGCATCAACTATTTTTCCCGGACATAAATTTCACGTAAAAAAGGGCCACCGGAAGACTCCCGGCCGGCCCAACTGAGGATATCCGTCCAAGGTGATACGGCAGTAGGCCGCTCCTTGGGCGGTTTTTTGTTTGTCATGCAGAAACCCGGCATACCCTAAAAGCTCTGGACCAGGAAATCCCGGAATTCGCGCGCAGCCTGGGATAAATAGCGGTCCTTTTGCCATGCGATTTGGTACGTTCGCCGGCAGACCGGTTCCTCAATCCGCAGCACATGAAACGGAAAGCCTATGCGATCCACGAGCGTTTCAGGGAAAAAGGCGATGCCTACCCCCGCCCGGATAAAATGGCCAACGGCCGAATGCTCATCCACCTCGCACACGATATCCGGCTCAAACCCGGCCTGCCTGCAAAACTGATCCGTCATTTTCCGGAACGGATTGCCGCTCTGAATGCAAATAAAAGCTTCCCCCGCCGCTTCGCTTAACCGGATGCTGCTGCGACCCGCAAACCGGTGCGATGAAGGCACCGCCAGCAAAATATCCTCCATCAAAAATGAAATTCCCTCGATGCCCGGCTCCTCGATCGGAGGGAACGTGATGCACAAATCCAGCTCTCCGCTTTGCAGCTTATCCCGCTTCTCCTGCTCTCCCGCCTGGGAAATTTGCAGCCGGATTTCCGGATGCATCGCCAGAAAATCTCCGATCCGATCGGAGAAACACTTATGTGTGGTCGTCGCCAGGCTCACCCTGCCCTTCTCCGCTCCCGCCAGATCCTCGAGTTCTCTCCTTCCGTCTTCCAGAGCGTTCAGTGCGGTCTCCACCTTGCGCAAATAGGCCCGGCCAAAAGCATTGAGCCTAATCTTCCGCCCTTTCCGGTCAAACAGCGGCACGCCCAGGTCCTCTTCCAGCCGCGAAATCGTCTTGCTGAGGGCAGGCTGGGCAATGCGCAGCTCCTCCGCCGCACGGGTTATATGCTCAAGCTCGGCGACTTTGCGAAAATATTGAAGCTGCAGCAGCTCCATCGAAATCCCTCCTTATATACTCAAAGCTATTAATAAATAACATTATATATATTTTTTATTATTTATGATCGATTATAGAATAAATACAGGCCGAGGGCGATAGCAAAAATCAGGCCGCACAAGCTCACCACCGGCAGCCATGAAATAAAAAGCTCCGGATTTAACCATATTCAAATACCGAAAGGATGATCCATGTCATGGCAGAACAACGAAAAATGAACGCGGCGGTAATCCGCATGTTTGGTCCGCCGGACGTACTGCATACGGCGGAAGTGCCGCTCCCCATACCCGGTCCCGATGAGGTCAGAGTGCGTGTAAAAGCAGCGGGCGTTCAGCCGTTCGACCTGGCTGTCCGGGAAACCGGATGGGTCCCGCCCGGTCTAAGCATCCGGTTTCCGCAAATTCTCGGCAATGACTTCGCCGGAACGATCGAGCAGGCCGGAGACAACGTAGCGGACTTCTCCGCCGGCGATGCCGTGATCGGCTGGGCTCTGCTGGCCAGCTACGCCGAATACGTCGTCGTTCCCGCCAGCCAAATCGCACGTAAACCGCCGGGCATCCCATGGGCAGAGGCCGGGGCGCTCGCGGCTTCAGGGCAAACGGCCCATACCGCCCTTCAAGAGCTCCGTGTCGGCAAGGGTGACACTGTCCTGATCCATGGCGCCGCCGGCGGGGTCGGCACCATGGCCGTTCAGCTTGCCCGCGCCCTGGGCGCTACGGTCATCGGGACCGCAAGCGAGCGGAACCACGACTACCTGCGCGCCCTGGGGGCCATCCCCGTCGCCTACGGCCCCGGCCTAGGCGACCGGGTCCTTGCCTTGGCTCCCGGCGGTGTCGATGCGGCCCTCGACGCCGCCGGGAGAGATGCGCTCCGCGTGTCCGTGGACCTCGTCCCGGACAAGGAGCGCATCGGCACGATCGCGGACGGCGAGCTTGCAGAGGAGCTCGGCGTCCGCATGATCCGCAGCCAGCGCTCGGCCGCACGGCTGGCCGAGCTGGCGGAGCTATGCGCCGCGGGCATGCTGAAGGTCCACGTCCGTAGGACCTTCCCGCTGGAAGAGGCCGCCGCGGCGCACCGCGAGCTGGCCAGCGGGCACGGCCAGGGCAAGGTCGTGCTGATAATTGGGCAGGTGAAAGCAAGCGGCCGGTAATGAAGACGGCTGTCCAGCCAATTGGCGTATCCGTCGCGGGAGACCGCATTTCAAGTAAGGTCTGAACCGGATACTATCCGATGCCGAGTACGCCGTCTATGTTATGGAGGGAGAGAATGGCCACGCAGGGTCGATCTATGTGCACGGAAGGCTCCCTGCGGAGCCCTCGCCGTTCGCTGAGATAGGGACTTGCCTGCCGGGTTGCGGTGGCAGGAATAGGGCTATGGGCGAAGCCAGGCTTCGCCTCCTCCACTTCTCCGATTTCAGCGGAGCGGCCGGATTCATGCTGGAGAAGCGGCAGCGGCCGCCTAAAAGCTTTCCGCAGGAAAGCTAGCATCGAAAGCATAAGCTGTGAGCGAATTTCGACATCATCGTCTAATCCGGGAAATTCGCGAGCAACAGCGGTCGGAAGCATGAGCCGGACGCGCAGCGGGCTTGCAAAGAGGCTTCGGAGCGATTCCATCAGAGATGTGGGCGTCGGAGAAGATCCCACCAGAGGTATGGGCCCCGGAGCGCCTGCCCTCAGACTTCGAAGCCCCCACAAACAACAAGGGCTCCCCCATCACCGGGGAAGCCCTTCTCGTGCTTATTATGGATTGATAAATGCCGTTCTCAGCTTCGCCACGTACTGGACGTCGAAGCCCAGGCCTTGCGCCAGCGCTGCCAGCGGTACATACGTCTTCGACTCCTTGCCGACCTTGTTCAGGAACGCCGGTGCGCCGACGGCGACCGGTTGGCCGTTCACCTTCACGGTGCTGGCGCCGATCGTAATCACGACCGTGTTGCCCGCGTAGCTGATCGTCGCGCTGGACGTCTTGCCGTCCCACTTGGAAGTGGCGCCGACCGCGTTCACGATGTCCTGGATCGCCACGAAATTCGCGCCGTTCTTGATCACCGGCTTGTAAGGCGTGTTCAGCTCCTTGCCGCCGACGATGATGCCCATCGGCGAACCGGATTCGTGAACGGCCAGCTTGGTGTAGCCGCCCCAGATCACTTCGGAGAACACCTTCGCCATCGCCTCATACCCCATCTGGTTCGGGTGAATATCGCGATCCGCAATGATATGCGTCATCGTGCCCTCGCCGCCGACGAACTCCTTGGCCACATGGGCCACTTTGACATTGACGCCCTGCGACTGATAGGAGGCCGCCATCTTGTCAATGACGTCCGTAAAGGCCTGGGCCGTCTGCTCCAGCTTAGGATACAGCGCCTTGTCGGCGATTTCCGGCATCGGCTGGTACTGGTCGGCGACCACGATCAGCGCGTCCGGATTTAAGCCGTGCAGGTCGTCCAGCACGACCTTCATGCTGTCCGAGTACAGCTTGAACAGCTCCTGTACCCGGTCGGACAGCTGCTGGTCCGTCATCTGGCTCCCCGTCTGCAGCAGCTCGGACATATCGTTGCCGCCGATCGTGATTGTGATCGCGTCTGCGGCCTTCACGGCCGACTGGGTCTGTGAGACAGCCGCTCCGATCTGGGCGGTACGGGGATCCGGCAGGTTTGGCTGAATCGCCTCGGCACCGATCGGCTGTCCAGCTGTGACGGCCTCAACAAAGTGTTGGAGCCCCTCGCTCTTCAGTCCGGCGATTCCCACATTCACCGTTTCCGTCCGGCCGTGCAGCAGCCCCTGCTCCTGCAGTCGGTCCACAAAACCGTAAGTAACGTCCTTCTCGCCCTTGCCGGGCTCATAGCCGACGGTTAAAGAATCGCCGAAGGCGACGATCCGATAGGGCTCTTTCACCGCCGCTTGCGGTGAAGAAGCTGGTGCCGCACCCGCCCCGCTCAGCACGAGGGCCGAGGACAGCAGCGCAACGGACAGCGAACCTATGTACTTGTGAACAGTTCGAAGCATTTCATCACTCCTTATTCAATGGAACAAGCCTCCGGCAGGATGCCAAAGGCTTGCTTGCTAACTTCAGTTTACCACCATTTACCGGTTTGCGGGATTAGTTTTTCCCCGGAACAGCGGCATGCGATTCCCGGTATTCGGTCGGAGTTTGGCCCGTGGCCTTTTTAAATACCTGGGTAAAATACTTCGGATCCTGATACCCCACCAGCGGCGCGATTTGGTACACTTTTACGCTCGTATGGCTCAGCATGTATTTGGCTTTGTCCATCCGGCACTCCGTTAAATACTCAAGGAACGTGTAGCCGGATACCTGCTTGAACAAGGTGCAGAAATGACTGATGCTCAGGTCTGCGACTTCGGCGACCTCCTCGATGCTGAGATCTTGATGGTAATGGTTCAAAATATACTGCTTCGCCTTCTCGACCACGGTGGGCCCGTCTTCCCGGTGCTGGCTTTTCAGGTGATCCGTCAGCTGCGCCGCAAATACCCTTTTGAGCAGAGCGATCGCGTCATGCAGGCTTCCCTGGTCATGCAGCTCATGAATCAGGCCGTCCAGGCGCCAATCGATCTGCGGATTTCCCTGCTCCAGCTGGCGGCACAGGCCAATCGTCAGCTCGATGAGCAGCCGCTCGGCCGCCTCTTTCGGATAGGCTTGTTCTTCCAGATATCCCTTCAGCTCATCCCAGCTTGCGTTCAGGCGCCCCGTATCGAGCGTCCGGATGGCATCCAGCAGCAGCGATTCCAGATGCTTCGGATATTTCAAATCCGGATGTCCGGCCATTTCCTCATGTTCCGTGCCGGCAAACACGCCCTCCTGCTTGGAATAAAAGCGCTGGTACAGCGCCCGGGCTGCCCCGTCATAGGCTCTGCTCAGCTGGTGGATTCCCCGGGTCGTACGGCTGAGGCCAACCGAGCACTTCAGTTTGGAATACGTACGGATCCGGTCGATCATATCGTGGCCAAGCGTGATTTTTCGCGGCTGCAGCACATCCGGGAACAGCACGATCCATTCCCCGCTGTGAAAAGGAAATACCGCCAGGCAGCCGAACTGCTGCGACCACTCCTCCAAAATGTTGCGGACCGCAAACAACCACAGCCGCTTTTCGGCCATCGTCCACCGTTCGCTCAGCTGTTGGTAATGATCGAGATGCACGACGGCCATAAAGTAGTCCTCATCCAGTTCATGGCTATCCAGCCACTCCAGCGGCCCGCGCGGACGGTCGTTGCCCTCGATCCATTCCGCGTACATCCGCTCGCGGGCCATCACGGACAGCACCTGGACCGAATGCAGCAGGCTGTCGCTGGCCCGCCGCGCGTCCAGCCGGGCAGCCGCCCGCTTCAGCATCTCCGTTAATTCGTCATGATCAATAGGCTTCAGCAGATAGTCGAAGGCCCCCTGCCGAAGCGCCTCCCTGGCATATTCAAATTCACCATAGCCGCTGATCACGATGAAAATGCGGCCGGGGTTCTCCGTAAGCACTTCCTTCATCAGCGTAATGCCATCCATGCCGGGCATGCGGATATCGCTGATAATAATGTCCGGCGCTTGCTCCCGGACCAATTCGAGCGCCCCTTCGCCGTTTTTTGCCTCGCCGGCCACCTCGATCCCCAGCTCCTCCCAGGGGATGGCGGCCTTCAGACTCCGCAGGATGATCGGTTCGTCATCCACCAATAGGGCTGTATAATGCCGGCCTGAACCTTCCACTTCTTATCCCTCCTTTATTTCACCGTTGTGCTGCGCCTCAGGTTCCAGTACTGCTGCGAGGAGACGTCCAGCTCCTGCAGCGCGTCTCCTGCCGAAATGTCTCCGTGAATCATCTCTTCGATCACCGCCAGAAACGATTTGTTCACTTCCGGGGACAGCATATTGTCATAAGGAACGAAGGTTTGCGGATACTGCTCCATCAATGCGGTCACCTGCGGAAAGACCGGCCCGGTCCGCTCCGCGTCAAAAGGAATGCGCATGGACGGAATCCGCAGTCCCTCGTACACGATCCGCTCCTGCACTTCCGTCGTGTATAAGCTCTTCATCAGCTCCAGAGCCGCCCTTTTCTGCGCTTCCGTTAAATTGGAAGATAAGCCGATCCCGATCGTATAACCTCCCGCAAGCGACTTGGAGCCGCCGGGCTCGAGGGACGGGAACGGAATAGCCTTAATATCGTTCTGAAAATCAACCGGCGCCCGCTCATTATGAAACAGCGTAATGTCCCAGTTGCCATTTAAGTACATGCCCGCTTTGCCGTGGCTGAACAGGTCGATCGCTTCTTCGGTCGAAATATCGTTGGGATGGGGACCGAACGCTCCTTTTTCCGCCCATAACTCGATCTGGTTAAATGCCTTCAGATAGGCAGCATTTTGAAAGGCGGCGTCGCTCTTTCCCTCGACGAGGTTCTCGATCATTTGCGGATTACCGTAGCGGTCCATTAAATAATGGGCAAAAATGGCCGCCGGCCAGCGCTCCTCGTTGCCGAGGGCAAACGGGATATAGCCGTGCTGCTGCAGCACGTCCACCGCTTCGTTTAATTGGCTTAACGTTTCCGGAATGGCGATGCCGAGCTTGCGGAAGAGCGCGGCGTTTACATACAACGGCTCCGCATTGCCTTCAATCGGCAGGCCGTAGACATGGCGGTCGAAGGTCCACAGCTTCAAATCTTTGAACTCGTTCTCCAGGTGGTTGCCGTTCACGAACTCCGTCAAATCGAGCAGCCGGTTCGACCTGACGTACGGCTCCATCTCGGCACCGCCGAACAGGACGAACATGTCCGGTGGCGTACCGGTCACCATCTCGCTCTTAAGCTTCTGCTCCCGGTGGATCGTTTGATCCATCCCGTCGAAATTGACCTTGACGTTGGGATGAGCCTCCTCAAACTCGCGGACGACATCCTCAAAAATGTTCAGCATCGGCCGGTCGTGCTCGCTGATCCAAAAATGCCGGAAGGTCAGCGTGACTTTATCGGTGGCGTCCTCTTCGATCGGCTCATGGTTGGCATGCGCCACCACGACGACCGTACCGGTCAGTATGACCGCATACAGGAGAACCCAGCCCCAGCTTCGCAGTTTTCTTCTTAACATCCGTCTTTCTCCTCCTTTCCCGGACGCCCCCGGTGCTATGGCATAATTTTCGGCACCCGGATTCGGACGATGGATCCGCCGCCGGGAGAGGAGCAAATGAGGATGCCGTAATAGCCCCCGAACCGGATCCGCAGCCGTTCATGGACGTTCTTTAAGCCCACACCACTGTCATGATACTTGTTCGATCCGGCGGACTCCTTGTTCCAAATGCGAAGCAGCGACTCCGAGTCAAAGCCCGGCCCGTTGTCCGTCACGTCGATGACGATGTCCCGGCCGGCTTCATGAGCCTGAATGCGGATATATCCTTTGTCCTCCATCGGCTCAATGGCATGGTACAAAGCGTTTTCAACAATCGGCTGAACGATCAGCTTCTGGGTCATATACGATCGCAGCGTCTCGGGAATGTCGATTTCATAGTCGAACCGGTCTTCGAACCGGTATTTCTGAATGTTCAAGTAATGGCGCACATGCTCGAATTCCATATACAGCGGAATGAGCTCCTGGTTCTCGCTGATGCTGATCCGCAGCAGCTTGCCGAGGGAAATGACCATTTTGCTGATATCCCGGTTTCCGGCCAGCACCGCCATGGAGTTGATCGACTCCAGCGAGTTGTAAATAAAATGGGGATTGATCTGGGCCACCAGCGCCTGCAGCTCGGCTTCCTTCTTGCGTGTCTGCTCCGTCTCTACCTGCTGGATCAGCTCCTGGATCTGCGAGCTCATCCGGTTGAAGCCGTCGATCAGCAGATCGGTCTCATCATCGCTTTGCGTGTGGGATGTGATGGGCACGAAGATGCCCTGCTTGACCCGCTTCATGCCGTTCACGGCGCTGATAATGCTGCGGACCAGCCTGCGGATAAAAAACTGGTCGAACCAGAGTGCCGACAGCAGGGAAAACAGTCCTAAAATAATGGCGATATTCCGAATGGAAACGGATTCAGAACGAATCAGCTTCAGCGGCGTCACCGCAACCAAATACCACTGTTCATTGTGAGAGGGCAAAAAGGTAATGAGCGATTTCTCGTGATGAAAGGAATCTACGTAATAGTCCTTTGTCTTCGTGTACGTGCCTGATAGAAAAGGAAAAGCTATGTTTTCCCCGATCCGATCCCCGGATTTGTTGAACACGACGCTTCCCTCTTTGTTCACCAGCAGAATGTCCCCGTTCTTCAGCGTCGCAGCTTCCCAGAATACCTGATCCAAAATATCCGGCTTCACATAGATGACCAGGTAGCCAATCGTCTCGAGCGAGTAGTAGTCCTTGATGACACGGGCATGAATCATGACCGGCCGGCCCGATGCCGCCGAACCGTTCTCCCCCGGTCCGGACCATACCGGACGCCCTTCGGCGCTCAGCATGGACGCATACCAGGTTTGCTGCTTCAAATCGTCGAATGACATCGGCGCATTATACTGATAGATTAATTGGTTTGTGGAGTACAGACTGAACGAAGAAATCATCGGGTGGTTGATCAGCAAATTGTTGATCTCCTGCCTGCGGTCGTACGTCACGCTTACATCCGGATTTTTCAGAAACTGCTGAATGACCGGCTGGGTAATCGCCGCATTGGAGACGGAGTTGATCTCGTTCAAGGCGAACTTGAGCTTGCGGTCCGTCTCCAGCAGCGAAATCCAGTAGAAATTGTTCGACTTCTTCTCCATGGCGCTGGAAAAGTTGTAATAGGTGACCACGCCCATAATGATGACCGGTATGAACACCAGAAGAATAATAGCCAGTAATATTTTGCGGCGGAGCTTCATGGCATTTAGGTCCTCCTGCCTCCTGCTTCCATGTCTTTAGATCTATTCATTCTTCATGGCATGAAATAATTCCTTCGTGTCTGACAGATTTTAGGGGAATCAGCTCTTGATGGCCCCGGAGGTCAAACCGGCAATGACCCAGCGGCTGAAGAGCAGGAACACGATCAGGAGGGGCAGCGTCGCCGTAAACGTCGCGGACATAACCATGCCGTAATCAAGCCCGTCGCGGTTGGAGAACAGCTGCTGCAGCGCGATTTGGATCGTAAAATGCTCACTGTTCTTCAGCACGACGAGCGGCCAGAAGAAGTCGTTCCAGACGTTCATGAAATTGAGAATGCCCAGCGTCGCCATAGCCGGCGTAATGACAGGGATCGCAATGCTCCAGAAAATCCGGAAATGCCCGCCGCCGTCGATCCGTCCGGACTCGATCAGTTCGGAGTGGACCGCTGTGGAGATATACTGCCGCATCCAAAAGATCCCGAAGGCGTTCACCATCGCCGGAACGATCAGCGCCTTGTACGTATCGATCCAGTGCAGCTTCGCCATGATGATATAGGTCGGCAGCACGCTCAGCTGGGTCGGCACGAACAGGGTCGCGATCACGAAATAAAAGAGCGCATTTTTCAGCGGAAAATCGTACTTGGCAAAGGCGTATCCGGCCAAGGTGCAAAAGAATACCACCGACACGGTCACCATGGAAGAGACAAAGAGCGAATTGAGCAGCGCGCGAAAGAAGTCCGTCCGCTCCAGCACCCGCTGGAAGTTGTTCAGAAACTCGCCGCCGATGGACAGCATCGGGGGAATATGAAATACCGCGCCGCGGTCATTCGTCGCAATGACGAACATCCAGTAAAAAGGAAATATCGAGACCAGCGCCCCGATTACGAGCAAAATGTAAAACAGCGTTTTGCCGATGATTCCCGTATCCCCCGGCGTCCGGGAAGAAGCCGTTTGAAGTGAACTCATGCCTTGCCACCCTCCGTATCTCCGTTCATCCGTCCCGAAACCCACATGTTAATCATGGAGAAGATGATCGTAATGATAAACAGCATGACCGCCGTGGCCGCCGCCGTACCGAAAAATCCGTTGCGGAAAGCTTCGCTGTACAAATAAGTCACCATCGTAATCCCTTCTTGGCGGGTCGATCCCGTTCCGGACTGCCCCAAATAGACGTACGGTTCGGTGAACAGCTGGAGCGCGCCAATGGTCGAGATCAGCGTTACGAAGACGATAAACGGTTTGAGCAGCGGCAGCGTAATGTAGGCCAGCTGCTGGCGGCGGTTCGCTCCATCGATGCGCGCGGCTTCGTACAGGTCCATGGGAATGCTCTGCAGACCGGACAAGAAGATGATCGCGTTGTAGCCCGTCCAGCGCCACATGACCATGGTGGAGATAGCGATTTTGACGCCCCACCAGCCGGAATTGAAAGCCACGCTTTCCAGCCCCAGGCCGTTCAGCATCCAGTTGATCATGCCATTGTTGCCGAACAGGGTGCTGAATACGAGCGTTACGGCCACGATCGACGTAATGTTGGGCATGAAAAAGAGAACCCGGAACGTCTTCTTGAACCGGGTCATCGCCGAGTTGAGCATGACCGCCAGAAGCAGCGCAATAATCAGCTGCGGGACGGTGCCCATGACGCCCATGATGAGCGTATTGCCGAACGAGATCCAGAAGGTCGGATCACTCGTGATGAGGTCGTAGTTTTTCATCCCGACGTATTTCATCGGTCCGAGCGCGTCCCATTTATAGAAGGACAGATAAATCGTAAAGAAAATCGGGTACAACCCGAAAATGGCGAACAAAATAAAAAAAGGCGAAATAAACGTATAGGCTGTAATCCGGCTCCGCCTTTGCTCCGTCAGAAAAGGCTTCTTGCTGCTCCGGGCCTGCGAAGCGATTACGGTTTCTGCCATGCTGCACCTCCGCGGTTCTCATAGGATCATCCAAACCCGCCAAGGATGGCCCTGCGGCCGTCCTGACGAGTTTGGATCAGACCTCAATACTTCAACAATCGGATTTCTGAAAATGTTAGCTGCGCTCTGCCAGCGTTTTGGCTTTCTCGACGGCAGCGTCCCATTCTTTGGCCGGATCGGCTTTTTTCTCGAGGACGTTTTTCAGCGCATCCTTGAAGAACGTATCCGTCTGGTCATGCAGCGGGCCGTAGTAGACCGGTTTGACGCGCTGCGCGGCTTTGCCGTATTCCACGGCCGTCGCCTGACCGCCAAAGAAGTCGTCCTTGAAGCCGGTGAAGGCTTCATCTGTGTACAAGGCAGGAATCGAAGGCATCAAGCCTTTGGATTTGAACGATTCCAGCTGATTCTCCTTGCTGTCGAGCCAGGCGATGAATTCATAAGCTTCCTTCGAATGCTTGCCCTGCTTCGGCAGCGTCAGGAAGGAACCGCCCCAGTTGCCCGCGCCTTCAGGCAGCTGCGTAATTCTCCATTTGCCGGAAGAGTCCGGCCCGTTGGTCTTGATGTTGCCGGCCATCCAAGCCGGTCCGAGCATGACGCCGAATCCGCCGTCGTTGGTCGCCTGACCCCATTCCGGAGACCACAGCAGCGTATTGCCGATCCAGCCTTCCTGAATGCCTTTGACCGTAAAGTCATAGGCTTTCTTTACCATCGGGTTTTTGTCGCCGATGAAGGAGCCGTCCGCCTTGCTGAAATAGATTTCGCCATCGGATTGGTCACGAACGCCGTTGTAAACCAGATCCGTCAAGTCCGCAAACGGCTTGCCGGTTTTCTCTTTGAACTGCTTTGCCACGGCCGCGAATTTATCCCACGTGTCGATCGCCTTGCCGAATTCTTCCGGATCGGTCGGCAGGCCCGCTTTTTCCATCAAATCGGTGCGGTAGTACACAACGGTCGGACCGATGTCGGTCGGAAGCCCGATCTGGAAGCTGCCGTCCTTGGACGAGCCCTGCTTCCATTTCCAGTCCAAGTAGTTGCCGGCGATATCTTTAGCCCCTAAATCGTTCAGGTTGTAAAATTTGTCTTCCGCCGTGATGAACCGCTCCATGAAGCCGATCTCCAGCATGAAAATGTCCGGAGCACCGGATCCGGCGGACAAAGCCGTCGTCAGGTTGTTATGGTGCGCGGTCTGGTCGGATGTGTTCTGGAATTTGATCGTAATGTTGGGATGCTCTTTGGTGTATTCTTTGCCGAGCTCCTCATAGTTGGTCGTGCCGAGCGACCAGAAGGACAGCTCGATTTTCTCGTCCGAGCTTGTCTTCGAGGAATCATCCGTATTGGTGGCCGCCGGCTCCGCCGTTCCTTCCGCTCCGCTGCCGTTGTTGCTGCCTCCGCCGCAGGCGGACAAGGAAATCATCATGATGAGCGCAAGCAGCATGACCGGCCATTTCTTGCCTTTTCTCATTTTCTAAATGCCCCTCTCGAAAATAGGTTGTTTTACAAGGATCAGTCTACCGGATCGCTATCCAAATTTTGAGGAGGCAATATTGCGATTTAGGGTTGAAATTATTACGGTGGGGATAAGGCTAAAAACAAAAAAAGACCTGGCGGCCGCGCTGCCGAATCGGCAGCTGCCACACAGGTCTACTCTGAATTGATTAAACGACCACGTTCTCTACGATTCCTTGTCCTCGAGGGACTTGTCGCCGGACGATCCGTCCCCTTCGGCTCTATTCATATATTTATCATACCGGTCATCAAGCTCCTTCGCCATGCCCCGGTAAATCTTCGTCTCTTCCACGATCGGGTCCATCTTCGTCTGAACCCGGATTTCATATCTCGGAGAAATGAGCTCACGCTCCTTCTCTTCACGGTTTTGCTGCTGCTGCAGCTCGCCTTCGGTCAGCATGTCACTGAGCTGCCGCTCCAAATTGTCCTTCTCACTCATGGGTTGACACTCCTTTGCGCTGTACCGGTGGCCTGCCACCGCGTGATTAAAATCGTTTACTTCCTTTGTTTGGTTACCCTGATTCATGCCTAATGAAACAGCCCGGGGATCAGGCCAGCTTCTGAATCTCTAATTATTCGCCGGTTCCCTTCGCTTCCTTCAATGCGCCGACCAGCTCCTGCTGGATCAGCCCATTGGTGGCAACCACATGGCGAACGCCCAGATGATAAGGATTGCCAAGCGTGTCCGTAATGCTGCCGCCGGACTCGGTGATCATCAGCGACCCCGCCGCCAGATCCCAGGCGTTCAGGCCGACTTCCCAGTAACCGGTAAGCCGCCCGCTGGCAACATAAGCCAGATGCAGTGCCGCGGAGCCTCCGGAACGGATGTTGCGTACCCGCGGCGCGAGGTAGTTGAGCCCGGCCATATTTTGCGGAAGCGTCGTATCTCGGCCTACCGGAAAGCCGGTTGCAAGGAGGCTCTCATCCAGCGTTCCCTGCGGGGATACGGACATGCGCTTGCCATGTACATAAGCGCCTTTGCCCTTCTCGGCCACAAACATTTCATCGCGTGAAGGATCATAAATGACCCCGACGATCACTTCTCCTTTATGCGCAAGAGCAATGGATACGGAAAAGAACGGATACCCGTGAACATAGTTCGTCGTTCCGTCCACCGGATCCACAATCCACAAATATTCCTCGTCCAGCGCTTGCTCAAGCGCTTTCTTGGAAGCCTCCGGTCCGGGCTCGACCCCTTCCTCTCCAAGAAGCGCATGATCCGGAAAATGAGTGAAAATCAGCTTGCGGATCATTTGCTCGGCGCCCTTGTCCACTTCAGTGACCAAATCCGGCGCTCCGGACTTGGTATCCAACTGTTTTACCGTGCCCAGTTTACTCTTAATCCATTCGCCGGCTTTCGAGGCGGCGTTAATCGCTACAGCCGTAAAGCTCTTGCTAGTTACGACGTATGGTACCTTACCCTCTTGGTTCAAAGCATTCACTCTACTTTCTGATTAGATCTGTACTTTGGAACGGCCCCGACCGCGGGCGGAGCCAAGATGACAGGTTTACACAACTCCCGTCCCCGTGTGGATCAGCTGATGCGTCATACCGCTGACTCTATCTTCTAAAACTATACGTATAGACTCCGGCAAAGTTTCGCCCGTTTCGGACCGGGTAACCGATTTCCACACTGGCCCCAAGGGTTATGCCCCGTATGAAATCCCCCTAAAACTAGGGAGTCATCTCGATACTCGCACCATCCAGAATACGCACCCCGTCACCCTTATATGCCTGCAAATCCTCCATCAGCTTAAACAGAGCCCCGTCCTTGGCTTTGGCTTCAATCATGACATCCACGGCAGGCGTATCCCCGGCAATTTTCCGTAAAAAAGTAAGGAGCGGTTCCATCTCGACGTGATCGGCATGACCGCGGGGATCCGACTCGCTCTTGGGGCTGGAAACGTGAATTTTCGGCGGAAGCGGCTTGTCCTCCGCGGCATCGGCCTGCGCCAGCGGCGTCGACCAGGTCTGCAGGATGTCCGGCCACAGCTCCCAAGGCTTCTCACCATCATTATTGACCCATTGGTGGTGAATATCCAGTACCATCGGCAATCCGACATGCTGGCAGACCTTAAGCGTCTCTACGGCCGTGAACGTCTTGTCGTCGTTTTCCAGCGTCAGCCGCTGCTTGATACTCGCGTCCAGTCCGGCAAAATGCTCCTCAAACCGCTGCGCCGCAGCGGTTTTGTCGCCATAAGCTCCGCCGATATGTATGTTGTTCTTCGCTGTCGCGTTCAGTCCCATCGCCTGGAGCATCGTTACATGGTGGCGGAGGTCGCGGATGGAGCTCTCGAGCACCTCGGGCCGCGGCGTGCTGAGAACCGTGAAATGATCCGGGTGAAAAGACACCCGCATGTCATGCTCCCTGACGTATTCGCCTACTTCGGCGAACGGCTCGCGGAGCGCCTCAAATGGATTCCAATCACTAAGGTCCGAATGAGTCGCCAGCGGAATCAGCTTGGAAGAAAACCGGTACACGTGAATTTTGCTGCCATGGTTATGCTTCAGCAGCCGCAGCGTGTTATGCAAATTTTCGGCCGCGATCCGCTCCAGCTTGCGGATGGCCGCCTCCCGGTCGTTCAGTTTGGTGAAGCTGGCCATCGTCATCGTTCTGGAGGGGGACGCATCTTTAATTACGGTTGACATCGCCACATATCCGAAACGGACCCTCATCATCGGCTTCTACTCCTCTTGGTTATAAAATCATCCTTAAGAAGTATGTTCCCCAAAAAACATTTCATAAGCCAAATCGGTCTGAATCCGCGACTCTTCATCGGTCAGCTTGCGGATGAGCTCCATTTCGACCTCCGTGACCTCCTGCCCCTGAAAATTGATCTCGGCGATGCAGCCGACGATCTTAACGATCGCCACCGCCACGTTGTTCGGGGTATAGGCAATCACCTTCTGGCCGGTCGGGAATACGCGGAAGCCCTGCTTGACCATTTTGCCGCGTCCGTATTCGAGCAGCTCGTACAACTCTTGGTCGCTCTTGAACTTGCACACGGAATTGAACTCGGTCTGGAAACCCATCATTTCATCTCCTTCTCCTGATTAAATGGAAAAGGTACCCGGCCTGTACTGCAGAGCCGGCCGGATACCTTATATTGTGTTGCTGTAACGTATAAACCTGCTCCTGGCGCCGTGAACCTAAAGCTTCTGCAGCGCCATGCTAAATGTCGCTTGCAAAAACCAGCGACTGCTTGCTGTTGAACCGCTCCAGCGCCAGCTCGATCATCCGGTCCAGCAGCGCCTGATACCCGAGGCCCGTTTCACGCCAGAGCAGCGGATACATGCTGTATGGGGTGAAGCCCGGCATCGTGTTGACCTCATTGATGAAGATGGCGCCGTCCGATTTGCGGATAAAGAAATCCGCCCGGGTAATGCCGCTGCCTTCGATCGCCTGGAAGGCGATCAGGGCGAGTTCGCGCAGCCGGTCCGCCGTCTCGGCGTCCAGCGAAGCCGGAATGACCATCTCGGACTGCCCATCCGTATACTTGGCTGCGTAGTCGTAGTAGTCGCTGGAAGAAATAATTTCACCCGGCACGGATGCCATCGGCTCGTCATTGCCGAGCACGGCCACTTCCACTTCGCGCGCGTCCACAAATTCTTCGACGATGACCTTGAGGTCATAGCGGAAAGCAAGCTCGATCGCCTGCTCCAGCTCCTCGCGGTTTCGCGCTTTGGAGATGCCTACGCTCGATCCCAAATTCGCCGGTTTTACAAAGCATGGGTAGCCAAGGTCGTCCTCAACGCCCATGATCAGATTAAAGCTGCTGCGCTCCCATTGCGTTTTCGTAAAATAGCGGTAGCCGCATTGTGGCAGGCCTGCCTGCGCAAACAGCTTTTTCATTACGGCCTTATCCATTCCGGCTGCGGAAGCCAGGACTCCGGCGCCTACGTAAGGAATATTCGCCATTTCGAACAGACCTTGGATGGTTCCGTCTTCCCCATAGGTACCGTGAAGTAGCGGGAACATCAGGTCGATGCCTCCCCCTCCGCCGTACAGCCTGCTGAAAATCGTTCCCAGCGCAGCTTCCGTTCCTTCCTGGCTCTGTTCCAGCTTCAACTGGTCCAGCTTGCCGAGGGGAGCCTGCAGCGTCGTCCCTTTTCTCCACTCGCCCTGCTTCGTAATATAGAAAGGAATAAGTTCGTATTTATCGTAATCAAAGGCGTTCATTACCGCAAAGGCCGTCTGCAGCGATACCTCGTGTTCTCCTGATTTACCGCCGTACACAAGGCCTACGGTTGTTTTGTTGTTCCCCATGCCAAACCTCTCTTTTTCCTAATGATTGCAGGTGACCTCCTGCCGCTGTTCATATACCATTATAATGGTTTAGAAGTAGTCCGGGATATGTAAAAAACGGTATACGGTGTTCTCCGACCAGGCGTAGGAGTCCTTGTAGTCCCAGAAACGGTGCTTGCTGCTGACCGTATGAGCGTTAACCAGCGGGCTGCCGCCGGCGTCAAATGCCGTGACGATCGTGCTGTGCTGGAAGGAGCCGTCGCCGTCCCAGTCATAGAAAATGACGTCGCCCAGCATAAGCTGCTCAGGCCGTTCCACCAACTCTCCGCGGAGACCCCAGCTGCTTGACGACATAAAGGACTGCAGCGCGTTCGAAACCGCCCAGCTGTAGCTCCACCACTCTTTGCTCCCGACATACCCTTTGTACCACCAACCCGCTTCTCTTTTACCAGTATAGTGGATCGGAGCCCCCCCTGCAAAGAGGCATTGCGAGATGTAATTGGTGCAGTCTACCTCAAATACGGCAAACTCCGGATTGCTGGACTCCCACCACTCGTCGGCATAAGCCGCCGCTGCTGCGCGGTTGTAGCGCGATGTTTTGCGGCCCGGACCGCCCTGCAGCACCTCGGCGTTCAGGTAAGGCTTCGACCCGCCCGTGGCATAGGCGTAGGCCGGCTGCCCGGTATGCACGGCAGGGATGCCGGCGGCCGGGTGCTTCTCCGGCGTCAGCTGCTCCACCGACACGATCACCCAGGCGTCCCCGTCCCGGATCAGGCTCAGCCTCTCCCGCTGGATCATTTCCTCTACATGGTTGACGCCGCCCTTTTCGTAAAACAGCTGAACATACAGCTGCACGTCGATGACCGCCTCCTCCGGGGTATCGCGGATCGTCCGCAGCAGCTTGGCCCTTGTCTCGCTGCGAAGCGGCCTTGCCCCCCTTCCGGCATACCATTGTGACAGCCGGGAGGCCCGCTCTCCCCTCGCCAATAAATAAGCCGGATCCGTCACGACCTGATCTGTATGTTGTGACCGGTAATCGATCTGATGCTGGTTGTATTGATTGACGTAGGTGTACAGTGTCTGCTTCCATTCCTTCTCCATTCCATGCATTCCCCTTTCACCCGTTTCGTTAACCCGAATCTAATGCTCGGCTGCGTATATTCCACTATATGAAAAAAAAGGCGGACCTATGAACCTTGGTCCGTTTTCGCAATATGTATGTCCGCCGGAGGTGGGGAAATGATAAGCCTGCGCAGCCTCGGCTCAGAATCGCCCAGAACCAGTCCCGGCGCAGATCGGAGCATCGTTTCCTGCTCTTTTGCCGCCTCGGTCTCTTCATATAAATAGACGCAAAAAGTACTTTACTCCCCGGCTTGTAAACGGTATACTAAAAGCGAACCTCACTATTTTGAAATTATGTTTCATCTAGTGAAACAAGGAACGGCAAAGTGATCGCCCTTATCGCTCTCACCCAAGCCACCTGAATGATGACTGATTTGATGAATCAAAGTAAACAGAGGAACCGAATTACGATCAAGGAGGTACATGTATGACAGCAAAGGATCAATTTTCCACGGCCCGCAGTCTGGAAGTCGGAGGCAAAACCTACCGCTATCACAGCCTGCAGGCTCTTGAAGAGCAGGGACTCGGCAGCATTTCCAAGCTTCCGTTCTCCATCAAGGTGCTCCTGGAAGCCGCTGTCCGCCAATTCGACGGACGTGCCATTACCGAGGAGCATGTATCGCAGCTGGCCAAATGGAATGAAGAACGTGACGATAACAAGGAAATTCCGTTCATTCCGGCCCGTATCGTATTGCAGGATTTCACCGGCGTGCCGGTCGTCGTCGACCTTGCAGCTATGCGCGACACCGTGAAGAAAGCCGGCGGGGATCCGAAGCAGATTAACCCGCTCGTTCCGGTCGATCTCGTTATCGACCACTCCGTTATGGTTGATGCGTTCGGTACCAGCGACGCCCTTAACTACAACATGCAGGTGGAATTTGAGCGCAACGAGGAACGCTACCGCTTCCTGCGCTGGGCCCAAACCGCATTCAACAACTTCCGCGCCGTTCCTCCGGGAACAGGTATCGTTCACCAGGTCAACCTGGAATATCTCGCATCCGTGGCTGCTACCAAGACGACGGACGGAGAAACGGTTGTATATCCGGACTCCCTCGTAGGTACGGACTCCCATACCACGATGATCAACGGCCTCGGCGTCGTTGGCTGGGGTGTCGGCGGGATCGAAGCCGAAGCGGGCATGCTCGGACAGCCGCTTTACTTTGTAACGCCTGACGTTATCGGATTTAAGCTTACAGGCAGCCTGACGGAAGGCGCTACGGCGACCGACCTCGCGCTGACCGTTACCCAAATGCTCCGTAAAAAAGGCGTTGTCGGCAAATTCGTCGAGTTCTTCGGACCGGGTCTGGCCAACATCAGCCTGGCTGACCGTGCAACGGTTGCCAACATGGCACCGGAATACGGCGCCACCATCGGCTTCTTCCCAGTCGATGACGAAACGCTGGCTTACCTGCGCAACACCGGCCGCTCCGACGATCAGGTTGCTCTGGTAGAAGCCTACTACAAAGCACAGAACATGTTCCGCACCGCGGATACCGAAGATCCGGAATTTACGGACATCATCGAACTCGACCTGGCCTCGGTCGTACCGAGCCTTGCCGGACCGAAGCGTCCGCAGGACCGTATCGAGCTGACTCATATGAAGGATTCCTTCAACGACATCGTCCGCACGCCGATCGAAAAAGGCGGATACGGCCTGAGCGATGCCAAGATTGAAGAAAAAGTGTCCGTGAAGCATAAAGACGGCTCCGTCAGCGAAATGGGAACCGGCGCGGTCGTTATCGCGGCGATCACCAGCTGTACGAATACGTCGAACCCAAGCGTTATGCTGGGCGCAGGTCTCCTGGCGAAGAAAGCCGTGGAACGCGGCTTGAAGAAACCGGGATACGTGAAGAGCAGCTTGACTCCGGGCTCCCTCGTCGTTACGGATTACCTGGAAAAAGCCGGTCTGCTTGAATCGCTTGAAGCCCTTGGCTTCTACGTAGCCGGATACGGCTGCGCAACATGTATCGGTAACTCCGGCCCGCTTCCGGACGAAGTGAGCCAAGCCGTCACCGACAACGACATGACCGTCGCTGCCGTGCTGTCGGGTAACCGTAACTTCGAAGGACGCGTCCATGCGCAGGTTAAAGCCAACTACCTGGCTTCTCCGCCGCTCGTTGTTGCTTACGCGCTGGCGGGTACGGTCAACATCGACCTGCAGAACGATCCGATCGGTTACGATCCGAACAACCAGCCAGTCTATCTGAAAGATATCTGGCCGACTTCCGCGGAAATCAGAGAAGCGATCGGCTTGTCCGTCAGCCCTGAATCGTTCCGCAGCAAATACGAGAACGTGTTTACCGCCAACGAGCGCTGGAACGCGATTCCGGTTCCGGAAGGCGAGCTGTACGAGTGGGACGACCAGTCCACGTACATCCAGAATCCTCCGTTCTTCGAGAATCTCGGAAACGGCCTGGCCGACATCGAGGATATCAAGTCTGCACGCGTGCTTGCGCTGCTGGCTGACTCCGTCACGACGGACCACATCTCTCCTGCCGGCAACATTTCGCCGACCAGCCCTGCAGGTCTTTACCTGAAGGAGCACGGCGTTGAACGCAAGGACTTCAACTCTTACGGTTCCCGCCGCGGTAACCATGAGGTCATGATGCGCGGTACGTTCGCGAACATCCGCATCCGGAACCAAGTGGCACCAGGCACCGAAGGCGGCGTTACGACTTACCTGCCTACGGACGAAGTCGTGTCCATCTATGATGCTTCCATGAAGTATCAGGACAACGGACAAAACCTGGTCGTTATTGCCGGTAAAGAGTACGGTACGGGAAGCTCCCGTGACTGGGCGGCCAAAGGTACATTCCTGCTCGGCGTCAAAGCCGTCATCGCCGAAAGCTTTGAGCGGATTCACCGCAGCAACCTCGTCGGCATGGGCGTGCTTCCGCTGCAGTTCCAGGAAGGCCATGGCTGGAGCAGCCTGGGCATCAACGGCCGCGAAACGTTCGACATTACCGGCCTCAGCAACGAAATCAAGCCGGGCGAGAACCTGACTGTCACCGCCACACGCGAGGACGGCACCAAGTTCGAATTCCCGGTAACGGCCCGTCTGGACAGCATGGTCGACGTGGATTACTACCACAACGGCGGCATTCTGCAAACCGTGCTGCGTCAAATGATCGCCAATCAATAATTTATGTGCAAATCAAGAAGCCCCGCAGAGCCATTGAGATGGCCTGCGGGGCTTTTTTTGTCATGGAAGGATTGCCGTATTCCGAATCGTTCAATAGGCCAGCCGGCGCAGCAGCTCGGTCAGCACCTGGACCCCTTCCTCCAAATGCCCAGGCTCGGTATATTCCAGCGGCGAATGGCTGATGCCCTGGCGGCTAGGGACAAACACCATCGCGGTTTTGCAGTGCGAGGCGAAAATCTGCGCGTCATGCCCGGCCCCGCTTGGCATCCGCCGGTAAGACCGTCCCTGATCGATACAGATGTCTTCGATCATGCCGGTCAATCCGGCATCCATGCCGATCGGGGCGACGTTCATCCAGCGCTCCGTCGACACATCCACGCCCCGCTTCCGCGCTTCATACCTGACCATATGCAGCAGGCTGTCGCAGGCCTCCTCAAGCCGGCCTCCATCGGGATGGCGCACATCCAGCGTGAACGTCGCCTTTCCGGGAATAACGTTCGGCGTATTGGGATGAAGCTCCATCTGGCCGACCGTCGCCACGAGCGGCGCGCCCAGCTCCTCGGTCCGGTCCATGATGGCCATGATCATCGCGGACGCGGCGCGGGCCGCATCCCGCCGGTACGCCATCGGTGTCGTCCCCGCATGGTTCGCTTCGCCTTGTACACGGATCGTGTACCGCTGGAGGCCGACGATCTGTTCCACGATGCCGATTGACCTGCCCTCCTGTTCCAGAATCGCGCCCTGCTCAACGTGAAGCTCCACAAAGGCCTTCACATCGCTGCGGGGACCCTGGCCATGCGAGCCGGGGCCGAACCCGGCCTGCTTCATTGCCTGTATCAAGGGTACTCCCTGCGGGTCCAGTGCCTGCTCGACATCCTTGTAAGTGGCGGAACCCGTCATAAAGGTCGAGCCCCAATAATTGTACGGGAAGCGGCTTCCCTCCTCTTCACAAAACGCCACGACCTCAATCGTTTTGCGAGGCATGCCGTATTGTTCCCGAAGACGGGACAACGCCGTAATGCCGGCGACAATGCCGTACGCCCCGTCATATTTGCCCCCGCGCTGTACCGTATCGACATGGGAACCCGTCAAAATGCACGTACCGCTCCCGTCCGTTCCCTGAAGGCGTCCGCACAGGTTGCCGGCATCGTCGTAACGCACAGCCAAACCCAGCTCCTCCATTTTGCCCGCCAAAGCTTCCTGCGCCTCCTTCCAGGAAGGCGTATATAAAAGCCGGGTTACCCCGCCGTCTTCATCGGCCCCAAAGGTGCCGAGCCACTGGATTAGTTGTTCTGTCATCAACATCGCTGATTTACTCCCATCCTGCTTCCGGCGATCCGGATTTTTTCTAAATATAAATAAGTAATGAAATGGCCAAGGTCTTCGTTATCGCCATCCCTATTCCAAACTGTATATTACCATATCATTGCGGTCACCAAAACTCCATAGACATTCCCAAAAACTTCATTTCGCAGCCCACAGCTGCCTGTATATACGAACATTTTTATTTGTTTATTTGTACAAAGTTCGCTTTTAGCTTTGACGGCTTCAAAATGTGCATGTTATAGTTACAGGACGCGAAACGATTATACAACATGTAAAGGAGTCCTCTAGCAATCATGAATCAGACGAATGCTTCCTGGCTGGATCGTTTTTTCAAACTGAGCCACTACAACACGAATGTCAAAACCGAAATCATTGCCGGTCTGACGACCTTTGTAACGATGGCGTACATCATCGTGGTTCAGCCGGACCTCATGAAAGCCGCCGGAATGGATCAAGGGGCCGTTATGGTCACCGTACTGCTGGCCTCCGGCCTCTTCAGCATCATTATGGGCCTGTATGCCAAACGTCCTTTTGCGGTAGCGCCCGGCATGGGCGGCAACGCCTTCTTCGCCTACAGCATCGTTGCTGCGGGTCTAGCAACCTGGCAGCAGGGCCTCGGCATGATCTTCATTTCAGGCGTCCTCTTCCTTCTGCTGACCTTCCTGGGTCTGCGGGAAACGATTTCCAAGATCATTCCTAAAAATATCAAGCATGCCATAGGCGCAGCCGTCGGCCTCTTCATCATCGGCACCGGCTTCTCCAATGCCAAGCTGATCGTACAGAACAAAACCGGTACGCTGACGCTGGGCAGCCTGCATTCGCCGACCGTGCTGCTGTCCGTGATCGGACTGGTCATTATTCTCGGCCTCATGGCCCGCAAGCTGAAAGCGGCCGTCTTCCTCGGCATTCTGATCACATCGGTGATCGGCATTCCGATGGGCATCACCAAGCTGCCGCATTCGTTCGCAGACTTGTTCTCCCTGCCGCCGAATCCGTCTTCGATCATGTTCCAGGCGGATATTCCGGGCGCGCTGAAGCTTGCCTTTTTCCCGCTGCTGTTCACGTTCTTCACGGGTGAGTTCTTCTCTACCATGGGCACGGTGCTCGGTGTCGGCGCAAAAGCCAATCTGCTCGACAAGGAAGGCAACCTGCCGGATATTAAAAAGCCGTTTGTCGTGGACGGGCTCGCTACCGTCGGCGGCGCGCTGATGGGACAAACGACCATCACCACCTACATTGAATCGGCCAGCGGCGTGGAAGCCGGCGGACGTACGGGCCTGACCGCCGTAACGACAGGGATCGTCTTCCTGCTTGCCCTGTTCATTACGCCGATTATTCTGCTTATTCCGAGCGCGGCCACGGCTCCGGCTCTGATCATCATCGGCCTGTCGATGCTCGGGACGCTGAAGAATATTGATATGGACGAATGGGAAGAAACCCTTCCGGCACTCCTGACTGTCATCTCCGCCGGACTGACGTTCAGCCTGGCAAACGGGATCGTATTCGGTATTCTGTCTTACGTCATTATCAAGGTATTCGCAGGCAAAATCCGCGATATCCATATCGGATTGTGGATTCTCTGCATACCGCTCGTATATTACCTCTGGCTAAAATAATCTAAGGATAAGGAGATCGATCAGCATGAACCGCAAACTTATTGCCGCCGCGCGCGGCGATCGACCATTAGACTTGGCACTGAATAACGTTCAGTTCGTGAACGTGTTTACCGGAGAGATTTATCCTGCCGCTATCGGGATCGCGGACGGCACCATCGTGCACGTCACCGAACCGGGCGTTACGGAGCTCGAAGCAGAGAGCACGGTGGACGGCAAAGGCCAATTCGCCATTCCCGGCCTGATCGACACGCATCTGCATATCGAGAGCAGCATGCTGACTCCCGCTCATTACGCGGAAGTGGTGTTGCCGCACGGCACGACTCTGATCGTGACCGATCCCCACGAGATCGGCAACGTCCTCGGCGAAGACGGCGTTCGTTACATGGTAGACGCGAGCCGCGAGCTGGACCTCCGCGTCATGACGCTCGCCCCTTCCTGCGTGCCTTCCGCACCGGCGGTTGAAACCGCGGGCGCCGACTTCACGCCGGAAGTCATCGAACGCATGCTGGCCTGGGAAGGCATCGACGGCGTAGCGGAAGTGATGAACTATCACGGGGTCATTCACGAGGATCCCCGCATGATGGGCATTCTGGAGGCAAACGAACGCGCGGGCAAAATTCCGCAGGGGCACGCGCCGACCGTCGTGGGACGCGACCTGTCCGCTTACTTGGTCGCCGGTCCGGACTCGGACCATGAATGCCGGACCACGGAGGAAGCCATCGCCAAGCTTCGTGCCGGCATGATCGTCGATATCCGCGAGAGCTCCTTCTCGCTCAATATGGCGGAAGTGGCCAAAGCCATCGTCGGCAAAGGCTATCTGCCGAACGTCACGCTGTGCACGGACGACGTCCTGGCATCCCACTTGATCGAACGCGGCCATATCAATCATGTCGTTCGTCGTGCCATTGAGGAAGGCATCCCGGCCGTGGATGCTGTCCGGTACGCCACCCTGAACGCGGCAAACCGTCTGAACCGCAAGGACGTCGGTGCGCTGGCGCCGGGCCGGCTGGCCGACATCGTCCTGGTCGACGCCCTGGAGACCATGAACGTCTCGGACGTATGGATCGGCGGAAAGCATATCGTCCATGACGGTGCACTGACCGAGCGCCAGCGGCATTTGGAGCCCCCGGCAGAATACTTGCAAACGGTTCACCTGCCGGAGATCCAGGAGGATGACCTGCGCCTGAGCGTTGCCGACCCGAATGCATCGGAAGCTCGCGTGCGGGTCATCGAGTACGATTTTAAACCAGGCGTGCCTACGGGCTTTATTGAGGCGACGCTGCCGGTGAAGGACGGTCAGCTCGTTCCCGAAGCCTATGACGGCCGCAAAGGCCCGCTGAACCGCGTTGCGGTTTGGAACCGCCACGGAGTGAACGACAACAAGGCCTTGGGACTCCTGGCCGGCTTTGGCGTGATCGAAGGCGCAGTGGCTACGACGGTCGCGCATGACAGTCATCATCTGGCCGCGCTCGGCGTAAATACGGAGGATATGGTCATTGCCGCCAATGAACTGCGCAAACGGGGCGGCGGCATGATCGCCGTGAAGAACGGAGAGGTCGTCGCTTTCCTGTCCCTTCCGCTCGCAGGGCTGATGAGCCTGGAGGAAGGCGAGGTGCTTGCGCCGAAAATCAATCAATTCGTCGATACGATCCAGGCCGAGATCATGCCCGGCAAAAACCCGATCCACCGCATGATCATGGTCACGCTGCCGGTTATTCCGCAGGCCAAAATCACCGACCTTGGGCTGGTGGACGTGGACAAACAGGAGCTTGTGCCGCTGATCATCGAAACGAAATAAAGGCGCCGCTGAAGGGCGCCTAAACATACAGTTCCACGATATATGCTTACTTTACTGGAAAAACCCCCTGCACGCCGCCTGACTTGGATCAAGCGACGCGATGCAGGGTTTTTTTTACGATGAGAAACTACTCGCTGCTGCCGTGAGACGTTGAATAACTGTCAATGATAGCGATCGTATCCACGATTCCGTCGTACTCCATCGCGTGGAAAAGCAGAAGGTTTTTCGCGGCTTTATCGTTCTTGGGTGCATTCTCTTCCAGGAACACACGCTTTTTCATATTAAAGACATAGGTCAATGGTGCATCGGGGGAGGTGGGCATATGGACGTTTCCATAAATGCTCTCGAACTGGTCTTTCGTCATACCGATCTCGGCATTCAAGGCAGTTTTATAGTGATCCTTTGCTTCTTCTCCCACTCTAAGGTAGACAAGCTTGCCGTCCCGATAAGATGCTTTGACGCCGAAGTCATATTCAATTTCGCCGTTTCCCGATTGTTCTTTTTTCTGGCCCAATATGGCCTCAGCGTCCGCCTGCTTCATTCCATAATACAGCTTTCGTCCATCCGCCTTGCTGACGATGCCCAAGTCCTCCACGGTGAACTTCTTTTCATCCTTTTCGCTGCTGCTGCAGCCTGCCAATGCCACTATGAACAAGATCAGAAGAGCGCAAGCGGTTCTCATCATTTCCCCCCTCGTTTGAATTTACTAAATTTTACAACAATTAAAGCCGTCCGCCAATCGCCATTTTGGGATTCAAAAAACCGCCATCTGCTGTTTCATTCTCTCGGTACAAGGGTAAAAGTAAGCAACATAGGTACGTTACGGACCCAGCATCCCTTCGGTTCAGCCGTTATTTACATCGTTCTTGAAGATCCGCTTCAAAATCCATGGCATGAGGAGGTCTGCAGAGTGATTCATATGCACGGCATTATGCCTTATCACCCGTCTTACCCTAAGCCGCAGCCCGTTAGCCGGCCTGCAAAGGAAGAGGCGGACAAGAATAAGAGCTTTCAGGAGATTTTACAGGAGAAAATCATCAACCAGAACCGCTGATGCTTCAAGGCTGCTGCAGTCAAGTACCAGGCGGAATCATGTGTAGAAATTAAAAGACCGTGCGCTTATGCGTACGGTCTTTTTCCGATTCGGGAAAAATGCAGCTTGGATTGCAGATGCCTATGCCGACACCCGGCCGCCCGGCAGTGATCTTCGATACTGGCTGGACAGAAAGGCCATATACTTTTTAAGACCTACCCAACTGAAGTATGCGATCCCTCCAATGATGGCGCCGACGACCGCCGCTACCACCATGCTGTATTCCGTCGGGACCTCCATGCCGGGTACGCCCATGTTGATCCAGGTCGCGCCGAAAGTGCGGATGACGCCTGCGACCAGAATCAACAATGTGCAAAAGCCGAAGCCGTAGGCAATCACGGCCAGGACCGGGATTACCATGATGCTCAGCAGTCCTGTCGTGCAGTAGAACAACGCCATAGCCAAAATATCGCGGAAGGATCCAGTCCGCCCCCCCTCGGCGAAGTGCTGGCTCCGGTACGCCTTGGCGAGCTTGCGGGGATCGCCCAGACGTGACAGGATCGCCGCCTCCGGCTGCCCGTTCGCGATGCCCTCCGCAATATGGCTCTCGATTTCCATGACGGCATCCATCCGCTCTTCATCGGGAAGCTTCTCCAAGTAATTGTTCAATTTCTCCAAATAAGACCTTCCATATGGACTGATCATGAGATCTCTCCTCCATAGATTTGAATTTGATCGACGCTGCGGCTGATCTTGTTCCACTCCGCAGACATCATCTCCACAAGCTGGTGCCCCGAAGGGGTCAGGCTGTAATATTTGCGCGGCGGTCCTGCCTCCGATTCCTTCCAGAACGATTCGATATATTGTTCCTTTAGCAGCCGTCGAAGCAGCGGGTACAGCGTCCCCTCCGTTACGGCGAGCGGTTCCCACTGATCCAGCAGCGTAACAAGCTCATATCCGTATCTCGGCTGCTTGGCGATCAGCTGCAAAATGCAGTATTCCAGGATGCCTCTGCGGACCTGTGAAGTCCATTCCGACATTTCCATTTCGTTCGTCCGCTCCCTTCGTTATCATAATAACACCAGGTACTTTGCTTTGCAAGGTACTATGTCAAAATAGTTCATTCCGCTTCTCCCTACGATCTTCATCTCTTCACCTTCAGTTGTTCCATTGAATAGTGCCTTGCTCATACTCGGACGCCTGAGTTGTCAGCAAACTATTTACAACCACATTCGCATCTGTTATATTTGTTGTATAACAGATGTTAATACTCTAACAGTAACATCACCTACGCAACATGTTGATGAAAGGAGGGTTCTTCGTTGATTATCCGGTTGGATATGCAGTCCGATGTGCCCATTTACACCCAGCTCCTGAATCAGATCATCGAAGGGATCGCCAGCAAGCAGCTGGCGCCGGGCGAGTATCTCCCCTCCGTCCGCAGCCTTGCCTCGGATATCGGCGTCAATCTGCACACCGTCAACAAGGCTTACACGCTGCTCAAGCAGGAAGGATTTATTCAAATTCACAGGCAAAAAGGGGTCGTCGTGAACCCTGACGGCATGCCGGGAATCACCCCGGACTATCAGCACAAGCAGGAAGCCCAGCTCAGACCCGCTATCGCTGAAGCCATCTGCCGGGGTATGGATAAGGCGGAGCTTCTGCGGATCGTGGAAAGCTTTTACGACGATATTACCCAAGAACCAAAGGAGAATGCGTAATGTACTGGATATCCGTTCTGTTTCTGATGGCTATGTTCGTCCCCCTGTCGCTGTCCCTGATCTGCATGCCTTATTTGACGCGTGAAACCGTCAGCTTCGGCGTATCGATCAGCGAAGCCGTGTATCACAGCGACCCTCTGCGCCGCATGCGCAGACAGTATGTATGGTCCAGTTCGGTCGCATATGGCGTGCTCCTGATCGCTTGCCTCTTCGCCATGCTGAACGTGCCGGAAGAGCAGCAGCCCACCATCATCTCAGGATTCGTGCTGCTCCTGATCATCGCTTCGGCGGTCATCAATCTGACTTTTTATACGAAAATGAAACGGTACAAGGCCACACTCCCTCCGGAGACGTTGAACCATTCCGTCGTGGCCGTGGATACGTCGTTCCGAAGCGGGAACAAGCTGATCTGGTCGAATAAATGGTTCCTGATCCATGGGGCTGTTGCCGTTATCAGCGCCGGCCTCGCCCTGGCCTACTACGACAAAATCCCCGACACGCTGAACATGAAGTTCAACTGGCAGGGTGAAGTGACACGTACGGCCGCCAAATCGTACCGGACGGTTCTCGGCTTGAACTTGATGCAGCTCGTCATGATCGGGATCTTTATGACCACGAACTGGTCGATCCTTCGCAGCAAGCAGCAGCTGAGCCCGGCAGACCCGCAGCAGTCGGTGCGCCGGAACGCCGCCTTCCGCCGCAGATGGTCCATGTTCAACGTCGCGGCCGGCTTGATCATGGTGCTCCTGTTCTCGTTCATCCAATACAACATGATTTATCCGCTGAGCCGGGACGTCATGATGCTCGTCAGCCTGATGATGCCCATTCTGATCGTCGTGCTCGCCATCGTAATGGCCTTTTCCACCGGCCAGGGCGGACGGCGGATCGGCGGCCCCACTTCCGGCTCCGGGAACACGTACGTAAACGACGACAGATACTGGAAGCTGGGCAACATTTATTTCAACCCGCAGGACCCTGCCCTGTTCGTGGAAAAGCGTATGGGCATCGGCTGGACGGTCAACTTTGGCAGACCCGGCACCTGGATGTTCCTGATCGGTCTCCTGGCGGTGATCATCATCGCTTCCCTGATTGCGATTTAACCTTCGTCCATCATTCGGGGATCATCCCCTTTAGGAGGAATACTTATGAAATCGAAACGAACCCTAAGCGCGATGGCCGCTGCTTCCCTCACTGCCATCAGCCTGTCTGTCCCTGCGGCGGCCGCTGCCGAAACGCCGGACGCTGCATCATACGCTCCCGTGCGCGAAACCGCCGTGCGGCTGGGTGCCCAGGTCAGCTGGGACCCGGAGCAGCACTCGGTGACCGTCAAAAAGGAAGATACGACGCTTGTACTGACGATTGGGCGGTCCACCGGCGTATTGAACGGCAAAACCGTGCCGACCGGAGGAACCGTCCGGATCTCCGGCCAACAGGCGATGGCTCCGGCCGCCTTCCTGTCCGCAGCATTGGGCGGTACAGAGAGCGCAGCCGGCCCTTCTGAAGCCGCCGACAATGCCGACTTGTTCCTCCACGCCCTGAGGGCCGGAGACGGGGTCGAAGCTGCCAAAGTTATGAGCCCTGCGCTGCAGCAGGCCCTGCCCGTTCAGACGCTGAACAGCCTCTGGAAAAACTACGAGGGCGCCTATGGCCAAGTTTCGTCGGTAAGCGGCAAGCAGGAGAGCGATAATACCGTCCACCATAACGAAGTGTACACGCTGCAGACGGCGGCGGTTCCGCTTCAGATCACCCTTCGCCTGAATACAGGCGGCCTGGTGGACGATCTGAACATCGGCCCAGTCTCTGCGGGAGGATACCAGCCGCCGGCCTATGATCACCCGGCAGCTTATTCCGAGCGGGAGGTCAAGATCGGCGAAGGGGAGTGGGCCCTTCCCGGAACGCTGACCCTTCCGGCTGGCCAAGGGCCGTTCCCTGCCGTCGTGCTGGTTCACGGTTCCGGTCCAAACGACCGGGACACCTCCATTGGCGGAGCCAAGCCGTTCCGCGACCTGGCGGCGGGATTGGCCGCGAAAGGCATCGCCGTCCTGCGCTACGACAAGGTCACGTTCGAGCATACCTTTAAAATCGCGGCCAACCCGAAACTAACCGTCAAAGAAGAAACGGTTGACGACGCGCTGTCCGCGGTGAAGCTGCTGACCCAAACCCCGGGCATTGATCCCGCCCGAGTTTACGTGGCGGGACACAGCCAGGGCGGCTATGCGATGCCGCTCATCATCGAAGCCGATGCCGGCCGGAACATCGCCGGCACCATCCTGCTGTCCGGCCCGAGTTCTTCATTCATCGACGTTGCCGTAGAACAGCAGGCCGAGCTGGTATCCCGCATCAAGCAGCTCGGCCAAGACCCTGCGCCTTACGAGCAGCAGGCAGCCGCTTGGACCCAGGCCGCCAAACTGCTCGACGACCCGCAGTACTCCGTCTCCCACTTGCCGGAAAGCTTTCCGATTCCACCGGCCTACTGGTGGTACGATAAGAAGGATTACAAGCCGGCCGAATTAGCCAAAACGCAGAGCGGACCGATGCTCATCCTGGAAGGCGAAAACGACTGGCAGGTGCCGATGCATGAATTCGAGCAGTGGAAAGCGGCACTGAAAGACCGCACCGACGTGGAATATAAGTCTTTTCCGAAGGTAAACCATCTGCTCGCGGAATATGACGGCCTCTCCACCGGTTCGGAATACGCTCAGCCTTCCAACGTGACACCGGAAATCATCGATACGATCGCAAGCTGGATCGGCAAGCAGAAATAAACCGAGGACTAGGGCGTCCCGTCCGGCGGAAACGGAAAGCACTCCATCGGAGGGTCGAAGCGTCCGTCAGCGGGACAACGCCCCCAATATATACGGCAAGCCCCTTGAACCGAATCAAGGGGCTTGTTCTTGTTTGGGTCTTCCCATAAACGTTTGGCCACCTTACCTGTCCTGGCGATGGATTTCCCGCCGGAACTCTGGGATAATGTGGTTTAGAATCTGATTGCTTCATACTTATTTTCATTTCATTTCTTAGGAGGCCCTGTCCATGAGTGAAAAACGTTCCATTACCCCCGATGACTTGTACCGGATGCATTGGGTCAGCGATCCTGCCGTCTCCCCCAAGAATGGCGCCGTCGCGTACATATCGAAAACCGTTAACGACCAGCACGGAGGCTATGCCTCCCATATTCGCCTGATCTCGCCGGACGGCCGGGAGGATACCGCCTTTACCGCCGGTGAGCAGGACGCCTCGCCCGCCTGGGCTCCCGACGGCTCCAGTCTGGCCTTTCTGCGCAAGAAGGGCGATGCCCGTCAAGTCTGGGTCATGCCTGCGTACGGCGGCGAAGCCCAGGCCGTAACGGAGCTGAAGCACGGCGTAATCGCCTTTAAATGGGCACCCGACGGAAGCGCCCTTGTGCTCCGCGCCGAAGCTCCTAAGGCCGATGAAGGCAACGATGCGGACTCTGCCACGAAAACGGAAAAGACCGGCAAGGACAAACAGCCGGACGAAAAGATTATTAATCGTATTAAGTACAAGGCCGATGGCGCCGGGCTGTGGAATGACCGCAGAACGCATTTGTTCGTTCATGATCTTGCGTCATCCGCATGCACGCCGGTCACGTCAGGCGACTTCGATGTGTCTTCGTTCAATTGGTCGCCGGACGGCAGCCGTATCATCTTCACCGCTACACGCGACTCCGCTTCCTTCCCGGATCCCGACCTCCGCCTGACGGGCGACCTGTTCGTGGCGGACCGGGACGGCGGGAACGTCCGCCAATTGACGGATGGGCGGCTTAGCATCGGGCCGGTCACCTATACGCCGGATGGCAGCCATATTCTAATGCTGGCCGACGACCTGAACTGCGGCTTTGCCACGCTGACGCGCATTTACCTGATCCCCGCCGAGGGCGGCGAGGCCCGCGCTTACTACGAAGATCTGGACGTGCAGCTCGGACACGCCTGCGTGGGCGATATGCGCGCGGGAGCTGGCAGTCCGCCATTCTTCAGCGAAGACGGCAAGCATGTGTACCTGCAGATCAGCGAGGACGGCGGCGTCAAGGTCGCCCGCTTTGCGCTGGACGGCTCTGATTATGAAATCATCGCCGGCGGCGACCGGGAAATTTACCAGTTTGCCCTGGCAACGGAAGGCAAGCTGATCCTCGCCTTCGCGGATACGCTGCATCCGGGAGATCTGTTTGCCTTTGACATGGCAAACGGTGAAGAGACCCGGCTGACTGACTGCAACAAGGAGCTCTTCAGCGAGCTCGCGTTGAGCGAACCGGAAGCCTTCCGCTTCGAAGCTTCGGACGGCTGGCCCATCCAGGGATGGATCATGAAGCCGGCCGGCTTCCAGGAAGGCTCCAAAGTGCCGGCCGTTCTGGAAATCCACGGCGGACCGCAAGCGATGTACGGCTACACGTTCATGCACGAGTTCCAGCTGCTCGCTGCGGCCGGATTTGCCGTATTCTACACGAACCCGCGCGGCGGTCACGGGTACGGTCAGGTCCATGTCAATACAGTCCGCGGCGATTACGGCGGACGCGACTATCAGGACCTGATGGATGCGGTGGACTATGTCCTGTCTGCCTATGACTACATCGACGCTGCCCGGCTCGGCGTGACCGGCGGCAGCTACGGCGGCTTCATGACGAACTGGATCGTCGGGCACACCGACCGGTTCCAGGCCGCCGTCACACAGCGTTCGATCTGCAACTGGGTGTCGTTCTACGGCGTCAGCGATATCGGGTACTATTTTACCGAGGACCAAATTTGGGGCAATCCGTGGGACGATCTGGAGAAGCTGTGGAAGCATTCCCCGATCGCTTACGTGAAGCAGGTGAACACACCGCTTCTGATCCTTCACGGGGAGCAGGATCTCCGCTGCCCGATCGAACAGGGCGAGCAGCTATTCGTTGCACTCAAGCGTCTGGGCAAGGAGGCGCAGTTCATCCGTTTTCCGGGAGCCGACCACAACCTCTCGCGCAGCGGCAACCCGCATCTGCGCACCCGCCGGTTGAGCCATATCGTACGCTGGTTCGAAGAGCATATCGAGCACTGATTTCCCTGATTTCTAATGTATAAACTCTATAATCTTAAAAAAGCCCGCCATGCAGGTATTCACCGGCATGGCGGGCTTTTCTCTATGACTAGGACGCAGACAGTGCGTTTCTTTCCTCAGTTCATCCAGTAACAGCCGCAGGCGGGCTTCCAGCCGCCTACGGAATCATCAGCCCCATTTCCCGCGCCGCTTCGATCAGCACCGGGGCAAATTCATGGAGCGTTTCGCTCGACAGCCGGCTCACCGGACCGGACACGGACAGGGCGGCGGCAACGCGCCCGTTCCGGTTTACGATCGGCACCGCCACCGCGGCGGCGCCGGGCTCGCGCTCCTCGATGCTCGTCGCATAGCCCCGCTCCCGGATATCCTGCAGCTGGTGCACATAGCTGCCGCTTTTCGCCAGCTCCGCCCAATCCGGATCGCTTAGGAGTTCCTCCTGATCGGCAGGCGCGGCAAACGCCACCAGCACCTTGCTCGATGCTCCTACCGTAAGCGGCAAGCGCGCCCCGACCTGCGCCACCCTCCGGATGGCCTGGTTGCTCTGCACCGCCTGAATCCGCAAACGGTCCTTCCCGTCCCGCAGGTACAGGCTGACCGTCTCCCCAAGCCGGTCGCGCAGGCGTTCCATCGCCGGCAGCAGCACCACCGCCGGATCGTCGCTTTGCGACAAATGCGTGGACAACTCCCACACTTTAATGCCAAGCCGGTATTTCTCCGTCGCCGCATCGCGGACGACGAAAGCCTTCTCCTCGAGGGTAGTCATCAGCCGATGGACGGTGCTCTTGTGCAGCCCGATCATTCCGGCGATTTCCGTCAGTCCCAGCTCACTGTTCTGCGTAAAACACATCAATATATCCAGTGCCCGTTCAACGGCACGAACCGTTAATTTGCGGTCTTCCATTCCGATCCCGCCCCTCAAATGTTTCACCACATGAAACATGGTTACATAAATTATAAGAAATTCGCCGGATAAAGTCTATCATTTCTTCTCTGACCATCTTATAAGGAGACGTCAATCTGTATACTGCATGGCGAATATTCGGCTCCGCATGATCGGCTCATGGCGCGGGGCGCTTTATAAACATGTCCTCATCAGAAGGACAAAGGTAGCTGACATGTGAACCATGGGGCGGTTCACTATTACAATTGTCTAACAATTGTCCGCCCCGGATTGACTTTGGCCTCAGGCTTGCATAGGATATAGAGTAAAATTTTATATGTTTCGTAAACGAAGCCTGGAAGTTAAACTTAATATAGTAAAGTATTTATAAGGAGGGGCACGCATGAACATGACATCCCGAAACGACGTACATCTTCCCCGCCCCCTGCCCGATACACCATTACCGTTATCTACGCGAATGATTCGCTTTAAGCATATTCTGGTCGCACTGCTCTTGTCCGTTGTGTTTTTCCTGCTGTTCTGTTTCATTGCACTGCATGCCTACATCGCCTGGGTGCTGTCCAACCCGACGGTCGCACCGCTGTATTCCAACCCGATGCAGGCCAAGACCATGCAATACGAGGACATCACCTTCCCGGCTCATGACGGCAGCCGGATGATGCAGGGCTGGTATATTCCCGCAGCAGGCTCAACCAAGACGATCGTGTTCAGTCACGGGTACGGCGCCAACCGGGAGGAAACATGGATCCCGATGTATGATTTGGCGCATTTCGCCCACCGCTTAAACTTTAACGTCATTATGTTTGATTACGGTTTCGCCTCCCAGAACAGCAAAGCCGCCGCGACGGGCGGCAAGGTGGAGGCCCAGCAGCTGCTGGGGGCCATCGATCTGGCCAAGCAGCGCGGGGCTAAGCAGATCGTAGTATGGGGCTTCTCCATGGGCGCCGGTACCGCCCTTCAGGCCGGCCTGCAGACCAAGGATGTCGACGCCATGATTCTCGACAGCACCTTCCTGCTTGAGCCGGATACGCTGTACCATAACATCAAAAATCAGATCGACCTGCCGCGGCATCCGTCACTGGAAATTTTGCAGCTGCTGTTCCCTGTGCTGAACGGCACGAGCTTGAACCAGATCCCATACCAGCAGGTCAAAAAAGAGGATTATCCCTTCCCGATCTTTTTTATCCACGGGACGGAGGACGAGAAGGCGCCGTATCCGATTGCGGAGAAACTCGCCTCCAATCAGACCAATCCGTATTCAGATGTCTGGATCGTGAAAGGCAGCCACCATGAGCTGATCTTCCGCGAGCACTCGCGGGAATACCTGCGCCGGGTATCCACCTTCCTGGGCAACATCAAGTTGGCCGAGCAGAAGGATATCGACAACGATCCAATGATCAAAAAATAGCTTCGCAAATCAAAAAGGGCATGCCCCCTTCCGGGCATGCCCTTTTTTATATTGCCGTCATTATTCTTTGATCAAAGACAGGAACTCCGCTCTAGACGCCGGGTCTTCACGGAAAATACCGCGTACGCCGGAGGTCACCGTCTTGCTGCCGGGCTTCTTCACGCCCCGCGAACACATGCACAGGTGCTCGCCTTCCACGACGACCATCACGCCATGCGGCTGCAGCACATCGACCATAATGTCGGCGATTTGCGACGTGATTCGCTCCTGCACCTGCAGACGGCGGGTTACCGCTTCGACCAGTCGGGCCAATTTGCTGAGTCCGGCAATTTTTCCGCTCGGAATGTAGCCGATATGGACCTTGCCGAAAAACGGCGCCATATGATGCTCGCATTGGCTGTAATACACGATATCCTTGACGATCACCAGCTCCTCGTGATTTTCGTCAAAGGTCACGCCCAGCACATCACGCGGGTCTACCTCATATCCGGCGAAAATTTCCTCGTACATCCGGGTTACGCGGGCAGGTGTCTCAAGAAGCCCTTCCCGCTCGGGATTTTCACCGATCAGCTTCAAAATTTGCTCGATATGGTACTCGATTTTCTCGCGGTTTTCACCAACACGCGTGTTTACGTAATCTTTAACGCCAGCCACAGCACTTCCTCCTATCGCTACCCCCGCTTCTCTGTAGACGTTCTATGCCGAGGGGATTATTTCTTCTTACGGCCTTGACCTTGACCTTGACCTTGACCTTGAGCCGGGCCCTTCTTGCCGGAAAACTGCTGATTCTTCATCATCTGCTGCGCCTTCTGCATCTGGCGTCCGTTCAAGTTGTAACCCATCTGCTTGGCCATCTTCTGAAGCATTTGCGGGTCATTCTGCATTTTTTCCATTTGCTTGCGCAGATAAAACACGCCGATGAAAAACCCGCCGACCAGGCCGACGATCAGCGTAATAATTGGAATTACATATTGCATGTTCCGCCACCCCTATAGTATAAATACATTCCTTGCGCATGCCTGAGCAGCACGAACCTATCATAGCATGTCCAAATGCGGCTCGCAAATGAATTCTAGGCCAATACAGCCTCGATAAATACGGTCGTTTCCTGCGCCAAATCAAGCTCTTTAATATCCAAATGACCCGCTTCGCCGCGCACGATCCGGACGACCGGACGCCCGGGCAGCCCCCGGTGCTGACGAACGACAAGCCCCGTCTCCTTGCTCGACAGCCTGACGGCCGTTCCGTTCGGATAGATCGACACCATCCTCGTAAACTGTACCAGCACGCCATGGTCGAGCTGCTTCTCCGACATGGCCATCATTTGCTCACAGGCTTCATGCGGCATTAGCCTCCGGCTCGAAGGCTTCAGCGGATGAATCATCCGGTCGTAGGTGTCGGCGGCAGCGACAATTTTGGCATATAAATGAATCTCGTCTCCCGTCAATCCACGGGGAAGGCCTAGGCCGTCCATCCGTTCGTGATGCTGAAGGGCAACGTGAGCGATCAGCAGGCCGAACTCCCTCTTGTTCTTAAGCTTCTCGAATCCGCGCCAGGTATGATGGGTCTTGGAATCCGGGAACAGCTCGTCTCCCTCCTGCATGCCATTCTTGCCGATATCATGCAGCAGGGCGCCTGTAGCGAGTTCTTTGACCTGCTGATAATTCAGGCCCATATTGACGCCCATCACCGTGGACAATAGGCATACATTCATCGCGTGTACATACTGGCTGTTGTCTGCGGTACGGACGTCCGTGAGCTGCACGAGCAGCTCCTTGTTGTTCATCACGTCCTCCAGGAGATGATCCACACTGGCGCCGATCAGTTGAGTGTTCCATTCTTTCCCCGACCTCACCGCCTCAAAGGCGTCGCTCATTTCCTGAATCAGCCCCTGTTTCGTTGCCTCGCTGAGCATGTCCTCCGTCTCCACGTCCGCATACAGCGGATCCTGAATATAGAGCATCGTGACCCCGATGCGGTTCAGCGTACTGATCATATATACGGTAAGCTGGACTCCCGACGACAGCAGCACCGTCCCATTCCCGGAATAAATGGTTTTCCCCAAAAATTGACCGGGCTCCACACTTTCAATGCCTACATACCTCATGAACGTTCCCCCGATTGGTTACTTATCGGCCCATCCTTTTCTTTCGGGCAGGGAGTTCTCCAGGGTCAAGAGATGGCGCTTGATCTCCATCCCTCCGCCATAGCCTACGAGACTGCCGTCAGCGCCGATCACCCGGTGACAAGGGACGATCAGCGGTACGGGGTTTTTGTTGTTGGCTCCGCCGACGGCCCGGACGGCCTTCGGTCTGCCAATCGCATTCGCGATGTCTGCGTAGGATCGGATCTCTCCATAAGGAATATCGGCTAGCGAGCTCCAAACCTGAAGCTGAAACGGCGTACCCCGCATATCCAGCGGCACGTCGAACGTCTTGCGTTCCCCGGCAAAGTATTCGCCCAGCTGGCGTTTCACCTCTTCCAGACGCTCGTCATCCTGTACGAAATCACCGCCGCCGCACCAAGTGCGGGACCATTTCTGGAGAACCGCCTCCTTGACGTTAAACGGCCCGAACTCGATCAGGCACAGCCCCTTCTCCGTTGCGCACAGCGTCAGCGGGCCGATCGGGGATATCATCTCCGAATAATAGACCGTTTCCTTCTCTCCTCCCAATCCGGGAGAAAAGTCCTCCGCAGCCATCTCGACATCCGCGGTTTGACCGCTTTCTGCCGGCTGAAGCTTTTCCTGCGCTTCGTTCATCATGTCTCTCACCTTTTCGTCCTGTTCTGAAGCCAGACCTTTATTCAGCCAATTCAAAGCTTCTTCCCCTCCTATACGGCCCAAAGACCAAGCTGCGGCACCCCGCAGTTCCGGTCTTGGGTCTTCCAGCAGCACCCTGCCGAGACGGGGCACCGCCGATTTATCCTTAAAGTTGCCAAGCGCGATCACCGCATTGCGCTGAATCGGCTTGCGGCCGCGCCAGGCGGCGGCGCTTTCCCCAAACTTCTCCTTGAACTCCTTATTGCTTAAATCCAAAATAGGCAGCAGCAGCGGCTTGTCCTTCTCGGGCTCCGGCAGCAGATACTCATGATGCGTCCAGTTCTTCCCCTTGTTTTTCGGGCAGATGACCTGGCAAGTATCGCATCCATACAGACGGTTGCCGATCTTGCGCATCACCTCGTCCTCCAGGAACCCTTTCGTCTGGGTCAAAAAGGAAATGCACCGCTGCGCATTAAGCTGACCGGGTCCGACCAGCGCCCCCGTCGGACAAGCGTCGATGCACAACGTGCAGTCACCGCAGTCCTCCGTAACGGGCGTATCCGGCGGAAACGGAATGTTGGTCACCATTTCCCCGAGATAGATCCATGAACCCCATTTAGGCGAAATAATGCAGCAATTCTTCGCGCTGAAGCCGATGCCGGCCCGCTCCGAAACCGCCCGGTCCACCAAGGCCCCGGTATCCACCATGCTCTCCAGCACGGCATCCGGCACCCGCTCCCGGATAAACGCCTCGAGCTTGCCCATCGCATCACGCAGCACCTGATGATAATCCCGTCCCCACGCGGAACGGGCGAGGATCCCCCGGTATTGTCCAGGCACCTGCTTCGGCTTGTGTTCCATTTTGGAAGGATAGGCTACGGCGATGGCAATGAGGGAGGCGGGCTGTGCATCGGGGAGGGCCGGGGTGACGCGTTTGTCCAGATCCGGCTCTTCAAAGCCGGATTCGTAACCGAGCTTGCGGTGATTCTCGAGAATCGATTTCAGGGAAACAAACGGGTCGGCGGAAGCAAAGCCGATATCGTCAATGCCAAACCCGGCCGCCGCCTCTTTAATGTCCTGCTTCAGCTGCTCCCACGGCGAAGCCGAAGGAGCGTACGCAGCCTGTTGTTTGCCTAATGTCATTACTCCTTGCGGCCTCCTTTCCGATAAGAGTCGTTCCATAATGCCTACAGTGATCTCGCTTTGGACAACGGCCAGAAAATAAACTCTGCCCGCCCCACGATGGCGCTAGATTCCACACTGCCGAAGGAGCGGCTGTCCCGGCTTGCGCCGGCATGCCGGTTATCCCCCATCACAAAATAGTGATCCTTGTCCAGCTTCAACGGGCCGAAATCCGGATCCTGGATTTCAACCTCGGTGTAAGGCTCGCTCTGCTCCTTACCGTTTACGTACAGCTTGTGGCTTTTCACTTCCACGGTGTCACCCGGTACGCCAATGATCCGCTTGACCAGGAATTCCTTTTTCTCCGGACCGTTGCTCGGGTCGCGAAGGACGACGACCTCGCCGTGCTTCGGTGCGGTAAAATCATATACGATCTTATCGACAAACAGCCGTTCCTGCTCCACCAGCGTCGGCTGCATCGACTGCCCGCGGACCATGGATAGATTAAAAACGAATAAATTCAGCAGCATCATAATGACAAATGCGATAACCAGTGTTTTGGCCCAATCCCAAAATTCGGACAGCCAACCGCGCTTGCCTGGTTGTTCTCCGGGCGTCGGAACCGGGATCGGCTCGGGGCGGCCTTGTTCCCGCTGATCGACTTGATTCATGCTACACCTCATTTTTATGACAAATTCCCATATATACAGAAAAGCATATCTTCGGGCCTTTTGCAACGCCGCGAAGATATGCTCAAGTATAGTAAATATTGCTTATTAACGATATGGATGTAAGTTTTCTCCATAATACCAAAGGGTCGTTCTCTCTATTGTGGCGCGACAATGCTGAGTTTCTGGAACGCCTGCAGCACCTTGTTGGCCCCGTAGCCCATTGCCTCGTACAGAGGCATGGCGGCCTTGTTATGCTCGTCTCCTGCAATCATAATTCCGCTGACTTTACGCTGTTGGAACCGGCCTTCCATCATGGTGACCAGCGCCTTGCCCACTCCCTTGCGGCGATAATCCGGATGGATGGCGATACGATAGTAGAAGCCGTGGTTATGCTCGATCGTGCCGATCAGGGCACCGACGATCTGCTCATTCTCTTCTGCAACCATAATCAGGTCGGAATCCCAGTAGAGCTGCCTGGAGAACGGTTCGATCGTATTCTCGTAGCATTCTTCGGATAACGCGATTTGCAGCAGCTCGTTGACACGAGTCGCATCACTTAACTGAAAGGAACGAACATGCATGTTTTAAATCTCCCTTTTCGTTAGCTTTATAGGATTAAGGGACTTTTAGGGAAAACAAAAAAACCCTCTAATCCAAGGTATAGTATTACGACAAAAACCGTGAAAATCCTTCTTTATCATTCATTAAACCATAGTTTACTTTAAAAAACACGCGTTTTCTTTTGAAAGCGCTTCAACGCAAGCGTTTTCATTCTATCATCTGTAAATTTCCCATATAATGGGCTTATTCTACGGCATAATTCTTCGTGATTTGGGTAAAGGATAACAAAGGCGTCTGCCGGCGCGCCTTCACGGAATCCCCCAAAAAAATTTCTCGGGATGAAAGAATCGTTCAACTTGACCGGAAAACTTGTGAGTTCCCTCCGGCTGAAATGCGGCTGGCAAATCCGTCCCCATACGGCTGACAGGGCCTCCTCAGGATTAAATCGACTTTGTAAACATAAATGTTGATTTAATCGAAAAAATACGGTTTAATAGAAATGGAATCACATTCCATGCTACATACTTATGCCGATAAAGGGCTCTTTTGGACAACAAAAGTGTTCCTTTATTCATATGAATCAACCACCTGCGTTGATTCTACCCAAAAAACATTAACAGGAGGTATTTATCATGGCATTTCAATTACCACCACTTCCATACCCGAATGATGCGCTCGAGCCGCACATCGACGCTCAAACGATGGAAATCCATCACGACCGTCACCATAACACGTATGTAACGAACCTGAACGCGGCTCTGGAAAATGCTCCTGAACTGCAAAACAAAAGCCTTGAAGAACTGATCTCCAACTTGGACAGCGTGCCTGAGAACATCCGTACAGCCGTTCGCAATAACGGCGGCGGACATGCGAACCACTCCCTGTTCTGGGAAATCATCGCGCCTAAGGGCGGAGACAAGCCAAACGGCCTTCTGGCTCAAGCGATCGACAGCGAGCTTGGCGGCTTGGACAAATTCAAGGAAGACTTCACCAAAGCGGCTACAACCCGTTTCGGCAGCGGCTGGGCATGGCTCGTCGTGGACAAGAACGGCAAACTGGCCGTAACAAGCACGCCTAACCAAGACAACCCGCTGATGGAAGGCCAAACGCCGATCCTCGGCCTGGACGTTTGGGAGCATGCTTACTACTTGAAATACCAAAACAAACGCCCTGACTACATCGCAGCGTTCTGGAACGTTCTGAACTGGGATGTTGTCAGCAAACGTTACCAGGAAATCGTACAGCCGTAAGCTGTATCTTTCCGGAAATAAAGGGGCTGCCCCCAAGAACTGCATCCGCAGTTTCTTGAGGGCAGCCCCTTTTGCTTGTCTCCGCCGGATGAATCCCGGCGGCCGCAGGCAAACATGTTCTTAGTAACGTCTTAAACGATTAATCGGATGAATGTTTGAAATAGTTCTGTAAAATTTTCAGAAATACATTAGGAAAGGCGTAATGCTGCATATCCTGCTCATCAATCCAGCGGTATACCGTCTGGCCGGACGGTTCGCCGCTGTCCCCGGCGACGTATATCGCCTTCAGCTCGGCTGCCTGCGGCAGGTCTTCTTCGCGGCAGCGGTAGACCTGCAGGTTCCAATGAATGTGGCTGAAGGTATGCTCCGCGTCCGTCAGATGCGCAATCGGCCGCGTGGCGATGCCTTCCTCGAGCAGCGCCCCGGCGAGAATGTCCATCGCCGGCTCGTCCGGCATCCGCCCGCTGCGCACTGCCGGCGTCTGCAGATGCGGCAGCTCCCACATGCGGGCAAGCAGCCCTTCCTGCGGGCGCTGGCGGATCAGGACGCGGCCGATATGATCGCCCCGGCCCTCCACGAGGGCCACCACCCGGTACTCGGGCCGCGGCGGCTTCGCCTTGGTTTTGATCGGCAGCTGCTCCTCCTTGCCCTCCTGCCTGGCGGAGCAGTGCTCCATCACCGGACAGGTCAGGCAGTGCGGCGACTTGGGCGTACACACCAAGGCGCCCAGCTCCATGAGCGCCTGGTTGAAGTCCGACGCCCGGCCGTCCGGGATCAGCTCCACAACCAGGCTCTCCATAAAGGCGCGGGTGCTTCCCTTCATGATATCTTCCTCGATCAGGAAATATCTCGACAGCACCCGCATGACATTGCCGTCAACGGCCGGCTCCGGCTTGTTGAAGGCGATGCTCAGAATCGCGCCCGCCGTATACGGGCCGACCCCCTTCAGCGCGAACACGGACGCCTTATCGTCCGGTACCATACCGCCGTGCAGCTCCTTCACCTGTTTGGCTGCCGCCTGCAAGTTGCGCGCCCGGGAGTAATACCCGAGGCCTTCCCAGCATTTGAGCACATCCTGCTCTGGGGCGTCGGCCAGGTCTTCCACGGTCGGAAACCGCTCGATAAACCGGTTGAAGAACGGAATAACCGTGTCCACCCGCGTTTGCTGCAGCATGATTTCCGACACCCAAATATAATAGGGATTCCGGTGGCGTCGCCACGGCAAATCCCGTTTATGCTTTTCGTACCATTCCAGCAGGTTGATGCTGAAATGACGTTTTTGCTCCATTGAACTTATCGAACTGCTCATGAGGTCCTTCATACCTTTCTGGCTAGCTTGTTCATGAGCCGGCCCCTATTCCCGCTTCTCTACAATGGCGAAGGCGGAAGCCAGCTCGGTCTGGTGGGAGATGGACAGATGAATCACATATTCCGGCTCACCCGGCAGCTCGAGGCGTTCCCAAGCCTCCGCGTCCAGCACTACAACGGGTTTGCCGTTCTCATCGGGCAGCACTTCCATGTCCACAAAGCCGATTTTCCCGCCGATGCCGCAGCCAAAAGCCTTGGAGATGGCTTCCTTTGCGGCAAAGCGCCCGGCGACGAACTCGGTCAGATTGCCTCCCCGTCTCTTGGCCTCTTCCCTCTCCCGGGCGGTCAGCACCCGCTCCATAAAACGGAAGCCCTGACGGCTGCCGAGAAGCAGCCCAACCCGCTTGATTTCCAGCACATCGTGTCCGATTCCGTAAATCAATGCCCCGCACCTTCCCTTCCATGACATACAAGTCCTATTGTAGCAGGTGCACGTCCCAAAAACGAGCAGCTTGTGAAAAGGCATCTTTCACCAGGAATTCCGCATGGATCGATGCCGAACGAAAAAAAACGGTGAAAATCACATGATTGATTTTCACCGACCTTTAGGACCGACTCTTCGATTGCTAACATACCCATTCGTTAATCTTCATCGGTATTGAGAAATCGCTTCTTACTCATTCATTCTGTTTATTGAGACTCGAGGCCGGCCGTTCTCTTAGCCTGAGCCATTTCGCCACGGGCGCCGGCTTCCTGCGCTTCGCGCTGATCGAACATTTTGCCGATTTTCCAGCCGATGCCTATATTCAAAACCGCCATCGCACCAAATAAGACCACGTCACCCCACGGCTCCGGCAGCAGCAGATCGGCCAGCAGCCACCCTCCTGTCATCGAAGCCCCCATCACTGCGCCCTTTACGGACGACTTCAAATGAATTTTTCCCATTCGACACACTCCCCCATCGGTTTCCGATGACCTTAATCGACAAGCAATAGGCCTGCACGCCAAAGTTCTTTGTTTCCTGCTCTTTTCGATATATATGTCGTGGACAAAAACGAATATGCCCGTAAAACCGTTAAAAAGCTTCCGATCTCCCCATCTGCATAAGTTCACCTCTTCCGTGACACAATAACGTAAGTTTAAAAACATACTCCAAAAAGGTAGGTAGCCTCAATGAGACAAAAGATAAGAATCGGTGTATTGATTGCAGGCATGTCTTTGATGCTCACCGCTCCGGCCTATGCTTATGGGGCGGGTGGAACGGCGCAAGACGGCGGTAATGGCGGAATGGGCACTGGCATGGGCATGGGGAACATCGGAACCGAATCCATCGATGGTTCGCATTACCGGGTGAACAATGCCGGGACGACATCCAATTACCATGTCAGCGTATATGGCACTGGAACAGGCAGCCAATACTTGAATGCGAATTACGGAACGAACAACACCGGCCGGATGGGAACAAACAGCTACACCGGATACAATACCGATACACTGACAGACAACAACAGACTCCGCACGACCGCAGCGACGACCACGAACCGCGGCAGCGGCTGGGGATGGCTTGGTCTGCTGGGCCTTATCGGGCTGGCCGGCATGCGCAGAGGAAACCCTGAGAGGGACCGCGGTTAGTTTGCCTCAAACCTATTGGGCAGCCATCATTAAAAATCCCTGACTTACTTTTAGGTAGGTCAGGGATTTTTTTGCGATTTGGCGTCAGAGGCGTCCAGCACCCACCACATTCTCTTGTTTCACTAGATGGCTGTGGAGTGAGCAGGACGTTCATCGTATTTAAACGGAATATGTTTCGGATCTTCGGCAGCAGGCTGGACAAAACCAGCCGGGAGGGTGTCGCCCCAAGTTAAGCGGCCCTCGACGAATTTGGACATCCGGGTCTCGAAAAAGGCCGGCCGCTGCTTCCACACTTTTTTGGCAACGGTCACGATAAATTCCCCTTTTTTGTTCGGGATGGTGACGGAGTACGGGACATCCTTGGGCAAATTCAGTCCGACCAACACTCCAGTGTACATCGCACCCGGCGATGTCCGGCTCACCAGATACGGAGGTTGGTCATTGATGACCGTACCTTCTTCGGGCAGGGTGATGTCGATCTCCACGCTCGTGTTTTCGGGCATTTTAAACACCCTTCCTTCAGGAAGCGTGTACTTCCTGGTACCGATCGTGACCAACAGATTCGTTTCTTCATCCTCGGGCCAATAGAAAATGGAATATCTGCCGTTCTGGTCGCTTGGCGTCGATTTTCCGAAGCCTTCGCCTTGATCCCGGTCGAACCAGACCACCGCGTTCTCGACCGGCCTGCCGTTCGCGTCTTTTACAATGCCGCCCATCCGGTATTTATCCACCTGAAAGTAAGATACGATGTCCCCACTGCCGGCGATGACCTGTCCGTGAACCCGGACCTTGGATGCATCCTTGGGATCGTCTTCCACCTTTACCACCTCAACCGGATAGTTCACGCTGAACATGGCTGAAGAAGCAAGAAGCCGCTGCGACATTTCCGCCGTAAGTCGTCTTCCCGAGACGGTGGCGTCTTTGAGGGAAGCGATACGGATCTTCGTTTCAGCCAGCAGGCTCTGGTCAACCGTCAGGGTGAAGGAGCCGTCCTCCCCTGTGGGAACGTCGATCTGGCTCTGGCTCGAATGCACAATGGCATTGACCACAGGCCGATTGTCGAGAAGCAGCCTGCCGTGAACGGGGGTGATGTGAGACCCGTCCGGCTTCCACTGCTTAAGCAGCAGTGCCGATGTATCAACCGTCAACTGAACGCCATGGTCCGCCGCTTGCGGTGATGCGGGAGCCGCCGAGGAGACCGGCTTCGAAGAAATCCCGGCACATCCGGTAAGACATGCCGCCAGTATCAAAATGGACAGGCGCTGCAAATACCTCATCGTTTCGATGCATCCCCTTTACTTGAGAAATAACTAGATGTACGTCGATCGTCGCTTTTCCTTTGCGAAAATAAACAGGGGCAAAGCCATAGGCTCTCCCCCGTTTCATGAACCCTATTTTTTCTGGTGAGCGTTCGTGTCTTCCGCCGTTCCCGCCTTGCCTTGGGTTTTGTCGCCGCCCAGACCGAACACGAACACTTTCGGTTTGGGACCGCCGGAAGTAAAAGCCATATATTGTTTGTCGTCTACGATGAAAATCGCCGGAGCCGCTTGAATGGTGCTGCCCGTGGTTTGGAAAGTCCAGATGACCTTGCCGTTTTTAATATCCAGCGCGTTGATCTTCCCGTCCAGCTCGCCGTAGAAAGCCAGCCCCGCCGTCGAGCTCGTAAAGCCGCCGCGCATCGGGTCTTTCGTCTTGAGCTGGTACGCTTTTTTGCCGGTATTTACATCCATCGCCGTGATGGTCCCGTACGGCACATCATTCGCAGGCGCCGAGGTCGTCGTACCGAACGCGGCCGCCCCCGGCATGTCCGGCGTCGAGGCTTCTGTCTGGCTTTTCGCGGACTTGATGACGGCCCCCTGTTCCACACCCGGAATCAACACGTAATTTGTTGCCGGATCATACGTTTCGGGAGCATAGTTCTCGCCTCCGAGCACGCCGGGGTACACCGTGACACCCTCCGGCGTCGGCTTGGGATGATCGATTTTGGCAAAAGGCACCCCATCCCAGACGACAGCTCCGGTCTTGGCGTCCCATGCGTACCATTGACCCGACTTCCCGCCCTGCACAACAATTTTTTGCTGCTTGCCTTTAACGGTGGCATTCAGAATCATCGGCGAAGCCGCGGCGTCATAGTCCCAGAGGTCATGGCTGATTTCCTGCTTCGCCCATACCAGCTTGCCTGTAGCGGCGTCGACGGCGACCACCGAGTCTGTGTGAGGATTGTCCCCCGGCCGGGATTCGCCGTAAAAGTCCGGCGCCGGGTTGCCTACGGCAAAGTACATGATCCCTGTCTCTTCATCGATGGCCGGCGGATTCCATACCGCGCCTCCGCCCTGGAATTTACTGTTAGCGAGCCAGTCTTGGCCCTTAGGCGGGACCGTATAGAAAGGAGATGCCCAGGCCGGCGACAGGTCGCTCGCTTTGTAGGCGTTGACAAACCCGCGGATACCGTTGTCACCGCCGCTGCTGCCGATGTAAATGTTCCCTTTGTAATACACGGGCGCGGTCGTTTCATAATAACCGTTCTCCAGCGTAACTCCATTGACGGAGTCGGAGATCGGCACCATTTTATTCAGCTTGCCTGTCTTCTGATCCAGGGACACAATCTGATTGTCCACGGTGAGCATGAACACTTTGCCTTCACCTACGGCGACGCCGCGGTTGGCAATAATCCCTGACTTGCTGAATGTCGCGGCTTGCTCCGCAGACGGCTTCCAATGCCAGATTTGACTACCGGTCGCTCCGTCGAAGGCGAATACCTGATTTCCGGCGGTCGTAATGTATACGATGCCGTCGACGAAAACCGGGTAGCATTGGTTCCCGTTCTTGACGTCCTTGTCGAGCTCCTTCAGGTCCGCGCTCCAGATGACGCCCAAATCCTTGACGTTGGCGGCAGTCACCTCTTTATAAGGGACATGACGGGTATTTTTAAGATCGAATCCATAGGTGCTGAAGTTTTTGAAAGAGGTCCCCGTCACTTTTCCCGGCGTCGTGGACGGCTTGTTTTCGGTCGTATTTTGCGGCGGGGCCGGTGTGGCAGCGTTGTTGTTCTTATTCGTATTGCAGCCGCTTAGAGCAAGACTGGTACTTAAAATGGCTGCGCCAATCATCGCGTGGGATTTTTTCATTGGAACGATCTCCTCATCTTTTACTTAGAAGCGTTGTAACGTAATATTTCCAGCATTGCTAAAAATCATTCAAAAATTATATGCGGCCTTGCCGAACGCAAAACCGGGCATGAACCTGCCGCATCCCGGCTCATTTCAAGCAGGTATAAAAGCGGCTCGATTCGGTCATCTTTAAGGAGAAGGATTCCACCATCCAAGTTGCATATTAAGGAGGACAACGATGAAACCGAAATTCCGTTTGGCCTTTACGATAGCGCTGCTAACGATCGTATTGGCATTAAGCGCATGCGGCAAGAGCAATAACAATACGGCGGCTCCGCCTGCCAACAACACAGCTCCATCCGCCGGTGGCGGTCAAACCAAAGAAATTACCGTGACGGCAAAAAGCTTCGCTTTTAACCCGCCGAATATCGATCTGAAAGTCGGCGACACGGTCAAGCTCACCCTTAAAAACACGGATGGCGTGCACGGCTTGGAAATCCCCGATCTGAACGTCAATTTGCAGGATGGGCAAACGGCCACCTTTACCGTAGATAAAGCCGGGACCTATGATTTCAACTGCTCAATCCAATGCGGCTCTGGCCACGACAATATGACGGGAACGATTACGGTATCCTAACGACCGAACGCAAAAAAGGAGTCCCATCCTTGGATGGAACTCCTTTTTTCGATTTTTGGATTGTAAGCCGCAAAAGCAGTCCTTATGTCGCCTCCGGCAAATGCTCTGAATAGAAACGATGCCAGTTGCCGCAGACAAAGCCTTCCACCTCTTCCTCGCTGTAATGCTTTTGCAGCATTTCGACCAGGTCATGATATTTCCCCGCATGCTCCAGGCCGACGATCTTTTCGCGGATACCGTCGAAATCCGAGCCCAACCCGATATGCCGGCGGCCCCCCAGCGAGCAGATATGGTCGATATGCGCCAGCAAACGGTCCATCGTTACCGGTTCCTCCGTATGGACAAAGGGAGGCACAAAGGTGACCCCGATGACACCATCCGACCGGATGATGGAACCAATCTGCTCATCACTTAAGTTTCTTCGCCGCGGGCATATTTTGCCGGCATTGGAATGGGAGGCGATGAGCGGCTTCGTAGACAGCGACGCCAGCTCCCAGAACGCTTTTTCCGAGAGATGGGATACGTCCAGGATCATGCCCAGACGGTTGCATTCCTGGATCAGCTGCCGTCCTTTCTCGGTCAATCCCGCTCTCCTGGACTCCATAACGCCGTCCGCCGCCCAATTGGCGTAGTTCCAAGTGATGCCGATACTCCGGACACCCAAATGATGCAAGATCCGCACATAGGCCAGGTTGCCCTGCAGCGCATCGACTCCTTCGAGCGATAATAACGCCCCGGTCAGCCCTTCCTTTTCGGCATATCTGAGATCCTCCTTGGATCGGATAAAATGGATCGGACCGCTCGCGAGCACCTTTTCATGAAACAGATCGACGCTCTCCAGCACATAGCGAAAATGCCCGGCATAGTTCTCGGGCAAGTAGATGGCAAAGTTCTGGAAACCGATACCGGATTGATGCATGCGTTCCAGTGTGACGTCCAGCAGATCCTTTTCGTGCGCAAAATCAAGCTGCGGATGCTCGAGCAGTTTGCTCAGCACATCGCAGTGAGCGTCAAATATTTTCACCGATCATTCCTCCGTTCTTCTTGAACCTGCCGCGATAGGAATAAGAAGGCACAAGGCGATGAGGTGCGGTAACCAAAGGTTGATCGTTGTCTTGATTCAGGGAAGATAAAATATCGGATATCAGTCCATGATGAGGCGACCATTGGCAGACAGGATCCGCCTGCCTCGCATCGCCGGCCAATAGGTAAGCTTGGCAGCGGCATCCGCCGAAGTCGCGGAAACGGTGTTCGCAGCTCCGGCAGGGCTCCGCCATCCAATCGAAGCCACGAAAGCTGTTGAAGGCGGCGGATTCCCGCCATATCCATTCGAGGCTCCGCTCTTTAACGGATTCAAAGGTCAAGGTTTGGATGCTGGATGCCGCGGTGCAGGGCAGCACGGTTCCGTCGGGAGTCACCGTCATGGAAATTTCGCCCCACCCGCCCATACAGGGTTTAGGGAAGTCCTCATAGTAGTCCGGGAGAACCCAAATCAGTTCAATCTGGCGGTCAAAGCGCGCTTTGGCCCGAAAAAAGGCTTCTTCAGCCGCCTTGAGCTGCGCTCTAGTCGGCAGCAGATGCTGGCGGTTAAGCAGCGCCCAGCCGTAGTACTGGGTATTCGCCAGCTCCAGCCGGCTTGCTCCCCATGACACGCACATCTCAATGATTTCCTCAACAAGATGGATATTTTGCCTATGCAGAACGACGTTCATATGTAAGGGAATCCCCGCCGCCTGGATGAGGCTCGCCGTTTTCTTTTTGAAATCGTGCGCCCGCGAACCGGCAATGGCATCGGCCAGCCCGGGCTCGGACGCCTGTATGCTGAGCTGGATGCTGTCGACCCCCGCGTTCACCAGCTGCTGCATACGTTTCTCCGTCACACCGACCCCGCTGGTAATGACATTCACAAAAAGGCCCAGTTCACGGGCCTGACGGATCAGCTGGTCCACGTCCGGTCTCATGAGCGGCTCGCCGCCTGTAAGGTGAAGCTGCACGACGCCGAGCTCACTGGCTTCCGCGAATACCCTGATCCAGTCCTGCGTGCTCAGCTCATGCTCCCTTTTGGCGAGCTCCACCGGATTCGAACAGTAGGCACAATGAAGTGGGCACCGGTGAGTAATTTCCGCTGACAGGGCATACGGTATGCTTACGGCCACTTTTCCACCCACCCCCGCTCGATCGCTTGCGTGAGAAACTCAAGAATATCCTCCTGCAGATTCGATTGATTGTATTTCGTCTCCAGCTCCCCGATGATTTGCTGAACCGACCGCGTCCCGTCACACAGCCAAAGAATGGCCCCTGCCGTCGGATTCAGGTTGACGACGCGTTCGGGGAGCAGGAGCAGATCGGTTTGCCTTGCTTTATCGAACTTCAGCCTTGCGGGACTGCGCAGCCTGAGTTGCTCCGACAGCTCCCAAGCTATCATCGCTGTGCCTCCGCATCGGGATACGCCAGACTTAACGCATCCAGGATAGCCCAAAGAACGTCGCATTTAAAATGTAATGCGGATATCACCCGCTCCTGCTCGCTGCGGTCCTTACATTCACGCAGAACGAGCTCCAAGCCGTGATCCGCGTCGCGCGGAGCCTGATGCAGCCTGGCTTGGAAATACTCAAGCCCTTCCGGACGGATCCATGGATACAGCTGCTCAAACACGGCGATTCGTTGGGATATCAAGACGGGAGCGAACAATTCCGTCAAAGAGGAAGCAACTGCAATGAGCCACGGCTGCAGGCGGCAGAAGTTTACGTAGGCATCGACTGCAAACCGAACGGCGGGAAGAACATGGCGCTCATCCAGCATTTCCTCTCTCGGAATGCCGACGGCTTCGCCAAGGCGAATCCAGGCCTCAATCCCGCCCTCGCTTCCTCCCGTTCCGTCATGGTCCACAATCCGCTGTATCCAGTGGCGGCGCTCCTCTCTGGAGGGCAGCTTGGAAAGGATGATGGCATCCTTGACGGGGATATTTTTCTGGTAATAAAACCGGTTGGCCACCCAAGCCCGAAGCTGCTCGGGACTCAACTTCCCTTCATGCATGCGTACGTGATAAGGATGCTTGTCGTGATACCGCAATTCCCCGACTTGCCGCAATTTCATCGTTAATTCTTCATTCGAGAGCAAATGCTGGCTCATGTCAGACCTCCAATTCCAATCCGTCGTAACCAACCTCAATCCTCAGCTCCCGGAGCTTACGGCTCTCCGCGGAATCCTCGTCAAGGATCGGATTGGTGTTATTGATATGGATGTAAATTTTGCGCCCGGCCGATATTTGAGAAAGGCGCTCCAGGCTACCGTCCGGGCCGGCTATCGGAACATGCCCCATATCGGGTGCGGTCAATCCGGAAATGCCCAGCTGCCGAAGCTCATCCGAATGCCAAAAGGTTCCGTCCACAAGGACGCAATCCGCCGCTTCCAATTGGGTGTGGAGCTCGTTCGACCATGACTCGACACCGGGCGCATATACGGCCGTCCCTCCTGTTCGCCGGTCCACGAACCGGTAGCCGACGACCCAAGGGACCGCAGGCGGCTCATTCCTTTGGGAACTCCGCTGGGCGGACGCGTACCTCGGCGGCTTGGAGCCCAAGAAGAACGGATATACCATTACTCTGCCCCCAAATAGTGGAAAAGATTCCTGCGGCTTGACCTCAAGCCATCGGTATGCGGCATAGGGCTCAAGGATTTGCCGAACCGGGAAAGCCTCCTTTAGAGCGTCCAGTACGGGCGCCGCAGCGTATACGTCGATTTCCGAGGACTCTCTTAAATGAAGAAGGCCCATCGTGTGATCCAGCTCCCCATCCGTCAGCAGCACGGCTGAAATGGGCGTATGCCGGATCCTGGAGCCCGGGGCGAGCTCGGCATGGGCCTCAATCTGTGCGCCGATATCCGGCGTGGCATTCACGAGAACCCAGTCGTTTCCTTCGTCGCTGACAGCCAGTGAATTATGCATACGGGCGTGTAAAGAGGGATCCTGCTTCCGCACGCGCCTGCAATTCGGACAGCCGCAGTTCCATTGCGGGAAGCCTCCTCCCGCCGCTGATCCCAGCACCTTCAACAGCATGTTCGTGCCCCCCTCAAAAAAATAGATGCCGGATCGCTCCGGCATGGGATGTCACTTCTGATACGCGTATGCGGTAACTTCCGCACAGACCTCAATGACTTCAAAATTAGGTTTAACCCACATGCCGCCACCCCCTTTGATGAATCTTCCCACCATGCCAGCCAGTGGGGAGCACAAGTCAGTTAATCATATGTTGCTTTTTGGCATTCTATAACACATGAACACCCGAAAGGGATGCCCGCCTTTCGGCCTCCTGCTAAGCTCTTCGTTCCGTCGGCACGGAAAGTCCTCTCTAATGATGGCATCAAAAAAGCAGGCCGCTGTATGGCGGCCTGCCCTTGATTCCCCGGAACCTGCTTAAATACCCGGGATCATATTGCGCTTATGCGCGGTTCGCTTATAGTAGCTCTCCAGGCGTTCCTTCGCCTGCGGGCTGACTTCCTTGCCTTCCAGATAGTCGCTGTTCTCGTCATAGGTAATGCCCAGCTCGCCTTCATCTGTCTGGCCTTCCCACAAACCGGCGGTAGGCGCCTTGTCCAGAATCGATTGCGGTACGCCAAGGTAGCTCGCCAGCTGGCGGACCTGGCGCTTGTTGAGCGTGCTGAGCGGCGTGATATCCACTGCACCGTCGCCCCACTTCGTGTAGAAGCCGGTAATCGCTTCGGAAGCATGGTCCGTTCCGACGACGAGCAGGTTCAGGTCAAATGCCAGTGCATACTGCATCACCATGCGGGTTCTCGCTTTGATGTTCCCTTTGCCCTGAGGGGTCAGGTGGCGATGGATGCCGATTTGCTTAAGGCCCTGCTCGGCTTCCAGAGCAATCTCACCGACGGCATCCTCGATATTGGTCTCGGCCTTATACTTCAGGTTGAAAGCTTCCGCGACCGCATAGCTGTGCTCGATATCCTCTTGAACCGCGTAGGGCTGGAACACGCCCAGCGTCATATATTCTTGGCCTTCCGCCTCCGTGAGCTCGTCGGTCGCCCGTTTACACAGGCCGGTCGCCACGGCGCTGTCGATTCCACCGCTGATGGCGATGAGCAGACCCTTCGCCCCCGCATTCTTCACGTAGGATTTCAGGAAATCCACCCTTTTCCGGACTTCGCTCTCCACATCAATCGTCGGCTTCACGCCAAGTGCCGCAATAATTTCTTCCTGCAAACTCACGATTAGCACCTCTCTTGAACAGAATAGTCGGTTAAATACGGTGTGACTTCAAACACAAAAGCCCCGTACGTATCGGATGTCCGAATACCCGGGGCATTATGTACGCGGTGCGCCGATTAACGGCACACCCGGTCAAACGCTTCGATCAGATCGTCGGCAATTTCTTGAGCCGAGCGGTCTTCGATTTGGTGGCGTTCAATAAAATGAACAAGCTCCCCGTCCTTCATCAGGGCGATGGATGGAGAAGACGGCGGATACGGAGCGAAATACTCGCGTGCTTTGGCAGTCGCTTCCTTATCCTGTCCGGCAAATACCGTAAACAGATTGTCAGGCACAAGGTCATGCTGCAAAGCCTGGGCTACGCCGGGACGGCATTGGCCGGCGGCACAACCGCACACCGAGTTGACGACAACCAGCGTGGTTCCTTGCGCGTCCGGAAGGTGGGTCTCCACTTCTTCCGCCGTTCTAAGTTCCTTGATGCCGAGGCGCGTCAGTTCGTCACGCATCGGTTGGATCATATCCTTCATATATCTGTCAAAAGACATGGCCATTCCCTATCACTCCTTGGATACAAAATATCAATGGACAAGCTCATAACAACATCCGCTGTTAATACTCCTATTATACATCCATAAGGGTCGAAATCAAGAGAAGCGGCGGCCTATCGGGCCCTCAGATCATGCCTGCCCACGAATCCGTAACCGGGAACTGAATCATGAAAGCCGTTCCTTTTCCCTCCTCCGATTCCACCGATATTTTGCCGTGATGGCGCTCCACGATGCTGAGACAGAGAGCAAGACCAAGGCCGGTTCCTTTGGCTTTCGTCGTAAAAAACGGCTCAAACAGCCGCTCCTGCCTGCTCTTGGCGATCCCCATCCCCGTATCCTTGACGATCAGCTCCACAAAGGAGTCGTTCAGCCTCGTCTCGATCGTCAGCTGTCCTTTTTCCTCCATGGCTTCCATGCCGTTCCGCGACAGGTTCAGCACCAGCTGCTTGATTTCCTTGGCGTTCAGGCTCAGTTCCGGGACCCTCTCGTCCAGAATCAGCTCGATCGTCTGTCCGCGCAAATTCGCGTCCGCCCACAGCAGCGGGCTCAAATCGTTAATAATATTATGCAGATGCCATTGTTCTTTCTCAGCGATACGGTTTTGGGCAAGGGACAAAAAGTCGTTGATAATGCCGTTCGCCCGGTCCAGTTCCTCCATGACGATCCGGTAGTAATGGTCGAGCGCTTCCGGACTCTTCTCCTTCATAAGTTGAAGAAAGCCCCGTACGACGGCCATGGGATTGCGTATTTCATGGGTAATGCTGGCTGCCATCTGGCCGACAAGGCTGAGCCTTTCAACATTCTCCAGCTCGCTTCGCAGCCTCGCCAGTTCGGTCACGTCCTGAAAAGCAAGGACCGCTCCGATGATGGCACCTGTATGTGTATTCGTTAATGGTGATGTGCTTATGTAGTAGTTATTCGTTCCGATGCGGATCAGCTCATTGCCCAGTTTCTTGCCCTGAAGCGCCTGAACGATCCGGTAGCTGATGTAGTCCTGACCCATAATATCCACAAACATCGTGACGGGATAGCCGAGCACGTCCCGCTTGGAGAGCTCGGGGTACTTGGTCTTCACCAGGCTCATCATCGTATCATTTATGCTTGTAATATTGCCGTCATGGTCGACCGAAACCATCGAAATGGGCGTGGCATCGATGACCTGCTGCAGCTTCTCCTCTTCCCTGAGATATTTCTCAGAGATGCCCATAACCTGCTCCTTCAACCGCAGCTTCTCCAGAGCAAATTCAATCATATACAACAAGGTACCCCCGGTGAACATACTGGTTAATATATAGAAGAGAACGATCAGCACCAGCCCTGCATTGGATAAATTCAGGTTGGGAGATTCAATAATCGGGGCGGACGTGATCAATAGCATGGCAGGTAAAAGGCACAGCCACAGCTTGTTGATCTTCTCCGTGAGCGGCCCTTTCCGGAACTTGGGGGACAGCCAAATCAGAAGAGGGTAAAGCGGTAAACCGGTATGCAGAAATAATCCAAGAACCGTCCAATTGGGATTAAATATGAAGTCGCACAGAAGGCACAGCCCCGCCAGCGGCAGACCCGTCTTATATCCTCCATACAGCATCCCGATAAACAGCGGCAGAATGCCCAGGTTTAATGGAATGTAGTTAAAAATGGAGGAGGAAAACAACGAGCACAGCACAATCGTCAGCGCGCTGGACAAAATAATGACAAGATCAAAATCCATTGCTTCCATTCGCTTTCTACGCCTAAAAACCCGGACATATTTGTCCAGTCCCAATGGGAAGAGAAAAGCGAAGGAACCGGCCATAAGTACCTGTGTTATAATGTTTTTCAGTGCATAAATAATCGCCAATCCCTCCTCCCCGCCAGGGCAGGTATGTGTAGTTCCCAACACGAATCTGAGTTATTGCAGCTGGTTCTTCTTGCCGTTCGAGCGAAGTATAAGCGGCAGCTAAAGTTTTTGGGATCGGTCCTTTGCGCTTGTTGGCAGCCAAGGTGATCGGCACAAAAACCGGAACGATTCATTACAGGTTTAACGGACTACAGGGAATAGGAAGATGTTACCGCTGTTTTTTGCGAAAGACGATTTCCTTTTGATTAAAGCACAGCCAACACGATATTACAATATATCCTGATATATCCTAAAAAAGGACACACGAAACAGCAAAACAGACTGTCGCAAAAATAAAGGAGAATAATCAGTGAACCGATATGACGTAATTGTTGCCGGGGGCGGATCCGCGGGTCTAATGGCATGTGTCTCGGCCGCCCGGCATGGGGCATCTGTCCTGCTTTTAGACAAAGGAAATAAACTGGGACGCAAACTCGGAATTTCCGGTGGCGGCCGCTGCAACGTAACCAATGCCAAAGAAACCGATGAGCTGATCGCCCATATTCCGGGCAACGGCCGTTTTTTATACAGCGCGTTCCAGCATTTTAACAACCGGGATATTATGAACTTTTTCGAAGGACTCGGCATTGCCTTGAAGGAAGAGGACAACGGACGGATGTTTCCGGTATCCGACAAAGCCGCCAGCGTCGTTGGCGCTCTCATTCAGGAGGTGAAGAAGCTCGGCGTGGAGATCAAAACCGACAGCCCGATTGCTGAAGTGCTCTATGAGGATGGAAGAACGGCAGGCGTGCGTTTAAAATCCGGGCATATATACAGAGCCACTTCCGTTATTGTCGCCACCGGCGGCAAATCCGTTCCCCATACCGGATCCACCGGCGACGGTTACCCTTGGGCGGAAGCCGCTGGCCATACGATTACCGAGCTGTACCCCACCGAAGTCCCCATCGTTTCCCACGAAAAGTGGATCCAGTCCAAGGAGCTTCAGGGACTCTCCCTGCGGGACGTGGAGCTCTCCGTATGGAATCCCAAAGGTAAAAAAGTGATCGGGCACCGCGGGGATATGATCTTTACCCATTTTGGCGTATCCGGCCCGATCGCCCTGCGCTGCAGCCAATTTCTGCGTCAGGTCAAAAATAAGTTCCATACGCCGGACGTCGAAATGGCCATCGACCTATTCCCGGACCTGGACGTTTCGTCACTCGACAAGCTGCTGAGGGACAAGCTGGCGACCGAGCCGAAAAAGGCGATCCGAAATGTGCTCAAAGGTCAGGTTGCGGAGCGGCTGCTTCCGCTGCTGTTCGATAAATCCCAACTGGACGGGGACGCCACTTACGACCATCTGCCCAAGCAGCAGTGGGGGGATTTTGTCGCTTGCCTGAAGCAGTTCCGCTTCCGTGCCGTCGGCACCAAATCGATAGAGGAGGCGTTTGTCACCGGCGGAGGCGTCAACCTGAAGGAGATCAACCCGAAGACGATGGAATCGAAGCTGATGCCGGGGCTGTTTTTCTGCGGCGAAGTGCTCGACATCCACGGATATACCGGCGGCTACAACATTACGGCTGCTTTTTCGACAGGCTACACCGCGGGCAAGCATGCGGCGGAGTATATTTAAGAAATCCAATCGCGAGGTGATCGGCATGAAGCTTAAACTGGATAATGATCTTTGCCGGCAATTCGGCATTCGTTACCCTGTCTTCCAGGCAGGCATGGCCGGCGGCCCCACCACGCCTGAACTCGTAGCCGCCGTATCGAAGGCCGGCGGTCTCGGCACGCTGGGGGCGGCCTATATGGAGCCAGCGGCGATTCGTGCAGCGATCGCAGACATCCGCGGGCGGACAAGCGCCCCGTTTGCGGTCAATCTGTTCACCGCCTCGATGGAGGACGACAATCGCCGGACCGCCGAGGTCCAGCGCACGCTCGACTCCATTCGGGACGAGCTGGGATTGCCGCCAGCCTCTCCCCAGGCGGTTCAAACGCCGGATCACTTTGAGCGGCAGTTCGCCGAAGTGCTCGAAGCCGGCGTTCCCGTCATCAGCACCGCCTTTGGCGTGCTGTCCCCGCGGTATATGGAGCTGGCCAAGTCGGCCGGCATGAAGGTGGTCGCCATGGCGACCACCTTGCAGGAGGCGCAGGAAGCCGAGCGTGCCGGCTGCGATGCGGTCGTGGCCCAGGGAAGCGAGGCCGGCGGCCACCGTGGCACATTCAACACCGATGATCGACCTATGGGGGCGAACATCGGAACCTTCGCCCTCGTGCCGCAGATCGCCGACCGGGTGTCCATCCCGGTCATCGCCGCCGGCGGCATCATGGACGGACGCGGCATGGTCGCCGCCATGGTTCTGGGAGCGCAGGCGGTCCAAATGGGCACCCGCTTCCTGACGGCGACCGAATCCGGTGCGCATCCCGCCTATCAGGCGGCGCTGCTTGCCAGCACCGAAGAAAGCACGGTGCTGACCAAGGCCTTCTCGGGCCGGCCGGCCCGGGGCATCGCCAACGCCTTCGTCCGGAAGTGGGACCAGACCGGCGTGGAGCCGCTCCCGTTCCCGACGCAGAACACGGCGACCCGGGATATCCGGAGCGCGGCCGCCCGGCAGAATCAAGCCGGCTATATGTCGCTGTGGGCCGGACAAGCGACAAGAATGCTGAAACCGGGCCAGAGCGCCGCAGACATCATGGAGGAGACAGTCCGGCAGGCGCTCGAAATATTGGAATAATCAAATCGTGACGGCAAACAAAAAAACGCCTGGATCCTAGATCCGGCGTTTTACTTTTAGATTATAGAATTCATAAATTTTCAGCGGAGCTGAACCATTCTATAATCGCAAGAAAAACTTCCGCTAAACGCGGTCTGTCTTCTGTGGATGTACATCGATATACATTTCTTCTTATATTTTTCGCAGCATCATCCACTGAAGCAGGGTGACCGTGACCCACGAAACGGCAAGAGCAAGCGGGATCAGCGCGACCGCCGCCGTCCAGACCGGCAGCAGCGTGAACAGCAGCAGCCCTGCCGTCACGAGCGCATAAGGCGCGAGCAGCATCCGAACGGCCTTCTTCATGGCGCTCAGCTTCACTTCGTCCGCCCAGGGGAGCATAGCAACAAAGCCTTCTTTCATAAAGGCCGCTGCGTTCAAGTACAGCCAGTAAGCCAGCAGCAGATGAAGTGCGGCGTAGACCAGAATCTTCACCCCAGGGGGCAGCGTCAGCAGAATGGCCGCGCTGAGCGACAGCACCTGCGCATATCCTTTAAGCTGCTTCGTCTGGCGCACATACGCCTTAACGCATGCCCCGGCCAGACGATGGACCGGCGTTTTTGATCGAAATAGGCGCTGGGACCGGCGGAAGATCCATGGGGTGCTGCGAATTTTCCGCGGCTTGTCCATGGTGCTGCTCAGCACGAGTCCGGTCAGCTTGGTCCGCTGAACCAGCTCTTCCTGGATATCGTTCATAAACGTTCCGCGAATCCTCATCCGCACCAGGAGACACAGCACATTGATCACCACCAGCAGGACGGAGGCGGCAGCCAGCAAAGACGGCGCATCTATCCACCATACCGACAGCACGACATAGGCCGCGGCCGGAAGCCCTGCCATGGGCAGGTACAGCAGCCATCTCCGCCAACCGTGTGCCCGGATTCGCGCGAAATGCTTCAGCCAGAGCATCAGGCCGCCGGCCGTCACCGTGAAGAGAAACCAGTACCCGGCGGCGTCCAGGCTGATCCCGTACCTGCGGACCATAAAGGGAAGCACCAGCAGAAAGCCCGCTCCCGCCTTCAAAGCCGTAGCGATCATGCTGTAGATGCCTCCCCTCAGCATCAGTCCGCGCAGCCATCTTGCGCGCTGATGAATGAAGAGCACGTCCGCCTCACGGATCATGAGAAACATTTTGCCGGCCGACAGCCACAATAACAGAAATACAGGAATGGCGCCGAATATCAAATGGCTGCTCCACTGCGGGAGCGGCTCCTTCCATAAGCCGTAATACAGCCGTCCCCCAAGCAGCGCGCCCGGAATCAGCATATACAAAAGCACCGTCCAGTCCGCCACCGACCGGATGACGGCAATCATTTCCTTCCAATGAGTCCGGAGCCGGTGCCAAAACAACCGCCCGGGGGTAGGATAGGCATAACCGGTATTCCGTGAATCCGCCATATTCATCTCCTCTCCATCAGGTCAAGGCATCAAAGCAGTCGAACAACGAGGCGTCCGGCAGGCCGGCCGTCCTCCGGATGTCCGTCAGGTTCCCCTTGGCCACCATCCGCCCGCCAGAGATCATGACGAAAGCATCGCAGATCCGCTCGGCCGTATCCAGCACGTGGGTGGACATCAGCACGCCGGCGCCCCTCCCCCGCTCCTCCTCCAGGAGACGCAGGAAGTCCTTGGTCGCCCGCGGATCCAGGCCGATGAAGGGCTCGTCCACGATATAAATATCGGGTTTCGCCAGAAACCCGAGCATCAGCATCATTTTCTGCTTCATCCCTTTGGAGAAACCAGCCGGCTGCTGATGCTTCACCCCGCTCATCCCGAACTGGGCCAGCAGCTCCTCCGCATGGCGTACGAAAGCTTCATATTCCAACTCATAAGCGGCCGCAGCCAAATCGAGATGCTCCCAGAGCGTCAAATCGTCGTAAAACACCGGCTGCTCGGGGATATAGGCATACCGCCCGCTCTCCCCTCCGATCGTTGCGGACGCCTTGGCGTACTTCAGCAGGCCGAGCAGCGTCTTCAGCGTCGTGCTTTTTCCGGCACCGTTCGGACCAATGACGCCCAGAAGCTCGCCAGGCGCCACTTGAAAAGAAACGTCCCAAATGCGCGGCTGTCCTTCTTCATATCCCGCTTCCTCGATACGTACATCGAGTACAGGCAGCAAAGGCTCCATAATCCACCTCCCGCAAAAATAATCCGTTTCATCCATAGAGCTTATGTATATTTAAAGATTGAGCGAGCCGGACCCCGTCCCTCGCCGTTACATGAAGCCGTCGGCCTCCCCAAAATACCGCATGGGATCGGGCCCGCTCCGCGTCCCCATCCCATATCATAATTTAACTATATGAAAAGTTCATCGGATAATCCATACGTCCCGGGGCTGAGATATACCTACGTCCGTTGCAGATTATTTAAAATACTGGACCAGCGTTCCTCCGCCGCCCTCCGCCTTCACTTCAGCATAAGCCCCGTTCACCAGCGTCATTTGCGGCGGCACGTGACCGCAGTCGATATCGTAAATGACCGGTATGCCGAGTTCTTCCGACAACTCCAGGTACACATCCTCCACCGTGTATCCTTCCATCGGACGGTTTGCCGCACTCCGGCCGAACATCAGCCCGGAGCAGCCTTCGAACCAGCCGGCATACCTCATCTGAACAAGAGACCTGCGCAGATCGGTTGTGTTCAGCTCGCAGTTCTCCAAATACCAGAGAAGGGGTTCGCCCGGAATATGGCGCTCCCGGAATTTCCGCACATCCCCGTAAGGCGTACCAATCAAATGGCGGATGACGTCAACGCATCCCCCGAGCAGCCGCCCCTGTATCGACACCGGTTCACCCGAAACCGTCTTCCAAACCGTTGGCTCCGTCAGATGGAATACGCAAGGACTCGGATCGTCGTGCCGCCATTCCTTCTGGTATTTGGCTGATGCCTGCTGCGGAATCCGGTCACCCGTCTTGGCCGTCAGCACGGTCTCCCACATGGCCGAGGTGTCATCCGAATACGTCCCTCGCAGGTCGACGAAATTGAGCCCGTGAGCGGTTGCAATTCCCGTCTTCAAGGTGATGGCCAGGAGGAGAACGCTGAGGTCCGAATAGCCGAGAATCCATTTCTGCGGCATGCGGTCAAAGTCCACCTGATCCAAAATTTCGATGAGCAGCTCGCCGCCCCACGGAGGAATAATCGCAGCGATTTGGGGATCCGCGAGCATCTCATTCAGTTCCCCGGCACGGACCTTGGCTGGGGCGGACTTGGCCTTGTGCTGCGTCCAGACCGTTTCGCCGACACGGATGCGGTAACCCTTCTCCTCCATCCGGCGGATAGCCATGCGGAACATGTCGTGCAAACTAGGCTCCACGCCCGAGGAGGGGGCTGTCACACCGATGACAGCCCCTTTCTTCATTTCCGGATATTGAATCACTGCCGCATCCCCCCACAAGATTTTCCCCTATCTTACTAGAAAAGGACGGCTGGAACAATGACGATATTACGGAACTGACGCGCCCCGAGTTTCCCTCCGGACACCTTGTTCACGAACAAAAAGCAAGGATTCTCCGGACATCCGAGAATCCTTGCTTCAGCAGCACCACGATGTGGTTTATCCATTCGCGCCTTCCCGAGCCCCTTCCCCCTCTTCCTCCGGATCAGCCGATGGAACTGTATTTCGAAGTCCGAGCACGATCAAGAGGCTCACTACGGCGATGACAGCCATCACGACATACAGGGAATGCAAGCTCCCCTCAAGAATATGCCTCAGCTCGTTCCACAACTCCTTCGGAAGCGATGCGCTTCCTTCCGGAGTCAACAGCTGGTTGACCTCTTCTTGGCTGACCCGCTCCAGTCCGGGAGTATCGGCGAGCCGCCCGGCCAGCGTCAAGTTGATCAGCGACCCGAAGACGGCAACGCCGACCGTCTGGCCCAGCGACCGGATAAAGGTATTCAGCGCCGTCGACGCGCCGCGAAGCGAGTAACCGACCGAAGACTGTGCAATAATCGTGAACACCGTGTTGGAATATCCAAATCCAAGGCCATAAATAAAGGTAAAAATCAATATCACATAATGCGGCGTCCCTTCGCCGATCCAGGCCAAGCCAAGAGCCCCGACCACGATGCCGGCCAGGCCGATCAGCGTCGTTTTCCGCGAACCGGCGGTCAGAATGAGCCGGCTTCCGGCTACGGAACCGAACAGCCAGCCGATCGACATCGGCGCCATCGTCAGCCCGGACATCGTGGCATTTTTCCCCATGACCCCTTGAATCCAGAGCGGCGTATACGTCGTGAGGCCGATCAGCAGCGCACTCGTGAGCATGGCGGCGACGGTTGACACCGAAATGTCACGGATCTTGAACAGCTTCAGCGGCAGCATCGGCTCCTTCGCCCGGGCCTCCACCACGATAAAGGATGCCAGGAAAATCAAGGCAAGAGCGATGCAGAGCACGATCCACACTGAAGACCACGCGAAAAACTGCCCGCCGGTCGCCAGCGCAAACAGCAGCGCCGTCATCCCCACCGTAAACGTTCCGGCACCTGCAAAATCGACATGCGTTTCGGTACGCTCCTGCCGCTGTTCGTGGAAATGGCGGGCGATCACCCACATGGACAGCAGCCCGAACGGCACGTTAAAGCCGAAAATCCAGCGCCAATTCAAATAGTCAACAAAGTATCCGCCGATTAACGGCCCGATCAGGGAGGCAATGCCCCAGACCGAGCTGATGAGTCCCTGGATTTTGGCGCGTTCTTCAATCCGGTACACGTCTCCGATAATCGTAAAGGTGACTGGAATGACCGCCCCGGCCCCGACGCCCTGAATCGCCCGGAACGCGATCAGCTGTCCCATGCTTTGCGAGAAGCCGCACAGCAGCGATCCCAGGACAAACAGCAGCGATCCGATTTGAAATACCGGTTTGCGGCCGTACAGGTCGCTGATTTTTCCGAATATCGGGGTGGATACGGCCATGGTCAGCAGGTAGGCGGTAAAAATCCAGCTGAGGAGCTTCATGCCGCCAAAGCTGCTGATGATGGCCGGACCGGCCGGACCCGTTACCGTGCCTTCAATGGCCGACAGGAATGTGGATACCAGGATTCCGGCCAGAATCCAGTTCCGGCTCTGCTTCCCCGGCAAATGTTCAGATCGATTCACGATGATTGTATCCTTTCTCCCACTTTGACAAAGTTTCCTTATAACGAAACGTATCCACCCAGTACATGAAAAATGGCCTCTGGCAAGAGACCGCTTTTCAGACTGGGCGGATTCATAAGGTTTATTATGATCTAACGCTTATTTTTTCTTGATTCCGGCTGAGCTGCCGGTAATCCTCTACGATTCCCTGATCGAGCCGGAGCACGAAGGAAGCATCCTCTTCCACCAGGCGGGGGTCGTGGGTAATCATGAGCAGGGCAGCTCCCGCAGCGGCGGCTCCCCGGCACAGCTTCAGCAGCCGCCGCGCCGCACGGTAATCGATGCCCGAGGTGGGCTCATCGAGAATGTAGAGCGCTTTCGGCTGGATCAGCTGGCCGATGACGCTGAGCAGCTTCTTCTCCCCCTTGCTGAGCAGATAAGGGGAGTCCTGACGACGCCCGCTCAGCCCGGCAGCCGCAAGCCATGCCTCGGCCGCTTCGGTCTGCTCAGGCGTCAGGTCAGCTTGCCGCCGGCGCCAGCCGCCTCGAACCCGCAGCCCGTACACGAGCTCATCCCACACGGTATGCTCCACGAATTGATGCTCCGGCTGCTGGAAGACGTATCCGATATCCCGGGCCAGCTGATGAACCGACATGCCGGATACGTCCCGGCCCTTCCAGTATACCGAATGGGAAGGAACCGGCAGCAGGCCCATCAGGAGCCGGGTGAGCGTCGTTTTGCCCGACCCGTTCTCACCGGTCAGCATCCCCCACGCTCCTGGATGCATCGCAAACGAGACGTCCCGGAGCGCTTCCTGCCCTCCGGGGTAAGTGTAGCTGAGGCTCCGGACCTCCAGCAGCGGTCCGGAAGCCGGGTCGCCGCCAGGGATATCGCCCCCTGGCGCCCTCTGTGCCGGCGCCGTCACCAGGCCGCCGGCTTCCGCTGCCCCCTCCCACGGGGGCAGCACGCCGAGCTGCGCCAGCCGATCCCGGCTGGTGCGCAGCAGCTCCTGCGGCGCTCCGTCCAGCAGGACTGCGCCGCCGTCCAGGACGATGACGCGCTCCGCGGCGCGCGCGGCATCGTCGAAGCGGCCGGACACCGTGACGACGGTCCGGCCATGGGCGTGCAGCCTGCGGCAGAGCTGCACGAACTGCGCTTGCGCCGCGGGGTCGAGGCTGGCGGATGCGTCGTCGAAGACGATCATCCGCGGAGCGAGCGACAGCACCGCGGCAATGGCGGTGCGCTGGCGCTGTCCGCCGGACAGCTCGCGCACCGGGGAGCGGCGGCGGGCGGTCAGACGGACCGCCGCCAGCGCTTCGGCCACGCGGGACTCGATCTCCGGCGGCGGTACGCGGAGATTCTCGGGACCGAACGCGGCCTCATCCTCGACAACGCCCCTCACCAGCTGGGCGTCGGGATCCTGAAACACGATGCCGGCGACCTTGGCGATCTCAGCGATCGGAGCCTCCGCCGGGTCAAGCGCGTCCAGCCGCACCTTCCCTTCCCGGCGGCCGCCTCCGCTCCGCGGAAGATATCCGCTCAGCAGCTGGCACAGAGTGGACTTGCCGCTGCCGCCCGGGCCGATCACCGCCGTAAACTGTCCGGCCGGAATCGTGAGCGACACGCCGCGGAGCGCAGGCTGCTCCACATCTTCATACCAATAGGAAAGTTCCGTCAGCTCAATGGAAGTTCCCTGCATCCGCAGAAGCCTTTCTGCCAATGGCAAAACGTTTAAGCAGTCCGCTTCGCTGAAGCATATCCCCAAGTACCTTGGTGAGCAGGCCGCACAGCACAATGCCGCTGATGATCCGCACGACCATCGTTACCGCCAGAACCTGAAAGCTCCAGGACGTATACCCGAACATGTTCGCCGCACAAATGAACCAGATCGGCACCATCGCACCGCCGACCAGCATCATCGCCCCGGCATTCCAGCGCTTGTACCGCATTAGAAAAAATACGCCTTCCGCCACAACCAGATAACACAGCGCCGCCACGATGCTCGCCGCGATCCCGTAGGTGTTGCCCACGAAGCATTGGATCGCGCCGCCGATTCCGTATGTAATCGCCGCTGTTCCCGGCTTGCGGATAATGTAATAGGCCAGCAGGCCGTACACCATGTACACGCCGACGATGGTGGAAGTCGCCACGGGGCCTCCCAGGCTGTTCAGCATTTTATTAATGTAAGATAAATAAAAGGTCAATACCGCGTTCGCTGTGGCCAGCATCGCCATCAGCACGATGTCCAGCGTGGTAAACGGGACAACACGTCTCTTTGATTGTGATAAAGTTTCCAACTCATGTCAACTCCTAATCAGGAAAATAGTGGGATTATCCCGCCTGTGGATGACTCGCATCGGCAGGTTCCCTGCGTCAAGGCCATGCCTCCCTGCTATTGTGCATGATCGGAAACGAAACGTCAACCTAAAAATAAATCACAGGTTAACAATATGGATATACCACCACAACGCCGCGGTGATCAGCACGACCCCAACCGCCATGATTTGCCCGGCTGCAGATGGCTTCTGCTCCCTTAGAAACGTCCGCTCAGGATAAGCGCCAAAGCCTTTAGCTTCCATTGCTCCCGCTGTCTGCTGAATCCGGCGCACGGCATTATGCAAAATAGCGGACACAAAAACCTTCCACCAGCCTAGGCGCTGCTTGATTCCCTTAGGGCGAGCCGCTCCCCTGACCTGATGGGCAGCCGAGATGCTTCTTCCTTCTTCTTCAAGCAAAGGCAAAAACGTGAGCGCCATCGAAATGCCGAAGGCAAACCGGTAAGGAACCTTCAGCCGCCGGGTTAACGCGGTGACGAGATCGCCGGGATCGGTTGTGACCATGAAGACAAAGGATGAAAGAAACACCGTAAATATGCGCAGCGTCACCGAACCGGCCGCATCGGCCCCCTCCGTCGTCACGTGCAGCACGCCGAACTGCCAGATTGTATGGCTGCCGGGTACGGTCAGCAGAGTCAGTACAAAATACGGAACCGCAAAACCAATCAGGAAGGCCATCGCTTTCCACTGCCTTTTCCAACTGATACCGCCTGCCGTTCGAGCCATGACCGCCGCTGCCAGAAGCAGCAGTGCCTGCCCAGCCGATGTGTGCAGACGCATCGTCAGCACGGCGATGCAGAACAGGACCACAAGCTTGCTGAGCGGATCGATCCGGTGCAGCGGCGAGCCTCCCCTTTGATACGATATGATCATCGTGTGATCGCTCCTCCTTGTTCTAATCTTTTTTATTCCGCCTGCTCCCACTCTTCGCGCAGCAGCGAATGGAGCAGCGCATCGTGAAATCCCGACGCCGTATGGCGGTACTGTCTCAGTCGGCCTTCGGCCGTGAATCCCAGGGACCCAAACAGCCGGACGGCCCGTTCATTCCGTGGATCGGTCAGCGCTTCAATCCGGTTGAGGCCCATGGTTCGGTAGCCGAACCCGAGCATCAGGCCGATCGCTTCGCGCATGTAGCCTTTCCCCCACTGGGGCCTCGCAAGCTCGCAGCCGATTTCCCCCCGGTAGGCACCCTCCAGCTGCCACCAGTTAAAACCGCAGCTGCCGATGATCCCCGCCTCCGGCAGGAGAATTCCCCAGCGCAGCCCGTCCTCGGTAGCCGACAAACGGTTCAGCAGCCGGATGAGCTCCGCCGCCGCCGTTTCGTCCGGCAGGTCGGGAAGATCGGAGTACCTCCGCACCTCCTCGTCGTTCCAGCACGCATATAGCGCCTGGGCGTCGCCGTCCTGAAGCGGACGCAGCCGGATCCGCCACCCTTCAAGCTCGGGAATATGCCCGCTGCATTGATAGCTCATCCAAACGCCCCTTTCGTTTTCTCTGCAATATTATCAATGTACAACGCCTGCCCCCTGAAGCACAAGGGCGCCTCCGCTCCCGGTATCTTCCATTTGAACGCAAAAAGCACCCCGGCGCTAACCCTGGGTCCGTAAGGAGGGCTGCAGCCGAAGTGCTTGTCCGTCGCTGTATTTTTCGTGATTAATGCTGTGCTTCCGTTCTTCCCATCAGCAGAAATGCAATGATGAAAATAAAAGCGATCAATGCCAGAAGCGGGATCGTAATGAAGCCAAGCCAGTTCAAATAATCGAAATTGCAAGGAATGCCTACTTTGCATGGCAGTGCTTGGGCAAGCGCAGGAATCTTCTGCTCCGCATAATGATATATCGAGATGCAGCCGCCGATCGCGCTAAGGGTCACTGCATAAGGAATGATTTTACGATCATTTTTGTAGCTGGCGATCCCGAGCAGGATCACTTCCGGATACATGAATATCCGCTGGAACCAGCACAGTCTGCAGGGTTCGTAGTGCATCACTTCGCTTAAATACAGGCTGCTTCCCGTGGCGACAATGGACACGATCCAGGCAAAATACAGGCTATAGGGCTTGATGAACGCAATGAAACGGTTGCCTTCCATCCGAAAAACTCCCCTTACTTGTCGGTGTCAGCCGACTTTTTATCCAAGTAGCTCTTGAGTGCGGAGTAATCGAGCGTAACATTCTCCGCCACCTTTTCACCGTTCACGTACAGCGTTGGCGTGCTGTTCACCCCAAGCTTGGTGCCGGTAGCCATGTGGCTGTCCACTTCTTCCTGATACGTCTTCTCTTCGATATCCTTGCTGAGCTGATCGTAATCGACCTTGATGTCATTGTCGCGGGCCAGCTTCACCAGAACCTCCGGTGTAGCCCACTCGGTAGTCTCGTCCTGCTGGTTGTCGAAAAGCACATGGTAATACTTCCAAAATTCATCCTTGTTTTGATGGAACACCGATTGCGCGGCCAGTGCAGCCGTGTTGGAGTCGGCTTTCGGACTGATGATAAGGTAATTCATGAAATACAGGGCGGCTTTGCCGCTATCGATAAAATCTTTCTGCAGGCTCGGCTCGATATCCTGACTGAAGTACTGGCAGGCCGGACACTTGTAGTCACCCATTTCCACGATCTTGATCGGGGCGTCCGGGTTCCCAAGCACCGGAAGCGAGCTGTAATCAAACGATGCTTCCTTGGACTGCGGCCGAATAAATACCAACAGCAGGATCAGCACGACGATGCATGCACCTGTAATCCACATGATGTTCTTCATGCGTTTCTCCTGCGCTACCCGCTGGGCTTTGCGTTGGGCGACGGCGTTGACTTGCTTCTTCTTCGGTTTCACGAAGCCTGACGTCTCCTTTCTTGTGAACTAAAGCTGAGGCGCCTTGGCATTTAGGTCTTTAGTTCTTCCTTAATGTAAGTTACTTAACACTTCTTCTCTAGGTTATTCTAGCATCTCCCCCCGCCTATGACCAGAAAGAACCGCTTCCAAAACGGCTCGAATCGGGAATTGTTAAATAAATTGTAACAAAATCAATTACATGACACCATGTAGTGAGTTCTTTTTATGAAAAAAACATGAGTTGCCTGGAAAAGTTCCGGTGATACTACGTTTACTGGACTGTGCAAAAAGAAAGGGGGAACATCCTATGGAGTGGCAGACTGCCGTTATTGTCGTATTTGCTGCTGCCCTGGTGATGGTGGGAATTACGCGCTACGCTTTTCATCAAATGACGCAGATGAAGGCCCTCACTTACGAGCAGACCTTTCAAGCCATGGAGCAGGTGGGGCTGTTCAAGCAGGATTACTTTGAGTCGCTGCCCAAACAGGAGGTTCAAATTACGAGCTATGACGGCCTGAAACTAAGCGGCATGCTTGTGCCAAACCCGTCGGAATCTAACCGTTTTATTATTCTGGTCCATGGGTACACCGCCTCTCTACCGGCTTCCATTCCCTTTATGGATATCTTCCAGGAGGAAGGGTTTCACACGCTCTTGATCGACATGCGCCGGCACGGAAAAAGCGAAGGTAAATACACGACCTACGGGTTTCACGAAAAGCACGACATGGACTCATGGATCCGGTGGATTCGCACCACCTACGGCAGCGATGCGGTCATCGGACTGCACGGTATGTCGCTTGGAGGCGGAACCGTGCTCGAATACCTGTCCTTGCCTCAAACCGACGCATCCTTTGTGATCGCCGACTGCCCTTATTCCGATCTGACACGGCTGATGCATCATCAAATGCAGGCGCTGAACCGTATTCCCGCCGCCGTTTTTCTTCCGCTTGTCGACCGCAGGCTGCTCCGGAAAGCCGGCTTTACGCTCAATCAGGTCAGCCCTGTCCGTTCCGCCCGGTACAGTTCCGTTCCGGTCATGTTTATCCATGGTACGCAGGATCGCTATATCCCGACGGAGATGAGTGAAGAACTGTTCGCCGCCAAGGAGGGTATGAAACGGCTCCTTCTCGTTGAGGGAGCCTCCCATGGCAATGCGCTGGGGGTCAACCCCGAGCTGTATAAAAAAGCCGTGCAGGAATTTGTCCGAGACGTCATGGAAGGGGCCTCCCCTGCCCGGCAGCCGGAGCAGGTCGCGGAGCTTATGGAAGAGCCTGTACAGGCGGGGCTCCCCCAGCCGGAATTTAATATGTAAACGTTCCGCGAAAAGTTTGAAATTTCGCTATAACTAAAAGCCCCTTAGGCTCCGGACGCCTGTCCTTCGGACCAAGGGGCTTCTCCTATATTCATGAACATAAGGCTAGCCATTATCGCATCCAGTACTGCTTGCTCTCCTCTGCCGCAATGTCTTCCCGGATGCTCATTTTCTCCGCGTTGTAATGACTGATCGCCTGGTTTAATCCTTTCAGATCGAATACGGAGACGTCCAGCTCGCTGAGCGCATCCACGTCCGATCTCAGTCGGTCCCTTAGATCCGTCAGTCTGAGGATACGGGACTGCGCGAATTGACCGGCTCTTTCCTCCGTCAATTCCGAGGATTTTTCGGCGACCAAGGTGCCGTTGACTTTGACCAATTCATCCGACAGCGTATGCTTCAAACGACCGAGCCGGCGTTTCAGGCGGGCCCCGATCATGGCATACACGGCAAATCCGAACAAAAGAATCGCCAGCGCATAGGACAACCAGTACCAAGCTCCGTGCGCGCTGTGCTCTGCCTCAGCTTCGGGCAGCTCCGCTGCCAAGACCCGCTGCAACAGCACCGGGCTTGCCATCATAACAGAAATAAGCCATTTGTGCATAGTCAATCCCTCCATTCTAAGATGCGGTAACGATTCTGGGTGGCAGGAAGTTGATTTGCGGAGCCAGGGCGTTAAGCGCCGGTATTCGCGCCCTCCGTTTCTTCGAGCGGTGCCAGCACTTCCCCGCACAGCTTCTGGAGCATGACCTGAATTTCCTTAAACTCTCCGATTCCCGTTCCGGTCAAGCTGTATTCATCGCCGTGAGCCGTCAGAAAGTTCAATTCGGTCAGGCGCTCCAGCTGCTGCTTCACTTCCCGTTCCCCCACCTTGTAGCCGTGCGCCTCCAGCACGGGCTGCATATCACGGATGGTCAAATCATGGTGATGGGCATGGTAAAGCATATGGATACTCATAAATAAATTTTGTACGTCTGCACGCATAGATTCCTCTCCTTCCGGCTAACGCCTGGTAAAAATGAGCCTGTCATTACCATTGTTTACCCCTCTTCCGTAGTCGGGAAACAATGGCCGTCCCGGTTAAACCGCGCCGAATGCCGGAAACAGCAGGCTTAACAGGAAATGATCTTTACTTTGACAGGAAGGAATTTTACTTGACGTGGAAGGAATTCCTGTATACTATCTTTTATAATTAACCAACGGTTAAAAGACAGAAAAGAGGTGGATCGTCATGTTTCAAGCCCTTCCCTACGAAGGAAACCGGAATGACCAATTTGCAACAGTTCTCGAGCAGCTTAAGTCGCTCATCCATAATGAGCCAAGCTCCATCGCCAATCTGGCCAACGCCTCAGCACTGCTGAACAGCTTCCTTCCTGACATAAATTGGGTCGGTTTCTATCTTCATGATGGAACTGAGCTTGTTCTCGGACCGTTTCAAGGCCTCCCTGCCTGCATTCGCATTCCCATGGGCAAAGGGGTATGCGGTACAGCGGCAGCCGAGCAGAGAACGATTGTGGTCGATGACGTGCATGAGTTTCCCGGGCATATCGCTTGCGATGCCGCCTCGAACAGTGAAATCGTCGTTCCGCTTATCCAAGGCGAGCGCCTGATCGGCGTACTCGATATCGACAGCCCGCTGAAAGGGCGGTTTGACCAAGATGAGCGGCAGTTTCTCGAGCAGTTTGCCGGCATTTTAACGGCACAGCTGTAATACAAGAATCCTAAGAAAGAAGCGGTCTTCTGCTTATCATGCGGAAGACCGCTTTTTTCCATTCCTGCATGATAAGATAATGAACGAAAATACGGCGTTGTTTGTCTTATGGGCAAATGGAGCAACGCCGGCCGGCATCGGTTCCATGGAATACTGCAAGTCAAGGAAGGTGAAACAATGACGGACAAAGAGCTGTTCGAGACCTTTAACCAGGATGTCTACAGCTTTTGCTATTATATGATGCAGCGCAGGGAGGACGCCGAGGACCTCTGCCAGGAGACGTTTATCCGGGCGCTGCTCGCGGACCGGAGCTCTATTCAGGACGTCCGGCGCTGGCTCATTCAAATTGCGGCCAATCTGTGTAAAAACTCGCTCCGCCGCTCAAAGGCAGGCGTCATCAAGGAGAAGCTCTTTTCCTATCGCCAGCTGGCTGCTCCCTCGCATTCGGTCGAGGAAACCGTCGAAGGACGGGAATTGGCCCTGGAGCTGTCCGGGCTGTATGGGCGGCTTCCCGCCAACATCCGGATGGTCATGATTCTCCGTTACATTAACGGACTGACCCAGCAGGAGATCGCCGACATGATCCGCGTTCCTTTGGGAACCGTCAAATCCAGAATCAATAAGGGGCTATCGCTGATGAGAAAGTATATCGCAAAGCACTCATCCCCCCTCATGAAAGGAGAGAACGACGATGAATCGATTCAGCTTGGAACAGGTGGAACGGGCCATTTCACGAAAGCCTGAGCCCGCTCCCGACTTTGAGGTGATGTGGAATGCCATCGAGGAAGAAGTCGGAAAACGGCGCGGAGTACTGCCATCTGCTGCGAAAAGGTCATCGGCGACCCGCAAGTGGGTTCCAGCGGCCGCTTCCGCTGCGGTCTTCCTGGTGGTTGCGGTTCCCGTGTTTGCAGCCATAAACCCCAATTGGGATTTTTGGGGACGGTCGGGCGTGAACAATGCCATTCAGCACGGCTTTGGCGAGCCGCTGAATTTAAGTGCCCGGCAGTCGGGCGCCACGATGAAGCTGCACGGCGTCGTGACCGATGGCGAGCAGATGGATGTGCTCTTTACCATGCAAGTCCCGGGCCTGCCGGAATATGACGCCGTCGATTTCGAATCCGTCTCCCTGTCCGATTCCAAGGGGAAAGGCGCCGAGCCATACGTTCTGGTACAACGCGATGAAACGAAAGACACTCTGAAAGGAATGTTCGAGCTGCAGGATGAGCTGCAAAAATCGAAACAGAGCATGCACTTAGACGCCAGCAACCTGGTCTTCTTCCAGTACGACGATCAGCCTCTTGCGGGAGATATAGCCGAAGGCTCTACATTAGCCCCATCGCCGTCTGCCGGCGACTACGCGGCCGTGACCATCCAATCGATCGTCCGGAAAAACGATCAGTTGACCATTCGGTACGCCCTGACGTCACCGCTTGAGGATCCCGGCAATCTGGACCCCCACCTGGTGATCACCTCCGGTTCCCAGACGTATCAAAGCGTGTCCCGGGCGGTCCTGCCTCCGGACGGCAACGATTTGTTATGCCAATCGACCTTCACCATTCCGGAACAAGCCTGGAAGGGGGCGAAGCTTCACCTGACCTATTTGCAGGAAGTCAAGAGAGTAGCGGGTACCTGGGCTTTTGACTTCAACGCAGACGGCAACAAGGCCAGCGAAGCCATTTACAGCAAACCGTTGGCGGCAAATGACGAGCAAACTGCAAACATCAACTACAACCTGAAACAGCTGATCATCACGCCGCTTCAGATCAAAGTTCCGTATAGAGCAGCATCAGATGATTGGACTCAAGGCGTGAGGCACTTCAATAAGGTAAGCCTTCAGCTTGGAGATCGACGCATTGAAGGCGGGGATTACCATACCGGAGTATACGAGAAGGTGCCCTTCAAGGAATATTTGAATGAAGGATACCTGCGCTTTGAGTCGCCCACATGGTTCAAAGACTGGTCAGGGGAGCCGATGAAGCTCCTGTTCTCAGATTTGGAGATCACAAAAAGGGATCTTTCGAAGCATTGGTATGATTTAGCCGCCCCGACCCCTGCCGAGCAGCAGGTACAGATGAATCTGGACGGACGGAAGGTCACGTTTACCTATTATTTGAAAGGCAGTCAGCTGGTCGTGAAGTCTTCATCCGAGGATCCAACGTTTAAAGGGGTGTCGCAATCGGTGCTGCGCGTTAATGGGAAAGGAGTTCTCCCGGACTACGCCCCTTCGCCGCCTTCCTCTGGACCGTTTACGAAAGTGGAGACCTACTCGAATATTCCGGATGGAGCGGTGCTGCAGCTGAACCCCGGCATTTACATGCTGCTCGAGCCGGACCAGACAGCCGGGGTGGTCATCAATTAGAATCTTTGGCTAAGTTCTCCGGATCCGGCATCATGAAATGAACGAAAAGCCCTCAAATGCAGGCAACAAGCCCGCCCGGCCGTAATTCGGCCAGGCGGGCTTGATCTGTTCACCTTTTTACATATACCTACTTCAACTCGCGCTCTGCGAATATTTTCATCCCGTCCCGCAAAAAAACGGGAAGCTGCGGATGATAAACCGTAAACAGCTGCTTGTGATCGGTCTGGTCCACATACAAATTTCCCAGTTCGATATACACGATAGCCGACGGCGTATAATAATGGCTCATCCATTCATAGTGCCGGCGGATCATCTGCTGGACCGGCGGATCGCCCGGATGAAAGCCCTCCTCGATCGCCGCCTTTAAATCCCGGCTAATCTGATCGATTTCCCGCTGGGACCGCAGGTAGTCTTCTTTGGTCCACAGCTGCATTTTTTCCTTGCTCACCTGCGCTTCGAATTCGCCTCCCTGCTGGGCCAGCACATCCTGCTCGGTTTCATTGGATCCGGCCGGGTTTATGTCCCGGCCTCTGTTGTCTGGTTCCATCGTTTCTCCCTCCACTTGACTTTCTGATCTATGTCTTTTTGCCGCATGGTCTTCTCGATTGATGTCAGGTCTTGTCTTGTCACCATCCAATTACCCGTTTTGCAGGAATTTAACCGCCGCCGGAAGGGCATTATGCCATAATTTTCAACATTTTTTCACCGTTTCCGATTCAGGGCTTCGAGTCGGGCTCGCGAATGATGGACAGTCCCTCGACATGCTTGCGCTGCATCAGCTTGCTCTTCTTCCGGTCCTCCTTGGACTCGAAAATAATGTCGAAATCGTAGTCCTCCGGATATAGCTCGTTCTTCTCAATGAACAGCTTGAGCCGCTTCTGGTTGATCCGGATCTTCTCCTTCTGGATCATGACCCCTACCATGCCCATGGCATCCTCCGGTTCGTAGACGATGCCCGTTCGCCCATAGGAGCTGACATAGACAGCGTCCCCTACCTCAAGCTTACGCGCGGGTGCGGCCGATGCTTTCCCCTGATCGTCAGCCGCCGGATCCCGGTTCCCTTCCCCATTACTCTGATCGGTTTCAAGTGGATCGAGGGACTGAGCCGTCTCCTCACCCTGCGCAGCCTCTGCTTGAGCTGGGATTTGCGCCTCGGCTGCATCGTCCGGCTGCAGGACAGGCAGCGGCTTCTGCCGGTGCAAAATTTCCTGCGACCGCTCGATGATCCCCGCAGCCATCCCAAGCTTCGTGGCAATTTGAATCGCATAGCTCTGCCCCGCCTCCCCGATCGTCAGCCGGTAGAGCGGCTCCAGCGTCTCGACATCGAACTCCATCCGGGCGTTCTGGAAGCCCGGCGTCCGCGCCGCAAACGTCTTCAGCTCATTAAAATGCGTCGTGACCATGATCATCGCACCTCTGCGGCTGAGCTCCTCAAGAATCGCGATCGACAGGGACATCCCTTCCCCCGGATCCGTTCCGGCCGCCAGCTCGTCGATCAGCAGCAGGGTGTGGCGGTCCGCAGCATCCACCATCCCGATCAAACGCCGAATCTGGGCGGAAAAGGTGCTGAGCGACTGCTCGATGCTCTGTCCGTCCCCGATGGCCGACAGCACTTTGGTGAACACGGTGAACGTACTGCCCTCCTCCACTGGCACAAGCAGCCCTGACTGGACCATCAGGGTGAGCAGCCCGAGCGTCTTGAGCGCCACCGTCTTGCCGCCGGTATTCGGTCCGGTAATAATCAGCGAGCGGTAACCGCTGCCCAGCTCCAGCCGCAGCGGAACCATCGTCTTCAGCATGAACGGATGCCGCGCTCCGTCCACCTGAATGCGCCCGCTGTCGCTCAGAAGAACGTTACGCCCGCCAAGCGTGCGGCTGTACTTCGCTTTGGCAAAAATAAAATCGTACGTCCCTGTAATCTCGATGTTCAGCAGCAGATCGGCTGAAGCCGATTCAAGCAGTCCGGTCAGCGCGCTCAGCACGATGCCTTCTTCCCGGGCCTCATCCGCCTCAAGCATGCCGAGCTCGCTTTGGAGATGGGCTACCTCCTCCGGCTCCACAAAGACGGTCTGCCCGCTGGTCGACTGGTCCAGCACCGAGCCCTTGATCGTTTTGTGGTACTCCCGCTTAACCGGAATGACGTACCGGCCGCCTCGGACGCTGACTAGGTTTTCCTGCAGAATCGAACCGTGTCTGGACAGGATCGCGGCGATCTTTTTCTGAATACGCTCCTTGACGATAGCGATTTTCTTGCGGACGCGTTCCAGGTTTTTGCTGGCCTGATCGTCCACCCGGCCAAACCGGATGCAGCGCTCGATTTCGCCCTTCAGCTTCGCCAGCTCCTGCATCGAGGAAGCATACGAGCTGATGCCCGGCGCGATGTCGCGCTTGCCGGCCATATACTTTCGCAGCTGCCCGCAGCTGTGCAGAAACGTATGAACCGCGGTAAAATCCTGCTCGTCGAACAGGTACCCCGTATGCAGCAGGGAGACGATCCGGTCGATCCCTTCCAGGGACGGCAGCGGGACGCTGGCGCCTTTATCCAGTAGTAGCTTGGCTTCCGCCGTCTCATCCAGCGCCCTGCGCACCACTCCCGCCACGGTCAGCGGCTCCAATTCATCGATATGCCTGCGCCCTTCGTACGACACCGCATAGTCTCTTAATGCTTCCTTCATTTTGTCGTATTCCAACATGATCATTGTCGTTTGATCCATAACTTGTTTCATCCTCCTATTTCCGGTTTGTCTTCCTATGGCAACGCAAAAAGGGGCAGAGAATACGCGCGTGCGATTCCCTGCCCCTGGTCTGCCGGACTGCCTTTGTCTTCTGCCTCTGCGGTACGCAAAAAAACCGTGCTGCAAAGAGCACGGTCCTGTATGCCGAAGAGCCAGCCGCCCAAAAGGCGGCGGCCCGTATCCGGCATGACAACGGTGGAGCGGCCAGCGCTCACCGAGTCGGATCACAAAGGTTTCAAACAGTCCGCAAGGGATTGATCGTTTGATGCTTCGCGTGTTCTTAACTATTTCCAAGACGATACGCAGCAAAGAGACGCATGGAAAGAAAGGGTGCCCTTCGGGCATTCCTCGCCTGTCTTCGTTGCATACAGCCGATATGGAGTTTGATTAGTTAAGAACAACCACCGTCATCAAAATCTCTCCCTTGTTATAGGATGAGGTAAATTTACCAAGTTTGCGCCATGAAGTCAAGGGGCTGGCGTCATCATCAGGTATACCCTCGCTTCATACGGCCGCAGCTTCAAATTCCCGAGGTCCTCCTCCCCTTTGATCGGGTAGTTGGAGACTAGCAGCTGCTTGGCCTCCGGAACGAGCTCCGCCGGAAGCTTCAGTACCGGTTCGCCTCCGAAAAAGTTAAGGATGACCAGGAGACACTGCTCCTCCAGCGTCCGGGTATACACATACAGCTCTTTGTCGAGCGGAAGCAGCAGGTTGTATTCGCCGTACACGATGACTTCATGCTCTTTACGGAGCGCGATCAGCTTTTTATAGTAATGGAAAATCGAATTCGGATCTTTGATCGCATCCTCTACATTGATCAGCGGATAGTTCGAGTTCACCTCGATCCACGGCTTGCCCCGCGTAAAACCTGCATGCTCCCCGTTCGTCCACTGCATCGGCGTCCGGGCGTTGTCCCGGCTCTTCTTCCAAATCGCCTGCATGACCCTCTCTTCGGGCACGCCCTGATCCAGCTGCTCCTCATAGTAATTCAGCGTCTCGACGTCGCGGTAATCGTCGATCGAAGCGAAGGCGATGTTCGTCATACCGATTTCCTCGCCTTGATAAATATACGGCGTGCCTTCGAGCGTGTGCAGGAAGGTGGCCAGCATCTTCGCCGACTCCACCCGATATTTCTTGTCGTCTCCAAACCGGGACACCGATCTCGGCTGGTCATGGTTGCACCAATAATTCGCGTTCCAGCCCTTTTCGTGCAGCACCGTCTGCCACCCGCTGATGACCTTCTTCAGCTCCAGCAGGTTCCAGGGACGGATATCCCACTTGCCGGATCCGGAAGCTCCCGCATCGAGCTGCATATGCTCGAACTGAAATACCATGTTCAGCTCGTTGCGCGTGTCCCCGACATAGCTGAGCGCCTGCTCCGGACCCAGGCCCGACGTCTCCCCGACGGTCATGATGTCATAGTGGAACAGCACCCTTTCGAACAGATTGTTCAGCAGAGTGTGCACGTTTTCCAGGTTGGAAAACAGCTCATAGGCGCGCACCGTGGGCAGCTGGTCCGGGTTTGCCCCGTCCGGCAGGCCGACCGCTTTGACAATATGCGCGATCGCGTCAAAACGGAAGCCGTCCACGCCCTTTTTAAGCCACCATTCCACCATTTCGTGCATGCTGTCGATCACCTTCTGATTTTCCCAGTTCAGGTCCGGCTGGTGCTTGGAGTACAGATGGAGGTAATACTCACCTGTCTTATCGTCGTATTCCCAGACCGAGCCGCTGAAATAGGATTCCCAGTTGTTCGGCGGTTTTCCGTCTTTGCCTGTGCGCCATATATAGAAATCCCGTTTCGGATTATCCTTGCTGGAACGCGACTCGATAAACCATGGATGCTCGTCCGAGGTATGGTTCAGGACCAGATCCATCATAATTTTGAGACCGCGCGCATGCGCCTCCCGCAGCAGACGGTCAAATTCCTCCATCGTGCCGAACTCGTCCATAATGTCGCAGTAGTCGCTGATATCGTATCCGTTATCGTGATTGGGGGACTTATAGATCGGGCAGATCCAGATCACGTCGACACCCAGGTCCTTCAAGTAATCCAGTCTCGAGATAATGCCGAGCAGATCCCCCTTGCCGTCACCGTTCGTGTCGAGGAAGCTGATCGGATAGATTTGATAAACCACGGCTTCTTTCCACCATTTTTTGTTCATAACCTGCTCCTTACATGCTTCTTTTTGAGCCGGATATCCGGCTGTTGTTTACAAGATCGCGCGAACACTTTATAATTATTGTAAACCGATTTCCGGTTTCCCTTTCAGAATGAGAGCAAGTTTTTACATTTCAATTAAATACGATACATTTGGAGGAGCCTGCCATGTGCGGGCTCCTTTTGTCTTTTTCACCCCTCTCATTCGTTGTGTGAGTCCGCCATGCGCTCTTCCTTCAGCTTGAGGCAAAGGAGGATAGGCACGTCTGATGGAAACCCGGTAAAAAGTGTCGAGATCTGGAGACGCTATACGTCATGCCGATCTTTTCAAAAGACCAGACCCGGGCTGCAAGATTCAAGACTCATACAATTACAGGATGGGGAGGCACGCTATGGAACAGCAAGCTGTACTGGCTATTGGTATTTTTCTCATTGTTTACGCATTTATTATCGCGGAAAAAATTCACCGGACGATCGTGGCGATGATCGGGGGTGCGCTTATGGTCATTTTCGGTGTCGTGAGCCAGGAAACCGCGATTCATCATATTGATTTCAACACGCTTGGCCTGCTCGTCGGCATGATGATCATCGTCAACATCACGGCCGAGACGGGATTATTCAAATTCATTGCGGTATGGGCCGCGAAAAAGGCCAAAGGCCGGCCCGTCGCCATCATGGTGGCGCTGATTCTGATTACCGCGGTCGGATCGGCGTTTCTCGATAACGTGACCACCGTTCTGCTCATGGTACCCGTCACACTCAGCATTACCCGGCAGCTGCGGGTTAACCCGACGCCATTTCTGATCACCCAGATCATGGCGTCGAACGTCGGCGGCACCGCCACCTTGATCGGCGACCCGCCCAACATTATGATCGGCAGCGCGGTGAAGGAGCTGACCTTCGTCGCGTTCATCAATAACCTGACGCCGATTGCAGTGATCATTCTCGTCGTGTTCATTCCATTATTCATTCTCATGTTCCGCAAGCAAATCAAGACGACGCCGGAGCTGATGCAGAGCATCATGGATTTGGATGAAAAAGAACTCCTCACCGACCGCAAGCTCCTGATCAAATGCCTGACGGTGATGGGGCTGACGATCGTCGGCTTCTTCCTCCACCAGCTGGTTCACCTTGAATCGGCCACCGTCGCGCTCGCCGGTGCTTTTCTGCTGCTCCTGCTGACGGGCGAGCGTATGCTTGAGGAGGCTTTTGCCAAGGTCGAATGGCCGACGATCTTCTTCTTCGTGGGACTGTTCGTGCTGGTGGCCGGCTTGATCGAAACAGGGGTTATCGCCACCCTGGCGGAGAAAGCCACCGATCTCACCGGCGGCGACGTCGCGGCGACGTCGATGCTCATTCTGTGGATGAGCGCAATCGCGTCCGCTTTTATCGACAACATTCCGTTTGTCGCCACCATGATTCCGATGATCCAAGACATGGGCAGCCTCGGCATTAGCAATTTGGAGCCGGTGTGGTGGAGCTTGGCCCTGGGCGCCTGCCTGGGAGGCAACGGCTCCCTGATCGGTGCGAGCGCCAACCTGATCGTGGCCGGCATGGCCGCCAAGGAAGGATATCCGATCAAGTTCGCCCAGTTTCTGAAGTTCGGTTTTCCGATGATGCTGCTGTCCGTCGCCTTGGCCAGTGGTTACGTGTATCTTCGGTATTTGATGTAACCGCCGCTGACAATTTGCCGTTGTTGATGTCATATGGAAATCATGGGGGACATTGGCAGGTTGGACATCGCTGAAGGCGGCAAGCCGGATGGCCTCTGGAAGCAGCGCAAATAGACACTAGCGAGGGAGGATCACTTATGCTGGAGTATCGTTACGACCCGAGCATCATTCAGATTACGGAAAGCGTCAACGAGCAGGACGCGGAGTTCCGCATCCGGTTGCTGCAGGAAGAGCCTTATCTGGACCGGCTCAAGCAGATCAGACGCTTTTTCGAGGACAACGATATCTACACCGACGCCTTGTTTTATGTCTACAAAAATCACGAATACGGCGCGATCGTCCGGAAGGAATATTACGTGGACTTCGTGCTGGCGCTGATGAAGCATCAGCTGCTTCAGAGCGTGGAGTGGAAGCCTTAGGCGGAGACCTTTTAGCCCGTCGGTGACTAAATAGCTGGCACATATTCATCCAATCTACGGATAATAGCCTGCCGTTAACTAAATAGCTGGCAAAAGTGATCTAATTTCACGATTTTAGCCAATTGACCGTTAAATAACTGCAATTGTGCATCTATTTCGGCCTTTGATGGCCGTTTTGGCTTAGACTGACCAAATAACGGCATTTTTGCAGTTATTTCTTCGAAATGGCCTGTTTCGCCGCCAAATAGATGCACTTTTGCATTTACGTCTACGTTGGGGTATGGCCGTGGCCATTTACGCCAAAGTTAGCACGTTTGCCAAATAAGAAGCCGCACGGCATGCTCGTCAGAGCAGGGACCGGCGGCTTCTTTTTGCAAGTGTCGTCATGACATCGCGTTTTGTTTAACATTGCGGCTGCAGAGCGTTGTTTTGAGTTCTTTGACATGACGGTTCTTTTGGCATAACGTTCTTTTGACATCGGATTATGCTACTCCGCCAACTCGATGATAGACTCGTATTTCCGCTTCGTATCCGCCAGCCGGGTATCGAGGCGTGAATACTCTCCCTCCAGGCGGCGGACAATCCGCTCTACTTCGGTTATTTTCTCCTGCACCTCGTCCTGGGTGTCCCGGATTCTCCCCTGCACGAGCCAATCGGATATAAAACCGTCGAAGAAATAATCGGAAAATTTCAGAAAGCTCCCAATTCCGATCTCGATATCCAGCGCCATTTGCACGTCCTTCAGCTCTTTGCCGAACCGGCGCAGACTGGACTGGGCTGATTCAATCTGTTCCATCGCCTCGTCGATGCGGCTGTGCTTCATATGCGTGGAGATCATGCCGCCACCGAGCATATCATAAGTGCCCCAATTCCTGGCCGATCCCAGACTGTCATCCGCCCGCTCCAGGTCTTCCAGCACGACTTCGCCCGCGCGCACCGCCTCTTTCAGTTCCTTAAGTTGGACCGACAGATCGGCCTGCTCTTCTGCAAGTCCCGCCAGCTCGGAGTTGTTCCGTAAAATCACTTTTTCCTTCTCGTCCAGAATCTTCTCATATTCAAACTCCGCGTAACGAACCTCCTGGAACTTCCGTTCCAGCTCTTGCAGTTCGCTTTGGATGTCCGCCACGCCGCGGATGGCCATATCGTATTTCGCCTTGACCTCCAGCACTTCCAGCTGCTCCCGCTCCAGCTTCTCCTCTTTCCGGCCGATCAGGCTGTAAAACAAACCGGAGAGCGAGGCCCCCGTCAGACGCTCCACGTCCTTGTCCTCATCGGCAAGCCTGAGCTTCCAGCGCTCGGCTTCATCCTTATGCTCTCTCAGCTCCCGCGCCAATTCCTGCATCCGGTTATCATATTTCGTTTTGTTCCGGATGTCCTCTTTCAGCTTCGTCAACTGACGGTTGGCTTCTTCAAACATAACGTTCCCTCCTTTTCAGTATGCGATCTTCTGTTATATGTAATAAACGTCATAGCGTGCCGCGAAGTTTCATGGAATGTCAGCATGCAGCAAAAAGCCTGAAGAATCCAGCCTTCTGCCAAAGTGGATTTTATCCGCAAAAATCGCTATGATTAAACCAGATTGCACAAAGGAGTGAACCTCAATTTCATGAAACTGAAGACATTCACGCTTCCACTCGTTCTCGTGCTGACAGCGGCACTTGCACTTGGCGGATGCGGCAAGAAAAACAGCGACGAGGATGCGTCGAAGGACACATCCGGGGGACAAACTACAGAGCAGACGACGGATCAAACTTCCGGCAATTCGTCATCGTCCGATACGGCAGGATCGGATTCCTCTACGGACGGTTCGACCTCGGCCTCCGGTCAGGAGCAGAAGAGCTGGACAAGCCCGCCTGCCATGCAGATCGACCAGAACAAAAAGTACGAGGCTGAAGTCAAAACGTCCAAAGGCACGTTTACGGTCGAGCTTTTCGCCAAGGACGCACCGAAGACAGTCAACAACTTCGTGTTCCTGTCCAAGGAAGGTTTTTATAACGGGGTCGTGTTCCACCGGATTATCGAAACATTCATGGTACAGACCGGCGACCCGACCGGAACAGGCTCCGGCGGACCGGGATACTCTTTTGAGGATGAGAAAACGAATTATAAATACGAACCTGGCATCGTCGCCATGGCGAATGCCGGACCGGATACGAACGGCAGCCAGTTCTTCATCTGCACCGGCGCGGACAGCGATTACCTGAACCAACAGCCGAACTACACCATTTTTGGCAAGGTTACGAAGGGTATGGACGTCGTGATGCAGATCGCCAAAACACCGGTCACCGTCGGACCTAGCGGCGAGGAAAGCACCCCGACCGAGAAAGTTACGATCGACGGCGTCACGATTACCGAGAAATAAACCTGTGCGAAGCCGCTCGCTTGTACGGCGCAGCACATCGTAATACAACAAAGAACCGTTCGCCCCTGAGGGTGGACGGTTCTTTGTTGTCAGCATGCTAAATATCTGGTCGGGGTCATGCTTCGGCAGGCTTGTTCATATTTTAAATTAAATACGAACAAGCCCGACGGCTGTGATGACATGCACCGGTATGAAAACAGGTGTAGCCATGGCATTTTAGTCGCTGGCGGCAGGAGGCATACGTGAACGCAATGATTCTGGGGAGCCTTGCGACTTCCCTTTGTACGGCGGCGGGAGCCCTTCCCGCCCTGCTCTTTTCGAATATCAGCCACCGGGGCAGAGACAGCCTGCTCGCCTTCACGGCAGGGATCATGGTTGCCGCCTCGACGTACGGGCTGATTCCATCTTCCCTCAAGCTGTCGAACCTGTGGGTGCTGACGATCGGCATCCTCCTCGGAACGGTGACGTTGACCCTGATGGAGCTGCTCATCCCCCACACGGATCCGGATCATGACATCCAACGGAGAGACAATGCACAGACCGGGTCCTGGATGTTTCTGTCGGCCATGGCGCTGCACAATTTACCCGAAGGGCTGTCGGTCGGCGTCAGCTACGGCAGTCCTCACCTGGAGCTGGGAACGATCGTGGCGCTGAGCATCGGCCTGCAAAACATCCCCGAGGGCTTTCTGACGGCACTCTACCTGGTCACGCACGGCATGCGAAAGCGGTATGCCTTTCTTCTCGCCGCGCTTACGGGCGGGCTGGAGTTCCTCTCCTGCTGGGCCGGGCTGAAATTTACTGCCTCCTTCACCGGTATCGTACCATACGGGTTGGCTTTTGCCGCCGGTGCCATGCTGTTCGTCGTTTACAAGGAGCTCATTCCGGAAAGCCACGGGGACGGCAACGAGCGGGCTTCGACCTTTTCCTTCATCTTCGGGCTCCTCTCCATGATCGCGATGACGCATATGCTGGGGTGAGCTTGTCTGGGAACGAGTCACAAAAAGCGAAAAAAACTGCCGCCAAGCCATAACGGCCATCACAACAGTTTTTTAGCATGTTCACAACAATTCCGGAGAAGGCCTCCCCGTCCTTCACGGCCTGCGCATTCTCCAAACCGCCCAGGCACTGACTCCGTACATGACGGCACTGGCATAAAATAAGGCGTCGATCGTCAGCCAGTCGATCAGGTAACCGCCGAGAATGACGGCGAAGCCGGATGCGGCCGAGGTCCAGAAATGATAGGAACCGATCACCGGTCCCCGCTCTCCCTGGACCGTATGATCGGCAAGCAGCAGGCGTTCGCTCATCTTTTGCATAGCACTGCAGCAACCCATCAATAGCTGAAGAAACAGTACCCACGCATAGGACTGGACCCAGGGGAACGCCAGCATCGCCAGCATCATGCCAAGGGAGCTGATAAGCAGCACCCGGTAACTGCTGCGGTCCAGCCTCGGGGCGAGCCACTGGGAAAACGCCGCGGAGCTGATCGTAAACACGGCAAAAGCCAGGCCGTATTTGGCATAGCTGTTGCCCAGATTTTTCAGAAACAGAAGATAATAAGGATATATCATGCCGGAAGCGAGCGTCACCATGCTTTGGGAACGGATCAGCCACCTCATGTTCATGGCCTACTCCCCTTTGTATTGTTCATAAAAATAGTTCATAAAAAGATGCCGAGGATCGTATTCATCCTTCTTCCGAAAAAAATCGCGATACTCCGGATAGACCCGTCTGAACTGGTCAACCGTAGGGTATGCCGCATAAGGCAGATAGTAGGTTCCACCCTCATGCTCCACTTCATCGATCAGATCCCGGATCCCTTCCCTTACTTTCGCCTGCCCTTGCTCCGATAACGGCACATGAAACAAACATACGAGGGCAAACATGTCTTTTTGCGCATAAGAGAGAACGGCTTCATGATCCTCCTGAACGTAGCGGACGGTAATATTCAGCAGGTTAAGCTTGTCATCCCGCACGATATCTTTCATCCCATGAACAAAATCCGCAAATTGGTCCACCGGAATAAAATACTCCTGCAGCAGATCATTCGCGCCGGGCTGGCCGTATTCCATAAATTCGCTCTCGGAGCGCATGGCGTTGTTCCGACTGATCGCCTTATTTTGCTGCTTGGTAAAATACAGCTTCTGCAAAGACCAGAATGTGTTCTTTCCCCAATCGCTGCCCCGGTTCAGGCTGAACATGATTTTACTCGGGATGACGCCCTGATCGCGGGTCCGCAGCTTATCATAATCCACCAGCCGCAGCTTAGGGTCTGCCGAATAATTGATCGCATACATGTCCGTCAAAAAGCGGTCCGGCGCCACCGAAACCCGGGCGATATGCATGCGCACATCGGGATTTCCCAGCACCTTCTCCTGAAAATACCGGCTATAATCCTCCACCTTCACTGCCTCGCTCCTCATCCGGTAAACCTCGTCATCCGTCAAATTCAGCGTTACATCCAGAATGATGCCGAACAGGCCGTACCCGCCGAGCGCGAGCCGAAACAGTTCCGGGTTGTCTTCCCGGCTGATGCTGCGGATTTGACCGTCTGCGGTCAGCAACCGGAATGAATCCACGCTGCCGATCAGGGAACCGCTCCGGATGTCGCGTCCGTGCGCGTTAACGCTAATGGAGCCGCCAACGGTAAAAATATTTTGCGACTGCATCGTCTTTACGGACAAATGGTACGGATTAACGGCTTTCTGGACCTGCTCCCAGGTAGCCCCGGCCTGTACGCGGATTTGCCGCTGATCCGGATCGACGGACAGGACCCGGTTGTAATCGGTCATATCGACGACAATCCCGTCTTTATAGTAGGTATGCCCTCCCTGGCTATGACGCTGGCCCGCAATCGATACGGTAAGTTGTTTCTCCCTTGCCTCCTGAAGCAGCCGGACCAGCTGCTCCTCCTTCTGGCCTTTGACCACCCTCTCCACCTTAACGGGGTGAAGCCGGCTGTAGTCGGTAATGAGATAAGGGTTCTGGTCCGGCGTATCGGTACGGATATATTCATACACGCAAAGAATGACCAGCAGCAGCAGCACCGCTCCCTTTTTCGCCATCGCCTACCACACGGGGCGCAGTGGGTGCTGTAGATCCTCTTCGTTGACGTTTTCGATAATGTGCTTCAAATCCTGCTGCAGCGCCTTCATATGGTCACTCCCGATCATCCGGGCCCAGCGCTGCTCAATCTCCTTGTAAATGTTCTCTTTCGTCCGCACCAGCGACCAGCCGCGGTCGGTCAGGACGACCATCTTGCCCCGGCCGTCGGACGGGTGGGGCTTGCGCGCGACATAGCCGCATTCCTCCAGGTAGTCGAGCATTTGGCTGACCGCCTGCTTGGATATGCCCAGATGCGCCACGAGCGTCTTGGCCGTCGCCCCATCCGGCATCAAGCCCTGGAACAAAAAGCTGTGCGCCGGACGCACATCGCCGAATCCCGCCTCCTTCAGGCGGTTATGGAGCTCCTGGTTCATCGCGCTGAAGGAGAGCGATAGCAGGGAAGCCAAATCTTGGTTATATGGAAATGTTTTGGACATGTTGTACAACTCCTTGCTGTCTTAAAGGAATAAATTGGTCAGTTAGATTGACTTCAAAGCATTCTCATTATACCGTTCCCGAGTTGTGCGAATCAAATTCCGGGAAGTGGCAACGCTTCCATCTAGAAATGGGCTTTAGGTGCAACTTCCGGCGGCTCATAACCGTCTGGTAGGCAACACCCCTTTTACCATTTTTTAACGCAAACCATTTCAACATATGAAATATGAACGGACGTCATCCTTTTTACCGGCGCGAATAGTTAACCTATCTGAAGACCTGATTCCATCGATAAGGAGGTTTCCGATCCATGCCAACAACCAAAATGCTGCACCTGCTGCTCGCCATGCTTCTTCTGGCACTAACCGCATGCTCGAAGCAGGAAGATGGCAGTCCCGGCCAACGCGGCAATCCGTCTCCTCCGATCTCCCTGGAGGCCCGGAAGCAGGAGGCGGGCAAAGTCGATCCTGCGCTCATCTCCGCCCACAACCGCCTGGGACTGCAGCTCCACCGCGAACTTGTCGGGCAGGCCGAAGCCGGAGACAATGTTCTTCTCTCCCCCTACAGCATCTGGACGGCCCTATCCATGGCCTACAACGGCAGCGCCGGCACGACGGCAAGCGAAATGGCTTCCGTATTCGGGCTGAAAGACATGCCGCTGAGTGAGTTTAACGCGGGAAACCGAATTTTAGCCAGGCTGCTGGAAGGGGAGGATTCCGGCGTGCGGCTGAACATCGCCAATGCGATCTGGCACCAGCAGGGCGTTCCCTTCAAGGACTCTTTTATCCAGGCAGGCAAGGACAGCTACGGGGCCGAGGTTCAGGAGGTTGATTTCGCTTCCGACAAGTCGACGAAGACGATTAACCGCTGGATCAGCAAGGAGACCGGGGGCAAAATCGAGAAGATGCTGGTGCAGCCGCTGCCAAAGTCAACGATTGCGGTGCTGGCCAACGCGATTTATTTTAATGGGGCATGGACCGATCCGTTCAATCCGAAGTACACCAAGGAGGAACCGTTCATGCTGGCGGACGGCAGCGAACGGACGCTTCCCATGATGCATACCGCCAACATGCTGCCGTATAAAGAAACCCCCGATTGGCAGGCCGTCCGCCTTCCTTACGGAGACGGCCGCATGGATATGCTGGTCATCCTTCCCGCCGCCGGCTCTTCACTGGACCAATTGGAGCAACAGCTCTGGGCAGACCCCGCTCTGTGGCAGCAGCCCTTTGATGAGGCATCCGTGCAGCTCGGACTGCCCCGGTTCAAGGCAGAGTACGGCGGCGACCTGAAGGATCCGCTTATCCGGCTCGGCATGAAGCAGGCCTTTCAGCCGGATGGGGCCGACTTTTCCCATATGGCCGACATTCGCCCGTTATTCCTGTCCAAGGTTCTGCACCGGATGGTACTGGACGTCAACGAAAAGGGAACCGAAGCGGCGGCGGCAACGGTCATCGGGGCCGAATCCGGCTCCATGCCGATGAAGGTGCATGAAATGACGGTGAACCGGCCGTTCTTCCTGGCGATCGAGGATACGCAGACTCGCGCCTGGTTGTTCATCGGCTCGGTGAACGATCCTGAATGACTTGCTCGCACACGGACAAAAAAAAGCCAACCCCTTCCTGAATCGGCTAGGGTTGGCTTTTAAACATGCGCATTGGGTTCATCTTTATAGAATGAACTAAAGAAATGAATGTGCTATAGGCCTCTATTAGGCCGCTATAACAAGAGGTTCAATGCAAAACTCTAGTTCAATCTATCTGATAAAAATTAACGGGATTAACAACTTAACGCGACTTGCGTTTCCTGAGCGTCTTTGAACCCGGTTGAGACGCTGCAGGTTAAGACAATACCTGCAGCGTCACGCCTTCGGGCAGCACCGCCAGCACCTGCTCCTGCACGGGCGTGGTGCCGGCAAGCTCTTCGCCTAGGATGGCGACGGCGCCCCGGTCCTCGCGGGAGCGGATCAGCCGGCCGATGCCCTGGCGGAGCCGAAGCAGCATATACGGCATGTCCACCTCTTCGAACGGTGCCGCCGATTCTTTGCGCTTCGCCGTAAACACCGGATCATGCGGCGGGAACGGCAGCGACCAGACGATCACGTTTGAGAGCGCCGGTCCGGGCACGTCCAATCCCTCCCACAGACTGACAGCGCACAGCACGCTGGTCTCCTCGCGCTGGAAGGCGGAGATCAGATAGCTGATCTCCTGATCACCTTCGAAGTAAAACGGAACGTCCGGTACTTGGATCGCGCCTGCGGCAAGCTCCTGCTTAAAGCGCCGCAGCTCCTCCCTGCTGTTAAACAGGATCAGCGCGCGGCCCCCCGACTCGCGCAAAAGGCGGGCAGCGGCTTCCAACTTGCCGTTAAAATCGGCCGTCGACAGAGGATCCGCCGGGGCCAGCACCTGCATCTGCTCCGCATAGTCATACGGGGACGGCACGGAGAAGGCGAGAGAGCTGCCGATGCCCAGGCTGTCCGACACGTAGCCGAAGGAGCCCTGAACCGACAAGGTGGCTGAGGAGAACACGACCGGCATTTTCGCGCCGAACACCTGCTCCTGCAGCACCTCCTTGACCGTTCTCGGCATGATCGACAGCGTCAGCCCGTCCGGGCCATCCACCGCCCAGCAGATCAGCGCCTCGGACCGCTCGAACAGATGGAGCGCCTTCTGCATCATCTCCAGATGCTCTTCCACGATCCGGAGCTCGTACTCGTTCAGCGTGTACAGCTCGCTCTCAAACACGAGCTCCTCCTCGATCGAGGTGAGGAGCGAGCGGAAACGGTGCACCTCGGCGAGCAGCGCGCCGTCCAGCACGATTTCCTTTCGGTCGGAGCCGGCCACGCTGCGGCTCTGTCGACCGAATGCCGCGAACATCGCTTCGCTCTGCACGATCGCCTCGTCGATCAGCACCGCCAGCGATTCGCGGATCTCGCCCTGAAGCAGCCGTGTGATGAGTTCCTCAAACACGACATGCTTCATTTTATAGCTGAGGGCCTTCATGGCGGCCGATTCGAGCAGATGCCCTTCGTCGAAGACGACGGCGCAGTGCTCCGGCAGTAGGGGCAGCTGCCCCTCCCTCTTTCGGCCCTCGTAAGTCCATACATGCTCCATGTAATAATCATGCGAGCAGATGATCAGGTCCGCCGCCTGGCGGTAATGATCCCGCGACAGCGTCTGGCCGCAGCGATGGCGGCGGTCGCAGGTGAAGCAGTCCTGGAACGGATCCCAGTTAATCCGGCTCCACTCCTCATCGGTTAACTCCGGGTACCCCTTCCGGTCCCCGTAGGCATGAAAGGACTGCATCGGCGCGGAGGCATACACGAAATCCGGCAGGCCAGCGGCCAAGTCGTCCCAGCGTACCCCTTCTTCGTCCCGCAGCCGGACATCGTCCAATTTGCGCAGGCAGAGGTACTGGTCAGGCGATTTACCCAGCCGGGCATCGATGTGAAGCCCCAGGTGGCGGGCCAATTTCGCAATGTCGCCCTCCGGCTTCACCAGCTGCTCGATCAGCGATTCGTCGGCGCAGGCGATGACCGCCGGTCTGCGGGTATACCGCGCGTAGCAAACGGAATAGAGCAAGTACACCAATGTCTTGCCCGTCCCGACTCCCGCCTCGGCAAATATCGTTTTTTTCTCAGCAAAAGCTTTCTCCAGCTGAAATGCCATATAAATCTGCTCATCGCGGATTTCAAATCCCGCTTCCGGCAGCAAATCGTAAAACACATCGGCCACCCATTCGCCCGCTTGCTGGACGAAGGGCCGTGTTGGATCATACGTAAAAGGATACCGCTCCACGTCTTTTGGTTCCCTCCAAGCTACTCATAAATACAGCCGCCTCCACTTCCGTGAAGGCGAACAACCCATTATCACATGCTCCCTCCCGAATTACAATGGGGAAAAAATAAAGCCGTCCCCGCCGGATCTAGGAATCCGGGGAGACGACCCGTGCCATCTTCAGTTTAACGCGATCTCCTCTATAGCAGCTCTCGACATCACGGCTGCCGGGAATCGCCCGCCTTGACAGCCGGTGGCCGCTCGGGTTCGTAAAGTCCCGAACGCACCCGGAACCAGCGGTACAGATGGGATACGACTACCTTCAGCACGGCATATCCCGGCACCGCGAGCAGAATGCCGACGATGCCAAACAAGTTGCCGCTCGTCAGAATGACGAAGATAATCGTGATCGGATGAATCTTCAGCGTCTTGCCCATAATTTGCGGGGAAATGAACTTCCCTTCGATGAGCTGGACGACGGTCCAGACGATCACCATCTTGAGCAGCATGATCGGCGAGGTGACGACTGCGACGATGAGCGCCGGTGTAATGGCGATCGCCGGTCCCAAATAAGGGACGACGCTGGTGCATGCCGCGATGATGGCCAGAATCAGCGAATACTTCAAGCCGATAATGATATACCCGGCGAACAGCAGCACCCCGATACAGAAGCTAACGATGATCTGCCCGCGGATATAAGAGCTGATCTGGTGGTTCATTTCTTTCATGACCCGCGAAGTTTCCCCGCGCAGCCGCGTCGGCACAAAGTTTAAAATATAACCCGGCAGCCGTTTGCCGTCCTTCAGCAGGTAGAACAGAATGAACGGCAGCGTCACCACGGCCAGCACCACTTCGATCAGACCGCCCACGAATCCGCCAAGCCCCATCCAGGTGCGGTTCAGGAATTCCGTACCTTTCTCCGAGACGGTTTTCATCAGCTCCTGCGGATCGAACAACACGTTTTCCTGCAGCTTGCTGACCAGATTGCTCCCCATCAGCTCTTCGACCTTGATCCGAGCGACCTCGGCATAGCCCGGGAAATTGTTCACCAAATCCATGATCTGCTCCCGGATGACCGGGATGACCAGCGTCACAAGCGCGGCGATGATGCCGATAATGAGAACGTACAGCAGCAGAATGGTGTGCAGGCGCTTCACCTTTCGTTTTTCCAGAAAATCCACAATCGGATTGAGCAAATAATACGCAATTCCGGCGAGAATGAGCGGCAGCACGACGGTTTTGACCAGGACGATCAGCGGCTCGAACACGAATGAAATTTTGGTGAGGACCAGAATGTTCAGTCCCAGCAGCAGCACCACCAGCATAAACAATACAAATCTGTTATTTAGTAAAAACCGCTTAAAACGGCTTGCCCAATTCACCGGATTGTCCATATTTATTCCTCGCTCATCTTGATCTTCTTGATTTCGATGCGGCAGTAGCGGTTATGATCCCGCTCCAGCAGGGTGAAGGCCGTTCCTTCATACACAAACGTCTCGCCTTCGGCCATTTCGCTGATCTGGCTGTAGAGCCAGCCGCCGATCGTATCCCATTCCTTTGTATCCAAATCCATAAAGAAATAATCATTAACCATTGAAATCGATACTTTGCCGTCCACGATCAAATGCTGCTCACCGATCTCCTGGACGTCTTCGACTTCGTCCTTATCGAACTCGTCGCGAATCTCGCCGACGATCTCTTCAATAATGTCTTCAATCGTAACGAGACCGGAGGTTCCGCCGTATTCATCGATCAGGATCGCCATGTGCGTCGCTTCCTTCTGCATCCGCTGCAGCAGCACATTGACCGGCATCACTTCGGATACCGCCATCACCGGATGGATCAGGCTCGCCACATCCAGCTCTTCGTTTTCTTCATAAGCCAGGAAAAATTGCTTCGTATTAATGATGCCGATGACATTATCCTTGCTTCCGTCGATAAGCGGAAACCTGGAGTACTGCTGTTCTTTAATAACTTTCATATTTTCAGACCGCGACTTGTCTTTATCCAGACAGATCATGTCCGTACGCGGTACCATAATTTCCTTGGCCAGCATGTTGTCAAACGCGAAAATCCTGCTGACATAACCGAATTCGTTATCGTTAATTTTTCCACTCTCATGGCTCTCACTCAGAATAATCTGCAGTTCCTCCTCGGAGTGGGCCTCCTCATGCTCGGAAGCGGGCTTTACGCCGAACAATCGAACCAGCTGGTTCGCCGATCCATTCAGCAGCCAAATGAACGGGTACATGATTTTGTTAAACCAGATAATGGGTGTCGCCGTCAGTAAGGCAACGGTCTCCGCTTTGCGGATAGCCACCGTTTTCGGCGCCAATTCGCCAATGACGACGTGCAGGTACGTAATGACCGTAAATGCAATCAGCAGTGACAGAAAATGGCCTAACGCTTCGGGCATATGCCACTTCTCAAACACCGGGGTAAGAATCTTCTCCACCGTAGGCTCCCCCAGGAAACCAAGACAGAGTGACGTAATCGTAATCCCGAGCTGACACGCGGACAAGTATCCGTCCAGATTGTCGATGACCTTCTTTACAGCCTTTGCGCCCTTGCGACCTTCAGCGATCAGTTGATCGACCCGGCTTCCCCGGATACGGATGACGGCAAACTCCACCGCGACGAAAAAGGCCGACAAACCGATCAGTAAAGCAACCAAAACCAAATTTAACGCATACCTGTCACTTTCCACTTCAACATCTTCTCCTTATAAAGTAGTCTTGATGATTCCATCCGGCATCCTGCAAGAAGTTTCGCCTTCTGCCGCCATGGCAGCAAATGGATCAAAGAAAGCCTGAGCCTTCCCCATTCATTTACCATGTGGCGACCCGTTGAAACAGGTTTTTGCATGATGCTGGTTAACTAGGTAATACGCACATGCCCGGGTTCAGGTTTCAATCGGTCCCCAAAAAAACAGTTCCTGCCGAAATGCAAAACGTCTATCGATGTACTTTCCAACAGAAGGCAGACTGCCTGCAGAGGATGTCTTACTTGCCGGATCAGAAATGCATTTCTATAGGAGGCTGCACGTTCCGGACTTTCAAAAAGGAAAAAAGGCTCCAGCAGGCACGGTGTTCCCCGCGTACTGGAGCCTTTCCCGCCCTGTAAGCGGACGCCCCTAGCGGCGTGCACGAAGCGGTGTTGCACATATCCCTTGTTGGACGGGCCTTTGTCAGCACCCGTCGTTAAGTATTCTGTTCACGCTGCTTGATCGCAGCCTTTAAATCCCCGTTTCATTCAGCCCATGAAGGCGGTCCGGGAAATTCACCAATACAGTTTACCAGTCGGTGCGCCAAGTCGGCCTGCTTACTGCTCCTCAGCATGCTTCTTGACTTTGGTGACCACATTATCCACGAGCTGCTGCATAATTTGCTGAGCCATCGGGTCGGTCAGCGCACCGGAATCGTCAAATTTGGTATGCGATTGCGGGAGCAAAAATTCCGGCCGGTTCACCGCATCCATATTGAGTGCAAACAGGAGTGAGCGAATGCCAACCTGGGCTCTGCCCGTGCCGCCCATGCCCGGCGTTGCGCCCATGAGCGCTACCGGCTTTAGTGCCAGCGGCGTTTGGACGGCCGGTCTTGAAGCCCAATCCAGCGCATTCTTCAACGCGCCCGAAAGCTGCCCGTTATATTCCGGAGAGCTGATCAAAAAGCCATTGGCCGAATGCAGCAGCTCGGCAAACTGCTTCACCGCTTCCGGCAGTTCACTTTCCAAATCCTGATTATATAAAGGAAGTACGGAAATATCGGCAAGCGTGAAGCGGAAATCCTCCGGCAGAAGCGCTGCCGCGTTATGAAGCAGCTGTGTATTGTGGGAATGCTTGCGGAGACTTCCGGAAATCCCCACGATATGAAAACGTTCAGACATGATCGATTTCTCCTTTTTTATCGTAAGTATAGAAGCGAGGGATATGGCAGCCTGCCCCGTGCCCGTGAAGGGCCCTAGCATCATGATACGACAGAATCCGACGAGTGAACATTAAATTTTCCCAAAAACAAAGGGAACCCGGCCCCTTTTCCCAATGGAAGAAGGATGCCGGGTTCCTGTTTACAGAACGCATTTCGATGTCTTGCCGATCAGTGGCTGATCATCAGCGACGGATCCGGCTGATTTCCGTCCGCGACATCCGCTGCGACTGGCTTCGGTCTGCGCAAAATGAGGCACAGCAGCACACCAACGATCGCAAAGCAGGATGCCAGGAAGAACACGTCGCCGAATCCCTGGACAGCCGCAGTCAGAGGATTGCCTCCATGACTCGCGTGACTGGTTGTGCGGCTGATCAGGTAGCCTGACATGCCGGCGACCGCAAAGGACACGACGACCTGCTGCGCGGCAGCGGTCAACGGCGTAACCCGGTTCACCAGCTTGCGCGGCGCGGCGTTCAGCACATGGGTATTCAGCGGCATCATCGATAAGCCCATGCCGAATCCCAGCATGAAGAGCAGCGGCATGATCGTCCACAGTGACGTGTCGGCCGTAATATTCGACAGGCTGAACAGTGCTGCCGAGATAAGGAGAAGGCCGATAATCGCCACGGGGCGGGCGCCGTATCTATCGAAAAACTTCCCGCCGATCGGCATGCCGATCCCGGAAGCCAGTGCCTGCGGCAGCAGGATAAAGCCGGTCTCCAGCGGCGTGAATTGGCGGATCTGCTGCAGGTACAGCGGGACGAACAGCATCGAGCCGAACAAGGCTGCCTGCATGATCCAGGAGAGGATGATACCCCGGGTGAAATCCGAGGAACCGAAGACGCGCAGTTCCAGCAGCGGGTTCTTCTGGCGAAGCTCCACGGCGATAAACATCAGCAGGGCAGCCCCGCCGACGATGAGTCCGGTCAATGCACCGGTCGAGGACCAGCTCACGCTGCCTCCCTCATTGACGCCGTAAGCCAGCATAGCGAAGGCGATCGGGGCCAGAATCATGCCGATCAAATCGAGGTGCGGAGTCTGCTGCCGATCCGCTGCCGGCAGAAACTTCACGCCCAGGATGACGCCGACGACACCGATCGGAACGTTGATCAGGAAGATCCAGTGCCAGTTCACGTATTCCACCAGCCAGCCCGACAGAATCGGGCCGAGCGCCGGCGCAAGAAGCATTGGAATGCCGAGCAGCCCCATGATCGAGCCGCGGCGCTCCGGAGGGGCGAGCTTAAAGACAAGCGCCATGCCGATCGGCGCGACCATGCCCCCGCCAAGCCCCTGGATAACTCGGTAAATAATCAACTGGGTCGACGTCTGCGCCATAGAGCAGAGCGCCGATCCGATCACAAACATAATGATGGTGGCAATGAAAACCTGTTTGGAGCCGAAACGGTCGGTCATCCAGCCGGCCAGCGGAATGACTGCCGAAAGGGCCAACGTATAACCGGTAATCGCCCATTGAATGGTCTTCAGGTCAGTGTCAAAGTAGCTCACCAGGTTCGGCACCGCGACGTTGACCACCGTGCTGTCCAGAATAACCATGATCATGCCGACGATAATGGCCAGCATGGGCGGAATGATCTTTTTCAGCGAGAATGGGACTTCTGCGGCGGGGTTGCCCGCCAAGGTTTTAGACATAAATCTCTCCACTCATTTCTATATATAGTCTGGTTCTCCCGTTCCACTCTAGCTGTATTGGTGAAAATAATGCTCAAACAACGTGTCAATCTGCTCCTCAAGCGGCGCGATATGGATGGTTGATGCCATGTCCTCGTCGCCATTGGCCAGAAAAGACTTCATGATGACCGGGAAAAAGATCGCCCCGTACAGCTGCATCAGCATCTTCCGGATTTTATCGTCGTCTTCCTCCCCGGTAATTTCTCTGACAGTCCCGATCAGCCGCCGGGTCTTCATCACCTTGCAATAATGCGAGTACTCATGCTGCGACTCGAAAATAACGCGGGTCTGATCGATCATCTGTCTCACCAGCCCCGGGTATTCCTGTAAATGGCGGACATAGCGGTAAAAGAACTGCTTCAGTCTTTCCTTCGCCGGCATCGCGTCGTCCTCCAGCGCGTTAAACACGTCCTCGAACGTCAGCACCAGGGAACGGATCGCCTGAGTGATCAGTTTCTCCTTCGAGCCGAAGTGGTAGTTGACCAGCGCCAGGTTGGTATCCGCCTTGGTCGCGATCCGGCGCAGGGTGGCACACTCGATGCCTTCATCCCGAATCAGCTCGACGGTGGCTTGTAAAATATCGTGTTTGGTGTCGGTTCCCGAGGTATGCCCTGTAATGTCTTCCTTCATCGGTTCTTTCACCTGCCCTCCTCCCTTGTCATGCAGCATATTTAAACAGTGTTTAATACGTTGTTTAATTTACTCTCGGCCGCCCCCTTTGTCAACATTTATCTGTAAAAAAATACATATGGTTACGATGGGCGGATCTGCGCGCACACGCAAAAGGCCCGACAGCATCACGCTGCCGGGCACCTCAATTGTTGGTTGTTCTATCGCATTATTGGCATTGGATTACGATATCCAGCGGATACCGGCCGGCATTCCGGCCATACAGCGCAATCCCGCCTTCATCGGCCTGGAGCTCCAGCCGGAACTTGCGGCTTCCGTTCAACCGCGAGGCGATCCGGCTCGGCACCTCCACTTTGCATAGATAGCCGTAAGAACCGGCTTCCTCCAGCTTGTTATGCGCCAGCTGGTAATGCCATGACAGTACGCCGCGGGAATCAGCAGGATCATCCGGCAGAACGATCGTGGCAACCGCCTCGCCGTCGATCAGGACGCGCACCCGCGATTCGTGCTTCCGTTCCCCTGTCATGTAGTACGTATTCGGATTGTATTCGGGATCCGACAGGGCGCCGTGCATGAAGTGGATGCCGGACTCCTGTTCCCTTGCCCCTTCCTTGTTCCGGACGAGCAGACGCTTGGAACTTGCTTCGAACAGAATTTCCATCCGCCCGATCAAAGGTTGTTCATTCGTACCCGGCAGGGAGATATCAAAGGCAAAAGCCCCTTCCTCTCCACCGCTTACCTTGTGGTTCTGGATGGAATTCCACTGATGGGCAAAGGTTTGCTCGGCGAAATCCGCGACCGGAACGCTCAGAGTCAGCCCGCTCACCCCATAAGCTCCTTCGCTCTGACCGCTCCGGACATCGAACGTGGTGAAGTTCCGGGTAATGACGTTTCCTGCAGCGTCTACAAGCTGTACGGCGAACACGGCCACGGCGTCGGCCGCAGGCATCTGCACCTGGACCGGGTCCAGCGGGGCTACGCCGTAGCCGTCCCATGCGGCGGCTGCACTCCCGCGGTCATGAACGATCCGGGTCCCGAGCCGGTCATAGGCCAATTCCCATTCCAGGCGCAGCGGCTGGCCGTGGTAGCGGTCGTCGTAACTGGAGCGAAGCAGGGATACCGTCTGAACCGAACCCGCATCGACCGTCGTGCACGGCGGCGCGTCAATGACCACGAAGTCGGCCGTGTGCAGGTCTGACAGCGACATGCCCGGCACAATGCCGTCGTAGCCGAAATCCTTATCCGTTCCGTCGAGCCGGTAGTAGCCGTTGAACTCGTTCGTCACGTCCCGCAGCTCCGTGAACACGAAGCCGCACATTTTGTCATGACGGCGGAACTCGTTCAGCATGAAATGATAATGCCAGGCCAGATCGCTGTCCCCTGTGCCGCCTTCCACGCCCCAGACGTTGCCGCATTCGCTGTTCATCAGCGGAGCATCGGACTGAACGTTGCCGCCAATGTAGTTGGCGGCAGAGCCGGGATAGGTCTGCTCTACGACTTCGGTGACATGGGCCCGAAGCTGGTCGTATCCATTAATATAAAAGTGCCAGGTGTTGATATCCGTTTCGACATGGTCCCGGTTGCAAGGCGAGTTGTCCTCTACGATGCGGGTAGGATCCAGGCGCTTGGCCCACTGGTAAATGCCCCGCACCCATTCCTGCGTGTCCGGCAAATAATTGATTCCCTGGTTGCCGTCGCCGGTAAGACCCGCAGCCTTGGGATCCGTCTTAAGCCCCCAGGTTTCATTGAACATGACCCAGGAGAAAACAGACGGATGGTTGTAGTCCCTTTCAATGGTCTCCAGCGCTTCGCTTTCATAAGCCGACCGTGCCTGTTCATCCGGGTTGCCCCAGAAGCAAGGCATGTCTTCCATTACCAGCACGCCGAGCTTGTCGGCCCAATACAGCTTTCTCGGCTCCTCCGGCTTGATATGGATACGGACAAAATTAAGGCCGATCCGCTTCAGCATATAAATTTCGTGGCGCATATCCTCATCGGACGGGAACGTAAAATACCCGGTCTCGTGATAGGACTGGTCCAGCGTCCCGTTTAAATAGATCGGCTTGCCGTTCAATGTAATCCAGCGGTATCCCCGCTCCCCGAACCGGGCCGTACCGATTTCGCGAATGCCGAAGTACGTGCGGACGAGGTCCTGTCCGAAATTTCCGCTCAGACGGATCTCACCTTCATACAGCTCCGGCGAATCCGGGCTCCACAGACGCGGACTCTCCACCCGGAACGACGTTTCGATCCGGTTCTCTCCTGCTTCAAGGCGAATCGACTCCCGATGACGTACCGCTCCTCCGTCAAAATCGAACTCCAGCTCGGCCTCCTGTGCCTCTTCGGATACGATTCTGGCCTGAACGCTGACGGTGCCGTCGATCGCAGTATGGAACTTGCTGTGCTGAATGTAGCTCTGCGGCCGCGCCTCCAGCCATACCGGCTGCCAGATGCCGCGGCTTTCTCCGTACCCCTGCTTGCCGCGCGCCTGAACGTCCAGATCGTTGTCTTCTGCACGGATGACGATCGTATTGTCCGCCTCCGTACGCCACAGCGCGGTCACGTCGAATTCAAACGTGCCGTAGCCTCCCTGATGCGAGCCTGCCGGACTGCCGTTTACCCAAACGTCGCAGTGGTAATCGACCGCACCAAACCGCAGAAATACGCGGTCACCCGGGTTCACAGGAGCCCATGCCACGGTACGGCGGTACCAGCCGGTTCCCTTCCGGTCCTGGCCAATGCCGGATAGCGGGCTTGCCCAGGAGAACGGAACCGTGATGGTCAAATCGTACGCCGTCTCTGCGGCGAGGTGAGGCGAATCCCCCGCTCCCTCATTGTCAGCGCCAAACCGGAAGGACCATTCCCCGTTTAAGTTCAGCCAATCGGTCCGCTCCCAGTCGGGACGGGGGAACTCCGGCCGTGGAATATCGGTGTGGACCTGGTTCAGGATGGTATGCGTCAACACGAACACAACCTTTCATGGATTGGATTTGCCCCCATTGTAGCATCGATATATATTTATTACAATGTACATTATGTTTTTACAATACAACAAATTTATTGTAAACTAATCGGTATGAAACCATGTTGAAAATGAAAAGAAAAGGAACTGGCCTATGAGCGAATTCAAACAGGAATTAATCCACTTCCCCGCGTCCCGTATGATCGATGTGGCCAAGGCGCTGTCCAGCGATGTCCGGGTGCGGATCCTGGAAGCCCTCGCCGAAAAGCCGATGAGCGTCAGCCAGCTTGCCGACGCGCTCGGCGTCGCGCAGCCGACAGTGTCGATCAACGTGCAGATTCTGGAGCAGGCCGAGCTCGTCGAGTCGCGGACGGGAGCCGGCCGCGAGAAGATCTGCTCCGTCAGCTACCGCTCCATCCTGCTCGAGCTTCCCTCCCGTCCCGGAGACGGGCTGAGCCGCACCGAGGAGATCCACATGCCGATCGGCATGTTCTCCCACTGCTCGGTTCAGCCGCCCTGTGGGCTGGCCGCCCGGGACGGATCCGGCATCGGTTCGCCGGACGACCCCCGGGCCTTCTACATGCCCGAACGGACGGACGCCGCGCTGCTGTGGTTCTCGGGCAGCGGATATTTGGAGTACTACTTTGCCAATCCGATGCCTCCCGGCGTGGAGCTCGCCGAGCTGTGCGTCCGTGCGGAATTGTGCTCGGAGGCTCCGGGCTTCAAGCAGGACTGGCCTTCGGACATTACGGTCTCGATCAATGATTGCCCGTTAGGCACCTGGACCAGTCCCGGCGACTTCGGCGACCGCAAGGGCCGGTTCAGTCCGGACCGCTGGAGGGGCAATACCGAATACGGCCAGTTGACCGAATGGCGGGTGACCGGCAGCGGCAGCACGGTGAACGGAGAGCCCTCCGAGGGCACGACTATCGAGCAGTTGAAGCTTGCCTTCAATCAGCCCGTCCGCGTCCGGCTTGAAGTTCGGGCGGATACCGCCAACCGCCGCGGGCTGAACCTGTTTGGTTCAGGCTTCGGCGATCATCCGCAGGATATCGTATTGTCATTCGTACGGCGGATCGAGCGGGAGGAATAAATAAGAAGCCTGCAGCAATGGCCATTGCTGCAGGCTTCTTTTGTAGGGCTGGCAGACTTGGGCCGCCCTTGAAATATTAGCTTCAATGAATCATTCTTTTCCCCGGACCGTCAGGACGGCAGACTGCACGTCCTGCGCATGCCGGCCGATCTGGATTTCAAATTCGCCGGCCTCGACGACCGGTTTCAGATCACGGTCAATGAAGGACAGCTCTTCTGTCCCGACCCCGAACGCGACCGTCTTCGTCTCTCCCGGCTGCAGCCAAATCTTCGCGAAGCCCTTCAGCTCCTTCTTCGGCCGGGTCACCGTGCTGACCTTGTCGGATATGTACAGCTGGACCGTTTCCGCGCCAGCCCGGCTGCCGGTGTTGGTGACCGTTACCACAGCCTCGGCCCGCCCTTCCGGCGTCATTTCCGCCGGCGAGACGGTGACCTGGCTGTACTCAAACTCTGTATAGCTGAGCCCGAACCCGAAAGGATAAGCCGGATCCAAATCCGTCTCCAGGTAGCGCCGCCCGGTCGTTCGCTTGCTGTTATAACGGACCGGCAGCTGGCCGACGTGCTTCGGAACGGAGACGGTCAGCCGCCCTGAAGGGTTCTCGTCGCCGAATACGATATCGGCGATCGCGCGGCCGCCCTCTTGCCCCGGATACCATGCCTCCAGGATGGCGTCGGCATGCTCGTCGATCCACGGCTCCGCGACCGGCCGGCCGTTGATGTACACCACAACCAGCGGCTTCCCGAGCTTCGCCAGCTCTTCCGCCAGCTCCCGCTGCACGCCGGACAGGCCCAGCGTGGAGCGGTCGATGCCCTCGCCGCAGTCCATGTCGCTGTGCGGGCGGTCCGTCACGACCGAAGCACCTGTACGTAGGTCGATCGTGCCTTCGCCGAAATCGCGCGCGCTCGAGCCGCCGAGCACAAGCACGATCGTATCCGCGGCGGCCGCCGTCTTCAGCGCCAGGTCGAAGCCTTCCCTGCTGTCATCCTTGACCCGGCAGCCCGGCGCATACAGCACCCGCTCCGGCGCGTGCGCCAGACTGGCACGGATGCCGTCCAGCACGGTTGACACCTGTTCCCGCGGCTGCGGTGAGGTATAGTCTCCCAGCTGATTGTAGACGTTGTCGGCATTCGGTCCGATCACCGCGACCGTCCCCGCCTCCTTGGACAGCGGGAGCGTCTGCCCCTGATTCTTCAGCAGGACGATGCCTTCGACGGCCGCCTGGCGGGCGAGCCGGATATGCTCCTCGCTGCCGATGACACGGGCGGCCCGATCGGGATCGACATAAGGCTGCTCGAACAGCCCCAACTCGAACTTGGCCTTCAGGACGCGGTGCACCGCTTGATCTAGCGTCTGCATCCGGATGCGTCCGCTCTGCACGGCCGCAGCCAAGTGCGCACGGAACATGTCGCCGGACATTTCCATGTCCACGCCGGCGTTCACCGCCATGGCAGACGCTTCTTGCGGATCAGCCGCCGTGTCATGCCCCCACACCAGCATGTTGATGGCGCCGCAATCGGTAATGACGAATCCGTCGAAGCCCCACTCCTCGCGCAGCAGGTCCGTAAGCAGATATTTGTCGGAGGTGCACGGAACACCGTCGATTTCGTTGTATGCGGTCATGACCGATTTCGCACCGGCCCGAACCGCCGCCTTGAACGGACGAAGGTCCACCTCATGCAGCTCACGCAGCCCCATATGAACCGGCGCGCTGTTGCGTCCGCCTTCCGAGCTGCCGTAGCCGGCAAAATGCTTCAGCGTCGCAATGACGCTGTCGTCGGCGTCCAGCCGCTTGCCCTGCAGCCCCCGCACCGCCGCTTCCGCCATGACGGTAGCGATCCAGGGGTCTTCCCCGTACGTCTCTTCCGTCCGCCCCCACCGGGGATCCCGGACGACGTCGAGCACCGGGGAATACGTGGCCGCACCGCCCTGGCTGCGCGTCTCCAAGGCGATCGCCCGGCAGATCTCCTCATACAGCTCCGGGTTCCACATGCTTGCCAGCGTCAGCGGCACCGGAAACACCGTCGCCCCGATCGCCATATGACCGTGCGAGCACTCCTCCCCGAACAGAATCGGGATGCCTAAGCGCGAGTGCTCGATTACGTACCGCTGGATGGCGTTGATCGTCTCGGCGCCTTCCTTTGGCGACAGTCCCGTCGCCAGTGTCACTTCCGTCCATGGATCGGCGCGCAGCACGCCGTACAGCGAACCGATGCCGCCTCGCTCAGCAGCCTCCTTGAACGCTTCGTCGAGCGCGACGCCGCTTCCCTCCCGCCGGTACGTTTTCCAGCCGAACAGCTGCACGAGCTGCCCGACCTTTTCCTCCAGTGTCATGAGGCTGAGCAGATGCGCTGCCCTCGCTTCGCTGCTCAAGGCAGAATCTTGGTAACTCAATAGATTTCCCTCCATATTCCTTGATCCCGCTGCACCCTCTGGGTTCGGATGGTTAAAGGGCCGAGCCGACCCGTAAACGAAATCGTTGGATCGCAAGCTGCAGCGCCTCATACGCCTTCTTCCAGAAATGCGCCGGGTTTTTTATGTATTTTTTATGGCCGGTTCCCATCTGAAAATGACAATTAGCCAACCCCCGGCCTCACGGCCGGGATATGTTGGCTCCTTGCATTTGGTATGAATCGGCTTATTTGCCGGTATTCCACTGATCGTATGCGGCTTGGTACAGTTCCACGATGCGGTCGGATCCCATCTTTTTCACCTGTGCCTCGTACTTATCCCAGTTGGAAAGCGGCTCCTGTCCGGTAATAAACTTCGCTTCCATCTGCTGTACATACGTATCGAGGTCGGACAACAAGGCGGACGCTTCGCTCTGCTGTTCATTCGTCAGATAGACGTTCGGGAACGGCGTTTTGCCGATCGGCGTCAGCTTCTCTGCGTTCTCCTTGTCGATCCAGTCGTCGAAGTCGGATCTGAGGCCTTTAGTCACTTCCGGATCGTTGACGCCCGGCGTCAAGATGCCGAAGTTCGGCGTAATTTTGCCGCGGTATTCCTCGCGGTCGCCGCCGCCTGGTACCGGCAGCCATTCTTTGACGTGGTTTTCCTTGTCCTTGTATTTCCACAGCGTATTCTCCGGCCCTTGGTTAAACAGCGTCGAACCCTCGTAGCTGTACAGATAATCGATCCAGCGCATCGTCGCTTCCGGCGCCGGGTCCTTGCTCGTGATTGCAAACGTGCCGTTGGCGGACATGCCCGGATGCTTGCCGTAAACCGGCGTACCCGCAATTTCGCTGGCAACCGGCGTCATGAGCGGGTTGTCCGAGCTTGGCTCGCCGCCCAGCGTGAAGTAAGGGAAGTAGTCGTTAAACAGACCGATCTGGTTGTTTTGCCCCTTGGCTTTTTTCTGGTCCGCTGTCTGCGAGAACGTCTCGTGATCCAGCAAATCTTCTTTCCACAGTTTGTTCATGAAGGTCAGGTAACCCTTGTAGCCTTCTTCTTGAGGGGAGTAGTGCACCTTGCCGTCCTTATCTGCATAAATCTTCTCGTCGTACATGCCCCAGAATCCGAAGAAAAACATCCGCAAATCATCCAGCTTGACCGAAGTCAGCGGGATTTCATCCTTCTTGCCATTGCCGTTCGGGTCTTCATCCTTAAAGCGTTTCAACAGCGTGTACAGCTCGTCCGTCGTCTTCGGCAGCTCGGTTACGTTCAGCGCCTTCAGGAACTTGCCGTTATACCACATCGGGCTGCGATACCAGACGGCGGCCGTATCAATAAACGGCAGGGCATACATATGGCCGTCAGGCGTCGTAAACGATTTGCGCACATCCGGGTGCTCGTCGAGGATCTTTTTGATGTTCGGCGCATAGCCTTCGTCGATGTATTTTTCGAGCGGAATCAGGACGCCCTGGGTTCCGTACGTCACCTGCTCCGCCGGCTTCAGGTCGGCTGCATACAGCATATCCGGCAGATCACCGCTGGCGAACATCAGGTTCTTCTTCGTTTCAAAGCTGTCGATCGGCGAAAGCTGGTATTCCAAATGGATGCCCGACAATTTCTCCATCTCTTGCAGCACGGGCATTTTGTTCCAATCGGCCACGCCTGCGTCCTGAGACATCACTTTCAGCGTGAGCGGCTTATCCACGATCGGAAAGCCTTCCTTTTTTACTCCCTCTACGGTCGCCGATCCTTTTTCGGATGATGCGGATCCGCTTCCTCCGTCTCCCTTAGAAGATCCGCAGGCTGCAAGCAGGCTGGCGGAGATCGTCAGGCAGAGCAGAATGGATGATGCTTTGCGAAGATTTTTCATGACAACAACTCCCCTTTTAAAGTTATTGATCTATGGCAAGATCAGCCCTTAACCGAACCGATCATGACACCTTGCACAAAATAACGCTGAAGGAACGGATAAATCGCAATAACCGGAATAGTGGCGACGATAATCACTGCATACTTCACCAGGGCGGCGATTTCCGCCTTGTTGTTCATCGCGGCCGCCGTGGAGGCGTCGATCGCTCCTCCGCCCTGCGCGGCCATCTCCTGCAGCACCAGAATCTGGCGCAGCACCAGCTGCAGCGGGTATTTCGCCGAGTCGTTCAGGTAAATGAGCGCCGAGAAGTAGCTGTTCCAGTTGCCCACCCCGTAGAACAGGGCCATGACCGCGATGATCGGCATCGACAGCGGCAGAATGATCTTCAGGAACAGTCGCATGTTCGTACATCCGTCGATCTGCGCCGCTTCCTGCAGCTCCTTCGGAATCGAGCTCTGGAAAAACGTCCGCGAGACGATAATGTTCCAGATCGATGCAGCCGACGGAATGACGATCGCCCACATCGTGTTGACCATGCCCAGCTGCTTGATCAAGAGGTACGTCGGCACCAGGCCGCCGCCGAAGAACATCGTGACCATGAACATGCCCATAAAGAA
>NZ_NQMO01000014.1 GCF_002257645.1 Paenibacillus sp. XY044 | reverse complement strand
CGTCCGCCGCTAACCATCAGAGGAGCAAGCTCCTCATCAAGTCCGCTCGACTTGCATGTATTAGGCACGCCGCCAGCGTTCGTCCTGAGCCAGGATCAAACTCTCCAAGAAAGTTGATATAGCTCATTTTGAATCTGACGAGATTGATTTAATCTCTTGTTGCTCCGGTCCGAAGACCGTCGCATGTATACTCACTCGTTGTTCAGTTTTCAAAGATCAAACTTCGTTTTGTTGTTGCCACCATGTTTCAGCGGCGACTTTTATAATGTACCATATTGCCCATCTTTTCGTCAAGCTTTTTTTTGATTGCTTTTAAAATCTTGTCGAATTCTCAGGTTTTTAGGAAACCGTCATTGAATGGGGCGAGTTATAATTTATCACAAAAATAATAATGGAGTCAACCACTTTTTAAAATCAACACGTCTTTTCAAAATTCCCCAATCTTCTTCTAACTATACCCCTGTAGAAGTATTTCATGAACATGCACGGTTAATCCTCCATTCCTCAGACATTCACCACCATTATCATCGCAGCTTCCTTCCTTCCTGAAAACAAAAAAAGAGGGACCATCCCCCTCTCTTCCGAAACCTTCTTTACTTATATGCACTCACTTATCTACTCGCTAAAAAACTGTTATTCCGCGGAATAGCGTATCCCCTGATTGCCGTAGGACGTCCCTTCGCTCCAGACCGCCGTTTCGCAGACCAACGACCGATTGACCAAAGTCCGCAGCACCAGCGGCAGCTTGTTGCTGATCATATCGAGCTCGGGATGCCGGATCAACTCTTCCACGCTCCAAGGCTTTGGGCGGCTTCTTAAAATATTCAGCAGCAGCACCGTGCACTCGGCCATTTTGGACATGACTGAAAACTCACAAGCAAGCATAACAAGCTCTACGCGCTGAGCGAGTGTTTCCGTGCTCTGGGTCAGCTCTTCATACAATTTATGAATGGCTGTGTTGAGTCCACGCACCTGCTCCCATACCGCTTTCTCCGGAAAAACCTTCTGCTCGATCAACTCGATCTTGGCCCAATGCTTAAGCGAATTCAGAACACTGTGGTAGGCATCCGTATAAAAGCCTTCCTGCATATAGCGTTTGGCCTCCACGTACATCCACAGGAAATGGGAAAATTCGTAAAGCATCTTCCGCTCCCTCAGCGGCTGCCTGAATTCAATGAAATCTTGGCGAAGCTGGGACAGCCGGGCATACGGATCGTGAACGATCTCGCCCTCCATAAAACATTTGACCAGGTCTCCCTTCTCGCCGGCAACCAGCCAGCGCCGAAGTGATTCCAAACTGACATGCAGCACTTGGCAGCGCAGTTCCCCTGCCATCGTATGTTCTACGGCTAATGTTTCATCTTCTTGTTTATGAACGATTAGTATAATAAGATCAAAGTCATGTAGTAGTGACCCATCAAATTTATGACCCTCTTGGCGGAAAATAATGGTTCCCATGGCATCGACATAAACCGACTCTCCATAAAAAAAAGACAAATTGGACAAATCCACGTCTCCCTCCATGCATTCCTTGGCGAAAATGAGCCAATTCAGTTATAATATACTTCTACATGTCCATGTCAGTTCCTTTTTGTAAATACAACAAATTTGATGATAGGAGCTAAAGATTCATGATTTTCAATCAAGCGAAAATTAACGCTTTCCGTCTTTGGGGCCTGCTGCTGACGATGCTGGGTATGGGTCTGATGGTTCTGGGGACGGCCGGCATCGTATTTTGGGGACATGCCGGCAAGGTGGTTGCAGCTATCGGTCTCGTGATCGGCCTGATCTCCATGATGGGCAGCCTCGGAATATACTTCTGGGCCGGCATGCTGTCGACCAGCGCGCTGCAGCTCGAATGTCCAGAATGTCACAAATTGACCAAAATGCTCGGAAAAACCGACCGCTGCATGTTCTGCCGTACGATTCTGACGCTGGATCCCAATCAGGCGAATACTACTCCCGAAGAGCTGCAGCATCAAGCCGCGCAGCAAAGCCAAGGAACCCAAGCGACGCCGCATCATCATTAAATACAAAAAAACCGGTATGACCTGATCGCAGGCCGTACCGGTTTTTTATTGTATAGGATATAAGTTCAAATTCAATAAGGTCATTAACGCTGTATTCCTTTTAACACTTTCCAGGCATCTTCCGTGCCGAAGCTTCGCGTCCAGGCCGCAACGCCACCCAATTTGAGCGACTTGGCCAGGTCCACTCTCGCCTGTAAGGACACTGCGTCCTCAATCCATATTTTTTTCAGTACCCCGTCTTCCTTATACTCCACATAATGCTGCTTTACGTCTTCCAGGTATTTGGGCTTCAGCTTCTTTTCCGCCAAAATGTCTTTGACGGTCTTCATTCCGACCGCTTTGGAGGATACCTCAACCTTTCCGTTCTTGGCCTCTTCCGACCAAATCCGCGTATACAGCGGAACGGCCAGAATCAATTTCTGCGGCGGTACGCCGTCCTCATCCAGGATCTTCCGGGCAGCCGCTTCGGCCCAAGGAAGGGAAGAAACCGAACCGGCTTCGGGACTTGATGCCCAATGCTCATCATAAGCCATCAGAACAATAAAATCTGCGGCTTCGCCCAATGCACTGCGGTCCAGAAATTTGGACCACAGCTCGCTGCTCGATTTCGGCGTAACGTCGACCGACAAGATCAGTCCCTTATCCTGCGCCAGCGGCTTCAGTTCACGCACAAACTGCGTAATATTGGGGCCGTCCTTCGTTTTTACATTTTCAAAATCGATATTGATCCCGTCCAGTTGGTACATCTGCGCCAGCTCCAGCAGCTGGATGATCGTATTCAGCCGCGTTTCGTACGTGGCCATCGCGTTCGTCGTAATGTCGGCATCGAAGCTGTTATTGATCAGCCCCCATACCTCCATCTTGCGCGCATGGGCTTTATTGACATAGGCCATATCGGCAGTGCTGCGCACGTTACCCTTGCCGTCGATAATGCTGAACCAGGTCGGGCTGACTACGTTGACACCGTCCAGTTTGTCCAATACGGCCGGATCGGGTTTGTTCTGGTAGACAGCTTCCCATGCCAGATTGACAGGTTTGCCTTTCCAGCTCCGCTCCGCCCGGGTTGGCGGTTGAGATGGAATGTCGACCGTCTTTTCGTCTCCCAGGGTGACCTCATCCTTGCGCACATATCCGCTGTAGCCGTTATCCATCTGAGCAAAATACCAAGAACCCTCCGAATTCCAGATCCGCAGAGCGGTGCCGCCCCGCATATCAGCCAAAATCGGCGAATGGATCGAATCATCCTTGCGGAGCTTCACCTTATCATCGGACTGCCCTTTGGCAGCCCCCATCTGTATCGTGTCCCCGGCCTTCATCAAAATGACGGCACCTGTAGCGGCATCCTGATGGATGTTGACCCCGTACAGTTCTTTGAGCGGCTGAATCGGCATGTACAGGACTCCGTCCTTTTCCTCTGGAGCAAACCGGAGCTCAACCGGCTTGTTGTTAAGCTGCGCTTTCTTCTGTCCGGTCTGCAGTCGCATCACCCGTACAGGCGTCGTCATAATGATGGACCGGGTCCCCGATTCATATCGAATCGTCGGGTCCACCACTTTTTGCAGTACCGTCAGCGGAAGCATCAACTGCTCGCCGGTTCCTTCAGCAGGTTCCGCCTGAAGCTCCCCTTCCACGAAGATCGGCTTGTCCATCCCGTGCCAATCCGGCTTTTCATGCAATGGATTCGGGAGAATTTCGGTCACCGTCAGATAGGCCCCGGCAATGATAAGGCACAAGCCCAAGAATATTGTAAAGCGCCTCCCCGCTGAGGGACGGCGTCGGCGTCTTCTTCTGTTCACTCGCTAGTCCTCCGTCGTTTATTCAATTTATGTCTTCCGGTATGTTCCGTATGGTCGTAAAACTCTGCCCGAAAAACAAAAACGTGAAGAATCCTTTGCAGGAGTCCGCACGTTTCAAAACTCATTGTTCTTTGCAAGAACTGCATATCCCATAAAGCTCCATCCTCAAGTCCTTGACCTTGAATCCAGTGCTCTGTTCTGCTGTATGCTCCACATCCTTCAGGGAAGGATACATGAAATCTTCAATTTTGCCGCATTTCTCGCAGATCACGTGAAAGTGATCCGATACGTTGGCATCAAAGCGGCTCGAATTATCTCCATAGGTCAGCTCATGGACCATACCTGCTTCCATAAACATCTTCAAATTGTTATATACGGTCGCGACGCTCATGCTCGGAAACTTGGGCTCGAGCGCGCGGTATATCTCATCCGCCGTCGGATGGTTCATGGACTCCATCAAATAGGCCAAAATCGCATGACGTTGGGGCGTAATCCGAACACCGGTTGCCTTCAGTTGTTCTAGTGCATGTTGGACTCGCGTAGACATGATTCCCACCGCCTTTTTTGTTTTAACATAGTCGTTAATAACTTTATTGTACGTTTATCTTTTGAGCTTTGTCAACGGACCGGGCCCCACAGAAGTCGTTAAAACTCCCATGTTTATCCTGATTTAATATTTATTCACACTCAGCTCGCTGTTGCCTTCGACATGGATCGTATAATCGCCAGTTCCGATCTGGCCGGTAATGCTCTTCTTGTCCACGACGAACTCGGGGAACATGTTATGAATATCGCCGTAGCTGATCGTTCCATCTATGGCGTAGCTGCCCTCCTCAGGCAGATCAAGGATAAGCTCCCCGACAGCGCTGTAGATGTCCCAGTTCCCGCCGACGGTGCTCGATCTTGAGGTAATATCTCCGTTGAGAGACTCTGCTGTAAAATCAGATTTGATATCGTCCGCATAAATGTTGCCGTTCTTGGTGTTTACATTAATTTTACCCAGGGCCCGAATGACCGACAGATTTCCGACCTGGGATGTCAGCGCGACCGAATCGGAAACATCCACCGCCTCCATATTCCCCCGGTTGGTTGTGAGATCGACCGAACCGGTCACGTTTGCGGCCTGAACGGCGCCGTTGAGCGTTTTCCCTTTTACCTGCCCAAGAACATGGTTCAGCTTGAGTTCGCCATTCGCACTTTCCAGCGTAATTTGCTCAATGGCCTCCACATTGTTCAAGGTAATGCCGCCGTTCATCGTCCGGATGGAAAAATTAAAGCGGCGGTCTTCCGGCAGCGTAATGGTCAGGTTCATGCGCGGTTGTCTTTTGCCGGATTGCCCGTAGGCTTTGCCTTTGGTTTGGATCGTAACGTTGCTTCCGTCGCTGACGTTGACCGTAGATTCCTGCTCGATCACATCCGCTTCCGGACCGGTAATCTGATCCACCCACATCTCGGTATTCACCCGAATATCATCCACCGGACCGCGCTGCAGCAAAATATCGCCGTTAATATTGTCGACGTTCACCGTCTGAGTCTCGAGGGCGACAGGAATGGAAACCGGGTCCTTGTCAAAACGCTTCCCCTTCGCCTCGCTGTAATCCACGCCAGCCGCCGTCAAATTCAAACTGACCTTATTCCACAAGTGCAGATAGTGGCTCTGTTCAGTGACGACAAACACGGAAGCCGACAGCAGCACGGCCATCAGCAGCCCGCGAATATCAAGCTGGAATCGCCCATGTCTGGGTGCCTGCGATTTCCGCATAAACCAGTACAGCACGATATATTCGGCACCCCATAGGACGGCCAGTAGCGGCCACCACTTCAGGAGGAGCAGCATGTGTTCAGTTCCTTGAACCGCATCCGTCAAAAGCAGTGCGCCGGTCACAACCAGCAGCAGCACGGCAGTGAAACGCCCCACTCGTAATTTCGGTTTTCGGTTCACGTCGTCGATCACCTCTTTCCACACTGCATCACAGCCATGAATCAAGCTGTGGTACAGCGGTTCATTTTCCACGTTTCTGGTTTAAAAAAAGGAGCGTCTCCCGAAGCCCGAAAAACAAGCCGAGAACGATCAAAACGACCGCAGCAGCGGTTTGTCCGTACTGTTCAATAAAAATGCCAAGCCATTTGGGCTTCTGATAAAAGGCGATCATAAGCAGCCCGCCGGCAACAAGGTATACACCAAAAGCGATGCTGCGTTCCACAGCAAATGGATGCGCCCGCTCCGCCTCCTCTTCGTCCGGCAGCTCAAGCCTAGCCTTTCTCCGGTGATAAATTACATAATCCGCAGCTTGAAGCACGTCGTACACGCTATAAAAATAAGCCACAGGAAATAAGAGCGCGAGTAAAATAAGCAAGGGAACGTTGATTTGGATCCCGATGGAGGAAAAATAGAGCAGCGCCGACGCATCCAGCATCAGGGCAAATATGAATGAGATCCCTTTGCGGTACAATCCCAGATATATATGGCCGAGTCCCGGACATATCGCTGCAAGAAGCCCTGCGGTAAATTTGCGCTTACGGGAATACAGCCGCCGTTTCCGGATCCCCCGCTCCGCCTTGGGACCTCTGCGTAACCGGCGCTTATCTTTCTCCGATTCGTCTGCTGAATTGGTTGAGTGACGTCCGGCAGTATGCATACTTGCAGCTCCTTTCTTCAGTCGTGTCTGGCCGAGTCCTTTTTTCTGATAGTACCCCAATCCGTCTCCCATTTAACAGGTAAATATCTGGATGACCCGTCCCGCCAAAGCAAAAACCCCCGGTTTCCCGGGAGCTTTCGGCGGTTTCGTCAGTCTAGGGATACCATTGTAATTCCTTCCAGCTTCCGGATTTCCGAAGCCAGCTGCAGTGGATCGAATGTATGTTTGATGAGAACATGCATCGAAATTTCGAGCGTCGTGGTGGAGGGCTGCAGCTCGAAGGGCGAGGCTGTACTCCGCTCGTTAATGATTAATTTTTTGACGGCGATGCCTTCCGCTTGAACCAGTTCCGATATCGATTCGAGCAGCCCTGGAACCGAAACGGCATGGAAGGTGAACAGGTGGAGCTTGCTCCCCTTGATATAACGCTGCTCCAGCTTATTAAACACGACGAGCGTCAGCAAAATAAGCAGCGTGGCAGCGATGGACGCGAAGTAAAATCCGGCGCCTACAGACAGGCCGACCGCAGCAACGACCCACACGGAAGCCGCCGTCGTTAAACCCGTGATGGATTTGCCGGTAAATAGAATCGTTCCCGCCCCCAGAAACCCGATCCCCGTAATAACGGCCGATGCCAATCGGGCTGGGTCGATCCGGATGTTCACCTCGTGAACGAATTCGGAGAAGCCATAGATGGACAGCATAATAATTAATGCCGATCCCATGCACACTAAAATATGAGTTCGGAGTCCAGCCGCGTGGTTGGATCGCTCACGTTCCAGACCAACCAATCCGCCGAGCAGCATAGACAGCAGCAAACGCAGCAAAATATGTACATTATCGATATACCAAGGATCCTGCAAGACTCAACCTCTCCCATTCTGCTGAGGTATTTATTGTGACGATTCGGACGCTCTGTGAAAGGTCGTCAGCTCCACACCTGGGGCTACCTCATACCGGTCAAAAGGAACAAAGCCGTACTTGGTATACAGGGCCACGGCCGGCGTGTTCTTGGTCCCCGTGGACACGATGAATAAGGGGACGTCCGGATGAAGATCCAGCACGTGCTGGATCAGGCTGCCCGCAATCCCCTTGCGGAAATGATCGGGATGAACCATCATCCGGCTGATCGTTAGCGTATCCGGCGCTTCCTGCTCCGTCGCTACCGCACCGATAAGTTCCCCGTCCTCATTTAAGCATCCGTAAAAATCCTCTTTGCACTGACGAATCGTTTCATGGGTATCCATCAGCGGCGGAATGTCGCGAAACCCGATCCGTTCCGCCTCCAGCCGGTAAGCCATATGCTGCAGGCGCCAGATCTGATCGACCATGTCCTCGTCATCCAGAAACAGTCTGTTTATCATATTCGGTATCACCTCGAGCGCATGCGCGAAAATGAAATACAAAGCTAAATAAAAGAGGCTTGTCACACGGACAAGCCCCAGAGGAAGCTCAAGCTTTTATTGGCTCAATATTTCAGCCAGCAGCTTGTTGACAAGCGCAGGGTTAGCTTTGCCCTTGCTCTCCTTCATGACCTGGCCGACCAGGAAGCCGATCGCTTTCTGTTTGCCCGCCTTGAAGTCCTCGACGGATTGCGGATTCGCCGCGACCACCTGTTCGACGATCGTTTTGATCGCACCTTCGTCGCTGATCTGCACTAGCCCCTTCTCCTCGACGATCTGTTGAGGAAGCTTGCCAGATTCGAGCATTTCCTTGAATACCGTCTTGGCGATTTTGCTGCTGATCGTGCCCTTCTCGATCAATCCGATCATTTCGCCGAGCCCGCGGCCGGTAATTTTGAGGGCCGGCAATTCCAGGCCGGTACTGTTCAAGTATCCGAGAAGGTCGCCCATAATCCAGTTGGATACTGCTTTGGCGTCCTTCGTATAGTTCAGGCTGTCCTCGAAAAAGTCCGCGAGCGGCTTCGAAGACGTAATGACGCCCGCATCATAACTCGGAAGGCCATATTCGGAAGAATAACGCGCCTGCCGGGCATCCGGAAGCTCGGGAATCGTTGCACGGATGCGCTCCTTCCAGGCTTCGTCGATATGAAGTCTGACGAGGTCTGGATCCGGGAAATAGCGGTAGTCATGCGCTTCTTCCTTGCTGCGCATCGACAGCGTTTTGCCAGCCGCCTCGTCCCAGCGGCGCGTCTCCTGCACAACTTTGCCGCCGTCGTCCAAAATTTCCGCCTGGCGGTACTCTTCGTACTCCAGGCCCCGCTGAACGCCGCGGAAGGAGTTCATGTTCTTCAGCTCGGCGCGGGTGCCGAATTCCTTTTGCCCCACCGGACGGATACTGATATTCGCGTCGCAGCGCATGGAGCCTTCCTCCATCTTCACGTCGGAAACTTCGCAGTACTGCATGATTGCGCGGAGCTTCTCCAGGTAGGCCTTCGCCTCTTCCGGCGACGATATGTCAGGTTCGGACACGATTTCGACAAGCGGCGTTCCGACGCGGTTAAAGTCGACCAGTGACGCATATCCTCCGTCGACATGTGTCAGCTTGCCCGCATCTTCTTCCAGGTGCAGACGGGTAATCCCGATGCGTTTCGTCTCGCCGTCGACTTCGATATCGATCCAGCCATTCTCGCCGATCGGCTGGTCGTACTGGGAAATTTGATAAGCCTTGGGCGAATCGGGATAGAAATAGTTTTTACGGTCGAATTTGCTCACATCGGCGATCGTGCAGTTCAGCGCCATGGCCGCTTTCATCGCATAATCGACAGCCTGGCGGTTCAGCACGGGCAGTACGCCGGGATGTCCGAGGCAGATCGGGCATGTATGCGTGTTCGGCGGCGCGCCGAATTCGGTGGAGCAGCCGCAGAAAATTTTCGAATTGGTGTGCAGTTCGACATGGACTTCCAGTCCAATGACAGTTTCGTATTTGGTTGATGACATATTGTTCTTGCTCCCTCCTGGTCCCGCCTGAGATTACAGCTTCGGCTGCAGCTTATGATGTTCGGTGTTCTGCTCGTATGCATGGGCGACGCGCAGCACCGTGGATTCGTCAAAGGCTTTGCCGATGATCTGCAGGCCGACCGGCAGCCCGTCCGCCAGCCCGCACGGAACGCTGATCGCAGGAACACCGGCGAGGCTGACCGGAATGGTCAAAATATCGTTCAAATACATCGTCAGTGGATCATCCACCTGGGACCCCAGCCTGAACGCTGTCGTCGGTGCGGTAGGTCCGATAATGATGTCGTAATTCTCAAAGACATTGTCGAAGTCCTGCTTAATGAGCGTACGGGCTTTCTGGGCTTTCAAGTAGTAGGCATCATAGTAACCCGAGCTCAATGCGTAGGTGCCGAGCATAATCCGGCGCTTGACTTCCGGACCGAAGCCCTTGCTTCTCGATTCGTGGTACAAATCGATCAAGCTGCCTGCATGGTCGGCACGGGCGCCGTAGCGCACGCCGTCGAAACGCGCGAGGTTCGAAGACGCCTCCGACGAAGCCAGAAGATAATACGTCGCCACCGCGTATTCGGTATGCGGCAAGGACACTTCCTCCCATACGGCTCCGAGGCCTTCCAGCACCTTCAAAGCGGCCAAAATTTTCTCCTTCACGGCCGGGTCGATCCCTTCGCCCATATATTCCTTCGGCACCGCGATGCGCAGTCCGCGGACATCTCCGGTCAACGCACTCAGATAGTCCGGAATATCGACATTCGCCGATGTCGAATCCATATGGTCATGGCCGGCGATGGCCTGAAGTACGTAAGCGGAGTCCTCCACGTTCTTGGTCACCGGGCCGATCTGGTCCAGCGAGGATGCGAAGGCCACGAGGCCGAAGCGGGAAACGAGGCCGTAGGTCGGCTTCAATCCGACCACGCCGCAGTAGGATGCAGGCTGGCGGATCGATCCTCCGGTGTCCGAGCCCAGCGTAAAGTATGCTTCGCCGGCGGCCACCGCCGCTGCCGAGCCGCCGCTGGAGCCGCCAGGCACGCGGTCCAGGTCCCAAGGGTTACGGACCGGACGGAAGCTGGAATTTTCATTCGAGCCGCCCATGGCAAACTCGTCCATATTCAGCTTGCCCAGCGTAACCGCATCCGCCTCACGCAGCTTGCGGGTCACGGTTGCGTCATAGACCGGATTAAAATTCGACAGGAACTGGCTGGCGCAGGTCGTGCGCAAGCCTTCCGTCACGATATTATCCTTAATTCCGACAGGCAGGCCGAAGAGCAGGCCGCGCGGCTGACCGGACGCCAGCTTGTCGTCGAGACGGCGGGCCGTATTCCGCGCCTCCTCCTCATTCAACGTCAAAAAAGCCCCGATGCGTTCGTCCCGCTCGGCGATGACCTGAAATGACTGGTCAACAAGCTCCTGCACGGACAGCTCCTTGGCATGCAGCTTGTTATGTAATTCTTGCAAAGTATGGTTAAACAGGCTCAAGTGAATGCTCCTCCCTTCAATGATTCGCCGCTAATCCAAGACAGCCGGCACTTTGAATTGTCCGTCTTCCTCTTCAGGGGCGTTGGCCATAACTTTCTCGATTGGCAGACTATCTTTCGCTTCATCCTCGCGCATAATATTGCTGAGATGCAGCACATGCGTCGTCGGCTCCACTCCGTCGGTATCGAGTTCATTCAATTTCTCGGCATATTGTAAAATGGCGTTCAGCTGCTCGGTCAGCATCTGCTCTTCCTCCGGCGTGAAATTGAGCCGGGCCAGCTTGGCCACATGCTGAACGTCTTGATTGGTAATACTCATCAGCGGTTCCTCCTTGTTCCTTCTTATCTAAGCATCCCTGTAGCATTCCATCCGGATCTGATTCAGCGAAGCATCCTTGTCCTGAAGCAGCCCGGGATTCGCGGCGTCATGGCCGCAAAAACGCGTGGATATGCCCTTGCAGACTGCTGGTGTTTAAAGGATTAAAGCCTCAGGATAACGTTTCTAATTATATTGTAGAACCGGGGAAGATTCAATGCACCCGGTCAAAATGGATCTCGCCAATTGCCTGCTGGACGGTACCCCTATTCCATTCCTTAACCGAAAGCCACGTCCGGTATACCTTAAAAGAAAAACGTCTATCAACGTGCATTCGAAGAAGCCGACCGCATTTAGCGGAAATTTTATTCCGATATTAAAATGCCGTGTCTCCGAAACTTACGCCCTTAAATGCAAAAAAGAGCCGGCTCGTAAGCCGACTCCTCTAAATCCAGGCGCGGAGATTTACCTGTTTGATAAATTCCGCCTGGGAGAGCACTTCAGGCGCAGTCTCTTCTTCCTTCTCATCCTGCTCAAGCTCGCCGTTCATAATCTGATGAAACAGCTTCTCGTTATATGTCGCAAGGGCGTAATCGATCAGCGCTTCCCGCGTGGTCATCTCAACTTCATGCTGTATGAGCAACTCTTCTGGCTCAACATCACTCGATGGCACGAAAAAGTTACGATTAATCTTCGGTACCCGAATTACGTAATCAAAAGCATTATCCGGGTTCCGGTCATAGGCAATCAGATAACCGTATTCCCCAATAGGAAGGTTCTGCTCAAAGGCGTCCGCGACGATTACAATTTTCTCCCCTAATTGCAGCATCGTCTACCTCCTAGATGTATGTCTTTCATTGTCTGTATAGTCTACTAAAAAAACATAGACATGTAAATGGAAAGCTGAAGAAAAAATATATATGGAGAAAAATAAAGTGCGTCCCCATGAAAAGTCCCGGAAAATAAAAGAACGCAAACCGGGATCGGGCCACAGCTTGCGTGCTTCGCGAAAGTAAAAGGTTCATTAAATTAATCACATTGTATCAATCTTGTAACCGGTTGTCCAGACAAATTTGCTCAAAAATTGTCGGAAAATGATGACTCCCTATCGATTCCAGCCCTTAACGGACATAGGGATTGTTCGCCCGCTCATAACCAATCGAAGTTTTGGGTCCATGGCCGGGGTATACCTTCACGTCATCCGGGAACGTAAACAGCGTATTCTGGATGGAGTCAATCAGGTCCCTCTCTCTTCCCCCGTACAAGTCCGTTCGTCCAACGCCAAGCTTGAACAGGACGTCACCGGAAAAAAGGTCGTTTCCGCAAAGAAAGCTGACGCTTCCGGGCGAATGTCCAGGCGTATGGTAGACGGTAAACGTGCGGCCGATCAACTGCAGCTCCTGGCCACCGTCCAAGCTGTATTCCGCCGGATCGGTTGTCAGCGGCGGGGTTACCTGCGGCCAGTTTTGCGAGCCGTTCATCTTCGGGTTCACCAGCCATTCGCTTTCCAGGTCATGAAGATACACCGGCGCTTTGGTTAGTTTGCGAACTTCGTCGACGCCGCCCATATGGTCGAAATGGGCATGGGTCAGCAGAATGGCTTCAATCTCCAAACCCGCGATATGCCGGATCAGCGGAGCGGGATTCATGCCGGGATCAATGATGACGGCACGGCCGGGATCGTCGCCGGTCAGGACATAACAGTTGGTTTCCAGCGGCCCGAGGCTAAAGGATCGGATGTTCAGCATAGTTTTGATCAAAACCCGGAAATCAGTTCACGCAGCTCTTTGATGATCGAGGCGTGAAAGCCCGTTCCTTCCCCGTAAGCTTCGACGATCTGTTTGCGGGTAACCGCCAGGTTGTCCTGATAATCGGCAGCTTCCCGGTCCGGATTGTTCTGTTTGAACTCGACCATGAACTTTTGGACATGAGCCGGACGCGGCCCCCAAGTGCCCAAGACGTATCCGCCCGTATCCGCAAAAATAACAACAGGCACGCTCCGGCCGCCCATCGTCAAATACTGGTCCATCAGATCAAAATTCTCTTCCAAAATTAACACTTCGACGGGGATCTCCGCCGCTTCCAGCGCTCGGAATACGACCGGAACGTTGCGCACGACGTCGCCGCACCAATCAGCAGCCAGGATCAGCACGCGAAGGTCGTCGCGAAACTTCAAGCTTTCAAAAAACTGCCGGTCGCCTTCATCGTTCCACGCAAACTGCTCGTAGCCGTTCTTGAAGGCCTCCTGGTTCTTCTGCATGCCGTTTATGAACTGTTCGGGAGAAATCCCGCGGTTCAAATAGTCCGCCACATTTTTAGCCATTAGTGAACGCCTCTCTTCCTTCTGTTATTTATCCATTTAATCAGAAAATACACGATCAGCAGCGCCAGTGCAATGAGCAGAATCGGCGTAATGTATGGAGCCGCCTTCTCGTCGATATGCTCCCACTGGTCGCCGAGCAGATACCCAAGGTACACAAACAATGCGGACCAAGGAATGACAGCCAGGGTGGTCAGCAGCGTAAAGCGTCCGAGATTCATCCGGGAGATTCCCGCAGGGATGGAGATGGCGTGCCTTGCTACCGGGATAAACCGGGCGGTAAAAATAACGCCTGTCCCGTATTTGTTGAACCACTCCTCCGCGTAATCGATATGTTTCTTATGGATGAAAATAAATTTCCCGTACTTCTCCAGTACCGGGCGTCCCCCGTAGCGGCCGATCCAATAGATGAACAGCTGCGCGATCACGCCGCCAACCGTTCCAAAAACGACCGCGCCGATATAGTTGATATGGCCCGACGACACCAGAAACCCTCCGAACGCCAGCACGATCTCGCTGGGGATGACCTCGATCATCAGGCCCAGCATAATTCCGAAATAACCCAGACTTTGAATCCAGTGAAATAACTGATTAATGATATCCGATATAAAATGCACGCCGGCCCCCACTTCCCTAGTGTTTACTATCTTACTTCAAAGCTATTCTAGCACAGGGATGGACATGACTTCTACTTGGCGCCCAAATAGCGCCGGCCGGTGTCTTCCCGGGGATAGGCAGCATATGGTGTGGGAAAAGGAGTGAGTCAGATGCCCCAGATCCCGCAAAATAAAAAAGCCGCTCTGCCCACGGCGCGCGGCATCCGCAGGAAATGCAGCAACGAGCTCTACCGGGCGATAAAGCGAATGAAGGTGCATATTCCGGCAGATCTGGTCAAACAGGGGGAAGCGATGTACTACCGCAAAGTGGTAGGCAACCTCCTATGGATTCATGAAAACCGGAGCAACCGTAAGGTGCAGTGCGACTGGTGGGACAAAGAAGTCTGTCCGGAGCTCGCCGAATTGTGGCAGCTGGATCCGGGCAGGCTCAGCGGCGCGTTCCGCGACGCTTACGGCGGGTAACGCTCGATCTGTGCACCGCACCGTCCATAGGCGCCTGCCTAACGGCTGCCTCTCCATGCAGATGGTAAAGGAATGTCCATACACACAGCTGGAAGCGCCCCTCGCAAGCAAGGCAGCGAACGGCAGCCCGCTGCCTTCTGGCTATTCAGCCGTCCACCGGGCCCTCCCGCCGGACAAAGCCGCAAGCTGCCTGCCCCATTCCCGGGCCTCGGAAGTTAAGGCGAACTCCCGGTCATTGCGGATGACCCGGAGCCGGGTATCCTCTGCAACACGGGCATAATCATGATACAACCCGACGCCGAAGCGGGCGATGCGCCGGGCCGCCGTTTCATGCCCGGCGGTATACTCGGCCCGTGCGAGCTGCAGCAAGCACTCCAGGCTGCTCGTTCGCCCCCCTGCATTGTATTTATCCTGGCGGAGCGCAGCGCCGATCCAATAAATAGCTTCCCCCGCATCGCCCCGCCGGCCGGCATTGTCCGCCAGAGCCCACAGCAGGCCGGGATGATGCGGCGCATAGGCGAGGCTGTGGCGGAGTATGGGCTCGGCTGCAGTCGGCGCGACAAGCCCGGCCAAATCCAGGGCGGCCGAATAGTCCGCCGGATTCCAGCGCAGCGATGAGGCGAGGACGGTCACAGCCGCTTGGTTGTCCTGGCTTCTCAGCGCCTGCATATGCTCGGCCTGGCCCATATATCCGCGGTACGCCAGGCAGGCGCCCCCTGAAGCGATGAGGATCCATAGGGATAGCAGCGCGGGAACGAGCCTGCGGATGCGCTCCGGCGGCAGAGCAGGAATGCTGGTCTTTTTCCCCACTGGGAAAGGCTCTGCCGCGGCCCGGGCAGCAAGCAGGAAAAACAGCAGCCATACGATCCCGTAGCTCCAATCGATATCGACCGCTCCGTGCAGAAGAAACACCATATAGGAAGGCAGCAGGCGGCGGCACCTTTTGAAGATCAGCAGTCCGGCTGCGGCCAGCATGGCCGCCAGCAGGCCGAATCCGATCAGCCCCGTATTCAGCAGCACATCCACATACCCGCTGTGCATTTGGCTCCCGACATAGGGGGACGATTGGACTGCGCGGTAGGACAAGCGCCACGTGTCGCCCCCCTGGCCCAGCCAGGGGGCCTCCTTCACCAGCGTCCAGGCGTCATGGACCATCGCCTGGCGGGCGGACATCGTGCCGAACTTGTGCACGATGCGCTCCCGCACGGTGCCGAAGACCATGGCGGCACCGGCGGCCAGCAGCGCGCCGCCTGCCGCCATGCCCAGGCGGCGGCGCCACGCGCCTGCGGCTCCGCCGTGCAGGCGCAGAAGCCAGCGGCCGGCGAGCAGGCTGCCGGCCCACAGCCCGGCCAGCGCGAGCAGGCCGGGCCACGGCTCCGCTGCCAGCTTGGCCGCAGCCAGCTGGCGGTACAGCAGCGCCGCGCCGGCGAAGGGCGCGGCGGCGAGCACGAGCGGCGCAAGCATGCGCCGCCGCTCCACTAGCAGGCCGGCGGCGCATGCTGCGCCGGCCGCCAACCAGGCGCCGCGCGACTCGCTGAGGAGGAGCGCGGCGGCGTACGGCAGCAGCGGCAGGCTGCCGAGCAGCACGCGGCTAGGCGCCGGGGCCGGCTGCCGCTGAAGCAGCGGACCGAGCGCGAACAGCCGCTCGAGCAGAAACACCGCCATCACGGCACCAAACGTGTTAGGATACTGAAGCATCCCCGCCAGCCGCGCGCCGGTAGCGCTGATTTCCGGATCAGCCGAATAGGTGATGGCATACGGCAGCCGAAACCATCCGTAAACCGGAAGCAGCGCGGTAACGGCAAGGAGCCCTCCGGTCATGTGCCACACCGCCGCCAGCACGAACCTTCCCCTTTTGGCCGAACCTTGCACCCAGGCCACCGCCGCAAATGATCCATATAGCGCCCAGCGCAGCGCCTGATTCCCGTCCCCGAGCAGGGAGACGGAACCGATGGTCCCATGAACGGCATAGAGAAGCATCATTAGAAACGGGCTGCACAGCAGCCAAACCGCAAGCGGCGACGCCCAGACCCTTCCTCCGAGCAGCGCCCGATCTGCAGCCGTTCCCCGACTGAACCGATACAGCCCCCATCCGCCTGCCCCGGCGCAGAAAAGGCCGAAGCCGATCCATACCGGGTACATATCCGCCGAAAAATACAGGCCGGAACGCCACACCGCCGCCGCCATAACGGCAAACAACGCAGCCCCCATCATCCACCGTGCACACTCCTTCATGCTCTACGCCTCACGCTCCCGTTTGCTCGTTCTGTTAGCCAGTATTTCCCCAAGCTAACTTGCCGAAACGGGCAGCCCGAAAGCCGAGCCTTCGTCATGTGCACTGCGGTTATGGAAGCTGCGCTTCATCTCGTCTGCCGTATTTGATGATGCTTGTTTTACTATGATTGGCGGGTACCGTTCTTATCCTGAACTTGCCGGATTGAGCCTTCGGGCAGCAAATCGGCACATGCCTTCTCCAAGTAAGGAGATGCGCTGAGCAAGTCGCGGAAGGCGGTATACTCCTGCCATAATTTATCCCTGCTGCCGCTGCTCCCTTTGACCGCGCGAATCAAAATGTTCTTAGGCGTGTGCTCCAGATCAATAAATTCCAGAAGCTGCGTCTTATATCCCATCAAGTCCAGCAGTTTGGCCCGGATGGCATCCGTCGCGAGGGCCGAGAAACGCTCTTTCAGGATGCCGTGTGACAGGAGCGGCGACAGGGCGTCGTTCTTCACCTGAGAGAACAGCTCATGCTGGCAGCACGGAACCGACAGGATTACCTGTGCGTTCCAGCGGACCGCCTTCTCGAGCGCGGCATCGGTCGCCGTGTCGCAAGCATGCAGCGTGACCACCATATCGACCTGCTCCAATTCGTCATAATCCGCAATGTCGCCGACCAAAAAACGCAAATTTTGATATTCGAGCTTTTTCGCCAGCATGCTGCAGTGTTCGATGACATCCGCCTTCAGATCCAATCCGACAACGTTCAGCACCCTTCGCTCCTGGACCGCCAAATAGTGATAGAGGGCGAAGGTCAGGTACGATTTGCCGCAGCCAAAATCCACGATCGTGATCGGGCGGCCGTCGGGAAGAGAGGGAAGGATGTCCTCCACCATTTCCAGGAAGCGGTTGATCTGTTTGAACTTATCGTATTTGCGGGCAAGCACCTTGCCCTGCTCATTCATGATGCCGAGCTCGATCAGAAAAGGAACGGATTCCCCTTCTTCCAGCACGTACTGCTTCTTGCGGTTATGCGCCAGATCCGCCGTCGTTTTGGTCGGGGATTTGGTCAGAATCGATACTTTATATTTTTTGCTGATCAGTATCTGGTAATCCGCCTCGGGCGTGCAAATCATCGCCTGCCGGAAGGTCTGCTCGAACAGCTCCACAATCGTCTGCTCGGCCTCTGCAGCCGTCAGATTCTGATGAACTACTTTGTTGGGATGAACATAAGCCAGCTGGTAATGCACTTTTTTCTTTAATTCCACGGGTTTGATCTGAACTTTGGTGAAAGAAATACCCTCACGTTTGCGAAGCTGGCTTAACGTCGCATTAATCAAAGTCGACTCCCCGATGATGTCATGAATCAATTTGCGTAATGCTTCCAAGAGAGTACATCTCGCTTTCAACTTAAGATAAGGCTCGCTTTACGCATTGATTCTGCGCCGCAGCGTCTCCATGCCTTCCAGCACTTCGCTGCGCGGGAGCCCTCCCTGATTCAGGGCTTCGTCGTCCCGTTCAAGCAGCCTTTCATAGAAGGTAACGCCTTCTTCCTCGGTGATCTCCTGTTGATCCAGCAGCCGGAAGAGCACGTTCTCGGCCTCGTCGAACCGGCCTTCCTTCTCCTCGTAGGACAGCAGAACCTTCTCGGTCTTGACCGGAAGAAGGTATCCCTTCACTTCGTCTTTCAGCTCCGCCACGCGGTCCTGCAGCTGCAGCATGGAGCGCTGGGCCCCGTTCAGGTCGGCGTATATATAGAGGTGGAGCGACTTCATGAAACGTCTGAGCGCTTCATCCTTTTCTCCCTTGTCTTTGTACACGCCGCCTTCCTCCTGCAGGAGCCGGGCTACGGTCTGCAGCTTGTCGGCCTCCACGCCGCCGCCCAATCGAAACATATCAATAATATCTTCTACAGATAAGGAATTTAACAGACGGGTATTGAGACGGAAGTTCTTGCTGAGCAGATCGTCGATTTCCCACAGGGCTTCGGCATACTTCTTCTGCTGCTTCAAACCGAACACTTTACCAACCATTTCGACCATATCTTCAACCATCTGTACGAGGTAATCTTTGCGGAACATGGATCGTCCTCCGTCCTTCCTTCAGATCAGCTTGTCAGCTTCCCTTTGATTGTAAGGCATTCGGGAGGTCAAAGCCAGTTCTTGCGGGATTCGCCGGGAAAGGGTTGATCGGGCTGGGATTCGTGTAGGAAAGATCCGGGAAAAAGAAAAAGCCGGAAGCCTGCGTTCGGCTTCCGGTCGAGCGTTACGGATTTATGCGTTTTTCATCTGCTGCATATATTGAAGGATCACCCGCGCCAGCTCCTCCGGGGCTTCCATCATACTCATATGGCCTGCCCCTTGGATCACAGCCTGGGTCACGTTCGGCTTATCCACCGTGAACACCTTCTCCGGCGGCGCGACGCTGTCATATTCTCCGGCAACCAGCAGCAGCGGCAGCACCGTCGCCGACATAACGTCCCGCCGGTCCGGGCGCTCCCGCATGGCGAGGGCGGCCCCAGCCGCTCCCTGCGGCGGTGTCAAATAACCGATTTCCTTGGCCCGTTGGATGAGCTCGGGATGAGTCTGGTCTGCATCGGGTGCAAACAGCCCGGGGATCAGCCCGTCGATAAATGCGGTAACGCCTTCCGATTGGATCGTGCTGACTGCCTTCAGGCGCTTCTCCTTGCCTTCCTCGGTATCCGGATAGCCCATCGAATGGATGAGGCCGAATCCGTTCAGCCGCGATGCGTAACGCTGCGCAAAGGATAGCGTCACATACCCGCCCATCGAGTGGCCGAGCAGCGTCACCTTCGACAGGTCCAGCTCGTCCAGCAGCTTCAGGACGTCATCGGCCATCTGCTCCAGCGAATAGGCACCGAGCGGGGCATCCGAGTGCCCATGGCCACGCAGATCGACCGAGATGCACCGATGGCTGCCCGACAATAACGGAACCAAATAATCCCAGTATTCGGAACTTCCGCAGAAGCCGTGGAGCAGCACAATCGGCTCTCCTTGGCCATGATCGGTGTAACAAAGGGTATGACCGTCACAAATCAATTTTTCCATGATGACATCCTTCTTTCTATATCAGCTTGAATTTCACCGGTTTCATCGTAATAGGATTGCAGAAATGAAGCATATATATAGAATGAACTAAAGATGAATTCTCTTTTCATACCGAAGTTGCTCCGTATGAGGTGATGACGATAAACAAGCTTTAGTTCAATCTATATAATTATGTATATTATTAAGCCAAAGGCCATAACTTGAAACGGGCCTCTGTCTCGGCTCCGCCGAGCCCGAAGCCTTCCACAGCGGCAGACGCGATCTGGCCGGCCATCGACATGACCTGGTACAGCGAGGTCATCTGCAGTGTCGAGTACGGCCGCGGACCGTTGACATTAACGACCGCCGCCACGCTGTAATGCCCGACGGCCGGCAGCATACGGCCCACCGATTTGGCGGGGAGCAGTGGCTCGTCCGACAGCAAATAGCTTCCAACCGAAGCCGGATGCCCCAGACAGGCGTCCACCGCCACGACGATATGGTCCGCCGGAATCCCCGCAATGGCCGTTTCCAAATTGTGTGCGTCGCAAGGAGAGAACAGCGTGCCGATGACATTCGGTACCCCGCTTAGGACGAGCTCGCTTCCCGTGAGCGGTCCGAGGGCATCCCCCGTGGACCGATCCGTGCCGATACATACAAAGGTAATTTTATCTAGTTGGTGGCGTTCATGAATCTGCCTGAAAAATGCGATCAATCCCTGCGCATTCATCTGCTTGCTGCGCTTGGTGCCGCGGATGTGATGGGGATCTTGAAATGACATGTCCAGCCTCCTCCCTGCTTCTTTCATTCTTGGCTCGATAGATTGATTTTACTGCAAAATCATTCGGTTGAAAAACAGGGCCTGCTGGATGGGCCGAAAAAAGCAGGTAACGGGCGTTAAGACATGCTACAATAGAACACAAGCTTAGGCACAGGAAAGGATGGGCGCTTGACATGGATTTATCCCAAAAAACACCTGAAAATATAGAGTATATGATTGAAGGTATTAAATCGAAGCTGAGAATGGCCAGCGGCGCAGCCATGAATGCATCGGCTTTCTCCGTCGACCGGTACGAAGACATCCAGGACGTCTATGACCTGGTCATGTCCAAGGACAATTTGAGCATTTCCGAGGTGGAAGCATTAGTCTCGGAGCTGGGACGCCTGCGTAAAGCGTAAGGCACCCCTTTACATTTCGAAAGCCCCCTGATGTCCGGAACCGCTGCAATCAGTCGATTCCCGGAACATCCGGGGGCTTTTCCGTCAAGGGACGCCAATTAAGGTATATCCACCAGTACAAATTCAGACTCTCCTTCACTGCTCGTTCCTTTAATATGAAGATCGCATGATTTTCTCACTCTGGCCGAATCGCCGGGCTCGAGCTGGAACGTTCCGTCGTCGCAGCCAATTTCCAGGTTGCCCGAAATCAGGAACAGAAACGTCCTGCGTTCTTCTTTCTGCGGGAACACGATTTCCTGTCCGGTCTCCAAGATCGGAAAACAGACGGATACGTCGGCATGGATCTGAAGTGCATCCGCGGACTTCGGCAATCCCTCCGCCGAGCCACTGACGAGCGGTACCAGCTTGTTAAGCCTTTCCTCCCTTGTGAAAGGGTGCGCTTTCCATGCGGGCCTGTGACCCGGTGTGGACGGCAGGAACCACATTTGCAGAAAGCGGACCGACTCTTCTTCCGACGGATTGGTTTCGGAGTGCATGATGCCGGACCCGGCGCTCATCGCTTGAACGGTTCCTGCCGGAAGCTGAACCTGATTTCCCATGTCGTCATTATGTTCAAGCGTGCCGGATATGACGTAGCTGACAATTTCCAAATCATGATGAGGATGTTTCTTAAAGCCTTGTTTCGGACTTAGCTGATTGTCGTTATGGGCCAAGAGGCAGCCAAAATGCGCATTGCTCGGATCATCATAATCGGCAAACGAAAAGCTGAATTCGCTGTGGATCCATCCCCGTTCCGACGTATGGCGCTCCGCTGAAGTCACTACTTTAATCATTTACATCCACCTCCATGAACTGCATGTGTTATTGGAATATGTAATTCTTACCCCCAACTTCGGGGGACTAATCAATCCGCTCCCCTTCTTTCGCCAAAGAAAGCATAGATACGAAAAAAGCCCCTCGCTGCGCGGCAGCGGGGGCCAAAGATTCCTTCCGAAGGACATTATTTGTTACTATATATCGGCCAAACATCTGCCTCTAGCGGGATCGCTCCAGTGTAAATACGGTTTCGGCGTGCCCCACCTTCCGGCCGGCATCATTGTATATATCTTTGGTAAATTCGGAACGCAGGCCCTCCAAAAGACGGCGGTTATCATATCCGATCTGCTGCAGGATCGATTCAACCACCCAGCCCCATTCCTCTTCCGATCCGTCCAATATTTTCAGCGCGATGCCAAGCCGCTCCTTTTTCAGACCGAAACAATACACACCCTTGAAGCCGCCTTTGGCAACAATGTTCGTGTCATCCAAAATGAACGTGTCCACCCGGTGGGTTCCGCCAACCATGGCGGGATAATGGTTCATGGCCGCTGTAATCGTCCGTACGGCCGTCCGCGTCGGTTCGTCCGTAATGAGGTCCGGACAGGCCAGCTTCACATAGGCGCTCGCCATCGCGGACAACGGCAGCGCAAATACCGGAAAGCCGCAGCCATCCGTTCCCAGCCCAATCCGTTCCGCTTCCAGACCGCTCATCATCGCGACCACGTCCAGAATTTCCCGCTGCGCGGGATGATCCGGTTCGGCATACGTCTCCTCCGGGTTATGCCGCATCCGGCTGTAACCCAAAACCCCCAAGTGCTTTCCGGAACAATTGTGGTACAGGCGCCGCTTGTGGCCTTGTTCCCGGATGGTGTGCTCCTTGCTGTCCTCGCTTAGAGGGTATGTCGGCGCGCAGACCATCTGCTCCTCGTTCACCCCGATTTTCCGCTGAATGCTCTCCAGTACTTCGATATGCCGGGGTTCTGCCAGATGGGAAGCAGCCATAATGGCGATTTCCTCCTCCGTCAGCCCGTAATAATCCGCGATCCCCGCCCGAATCCCGGGGATGGCCTGCAGCGGTTTGGCCGCGGAGCGCGTAAAGGTGACAAAATGGGGATCTCCCGCCGATGCGTACACCTCGCATCGATCATTTACGATACATATATGTCCATAATGGGTACTTTCCACGATTCCGGCCCGATATTCTTTCACCAATAAAGCGTCCATACAGCCTCTCTCCTTTTCTTGTTGCCTACCTATGATACAACTTATTCAAAGCATAATAAAGTTGATTGTCTACAGGCTCATTCCCTGCCGGGAGAATAGTGTGCACTCCACGATATTTGTAAAGCCACTTAAATGGCCAAATCCTTAATAATATCCCATGTCTGCAAAATAATTCTCCACATTTCGCTGAATATCTTCCTTTTTCACGCCTGTTGTTTCACTCCATATCTCCTCGTTTATATACGAAGTAAGATCGACGCATTGTTACAGCAGGTTAGAACGCATTCAGCGGAATTCTTCATCAAACCTTATAAAAAGGAGGCGATCGTCATGTGGGGAATTATCATCAGTATCGTTATGGCCATCATTATCGGAATTATCGGTGATGCCATCGCGGGACACAACATGCCGGGAGGCGTGATCGGTGCCATGATCGCTGGCTTTGTTGGCGCATGGGTTGGAGCTTGGCTGTTCGGCGACTGGGGTCCTGTCATCGGCAACTTCGCCGTTATACCGGCGATTCTTGGGACGGCGATCTTCGTCTTTATCCTTGGCCTGATCAGCCGCTTGTTCTCGCGTACCACCTAAATTCATATAAACCAACAATTAATAAGGAGTGATTGGCATGAATAAAGAAGAGACGGAATATCCAGTTCAAAGCGGAAGCACGTTCTTCAAGGGCGTATTTATCGGAGGTTTGCTCGGGGCGGCCGCAGCGCTGCTGTTTGCGCCCAAGACGGGACGCGAACTGCGCGGAGATCTCTCCGACAAGCTGAGCGTCGTTACCGACAAGACGAAAGAGGTCGCTTCCGTCGTGTCGGAAAAGGCAACGGATTTGGCCAAATCGGTATCGTCCAAGACGAGCGATCTCGCCAAATCCGTCAATGAAAGCAAAAATACGATCATGGAAAGCGTCAAGCAGGCTTCGGCCGACGTGGCGGATGACGTGAAGAGTGCATCCGGCGACGTTGCAGGCGATGTCAAAAGCGCTTCGAAGGATGTCATGGACAAATCAACCGATGCATCCAGCGATATCCGCCGGGAGCTTAATAAGACTTCTTACTAAGCTGCCGATTCACCCGATAGCCAGCTGACCAGCTGGCTATTTTCATGCATGGGTCCGTGATCGTCAAGGCCGAAATACCGACTGAAAAAGGAGGGGATACTGATGAGCAAAGCCAATCCTTATGACGTGGATGAACATCCTTTTGAACTGCGGCACGAAGTGAAGCGGCTGAATAACCGGCTTGACCAGATTGCCGATTCATTAGATCGATCCGAACTTCAGGATATGATCGAGAACTACACGAACACCAAGAAGCGGCTGATCACCAACTTTACGGCAGGCTTGTCCCGAGGTCTTGGCCTATCCCTTGGAACCTTTGTAGTGCTTGGCCTGCTCGGATACTTGCTCAGCTTGTTTGTCGATATGCCGGTGATCGGCCAATACATCGCCAACCTGCAGGATTATATCAGCCAATACAAATCGCAGTAACGGGTCGTGCACGGGCAAAAAGAAACGGATGGTTCCGGGGAATCCCGGGCCATCCGTTTTGGCATTATGAAGGTGCCGGTTCTTCGTTCGCCGCGACGATGACCGGCTCGATCTCTTGAAAGGCGTTCGCCTCGGCCGACTCCCTCGCCTTCAGGCAGATCAGCGCGCTCCGCAGGCCGGCTTCGAGATCCGGGCCCGCCGCAGCTCGGCCAGTCAAGCGCTCGACGAAGTGGCCGGCAATCGCGGCGTCCCCGCCAAAATGTCGCCCTTTCGCCTCAAGCCGGTAGGTCTCGACCTGCGGCGTATGATGCAGATCGACATGAATCGTCTGTGTGTAAAAATCGAACTCGAGCGTCCCTTTGTAGCCCAGCAACCGGGCGCCGCGGCGGGCAGCACCCCGGCGGGCGAAGAAATTCTGCGAATAGCTCACATGCATTCCGCTGTCGTACATGAGTAGAGCGCTCCCCGAATCCTCGTTGCCTGTATCCTGGGCGAAGCAGCAGTAATCCTGGATGTCGGAGTCGGAACCGGGCTCCTTGGCGCTCACTCTTTCCGCGCAATACGCCTCCCCGCATTCGAAGCAGCGCAGGCCGGCCGGCTTGTTGCCCCGGAATACCCTTTTGGAGGTCATGGCCCCGATCCGGACGGGAGTCCCGCCGATGATATGATGAATATAGTCGAAATCATGCGTGGCCTTCTGCAGAAACAAACCGCCCGTCTCCCGCTCGTCGCGGTACCAGTCGTGGAAATAGACCCCGCCGTAGGGGACGTTGTTCAGCGCCTGAACATGTTCCACCGTTCCGATTTTGCCGGAGTCGACGATTTCTTTCACCAGCTGAACGATCCCCGACATTCGCAGCGGGAACGAGACGACCACCTGGGATGCGGATTGGCAGGCAGCCTCATAGAGACTGCTCCATTCGGCCATTTGGGTGGCTACCGGCTTTTCCAGAAAGAGCGGAATGCCTCTGGAGAGCACCTTGACGGCCATTTCCGCATGCAGGCTGCAGCGGGTGCCGATCAGGACCGCATCGAGCTGTTCCCTCTCCAGCATTTCGTCAGCCCGCTCATAAAACCGCGGGGCCCACTTGGCGGCAGCAACCGATCCCATCCGGTGCCTCACCTGGTCCGGTTCGACATCCGTCACGGCGGCAACGTGCAATCCCGGGGCGAACGCCTCCATTTCCCGGATCATCAAGCTGATTCGAAAACCGTAGCCGATCACGCCGAGCCGCATTATCCGGCTCCTTGATCCGAAGCAGGAATCATCGTGCCACCGGGAGTTTTCGAGGTGAGCCGGAAGCTGTCAAAGTAAAGCGTAAACGGCTGCTCCAGCTGGAACATCCACAGCTCGATGCCTTTCATCTGCGTCAAATCCAGCCGCACTTCCCGCAGCGGTACGGTGATGGTCCGCGTCTGTCCCGCCGGCACCGAGACGAAATGCGTATCGTCCGAGCTGCCGTTGGTCTGATGAAATTTGACATAGAAGATTGCGGTCCGGTCAGGATTCGGATTCCGGACGTCAAACTGCAGCGCGCCATAGGAGGACCAGTCGGCGGACTTAAACCCGGTTCCGGCGCCAAACAAGCGGATGTTTGGAAATTTCACGCCCGAGGCAAAGTCAGCCTGCAGCCCCTGGCCGCCGCCGGTCGAGAATGCATCCGTCAGACGAAGCGTTACGCCCGTCTTGGTCCAACGGGACACATCGGCTTCCGAATCCGCCTCGTTTAAAGGTGCTGCGTACGGATAGCTCTCAGCCACCTGCAGCTTGCGCACGGCCGTCTTCGTCTTCCCATCTCTCGTTATCGCAATCTCCACCTCGTGCATACCCGGCTCAAGCGTCAAAGTCCGCTCGAATCTGTCGTAACCCGAGCTGTTCTCGGACGGCTCCATCGACTCCCCGCCGATCTGCACCTGCGCTCCCTTGGCCGTATATACGGCAATCGTCCGGATCGATTCGTCCGGCTTGCGGACCGTGACCAGCGGGGTGCCCTGGGGATCCTGAGCGAGTTCCGCGATAAGACCCGCCACTTCTTTGCGCACTTTCAGCAGGCGCTCCGGCTCCTCCGGATAATCCCGCATATTCGTATACAGCTCGTCAAAAATCGGCTGGAGAACGTCATGAGTATCAAACTCGTCCCCCAGACCCAAGGATGCGGCCGATTGCTTAACAAGCTGCTCCAGCCGCCATAAATACTCGTAATCCTCCGCGCCTTCGCGGAGATTTTCCAAACGCAATGTCGGTAACGGGCCGTCGATACCGAGATCATAACCGGGATAGAACAGGTATCCGTCGCCATTCGCTCCAGGAAAAGCGACCGGATCGGTCCACACTTCCCGGGGGACGTATTTCTGGCCGTTCCATTTCTGAAAAATGGTCGTCGACCAGTACAGCGTGCCCTCCACGCCGTAATCCTTTTGTTCCCAAGACAGCAGCCGGCTGCCCAGAAGATCGTCGTCGGTATGATAGGTCGGGAACGGATCCTTCGGTACGACGCTCGTATACCACCATACATGGTCGCCGCTTGCCTGGAGTTGATGCGCAAAGCTCTCATCATATTTATTGACGAGCGCGACCCACGAATGAACGCTGCCAGCCAGCTCATCGACCGGCTGGGTCGTGTTGAAGCTGCGCACGTCCGGCGCCGCCTCCTTCAGCTGCTCGGCGATGCTAACGACCTGCGGATACTTCGCCGGTCCCGGTTCATCCACCATGCTCGGGTAGAAGTAGGCTTTGTCCAGCAGCCCCTTGGAGCGTAGCAGATCGACCAAGGCTTTGATTTTCCGCACATCCAGCGACCCGTCTGCATTGGTGTACACCGGCAGCCGGTAGGCGGATACCTTGGGATTCTTGATATAAGGCTCAGCCCTCCGGACGAATTCCTCCACATCGCCCGTCGGAACCGGGAGGTAGCTGGGGGTCAGCCGCTCCTCGACCGATGCCCAGTAATACTTATCCAGCAAGCTCCAATAAGCCTCCCCTTCGACTCCTCCGTGCGCCGCGGCCACCTGGTCCCCCCATAAGGTAAAGGCCGTTTCGGCATGGCTTTCGTCGGTTAATTCGAAATCCCATACCGTAAACGAGACCGGAATCCGCACCGGGTTTCCCGTCTCATGCAGGGTGATCTCTCCCGCGTAGTTCCCGGCCGGAAGCCCTTTTGGTACATGGACCTTTACGTAAATCCCCTGATTTCGTCCGGCTTCGACCTGCAGCGTCCCGTCTAGAGGGATAAGCGCATCGGGATACCAACCGGCAGGGTACACGCCGGTCGTCGGCTTCGTGACCTGTATGTAATGCTCCGTAAACAGCTCGATCTGATCCTTGCCGATCTTGGCGTCTCCCCCCTCCTGCTTCAGCTCGCTGATACTGACCTGCAGGCGGCCGAGCGGCCGATCTCCGGCGTGAACGATCACCTGTCCGCCTTCATATTCGTTTCGCGCAGCTGCCATCTTAAGTACAGGCGCCGCCTGCTCCGGCACAGGATCGTCCCGGAGAATTTTATCCATGTTCGTCGGAACGTACACCGCGAATGGCGGAGAGCTCTCGGCCCGTACAGCCGCCGGACCCCACCAGCTTGTACCCAGTTCCATCCCAACCAGCAGCATGGCAGCGGATACCGCCATCATCCCTTTCCTTTTCATCCAAACAGCCTCCTTAAGCTATCATGATGATTGTTTCCTCAGCGGGTTCACCTCCCACCTGCGTCAGGCGGGCAACATGCACCCGCAACATCCAAGCATTCATAACGTGTTATGGAATAATCAGCAGGTATCGATAGTCTTAATGTTAAAAAACCACCTCCAATCGACCGTATTTTTTTGTACGTCCTTCACCACCACTAGTAACGAACGTTATTTTCCCTGATTATGGCAGGTAGAATATAACACGGCAAACACCCCTGGTCAATCCTTTTGGAACCCCTTATTCCTACTGTAATCTCTATGTTAAATTTCAAAAAAACGCTTGACTTTTAGGTCTGGTGCCGTAAGAATGTGGAATAAAAACAGGCTCATTTTTATAACGCGTTATTAATTATGTTTGGAGGCGCCGCTTATGAGAGTGTTCAGGAAATACTGGGATTTGTATTTGCTCATCCTTCCCGTCTTGGTGTATGTGCTCATCTTCCACTACTATCCGATGTTCGGCCTGCAGATCGCCTTCAAGAACTTTGTCGCCGTCAAAGGCATCTGGGACAGTCCCTGGACCGGGCTCGATCACTTCCAGCGATTCTTCGACAGCTATTACTTCTGGCGCCTCATCCGCAACACGCTCGGCATCAGCCTGTACGAGCTGGCCGTCGGCTTTCCGGCCCCCCTGCTCCTAGCGCTGATGATTCACGAAGTCCGCCACCGTACTTTCCGTAAATTCGTCCAAACCGTCACCTATGCGCCGCATTTCCTGTCCATGGTCGTGCTGGTCGGCATGGTTCTGATGTTTCTTTCTCCGCAAAAAGGCGTCGTCAACCATCTGATTACCTGGTTCGGAGGCGAGCCGATTCCCTTCCTGACCGAACCCGAATGGTTCAAAACGGTTTATGTGCTCTCCGGTGTCTGGCAGTCCGCAGGCTGGGGATCCATCATCTATCTGGCCGCGCTCGCGGGCATTGATCCGGGCCTTCATGAAGCCGCTATCATCGACGGAGCCAGCCGCCTGCGCCGGATTTGGCATATCAACCTCCCCGGAATCATGCCGACGGTCGTCATCCTGCTGATCCTGAACCTCGGGAGTCTGATGGGAGTCGGCTTCGAGAAAGTGTACCTGATGCAAAACAGCCTGAACAAAGAAAGTTCCGACGTTATTGCCACCTATGTTTATCAAAGCGGCATCCTCGGTTCCCAGTACAGCTTCTCGGCCGCAGTCGGATTATTCAATTCGGTGGTGAACTTTATTCTGCTGGTGATCGTCAACGCCGCCGCGCGCAGGCTTAACGAAACCAGCCTTTGGTGAGGAGGGATTACCGTGGATCATCCAACGATCGGCGACCGCATTTCGGGCGCATTCATTTACGCCGCCTTGGCCGTCATTCTGATCCTTGTGCTCTATCCGCTCATTTATGTGCTGAGCGCATCGGTCAGTGAGCCTTCCGCCGTGATCGAGGGCCGTATGTGGCTGTTTCCCGTCGACTTGACGTTTACCGGGTACAACAAAATCTTCCACAACCAAGAAGTGCTGATCGGCTATCGCAATACGATTCTCTATACCGTGGTCGGGACCGCCATCAATTTGTTCATGACGACCGCCGCAGCCTACCCGCTGTCCCGAAAGGACTTTGCCGGACGCGGCGTCATTACCGCCATCCTCGTGTTCACCATGTTCTTCAGCGGCGGCCTGATCCCTACGTACCTGCTCATCAAAAGTCTTCATATGATCAATACCGTCTGGGCGCTTATCCTTCCGGGGGCCGTTTCGGTTTATAACATCATCATCATGCGCACCTTCTTTCAAATGAGCATCCCGCCGGAGCTTCAGGAAGCGGCGGCGATCGACGGCTGTGGCAATCTGCAGACGCTGTGGCGGATCGTCCTTCCGCTGTCGATGCCCATTCTGGCGGTTATGGTGCTCTTCTACAGCGTCGGGCACTGGAATTCCTACTTCAATGCCCTCATTTATTTGTCCGAACGCAGCAAGTTCCCGCTTCAGCTGTTTCTCCGCGAAATCCTCGTCAAGGGGGAAGTCGACAACATGGTTCAGGGCGGGGCCGCCATGATCGGCCAGGATCAGCAAATATTGGACGCCGAAATCATTAAATACGCCATGGTGGTTGTCGCCAACGTCCCGATTTTTCTGCTGTATCCGTTCCTGCAGAAATACTTCGTCAAAGGCATTATGATCGGCGCGATTAAGGGCTAAACCGCTCTTGTCGATAAATTTGATGTGTTCAGGGAGGTCTTATCCGTATGAAATGGAAAAAAGGTGCACAGCTGCTGACCACAGTTTTGATGGTGACCGGGATAATCGCAGGCTGCAGTGGGGGTTCTGGAAACGGACAAGCGGAGGAAAAGCCTGGCGGGGAAACCAGCGGGGAGTCATCCGTTAGCGCAACCGGTTTTCCCATCGTGCAGCAGCCGATTACGCTGAACTTCTTTGCCGGGCAAGCGGCCAGCGCGCCCCCGGACTGGAACCAGGTAGAGATTTGGAAAGAGTATGCGGCAAAGACGAACATCAACGTCAACTGGCAGCTTACGCCCGTGGACAGCCTGACGGAAAAACGCAACCTGCTGCTGGCGGGCGGGGACCTGCCCGACGCCTTCCATACCGCGAGGTTTACCAGCGTCGATCTGGCGAACTATGGTGCCCAAGGACTCTTGATCCCGCTGAACGACCTGATTGACAAATACGCCCCCAACTTCAAGGCTTTGATGGAAAAGCATCCGGAAATCAAGAAGGGACTGACGATGCCCGACGGCAACATCTACTCCCTCCCCACCTTCTATGATCCGGACTTCAAATCCGTCGTCATCGGCTCGGAGCTGTGGATCAACAAAAAGTTCCTTAGCGCACTCGGGATGAAGGAGCCGACGACGACTGAAGAGTTCTATCAGTATCTAAAGGCTGTGAAGACAGGCGATCCGAACGGTAACGGCAAGAACGATGAAATTCCGTACGCAGCCAGCGGAGTCGGAGGACTGCTCGATCAGCTGAAGGGCTCCTGGGGTCTCGGCAACCGGGGGAACACCCACCCCCGCGTAGATATGGACCCGGATAGCGGCAAGCTGAGATTTATTCCGGCGGATCCGAAATACAAGGAGCTTCTGCAGTATGTGAGCCGGCTGTATAAAGAGAACCTGTTTATACCTGAAATTCTGACGATCAAAGGAAATGAGGTACTCGCCAAAGGTAAGGACGGCCTGTACGGTTCCTTTATGTACACCAATGCCGATACGTTCGGCGATCATAAAGATGATTATACGGGCGCAAACGCCTTGACCGGCCCGGGTGGGGACCGGCTGTTCTCCCGGGCGCGCTCCCCTCTCGTGGATGCCGGCGCCTTCGCCATTACCAGCAGCAACAAGTACCCGGAAGCTACGATGCGGTGGGCGGATTACTTCTACAGCGAGGAAGGCAGCACGATGTTCTTCATGGGCATCAAGGACAAAAGCTATGTCGTCAAACCTGACGGCTCTGTGGACTATACCGACGAATATAAGGCCGATCCCGAATTCGGGAAAAAGTACGTTTCCTGGGCCGGCGGATATTATCCGGCCATGCTGACGGCCAAGACGTTCAAGGGCGGCGAGAGCTCGCCGGCGAACCTGGAGGCCGCGAAAAAAATCGAGCCTTACTATCCGGAAGAGGTATGGCCTCCGTTCACGTATACACAGGACGAAGTGGCCCGCTTCACCTCGCTCGAAACCGACATCAGCGCCTATGTCGAAGAAATGACGACCAAATTCGTGACGGGGGATGCCCCGTTCTCCGAATGGGACAGTTACGTGGCCACGCTCAAAAAAATGGGGCTGGACGATTACATGGACATCTATAACCAAGCTTACGAACGGTACAAGAAGGAATAGGCAACTTTTTTCAACGGAAATCGACCTATGCTATAATACAGCAAAGAACAGCCCGCAAGGCAGCCCATGTCTCGCCGCCACGGTTACAAGGAGAGTGTAATACGCATGTCCGTTACAAAAAAAGAAATTGCCGAGTACCTCGGCGTGTCCCGCTCTGCGGTTTCCCTCGTTCTCAATAACGCGCCGGGCAGCACGATTTCGGAAAAGACGCGCCAAAGGATCCTTCAGGCCGCCAGGGAACTCGGGTACGACGGGGCGGATGTCACGCCGAAGCTGTGCTTTATTTTGTACGGACGCGCCCCTGACGACCCCAGGTACATGTACGACCTCGCGACGATTGAGCAGGCGGCAAGCCGCCACCATTTCTCGCTGCTGTTTATGAACGTGCAGGCGGATGCCGAGGGGCTCGAAAAGATGCGCAAGGCGGTTCTGAGCAAGGAAGCGGAGGGCTACTTCGTGACAGGCGATCTGGACGATAAAGCGATCGACCTGATTACCGAAGCCAAGGTACCCTACCTTTTCTACGGGGGCATCCCCCGTGAAGGCACGAACAGCATCGTAATGGATCATGAAAAAGGAGCTTACGAGTCCGTGAAACACCTGCTTTCGTTCGGGCATAAGCAGATCGCCTTCTTCAGCGGGAGTTTGAATATTCCCATTCATCAGAAAAACCTGAACGGCTACTACCGGGCGCTGGAGGAAGCCGGCATTCCGGTGGACAAATCGCTGGTCCAGGCCAGCAGCGGCGAAGACGGCTACGAGCTGTGCGCCCGGATGAGTGTCCTTGATATCGGCTATACGGCGGTATTTGCCGTCAATACGGTGATTCAGTTCGGTGCCCTGCAGTGGCTGAAGGAGCACGGCGTGCAGGTCCCCGGCGAGGTCAGCCTCGTCGGTTACGGCTTCTCGGAGCTGGCGAAGCTGAGCAAGCCGCCGCTGACCACCTTTTACGTCGCCCCTGCGAGCCGCGAGCTGGCGGTTAACCGGATGATCGAAATGATCCGCAGGAAGGATCTGGAGCCCCAAGTGACCTATTTGACCGAGATGGAGTGCTTTCCCGGACAGACAGTTGCCGCGAACACGGCAAACACGAAGCTTTAAGCAATGACAAGCGTACGGTCGGGACTGGTGTTCCGCCCATCGAAGTAGACAGCTATAGGAATAAACCAGGCAGCCTTAGTACGGTACTCCACCGGACTAAGGCTGTTTCATTTTAGGCGCTTCCTGTTTTCGTTCTATTCGATTACCGTCGTATAGCATTCCCGGGTAATTTTTCAATTCCGTACACTGACAGCAATAATACTGTAACAATTGTTGTAGATAGCTCGTTATATTAATAAAAAACGTATTTAATAGGCAATGGATACCATGATATCTATTGCCTATTAAATATCAAAGGGGGATTTGCAAAATGAAATCTACGGTAAAATTATTAATTTCGACTATGGCGATTTTCATGATATTTGAGGTAAATGCGGCCTTTGCTTCTCGAGAAAAGCCTTCCATCTTCGTAAATAATGAGAAAATGGATATTTACGCAAGCGTAACAAATAGTGGAACCACTCTAGTTCCGATGAGGCCTATTTTTGAAAAGTTCGGTATGACTGTAAATTGGGATAATAAAACGAAGTCAGTATCCGCAACAAACGGTGGAACATCAATCAAACTTATTAATAATTCCAATGAGGCTTACGTCAATGGAAAAGTTCAAGTTCTGAATCAGGCACCTAGTTTTAATCCAGACAACAGTACTTTTTATGTAAACCTCAGATTTATCGCGGAGACTTTAAAAGCAAATGTCGAATGGAAAAAAACAGCTAATGATGCATCAATAAATATTAATTTTCCTCAAAATTAAATTAGTGCCAAGCAAGCCAAAGAAAAGAGGCCTCTTCTCAACTAATGAGAACCGAGGCCCTTGTTTGTTCCAGCGCCTGGGATTCAACCAGAAACATAGCATGATTAAAAGCCGCAACCTGGTTTCGACATTTCCCACCGCCTTGGAAATCGGATAGGAATACCTTTCCCCCGCTTCGTAGCACAGCAGACCCTGCAGCAGTTCTTTATCAGACACTCCAGGATCCAGCCAAATCTTCAGTTCCTTGCCCCGTCACTCTGCCTGCTCTTCCCCATAAAGCTCCTGCAGATGAGCAATGTGATTGACTCCCCAGTCATTCATAGCCTGGAGCAATGGAGTCATTCGCTGGCCATAGTCCGTAATGGAATATTCGACCCTTGGAGGAATCTCCTTATACACCTCGCGATGCACGATATCGTGATATTCCAATTCCCTTAACTGTTGGGTCAGCATTTTCTTCGTGATGTCCGGGATCGACTTCTGAAGCTCGCTGAACCGCATCGTTCCATGGTTCAACAGACGGAGCAAAATCACGGGCTTCCATTTCCCGATCAGGATATCCAGCGCCGTTTCAAACTTACAATAAGTATTCACGCACATCCTCCTATCCCCTTGATTGGCTTAAGGTATATTTTTCGATACTACGTTTATTTAAAGTGCCTACTTCCATCATCCCACCCTTACTCCCTATTATATATCCATGGTTAAAGACGAAACAGAGCCAGGATAAGGAGCAGTGAAGACATGAATGTTGTACTTTGGATTGTGCAAGGAATCTTGGGAGCCGGATTCATCTATTCCGGTTGGATGAAGGCGTTTCAGCATGAACAAGCGCGAACGGCCTGGCCGTGGGTTGGAGACGTACCTAAACCGCTCGTTTGGGGGATCGGAATGGTGGAATTGGCCGGGGTTCTCGGATTGATTTTGCCCTTGGCGACGGGGATTGCACCTATATTGACGCCTATTGCCGCACTTGGCCTGGCCGTGACTGTGCTGCTCGGAGCCGCTTTTCATGTGAGTCGGAAGGAATATAAAGAGATTGGCATCAATATCGTGTTTCTGGTGCTGGCGATCGTCGTCGTTATCGGCTGGTGGTAGCCTCGTTAAATGCACAATCCCCTCCAAGCATACGGCTGTGCGCTTACTCAGCCTTTGTCTGCTTGCAGGGGACCTATCCGTCGACGGGATTAACTATTTAACTCGAGTCCTGTTTTTGATATTCGGCAAGATGTTAGATCTTCGACTTTTTCGATTTGACTTTGAGCAAATCGCCGGTCCATCCCTTCCGGTGCATCCACAGATACATGATGGCAGTGCTGAGGAACGTAATCAGCATGATCCCGATGAATCCCCACGGCATATTGATGCCCGGCAGGTTCTGAAAGTTCATCCCCCAGATCGCACCGGCCACGGTAGCCGGGGTAAAAATCGCCGTCAGGATTGTCAGTGTCTTCATGATCTCGTTGCCGCGGAACGCCGAGATGGCATCATCAATCGATATCAGGGTATCGATCTCATCCTCGTAATGGCGGAACGCCCGGTCCATCCGTTCGATCCGGTGCAGCAGCTGCATGAACGGCCGGCTGTTCTCCAGCTTGTCCAGATATCCTTCTCTGGCGGCCGCGATCAGCTCCTGAAACGGAGTGAACAAATTGCTCCAATACAGCAGCGCAAACCGCGAATTCAGGATTTTGTCCATCAAATACCGTTGATTGTCCATCTCCATCGCATGCTCCAGCTTACGGAGGTTTGCTTCGAAATGATCCAGACCGAGATGAAAATAGTGCAGAATCGTCCGTGCCAGCACGAACATACCGTCCACCGCACTATGGCATTGATGCAGCATGGCTGTGCGTTCTGCCGTAGCCATGATTTCGCGGGTATTCTGATCCAGATTGATCGTAATAAGCTGGTCGCGCTGGACGTAAAAATGGACCCGATCCACCTGACCACTGTCCTCCACTTCCATTTTGACCGAGTAAGGCAGCGTGCCGAACATAACGGCGTCCACGCCGTTGGGAAACCGGACGGACATATAATTCTGCCCGATGTTCGGAATGACTTCCAGCCATTCCTCGATCAGGGGGCATGCCTCCTGCAGTTGCCTGAAGTCCTCCGATGACCAGTCCTCCACCGCCAGATCATGCCACGTCCAGTGGCCCGCAAAGGATAACACATTGTTTGAAACCTCAGCAGCCATACTATCCGCCTCCTTTTTCTCACCCAGTCCATATCTCTGTTCACCAAAAAGGACACGCCGTATATTCTCAGGGGAGAACTGGCGTGTCCTTACGAACTTCCGGTTGACTCGATACATAACATAAGCTTGTCCGTCATTGGTATGAATTAGACATGATTTCTTTCAGCTTCTCTGTTGCCCGTTTCTGAATCCTCGATACGCTCATCTGGGAAACTCCCAGCTTCTGAGCAATCGAGCGTTGGGATTCACCATCCTGGAAAGCAAGCAGCAGCACTTTCTGCTCCTGTTCCTTCAGCTGGCTCATGGCCTGCTGAAGGTCCATCCGTTTTTCCACCGAATCATAGTCATTGACGTCCGAGCTGATCAGTTCACCGAGCGTTGCACCCGTTTCCTCTTGGGACAGCGGAGAGTCCAGGGAAACATAGTGGTAGCATTCGCGTCCGGCTAGAACCTCCACCGTTTCTTCCACGGACAGATCCAGGAATTCGGCGATTTCGCGGACGTCCGGCGAACGCTCAAGCTTGACGGTCAGCTCATCGATCGCCTGCTGGACGAGTGCGCCCTTCTCCTTGATCCTTCTTGGAACCTGGATATACCAGGACTTATCCCGCAAAAAGTTTTTCATATGGCCGATCATGCTCTTCATGGCATATGGCTCAAATGGAATTCCCAAGCTGATGTCATACTGCTGCAACAGCCGGATCAAAGCCATCTGACCGACCTGATACAGGTCTTCATACAGATCCGGACGGTTTCGGGCGATTTTGCCCGCGGCCATCTTGACCATCGGTTCATATTTTTGGATAAGCACGGTAGCGATATCGTTGTCTTTGGTCTGCTGGTATTCCCAGATCAGACCGACCGCCTCGCTCATGGACTCGGGGGGAGTCACCTTATCATTCATACTTTCTCCTCACTTCTCATGAGCCGTTTAGTCATAACCACCTGGGTGCCGTGTCCGGTCTCATTATCTACCGTCACATTGTCCATCAGCGCCTCCATCAAATAGAAGCCGAGTCCGCCGATCTCCACATCATGCAGGTCTTTATCATGCAATGTCACGGTGTTTTCAGTGCGGTCCATCCGGTCAAAGCTCTCCCCGTCGTCCTTGACCTTTATGGACAATTGGTCACTGCCTATTTCGAATGTTACTTCCACCATGCCGCTTTCCTGACCATAAGCATACAAAACGGAGTTGTTACAGGCTTCCGATACAGCTACCTTCATATCCTCAATGTCTTCATACGAGAAACCCATCTTCGATGCAATCCCATATAAGTTCAACCTTACGATATCTACAAAATCAGCATTGGCCGGTAATGTTATCACGACTTTTTGGACTTCAGCATTCATACTTTCTTCGTTCCTTTCCTATTGGGAATTCCTACTGGCAGCAAAGAACTTCGCAATACCCGTCATGTCGAACAGCCTTTGGATTTGGGAAGGAACCTCTTCCACGACAAAACGGGCATTCATTCCATGTCTCGCTTTCAATATGGACAATAGAATGCCGATTCCCGTGCTATCGATATATTTCAAATCCTTCAAGTTAATCACTAAATCGATCTCGGAATCCCCAACAAGCGGTTCCATGACAAGTCTGAAGTCGGGCGCCACCGATAAATCCAGCTCCCCGCTCAGGTAAACCGTGCAGGACCCTTCATGGCGCTCTGTCGTTGCATTGAACTTTTCGCTCTTATTTGTATTCATAGACATTCTCTCCCGATTTTTTTGTTTTTCTTGTATATGAAAAGTTAACCCTAAAGTTCCCCGTTTGAATCAGCTTGTACGCAAGCTTATGCCTAGCAATATTTGGGCGACCGTTACATCGAGTTGGCATCGGACGTTTGAAGGCCTTGGCTCTGCGCAGGTACCGGATGCTTCATCAGCATCTCCTTCACCGATTTCATATTGACCGGCTTGCTGATATAATCGTCCATCCCGGCTTCCCTGCACCGGCTTCGGATGCCTTCCATCACGTTGGCAGTCATGGCGATGATAGCCGGGCGGTATCCCTGGAACTGCATCTCACGGATGATGGCCGTCGCCTCCAGACCGTCCATCACCGGCATCTGCAGATCCATGAAGATCAGCCGATACACCGGATTGTCGCGGATTTTATCCACCGCCTGCCTTCCGTCCTCGGCCACCTCCGCTCTCAGTCCCAGCTTGGCAAGCATGCTCACCATCAGCTTCTGGTTGACCGGATGGTCGTCTACCACGAGGATCAGCGGCTCTTCGTCTTTCGCGGACGGCAGTGATACATGCAGGTCGTCGCCCATTCCCATCATGCCGTCATCCGATTCAGGCTCGCTTGTCCGGATCGTAAAGATGAACGTGGCCCCTTTCTCCTCGGTCGATTCCACGTAGATGCTCCCGCCCATCATTTCAACGAGCGATTTGCAAATAGCCAGCCCCAGTCCCGTGCCCCCGTATTTCCGGCTCATGGAGGAATCCAGCTGGGAGAACGGCTGGAACAAACGGTTTTGCTTATCCGGCGTAATGCCGATACCGGTATCCTTCACCGCAAATTCGATCATAAGACTGCCGTCTTCGGCTCTCTCCCGAAGAGACGCCATCAGATAGACCCCACCCTGATGCGTAAACTTCACCGCATTGGAGATCAGATTGATCAGTACCTGGCGCAGGCGGGCCATATCCCCATAGATGATAGGCGGAATCCCTTCGTCAATAAAGTACGCCAGCTCCAGTTCCTTCTTCCCTGCTTCCATGGAAAAGAGGCTGAATACTTCCTTGATGCAGTTTTGCAGCTCAAACGGATGCTCCTCCATCTCCATTTTCCCGGATTCCATTTTGGTAAAATCGAGAATGTCGTTGATCACCGTCACCAGCGCGTCGGCACTTTTACGGATAATCTCGGTATATTCCAGCTGCTCTTCCCTAAGCTCGGTTTCCATCAGCAGATCCACCATGCCGATCACGCCGTTCATCGGCGTGCGGATTTCATGGCTCATCATGGCCAAAAATTCGGTTTTGGCCTTGGCCGCGATTTCAGCCGCCTCTTTGGCTTTAATGAGCTCCTGGTTGGCTTTCTCCAGCTCCTGCGTTTTTTGCTGCAGCAGCATGGACTGGGTTTTATGCTTTTTGCTGGTCAAGTACATTTCCACAAAGCCTTCAATCTTGGACTTCAGAATTTGCGGGATAAACGGCTTCACCATATAATCAATCGCTCCGGCTGAATAGCCTGCGAATAGATGCTCGGCTTCTTTACTGTTCGCTGAAATAAAGATGATCGGAATATCCTTTGTCTTATCCCTTGCCTTGATCAATTTGGCTGTTTCAATCCCGTCCATACCCGGCATTTGAACATCCAGTATAATCACAGCAAACTCATCCTTCAGCAGGCACCGGAGCGCTTCTTCTCCGGAAGTCGCCTTTACAAGATTATATTGCTCACTCTCCAGCACAGCTTCCAGGGCGAGTAAGTTCTCCGGACGGTCATCAACCAGCAGAATATGAATCGGTTCTTGAGACCCCATGGAATCCTCCCACTTCTCTAGTTAATCTTCCTGTAGATTTTCTCCACACGATCCAGCGGTTCGTATGAATCGCTGTACTCCGTAAATTGTATCGACTCTTTTGCTCCAAGGACCAGAATCCCGAAACGGCTTAGGCTCTCATAAAACAGCCCGTGGACATGGTCTCTGAGCGTGTCGTTGAAATAGATCATGACGTTGCGGCAAAAAATGACGTTAAACTCGTTAAATGAGCGGTCCGTTGCCAGATTATGCTCCGCAAAAATCATGTTTTTGCTTAGAAAAGGCTGAAAAATCACCGAGTTATACTTGGCGGTATAATACTCGGAAAAAGAACGGGTTCCGCCCGCCTCAATGTAATTTTTCGTATACAGCTTCATTTTCTCAATCCCGAAGATCCCCTGCTTTGCCTGCTCCAGAGAACGGTCGTTCATATCCGTGGCGTAAATCCTGGCCTTGTCCAGAAGCCCCTCTTCATGCAGCAGGATCGCCATCGAGTAGACTTCTTCTCCGGTAGAGCAGCCCGCATGCCAGATGCGGATATACGGATAGGTTCTCAGCAGGGGAACGATCTTTTTCCGAAAAGTCAGAAAGAGATTCGGATCGCGAAACATTTCCGTGACGGGAATCGACAGATTATGAACCAGCCGCTCAAAAACAGGCCGCTGATGCAGCACCTTCTCCTGGAGCTGGGATATGTTGCTTAAATTCTCCGCACGGATAAAGTGCCATACCCGGCGCCGGAGCGACGGGATCGCATAATCGCGGAAATCGTAGCCATATAAACGGTGAATCCCTTCAAGAAGAAGCTCCAGCTCGATATCTTCTCGTTCCGTCTCGTCCTTCACGGGGATGTCGTGATCTGTATTACCCAAATCCATTCTCTTTCCTCCTGCTTATGTTTGCTTCAAAGATGAAAATGAAATGCTATTACCTATTACCCCGTTATTGCCATTACGAATACAACCAAACCCGCATCAGGGACAACAGCTGCTCGGTCTGGATCGGCTTCTTTACGTAATCGGAAGCGCCGGCCTCAATACACTTGGAGCGGTCCTCCTTCATCGCCTTGGCGGTCAGGGCAATCATCGGAAGCTTGTGGAACTGAGGCATCTGGCGAATCTGCCTCATCGCTTCATAACCGTCCATCTCCGGCATCATCATATCCATCAGCACGAGATCGAACGGCTGGCCTCCGGTCAGAATGTCGATTGCCTCGCGCCCGTTCTCGGCGAAGATCACCTCCATGCCGTAATTCTCCAATACGCTCGATAAAGCAAATACGTTCCGGATATCGTCGTCGACGAGGAGAATCCGTTTGCCTTCAAACAGCGATTCCTTATTATGAAGCTTCTGCAAAATTTGACGCTTGTCCTCGGGCAGGTTGGCTTCCACCCGGTGCAGGAACAGCGTAGTTTCGTCCAGAAGGCGCTCAGGCGATTTCACGTCCTTGATAATAATGGACTCGGTATATTTGCGCAGGCGCATTTCTTCCTTGCTGTCTAGATCCTTGCCGGTGTACACAATGATCGGCAGATAGCCCAGGCTTTCATCCTGCTGAATCTGATCCAGCAGCTCAAAGCCGGTCATATCGCTCAGCATCAAATCGAGCACCATGCTGTCATAGCGCGTTTTCCGCAGCTCGCTGAGCGCTTCCTTGCCAGTGGACACGGCGGTGATCGCCACGTCATCATAATCTATAAGCTCAATAATCGAACGGCGCTGGTTGTCATCGTCCTCGACAATGAGGAGATGCTTCAGCGACTGCTCGGTATACGATTCAATATGCGAGAAGGCATGCTCCAGGGACGCTTTGGTGGAAGGCTTCTTCAAGTAGGCAATAGCCCCCATTTTCAGGCCCTGCTTCACTTCATCCGATACCGAAATGATGTGGACCGGGATATGGCGGGTTGCCGAGTTACCCTTCAGCTCACCCAGGATCGCCCAGCCGTCCATGACCGGAAGCTGGATATCCAGAATGATCGCATCCGGCAGGTAAGTCTTCGCCATATTGAGGCCAACATCGCCCTGCATCGCTGAGAGGGCCTTAAAGCCTCTCCCCCGTGCCATATCCATCAGAATATGGGCGAATTTGGTGTCGTCCTCAATGATGAGCAATACTTTGTCTTTGTCGGCAATCCGCTCGCGGTCGTCTTCCAGCGGCGTCACCACCTCAGGCTCCGCCTTAGGTTCGCCCTGCGGCTTCTGCACCGGCTTAGGCAGCAGCAGCTCCGCCGCGGGAGCAGCCTCCGCTTGAGCGGATAGGAACGGAGACGCCTCCGCTTCCATTACCGGGAGATACAGCGTAAAGCAGCTTCCATGCCCTTCTACCGATTCGACATCGATGCCCCCGCCAAGCAAGCGGGACAGCTCGCGGCTGATGGAAAGACCCAGCCCGGTTCCGCCATACTTGCGGCTGGTCGTACCGTCCACCTGCTGGAACGCTTCAAAGATTAGGTCGGTCTTATCTTTCGGAATACCGATGCCGGTATCCTTGACGGCCGCCGCGATATATTCCTTGTTCCGATCCAGATAACCCGGCAAGGACTCCGGATCCGCCCGCCGGACCGTGAACACGACCGAGCCTTGACTAGTAAACTTAAAGGCGTTGGACAACAGGTTGCGCAGGATCTGTTTGACCCGGTATCCGTCGGTCACGACGGACTCCGGCACATCGGCGTCCACGTGAACGTGAAGCGCGACCTGCTTGGAATTGGCCAGAGGTTTGAAGTTCTGGTTGACGAAGGTCTGCCATTCCTCGATCGGCACCTTCTCCGTGTTGATCTCCATCTTGCCGGCATCAACCTTGGACAAATCCAGAATTTCATCGATCATCTTGAGTAGATCGGCACCCGACATGTAGATTGTATGAGCGTATTCCTTCTGCTTATCGCTCAGGTTTCCTTCCTTATTCTCGGACAGGAGCTGCGACAGGATCAGCAGGCTGTTGAGCGGCGTGCGGAGCTCGTGGGACATATTCGCCAGAAACTCCGATTTGTATTTACTGGTCACCGCCAGCTGCATCGCCTGCTGTTCCAGTCTGGCCTTCGCATCCTCGACCTCGATGTTCTTCTCCTCAAGCTGCTGCATTTGTTCTTCCAGCGCACGCGTCTTGCCGATCAGCTCGGTATTGAAATGCTCGAGCTCCTCCTGTTGGCGCTGCAGCAAATCCTCGGAACGCATGAGCGCTTCGGTCTGCTCCTCCAGATTTTCGTTGGAGCGGCGCAGCTCCTCCTGTTGGGTCTGCAGCTCTTCGGATTGGCACTGCAGCTCCTCGGTCAGCGCTTGGGATTCGCGCAGAAGCTCCTCCACGCGGACACGGCGGTTAATATTGTTCACAATGACGCCGAGACTCGTCGTGAGCTGGGACAGGAGCTGCCTCGACAGCTCGCCGAACGGCTCGAACGCCGCCATTTCGACGACACCGAGCAGCTCCTCTTCAAATATAACCGGGTAGATCAGCAGGTGGGCCGGCTTGGCCGAACCAAAAGCCGAATCTACCGACAAGTATTCCTCCGGCAGCTCGGTTACGATCGGTTTGCGGTCGAGGGCGCTCTGCCCGATCAGACCCTCTCCGATTTCGATCCTTGATCTTGGCGTGCGTTCCCCCTGCCCGGCGTAAGTTCCGCCAAGAGACAGCATATTCGGATTTTGATCATCGTCCTGAACATAAATAGCCCCATAGGCTGCCCCGATGATCGGCGTAAACTCGCTGATAAACATCTGGGACACCTGCTTGCTGGAATTGATACCGCGCAGAAGCTCGGTCACCCGGCTGGCATTGGAATTGAGCCAGTTCTGGTCCTTCTGGGCCTGAAGATAGTTCTGCTCCAGCTCCTGCTTCTCTTCCAGATCTTCGGCGATTTCCTTGAATACGTGGGCCACCTGGCCGATTTCGTCCCTTGAAGTCACCTTAATCCGGCGGATGGCCTGAATCCGTCCTTTGGCAAAGCTGCTGATCATCATGTTCACGACGCCGAGTCCCCTCGTGATGGTGGAGATGACCCACAGGATGACGACAAGTCCAAGCAGCAGGCCGGCAATCATAATGGCGGTCGTGATCTGAACGGAACGGCTGTATGCCGTTTTGGCATTACTGATCTGCTGATCGACCAGCAGATCCTGGTACTCGGACAGCGCGTTGATGCTGTCTACTGCTTCCTGCTGGATCGGGGTTCCGCTTGCGTTCCGGTAAGTGTTGGCGTCGTCCATCATCCCTTTGGATAACAAGGAAGATTGCTTGTTGATATATTCCTTGTAATCCGACCATGCTTTCTGAACTCGGTTCAGCATTTGCTTTTCCTCAGGAGAGGTGGTGCTTGCATTCAGCTTCTGCAAATTTTGTTCGCCCTTGGCGATCATATCGTTGATCTGTGAAGTGCTGTTCTCTGTCGCCACGTTGTGATTCAGCATCATGCTCATGACAAGCCTCGACATATCGTTCACTTCGCTCCGGACACCGCTGGAATACCGCACTTTAAGATACCGGTCCTCATAGATACGGTCCATCTGCTTGTTCATATAATTCATGCGGTCGTAGCCTACCACCGTCAAAGCAATCAAAATGAGCATGAGCGAACCGAAGCCGATGACCAGCTTAGTCTTCAGTTTCATTCTTTATTCGCTCCCTCTTTTAACGAAATCCAGACGAGACATTTATCGTCTTCCCGTTCCTGGGTTCCATGGTCTTCAAAAAATGCCTGGTACATCTTCTTCTCATCCCATTCATGCGAATGCTTCAGATGGCTGACCAAGAAGTCGACTTGTTCGTCATGGTCGCCTTGGACCAGCTCCAGCAAGCCGTCGGTGTACAGCGCAATATGGCCCTCGCCTTCGTAAGACAGAGTCTGCGGATCGATGTCCATCTTGTCGAACAGGCCGACCGGGCAGCAGGCCCGGTCAAGCAGCAGCATGTCCCCGTTCTGCTGAAAAAATATAGCCGGAGGATGCCCGGCATTGACATAATCAATCCGTTTCATCGAAGTGTCCACAACCAAATAAATAGCGGTAAAATAATATTGGACGAGCTGATTCTCGATGTGAAGCTGGTTGAACCGGCGGTTCAGCTCCTGGATCACTTTCTCGGGCTCCACATAGGTTGTTACCGTATCCTTCAGGACCGACGCAATAAACATCGTAAACAGGGACGACGAGATGCCGTGCCCCATCATATCCAAAAGAATGACGCCGTAACGGCCGTTGCCGAGGGAATACCAGGCATACAAATCGCCGGCAAGCTCGGCGGAAGGCTGATAAATGGCGTGGACCTCAAAAAAATCGTCCTCAATGGCGGGACTCAGCACCGCATTCTGAACAAGCGCAGCCAATCTCAGTTCTTCCTGAATCCGCTCATCGCGCTCCTTATGCCAGTCCTTCTCATGTTTTAACCGGAGCGCCAGCCGGATCCGGGCCATCAGCTCCACTTTGTTGATCGGTTTGGTCACATAGTCGACCGCGCCGGCATCAAGCGCCTCGGCTAATTTTTTGGAATCCCCCACCGCCGTGACCATGATGATCGGTATATCCTTGAGATGCTCATTTTTCTGGATCACCTGACAGGCTTCGATCCCGTCCATTTCAGGCATCATCATATCGAGCAGAATCAAATCAAAATTGGATGGCTTCGGCTGATCCTCTTTGGCATAGCCTTCCGCTCCCAAGATTTCTAACATTTCTCGTGCCGATGAAGCTTTATCGATATCCCGGTAGTTTTCCTTTTTTAAAATCTCCCGGATAATAATGACGTTCGTCGGATTGTCATCAACAATTAATATTCTCATAACCCTCTCCTTACGGTCCTATGAAATTGTTGAAATCTCTATTTATATACTATATACCATACAACGGGAATTTTTCAGTATCTAAGGTCTATCAGTCGTTGGAACTCAGGGCATGATATGCCACTTGTTCCAAAAACATAGATAAGGAATGGGATAACGTCTCCCATTCCTTATCTATGTTTTTGACATGCATCTGTATGCGGCGCAACCGATCTCATGCCTTTTTGGCAATCACCAGCACCTTGCCCAGATCCAGTTCCTTTTCATAAAATTGAGCCTCGGCCTCCGTAAATCCAAGCGAAGTGATTTTGGCCCGGAGCTCGTCCCCGCGCGAACGGAACAGATTAGCAAGAGCATCAAACATGCCTTCTTCTTTAATGCCAACTTCACTTGCCCCTGCCGTATCCGCGATCCGGTCGGTCCGGTCGCCGTCATGGGCCAGTACGAAAATATCATCGTATAAATAACCCGCGCTGCGAAGCTGATTGACTTCCTCTACCGCTTGGACGCCGTTTTCCACGATTTTTGCAAATGACTTGGTATTGGTTGATGAATTCATTGTTCTCACTCTCCTATTCTTTGTTGATCCCGTACATCTTCTAATTAACCTCCGCTGGTTTAGATGAAACGCCGGTTCCAGGAAAAGGCAGGTTATTCGCTCGCTTGGTCAAAGAAATCGACTCCCGCAAGTCCTCCCGTTTCCGGATTCGTATAGACCTTGACGGCATGGTGTCCGCGAATGTAGACGTCACCATCCTCCGCCTGGAACTGCGGCTGTCCCAAAGCATGGGCAACCTGGAACTTGCTCAAAGGGATCCAGGAGCCGTTGATTTGGATCTTCCCCGCGGCCGATCCCACGTGAACGTAGTCCACAATGCCGTCACACAGCACGACCGCCGCGTCTTGGTAGACGTAGGCCGAGCAGCCGGTGAACGGATCGGGTGTTACAGTGAGCGGCTTGCCCTTATGGGCGATCACATCCTGTTTGGTATCGTTCAGGGAAACCCCGTTCATCGTATCAAACGCGGTAAAGTGCTCAGGAGTTAGCCGGACTGCCTGACGGACAGTTTGGGCATTCGCAATATGGCCCGGATCAGGCTGGGCAGAAGACACGAAGGACAAGGGTGACAGTATTCCAAGCAGCAGCGTAATCATTTTCAACATGATTCCCATCCTTTCTGTTGTCAATTGATCCAGCCTGAGCCGTTGGTCCTAGTGGCGCAGTCTTTGCCAAACCGCCGCGGCGGTGTCAATCCATTTGACCATGCTAACCGCAGGCTTGGCCTTTGCTCCCGTTTCATATACAGCCGAATAGGATTGGATCGTGCGCTCTTCCGGCGTCGACGCGGAAGCAATGCGCCGCGGACGTGACTCCACCTGGTGCTTAGGCTGCTTAAACCTGTGAATCAAGGTTGTGGAAGCCTGCTTCGCGGCCAGGGTTACTTCGCTGAGCACTTCGCCCAAATTTTTTACCGAATTCATAACCGGATCAATCTGCTTCATCTTATGCTCGACATCCGCCGTAATATCGTTGGCGTGCCGGACGATTTGCTTGATCTCATAGCTGAGTTCGTCGATCGTCGACTGAACCTCCTGCAGGGTTTGGGTCGTCTTCTCGAGCGAACTTTTTGCGGCCAGCAGCGTTTTAATGAGATAAACGACAAGGACCGCAAAAGCGACCGCGATTAACGCGACACTAAGCGACATAATCATGAGCATAACCTCTCTTTCGTTGTCTCTTGCAAGATGCCCTCCATGCTTCCTGTAAGGCCCCGTTAAGCGTTAGTTACCCTATCGCCCAAATGACGAAACAGCGCCGTTTTATACCTCGGACAGGGCTTGTTTCATTCCGCATAGGCCCGGTTAAGTATGACTACGAGGGTGAACGGGACCTGCTGATTCATCGGCTTCGGTCCAGCAATCCATCGCCCAACTTTACAGGAAAGAAAGGTGAGCAAGATGCTAAAATGGTCGATTATTTTCTTGATTATCGCGATCGTCGCCGGAATCTTCGGGTTCTTCGGAATCGTATCTGCAGCGGCTACTATCGCCAAGGTGCTGTTCTTCATTTTCCTGGTTCTCTTCGTCATTTCGCTGTTTACCGGCCGCAGCCGAACGCCTTAACGGCATAAGGCAGAAGATAGAAGAGAACATACAAACACAAAGAGATAAGAAAAAGGTTAGAATGAGCAAAAAAACCAAGCGGTCCTTCGGAGGAAGGCGCTTGGTTTTTTTATTGATCAGAAATTCGTCCGTCATGTTTGTTTCATTAGAAGAGCGACGGCAGCTCTAGCCAGTTCACCTTGAATGTCAGCTTGACGCCCTGATCCAAAAACTGAACTCCGTCCACTCTGAGAATGTCCGGCAAATGCTCCTTAAGCGGTACGGAAAGGGTGCCGAGCCCCCAAGTCTCCGCCGGGACGCGAATGGACTTGATCCTCGTGGATTCATGTTTCAGCACAATGACGCTGCCGTCGGCATCCATCGTAAAGGTCAGCTGGGCACCAAAGGGGATAAACTCCCATTTGCCGTTAATATCCGCAGTAACCTCCTGCCCATGGAACTGAAATTCGGCTCCAGTAACGGTAACCTGCGGGGGCATGTCGCCCATGTGCTTGATAAGCTCCTTCTTGGCCAGCTCATTCAATTCCTCGCTGCTCAGCGTAATTTCCGGCTTCTTCGTCTTCAGCATCTGCATGGCCATATCCTCGACATTCAGATCCATATAGTTCAGATTGAGCTTACGGTCCGGAGCAATGTACCAGATCAGCATGCCGGCGGCGATAATGACCACGATGACGAGCGTGATGATGAACCGAAATAAAAACTTCCCCAGGCGCATGTCCGCCCCCTTTCTGCCTTAAAGGCAAATTCACTCCAAAATCCCGCTTTGCTGTACCGCTGCAAGCCATTGTGCGGCGACAAGGTCATGGCCCGCTGCAGTCGGGTGAACCCCGTCCCACAGCCAATAAGCCGCATCGGACCGCTTCGTCGCCTCATCAAACGCAGCCTGGAGCGGCACGTGAACCGCATTAAATTCTTCCACCAGCCGGCGAACCGTATCCTGGTATCCCGACAGAATCCTCATCCACTGGTCCCATGCCTGGTCCGTGGCCCCGGTCCGCAAGATAAAGGGCCCGCACAGGACCAGCTTCGTTTCCGGCAGCTTCTCCTTGGTCTCCTCCAGCACATGCCGGTAAGCCCGCTCGAAACGGTCCGTGACCCCGCTGGGTTCCCCGGAGACCGTCCGCCATGCGTCGTTCACCCCGATCAATATGCTGATCACATCAGGATGAAGGCTGAGCGCATCTTCATTCCAGCGTGCATACAAATCGGATGCCCGGTTGCCGCTAATGCCCCGGTTAATGAACAGGGGCTGCTTATCCGCATGCTCGTGCCCCAGTTTCGCCGCGATGATATAAGCATAGCTGTGCCCCAAAATGTGATTAAGGTCGCTCCCCCGGTCGCGCTTGCCGTCTGTAATGGAATCTCCTTGAAATAAAATGACCTGCCGTGATTTTCGCATTGTGCACCTCTGTTCTAAGAATAGGTTGATCAGAGCATTTCTAAAGTTTCATTATCGGCCTATTTCAAAAGCAGGCAGCCGGGATTTTTGGTACCATCCTCCCTGACGCTTCTACCATATTTATGGTAAACTAAAACAATGTTTTTTTCTACGATCTACTAGATAACTTGGTTCATTTTACCGCCAGAGGGTTATTTGGATAGTGTAGAAGCATACTATTCCAAGGAGGAACACAGTCTATGAAAAAAATCATTACTATTGCAGCAGCACTCGGATTAATGGCTTCCATGGGAACCGCCGCATTCGCGGACAACGCATCAACAACGGACAGCACGTCCACTGCGACTTCTGTCACAGGCACGTCGGAGACCGTTACCGAACCTAGCAAGCTGGTACCTGAGCCGATCATCTCGGCTGGAGAAGAAGTTACGCAGCCTACGGTACCTCTCATCCTGACGGTAAATACACCGTTCTACTTTGAGCCCGGCGGTAAAGTCGCAAGCGTGCTGGCTCCGCAAGTGGTGAACACTACGGGAAACCGCGTCGGTTCGCTAATCGGTGAATGGGTAGAAGTATATACGTGGCTCGGAACAGCCTGGATTCTTGTAAAATAAGACATCCTGAAGCAACATGCAAGTACTAGAAAGAACTAAGGGTTTTACTAACGGGTGTCGGCGTCATTTAGTTCCTTCTACATAGAATATAATCAAATCCTCCGTACAGCAAAGTCTTTGCGGGGACAACAAAGGACCGGAGAATTCTCCGGTCCTTTACAATTAAGCGGCCTGTTATTTCAGAACGCTGCCTCCGTACATAAATCTCAGCTTCCAGGAATTGCTGAAATCCGATACCGTGACGCCGCCGGCCTCATTCGAGTACGTATGCAGCAGCTTACCGTCGCCTAGATACACCGCTACGTGGGTAATCCGCTGGCTGGACTTGTTGATGCCCGAGTACGCGGAAGCGCTCGATCCGCGGTAGCTCATAAAGAACACGAGATCTCCCCGCTTCAGCTGATCCGTACTGTATACAGCCTTGCTGTTTTCCTTCACCCAGGAGCCCTGCTGTCTGGAATCCGCCGGAAGCACGACGCCGGCAGCCTCCTTGTAGATTTGGCGGGTAAAGTCCGAACAGTCGAACGTGGTCGTTGTATTCCGGTTGGAACCAAACTCGTAAGGGGTCCCCAGGTATTTCATACCGGTCTGGATCACCTTTTCGATCGTGGCATTCGTATTTTCAGCAGATGCAGGCGGTGCCGATTCAGAGGATCCGGTACTTGGCTGGGATGCCGATCCGGAGCCCTTGACGGCTATGTATTTTTCGCGGGTGCTGACGTAGCCGACTTCGCCCGACGATGTCTTCACTTTATAGTAATAAGCCGTGCTCTTTTCCAAAATCTGCACGGTCTCTCCTTTTTTCACATAACCGAGCACATTGCTGGACAGGGAAGGCTTGTCCCGAAGGTTCACCGAGGCCTGAATGACGCCGACCTGGCCCTGTGCCTGAACCTGGCTGGATGCCGATGCCGCTTGTGCCTCATGGCCGGTCGGGATGATGACGGCTGCAGAAATGGCAGCGGATAATAGCAGGCACCCGAGTAAGCTTTTCTTGATGTTAATCATTTCATTCCTCCTTGAGATGTCTGAGTCGCTTGAAGAAGCCGGGGAATACCGGCCCGCTTTGCGCTTGCTCTCATTATAGGCAGGAGGGTCGAGAAACCGCATGGCCCTTTTTACACAAAAAAGCACTCCAAATGTTGGTATAATGCAGGTCTATGGTCTCAAGTCCCCCTGGTTCCTGGAAATCAGGGAACATTAAGTCAATGCCCTCGACCGGAATCCCAACAGAAAAACAAGGCCGACTCCTGTTCAGAGTCAGCCTTGTACGTTAATTTTTTCACCAGACGAGAGCTTTCCCGACTATTCCTCTACAGGGGTCCCGCTTTCCGTCCCATCAAGAACCGGGATGTCTTTCCCGATTGGAGCGGCGGCGCGGACGACCTGCACCGGGGCAGACGTTCTGCCTCCTCTATATTCGGCATAGATCTGGGTCAATCCCGGCTTGTGACCGATCAGATTCCCTTCCTCATCGACCTCGGCGATGTCCGGGTGACTGCTGCTGAATTGAACCTGCTTGGTTATGTCCGATTGCATCTGCGTGTTATAGTCATACAGGAAGACCTTGATATCCACCGCCGAACCTTCCGAAAGCGAGTATTCATTCGAATCCAGCGTGAGATAGCCGTTCAAGGGATCATATTCGTTCGTATCTTCCGGTAATACGGTCACGTTCAATCTGGCTGTATAGCCCTCATAAGATGCTTCTACATAGGTGTTCCCCGGCTCCCGTCCCGTGATCCGGCCCAATGCGTCGACGTCCGCAATCGTCCCGTCCCCGGAAACGTAGACCGCCGCGTTGGACAAATCGCTTTTCGTTCCGTCGTCATATACTGCTTGAAGCACGGTGGAGACGCTGGAACCTGTTTTCAGCTTCTTTTCCTTCTCCGTATACTCGATGCCGGTCAGCATTCGCTCAGCAGGCGGCTGATCCGCCGGCGGCGTGAGCTTCATCAGCTGGAATTTCGCGCCGTCCCCCCGCTGAACGGTCCCAGGGAATATATAACCTCCGTCCAGAGTTCCCGATGCGGTGCCAACTCTGTAGATCGGAGGCCCCTTGAACAATTCCCTGCTGATCAACTCTCCGTTCCGATTGACGCTTAACACGCCGTACTGATGCTTCCACTCTGCACTCCAGTCCAAGTATGTAACATGTTCCCCCAGCATCGCGTAGCCCTCTTCCGTTTGGACCAGACGATTGAAATTCTGGGAATTGGTACCATCCTGATATGTTTTCTCCCATTGCACCTTTCCGGTCAGATCCGTCTTGGTAAGGACCGGCACGCCGTTGCCGTTGACGGATTTACGGCTCAAGATCATATAGCCTCCGTCCTCCGCCGGAATAACTGAGTAGGCTGTCCAACCGCTGCGCGGCTCGACCGATTGCTTTGACCATACCTCTTTGCCTTGATCATCGATCTTCATCACCAGCATCGCATCATGTTCTCTCGATTCATATTCCACCATACCTGCGTGGCCGACAGCGATGTAACCCCCGTCGCTCGCGGGAATCAGATCGGTTAAATAGTCGCTTCCCGAAAAACTGTACTGATTGTACCACAGCGTATTCCCGCTTTGATCGATCTTTGTGATATAAGCTCTGTCATAAGCTACCCAGTGGACGATCCCGCTACCGGCGATCAAAAAGCTGCCATCCTCCGTCTCGACGATGGATTTCGGGTTTTGATCATACCCCTGGACATCCATCGCTTTCTGCCACACCACTTTCCCCGATGCATCCAGCCTGATCAGGAACAGCTGCCGAATCGGCTCGAACTCTTCAGACGTGTTCCCCGCGATGAGGTAACCCCCGTCCTTTGTCTCAATGGCCCGGTATGCCGTACTGGACCCCCAGTCATAATAAGCCAGCTTCTGCTCCCATTCCACCTGCCCTTCTCCATCCAGCTTTACGACATAGGCCTTTCGATACATATCATAGATATCGCCCAAGGCTAAATAGCCGCCGTCCGACGTAGGGATGACCCCCTCCCCGCTGGATTGGCTTCCGTAATCCCTGGACCATTCGACAGCCGACCTCCCCGATTCCGCGGCCGCATGGCTGAATCCCGGCAGAAGCCCAAACATCAGCAGCAAACCGGCAGTACACGCAGTCAATAATCGCGAAAAAGTTCTGCTCATAGCCCCACTCCTTTCAATAAATGAGATTTGTTAGACGCAAGAATTTGTAAAATCCCCCCATCTATGTCATTATTCATTGAATTCCTAAGAGTGGGTATCCTCCAAACTTCATAATTACCTGCTACGTTGGAACTGTCTTCCAGTTCCTTGTTTTCACGATCCGCCTAGCTGCCCATGACGGTGAACGAATTTCCCGAATGGCAGCAGGCGGGCATTTACCGTTTCTACCCTAACAAAAGGAGCGGTGCGGTTCCAGAGAAACATGGGCTGCTTCGGGTTAAGCGGTTTTGTCTCTTCTATCTCTTGTGGGGAGCCGCAAAAACAGCTAGAATAAGGACACAACCCCAAAGGGAGGGACCCTACCCATGACAGAGAACCAGGACGCCAAGAAAGTCAATTTGGCCGACGCGATCCGCGCGAAGCTGGAGCAGAAGAAGCAGCAGGACAAAGGCGCCAAGCCCGGCGGCTTCCAGAGCAATGCTCCTCACGCGATGAAGAGTCAGAACACGAAAAAGCCGAACAACCAGCGCCGCCGCACCGGCGGATCCTAAACAAACCGCAGGCTTTCGAGAAAACAAAGAAAAGCTGCCATCCCGGTTCAGGGAATGGCAGCTTTTTTCATGGCATGAAGCTTTACGCTTCCTGCGGATACATTTTCTCGCGCAGCGCCTTGGTTTCATCGTTTTCCAGGTACTCGTCGTACGTCATGACCTTATCAATAATCCCGTTCGGCGTGATTTCAATAATCCGGTTGGCGATCGTCTGAATGAACTGATGGTCATGCGACGTGAACAGGATCGTGCCGTCGAAATCGATTAGCCCGTTGTTCAGCGCCGTGATGGACTCGAGGTCCAAGTGGTTCGTCGGCTCGTCGAGCAGCAGCACGTTCGCGCCGTTCAGCATCATCTTGGCCAGCATGCAGCGCACTTTCTCTCCCCCGGAGAGAACGCTCGCCTTCTTCAGCGCTTCTTCGCCAGAGAACAGCATCCGGCCTAGGAAGCCGCGCAGGAACGTCTCGTCCTGATCTTTCGAGAATTGGCGAAGCCATTCGACCAGGTTCAGGTCTACTCCGTCAAAATACTCGGAGTTGTCCTTCGGAAAATACGCCTGTGTCGTCGTGACGCCCCAGGAGAACTCGCCCGCGTCCGGATCCGCCTTGCCCATCAGCACTTCGAACAGCATTGATTTCGGCAGTCCGTTCGGGCCGACGAAAGCGATCTTGTCGCCTTTGTTCACGACAAAGCTCAGCTCATCCAGCACCTTCTCGCCTTCAACGGTCTTCGTGACGCGGTCTACCGTCAGCAGCTGCTTGCCTGCTTCACGCTCCGGCTTGAAATGAAGGAACGGATATTTCCGGTTGGAAGGCCGGATATCGTCCAGCGTAATTTTATCCAGCTGCTTCTTCCGGGAGGTTGCCTGCTTGGATTTGGAGGCATTCGCGGAGAACCGCTGAATAAAGGCCTGCAGCTCCTTGATCTTCTCTTCCTTCTTCTTGTTGGACTCACGTTGGAGCTCCAGCGCCAATTTACTGGATTCGTACCAGAAGTCGTAGTTACCCACGTACAGCTGGATTTTGCCGAAGTCGATATCCGCGATGTGCGTACATACCTTGTTCAGGAAGTGACGGTCGTGGGATACGACGATGACGGTGCCTTCATAGTCCATCAGGAAGTTCTCGAGCCACTGAATCGATTCGAGGTCCAAGTGGTTGGTAGGCTCGTCGAGCAGCAGGTTGTTCGGACGTCCGAACAGGGCCTGCGCCAGCAGGACGCGGACCTTCTCGTTGCCGCTCAGCTCCACCATCTTCTTGTCGTGCAGCTCACGCGGAATGCCGAGGCCGATCAGGAGCGCAGCCGCGTCAGGCTCGGCGTCCCATCCGTTCAATTCGGCGAATTCGCCCTCAAGTTCACCCGCACGAAGTCCGTCTTCTTCGGAAAAGTCCGCTTTCGCATACAGTGCATCCTTTTCCTTCATAATGGTATACAGACGGCCGTGACCCATGATGACGGTTTCCAGAACCGGATATTCGTCGTATTCAAAATGGTTCTGCTTCAGCACCGCGAGGCGTTCGCCCGGTGTCATGTGAACATCGCCCTGGTTCGGCTCGATTTCGCCGGAGAGGATCTTGAGGAACGTCGATTTGCCGGCTCCGTTGGCGCCGATCAAACCGTAGCAGTTGCCTGGCGTAAATTTTATATTTACATCTTCAAAAAGTGCGCGTTTTCCGTAACGGAGTGTCACGCCGCTTGTACTGATCATGAAGTATTACCATTCCTTTCGCTAGTAGGCTTCAGCACATTATAGCATAAATCAACGTGCGATCGAAGCCCATTTCCTAATAGAAAAACGAAGAAGATCCTGCCGTCCGCCCAAGCCCCGGGTATTCCTTCCCCTACCCGGACGTTTGTCCTATTATTGCCTATCTCTATCAATATAATCGTTTTTATCTATTTCTATTCCCGTTCGCTCTAAGAGATAATCGAGTGGACCCCAAAACGGAAGGATGAGGGGACGAACATTCCACATGAGAGGTGAATGCCCTTGGTAACTTCCACTAGCGGACGCGAGCTTTATTTGACCGAGCTCTCTAATGGTACAGCGGCTATACAAGCCGATGTCACCCCCGATAAAGGCGGCAGCGGCAAGCACTTCCGTCCGCATGACCTGATTGAGGCCGGTTATGCGGCCTGCCTGAACATCACGGCACGAATGGTGCTGGACCGGCTGAACCTGCCCTATGACGAAGTCCGGGTTACGGTCGAACTGGACCGCAAGGAAGAAGCGACGGCATTTCATTACCGCATCGACATCTCCGGTGAGTTGGAAGAAGCGTCCAAGCAAATGGTCCTCCGCTTAGTACGGGAGTGCCCGGTATACAAAACGCTGTCTAAACCGTTGGAATTCCGCATGGTGTAAAGTCCGTGCAAAAAAACACCGGAAAGAAGCCGGCCGTTCCGGCAGCCTTTCCGGTGTTTCGTATGAATCCATGACTGGACGCATCCGTTCTCCTCCGGTATCCGGCTACCGCCGCTCCGGGTGAATCAACAGCGTCTCCCCGTAGTGCATCACTCTAATCCGCTCCTCGCTCAGTCCGAGACGGATGCGCTCTGCCTCCATCCGGTCCAGCGCCTCCCGGGCCGTGTCGTCGGCCAGGCGGAACGTCCCGTAATGCATCGGAATCATCATCTCGGCCCCCACATCCTGAAAAGCCTGCAGCGCCTCCTCGGGATTGACGTGCTGCGACGTCATAAACCACTCGGGCTCATACGCCCCGATCGGCATCAGCGCCACATGCAGGTTGAAGCGCTGGCCAATCTCTTTGAATCCGGCAAAATACCCGCTGTCCCCCGCAAAATAGACGTTGGGCGGCAGCAGCGTTTTGCCGTCTTCCGCTGTTCCGGGATCGGCTTCCCCTGTCTCATGCGGCTCCAGCACAAAACCTCCCCAATGCGAAGTGTTGGTGTCAAACGGCGTGCGGCGCGTCCAGTGCTGCGTCGGTACGAAGCTGATCTTCACGCGGCCGATCACCAAATGCTCCCACCATTTCAGCTCCCGGCAGTTGTGGAACCCTTTGCGGACCATCTTCCCGCGGAGTCCGACCGGAACGATCAGCGTCGTGCCCGCCCGGTACAGCTTCCGGATGGAAGCCAGGTGCATATGGTCATAGTGGGAATGCGATATAAGAATAACGTCCACCGGCGGCACATCATCGATCAGGAGACCGGGCGTGCCGATGCGCCGCTCAAAACCCATTCTTTTGGCCCAGACTGGGTCTGTCAAAATGTTGAGGCCCTCATACTGGATGAAAAAGGTGGAATGGCCGATCCAGGTAATCGACGTATCCTGACGGTTGCCGTGCAGGTAGTTCAGATCCGGCGGCATATTCGGGATTTGGTAGCTGTAGTCCTTTTTCTTCTGCCGCCGCTCCTGGCGCCACTGTCTGAACTGCTTCAACGTTTTATCCGTGCTGACATTATCCATGTTATTGTAGCGGATCTTCGGCAAGAGACCTCCTCCTTCCCGGGTGTAATCGCTGTTTACTCCATTTTACCCGATCCGAAACCTCGTGTACCACACGTAGAAAATGCCCGGGTGCGCCCTTTCGTTTCAATTCTCGTCTGTTGTTTTTTCAGAGTCTATGACTTATTCGTCATGCAGGTCAGAGTAATGAATGATGTACAGCGCCAAAAACATGATGGTCACGACGACGATCAGCATCGGTGCGAAATAAATGGTGAGAATCACGAGGAAGTGCAGCCCCTTCTATGCAGCTTAGGTAACCTTTTAGTCATTGTAGTCTTCCCATCCATTTTCTATCCGCGGCAAAAGGTTTATGTTTGGGGGCAAAGTGAGGTAAACTGTAGTTTAGATAGATGATTCAATCTATACAAGCATGAGATTAATTCATTTTTTCAATAGTAAGAATGATTGAAAAAGAAGGAGGTCTTTTACCTGTGAAAATCAAATTTATCGAGCCAACGCCGAGTCCGAACTCTATGAAGCTGCATTTGGATGAGAGTCTGGAGCCCGGTATCCGCAAAACATATACGCTTGACAATGAACGATCCGCCCCGGCATGGATCCGGGAGATGCTGCATATCCAAGGGGTCAAAAGCGTGTTCCACACCCTCGACTTTGTCGCATTGGAACGCCAGGGCAGCGCGGACTGGTCCGCCATCCTCGGCGAAGTACAGGAGCGGTTCGGTCAGGAGGGCCTTGCGAGCCAGTTTACGGAAGAAGACGCGGAAGCCGGCAGCCATTACGGCGAGGCGGAAGTGTTCGTGCAGTTTTTCCGGGGCATCCCGATGCAGATCCGCGTGAAGTCCGGCACCCAGGAGGTCCGCCGGGCGCTGTCCGACCGCTTTACGAAAGCCGTGATGGAAATCACCGCAGCGACGATGATCAAGGAGCGTAAGCTGAAGGATTATGGCGTCCGCTATGGGGAGCTGGAGGATATCGCCGGCGAAATCGAGCAGGAGCTCGAAGCGGCATTTCCCGAGGATCGGCTGAAGAAGGTCATCGAGCAGGCGATCGCCCACGGCGCCAGCGAGAGCGAGTTTGAAGAGGAACGGCGCGAGCTGAGCGATGCCGAGCTCGCCGAAGCCATGCACAGCGCTGATTGGAAGGTTCGCTACGCTGCCCTGGACGGCATGCAGCCGACCGAGGAACGGCTGCCGTTCATCCGTCAGGCGCTGCATGACGAGAAGATGCAGACCCGCCGCTTGGCGGTCGTCTATCTGGGCGATCTGCGCACGCCGGAAGCGATGGAGCTGCTGTACGAGGCGCTGAAGGACAGCTCACCGACCGTCCGCCGGACGGCGGGCGACACGCTGTCCGACATCGGCGATCCGGCGGCCACGCCGGCGATGCAGGCGACGCTGAAGGACAGCAGCAAGATCGTCCGCTGGCGCGCCGCCCGCTTCCTGTACGAAGTCGGTACGGAAGAAGCGCGCGATGCCTTGGAGGAAGCGGTGAACGATCCCGAATTCGAAGTGAGCCTGCAGGCGCGGATGGCCTTGGAACGCATCGAATCCGGCGAACAGGCCGCAGGTACCGTGTGGCAGCAGATGGCCAAGCGGAGCCGCTCCTGAAGCTTGCAGGGAACGGCTCTCCCAGGTTCCAGCATTAACCATTGTCTTTTCCCGGTGCAATAAGTTACTATGTTACGTGTTCAATACATCAATACAAAGAAATATGTAAAAGATAACCTCATCCGTCCAAGGTGAGGTAGAGGTTGCGGAAGCGATGAGTAGCTGTTCCGAGGCGTAAGAGCCGCCGGTGACGGACAGCGAAGGGCGCCTTCCGCCGAAGTGTGCGAACCCGCTCTACCGGTTGGCATGCTGGGTCTGTTCTCCGAAAGGGACAGAACTGTCACGGCGTTCCTTCCTTCAGCAGGAAGATCGGGCGCTGTGATGAGCTATCTTTCATGGAAGCACGGGTGCGGAAGCCATAGAGTCATTTATAGGGACCGCGGGTACTTCATACCTGGGGTCCCTTTTTGGTTGTTCCCCTTCCACTCCATGAAGTCATATTCATATTTGAAGGGATGATTTCTTTTTATGCGTTCAAAAACACCGGTAACGGCACTCAAACAGAGCCTGAAATCCCGGCACATGACGATGATCGCCCTCGGCGGCTCCATCGGAACCGGGCTCTTTCTGGCGAGCGGCAGCGCCATCTCCTCTTCCGGACCAGGCGGAGCGATTCTGGCCTATGCCGCCGTCGGCCTGATGGTATATTTTCTGATGACGAGCCTGGGGGAAATGGCCACCTACATGCCGGATTCCGGTTCGTTCAGCACCTACGGCACCCGCTTCGTCAGCCCGGCCTTCGGGTTTGCCGTCGGCTGGAACTTCTGGTACAACTGGGCGATCACGATCGCGGCCGAGCTGTCCGCGGCGACCGTCATTATCAAATATTGGTTTCCGGACTCTCCCTCTTTTTTATGGAGTCTGCTGTTTCTGGCCATCATGTTTGCCCTGAATATTTTATCGGCCAAGGGCTACGGTGAATCCGAATACTGGTTTGCCATTATTAAAATCGCGGTCGTCATTATTTTCCTGGTCGTCGGCATTCTGATGATCGTCGGGATCATGGGCGGCAAGCCGGTCGGCTTCGAGAACTTCAACCTGGGCGGCAGCTCGTTCCATGGCGGATTTTTTGCTTTCGTCGGCGTCTTTATGGCGGCGGGCTTCTCCTTCCAAGGGACCGAGCTGATCGGGGTGGCTGCAGGAGAGAGCGAGAATCCGCGCCAAAACGTGCCGCGTGCCATCAAACAGGTATTTTGGCGGATTCTGATCTTCTACATTTTGGCGATCATCGTTATCGGATTCCTGATTCCTTATACGAATCCGAACCTGCTGAAGAGCGATCTGAACAATATCGGCGTCAGCCCGTTCACCTTGGTATTCCAAAAGGCGGGTCTGGCCTTCGCGGCGTCCGTCATGAACGCGGTCATTCTGAGCTCCGTATTGTCGGCGGGCAACTCCGGCATGTACGCCTCCACCCGCGTGCTGTATGCCATGGCCAAGGACGGCCTGGCACCCAAATTTTTGAGCCGGCTGAACAGCCGCGGCGTTCCCGTGTACGCACTCTTGATCACCACGGCGATCGGCATGCTGGCATTCCTGGCCTCCCTGTTCGGCGATGGGGTCGTGTACAATTGGCTGCTGAACGCCTCCGGCATGTGCGGCTTTATCAACTGGCTCGGCATCGCCGTCTGCCACTACCGTTTCCGGCGGGCTTTCATCGCCCAGGGACATTCCCTGGATGAGCTGCCCTACCGGGCGCGCTGGTTCCCGTTCGGTCCGATCTTTGCCTTTATCTTGTGCATCATCGCGATCCTGGGGCAGAACACCGGCGCGTTTACCGGCAGTAAAATCGACTGGTACGGCATTCTCGTGACGTATGTCAGCATTCCGCTGTTCCTGGCCGTATGGTTCGGGTACAAGTGGAAAAAGAAAACCAAGCTGACCCCGCTGGAGCAGTGCGACCTGACCAGCCACGATCCGCGGTGACGTTAATCTGCAAATAAAAAGGAGACTCACATATAACAATGTGAGTCTCCTTTTTGTGCTGTTGGCCTTTGAGACAGTGTCCTTAGGGAAGTCGGCAGAACCACTAAATGAGATCAACCTATTTTTCAGATCATTTCTGGGGTAATATCTCAATGTTCTCATCAATCGACATATTAGGATCTAAATAAAAAAAGTAAATCCTGCCGTCCTTTTTTATCGAAGAGGCGGGATCTTTAATATTCCCATGAATTCTAATCTTAACAGACTGGTATTCATCTTTGTGAGCACTTACTGATCCGCCCCATACAGGAATTGTTTTACCAGCGTTATCTATATATAGAGGTTGGTAACTTTTCAACAAAGTAATATTAGGCGAGCTCTTTGAAATTGAAACATCTCTCGAATAATAATACTTCGACCACAGTTTCCCTTCCCTTTGCAGGGTCATTATTCCAGCAGGTTCCCCTTTCTCCATAATAAAATAGTGACGAAAACTATTGCTATCAGCAGACATGACTACATTGCTCTTTGTGATTCCAGCACGTAAAAGAATTCCGGAGGGGATATTTTCGAAGTAAAAAATTCCGTACAAAAACACGATTCCCACTATAACAATACCTGTTATTATGCCGGATTTTATTCTCTGCCTGGTCATAATGCACCCATCCCTAAAAATTATAATGTAGTTGGTGCGTAAAAAGACCCCTCCTGCAAGCTCCTGAGCTTTGCAGTGAGGGGCCTTCTGCTTCGTTCTGCCGAACCTCGCCCATGCTTTTGCCTATTTCCAAGTGACGTAAATTCGCAGGTCCTCCGTCTCATCCAGCGGGCTTTGCGTGTATGAGATCGAGCTTACCCCAAGCCGGTACAAATCCTGCAGGGCGCCGAGCAGCTGCTCCTTGTTCCCGTGGAACCGGAAGAGCAGCGAGCGCCCTCCCGCGGCGGCCACCGGTTTGGCCTTGGCGCTGAGCTGGGCGGACGTCGATACGATCTGTGCCGGATCGTACAATTGGTACTCGAGCTGTTCCTGCAGCTTCTTGTAAAACGCCAGATGGCTCCCTCCCTGCCGGATCAGGCCGGACAGCGTGTCACGGTACAAGGTTACGGCAGCGGGATAGGTTTTGGTCCAGGCATGGTCCTTCCTCATCTGCGCATCCGTGCGCAGGTAATAGCCCGTACCAACTTCACCGGCCTTGTCCGGAGCAGGATCATCCCAGGTCGTGTCCAAGTGGTACCATTTGCCGTCAAGAAGCACCAGATTCCAGGCGTGCAGCTGGCTCACGCCCGTATCCCTCGGAGCGGCGGTTCCTTCCACGATTTTATTCGGAATTCCGGCTTCCTTCAGCATCTTGTAAGTCAGCAGCGAATACCCCTGGCAGACCGTGCTGCCCGAGCTGAGTCCGTCATAAGCGGTGTATTTCTGAAGGGTCATATCGTATTTCAAATGGAGCACTACCCAGTCATGAATCGCTTTGATCTTCTCATGATCGTTCATGCCGGGCCGGATCAAGCTGCTGAGTACCGCCTTCACCCGCTGGTCAACGTAAGCCGTCTGCACAGCGGTTTCCCGGTAGCGGAGCTGCACGCTCACCGTGGCCGATTTCGAGCTGCCGCTGTAGGAGTAGCCATAACTTTCGATCGTATAATTGATGTAGGGATCGCTCTCCAGCGCCTGTTCGAGGGCGCTCTTCAGCTGGCTCTTGAGGGTTGACGTCTTGCCCTGGTACACAAACTGAATCTTCTCCAGGCGCTGATTCATGGCGGCCAGCATCTTCGCCTGAATCCCGTCTACGGTCGTGACCACATTCCCCGGAGAGGTCGTGGCCGCATATACCCTTTCCCAATCGATGCTCGGGGAAACAGCAGCGGCGGCCACCGTTCCAAAGAGCAGCACCGCGACGAGCGAGAAGCGCTTTACAATCATATGGCCCCCTCCCTTCCTGACCATCATGCCGGTCCACACCCTTACCGCTTCCGTCATCCCATGGCCGAACGAGCCCATCCGTACATGAAAATGGCCCTTCCAAATGACTCTATTCCGGCCATGGGCAAGTTATGACACATCCAGCTTCTACACTGCTTGTGAACGGCTGGCGGCGGCTTGTGAACGGCTTACGAACGACTTCCAAGCGGCATCCCGGCTGCCTGCACTCGGCTTAAAGCACCACCTGCCGTTCCATTACTTATCCGTTTTTTTTCGGGCGGCCGCTCGAACAAACGCCGCGGCCCGTTCCCGGACGGCCTCGTCATTCCCCGACTCCAGCTCCGCTCTGGGCAGCAGCGAGCTGCCGATACCAACTGCGCACGCCCCTGCTTCGAAATAATCGGCAATATTGCCGATCGTTACCCCACCTGTAGCGATCAGGGGAATATGATCCAACGGCGCGCGGACCTCTTTCAAATAGCCGATCCCCAGGCTGCCCATCGGGAACAGCTTAACCGCACGGGCACCGGCCTCGTAAGCGGCCACAATTTCCGTCGGCGTCATGGCGCCTGGCCACACGTCGATTCCCTGCTCCAAAGCAAAGGAGATGACGGCTTGATCGACATTGGGCGAGATGAGAAACTGCGCTCCGGCCTGAACCGCCTCCTTGGCCATCGCCAGATTCAATACGGTTCCGGCGCCTACACAGGCTCGTCCGTCGTAAGCCGAGCGCCAGTCTGCTATCATGTTCAGCGCCCCATCGGTGTTCAGCGTAACTTCCATCAGCCGGACGCCTCCGGCGACCAATCCCTCGCCTGCCGTCTTGGCCTGATCCCGAGTGATGCCCCGGACAATCGCGACCAGTCTTGCGGACAGCAGTTCTTGCAGCTCTTGTGATGTATGCATCGTTTTCAATCCCTCCGAATCTTTTTTCTAGTATATTCGGAATTTACAGGCATTTTCCTTCCCAGACATGGCAATTCGGCAAGATCCTCTCAACCTTCCGTTTTTTCGACCTCAGGAAAAGATTTGACGAAAAATCGACGAATTTTTGCCCCGAATCTACGTAGATGCAGAGCGGGTTTCGTATATAATAGAAATGCTGATGTTTTTGGACGTTGATAAATCCGATGACTTTACCTTAGGAATGGAGAGATTGTCCGTGACTTACGTGGATATTTCCAATATATCGGTCGAGGTATTCGTGACCGTGCTGCTGTTTCTTCTGATCATCGCACCGCTGTTCAGCCTGGCCATTCTGCGCTTTTTTCAAGGCCGTCCCAAGGCAGGCTTCACACTCATCGCTACGGGCATTATCATTTACTTCGTGCTGCAGCTGATCGGGAAGCTATTCTTTTGACAGCGTTTTTAAAAGCAACAAACACAAGGGATACCCCAGGGATGGCCCGGATCGCGGCCTGCCTTTGGCGGTCATCCCTTTATTTTTTTCGCCGCCCCATGAAAAAAAGGCCGCCCCGGCGGCAGCATCTCTGCTCCCGGGACGACCCTTCAATCAGCGGTTATAGATAGATGGAACTAAAGTATTGCATTAAATTCCCTGTTATACGGTCTAATACGGCATTTAACTTTCATTTCTTTAGTTCATTCTATATAGAACGAAACAGATTATTGTTGATTCAAAAACTTCTCGAACTGAGTCGTGTTCATGCCCAGCACGCGGTTCTCGCCAATGACGGTCAAAGGAACGGCGCGAACGCCCATGTCCCAGACCTGCTGTGCATACTCATCGTTCTGCTCGATATTGCGTTCTTCGAACTCGATGCCCTTGTCGGCCAGGTATCCTTTCACCTGACGGCAGTGCGGGCAGTTGGTGCTGGTATATACAATCACTTTATCCATTGCTAGAGGTCACCTCGTATTGTGAAAATGTCGTGTATGTCAACAGGCTCTTGCGCCAGCCTGATCCTGATCAGTCCAAACCATCCATTACAGAGCGACTGCGCTGTGCTCCAGGCTTTCAATATACTTCTCGCAATCGATCGCTGCCATACATCCGCTGCCGGCTGCCGTAATGGCCTGTCTGTAACGGGTGTCCTGAACGTCGCCGCAGGCGAAAACGCCCGGGATGTTCGTTTCGGTCGTTCCCGGCTGCACAACGATGTACCCGTTCTCGTCCAGCGTAATTTGGCCGCCCAAAAATCCGGTATTCGGGTGATGACCGATGGCAACGAACACGCCGCTTGCTTCGATCAGTTCCTCTTCACCCGTCTCGTTGTTCAGCACTTTAAGGCCTTTCACGCCGCGTTCATCAGCCACAACTTCAAGCGGAGTACGGTTAAGTGCCCATTCGACCTTCTCGTTGGCACGAACACGGTCCTGCATGATCTTGGAGCCGCGCAGCTCAGTGCGGCGGTGTACCAGCGTCACTTTGGACGCAAAGCGTGTCAGGAAGCCGGCTTCTTCGAGCGCGGAGTCACCGCCGCCGACCACGATAATTTCTTTACCGCGGAAGAAGAAGCCGTCGCAGGTCGCGCAGGTGCTGACGCCGCGGCCGACATTCTCCTGCTCCCCGGGAATGCCCAGGTACTTGGCGGTAGCGCCAGTGGACAGGATCAGCGTCTCGGTTTCGATATGGCCGATGCCTTCCACGTCAAGCTTGAACGGACGCGCGCCCAGCTCCACGTTGTTCACCCAGCCCGTGCGGAATTCAGCGCCGAAACGCTCCGCCTGCTTGCGCATATTATCCATCAGTTCCGGTCCCATAACGCCTTCAGGGAATCCCGGAAAGTTCTCAACTTCCGTCGTCGTTGTAAGCTGGCCGCCCGGCTGCGGCCCTTCAATAATCAGCGGACTCATATTGGCCCGTGCCAAATAAATCGCTGCCGTCAATCCGGCAGGTCCTGTCCCGATAATTACGGATTTATACATAGGATCTCCCTCCAAGCTTCCCGTTCCCGGTGCATCGTCCCTTAGCGGGATCGTCCGGGATCTATTTATCATTTAATTTAAAATAATTATTATCTGATAATCATTATCATACATTTTTCATAAGATGTCAATAGATTAAGTATACATGCCTTTCACCTGAATTGTGAACAATTTAATTTTTACAAATCATTTAACGATTTCCTGCCACACACAAAAGGAACCTCCGATACTCCTTCGGAGGTTCCTTCACTTCTATACATTGCTGCGGCCTCAATCCTGTGCTTACCGCAGCAGACGGAGTCCGTTCAGAATGACAAGGATCGTGCTTCCCTCGTGGCCGACCACGCCAAACGGAAGGGCGATGCCGGCGGCAAAGTTGCTTACCATCAGCAGCAAAATCACCGACACGGCGAACACCATGTTCTGCTTGACGATGCGCCGGGCGCGGCGGGCGAGCGTAATCGTCGAGGCGATCTCCTCGATGTTGTCGTTCATCAGAACGACATCCGCCACCTCGAGCGCAGTACCGCTGCCGTTCATTCCCATGCCCATACCTACGGTGGCCGTAGCCAGTGCGGGCGCGTCATTCACGCCGTCCCCGACCATGACCACGTGGCCGTACTGCTCGCGCAGCCGTTTCACATGGTCCACCTTCTCTTCAGGCAGCAAATCGGCAAAGACGTAATCAACGCCAATGCTGCTGCCGATGGCGTTCGCCGTCAGGCTGTGATCGCCCGTCAGCATCGCGACTTTGACGCCGATCGACTGCAGCTGCTTCACGGCAGCGGCCGCCTGTGGTCGGATCATATCAGCGAGTGCGACCAACCCGGCAATACGCTCCCCGTCCAGGATCACGGACACGGTTTTGCCTGCCGCGTTCAGCTCCTGGCGCTGCCGTAGCCATGCCGCATTCTCGCCGGACGGGTCGGCCTGATCCAGCATATCCGCCTTCCCGATGCGCCAGCGTCTGCCCTGAACCCAGCCTTCCATGCCCCAGCCGGTCAGCGAGGTGACCGATTCCGCCGAAGGCAGCATCGCTCCCTCCTCCTCGGCTTTCGCCACGATGGCTTTGGCCAGCGGATGCTCGGACAGCTGTTCCACGGATGCGCAAATGCCCAGAAGCTCCAGGCGGTCGTACCCGTCCGCGTGAATGAAATCCGTTACCTGCGGCGTTCCGAGCGTCAGGGTTCCCGTTTTGTCAAAAGCGACCACGGACGTCAGCGCCATGTTCTCTACATGCGCACCGCCCTTGAACAGGATGCCACGGCGTGCCCGGTTTGAGATAACGGACAGCATCGCCGGCATAATGGAAGACACCAGCGCGCATGGAGAAGCCACCACCAAAAACACCATCGCTTTATAAAACGAAGTTCCAAAGCTCCAGCCCAGCACAAACGGAGTCAGAAAAATGAGGACCAGCGTCGCCGCCACCACGATACGCGCATAAATGGCTTCAAACCGCTTCATAAAACGCTGCGAATCCGGAACCTCGGTCTCAGCTTCCTCAACGAGCTTCACGATTTTGGCAAAGACGGTGGACTCCGCCGAACGTGACACCTCTACGTAAAGCACGCCTTCCCCGTTCAGCGTTCCGGCAAACACCTCATCACCGGCGGCTTTGTCGGCCGGGACCGATTCGCCGGTGATGGACGATTGGTTCACCGAGGAGCTCCCCTTGTGGATGATACCGTCCGCTGGAATCAGTTCACCCGGTTTGACCAGGACCAGGTCGCCGATGGCCAGCTCCCCGATCGGAACGAGCTTCATCTGCCCGTCCTGAACCCGCAGAGCGGTTTCAGGCTTCAAAGCCATCAGCGATGAAATATCTTTCTTGCTTCGTTCGGTGGTGTAGCTCTCCAATGCTCCGCTTAGGGCGAAGATAAAGATAAGCATCGCGCCTTCGTTCCAGTAGCCGATGCTTGCGGCGCCCAGCGCGGCAGCCACCATCAGCAGGTTGACATCCAGATCGCGCTCGTGGATCAGCGTCTCGATCCCTTCTTTCGCTTTCAGCCAGCCGCCTGCGGCATAGGACAGAATATACAGCACGATCGATACAACGGCCGGAGCGGACAGCCAGCTGGCGGCCCAGCCGCCCAGCATGAGAAGGCCGCTCGCAAGCGCCGCCTGCATCTCCTGATTGCGGATCAGCGAGCGTAAGTCAAAGCGTCCCTTCTTTCCGGGACCGGGACGGTTCAGATTAGCCTGACGCTGGATCGATTGAACAGGAGCATTTCGTATGTTTTCCATGAGTATCACCTTCCAAATGAGAATGAATAGCATTATTAGTCCCCTTAAAATGGCACATGCTGCTCCGGACAAGCCGGAGCAGCATGGTATGCGGATGGAAACAGGCCGTCTCTGACGGACCGTTCTTCCTTCGCGTTTCTTTGTGTTCAATTGAGAATGATAATCATTTTTGCATCAGTACAATAATTTTGTGTTAAGGAAACTTTTAATAATTACAGTATACGCTCCTTCCCATAAAAAGTAAACGGATATACTCCTTTTCGCAAAAAAAATAGGCTTAAAGAACATGGAGCTATGCCCCATCATTCTTTAAGCCCATTGATTATTTATCCTATAAAGCGCCGTCTTACGTTCTTCCCTGCACTGATTTGCGCCTTTGCTCACGCTGCCTTTCCAGGAGCTCCCACTGTGCTGCGGCGAGCCGCACGCCCGGAAGTTCGGAGGACACCGTGCTGACCTCGTTCAATCCCAAACGATATACATACACCAGATCCGCCGGTTTCACCGCTCCGGAGAGGCGAATCCGGATGGCCGGCTTCGTCCGTCGGATGCTGTGCACCAGCTCTTCCAGCACGCTGAACGGAATACCCGCGCTGAGCACTTTTCCCCTCTCCCCTTCGCCGACCAGGTATTCCATCAGCCAAGCCCCTTCATGCTTCCCGTTGATGATGATAAAATCTGCAGACCTGGCGATTTCCGCAGCCGCCGTTTCACGAACGTCCCAATCCAGCATCGCCCCGACCCGGTATCTTAAGGATCTGCGTTGGTGACAAAGGGTTTCTTCGCCGACCCGATCGATAAATTCATGAATCTTATGAAAAGCCTCCCTGTCCTCCGGATAAGGAACGAGCAGTTCCAGACTGCAGTCGATCCTTTGCATCTGGCAGGACTGAGCGGCCCGAAACAGGGCTTCCAGTTGAATATCGCGCAGCATATCAATGTCCAGCGCCGCATCGCCTTTCAGCTTACGGTAATCTTTCAGGCGTCCGGACACGAGGGCCACCGTCAGCGGCGCTCCTTGCAGGCTGTGCAGGAGATTAACCAAATGTCCCTTCCACCGGTTCATCAGCCGCTCCTGAATCTCCCGTCCCCGGCCGTCTTCTTCGAGATCCCGATTCAGCCACTCCGCATAGATTTCCTTCAGATGGCCGGTTCTCAACCACTCTTCTTCCCGAAGCAGAACGAGACCCGCCGCTCCATCCAGACGTTCGTTTTGCCGGTACAGGTAAGGAGCTTCTTCCGTATACACCCGCAAACTGCGCATGGAATCACTCCAATCCAGCAGCATTTCCGGGGTCGTGCCCTCCTCGGGCTTAGACCGGAATTCCTCCGCTTCCTGAAGGATTTCCCCAATCCGCTCGGAATCCGCGGATAGAAGCGCCTTCTCCCTTGTAATTGAGCCGATGGAGGCAAGCTCTACCAGGGATGCGATCTCGGGAAGGGATGCTGCCCTTGCATAGTCTCCGGCATCTTCCAAGTGGGGGGCATCCGTCTGGCGGCCGTCTGCTTCTTCCCTACCATAACGCCGGTCATGAGCGGCCCCGCCCATTTTTCCGCATGCCGGCTGGTGAACCGCTTCCACACCGCAAGGTGCGGGGCAAGAGCCGAATTGGCAGAAGTTGTTCTGACACCGTTCACCCTTCATTTTTGGCTGTCCACCCTCTCTTCAGAGATAAATGAGCTTCCATGTGCGTAAGTCCTATATAGAATGAACTCAAGAAATTCATGTTGAAAGGCTTGGATAAGCCGTTACAACGGGGGTTTTAATTCGAAACTTGAGTTCAATCTATATACCCTACAGAATATTAGCCGAAAGGGCGAAATATACGGAATTTGCGCGGTTCCCCGGAAAGTCTACAGGCAGAGAACCCCCTCTGGTCAAGCGTCATGTTCACAGCACAAAAAGCCGCCTCAAACGAGACGGCTGATCAGGATAAGGACAGGATTTACTTGTATCGCTTAGGCTTGCTGGCTGGCCACAATGGCCTGCTCCAAATCGTGCAAAATATCGTCAATCGCTTCCGTACCGATCGACAGACGCAGCATTTCCGGATTCACTCCGGCAGCCACCTGCTCCTCTTCCGACAGCTGCTGGTGAGTGGTGCTGGCCGGATGGATGATCAGCGACTTCGAATCGCCGACATTCGCCAAGTGGGAGAACAGCTTCACGTTCTCGATCACCTTGCGGCCTGCTTCCGTGCCGCCCTTGATGCCAAACGTCAGAATCGCTCCCTGCCCCTTCGGCAGGTACTTCTTCGCCAGCTCATGCGAAGGATGGCTGGAGAGCCCAGGGTAACTAACCCACTCAACCGCATCGTGGCTTTCCAGGAACTGCGCGACTTTCAGTGCATTTTCGCTGTGCCGCTCCATCCGCAAGTGCAGCGTTTCCAGACCTTGAAGCAGCATCCAGGAGTTAAACGGGGAAATCGCCGATCCCATATCCCGGAGCAGCTGTACGCGCGCCTTGATAATATAGGCGATCGGGCCGACAGCTTCCGTATAGACGACGCCGTGGTAGCTCGGATCCGGTTCGGTCAGCCCCGGGAACTTGCCGCTGGCCGCCCAGTCGAACTTGCCGCTGTCGACGATAACGCCTCCGATGGACGTGCCGTGACCGCCGATGAACTTCGTTGCCGAGTGAACGATGACGTCGGCGCCATGCTCAATCGGACGCAGCAGATAAGGGCTCGGGAAAGTATTGTCCACGATCAGCGGAATCCCGTTCTCGTGAGCAATGGCGGCAACGGCTTCCACATCAAGCACATCCCCCTTCGGGTTGCCGATCGTCTCAGCGAACAGCGCTTTCGTCTTATCCGTAATGGCCGCGCGGAAATTCTCCGGGTTGCTGGCATCGACAAAATGCACCTTAATGCCGAGCTTCGCCAGCGTATTGGCAAACAGATTAAAGGTGCCTCCGTACAGCGTCGAAGACGAGACGATCTCATCCCCGGCGCCGGCAATATTCAGGATGGAGAAGGTGATCGCCGCCTGTCCGGAGGAAACCGCCAGCGCTCCGGCACCGCCTTCCAGAGCCGCAACGCGCTGCTCAAATACGTCGGTGGTCGGGTTCATAATGCGGGTGTAAATGTTGCCGAACTCCTTCAGGGCAAACAGGTTGGCGGCATGATCGCTGTCCTTGAATCCGTAAGACGTGGTTTGATAGAGTGGCACGGCACGAGAAAAAGTCGCAGGATCGATTTCCTGGCCTGCATGGACGGCGAGCGTTTCAATAGATAATGGGCGTTTCTCGGACATAGGTGGATCCTCCTTCATGTGACTGTGGAAAATGATTCCACACGCGAATTTTTTCATATTTTCTCATACTTTGTGAGGTTTGAAAAGAAGCAAAATATTATAAATCCGATAAAGTTTATTGGAATTATTTGTCCGAGAACAAAAGCGCCAAAACAACTAGTGGCCAGGCAGACCGGGAAATCAAAATTTCAGCGAAGCGCAAGTCAGATTAAATACCGATCAGATCTGAAATAAACGATCCCATCAGCAAGACGGCCATTACCGCAGCAGCCCATACCGCTTTGGCAGGTTCTGCGCGTCCCGGCATTTTCGGCGCACTCCGTGCTCTTAATCGCAATGACCGGTAATACATGACCGTACCCACGACAATAAGAAGAACTTCCAAAGCGCCACTGATGAAAGGCCATTTCCATAAGCCGAACCCCATCAGAGGCAGTGACCCCAGATTTCCCGGCAAGATCGGCATGTCGCTCCGGTGCACCAGCAGATCGAGCAGCCAGTGGCTGAAGACCACGCCGCCGATGACCCCCGCACTCCGCTTTCCCCATAGTTTCCATGCCGCAGCGCCGGCAAGCAAGGCGATGATCAGCGCACCGACCAGGGAATGCGTATAGTCTGCATGGATAACGGCTCCGCCGTATCCTCCACCATCCGTTTCTACGGAGGTTTCAATTCCCGTAAGCAGCAGCGGCACAAAAATGACGTCGAGCAGCTGCGTGCCCAGCATGATCGCCCATAGCGGAGTCTTGGGACTTACAGCTTTGACCGCGGCGCCGATTCCAAAATGACCTGCGAACATTTTACTTCCCCTCCTTTCGCGTCGTCCGGCCGATTCGGGAATCCAGCCAGCCGCAGACCACCGTAAACATAAGCATCAGAACGATAAAGCTCATCCATCAACCTCTCCTTTTCGGATCCTTATTCATCCGGCGCGTGTTGCGCACGGAAGCCCAACAGCAAAACCTCGATCGCTTCACGAAACGTGGGAAGCAGACGATCCATCAGTTCCTCGGCCGATTCTTCGGAAAACTGATAAGTGCCCACAATGCCATGGAGCAGATAGAAATAAATTCGGGTGGCCGACAGCAGCCGCTCGCTTCCCTCCGGCAAATCCAGACACTGCTGGACAGCCTGCATCAGCAGACGGAACATCCCGTTGCGGACGTGGTTAATCTCAAGTTCGGGCTCCGCTTCGTCCACCCTTACGGAACGTGCCTCGAAAAAGATGCGGTGCATATTGCGGTGAATCAGGCAAAAGCGGATAAAACCCAGGCTGATTTGCCTCAACGCTTCTTCCGGCTCCAGCTTCCCGGACAGCTTCTCCTCGATCTGAAGCCGCAGTTCCATTAGCGCCGGTATGGACAGTTCGTGAAGCAGCTCCTCCTTATCTTCAAAATAAATGTAGATCGCCGTATGGGAGCAGCCGGCTTCCTTCGCCACTTCCCTCATGGTGACGGCATCGTACCCTTTGGCGGCGAAAAGGCTGCCTGCCGCATTCAAAATGTCTTGTTTGGTTTGTTCGGATCGAACTTGCTTTTTTCTGGGCATCTGGATGTTTGTTCCTTTCCGCCATTATTAAATAACCACTGGTTACTTTAACTGTATGCCATAAATATAACCAACGGTTACCTTTCCGTCAATCCTTTTTTTAAGAGATCAGAAAGTATATGTTTCGGAGCTTCTGCTTCCTGATCTCGCAAGAAAAACTTTCTCTAGACGCGGTCTGTCTTCTTTGAAGGTACGTCGATAGACGTTTTTCTTACCTTTTTTTGATAGCTTCTTAATTCTGTCCCTGCCGCCTAAAGGAACTTGCAAGGCAATAAAAAAGAGCAGCCGCGTCGCGGCTGCCATAACAATGGAATCCTGAGAGTTATAAAGAGAGTAATCGATGTCGAATTAAGCGAATGAATGGTTGCACATTCGGATCACATAATCCTATCGATTGATAAGTAAGAGCTTATTGGATATAAGCTTACTTTTAATAAGTGCACGGAAAAGTATATATCTTCCACGCGCGGTTTGTCAAGCACATACCGTCCCCATGGAACCCATCCGGCGAATGTTGACGGTATCTTAAAATCAAACTAACATGTCATTAGGACCTATTAAATGCATGAACGGACGTTTCGAGCCTGCCGGCTTGTCCGTTGCCTCCAGGAGGGAGATTAATTTGCATTCTACATCTACAGAATTAGCGACCCGATATTTTGAATTGATGGACAGACTTCCAAGAATCATAGATTATGCCGGTTTGGTTCGCCAGGTGAAGCTAAGTACGACAGAATCGTTCATACTTCAATATTTGCAAAATTTCGGCAGCCAGCGCGGCACGGACATCGTCAAGGTCACCGGCCTGACCACCAGCGCCATTACGCAAATCTGCGACAAGCTGGAGCAGGAAGATCTTATCGTGCGCAGCCGCAGCGAGCAGGACCGCCGGTTTGTCAACATCTCCATTACGGACAAGGGTTCTGCGCTGCTGAAAAAGCTGGCGGAAATGAGCGCGGTCCGGATCGTCGAGACGTTGGGAAATTTGACGGACGAAGAAACCGACCATCTGCTGGACACGATCCGCCAACTCGGCGAACTCATTCAGCTGCAGCGGAATGAGCGGAAGGCACAGTGATCGCCCTCATAAGAGGGACCCGGATCAATAGGTTAGAACCGGGATTGAATGGGCCCTAGCAGCACTGTAACTATCGAAAACAAACCCAATAAAGCACCCTGTATTCACGGCGAACCGCCGGAGATACTGGGTGCTTTGTCATTTGTTCCTGCCATGCGGTGCATGCTCAGGGCAGCTTGCGGGACGTCACCTTCGCCTGGGTGAACAGCAGCAGGTAATCATGTCCGCCCGCTTTCGAGTCGGTCCCGGACATGTTGAAGCCGCCGAAGGGTTGGCCGCCTACGAGCGCGCCGGTACACTTGCGGTTGACGTACAAATTACCGCAGTGCATGCGCTCCTGAGCAGCCGAGATCCGGCTCTCGTCCGTCGAAAAGAACGAGCCGGTCAATCCGAACTCGGTATCGTTATAAATTTCGATCGCTTCCTCCCAATCTCGTGCCGGCACCACTGCGAGCACCGGCCCGAAGATCTCCTCCTGCATGATCCGGCCCTTGACCGGCACATCGGTAAAGACAGCGGGCCGGATATAATACCCGTTTTCCCCGACCTGTTCCCCGCCGGTGACGAGGCTTCCCTCTTCCCTGCCAATCCCAATGTACTCCAGAATTTTGTCCCGCGACTTCTCGTCAATGACCGGTCCGACCGGCGCGTTATCCTCCGCAGGCCCCACCTCCAGCAGGTTGGTCAGCTCCGTCACGCGGGCAAGCACATGATCATAGACAGACTCGACGATAATCGCCCTCGACCCGGCGGAGCACTTCTGCCCTTGGTAGCCAAAGGCCGATACCACGATTGCCTTCGCGGCTGCTTCCAGGTCCGCCGTCTCGTCCACCACGATGCCGTCCTTGCCGCCCATCTCGGCGACGACCCGTTTGATCCAAATCTGCCCCTCGGCCTGCTCCGCAGCCAGCTTGTTGATCCGCAAGCCGACCTCCTTCGAGCCCGTGAAGCTGATGAACCGGGTCTGCGGATGCGTCGTCAGGTAATCGCCGATGACGGCGCCGCTTCCCGGAACAAAGTTGATGACCCCGTCCGGAAATCCGGCTTCCTTCATCAGGTTGAAGAACTGGTAGGCGATGACGGACGTGTTGGATGCCGGTTTGAGCAGGACCGTGTTGCCGGTCACCACTGCGGCCGTCGTCATGCCGGCGCATATGGCCAGCGGAAAATTCCACGGCGGGATGATAACGCCGACCCCTAGCGGGATGTACTGCAGGCGGTTCTCTTCTCCCGGCACCCTCGTCAGCGGCTGATGCAGCGACGTCTCGCTGAGCCGGACGGTCTCCCTGGCGTAATACTCCATAAAATCGATCGCTTCCGCCGTATCCGCATCGGCCTCGGCCCAGTTTTTGCCGGCCTCTACCACCATCCAGGCGGAGAACTCGTGCTTGCGCTGGCGCAGCAGGGAAGCCGCCTTGAGCAGCAGCGCCGCCCGCTCGGTTGCCGTCGTTCTTTTCCAGGTGGTAAAAGACTTCTGCGCCTGCTGCATCGCCTGTTCCGCCAAGTCGGTACCGGCCTGGCTCACCAAGCCGACCACTTCCCGCACATGGCCGGGATTTTGCGAAACCAGCTCCTGCTCCGTGTATACCTCTTTTCCCCCGATCACGACAGGATAACGCCGGCCCACCTGACTTTTGACGGCGGCCAAAGCTTTCAGAAAAGCTTCGCGATGCTCAGGCTGGTTAAAATCGGTGAAAGGCTCGTTTTGAAACGCCGCGCTTCGGGCAAACGAGTTCATGGCTACCTCACTCCTTTTTTACTTAAAGGTATTTTTGAGCACAAACCATACATTGGCCGGCCGTTCCGCGAGCCTGCGCATGAAATATCCGAACCAGTCCATACCGAACGGGACGTATACCCGGAACCGGTAGCCCTCCTCGACAAGCTTCAGCTGCAGTTCCTCGCAGATGCCGTACAGCATCTGAAATTCGAAGCGGGAGCGCGGAATGCCCTCCTCTTCGATGAACCGTTTTGCCTCGCTGAGGATTCGCTCGTCGTGGCTGGCGATCGCCGTATAGCTGCCGGACTGCAGATGCATTTTGATCAAGCGGATCAGGTTGTCGTCCACGTCTTCCTTGCGGGGATACGCGACGCTTGCGGGCTCCTTGTACGCCCCTTTCACCAGGCGAAGATTGACCCTTTGGGCGCCCAGTTCCTTCACATCCTCCTCCGACCGGTACAAATACGATTGGATGACGATGCCCACATTGTCATAACCGCCCCGCAGCTTCTTCAGCATGTCGATCGCCGGCTGGCAGTGGGTATGGTCCTCCATGTCGATCCGCACGAACAATCGGTAGCTCTGTGCCCTGGCCAAAATTCTCCGCATCAGCTCAAAGCACAGGTCCGGGCTCAAATCCAGGCCGAGGGACGTCAGCTTGAGCGACAGGTTGGCCTGCACCTTGGACCGGTGGATCGCATCCAGCGTCTTGAGGCACATGTCGGCCGTCTCGCGCACCTCCTCCTCGCTGCTCGTGAACTCCCCCAGGTAATCGAGGGTGGCCATCCGCCCGCTGGCATTCAGCTTGCGGACGGCGTCGATCGCATGCTCGATCGTCTCGCCCGCAACGAAGCGCCTGGCCCCGAGCCGGAGTCCATACCGTTTGGCCCAGCGGTTCGCCGCCCGGTTTTTGGCCAGCGTCAAAAACAAAGACTTCATGGCTTTCTCCAAGGAGACGCCTCCCTTCGCCTACAAAATCCGGCTGCCGAACAAGGAGCACAGCAGCTCCACCGCCAGCTTCGACGTCTGGTTGTTCCGGTCGAGGCTGGGATTGACCTCCACCATATCCGCGGACGTGACGAGGCCGGACTCGCTCATCAGCTCCATGATCAAATGAGCCTCGCGGTAGCTGAGCCCGCCGCGGACTGGCGTGCCCGTCCCGGGAGCCTCAAACGGATCGACGCTGTCGATGTCGAAGCTGACGTGCAGACCGTCCGTGCCGGTCCCGGCGATCCGCAGCGCCTCCTGCACGACATGCTCGATGCCAAGCCGGTCGATCTCGTACATCGTGAAGCAGGTTATGCCCCGCGAGCGGATCAGCGTCTTCTCGTCCCGGTCCAGATCACGGGCCCCGATGATGACGCAGTTCTCCGGCTTCAGATGGACGGCGCCTGACAGGACTTGCGTCAGCTTCAGCTGCGTCAGGCCGAAGGCGGCTGCCAGGGGAATGCCGTGCATATTGCCGGATGGGCTGGTGATCTCCGTGTTCAAGTCGGAATGGGCGTCCACCCAAATGACGCCCATGTTCGGGTAGCGTCGGCTGAGCCCGGCCAGCGAGCCCATGGCAATGCTGTGGTCTCCCCCAAGAATGAGGGGGACACCGCCGGCCGATGCCGCCGCCGCAGCCTCCCGGGCCAGCTGCGAACAGATCGCCATGACCTGGTCCACATGCTTCATATGCGTGACGGGATAAGGCTTCAAGCTGGAAGGCAGCTGGATCCTCCGCCCGGCGTCCACGTCGTAGCCGAGCTGCTCCAGCTTTTTGACCAGGCCGAACTTCAGGATGCTGTCCGGCCCCTGCTCACTGCCCGGCCGTCCCGCCCCGTAACCGAACGGTACGCTGATAATCGAAATGGTTGGTTGGCCCATACGTTCTCACGCCCTCCCTTGTCCGGTGAATACCTCCCCAATTCGGCTGAGCGCAAATTCAAGTTCTTCTTCGGACAAGATGAGCGGTGGCGCAAACCGGATCGTGGTATCGTGGGTTTCCTTGCATAATAGGCCGATGCGGGCCAGCGCCTCGCAGTAGGGTCTGGCCGGTACGGACAGCTGCAGCCCGATCAACAGGCCGCGCCCGCGGACCGAGACGATATCGGGATGGGAGACCGATGTAAGCTTTTTCATAAATAGGCGTCCAAGCGTTTCGGCGCGCTGCGCCAGCTTCTCCTCCTCCAGCACATCCAGTGCAGCGGCCGCCACCGCCGAAGCCAAAGGATTGCCGCCAAAGGTCGAGCCGTGCGATCCAGGTTCAAACACGTCCATGATCTCCCGGTCTGCCGCGACGGCGGAAATGGGCAGCACGCCCCCGCCAAGAGCTTTGCCCAGGATGTACACGTCCGGAACGACGTTCTCCCAATCGCAGGCAAAACGGCGTCCCGTCCTTCCGAGCCCCGTCTGAATTTCGTCGGCCATCAGCAGGACCTGATGATGGAGGCACAGCTCCTGCACCTTGGATAAATAGCCTTCAGGCGGCATCACGATCCCGGCCTCGCCCTGAATCGGCTCCACGAGAAAAGCCGCCGTGTTCGGTGTAATGGCCTGCTCCAGTGCGGAAGCATCGCCGTAAGGGATGATCTTGAAACCGGGCGTGAACGGCCCGAAATCCTGTTTGTACGCCTCTTCGGAGGAAAATGAGGTGATGCTCAGCGTACGGCCGTGAAAGTTGCCGGCACAGACGATGATCTCGGCCTGATTTTCCGGAATGCCCTTGATCCGGTAGCCCCACCGCCTCGCCATTTTCAGCGCGGTTTCTACCGCTTCGGCGCCCGTGTTCATCGCCAAAATTTTGTCCTTGCCGGTATATGCCGCCAGCTTACTCACGAAAAGTCCGAACGCTTCGCTCTGAAACGCCCGCGATGTAAGGGTAACCTTGCCGGCCTGTTCCTGCAGCGCCTGCATGATTTTAGGGTGCCTGTGACCGTGATTGAGGGCGGAATATGCGCTGAGCATATCCATATAACGATGTCCGTTCAGATCCTCGACCCATACGCCCTCTGCCTTATGAATAACGATCGGCAGCGGATAGTAATTGTTGGCGCTGTGCTCATCCATCATTTGCAGAATCTCGTCTGTCGTTGCCATGGCTGCACATCCTTCTCTTGGCATCGTGTTCTCACCCTATGTGTATTGCTTTCTTTTTCATTTCATGTTTGTAAAAAATCCCGTAACGGGCGCATGCCAAATAACCCGCGCGGCGGGCTTTTGGCTGAGATGCTTATTCGTGATTGATCTGGGGGATTCAGGACGGGGCGACGCTTGAAATTGGTCATTTTCCGAGCTCCAAAAGAAAAAGCACCCTCCAGTTTCACGTTTTGCCGTGAAGCGGGGGTGCTTGGCCTATGGCTTCGGTTCCATGCAAATTAATTCTTGGATTCCAGCGTTTCCAGGTATTCCGAAACTTCGCCAGGCGTTTTAGCGAATTTGCTGTGCAGATGGGCGATTTTTTTCCCGTCCTTGTACACGAGCAGGCTTGGGATGCCGCGCACGTCGTTCTGGGAAGACACGTTCTCCAACTGCTCTACGTCCAGTGCATAAAATTTCTTATCCGGATGCTTGGCCATAATGTCCGGAATAAATTTATCGAGCGTTTTGCAGTCCGGGCACCAGGTTGCGTCATACTTGATCACCGTGATACCGTCCCCTTGAATCAGTTCGTTATATTGGGCTTCCGTTTGAATGCGTTCCATATCCCTATCCCCTTTGTCCATTAGTCGGTTTACAACAGGCCCGGCAGGCTGCCGGACGATAGCGGTGTAAGTGTAACCAAAATCATTACAATTTAGCCGTTACCTGTATTGTATCCGTTTATGAACGATTTTGCAAAGGACTTACATGGAATGCATCTCATGTCCCGTCACCGGGATCTCTCCGGCAGGGACGGCATGGCTGAACAAGGCGGCTGCGCACAGGGTAACGACCGGCAGGATAATATACAGCATCCAAAAGGAAAGCCGGATCGGCATCAGCCCGGGCACCGGACTGCTTCCCTCCGCCCGCTCTTCTTCGTCCGCAGACTCCTGGGCTTTATATTTCTGGTTGTGAATCAAATACATGACCATGGCTGTCATCGCAATAAATAGCGCATCCATAATAAACAGCATGACGTCCCACCGGGCACGGGGAATCATCTCGCCGAGCATGGCTCCGTGCAGTCCTCCCATGATCCCCCCGCCGATACCCTCAATCACCGCCAGCAGATGGAGCGGCTTGCCGACCAAGTAGCCGATCGCAAAGCAAAACAGCACCGACAAGCCGGTGGACAGCACGAGGTCGCCGGCAAACATCATGCCCAGGATGACCCCGATCGTCAAATTGGAGATCAGCCCCGTCGTCATCGCCACCATGTTGCCGGTCATGTTCAAGAGATGCTTCCGGTGAATTTGGACATATCCGATACATACCGCCGTATATACCAAAACCATCAGCACGCTAATATTTAACAGCATGAAGCAAAACCCGCCTTTCCAGTGCCTTTTTCCGATGATATTCAGCTATAAACAGCCTATTCTGAAAGGCGCTTTAATATTCAGGAGGGAAGCGCAGCAGCCGGACATAAAACAGCCAAAGCCTCCGTCATGACGGAGGCTTTGGCTTATCAATGCGACCGAAAAGGCTGAGGCTCACCGCCTGCAAATCGAAAGCACGGTACGAAACTTCGCTCGCTGCGAACGATGATTCGGTGTTTTGCCTCACTCGCCGGAAATTTTAATGATCCGGGTCTGATTTCAAGCTATAGGTTTACTGGCGGGATCGCCGCCTTCCGGATCAAGGATATATCTTTTCTCCTCTTTTCAGCATGTCGATAAACTGGTCGATGCGCTTGGCCCTCGTCTCCGGCTTCTTGGCGCTTTGAACCCGGAATACAATGGCGTATTTGTTCCGGCTGTCCAATGCCGCAAAAAAGGCCGCCGCATCCGGATGCTCCTCGAACTTCTGCTCCAGATCCTCGGGAATTTGCGACCGGCTCTGGGAGGCATAGGCCTGCTCCCACTGGCCTTTTTGCTTGGCTTCCTCGATTGCCGCGAGACCGGCCGGCTTCATCCGCCCTTCCGAGATAAGGCGCTCCGCCTTGTCCTTGTTGATCATGGACCAAATGCTCCTCGGCCCGCGCGGACCGAACCGCTGAATCCAATACGTCTCGTCCCAGGGCTCCTTGCGGCTGTCGATCCAGCCGTAACAGAGAGCCGCCTCCAGCGCTTCGTCGTACGTGATGGACGGGATGCCCGATTGTTTCTTGGCCATCTGCAGCCGAATGCCGTGTGACTCGGCATGGTGTGCCTCCAGCCAATCCTCCCATGCCTGCTGATTTTCAAAAAAGATCACGGGCAGTTCTTCCCGTCCGCCGCCTGTTTTACTGGACATATGTCGGTCTGCACCTCCAACGATCAGGATTTTGCTGAGCTTCTGCCTATTTCCACGCCCGCGGATGCGTGTCCTGAACCATGTCGAGGTCTGCTGCAGCCGCATTGGCCTCGACCTGCTCCGGGCTCTTGCAGCCCGGGATTACGCAGTCCACGGCGGGATGCTGCAGGCACCAGGCCAAGGCCCATTGCGCCATGCCCACGCCTTCGGGCACCTCGGTCCGCTGGATTTCCTCCACCTCGCGGAGACGGGCATCGATGTTATCGCGCTCATGCCGTTTGCGCACGTTATCCTGGAACACGGCGCCGGGCTTGTACTTGCCGCTTAGATAACCGCTGGCCAGCGGCACTCTCGCAAGCACGCCCAGATCCTGCTCGGTACAGGACGGAAAGACGCGCTCTTCCGGTTTCCGGTCCAGCCTGTTGTACACGACCTGAATCGCTTTGGCGTTCAGCTCGGTCGCCCGGGCAGTCTGTTCCAAATTATCGTTGCTGCCGATGGAAATGCCGAGATTGCGGATTTTCCCGGCCTGCACCTTCTTGTCCAACAGTGTCCACAAATCGTCGTTGTTAAATACCTCATCTGATCCCGAGTGGAACTGGTAGAGGTCGATATAATCCGTTTGCAGCGCTTTCAAGGACTCGTCCAGCTGGACGAGAACCTCTTCTGCGGACCAGGCGTTTTCCCAGTGATCATGCCACCGGTGCCCGAATTTCGAAGCCACGACCCAGTCCTCCCGGCGGTCCCGCTTCAGGAAGTTTCCGATGAGGCTCTCGGACAGGTGATGCGGACCATAGCATTCCGCCGTGTCGATCAGGTTGATGCCAAGGTCCTTCGCCTTGAACAAAATGGCGTCCGCCTCCTGCTGGCTAAAATCTTTGCCCCAGTCTCCACCGAACTGCCATGTTCCTACACCGACCACCGATACCTTCAAACCCGTTTTCCCAAGCCGTCTGTATTTCATTCTCAAGCCCACCTCTCTCTAATTGTTTTTCATCATCAGCACACTATTTTTGAAAAACGATGCTGTAATATTTCTCCGACCACGGCTGCCGGCTGAGCACCTTGAGGCCAAGCTCCTCTCCCATGCGGGCCATGTCCGATGAGGAGATGCGGTGATCCGACGGCGGTTCGCTGTCCGGATAAGCCCATTCGATGCAGAGCGCCTTGCCGCCTTTTTTGAGAACGCGCTGTATTTCCTTCATTCCCTGCTCATGCGGTTCGGCAATATGCAGAATGAGGGACAGGATCATCACGTCCACGCTTTCATCTCCGAGCGGAATCTGCTCTGCCGTTCCCTGAATCAGCCGAATGTTCGAAACGCCCCGCTCTTCCGAACGGCTTTTCAGCGTGTCCAGCATCTGCGGATAGGTATCCAGCGCATAGACCGTCCCGGAGGTTCGCGCCGCCGCCGGAAATGTGAAGTAACCGCTGCCGGCGCCCACATCCAATAGATCCTCGTGGCCAGCTAACTCCAGCAGGTCCAGCACCTTCTCCGGGGGGAGCTTCTCCAGGCGTTCAGGGCTTTCCAGCCGCGCGATCAGCGTCGGGTCGTACTCTTCTGCCGCCAATTGCTCATCCTCCTTGTCGGATATCCCCTGTTATGGATATCATCTGTAATTTCTTTCATCCTACCATTTTCAGCCATAGGGACACAATTGCCGGGGCAGCGCATGCCTCGACAAAGAACTTCCATTCAAGCCTTTCCCTATCGCGGGCTCAAGCAACGATCCCAAGGAATGGTAGCGATCCATGTACGGTTGCTCAAACCGGGTAAATGAATTCGACTGCGATCAACCGAAAACAATTTTCGGGGTGGATAAATACTGACGATGCAAACAGCAAAAGGCAGCCTGTTCAGGCTGCCTTACGAAACTTTATGTTGTTCACGCGTAACCAGCGCTAATCCGGGTCCTTCTCGGAATGCTGCATCGAACCCTCATTCTCCGCATCCTGCTGCTCCGCACACCCAAAGCATTTCAACGACTGGTCCTCCAGCACCACGCCATTCAAAAAGCCATTCTCGCAATAAATGTCCCTGCCGCAATCGCGGCATTTGCCGATCCATTCGCGCATAGGGCAATCCCTCCTGATCCCACGGATGTTTTCCGCGGCTGGTGTATTCCGTTTTTTACTAGTCCAGCTAAGATCAGGTTACCTCGAGTGAGTCCTTTGCGCAACGGATATGTTGCGGATGTGCGGCAGATTTTTTAGCTGTGACCGAAAATGCCTCGCTTTTTCGCCGCGTGCTGGCTGCTCTACACCTGCCTCTACATCGTCTGCCCCGCATCCACTGTAATCACCTGACCGGTCAGCGAGTCCTGTTCGACCACGGCACAGATCATCTGAGCAATATCCTCGGGCAAAGAAATCCGGTTCAGCAGCAAGGAGCCTGCCAGCTGCTCCATCTGCTGTTCACGCCCGGCCCACCATCTGGTGGCCACCGCCCCCGGCGCTACGCTGCTCACGCGAATGTCCGGGGCAAGTGAACGGGCGAGCGAGCGGGTCAGCCCGTGCACCGCTGCCTTGGATACGGCATACGGCAGCGATGAGCCGCTGCCCGTTATGCCGGCGATACTCCCCAGATTGACGATGACGCCTTGTTTCTGCTTTTTCATTTCAGGCGCTGCTGCCCGTGCGCAGTAGAACATCCCTTTCACATTGACCTGATACAGCTCATCCCACGCCTCATCGGTCACGGATTCCAGGTCATTCATGGCAATATGCCGGGTAATGCTGGCGTTATTAATCAAAATATCGACCGAACCGAACTCCTGGACGGCTCTGTCCACCATCGCCTGGACCTCCGCTTCCTTTGCCACGTCCGCTTGGACCGCGATGGCCGTGCCGCCGTCCGCTTGAATCGTCCGCACCGCCTCCTCCGCGTCTTCCCGCGACCGTGAATAATTGACGACCACGCGGGCGCCCCGCTTCGCCAGCTCCATCGATACCGCTCTCCCAATTCCGGTGCCTCCGCCCGTGACGATCGCTGTTTTATGCCGAATGTTCATGCCAATCCCTTCTCCTCTCCGCAACTGATTTGTTCAAAGCGCTATTCACTTTCGTTGAAATCCAATCACGGAACCATCTGCGCGATGCCGTTTCCGAACGACCAATTATCCGCCGTATTTTCCGTTAAAATGATCATAACGTCCTGCGGCCGGATGCCCGCCGATTGCTGCAGCCTTTCCGCGATGGCGGCATACAGCGCCTTTTTCTTCGCGAGCGTGCGCCCCTGCTTCAGCGTAATCTGTATAAACATCTGCTGACTGGACCGCTCGACGTTCAAATAGCTGCGATCATACAGCAGTTCCCCTGCCCCATGCCGGGTAATGACCTGAAAATAGTCGTCCTCCGGGACGTCGATCGTGTCCACCATCGCCTGATGAATGGATCGGCTGATGACAGCCAATTTTTCCTCCGAGGGTTCCTGCCCCACATCAATCCGCACAAATGGCATGTTCCATAACCTCCTGTAGCTTCAGTTTCACTTCCTGCCGGCAATGCTATTGTAAGCCCACGATGCTTATTTGTATAATTGAATTAATGAAACAATGAGTTCAAAAATATTGAATCATAGAGCAGGAGGCTGAATTTCATGGACCTGAAAGCCGTTAAAACCTTTCACCGGATCGTCGCCCTTGGCGGCTTTAACCGGGCGGCCGAGGAGCTGAATTACGCCCAGTCCACCGTCACGATGCAAATCCAGAAGCTCGAGGCGGAGCTCGGCGTCCGGTTGATCGAACGGGGCAAAACTTTTCAACTCACCGAAGCGGGCCGCCTTTTTCACGAGCAGAGCGCGCATATCGTCAAGGATGTGGAGCAGCTTCAAGGCACCATGAAGGAGCTGCTGTCGGGGGAAGCAGGCCATCTCCGCCTTGGCGCCGTGGAGCCCGTTGCCAGCTATCGGCTGCCGGAAATCCTCGCTTCTTTTCTGCGCGATTATCCTAATATACGGGTATCCGTGACGATCGCCAACTCGCCACAGCTGAACGAACAGGTGCTGCGGGGAGATCTGGACATGGCTATTTGTTCTCCTCCCCAGCTTGGTGCCGGGCTTTATTATGAACCGCTGCTGACCGAAAATTTTGTCGTCCTCATACCGGAGGATCATCCACTGGCTTCCAAAGAGCTCGTCACGCCCGCCGATCTGAGAGGACACCGCCTGCTGATTACTCAAGCCGACTGTCCTTACCGCAGGAAGCTTGAAATGATCATGCAGGAGCCCGGAGGCCCGCCTATGGATGCGATGGAAATTGGCAGCATGGCTGCGCTGAAGTTTTACGTGCAGAGCGGATTGGGTACGGCCCTTGTGCCGCTGACCGTCCTGCAGCCTGCTCCGGCCGGGACGGTGATCCGTCCCTTCAAGGGCAATGCCGTCAACATCACCTGCGGTTATGTATGCCGGTCGGCCGAATACCCGCCGCGCCTGGCCGCCTCCAAGCTGTATGAGGCGCTGAAGCTGGAACTGCCGCAGACAGAAGAGTCGTACGAGGCTGTGCGGCGGAATGCGTAAGTTTTTGCTTGAGATGCCGATTGCAGCAATATTCATGTTATAGCCAAGGTGCTAAGTACAACATGACCGTATCCACGAACCATGCCTTTTAACAATCGAGCCAGCGCAAAAAAAAGCCCATTTCCTCGAAATGGGCTTTTAACATGGGATCCTCCTCTTCAGTGCCCGTCCTCCTCCTCAAACAGCTCGTTCAGCACGCGCTTGCGGTTTTCAAGAAAACGGCGGGTGATGATATAGTGCATCGTATCTTCATATTGAATCTCTTGGGGAGGATGGACGTCAAAATCGATAATATCCGCATCGGGATATCCGAGCAGGATCGGCGAATGTGTCGCGATGATAAACTGGGCCTCTTTCTCCAAATCCTTGATCACCTTTAGCAGCGCCAGCTGCCGCGCCGGGGATAAAGCCGCCTCGGGCTCGTCCAGCAGGTAGATAGCCTTTTTACCGAACCGGTGCTTAAACAGCGACAAAAAAGCCTCCCCATGCGACTGCTCATGCAGCGACCGCCCCCCGTAATAACGTAAGCTTGCGGGCATGGTGTCCAAATGGCTGGCAAAATGGTAAAACGTCTCCGCTCGCAGGAAAAAACCGTTCGTCACTTTGGGCATCCAAGACAGCCGGATATGGTCGCCAAGCGCCGATTGGGAAGCATCCACCTCATACGCGTTGTTTCTGCTTCCGCCTGCCGTGTTGAATCCGCACCGGTCAGCGATCCCCTCCAGCAGGGTGGATTTGCCCGACCCGTTTTCCCCGACAAAAAAGGTTACGTTCCCCCGAAACGACAGCGACTCCAAATTCCTTAGCGCCGGTATGGAAAAGGGGTACTCATTCCCCTTGGTATGTTCATTGCGCAGAATCGTCAAGCTTCGTAAAAACATCGGTCTCCTCCCTTCAAAATGGCTTCAATATGGTCGGTCCTACCCGATCTCCCGTATCACCTGCTCGATGCCGGTACGGATATCCGGTTCCTTGACGCTGGACACATTCAGCTTGAGCAGCGGCTCTTTCACGAACGAATCGAGGTAACCGGTGTCTGCCGTCTCAACCCGAATGAACTTTTTCTGCAGCCGCTGAATCACCTGACGGGCACGAGCAGCATCCTCCAACTTCAGATAAGTGTGGACACCCAGCTGCCGGGCTGGCTCGTATATAAAACGGGGTGAATGCGCCTCCGCCGCGTGCATCAGGATCGTTTCATGCAGCAGGGCGGATCTACGCCCATAGCAGCTGCGCATCTTTTTGCGGTGTCGCTCGAACATGCCGCTCTTGAGGTACAGCTCCAGGGCTGCTTGGGAAAGCATCGAGCTGTCAATGTCCGCCAGCTTTTTAAATTGGTTGAAATCGTTCCGCAGCACCTCAGGGAGCACGGCCACGCCGATTCGCAGGCCCGGAAAGATGATTTTGGAATAACTCTTTAAATAGACCACATGCTTGGAGTCGTCATACGCATAGATCGGATCCTCTTTGGCATCCTGCTCCAAATCAGCCATGTAGTCGTCCTCGATAATGTAGACGTCGTACTGTGCCGCAAGACGGGCAATGGCCTTTTTCTGCGACCGGTTGTAGGATCCCCCTAACGGATTGTGAAAGCGTGGCACCGTATAGAACCACTTGATCTCCCTAGTCTTAAAAATCCGCTCCAGCTCATCCAAATCGATCCCGTCACCCGACCGCCGGATTCCCTCTGCTTCAATACCGTACGTTTTCAGGTACTCCATTAGCAGCGGATAACACGGCTGTTCCACCAATACCCGGTGCCTGGCGTTCGGAAACGGAATACGCGTCAGCAGCCCCAGCGACTGCTGCACCCCGGACGTAATGAAGATGCTGCGCTGATCCGCAAACACCTGGTAAGAGGCCAGTTGGCGCTGCATTTCGCGAATCAAGGACGGCAGCCCCTGAGGCGTACCGTAAATGAACAAGTCATTGCGGTACATATCGATCGCTTTATTGATGCAGTGCTGAAAATCCAGATACGGAAAAATATCCGGATCCGGGGCGGCTGCCGTAAAATCGATCCACGGATTGCCCGTATTCTGCTTCTTGCCGGACCGCTTCATCACGTAATATCCGCTTTTGGGTGCGGCATAAATCAGATGCTTGTCCTGCAGCTCCTCCAGCGCGCGGATCACCGTGCTTTTGCTGCAAGCATAGCGCTCCGACAGCTCCCGGATGGATGGCAGCTTGTCCCCCTCCTTATAACCGTCACTAGCGATTTGCAGTTCCAAATCGTTGATTAACTCGGAGTATTTATACATATTCGCACCCCCTCTCCCGCCATTCTGTACCGGTACAGATCATGATTAATGTTATTGTAGCACAGCCGTGCTCCCCGTAAAATGAAACCATCAACAGGACCGGTCCTTTAAGCGCGCGCAGTTATTTTGGAGGTCTGACATGATGGATGCTTCTTCGAATCAAAAAGCGGTCGCAGCCGCACTCATTAACGCCTTGATCATCGGATTATCTTTTATTTTCGTAAAAATCGCACTCAGCGTATCGGATCCGCTGGACACGCTCGCCCACCGGTTTACGCTGTCCTTTCTGGCGGCATCGCTGTTCGCCTTTCCCGGACGGGCCCGGCTGAAAGCCGCCATGCCCCGGGCAGCTAAGCTGCTTCCGCTGGCACTTCTCTACCCTTCGCTGTTCTTTGCCTTACAGGCGTTCGGACTGCTGTATGCGCCGTCTTCAGTGGCCGGGATCGTTCAGGCGGTCGTGCCGGTGTTTACGATGATTCTCGCCGCAATCTTCCTGAAGGAGCACACGACACTCGCCCAAAAAATGTTCACCCTGGTGTCGGTAGCGGGTGTGGTCCTCATTTTCGCCGTGCCTGGAGTGAGCATCTCGTCCGCCAGCCTTGGCGGTATCCTGCTGATTCTCCTGTCTGCCCTGTCCATGGCGGGATATAACGCAGGCGCCCGGAGGATGACCAAAACCTGGAGTCCGAAGGAAATGACCTACATCATTACCTTCTTCGGATTTTTGTTTTTCAACGCCGTATCGGTGATCAAGCATATATCCGCGGGGACGCTCAGCCAGTACTTCGTTCCGCTTCAGGAGCCCAAATTTCTGATGGCCATGCTGTATCTTGGCGTTCTGTCCTCCCTGATCACCTCGCTTCTGACCAACTATGCCCTGTCCCGCATGGAGGCTTCCCGCGTCAGTGTCTTCGGCAGCCTCTCCACCGTCGTGACGATCGCCGGCGGCGTGCTGCTGCTGAACGAGCGTCTCGATTGGTACCACTGGGTGGGCGCCGTCCTGATTATCGGCGGCGTGATGGGCGTGAACCTGAAGCGGCGCCCAAGCGTGCAGGCAGATCAGAGCAAGCAGATTGGGGGCTCAAATGGATGATGAGAGATGGCACTTGTTCGCATGATCCTTTGGGGAGTGAAATGGAGGGGTATGTCCTGCTGCGTAGCAAAAACAGCTGCAAAAACCTGCAGCTGTTTTTTCACTATTATTCACGAGCCAATGGATACGTCCCCAAGCCTGGCTCCTGATCCTTACCAGTCACGCCGCAGCGTAAACAGATCCTTCAGCGCATCGGTCGACAGCTCGGTAATCCAGCTTTCCGTGCTGGAAATGACATTATCGCTGAGCTGCTGCTTGCTCTCCAGCATCTCGTCGATCCGCTCTTCGAGCGTGCCGAGCGAGATGAACTTGTGCACCTGCACGTCCTTGGTCTGGCCCATCCGGTAGGCGCGGTCCGTCGCCTGGTTCTCCACGGCCGGGTTCCACCAACGGTCGAAGTGGAAGACGTGGTTGGCCGCGGTCAGGTTCAGACCGACGCCTCCGGCTTTGATCGACAGGATAAACACGTTCGGCTGCTCGGCTGCCGGCAGCGACTGGGACTGGAACTGATCGATCATCCGGTCCCGTGCGGTTTTGGACGTGCTTCCGTTTAGATACAGCACCTTCTCCTGCAGCTCCTGCCCCAGAACCCGCTGGAGCATCTGGCCCATGCCGATATACTGCGTAAAAATCAGGCAGCGGTCGCCCTCTTCCCGCAGTTCCTTGACCATGGCCAACAGTCGCTCCAGCTTGGCCGAGCGGCTGATGAGCCGTTCCGTGTCGAGCGTACCGCCTGCAGTGTCCGCTGCTGAGTCATGTTCATCCGCCGGAGCCCCTGCATCACTTATAGCAGCTTCATTGCTCTCAGCTTCATGCTTTCCAGCAGTCTCCAGATCACCCGAAACTCCTGAAGCGGTCGAATGACTCAGGATACCTGAGTCAACCGCATCGCCCGCACCTCCCGGTTCACCTGCCATGCCCGAAGCAGCTGGAATATCGCCCGGATCCACGAAGTTCTCGACCGATTCCCCGGTCAGGAGCACCGGATGGTCGCAGATCTGCTTCAGCTGGGTCAGGGCTGACAGGATAGCCCCTTTGCGCTGAATCCCCTCCAGCTTCTGCACCCGGTTCATCAGGTCGTTGACCGTCTGATCGTAGATGGCGCTCTGCTCGGCGGTCAGGTGGATGTAAGTCTTCATCTCGTTCTTCTCCGGCAGCTCAAGCTGGATGTGCGGATCCTTCTTCTTCCGCCGCAGCATAAACGGCTTCACCAGCTTCTGCAGCTGCTCCGTCCGCTGTTCGTCCTGATCCCGCTCGATCGGCTGGATGAAACGGACCTGGAAGCTGCGAAGGCTGCCCAAAAATCCCGGATTCATAAAATCGTACAGCGACCACAGCTCGGAAAGCCGGTTTTCGATCGGCGTTCCGGTCAGCGCGATCCGGTGTCTGGCTGGAAAGCTGCGGACGGCGGCCGACTGCTTCGTCTGGGCGTTCTTGATGTTCTGGGCCTCGTCCAGACAGAGCGACTCCCAGGTGAATTCCTTCAGCAGCTCCTGGTCCAGCGTCGCGGTCGCGTACGAAGTCAGGACCACATCGGCCTCGCGTAGTTCTTCGCGCAGCGCCTCCTCGCCCGACCGGCGGCTGCCGTAATGCAGCAGCACCTTGAGCGAAGGCGCGAAGCGGCTGATCTCCTTCTGCCAGTTGCCCAATACCGAGGTCGGGCAGATCAGCAGCGAAGGCAGGTGCCGCTCCCCATTGGCGTCCGCCCTCTCTTTCAGATGCAGCAAATACGTGATAAATTGTATCGTTTTCCCAAGGCCCATATCGTCGGCCAGGCAGGCGCCCAGCCCAAACCGGCGCAGAAACGCCAGCCAGGAAAAACCGTCGTACTGATAAGAACGCAGCTCGGCCTGAAGCCCGGACGGAACGTCCAGTTTCGGCCAGGCCGACTTCTGGCTGAGCTGGTTCATCAGCGTCAGAAGATGCTCGTTCAGCTCCACTTCGAGTTCGATCCTTGCCTCTTCGTCCGGGGCTTCTTCCGCCTCTTCTTCCTCACCGTCTTCCCGCTTCCGGGCGCCGGCATCCTCGTCCTTCCGCTGAAGGTGCAGATGCAGAACGTCCTGAAGGGACAAGCCCTGCGAGCTGTCGACCCCTTCCATCATCTGGCCGATTTGCTTGATTAGAACGGGATCAAGCGTAATCCATTCGCCGCGGAAGCGGACCAGCCGCTCGTTGCGGGCGACCAGCTCTTTGAATTCGTCCTCCGTGATCTGGAGGTCGCCGATCGACACCCGCCAGTCAAACTGAATGATCGAGTCCAGGCCGAACAGCGAGCTGCCCTGCCCTTTGGCGGCGGCCTCCTCGCCCTCGCCGGCCTTGACCTTGGCCCGCAGCTTCGGCTTCCGCCGGCTGGCGCCCTCCCACCACGCGGGCAGCAGCACCTGCCAGCCCGCATCAAGCAGACGGCGGCTGTCCGCCGTCAAAAACTGCCACGCCGCCGCGTCGGACAGCGGCTGGCCCAGCACGTCGCTGCGCTCCGCAGCCCGCACGCTTGCCGGCAGGCTGGCGCGCAAATGCTCCGCCCACCCGGCGGAGCGCTCTTGGATGTGGGCCGTCCAGACGTCCGGCCACACGCCGTAAGCCTGTCCGTCCGCATCCAGGCGGACAGGCACCAGCACCGACGGGTCCAGCTTGTCCTGCAGCACAAGCTGAAGGCGCCAGACGGGCTCGGCTTCGTCCGGCTCCAGCAGCTGCAGCACGGGCCGGAACGGCGCCGTGTCCGCTTTCCAACCGATCGAGATGAGCCACGCCTGCTCGGTCAAGCCGGCCACGGCCCCCTCTCTGGCGAAGAGCATCGGGTACTCGCGGCGCAAGTCGGAAGCCGTCGCTTCCGTACCGTAGCACTCGCTGAATACCATCGAAGAGAACGCGGCGCGCAGCCCCTCGGCAAACTCCGGCCCCAGGTCCCTGATCTCCTCCCGCGCATCGGCATCCAGCCGGGCTTCATCCCAGTTCCACAGAAGCTTGCCGGACTGAAATGCGGACAAGCTCGGGGAATACCGCTTCTCACGAACGCAGGACATCAGCGCGGGAGCGAGCCGGATCAGCGTCTCCGTCCCTTCGTCCCCTGCCCACTGGATATGGGCAAGCAGGTTCAGTCTGCCAAAGAAAGGAATGACGTACTCGGCCGGCAGGATGACCAGCTCGATCTCCTGCACCTGCTGTACGTCGAGCTGCGTGCCGTACAAGGTGTCTTCATGCCAGGCGAACAGCCTGTGCTTCAGGTCGATGCCGGGCACGGACCGGCGCGTTGGCGTCGATCCGTAGATGAGCGCGTCGCCGTACCCGCTAAGCCGGGTATGGATCGTGATGGTGTCGGTATACGGAATCATGGGATCAACTTTCCTTTCCGAAGCTCTTCCTGAAGCGCGCGCAGCCGGCTGTGGCGGCTGGAAAACACGATGATGAATTCTTCCCAGCGCTCCTCCCGCTTCAATTTTTTGTACAGCTTGGCCAGACGCTTGAGCAGCTTGACCGCTGCTTTGTAACCGGAACGGTTCTTCAGGAGCACATGCCGCTCCACGCCCTGATGATAGAAGGGCAGCAGCAGCTCCGGCGCCTGCTTCTCGATCGGCGCAAGCACGCTGACCCGAAACTCCAGCGGGTCTTTGCCGGAACTGAGCTGCACGTCCATCCATAAGCGCCATTTTTCATGGGCCAGCAGGTTATCTTCATAGACTTCCTTCGAATATGGCAGCATACCGGCGAGCGTATGCCACATCGTCTCCTCCGCTTCGGGAACATGCTGGACAAAGGTATTCCAATAGGCGGCATAATCGTGCAGCGGCTCCTTCCGGTGATTGCTGAACAAGGGAGCAAGCCGCACCAGCCATTCCTGCAGGCGGGCCCAGTCCTCCGATGCGGACAGCTCGTCCAAAAAGGATGTTAAAAATCCATGCGGAATGATGGACGCTTTGTCCGCCGCCTGCAGCCAGGACCAGGCCTGCCGGTCTTCCCCCATCAGGAAAGCGATCTTCGCCTGGGCGAGCATCCACGGCAGGCGGGAGAGCGTCTCCCCCAGCTCCTCTTCGGCGCTCTGCAGCTTACGCATCTCTTCCTCATGCTGAAGAGTGTCTTTTACGTTCGGATGAATCCATTTCAGCCAGAACCGGTCATAAATATCGAACAGATAGCCTTGCTGCCCCGTTTCCGTCAGCATCTGCCGGCGCAGGTAGTTCAGCGTCTTGGTCACGCGCGGCCACTGATCCGGCTCGGCGGACAGATTGATCCCTTCACCCAGCAGCTGCAGCATGCCAGCCCGCAATTCATCTGCGGCCACCTGCACATGATACCCCAAAAATGCCGGAGATCTTCCGCCCGGCGCAATCGGTTTGATCAGCTTAATCAGCATATACAGCCTCGCATGGAGCTGATACAGCTGCTCCATGGCCGGAGACAGGTCCGGCTTGACGGCGTTGATCGCATGAATGGCGTTCCGGGCATAGTGCGAATTCTGGCTCGTAAATTCCAGCGGAGTGACGCACAGCTTAAAGAAGGCGTGCCATTCAGAGAGGCTCATCTCCGCCAGATGGCCCGCTTTCTCTCTTAAAGCATCCACCGCATTTCCACGCCGCGCGGGGACGAGGTCTTCTTCGTCTTCCGGCTCCGGCAGGTGGTGCTGCAGTCTGACCGTCGTGTGCGCATTGACAATCGCATGCACGGACCGTCCTTGCCGGCTCACATACTCAAGCAGGGCGGCAATCGAATGCTTGCATCGTTCCCCGACCGGGCAGCTGCAGCGGCCGTCCTGAGGGGACTCGGGGCTCAAACGAACACGGTAAGCCTCCCCGCCCTTCACCACGGCCTCGATTTCTCCATCGCCGCCGACTGAAAACTCCGCTACCCGGCCCTGTTTATAATATTGAAATCCGCGTTTGATCGTCAGGTCGTTATAATATTCCGCAACGCTGCGGATCAGTTGCTGCCACTGTATATCGTTTAAGGTTTGGTTCACACTCATGTTTGTTCATCGTCTCCTGAGAGAGCGTTAGGAAAAAGCGTGGGGAACCCCCCACGCTTCCCTACAGCAGTTCGTTTCTTTTTTTCAAATACCGGTACAGCACAAAACTCATCGCCGAGCAGACCAAGGCGCACAAGCCGATAAACGAATATCCGGCCTGCAGTCCCCGGACCAAGCCTTCGTGGGAGCCTGCACCAAAGATATGCTTCACGCCGCTCGTGATGGCGCCGATCAGATAATTGCCGATCACGCTGCCGACCCCCATCAGGGTGACGGTGAAGGTGATGGCCGTATCGCTTCCTTTCACATAACGCTTGGCAATGACCGCCATGACGGTCGGATAAATCGGAGCAATACCGATGCCCGCGGCCGCAAACAGGAACGCGCCTCCTTCACCGCTGAAAATGGCGGCGAACGTGCACAGTCCCGAGAAGCCGGAAAGGATCATCAGCGACAGAATAAAACCGATCCGGTCCGTTACCGGGCCTAGGAAAAGCCGTGCGAGCGAGAAGCACAGGAAGAAGATCGAGAGCATGCCCGAAGCTGCGGTCTGATCCCACTGATAGCTTTTCTCCAGAAAATTCACCAGCCAACTGCCCACGGCCATTTCCGAAACGACGCCAAAGGTCAGCAGCAGTACGATCATCCACAAAGCACGGTCCTTGGACAGCATTCGCAGCGATATCCGCTCCTCCTGGACGGTGTCATCGCCCGGAAATCGGCCGAGCAGCGCCGGAATCATCGGGATTACCGCCAGCGCGAGCATCACCATATACATCTCACGCCAGCCGAGCGTCACGCCCATGATCGAAACGGACATTAAGCCCGAAGCAATCATCGGCGCCACGATCGAACTGAGCCCGTAGAAAAAGTGCGACAGGTTCATCATCGTCCCGGTATTGCGCACGAAAATCCGCGCTCCCAGAATCGCCAAGCCGATTTCCAGCATGCCGTTGCCGATGTACATGAAAAAATAGGACGCCGAAAACAGCGGGTACGTTCGCGATAATAGGATGAAGACGCCCGATAGAACCATCGATCCGAACGAGATCATGCTGACCCATTTGATCCCGATCTTGCGGGTGATATATCCAGTAAAGGAGCAGGCCAGCAAATACCCGAGCGAATTTAGCGAGAGCAGGGTTCCAAGCTGCTGCTCGTCGAGTCCGAAATCCGCCTGAATGCGGGGAATCGCCGGACCCTTGATATTTTCCGAAAATCCAAAAATGATGAACCCGATAAAAACGGTCGCCAGCTGCAGCATATAGTTGCGGCCGGCCGGCTTGGCCGTCTTCAACTCGTTCATTTCCGCCTGTGTCTGCAATGATAAATCTCCTTAATCGTAAAGTGGATAGATTGAACTAAAGTTTTGCATTTGAACTTCCTGTTATAACGGCCCGATACGGCCTATAACCTTCAATTTCTTTAGTTCATGCTATATGGATGAAAGTTTTATAGCATTAAACCCATTTGGGGTAGGCATTCTCCAAATTCGCTCTGGACACCAGCCCCTTCTGCAGCATCGGGTGCGGCACGATCCGGTTATACGTTCTGATTTTGTCGTTGACCGTATCGAGTTCGGCACGAAGCTCGTGTTCCGAACGGGGATTTTCGGCCAGACGCTTCAAATCCGCGGCGATTTCCTTCCGCAGCTCGGCCCAAGGAGGCTGATAATTGTTCTTCTTCAAAATGCTGCTGAACACATCTTCGTCGTCGATTTTATGCGGCTTGCCTTTGCCGGGCAGATCATCAAACCCGCCCCTCTTCGCAAAATCGTCAATGGCCGATTCCACCAGCCCGTACCGCGTGGACATGTTCTGGTAGCGTTCTTCCGCTTCGTCCTTTTCGCCATGATCTTCGGCTTCTTTGTTCTTATCTTCCCGATTCACCCGAGTCACCTCTCCCTATGCCAGGATCGTCGATCCGTAGTTTGGAGCCTATCGAATATCGTATAGTCTCATTGTAGCATACCCCGGTCTTCCCTCCGCATGTCGTATTCGAAACTTTTCGAAATGGCCGCAAAATTTTGTGTACCAAGCTTTATAAATTCTTGATAATTGCCCCTTACCATAACCAGTAACATCCAATAAGAGAGGAAGTTATTCATGGAAATGACACCTGTTCGTTCCGCGGCGGCATTCAGTATGACTGTGCTGCTGCTTACCCTGCTGGCCAATCTATCCGGAAATATGAATCTCGTTGCGCTCAGCCAACTCGCTCCAATCATCACCGTGATTCTGATGCTGATCATTCTGCCCGGAAGAAGGGATGCTTTACGGTCATCGGGGCTTGGCACGGTCGGCGGGCTCCGCTGGTACTTTGCCGCCATTTTGTCCATCGTCCCCATTGGGGTCGGATTTGTTGCCGCGTGGGCTTTCGGGATCGTCCATCTGCCGTCGGCCGAATTCCTGAGTCAAGGCACAGCCCATTTTACCGTTTCTGAATATGCCTGGTATATCACGAAAAGCTCCTGGTCTCCTATCATGCTGATCAGCATGCTGATCTTTTCCTTCGGGGAGGAAATCGGCTGGCGCGGCTATCTGCAGCCCAAGTTGACGGAAGCCTGCGGCATTCGGAAATCCATTATGATTACCGCCGCTGTGTGGGCCTGCTTCCATTATCCTTTTTATATCAATCAATACAATGCGGATGGTAATGTGTGGATCGACCTGGTGCTGTTCACCGTCATGATCTTCCCGCTATCCGTGTTTATGGGCTGGGTCCGCTGGCGGAGCCGCAGTATCTGGCCGGTCGTTCTCATTCATATGATCATCAATTTGTCGCGGAACTGGCTGGAGCAGCTGTTCTTCGATAAAGCTTCAGGCTGGTCTTACGTGGCCGGGGAAAGCGGGGTCATTACCATTGCGGTATGGGCGGCCTGCGCGGCGGTGATCTGGGTCCGGCTTAAGAAACATGCCCAAGTTAAAAAGACATCCGGTGAGCTGACAGGCATCCATGCGCGTTAAAGTGGAATTTGAGCAGGAAGGTTATTGCCGGTAATGGATGTTAAATTTCAAAAAAACAACCGTCCCCTTTGCGGGAGCGGTTGTTTTCTGCATTGGATTGGCTTATTCACCTAAAAAATCAAGCCTTAACCTCGCGGCGCTTCTCGGCCTTCGCCCGGTACATTCGCCAACCCGTCAGGACGGCAGCCGCCAGGCAGATGCAGGCCGACGTGCTGAACACCGCGTGCATTCCGCTTAAGAAAATGTCCGGATGTCCCGGCACCAGCCCGGTCACCCGCTGGCCGGCGCGCAGGCTCATGACGTGGAACAGAATGGTCGTCGCGACGGTAATGCCGACGACCATGCCCACGTTCCGCACCAAGGAATTGACGCTCCCGGCCGAGCCGAGCTGCGTGCGAGGAACTTGAGACATGACGAGCGAGTTGTTCGGCGACTGGAACAGGCCGCTGCCGATGCCGAGCATGGCGATCCACAGTCCGACGAGCACGAGGCTGCTTCCTTCATGAAGCCAGGCCAAGCCGAATTGGGCGATTACCATCACGACCAAACCGGCAAAGGTGAGGAGCTCCGAGCCGATTTTGTCCGACAACGCGCCGCTGATCGGCGCCACGATGACCATGCAGATCGGGAAGAGCATCAGCAGAAATCCGGCGGCAAACGGCGACAAATTCAGCATGTTCTGGGCATAGAACGGCGCGATGATGTTAAAGCAGAAATTGGCCGTGAAGACGAGAAAGCCGCACAGAATGCTGATGGAGAAAAGCGGATTTTTAAAGAGCGACAGATCCAATAGCGCGTCCTTGCGAACCGCTTCGGTGCGAAGGAAGACGACCAGCGCCACCAGCGCGACGGCAAGGGACAGCAGAATCCAGACGTTGCCGTATCCGGTCTGCTGGCCGAGCAGCAGTCCTGCAAACAAAGTGATGATGAATACGGCGAACAGCGAGCTTCCCGGCATGTCGATCTTGGCCTTAACCCGGATCAAATCGGCCGGAAGCACCTTCCACCCCATGATGATCGCAATCAAACCGATCGGTACGTTGACCCAGAAAATGTACTCCCATCCAAGCGATGAGATGATAATGCCGCCCAGCGAAGGCCCGGCAATGCTTCCGAGGGAGACGAACGTGCCGATCAGCCCCAGCGCTCTCCCCCGCTCGTTCGCCGGAAAAATATCGGTCAGAATCCCCTGGCTGTTCGCCATGGTCATGGAGGCACCAAGCGCCTGAATGACCCGGGAGACGATCAGGAACGGCAGCGTGGTGCTGAACCCGCACAACAGCGAGCCGATAATGAAGATGATCGTGCCGATCTTGAAAATACGAATCTTGCCTGCAATATCGCCCAGTTTTCCGAAGAAAAGAATGACCGCGCAGATCGCCATCAGGTACCCCGTTGTTACCCACTCGATCTGGGCGATCGGCAGTCCCATCTGTTTGGACAGCACCGGCAGGGCGATATTGACGATGCTTCCGTCCAGCGTGGACATAAACGTAAATAAATTCAAAACAATGAGGATGATCCAGCGTTTCTTCTGGATATTCGCATCCTCTTGATACGTTCGCTGCAGTGAACTCATGTGCTGCCTCCTGGTCCTGTTCATATTCATTAGTTGCGCGCGCAACTAATTGGCAGTAACAGTGTACCTTATATTAGTTGCATACGCAACCATTTTAAGATAAAATATTTTCTGAATTGCGTTTATCGTTCCCGTTGTCCCCCCACTTCATGATGAAAGAAGGTGCCGATGCATGCCGAACAAAGAACCGATTGGCAAGCTGATCTCGTACATCCATCGTCAAAACCAAAAAAGGCTCGCCAAGGAACTGGCTCCTTACGGCATGGGCGGCGGCGGACAGCACAGCTTCCTGAAGGTGATCCTGTATCAGCCGGGAATTACGCAGGAACAGTTGACCCAGCAGTTGAAATTCGACAAGGCCACCACGGCCCGTTCTATCAAACAGCTGGAGGCGTCCGGTTATATCGTGCGTAAGCCGGACCCGGACGACCGGCGTTCCCAGCTGCTGTATCCCACCTCCAAAGCCAAGCAGATGCGGCCTCAGCTGCAGGCGATCCTGGATGAATCGAACCGGATTTTGACCCGGCATCTGACCCCGGAAGAGCATGATCAGCTGATCTCCCTGCTGCACAAAGTCAGCTTGGCCCAGAACGAGGAATAAAGGAAAGGAGCCCCACGAGGATCGTGGAGCTCCTTTTTGCTTCCGTAATATTCGCTGATAAACTTACGAACCCATATTATGAATGCTGCGACTGGGCCAGGTGCAATCGGCTGTATATGCCGCCGGCCGCAATCAGCTCCTGATGCATGCCCTCTTCGGCAATGCCATGCTCATTCACGACCATAATGCGGTCCGCGTTGCGGATCGTCGTCAGCCGGTGAGCGATGACCAGCGTCGTGCGTCCCTGCGACAGCTCGGTCAGCGCCTTCTGGATCGCGGCTTCCGTCTCGGTATCGAGCGCAGACGTCGCCTCGTCCAAAATAAGGATCGGCGGGTTCTTCAGGAACATCCGGGCGATCGACAAGCGCTGCTTCTGTCCGCCCGACAGCTTCACGCCCCGCTCGCCGATCACCGTGTCCATGCCCTCCGGCATGGAGCGGATCACTTCGGCCAGCGATGCGCGCTCCGCCGCTTTCCAAATTTCCGCATCGGTAGCTTCCAAATTGCCGTAAGCGATATTTTCCTTCACCGTGCCGGAGAACAGGAACACGTCCTGCTGCACGATGCCGATGTGCCGCCGCAGCGAATCCAGCTTGATGTCACGGATATCGATGCCGTCGATCGTAATCCGTCCCCCCTCCAGCTCATAGAAGCGCGGCAGCAGGCTGCAGATCGTCGTTTTCCCCGCTCCGGAAGGACCGACGAACGCGACGGTCTCTCCTGCCCGGATCGACAGATCGATGTTGTTCAGTATCGGTTTGGCCGGATCATAACCGAAGGTGACGCCTTCGTAGCGGATGTTGCCCTGAACCCGATCAATTTCCACCGCATCCGGGGCATCCGCAATGTCCGGCTCGGTATCCATGATTTCCAAATACCGCCTAAAGCCGGCAATACCTTTCGGGTAGCTTTCAATGACCGCATTGATCTTTTCGATCGGGCGGAAAAAGACGTTGGACAGCAGCAGGAATGCCATGAACTCGCCCAGCTCGATCCGTCCGCTGAGGAAAAACCAGGCGCCGCACAGCATCACGAACACGGTGACGAGACGCATCATCATGTAGGTGACCGACATGCTTTTCGCCATCGTCTTATAAGCCATCAGCTTGGTAAGGCGGAAGTTCTGGTTGTCGACGTCGAACAGCTTCTTCTCATGCTCTTCATTGGCAAAAGACTGCACGACGCGGATACCGCCGACATTGTCCTCGATCCGGGCGTTGAAATTCCCCACGTTCCCGAACAGCCGTCGGTACGTCGTCGTCATTCGGCCGCCGAAGTGGATAATGACCCAGGCCATGACGGGGATAATGATAAAGGTCAGCAGCGCCAGTTCCAGGTTAATGGAAGCCATTAGCGCAAAAGAGCCGATCAGCGTCATGACCGCAATGAAGACATCCTCGGGCCCGTGATGGGCCACCTCGCCGACGTCGTTCAGATCATTGGTGATCCGTCCGACCAAATGCCCGGTTTTATGATTGTCGAAGAAACGGAACGAGAGCTTCTGAATATGGTTGAACAGCTTTCTACGCATATCCGTTTCAATGTTGATGCCCAGCATATGCCCCCAATAAGTCACGATATACTGCAGCACCATATTGAGCCCGTAAATGGCCAGCAGCGCCAGACAGGCGACCACAATAATCGCCCAGTCCTTGCCGGGCAGCAGGTTATCGATAAAACGGCTGACGGCGAGCGGAAAAGCCAGCTCCAGCAGCCCTGCGAACACCGCGCACACGAAATCAAGGATAAACAGCCCCTTGTACGGCTTGTAGTACGCGAAAAACCTTCGAATCATGGATGTATCACACTTCCTTGTTGTTATTTTACGCCTGGGCGTGAGCCAGGATATTGACTAGTTTACCAAAAGGATCCCTTACATAGAAACGGCGCACGCCCCACGGCTCATCTGCCGGGCCGTATTCGATCTGAAATCCCGCTTGCACCATGCGGTTCAGTGCTTCGTCAACGTCGTCCACTTCGATGGACAGATCCGGCGTTGGAGTCCCGAAGCCTCCTTCCGATGCCACGCTGACCTGAACATCCATTCGGGCATCGGTCCCATAGGTGGCGATCCATCCGTGGTCCATCCATTTCTCCAACCCGAGCACGTCCTCGTAAAAAGCGCGGGCGGCCGCAAGATCCTCGGCGTGAATATTTGTGACGATCCGCTTTACCTTCATTTCCATCCCCCTGTTCCTTTTACTTCCAAATTTAACTATTCGACATCGATCGGGAACCCCCTGCCCCCATGCCGAATTTCCTGTATTCAGCAAGGAGTTCCGCGAAGAGATCTATCCTTCGGTCCACCCGGATCTGACACCTTCTTCGGGATTTATGTAAATACGGACATGATTTTACCTTCCGTTGATGTTCGGATAACATGATTTCAACACTTCTCCCCCATCATAAGGAGGACAACATGCATTTTCCAAAGTCCAGAGGGGAGAACAACGACGATGATGAAAAAAACGATTCTGCTGGGAACGGCCCTGCTGCTTTCGGCTACGCCGCTGTCAGCAGCCATGGCCAGTGCAGCCGCGCCAGCGGGCAAAGCGCCCGCATCCGGCATCCAAGCCCATGCCAAGCAAGGCAGCTTTACCGGGGCTACCGTGGAGCGGGCCAAGGACGGTACGCTGACGCTGCACTGGCAGACCACCGCCGATTTGGGACCGGTTAAAATCTACTGGAGCCAAAGTCCGGACGGCGGCTGGAAAGAGCTTGCCCGGACCTACGCATCGTTTGGCGGTCTGCGAACCAAGGATCCGAATCCGGGCAGCCGCGTTTACTTTAAAGTGAAGGCGGCAAGCGGCGCCGTCATCAAGACCGCCGAGCGCCTGCTGCCGCTCCAAGGCGCCACCAACTTCCGCGATCTCGGCGGCTACAAGACGACGGACGGCAAAACGGTCAAGTGGGGCAAGCTGTTCCGCTCAGACGAGCTGGCCGGCCTGACGGCAAGCGACATTACTTATTTGCAGAAGAGCGGCCTGAAGACGATCGTGGACTATCGTACGGACGATGAAGTGAAGTCCAAGCCCGATCCGGCGATTCCCGGCGCGACATATGTCCGCAACCCGGTCTTCGGCCAGTCCGGCAGCGGTACCGACCTCATGAGCTTCATGGCCAGCGGCGAATTCGAAAAAATGGGCAAACCCGGCGACGTGCTGATCGCCGCCAACCGCGACATGGTCGACTCCCCTTCGGCTTACGTGAAATTGTTCGATATGATGCTGGACCCGGCATCCGCTGCTCTCGTACAGCACTGCACCGCAGGTAAGGACCGTACCGGCCTCGGTTCGGCGTTGATGCTGCTGGCGCTCGGCGTTCCGAAAGAAACCGTGGTCCAAGACTTCCTCCTTAGCAACAAGTACCGCGAAGCGTACAACAAGGCGGCCGTGGACGCCATGGTGAAGCAGTTTAACCTGACCGACGAGAACGCGATTGAAGTCATCCAAGCGTTAATGGACGTTCGACCGGAATATATCAACGCCGCTTTCGACGAAATGGCCAAGAAATACGGCTCGATCCAGGGCTTCCTGGAACAAGGCCTGGGACTGAGCGAAGACGAGCAAGCGAAGCTGAAGCGGATGTATCTCGAATAGTGACGCAGCCCGGCTCTTTCGGGTACGAAGATAGACGATCTGCATGGCCGAAGCCATGACGGATCGTCTTTTTCTTTGGTTGTTTACACGTTTGCCGATTCCCTCCCCCTCCTTCCGTGGATTTTGTCCATTTGTGGCATATGGTGCTGAAACCTCACCGATTCGTTGAGACGGATCAACCCGATTCACGTATAATAGGAATAATTGTATAGATTGAACTAAAGTTGGCATTGAACTTCCTGCTATAACGGCCCAATAGAGGGCTATGACATTCATTTCTTTAGTTCATTCTATATGGAATGAAGATGGAGGTTGAACGATGGGTTTGTTTTCTTTTATTAAAGGCCAATTTATCGAAGTCATCGAATGGACGGACAACACCAATGAAATCGTGCACCAGTTTCCGGTATACGACAAAGCGATCAAGATGGGCGCCAGGCTGACGGTGCGGGAATCGCAGGCCGCGATTTTCCTGAACGAGGGTCAGATTGCCGATGTGTTCGGTCCCGGCACGTATACGTTAAGCACACAGAATATGCCGGTGCTGACAGCGCTAAAATCATGGAAATATGCATTCAATTCGCCGTTTAAGGCGGATGTGTATTTTGTAAACACACGTAATTTCACGGATCAGAAATGGGGAACGACCAACCCGATCATTATGCGGGATGCGGACTTTGGAGCCATCCGGATGCGGGGGTTCGGCAGCTATGCATTCCGTGTACAAGACCCGGCCCTGTTCCTGAAGGAAATCTTCGGGACCCAGTCCTCATTCGGTTCGGATCAAATCGGCGGTTATCTCAAGTCGGTGATCGTGTCCGGTCTGAGCGACCTGATTGCCGAGGCCAAAATTCCGATCATGGATATCGCGCTGCAGTACGACGAGCTGAGCTCCGCCCTCCGGGCCAAGCTGGAAACCCACTTCAACGCCATGGGGCTGTCCCTGTCCGGATTTTTTATCGAAAACATCTCCTTGCCTGAAGAAGTCGAAAAAATGATCGACCGGAAGTCTTCCATGAGCATTGCCGGCAATCTCGATCAGTACATGAAGTTTCAGGCTGCCGAATCGCTTCGCGATGCAGCCAATAATCCCGACAGCGGGCTCGCAGGCGCTGGGGCAAGTCTCGGGGCGGGCATGGCCATGGGGCAAATGTTCAATCAAGCGATGAAGACTTCTGGGGATGCTGCGGAACCCCAGCCTGCCGCGCCTGCCCATCCGGCGGCCACCGCCGATACCGAACCCTGCTCCCAGTGTGGACACGGACTCAAAACCTCCGACAAATTTTGCCCGGAATGCGGTACGCCGCGGCCGGAGAAAAAGTTTTGCTCGGAATGCGGAGGCAGCTTGAGCAGCGCGATGAAATTCTGTCCGAGCTGCGGCAATAAAGTGTAGAGGAGAGCGCTTATGTCAGTCGAGGCACCCATTCGGTTCCCCTGCTCGGGCTGCGGGGCGCAAATGATTTTTGATACCGAAACCCAGCAGATGAAATGCACCTATTGCGGAAGCCTGGCTCCCATTGAACAGTCCCGCTATCCGACCGAGCCCACCGAATATGAGCTGGATTTTGCGGATGAACAAAACCAAGCCTTGAAAGACTGGGGGACCGAGCATCAGGCGGTGCAATGTGAAAATTGCGGAGCCCAGATGCTCTTGCCTGCAGGGCAGACTGCGGCTCTATGCGCATTTTGCGGATCCCCCAAGGTCCTTCCCCAAGGTGACCCGGACAGCATACGGCCCGAATCCGTCATCCCTTTTCACATCTCGAAGGATGAGGCTAACGCCCTGTTCCTGAAGTGGAAGAAGAAAAAATGGTTCGTGCCCAATGCCTTCAAAAAGCAGCAAACCCGCTCGAGTGTTTCCGGCATTTATGTCCCCTTCTGGACCTTTGATGCCCAGACCGATTCCGACTACTCGGCAGAGGTGGGAACCTATCACTACCGGACCGAAACGCGTACCCGCACCGTTGACGGAAAAACGGAGACCTACGAGGAGCAGGTTCGGTACACCGTGTGGCACTGGACATCCGGCTCTTACGATCGGTTTTTCAACGATGTGCTTGTTCCTGCTTCCAAACAACACGACACCCGCCTCATGGAGCAATTTGACGATTTCAGCCTGGAAGACCTGTTACCTTATAAGCCAGAATATTTAAGCGGTTTTGTGGCGGAAAGGTATACCGTCCCCCTCCGAGAAGGTTGGAACGACGCCGTTTCACGGATGGACGACAGCCTCGAGGATTCGATACGCCGGCAAATCGGCGGGGATGAACTGCGCAACCTGAGCATCGATACCCAATATTCCGAGCAGACCTACAAGCATATCCTGCTTCCGCTTTGGAATGCTTCTTACACATACAAAGAGAAGACTTATCGGTATATGGTCAATGGGGAGACGGGCAGCATTAGCGGCAAGGTCCCGCGCAGCGGATGGAAAATTACGTTTTTCACTCTTTTTTGCGTCCTCGTGGTCGCCGCTATTATTTTGTATTTCAACAGTAGATAAATGTAAACCCACTGTCCATATTGCGTATTACCCGGGTAGAATGATCATTCGGAAAAATAAAAGGAGCCCCGCTTCATTAGCGGGGTTCCTTTTCGGTTACTGAAATTTCCGAAAGAATATTATTTTGAAAATAGCTGTTCGGCGTCATCCATAGCCATGCTTTGTCCGAGTGAGGAGTAATCCAACCATTTTTGTCCATCTAATATGTAAACATGATTATTTTTCACAGCCTTGAGACCTTTCCAGAGCGGGTTCTTCTCAAGCTCGCTGTAGGCTTTTTTGGCATTGCCGTCGTCATTCACGATCAGAAAAATCGCATCCGCATCGAAATCGGGCAGTACTTCTTTAGAAATAACCTCATACGGTTTTCCATCCGCAATTTTTTCTACACCGTTAGCCGGGGTTAATTGCAGGTCTTGGAACATGATCGGACCAACGGGTCGGCTGGTACTCATGACTCTAATCTCTTTTGCCGATACCCGAATCGCCATCGCCTTCGCCTTCTCTCCAAGCTCATCCGATATTAATTTGCGCACCCGCTGCGTTTTCTCGTCATACTCCTGTATGAATTTGTCTGCCTCCTGATCCTTTCCCACGACGGAAGCAACCTGTTTCAATTGGTCCCGCCACGTGCCTTGATCCAAATCCATGCTGACGACAGGTGCGATTTTTTCAAGCTTGGCCCGGTCTTGCCCACCGAATTGCTCTTCGATGAAGATATAATCCGGCTCGAGAGCCAAAACAGCCTCCATATCGGACTCCCCGACGACCCCCAGCTTCACCGTTCCCTGAAGCATATCCTTCACGTGCGGGAGAAAGTCTCCAACGCCTCCGCCGATGGCCGACCCTGCCGGCTTGATTCCTAAAGCCAATAAGTTATTGGTCATGTGGATCGACATCGATGCGATTTTCGCGTTGGGATCGACGTGCTGAACAGATTCATCCGAAGCGGCCTGCTGCGACGCAGCGCCTGAGGAAGGAGCAGCTCCTTTCTCTTCGCTTGTCTTCGCCCCGCAAGCCGATAACACCCCAATCAACAGGACCATTGCCCAAACCCAACCTATTTTTCTCATCTTCATGCTTCATCCTCCGAATCGATCATCCCATTATTTTTTCTTGCTGAACAGTAAATACAGAAAGTAAGGTCCCCCGATCGCCGCGACGACTACACCGGCCGGAACGGCATTGGGTTGAAACAATGAGCGGCCGATGGTGTCGGCGAGCACTAGAATAACAAACCCAATCATGGCTGAAACCGGCAGAAAGTGCCTATGACTCGGACCGACAAGCCGTCTGGCAATATGAGGGGATGCCAAGCCAATAAAGCCGATTCCTCCAACCATAGCCACACTCGCGCACGATAACGCTACCGCAAACACAAGCAGTAAAAATCGGTTTGTGTTCACGTTGGCTCCCAAGCCCTCGGCGGTTTCATCGCCCATCGTAAGCAAATCAAGCGTGCTCGAACGATAATAAATCAGCGGTATAAACACGGCTATCCAGGGAAGTAATGTCCAAACATGAATCCAGTCCCTTCCCCACACATTCCCGGCTAGCCACCGCGCAGCAAAAGCGTAAGAGTCCTCGTCCAGTCGTAGTGATAGTAGAAGTGTAAGTGCATTAAATCCCGCCCCAATGGCAATGCCAACCAGGATCATTCGAATCGGCAATAAGCCTCGATAACGATCGTAAGCCAGCAACATGATCATGCCTGCAATGACAGAGCCTCCAAGCAACGTGAATAGCGGAATGAATAATGTTGCTGTACCTTCCATGGTTCTAAAAAAGGTAAAGTAAATCATAAGACCAAAAGCAGCGCCGGAATTGATGCCTAGAACACTTGGATCTGCAAGGGAATTTCTAGATACGCCTTGAAATGCCGCGCCAGCAACTCCAAGTCCGGAACCGGCAAGCACCGTGATGATAATGCGCGGCAGTCGATAATCATACAGGATCATTCTTTCTTCTGGCGTTCCATAACCTAGCAGTGCATTCATCACGCTGGATGGCGAGAGACGAATAGATCCTGTATTTAAGCTGATAAATATGACAGCGATTCCGATGAAAGCAAACACTAGAGAAACAAGGATGGCCCGCTTCCTTCTAAGTTGTGAATAATCATCGACCTTCAACTTATAACTCTCTCCTTTCTTTACGAGCTAGATAAAGAAAGAAGGGGACGCCTACTAAAGACACCATGGCGCCTAGCGCAAATTCTCTTGGTGGATTGACCATCCGGGCAGCGAAATCTGCCCAGACCAGCAGAACGGCTCCCAAGACAGCTGAAATCGGAATAATTTTTCGGTAGTCGACGCCTACGAGTTTTCGGGCAATATGCGGAACGATCAACCCGACAAAACTGACCGCTCCCGCGACAGAAACGGAAACTCCAGCAAGCAGTACGACGACGATCAATCCTAATAGTCGAACCAGTTGTACACGCAGCCCCAAATTGGTCGCCGTTTCGTCGCCCAGTGACAGAAAACTAATGGATCGACCCATCATTGCTGCGAAAAACGTTACAATGAGCACAATGGGGGCGAGAAATCGCAAATGAAACCAGGTGACGCCCGCTACCCCACCTGCATACCAAAAGGCCAGATCCTGACTCAAGGCAAAATGGATAGCGATTCCTGTGCTTAACGAATGCAATATAGCGGCAATCACAGCTCCGGCAACGGTTAATTGTAAGGGATCTGATTTCCCAGGAGCCAGTGCCCCTAAGGCGACGATGACGATGGTAGTCAATGCGGCACCTGCAAAAGAAAACACGATAAGCGATAAATAGGATATATTCGGTGAAAATGCGAAGCATAATACGACAATAAAAGTAGCGCCAGCATTCACGCCTAATATTCCGGTATCAGCCATTGGATTCCGAGTAACTCCTTGCATCATTGCCCCGGCTACTCCAAACGCCATGCCCACTAATGCCGCACCCAGTACCCGGGGAAGCCTTATTTCATGAACGATTTGATGAGCGGTTAAATCTGGACTGTAGTGAAAAACAGCAGACCAAACCGTAGATAATGTTAAATCTTTAGCTCCATATGAAATTGTAAAAAATAGACTGAATGCCAGAAATGAAAGGCTGGCAATCAGCACTAAGCCGAATACAATGGTTTTCCTGTTCTCCATAAGTATTTGTTTAAACCCTTCCCACTAACTGATAATGGTTCTCATTTCATTATAAGTGTGCAGGCATGTAAGTACATGAAGTTTTTTTAGATGAACGGATGAATAAATTTTGGATTTTGCCTCTATCTCTGCAGCATGAGCAGATATGCGGCCTCATCCAACTGCGACTGGATGCCGGATGGAGAATACATCATCCACTTCTCCCAATTAATGAATGTAACCCTTTGTTTACGGACAGCCGGATGACTTGACCAAAACGGATTAGAACGCATCCAATGAAAGACACGCTGCTTATCACTTGCATTTTCTACGGCAATAAATAAAAAGTCCGCTTCATAATACTGAATTTCATCCGGGGAAATCGAGGTCCACGTAAATCCCGTTCCCGCCGGATAGCGCTTCATTTGTCTTGAAATTCGATCCGGTGCAGCCAAATTTAAAGACCGGTAGAACACATGGCCGATGTTTCTGGCTCCATACATTCTGAGTTCCCGCCCTCTGCAAACACATAAAGCAACAGTCGGACTACCGACCGAACCGCGGAGTTTCTTCCGCCATGTCTCCGCTCTTCTTTCATATTCCTCCAACCAATGCTTCGCAGATTCCTGCCGATGAACGAGTCCAGCAATAGTTTGCATATGTTGATAAATATCCTGGCTTGACCACGGAATCGATACGATCGGAGCGATGTCATTAATATGTTCTTGCGCCTTGGCGAGCACATTGTCTTTACACACAATGAGATCAGGTTTAACTTTCATAAAAATCTCTCTGCCGGCATTCCATGGATCAGAGGCATGTTCCGGAAGATGGAGTTCCTGCGTTTTCATAGGTATCGATCGATAAATTTGCGCAGCCCGCGGGATATGTCCAAGCGTATATAAATGGTCCGAATATGGGGAAGAAAGTGATATCGTTGTCATTTCTCTTTTTCGAGCGAAAACGCTTGGCGAATACCCACTCTTTCTTTTGAAACGCCGGCTGAAATAAAACTCATCATTGAATCCAACACTTGCTGCAATATCAGAAACGGGCTTCTTCGTGGTCAGCAGCAGCTCTTTCGCCTTATTGATCCTGAGGTCAGTTATAAAAGCTATTGGAGTTTTCTTCATGATCTGCTTGAATATTTGAGAATAATACGACGGATGGAATTGACCTAATGCGGCAATTTCACTCATTTGAATATTTTCTTGATAATGGTCCAGCATGTATTCAATGGTCTCTTGCAGCCTCACCGCCGCATCTCCACTTTTAGTTGGAGTACATTCTAACAATCCATCCAGCAGTTCAAGCAGGAGTTGTTGTCCTTGAAAATGTCTAGGTTCCCCTGTTTTGGCTCCCTGCAGTGATATGAGCAAAGCTATAATACGCAATGTGTGATTTCCAACCGTCTTTACTCTGCCCTGCAAAGGGAAAAAGTCCTCCCTCGCATACTCCATTCGATTTGTAGTTTTGTTGGTCAGCGCATATCGATCAAACGAGACCCCATACAATTGAATGGGTTTCTCCCCTTGAGCACATATCTGAACTCGATCGCCCGGCATAAACATGTAGAGGGCATCTCTTTCCAATGCTTCGTATTGTCCATTGTGAAATAGCCCTCCGTCTCCCATCATGACAAAAAGGACCATCTGATGAGTCAATATTCGATCCCCATTTGCCCACTCCGGTACCTCCGGAAATTTTGTGGATTCGATAATTTCAAACCTTGAATGGACTAATTTCATTTTGAACTCGCTTAGATTCCTCATCATTTTGATCCTTATCTTTGTTCATAGTCTTTGAAGAAAATTATCATGTACATATAAATGAGACTGATTCTCATTCTTATTATACTTGGGCTCGATTAATATGCAACGTAAATACGATGAGGTAGCATGCTCATGCTAAAAAAACCAAAAGCAACCTGCTCTTGGTTCCAAAACATGTATAGCCTCTTCTGCTTCACAGAGCAATTGTAATTCCTTTAACAAGACTCCCAGCTCAGCTATTTAAGGAGGCCACTGAAAAAGTCCGTCTCATGAAAAAAAGGTGCCGTTCGATTAAGGCATCATGGAGAGCAGGTGAGCGGATGATTAGGTAACAACAAACCTTAATGCTATGTCCCTATGCCGAATTGTATAACCTTGTGGTACCAAGGACAATATGATGCGCCAGATCAATGAACTGGTGAACCATTGATCCCATCTCTATGTTTAAATATTTGGGGTTGAAATTTAAAGTTGATATCCCCAAATAGGACCAAAAAAAGAAGACATCTCCCCCAGAAATCGGGTAGATGTCTTTTTCGATTATGGACCTGCCGCCGAAGAGAAGAAAAACAGTAGTTCTTCAGTGGCCCCCTTGGTTGCTGAGCTCTTTTTTTAGTTTCTCCGCCGCTTACGTCACATGTTCGAGCTTGCCTGCTTCTCGGTCGATCCCTGGATGTACCGCTCTCCCCACTCGCACATCACATCGATGACCGGCCGGAGTGATTGGCCCAGCTCGCTCAATTCGTAAACGACTTTTGGCGGGACCTGGTTGTATACCGTCCGGATGATGACCCCATCCTCCTCCAACTCTCTAAGCTCTGAGTCAGCATTTTTTGCGTGATGCCCGGGGTCAATTTTTTTAGCTCGCTCGTTCGTTTCGCTCCATAGGTTAAATGGCATAAAATGAGCGTTTTCCATTTCCCACCGATGACTTCCAGGGTCGCTTCTATAGGTATATTAATAGCTTGTGGCATACTCGTTTTCATGGCATTTTTCCCCCGATCAAAATAGGTACTTTTTGGTTCCTATATTACTTTTTGGTGAAAATGACACAAAAAAGTGCGTACTTCTGTTCCTCGATTATATGATACATAATCTCCTTGTGCCAATAAGGAAATCGGCAGACCCGATCGAGCCGGTTCCGGAATGGATGATTATTCATAATGAGGAGGACATATCGAATGAAGGCAAACGGTCAAACGTCTCAAAGTTCCGGCAAGCTTTCCTGGGGCTTATTGTTCGTTTTGTGCGGCGCTATTTTTCTGGAAGGGATCGACGTGTCGATGATGGGCGTGGCTCTGCCCTCGATCCGTGCTGAACTGGGCATGTCGACCGGTTCGCTGCAATGGGTGGTCAGCGCCTATGTACTGGGGTATGGCGGCTTCATGCTGCTGGGAGGCAGGGCAGCCGACCTGTTCGGGCGCAGAAAAATGTTTCTGCTATGGCTCACCGTTTTCTTTGCGTTCTCCGGGCTAGGCGGATTATCGACCGAAGGATGGATGCTGATCACCGCCAGGTTTGTTACAGGCATTAGCGCTGCGTTCATGACTCCGGCCGGCTTATCCATCATCACGACAAGCTTTGCGGAGGGAACTGCGCGTAACAAGGCACTGCTCGTTTATGCCGGGACAGCAGCCGCCGGGTTTTCACTCGGTCTTGTGGTTGGCGGCATCTTAAGTGAGATCAGCTGGCGTTTGGTTTTCTTTGGTCCGGTTCTATTGGCATTCGTGATTCTTCTAGCCGCGATTCGCCTCATACCGGCCTCTGATCGGCCGGAGGCCTCCTTCAAAGGCTTCGATCTGGCCGGAGCAGTTAGCGTCACGGCGGCCATGCTGCTTCTGGTTTACGCTGTCGTGGAATCCTCCAACCTGGGTTGGAGCTGGACTGCCGGAATCCTGGCCTGCAGTGCCCTGCTTTTCGGTCTCTTCGCAACGATTGAACGACGCTCGGCTTCCCCCTTGGTACGCCTTGGCATATTTTCTGCCAGCTCACTCGTACGGTCAAACCTGGGTGCCATGTTGTTTGCCGGCTCTTTTTTCGGGTTCCAGTTCGTGACGGTGCTCTACCTCCAAGAACTGCGCGGCTGGTCATCTCTTGAAACAGGTCTTGCCCTGCTCGCCGTCGGTGTCGATTCCATACTCGCACCTACCCTGACCCCCAAGCTGGTAAACCGTTTCGGCAATATTCCGGTGATTTTCGGCGGGTTCTGCCTCGCTGCGTTAGCCTACGCCCTTTTTCTTCCTATCGGTTTGGACTGGACCTATGCAGCGATGTTCCCGACGATGATCCTGACGGGCCTCGCCTTTTCGCTGACTTATGGACCTTTAACCATCGCCGCCACGGATGGAATAGCGGACGAAGAGCAGGGGCTCGCCAGTGGTTTATTGAATACCTCCTTCCAGTTTGGCGCCGCACTCGGTTTGGCGGTCGTGACCGCTGTGCAGATTGGCGCTACAGGTTTGGACAAATCCCCGCAAGCACTGCTCGACGGCTACCGCACAGCGATGATGGTTCCGATTGCCGCTTCCCTTCTCGGGATTGGCATTACTGCCCTCGGCCTTCGTAAACGCTCTCCGGTAGTGAACAGTTAAATATTAAGAAGCTCCCTCCGCTGGATAAAGCTAAAAAAAGAAACCAAGAGCAGGAATTGGCCCTTGGTTTCTTTAAACTGATCTTTTGATTTATAGAATCTCTTGCATAACGAAAGCAACACACCACTGCTATAACGGGCATATAAAAACACCGTCACCACGCAGGATCATCAATGGGTAAACCACTCTTGAGCCGGTTACCAATTACACACATCCATCTTTTTAATCTTCGACTTTTATCAGTTCTGCTTTGACAATATGGTATTTGCTCAATACAATTTTTCTTCCTTCGGGTAACGTGGTTATTGTCGTGCGTGTACGTGGTTAAGCGGTTATTTGGATCAAAAATAGTTTGAAGCTGCCCAATGCCGAAATGAGCGGCTACGCCAGCGAGATTCACTTCATTCGCCAATTCAAGCAGCAGACGGGGCAGACGCCATCACAGTATAGGGAGCACAAAATAAAGCCAGACCGCTTGTAAGCAGTCTGGCCTGGTGTGCCTTGTATAACTGTCTATATTTTATACAAAGTAACTTCATAGTCTGCAAAAACCTTCCCGATCATCTGCTCTACCACACTCCACTCCCCGTTCGCCAGCCCGCAGCCAATGTTGTACGGGAGGGCGACAGACAGTCCCTTGGCCTGCGCTTCTGTCCTCAGGATGGTTAACGCTTGCTCCAGCGCAGCATAGTCCGTATACCGGGTTTTGCTCCTCCCATAATCAAGCTGGCCGAACAGATTCGCCGTGTACTTCGCGCCCGTCTGCACCAGCTGGCAGTGTCCAAGCAACTCGTCAGACGTGTACTGGTCACAGTACTTTTTATACTCAGGAAATAAGTTCGGATATCGGTCCCGCAGAATCTTCGCAATCCCCGACTCCATCACCCCCTGACAATTCACCTGATGCCCAAGAATATTTTCACTAGCTTCTAATAGATCGCCGTTTATGATTTGGATGGTCATGGTTCTCTCCTTGTTGTTGTGACTTGGGTGTTTGGTAGATAGATTGAACTTAAGAATGCCCGTTCCGGGATAGTACAGAGAATGTTTGGCCTTCCGGCCGCTGTTGTCCCCAGATTTCTTAATTTGAACTATATTAGCAGTAGAAATCCGGCGACAAAGGCGGACGCTACCGCTCCTCCAGCTCCAAAATTCTCCTCCGTCACTCTTCCCTAACCGAATAGTTTCAATTTCAATCTATCTCATTCTTGTATTAGGATTATACCATTCTCCCCCTAAGCCATTCCTCCTCCGTCTACAGCGTAGAATAATAGAGAAGATTGAGGCCGTTATACACGATATGCACCACGACTCCCGGCCAGATGGAGCCTGTCTTGCGGAACAGGTATCCCACCAGGATGCCGACCATGAATGCGTCTAACAGGATAACGGTGAATCCATGAATCACGCCGAAGATTGCAGCGCTGCCGACCACCCCGGCCCATGCTCCATATCGGTTCAGTGCATTGGCAATTACGCCGCGGAATACAAACTCCTCGCTGAGTGGCGTGAGGATGGCCCCGGTGATAATCAGAATGAAGAGCGAGAGCGGACCGCCTTGCGCTGCCGTCTGGAAGTCCGCCTGGGTGTTGATCTCGGTAATAAAGTGGTAATAGATTCCTTCAATAACAAAGCATCCCCCGAACGCGGCAATGCCGATTACGACCGCCACCAGCAACCATTTCCGTTCAGTCATCCGAAACCCGAAAGCACGTAAATTGCGAATCCGCAAGGCGTAGGCTGCAAACAAAGCCAGGAAGCCAATCAGACCATTGCCCGCACCTCCGATATTAATCCGCAAGATGGCTTGCTCATCAGGAAGTTGAAGCATCCAGACACCAAGGATAACAACGCCAACCATATAGAGGAACAGTGCAGTTAGGATCTCCGGCCAGCCGGGCCGGGTTTGAGGTATTTCAGACATGGATGGACTGCTCATTGCCAGCCTCCCGGTAGTGACCATTTTTTACTCATGCTATTAACCTCCGCTTTAATAGATTGAATGCAACCATCCTTTTCCTCCTACTCCTCTCATCGAAGCTCGAATGTGCTGCTCAGACCTATCCTACCAACCCCGCTGGAACGGAACTTAAACGAACCGATGAATTTTTGCTTAATTTTGTCCCCGCTGTTTAGGTTCTGTTAAGATAAATATGCTATTTTGAAAAAGGGTGAGAAAATGCCAAATCTATCCGCTATTAAAATCGCTATCGTTGACGACGAACCTTCGATGATCACCATGCTGCAAATGGTGCTTCGCCGGGAAGGTTTTCATCAACTGTACGGGGCTTCCACTTGTACCGAAGCTCTCAGCCTAGTGCAACGCGTGGTCCCCGATATTGTTCTGCTTGACATTATGCTTCCCGACGGCAGCGGACTGGAGCTCTGCTCCAAGATCCGCGAATACGGGAACCCGTATATACTGTTCCTGACAGCCAAGGCGTCCGATCTCGATATTCTAAAAGGCTTCGCCATGGGTGGGGATGATTATATCACCAAGCCCTTCAACCCCCTGGAGGTAGCCGCAAGAATTCAAGCGCGCATACGCCGGTTGGAGCCGGAAGCCCTGGCGTCCGGTTCTGCGAAGCATCCCGATGCGGGAATTTACCGGTTCGGCCGCTTTACCATCAACGAGGCGGAGGGCGAGCTGACCGTAGAGGGACAGCCCGTTCCTTGCCCTGCACAGGTTTTCCAGCTATTACTGCACTTCTGCAGACATCCCGGAATCGTATTCTCCAAAACCCAGCTCTACGACAATGTCTGGGGGATCAACGGACAGGGCGATGATTCGACCGTGATGGTGCATATTCGCCGCATACGGGAGAGGATTGAACTCGATCCCGGCAATCCAAAGCTGCTGCTTACGGTACGCGGACTTGGCTACAAGCTGGTGAAGGAGCCGGAGGAGCGATGAAAATCCAGCAACGTATGGCTTTCCACTTCACGTATCAGTTGATTTTCTATGCTCTGGCAATTGTGACCATTGCTTTGGTTACCTGCATCCTGTTCTTTCAGAACATGACCAGTAATGAGATACGCCGGAACTTTCCGGTTGGCGTCCTGCAACAGATTGCCCAAGAAGCCCAGTACAAAGACGGAAAAATTCACATCTTCTCCCAGTGGAACAAGCTTATCAAAGAGAAAGAGATGTGGCTGCAGGTGGTTAGTGCGGAAGGAGACATAGTCTACAGCATTAATACAACTCCCTACCCCGCACTGCCTGCCTCCTACTCCACCGCTCAATTGCTCGATATCCAGGAGACACGGAGACTGGGGTCTTATGCTGTGCAAACGCAACTGAATTTCTCGTTCCAGGACCCGCTTCTATATGTACTCGGCTATCCAACTCCTGACCTTGACCAGCTCGCGGCGTGGTTCAATGCTTACGGACAGCAGGGCATGGTAAGAAGTGAAGCGGTTCCCCTCTTGGAACAGCAGCTTCGAGAGACTGGCAGTTATCTGCAAGTGATCGACCCTGAGAGTAACACCGTACAAGGCATTGGCGATCAAACCTATGTACAAAAGGCATATCGGCCATTGGATATTCTGGCCATCCAGCAGTCTCCAGACAACTATGACGCGGGTATTGTGGCCCACCGGGACGAGCCGAGCGGAATGACCTGGATCGTCTATACGCCCCATGCAGCCGGACTCCCTCTGAAGCATCCTGTATTGGAAAACGCAACGCCGAGACTCATCTGGATTGCGGTACTGATCCTGATCCTCGCTCTGTCGATCTCCATCTGGCATGGCTACCGCTATGGGCGGCCTCTGATTCTGTTCGCAGGCTGGTTCGAACGGATGGGCCAAGGGCAGTACGACGAGGTGCTGACCGCCAAGGACAAACGCAAGGTATTCCGCCGCAATGGCACTATGCGAACCCGCAACAGGCTATATCAGGAAGTCATTCAAGCCTTCTATCAAATGACTCATCAATTGGCTCAAATCGAGAGGGACCGCAAGAGGCTCGAGAAGGAGCAGGCGGAGTGGATGTCAGGGATCTCCCATGATCTGCGCACACCTCTGGCCACGATTCAAGGCTACGGATATATGCTGGAGAAGCTGCCTGAGCAATGGAGCCAAGAGGAAATGCGGATCATGGGTGCGACCATCCGGGAAAAAGGGGATTATATGCTTGAGCTGATCTCCGACTTCTCTCTAATCCATCAGCTCAAGCAGAGCGATTCCATCATGGTCCGCCGGGACATCGATCTGGCAGAGTTGGTACGCTGCTCCGTGTTGAAGTACGTCAACGATGCCACCATGTCTGAGTATCTGTTTCACTACACCGGGGATGAGGATTCCCTGTTGATACAGGGAGATGTAACCTGGTTACAGCGGCTGATGGACAATTTGCTGTCCAATGCGGTCAAGCATAATCCGCCAGGCACAACCATTACCGTCAATCTTATCCGAGTCAACGGCCAAGCTTGCATACGGGTACTCGATAATGGGAACGGGATGGATGAGGAGACACTGTATCATTTGTTCAATCGATATTACCGCGGAACCAATACCGAGGAATCAACAGACGGCTCCGGACTCGGAATGAGCATCGCCAAAACCATCGTCGAAGCACACGGCGGCGAAATCAAGGTCCAATCGAAAATTGGGCAAGGCACGGAATTTGAGATTCTTTTGCCCTGCTGTTAGATCACGCTAATCTGTCAAGTTCAGCTAATTCGGTAATGAAGCAAAGAATTCAGGCAATCGGCCCTTAATCGTACGATATCAATTCACTTCAATCCAAATGGGGGAATTAAAGTTTCTGAAATAACTTATCAAATTATAGAGTTAATATTGAATGGATAAAAACCAAAAATGACTGTGCAGAAATCTGCAACAGTCATTTTTGTGTTTTATATTCACTTGGCTCCAGCAATCTCTTCCTCCACAAGCCTAACCAATTCCGAAGCCTTCATATTCAACGCCTCAGCAAGCGCTAGCAATGAGTTCAGGGTAGGCTGATGAATCCCGCGTTCCAGCATCGATATGTAAGTCCGGTCAAGATTGCTTTGGAAGGCTAACTTCTCTTGACTCATCTTGTTTCTCTTCCGAATAGTCTTTAACACTTGCCCAAAGATTTCTTCTGATTTCAAGGCCATACCTCTTTTAGGTTAATTATCTAGTTGTCCGAACATTCAAATCCACGTAGTATACTCTACAAAATAATAATACTTCATGATATAATTTGCATAAAGGGGATGAGGGAATGAAGAGTCTTTTAGAAAAGCTATATCATGGCCATTTGCATCCGAATGAAAACGTAATACCAAGTGACCCGCAATACTCTGAATTATGTCAACAAACATCTGAAATCATAGAGACTTGGAAGAAACGACTTACAGAAGAGGAGTTCCAACAATTAGAAGCATTGTTAGACCTAAACGCTCAGACACACGGCATGGAGCTATCCTCGATTTTCAAATATGGATTCCGTCTAGGAGCAGGCATTATGGTTGAGGTTTTAACGGGGGTGGAGGATCTTGCTAGTAGGTCGAGTAGTGTCACTGATAAGACTCAGTGATTAACGGAAAATTCTGCGTGGTTCATAAATGTTAACCTCAATTAAAAGTAATCAGAAACCTTGATTTCTCAAGGTTTTCTTTGCAATGCCAGAGTGAGCGGTCATTATTGATCTCCGGTCGCTCAGTCGTTTTAGTACATCTCTCATAAACTACGGCTAAAGTGTATCTGAAAATGCAACTTAAACTGGGTATCGTCAAGCATACTGCATTCCTCCCTTGCAGGTTGCCAGGGCAGAATGCTGGTAGGCAGAAATACACGGGGCTTTTCGGTGCTCAAACACTTGGGCCGAATCCAGACATCCCGAATCCCGCGCACCTCAATTTTCCGCCGCGTAATCCTGCTCGACTTGTCCAGATATATGATTTCTAAAGTTTGGACGATGTTCATCCTTATGATTTATGTCGGAGCTTTTCGAGCTGGAAGATACATTTATGTTGCCAGCAGATTTCCTTCTAGATGTATACCAGCCTCCAGACGATCGCGACGTCCTTGTGCGCATCTGGGTCCAACCTGACATTGCCGATAAGGTAAGGGAATCGAACAACTTCTATATAAAAACCATAGAGGATCATACGGAAGGGTTGCTGGTGACCTTACGTGTTCGGCAGCCTGAGGAATTGCTGCATTGGGTGCTCGGCTGGGGAGGCGAAGTGGTTGTGCTGGAGCCGGAATCCTTCCGACATCGGGTTAGAAACGAACTGAAAAAAACGTTAAAGCGCTACTGACATAACGGTGTCAGTAGCGTTTTTGTATACTTCAAATAAGTAAAAGCTCGAATTTGAGCTTTTATTATATCTCCTGTTATAACTATTTGTGTTATAACAAGAAACATTACAATTATTATGGAGGAATCAAGATCGAAAATTTTAGTTACTGGCGCTACTGGCAAACTAGGGTCAAAAGTATTGGATGCGCTATTGAAAACCGTTCCTGCGAGTCAACTCGCTGTAAGTGTCGGCAAACCTGAGAAAGCGGAAAGCCTTCGCGCTCGCGGCGTAGATGTTCGGTATGGGGACTTTGACCGCCCAGAAACGCTGGAAGCGGCATTTGCAGGGATTGACCGGTTATTGATCATTTCAACGGATGGGGACAATGAAACGAGAACTCGTCAACATACGAATGCAGTTGAAGCCGCTGCACGGGCGAAAGTTGGATTCATCGCTTATACAAGTGCACCGAATGCAATGGAAAGCAAGATATCCCTTGCAGCAAGTCATCAGGCGACGGAGAAGGCGATTCTGGAATCCGGCATTCCTTACTCGTTCCTGCGTAATAACTGGTATTTGGAGAATGAGACGGCAAGCATTCAAGCTGTGCTGGCTGGAGCGCCTTGGGTTACATCTGCGGGATCCGGCAAGGTAGGCGGGGCCCTTCAGCAAGAATATGCAGAAGCGGCGGCGGCCGTACTTGCCGGCGACGGACATGAGAATACAATCTATGAGTTGTCCGGAAAACTGCTGGCGCAGGAAGAACTCGCGTCCGCACTTGGAATCGTTTTGGGCAAGGAGGTTCTCGTCCAGCAAGTAGATGATGCCACCTATGCCGAGATCATGAAAAAGGCTGGCATACCGGACTTCGTTATTCCGATTCTTGTAGGGATTCAGCATGGTATTCGGGGAAGAGCTTTTGAGGTGGAAAGCAACGATTTCGATAAGTTGCTTGGCCGGCCATTAACGCCAACGAACGAAGCCCTAAGTCAACTTGTACAAGGGATCTCCTATAAGCAGTTGGATAACTAGACTGCCGTGTGGCGAATGACCCTCGAGCGAGTTATGAGTTAGAGAGCTCCGAAAGGCTCCAGACACGAATAATGCGTTAAGGTCAAGCCGTGTGGTCGCAAAACAGCTTCTATTGACATACGTAGTGTAATGGCGGTTTCCTTGAAAAGGTACCCAAGAGAGGTATCCAAATCTATCTGCGATTGTTTTTGACTCATGTCAGGAGAACGTTTAAACCTCCGTGTAATTGGTATTAATTCCCATAAAGGAGGTGTTGCCCAAGGAAGAAAAGTTGAAACATTCCCGATGTCAGTATTACGACTTATATTAATAACATAAACAACCCCATATACAAAGGAGAACATTAAATGTCAGTAATTGGACCCGACTTCATTTCACTTCAAGTGAGCAACCTTGAAGGCTCTACGGAATTCTATCAAAACTATCTCGGACTGGTCCGCTCACAGGCGGGACCACCTCATGCTGTGGTCTTTGAAACAAAGCCTATTGCATTTGCTCTTCGTGACCTAATGCCAGGAATAGAACTCGGTTCAGGTAATCAGCCTGGACTTGGTGTCGCTCTGTGGCTTCATGCCCCTGATACGCAAGAAATCCACGACAAGCTTATTGCAGGAGGCGTAAAGATTACATCCGCACCAATAGATGGACCATTCGGGCGAACCTTTACATTTGCCGACCCAGACGGTTACCTAGTTACCCTTCACAGTAAAGCCTAATACGCAAATGTATCCAGGGGGATGGTTCAGTGAATGAGTTTTTCATAAGAAAAGTTAATCATCTAGAAACCTGTAAGTTGATGCATCTCGTTGAAGAAAGTACGCGCGAATGTGCTAAAAGAAACCAAGAGCAAATTCCTGCTCTTGGTTTCTTTTTTACTTTTGATTTCTAGAATCTCATCTTGGAATGCACAAAGAGAACGAGTACTAATTACTATTCAATAGTGATAATAAAAATCATAAGAAACCTTCACTTATTATCCCTTCTCTTTTTCTTAGGCCCTTACGTAAGTTGCCAAAGGTGCTTTACGGACCTCAAAGGTACTATAAGATACTTAGATTGGCCGTTACCCCATTCCATGGCTCTTACGAGGACCCTTTGTATCGGAGATATATATTTTCCTTGGAAAGCGACAAAAGGCTGTTGAAAGGCAATTTAAGCCCTGAGAACGGCCTCTCCAACACGGAATTTGTTTTTAATCTTATTAAGACCCCTGATTTTCTTGATTAAACAAAAAATGAGCTCAGACTAATCTGAGCTCATTTGTATGTTGATTAAGAAGTTTCAGTTACATACTTTTTTTATCAGTTACAGTTTTAATTTTTCAGTTACATACTAAATTTAACGCATTCAGTCGTCGACAATTCCTTTACTCCCCTTACTCCACCGTTACGCTTTTCGCCAAATTCCGCGGCTTGTCGACGTCGTTGCCTCTGGCAAGCGATGCGTAGTAGGACAGCAGCTGCAGCGGCACAACCGACAGAGCCGGCGTCAGCAGCGGCAGCGTCTTCGGAATCGCAAACGCCTGGTCTACCGACTTCAGCAAACCTGCGACATTTTCTTCATGGGTAATCGCCATGATGTCCGCGCCGCGTGCGTTCACTTCCTTGATGTTGCTGACCGTTTTCTCCAGAACGGCTTCCTGGGTTGCCAGGGCAATAACCGGAATGCCTTCCTCGATCAGCGCCAGCGTACCGTGCTTCAGTTCACCCGCTGCGTACGCTTCGGAGTGAATATAAGAGATTTCTTTCAATTTCAGCGAACCTTCTTGCGCTACCGCGTAATCCAGTCCGCGACCGATAAAGAATAAGTGCTCATGCTTGGAAATATGCTCTGCGTATACTTTAATGGCATCCGGCTTATCCAGCATGCTTTCCACCTGCTCAGGCAATGCCTGCATGGCGGCTACGATTTGAGCCATCGCGTCCGGCGTCTGCGTGCCGCGAACCTCAGCGAGGTACAGGGCAAACAGATAGAAAGCGATCAGCTGCGACGTATACGCCTTGGTGGACGCTACGGCAATTTCCGGACCAGCCAGTGTAACGATGACGTCGTCGGCGTCACGGGCGATCGAGCTGCCTACCACGTTGGTGATGGCCAATACGTGTGCACCGTTCGCTTTGGCTTCACGCATTGCAGCGAGTGTATCCGCTGTTTCACCGGATTGACTGACTACGATGACCAGCGTTTCCGGCGTCACGATTGGAGACCGGTAACGATATTCCGAAGCTACATCCGTCTCTACCGGAATACGTACCAGCGATTCAATCGCGCTGCGTCCCACGAGACCTGCATGGTATGCCGTACCGCAGGCCACGATTTGAATGTTGCGGATATTTTTGATTTGATCGGCCGTCAGCTTCAGATCCGGCAGAACCACCTTCTTACCCGACTCGTCAATCCGTCCGCGCATCGTGTCGCGATAAGCTTTCGGCTGCTCATGGATCTCTTTCAGCATGAAATGCTCAAAGCCGCCTTTTTCCGCAGTCACCGCATCCCAGTCGACATGAATCATTTCCCGAGAAATAAAATTCCCCTCAATGGTCATCAATTCGACAGAATCCTGCGTCAATACGGCCATCTCACCATCATTCAAAATATATACGTTACGCGTATATTGAAGAATTGCCGGAATGTCCGATCCGATGAAGTTCTCTCCTTCGCCAATCCCGATAATCAGCGGGCTTGCTTGACGCACTGCCACGAGTTTATCCGGTTCGTACTCGGTCAATACCCCGAGGGCAAAGGCGCCGCGCATATAACCAATGGCCTTCTGGACCGCTTTGACGATATCGCCATCGTATTCACGGGCAACCAGGTGGGAAATAACTTCCGTATCGGTTTCCGACACGAAATGATGTCCCTGGCTGATCAGCTCATCCTTCAGCTCCAGATAATTTTCGACAATGCCGTTATGCACGACCGAAAATTTATGACTGTTGTCCGTATGCGGATGAGAGTTCACGTCCGATGGCTTGCCATGGGTAGCCCAGCGTGTATGCCCGATGCCGGCACTTCCGACCAGCGGCGTTCCTTCCAGCTTGGACTCCAGATTAGCCAAACGGCCTTGAGCCTTAGCGATTTGCAATCCCTGGTTGGTGAACACGGCAATACCTGCAGAATCGTACCCGCGGTACTCCAGCTTCTTCAGACCTTCGATCAATACCGCTTGCGTATCCTTTTTACCAATATATCCGACAATACCACACATAGTTAATATCCTCCGTTCACTTCTTCGAATTGGGTTTTAGAAGAGTACGGGAGCATAAAGGTGCGGCATGGCTCAGAATGTACAGGAAAACAAACATTGTATTCAGTTATACAAGGTGCCTTCACGAATGTACATCCTAGCAACGCCGCATCTCTTATGCGCTTGCCCGCACACTCATGAAAATGATCACTATTTTCTAACACCCACTCAAACGTTGTGTGAACAGTCGCCCATTCATTTTCCGTTTCGAGTTTACGGCTGTGGTGTATCACCGGGAGGTCCCCGCCGAACAATCCGAACACCTCCACCTCGTCAACTTGATGCTGCCGTGAATCCGAAGCGTCGTACTCCTTCAGATTCTTCCCCGCGCAAGCCCAAGTTCTGGCGCTTTTATTACTAACCTCACGACCCTCGCTTTCTGTATCGTAATGACATTTACTAATTATATTCATGTCATCTCCGTTTTGCAATCGGGCTGATAGCCCCAAATCGGAGTCCCCGTTATATACCCTGTAAAAAAGCCGATGAAACCGCAATTCTAGTCTCACCGGCCTATGGCATTTATGCTTTAATTTATAGGAAAAACCAACATTTACCTGTTACACTAGTTCCCGTTTCACGACATCGGCGATTTGGGAGACGTACTGATCCAGGTCCTCCTTATTAGGACCTTCAGCCATGACACGAATCAGCGATTCCGTGCCCGAAGGACGAACCAACACCCGGCCGTTATCCCCAAGGATCCCCTCAACCGCTTGAATGGCATCCTTAATGGATGCATTGCCTTCATACTTGCTCTTGTCTTCTACCCGTACGTTCACCAGCACCTGAGGGTACTTGCGCATCATCGTTCTCAGCTCGCTCAGCTTTTTACCAGCGGCCTGGATCGTATCCACCAGCTGAATCGCGGTCAGAATGCCGTCACCGGTCGTATTGTAGTCCAAGAAAATGACATGTCCGGACTGCTCTCCGCCCAGGTTATAACCGCCTTTACGCATTTCCTCCATGACGTAGCGGTCGCCGACAGCCGTTTTAGCCGTTTTCAGCGCCAGCTTCTCGGTCGCCTTATAAAAACCGATGTTGCTCATGACGGTCGAGACGATCGTGCCGTTGTTCAGCTTGCCTTGCTTGTTCATGGCGTCGCCGCAAATGCAGAGGATGAAATCGCCGTCCACTTCCTCGCCCTGGTCGTCAATCGCGATCAAACGATCCGCGTCGCCATCAAAGGCAAGACCCAGGTCGGCTTTGGCATTCAGCACTTCTTCTTTCAGCTTTTCCGGATGGGTGGATCCGCAGAGATCGTTGATGTTCAAGCCGTTCGGCTCGGTGCCGATCGTGACCACCTCTGCGCCAAGCTCCTCAAACAGCTTGGGAGCCAGCTCGTAAGCCGCGCCGTTGGCGCAATCCAGTACGATCTTCAGTCCGTCGAAGCTGTTGGAAATCGTCGTTTTCAAATATTCCAAATATTTATATTTCGATTCATTATCGACAATGACATTGCCCAAATCCTTGCCAATCGGACGCGGAAGCGTGTCTTCGGCTGCGTCCATCAGCTCTTCGATTTTCAGTTCGGTCTCGTCGGACAGCTTGAAGCCATCCCCGCCGAAAAACTTAATGCCGTTATCTTCCACGGGATTGTGGGAAGCCGAAATCATGACGCCGGCATCTGCCTTTAACAACCGAGTAATATACGCCACAGCTGGCGTGGATACGACGCCTACGCGGATGACATGCGCTCCGATGGACAGCAGTCCCGCTACCAGTGCCGATTCCAACATGACTCCCGAAATCCGGGTATCCATTCCAATAACAACCGTAGGTTTCTCCACGTCCCCGGTCAACACGTAACCGCCGCAGCGTCCAATGCTGTAAGCCATTTCGGCCGTCAGTTCCTTATTGGCAACACCGCGTACTCCATCAGTTCCAAAATATTTCCCCATAATTGATCTCCTTTTTGAGTGCATCTCTAGTTACTATATGTGTTCGTTCATATCAGGGTGAGCCGGTATCTGTCTGTGGCTCCTGCCCCTCCGGCGGCGTGGTGTCGTTAGCCGCTCCATTGTTGTCTGTCTCATCCACGTTCGGATCCGTCTCGGACCCTGTATTCCCGCCTGATCCTTTGGTGCCGTTATCTGTTGTGCCGTTGTCTGTTGTTCCCTTGCTGTTGTCATGCGGCTTCGAGTCCGGCTGGGTCGACGTTGTCGCAGCATTATCCTTGATCTCTATGGTAGCCGTAAGCGCAGTGCCCTGATCCACCCGCGATACATAACGTGGAAGCACCACCTGCAGGTTCACCTGATGCGTACCGGGCTTCAGGTTACCGACGCTGGCGATGAGCTGAATGTCATCCTTCGTCAGGCTGTTCAGCAGTCCAGGGGCACCGCTCAGCTTGAGCGACATGGTGCCGCTTGCCGGGCTCTTGATCGCGGCCTGCACGTCAGAACCGGCTCCGCTGATCGTAATCGGAATGTCGTCAATCACCCGTTGGGAGTTGGACACGGTAGTGATTTCAACCTCCATAGAGCTCGGCTCGATTTTCTCAAAACCCTGCGGCGGCGTCAAGTCCACAGGAAGTACCATTGTTCCCGCATCCTTGATCTGCCCCAAATCTACATCGACGTCATTATAGGACTTTATTCCCGCAAGCGCTTCTTGAGAACCGTACAGCTTCACGGTGGTCACGCTCGGCTGAGCCTTGGAAATAACGAGTCCGTCAGGCAGTTGACCGGTATAATGCAATTCGATCGGAACCTCTTTGTACGGCGGCGTGATCGGTACGACCACCGAGATGGATGACGGTTCAATCACCGCCCCCTCAATTTCCTTCCCCTGCTTGTCCAGAGCGGTTAACTTGACCCGCTTCTCCTTAATCGTTGCATCTTCGCCGTCAATCGATACTGATCCTTGAATCTTGTCCACCCTTTTCAGATCGCTTTCAGGCAGCGTAACGGAGACCGTAGACGGTTCCATAGTAATGCTCCCCATCTGATAGCCGGTAGCCGGCTGCCCGCTCGTCACGATCGATACCGGGAAGGAAGACGTATCCCTCTTCTCAATATTGACGGTCACGGACGACGGTTGGACACTAACCACCTCTACGCCCGAAGGCACGTCGACGCTGAGCGGAAGCGTGCTGGTTCCTACCTTCGCGTTGCTCAGGTCCAGCCTCACTTTATAATCTTCCGAGTACATCGAGAGCAGGTCCGACTTTTTCCCTTTGACCTCGAGCTGGACCTGATCCGTGTCCATGGCGCTCAGGATGTACTTCTTCTCATCCAGTCCAAAAGCCTGTACCTTCACATTATCGATGATCCGTGAATCAATTTTAGCGGTAGGCGTAGGCGTAACATCGTTCAAATGAACCATGCTCCAGAGCAAAATACTTACGGCAAGCGCCAGCACTTTCGAAATATTGTTGTTATTGATCCACTTATTCATGATTATCAGTCCCCTTCCGCTTCCAGAAAACAGGACGTTTTTCTTTCGCAGAGGAATTTGGACGAAGCTCTTCATACAGTTTCGATATTAAGGACTCTTCCTTAATATCACGAACGACCTGACCGTTAATGGCCAGCGATATTTGTCCGGTTTCCTCCGATACGACGATGGACACCGCATCCCCTACTTCACTGATTCCGATCGCCGCCCGGTGCCGTGTGCCCAGCTCCTTGCTGATAAAAGGATTCTCGGACAGCGGCAAATAGCAGGCGGCAGCGGCGATCTGCTGATTTTGAATAATCACGGCCCCGTCATGAAGTGGTGTATTCGGTATAAAAATGTTAATGAGAAGCTGGGAGCTCACCATGGACTGCATGGGAATCCCGGACTCCGTATATTCATTGAGACCTGTTTCTCGTTCAAATACGATTAGCGCTCCGATCTTTCTGCGCGCCAAATAATTCACGGCTTTAATGACTTCGCCGATCAGCTTATTGAGCTGTTCATCTTCCGCCGAGGAGCGGCCAAACAGTTTGCCACGCCCCAACTGCTCCAGCGCCCGTCGAAGTTCAGGCTGGAAGATGATAAAGATCGCCAAAATGCCAAAGTTAAATATCTGATTCATAAGCCATTTGAGGGTGTACAGATCAAACCATGTACTGAGCGCCCAGATGATGACCAGGACCAAAATCCCTTTCAACAGCTGAACAGCCCGGGTTCCCCTGACAAGCAAAATGACCTGATAAATGATATATGTAACGATGGCGATGTCAATGATATCTTTAATGGACTCTTTCCATGTTAAATCCGCAAAATAACTCATACTTAGGCCCCCGTACTCCCCTTTATGATGATGGGTCTCTATGTCATTTAATTTCCCCTATATTACCTAGGTTATAACGTACACCTTCAGGTTGCAAGCGGCCGCGGTTTCAAATTGGAACCATTTATAATTATTGCCAACAAAAAAGACGCCTGCTTTGTCCCAAAGAGGCGCCAATATCCACAAATATCAAGATTTACTAACGATAGGCGACATCAGAGAACATGTTTGTGATTTTATACCATATCCAGTCCATCGCCTGATCAATGCTCTTCACCTGACCCGAAATATGGGCGGTTGAGGCTTGGTACAGCGACCCATCGATGACCGTTAAATTCCCTTGAACGTCACCATAGATCTGAGTCTTTCCATTTTCTACCGTCAAATTGCCTGCTATGCTCTTGCCTTCAGGCACAATGACCGTGTTCCCTTCAATGACAACTTGATCCAGATCACTGCCCTTGACCACTAGTTGGGTATCCTGATCCCAGAAGCTCACAGTGCTAAACAGCATCACCAAGACAAATATAGCCGCGGCTGTAATGGCCGGATGTCTCTTGACCCATGTAAGCCATAGCTGCTGCTTCTTCTGCTTCGGGAGAGAATTCATGATCCGCTCAGTCAGCTCAAGAGGTGCAGACGGCGTATGGTGCGTCAGCGAGAACATCAGCATATCCGTCTGTTCCAGCTCTTTAAACTGCATCCGACAGTCAGGGCAGGACAGCATATGGGTCTTAAGCTCCAACTGCTGCTCCTTGGACAAGTCGTCATCTAAATAATCATGCATTAAAGAGACGGCTAAATTGCAATCCATTCTGAGCCAATCCTTTCATTAATATGAATGTATTCAATCTTCCCGCTTCAGGGGCATAGGTCAGTTTCATTTGTAATACGTACAGGTTCTGAAGAAGTTTCAAAACTGCGATCCGTTTTCTATAATTTGGGCTCTAATTTTTTGCGCAAAAATTCACGGCCCCGATGCACCCTTGTTTTAATCGTGGTTACGGGCATCCCCAGCACATCACTGATTTCCTGCAAGGATAAATCCTGCAAATACCTTAGGACCATGACCGACTTATATTTCGCCGGCAGGCTTTCAATCGCATCGTAAATGATCTGCTGCGTTTCGGAGATCAGCGTCTCACTCTCAGGCGTCCGGTTATCGCTCGGTATCATCGAATACCCGTCCATGCCTTCCTGGTCGTTCATCTCAGCATCCAGGGAATAGGTCGGTTTCCTTTTCCTCAACCGGTCGATGCATAAATTGGTTCCGATCCGATAGATCCAGGTGGAGAATTTCTGATTCTGGTCATACCGGTCCAGATTTTTATATACGCGCAAGAAAGTCTCCTGAACGACGTCTTCCGCTTCATGACGGTTGTTCAGCATCCTGTAAGCCAGATGATAAATCTTGTCCTTGTACAGCTCCACAATTTCGGCAAACGCCCGTTGGTCCCCTTTCAGAGCCAGTTTCGTCAGCCGGTTTTCTATATTTTCCATCAAGATTCCCCCAGACTTGCTGATGGGTACGACAACAATTTATTTTCCATTCAAATCGTAAATGATGTCTCTCTAAAAAGCAAGACAAGCCCGTATAACAGAACAATAGGAAAGCCGCAGCACCTGGGATTCAGGCGCTGAGCTTTCCTATTCTGGCTTCAAGGATGTTTATTGAAGTAATCGTATCATCAGCCTGTATTCCGGAGTCCCGAGGCAATGCCGTTGATCGTGAGAAGAACTTCACGGAGCAGTTCAGCATTATCCTCATCCTGTTCGCGCAGTCCGCGGAGCTCGCTGAGCAGCTGTACCTGCAAATAGCTGAGCGGATCCACATAAGGGTTACGGAGGCGAATCGATTCCTGAATGACAGGCACATTATCCAGAATTTCTTTTTGTCCTGTAATTTTCAAAATCAGTTCTGACGTCAGCTTAAACTCTTCCTCAATCAGTCCAAAGATGCGGCGGCGTGCTTCATCGTTGCGGGCCATACCGGAGTATTCCTTTGCAATGACCATATCCGCCTTAGCGATCGCCATTTGAAGGGAATCGACCAACGAAGTGAAGAAGGAGAACTTCTCGTACATCTCCTGCATTACCTTCAGATTCTCTTCCTTGTTCTGATAAAAGCTTTGAAGACCCGTGCCCGCGGCGTACCATGCAGGAAGCAGGTACCGGCTTTGGGTCCACGAGAACACCCACGGAATTGCGCGCAGATCTTCAAAACGATCCGTATTCTTCCGTTTGGAAGGGCGCGAACCGATGTTAAGCTCTCCCACTTCCGGAAGCGGCGTGGATTCCTTGAAGAACGACAGGAAATCCGGATCACGGAAGATCAGGTCCTGGTACTTGTTCCGGGAAACCTCGGACATCTCGCGAACGATCTCATCCCATTTCGCTTCATTCACGTCATCCTTTTCCGGCGTACGAGCGTTAATCGCTGCCGTCACCAGCGCCGATGTCGCCTGTTCCAAGCTGCGGTAAGCAATCCCTTTCAGCGAATAGCGTGAAGAAATGACCTCACCCTGTTCAGTGATCTTGATTCCTCCGCCGATCGTCGAAGCCGGCTGCGCCAAAATGCTGCGGTTCAACGGCATGCCGCCGCGTCCCAACGCTCCGCCGCGTCCGTGGAAAAACTTCAGCTTGATGTCGAACTCGCCTGCCACAGCCGTCAGCTCTTTCAGAGCGACCCGCAGTTCCCAGTTCGCTGTAACGGCGCCGCCATCCTTATTACTGTCGGAGTAACCCAGCATGATTTCCTGAAGATCGTTCCGGGCCGTAATACTCTGACGATAAATCGGCAGTTTGAAAAGCCGTCTCATAATTTCCGGAGCGGCGTGCAGGTCCTCTATGGTCTCGAACAACGGAACCGCCTGCAATGTACATTCTACGGTGCCGTCCGGATTTACCCGGAACAGCCCGACTTCCTTGGCGAAGACCATGACTTCCATAATGTCACTGGCTCCCTCAGCCATACTGATCAGATAGCTGGTAATGCATCCCTTGCCATATTCCTGCTGCGCTTCCTTTACGACCCGGAATACATCCAGACACTCTTTGGTGCTTGCGCTGTAGTCCTGGTATACCGAAGTGATCGGTCTCGGTTCGCTCAGCAGCCTGGTGAGCAGCTCGATCTTCTCCTCTTCGGAAAGTGCTGCATAGTCCGGCGTAATATTGCTCTTCTCCAGGACTTCTTTCATGGCATTCTCATGTTCCTGGCTGTGCTGACGGATATCCAGCGCGGCCGTGTGGAAGCCGAACAGTTCAACCTGGCGAATCAGCTTCTTGACATAAGTATCCGCTACATAATCCGCAAAATGGAAACGAAGGCTGCGGTCAATAATACTCAGGTCTTCGATCAACTCTGCCGGCGTAGCGTAGGATTCCGTAGTCCCTTTTTTACTTTCGTCCAGGACGTTAGATATTTTCTCCATCATATAAACCAGCTTGATACGGTATGGTTCCTTCTCATTGTTCCAGATATCCCGTTTTGTAACGGTTACATTTACACGGTCCCGTTCAATGGAATCCTGCAGCTCCTTGGAAACTTCTACAATGGAAGTGCTAAAGCTTAAATACTGCATATATTCTATTAAAATGCGCTGATATTCCCGAATAGCCAGCTTGCGCTGCATGCGAAGCGTCTGCGATGTGATTTCAGCCGTTACGGATGGGTTGCCGTCCCGGTCGCCGCCGATCCAGGATCCGAATTTAAGGTACGTAGGCACGTGCCAGAGGTGTCCCGGATAATACTTGGTCAAGCAGCGCTCCAATTCCTGATAGACGTCAGGCAGGACGTGGAACAACGTCTCGTGGAAGTAGTACATTCCGTTACGGACCTCATCCAGTACCGTAGGTTTACGGGCTCTCAGCTCATCCGTCTGCCACAGCGTAATGACTTCGTTCAACAGCTTCTCCCGAAGCTGTTCGCGCTCGCGGAACGTAAGAGTCGGATTGTCCAACAGCATGACATCTTCGGAAATCCGTTTATGAATCTCCAGGATCGCTCTGCGCATCGCCTCAGTTGGATGGGCGGTCATGACCAGTTCCAAGGACAGGCTTTCAATAATGTCCTGAACTTCCTCGACCGTAAAGTTCCGCTCTTTGAGTTCCTTAATAGCCATTTCGATCGAATCGGGCTGAGCGCCTTCACCCGCTGAACGCTCATAGTCCCGTTTTCTGCGGATCCGGTGATTTTGCTCGGCGATATTCACAAGTTGGAAGTAAATCGCGAAAGCGCGAATCACCTGATGGCGGATATCCGGTTCCAGGGTTTCAACCATCTTCTTGAATTCTTCATACAATTCAGGCAAAAAAACAGAACGTAAAGATTTGCTTGTTTCACGGATCTTCTCAACGATATCTAAGAGTTCATTGCCCCCTTGATGGACAAGTACTTCCCCGAGTATGTTCCCCAAGAATCGCACGTCACGCCGCAGCAAGTTGTTTGAATTGCTTTTGTTTGCGGTTACCGTAAGTTCAGTCATGCTACTCCTCCCGTCTCTATCCCGTCTGTATTGCTGTCTCTTTGTTCATACTTTCTTAACATCATACAATAAATCACATCGAAAATCTGCACTTTTATTAAATAAAGCGCAGATTTTCGGGTAAAAACACGATGTAAAATATGTATTTTCATTCAGTCATGCCTAAGTCCTGACATATGATTTAACAGAAGTTATGGATACGACGGTACTTATCAGCTTAATAAAATACCGCATAGGGTTTATTTATGCAACGCCACGAGGCCCCCTCCACTATTTACCTATAAAGTTAATGAATTAAACAAATCATCCCATTAACATTTGAATCTGACTTCATTTCACCGGAATGCCTCATCTGCACCATTTCAATTAAACCAGCTCATTAATCCTGCTATATATAATGTCATTTATATATAATGTCATTACTTCAATCCAGTAAGGACATCTAAAGAGCCCTGGCAGGCACATTAATGGTTAGTTTTAAATCAGCTTAGTCAGGCCTGATAAGGTTTATAATGAACGAAACGTGTGTTTTTATTAATATTCCCATTAAAAAAGGCAGGGGGCATACAAGGCGGTTTAACGGGCAATTAGGCAAAACAAGCGAACCGTTCTAAAGCGAGCCAAGGCATCGTATCCACACTCATTCGAGTATGAACCCATGCTTGGTCGAAACTGCGCAGCACGAGTTTCTATCTCGAACCTAATCCTACCGCTCCAAAACAAAAAAAACGCCTTTCGGCGTTGTCTTTTTGAATATGGAGCGGGTGATGGGAATACTCAACATCTCAATTAAAATACGAGCCTTTGGCTCGCTTCAGAGGTAGATGTTGACGCGCGTCCTGAGCGGGTTCCTTCACAGAAGCCTGCACGGAAGGTCGCACCCACGCTGCGTGGGTTCTCTCCCACACAACCGCACTAAACAAAAAAACGCCTTTCGGCGTTGTCTTTTTTAATATGGAGCGGGTGATGGGAATCGAACCCACGCTATCAGCTTGGAAGGCTGAAGTTCTACCATTGAACTACACCCGCAGATTCTTCGTGCAAGCCTTGAATAAATCATGGCCTACACGAAGCCGTGCATGCGTATCGGGATGACACGATTTGAACATGCGACCCCCTGGTCCCAAACCAGGTGCTCTACCAAGCTGAGCTACATCCCGATATCTATTGTAAAACAGTTAAATGGCGCGCCCTAAGAGATTCGAACTCCTGACCTTTTGATTCGTAGTCAAACGCTCTATCCAGCTGAGCTAAGGGCGCATATGGAGCGGACGACGGGAATCGAACCCGCGACCCTCGCCTTGGCAAGGCGATGCTCTACCGCTGAGCCACGTCCGCATCAAACAAAGTGGTGCGCGTGGAGGGACTTGAACCCCCACGTCAAAGACGCTAGATCCTAAGTCTAGTGCGTCTGCCAATTCCGCCACACGCGCAAATTCTGAAAATAAAACTGGTGAGCCATGAAGGACTCGAACCTTCGACACCCTGATTAAAAGTCAGGTGCTCTACCAACTGAGCTAATGGCTCTCACTGGCTGGGGATATAGGATTCGAACCTATGCATGACGGAGTCAAAGTCCGTTGCCTTACCGCTTGGCTAATCCCCAAAGTCACGAATAACTATAGTCTGCCCAATTTCAAGTATTTCATATCATAAATGGTGGAGGCTGAGGGGATCGAACCCCCGACCCTCTGCTTGTAAGGCAGATGCTCTCCCAGCTGAGCTAAGCCTCCATGCAAACTATGTATTCCTTAAAAGCACACGATGACCCGTACGGATATTACTCTTCGTATGAAGACGGCGAAGCTTGTCCCAACGAAAGTACTTCCGACGAACCTTATGTGGAACAAAACAATAAAGTGACCCGTATGGGATTCGAACCCATGTTACCTCCGTGAAAGGGAGGTGTCTTAACCCCTTGACCAACGGGCCACAAACTATGGAGCTCTCAACCGGGATCGAACCGGTGACCTCATCCTTACCATGGATGCACTCTACCTACTGAGCTATGAGAGCAAATGGCTCCCCGAACAGGACTCGAACCTGTGACAACTCGATTAACAGTCGAGTGCTCTACCAACTGAGCTATCAGGGAATATACCGCTTGGCAACGTCCTACTCTCCCAGGACCCTTCGGTCCAAGTACCATCGGCGCTGGAGGGCTTAACGGTCGTGTTCGGGATGGGTACGCGTGGAACCCCTCCGCTATCGCCACCAAACGTTCAAGTGGTTTGATCACCTGAAAACTAGATACGAAACGAATCTGCGCTTTAAGAATTATCGGGTCCCCGCCAAAGTACTCGGAATCAGCTTCAGCGCTATTCTTCACTTTGGTGGGTTTCTTTTTGGATAAGCCCTCGACCGATTAGTATTGGTCAGCTCCATGCATTGCTGCACTTCCACCTCCAACCTATCTACCTCGTCGTCTACAAGGGGTCTT
>NZ_NQMO01000013.1 GCF_002257645.1 Paenibacillus sp. XY044 | reverse complement strand
ACTTACCCAAAAAATCAAACAATTAACTATCTTGATATTCATGACAGTTTAATAGCAAAAAAATAAAACCCCCGTTTATTCGGGAGTTCTATATGCACCTCTATAGTCAGTAAGTTCTCATTTTCGATGCAGCGGGCAGCGAAAGTTGCCAGCTTCGTACCTTTATTCGCCTGAAAGCTCTCAATGGCTTTAATGAGCCCGATGGTACCGATCGAGATCAGATCCTCCAGATCCTCGCCGGTATTATCGAATTTCTTGACAATGTGCGCGACCAGCCGCAAGTTATGCTCGATCAGCATATTGCGGGCGTGGGCGTCTCCTTCCGCCATCAATTGAAGGTACTTACTTTCCTCTTTCTCTGTCAGCGGCTGCGGAAAGGCGTTGTTTTTGACGTACGATACCAGCAGCGTTAATTCTTTAATAAAAAGGGCGATAAAGCTGAAAAGTCCGGGCAAAGATGACACCTCCTGCTGAATGACTGGGCACCGCGAAAACATGGCTGCTGCTTCCTGTTGTTGGCCTGCGGTCTGTTCATTCTATGTGGGCGAAGGCCCATCTGTGCCTGTACGTAGAAAAGAAATCCTATCCTGCCGCTTTAGGCCCGCCTTGCTTTCCAGGCACTCGCCCGGCGGCATCCTCTGCGGCTTCGCGCAGCTTATCGAGGGTGAACCGCTGGACAAAGCGGCGGTAGGACTCCTTCCTTTTTCCATGCTCCCGAAACTGGGCAACGAGCCGCGTGACGGCCGGAATCAATTGTTCCGCCTGAAGGCCGGTCAGGAGCAGCGTGGCTAACCCGGCCTTGATCCCTTTCGGCTCACCCCCGACATAGAGATCGTAGCTGTCTTTCATCTTCACGACGGCGATGTCCTTAAGCAGCGGTTCACTGGTCCCAAGCGCGCAGCCGGCATATCCGATCCTCAGCGGGCTCGGTACCTCAATGCCCGTGGTCGCAAGATCCAAAGCTCTTGCGACCTCCAGTCCGGCGTCTTCCGCCCCGCGGCAGAATTGGCAGGCGATTAAGCTCTTGGTCACAAAACCTGCCGGATGAATCTGAAGCCCGGCGGCCTGGAGTTCTTCCTGAACCTCGGCCAGACGTTCTTCCTCTGCCGTCACGTACAGCTGTTTGAAGCCGGTCATTTCCACATCTATGATCTTTTCGGCAATGCTGCCGATCGCTGCGAGCTGCTTTGGGGAGAACACGGTTCCCCCGACCCCGAAGCCGGGGGTGACCGCAAATTTACGCTGACCCAACCTTCCTCACTCCTTATCGAATCGATTATTCTCCCGCGACCGGTCGTCTGCGGATCACGGCACGCTCACGACGAATGGGACGGTAATGACGCGTCCATCACGCTGGAACTGCCCCCATATTTTATAGACGCCGGCGTGCGGAAAGGTTGTCATAAACTCGGCCTTCGGCCCAGAGCCTTTCTCGTCCATCGGATGGACGTGCAGATACTGCTCCGCATCCTCGGACAGGATGACCACGTGTCCAACCGCACCCAGGTACGGCTGCAGGTCGGTGACCGGCTCGCCGGTTCCGGCATCTTCAATCGTGTACGTGAGCATCAGTTCCTGCCCTGCCGCAAGACGGTCAAAACCCAGGGTTACCTTTAGTCCGTCCACCGTTTTGACCCGTTCCACGTCCGGCTTCACGGGAGCAGCTGGCAGCGGTGCGCCTTTTACCTGGAGCCACGTCGTTTTGTTCATCGCGCCTCCGCCTTCCGGAACAAAGTCGGCGATCAGCTTGTAGTCACCGCCGGCCGGAAAGCGGTTGTTGACCTCAAACACACCGCCTCCCAAATACTCCGGATGAATATGGTGAAAGTAAGACAGATCCTTGCTGACGATAATGAGATGCTCTTTCTGCTCATGCGTCGTTTCGAAAGATTCAATGGCTTTCCCGCCATGCGTAAATGCCATGCGAATCTTCGTATCCACGCCGGCTGCCGGTTCTTGGCCGTCGGCGTAAGTCCAACTGACGTTCACGTCATTCGCTTGGATGTCTCCTGTTTGTCCGCCGCCGTGCTCATGCGCGGTTTCCCCTGCGCCGTTCGTCTTTGCCGACCCATGTGCCGAATGATGATCATGTGACATGTTCATATTATCTCCATCTCCTTTTATGGTTTTTGTTTCGGATTCGCAGGCTGTCAGCACCGCGAGCCCGAGCAGTACGGCGAGTCCAAATGAACGTTTCATGCGGCTTGCTCTCCTTTCGGATAACTCTGCAGCTTCATCCGCTGCAGTCTGAGCGCATTCAGGACGACCGAGACCGAGCTGAGCGCCATCGCCGCCCCGGCAACCCAGGGAGCGAGCAGCCCAAAGGCTGCGACCGGAATACCCAGGGTGTTGTAACCGAGCGCCCAGAATAGGTTTTGGCGGATGTTGCGCATCGTTTTCCGGCTCATTTCGATGGAATCGGCAATGCTGTTCAAATCTCCGCGCATCAACGTCACGTCCGCTGCTTCCATCGCGACGTCCGTTCCCGTTCCGATGGCCATGCCGATGTCGGCTTGCGCCAAGGCCGGTGCATCGTTGATGCCGTCGCCGACCATCGCCACTTTTTTGCCAAGCGACTGCAGCTTTTTGACTTCATCGGCTTTGCCTTCCGGCAGCACCTCGGCAAGCACTTCGCCAATGCCCGCCTGCCGGGCGATCGCTTGGGCCGTACGCTCATTGTCCCCGGTGATCATGACCACTTGAATCCCCATGCTTTTCAACCGGCCGACCGCCGCCTTAGAGCTATCCTTGATCGTATCCGCAACAGCGATCAGTCCTGCGTACCGGCCATCCACCGCGACCAGCATCGCGGTTTTGCCTTCCTCCTCCAGCTTCGTCATGCTTCCCTCGGCATCCCTGGCAAGGATGCCATGCTTCTCCATCAGCTTGCGGGTTCCGGCGAGCACCTCTCGGCCGTCCACGACGGCCCGGATTCCGTAACCTGGGATCGCCTCGAATTCCCCTGCTTCGGTGAGCGCAATGCCGCGGTCCTTAATGCCATCCACGATGGCCTCAGCGAGCGGATGCTCCGAAGGCTTCTCCGCCGAACCGGCCAAACGCAGAAACTCGCGCTCATCCATCGCCTCGGGCAGCACATCGGTCAGCTCCGGCTGCCCTTTGGTGACCGTACCCGTTTTGTCCAGGATGACCGTATTGATTCTATGCGTCGACTCGAGGTACTCGCCGCCCTTGAACAATACACCCAGCTCGGCGGCGCGACCCGAACCGGCCATGATCGACGTTGGCGTCGCGAGTCCGAGGGCGCATGGGCAGGCGATAACCAGAACCGCGATCGCCTTCTCCAGCGCGCTGGCAAAGTCGTTTGGGGCAACCCAGAAATACCAGACGACGAAAGTCAGGAGAGCAATGCCGACCACGATCGGGACGAAGATGCCGGAAATGACGTCGGCCACCCGCTGGATCGGCGCCTTCGAGCCCTGCGCTTCCTCCACCACTTTGATAATTTGCGCTAGGGCCGTCTCTTTGCCGACCTTCGTCGCTTGAATTTTCAGCCGTCCGTTTTTATTAACGGTCGCTCCGAATACGGAATCCCCGGCTTTTTTCTCAACCGGGATGCTCTCGCCTGTCAGCATCGATTCGTTGACGGCCGACGCCCCTTCGAGCACGAGTCCGTCAACCGGGATTTTTTCGCCCGGCTTCACGAGGACGATGTCCCCGGTCAGAACCTCTTCGACCGGTATCGTGAGCTCCCCGCCGTTTCTGATCACGACGGCGCTCTTCGCCTGCAGTCCCATCAGCGTCTTGATCGCTTCGGACGTCCGTCCTTTAGCGAGCAGCTCGAACAGCTTGCCCATAATGACCAGCGTGATCAGCACGGCGCTTGTTTCATAATACATTTCCGGACCATGATGAAGGCTTCCGCCTCGGGCGGCCCACTCAAACGTTAAGTAGAGGCTGTAAAAGTAGGCGGCCGACGTTCCCAAGCTGACCAAAACGTCCATGTTGGCGCTTTTGTTGCGGAGGGCGTTGAACGCCCCCTTATAGAACTGCCTTCCGATATAAAATTGCACCGGGGTGGCGAGTGCCAGCTGAAACCACGGATTCATGAACAGTTGCGGCATCCAGATCCAGGACAGGAAGGAAAAGTGACTGACCATGGACCACAGCAGCGGCAGGGACAGCAGCGCGGAGACCAGCAGCTTGCGCTTCTGCTGCGAAATCACCCGGCTGCGCTGCTCCGCCGGATCGGCGGTTTGCTCCCGCTTGGGGGACGCCTTGTAGCCCAGCTTGCCGATCCGGTTCTCCATGTCGAACGCAGTGACTTCCAGCGGGTTGAATTCCACTCTGGCCGTCTCCATCGCAAAATTGACATTGGCGCTCTTTACGCCAGGCATCTTGTTCAGCGTTTTTTCGATTTTGACCGCGCAGGCCGCGCAATACATCCCGGTAATGTCAAGATCCACCACTTCTTTGGCCGTATCGTACCCCAGCTTCTTGACGGCTTCCTCCATATGATCCGTACTGACCCGATTCGGATCGTACGTGACCGTGGCCCGCTCCATCGCAAAATTTACATTCGCCTCGGACACGCCATCCATTTTTTTCAGACCTTTCTCAATCCGGTTGGCGCATGCGGCACAAGTCATGCCCGTGATCTGTAAAGATGCCTGTTCCTGCTGCTCTAACTGCTCCTGTTCCCTACCGTAAGTTTCCATTGCATCGACACCCCGTTTCCTTTATTCGTTAGGCGACCTCATAACCTTGATCTTCAATCGCTTCCTTAATGGACTGAAGAGACAGCTTGCCGCTGTCGTACGCAACCGTTACCGTTCCGTCGGCCAGGTTGACCTTGGCGTTCGCCCCCAGCGCCTTCATCGCGCCCTCGATGGAATTGACGCAGTGCATGCAGGACATTCCGTTCACCAGTAAAGTAACTTGGTTCATATATCATCTCTCCTCGGATCGTTTTTATGGAGGATGGCATCTGGCACAAGCTTGAAGCATTACGATCACCATCTCCTTGTTTTGTAGTATACCCCCCTACCCTATAAATAGTCAATCATAATTTTACTATACCCCCCTAATCTATATTTTCGCCCATAAAAAAACGTCTATCGACGTACCTTCAAAGAAGACAGACCGCTTTAATGGTAATTTTTCTTGCAATATCAGGAAGCAATGGCTCTGGAGTTTATGCTTTCTGATATTATAAAAAAAAGGATTCTTCCGAATCCTTGGATCTTTGCCGTATTGGATTATCTCATCAACTTATTGATGGTGACGAGCAGTTCATCGATCACTTCATTTTCCCCGTCCTGAATGCGTTCGACCAGGCAGCTCTTCATATGGTGCTCCAGCAGAAGCTTGCCTACCCCGTTCAAGGCGGATTGGACCGAGGAGATCTGGTTCAGGACGTCGTCACAGTAAGCATCCTTCTCGATTAAGCCTTTTATGCCGCGGATCTGCCCCTCGATCCGGTTCAACCGGCTGATCAGGTTGTTTTTCGTTTTTGGGGAATGGTGGCTCTTCCGTACGCCTGTTCCGCAAGACTCATGCTTGACGGATTCTTCCATGGTCTCTTCCATACGCATCCATCCTTTCATACTGGCTATCTCTATTGTACCATCCCTTCCCCCGAATGATGAGTCCGGATCATGCATTCGATGCCCGGCCAGGCAAAAGACCTTTGCAGCCGGACATCTCAGCCCGCCCGGACCTTTATTTTAAGGGGAAAATAAATTTAATAGCGGACAGCCCACACGCAAACTGGCTTGGACACCTCTGCCGAATAGCCGGTGTAGGTCAATTTGCCGGTATCCTGATCGACGGTGAAGAGCGTCAGGTTATTCGTATCCCGGTTGGCCGCAATCACATGCTTCCCGCCCGGAACGATGGAAAAATGGCGCGGGTGCTGGCCTTCCGTCGACACGTGCTGTACCGTCGTCAGTCTGCCTGACTCCTGATCGACCCCATAGACGACAATGCTGTCATGTCCGCGGTTCGAGCCGTACAGGAACCGGCCGTCGGCAGAAATTGTAATTTCCGCGCAGCCGTTATCCCCTGTCCACTCCGCGGGCAGCGTCGGCACGGTCTCCAGCGTTTCGAGCGTTCCCTGATCCGCATCGTATTGAAAAGCCGTAACCGTCGAATTCAGTTCATTGATGACGTATGCGAATTTTCCGTTTGGATGGAAGGTCAGATGGCGCGGCCCTGCGCCTTTCTCCACCCGGACGTCGCTCACAGGGACGAGCTTGCCTTCGGCTTCGTCAATCCGGTATGTACGGATGAGATCCAGACCGAGGTCGCACGCGAGCAAATAGCGCTGATCCGGGCTGTAGAACGAGGAATGGAGATGTGGAGCCGTTCCGCTGTACTCACCCTGTCCGACATGCTGCTGAATGTCCAGCACGTTTCCCACCTTGCCGCCCGCGCCAAGCTCCACCAGGCTGATCGTCCCTTTGTGATAGCTGGTCAGCGTCAAATATTTGCGGTTTGCGCTCCGCTGGATGTGGCAGGCGGGACCGTTCAGCGCATAGGCCCGGCTGGCTTCGGTCAGCTTGCCTGCTGCCGGATCGATCGTATAAGCGACGGCATCGCTCGTCTTCGATCCGTCTTCGTCCGCGGTTTCGCTGATGGCGTACAGCAAGTTTCCCGCCTGATCCACGTTCAGGAACGTCGGATTTTTGTTGCCGTCCACCCGGTCAAGCAGCGTCAGCTCACCTTCCCCTTCATTCAATTCGTATACATAGATTCCGTCGGATGCCGCTTCGGCATAAGAACCGACGAACACCAGCATGCGATCGTTAGCTGTCATGGTCACTTCGCCTCTCTCTTTGTGTTTGTATAAATGATTGTATCATTGTTAGTGGAATACGGCAAAAGGGGCTTGGCCCTCATTTCACCCCTCCATAGGGGCACGGACGGATCATCGGATCCATGGTGTAATTATCCTCCGGAACGAACATAGTAATACGGTCGGCATTATTTGCCGGATGCGTACAACCGTATGTCCTGTAAGCACCGTCATCCACGCCATGCCGTATCACCGGCGGATTCGCTCAAGCGTCATGAGGTCATGATGATGCGAATGACATCATCCTTATACGTATGTAAACCCGGGATTCCGAGCCGCAGTAAAATATTCAGGCGCTGCCGGATGAAGCGCAGCAAACCCCAGCATCAGGAGGCTGATCACACCAATGAAATTAGCGGATCATACGATTCTCGTCAATGGAGGCGCCGCGGGCATCGGTAAGGGCGTCGTTACGGCTCTGGCCAAAGAGGGAGCAAAGGTCGCCTTCTTTGACAGCAGCGAAGAAAAGGGGCACGCAACGGAGAAGGAGTTCAGTGAAAGAGCGGAGTGCATGTTTGTTAAAGTCAATCTTCTCGATAAAGACGAGGTTGTTCAAGGCTTCAAGCAGGTCATCGGAAGGTTCAAAACGCTCCACGGACTCGTTAACTGCGCGCAGGCTTCAAGGAACGTGCCTTTTCTGGATACGACCGAGGAAGAGTTCAGACTGGCGCTGCACACGGGCTTCCTTCCTGCTTTTCATCTGATGAAATGGAGCTATCCCTATTTAAAAGAAACGCAGGGCTCGATCGTGAATTTTGCATCCGGGGCGGCACTCGAAGGCATGCCCACGCAAACCTCCTACGCGGCAGCCAAAGAAGCCCTGCGCGGCATTTCCCGCGTGGCGGCCAAAGAATGGGGACCGGATCAAATCAACGTCAACATCGTCTGCCCGATCGCAGCCTCGGAAGGCGTGCTGGAATGGAAAGAAAAGATGCCCGACGCCTATGAGAAAATGGTCAACAACATTCCGCTGCGGCGCCTTGGCGACTGCGAGCACGACATCGGGCGGGTCGTCGCTTTTCTGCTAAGCAGGGACGCTAAATTTATTACCGGGCAAACCATCATGGTCGACGGCGGCACCATGATGCTGCGGTAGCGCCAGCCTGATTCCTTGCCGACGGGTGTTCTTTATGGTCGTGACGCCTCCCTAAGCTTCAGATATACTTTGGGGAGCAAAGGAGTGAGATTATGAATTCGAACATTCAACTTGAACACGATGTCCCGGAAGCCGAGGAGTACAACGCGCTGCGGGAAAAGGCCGGACTCAGCCCCAAAGATATCGAAGCCTCCCGCAAAGGACTGCAGGGCTCCCTCTTCATCGTCACCCTCCGCCTGGATGGGAAACTGATCGGCATGGGCCGCGTCATCGGAGACGGAGGCTGCATGTACCACGTCGTGGACATTGCCGTTGATCCAGATTATCAAGGCCAAGGCCTCGGCAAGCGGATCATGGCCGACATTACCGATTACCTGGACCATAACGCTCCGCCTACCGCCTATGTCAGCCTGATCGCCGATGTGCCGGCCGACCGGCTGTACCGGCAGTTCGGCTTTGAGGATACGGCGCCGGCATCGGTCGGCATGTACAGGCGTTTCTAGGCCGCGGCGGCCATCGGCGGCTGTCGGTCGGAGCTAAGGCCTTAGTCCACCTTGGCGCCGTAGGCACGGGCTACGCCGACCGCCTGCTCAAGGTCGATCCGCACCCCGGTGAGATTGATCGACCGGAAGTCAAAGCGGTCCAGCTTCGCTCCCCGCAGATCCGCTCCGCTTAAAGTGGCCTTGGCCAGCCGGACGCCACTTAAATCCGCCTCACGGAGGTCCGCCTTTTGCAGGTTGCATTCGGACAAGTCCGCCTCCACGAAACGGATGCCCCGCAGCTGCTGCTTGACGAGATTGGCGTGGCGCAGATTCGTGTACGACCAATCCCCGCCCTGGATCGTAATGCCGTCCAGCGATGCACCCGAGAAGTCGCTGCCCGTCATTTTGCATTCCTCAAACTTGCTTACGAACAAATTGGCCCCCGCAAATCGGCAGTTCGTAAACGCCGACCGGGCATGAATCGAGGCGTTCAGCGTCGCTCCCCCGAAGTCGCATTCGATGAACCGGCAGCCGGTCGTCCAGACCTCATCCAGCGCCGCCCCGCGAAAGCTGCATTGTTGAAAGGTGCATCCCTTCAATTCCCCTTCCTTCAGATCGGCTTGGCCAAAGTTCACCTTAACGTATTCCTCATCTATGTACTGATACATTCGCTCTCATCCCCCGTTAAATTTCTCGTTTCGCTAACCCATGTTTCGTTTGGGCCGTTTATTATCTATCCTATCAAACGTATGTTCCTTTCTCAATTGTTGTGATCTGTAAGGCCGCGATAAAATGAGGATCGGCTTAGTCTATGAAGGTAAAATAGATGCACTTTTGCATCTAACCCAACATTCTTAGGAAGAAATCCAATAGAAAGCTCAACAAAACGAAAAACAGACGGCCCAGGTCCTAACCTGCGCCGTCTGTTCTCTCGCCTGCGTATGAGTTTGTTGGAATCAGCGCATGCTGATCCGTACTTTTATAAGGCCCCACCTAGACCCCGTTAAGGTCCATAAAGCCCCGCCAAGCCCCATTCGGGATACCTTCACCGTGCAGTGCACCAGAGAGCTGCCTCAGTGCCTATAGCGTCACCCGAATATGCGGCTCATCGCTGATCACCGTCTGGCCGGCCCATTCGAGGATGACTTTCAGCCCGCCGGGATTCGCGATGTCGGCATGCAGTTTACCCGCCTCGGAGCGAAGCTCCAGGTCGATGACCGCCTGGCCGATATGAAGCTGCTGAAGCGTCATCTTTTTCCCGTCCCAGACGGACGGAATCAGCGGCGCTACGTGCACGGTGTTCAGATGCGCATGCGGCTTGACGCCGAAGAAGTGCCCGATCAGCGGAACGGCCATCGCATACAGCGTCCAGGCCTGGACCGCGCAGCCGTAATCCGGCGACATCTCGTTCATCGAGCCCGGCAGCGCCATCGAGAACGTGCGCATCATCCGCCGGAGCAGATCAAGCGCCTCATCGGCAAAGCCGTATACCGCCTCCGCCACGGCGTGCACACCCGTGGAAATCGTCATCGTTTCGGTCCGGTATACCCCCGAGAGGTATGTGCCGTACGGACCGATGAACTCCTCGTTTCTCATGTTGCCGAGAGCACGGACCGCCTTCTCGCGCTCCGCGATCCCGGTTTCCATCGGCGTCACGATCACCCAGTTTTTGTTCAGCAGCCAGCCGCGGTCTTCCCGATCATCCTGCACCCGGTCCAGAATCCGGTTCAGAACGTCCCGGTAACCTTGGACGCCGTGCTTCTCCGCAACGGACACCAGATGGTCGACCTTGGGCACAATGTCGCTCTTCGGAGCGACCGCATCGGCGTACAGGCCGTCCTCCTCGGACCAATACACCCGGTTGATGGCTTTCTTCATCCGGTCAGCCAGTGCTTCGTACGCTTCCGCCCGCTGCCTTTCGCCCAGCGCCACGCTCATGCTGGAGAGAGCCCCGGCCGCCTGCGCCGAGTACACTGCGGAATCGATCAGTTCCATGTTCAGGCCGGAAATTTCAATGATTCCGTAGCCGGATGGGAACAGATCGCCGTCCGGGTCCATTTCATGCAGCAGCCAATCCATGCCCTGCACGCAAATATTGTAGTTCTCTCTCAGCATCTCCAGGTCTCCGGTCCAGGTGAACAGATCCCAGATCATGGCGATGAAATGGGCGGTTTCCTGCGTGTTCCCCGGATTGGCGACCACTCCCATCGTCGTAATTTCATGAACGATTCGTCCGTTGCCATTGGCTTCCTGCGAGATGCTGCGGAGGATATCCACCGTATCCCTGGCGAGCTGAAAATCCCCCACGGCGGCAAGTCCCTGCACGGTATAGGAGTTGTCGCAGCCAAACCACCACGGATAATGCGGCGAGCCTGCGGTCAAACCGCGCCCGATAAAATCGACCTTCTGCACGAGCCACTGCGTATTCCATTTCGTCCAGGAGAAGATCTCATTCAGTTCGTCTTCCCCCTCAATGGCCAGCTTGGACTTCCGGTCGATGCTCTCCAGAAGGCGCAGCTTTTCCTCAAACAGCTGTTCATGATCCTGCTTGAGGCGGTCGAACGTGGCGATGCATTCATCCCGGGATGTATAGGAGCCCGCGATAAAGGCGTGAAAAGCAAAGGTTTGGCCTGGTGCCAGCCTCAGGGAAGCGGTGAACGAAGCTCCTGAACCGCCGCCTGCCGTCAGCTCCGGGCCGAACAGGGAGCGGTCCGCATTTCTTTGCACCGATTCGATGCCGGGCATTTCCGCACCAACCATCACGTACCATTCGCTGCCGCTGTCTTTGGCGATAAAGGCCGATTCCGACACCGCCTCAAACCGGTCCTCCTCCCCGTCCTCAATACCGATTTGTTCCGAATACCACACCGGGCGAAGATCGGAGCGGAAAAGCATTTCCAGCTCCAGCACCGTTTCCTCTGCCGCGTAGTTCGCGATTTCGTACCGGATGACCATGCCCTTCTCCCCGTCCGGCGAAAACTGGACGCGCTTCATCGATACCGGGATATGCCCCAGGCCATGGTCGTAGCGGAATTCTGCGCCCCAAGGATGGTTGATGAACTCGTCCGCCTTGGACCAGACGGAAATGTTCCGGCGGTGATCGGTCAGCCGGAGCCAAAAGCCGTCCAGCAGCTTGATGGGATGAAGCCATACTCCTCCCATCTCGCCGGCGACGTGATGCCCGAAATCCGGGAAATAGCCGTCCTGCGTGCCGACCGCCTTGATATATTCTCCCGCCGTCAAATAAATCGGAAATGGATGCCTGCTGCTTTGCTTTATCATTCGAATCTCCTCTTCTTCTTGTGTAATGGTCTTTCGCGAAGACTATCCCTTCATCGCGGACGAGAGGGAAATCCCCTCGATGAAATACTTCTGCAGGAAGAAAAACACGATGATCGCCGGCAGCATGATCAGCACCGTGGCGGCCATCAGCATGTTCCATTCGACGTTATAGAGCCCCTTGAACATGGACAGCCCCAAGGCCAGCGTATATTTTTCGTTCGAATTCAAATAAATCAGCGGGCCCTGGAAGTCATTCCACACGCCCATAAACGTAAAAATCGATACCGCGATGAGCGGCGGTTTGCTGAGCGGAAGCATGATCCGCGTAAAAATGCTCCACCGGTTGGCCCCGTCCATATAAGCGGCTTCATCGAGGTCACGCGGAATTCCCCGCATGAACTGCCGGATCAAAAAGATGTTGAAGGCGCCCCCGCCAAAAAAGGACGGAACGATCAGCGGCAGGAACGTATCGACCCAGCCTGCCTCCTTGAACATGATGAACATCGGGATCATTGTCACCTGGCCGGGAAGCATCATCGTCGCCAGCAGCACGAGAAACAGCCAGCGCTTGCCCTTGAATTTGAAACGGGCGAAGCCGTAAGCGCATAGGGCCGAGGTAAACACAGTTCCGATCATGACCGGTATCAGGATCAGCACCGTATTTTTCAGGAACAGAAAAAACGGCACCGCGGTTACCGCATCCCGGTAGTTCCCCCATTTCCACGTTTTGGGGAAGAACGAATCCTGAAAGACCTCAGCCGGCGTTTTCAGCGAGGTGGATACTGTCCAGAGCAGCGGCACTAGTACGACCGCGGCGCCTGCGGCCAGCAGCAGCAGCGTCAGGATCCGGGACAAACTCCATTTTCGAATTGTCGTATGCATACGCCATCCCTCCTTTAATCCCGGTCGTCATCGCCGTTGTAGTACACCCACATGGAGGAACTGCGAATGACAATCAGCGTGAAGAACAGGATGATCGCAAATAAAATCCAGGATAAAGCCGAGGCATAGCCCATTTCGTAGTTCACGAACGCCTTGTTATATAAATAAAGGTTGTAGAACAGCGTAGAGTTGAGCGGCCCTCCGTTCGTCATGACAAAAGCCTGGGTGAAATACTGAAAGCCTCCGATAATTCCCATGATCAAATTGAAAAATATCGTGGGGGAAATCATCGGCATCGTCACGCTGAAAAAGCGGCGGATGCTTCCCGCCCCGTCCAGCTGCGCCGCCTCATGCAGCTCTTCGGGAACGCCCTGCAGCCCGGACAGGTAAATGATGATCGTGTTGCCGACGCCCCAGATGCCCATGACGATCAGCGCCCCAAGCGCATAGCTCGGATCCTGCAGCCAGGCCGGCCCCTGAATGCCGAACCACCCCAGCGCCCGGTTCAATATGCCGTATTCCGGATTGAAAATCATAATCCACATCATCGACACGGCTACGGCCGGAATGACCGACGGCATGAAATAGATCAGGCGAAACACCTTCATGCCCCGGGTCCGCATGTTCAACAGCAGCGCGATGAGAAGAGAGACAATCTGATACAAAGGGACGGAGACGAGGGCAAAGATGAAGGTGACTTTCAGGGACTGGTAGAACAGTTCATCGTGAAAAATCGCCTTGAAGTTGTCCAGGCCGACGAATTCGATCGATCCGATGCCGGTAATGATGTCCCATTTGCTGAAAGACAGGACAAACGAAAAGAGCATCGGACCCAGCGTAAACAGCACCAGGCCAAGAAACCAAGGAAGAATAAACAAGTATCCCGCCCTTTCCGACCGTGAATTCCGCATAAAGTAACCTCCTTGATGAGTACGGATGGCCGCCCGGTTCTGCTGCGGGCTGTTACATCCGATTGGTTCGACGAAGGAGGAAGCCATGAATCGGGGACTCATGGCTTCCTTTGCCTTCCTTACTTCGCGATCTTGCTGTCGACATTTTTGGCAGCCTCATCCAAGGCATCCTTCACCGTGGACTTCTTCAGCAGCACCTTTTCAACCGCCTTATTGAATTCCTCCGTAAAGGTCGGCGCATTCGCCGAACGCATGGAAATCGGCTTCTTGGCATAATCCATCATTTCGATGACCGGTTTGTCGACGACTTCCGTACTCTTCACCTGATCCAGCTCCGCTACGGTAGCCGGGAGCACCTGACCTTTTTCGGAGCGGGCTTTTTGCGCCTCGGTGCCGGACAGCCATTTCATCAGCTCATAAGCTTCCTTCTTGTGCTTGCCGTTTGCGTTCATCGCCCAGCCGGCGGCGGCAATAATGCTTGCTCGTTCTCCGTTTGCCCCTTTCGGGATCAATGCCGAACCGTACTGCACGTCGGATTTGTCGAGATCGCCCTTGACCCACCGTCCGGTAATCATCATGGCCAGCTTGTCGGTCATGAACATCGACGAGTCCCCGCCCAGCGTTTCGGTGTCCTGCGGTGTCGGGGATACGCGGTCGTCGCCCTGTGCCAGTGCCACGTATTTTTCCATGGCCGCCACCGTCTTGTCGCTGTTCATGAACCCTTCCGCTTTCGTGCCGTCTTCATTGCCGATGTCGGTTCCGTTCAACCACAGGTAAATGTAGATCGGATATTCCCATTTGGTTGCGTTAAAGCCGAATTCCTTGATTTTTCCGCCGCCGTCCTTTTGCGTCAGCTTCTTGGCCGCGCTGATCATGTCATCCCAGGTCCAGTCGTCGGTCGGATAAGAGATCTTGGCCGCGTCGAACATGCGCTTGTTGTACCATAAGGCGAGCGGGTTGAAGTCCTTCGGGAGATAGTACAGCTTGCCGTCGATTTTGCCCATGTTCAGCAGATCCGGCTGGAACATATCCGTCTTGAAGGAGCTGTCCTGGCTGATGTACTCATCCAGAGGCTCCACGACGCCCTTGTCAACATATTTAAAATAATCCCCTTCGCCGATCAAGAAGACGTCCGGCGCCTGCCCCGCCGCAAGCGAAGTCGTCAGCTTCGTGGCATATCCGTCTCCCGGAACCGGTTCAAACGTCACCTTGATATCCGGATGGGATGCATTGAATTCGTCGGCCAGCTTTTTCTCTACCGAATCGGCCGTCAGCTCTCCCCAGGTCGTAAATTTAAGCTCAACCACTTTGCCGGATCCACCGCCATCGGCAGAACCGCTCCCCTTCGCGCTGTCGTCCGCCTTGGAACCCGAGCCGGATGAGCAGGCGCTCAGAATGACGCTGAACATCAAAACGAACGCAAGACTTGCAGACCATTTTTTCATTGGTTAGACCTCCCTGTTTTTTTCACTAGAAACTGTGAAAGCCGCGCAACCCAATCCCTAAAAAATGAGTGCTGGTGCGGGTCCAAATCGATTTCGGAACCTCAAAAAAAATATTCACCTTTTCCTGCAGGCAGCCTCGTGGCAACCTTTTAGCATGAAGGTGAAAACCATTGATACCATTGACTCGAAATCGATTTCGATCTCCGTAAAAAAATATGAAAATTTGAAAGCGCTTCCGTGCAAATTATAGCACCACCGTCGTTTCCCTGTCAACCACATGAAATGGAATTTTTAGATGTCTTCCTGTGCCGCTATGCTCCAGCAGATGTATGACCTGTTCGAATGCCGTAAAGGCCATCCGCTTAAAATCTTGCCTTACCGTCGTCAGCTTGGGAGACGTGTAGCTGGACAGAACGATATCGTCAAACCCGATCACGGACAGCTGCTCCGGAATGCGGACATTCAGCTCGCGGCAGCGGTTCATGAAACCGATCGCCATCAGATCGCTTGCGAAGAATACGGCCGTCACGTCTGGATGCTCCTGAAGATACGACTTCGCCGAATCATAGGCATACTCCTCCGTGTAATCCCCGTTAACGACTAGCGCTGGATCGAATTCGATGCCGTTTGCTTTCAATGCCTGGCGGTATCCCTTCAAACGCTCGTTGCTGACCACGGCAAAATTATGCCCGTTGACCATGCCGATCCGGCGGTGTCCGAGATCGACCAGATGCTGGATAGCCGCCCGGGCCCCCCCGACGTTATCTGTCATCACCGAACTGGTGTGGCTTCCCGTAATATCGGCGTCAATGACGACGCACGGAAAGTCGCTGTCCACGATTTCCAGAAAATACGGATCGGTCGTCTTCAGTCCCGTTATGACCGCGCCCGATACCTTGTGTTCCTTGCAGAACTGCCAATACGACTTGTCCTGCTGCTCCGACAGGTTCCGCGTGTACAGCAGCACCTCGTAATTGTAATGCGACGCCGCTTCGAAAATCCCCGTCATCATCTGAAACAGCACGCCATCCTTGCCGCTCGAACCCTCGAAATTGGAGAAGATGAGCGCAATGGATTTCGTCACCTTTTGCTTCAGATTTTTAGCCAGCATGTTGGGGGAGTAATTCAGCTCCTCGACCGCTTTCAGCACCTTCTTCCGCGTCTCCTCGCTCACATCCGTATATCCGTTCAGCGCCTTGGAGACGACCGTCGTCGATACGTTGGCAAGCTTGGCTACATCCTTGATCGTTGCCATGTTTCTCTCACCTCCCGTCCCGTCTTAATATTTTCATATTAAAGCATAGTGCCGGGATCATGTCAAAATACGGGAATTCGGGCGTTCGATCTTTGGTGCTTAACATTCCCCATATCCACAAATCCGCTTTTACAGTATAATTATTCCAGAATTATTACGTTTTTATGAACAAGGATCCTGGGTCCGGAAGCCTTAAGGCATCGAACAAAAGACAGGGGGCATACCATGTACAAAGTATTCATCGTCGACGATGAAGCGGTTGTCCGCGACGGGCTGAAGCGAACGATCGGCTGGCAGGAGCTCGGCTTCGAACTGATCGGCGATTACGCCAACGGCCGCGAGGCGCTGGAGGCGATTGATCTGAACATGCCGGATCTCATCATTTCGGACATCTCTATGCCGTTTATGGACGGTCTTGCGCTGACGGCATCCGCCAGCGCCAAATATCCGCATATCAAAATCATTATCCTGACGGGTTACGACGAGTTCGAATACGCGCAGCAGGCCATTCGCCTCAAGGTCTCCGACTTCATTTTGAAACCGATTACAGCGCAGGAAATCCGCGGACTGCTTCTGAAGGTCAAGGCTGAGATGGACGAAGAGACGCGCAGGCGTGAGGATTTTAGCCGGCTTTACAGCCAGCTGAAACAGAGCCTGCCCCTTCTGAAGGAACGCTTCCTGGAGCGGCTTGTCGTCACCGGGGTGAAACCTGAGGAAACGCAGGAGCGCTTCCTCTATTTCGGCCTGACTCCACTAACTTCGCCGTGCCTGACCATGGTGGCCGATATCGACGATTTCGGTTCCCGTCAAATGCAGGGCGTGAGCGGACAGGACACGGAAATTCTCCGCTATGCCGCTTACAACTTGTTCGAGGAAATCGCTCTCCGCGAAGAACTGCTGCTTTTCCGCACGCGCAAGGAGCGTATCGCCCTTGTTGTCTCGGGAGGCGCCGAAGATACCGACTTGTACGAAAAGGCGTTCCGTGTCGCCGAAGAAGCCCGGTTTTACATCGACAAATATTTGAAATTCACCGTTTCCATCGGCGTCGGACAAGCCGTACAGACTGCGCAGCAGCTTCCCGCATCGTACAAAAGCGCCCTTTCTGCGTTAGATTACCGCTTTTTACTCGGCAAAAACCGGGTGATCAGCCTGCTGGACATGGAGGGCAGGCCAGCCCTTGCCGAGACGCTCCGCGCGGATTGGGACCGCCAATTGGCGTCCACTGTCAAAACCGGCTCCCTGGAGGAAATCCACCAGCTGATCCGGGAATTCGTCTGCGACCTGAAGCAGGGCATGGCACCGATGGATTCGTGCATTTTCCACATTCAGAAGGTCATCCTTTCCCTCATGAATACGATCCAGGAGCTGGGACTGCACGAGCAGCGTCCGATCCTGCTGACCGACGTATACCATTACAAAACGCTCGACGAAATCGAAGCCTGGCTTACGGAAACGGTCACCTCCGTCATGAACGCCGTTGCCGAAAACCGCAATCATTTTACCCATATGCAGATCTGTAGGGCCGTCGATTACATCGAGATGCATTATGCCGATGAAAACATCTCGCTGCAGCACCTGTGCCGCCACGTCCTGATGAGCACCAGCTATTTCAGTCTCGTCTTCAAGCAGCATACGGGCGAAACCTTCGTCGAGTACCTGACCCGCATCCGGATGGACAAAGCCAAGGAGCTGCTGACACATACCAGTCTCAAGTTTTACGAAATCGCCGGCCAGGTCGGCTACAACGACCCGAACTATTTCAGCATCCTGTTCAAGAAGCAAGCGGGCATGACCCCGCGGGAATTCCGTGACAGGCAGGCCAAGGAGAGCTCGCGGCCATGAACAGACAGCGCGCCTCCCTCCTTCCTTTTTTGCCGTTTAAAAGCATTCAGTCGAGCATCTTTTTCACCTTTTCCTGCCTGATCCTGATTACCGTCCTGGTCATCAGCCTGAACAGCTACAATCTGTCGGTCGACGCAATGGAGACCAATTCGGAGAGCTACGTCCAGGAAATCATCACGCAGGTCAACTCCAACATCCAGTCTTACATCGACAACATGGAAAACATTAGCCTCTTGGCCATGACCAACAAAGACGTCAAGTATTACATTTCCAACAACACGTTTATCAGCACGAGCGACCGGCGGCCGTACGAAAAGCGCATCTCCGACTTGTTCCAGGCCATCCTTTACTCGCGCAAGGACATCTCGGCCATCATGGTGTTCGGATACAATGGCCATTACGTGTCCGACCGCCGGATTACCCTCCTCAACCCGAGCACCAAGCTGGAAGACCAGTCCTGGTACAAGGAAGCCAAGAGCAAGGGCGGACAGTCTGTCATATCGCCGCCTCACGTGCAGAACATCATCCAGAACGAATACCGCTGGGTCGTCTCCCTCAGCCGCGAGTTGAAGAGCACGGACGGGATCCGGGGCGAGGGTATTTTTCTTGTGGACCTGAACCTGAGCATCATTAACGATATTTGCAGCAAAATCAACCTTGGCAAAAAGGGCTACGTGTTCATCGTCGACCAGAACGGGAACATCATTTACCACCCGCAGCAGCAGCTGATCTACAGCAACCTGCGTACCGAGCAGATCGCCAAGGTCACCGAGGCCAAGAGCGGCACCTCCTTTACGATCAACGACGACAAGGGCAAGCGCATCTATTCGGTGCATGACACGAACTTCGGCTGGAAAATCGTCGGCGTGGCCTATGCGGACGACCTGATCGCAAACGAAGGCACGATCCGCAGGTCCATCCTGCTGTACGCCATCATGGGCATCCTCTTCTCCCTGCTGCTGTCGCTCGTGCTGTCCTACCGCATGTCGAAGCCGATCCGCATCCTGCAGCGGGATATGAAAAAGGTCGAGCGCGGCAACTTCGACATCCGGACGAAGATCGACCAGCCGAACGAAATCGGCCAGCTCGGACGTTCTTTTAATTTGATGCTGGCCCAGATCAAGAACCTGATGCAGGAAATCATCCACAACCAGGAGAACAAGCGAAAAAGCGAGCTGATGCTGCTCCAGTCGCAGATCAACCCGCACTTCCTGTACAACACGCTCGATTCGATCGTTTGGATGGGCGAGCAGAAAAAGCATGAGGAGGTCGTCCTGATGACCTCGGCATTGGCCAAGCTGTTCCGCGCCAGCATTACGAAGGACAAGGAGCTGGTTCCGATCAAGGTGGAGGTCGAGCATATCACCAATTACCTGCTCATTCAGAAGATGAGGTACAACGAACAGTTGGAATACGACATCGACGTACCGGAGGAAGTCAAAGGCTTCCTGACGCTGAAAATTTTGCTGCAGCCCTTTGTGGAAAACGCCATTTACCACGGCATCCGCAACAAGCCCGAGCCGGGGAAAATCACTATCCGGGCCCGGGACCTAGGCCAGGTTATCCAATTTGAAGTGGAGGACGATGGGCTGGGCATGACGGAGGAGCAAATCCGGCGCATCTGGAACCCGCCGGAAGGCAAGACGTCTGGCCGGACCCGTTCCGGCGGCATTGGGATTGCCAACGTCAACGAGCGCGTAAAGCTGTACTTCGGCGATGCGTACGGCATCCAAATCCGCAGCGAGCTGGAAGAAGGCACCTGCGTCACCATCACCATCCCCAAAATGAAGGAGTAGCACCCATGCGCATACAACGTGCCACGCTGCTGTTGGCCATCATTTTTGTCATATCCTGCGTCTACATCATCCTGTACTTCAAGCTGTTTATTCCGACGCCCGCACAGGAGAGGAGCGTGGCGGTGATCCTCAAGGAGCACAACATCCGTTCCGAATTCTGGCAGACGGTGAGCGCCGGGGCCGAAGCGGCCGCCAAGGAGGCCGGAGCCAGCATCAGCGTCTCCGGCCCGCTCCAGGAGACGGACGCCGAGTCTCAGCTCCAGCTGCTGGACGACGTCCTTAAGCAAAAGCCCCAGGCCGTCGTGGTCGCCCCGATCAACGACGATCGTATCCTGGACGAGCTCAAGAAAATCCAGGAAGAGGACATTCCGCTCGTCATTATCGATACGCCCCTCAGCCTGAAATCGCCGCCGGCCTTCGTGTCGAACGACCATGTCACTGCCGGCGTTCAGGCCGGCAAAGTGGCGCTAGAGCAGACCGGCGGTTCGCTCCAGGCGGCGATCATCAGCGATTTCATGACGTCCGGCGTATCAGCCGAGCGGGAAAAGGGCATCCGCCAGGCGCTGGAGGCCCAGGCCTCCACCATCTACGGTACGTTTTACTCCTCCGATTCCGAGGAGCGTTCGTACCTGATCGCCAAGACGCTGATCCAAGACCATCGCGACATGAACGCTATCGTCGCGCTGAACGAATCCGCGGCCCTCGGTGCCGCCAAAGCGGTCAAGGAGGCCCATCAAACGGGGCTCGTCAAGCTGATTGGCTTCGACACGTCCGCCAGCGAAATCCGGCTGCTTGAGGAAGGCACCCTGAACGCGACCGTGGTGCAGCAGCCTTTTAACATCGGGTATTTAGGCGTGCAAACCGTGCTCGACCTCGTCAACGGCAAAAAGGTCAAACCGGAAACCTACACCAACTCGATCGTCGTCACGAAGGCCAACATGTATTCCCCGGAAAATCAGAAACTACTCTTTCCATTTATCGATAAATAAACAACACCCATCGAAAGGTGCGAGAGCCGATGACTTCCCGTTTCCTGACCCGGCTTGCCGGGATTTCCTTCTGCCTGCTGGGCATTCCGGCGCTTATCATCTCCTGCTCCGGCCTGAATGAATCCAGACCTGTGATGAAGCCGCAGGAGGAGCAGACGGCGCTTATCAATTTTGTCGCCTCGGAATACAGCTCGGAGACGCGTCCGCTGCTGGAAAACCTGGTGCAGGACTTCATGCTGAAAAACCCGTCGATCGTCATCAATTTGCAGGTGGCCAACTGGGACATCCTCGACGGCATCTATACCACGATGATCAGCAAAAACCAACCGCCGGACCTGCTGAACACGAACGTGTACACGCATTTTGCAAGCGACGGCCTGCTGAACGACATGGACGAAATCATTTCGCCGGAGCTGAAGCAGAAATTTTATCCGGACCTGATGAAGCTCGACCAGTGGGACGGCAAGCAGTATGCCATTCCGTACGTCTCCTCCACCCGGAATATGTATTACAATCGGGACCTGTTCGAAGCTGCTGGCATATCCAAGGCCCCGGCCACCTGGTCGGATCTGAAGAAGGATGCCCTCAAAATCAAAAACACCGGCAAGGCCCACGGCTTCGGCGTCGATTTGAGCGATAACGAAATCCAGGCCTATCTCTCCTACTTCTTCCTGGGAGCGGGCGGCGGATGGTTCCGTGACGGCAAATGGACGATCAATTCGCCGGAAAACGTCGAGGGCCTGGCCTTCCTGAAGGACTTGTACGATGAAGGGTTAACCGATCCCGAGCCGACCGTCACCACCCGGGACGAGAAGCAGCGCATCGTCGGAGACGGCAAGCTCGGCATGATGATTTCGGGCAACTATTTCGGCACCGTCATGCCGAGGGAGTTCCCGAATCTGAAATGGGGATCCGGTCCCATCCCCGTCAAGGACGGCCACAAGCCGCTCCTTTTCGGCGTGCATGACAACCTGGTCTCGTTCAAAACGGACCATACCAACAAGGAGGCGCTCTCCGCGTTCCTGGATTATCTGTACTCCAGCCCGGTGTACGAGGAAATCATCGCGCAGGAAGGCTTCCTGCCCGTGACGGAAGAGGTCGGGGCCAAGTTGTCGGCCAACGATTCCGTGGTGAAGCAGCGGCTGGCGGAGCTGCGGAAGTCCAGCTTTTATCCGATCCAGCAGCCGGAATGGCAGTCGATCATGGATACCGCGCGAAAAATGGGCGACGCAGTCCTGCACGACCATGTCTCGCCGAAAGAGGCGCTGGACGAGCTGCAGCATTACGCCGAGAAGGTACAGAAGGAGGTTCACGGGACGGAGTGAGCCGGGGGTGGCATGGGTGGCGGCACGGCCAAATGGCCCTTTAATGGTCACAAGGTGCGGCCCCTCCCATGCTTAATTAGGGCGCCCCACACAACCTGCCCAGCAAAGAGTGCAATCGTGCAACTCGTCCGATCAGAATAATGCACTCTTGCCACTAATTCCACCTTCCACGCTCCCCCACCACAAATAAGTGCGATAGTGCATCTAATTTCGCCTACTTGCCCCTTTTCAGTACAAATAGCTGCAATTCTGCATCTATTTCAGGCTAATTTCCGTTTTTCGGCTATTTCGCTCCAAATTAAGTGCACTTTTGCAGCTGTTTTCTGCTCAAACGAGCTGAACGCGAGGCGCGATCCCCTCCACATCGCTGCCATCATGCGGCCTGCAAGCTTCCCCTTAAACTTCACTTTCGCGCACTACCATTATTTTGGATACCCGGTTCGTCTCGCCCGCTTCCGACTCTTCCCTTCGGAACTTCCCTCCCGGCACTTTCCCCTCGATCCCCTTCCCGATCCTTCCCGAGTAGAAGATTGTTCCTCCTTTTCCCCCAGGAACAGAAAATAACAAAGAATTCATGGAAGATATTCGATAGAGCCGCTCTCCCCGAGTCTTTATGATGGTTCTAGGCGCTGTAATCCAACATAGACAACCACTATGGCGTTGCACAATCACTTAAGGAGGGTTAGCTTTTATGAAGTTCAAGAGACATTTGGCGGCACTCAGCCTAGCGGCTTTGATGATCGTCGCCCCGCTGGCCGGATGCGGCTCCAAGGACTCGTCCACTTCGACAAAAACCGAAGACGCGTCCTCCTCAACCGCCACCACAACGACCAACACCGATTCCAGCTCGACCACCACGACCGATGACAGCACCAAAAAACTGACCGGAGACTTTGAAATCCAATACTTCGTCGGCGGCTACGGCGACAAGTGGTGGAAAAAGGTCATCGCGGACTTTAAAGCGGCCAACCCCGATTTGAACGTAAAAGAAAGCGGCGGGCCAAAAATCAACGACCAAATGAAGCCCCGCTGGGTCGGCGGCAATCCGCCGGATTTCGTGTACATCGACGGACCGAACCTGAACGACCGCCAAATGGTGGAGGACGGCCAGCTTGAAGATCTGACGGATTGGATCAAGGATGCCACGAATATCGACGGCACCAAAATCAGCGACATTTTGGCGCAGCCGCCGCAGCTGTTTGACGGCAAAGTCTACGACATTCCGCTCGTTTTGAACTCCTGGGGCGTGTTCTGGGATAAAGCCCTCTTCCAGGAAAAAGGCTGGGAAGAGCCGAAAGACTGGCAATCTTTCATGGCCGTCAGCGACAAAATCAAAGCGGCGGGCGTCACTCCGTTCATCCATACCGGCAAATATCCGTACTACATCAACGGCGCAATTCTCTATCCGGCGATCGTCTCCGCCAACAACAACGACATCTCCATTCTGCAGGACATGGCCGATTCCAAAGTGGAAGCTTTTCAACAGCCGGCCGTGCTGACCGCGCTGAATAAAATCGTCGAGCTTCGCGACAAAGGCTTTATTGACAAAGCTTCCATCCAGATCAACCACACGGACTCGCAAATGCTGTTCCTGCAGCACAAAGACGCCTTCATCCCGAACGGCCTCTGGCTGCCTAACGAAATGGCCAAAGACGTACCGGGCGGGTTCTCCTTCGGCTTCATTCCTTCGGTGACGCAGGAGTCGGGCGGCAAAGTCGTCGCCAACACTTCCACCGCCAACGTGGCAATCGCCAAGAACGCCAAAAACAAGGATGCGGCCAAAGCGTTCCTGCAGTTCATCTTCTCCGAAGCCCAGGCTTCGCAATGGGCCGAGCTGAGCGGCGCTCCGTCCAACATCAAGGGCGACATCAGCAGCTCCAGCGCGCCGAGCCATGTAAAAGACGCAGCGCGGTATTTGACCGATTCCAACACGGTCGTCGTGCCGGCCATTACCTTTAACGCGGACGTGGATAAAGCCATGCAGGATGCCACGGATGCATTGACCATCGGCAAAATCACGCCGGAAGAGTGGGTACAACGCGTGGTGGACGTCGCCAAGAAAGTGAAAAAATAATGCGATAGACTGCATGGAACGCGGAGGATGACAGGGATGAACGCTCTCTGTCATCCTCCGTAAATTTTATGTGAAAGGCAGGGAGAACGAAGATGAAATTGGGGACGAACGCCTGGCAGCGCAACCTGTTTATCGCGACCTTTATCATTCCCACGTTTCTGTTCTTCTGCGTGTTTACGGTTTATCCCGTACTGCAGGCAATGTACTACTCGCTGTTTGACTGGTCCGGTTCCTCGGACAATAAAACGTTTATCGGACTGGACAATTTCAAGGACATGCTCCATGACCCCATCATCTGGATCGGGATGGGCAACGATTATTTTCTCGTCGCGGGCAAAATCATCGGCATCATGATTCTGGCAACGTTTTTTGCAGTCGCTTTGACCCGCTTCAAGTTTCGGCTCGCTAATTTTTTTCGCTCGATTTTTTTCATTCCGAACGTCATTTCCGTCGTCGTCATCGGCGTCCTATGGAATTTTATCTATAATCCGCAAATCGGCTTTCTGAATTCCTTCCTGTCCTTGTTTACCAAAGACAAAGTGGACATTACGTGGCTCGGCTTCACCAGCCATACGATCTGGATGCTGCTTCCGCCTGCCATCTGGGCCGGCATCGGCTTTTACATGATCCTCCTGATCGCCGCGATCCAGGGGATCCCGGAATCCTACTACGAAGCCTCAAGCCTGGAGGGCGCAGGCCAGTGGCATCAATTCCGCCATATCACGCTGCCGCTGATCTGGGAGCAGATGAAGGTATCCATCCTCAACATCATGATGACTACGCTCAACGGTTCTTTTGTCATCGTAATGATTATGACGAGCGGCGGGCCGGACAACACCACTCAGGTCATGGGATCCTACTTGTACCAAATGGCTTTCACGCAGTACCACTTTGGCTATGGTGCGGCCATCGGCGTGCTGATTCTGGTCTTATCGATGATCACGACGGTGGTCCTGCAACGGCTCATGCGCCAGGAAACGATCGAAATCAGCTGATTTAACAAGGCACAGGAGGAACGAATGATGAAATCAGGCCTTTCCAATCCGATTGTCAAAATTGTGTTTTACGCCATCTTGATCCTGTGGGGCGTATCGGTAATTTATCCGCTGCTGTGGACCCTGCTGGACTCGCTGAAAAACAACGATCAATTTTTCCGCAAAATGCCCTGGTCTCTGCCGGACTTTCCACTGCTGTGGAGCAACTTTAGCTATGTATGGCGGGAGTTCAGCTTCGGCGATTATTTCCTGAACTCCGTCGTGGTGACGATCGGTTCCACGCTGCTCGGTCTGCTGCTGTCGGCCACCACCGCCTATGTTCTGGCCCGCTACCCGTTCAGGGGAAGCACGGCACTGTTCCTGCTCTACATCGCGTCCATGATGATCCCGTTCAGCCTGGCGCTCATCCCGCTCTTTTTCCTGATGAATTCCATGCATCTGACGAATTCGTCTTTTGGGCTCATCCTTGTGTACGCGTCAACGCTGATTGCTTTCGGCATTTTCGTGCTGGTCGGTTTTTTCAAAAGTCTGCCCAAAGAGCTGGAAGAAGCCGCCGCCATAGACGGAGCTTCCTACTTCGGAATCTTCTTCCGGGTGATGCTGCCACTCTCACAGCCGGGGCTCATTACCGTGGGCATCGTCAACGTCCTGAACATCTGGAACGAGTACATTATCGGCACGATTATGGTCAACGATCCGAAGCACTACACTCTGCCCGTCGGCATCGCGATGATGCAGGCACAGATGCAGTACCGTACCGAATGGGGCCCCCTCTTCGCCGGTCTGCTCATCACCCTCGTCCCCGTCCTGATCATGTACATGTTCTTCCAGCGGCAGATCGCCAGTGGAATTACGGCTGGAGCCATCAAGTGATCCATCCAAGCTTAGGGCCCCGCATCCATAACATCCTGCCCCACCCCTTCCCCTTCGCTCATTGCCATGCAAAAAAAAGCCCGGGATCCTCCGGGCTTCTCTTATACCTTCACAGCAGAAAGCTTTAACTTGAATTTCAAGCACTCCGCTCCTGCCTTAGCACTCCTTCAGCGTCACTTCCGGCCCCAACGTAATCTCAAACGCCCGCCCCCAAATGAAATCCGGATTCTCGTAGTCCAGAGATGCGCACGCATACGTCGCATACGACCAACCGGACGGCATGATCTGCCGCACGCTCTGCGCTACGCCCAGCTCGAATGCCTTTCTGGCGGCGAGTGCCTTCGTGTTCGTCTGCATGCGTTCGCGGAGCATCTCGTCCAGGACCTGATAGTCGTCCGGAGAGTTAAACAGACGTAAGTTTTGGTCCGCATACGGCACGTTGGTGTATAGGCTGTGTGCCCGCGAGTACGTGCGAATTTCGGCGATCGTGATCTTTTTATAGTAATAGTCCTTAAGGAATCGCTTGAACAAAAGCGATCCATGTGCATTTACTGCTTCATGCAGCGCCGGCGCCCGCTTCTCCGTGCGAAGATACACGAATCGTGCCTGAGCCATGCCGAGGGCCATGCCGATTTTGTTGCCGGCCGTGTTCCACGCGCTGTAGCCGAGAAGCTGTCCGGTGGACACGTTGTCAAGCAGCGCTTCGGTCACGGTCGCATCGGCAGCCCCTCCCCCGACAAAATCAATCACGAGCGTCGGGACCCGGCCGGCGCTGTTCGCCTCCATCCGGCTCACGGCCGCACCGATCTCACTGGCGCTGGTAACCGCGACAATTTCGATGTCATAGGATGCCGCGTCAGAGAACTCCCCGCCGACGATGTCCACATGATGCCGGATATTATCGTGCACGCTCATATACTCGTAGGGATTGACGATGGTCGACCCGTCCGGCCCAAAATATGTGACGCCGTATTTCGGACGGGAACCGTACCGGTACAGCTCCTTCGCCATCCGGCCGAGCAGGGAGTATCCCAATGCGTCGGCATCAGGCAATATGATCGTTTTGTCCGGATTCTGGCCGTCAGTGCCGCCCAAATGCTCGTTCACAAAAGCTTCGAGGTAAGCAATTTCGTTAGCCTGTACCCCTTGGGTGTAGGAGTCATCCACCCCGACGGCAAGAAAATCCACGTATCCCTCGCGGACGAGCCGATCGATGATGTATCGGTTGGTCTTGAATTTATGCCTTCTGGCGTTGTAATACTGCTCCTTGTTAAAAAGGGCAGGATCCCCGAACGGGGTACCGTCGGGCTTCGTATCGTAACCTTCCAAAATGCCCTCGAACGTGGTTGCGACCGCCCGGGGTTGTTGGGCAAAAGCTCTGGCTTCATCGTATGCGGCCTGGGTCAGCCCTTCCACAAACACGGTGGTCGCCAGGCGCATGATCGTATCCAGCACATAGACCGGCTTACGCGGGTAGGCCCGCTTGACTTCGCGAATGACATCCAGCAGCTTGGTGATCTCGGAATCGTAATCAGGGTAGGATCCACCCGCGCTTGAACGAAGCCGCCTGCTGCCGATCAGTCCGCCGTAGGCCAGCATATCCGTCGAAATGATAAATCCGTCAGCTTGAGCGGCGTGTTCCTTAATAAAACGGCGGATATTCCTCGTCTTTCCGTAGGTCGGCGAAGAGGTGCTCACCAGTTGACCGTCTTCGGCCACGGCCTTGGCGTCGAGGCGATTTTTAATATCCTCCCGGCTCGGGACAATCAACTGAATCCCGGCGGATCTCCCCTGCACAATCACGTCATCCAAATTGGCAGGACGGTCGTCCAGCGGCACATAGAGCACTTTTTTCATAAAGAACATCTCCTTTGCATGCTTGATTTGTCGTATTACGTGGTGTTGCTGAATACGGATAAACTCAAGATGACTTGTCATGCTGAAGGATCACTTACTCCAAGGATAGCTGTATCGGATCTCCGGATATCCGACGCTGCCTCATCGTTCATTACAGGGAGGCAGCTTCCATCTTCGGCTGATTCGGATCCGTGAACCTATAATATCATATAACGTAACGATACGCAATATAATATTAGGTTTTTCTTTTCTCCAATCCAAAAAAGTTATCCTCGTTATATGAGCACGGCAGGCAGAATATTTTCCAATATTTCTCGATTTATTTTCATGTTCAAACTGTATGGATCCCTCGTTCAAAAGTACGCTAATAGGTAATCCTCCGGTCACTTACTATACTTTCAAGTTGACTATGTATGCCCTGTTCATCTACAATATATAAGGTAAATTTACAAGAACAGGTGAAGAGCAATGACAACGAAGCAAGACTACCGTATTTTGTTATATTATAAATTCGTCAACATCCCTGATCCTGAGCTGTTCACTGCTGAGCATCTGCAGTATTGCAAGGATTTGGGCGTCAAAGGCCGCATTTTGATCGCTGCCGAAGGCATCAACGGCACGCTGTCCGGTACTGTGGAACAAACCGAGAAGTATATGAACGATCTGAAAGCGAATCCGCTATTTGCCGACACTGTCTTCAAGATCGATGATTCGGAAGGCCACGCGTTTAAGAAAATTTTTGTCCGTCATAAGAAGGAACTCGTCACTTTCCGTTACGAGGAACCGCTTGATCCCAACGTGCTCAGCGGGCAGCGCCTGTCCCCGGAAGAGTTCCATGAACTGCTTCAGCAGGATGACGTCATCGTCCTGGACGGACGCAACAATTACGAGTACGAAATTGGACATTTCCGCGGTGCCATCCGTCCGGATGTCGATTCGTTCCGCGAATTCCCGGAGTGGATCCGCGACAATATGAGCCAGTTTAAGGACAAGAAAATCCTGACTTACTGCACAGGTGGCATCCGCTGCGAGAAGCTGACCGGCTTCATGATCAACGAAGGCTTCACGGACGTTGCCCAGCTTGAGGGCGGCATCGTTACTTACGGCAAGGATCCTAAAGTCAAAGGTCATCTGTGGGACGGCAAATGCTACGTCTTCGACGAGCGCATTTCGGTACCCATCAACCGCACGGACGAAGATGTCGTGATCGCTACATGTATCCACTGCGGAAAAACGCAGGACCGCTATATCAACTGCGCCAACCCTACCTGCAATAAGCAGCATGTTTGCTGCGAGGAGTGCGAAGAGATCCATCAGTCCTTCTGCTCCGACGAGTGCCGGGACGTCATCATGGCGGCCAAAACCAACTGATCGGGTCCATCCGATAGAACAAAAAGGCGGCAGGTTCCTCTACCCGGAGGAACTTGCCGCTTTTTCATACTCCGGGCCTGAAAACAGCCCGTCCCTCAATTCCAAGGAACGGGCTGCTCAACGGATTTACCCGGTAAGTTTAACTTCGCCAGTATTTTCAGGGCCGAGGCAGTCAGACGCTGCCCTGACGTTAGAACGCTCCGGTTCCCCCGCCTCCCCCTCCGCCGCCGTCGCTAAAGCTGGACGAGGAGCTGCCGCTGCTGCTGCCTCCGATGCCCATCGGCTTCAAAAGCAGGTGATTTTGCGTATAATTCAAGGATTCCAAAATCTCCGCGCTGAACAGGACAGGAACGACCGCGGCTGCGGCCAATGCGGCGTCTGCAGAGCCGGTCTGCTTTCGATGTTTGATGTACCGCGGAACGGTACCCAGCAGCGCGGCATACTCCGCAGCCTGCTCCGATCCGAGCGGCTCGCCTGCGTAGGATGTCTCTCCTTTTCCAAGCGTATTCCGAAGTGCCTTAAGGGCAAAACGGTAGCGATGCGTCTCCCAGGACAGTACATGAACGGGAATGCTCCACACGAACAGAGCGGAACAAACCGTCAGGATCAGGTAGTCACCCGAAATATCATGCACGATTTGGGAGCCCATGATAAAGCATGCGAGCAGATACAGAAAGATCCACAGCTTCTTCCGGAAGCGGATGGACGCCCAAACCGCTCCGGCACCAAGCAGCACCGCAGTCAGCACGATCATGAGCGTAGACGCCGCGTCGGTAAACAGCAGATACAGCAGAAGACCGTAATACACCGCAGCCGTCAGCGGAATAAACAGCTTGAGCAGCGGATTGGTCCGGACCTGACCCGAATATGGCTGGGTACGCGACAGCAGCCTGATCCACTTTCTCAGCCGGTCCGCATGCTTAACCGACTTTGCCCGGTACTGGCTGACGATTCTTGAGCTCTGCCGCTCCTTAAACGTAGGCCCTGCCAAGGAATCCAGCTTGAAAGTAAGACTGCCGTTGATTTCTTCGAACAGCCAACCGACAAGATGCTTCTCAGCCGGGTTGAGCTGATCCATCCGGCCCTTAAAGGTGAACAGCAGCGTAAATTCGGGAGCCGTCGGCTCTTCCTGGAAACGTTTTGAAGCAGGTACCTGCTTCACAGTCACGTAACCCTTCTGGCGCAGAGATAACAATCCGGCCATAAAGTCTTCCCTTTTTAACCGGCCTTTGCGCAGCATATACATGAGAAGCAGCGGATCTGCTTCATCGATGTCCTGCCGGGTGACGTCACCGCGCCGCAGCCAGGCCGAAATTTTTCTCCACGACAAGGCGTACAGCAGCGCACCAACGATGAAAACAACCATGCCGATTTGAATAACCGGGCGGATGGCGTTCATTCGATCGTCACGGGCAGCAAGCCGGTCCTGGTATTTCTGCTCGGCAGACAGCTGCTTTTGCAAAGAAACATGTTCCTCGGTAGCCGTCATTTGGGATAGCTGCTCGGTTGGAAAATAGACCACCATATGCGCTGTTCCGTCACTCGTCAAATCATCGTTTTCATAGTGGACCGCAGGCGGCCCTTCGCTCGTAATCTTTCCGCCCGAACGGTCATGCAAAAAGGCATGAACGTCTTCGTTCTTATAATCGCCGGGCATAAACAGATCGACGGACACCTGGTGAAGATCCTCTTGGTTATTTTTGAAGAAGCTCCATTCCAGTTTGCCCGTTTCGTCATACTTGACCGCCGCATGGTCAATCCGGTAGCGGTAATAGACCTGTTTCGTTTCATTCTGCGCGGCATCGTATATGTAATACGTATCATTGTCGTTGTCCCATTGGACATCCAGGCGCTGCAAGTTTTCGTAGGAGAAACTGCCCAGCTTCGGATTTTCCGGGGGTACATAGGCTTCAAAAAATTCAACCCCATTCTGGTCCGCCCGATCAATCGCACGCGTCATTCCGTTGAAACTGCCCTTAAAGGTATACGTAAACAGTTCTTCGACATACAAGTCCCCATCCGGCCCGAGGTAAGCCCTTGATTCCACGCGATCCATCGAGTAACTCTTCTTGTCACCGCAGCCGGTTATCCCAAGGACCAAGACAAGGATGCCCAGCAGTAGCCACCATTTCCTCATGCGCTCACTCCCATCTCCATACTTCATGCTCTCTCTACTGATCTATGTACAGATTAAAATGCCGCCTCCCTGTCAGTAAAAAACGATCTTCTTTAGGTTGCCGCAGCTGTCATAGACGTTTTCTATTATATTAACAAATGTCCCCTGGTGGTAAACAAGTGCATATGGTACCAATATATGAGCTTTTTCGCCATTTATTGTTGAAAAATAATTCTTCCGTCGCATACGAAAACCGTTTATTGACATGTATTTCATGAATGGACAGACGACTTCAGTTATGTTTTGCAGCTAAAAAAGACTGTCCCCGGATGATCCACCCGACACAAACGGTCGGTCACCCAGAGACAGCCTATGACATGAGCATGCCGGTTACAGAAGTTCGTCAACCGGTTCAAAACCGGTTCCGGGATCGTACGCTATCCGGTGAGGACAATGCGTCAACACCTCCAGGGATCGTTCACGTCCTGTATGATGGCCGGCAATAAATTTGCGGTCGATACGGATCGACAGCACCGTAAGGTATTCCTCCTGACCGGTCTTTCCGTTCATTTTAGTGTCTCTTGCCTGTACGACGACCGTATCCAGCGGGAGCAGGGCAAACAGCTCGCCTGCGATCCGGAGGACGGAGCCGCAGATGTAATCCAGCTCCAGATCATTGCGTTCGGGGGCGGATAGTTCAAGCGAAGCCACGCCTCCCTCCGTGCGGACTTTCGCCTCGCGCGGGATCACCTGCTGTGAATTGACATCCAGTTCCACCTCCACCTCGGAGCTGCTCCGGACGCTGAACTCGAGGCCGCTCCCCAGCATGGCCAATTCCTGCAGCGGGGCCATCTCTTCCAAAACCCGCAAATAGGCGGTGCGGTTGCCGTCCAGGATGTCATGGGCAAAATCGTTTGCTGCTTTCCATTGCAGATAGTCTTTGCGGTCCTCTTCCCGCGCCAGCTGAACTTGTCTTTCCAGCTCCTCCCGGATCATGGCGTCCTGCTTGAGGAGCTTCTGGATGCGGGTCGGCTGGAAAGCCGCCAAATTATGCGCGGCCAGCTTCTCCTTCGGTCCCTCCTCCCCTCTCGGGAACGGAGGAGCCATAGCGGCAATAATATCCCAGAATACCGGCTCCCCGTGCATTTGATGGATCGTCGCAATCCACTCCAGCTGATTGTCGTACCAATCGGCCTCAAACGATAATTTCTCCGCTTCGTCCAATGCAATCTGCCCCTGCTGCTGCAAATGTTGCCGGTTTATAAGTTCACTGCGCTTGAGACAAGCGCTGCTGTAGGTCGGTTGGCTAGAAAAAAGACGTGTTATGGAGCCGGCTGCCGCTGACGCAGCCGCACTTTCGTCACGAGGCATATATCCGCTTACCGGTGGCGCATCAGCGCCCTGTTCGCGGCTTCCCCCTGTATCCATGCTGTACAGATGAGGCCCTGAATTGGTTAGGATACCGTGATTGTATCGATTTCGCATACATTCTTCTCCTCATTCCCAAGTCCGTGATTGGTTTACAAGCAATAGGTCATTTATACTATAGCATAGAGGTAAATTTCGCCATTGCCGTTCATATTCCTGCATCCTCTTCATGAAAATTTACCGAAAAATAATGGAGACCCGGCGGATTCCACAGCCGAACAAGAAAAAACCGGCCCCTCCCGGGTCCGGCTCATGGTGCTTCCATGATATAAAATGACTTTCTATATAGCGAGCAGCTCGCGGATTTCCTGTTCGGTCAAGGTCGTGACCGTATCATCCGCCGACTCCATCACTTCGCGGATCAAATCCTTCTTCCGCTGCTGCAGCTCCAACATCTTTTCCTCTACCGTGCCCTTCGTAACCAGGCGAATGACTTGGACCACGTTTTTCTGTCCCATCCGGTGGGCGCGTCCCGCGGCCTGTTCCTCCACCGCCGGATTCCACCACAAATCGTACAGGATGACCGTGTCCGCTCCGGTCAAATTCAGACCCGTCCCTCCTGCTTTGAGCGAGATCAGGAACACGTCGTTCTCTCCCCGGTTAAACCGCGAACAGGTGTCCACCCTCTCCTTGGCCGGAGTCTGTCCGTCCAGATAAAAGACCGGAATCCCCCGCTTACCCAGTTCGCTGCGGATAATACGAAGCATGCTCGTAAACTGGGAAAAGATCAAGATCCGCCGCCCGCTGCTGAGGCATTCGTCGACCACGTCCAGCAGCTGGGAGAGCTTGCCGGCCGGACCTTTGTACCCGTCCACAAACAGCGAGGGGTGGCAGCATAGCTGACGGAGTCTCGTGATGCCGGCCAAAATTTTCATCCGGCTCTTCTGGAATCCTTCCATCTCCAGGTCACGCATCGTCTCTTCTTTGAATTCCTCGAGATAAGCGGCGTACAGCTTCTTCTGCTCAAGGCTCAGCTCCGAGTGCTGAACCGTCTCAATTCGTTCCGGCAGCTCGTCCAGCACATCGGCCCTTAACCGGCGCAAAATGAACGGCTGCACAATTCGGGAGATCTGACCCCGGGTCAGACCGCGGAAAGCTTTCTGCCCCGTAAAAAGGCCCGGGAATACCGCTTCGAAAATCGACCACAGCTCGTCGACCGCGTTTTCGATCGGGGTGCCCGTCAATGCAAACCTCCGCTCCGCACGGATTTCGCGCACTGCCTGGGCGGTCTGCGTCGCGTAGTTTTTGATCATCTGGGCTTCGTCAAGGAACAGGGTGCTGAAGCCCATTTCCTGGTACAGCCGGATATCTTTGCGAAGAGACGGATAGGACGTGATAATCACATCCGCTTGCTCCGCAGCAATGCCGTTTGGAGATTCCGTTTCTGCGCCTGCAGCCGCGATGCGAATCAGGGAATCGCTTCGCTCCTTCCGTGCACCCAAGGCCACGTGAACCTGAATGGACGGAGCGAATTTTTGGAATTCGCTCTCCCAGTTGTATACGAGCGATGCCGGAGAGACGATCAGGACTGGCAAATGTCCTCCGTCCCCATTCTTCTCCCTGCACTCGGACACAATGTAGGCAATGCTTTGCAGCGTTTTGCCAAGCCCCATATCGTCGGCCAGAATCCCGCCGAACCGGTAATTCCCCAGCGTCTTCAGCCACTGGAAGCCGTCCCGCTGGTAATCCCGGAGCACGGCGGCAAGCTCATCCGGCAATTCGAAGTCCATATGCTCGGGATGCGTCATATGATCAATCAGCTGCCGCAGCGCTTTCCCCATCTGGATCCCGTAAGCTCGCCCTTCCTTGTCACGGAGCTGCAGACCCTTGACCAGAGGAAGATGGATGCGGCTGCCGGTAATATCGCCTTTTTTCATGCCGAGCTCGTCATACAGCTCGCCGAAGGTTTGGAAGGCTTCCTTTTCCAAGGACACATAAGCACCGCCGGGAAGACGGTAATACTTACGTTTCTCGACCACGCTTAGCAGCAGCTTACGGATTTCCTTATCGCTCACGTGATCCAGCTCAAAATTGATCTCGAGCCAGTTGGTCGTATGGTCGGTGTCCGCATTGATTTTCGGAGGCTTGTTCGGATTGTGCATCAGCTGCTTGACGGCTGGAGTGGCGTATACTTGAACCCATTTTTCCAGCTTGGGCAGCAAGTGAAACAGGATATCATAGACACTGTCTTCTTCCGACAGATCCAGCACCATTTCGCGTCCGCTCTGCACAAAGTCCGTCTCTCTCAAGGCTGCGATAATCCGCCGTTCCTTCTCAGTATCCCGGACCAGAATAAAGTCTCCGTCTTTCCGGGCATCCGTATCGGCAAAAGCATCGATCACAACCCCGTCGTACACGAATTCCAGCCTCGCGGTCAGCTCGGTTTCATCCCGGTCCAAGTACAACTTGGCCACCAGGTCCGGCTGCACCAGCTGATCGCGGACGCTCGCGTCCATGCCGACCCTGCCGATGCGCCGCAGGCCGGGAACTACCTTCTCCATCAGTGCGTCCATCTGGTGGGGGGATACGTTAATCCGCTTATGGTCATAGCGGTATATCAAGGTTTTCATCTCTGATAAAAGGAGCAGGTCGCGAGCCGGCAGCTGGTAAATCATGCCGTCAACGGCCGCACAGCCGTATGCAGTCATCACGGCGACCCGCTTCAGTCCGTTGATTTCCAGGTGATAAGCCTCTCCGCTATCCATGCTGCCCACATGGAACGACAGCGGGATCTGGCCTTCGCCCAGCTGCATCGGCAGGGGTGGAGCATACTCGCGCTCCATCGCGGCCCCGGCCTTGACCAGCAAAGGCAGCAGCTCGCTCCAGCCAAGCGGCGGGATGGTCAGCATCCGCTGGCTGCCCGAGGCTGCGAAGCCAGGAATGGACCGGCCTGTTTCATCATACGCGAACTCGCTGCCGCAAATCCGGATCAGCATCTCGATGACCGCCCAGTCCTCAGTCCGGAACGTATGCTGCTTCGGACTGTATGTGAACAGCTTAGTAAAGGGCAGGCTTCTACCTTCCTCGATGTGAAGCAGAAACTGCCTAACATTTTGCACGACGTACAGCCGATTCGGCCCGACCTTCATCTCGATCCGGAATTTCGGTTCCGGTTGATACTCGTCCGTTACTTTGCAGATCCATTCCACAACCAGCGTTTCCTTGAGCGCGCTCGCTGCTTTTTGGCCGGTCTTCAGCCGTTCGCCTTCCGCCATCTGGTCAAACAGCTCGATCAGCCCGTTGGTGAGGCGCACGTCCCTGGAGGAAACCGCAGGCGTCGGAATGGGGACGACCTCCCCCCGCCGCTGCAGGCGGTCCGCCCCGCCCTTTTCTTCCTCCAGCAGATAGATCAAGACGGCGGCAATATGCTTGCAGTAAGGATAATATCCGCCGAAGCCCGCACAGTGACAGGTCGCGCTGAAATCCGCACCGTCGATATCGACCTCCACCCGGTAGATGTCCTCGTCCTGAACCACCGCTTCGATGTAGCGATTATCGTCATCGCGTTCCACGATCATGACCTGACCGTAGGCGCAATATTCCTCACCCCGTTTAAAGGCGGATGCGCCGCATAATGATCTGATTCTTTGCGAAGTAAATGCCAGCATGTCTTCCGTCCTTTCCGGCCCTGTCCTAAAATCTCGTGTACTCAATATACCATAGTTCCGGTCAGGAAAGCGAAAAATTAGGAACTCTTGTTCTCCATCAGTTCAGGTTAGATGGGGTTCATTTCCTCCGTGCAGACCATCCTTGCCGGCGCCTTACGGTTTCTTTGATCAGCTTGAACACTTCCGCAAGCGCGTCCGTCTTTTGGCTGTCGGCCATAGCCGATATGTAGGCATCCCGACTGGCATGCAATGCCCGAATCCGCTCAAGCAGCGTGACCGGGGACAGTCCCCTCTCTTCCAGCATTTCAGCATAACCCGCCTTTACGAACGAACGCGCGTTGAGGATCTGATCGCCCCGGCTCTGCTGCCGGGTCAACGGGATGAGCAGCATCGGCTTACGTAAGGAAAGAAACTCAAAGATCGAATTGGATCCGGCACGGGTAACCACCAAATCCGACATGGCCAGCACATCCGGCAGTTCTTCACGAATGTATTCGAATTGACGGTAGCCGGGAACCGTCAATTCCGGATCCAGCTGCCCTTTCCCGCATAAATGCACGACTTGAAAAACTTCCGTCAGCTCAGGCAGCGCCTGCCGCACCGCCCGGTTAATGCTCTGCGCGCCGAGGCTGCCGCCCATAACCAGCAGGACAGGCCGCCCCGGGGTGAAGCCGCACAGCGCCCGGCCGGCGGCGGCGCTGCCCCGTTTCAGCTCATCCCGGATGACGGCGCCTACATGTCGGCCCTTGCCCTTGCCGATATGAGCCGCTGCTTCCGGGAACGTCGTGCACACCGCTTCGGCCATCGGGATGGCAATCCGGTTCGCCAGTCCCGGTGTAATGTCCGACTCGTGAATAATGACCGGTACCCGGTTCAGCCAGGCCCCGATAACGACAGGCACGGATACGAACCCGCCTTTTGAGAACAGAATAGCCGGCTTCCGGCTGCGGATGAGACGGTATGCCTGATAGACGCCCTTAGCGATCCGGAACGGATCCTTGGCGTTTTGCCAGTCCAGATATCTGCGCAGCTTTCCCGTCGATATCGGAAAATACGCGACATCCGAAAGCGGTGACACAAGCTCCCGCTCGATCCCGTTGACCGAGCCTATGTATTCCACCGTCCAGCCTTCCTTGCGAAACAACGGGATCAGCGCCAGGTTGACGGTGACATGTCCGGCGGATCCCCCGCCGGTAAACATTATTTTTTTCTTCATGGGGCCCTCCACTCATTTCAACGACTGTTTCTTATTGTATTATAATGCCGGTCTGGAGATAAATGCCCGCCCCCTTTAACAAATGAGCCCCGTTAACACTAACACCGCCTCGGTGGCTCAGAAGTCCAATGGGATCACACATCCAAAGCCTGCTGGGGACCTATTCAGGGTTAGATGACCATTTTTAAAAATAGTTTTCATCCGCTGCTTGCTTTTGGCATCCATTGTGTATACAATGAAGCTAACTTTTTTTACAGGGAGGTGAGGTAGAAGTGGTACGTAATTTTGCAAACGACCGGATCAATCAACTGCCGATGGCTTTGTCCGGCATTTTTTACAGAGTTTCCGTTAACGGGATTCGTCTGTCCATTTTTAACAATCCGGTTGTTTTACAAAATTGCGAAATGCCGCTCCTACCTTAACTTCAACGGATAAGCGTTGAACGTTCAAGCCGCGGGGACATTTCCCTGCGGCTTTTTTCTGTAGATGCGGCATCTATGGAGGAAAATACGATGATGATTCAATGCAAAAACATACAAAAGTACCATGGTGCCCAGCTCGTTCTGTCCGATGTATCCTTTGAAATCCGCGAAGGGGAAAAAGCGGCGCTGATCGGCCGTAACGGCTGCGGAAAAACGACGCTGCTCCACTTGTTGAACGGCGGCGATAAGGCCGACAAAGGCGAGATCTCCATTTCGCGGGGAGCCAAGACCGGCTTCCTCGCCCAAATTCCCGAAGCCGGAAACGGCGAATCGGTGTACGACGTAATGCTGCGCGCTTTTGCCGCGCCGCTCGAATGGCAGCGGCGGATGCGCGAGCTGGAGGCGTTGATGTCGGGCCCTTCCGCTTCCGGCGGCAAAGAATCGGAGCAGTGGCTCGCTGAATACGGCAGGCTGCAGGAACGGTTCGAAGCGGCCGGCGGCTATGAAATGGAGGCGACCATTGACCGCATCGCCGGCGGCCTCGGCATCCCCGCGAGCCAGTACAGCCGCCCCTTCGCCTCCCTCTCCGGCGGAGAGAAGACGAAAATCGGGCTCGCCTCCCTGCTGCTTGAGCAGCCTGATGTGCTCCTGCTGGATGAACCGACCAACCATTTAGATATGGCGGCAATTGAATGGCTGGAGCAATTCCTGAAGGAATACCGCGGCACAGTGCTCACGATATCGCATGACCGTTATTTTCTCGACAAACTCGTGACCAAGGTGGTCGAGATTGAAGACGGGGAAGCTTTTACCTACCATACCGACTACAGCGGTTATCAGAAGGAAAAGGAAGCGCGGCTGCTGCAGCAGTTTGCCGATTACCAGGAGCAGCAGAAAAAAATCAAAAAGATGCAGGAAAGCATCAAACAACTGATCGAGTGGGGCAACCGTTCCAATCCGCCGAACGCCGGATTCCACCGCCGGGCCGCCTCCATGCAGAAGGCGCTCGACCGGATGGTGAAGCTGAAGCGTCCAGTGCTTGAACGCAAGACGATGGATTTGGCACTGCAGCAGGAAGACCGTTCCGGCAAGCAGGTGCTCGTGTTCGAGGAGTTGGCCAAATCATATGGCACGCGCACCTTGTTCAAAAGCGTAAACGAAACGCTGCGGTACGGGGAAACCGTGATGCTGCTCGGCGGCAACGGAAGCGGCAAAAGCACGCTGATCAAGCTGGTCCTTGGCCAGCTCGATCCGACGGAAGGCAGCGTGGCCGTCGGCTCGCGCGTCAGCATCGGCTACCTCGCACAGGAGGAAACGCCGGAGTCCGTCAAGCAGAACGTGCTGCAGTACTACCGGGAACAGGCCGGTATCGAGGAAGGTGAAGCCCGCGGCAGGCTGGCGCGCTTCCTGTTCTACGGGGCCGATGTATTCAAAGACATCCGCAGCCTCTCCGGCGGGGAGTGGACGCGGCTGCGCTTCGCCATCCTGATGGAGCAGAAGCCCAATCTGCTGATTCTGGATGAACCGACCAACCATCTGGACATTGACGCCAGGGAAGCGTTGGAAGAGGCACTGGAGGAGTTTCCTGGCACCATTTTCGGCGTGTCCCACGACCGGTATTTTATCAACAGACTGGCTAGAAAAATTTGGAGCCTGGATCACGAGCGTGTCCGCTCCTTCATCGGTAACTTTGAGGATTACAAACAGGAAATCCGCAAACAGAGCGAGGTCGAATTGGCAGCGCAGCAGCGGAAGGAAGAAGCCCACGGCTCGCGTGGCGCGGCAACCGGCATAACGGGCGAAGAGCCGGGATCCAAGCCGGCTGCTGCCCGCGCCAATGCCGGCGAGCGGCGTTCCCGGAAGAACGACGCCCCCGCTTTCGCTTCGCTTGAGCAATCGATCAAGGAGCTCGAAGCCCAGCTCGGACAGGTCGATGCCGACATGCTGAAGGAGAGCGCCGCATCCGATCTGGCGCGCCTGCAGGAGCTTCATGCAGAGCGGGAGCTGCTGCAGGCGAAGCTGGATGCGGCATATGAGCGGTGGATGGAGCTGCAGGACGCGTAAGCGAGCGAAGCTGAGACCCGCTTGGCAGGTGGGTTTGCGGCGAGGTCGCGGGCGGAAAGGTGCCCTGGGTTATGGGTGGGGCCGCGGCCTCACCGGCCACATACAGCTGCAGCTCTCGGTTTTTACGTTTTTGACCGCGCCCTCTCACACGCCGCACGCAACAAAAACCCCCTGATCATGAATGACCAGGGGGTTTTCCCTATAAGCATGTATATGAAAAGCCGTTCTATTCGTTGTTGTCTTCTGCAGCGGGTTCCGCCGCTTCTTCACCCTCCGCAGCCACGGATTCGTCCGCAGCCTTGGCCTCAGTCGCCATGCGAGATGCCGTTACGGAAGCGACCAGCTCTTCGGACGAAGCCACGAGCGCTACACCGGATGGCAGCTGGATATCTCCAGCCACCAGCTTGTCGCCGATTTCCATATGCGATACATCCACCGTAATCGAGGAAGGCAGGTTTGCAGGAAGCGCCTCGACTTCAAGCTCGGTCTCCTGATGCTGAAGCACGCCGCCCACCTTGGTGCCGGCAGCCGTACCTTGGAAATCGATCGGAACGCGAACCTTGATCGGCTTGTTGGCGGAGATATGCATGAAGTCCACATGCATCCACTCGCCAGCTTTGCGCTGATATTCCTTGATGATCACGTCAAGATCCGACGAGCCTTCCACCTTCAGCTTGAACACTTCAGACCGGCCAGTTCTGGCAACTTTGGCCAGCTCCTTCGCATCGACACTGATCGGCATGCTCTCGGTCTGCGTCCCGTAAACCACAGCCGGAATGCGTCCACTTTGTCTCAAGCTGCGCAAGCCCGAATGCTTCGTGTCGGTTCTTCGTTCTGCTGTAAGAGAATGAGATGTCATCTTTTACAACCTCCTCTGATATTTAATCTGTCTGCTGCAGTGCACAGGCATATCTATGTATTACCCATTTTTGGCGAAATCAAAACACTGCAGCTGGAAAACAGCCGACTCAAGCGAAGCAAAACGGAGTGTATCGCCCAGCCGCGATGCCTCCAAGAGCTGGAGCATTATATCTAAACAAAAACCTCTATCGACGCATCTTCAAGGTAGTCAGACCGCCTTTAGCGCTGGTTTATCTTGCGATATGAGGAAGCCCAGACTCCGAGCTTACACGTTCTTATATCATAAAAATCCCGCAGCGGTTATCGCAACCGTGCGGGACTTTGTGCTAATCGGCAAAGCGGACGTGCCGTTGCCGAACCTTTTATTTTCCGGATATCATCGTAAAATCGTCGAAATGAAAGCCGGGGGAAACAATGCACGAGACGAACACCGGCTCATCGCCCAGCGGTTTAGCCGCTTGCCATACATTGGCCGGAACGAGCGCCTGCGGCACCTCGCCTTTCTCGACGTCCATTCCCAGAATGATTTTTTTCTCTTCGCCCGGCTGTTCCCCATCGCCTCCGAGCAGCAGCTCGAGCGGGCTGCCGGAGTGCCACAGCCACAATTCATCGGAATAAACGCGGTGCCACGCGGAGGATTCCTCCGGATGCAGCAGGAAATAAATCGATGTGGCCGAAGGGCGCGAACCCGAATACTTGGGGTCCAGCACGTCTTTCGGGATTTCAAAGGACGCCTTCCATAGCTCCTTGTACCACCCGCCCTCGGGATGGGGCAGCATGTCAAAGGTTTTCACCAGAGGCGACAGCAGTTTCTCGGTCATCATAAGCCTTCTTTCTCTTTTATATATCACCCTATCCAAGGGAATCTCATTTTACTTTATAGGAATCACCCGTTTTTGTAAAATGCATGCATCCCCATCCCTGGATATAGCAAGAAGGTTCTGATGTTTCCGTCATACTGCCGCCCGAACCGCCACCTTACATAGACGAACTCCGCCCGATCCCCGAGCCTCAGCTGATCTTCTTCCAATCGTCCGTTCCGCTCCGGACAAGCACCTTCAGCTTGCTGTGATGCCAACCGAGCTTGATAAACCGGTCCTGGTCGCAGTCCTTCGCTTCCCACTCGTTCAGTCGCACGATATATCCGATTTCCTGCACGTTCAGAGGAACATATATCGTCGCCACCGCGCGTCCATCCTCCATCCGGTCAAAATCAACCCGGCGTTCCCGCATGCCGCTGCCCCATACCCACAAGTTCCAGCCGTCGTATTTGCGGTCCTGGCGCTCATAATGCAGCTCCACCGTCTTGAGCGGGCGCGGACGTCCGCCTTCCTCCTCATACAGAACCATGACCGACAGGCCGGGGACATTCACCGTTTCGTCGACGATCAGCTCCAGCGCCCCGTTCCGCGCCTGAAGATTTTTGACGGCGACCTTCCAGCCCGTAATGGAAAATGGAATGTCGACCTTTGCCTCCCGCACGTTTGCGTTGTAGATGACGATGATATTTTTCCACGTATCGCCGTTGGCATGATCCTTCAGCCGGTAAGCGACGACGTTGCTGTCGCAGCGCATAACCTCCAGATGCCGCTTGATTTGCTCCTTGTCCGTCATACGGAACGCCCGGTGGGCGCGACGAAGTGCGATCAGCCCCCGGTAATATTCGAACACCGGCAGGAATCGTGACTTGTTGCTCCAGCGGATGGCATTGATCGCATCCCCGCTCCGGTAGCTGTTGTGGTCACCGAACTTGCTGCGGAGCAGCTCGTCGCCCGCAGCGATGAGCGGAATGCCCTGCGAAGTCAGCACGATGCCGTTGGCCAGCAGCGCTCTCCGCACCATTTCGTTCTCCAACAGCCGGTCCCGGTCGATGCACCGGTAAGGGTCGACAGCCGCGACCGCTTCCTCAAGGCTCCCCCCTCCGGGCAGTTTACCGTTAACGATGTCGCGGATCAGGTCGTTTCCCAGTCCCTGCGTAACCAGCACTTTATCCCACAGGTTAAGGTTGTCGTGGACCGTGACGTAGTTGATCGTCTCCGTGGGCGATCCGGCGAAATCGTCGATCGCCCCCTGAACGCCGACCCATACCTCCTTTTCCATACCGGGCTGCCCCGTGGCGAAGCCCCTTCCCGCACCGTCGCTGTCTCCCTTGACGGCTCCCCGGAAGTTGTCGTTGAAAACGGCAAATTCTTTGCCCCTCTGGGATCCTTTCAAGGTTTGCTGCTTCAGCGGCGTTTCACCGCCTGTCCAAGGCTCTCCATAGATCAGCAGTCTCGGGTTCTCCCGGCGGAGCTCCTCGGTAATTTGCGCGATCGTGTCCGTGTCGATCAAACCCATCAGGTCAAAACGGAACCCGTCGATATGGTATTCTTCCGCCCAATAGCGCAGGGAATCCTTGATGTACTTGCGGACCATCGGGCGCTCGGTTGCGAGCTCATTGCCGACGCCGGAGCCGTTGCTGAACCGCCCTGATGCATCGGTCCGGTAAAAATAACCCGGCACAGTCTTCTCAAACAGGCTGTCCCCCGAGGAGTAGGTATGATTGTATACCACGTCCATCACGATCCGGATTCCTTTGCGGTGCATGGACATGATCATCTCCTTGCACTCCCGGATCCGGATTTCGGGGCTACGCGGGTCGGTCGCGTAGGAGCCTTCCGGCACGTTGTAATGCTGGGGATCATAACCCCAGTTGAATTTGGGTTCTGCTGAATCCGGATCATCAACCTCCAGCTCGTTCACCGTCGAAAAATCAAAGATCGGCAGCAGATGGACATGCGTCACGCCGAGCTCAACCAAATGATCGATGCCAAGCCGATTACCGGATGCGTCTGTCACGCCTGTCTCCGTAAACGCCTTGAACTTGCCTTTATACTGGAGCCCTGAATCCGGGCTGATCGAAAAATCCCTGACATGCAGTTCATAGAGTACCGAGTCTTCCACCCCGAGAAGATCAGGGCTTTCATCCTCCTCCCAGCCCTCCGGGCTCGCAGCCTTCACATCGACGATGGCCGTCCGCTGTCCATTGACGCTGACCGCCCGGGCGTACGGATCGACCACATACGATTCCTGCCCGTCCGGGTGCTCCACTTTGTACATATAATATTTTCCGGCCAAATCGCCGCTGAAACGAAGAAACCAAACACCGCCTTCGCCGCGTCTCATGCCGATTTCGAACCCTCCGGCGTGATCAATAAGCGCTCCGCCGTTATGAGTCCCTGCATCTTCGTACAAGGCGAGGGAAACCTTCGCCGCCGTCGGCGCCCAAACTTTGAATATACTTTCAAGATGCGTATAATGACATCCCAGGTCGCCGCCTTCATATATTTCCACGTTATTCATCATGATTCATCTCACCACCATGGTTTACCTGAATAAATGCCAAAAAAAATCGCTTTCACTACATCCTATGTTACTTTCTTGCCATTTGTAAGGGGTTCTATAAGCTTTTCCCTGCCCAAATTTCCCGGGCAGGTGTAACTGCATCCTTAAATCATTATATGCTTGTACGCTACCAGTAGCCCCATAGTTGCACGGCACTTTAAAATCATAGGATAATAGAAACAGGGCACATTCCTTTTAGGTTGCGGATGCATCCCATCATACTCGTAACGACAAATCGAATTCCGATCATTATGAATTAGCAAGCTGGAGGGAATTGTTATGAAAATATCCCGCGCTGCAGGTGCCGTATGAAAGCGCCGGTGCAGTTCATCCGTTTCGGCATCGTCGGCATCCTGAATACCGCCGTTGATTTCGTCGTATTTCTGATCGTGCAGCCTTTCCTAGGCAGCGTTCTCGGCCAGGTCGTTTCCTATGCCGCCGGGATGCTGAACAGTTATGTATGGAACCGCCGCTGGACCTTTCAGCGGACAACCCGCAGGGACCCCGCCGAGATGATCCGTTTTGCCGCGGTAAATATAGCTATCGCCGGTTTAACCGCCCTCCTGCTGCATGTGCTGGACGGCCGGATTCCGCTCATTGCCGCCAAGCTGGCCGTCACCGTACTCGGCGTCTTCGTCAATTACTTTATGAGCCGGAAGTGGGTCTTCCGCGATCAAGGACAAAACAGGGCCAGCACGACGCCGGAGTAACAGGAGCAGCTACCGGGTCTGCGGATCCGATTCGCAAGAAAAACGTCTATCGGCATACCTTCATAGAGGACAGACCGCGTTTAGCGGTAGTTTTTCTTGCGATTATAGAATGGGTTCAGCTCCGCTGAACATTTATAAATTCTATAATCTTAAAAACAAAGGGGCCGCGGCACGAAGTGCCCCAGCCCCTTTTCTTGTATGGTTATTACTCGTTCAAAAATTGCTCGTACTGCTCTGCCGTCAGCAGCGATTGCAGCTGCTCGTCCAAGTCTCCTTCAACCTCTACCTCGATCATCCAGCCTCCGTCGTACGGCTCGCTGTTGACCAGCTCCGGTTCACTTTCCAACGCATCGTTGATTTTGGTCACCTTGCCGCTCACCGGACTAAACAGATCCGAAACGGTTTTGACCGACTCGATCGTTCCGATGCTCTCTTCGGCCGCCACGTCGGCGCCGGCTTCCGGCAGCTCCACAAACACGATGTCCCCCAGCTGGTGCTGGGCGAAGTCGCTGATCCCGATGCGGACCACAGATCCGCCTGCCTTTTCCACCCATTCATGATCCTTGCTGTACCAACGGTTCTCCTTCACATTGCTCATCGATTTCGCGTCTCCTTTGATTTCAATTTTGGGATGCGGTACATCTTCTAGTCTTCCTTGGCAGGCGCTTTGGCTTCTTTGGCCTTTCTACGACGTTGTTCCACCAGTTCCTTGGTCAGCTTGCGGCCCGTTGGCGTCTGTGCGAGTCCGCCCTTACCTGTCTCGCGGTGCTTGGCCGGCATGGCGCTTCCAACTTCCAGCATGACGCCGATCACTTCATCGGCCGGGATGACGCTGCCCACGCCGGCAAGAGCCATGTCCGATGCCGCCAACGCGGTGACGGCCCCCAGTCCGTTGCGGACGATGCAGGGGATCTCCACCAGCCCGGCCACCGGATCACAGATCAGTCCAAGGCAGTTCTTCAGCGCCAGGCCTACGGCATGTACAGCCTGCTGGGCCGTGCCGCCGCGCAGCTCGACCATGGCGCCCGCGGCCATGCCGATCGCCGAACCGACTTCCGCCTGGCAGCCGCCTTCCGCCCCCGAGATCGAGGCGTTATTGGCTATAACATAACCTATGGCACCGGCGCAGAACAAGCCCTTGACCAAATGTTCGTCTTCCCAGCCGAAGCGTTCCTGGGCGCTGACGAACACCCCGGGGATGATTCCGCATGAGCCGGCCGTCGGCGTCGCGATAATGCGTCCCATCGAGGCGTTCACCTCCGATACCGCCAGCGCGTAGGCCATCGCCTCGGCCGCAGGACCGCCAAGCGATGTCTCCCCCTGCTGCATGTAATCGGACACCTTTTTGGCATCGCCGCCGGTGAGTCCGCTCCGCGACTTGGTGTTGCCGGTAAGCCCCTGGCGCACCGCTTCCTTCATCACGCCGTAGTATTCAGCCATTTGCCGGAACACTTCCTCGGGGGAAACGCCCGTTTCCCGAGCCTGATCCTCAAGCATAACCTCGGCAATCGTCTTGTTCTCCTGGCGGCAAATGTCCGCCAGCTGTTCGAGGGTCTCGAATCTCATATGACGTTTTATCTCCTTTTGGTCAAATCGATCATCGTTACTTCTTTGATGTGGGGCAGCTTGCAGATGTCCTGAATGGTGCTCTCCCCCGGAGCGGAGTCCAGCTCGAACACGGTCATCGCATCCCCGCTGCGTCCCTTGCGGTCCACATCCATATATCCGATATTATATCCGTCCCGGCTGAGCAGCGCGGTCATGTTGGCCAGAACTCCCTGACTGTCGGAATGCTTCACCGCCAGGGTCGGGTATTCCCCCGTAATCTGCACGTCAAATCCGTTCAGCGAGTATACCGCGATCGTCCCGCCGCCAATCGAGGCGGCTACGATTTCAGCTGTCCGACCGCCCCCGGTAAGCTGGATTTTGACCGAGTTCGGATGCGGTCCGTTGCCCCGGCCCTGCACCCATTCCAGAGTCATGCCAGCCTCTTCGGCCAGAACGTCCGCCTGCGGAATCCGCTGATCATCCGTTTCATAATCCATCAGCCCGGCGGTCAGTGCCAAATCGGTTCCATGCCCCCAATATGTCTCCGCAAAGGAACCGAACAGCGTCATCTTGGCTGTCTCCGGCTGGCAGCCCAGCAGCTGCCGCGCCACTCTGCCGATGCGTACCGCACCCGCGGTGTGCGAGCTGGAAGGTCCCACCATAGAGGGACCGATGATGGAAAATACATTTTTAAATCTCACTTGGTTCTACGCTCCCCGTTAGCTATTTTCGACGCGCTTGGCGATGGGTTTGAATCGTCCTTTTTGAAGTATTGCTGTAATGGTCCTTGCCCCTGACAATAGAAAAAAGGACAGCAAAAAAGGCATTAGCACCTTTTCTCTGTCCCTTGTACCTGAGAGTTTGTGCGGCAGTGTATGCCGCGTTCCCCTTGGGTGGCCGTATAGCTCTCTCCAGAGCCGCGTCCCGCGGCGGTTCCTTGTACCTGAGAGATTAGCTGCCTGCATGTGCCTACCTGCAGCTTGCTCCTTCGGTGCCGCCCTTATACGATGGGCGGTCTCTCCCGCGCGCGTTCATCCGCTGGATATTCATTTCGTTTCCAAGCGATCCGTCTTCTTTTCTAAACTCTGAACTAAGAATAAAGCAGAGCGAATACGGGTGTCAATACAACATATGCCGCCCCGCCTAAAACTCCATTCCCGTGCGCAAATATTCCATCGCTCCGAGCGCCACGATCCGCTTGCCGTCTTTCGGGAATGTGAAGGAGCAAGCTTTGAACATGTCCGGCAGCGTATGCTTCTCGGCCGTCCGCAAAGCGCTGTCCATATACCCCGGGTAAGTGGATGTGCTGCCGCCTATCACGAGAACGTCCGGGTTAAACAGATGCAGCACGTTGGTGATCGCCAGCCCGCAGTAAAAGCCGGCGCGTTCCAGCAATGCCAACGAATCGCCGTCTCCATCCCGGACCTTGGAGAGGAAGGCATCGATATCACAGCCGGCCGCAGCGAGAATTCCAATACCGCCCGCCAATTCGTCCACCTTGCGCGGTCCGGCTTCGGTTGCAATGACGGTGTATCCCAGCTCCCCGGCAAAACCGCCTGCGCCGGTATACATTCGCTGTTTGGAATAGACTCCGAGCGCCAGCCCCGAACCGGCCATGATGACCGCGACCGTATCCTTCTCCGGATAGTTCACCGACTCGGCAACCGTCGCCGCTTTCACGTCATTGATAAGCCGGCAGGTAAAGCGTCCCTTGGCAAAATCGTCTGCCGTCACCCCGCACAGCGCGCGGATATCGGAAAACTGCAGACGGCGATCTCCTTCAACGAGCCCCGGAAGCGCGATGCCCAATCCTTCCGGCTCGTACGGAAGTTTTGAAATAAAACGGTCAATCTCACCCGCCAGGTACTCCAGCGAACATTCCAGCCCGGTAGGGACCTTATGCTCGACAAGCTGTCCATCCACCTCGGCAACCATCAGCATTTTAGTGCATCCCATATCAACGCCTACAACGTTCTTCATAACAACGACTCCTCCCCAATAAATCCTGATTTGCGGCTTCCGGTGGGGGGCGGCTCGGGGACGATTAAATATCCCCGGATGCTCCCCACAGACCAAAACACTCAAAATCGAACATTATCAGTATATATTCATTGTAATATTCGTGAATAGGCGTTATGATAATGTTGTTGACACGGGTTTGTACTTTGAGTATTAATAATATATAGAACGAACTCGAACATTTGATTCGAGCTTTATGATGTCGTGAACAAACAATCGTATAGCGGATGATGGTAATGGGAGAGATTACTGCCGAGCAGTAACGCCGAAGGAGTAAGCCCGGACCCGGGTGAATCTCTCAGGCAAAAGGACGATTACCGGACGCATCTCTGGAGAGAATTCTGAACGTAAGAATCACCCAAGGGGAAACTTGCTGGTTGCCCGGGGTTGATGTGGAGCGCGAATTTCGCCTGTGAAGTCCCGGGCAGCTTCATTCACCGGAATCAGTAAGGTAACTCTCAGGTACCAAGGACAGAGCTTGAAAGAAAGTGTGCGCAGCGCATGCTTCTTCTTTCGCCCTGTCCTTTTTTGTGCTGCATGAATGAAATTGTCGTGATGAAAAGCCTGACTAATTCGTGGAAACACGTGAAAACCGAGGTGACTCATGTCCGAATTGAAAAGAACACCGCTTTTTCCCCTCTATGCGCAGATTCCCGGCGTCCGCTGCATCGATTTTGGCGGATGGGAGCTTCCCGTCCAGTTCAGCGGCATCCACAAAGAGCATGAGGCGGTCCGCGAGGCTGCCGGGCTCTTCGACGTTTCCCACATGGGCGAATTCAAGGTTGACGGACCGGGATCGGAGGACTTCCTCCAGCTCGTGACCGTCAATGACGTATCGGTTCTCGAGCCAGGTCAGGCGCAGTACAGCGCCATGTGCTATCCGGACGGAGGCGTGGTCGACGACCTGCTCGTCTATAAGCTCGGCGAGGAGTCCTACATGCTGGTCGTAAACGCATCCAACATCGACAAGGATTGGGCCTGGCTTCAGGAACACCGGCCGGCCGGCGTGAACATGGTGAACGAGTCCGACGGAACCGCGCTGCTGGCTCTTCAGGGGCCGAACGCCGAAGCGGTGCTGCAGCCGCTGGTCGATACCGATCTCCAGCAGCTTGCTCCATTTCATTTTATCCGGAATGTGAATCTGTTCGGTGCAAGCACCTTGATTTCCCGCACCGGTTATACCGGGGAAGACGGCTATGAGATCTATCTGGCCGCGCAGGATGCACCTGCGGTCTGGAGCGGATTGCTTCAGCAGGGCGAGAGTTCGGGTCTGATCCCGGCAGGGCTTGGCGCCCGCGACACGCTCCGCTTCGAAGCGAAGCTGCCGCTGTACGGACAAGAGCTGTCCAAGGACATCTCTCCGCTCGAAGGCGGCATCGGCTTCTTTGTCAAGCTGGGCAAAGCGGCCGATTTTATCGGTAAGGCGGCCCTGCAGCAGCAAAAAGAATCGGGTGTTCCGCGCAAGCTGGTCGGCATCGAAATGATCGACCGGGGTATCCCCCGCTCCCATTATCCCGTGTATGCGGGGGACGAGCAAATCGGCGAAGTGACTACGGGAACCCAGTCCCCGACACTGAAGCGCAATCTCGGTCTCGCGCTCGTGCAAAGCGGCTATTCCGCCCTCGGAACCGAAGTGGAAGTCGACGTCCGGGGCAAGCGGCTCAAAGCCAAGGTCGTAAGCGCCCCGTTTTACAAACGTCAACGCAAATAAAATAGCAGGCAACCGCAGCACGGTACGTTTTTCAACCTAACCTAAAGGAGCTGACTCCACTTGAAACACCGTTATCTGCCCATGACCGAACAGGACCAGCAGGAAATGCTGGCGACGATCGGGGTCTCTACCCTGGAGGACCTGTTCAAGGACATTCCTGAGGAAATCCGATTCAAAGGGGAGCTGCCGGTTTCCCCGGGACTGAATGAATATGCGCTGACGACGCACCTGTCGGAGCTTGCCGCAAAAAATGCCAATACCGACCAATATGCCAGCTTTCTAGGCGCGGGCATTTACGACCACCACATTCCTTCGGTCATCAACCATGTCGTGTCCCGTTCCGAATTTTACACGGCCTACACGCCGTATCAGCCCGAAATCAGCCAGGGCGAGCTGCAGGCGATCTTTGAGTTCCAGTCCTACATTTGCGAACTGACCGGCATGGCCGTCGCCAATGCCAGTATGTACGACGGGGCCACCGCCCTCGCCGAAGCCGGCTCTCTGTCCAGTGCCGCCACAAAGCGCAAGCAGCTGCTCGTGTCCAGAACGGTGCATCCGGAAGCCCGTGAGGTCGTCCGCACGTATGCCAAAGGGCTCGGTCTTGACGTCGTGGAGGTCTCTTCCGATAACGGCGTTACCAATCTGGTCGAGCTGGCTGAAGCCGTATCCGACCAAACGGCAGCCGTGCTCGTGCAGAGCCCGAACTTCTTCGGGGCGATCGAGGATTTGGCCGCTATCGGCGACCTCATCCATGCCAGCAAAGGGCTGATGGTCGTCAGCACCAACCCGATTTCCCTCGGCATTCTCGAAGCGCCGGGCAAGCTCGGGGCTGACATCGTTGTAGGGGACGCGCAGCCGCTCGGCATCCCTTCTTCCTTGGGCGGGCCAACCTGCGGATTCTTTGCCGTGTCGCAGGACCATATGCGCCGCATGCCCGGACGGATCGTGGGCCAGACGGTCGACCGTAACGGAAAGCGCGGCTTCGTCCTGACGCTTCAGGCCCGCGAGCAGCATATCCGCCGCGAGAAAGCGACGTCCAACATCTGCTCCAACCAGGCGCTGCTCGCCCTTTGCGCATCCGTGTACCTGTCGGTCATGGGCAAGCAGGGCATGATCGAGGTCAGTGAGCTGAATCTGCAGAAGAGTCATTACGCCGCGCGCCGGCTCGGAAGCGTTCCCGGGGTAAGCTTACCGTTCACATCCCCGTATTTTAACGAGTTTGTCATGAAGCTGCCGGAGGGAACCAGCGTGGCCGAGGTCAATTCGAAGCTGCTGCAGAAAGGCATCCTCGGCGGCTACGATCTCGGCAGAGCCTATACCGAGCTGGAAGGACATATGCTGATTGCCGTCACGGAACGACGCACCAAAGAACAGATCGACCAATTCGCTCTAGCGCTGGAGGGCTGCATATGATTCAGGAAAAAGCGTTGATTTTCGAGTTGAGCCATCCCGGACGGATCGCTTACTCTTTGCCGGAGTTTGATGTCCCTGTAGAGGAAACCGAAGAGCTGATTCCGAGCTCGATGCTGCGGTCGGAGCCGGCTGCATTGCCGGAAGTGTACGAAGTGGACGTCATCCGTCACTACACCGAGCTGTCCCGCCGCAATTTCGGGGTGGACAACGGATTCTATCCGCTCGGTTCCTGCACGATGAAATATAATCCGAAAGTGAATGAAGATGTCGCCCGTTATCCGGGCTTCGCCAAAATCCATCCGTACCAGCCGGAAGACAGCATCCAGGGCGCGCTTGAGCTGCTCTACCGCCTGCAGGAAGATTTGGCCGGTCTGACCGGCATGGACGCCGTGACCCTGCAGCCCGCCGCCGGCGCGCACGGCGAATGGACCGGTCTCATGATGATCCGCGCCTACCATGAAAGCCGCGGTGAGCAGCGCGACAAGGTGATCGTGCCGGATTCCTCGCATGGCACCAACCCAGCCAGCGCCACCGTCGCAGGGCTGAAGACGATCACGATCCCGTCGACGGACAAAGGCCTCGTCGACCTTGACGCCCTGCGTACCGCCGTCGGCAGCGACACTGCGGCGCTGATGCTCACCAACCCGAACACGCTCGGCCTGTTCGAGGAGCAAATCCAGGAAATTGCCGCCATCGTCCATGAGGCCGGAGGCCTGCTGTACTACGACGGAGCCAACTCCAACGCGATCATGGGCATCACCCGCCCGGGAGACATGGGCTTCGACGTCGTGCACCTGAATTTGCACAAAACGATGAGCACGCCGCACGGCGGCGGCGGTCCGGGTGCTGGTCCGGTCGGCGTGAAGAGCCGCCTGATTCCGTTCCTGCCCCGCCCGCTCGTATCGAAGACGGCAGAGGGCAAGTTCACGCTCGAAGGCGCCAGCGATCAGTCCATCGGGCGGGTCAAAGCGTACTACGGCAACTTCGGCATTCTCGTCCGTGCCTACACCTATATCCGCAGCTACGGCCCGGAAGGGCTTCGCCGCGTATCGGAGTGCGCCGTGCTGAACGCCAACTATATGATGAGCCGTCTCGCCCCTTATTTCGACATTCCGTATCCGGGCGTATGCAAGCATGAATTCGTCATGTCGGGCTCCCCTCTGAAGCAATACGGCATCCGTACGTTGGACGTGGCGAAACGCCTGCTCGATTTCGGCTATCACCCGCCGACCATTTACTTCCCGCTTAACGTGGAGGAGTGCATCATGATCGAGCCGACCGAAACGGAGAGCAAGGACACGCTCGACGCCTTTATCGACACGATGATCCGCATCGCGAAGGAAGCGGAAGAGCAGCCGGAGCTGCTGCTGAACGCACCGTACGACACGCCGGTAACCCGGCTGGACGAAACGACCGCGGCGCGCAAGCCGGTGCTGAACTGCGCTTGCAGCTAATCTTTGAATTGGAGAGCACCCTTTCAGGGTGTTCTTTTTTTGTATTCTCCTGCAAGTCGGGATATACATAAATGAAAAAGGCCGGCATTCCGAAGAATACAAGCCGAGCTAGGATAAAGATATGCGCGTTATGCTTGTAAAAACCGTGCGTTACCGGATGCTCTCCACCAGCTGCGTCACTTCCTCCGCCGTGCCCAGCTGCAGCGCCTGTTCGGCGAGCCGCTCCATGTCCGCCCGGGACAGCTTGGCGATCTGGCTGCGCGCCGGAAGAATGGACGAGGCACTCATGCTGAACTCGTCGAGCCCGAGGCCGAGCAGAACCGGGATCGCCACGGCGTCCCCGGCCATTTCGCCGCACATGCCGACCCATTTGTCCTCGCGGTGCGCGGCGTCAATGACCATTTTGATCAGACGAAGAATCGCCGGATTATATGGCTGATACAGGTAAGATACCTGTTCGTTCATCCGGTCGGCCGCCATCGTGTACTGGATCAGGTCATTGGTCCCAATGCTGAAGAAATCCACTTCCTTGGCGAATACGTCCGCCAGAACGGCCGTTGACGGAATTTCGACCATGATCCCGATCTGGATGTCTTCTGCGACGGTGATGCCCTCCGCCGCCAGCTTTTCCTTCTCTTCCAGAAGAACGGCCTTGGCTGCCCGGAACTCGGTTAGCGTGGCGATCATTGGGAACATGATGCGGAGGTTGCCGTGCACGCTGGCCCGAAGCAGAGCTCTCAGCTGGATCCGGAAGATGTCCTGGCGGTCCAGGCAGAGGCGAATCGCACGGAATCCGAGAAACGGATTCATTTCCTTCGGCAGATCCATATAAGGCAGCTCCTTATCGCCGCCGATGTCCAGCGTGCGCACAACCACCGGCTTGCCGTTCATCTGCTCCAGCACGTTTTTGTAGGCGTTGTACTGCACGTTTTCCGAAGGCAGCTTGTCGCGGCCCATGTAGAGAAACTCGGTCCGGTACAGCCCCACCGCTTCGCCGCCATTGTCAAGGACGCCCGCCACGTCGTTCGGCGTACCGATGTTGGCCGCCAGCTCCACGTTAACCCCGTCCTTCGAGACCGTCGGTTCCGTACGGAGCTTCTTCCACTCCTCCATCTGCTTGGCATATGCCTGCTGCTTCGCCGTATATTCGGCGATGACCTCATCCGCCGGACTGATGATGACGTTTCCTTCAATCCCGTCCACGATCACCAGCTCGCCGCTGTGCACCGATCCCAGCACGTTTTTCGTGCCGACCACCGCCGGAATTTCGAGCGAACGGGCCATGATGGCCGAGTGCGACGTCCTTCCGCCGATATTCGTCGTAAAGCCTTTCACGAACTTTCGGTTTAACCCGGCCGTGTCCGATGGAGTCAAATCCTCGGCGATCACAATAACTTCCTCGTCGATCTCCGATGGGCTCACGTATTGAAGGCCGAGCAGATGCTTCAGGATGCGCTTGGTCACGTCCCGCATATCCGCGGCGCGTTCCTGAAGATAAGCGCTTTTCATATTTTCGAACATCTGAATGAACTGCCCCGCCGTCTCATTCAGGGCATATTCCGCATTGACCGCTTCGCTCCGGATTTTGTCCTTCACGGGATCAATAAGTTCCGGGTCGCTTAAAATGAGCAAGTGCGACTCGAAAATTTCTGCTTTTTTCTCGCCCAATTCCGCCAGCGTCCGCGCTTTGATGGCTTCAAGCTCCACCCGCGACTTGGCCAGCGCATCATCCAGCTTGGCAAGCTCGGTCTGGACGTCATCCGCCTGCTTGCGGGTTACCGCGTAATCCGGGTGCTCCAAGATGAATGCGCGGGCGATCGCGATTCCCGCCGATGCCGCGATTCCCTTGATATTATTCATGAATCTCGCCCAGCCCTTCGCCGACCATGACCTTTTCAAGCGCTTCCAGCGCTGCGCGCTCATCGCCGCCTTCCGCGATCAGCGAAATGATATCGCCCTGTTCCAGGTCCAGGGACAGAACGCCCAAAATCGACTTAAGAGTGACCTTTTTACCGCCGGATTCGGCAAAGCATTCCGTCTCCTGGAATTTGGTTGCTGTATTGACAAGCGCTGTCGCCGGACGCGCATGAATTCCGTCTTCATCGATAATTTTAAACGTTTGCTGCATGATGATCATCCTGCTTTCTACTAATATTTTGTGGAATGCCAAAAAGGCATGAGTATCCGCTCGGGATCCTGGCTGTTTCTATCGCTAAGCGTTAGATTGCCCGAGTAATGGGCAAAACAACCAAGATCTACAGGTTTACTCATGCCTGATCGTATCAGTAACACGTATGCTTGTTCAATTGGGTTGATTACAGACAGTATTGTAGCACCCCTCCCACCAAGTTGCAAGCGCTTGATATCCGTTAGCGGGGTTAAGTTCTGCTCCGCCTTCGATCAGTCCACGCGTCCCTGCTTTTTGTGAACCAGACGCTGGAGATGGATGGTCAAATATCCGGCTTCCGCCGGATATACGGGCCGGCCGAGACGTTCCTCCATCACTTCGGTCAGCTTTTGGGCGAGACGGTACGTGTCCGGATATTCCCGCTTCATTAAGGCGTCCAGCGTGTCCGTTTCTTCCACGGCCTCGCCTCTGCGGATCCGCTCCAAGGCAAATCTGAGGTGCGTAATCAGGCGGGAATAGTCCAGCGAATCCCGGGGGGCCCGGAAGTCCATCTCCGTTTCCACGATGTGGACAAGATCACTGATCAGTTCGGAGTGCTTGCGCACTTCGGATATATGCTGGTTGGTCAGCGCGCCGTGGATATGCAGGGCGATGAATCCGGCTTCCTCTTCACCCAGATCCACGCCGAGTTTTTGATGAATCAGCCGGACGGCGAATTCCGCCATTCGAAACTCCTCGGGATACATTTCTTTCGTCTCGTACAAAAAGGGATTATGGATATGAATGCCCTGCTGCATGCGCTTGATCGCAAATGCGATGTGATCCGTCAGTGCGATATGGACATGCTCGTTCAAAGCCCCGGAACTGGTCTGGTCGGCATGCAGCAAAATTTCGTTGACGGCTTCAATCAGTTTCTCGTCTACCTGCGGCAGCAGCTGCTTGTACTGCTCCTGCTCCTCCGGTTTGGTCAAAATAAACATCTTTTCTACTTCCGCCAGCGGAATGGCCTGCCCCGTCTTCCGGTTAAATCCGATCCCCTTGCCGATGACCACTACCTCGCCGTGCTGGGGATGCTCGGCAATGATGACATTGTTATTTAACACCTTGCTCACTTGCAGACTGCTCACACTATGCACCTCATTTGCTGACGCCTGATAAGTTTATCATCTCTGACAGACAGCAAAAATATCAGAAATCGGCCGATTCGTCAAACGAATACTTGTCAAAATCATGCATTTCCTGGTCCCCCGCTTTGTTCCCCTCGACCAAAATTCTGATGATGCGATTCAGCCAATCTGGCAAAATAGGCAACGGCAAAATCGCGAAACGCCACAGCGGTATGCGTCAAATACCGTTCCAGTGGCCAAGACAAGGCAATCGAGCGTCTGCACCAGCTTTCTTTGAGCCGCAGCTGCACGACATCCGGCCCGGTCGAGCCGCCCCAAGTGATGGCCGGCAGAAAAGCAACACCCTGCCCGGCCCGGATCAGACCGCGAACCATGGCAGGATCGTCGCTTTCAAACCGGATGCGCGGGGTAAATCCGGCAAGGCGGCAAAACGCATCCGTCGTTTCGCGCAGCGATTTGCCCGGGGGCAGCGTGATGAAGCTTTCTCCCCTTAGCTCTTTCAAGCCGACATGCTTACGGTCAGCGAGCGGATGGTCTGCGGGAACCGCAACGAAAATTTCCTCCTCAAGCAAGGAAACCGACGTTGTTCCCGGCGGCAGTTCGGCCCCGTCGGAAAGGCAAAGGTCGAAGCTCGCCGCCCCTTCAAAAGTTGCGGAATGCTGCAGCAAATGGAAATCGGCGATCGGACAATCTTTGCGGAAATCGGCTAATAGGTCCGGCAGCAAATGCGAGGAGGCGCGAACGTCGAGCGTAACGGCGGGAAAAGCGGAGCCGCCGAGGTCCTGCAGCTGAAGTCTGCCGTCCTCAAGGGCTTGTAGGGCGATATCCACCTGATGCAAAAATAACTTGCCGTGCTCGTTCAACCGTATGCTTTTTCGCTCCCGTTCAAACAGCTTCAGGCCCAGCTCGGCTTCCAGCGAGGCGATCATTTTGCTGAGTGCCGGCTGCGAAATATGCAGGCTGCGGGCCGCCTGGGTCATATGCTGCATTCGGGCAGCAACCTGAAAATATTTTAACTGCAGCAGCTCCATTTCGGTTCCCTCTTTCTGTTTCAAACATAACCCATAAGTTATGATAAATATAATTCAATATATATTATAGTTCATGGAATAAACAAGATATAATAGTCACAAACCGATAGGGATAGGAGACGAACACCTTGATCGTACAAACAGCATCAGGCAAAGTTTCAGGAGTATCCTTAAGCGGGATTTATGTATTCCGGGGTATTCCCTATGCAGCCCCACCGACGGGCAAACGGAGATTCATGCCCCCGGCGCCTCCGCATTCATGGTCGGACGTGAAGAAATGCGATCGCTTCGGCCCTCACGCCCCCCAAAAAACCGATCCACTAGGCGGTGGCGAACGTATACAATCCGAGGATTGTTTGTATTTGAATGTGTGGACTTCGGGATCCGGTAATGAACCAAAGCCCGTATTGGTGTATATCCACGGCGGCGGATTCGTATCAGGCAGCGGTGCCGACTGCGATGGTTTGCGGCATGCGGCCGAGGATGGAATCGTCTATGTATCGATCAATTACCGCCTTGGAGCGTTAGGCTTCCTCTACCTGGGTGAGGTGCTCGGCGAGGAGTATGCGGCCTCGGGGAACAACGGCCTGCTCGATATTGCGGCTGCGCTGCAGTGGGTCCAGCATAACATTTCCGCATTTGGCGGCGATCCGGCCCGCGTGACCGTCATCGGAAATTCAGCCGGTGCCAAATGCACCGCTTCGCTCTATGCCATGGAAGCGGCACGCGGATTATTCCATCGCGCTACCCTTCAGAGCGGCGCCACCCAAGCGATTCGGGATCGGCGCACCGCAAACGTCACCACTATCCGGCTCCTCGAAGAGCTGGGGCTGTCCGGTGCAGATCCAAAACAGCTGCTGGAGATTCCGTTTGCGCGAATCATCGAAGCGCAGTCCGCTGTCGGACCGGATACGCCGCGCAGCCTGCACATGTTCGGTCCGGTGGCGGACGGACAGGTCATTCCCTTGGATCCTTTGGCGAACATTGCCGCCAGCGCCGGTCTGCCGCCGCTGCTGATCGGGACGAACGAAGACGAAGCGTCGATTTTCATCCGTGATGATTCCTCGCTTCAATCCCCCGGCATGGAACCGCTCGACAGACTTTTTGGACGGAATGCTCCCGCCGTATGGGATGCTTATCAGCTTTATGCCGGGACGATGTCCCCAGCCGATGCATGGCGCACCGCATTAACCGAGCATTTGTACACGATTGGAGCTTTGCAGTTTGCTGGGGCTTTGGCTTCCTCGGGAACCCCGGTATGGATGTACCGGCTTCGCGCAGGCGGCTCTCTCGGAGCGACGCACGGCTATGAGGGCAGCCTTGTTCATTGGGCGCCGGATTCGCAGCCTCCAGCTGCTCCTCCAGCCGATGATCCGTACGCGGTACCAGCCGAGCAATACCCGCTCGCAAGGAATATGCGGGAGGCCTGGATCGCGTTCATAAGAAACGGAGATCCCAATATCGAAGCGCTGCATGCATGGCCTGTCACTGGAACGAAACCGGCCATCATGGTTCTGGACACCGTCAGCCGCGTTTGCGAAGACCTGCCGAACCCGGCTGGAATCGGCGTTCCCCACCAGGTGTGGAGGATGGACCGATGAAGCTGATCGATATTTCTGTCGTTATGATTCTGCTAGGCCTGCTCCTGGGCTTCGTAGGTGCGGGCGGCTCCGGTTTTATCATCTCGATTTTGACCGTCGTGTTCGGTTATCCGATTCATATCGCGCTCGGAACCGCGCTGGCGGCAATGTTCTTCTCGTCCCTTTCCGGTTCGGTCAGCCATTACCGCGAAAGAAATATGCTGCTGAAATCGGGAGCCGTCGTCGGTTTGGCCGGTGCGGCGGGAGCGTGGATCAGCTCCGGCTGGTCATCGCTCATTCCGGAGGCTAATTTGGGCTTGATGACTTCCGGCATGCTGTTCGCCTCGGGGCTCGCCCTGTGGCTGCGGATGGCGGTCGTTTCGCGTCGGCCGATTGCGTCCGTGGAACAGGCTCCGCCCGCCGCCAAAGGACTGCGGTATTGGTCGTGCGCTCTGCTGATCGGCCTTGTTACCGGCATGCTGTCGGGTCTGTTCGGCATCGGCTCCACACCGTTCATCCAGTTGGGGCTCATGCTGCTGCTTGGCATGCCGATGCGCTATGCGGCGGGAACAACCATGATGGTCATCATTCCGATTGCGCTGGCGGGCGGAGCAGGCTACTTCACGATCGGGTACCTGGATTTCCGGCTGCTCATTGCGGTAGTGAGCGGAACGATGATCGGGTCTTACGTCGGAGCGAAGTTTACAAAACGCGTTCCTGCCGGTTGGCTGAAAACATGCATGGTCATCACACCGATGATGGGTGCGGCGATATTGCTGCTGTAGTGTGAATCGATGAACATGTCATCTTATAACCCTCGAAGCCGGTCCGCTGCTGCGGACCGGCTTCTTTTCTAAGTGTGTATGAAAATGATCGTCGGCAGCCCGGTTGACCGGTACCTGAAAGCCCCCAACAAAGTCAATCCAAACAAAAACGGCGGCTTCTCTCTGGTAAAGTACCCAAAAGCAAGCCGCCGTTTTTTTCATTGTCTGATCTATGGGGATACTCGGCTCTCTCTTCACATACCGACGAATCGGCATGCTGATCGCCGGTTATCCCGCATAAAGTTCCTTTATTCCTTCGTTGCCCCCGCTTCCAGGGTAACCAAATCCTGCTGAGCCGCCGCAGGCGCAGCAGCTGCGGCAGCCGGGGACGTTTTCGGTCCGGTCAAGCCTTTAATGAGGCTTTCCACGTCGATGCCGGACACGTTCTTGAGCATTTCCGGGGCTGTCGACATCAGCTCCGTGACGTAATTGCTCACGCGTGCCGCGCCCTCTCCCTTGCCGGTGTCCACCACCGTCAACTTGTCGATGGAAGCGATCGGCTCGGCAATTTTGCCCGCCAGATCAGGCAGCATTTTCACGATAATATCGAGGATGGCCGCTTCGCCGAACTTTTGGAAGGCTTCAGCCAGCTTCTCTTTCGCATCGGCCTCCGCGAGACCCCGCAGGCGGATGACTTCTGCCTCGGCGGTACCTTTGGCCCGTTCCGCGTCGGCAATGGCCTGGCCGTCCAGCCGCTTCTGCTCGGCCGATGCCTTGGCCTGGGTTTCGATGGAGTACTGCAGCGCTTCGGCCTCCAGCATTTTTCTCGCCTTGTCGGCTTCGGCCGCGACTTCGACCGCATACCGGTCGGCGTCCGCCTTCTTCTTCACTTCCGCATCGTACTGCTTCTGCCGCACCTGGATTTCCTTCTCCTGCAGGTCGATCTCTCGCTCCTTGCGGACCAGCTCGACCTTCATCTGCTCTTCCACCATCGTCTGCTTGGCACGCGCCTCCTGAATATGGTACGCCTGATCCGCTTCTGCCTTGGCAGTATCCTGATCCTTCTTGAAGGAAGCCACCTTCAGTTCCTTTTCCTTCGTCGCTTCGGCGATGTTCGTATCGCGCAGCAGCTCGGCCTTCTGCCCCTGTTCCTCGGCGTTCGCCTTCTGGATGCGGGCGTCACGCATCGCTTCCGCTTCGGCGATTTCCGCGTCCCGCTTCACCGCCGCTATCCGCGGTTTGCCGAGCGCATCGAGATAACCCTGCTTGTCGCGTACGTCCTTAATCGTAAAGGAGACGATCTGCAGGCCCATTTTCTTCAAATCCCTGGCCGCCACGCCCTGAACCTCCTGGGCAAACTTGTCGCGGTTCCGGTACACCTCTTCCACGGTCATCGAACCGAGAATGGCCCGCAAATGGCCTTCCAGCACTTCCTGCGCCTCGCCCTTCAGAGCCTCGATCGGCTTGCCGATGAACTGCTCCGCGGCGGTCGCGACATCTTCAATCGTACCGCCGACCTTGATAATCGCTACGCCGTCGGCAATGACGGGCACGCCCTGCTCCGTATACACTTCCGGCGTTGACACATCCAGCTTGTGGGAGAGCAGCGATATGAATTCCGACTGCTGGAAGACAGGCAGGATAAAAGCCCCTCCGCCCCGCACGATTTTGATTTTTCGTCCGGATTCGTCCTCCGATATGTTCTTGTTCCCCAGAAAAGATCCCGTCACGATCATGGCTTCATCCGGTCCCACCGTTTTGTAACGGGCCCAAAAAGCCAAGCCAAGCACAACGATTACCCCTATGACGATCAGCGGTATTACTAAGTATTCAGGCACTGACATCAAACCACATCTCCTTTTCTCTCTTCAAGTCCGGTCACGCGCAGGACGCCGTCCAGCACATCCACAACGACGACGCGGGTTCCGGCGGGCAGAGGAAGGTGCTCCAAACTGGAGGCGATGTGCAGGGTATTACCCGCTCCCAGCCTCACCATCACCTCGCCGTAGCCTTCCGGCGGAATCGGAATCGTAACTTCGCCGATGCGTCCTTCGAGCTCGCGGATGGAATATCCCGTGGAATTCTCGCTGTTCTCCATCGGCCTGACATACGCCACATAGACGACACCCGCCATAGCAATGGCACCGATCCCGGCGATGAGCGCGGTCAATCCCTGATGCAAACCGGTGTAACGCAGCAGCAAAATGCCTGCGCCTCCGAATACGGTCACCGCCGTCGCAATCACCATCGGCTTCAGCACGTCAACGGACAGAAAATCGAGAAATCCATCCAGCGCATTGCTCAAAATATCGCCGAGCACCACGCTGACCACCGCAAAAATAACTCCGCCTGCCAGGCAGCTCCAATAGAGCGTTTCCATCCACCGTTCCCCCCTGCATGTGTTCCAGACTGTCTATATAAGGGTATACGCTTGAAGTGCCTAAATTGTTTCAAAATTTCCCTTTTTCGTTAAGATCCCGGGAATTTTCCGTCAAAATCCTCCTTTTATCCCTTCTGGCTCACGGCCTCATCTCCTCCGGCGCCATTCCCGTCTTCTTCAGCCAGGTGACCAGCCCAAATCTTTGGATATGTTTGACAGTCCGGTCATCTGTATGATTTAATGTGAATGAATTTAAAAATATTCATTCTAAAGGTTGAGGGCTAATCCAATGGATATCAAATCAGACATATTTAAACACGGAAAGAATCTGTTCAGTACAAAGGGATTCAAAAAAACGAATATTAAAGAAATAGCCCAATCCGCCGGTATCGGCGTTGGAACTTTCTATAACTACTATTCATCCAAAGAGCGGCTGTTTTTGGAAATCTATATCGAGGAGAATGAGAACCTCAAGAAGCAGCTGATCGAATCGGTTGATTTGGATCAGGAGCCTGTGAAAGTCATTAATCAACTGATCATGAGAAATATCGAGGCTGTTCACACCAACCCGATTTTGAAAGAATGGTATAGCCGGGATTTCTATAAGGAGCTTGAACAATACTATAGAAATGAAGGCAGCAAAAATATCGATTCTTTTCGTGCTTTTTACATGGAATTATTTAAAAGCTGGAAGGCACAGGGAAAGATCAGAGAAGACATCGACGATGAGCTGCTGCCCGTTTTCCTTGATTCGCTGGTCTACATCGATACTCATAAGGAAGAAATCGGAATTCAATATTTCCCAAAAGTCACCCAATATTTAGCGGAATTTATTATGCAAGGACTAACAAATCATCATAAATGATTCAAGTTGGTCTTTTTTTTAGCTTGATGTGAATGAATTTAAAATTATTCATTTATGAAAACATGATCAAGAGAGGATGGGATATCATGAACATGAGAATGAGGATCATGGCCATCATCTTGTGCGGTTTGTCCATCTTCCCCCTATTCGTTTCAGCGCGAGGTGGGGAAAGCACAAAAGCAGAGCAATCCGGCAACTCAATCTTTTCCGAAGTAGATGCGTATATTGCTCGTGAAATGAAGCGGCAGCATCTTCCGGGGCTGGCTCTCGGGATTGTACAAGGCGATCGGATCCTTTTCCTTAAAGGGTATGGTCAAGCCGATTCTTCAGGTCGTCCTGTAACCCCTGAAACACCTTTCGGATTAGGCTCGATCGGCAAATCGATTACCGCTATGGCTGTTCTGCAGCTTGCCGAATCCGGAAAAATCGACCTGGACGCACCTATACAGCGCTATATCCCCACCAAGTATAGCGGTGCAAAGTCCATTACTGTACGTCAGTTACTCAATCAAACGAGCGGGTTCTCCCAAATCTCAACGTTTAGCAACACGCTGTCAAGTATCAGCGACCTCAATCAAGACGCCCTCGAGAAAAACGCCATGTCCTATGCGGAAAAGTTTTTGAAGCAATCCAACCAAACCGAACACCCTTACAGGTATTCGAACGCAAACTATGTACTGCTCGGCTATATTGTGCAGCAAGTATCCGGCCAGTCCTATGGCGACTATGTAAAGGAGCATATTTTCAGCCCACTGTCGATGCATAACAGCTTCGTTACTCTCGATGAAGCAGCTGAACACGGACTGGCTGCGCCCTACCGCCGGATATTCGGATACAACGTTGCCTACGACGGTCCCTATATTTTTATTCCAGGGGATGCGCCGGCAGGCTATCTCTATACGAGCGCGGAGGACATGAGCCATTACTTGATTGCCCAAATCAACGGCGGCCGATTTGAAAAGGATTCCGTCCTCTCTCCGGAAGGAATTCGGCTTATGCAGACCGAACCTGTTCCGGGAACGTACGCCATGGGTTGGATGACGGGCCGTATTAACGATATGCCGGTGATCGGTCAGCCGGGCGGCTCGATCGGCTTCCAAGCCCAAGCTTATATCGTTCCGGAACAACAACTGGGAGTTATCGTGTTCTCTAACGTACTTGACGCGATCGATTCCACGTTATTCAAATCACACATCATCACGACGACCCATATCGCTTCCGGGGTCATCAATATCATGAATGAACAACCAGCAGGTGGATCTTTTCTAAGCATGACGCAAAAATACTTGCTAGTTGATGGGATCATATTCATACTCAGCGTATGGTTGTTATACACTCTCGTTCGGTCTGCCAAGCGCTGCATTGGGCCGTTGAACGCTGACCAATCCCGTCATCATGGAATTTCAATCAAAGTGATATCAGGCATCGTTCTGAATTTTGCAGGTTTGTTTATCATCCTGATCTTGAGCATGACCCAGGTCGTGCCGGTTTGGCATATTGCCACCATTTATCAGCCGGACGTCATCTTTTGGGTGAAGACGATGACCGTGCTTATGGCACTGAAAGGAATCTTGGAAACGATTCGGTTGGTTCGGCTGAGCATTTTGGTACGGCGGAGCCGCCCGGTTAATCATTAAGGACTCGGTTCATCCCAACCGTCAATGAGGGATAAAAGGACAGGCTCCGGGGTGCAGCACCATCATTACCGTCAATGCCGGATACATGATGCCGCAACGGCAAAAGGGGCTTACCCGGGTCATATCGACCTTGGGAAAGCCCCTTAGCTATTTTTTCGCAGGTAGGAAAGTTCCTGCCTCACTCTCGCTGACGGTCCGCGCGCGGTTTACAGCGACATTTTGTAAATTTCGATGACGTCTTCCTTGTTCAACTTGCGGAAGTTGCCGAACGGACCGAAGCGGACCGATTTCTCGGCCATCACTTCAATTTGGCTGTCGTCGATGTCGTAATCGGCCAGACGAGCTGGCGCACCGATGGAGCTCCAGAATTCGCGAAGCGCCTGGATGCCCTCTTCCCCAACCTGCTCGTCGCTCTTGCCGGCCGGATCTACATTAAATACGTTGACGGCAAGGCGCTTGAAGCGGCCCGGATCCACGTTCAGGTTGTATTTCATCCAGTTCGGGAACAGAATAGCCAAACCGCCACCGTGCGGAATGTCATACACGGCCGACACGGCATGTTCAATATTGTGGGTCGCCCAGTCGCCGGACATACCCATGTTGAGCACCCCGTTCAGTGCCATCGTGCCGCAGTACATGATCGTGGAGCGATACTCGTAGTTCTCCAAATCGTTAATCAGCTTCGGCGCCGTTTCGATGACGGTACGAAGCACCGTTTCGCAGAAGCCGTCCTGAACCGGCGTATTGGTCTCCTGGTGGAAGTAATGCTCCAGCACGTGGGACATCATATCCACCATGCCGTAGACGGTTTGGTCCTTCGGCAGCGAGTACGTGTTCACCGGATCCAGAATGGAAAATGCCGGGAAAGCATGCGGGCTGCCCCAGCCCATCTTCTCTTTCGTTTCCTCGTTCGTAATGACCGAGCCACCGTTCATTTCCGAGCCCGTCGCAGCCATCGTCAGTACCGTGCCGAGCGGAAGGGCCGCCTGTGCTGCGGCTTTGCGTTCCACGAAGTCCCACATATCGCCGTCATATTTGGCGCCGACCGCAATCGCCTTGGAGCAGTCGAGCACGCTGCCGCCGCCAACCGCAAGAATCAGCTCGATGCCGTTCGCCCGGCACAGGTCTACCCCTTTATGTACAGTCGATAAACGCGGATTCGGCTCTACGCCGGCCAGTTCGGTCACCTCGGCGTCGATTTCCTTAAGCAGCGCAAGCACGTTGTCGTACAAGCCGGAGCGCTTGATGCTTCCGCCGCCGTAGACTAGCAGCACCTTTTTCCCGTATTTCGGAACTTCGGTCTTTAATTTATCCAGCTGACCCTGGCCGAAAATCAGCTTGGTCGGGTTATGAAATTCAAATGCTTTCATTGTCGGATTCGCCTCCATGATGTAATGAGTTGCCCTAAATATTATAACCCTCCGGCCGCAGAAGAAACAAACCGCCCTTCCCTTACAGGGAAAAAGCGGTTTGATTTGATTGGGGGTGCACCCCCAACTATAAGAAATTACGCCTCGGCATACCCCATCGCAGCGAGGAAGCGTCGGAACGCCAGCTGCCCGGCCTCCGTCCGTTTGTAGACGCCGGCATGGCCCAAAATTTCTACAAAAATGCGTCCAACCTCCTGTTGCACCCACTCCGAGGCCTCGGCTTTGTCCCGCTCCATGCCTTGTTCTTCCACCAGACGGATGATCCACGGTTTGTGCACCTGAAGCGGGTGGTTGTCGCCTTGAAGCAGCTCTTCGTACAGACCGCGATTTCCAGAGAGGATATCCGCGACCTGATCCAGCTCTTCTTTCAGTCGCCCCGGCAGAATCGCCAGGCCCATCACTTCGATCAGGCCGATGTTTTCCTTCTTGATATGGTGCATTTCGGCATGCGGATGGAAAATCCCCGCCGGATGCTCCTCGCTGGTCCGATTGTTGCGCAGCACCAAATCCATTTCGTAAGCGCCGTCCGGCGTCCGATGGACGATCGGAGTCACCGTGTTATGCGGCACCCGTTCTCCGTCCTCTTCCGTAAAAGCGTAAATCCCGGCTTCCGGATCGCTGTACTGCTTCCATGCTTCGTAGATGGAATCGGCGCATTCCAGCAGGACTGCGCTGTCCGCCGACGCAAGCCGCAGCACGGACATCGGCCATTTGACGATGCTGACCGTCACGTCCGGGAACTGCGGCTGGGCGAAGGATGCTTCCTTCGGCGCGTTCTGGATCGGGAACGTGTGGCGCCCGCCTTGGAAGTGGTCGTGGGTCAGAATGGACCCGCCCACGATCGGCAGATCGGCATTCGAGCCGATAAAATAATGCGGGAAGACGTCCACAAAAGCGAGCAGACGCCGCAAACTGTCCTTCGTCAGCTTCATCGGCACGTGATCGTGGTGGAACACGATGCAGTGCTCATTGTAGTACACATAAGGCGAATACTGAAAGAACCAGTTTTCGTTATTCATCTTGAGCGGAATGATCCGCAGGTTTTGGCGCGCGGGATGGTTGACCCGGCCGGCGTAGCCAACATTCTCGCGGCACAGCTGGCATTTTGGATAGACCGGCGGCGGCAGCAGCTTGGCCATGGCGATTTCCTTCGGACTTTTCTCCGGCTTGGACAGATTGATGGTCATCTCGATGTCGCCGTATTCCGACGTATACGTCCAGTATACGTTCTTGCTGACCCGGTCCATCCGGATGTAGTTCGAGTCAATCGACAGCCGGTAAAATCGGTCGGTCGCCGCTTCAATTCCTTGCTTCTGGGCCGTACGCTCAAATTCTGCGATCACTTCCGAAGGCCGCGCCATGAGCAGGCCCATAATCTTGGCGTCGAGCAGGTCGCGGTAAGTGTCGGTATTTTCCGACATCAGGCCGATCTCAAACGCATAATCCAGCAGCGTGTCGATCATCGGCTGCGGACTGTCCGCGGCTTCCGGCTCAGTTCCGCTAAGTGAGGGCTCGCTTACGCCGAACATATCCAGCAGCAGGTTGCGGCTGTAATCGGTGTCTTCAGCCTGAATGAGCCGGTGGTCCAGGGCGAAACGCACCAAGCGGTCGATCGCCTGCAAGGCTTGTTCTTTCAAGGGATTCGTGGTGTCGGTTTGTGGATTCAATGCGCTTCCCCCTTATTCTTTGCCATATCCGTCAGGATGGCTTTGATGCCAGCTCCAGGCGCTCTCGATAATGTCCTCCAGCTTAGTCCGCGAAGGGTTCCAACCGAGCACGGTGCGGGCTTTTTCCGACGAAGCGACGAGCACGGCGGGATCTCCGGCGCGGCGGGCTTGCACGACGACAGGAATGTCCAGTCCGGTGACCTTCTTGGCCGTCTCGATGACTTCTTTCACGGAGAAGCCTTCGCCAATGCCCAGGTTAAACACGTTGCTGGCCTCACCCTTACGCAAATAGTCGACCGCCCGCAAATGCGCGTCCGCCAGGTCGCTCACATGGATGTAATCGCGTACGCAGGATCCGTCGGCCGTCGGATAGTCGTCGCCAAAGACGGCGATGCTCTCGCGCTGCTTTAGCGCGGTTTGCAGCACGAGCGGAATGAGATGGCTTTCGGGACGGTGATCCTCGCCGATTTTGCCGCTGTCATGCGCCCCGGCCGCATTGAAGTAACGCAAAGCCACGTATTTGATGCCCAGCACCTGGTCGAACCAGGACATCATGCGCTCCATCATCAATTTGGTTTCCCCGTACACGTTCGTCGGCTGCGTGCGGTCGCTCTCGACAATCGGCACGCGTTCCGGTTCACCGTAAGTCGCTGCCGTGGAGGAAAAGACGATCCCGCGCACGTTCGCCGCGTCCATCGCTTCCAGCAGGCAAAGCGTGCCGTAGACGTTGTTGTCATAATACTTCACCGGCTTCTGCATGCTCTCGCCTACGAGGGAATTTGCTGCAAAATGGATGACTGCGTCGATCTCGTTCTCGGCAAACAGCTTCGCCAGCAGCTCCTTGTCCCGCAGATCCCCTTCGTAGAGCTTACCGCCGAGCAGCGCTCCACGGTGTCCGGTCTGCAAATTGTCAAGCACGACAACTTCCTCGCCGCGCTCCAGAAGAGCCGCTACCGTATGCGACCCGATATATCCTGCTCCACCCGTTACGAGAATAGCCATCTTAGTGATCCCCTTTCAGTTCTTTGACTCCGTCTCCTGCGCTGCACACATAGAAATCGGCCTTAAGGCCCGTTCTCGCCTGATACGCTTCGCCGACCTGCTGAATAAACCGCTCCACCGCATCTTCATGCACAAGCGACACGGTGCAGCCGCCAAAACCGGCTCCGGTCATCCGCGAGCCCAGCGTGCCTTCGATCCGCTGTGCTTCTTCAACCATGACGTCCAGCTCTTCGCAGCTGACCTCATACAGGTCACGCAGTGATGCATGCGAAGCGTTCATCAGCTGTCCAAAGGACTGCAGATCGTTCTGCTTCAGCGCTTCCACCGAGTCCAGCACCCGCTGGTTCTCTTCGACCACGTGCCGGGCGCGCCTTACGACTGTCTCATCGGCGATGGCATCCTTGAGCGATTCGAATTGATCCGGTGTCAGGCCGGCCAAATACTGAAGCGAAGGCATCTTCGCCTGCAGCTGGGCTAAGGCCGTTTCGCACTGCGAACGGCGCTCGTTGTAGGCCGAATCCACCAGGCCTCTGCGCTTGTTCGTATTGCCAATGACCATCTTGTAAGCCGCGGTGCGGAACGGAACATGCTTGTATTCCAGCGTGTCGCACATGAGCAGGATCGCATGGTCCTTCTTGCCGTTCGCGACGGCGAATTGGTCCATGATGCCGCAGTTGACGCCCACGTACTGGTTCTCGGCTTTTTGCGACAGGAGCGCGATCTGCACCGTGTCCGTACTGCAGCCTTCCATCGACTGCAGCGCATACGAAGTAACCACTTCGATCGAAGCGGAAGAAGACAATCCAGCACCGTTTGGAATATCGCCGTGATAGAGCAGGTCATACCCTTTCGTGACCGGACAGCCAATATTGGCGTTCTCGACCATGACGCCGACGGCATAGTCGACCCACTCGCCAGTTTTGCTGCTGCCGATTTCCTTAACGGCTAATTTGTACTCATAAGGCAAATTTGTGGAGGCCAGCTGAATCAAATCGTCCCCGCGTTCCCGTACGAGCAGCGTCGTGCCAAACTCCAGCGCCGCTGGAAGAACGTAACCTCCGTTATAATCGATATGCTCTCCGATCAGGTTGACCCGGCCCGGAGCATGAAACACCCGTACTTCCTGGTTGCTGTCACCGTATTTCGTCATGAATTGCTGCAATAAAGTTTCCGATTTCATAGAGATATGCACCCATCCTTTCCTTATGGTCCTGCTATTTCATTATAAAAGGACTTCCTGTTCACGTTAATGCAATTATGTTGACTCCATATGGATTTATGTGACCTTGGGGATTATAATGGTGTAAGAAAGACTGCAATTATTTTGAAGTCTGTGAAAGGATCGATGAATCCATGATTCCGCAGGAGACCTACTCCGTTGCTTCAAACCCCGTATATCATGACGACGGCCCGCTGCACGTGCTGTTCGCGGGAGAAAGCCAGACCAAGCCGGTGCATGCCGTCGGGCCGAAAATTTACGATTACTATCTGCTTCATTATGTAGAAGAGGGAAAAGGGACGTTTCGAACCGAGCAGCGGACCTATGAGCTCGGGGAAGGAAGCTGCTTTCTCATTCATCCCGGCCAACTGGTCAGCTATGCCTCCGACGCCGACGAACCCTGGCGTTACCGCTGGACTGCCTTTTCCGGCAGGGAAGCGCAGCAGCTCCTTGCGAACACCGGCTTCGATCCGCTGCATCCGGTGCTCTTTACCGACGGGAACACCATGATCCCCGGCTCCATCGAACGGATGCAGGATGCGTTCTATACGAAGCAAGAGAGCGCCGATCTGGCGTCGCTTGGCTATCTGTACCTCATCTTCTCCGAAGCGCAGAATATTTTGTCAAGCCATTCCCGGCTGACGGGAACGGAATCGCAGGTGCAGCGAACCGTCAAGCAGATGATCCACTATATGTCCGCACAATACGCCCATCCCGTCTCCATTGAGCAGATGTGCGACAGCCTCGGTTATAACCGCGCCTACCTGTCGCGGATATTCAAGAAGGAAACCGGCTGCTCGCCGGTAACCTATTTGCTTAAGCTCCGCATCGACAAGTCGCGCCAGCTGCTTCGCGAGCGGCCGGAGCTGTCGATCGAGCAGGTGGCCGCTTCCGTCGGGCTGACGGACGCCCTGTATTTCTCCCGCCAGTTCAAACGGCTGTGCGGGCAGTCTCCCACAGCGTACCGCACCGTGGTGACGGCTCCGGATCCCGTAGCGTCGGCCCGGCCGGATTCCCTGCGCGGATCCTAGGCGCCATGATACACAATAACCCGCCTGCCCTGCCCTTTGGCAGACAAGCGGGTTATTATGCGTTAGCTCCATGACAAGCGGGTATTCCCCTTAAGTTCAATGACAAGCGAGTTATATTATACTGCGTGTGTTCCATGACAAGACAGTTACTCCGCGTATGGTCAATGACGTGACAGTTATTGATCGTAAGCTTAATGATACACGGATATGAGAGTTATGGTTCGTAAGATCAACGATATGGACTTAAGTTTCCGTCAGCGGAACCAGCCTATCGTTTATGCGCAGGATAGACAGGATCAGGATTCGCTTTCCGTCTTCAAAATCGCTTCGATCCGGTCCAGCTCCTCCTTGCTGAATTCCTGGTTCTTCAGCGCAGCCACATTATCTTCGATCTGGCTGACGCGGCTGGCTCCGATAAGTGCCGAGGTGACGCGTCCTCCGCGAAGCACCCAGGCCAGCGCCAGTTGAGCCAGGCTTTGGCCGCGGGCGGCGGCAAGCTGGTTCAGCGCCCGAATCTTGCGAAGCACATCCGGCGTAATGTTGCTCTCGTTCAGGAAGACCGACGGACTCGCTGCGCGCGAATCTTCCGGAATGCCGTTCAGATATTTGTTCGTCAGCAGCCCTTGAGCCAGCGGAGTAAAAGCAATCGTGCCGATCCCCTGCTCGTCCAGCACGTCCTGCAGGCCGTTTTCGATCCAGCGATTCAACATGGAGTAGCTTGGCTGGTGGATCAGGAGCGGCGTTCCCAGCTGCTTCAGGATGGCGGCGGCCTCGGCCGTCTGCTCCGCAGTATAATTCGAAATGCCGACGTACAGCGCTTTGCCGGAGCGCACAATATGGTCAAGCGCCATCATCGTTTCTTCCAGCGGAGTGTCGGGGTCAAAGCGGTGCGAATAAAAAATGTCGACGTAATCCAGCCCCATTCGCTTTAAGCTCTGATCCAGGCTGGAGACGATATACTTGCGCGATCCCCACTCCCCGTAAGGTCCGGGCCACATGTAATATCCGGCTTTGGACGAGATAATCAGTTCATCCCGGTGGCTCTTAAGGTCTTGGGTCAGAATCCGGCCAAACGTCTCTTCCGCCGAACCGGGAGGAGGTCCGTAGTTATTGGCCAGATCGAAATGGGTAATCCCTAAATCAAACGAGCGGGTGACCATGTTCCGCGCATTGTCATACGTATTGATTCCGCCAAAATTATGCCAGAGTCCCAGCGATATGGCCGGGAGCTTCAGTCCCGTACGGCCACAGCGGTTATAAGTCATCTCTTCATAACGTGATTCGCTTGGTGTATATGCCATTGATATCCGCCCTTCTCTCTCACGGTTAATAGACTGCTAGAACCATCATAAATCCTCGGCAAGGCATTTGACAAGAAACCGATTACACGGGCTGGAGGTCCCGGCCGGTCCCCTTCCTAGTTGTACTATGGAATGCAGCTGTAACTGGGATTCCCCATTAATGGATTCAACCTGTAATATCGAAATCAAACTTGCGGGAAGCCCAATGGCGATAGGTTGAATGAGCAGACCCCTGGGTGTCTGTTCACGATACCCGTTTAACTTTGTGTTGATCCTGGGTGTCAATGCATTGAGCACTACCTGGTCTAGCCCTGTTCTGGTACCCGTCATCTTGTGCGCTGTATCTGGCCGGCTTACCGATAAATAACTGCGAGTGACATGAATCCGGCCCCTAACTACTTTGCACTTATTTGCAACCGCGTGGCATCATGCATCGATAACATCCTCCACCAACTAAATACCCAGTTTCCGCTCCACCTGCTCCATCACTTCGCCGATTTTTTCCGCGATCAGCAGATCCGCTTTGCGGTCATATGGAGTGGGGTCCATATTCAGGAGAACGGTGCGGTTTCCCTGAAAATAGGACACCAAGTCCGCCGCCGGCTGAACAGTCAGAGAGGTACCGCCAATGATGAGCAGATCCGCCCGGGAGATCGCCTCCACTGCACCGAAGAGCACCTGCTGGTCCAGCGGCTCCTCATAGAGAACGACATCCGGCTTGATGATGCCGCCGCAGCTTGGGCAGCGCGGAACGAGCTTGTTCGTCGCCATAATGTGCTCCAGGTCGTAGAATGCTTCGCAGCCCATGCAGTAGTTGCGGTGTACCGAACCGTGCAGCTCCAACACCTCTTTGCTTCCCGCCTTCTGATGCAGTCCGTCGATATTCTGGGTCACAACGGCCTTCAGCTTGCCGGCCTGTTCCAGCTTAGCCAGCACCTGGTGGCAGCCGTTCGGGACCGCATCGGGATGCAGCATTTTGCTGCGGTAAAAGTCGAAAAACACCTCGGGCAGCTTCATAAAAAAGGACCGGCTCAGCATTTGCTCGGGCGGATAAGGCAGGTGCTGCTCAGTCTGATACAGCCCGGCGGCGGAACGAAAGTCGGGAATGCCGCTTTCCGTGGACGTCCCCGCTCCCCCGAAAAAAACGATATTGCCGCTTTGTTCAATCCAAGAGGCAAGTGTATCTATTTTCTGCACGATATTGGTGCACCTCCACAAGTGATGGTCCTCTTTGATCCTATCCGCGGCTTATCGCTTCATAAGGAATAAAGGACCAGCCCGCCTCCACATTCGGGACGGCAGGCTGTATGCTGTAGTACCCTATACTAAGGGGTTTGATTCAAAAATATCCGGGCTTTGATTTTAGATATGATTCCGATCAAAAATTTCCGACCTGCTTACAGCTCCGACTTCGCCTTGCGGTATGCCTCCATGTACTGCTCCGCTTTTGTGCGAACATGGCTTAAATCCCCGGTCTTTACAGCCTCGTTCGTCAAGTCCGATCCGATGCCGACGGCCACCGCTCCGCCTTTGATCCAGTCGCCGAGATTAGACAGCGATACGCCGCCCGTCGGCATAAAATCTGCTTGAGGCAGCGGACCCTTCATCGTCTTGATGATGGACGGATCGTACAGGCTGCCAGGGAACAGCTTTACAATATCGACCCCGAGCTCGAGCGCCTGCTGAACTTCGGCGATCGTCATAACGCCAGGCAAAATCGGTACGCGGTACAAATTGCACAGCTTGACCGTTTCGGGATTCAGCGAAGGACCGACGACAAACTGGGCTCCCGCCATAATGGAAGCGCGCGCTGTCTGAGGTTCCAGTACCGTCCCCGCGCCGATGATGGCGAATTTGTCCGGGTCGCTCGTCTCCCAGCTGTACATCCGGCTGAGCTTCTCGATCGCATGCAGCGCTCCCGGCACGGTCAGCGTTACCTCGATCACCTTGATGCCTCCGGCGATCGCCGCCTCCGCCATATCAAAGACCTGATCGGCCGAATCTCCGCGCAGAACGGCAACGACGCCGCTATCGATAATTTTTTGCAAAAGCTGGATTTTTTTCACAATGACCGCTCCTTTGTGTTCATTATATGGAAAAGCCTGAAGGATGTCTATTTCCAGGATGCTCCTGAAAACTTTCCCGTTATCTTTCGATGTGCGCCTTATTCCCGAGCTTTGCCTCGACCTGCTCCCAAGTGGGAAGCGCTTCCCAATCGCCCATGGCCTGAATGACCATGGAGCCGTTTAAGTTCCCGAGACGGGTCGCTTCGACCGCGCTGTCGCCCTTCAATAGTCCGGCGATAAAACCGGCGCAGAAGCCGTCCCCCGCTCCAACGGTATCCAGTACATTATCCGCTTTGAAGTACGGAACCTCCGTAACGTTCCCCTGCTCCAGCACATAAGTCAGGTCGGGTCCGCCTTTTACGATCGATACGGCTTTAAGTTTGGAAAGGCTTGCAAAAATCTCCGCATCGTCATCCGTATCGTACAGCAGCTTCAGCTCGTCGAGGCCCGGTAAAAAGTAATCCGCCTTTTCGGCTAAACGCAGCAGCACTCCCCGCGCCTCTTCCAGGCTCCACAGCTTCAGCCTGAGGTTCGGGTCGAAGCTGATTTTGACGCCAGCTGCCGCAGCGATTTCCATAGCCGCTTCGACGCAGGCCAGTCCGGACGGGCTGATCGCTGCCGTAATGCCGGTCACGTGCAAAATTTTGGCCCCGGCAATATAGGAAGCATTCAGCTGATCCGGATGCATCCGGCTTGCGGCCGAACCTTTCCGGTAATAATACACTGATGAACGGCCCGCCGTATTTTCACGAATCATCATGCCTGTCGGCGCGTCACCGCCGCGTACCACCTGCGACACATCGACGCCTTCGCCGCGGATCGACTTGTAAATCATGTCCCCGAGGGGATCTTTTCCCAGCGCCCCAAACCAGCCGGACGTGTGACCCAGACGGGCGACGCCGATGGCCACATTGCTCTCCGCTCCGCCAAAGGATTTATGTAAGGTGGAAGCATACTCCAGGCCGCGGGAATCCTGCGCCGTGAACAGCCCCATGCTCTCTCCGAACGTGACTAGCTCGGGTGATCCAGGTAGGTTACTTTCCTGCATGTTTTCTTCCCCTTTCCGCTTACTTGGTCTGTCCCTATTGTCAGCGGAGGAAGAAGGGTTGTCAATATGTAACAATTTATGTTTTACTGGATGATCAACCCTTTATCGCCGCTGGATTCCCCCCAGTCCTCCTCCTGGAAAGGCCGTATCCAAGTAAGTTATTTACCAATGATTTCATAATTTCATTGTTTCACTCCAATTGGGCCGTGGTAAGTAAAGGATGCGCGCAACTAATATAGAGTGAGCTAAGGCTAACGGCATCCACGCCTTCTTCGAAAGGCGGGTACGGAGTTTTGGACCGTACACTTTAGTTCAATCTATATAAACCCAAAAAACTACTTTCCAAGGAGTGATTTGAAATGGCACGTAACAACGGTAAAATGAGCAGAGAAGAAGCAGGTCGTATGGGCGGGGAAGCAACGGCCAAAAATCATGACAAGGAATTTTATCAGGAAATCGGCCGCAAAGGCGGGGAATCCACTTCCAAAAGCCACGACCGTGAGTTCTATCAGGAGATCGGTCAAAAAGGCGGCGAAGCCACTTCCGAGTCCCACGACAAGGATTTCTATAAAGAAATCGGCCGCAAGGGCGGCAAAAACTGATCCCTGCCTGACGAGCAGACAACAACGGATGAACAATTGACATAATCCAAGAGGCACCTCCATTCCCAGTGAATGGAAGGTGCTTTTTCCTGTTTGCCTGCCTAGGCCTATAGTTCCCCGAATCTTTCGAACCATTGCTAGAAAAAGCTTTCATTTTGTGATAGACTCATTTAAAACCGTTTCGTTTTATACGGGCACTTTCATAGTTAACCGCGCTAAAGCGCGATACTTACAGTTAGGGGGAAAAAGACATCATGGCAGCTAATAAAATGCGCTCTGACATGATCAAGAAGGGTTTTGACCGCGCGCCTCACCGCAGCTTGCTCCGCGCGGCGGGCGTGAAAGAGGAGGATTTCGGCAAACCGTTTATCGCCGTGTGCAACTCATACATCGATATCGTTCCCGGCCACGTCCATCTTCAGGAATTCGGCAAATTGGTCAAGGAGGCCATCCGCGAAGCCGGCGGTGTACCTTTTGAGTTCAACACGATCGGCGTCGATGACGGCATCGCCATGGGGCACATCGGCATGCGCTACTCCCTGCCGAGCCGCGAAATTATCGCCGACTCGCTCGAAACCGTCGTCTCCGCTCACTGGTTTGACGGCATGGTCTGCATCCCGAACTGTGACAAAATTACGCCGGGCATGCTGATGGGCGCGCTGCGCGTCAACATCCCTACGATCTTTGTCAGCGGCGGTCCAATGAAGGCCGGCGTAGACAGCAAAGGACGCCGCCTGTCCCTGACATCCGTATTTGAAGGCGTCGGTGCCCACCAGGTCGGCAAAATAAGCGACGACGATCTGCTGGAACTCGAACAATATGGCTGTCCTACCTGCGGTTCCTGTTCGGGCATGTTTACCGCGAACTCGATGAACTGTCTGGCGGAAGCCCTTGGACTGGCTATGCCGGGCAACGGAACGATTTTGGCGGTCGCCGAAGAGCGTAGAGAATTCGTAAAACAATCCGCACGCCAGCTTATGGAACTCGTGAAGATGGATCTCAAGCCGCGTGACATCGTGACTAAGGAATCCATCGACAACGCCTTTGCGCTTGACATGGCGATGGGCGGCTCCACGAACACCGTGCTTCACACCCTGGCCCTCGCTCAGGAAGCCGGCATCGACTATCCACTGGAGCGGATCAATGAAGTGGCCAACCGCGTGCCGCATATCTCCAAGCTCGCTCCGGCTTCGGATTACTTCATCGAAGACGTTCATATAGCGGGCGGCGTAAGCGCCGTACTGAACGAGCTGCTCAAGAAGCCGGACGCATTGTTCGGCGACTGCATGACGGTTACCGGCAAGACGCTGGCCGAGAACGTGGCCGGCTGCGAAATCCAGGACAAGAACGTTATCCACCCAATCGACCAGCCATACTCCGAGCGCGGCGGACTTGCCGTACTGTACGGCAACCTGGCACCGGAAGGATCCATCATCAAAGTCGGTGCCGTGGATCCATCTGTCGGCGGCTATCATAAAGGGCCTGCCATTTGCTTTGACTCCCAGGAGGAGGCACTGGAAGGCATCGCGAACGGCAAGGTTAAAGAAGGCCATGTCGTCGTCATTCGTTACGAAGGACCTAAAGGCGGCCCGGGCATGCCTGAAATGCTGGCACCTACGTCCCAAATCGTCGGCATGGGCCTCGGAGCCAAAGTCGGCTTGATCACCGACGGACGCTTCTCCGGCGCATCTCGCGGAATCAGCATCGGCCACATTTCGCCGGAAGCGGCTGAAGGCGGTCCGATCGCTTTCGTCGAAGACGGAGACATCATCGAGCTCGATCTGAACAACCGCAAAATCGAGCTTCAAGTCAGTGACGAAGTGCTGGCCGAGCGCCGCTCCCATTGGAAAGGCTTTGAGCCGAAGGTGAAAACAGGCTATCTTGCCCGTTACTCCAAGCTCGTCACCAACGCCAGCCAAGGCGGCGTCATGAAAATCTAATTCATCCTGCATCTAGAGATGTATCAGAGGTGCTCCATAAAGTCGCTCCGGCTTGTGGGGCACCTTTTTTATATGAAGCCTGAAGCTCGAACGGGAAGGCTGTTTGTTTCATCCAGTTCCGATTCACATTAAAAAGGGCTGTCCCAGCTATGGTCTTTAGCCACAGCCGGGACAGCCCCGATCAATGTTCATATAAGTGCTGTTTGATTAGATGGCAGGCGGTGTGCTGCCAATGCCTTGCGATGAAGTAACCAGGTTCAGGTCAAGCATCTCGCCCTTCTTCTCCTCTTGCGGATCGGACGGCTCCTTCACCTGCGGCCGGCGATGAGATCCGCTCTCGGAAAACCGCCCGATCAGCACGTCGACCGGCATCACCAGCAGCTTCGGTACCATTTGCTCCGCATGATCTTTCAGCCGCTCCTCGCCGGACGGATTAATAATTCGCAGCAGGAACTTCAAGTACAGCTTCGTCGATTTGGCGAACAGACCGTCTTTTAAATCGACAATCTTGAAGCCGAAGTGCTTCGGCCCCCGGTTAATCATTGTGATTCCGTAAATAGCCTTCACCTGCTGCAGTTCCGGGTCGCTCAGGATGATCCGGGCCAGTTCCGGCAGCTGCTCTTCAGTCCCGCGAATCATCTGAATGGCCAGATGAACCATCGATCTGGACCTGACACCGAGCCGGAACAGCCTCTCGTTATCGAAGTGCAGTTCGATCACTTTATCTCCCTTGGACAGTGTCACGCCGTCTCCCATCTCCACCGTTTGTCCCTTATAAGTGCACAGCCGGTAATGCATGAACGGATCATAAGGACGGATCGTTTTCAGCCGAAACATGGCATGGAACAGCGTCTCCCACAGCAACCAGACTTTGACCGTAGCCCGCTTCAGCCGCGGTAGACTCCGCTCGGGCGCTTTCTCCTTCGCTTCGATCATCTCGTCGATACGGATCGCTTTCATGCCGCGGCGCTCCGCTTCCTCCAGCACCCGCTCCAAGGCGATCAGCATCTGCTGCGGCGCATCCGGATTGGCTCCGGCCGTCAGGCCGCAATCATGCAGCAGCATCACTTCTCCGGGCTGAAGCTTGTTCAGCATCCGCTCCGTCAGCCGGTCCGCACCGATGCGCTCCCGCCAATCGCCGAACATGGACGACCAAAGGACGATCTTGAACTGGCTCCGCTTGGCAAAATCGAACAAATTCACGATTCCCCATGGCGGACGGTAATAAGAACTGCGCTCTCCGGTAATCGTATGAATAACCTTATCGGTCTTCATAATCTGCTTCTTGACCGTCCCCGGCCGCATCAGCCAGTTCGATTTATGGACATAATTATGAATGCCGATCAGATGGCCTTCGTCATAGATCCGCTTGACGATTTCGGGATGTTTCTCCGCATGCGAACCGACGACGAAGAAGGTGGCCTTGGCATTGTACCTCTTCAGCAGGTCGAGCAGTTTCGGGGTGTATACCGAATCGGGACCGTCATCGAAGGTCAGCGCATATTCATGGTCCGTGATTCCTCTGCGGAATACGCGGAACCCGAAAATCCGGGTGATCAAGCCGGGAATAAACGCGTAAAACGATGAGATGTAAAATAACCAAAGCAGCAAAGTCTGCATGTCATATCCCCACTTTTCTCTGTATTGACTTTGACTTGCCGAAAGGCATGTGTGATTCATTATTTTGATTTTCATAGACACCCTATAAAAATCGCTACCTCTTATTTTATCACAGTGGCTCAAGAAATAGGCGTTTTTTTATAAATCATGTACAATGAAAAAATAAACTGTTTTTGAAAAGGAGAGATCCGCCCGCGATGCTTCCACTGTACAAAAAATACTGGCGAACCTTTGTGGATATCGGGTTCATCGTACTTACCGTATTCCTCATCATGTACATATTCAGCAAGCTGTACCAAATTGCCGCTCCCGTTTTTTTATCCTTCGTCGTCTTCTTTATGATCGAACCGCTGGCCAAGTTTTTGAACAAAAGGGGCATGCCCAAGCCGCTTGCTTCTGCCATATCTGTGCTGCTGTTCATTCTGGTGATCCTTGGGATCCTATTCGGGGTTGGACTGATCGTCGTCTCCCAGTTCGCCCAGGTCCAAGATAATTTGCCCAAGTACACGCAAATGATTCAAACGGAATTTACCAGGCTGACGCAATTTCTACAGGAAAAAATCGCTGCTCTGCCTCCGAACGTCACCGCTAAAATGAACGAATATTTTACGACGTTTACGGATTATGCCAGCGGCTGGGCAACCACTTTCTTTAAATATATGGTCGGACTGTTCAGTTCGTTCTCGTCCTTTATGGGCAACTTCGGCATCGCCATCATTCTGGCGTTCTTCCTCAGCACCGAAATCGGCAGCTGGAGAAAAGTGATGCGGGAAAAGTCGCCGAAGACGCTGAAGAACGCCTACACGTTCCTGAAGACATATGTTCTGAAAGCGATCGGATCCTACATCAAGGCCCAGCTGATCATGGTGCTCATCACCTTTGTGCTCGTGTATGCCGGGCTGCTGATTCTGCGCACAGGCAACGAGCTTGCGCTCGCCTTGGTTTGCGCCGTATTTGATATTCTGCCGCTCGTCGGGGTTCCGGTCGTCCTGATCCCATGGATCATCTACCTGTTCATCGTCGGCAATATCAGTCTTGCAATCGGCCTGTCGGTCCTGCTCGTCGTGGTGCTTCTCACCCGCCAGCTGCTTGAACCGCGAATCACTGGCAATTCGATCGGCGTATCATCGGCTTTCCTTATGCTCTCATTCATGATCATCTCCCTGTCGATCTTCGGAGTCGCGGGATTGATCTTGTCTCCCGTGCTGCTGATCCTGATCAAAGAGCTGCTTCAGCAGGGATATTTGCGGAGCTGGATCCGTCTTCCCAAGGAGGAGTTTGACGTCTCGCCGTTTGATATGACGACCCGCACGCCGGAATCTACGCCGGATGAGCCGCAAGCAGGTTCATAATGCGTCCGAACAGCACCGTCGCCTGGTTGCGGGAGGACGGCGACATATTTTGATACAGTACTGCAGCCGCGTATTTCGGTTCGTTTACGGGTCCGTACCCGATGAACCACTGATGATTACGCGGCTGCCCGTTTATGGTCACCTGGGCCGTTCCTGATTTGCCGGCAAGCCTCCATGTCGTGCCGCGGATCGACTGCCCCGTTCCTTCGGTGACCACCTTTTCCATCCAGCCGGTAATCAAATCCGCGGTGCCCGGCTGAAGGGATCCCTGGGATGAAGGAGCCAAATGGGGCTTAAGCTCCTTCATCAGCTGGCCGTTCGCATACGAAACGCTCTCCAGAATGCGTGGCGCATGGACTTGTCCTTGTTGAAGCAGCGTCACGATCATGTTGGCGGCCTGCAAAGGGGTCATCTGAACGTCGCGCTGCCCGATCCCGGTCTGGGCGCGGATCCCCCCGTCCCGATCGGCCGCATTCGGATCCGCGAAGATCTTGCCGCTATCCTCATGATCAAACGGACGAAGAAGAGGCAGGCCGAGAATATCTTTTTCCTCCCAGCCCACCGTTCTATCCAGGCCCAGCTTGTGGGCAGCCGATTTGATCTCGCCCGCGGACAACCGCTCCGCCAGTTCGGCGAATACGGCATTGCACGATTCGGCATAGGCCTCCCCCAGCGTGATCACGCCATGCTCTTTGGGGCAGGAGAGTCCATATTTACCGTATGCGCCAGTGCACGCAAAGGTTTCATCCGGAGAGGTGACACCCGCCTCCAGGGCCGCTGCCGCGATGACTGTTTTGAATATGGAGCCAGGCACGGATGCTTGTAAAGCGCGATTATTCCAGGCCCTCTGCTGCGGATGAACATCCATGGGATTGTAAAACGGCAGCGATACCATGGCCACCACATCAGCCGTATGCGCATCAAGAAGGACAACGGCCCCCTCCTTCATTCCAGACTCCTTGGCCAACTGCTCGATCTGCCGCTGCAGCGACAGATCGACGGTGGTGCGGAATTTTAGCGGATAATAGGCATTACCCGGCCCTTTAATCCGGATGCCCGTTCCCGGAATCGGCTGATCGCTTCCATCGACGGTATAATAGGCCGTCGTCGGCCCCATCCCGCGCAGAAGCGGCTCCAGCGTCTTTTCCAACCCTGCCGCCCCTTCCTGGAAGGCATACCCCGTATGGATCAGATGCTTCTGCCCGGGCTGCTCCGCCAGATAGCCGAGCCACTGCATCCCGCTCAAAGAATCCTCATACCGCTTCGTGTACGGAAGAACTTCGATTCCGCTGATTCCAGCCTGCGTTAAATGCCGTGCCTCGTTGTCCTTTAACGACAACGGATCGCCCTTGTGGGAATCCGGCCATACCAGCGGGACGCTCAAGTGATCCCATACCTTCAGAAAGGCGGCCTGATCCGTCTTAAGGATCCGGGTAACTGCATCCAGCTTGTCCTTTGCTTCTTGCCGGATGGATCCGGAGACTGGGAACAGCACCGCAGCGGACACCGTCTTCCCAGTCAATGGCTCCCCGTTCCTGTCGTAGAACTTGCCCCGTCCCGAGTCCAAAACGATGCCGCGCTCCCGCTGCAGCACGGACATTTCCTGCATTGTAAACCGGCTCCCGGGCAGCTCCGACACCCTCATCACCAGCTGAATATAGGCTAGTCTCAATATGAGTACCGTCATCATAAACGAAAGGATGACCAACACATAAAAAATGCGCTGCTTATGTTTTACGCTCAAGAAGATCCCCTCTTTATGCCTTTTCCACTCAGTATATCCTTCAGCCGGCCAGTCCAACCCGCCCAGCTCAGGCAGCGCAGCTCCTGAAAAATGAGAAAGCCAACGCTTATCCGAATGGATGCGTTGGCTTACCGAAAAGAAGACGTTTACTCAGTTGTCAAAACGTTCGTGCACGCGAATGATGTAAAGATTAAGCTTGCTCTTTTAGTTCAGTGTAAACCGGGACAACGATTCCTTCAGCTGAATCGACACGTTTTCCAGCTTGGCGGAAAGCTCAACGAGATGATCGCCCACGCTTTGCTGCTCATTGCTGAGCGAAGCGACTTCCTCGGATGTCGCGGAGGATTCCTCAGCAACCGCGCTGACGTTGCTCATTCCCTCCGAAAGGACGCTGTGCGAATCATGGAGTGCTGAAATCGATTCGGTTACGGATTGGAGGCGCTGCGTGAAATCGCCCATCTGTTCTTGAACGGATACAAAAATTTCGTTCGTTTCCTTCACTGCATTCATCTGATGCTGGAACAGCGGATAAGCGTCCGACAACGCTTCGACCGTTTCATTCATCTCCGTCATGATTTGACCGGTAATTTGCCCCACCATGTCAATCGATTGTCTGGACTGGTCCGCAAGCTGGCGAATTTCGTCCGCCACGACCATGAAGCCCCGTCCGGCTGCACCGGCACGCGCCGCTTCAATGGTGGCGTTCAGCGACAGAATATTCGTCTGCTTCGTAATGTTTTGCAGCACAACCAACACTTTGTTTACAGAGCTTGCTGTTTGCTTCAAGGCATCCACCTTGTGCATCAGCTCACGGGTCATTTCTTCCGTTTGGTGCGTTTTGTCCAGCAGTTCGTTCAGCTGTTTGGTTCCGTGCTGGCTGGATTGTTCGACATGACGCGCCGCACTGCCCATTTCCTCATTGGCCGTGATCACCAATCCCATCTGCTTGGCCATATGTTCGGTCATCTCATTTCCGCGCTCCGCCTCGGTAGCCAGGCTGCTCGCCCCGTTAGCGATTTCCTCGGTCGCGATCGCAATTTCTTTGGCTGAGATCGCCGTTTTCTTGGACGCATCCGTCAGCTCGCCAGCCGTTTCAAGCACGAGCTGGGCCGTCGTATTCGTCTGCTGGACGAGCTTCGTAATTTGATCCACCATCAAGTTGAAAGCCTGTCCCAACTGGCCGATTTCATCATTGGACTTATGCTGCGTCCGCACGTTCAGATTGCCCTTGGCACCCTCCAGCATCAAATCCTTCAGCCTGCTGAGCGGAGTGGCGATCATGCGGGCCATCCAGAACCCGATCAGAATGGCCACCACGATGGATCCTACAGCCAGTCCCACAGTCAAGAGGAGAATTCCTTTGGCATCCTTGACCAGCATTTCGACCGGAACGGTACCGACCAACTGCCAACCGGTCGTCTGGAGGGTATTGTAGACCGCGAGAATTTCGTTTCCATTGCTATCCTTTGTCTCTAACGTGTTGGCAGGTTCCGTCTGGCCCTGCATGAACGACAACGTGGATTTGGTTCCTGCATCGCTGTTCACCGTTGAGGCTACGACTTGGCCGTTCGCGTCACCTACCTGCAGCTTGCTGCCATCCCCGAGGCTGATTCCATTCAACTGGTTTTCGATGACGTCCGTCTTAAGCTCCACGATAATGACGTAAGCTCCACCGCGGGACAAGCTCTGCAGCGAGCGGACCAGTTCGAAGGAAACGCTTCCATCCTTACCTTTTGAAGAAGGGACCCATGATGTTTTGTTCGTTTTCTTCGCATCTTCAAACCAGCCGGCTTCACGAATCGTATTGATGTCCAGGCCACCGGAGCCGGTAGAGATAATGCGCTGTGACTCTTCGGGAGGAACCAGGTAAATTGCTTTGATCGAAGAATTGCTGTTCAGTTGGTTCGACAGCTTCTTGTTGATCTGATCCGTAAGCACGAAGTTTTGGTATTCGTCCTGCTTGTTCCGTGCAAGCTCGTCGATCACGTTTTGCATTTCCGGATCAAAAAACATCTGCATCGCCATATCTTCATACTGCTTCAAAATGATATCCAGCTTTTCCTGAGTTTGCTGGATCGTCTGGCTGTTTGCCAGCGCCGTATTGTTCTTGATAGTGCTTTTGGCTTTGCTATAGGATGTTAGACCTAAGGTCAGAACGATCGCCGCAATCGCCACGAAAAAGATCAGGAACAGCTTCACGCCCACCGATTTGAACGGATTAAAATTTTGCAGCTGGGCCCCGCTGATGCCCGGCAGGCCGGCGAACCGGGACGGCTTTTTCGGGTCCCCCGGATTTCCTGATGCGGCTGAAACCTTCTGCTTGCTGCCGCTTCGCTCCTTTGAGCTGGAGCTATGCTGTTTCTGTTTTTCTTCCCCCATATCTTTCTTTCGAATCCATCCCACTCTCACTCACCGCCGTTTTCAATTTCTTGCATTACGTCGTATGTAAGTTTAAAAAACGAATGCCTACTTTATTCTTCGACATTTTCCACCTCGAACCTTTGCTTTTTGGGCAATTTTTTTATAACTTTTTTCCTAAACTTCATAATCCCATTGAACTATGCATGGAAATGACGATCAAAGATCGTGGAACGGAGGCTGCCAGAGGCGGAAGACCTTATTTTTTGACGAAAAAACAGCCGGCATCGTTTTCCCGTTCATATGAGCATGGCACCATCTGGAGCATTGTTCTCCTCCTAATTACATATTTTTTACAATTGGATTATATTTTTACAAAATAATATATTTATTCGTTGGATAATATGGTATAAATTGTATTACATCAGCTGATAGATTTGGAGATCTCCAAGAAAGCGATAAAGGAGCGTGGATTTTTGCGGAGGTTGTTTGCCTTAAGCTGCGGACTTTACCTGCTGATCGGAATCACCAGCGTAGTGCTCGGCTCCATGCTGCCCGTCCTTCTGGCTCATTACCATAAGGATTACGGTGACGGCGGGACGCTGCTCTTCCTGCAGTTTCTCGGTTTTCTCGCCGGGGTTACGGCTTCGCCGTTCATGTCGGCCATGCTCGGCCGAAAGCGGATGCTCGCTGTTTCCTTGGCCTGCGTCACTGCAGCCTGCATCACGATGGGAAACCTTCCGCCCTGGACCTGGATCATTCTGATGACCCTGCTCGTCGGTTTCGGTTCCGGCATCATCGAGTCCTCAATCGGAGCGTTTACGATTGAATTTGCCGAAGAGCAGAAAGCGGTCGCCATGACCAAGCTCGACGTCTACTTCGGTCTCGGCGCGCTCCTCATTCCTGCGGCGGTCAGCCTGTTCCTTATGATGGACGCCTGGCCCCTCACCTTTTTTACAGTAGCCCTGGTATCGCTGACGCTGCTGATCCTGTGGCTGGCCATGCCGGAGGAGAGCTCCAAGCGGCTGGACAAGGCAGTATCCGCAGGTTCTTCGGAAAAAAGCCGTTACCGTGGAAGATACGTTGGGCTGCTGGCCGTATTCATCGTCTTTTTCTTTGTATATATGGGACTTGAGCTGGGGCTGATGAACTTTCTGCCCTCCATTCTGATCGAGAAGGTGCACGTGAAAGATTCACTCGCTTCCCTGGGCGTCACCATCCTGTGGATTGCCATGGTCATCGGGCGGCTGTTCGTGGGAAGGATCGCGGAATCGGTAAGGTATATTCCGTTTTTAGTCTGGAGCACGGCGGCTACTCTGGCCTTTACGGTCGCTTTCGCTCTATGGGCGAACGAATGGACCGCCTACCTGCTTATCCTTGGGGTCGGAGTCTCTATGTCCGGGCTGTTTTCCATCGCCCTGGTATACGCCAATGTGCTTATTCCGGGGATGACGGAGACAACCACCAGCATCCTGATCGCATCCGGCGGTATCGGCGGCGCCGTGCTGCAGTATCTGATCGGCTGGTCCATGGATCAATGGTCGGCAGGAATGGCCGTCTGGATGCTCGCCGGTTTCAGCCTGATCTTGCTGGTTTCCCTCATCCTCACCAGACAGCAGCAGTCGAGGGAACGTAAGCTGGGAGGCAGCCTGCTCGGGCACGGGAACGAGGGATGATGGATCCCCTTTCGGGGTGTATTGAGGTTCCGCACAGAAATTAATATTTCGTCTAACAAGGAATTATCGATCTCAAAACTAACTTTTGGAGGGAAGACGGATGCAAACCTTAACCACAAACCGTTTCAAGTATGGACAAGGGATAACGTTAGTCGATGATGCAGGCACGGAGTATTTGGATGGCGTTTCCGGAACGTTCAATCTTTCACTCGGCTACAACCATCCGCATGTCGTCGAAAAGGTTCAGGAACAGGTGGGACGCCTGACTCACATGTCTTCCACCTTTACCGAACCGTATGTGAACGAGGTTCTCGACCAATTGACCGAGCACGCCCCAAATGAGATCGATACCGGTTGGATGAGGGATATTACCGGCTCCACGGCTAACGAATGCGCGACCAAAATCGCACAAAAGTTTACGCAGGCCACCGACATCATCAGCCTGTTTTTGTCCCATCATGGTCAAACCCAGTTTGCTACCGCCATCTCCGGCAACGCATTCCGGCGAAAACACTTCCCCAACTCGACCATTGCAAACAGTGTGCACGTCCCCGCTCCATACTGTTTCCGCTGCCCGTTTAACGCCTCCCGTCCGAACTGCGGCTTCCAATGTATCGAATCGATCCATGATCATCTCGAATACGCAAGCTCCGGATCGGTCGCCTGCATCATTATCGAACCGATCCTCGGCAACGGAGGAAATATCGTTCCGCCCGAAGGATATTTTAAACTGCTGCGCAAGTTGTGCGACGAACATGGGCTTCTTCTGATCGCCGACGAAGTTCAGACCGGAATCGGCCGTACCGGCTACATGTTCGCCAGCGAACGGTTTGACATTCAGCCGGACATGATCACCCTGGCCAAGGGTCTGGGCGGCATCGGAGTCCCGGTGGCGGCCGTGCTGATGCAATCCCGCCTGGACGTGCTGGATAAGCATGAGCACTCCTTTACCTCGGGGAGCAACCTGATATCCGTCACGGCGGCCAAATCGACCTTGGAGGTCGTATCCGAGCCGGGCTTTTTGGATGAAGTCAAACTGAAAGGCGAAATTCTAGGTGATCTGCTGCATGAGCTTGAAACCAAATATGCCTGTATCGGTGAAGCACGCGGCGTCGGCCTGATGTGGGGACTGGAGATCGTGGACGACGATGGGGCCCCGGATGTCGGCAAGACGAACGCTGTGATCGAGCGTGCCTTTGCCGATCAGCGACTGATCCTTCGCGGATCCCGGTACGGTTTCGGAAACGTGGTCAAAGTCAGACCGTCCCTGACCGTAACGACGGACGAGATCGTAACGATCGTGGAAAGACTGGAAGCGGTTCTGGCCAGCGTCCGCTAATGTTCGCAAGGTCAATATCCATATTCAAGGAGGAAATCTGTGATGCAGGCATTGGTATACAAATCGGCATGGGACGTAACGCTTGAAGAACGGCCGGAGCCGTTCATTACGCAGGATCATCAGGTTCTCGTTCGCATTCGAGCCACCGGAGTGTGCGGAACCGACCTGGGCATTGTAAGCGGCAAATATCATGCGGTACCTTCCGTCATCCTGGGCCACGAATCGGCAGGAGATGTGGTCAGCGTCGGCAGGGGGGTCACCACGCTGAAGCCAGGCGACCGTGTCGTGATCGACCCGACTTATTACTGCGGGCATTGCGAGATGTGCCGAACCGGCAGACAGAATCATTGCATTCATAAATCCGTGACGGAGACCGGAGTCAGCGCCGACGGAACCTTTACCGATTATTACGTAACCGAAGACCGCTTCTTATATCCATTAAAAGATCATGTCAGCTACGAAGAGGCCACCCTGACGGAACCGCTGAGCTGCATTCTGACAGGGATCAACCAAATCCGTCTCCTTCCGAATTTCCGCACGGTCGTCCTCGGGGCCGGACCCATCGGCATTCTGTACAGCTATGCACTGGCATCCAAAGGCGTAACGGGAAGCATCGTAGACATCTCCAAGGAAAGGCTGGCCATAGCCCAGACGATCGCACCGGAACGCTGGAGAACTTACGATTCGTTCGAAACGGCCGTGGAGGAAACTTCTCCTGGTGGCCGGCAGGTGGATCTCATCGTCGATACGACCGGTGTGGTCGGAACGCAGGTGCTGCCGAGCCTGGCGAACGGCGGTTATCTTATGCTTGTCGGCCTGAGAGACGGCCTCAGCTCCTTTAATCCGAAAGAGGTCGTCGACCGCAGCCTCAAAATCATCGGCTCGATCGACTCCCTGGGCACCTTTTCCACCGCTCATTACATGATCGAACGCGAAATTATTCCCGCGAAAAATATCATAACCCACAGCTATCCATTGGCCCAATACCGGGAAGCCTTTCAAGCCCTGGGCTGCGATCTGGACGGTCGTTCGCTGTCCCCTTCTTCCCAGGCGATCAAGGTCATTCTGCAGTCGGTCTGAGCGATGTTGGTCCGAAAGCAATAACGAACAAAGGAGCGTTAGCCTATGACTTTGCAAAAGCAGGATTGGCAGGAGATGCCGGTAGAAGCCGTCATTTTCGACATGGACGGCGTGCTTGTGAACAGCGAACCGATATATTTTGAGATTGAGCGGAGCTCTTTCGCCCATTTCGGCGCTCCTGTGACGGAAGAGGAGCATCACGGCTACGTAGGGGTCACGCTGAAGTCCATGTGGAGGCAGGTGCTGGGGAAGCATAAGCTTTCCTTCCCCCTGGAAGAAGTGCTCATCTATCATCAGAACAACGTGCTGGACATCATGGCAGCGCATCCCGAACTGCAGCCGATTCCACACGTGATACCGTGGCTGAATTGGCTGCACAGCCGCCAGGTGCCGCTTGCGGTAGCTTCCTCCTCACCTCCGTCCCTGATCCGGATCATCATGGAGCGTACCGGACTGGGAACGTATTTCACCGTGCGGCTTTCCGGGGAAGAAGTGGAATCCGGCAAGCCGGCGCCCGATATTTTTCTTCATGCCGCCAAGCTGCTGGGAGCCGAGCCCTCATCGTGCCTGGTGATCGAGGATTCGCGCAATGGTGTCAAGGCTGCGAAAAGTGCAGGCATGCGATGCATCGGTTACCTTAACCCCGGATCCGGCCGGCAGGATTTGTCCCTAGCGGACCATGTCATCACCAGCTACCTCGATATAGACCCAATCCGGGATTCGCTGTCCATCGGACGACGCTCTCCGGTCCCCCTGGATCTGCAGAGGTAACGATGGCAACTGAAAATGGATAAATTCTATCCTCTAAAAAAGGCTGCTGACTCTGTCGTTCGGACAAGAGTCAACAGCCTTTTTTTTCATCAATGAAGCCTGCTCATTCCGTCGAAGGAGCAAGCTCTGCCGCCACGCAAGCCTAGTGATTACGACAGCGGGGGCTGCTCATGCACATCTGCATCCGGTTGGACCCTTGCCCATCGGGTAAAAGCTACCTTTAGCCCCCCACTCGTCGGAGCGCACAAATAGGGTCCCGCATGCCATTCATCCGGAGTGAGCCGGCATACGCGGACGGTTCTCCAAGCCTCACCTTCCGTTCGGGCTCTGATGATGACCGCATCCTTCAGGCGGGAAGCCCGGATCGTCACGATCCTCTCCATCCACTCGGGGACGGGAGCGAGCGACCAATCCGAATAGCCATGGGTCACAACGGCCCCGAGATGAGGGACCCCGTCGTTCATCTCGATTCCGGCTTTGATCCACTGCCGTCCATGGCTCCACAACATCAGCCCCGCCTGATCGTACAGATGATCGAAAGCGGTCAAACGAAAGGCCACTTCTACGGCCTCTTCGCCCTCCCAGGGCAACAGAAGCGAGTGGCCGTTGTCCCGCTCGAATCCATACATGGTCGTTTGCCAATAATCACTTCCCTGGCACGCTTCAACGACCATTTCCCCTTCCTTTTCTTCACAAGCAGCAGGTTCTGTCGACCAACGGCCGCTTGACCAAGGTATAACTTGTTTAGACATATCGGTGCCTCCCTTTCCCTAAACGAATTTCACTTTTTGAATGTTTTCCGCGTGAACCCACTTTACAGAAAAGCACCCCGGACCCGGCGGCAGAACTTGTCTCCGGCATTGTCTGGGGTGCTTTGCTGCACGCAGCCTACAAGGGATTAAGCGATACTTCCCCCGCAGCTACTGCTTCGCATTGCTGTTGCTTTTCTTGATGTTGTTCAAATGCTCCTGATACGTCTTCGCAAATAAATGCTCATGCGAGCCGTCTTTCTTGGTCACGTAATACAAATAATCGGAAGCTTCCGGCGATAATGCGGCTTCGATCGAAGCCATGCTCGGACTGCAAATCGGCCCTGGCGGCAGCCCCGGGTGCAAATACGTATTATAGGGACTATCCACCTTCAAGTCCTTATACAGCAGCCGTTCCTTCGGCTCCTTTAAAGCGTACTGCACCGTTGCGTCGATTTCCAGCTTCATCTCCTTGTGCAGCCGGTTGTAGATGACGCCCGCAACCAGCGGACGCTCCTTGTCAACCACAACCTCCCGTTCAACGAGCGAAGCAACCGTAAGCATCTCGTGAAGGGTAAGGCCTTGAGCCTTCAGCTTCTGCTCCAGATTGGGGATCTGGTCCAGTCTGCTCTGCATTTGCTCCAGCATTCGGGTCAAAATCTCTTCTTGCCCGGTCCCTTTTTTGAATTCGTAAGTATCCGGGAATAAGTACCCCTCCGCCTTATGCTTTAACGAAGTGCTCGCGGGAATTTCCTTAAAGGCCGGCACGTCCGACTGGGCTCCGGTATCCGCCAGCTTCACGAACGCGGCCGGATCGCTCTGGCTTGCGTCTCCCACCGTCTTCCCGATCTGCTCCAGCGTATAGCCTTCCGGAATCGTAATGCGGATCATTTCCGCCTTCACCACGTCACCGCTGTTCAGCTTGGCGATCAGTTGGTCGTAAGTTACCCCCGGCTTGGCTTCATAGGTCCCCGCCTGAAAGCGGGAGCCTTGGTTTTTCCATTTCAAGTAGATTTTAAAGAACATATCGTTTTTAATCAGTCCACTTTGTTCGAGAACTCCGGCAATTCGCGAGGTTCCCATCCCTTGCTCAATGGTAAACTTGACGGCATTCTGCGAAGCCTTCACCGGCTGCATGCCGTTCCAGACGTAATAGGCCCCGCCGGCAATGATCACAAGAACGATCACCAGCACAACCAGAGCCGTTTTGGCAGCTTTCAAACCGATCCAACCCTCCATAACCAAAAAAGTCCCCTCAAAGCAGCGCAATGCTCCGTTTAACGCATTCCGCTGGCTTTGCGGGGACTCCGGAGTTATCAATTTTGATACTTGATCAAACCATGCGCCCGATTAATCTTCGCTGTCCTCAGGAAAGGTCATTTCGTCGTACAGCTCGCTGATATTTTCCCATTCATCGTCGTCATCTATGGTGACAAGCCCAAGAGTTCCTTCAGGCGAGGAGACCACTTTCAGGATATCGAATTCTCCGCTTTGATCCCCTGGCTTTTGAAGCACAGCATAGCTCTGACCGTTGATTTCAAACTCAGCTGCAAGATCATAAACGGATGTAACTCCGTTCTCATCTTCCAGTTCCACAGTTGGACCAAAGGCTTCCTTCAGCTTGGAAGTCCATACGGCCTGATCTGCAGAGAAATCATTCATGTTCATTCCCTCCATCAAGTTCGGCGACCAGCGTATTGAACGTTTCCTCGACGATTTCCCATTCTTCGTCGTCCTCGATCATATACAGCTTCAGGTCATCTCCGTCCTCCTCATAACGGAAGGCATAGACTTCATCGGAATCATCATCTTCGGCGTCGAGCGGAACGACCATCATGTACTTGGAGTCCGATCCGTCGACCTCGAATTTCATAATGACCTCAAATTCCTCTTCATTGCCTTCGTCATCGGGAATATAAATAATTTCCGGTTCTTCTTCTTCCATACGATTACGGTCATTAGCCATTTGTATCACCCTCACCTTTTACTCTTAGAGTCCAAATAGTTTTGCAAAATCAAGCTGGCAGCCATTTTATCCACGACCTGCCTGCGTTTCTTCCGGCTGACGTCCGCTTCAAGCAGCGTCCTTTCGGCGGATACCGTCGTCAGCCGCTCATCCCACAGGTGAACCGGCAAGTTCAGCATGTCTTTCAGCTTATCCGCAAACTCTATGCAGATTTCGCCGCGCGGACCAATACTGCCGTTCATATTCTTAGGGAGGCCAACCACGATTTCTTCCACTTCCTGCTCACGGACCAGATCCGCGATCCGCTGCATTTCCGCCCCGTCGCGGCGGCGCTCGACCACTTCAAGTCCCTGGGCGGTCCAGCCGAACAAATCGCTCACGGCCACCCCGATTTTGCGGTCCCCGTAATCGAGTCCCATAATCCTCATAAAGCTCTCCTATCGGTGATTGGCTAGATAGAACCGGACCAGCTCTTCAATTAACTCATCACGCTCTTTTTTTCGAACCAAGCTTCTCGCGTTGTTTTGGCGTGGTATATAAGCGGGGTCTCCGGATATCAGGTAGCCGACGATCTGGTTAATCGGGTTATAGTCCTTCTCCACCAGCGCGTCGTATACCGTCAGAAGGATATCCTTTGCAGAGGCCTCCTTCTCATCACCCTTCACGTTAAACTTGACTGTCTTATCCATGGAATCCATTTGTGACACCTCGCTTCTTCAAAAACATGTCCATGCATGCTTTGACGAATTGAATCTTTAAGGTTCCCTACTTTTTCTATCATACCATACCGGGCCGCGCCGAAGGTAACTCCACGGAAATAAAAAACAAAAATTTTACAAAATCCCGGATAGCGCCGAGTCTTTACAATGTATTGGATGCTGAAGGCAATTATGCTATGCCTAAATCCCAGATCCAACCAATTGCTCTGCCAGCTTCAAAGCCTCTTCCAGCTTGCTGGCGTCCTTGCCGCCGGCCTGGGCCATATCGGGCCGTCCGCCGCCTCCGCCGCCGCAGACTGCAGCGATTTCCTTCACCAGTTTGCCTGCATGCAGCCCCGACTTCACGAGCTCCTGCGGAACGGAAACGACGAAGTTCACCTTCTCGTCCATGGCTGCGCCGAGCACCAGCACGGCGTTCGGGAGCTTGCCTTTCAGTTCATCGGCAATCGAGCGCAGGCCGTCCATGCTTCCTGCATTGACGCGGACTGCGAGCAGCTCTCTTCCATTCACCAGTTTCACCTGCTCAGTGAGTTGGCCGGCTTCGATCGTGCTCAGCTTGCTCTGAAGCGACTCGTTCTCGCGTCCCAGCTCTTTCAGCTGGCCGTGCAGCGCTTCGATCCTTCTTGGCACATCGTGCAGATTGGATTTGAGAAGCTCCGCGGACTGCTTGAGCAGTGACAGCTGACCTTCCAGGAATTCGTATGCCATGCGGCCGGTTACCGCCTCGATCCGGCGTACCCCCGAGCCGATACCGCTCTCGCTGACCAGCTTGAAGATTCCGATCTCGGACGTATTGTTCACGTGGCATCCACCGCACAGTTCCAAGCTGTAATCGCCGACCTGCACGACGCGGACGATATTGCCGTATTTTTCGCCGAACAGAGCCATGGCGCCCATCGCTTTGGCTTCGTCGAGCGATTTATATTCTATCGTTACATCAGTGCCTTTCCAAATTTGTTCGTTCACACGGTGTTCGATATCCGCCAGTTCTTCCGGCGTGATGCTGCCGAAATGCGAAAAATCGAAACGCAGGCGCTGCGGCTCTACGAGCGATCCGGCCTGGTTGACGTGGGTGCCGAGCACTTCCTTCAGCGCTTTGTGAAGGAGGTGAGTCGCCGTATGGTTCTTTTCGATGTCTCTGCGCTTGTCATGATCGACTTCCGCTTTGACCGTCTCCCCGACCTTGAGCTCGCCGGCTTCCACCGTCACCTGGTGCACATGCTGTCCATGTGGCGCCTTGAAGAGACCCTCCACTTTCACCGTCACCGATCCACCGCGAAGCAGACCCTGGTCGCTGACCTGGCCGCCGCTCTCGGCGTAGAACGGAGTGACGTCAAGCACCACTTGGGCGCTTTGTCCTTCCCCGGCGATATCCACCATCGCGTCATCCACAATGATCGTTACAATTTTCGACTCGGTTACCGTGTCATTATATCCAACAAATTCACTTTTAACCGTATAATCGGACAGGACGCCGCCCTGAACCTTCATGCCGCCGCTCTCCTGGCGGGCTGCACGCGCGCGGTCGCGCTGCTCCTGCATCGCCGCATCAAAGCCTTCGCGGTCGACGGTCAGTCCATGCTCAGCCGCATAGTCTTCCGTCAGGTCGAACGGGAAACCGTACGTATCGTACAGCTTGAATGCGTCGCTGCCGCCGATTTGCTTCGTGCCCTGCTCCAGCGCCTGTTTGCTGATTTCCTCGAGGATCGCCAGGCCGTCGGACAGCGTTTCATGGAAACGTTCTTCCTCCGTGGAAATCACCTTCTCGATGAATTCACGCTTCTCCACCACGTTCGGATAGTAGACGCCCATAATATCGCCGACGGTTTCCACCAGGCTGTACAGGAACGGACGGTCAAGACCCAGCACTTTGCCGTAGCGTACGGCACGGCGCAGCAGACGGCGGATGATGTAGCCGCGGCCTTCATTCGACGGAAGAACACCATCGGCTACCGCGAAGGTAACGGTACGCACATGGTCGGCAATGACCTTCAGCGCGATGTCGCTCTCTAAGCTGGCATTGTATTTAACACCGGCCAGCTCGGCCGTTTTTTGAATGATCGGCTGGAACAGGTCGGTGTCGAAGTTGGAATCGACGTTTTGCAGAATGGATGCAAAGCGTTCCAGTCCCGCTCCGGTATCGATGTTCTTGTTCGGAAGCGGCGTGTAGGAGCCGTCCTTGTTATGGTTGAACTGCGAGAACACGAGGTTCCACACTTCCAGGAAGCGTTCGTTCTCCCCGCCCGGATACATTTCCGGATCGGACAGGTCGCCGTAGGCTTCGCCGCGGTCATAGAAAATTTCCGTACAAGGACCGCATGGGCCTTCGCCGATGTCCCAGAAGTTATCCTCCAGCTTCACGATCCGCTCAGCCGGCAGGCCGATCTTTTCGTTCCACAGCTTAAAGGCTTCTTCGTCCTCCGGATATACCGTGACCGACAGGCGTTCAGGATCGAATCCGATCCATTCCTTGCTGGTCAGAAATTCCCAAGCCCATGTAATGGCCTCTTCCTTGAAGTAGTCGCCGATGGAGAAGTTGCCGAGCATTTCAAAAAACGTATGGTGCCGGCGGGTCTTACCTACATTTTCGATATCGTTGGTACGAATGCATTTCTGCGAGTTCGTGAGCCGGGGATTTTCGGGACTGATGCGTCCGTCAAAATACGGCTTCAGCGGGGCCATGCCCGCGTTGATCCACAGCAGGGAGGGATCGTTATGCGGCACGAGCGAAGCGCTCGGCTCGATCTGGTGTCCCTTGCTTGCAAAAAATTCAAGCCATTTGGAACGTATTTCACTTGCTTTCATATTAAACAGCCTCCAGCTCTCTCGTAAATTGCATGCAAATGGACGGTTTAAAACAGAAAAACGCCCCTGATCAGATCAGGGACGAATGAATTCGCGGTACCACCCTGGTTACCGCCTGAACGACTGCCGGTCGCCGAACGCCGGCTGCCAGCTTGAATCAGGCGATCGCCTTGTAAGGCCGTTAACGGGGCCACCCGGTGAATTTGTCACACTCCGAAATCAGCTTTCCGGTCAGTATCGCTTGGGGGCTCTTGCAGCCGTCACGCTAATCGTGAAGGAGCCCTTCTCTGAGCAAGGAGGAACTGCCGTACTTCATTTCATCGCCGTTTTGTCCGTTTTTGCATAGTAATGACTGAATTATATCCGAAAGCGCTGACGCTTGTCAAACCGCTCTACGTCGTCTTCCGCTTGATGTAATAGGCAAAGAAGTGCTGAATGATGACCTTGAGTACCGCGAATAAAGGCACCGCCAAAATCAATCCGACGATTCCCGCAATCTCCCCGCCGACCAACAAAGCGAAGATGATCAGCATCGGGTGCAGATGCAGCTTCTTCCCCACGACCTGAGGCGATACGATATTGCTCTCCAGCAGCTGGCACATCCAGTTCACGATGATGACCATCAGCACCATTTTCCAGGATATCGTCGAGGCCATGACCACAGCAGGCGCCGCTCCCAAAAACGGGCCGAGGTAGGGCACGATGTTGAATACCGCGACGATGCTCGCCATCAGCAGGGCATACGGCATGCCGACGATCATATATCCGATGTAAGCGAGGATGCCGACGATGAGGCACACCAGAAACTGCCCGCGGACGTAATTGCCGAGCGCCTCGTCGATTTCCTTCAGCAGTCTGACGGAAGCCTTGCGGTGGGTCCGCGGCAGCAGCGATACGACCGCCCGCTCGAATACGTCGAAATCTTTTAATATGTAGAAAATCAAAAACGGGATGATGAAAATGTTCAGCACGATATTAATGGTACTGCCGATATGATCCATGAAATTGGAGATTCCCTTGGCCAGCCGGTCCTCCCACTGCAGCAGCCACCGATCCACCCCCTCCTTGATCCCCATCGGGAACGCATGGTTATCCAGGTTGTTCATAATGTTCTGGGCATGCATCGTCATCTCCGGCAAATGCTCGTTCAGTTCTTCCATCTGCTCGATCAGCATCGGAATCAAATTGATCAGGATTACCGCAAGGCAGGTGAGAAAAACGGCGTAGATCAGCAGTACGGCGATTCCCCTTGGCATTTTCCGCGCAGCCAGCATGCATACCACCGGATTTAGCACGTAGGAAATGATCATCGCTACGACAAAGGGAGCCAGGATCGCTTTAAGGAATTGATAGAGATTTATGAACATCGGCCGAAGCTGCCAAATAAAATACAGAATAATTAGCCCGAGCAGGATCCAAATCATCCCCCGGAACCATTTGTTGGCCGTCAGTTTATCCACCCTTGTCTCCTCCTTCCGGACGTGCTGTCATGATAGTATATGTCCCGAAATTCGAAATTAACCTATCGGTTGCCATAGGAGAAGATTTGCGCGCAAACGCAAAGAAACCCGGATACCGGCGTCGCCATGCAGGCGATAACGGGTATGGGTTTCCAAGATGACGGCAATAAGACCGTGTATATCCCTTCCGCTTATCGATGCTATGTAACATTCAAATGATTGAAGCTGTCGGGGTGAATCACCCTTGTGGATCGTACAAAGCTAAGACAAACCACAATTAGCGGAAGAGGCGGCTTCATCACGCAGCCTTTATCAGAAAAATATTCGCATGAACCGAAAGGCCCCGCGGAACTGTTCTGACTGGTACATGCATAATCTTTAAGAGGAAGCGTGCAGATGAGGGAAATCCTGAGGAATCTCCTCAAAAAACAAATCGTCCAGCGAACTGAGCGTACCGTCTTCTTCTACCTGGTATACGGACATTTTCTCCCCGTTGACCGTCAGTTCGATAAAGCAGCCCCAGCAGTAAAATTGGTGGGAACCGATCTTGCCTATATCTTTGGAATTGCAGTTAGGACATCTCATATTCATTGATCACCTATCCGTTAACAGAATTAATGGCTTTTTCCAAACGCTGTTCGCTCATAGGCGGAACCATTACCGCATTCTCCCCTATGGACATTTCCGTGGTGCAGGGCAGCCATTTCCGCCCTTCGATCAAATCCGAAACAAATCCGTCGCTTATTTCGAGACCTAATATTGTATTTCCCATTTCCTGGTCAAAATAAACGTCCGTTACTTTACCAAGCATCGTACCGTCCTCGGTAAGCACGTCCAGATCCTTCAATTTATTTTTACCCAAAAGATAGGTGTATTGTATGTCGTCGGCATCCGTCTTGCGAACAGCCTGTTTATTACGAATCATCACAGCATCTTCGCCATAAGCGACGACGTCCTCCCAGGACACCGTCTTCGCCGCGCTGGAGAACAATCCTTTGCCTTCCAGCTCAAGACCTTGAATTTTCCAATCTTCGGTGATGATAAAATCGTATATTTTGCCGATCTCCTTGCCTTCTTCCACATCAAATACGGCAAGTCCGATCATCTCTTGGAATTTCATGGCCAGGATCCCACCTTACCCTCTTCAAATTGAAACAAATGCCTTCGCGTTACCGGAGTCAGCCAATCCAATGCGGCACCCGCAGGTCGATTTGTCTCGCGAACGGTATGGAGCACTCATCCCTCCCTCTCCATGCATGGAGAATCCCTACCTTACTTACGTAAGACGACGCAGAATGGTTCCAATTTTTTGGGCTGTGTACTCCATATCTTCAGTAGTATTACCCAAACCAAAGCTGAAACGAATCGCAGAACGCAAAACATTTTGAGGGAGCTGCATCGCCTGCAGCACATGGGACAGCTCCAGCGAGCCTGACGTACAGGCCGAGCCGCTGGCCGCAGCGATGCCCTCCATGTCCAGATTCATCAAGAGCGTTTCCGTGTCCGTCTGAGGAAAGCTGATGTTCACAATGTGGGGTAAACATGCCGTGGGGTGACCATTGACGACAAATGCGTCTTGGCCGATCTCGTTTTCCAACGTGCCGATCAGGGCTTGGCGCAAACGCAGGTCATGCTCTCTCCGCTGCTCCATCTGCCCGGAAGCAATCTCTACGGCTTTGCCGAAACCGGCAATTCCGGCCATATTTTCCGTTCCGGCGCGCCGCTTCTTCTCCTGAAGTCCGCCGTGGAGGCGCGGAGCGATGACCAGTCCTTTGCGGATGTACAGCGCTCCTACGCCTTGAGGGCCGTTGATTTTGTGCGCGGAAAAGCTCATCATGTCGACGGGAAGATCATGGCCGTTGATGGGCAGCGCTCCGAGTGCCTGAACGGCGTCCACATGAAAAAGAATGTCCCGGCTTCGGGCGATCCTCCCGATTTCTTCTATCGGCTGAATCGTTCCGACCTCGTTGTTTGCGTACATGATGCTGATCAGAATCGTGTCGTCCGACAATGCCGCCTCCAGGTCTTCAACCTGAACCCGTCCGGTATGGTCTACCGGCAAATAAGTGACCCGGAATCCTTCCTTCTCCAGCTCTTCACAAGCGTGGAGCACGGCATGATGCTCAATGGATGACGTAATAATGTGGTTACCTTTAGACTTGCGCATGAAAGCTGCGCCGAATAAAGCGAGGTTGTCACTTTCCGTGCCCCCGGCGGTAAAGACGATTTCATCAGGCAGGCAGCCGAGAAACTTGGCGATCCGGTCCCTTGCCCCGTTGACGGTGCGCTTGGCCGCACGGCCGAATGCGTGAACGCTGGATGCGTTGCCGTATTGACCGGTCATGACACGCATCATTTCTTCCGCTACTTCCGGATGCACGGGAGTGGAAGCCGCATGGTCCAAGTAGATTGAATTCATAATTACACCACCTTGATCTTCTGTCTTGTGTATGATGTCTTGTGACGCAGCAAACCCAGCAGGCATCGATGGCTTACCAGCAAATGCTGAGCTCCGTATCCCAGCTCGTATCGGGGTATATGGAAACGCAACAGCTGCAAGGATTCAAAACGGGGTTCAACAACCCGTTCCGTCAACAGTAAAAACCGATAACAGACTCGCGAAAGCGGGTCTGTTTTTATATGGAAAAGATTTACTTACAAAACTTTGGAAAAAAGCGCTCTCGCAAAGCCGAATGCCACTCGCTAATGCGAGTGGCTGCAGCCTTTTGCCTAAATATAGAACATATAGTTCTCAGACTTCTCTTGCTCGTGGTAGGAAATCAGGTCCGCGAGCGTCGTCGAATCCAGCACATTGGCGATTCCGTCACGGATCCGCAGCCAAAGATTACGTTTGGCCGGATCATCCTCTTCCGTAAAATCGACCGGCGAAATCGGTCCCTCAAGCACGCGTATAACGTCTCCAGCCGTAATTTCGGAAGCCTCACGCGATAAGATGTAACCGCCGTATGCACCGCGGATGCTCTTGACGAGTCCGGCGTTCCGGAGCGGAGCGATCAGCTGCTCCAAATAGTGCTCGGAAAGTTGGTTCTTCTCGGCAATACTCTTCAGGGATGTCGGCCCTTCGCCGTATTTGGCAGCAAGCTCCATCATGATTGTCAAGCCGTAACGGCCTTTTGTCGATATTTTCAAAGGTGGCACCTCTCTCAAGTGAAATTCATGGTTTTTAGCCCTTACTCATGTATCGTTTAAATGCTTTGGTTTAACATGTCGATGGTAAATCCTAATGAAGTCAGCTTATGTAAGCTTTTTCCATATCTGCGTAATCCGATCATTTCCCTAGCCTATGTTAACATATCCAGCTCCGTTTTGGTTTAAAAAACAATGACAAAACAAAGAAATGTTCGCGACCGGTGGACAACCGATGTGGTGTGATCTGTAGACAAATGTGTTAAAATAGAGGCTATGGGCACAATCTCATATGAAAATGGTGATGACTTTTGTCTACAGATAATCGAAATACGCGTGTCGTCGTCGGCATGTCCGGCGGTGTCGACTCATCCGTAACCGCGCTGCTTCTGAAGCAGCAGGGCTACGACGTCATCGGCATTTTTATGAAAAACTGGGATGACACCGATGAATTCGGCAACTGCACCGCAGAAGACGACGCTGAAGATGTCCGCCGCGTCTGCGAGCAGATCGACATCCCTTATTACACGGTGAACTTCGAAAAGGAATATTACGATAAAGTATTTTCCTATTTTCTCGATGAATATAAGTCGGGCCGCACACCAAATCCCGATGTCATGTGCAACCGGGAGATCAAATTCGGTGAATTCCTTGCGAAAGCGATGAATTTGGGCGCCCAATATGTAGCCACCGGCCACTATGCCCGCGTCGTCGAGCAGGACGGCGTCTATACGCTGCTGCGCGGCGTGGACAGCAACAAGGATCAGACCTACTTCCTGAACGCGCTCAATCAGCAGCAGCTGTCGAAGGCGATGTTCCCCATCGGACATCTGCCTAAGCCGGAGGTCCGCCGGATCGCGGAAGAAGCCGGGCTCTATACCGCCAAGAAGAAGGACAGCACCGGGGTATGCTTTATCGGAGAACGCAATTTCAAAGAGTTCTTGAGCCAATACCTGCCTGCCCAATCCGGCCAAATGGTCGATATCGCAACCGGCGAAGTCAAAGGCCGCCATGACGGTCTCATGTACTACACGCTCGGACAGCGCCAAGGCCTTGGCATCGGCGGTTCCGGTTCGGGCGAACCGTGGTTCGTCGCCGACAAGGATCTGGAGAAGAACATTCTGTACGTCGTACAGGGGGATCAGCATCCCAGCCTGTACTCCACCGGGCTCATCGCTTCAGGCGTGAACTGGATCGCGGGACAAGGGGCCGTGCCCAAAGAGCCCTTCCAATGTACCGCTAAGTTCCGCTACCGTCAGCCCGACCAGAAGGTTACGCTGGAATGGCAGCCGGACGGAAACGTCCACGTTACGTTTGCCGAGAAGCAAAAAGCCATTACGCCCGGCCAAGCCGTCGTGTTCTACCAGGACGATGTGTGCCTGGGCGGTGGAACGATCGATAAGGTCGAGAAGGTTCAATACGAAGCTGTCATCTAAACGCAAAGCATATATGCAAGCCGCCGGCTCTTTCGAGGACCGGCGGTTTTTTGCTTGCCGTCCTTAAAGATTCTCCCCGCCATCATTATTATCCTGCTGTAATCGCAAAACTAATCCCCAGGTATGCTCTGAGTTTTCCCGGGCACCGGCCGTTCAGGACGGATCCTTCCGGAGCTGCTGGTTATGCCGGATTTTCGCCTCGTTGCCCTGCTCCGACGCTTCATAGAATGCCCGGCCGGCGATCTCCTTCGGCAAGTAGTCCTGCTTCACGTAATGGCCGGGATAATTGTGCGGATATTTGTATCCTTCATGACCCAGCTTGACGGCGCCCTTATAGTGTGTGTCCCGCAAATGGAGCGGTACTTCCGCGGATTTGATCTCGTCCATGGCGGACATCGCATTCGAAATCGCCGTGTAGACCCTGTTGGATTTCGGGCTCTCCACCGCAAACAGGATCGCCTGCGCGATGTTCAGCTTTGCCTCCGGCCAGCCGTTGTTCCGGTAAGCGTCCAGCGCGCTGACGGCCTGAACCATCGCCTGCGGGTTTGCCAGCCCGATATCCTCGCTGCTGGCGGCAATCAGCCGGCGGATGAACACCATCGGGTCCATGCCCAGCTTCTCCACCGCGTAGAGGAACCAGAACAGCGCGGCATCGCTCGAGCCGCGAATGCTCTTATGAAACGCCGAAAGCACGTCATACTGGGTCGACTCATCCGCGCGCACGATCGGCCGGCGGATTGACTCCTCCGCCACTTCGAGCGTGATATGGACGGTTCCGTCCGCCTCGGGAGGCGTCGTCAACGCGGCCAATTCCAGCGCATTCAGCGCGCGCCGGATATCCCCGTTCGCCATCGTCGCAATATGATCGAGAGCTTCCTCGTCGACCTTCAGATTCATGAAGCCGAGTCCCTTGTCCGGATCCTGCAGCGCCCGCTTCATCGCCAGCATGGAATGCTCCTTGGTGAGCGGATGAAGCTGAAACAGCGTCGAGCGGCTCATCAAGGCCCCGTTCACGTAATGGAACGGATTCTCCGTCGTCGCACCGATAAAAATGATCGTCCCCTTCTCCACCGCCGGCAGCAGCGCATCCTGGCGCGAGCTGTTAAAGCGGTGGACCTCGTCCAGAAAGAGGATCGTTTTCGTGCCGTACATCGATTTATTGGTCTGGGCCTGGTCGATGACCTCGCGGACATCCTTGACGGAAGCGTCAACGGCATTCAGCCGGACGAAGTCCGCCTGCGTATGCTGCGAAATTATATGGGCGAGCGTCGTCTTACCGCATCCCGGCGGCCCGTACAAAAGGATGGAGGATACCTGGTCGGCTTCGATCGCCCGGCGCAGCAGCTTGCCCGGACCGACGATATGCTCCTGCCCGATATATTCATCCAGCGTGGTCGGTCGCATCCGGTCGGCCAGGAGCCGTGCTCCCGGATTCGATTCCTGCTGGAAAGAGAATAAGTCCATTCTATTCACGTCCTTGAAGTCTAAAATGCATGTCCCTGCGGAACATAGCTGTTCTTCTATCATACCATACCCGGCCGGGAGAGTTCATTTCCTTCTCTTCTGTGAGAACGGGGGCGAGCTCAAGACGGGTTCGGACGGCGGTATGCCTTTTCGTGAAAACGCAGGATCGACTTAAACAGTTCCTCACCACCGTCATGCGACTCGACGGGATGGGCGGGATCCAGGCTGAGGTACATCGCCCGATACGTTTCCGGTACCCAAATATACGAATGCACGTATGCCGCCTGTGTAAACCCCGCCTTTTCCCAAAAGGCGATTCTGCCGGCGTTTTCCTCCGATGGATCGGCTTCTGCTTCAATCACGATGCCTCTGCAGCGCTTGCTGCGGGCCCATTCCCGTAAGTCCTGCAGGCATGCGAGACCGGCGCCCCGTCCCCTGAGACTTCCCCGTACGGCAATGTAATCGATGACCAGCAGGTTTTCCTTGGCATCCATGCCGGTCAGGGCCATGGCTGCAGCGGCTTGTCCGTCGTTCCAGACGTGCAGTGCACACAGTCCCCTTTCAAACATGCGCATGACGATCGATTTCGTTTTCCGCCCATGCTCCGGAAAAGCCTCCTCATAGATCGGCTCCGCCTGCTGCCACATCGCTTCATTCCAATGTTCCGTCACCTGATGCTGCATCGTTCGCTGGTCTCCTTCATTATCGTTCATTTTCTATAAATAAGTTGTCATGCTTTTATTATAATGGCCCGCATGACGAAAAACACCGCAGAGCCGGCCAGCCGGACTGCGGTGTAGTATTAAATATCGGCTTTTCTTCGCTGTGGCGAAGGTATTCAAGCTTCGGGCTTCCCCTCGAGCGTGGCTTTTACCAGCACGGCGATCGCCCGGTCCAAAGCGCCGGCAAAGCCTTCGGGGTCCGTCATGGACAGCGGCCGGGATTCGCGGACCGCTTCCATGGCTTTGTCCACCGTTTCATCCCGAATCCCGGCGGCTTGCAGCAGCTCCAGCCCCTTCTCCAGCGTATCCGCCAGCCGCATTGGGCCGTAGGACTGGGGCTCGCGGTAGAGTGCATGGGCGCTGGTCAACACATAGGCCGCAAAATCCAGCAGCTGCTCCCGCATATCACCGGCCCTTAGGTTAGCTTCCGTAGCGTTCAAATGAAATCATCTCCTTCGGCGGCTTCGACGTTTTCGGACGCGGCGGCTTATCGGCGTAACCGAGGCTGATTAGAAGCTCCGGCCGGACTCCCTCAGGCAAACCGGCGATCGCGGCTATGGACGGTGCGTGGAACGAACGGACAGGACAGCTGGACGCGCCTAGGGATTGAGCGGTCAGCATAATGGCGGAAGCGGCGACGCCCAAATTAATAAACCGCAGCGTGTCCGCACTGTCTGCTCCGCCCCGCGCCAGCGCTTCCGCATGATTGCTGCAGAGAACGACCACTGCCGCCGGCCGTCCCGACAGTCCCTGCGCAAACCGCTTGATTCGCCGGATTTGGACCTCGTCCTGAACGATGACAAAATGCGATTCCTGAGCGTTGCTTGCCGACGGACTGTGGAGAATGGCTTCCTCGATCGCCTCCACGATATGCGGCGCGAGCCGCTCGTCGGCAAAAGAACGCGCACTGCGCCGTGCTTTGATGGTTTCCAGTACATTCATGGTGTTGTCCCCCTCTCGCCTAACGCAAGGCAAATCCTCTCTGCAGCAGAACTTCCCGCAAATTCTCTCTTAAGCTTGACGATGCCGCAATCGTCTCCGGTCTTGTGCAGCGCCTGGCCGTGTGCTCGCACCAGCCATAGTCCGCCCCCTCCTTTTCCGGCTCGCCGGCAATCGAGACCCGGCGGCCGTCGTACGAACGGCGTGCGATCATTTGCTCATCGTAAGCTTTCAGCCCATCGTCCAAAGCTGCGTCCGAATACTGCTCTTCATGAACCGTAACGCCCTTAGGCAAGCGGGGTTTAACCCCTCTGCGTACGCCTTCACGCTCATGGCCTACCGACAATCCGACCACGGCGAACATCCCTTCAGGAAGGCCAAGTTCTTTCGCCAGTTCCTCCGGGTGGTTGCGGACAGAACCGACCGGGACGGCGGCATAGCCGAGCGCTTCGGCAGCGACCAGGGCGTTCTGCATCGCCAGCGCGGCATCGACGGAAGACAGCAGGAACATCTCCAGCGTGTCCGCTTTAAAGACGTAGCCCTGCTGTTGGGTAACGTATTTGAGCCGATGGATGTCCGCGCAGAAGATCAGCATTACCGGCGCTTCCTGGATAAACGCCTGATGGCCGGACAAAGCCGAAATTCGCGATTTACGGTCCGCATCCCGGACAACGATGATGCTGTATGCCTGCAGGTTGGAGGAAGTAGGCGCGCTTCTGGCAGACGTCAGGATCGCATCGAGCGCGCCCGGCGGCACCTTCTCCGGCGTAAAACCCCGGACGGACTCATGGCTTGTCAGGACTCGGATCGTCCCGTTCAGCTGCGTTTCGTCCGGCAGGCTTCCCTCCAACTCGAAGCGGTTTGGTATCATGTTTCGGCTCATGTTTTGGCTCATGTTTCTCCCCCCCTAATGCGATGTGCATTCCGTAAAAACTAAAGGGTTCAGCCGTTCAATTCCCCGTTCTTCATGATTTGACGGCCGTCCAGATACACATCCGGCTTGCCGACGACGCAATCGATATGCACGCCTGCGGCTACGACGCCGCCGAACGTGTTGTTGCTGCCGAAGGCCACGTGAATGGTGCGGTATACCTTCTCGTCTTCCAGCACGACGCCGGTGATGCGGGCCTTCTCGTTCGTGCCGATGCCGAACTCCCCGAGCGAGCGGCCGTCCCCATCGCCGAGCATCTGCAGCAGCTTCTCACCCTCCGGTCCGCCTTCGGCCGCGATCAGACGGCCCTTTTCCACGGTCAGCACGATCGGGCCCGACAGCTTGCCAATGCCGGCAATGGAGCCGTCCACGACGATTTGACCTTCAGCCGTTCCTTCGACCGGAGCGATATAGGCTTCACCCGAAGGCAGGTTTCCGGATTGTCCCGGCTCCAGGTACATGCCCGTGCTGGGCACCCCGTCCCGTCCCTGGATGGAAAATTCCAGCGAACGACCGTCCTTTTCGATGCGCACCGTTTGGGCGCCTGTCAGCATTTCCGTCACTTTCTCGGTCAGCGCCTTGACCTGCGTATAATCGGCAGCAATGGCGCCTTCCAGGAACATGTCCTCGGTGATGCCCGGCATCGTGGCCAGACGCGCGCCGGCAGCTGCAGCCTGCTTGCGGGCCTGCGTATGCGTCAGCGAATGCTTCGTAATGCACACCACGACCTGTGCTTTGGCCATGGCGGCCGCGATCGCCTTAGGCGGCTCCTCCCCCGACTTTGCGCGCTCCTTCATGACCGCCAGCATCGACTCGGCACCAAGGCGCTTTCCAGCTTCGTGCAACGCTTCGGCCAGCTCCTTCCGGCTCTCATCGGTAACGACCAGGAAAGTCTCTCCGGATTTCAAGCCAAGGCAATCGGCCAACGTGTTCATACTGATTTCAACGATCTTTTCATTCATTGCGAAACAGCTTCCTTCCTTATGAAAAATAGGCTCTCGACCGGCTCAAATCATTTCCGATACGATTTTAGCCATAATAGCATTCGACAGGATGACCGGCAAGCCGGAGGCTTCGGCCACGATTCGGCGCGCTTCCTCCGTGTACCCCATGCAGTCCAGCAGGATCAGGTCTGTCTGGTCCATCAGCGCACGTGCGGCGGCTTCAAAATTTCCTTCATTAAAAATGTATGGCGAGGCAACGGCAAACACCGGATGAAGCCCATAGGGCTCAAACTTTGTCTTCATGCTGTCCTTCTGCTCTTCAAGCGGGACGATAACGCCCAAGCGTCTTGGGCCGACCATGGCTTTCACTGCCGGGGGAATAATATGATCCGGCTCGATCAAATAGGAAGATCGGGTCGCAAGTCCCGGAAAAACGCCTGTACATAGCAGTAAAATCTGCCGGATGCCCTGCTCTTCCATAGCATAAATTTTTTGCTGAAGGAGCGGCTGCATTTTGCTTCTTCCCATGACGACCGACTGCCCTGTCGTTAACCGCGAGGTGAGCGTATGATCCCCTTCCTCCGGCTTCAGCTTTGCGTCGATTTCTTCCTTGGTCATTCCGTCCAGCACTCCGGCCTGGACAATGTCCACCCGGCTTGGCAGATGCGCTTCTAAAATCGGCGTAACGTCCTTCCGCGGCGCCTGCCCGATCGTAATTACACCCAGTTTCGTCATACGGCTTGTCCTCCTCCAACATGATCAATATCGAATGAAGCTTCCCCATTTCACGCGGTCCGTGATCCTCTGTTATATCATGATTGAATCGTAACCGCCTGCCTGATAAGAAAAACGTCTAACGACGTGCCCTCAATGAAGCCAGACCGCATCTAGCGGAAGTTTTTCTTGCGATATAAGGAAGCACAGTCTTTCGAAGATGATACTTTGTTATATCTTCAAAAAGGGAAGACGGCCCTTGGCCTCTTCCCTTTTCCGTGATGACTCAGGCATTCCCCGCCGTTTGCAGCACCTTCATCGAACCGTACAGCTTGACGAACCGGTCATATTCTTCCGAATCATAAAACGCGCACGTACCGTTCGTTACCTCCTTGGCGACTTCCACCGCAAAGCGAACGGCGGCGGCAATGTCGATCTCGTGGCTGGCCCCCGTGCCGCAGCCCGGCACGACCGACTGCGCCGTGACAGCTACCCCAACGACCGGTGCCGAGGTGGCTACGGCAGGCTGCAGGATCGAATTGATGTGGTACAAGTCGTTGCCGTAAGGCGTAATGTCCTGCATGGTGATCGGAAACGTCACCGGCAGCAGTCCTGTCGTCATTTCCATAATGCGCAGCAGGTCCTCGCTCACCCGCAAAATATAACCTTCCTTAACGGTCGGCGAAATGGCGAAGCCTTTATGGTTGATCACGCGGTTGCCCTTCGTCGTGTCGATCGAGAGGACAGCATCCATCTCCGGCAGCACCTCATGGGCGTTCATCGCACCGATATCGACCGGCGAGTCCATAAAATCAACCGGCTCATGCGGACGGGTTGGAGCATCCGGGCAAATATGCGTCGTCACGATGACGTCGCCTTTTAGGCGGTCTCCCTTCACCTGCATATCCGCCAGCTTAAGCGCGGAAGCAACCGCCGCTACGGCCCCGTCGGCATCGGAGACGAGTCCCGTCCGGCTCGGACGGGCGCCGATGCCGCCAAGCCGTCCGACGATGCCAAGGGTCGGAACGGAACCGCCCCTCGACTTGCCCTCGGTTCCCGGAATGACGATTTTAATAAAATCGGTGCTTCCTTTTTCACCCGTTACTTTTTGTACGTGGGTGGAAACCTCCGAATAATCGGCGAACAGTGCTTTGACCTTCTCTCCCGTTACATAGCCATCATCCATCGCATCCAGCGAAATCATCGTTTGTTTGAGTGTCATACGTCCATTACCTCCATATTCTGTCTGTTGTGCAGGTGTCTTCTCCGTAACATTAGAACAAATAGTCCAAAACCGGCTTCTTGATAATGTCTTCCACCGGCAGCATCAACTTCTTGTTGCGCATCGTGCTGCTGAGCAGCAGCTTCTCCTTCGGCACGACAATCACGGCGAGCTGTTGTCCCTTCTCCAAAGCGGCGGTGACGATCGGCCTGGCTGACTTGGCGTCCAGGGTCATGATCAGGTCCGGGAATGTCGCGAAGCGTTCCCCGTCCTTTTCCAGCGTCATATATTCATTCCAGAACGTCATTTCGAACCCGTCGATCCATACCGTCCCGACATCGAATCCGCCCGTCGTCTCGATTTCGAAATCCGTCACTTCTCCGGCTGCAACGATCCGGCCGCCTAGCTTGCCGACAACCGCCTCGATGGCCGCTTCGCCTTTGGCGCCGAGCAGCGCCTGCCCGACCACGATGGCCTGCGAAATGGCCCCTGGGGCGCCGTTCTGCTTCGCATAGGCTGCGGTCACCGGATTTCTCGCCACAGCGACCAGGCCGCCCGCTTCAACGGACGCTTTGCGGACCATCGACGCCGCTTTGCCTAGGGAGCCCGAGATGCTGAACTCCAAATAATTGTCGCCTTTGCCGCCGATGGCCGTCTGGTGGGATACGTAATCTTCCACTTCGGTCAAATTCAGCGCGCCCATCGTTCCTGTCGGATGCGCCCTGCCGTTGCAGGCGAAGTCGACCAGCGGAATTCCCGTGATGACTGATTGCAGCCATCCGTTGACCGTTGTGCCGGCTCCGTTCTCGTTGGTGTGAATGGCCGAGATCGGCTGACCGAGCAAGCCGGCCAGCATGTCCAGCGCTTTGGAGTAGTGAATGGGCTTCAGATACTTATCCTTTGCCCCAGGGGCACCGACCAGCGATACGGTAACAAGCGTGTCGTCATCGGCGAACTCGTCGATGGTCCGCAGCTCAGGCTGCCCCAGCTCGAGCGCGAGCCGGCCGATCTGAAGGCCTTCCTCGATCCAGCCACCCCCGCCGCCGCCTAGTACCGCGCCGCCATAAACGGCGCTCTCCATCATTTTTTCATCCAAAGGTATACGTGCCATTGGTAATTCGCACCTACTTTCTGATTTTGAATATCGAGTTAAAGAAGCTGTACAGTGCGTCCCCTGCGATAAAACCGGCCGCCAGGATACTCATCGGCGTCTCGGCTTCCTTGCCTTTTACCTTCAAGACGACGATCCGGATCAGCAGACCCGCCAGGACAGCCCAGCAGGCGTTCGGTGTCGCAATGAGCAGGCCTGTAGCGAACATGACGCCGATCTGGCGTTTGGCGCCGCCGACGAGCTGTAGAATTGCGCCCGGAATGGCCCAAAGCAGCAGCTTCATCGCCACGTCGCCCGAGGTTCCCGCTTGAATCGTCGATACGTAGACCGTATCGATCGGCGGAACGAGCTTTTGCGAGAAATAGGAATTATACGTCAGTGCAACAACGATGACGGCCACGCCGAAAGCGATCATGCCTGTCATATACTGCTGTTTTCTGCCCCGTTTTTCAAATTCGGGATCTTCCCCGTTGCCGCGCAAAATGTACCCGGTTTTCAGGTCGTATCCCATGTCCGCAAACGCCGGGCCTGTAGCGGCGCTAAATCCGGCCAGCAGAGCCAGCGCGACCGGCGGAAAGCCGATCAGCATGCCGAACAAGAGCGTAATGAACGCGACGGCAAAGGCCGGGAACCAGCCGGAATGCATGGCCGCGATGCCGACGATAATTTCGTGCACAAACGCGGCAAAGGCCGCAAAGAACAGAAAACCTATCAGCATGCCGAGGGACATCTTCGTCATCAGGCCACCGATGATGGCAATGATGAGTGCAATGATCAGGTAAGCGACAAAGCCCAGTCCCAAGGAACGTCTCGCTTCACGCTCCGTGCGAGTGTACTTCGAGTCGTCGGCTTCTCCCTCCGCTCTTTTCGGCCGCTTGAAAATCAGGATCGCGGCTTGAACGAGGGCGACGATTCCTGCGCCGATCATGACGCCGTGGGCGATATACAGGGCTTCCACGTCAATGTTGAACCACGGAATGGAATATTGGCGGATCAGAAGACCGATGCCGAACATGCTGAGCGCCCAAATGTTGCCGATAAAGGCGACGCCGAAGGCCGACATCGAAATGTGGAAATAGGAACCGATGAGACCTAGCACCGTCCCGACGCCCAGCAGTCCGGCACGCTTGCCGCCCTTATCGCCGGCAATGATCGATTCGGCTGTCGCCACGCCTGGTGCCCACGTTCCCGATGCCGGGAACAGCTTCGAGTCGAACAGCTTGTACAACAGCGCCGCATCCACGAACATGGCCATGGCCGCGCCGATCAGCATCGGTACGATGAGTTTTGTCTCCCCCATCACGAACGGAATGCCGATCGGAATAAACAAACTGTTGGCCGCCCCGAACGTTGCCGAGGATATCGAGGTCTGGACCATGTTTTGCCGGTGCACCGACTTGTATTTTTTAAAGACCGCGATCGGAATCCTCGCGATGAGCATCGCCACCAGCGCACCGATGATGGCCGTATTTGGCGTAACACCAAGCGTGGTAACGATCTGTATCCCGACGATAGCACCCAGGATGCCGGTAACGATGTTGAGTATTAAGCCGAAGGGCTCAAAAATGCTGGGGTGCTTTTCTTTGCCGCCTGCTTGTTCTGCTTCGTGTTTTACTTCGCTCATGATAACGCCTCCAATATATATGAATTTCACTCGTTAGATAGATTGAACTAAAGTACATTCATTAGTACATTCGTTTCTTTAGTTCAATCTATATTGCAGGCCGATTGACTAGGATATGTTCATGCCATGCCACAAGCGGTGTTGCTTTTTGGGTCCGGACGATCATCGGAGGGGAAGGAAATATTCCTGCTGCCCGATCTGCATTGAGAAAAGAGATTCGATTGCGTCGCTTTCGGGGTAATACAGCACTGGTGAATCCGAGCGGTCAGGAAGCCGAAATAATCTGTTTATAGTAGTTGGCGGCCATCAGGCCTTCCGCTTCTACGATATCAATGACGGGAACCTGCAGCTCCTTCCGGATCACATCGGCAAACGAGATGGTAGAGAACCCTGTGCAAGCGAATACAATTGCTTTTGCTCCCTTCTCCACCAGAGAATGTGCCCCTTCCAGTGCCTTCTGCCTTCCCGCTTCCGTTAGCAAATCCGTCGTGTTCATCACGCCTTCAGGCCGGCAGTATCCCACGATCAGCTCATCCAGCAAAACGTTCATGACCGGCGGAATCCCTTCGGTGATCCCCATTAATCCGACGGGCTCGCCTAGCGAGAGAGCGACCAGAGCGGCCGAACTTCCGGCCCCGATGACGGGGATCGATACGCGGCTGCGCAGCTCACTGACGCCCGGGTCGGCGGCGCAGCTGACAATCAGCAGGCGGCAGCCTTCCTGCTCCATTTGGATGCCCAGCTCTACAATTTTCGGAAGGGCCAATTCCTCCGACGCATCATCGTAAATGCCAAGCGGTTGATCGGGAATGCTTCTGCTCATGACAGGGACATCAAATTGCTCGCGAATCATGTTTCCGTGCGCTTGCAGCACTTCATTATCTTTTGCCGTAAATACACGAATTAATCCTATCAAGTCAATCACCCCTTCGTTACTTTAAACTATTGATGTTAAAATATATTACATTAGATTTTATGCCTTTCACTACGATGGGACAATGTACTCACCCACCAAAACTAAAAACGACCCTTTGTGCTCCTGGCACAAGGGTCGCTCTGATCGACTAATGATTTAATAAATAAAATGTCGTACATAAGTACAGTTCGAATCGGCACCTTGGGTTATTCAAATCAAGGTCCATAATCGATTTGATCCGGTCCATCCGGTAGTTTACCGAATTTCGGTGAATAAACATCCGCCGGGACGTTTCGTTCAGGCTGCCGCCTGTCGCCAAATAATGATAAAGCGTCCTGACGTAATTTGTGCCGTGGGTCCTGTCGTGTTCAGCGAGCACGCCTACTTTTTCCTCGACGAACCGGTTTAGGCCGGCGGGGTCGGTCGACTCCTGGAGCAGCTGGATCATCTCCACTTCCGTGTAGGTGAACATCCTGCGCTCCTGGTTCAGCCGGTACCCGATCGACACCGCCGTTCGGGCTTCGCCATAGCTTCGGTGCGCCTCGACGAGAGAGCCGGGACGGCCGATGCCCATCCGCACTCCTTCCCACGAGCTCACCTGCCCGGAGAGGGCATCGCACCATGGCAGCGGCACATCCTTGTCCACGGTCCGGTACTCCTGCCCCGAAGACTTGGCGGAGGGCAGAAACAGCACGATTCTGCCCCCGTGGATTTGGAGCTGGGAACGGACTTTCCGAGCTGCGGACTCCTTGCGTATGAACGACTGAATATTGGTGACGACTGCGCTGTCCTCATTGTAAAAAGGCTCGTCCGCCTCAACGACGGCCACTTCCCACAGCCACTCGGGAGAAAGTCCAAGCTGCCGCCCCCTGGACGCCGTCACCCGCTCGTCGGACACCGTATTCAAAATGAGCTCTTCGAAAAATGTACCCCGCAGCCGGTTTTCCGTATCCTTGGCGATTTTGTTCCTCATCAGCTCCAGCGAGAAAACAAGCCGCGCCTGCTCGATCAGCATGAGATCCAGCTCATCCAGCTTCCGCTTCTCTACCACGAACTTGCCGAGCATTTTGTTGTCGACGCTGACCTCCCACTGATGATGTTTCCCCGAAGACCGGTAAGGATACCCTTCCGGCGACGAGGCCAGCACCTCACCGGCTTTGCCTATGATCCAGATCGGCGAATCGATCAGCTCGGACACATTGTCGGCGACGACTTGAATGCCTTTATTATTCAAAACCAGACGGGTCAACGCCTTATTGACCTCTTCGGCTCGCCTTAGCAGCACTGCCTGCCGGTCCAAAATTTGATCCATAACGTGATATGTTATGTCAATGTAAGCCATGCCGATGGGAAGCTGAATGATCGGGATATCGTAAAGATTGCTCTTGTCGATCATTTCCTGCGGGATGTGGGGAATGAAGCGTTCCGGCTTAATGGCCACCCCCGCCCCATTCACTTTAGCAAGCTGTTCGATCATTTCGACCAGCAGCTCCGGTTCGTTCCGGGTCGAATAGCCTGTCGTCAGCACCATCTCGCCTTCCCGTAACCAATTTCCGATATCGGGAACCTCCCAAATATCGATATACTGCACGATACGGTCCAGGCCGCGTTCACCGCTGATCAGCTGCGCATGCTCCATAACCTGCAGCTTCAGCATCTCCCTGACCGTCAAACCTTTCGGACTCATAGCCTTCACCTCGCGGTTCACGGATATCTGGGTGCAGTATGTCCTCATGTTTTTCGTAACCGCTTGAATATGCCCCCACTTCATTGTACCTTACTGCTTAGCTCGGATGCCATCGCTTTATAGCCGCAGCCAAAAGAAGGAAAGAGCTTACTCTCGGACATAAACAGCAAAAAACCGTTCAGCATCAGAACGGTTTCTTTAGAAACGGCCCGCCTGCTGAGCCATTTCGAACATATGAAAAAGGGGATTTAACGCTGCGCGCTCCCGTTACCGCTGCCGCACTCTGGAGCGGAACAAACGCGAGAGGATACCTGGCGATGGACTGTTCCAACCGCCATACTGCTGCACCGTGCTTTCCACAGGCCTTTCCTGTTCACGCAGCATCCGGCTCCTTCGTTTGTGCAGATCCGCGTGCTTGTATTCGATCAATTTCTCGTGTACATATTGTTGTTCCATCATATTTTTCTCCTCCGATCTATATTACGCATAGATGGGGAGGTGTTATAGCCTACTGGCGTGCTGACACTTTTTGTTTCGTGGCATCCGCGGCGTGTTCCGACCGTTTCTTAAAAATCACCTTACGGATGCTCTCCTGAGACAGGTGGAAAGCCTGTTTCAAGTATTCGATTGAATGACCTTGGCAATGAAGATCAAAGATCTCTTCGTTTCTGCGTTCGATCATTTGCCGTGTCCCGCTGTTTACACCCCATCCGACGCGTTCGTTGCTTCTCTTCGGGATGTAAATCAGCTCGCCCTCAATATGTTTCTGAAGTTCCTTCAGTAAACTAGGGGGAAGCACATCCCTCCCGTTTTTGTAATTCACGATAAACGTCCTCCTTAAACTTCAACAGATGTCCTTTTCCGACGGTTGTTGCAAACCCGCTAAATGCTTTGAACATGCTGTTTTCGCCTCCTTTCAAGTTATGTACTCATATATTTTAATAAACGGTATAAGGGGGACCGATCGGCCCCCCGATACTGCGGGGCTTCGCTTACGCGAAGACCACCTCGTATTGTGTGATCAAATTGCATCAGCCTCCTTTCGTATAGAATCGTCGGCCGTCCGACACCTTTATTAACTCATATTTTAGGAAATCCAGCAAGTGAAAGAACGGATATAAATATTCTTTACCTCTCCACTTATTCAAGGATATTTCCCAAACCTGGGCCTGCTCCGTGCTTACCGGAGCAGAATTCCCATCAGCAGGCCGCATTCCTGCCGCCAATAATCCGGCTGTCCCGGTACCTCCTGCAGCACTAATCCTGTCAGCAAAGACAGGTAGAGAAACAGCAGCCGGCGGGGATCTCCTTCGCGGAATTCGCCTGTTTCCTGGCCCTTGACCAAAATCGGAACCAACTTCTCGATCGTATCCTCTGGCGAATACCGTCCGATCATTTCCTTCGCCCGCTCCGGAACATCGCTGGAGGTTTGGGCCTGGTGGATGAGCAGAAAGGCATCCTTATTGTCACCTTCCAGCATAGCTTCAGTCAGGGCGCGGATTTGCTCAGCGGGGCTGCCCGGCATGCGCCCCAGCTCATGCATCGAGTGCTGCGCCTCCTCCATCGCCTCCTGCACGAGTTCGGTAAACAGCTCTTCCTTGGAGCTGAAGTAGCGGTAAGTTAGCCCTTGGCTGATTCCAGCTTCGGCGGCAATCATGCTCATTTTCGTTCCGTTGATCCCGTGGCGGGCGAACACCTTGAGCGCCGCCTTCTTGATCTGTTCCCTGCGTTCATCGTGAATTTGTTCCAACTGCTGCTCGTTCAGCGGTGCCACGTTTGGCGCCCTCCTTTTTGTCAGTCATACCTGCTTTTATTGTATCCGTCGTAAACCCGATCCGGCAAGGAGTCCGGTCTGCTCTTCACTCACCTGCCACAGACGGCTCGCGCCCGCTTCATCCCGCGCAGCTTCGGAAGGGGTCTGCAGCTTCATGTCCGCGTAATATCCGCCGCTCTTCAGCAGAAACTCCGATGTTTCGGCGAGCCATACGAGCGTCTGCGCCCCTTGTTCAGGCGTTCGGGAAAAAGGCTTCATGCAGGCCATCGTCAGCCGGGCCAGCCCTCCGTTGTCCTGGTTGAAGTTGGTCGCCACCAGGCCGGGATCAAAGCAGTGCGACGTAACTCCCGTCCCCTTGAGCCGTCTGGCCAGCTCGGCGGTGAACAAAATGTTCGCTAGCTTGCTCTGGGCATACCGGAGATTCGCTCCTCCAAGAAGCGCCTTTGATCCGCTATACAGGCGGTCACCGTTCAAATCGGTGAAGTCAATGCCCTTTCTCGCCATTTTGTGACCATGGGAGGAGGTTGTTATAATTCGGGCATCGCCGCTCTCTTTCAGCCGATCCAAGAGCAGGTTGGTCAGGAGAAACGGACCCAGATGGTTGACCGCCCAGGTCATTTCCAGACCCTCCTCGGACAGCTTCTTCTTGACAAACATCGTTCCCGCGTTATTGATAAGGCGGTCGATCCGCAGAACGCGGTCCAATATTTCGGCCGCTGCCCGGCGGATATCCCGCTGGGATGACATATCCGCAATGAAGCAGTCTACCTGGGCTTCTCCGTTCGTTATCTTACCCAGCTCTGCCGACAACTCAGCAGCTTTGCTGCGGCTCCGTGCCACGATGCCCAGCTTCGCCCCTTTCAGCACCAATGCCTTTGCTGTCGAGTAACCAATGCCGCTGGTGGCTCCCGTGATCACGATATATTTGCCTTCAAGCGTCCGGCTATTGTTGAACCCTACCGTATTGTTCATATTCGATCGACCGCCTTTTCTCACGATTTATGAATGAACCATTCATTCATTTGTTTACACTATATAATTCCTCCTAGGAAATGTCAATCATATTTTTTAAAATTGGTCAACAAACCGGTATCCAAAAAAGAAGACCGTCCCTTGAGAAAGGGACGGTCTCGTTCAATGCTATTTCCACCCGCTTGTGACGATATCCTCCTGCGGGTTGTTCAAATATGGCGGTACCGCATCCTGATGCATGATCCACAGCTCGTGCAGCGCGCGCGTACAGCCTACGTACATCAGCTTGGCATCCCAAGCCTGATTGCCGTAATGGGCAAGATCCGCATCGGCCACGATGACCGCGTCGAATTCCAGTCCTTTGGATAAATACACGGGGAGAACCGACAAACCGCCTTCATACGCCTTTTTGCCCCCGTCGATCAAATGCAGGTCGGGCATTCCTGGGGCGAGCTGCTCATACAGCCGGCTGGCGTCGGTAAGCGTCCGCGTTAGGATGGCAACGGTCCGGTATTCGCCTCCGGCCAGTTTCTGCAGCCCTTCCTGAAGGGAGCGGACCCTTCCGTCGTCCCCTGTGTGGTAAGGAAGGATACGCACCGGATTACCGCTGCGGAAAACGGGTACCGCAAGTAAATCGCTCTTCACGCCATTTTCCAGGATGCCGTTGGCGAATTCGATGATTTCCATCGTCGAGCGGTAGCTTCGCGTCAGGGCAAAGTAGGCGGTGTTCTCCGGAGCGAACAGCGAGCTCATTTCCTCCCAGCTGTGGACGCCACGGTAGGCATGAATCCCTTGAGATAAATCACCCAGGATCGTGAAGGAGTGGCCCCGCACGAACAAGTCCAGCACCGCCACCTGAAACGGGGAGAAATCCTGGGCTTCATCGATGACGATATGGTCGAAGCGCTGCTCTCCCGTAATGTCGTTCAGCAGGGAGTGCATGTAGAGGAGCGCCGGAAGGTCCTCCTCCCGGATGACATCCTTTTTCAAGTCGGACTGGGTGGATTTCAGCACCGCGGCAGGGATGCCGCTCAGCGCTTCCTCCGGCCAGCCGCCGGCGGTTTTGACCGCTTTGAACATCTGCTTGTACAGCAGGAGCGGCTCGTATTTCGGCCATTTGTTCGCATAGGACTTTTCACGCTGCGCCGCCTTCTTCTTCCGGTCCTTGAGCGCTGCCGCCGAAGGCGACTTCTTCAGCTCCATTTCGATCCAGCGGTGGATTCTGGCCATAACCCTTTCTTTTCGTTTCGCCAGCGGGTACGGCTTATATTCCTCATCGAACCAATGCAGGATCATTTCTCTAGGCAGGACCGCCCCTTCCCAAGGCATAAAATCGCCGGAAGGCACCGAGCTCGACTCCATGGATGACAAGCAGCCACGGATCATCTGCATGAATCTGAGCGATCCCTTGAACCGTCCCGGCACGTCATCGCTGATTTCCGGCATGCCCCCCGGCGTTTCGAACCAATACCGCAGCGTTTCTTCGTTATCGGCCAGCGGGAGGTCAAGCCCCAGCAACTGCATGGCCCAGTCCGCGAACGTGCTCTGCTGGATGTCTCCGACCCCGAGCTCGGGCAGCACGTCGGAGATGTAATCCAGGAACATGTGGTTCGGGGCAAAAATGATCATTTTATCCGCCGACACCTGGTCCTTGTACTGGTACAGCAGAAAAGCCAGACGATGGAGCGCCACGGTTGTTTTACCGCTTCCCGCCACCCCCTGGATGATGAGCGCCGTGTTCCGCGCAGCCCGGATGATCCGGTCCTGCTCCGCCTGGATCGTCGATACGATGTCCCGCAGGCGGTTGTCCTTGTTCTCGCCCAGCCGGTATACGAGAAACTCGTCGGACACGGCGGGCTGGTCGCTCTCGCGGTTGTATGTATCGGCTACCCTCTCCAAAATCTGCTTGCGGATCACTACGTTCCGCTTCAAATACACCAGCCCTTCGATAATTCCTTCAGGCGCTTCGTACGAAGCCGATTCGTCCCCGCCCGTAAACGAATAGAACAGGCTGGCTACCGGCGCCCGCCAGTCAATGACCATCGGCTGATCGCCGACTTCCGCTTGGTCCACGCCGATTTTCCCGATGTAGAGCGGCTTTCGCTCCCCGCTTCCTTCCTGAAAGTCCAGCCTCCCGAAATAAGGCTCCTGAAGGCTTTTGGCCAACGCCTGACGTTTTTCCTCCCGGCCCGCTTCCAATACCTGTTCCGTAAAATCATGCCCGGTATATACCGGAATGCCGCGCAGCCTCTCGAGCTGGCGGTCGATCTCGGCGATCGTTGCATTCAGCCTACTCTCTTCCTCTTGATAGGCACTTTGAAAATCGGTCTCCACTTTCAGTTACCTCCTAAAAGTATTAAGGAGCGGGTTAACCGCTCCTGCTCTTGTAAGCCAATGCTTAAGGTTATCCATAAGCCGCGCTTAAAAAGGATACTCAGTATATCATACTTAAGAGGCATTTTACCATAGAGGATTTCTAATCCACGGGAAAAGAATGACGAAGGCTCATTTACCCGAGGGAAGCCCTGCGAACCTTTGCGAAGGTCACTGCAGCTTCTGTTCGTACCTGGCCATTCCTTCGCGGTCCAGTCCTTTGATGGATTGCCATAAGAACGTCCGGCCCTCCGTTTTCCACACAAACAGGAACATGCGGTCATCCGATATGCTCTGCCGCTCTGTTCCCGACGTCGCTGTATTGCTGCTGCGGTCCTCCGTCACCATGTCCAATTCCACGCTCACGATGTTGGGATCGTTGACATAACCGAAAAATTTGGCCAGCCCGCCATCCGTTCCGGAGCTCGAAACATCCCAGCTGTAGGCCAGCGGTTTCTCCGGATTTTTGGGTACGCCGGCGACACCACCGCCCGGGTACCACTTGAAACGCCTCCGTTTCACCGTATCTGCAGAAAACCACTGCTTGTAGGTGCCCAAATACACGAGCGTATCCTTGTCCGCCTGAACTTTTCTCACGACCGTCGACGGCCCATAATGATAGCTTCGCTCGGAAAGTTCGTGGGCGCGTTGAGCCGAAAAGCTGCCGCCGCTCAAACCGGATACCCACAGCAGCGCGATGAACAATATCAGAACCGCACCCCATTCAAGCACACCGCCCATCTTGCTGAGCTTCATTCGGCACTCTCCCCCTTCTTCAGGAGAATGGGCAGCTCGCCCTGCCGGTCGTACCATTCATAGCGGAGGGTCAGCTTGTTCGTCCCCGCGGGCAGCGGGTCAAAATAGATCCATCCATGCTCGCCCCACGGCACCTCACTGCTGCTCGAACCGTGCTGGACCAGTTCCTTCCCGGACGCATCCAGCAGTTTGACGGAGGCCGTTGGGAAGGACCAGCCATCCTTTTCCTGCTTGCGCAAAGCGTAGCGGATGGCCGCCCGCTTGGAGGTCGTATACAGCTCCTTTACGGTGAACGTATCTCCATCCATGTTCAGTTTCCGGTTTACCGGGTACGCCGTAACCTTGCCGTCATTCTTTAAGTCCGCGATCATAAGCCGGCTGCCGTCCCTCCAAGGGAGCCAGTCGACTAGTTGGAACAGCAGCAGCGCGGCAAAAACGAAAATAAGCAGCCTTCGTGCGATCATTCCCACCATTACAGTTCTCAAGGGCATGCTCCTTTATGTCATAAGGAATCTCAAAAGCCTCTGTGCTTGTGAAAATTTTACCATAAATCGGTAAATTCGCAATCCATTTCCCTGAGCAGCGTTTCCGCCCCTCCGCTCCAATCTCCCCAGACCGTGAAGGATCTAAACAAAGAATGCGTTATTTTGCCGCCGAAAATTAAAAAACAGCCAGGGCGATTTAGCTCACACTGACTGTTTTAACATTTCCCCATTATTGATGAAATCAGGAGAGAACAACGAATAAAGTCCGGGAAACATATGAAGATGCCAAGAACTTAAGCCTTGCCGTATTTCGAACGGTAAAACGCCTTATTCTCCAGCGCCCGTACCGGTATGGTCCATTCATCCGTGCTCTGCATCGTATCGATGGCGTCCTCGGCGGCTTGCAGCTTGGCATCCATCTGGTCGATGAGATGCAGGGCGAGCGCCTCCGGAATTTGCGGCTGCACCGGGCTGCCCCACTCGGCCAAATTATGATGGGCCAGAATGATGTGCTGCAGCAGCACGACTTTTTCCGCGTTCAGGTCCATGCCGTGAAGCACCGCCGCCTCCGTGATCCAGCTGACCGCAAGCGGTATATGACCGATCAGCTTCCCGGTAAAGCTGTATTCGCTGACGATGCCAAGCTCCGCAGTCAGTTCTTCCGTCTTGGCGATATCGTGCAAAATAATGCCCGCCACGAGCAGATCCCGATTCAAAAACGGCCGCTGCATGCACACGAACTCGGCCAGCTCCAGCATCCGCACCACATGGTAGGCCAGACCGGCGTAGAACGCGTGGTGCATGCCTTTGGCAGCCGGATAATGCATGAGCTTATCCCCGACTTTGCCGTAGCAGTGCTCGATAATGTTGCGGAGCTCCGGATCCTGGATGCTTGCTGCCGCCGCCTTGATCGTATAGACCAGGTCTGCCGGCTGCACGGGAGCTGAGCGTACGAAATCGGTGATGTTGTACCCGTCCTCGTCCTTGGCCGGCCGGAGCTGCGTTACTTTAAATTGCAGCCGCTCCCGGTACAGCTGGACGATGCCGCGGACTTTGACCAGCATCGGGGCGAAGAACGTCTCCTTGTCCGTCGAGGAGGTATCCCACAATTTCGCCGTGATTTCCCCGCTCGTATCCGATAAAATCATATCCAAGTAATCCTTGGGCGGCGTGGCGTTCGTCTGCTTGACCTGCAGCGATTTCAACAGATAGAAGCCCGTAATTTCCTGCCCTTCGGTAAAAGATTGAATAAGTGTCATAGCTTTAAATCCTCCTAATAATTCACTGAAAAACGGTACAGGGCAGCTTCGCGCTGTCCCTATCCATTACCCCAAACCGGAAAGATCCACCCGCCTTTGGGCAGGCCTCCTTTCACGCGAACCTCCGCTTGCGCGATTACTGCTTTAGAGGAACGCGTGCAGCACGAAGTTCGCCACAAACAGCGCCGCGATGCCGTACAGCACGGGCGACACCTCCCTGCCTCTGCCCTGGGCCAGCTTAACCACCGGATAAGCGATAAAGCCGAATGCCATGCCGTCCACAATGCTGTACGTAAAAGGAATCATGACCATAATCAGAAACGCCGGGAACGCTTCGGTCAGATCCGAAAACTCCATCTCTTTGACATTCTGGACCATCAGTCCGCCGATCACGATCAGAACGGGCGCAATGGCACTGTCCGGTATGTAGCTCAGAAGCGGGATGAAGAAAAAGGTCGCCCCGAACAGCAGGCCGGATACGAGCGCCGACAGTCCGGTTCTCCCGCCGGCGGCAATCCCCGCCGAGGTTTCCGCCGCCGCCACCACGGGACTGCTGCCGAATATTCCGGCGAAGATGTTTGTTACGGACAGCGCGCGCAAGCTGCCTTTAAAATGCTCCGGCCGGCCGATCATCTGGGTTTGCGCCGCGATCAGTCCGATATTTTCAAAGACAACGATCAGGAGCAGCAGAAAGACCGCGATCCAGAACACCAGGCTGCCGATACCCGTCGCTGACAGATGCCCGAACAGCTCCCCGTACTGGCGGAAGGTATGTCCTGATTCGAGCTGTACCGGCTTGACGGCACCGAGCAGATACGCCAGCCCTGTCCCCACCAGAATGCTGATGAGCAGTCCACCCTGCACGCCCCGGATAAACAGAATCAGCGCAAGCAACAGCGTAAAGCAGGACACGATGACGGCCGGATCGCTGAAATGCCCGATGGTGACAAACGTGGTCTGGTGGGCGATCACGATTTGACTTTTCTGCAGCCCGATAAACGTAAGAAACAGCCCGATTCCTACCGTAATGCCGTGCTTCAGATTGTGGGGGATGGCCTCACTTACGATCCGGTACAGGGACGTAAAGGATACGATCGAGAATAACACGCCCGTGACCGAGACGACCATCAGCGCTTCCTGCCAGGACAGCTTCATAGAATGTACCAGGGTATACGTGAAAAAGGCGTTAATCCCCATACCCGGGACGACCACAATCGGCGACTTGCCGCCAAAAGCCATCAGGAGACAGCCCACGACCGACGTCAGCAGCGTTCCCACCATGGCGGCTTTCAGTGGCATCCCTGCATCGTGCAAAATATTCGCGTTAACCATCACAATATATACGACGGAAAAATACGAAACAGCACCAGCAATCCATTCTTTCTTCCAGCTGTCCCCTGGCATCAGCCCCAGACTGCGGTGCCAAAAACTAGATTTCAACAATAATCCTCCTGTTCACAAACGGTGTCCAACTCATTTATTTATACCATATTTGTAAAATAAAAAGCGCGAGCGCCGTTATACGGCCTCGCGCGCCATAAGTCGATTGAGTTATACCTGGATCCCTGCTCCTGCCAGCAGATCCTTCACCGCCACGCTCACCATGATCAGGCCGACGACCGGCGGCACGTAGGCGTTGCTGGCCGGCGGCTGTTTCGCCTTGCGGATTTCCGGCGCGTTCTCCGGAACGATCTTCTGCGTGACGTCCACGCGCGGCTTCATCGGCTCTTCGGTCGAGAAGACGACCTTGACGCCTTTTTTGATGCCGTCCTTGCGCAGCTTGGTTCGGATAACCCGGGCGATCGGATCCATCGTCGTCTTGGAAATATCGGCGACCTGGAACTTGGTCGGATCCATTTTATTGGCCGCGCCCATACTGGAAAGGATCGGGATTTTTCGGTTCAGGCACTCTTTGATGAGATGGATTTTGTAGGACACGGTATCCGATGCGTCCAGCACATAATCCAGATCATACTTGAACAGCTCCTGGTAGGTTTCTTCGGTATAAAACATGTTGAGGGCAATCGCGTCGATGTCCGGATTGATCAGTTTGACGCGCTCCACCATCAGATCGGCCTTTTTCTGGCCGATGGTCGTGGTCAGCGCATGAATCTGACGGTTGATGTTGGTAATATCGACCACGTCTTTGTCGATCAGAATAATGCGGCCGACCCCGGTGCGGGCCAGGGCTTCCACCGCAATGGATCCCACCCCGCCGATGCCGAGGACCGCCACCGTGCTGTTCTTCATGACTTCCAGGCCTTCCGGCCCGATGGCCAGCTCCGTACGTGAAAATTGATTAAGCATATCGTCAGGTGGCCTCCCTTAGCTTAAGAATGAACTTTCTTTTCTTCTCCCGGCTTTTTCGCGAGCTTGATGTGAAGCTGTTCAAGCTGCCCTTGGTCGACCGGCGACGGCGCATCCATGAGCAGATCGGTCGCACTTGCCGTTTTCGGGAAAGCGATCGTTTCGCGCAGGTTGCTGCGTCCGGAGAGCAGCATGATGAGCCGGTCCAGACCAAACGCGATGCCGCCGTGAGGTGGCGTGCCGTATTCAAAGGCATCCAGCAGGTGGCCGAATTTGTCTTTTGCATCTTCAGGCGACAATCCGAGGGCCGCGAACATTTTTTCCTGCATATCGCGCTTGTAGATCCGCATCGAACCGCCGCCGACTTCGTAACCGTTCAGCACGATATCGTAAGCCTGGGCCAGGATTTGACCCGGAACGGTTTCAAACAGATGCTGGTCTTCGTCGCGCGGACGGGTGAACGGATGGTGCAGAGCAACGTAACGTTTCTCTTCTTCATCCCACTCCAGCAGCGGGAAGTCGACCACCCAGGCAAATTTGAACTCATTTTCGTTGATCAGGCCGAGCTGCTTGCCGATCTTCAGGCGGAGTGCGCCAAGCACGTCGGCTACGACCTTTTTATTGTCGGCGGAGAAGAGCAGCAGGTCGCCTTCTTCGGCTCCGGTGCGCTCTCTCAGCGCTTCGATCTCTTCAGGCGTAAAGAACTTCACGATCGGCCCTTTGAATTCGCCTTCCTTGACTTGAATCCAGGCCAAGCCTTTGGCTCCGTAACGGGCCGCGAATGGACCCAGATCGTCGATTTCCTTGCGGCTCCAAGTGCCGCAGCCTTTGGCGTTTAGCACTTTGACCTCTCCGCCTTTTTCGACGACCGAAGCAAACACTTTGACGCCGCTAGACGCTACCAGGTCGCTGACTTGAATCAGTTCCAGCCCAAACCGCAGGTCCGGTTTGTCAGAGCCGTATTTGTCCATCGCTTCGGCATAAGTCAGGCGCTGGAAAGGCAAAGGAATGTCTACGTTAACCGTTTCTTTGAACAGGCGGGCCATCAGCTGCTCCATCATGCCCAGGAGTTCGTCCTGGTTCATAAAGGACGTCTCGATGTCCACCTGCGTGAACTCCGGCTGACGGTCAGCGCGCAGGTCTTCGTCCCGGAAGCAGCGGGCGATTTGGAAATAACGCTCCAGGCCGCCAACCATCAGCAGCTGCTTATATTGCTGAGGGGATTGAGGCAAAGCGAAGAACTCGCCTTCATGCACCCGGCTTGGCACGAGATAATCGCGTGCGCCTTCCGGGGAGCTTTTCGTCAGGATCGGCGTCTCGACTTCGATGAAGCCTTCCCCGTCCAGGAAGTCGCGGAATATCTTCGAAGCTTTGGAGCGGAGCAGCAGCGTTTTTTGCATTTCCGGACGGCGCAGGTCCAGGTAACGGTATTTGAGACGAAGCGACTCATCTACTTCCACGCCGTCTTCGATGAAGAACGGAGGCGTTTTGGCACCGTTCAGCACTTCGATCTCGGTAATCTGCACCTCGATTTGACCGGTCGGCAGGTTCGGGTTGACCGTTTCAGCGTCGCGCTGCACGACTTTGCCGGTGACGGACAGCACATATTCGCTGCGCACTTTGTCGGCAATGGCCAGCGCTTCGCCGGAGTAAGCAGGGTTGAATACGATTTGCACGATGCCGCTGCGGTCGCGCAGGTCGATAAACAAGACGCCCCCGAGGTCGCGGCGGGTTTGCACCCAGCCACTCAATGTTACCGTTTCTCCAATGTTCGCGGTGGTCAGAATACCGCATTGATGGGTCCTATGCATGATTTGTCATTCCCCTTTGAATTGGTTTATTTATTCAGCCTTATCGGCAGATTTACGGATTGCCAAATGCAGCTCGCTGAGCTTTACCGTCTGCTGCTCGCCGGTCTCCATCGACTTCAGGGCGATTTCCCCGCGCGACAGCTCGTCGTCGCCGAGAATCGCGGTATAGCGCGCGTTCAGGCGGTCGGCGGACTTCATCTGGGCCTTCATCTTGCGGCCCAGGTAATCGCGCTCTGCAGCAAAGCCTTCCTTGCGCAGCAGGAACAGCTGCTTGGTGATTTCGCGGTCGGCCGCTTCGCCGAGCGCCACCAGGTACACGTCCAGCGGCTTGACGGCATGGAGATCGATCTCCTGCTTGTCGAGGATCAGCAGGATCCGCTCCAAGCCGATGCCGAAGCCGATTCCCGGCTGGTCCGGTCCGCCGATTTCGCCGACGAGGCCGTTATAGCGTCCACCGCCGCCGATCGTATCGATCGCGCCGATGCCCTGCGCCTTGTATTCAAAGGCGGTGTGGGTGTAATAATCGAGGCCGCGCACCAGCCGGTGATTGACCTTATAGTCGACCTCCATCGCTGTGAGGTACGCCTTCACCTGCTCGAAATGCGTGGTGCACTCCTCGTCCAGGCTGTCAAGGATCGACGGCGCATCGATGAATTTGTCCTGGTCGATTTTGCAGTCCAGCACCCGCATCGGGTTGCGCTCCATCCGAGACTGGCAGTCCTTGCACAAAGTGTCTTTCATCGGCGTCAGAAAAGCGAGCAGCTTCTCGCGGTACGCCGCCCGGCTGGCGGGATTGCCCACGGAGTTGATCTCCACGGTCACGCCCTGCAGGCCGAGGTCTTTGCAGAACTGGTATCCGAGCGATACCACTTCAGCATCGATGGCCGGATCCAGCGCCCCGAACGCCTCGATGCCGAACTGGTGGAACTGGCGGTAACGCCCCGCCTGAGGACGCTCGTAGCGGAACATCGGGCCGATGTAGTAGAGCTTGGTGACATCGGGTTCACCGTACAGCTTGTTTTCCACGTAAGAACGGACCACGCCGGCGGTGCCCTCTGGGCGCAGCGTCATGCTGCGGTCGCCTTTGTCCTTAAACGTGTACATCTCTTTCTCGACGATATCCGTCGTTTCGCCGACGCCGCGCTCAAACAGTTCGGTCTGCTCGAACATCGGCGTGCGGATTTCTCGGTAATTGAACCGCCGGCACAAATCTCTGGCTTTTTCTTCGACAAACTGCCATTTCTCCACCGTGCCCGGCAAAAAATCCTGCGTGCCCGTCGGTTTTTGGTAAGCCATAGCAACCCCTCTTTTCATAGATCATTTGTGGCTAAATAAAAAAATCCCTCACCCCTGCGCTTGAACAAGCCAACAGGGACGAGAGATCGTTATTCATTGATTCCCGTGGTACCACCCACATTCCGGATACCTCTTGATGTATCCGCTCCAAACGATTAACGCCCGTTCAGCGCAGCACGTCTACTCATACCCTGGAACACATATATCCTGTTCCACAAGCCATTTTCGCCGCCTGTTCTCGGGGAAGTCATTCATCCGGTCATCCATAGAATCCTTTCAGCCTAAGGGATTCCTCTCTGCATGGTGGGGCGCGGACTACTTGGTCCCGTCATCAAATCGATTTTAGATTATTTTTAGATTGTAATGAACCGCTGCACTAAAGTCAAGAGCCCTTGTCACAAATTGGATGCAGCTGTCAGTTTACAGATATTTCTGCAAAGAAAAAACCTACAATCAATATTGTAGGTTCAACAAGGTAATATATTAAAAAAGGGGGTCATGCTGTTATTATAGACAACCAATATTAAGGAAATATGAATCTAATATTACAGTTATATTACATAAAAGAAAGCGCTTTACCTAGCGCTCTCTTTTGATCGTTTGATAGGGAAATCAGTCGAAAATTTCCACATAACCTCCGCTTGCCCGCAGTTTATTGACAACATCCTGATACACATCGTCAGACACTTTGGCAGCGAGGACGTACTCCAAATCCCGGTAATCCTCATCGCCCGGAGATACGTCTACCGCTCCGGAGAGCATGTCGCCGCCCTCATCCGCACGGCGCTCGCGGTCCTCCTCGGACAGCTCGTCCGGATCCCGGTCATCCACCACAGGAATCCCTGCGGCCGGATAAGCGGTAGGCACGCCTACCGCACCTGACGTCCCAGCGGCATTGGCGCTGCCGCTTAAATTGACGGGAGCGATCGGGAGCAGGATACGGCGGTCACTGCCGATGCCCTCTCCGAGCCGGCTTACCTCCAGGTGCTCCGTTTGGAAGCCAATCAGTTTCGTCTTTGCGCTTTCCGCGTCATCCTCGGATTTGAAGTACGCTTGAATTTGCTTCGTCATGATACATTACCTCCATCTCTATTTATAAATCATGAATCACAAAGCGAAAGCTTCCAAGGCACTCCCGGAGCTTTACAGCACGTTCAGCAGTTCCCGGACAAAGGCCGGTTCGTCTTTGGGAGTCCGTGAAGTGATGAAGTTGCCGTCCAGAACGACTTCCTCATCCTTGAATTCCGCGCCGGCGTTTACCATGTCATCCTGCAGCGGCGGGTACGAGGTGATTGTTCTGCCTTTCAGCAGGTCGGCGCTGGCTAAAATTTGCGGGCCGTGGCAAATCGCGGCGATCGGCTTACCGGCGCTGTTCAAATCCTTCACGAATTTCAGCACGTCCTCGTTCAGCCGCAGGTTCTCCGGCGAAGAGCCTCCAGGAATGACGACGGCGTCGTAATCCGCCGCATTCGCGTCCGCGATAGCTTTTTCCGCCGTATAGGAGGCTTCGCCGTTTTTGCCGGTCAGCTTCTCACCCTGCTGGAGGCCGATAATATCCGTGTCATGGCCTGCTTTGTTAACTTCATCGTATGGAACTTTCATTTCCGAATCTTCAAATGCGTTCGCTAGCAAAAATGCAACCTTGCTCATGGATATCGTTCTCCTTTCATGGATAAGTGGTCCACGCCTTGTTATTACCCGAAACGCGCCCGTTTATAACATGCGCCTGAGGTTCCATCGGGAGGAGAGAGATCGAAATTTCCGGCTTGGCGCCGGGCGAGGTTTTTCTCCAGGTTAGTATATATAGACTTCATTCAGTGCAGCTTAGGATGGATAAACTAAAATAACTGCGAAAGTGCATCTATTTTCGCCAATTGAAGCCGTATTGGTTCAATGAAGTGCAATAATGCATCTATTTCGGCTGTTTTCCTGAAATTCGGTCCGATTCGGCTGAAATAAGTGCACTTATGCTCTTATTTGCCCTGAGGCCAGTGTTTCCTTTAAAAATAAGTGCACTTTTGCAGTTAATTCAATCAGTCCAGTCCCTTTTCACCTAACTTAAAGTCACTCCTCAGCGATAAAATAGTTCACATAAATCTGAAATATCTCAAACAAAAGCAATAAATAGCTCAAGCAAAACCTGATATAGAGATATAACCAAATAAAAAAGAACCCTCTTTTTACAACAAAAGAGGGTTCTTCTACTTCTATTACTTGCAATAATAACCGGCCGACTAACGGATGATCTGCTGCCGGCCGATTCCCTTCGTGTACAAGGTCCATAAGGGAAAAGGGATTTCTCGTACGGCCTGCATCGTCTTGGCGGCCTCGTGCAGCGAGGCAACCGGCGCAAGCGGCAGCGACTGCAGCGTTTGGGTTTGAACGGATTGGCGCATAATGGCTGAACTCCTTATGTGAGTATATAAATGGCGGATGCTCATCCCTATTTTGCCCGATTTTTACCGTTTCTATGCCCCTTTGCTGTCAATAATCAACGTGACGGGTCCCCAGTTTGTAAAGGTGACGTCCATCATCGCCCCAAACCGGCCGGTGGCGACCTCAAGCCCTTTGTCTCTGAGCTCGCGGTTAAAGCATTCGTACAATCCTTCCGCCGCATCCGGCTTGGCCGCGGCCATGAAGTTCGGGCGTTTGCCCTTGCGGCAGTCGCCGTACAGGGTGAACTGCGACACGGACAGTATGCCCCCGCCAACTTCCATGACGCTGTGGTTCATTTTCCCCTCATCATCTTCAAAAATGCGCAGTCCGGCAACTTTATCGGCCAAGTATTTTGCATCTTTCTCCGTATCCTCATGGGTGACGCCGACGAGCACCATCAGCCCCTGGCTGATCGCCCCCGTGACCTCTCCCTCTACCGTAACCTGCGCTTCCTTGCAGCGCTGTATAACCACTTTCATGCTGTCTCTCTACGCTCCTTCGCTTGTTCCCGCTCCATTAGCCACCCAAGTTCTTGCTGAGGGATCCAGTATGCGACGTGCACATCCCCTAGGATTTTACTGAATGATCCGGTGGACGGTGTATACATCCTTTACGCGCTTGATCCGTTCCACGACTGACTGCAGATGATCGGTGTTGCGGATCAGGATCGTCATGTGGATGAGCGCCATCTTGTTTTTGTCTGAGCGCCCGGTCACCGCGGAAATGTTCGTTTTGCTTTCCGATACCGCCTGGAGCACTTCGTTCAGGAGCCCGTTCCGGTCATGGCCCGTAATTTCGATATCGACGCTGTAATTCGCCTCGATCTCGGTTTCCCATTCGACTTCGATCACGCGTGCGGCTTCTTCGCCTTCACCCGACGTCGGAATGTTCGGGCAGTCTACGCGGTGCACGGACACGCCGCGTCCGCGGGTTACGTAACCGACAATGTCATCGCCAGGCACCGGATTGCAGCAGCGGGCAAAGCGGACGAGCAGGTTGTCGATGCCTTTGACCCGGACGCCGTTGGTCGGACGCGATCTTTTGTCGGCCGGCTTGATTTCCTTCTTCTCGGTCGTAAGCTCAAGCAGACTGGCTTCTTCCTGCTCCTTGCGGAGCCGTTCCGTCAGGCGCGTACAGATCTGCGGAGCGGTAATCCCGCCAAAACCGACGCCCGACAGCATGTCTTCGATATCGTTAAACGAAAACTTCTTCGCGACTTCCAGCAGCTTATCGTCCGTCATCCATTCGGTAATTTCAAGGCCCCGGCTTTTCAGCTCGCGCTCAACCATCTCGCGGCCCTTTTCCACGTTCTCTTCCCGTTTTTCCTTCTTGAACCATTGCTTGATCTTGCTTCGCGCATGGGATGATTGGGCGATCTTCAGCCAGTCCCCGCTCGGTCCGTACGAATGCTTGGACGTCAAGATCTCGACGATATCTCCGGTTTTGAGGCGATGGTCCAGCGGTACGATCCGTCCGTTGACCTTGGCGCCGATCGTCCGGTTCCCGACCTCGGTATGAATTCGGTAGGCAAAATCAAGCGGCACCGAGCCGGAAGGCAGCTCAATGACCTCTCCTTTCGGCGTAAAAACAAAAACAAGATCCGAGAAAAAGTCCATTTTGAGCGATTCTACAAATTCCGAAGCATCCTTGGCCTCATGCTGCAGCTCCAAAATTTCACGGAAAAAGGTCATTTTGTTCTCAAAGTTGCCGCCGACGGCCGTCGTCCCTTCCTTATAGGCCCAATGCGCCGCGATCCCGTACTCAGCGGTCCGGTGCATTTCCCAGGTCCGGATCTGGACCTCGGTCGGCTCGCCGTTAGGCCCCACTACGGTCGTATGCAGCGACTGATACATGTTCGCCTTCGGCATGGCGATATAGTCCTTAAACCGGCCAGGCATCGGCTTCCACAGCGTATGGATAATTCCTAGGGTGGCATAACAGTCTTTAATGTTATCCACAATAATACGAATAGCGAGCAAATCGTAGATTTCGTTGAACTGCTTGTTTTTGGTCGTCATTTTGTTAAAGACGCTGTAAATATGCTTCGGCCGTCCCGACAGATCGCCTTCAATGCCCATCTCCTCCAGCTTTTCGCGGATGCGGACGATGACGTTTTCGACGAATTGCTCGCGCTCGGCCCGCTTCTTGTGGATCAGGTTAGCGATGCGGTAATACTGCTGCGGATTGAGGTAACGGAGGGACAAGTCCTCCATTTCGCTCTTGATGGCCGAAATCCCGAGGCGGTCGGCGATCGGACAGAAAATTTCCAGCGTCTCATAGGCGATCCGCCGCTGGCTCTCCTCGGACTGGTATTTCAAAGTCCGCATGTTGTGCAGGCGGTCGGCCAGCTTGATGACAATGACACGAATATCCTGCGCCATGGCGATAAACATTTTGCGGTAATTCTCGTTCTGCTGTTCTTCCTTGGAACGGAACTGGATTCGCTCCAGCTTGGTCAGTCCATCGACAAGCATGGCACAGGTAGCGCCAAATCGGGTACGGATATCCTCGAGCGATACGGTCGTGTCCTCGACTACGTCATGAAGAAGCGCGGCGACGATGGAGGTCGTATCCATCATCATGTTCACGACAATATCTGCAACCGCAAGCGGATGCAGGATATAAGGCTCGCCTGATTTGCGCACCTGGCCGTGATGGGCCTGTTCCGCAAATTCATAGGCTTCCCTGATGCGGTCCAAATCCGGCTCTTTTATATAGGCTCCAGCCTTTTCAAGTAATCGCTCTATGCCCATTCTAGTCGTTTCCGTTTCCCTTCTATATAAAATAGAACCCGCGTGATAATCCATCTTTGCAGGTTCTGTCATGTAATGATTTTATATAATTATGACGCTTGAACGGCTTTACGTCAACATTTCCTGCCAGGAACAGGAAGCCTGGGAACAACAAACGAGTTTTTTGGCCAAATTGCGCCCCGGGAGTGAAAAAAAAGATTGAAAAATGTCATAAATCTAGATAAATTAGATTGAATGAATTTATTGGTATGGACGAAATCACGTAATGGGAGTGAACGAATTGCAACGCGAAATTCAAGTCAATGAAAGGCTTCCTCTGGGCCCGGGCTTTCTGCTCAGCCTGCAGCACCTGTTCGCCATGTTCGGAAGCACGGTGCTCGTGCCGAACCTGTTCGGCGTAGATCCTGGCATGATCCTGCTGATGAACGGCATCGGCACCTTGCTGTACATCCTGATCTGCCGGGCCAAGATACCGGCGTATCTGGGCTCCAGCTTTGCTTTCATTTCTCCGGTGCTGGTCGTGCTCGGCGACAATCCGAAGGAAAATTACCCGCTGGCGTTGGGCGCCTTTATCATTACGGGCATCATCTTCGTCATCGTGGGCCTGATCGTCCATTTCGCGGGTACGAGCTGGATCGACGTCGTGTTCCCGCCAGCCGCCATGGGCGCGATCGTCGCCACGATCGGACTGGAGCTGGTGCCGACCGCGGCAGGCATGGCCGGTCTACTTCCGACGGCAGACGAGACTTCCGGTTTGATGACCTATGACACGAACAGCATCATTTTGTCCATGACGACACTTGGCGTAACCGTCATCGGCGCGGTCCTGTTCCGCGGGTTTCCAAAGATCATCCACATTCTGATCGGCATCGTCGTCGGATACGTCCTCTCCTTCTTCATGCCGGGCATGGTCAATAAAGATGCAATCGCCAGCGCCCACTTCTTCACGATGCCAACGGTCATTACGCCAAGCTGGAACTGGGCTGCCATCGCGACAATTATCCCGGTATCCCTGGTCGTCATCGTCGAGCACATCGGCCACCTTCTAGTAACGAGCAACATCGTGGGCAAAGACTTGTCGAAGGATCCGGGACTAAACCGCTCGCTGCTGGGCAACGGCATCTCGACCATCCTCTCCGGCTTTGTCGGCTCCACGCCGAACACGACGTACGGGGAAAATATCGGCGTCATGGCGCTGACCAAAGTGTATTCGGTCTTCGTCATCGGCGGCGCAGCCGTCATCGCGATCCTGCTGTCCTTCTCGGGCACGGTCTCTTCGGTCATCGCGAACATTCCGACGCCGGTCATGGGCGGCGTATCCCTGCTGCTGTTCGGCGTCATCGCAGCTTCCGGTCTGCGGATCTTCGTCGAGCAAAAGGTCGATTTCTCCAAGCCGACCAACATGATCCTGGCGACGCTGGTTCTGGTCGTCGGCATCAGCGGCGTGCAGCTCAACCTTGGCCCCGTTCAATTGAAAGGCATGGCGCTCGCCACGATCGTGGGCATCGTGCTCAGCCTGTTCTTCAAGCTGATTGAGGTTACCGGGCTGTCCAACGAACCGGGCGGCAAGGAGCAGGAACTGGTGGAGAAAATTCCGGATTGAGTGACAAGGGATCGGAAGACACAATGAATCGGAACAACAGTTGAATCGCAATCCCTCAAATGAAAAACATACGTAACGTAAGAAAAGCCGGACAAGCATCTCAACGATGCCGTCCGGCTTTCTTGTATTTCCATGGCTGCAATCATGGCACCTACAGTTCCAGTGTCTCTTCCGGCCAATGAAGCTCAACCCCGTATCGCTCCAGCATCGCCTGGTAATCGCACAAATGAGGCGAGGAAGCCCTCACTTCACGCGGAGGTATGCCGTGCATTACCGCGTAAGCAGCCAACAGTCCCGCGGATTCGCCGATGTTCCATTCCGTCGGATGCAGCCGGTAGCAGCCATTGGCGATCTGCGTCATGCCGATATTTTTGCATGCCGGAAGCAGGTTGGTCATCCGCACCGGAATCAGCGATCCGAGAGGAATTTCATAAGGATAGTTCGGAATGAAGAAAGCCCGCTGGTTCACGGTCGTCGGATGCAGGTCCAAATAATAACTTCCGACGCCGACGCTGTCCACGTACCGCTTGATACCCTTCTCCCCGCGAAGCTCCTGGCTGACATCATGCTCTGTGATCGTGTACTGCGCGCGAATCCGCCGCGACTCCCGGATATAAGGAGACTTCGCCAAGCCGTCTTCCGTGCCGAGTACGTCGCCGCGCAGCCGGAGGCCCGGATACCCGTACCCCCCGTCAAGCCGGGGAGCCTCGGTCTGCAGCCAGTATACGAGCGACAGCGTTAGCTCGCGGGCTGCTTCCAGATGCCGGGCGCGTTCCGGCTCCGGTACGCCGATCACCGGCCCAAGATAATAATCGTTCATCGGCCAGTTAAGCAGCGTCACCTCGCCGTCGCTCAGCGGCACGCGCCACAGGGAGGGGTCCACGATCCGCCGGTAATCCCACAGCGACATGATCCCCTGGTCGTTCGGAAACATCGTAAACCGCCGCAATTTGGACGTGTCCTCGGCTTCGTTCGAATACCAGCTTAAGATCGGATATGTGGAAAATGAGGGCTTGTATTCATGCCAGAAATCGTAACTATCCGGCTTTGGGATCGTAAAATTGCCGCCTGGGATGTATTCCACCGCCGCCACATGGGTGATGGACTGCATATCAAGCGGATCGGCTTGCTCCAGCGCGTGCGGCTCGTTCGTTTCGCTGCGCGCCTCGGCTCCGCTCACATATTCCGCACCGGCCAGGGGCAGCAGCTCTCCGGTTTCGGTAGCGTCCAGGAAATATGCGCCTTTCAGCTTATGCCTGGTTTGCCCATCCACCTTCTCGACCGTTACCGACATCACTTGGTCGCCTGCTGTCTCGCTGTGAACAGGACGCGTGTTAAGCAGCACCTGGATCCGGCGGGTGTTCACGTACGGGGCCAGCATATCCTCCAGCACTTGCAGGGCGACCTTCGGTTCATGCGCCACCCTGCTGACCCAGGCGTTCCCCGGATTGAGCTCCGGATCGTTCAACGCCTGCTCGTTGAGCGGGTAGTTGCGTTTATAATATTCCCTGACCCGGTTTCTGAACTCCCGGTAAGATGCCGTGCATCCGAAACTTTCAATCCAGCGGTGCTCATCGGGCGGAACCGCCTGCGAAGTCAGCTGCCCTCCCAGCCAATCGGTCTCCTCCGTTACGATCACCTTCATCCCGGCTTTAGCCGCCGCCAAGGCGGCCGACGTTCCGCCGAGTCCTCCGCCGATGATAATCACATCTGCCACGAGCTCTTGTATCAACGTTATCCGCGCTCCTTTCCTTATTAGCCAGCGATATTCAGTGGACTGCCAGCCTCATGCTCTCAGCGACTGGGCCGCCTTCCTTGCCGCGTTCGAGAAGCGCCGCGTGATCTGCTGCGGCCTGGAAATGGCCCCACCGACCACGACAGCATGCGCGCCGAGCTTGAGTGCCTCCTCGACCTGATAAGGCTCGTGAATCCGGCCTTCGGCAATCAATGGAATACTCAACCGGGCCGCTGCTTCTTCAATCAGCTCCAGATCCGGACCTTCCAGCTGCGGCGAATAATCCGTATAACCCGACAGCGTCGTCGATACGCAGCTGACGCCGAGGGAAGCGGCATGAATGGCCTCATCCAGCGTTGAAACATCCGCCATGCTGGCAACGCCCGCCTGCTTCATCCGCCGGATCAAATCCTCCAGCCGGACCCCGCCGGGCCGATTACGGCCCGTAGCATCAAAGGCGATCATGTCCGCCCCGGCATCAAGCAGCTCCTCCACTTCCTTGAGCGTAGGCGTAATGTAAACGTCCGATCCCGCATACTCCCGCTTGATGATCCCGATCACCGGGATCGAAACCGCGGACTTGATGGCCCTGACGTCATCCGCCCCGTTGGCCCGGATCGCCGACGCCCCCCCTTCTTCGGCGGCCACGGCCATTCGGGCCATAATGTGCGCACCATGCAGCGGCTCATCCGGCAGCGCCTGGCAGGATGCGATCAGGCAGTAACGCAAAGATTGCAGTATAGGCTCCAGTATGTCCACCCTCTCTCATCTTTTTTGTGACTCTTCAAGGCCACTGTTATCTATATATCGGCGGCCTCACGTGAAAACGCGCTTGTAATCCAACTTCGAACGTACGGTTCCAGGGCATGCAGCAGTCCGTGATCTCCACATACCCTTTATCGCTGTTTATACGCTGATTCAGCGTTTCTCCAAGCCGCTCCTTGACCAGCCTGGACACTTCGCCTCGCTGGCCGTCCAGCTCGAATATGCTGAGCCCCATTTGCTCAACCAGACCAGCGTTCAGCTCCATCCGGACGCCCGCGCAGTAGCATACATCCTCGGCGTACCGCAGTGCCAGAAAGTCGAGATGCTTCTCCGTCCTGCCATAGTGCAGATACAGCGTGGATTGCGCAATGACCGTGCCCAGCGAGTTGGAGCTGGTATTCCATCCGGCATAACCCGCCAGGTTAAACAGCATTCCTTTTTGTCTAAGCAGCTTTACCAGCTTCAAGTCGCCGCCGTTCGCATACCCGATATCCGCCACGGCAGCCGGCTTACCCTGAACCCGCATCACGAAATCCCCGTATTCCACCAGTTCGATGATGTTCCGGTTGATGTCATAGCCGAAGAAAGGGTGCTCCTGGGACACGGCTTCAACCATCGTCTCTCCCGGCGTATTCACGAGCAGCACCAAATCGGCCTCACTGCAGCCTGAAGCTATCAAACCACCCGCCGCCATGATTTGATATTTCAGCGTCTCAAAGAAGTACCTGTCCTCGTAGAGCGGCGTGACGAAGCTGCCCTGAACCGCCGCAAGCCGCGGATAGATGAGCGGGGTGCTCCCCTTGATTTCGTTCACCATTCGAGCCAACAGAGTGCAGCCGACCTCATCGGCTCCGGGATACATGTACGCCCGCAGCTCCAAATCCAGCTTGGAGATCAGCGCCCTGACATTCTGCTGATCCTTGGCTGTATAACCATATGGCGCCGAATCGTCCTGCGGAAAAATCATAAAGTCAATGCCGCCGTCTGCGATCACATCCATCACATGGCCGATCGCCTCGATGTTCACCGCCCTGCGGTCCAAATAATCCTGAAGCACATCCGCTGGCAGCCGCGCATCGATCTCAGCCAGCTCGGCATTTTCTTCCGCAGCGGCCAGCCCCAGCTCCTGCCGGTGAGTGATGAAGCCTTTGCGGAAGATTTCCCTCCCCCAGTCGCCATAGTAGTCTGGCTCCTCATCGGCGTTCGAATACTGCGGGCAGCGCATGATCAGCTGAAAGGCGAACATCCGCAACTTTGGATTTCGCGCTTTCAGCCGCCGGAGCCGGTTCACCCGATCGGCAAGCTCTCCCGGCTTCAGGTAATGCAGCCGTGACGGGATGATGCCGCCGTACAGCAGCGTGTCCACGGCTATGATTGCGCCGTCGGCGTCAGCAGCCTCCTGTTCCAGCCAGGCCCACAACCTCTCGATATCGCCCGGGCGCTTTTTAAGACCCATCATTTCCAGCGGCGGCCGGACCATTTCAAACTCCGTTCCCTGCGCCAGCATATATGGAAATTCATAGTTGCAAGGACGCTCGTCAAGCGGGACGAACACCAGTTTGTGACTCTTCTCCATTTTTGCAAGCTTCCTTTCCTAACGTAAATTAGCCGCAAATCACCCTTTGATCGCGCCGGCCATACCTTCCATGTAGTAACGCTGGGTAAACAGGAACACGATAATAATCGGCAGCACCGAGATCATCGTTCCCGCTGCGATCCATCCGAAATTGTAGGAGAATTGGCCGTTCAGGAACGTCAGCGCCGCAGCGAGCGGATACTTCTGCGGATCGTCCAGCACGACGATCGGCCACAGGAAGTTGTTCCAGAACGCCATCATTTCCAGCAGCGAAATGACCGCAATCGCCGGTTTCACCAAGGGTAGGATCAACTGCAACCAGATCCGGAACTCGGAGGCACCGTCCATTTTTCCCGAATCACGCACGTCCGAAGGAATCCCGAGAAACGTCTGGCGCATCAAGAAGATGTTGAATACCGATACAGCCGAAGGCAGTACCACGCCCAGAAAAGATCCGGTCAGATGCAAAGACTGAATCGTCAGGTAATGCACGATCATCGCCGTCGAAGACGGGATAATCATCGTCGCCACCAACAGGGTAAATACGAAATCCCTTCCTTTGAAGCGAAAGGTCGCCAGCGGATATGCGGTCAGGCTGGAGAGAATAACGTTGGTCACAACCCCGAGCACCGTAATCACGACCGTATTATAGATATACTTCGGAAAGTTCATAAACTGCCAAACCTTCACGTAATTATCGAAGTCAATGAACGTCGGCAGGATCGCCGGCGGGTTGGCGAACACGTTTTTGCCCGGCATCAAAGACACGCTGAGCAGCCAAAGAAACGGTCCCATCATAAACAGAGCCAGCGCGACTAACAAAATATAGACGATCGTCAGCCGGATTCCTGTTTTCACTTGCTTCATCCCACGATTCGCTATCATCAGTATGGATTGACACCGCCTTTCCGGTTGAATCGGAACACAAGCACGCTGAATACGGCGATAATGACGCTGACGATGAGCCCCAATGCCGAGGCGTACCCGAAGTTAAACTGTTCCAGACCTTTTTGGAAAATATAGACGCTCGATGTCAGCGTTGACGTACCCGGTCCCCCTTTGGTCAAAATATAGATCTCGTCAAAGACGCGGATCGCCCCCATCAGGGAGATCAGGGTACAGAATAAAATGTGGGGTCTCAGCAGCGGAATCGTGATGTTCAAGATCAGGCGCAGCCTGCTGGCTCCGTCTACCCGCGCCGCTTCGTACAGATCCGAAGGAATGCCTTGGAGTCCGGCAAGGTACAGCATCATGTAATAGCCTAGGCCTTTCCACATCGTAATGAACATGAGCACGAACAATGCCGTGCTGCTGGTAGCGAGCCAGGAAACCTGGTCGCTGATGATTCCCACCTTGATCAGAAGAAAGTTGACAACCCCGTTGTTGCTCAGGAGCCAGCTCCAGATCAGCGCCACGGCAACCATGGAAGTCACGACCGGAATATAATAAGCGGTCCGGAAAAACTTCACGCCCGGAATTTTCCCATTGACCAGAATCGCCATCAGGATGGACAAAATCTGGATGATCGGCACGACGATCACATATAGCAGCGAATTCCACAGCGAAATGAGGAAGTTGTGGTCTTTAAATGCGTTCACAAAGTTATCGACACCGACATAATGCGTTTCGGAAATAACCGAGTAGTCCGTAAAGGACAGCGGGATACCATAAATAATAGGCCAAAATACGAATACAGCGATAACCAGAAGTCCCGGGGCCATAAAAGCCCATGCCGTGAATGACTCCGACCGCATCCATTTGTACACTCTGTGATCACCACCTAACTAGAATGTACGGGAGGAACTCTGTCCCCCCGTACGCCTTCCGCCAACCGGCCCAATTATTTCTTGAGCACCTCGTTGACTTCCTTTTCCATTGCATCCACCGTCGCCTTGACATCGGCCCCGTTCAGGAAAACTTTCTGCAGGCCTCGGGCGATGGCGGAGTTGATATCCCCAGCGTTCGGCACGCCGACCATATAATCGACCGCCTTATCTAAGCTGTTGGCCGAAGCGATCTTGGCTTCTGCTTCCAGCGACTTGTCGGTTTCCGTAAAGAACGGATCCTTGATCGATTCCTTGGTGGACGGCAATGTGTTGGCCGCTTTGGAGAACGACGTCTGATTTTCGGCATTCGTCACGAAGACGGCGAACTCGACCGCTTCCTTCTGATGCTTCGATTTGGCCGGAACGACCAGGTCCATGGAGTTGGACAGGCGAAGGTCGGCTTTTCCGGTCGGCAGCGGTACGGCAATCGTGTTTTTATAAACGTCCGGAGCCGAAGTCTTCAGGAAGTTAATGAAGGTCGGACCGGCAAGTTCGAAGGCCACCTGCTCCCCGGAGTAATATTGGATCTGTTTTGTAAACGGAACGTCCTCTTTCATGATGACGCCGTCAGCGATATTTTTCTGGATCGTTTCGATCATGCTGGTCATCTCAGGTGTGTTAAAGGCCGCAGCGGTCTTGTCGTCATTCAGAATCGGAATGCCGTTTACCGGAAGCAGCTTTGAAGCAAACTGCTGCGAGTATCCGAGCTTACCGGTCTTCGCCTTCACTTGGCGTGCCCAGTCGCCCAACTCCTCCATCGTTTTCGGCGGATTCGCCGGATCCAGGCCGGCTTCCTTCACGATTTTCGTGTTCATGAAGAGGACCTCGGTGCCTGTGTACCAAGGAAGAGCATAGGCCTTGCCGTCGATAACGGTGGAGTTGAAGATGCCGTCGAAATAAGCTCCCTTCTCTTCATCCGTCAGGAATCCGTTCAAATCGAGCACGGCTCCTTTGGAGCCCATCTGGCTGGCAAATTCGGTGTTCAGGTTAACGACGTCCGGGCTGTTGCCGCTGGCGATGCTGGTCAGCAGCTTGTTGGTCACCGCGTCATAAGGGTAGTCCTTCCAATCGATCGTGACACCCGGATGACTGCTCTGGTAATCGGCAATGAGCTTATTGAAGTAGTCCGTGAATGTAGGCTGCAGCGCGATGGTCCAAAACTCCAGCTTGACCGGATCGCTGCTCTTTGTTTCGGTGGTCGGCTGCGGTTCGGACGATTGCGGAGTGTCCGCCTTATTCCCTCCTCCACAAGCGTTGAGTACGACCGACAACAGCATGACAGACAGCAAAGTCAGAACAAAACCTCTACTTCTACCTCTTCCCTGTTTCCTCATCAACAATGGCCTCCCCTTTGATCATAAAAGATGATTCCAAGCATGTGTTTCCTGCTTTAGGCAGATTATAGCAAACCACGCAAAAATAAAAAAGATATTTTTCATATTTATTAAAAAAGGTGGAGTTATTTTCCCGAAATGAATTTTCAGATTTCTCCTTCTTAAGGGTCGTCATCCTTATATTGTGAAAAGGCATTGCATAAATAGCAGAGGCAGCAGTGAGATGTTCAACTGACAAAACAAAAAAAGAGCTGTCTGAAGTCAATTCGACTTCAGACAGCTCTTCATTTATTTCCCGGGAAACGAACTCCCGCGTTTTAATCTTCGTAGGACATAAGGGAGAATACTTCCACACCCGGCAATTTGCCGCGCCCGTTCAGAGCAATCAGCTCGATCATGAACGCCGCCCCAACCACGTTACCGCCCAGTTGGTTGACCAGACTTACGGAGGTGGAGATGGTTCCGCCTGTGGCAAGCAGATCGTCAGCGATCAGGACGTTCTGGCCTTTCTTGATTGCGTCGGTGTGCATGGCCAGCTTATCCTTGCCATATTCGAGATCATAACCGACTTCAATCGTTTCGTAAGGCAGCTTGCCGCTCTTGCGGATTGGCGCGAACCCGACGCCCAACGCATAAGCAAGCGGCGCCCCGACGACGAAGCCCCGGGCTTCCGGACCGGCAATGACATCGATGTTCAGGTGCGACACCATGGCCTTGATGTCATTGATGGCCTTTTTGTACATTTCCCCATTTTGGAGCAGGGTGGTAATATCTTTAAAACTGATTCCAGCCATCGGGAAGTCCGGAATCACCCGGATATAATCTTTGTAATTCAACATAATCTCTCCTTCTAGAGTTTTACGAAGTAAAACTGACTCCGTAAGCGTTGCTTAGTTTTACGAAGTAAAACAGACTTCGTAAGTGTTGCTAGACGTTACAAAATCATACAGTTCTCGTAAGCATTCATACGATCGTCCCGGTCACGAAGCTCCCCGCATGCGGGAAATGAACCAACTCGTGACCTGCGGAGTGCTGGCATACAGCAGATGCTGCTCCATTTCCGCCAGGTTTCCTAGCGCTAGGAAATGACGGGATGTAGCCAAATCACGCTTGGGCGGTTTAGGTATAAAACGGATAAGGCCTTCCTGCCTGTCTATAAATGACAGCTCCTCAAACACATCCATCATCTTCGATACCATGCGGATGCTGCACGACGCCTGCTCACAGAGCATCGATAAGGCGGCTTCTTCTCTGACGGGCTCGGCTGCGATTCTCGACAACAATATATACAGCTTCTTGAACTGATCCCTGTCCGGCACAGCGAGTTTCTCTCTCTTATGTACCTGATGAAGCAGAAATACGTTGGACAGTTTCGGAAATGAAAACAGAACCGCATCCAGCTGTTCGGGCGTCTCCGGCGCGTTCAGCATGAACAGCGTCGTCACGTCGTCCTGGCCGGACCGCTCCTCGTTCGGATGATACGCTAAAATTCCAGCATTCTTATCATATACCCAAAGGGTGGATTCATTCAAACGGATTTTTGCCGGATCCAGAATCTCCCGTTCCAGGACCGCCGCCACCTGTGTTGGCCGCAGTCTGAAATGCGATCCGATCATTTGGTTGACCCGGTCAATCTCATGCCAAGGATCCTGAGCCCCGCGCAGGTCGAACACCTGCGGCTGCGTAAGCTTCAGATCCTGCAGCATCAGCTGGGGTCTTCGCGAACCGTTCCATTCATTGACGCTCAATTCCCCGAGCAAATCGAGTTCCGCACCTTCTGCCAGCACTTCGGCCAATTCGCCTTTACCAAACGCGACCACTTCCAGGCGGACACCGTCCTGCTGAACGACCAGCTTGAGATGCTTGCTGTCACGTCCCATCTTCCGGGTCTCAAGCAGCCTGCAGCCCCTGAAAATAAACTTGGGCACGGGATTGGCCATGCCGAAGGGCGACAGCATTTCCATTTCATCGATCACCGGCAAAGGAACGTCCGACAGCCGCCACTCTCCGTCCGATGCCGCAACGGGAATAAAATCGGATTCGGTCAGAACCCCTGCGGCGTATTCATTCAGCGCCTGCTCGAAGGCATCCAGCTGATCCCTGTGCAGGCTCATCCCTGCTGCGGATGGATGGCCGCCGTAATGGTCCATCAGCGATTTGCAGGAGGTCAGTGCACCATAGATGTCCAGTCCGGGAATGGAACGTGCCGAGCCTTTGCACATGCCGGTGTCCGGATCGATGCCCAAGATAATGACCGGACGATAATAACGTTCCAAAATTTTGGAAGCGACAATGCCGACGACGCCCACGTTCCAGCCCTCTCCTGCCAGCACGATCACATCAGGCACCCGGCTACTGCCGATCTTGGCCTGAAGCTGGCTGGTCGCCTCCTGGACGATATCGTCCACCACCTGCTGCCGCTCCTTATTGAGTTCATCCAACGCATGGGACAATCTTAAAGCCTCATCTTCATCTTCCGTCGTCAGGAGGGCAACGGCCGATCCTGCATGGTCCAGCCTGCCGCTGGCATTAATGCGCGGAGCCATACCAAAGGCGACATTAATGGACGTGACGTTCCGCATCGTAATGCCCCCGACTTCCATCAGCGCGCGGATTCCCGGAAACGAGGAGCTGCGCATCTGCTGCAAGCCGCGGCTGACCAGGATGCGGTTCTCGCCGCTGAGCGGCATTAAGTCCGCAATGGTGCCGATGGCCACGATTTCCGTCCATTCTACCGGCGGGTGGCCGAGCATCGCCTGGGTCAGCTTGTAAGCCACCCCGACCCCGGCCAAGCCTTTAAAAGGATACGGGCAGTTCGGCTGCTTCGGGTTGATCAGCGCATACGCGTCAGGAAGTACTTCCGGAGGCTCGTGGTGGTCGGTGACGATCACGTCCATCCCGAGCGAGTTGGCATAAGCAATCTGCTCGACGGCGCTGATGCCGGTATCGACCGTGATGATCAGGCTGACGCCCTGCTGTTGTGCCCAATCCAGCGCATGGTTGTGCAGCCCGTACCCTTCATTGGAGCGGTGCGGAATATAGATGTCGTAAGATGCTCCAAGATAGCGCATGAAATGGATCATCAGTGAAGTGCTGGACACGCCGTCAGCGTCGTAATCCCCATAAATCAATATATGTTCTCCGGCCTCGACCGCTTTTTGAATCCGCGGAACGGCCTCCTTCATGCCGAGCATCAAAAACGGATCATGCAGGGCCTCCAGGCTCCCGCTTAAAAACATGGCGGCTTCCTCCGCATCGCTAATTCCTCTGGCTGCCAGCAGCGAGCCTACCAGAGGAGAAACCGACAGCTCCTGCGCCAACCGGCCCGCCTTCTCCGGATCCGCTTCGGAAGTCCGCCATTCATATTTCGAATCAAACAATCGTCTTCACCTTTCTTTCCCCGCCCCGTCTTCTGTTCGTATAGGTCATGAGCAGGCTACTGGAGCAGTGTCGGCTGCTCATTATCCGTCAGATGATGGTTCGACTTGTACGGATAGCCGGGATCATAAGGCACGACCAGGATATTAACAATGCTGACATGCAAAAAACGGTGCATCAGAAGCTTTTTGGCCCGGTCGGCGATCTCGGCGCCTTCCTGGACCGTAATCCGCGGATTGACGCTGATCTTTAAATCGATCGTAATGTAGTGCCCCTGCTCCGATGCTTTCAGGTCGTCGACCGTAATGACGCCGTGAACCCGCTGTACCGTATCGATAAAATTAATTGCATCCTCCTGCTCGGTCTCCTGCACCAGTTGTCCGTACACGGAGCTGACGATAAGCCGGTATCCTCTGCGCAGCAGCAGCGCCGCGACGATCAGAGCCGAGATGGAATCCATATACTGCAGCATGGACCACTTAAAGGCACTGCCGGTCATCGACAAAATGACGCCGATCAATACCGTGATGGACGAATACAGACTGAAGCGGTGGTTGTCGGCATACACCGTGTGCATGCCGTCGCCTTGTTTCTTGGATTGGCGGTACTGGTACTGAAAGAGAGCTTCTTTGACCGCAAGCGAGACGAGTATCGCAATCAGCGTAAACTGTCCGGGTGCGTGAACACGGCCTGCGGCCAAATCCCGTACTGCTGCTACAGCAATTTGCAATCCGCCCATCAGCACAAGAACCGAAAACAAAATCGCCAGAATCGGCTCTGTTCTCCCGGACCGCAGATCACTCGGCAGCGTGCTCCGCATCTTCGATGAAGTCCGCCATGGAATGCGCCGGGCCAGCGCACCGGCTGCGTCCGATGCGGAATATAGCGCATCACCCAGCAGTGCCTTGCTCCCTGTAAAATATCCGACCACGCCTTTAAACAAGGCCAGTGACAGTTCACCGACAATTCCCGTCCAGACGACGGTGCCCGATGGATTTGAACGCTCTATACTCATGAAAGCCTCCCCCCCGGCAATCTGAATACCGATTCTGATCTGTTGCTGGATCGCCTGCAATCCTTCTTAGCGCAAGCATCCATTGAAATAGACATGACATTCGCGACAAATAAGTATAAATAAGTACCAGTGGAAAAGCCGCGCCCAATCAGACGCGGCTTTCCTTCATTACATTCACTCCCTGGCTTTACGCCTTGGAAGGTTTGGCTGGTTTGGCACTGGTTTTTTGTTTGCTTTTGAATACGAGCCACAGCGGGCTGGCGATAAAGATCGAAGAATAGGCTCCGAACAACAGCCCGATAACCATCGCGAGCGAGAACATCTTGATCGATTCCCCGCCAAACAGGAACAGGAAGAATGCCGCAATAAACACCGTCAGCGCCGTATACAAGGAGCGCATCAGCATCTGGCTCACGCTCTTGTTCATAATGGCTTTCAAATCTTCTTTGGTCTTCTGCTTGCCGAACCGCAGGTTCTCGCGGATCCGGTCAAAAATAACGATCGTATCGTTGATCGAATAACCGATGATGGTCAATACCGCCACGATAAACGTCAGACTGACTTCCAGGCGGAAGATCGAGAAGACGGCCACGACCATAAAGGCGTCATGGAGCAGCGCCACGATGGCCGCCAAGGCGAACCGCCATTCAAACCGGATGCTCACGTAAATGATAATCCCGATACAGGAAATCAAAACGGAATAGATAGCGTTTCGCCCGAGCTCCTTGGCCATTTCCGTATCAACCGTGTTAATTTCAAACGACGCCGTTTTATCCAGCTCCTGGATCGCCGACTTCAGCTGTTCGCTCTGGTCCTCGCTAAGTTCTTTCGTAAAGCGGATACTGACCCGCTTATCCCCTGGCGCTACCGTCGCCCCATCGGTGAGGCCGATCTTGTCCAACAGCGGCTGAACTTCGGCCGTCGTCACGTTCTTTGACAGCTTGACGTCGACGTTGGAACCTGCCTGAAAATCAACGCCATAGTTTAATCCAAAAGCGGAAAGGGTAATAATTCCCGCAATCGTCAAGACGATGGAAAAGATGAACGCATACTTGCTCATCTTCATAAAATCGTAATCTTTTTTAAAGTGCACGAATATCACTCTCCTTTACCCCGAACTGCTTCGGCTTCTTCAGCACGCCGGCTTTAACCAAGAGGTTGAGCAGGTAATGGGTGAAGTACACATTCGTGAGAATACTGAGTACGATTTCCACGATCAGTACCAGCGCAAAGCCTTTGACGGCGCCCGTACCGAAGGCAAACATAACCGCTCCGACGATAATGGTCGTAATGTTGGAATCGAGAATCGTACGGAAGGACGACTTGTTTCCTGCTTTGACCGAAGACATGACGCTCTTGCCGTTCCGCATTTCCTCCCTGATCCGTTCATTCGTAATGATGTTGGCGTCAACCGCCATACCGATACCGAGAATAAACGCCGCGATCCCCGGTAGGGTCAGCGTAAAGTCGGCCCAGACGAAGACGAGAATGAGCAGCCAGGTGTGGGCGATCAGTCCGAAGCTGGCGATGACACCCGGCAGGCGATACATGCCGATCATGAAGATCAGAATCAGAATGGAGGCGATGATGCCTGCTTCAATCGTTTTATGCAAAGACTGCTTGCCCAGCGTTGCGCCCACGCTCTGAGAGTACTTCTCCGTCAGCTTCAAAGGCAGCGCCCCGAGGTTGATCGTATCGCGAATCTGGTTGGCTTCATCCATCGTGTAATTGCCCGTGATCGAAGCTTTGCCGTCCGTCAGCTCCTGGTTTACGGTTGGAGCGGATAAAAGGGTATCATCCAGGAAAATAGCGAGCTCTTTGCCGACCAAACGCTTGGTCACATCGGCAAATTTCTTTTTATCTTTGACTTTGATATCGATTTGCGGTTGGTTCAGCTGGTTATAACCCACCTGTGCACCGTTTTCCACGAAATCGCTTCCGAGGAGTTCGGTTTTACAATAGACATCTTTCGGGTCAACCGTGCCGTCTTTCCCCGCTTCAGGCGTTTTACATCCATCCGCACTGCGGAAGGTCAGTGACGCCGGCTCCTTCATTTTCTTGCGGACCTCGGCTTCGTTCGTCACGCCTGCGATTTTCAGACGGATCCGGTTCGTGCCCTCAGTGGTAACTTCAGGCTCGCTGGTTCCGAGCGCGTTGGCGCGTTTCTCCAAACTTTCCGCCGTCCGTATGAGGGACTCTCTCGTAACCTTCTGTCCCTGTTCGAGCGGCTGGGCCTCATACAGAATCTCAAAGCCCCCTTTAAGATCGAGACCGAGTCGTACGTTGTCGAGCAGCGCAGGGCTTGTCCCAGCCATGACCGCAATCGATACGAGCACGACGATGATGAAAGTGACAATTCTTTTCATGCCGTTCCTAGTTCCCCTTTCGTTCTCAATATTCCTATTATAGCCATGCGCCAAAAGGCAGTCAATTTATCAATATTTGTCGTTTTCCGATTTTACAGTATCCCTCATCTCTTTTAACACAAACAGAAAAAAAGATCCCTTTCAATCGAAAGTGGATCCTTTATATGCGGATATGGTCATAAAATTCATAAACGTCATCACTTTCAAAGAGAGTATATCGTTGACCAGCATGTAGAGCGGCGGAATCCCTTCTTTCTCGTATTTGACGCTGACGCAGTTCCAAATATCCTTGCTGGTTACATGCTCATAGCCGACGAGTCTGAATTCCTCCGCCTTGCTGCGACAGAGTGTTTCAATCGCTTCCTCCAGCTGCCTGTCGTTCATTTCCTCTGAGCTCACTCTACGGCCTCCTCTCCAATTGCCTCTTTCCACGATCCTGTTCCGGATGTCCTGTAGTCCATTGTAGCACTGATTTGTACTGTATTCGACCCCACTGCCCTTCTTTCCTTCTTTTGTCCAAATGTTACCGGAAAGGATGAATGAGTTGGGACAGGTTCAGCATATTCATAAAACAAGGTCTGACATTACCAAAAGTGGCAGCACAGCTTCGACACGGGAAGAGGGAGTGGACAATTGAACAAGCATCCTAAAAATCCAGGCATCAAAAAGCAAACCTTTATCCAAGGCACGATGATTTTGCTTGCCGCCGGCATAGTGAACCGCATTCTCGGGTTTATACCGCGCATCGCCCTGCCCCGGATCATCGGCGCCGAAGGGGTAGGGATTTACCAGCTGGGCTATCCATTTTTCCTGGTGATTATGACGCTGATTACAGGGGGCGTTCCGCTGGCGATCGCCAAGTTGGTATCGGAAGCGGAAACCGAGGGCAAACCGCAAAATTCAAAATATGTCCTACGGGTCAGCCTTGGCTTAACGGTGGGACTCAGCGTGCTGTTTATGGCCCTGTGCCTGTGGCTCGCTCCTTGGATCACAAGCACCATCATAACGGATTCCCGGGTGTACTACACCTTTGTCAGCATGACTCCTATGCTGGTCATCGTTGCCATTTCCTCGGTCTACCGCGGTTATTTCCAGGGAAGGCAGAACATGATTCCGTCCGCGACCTCTTCGATTATCGAGACCGTATTCCGGATCGTGTGCACGCTGTGGTTCGCTTATCTGCTATTGCCAAAAGGGATAGCCTATGCCGCGGCAGGTGCCATGCTTGGCGTGATGGCAGGGGAATTTTTCGGTCTGCTTGCCCTGCTGTGGCAGTTCCACAGGGACGAGAAATGGCTGTTGTCCAGACAAGCTAAAAGAGAGAAAGCCAACCAAGATGACAAAGCCGGCAAGGGAAACAATGCCGACAACCGTGTCAGCCGCGGATTGTTTGCACGCATGATTGGCATTACCGTACCGGTCACCGCCGGACGGTTGGTCGGCTCCTTCTCTTACCTGCTTGAATCGATTATTACGGCCCAGAGCCTCGCGCTCGCCGGATTCGTCACCGCCGTAGCAACCGCCCAGTATGGCGCACTGCAAGGGATGGTCATCCCGCTGCTGCTGCTTCCAGGCGTACTGACCTCATCCCTGGCGGTCTCGCTCGTGCCTTCGCTGTCCGAGGCTGCCGCCCGCAAAGACAAGCTTACCATCCACAAACGCTTAAACCAGACGATCCGGCTTGCGCTCGTGACCGGTGCCCCTTTCGCCGTCATTATGTATGTCCTGGCAGAGCCGCTGTGCCTGCTGCTGTACAACAATGCGGACATCTCCAATATGCTGCGCACGATGGCGCCGTTTGCGCTGTTTCTGTACGTTCAGGCACCGCTTCAGGCCACCCTGCAGGCGCTGGACCGGCCAAGCCGCGCTCTGCTTAACACCTTGGTCGGAGCCGTCCTCAAACTGTTCCTGATCTGGTACCTGTCCTCTCAGCCGGAGTATGGAATTTACGGGGCCGTCATCGCCATTATCATCAACAGCATCGTAGTCACGTTCCTGCACGGGTTCAGCGTCAGCCGGCTGCTCGCCTACCGTTTCCGGATGCTCGATCTGCTGAAGCTGGCGGGAGCCATGATCATCATGACAGGCATTACCCAATACGGCTATCTGCATCTGCCATTGGGAGGCATCGTTTGGATTCGCTTTTTGGCAGCCACGTTCTTAGGCATGATCGGTTTCCTGGCAGCCGTGTTTGCCTTGAAGCTGGTTTCCCTTAGAGATCTGTCCCGAATGCCCTATCTTGAAAAATGGTTCAAGCATGCCGATTCGAAAAATCCCAAGACTCCGGCCGCCTGACCTGCCTGGGATCCACCTCATTTGCGGTCGATGTAAAGCCGGCCTTTATGGTCAATGGAGCAGAGAAACACGTCTTTAAAATCTTTGATTCCCCGCTGCTGTATTTGATTCTTCAGCCAAAACCGGTTTTTGTTCAGCCGCTCCAAATTGTCGTCCTGCACCTTCCCATCCATAATCAGCGGGATCGGCAGCACGCCATAGGTAAATTTCCCGCTGGGAACAAGGATCTTTTTGCTGCGGTTTCTCGCAGAAAGCCGGGACGGATCGGCATAGGGAGTTTCGTAGACCTGACTCGGTTTGCTCTCCATCCCCAAAGAACGTGGATAGGTTGCAGTATTCCTTGCGGAGGTTGATGGATTGCCGTTACGATTCGGCTTTTCCTGGGGACCGGACAGATCGTACCTTTCTTTTTTATCGGACCTTTTGGATTTGGGAATGACGGTCAACTGCCCGGAGTTCTCCAGAATCGCAAATTCCACGTCCGCTACGTTTTCAATATTTCGACCACGCAGCTGGAGGAGCAAATCATCCAGATTATACCGATGCCTCCGCATTTCTTCACGGTTGAGCTTGCCTCCCGAAACGAGGATAGCCGGCTTTCCTTCGAATAGCAGTCGAATTTTCCGGCTCTTCAAACTTAAGAACGCAATCGTAATCTGAATCAAGACAAGTGTAGCCATCGGAAAGAGCCCGTCCGAGATCGGCCGCGACATATCTTCCAGCACAAAAACGCCGATTTCGGCGATCATGATCGAGATGACCAGGTCAAAAATGGACAGCTTCCCGATCTCCCGTTTGCCCATAATCCGGAGGGTCAGATAGATGACGAAGTACATCAGGACGGTTCGGAAAATAGGAATCAGTATATCGGATATCACGGTCACCTGCTCCTTTCAGTGCCATTCATCATGCCAATTAAGGATATTTTGACCTTTCGGCAACACGGTCATTCAGAAGCGGAAGCGATAAATTATTGGAAAAATTACTTGTACTACTGGGGCAAGCCGTCACATAAATTTACATTAAATTGTGGAACTATGAAGGGGGTTCTCTTATGCATTTGATCCGTCGCCTGTTCTCTTTTCGGATCTCCAATCCCACATTGTCGGGACTGTTTTATTCCTTTTTTTGGATGATGGTCGGGGCGCTTTTTCTTTCTTTCCTTTTGTGGTCAAGCGGCATGAAAGAGCAGAGCTTATCCCATTACATCTACGTGGTTCATGCTGTCGCCGCGGCATTTGGAGGTCTTGTATCCGGGAAGCGTTCAGGGAGACGGGGTTGGTACCAGGGAGGATTTACCGGCATTTTATACGGTCTCATGATCATCATCATCGGATTTCTGGCGCTAGACAGCCACCTTCGTCTTGGAGATCTGCTGCTGATCGCGGCCGTTGTCGCTTCGGGAGCCATCGGGGGCATGTTCGGGGTGAATTTGAAAAACAATCGTAACTTTTGATCTCTTCACATGTGCTACACTTAATGCACTTCATGAAGAGGAGGACGTCCCTACGTGTTGTATGACTCCATGAACTATATTTCGGCAGCAACGCTCGTTATGGCGATCGGGCTGATCTGGCTGGGCACCCTGCGCAACCCTCTGCGGGCCGGATGGTTGCTGATCCGGGAGTTTGGAATCAACCGCAAATTTTTGAGTCTATTCGCTTTGATGGCTGCGATTCTGCTGTTCAACAGCTACGAACTGAAAATCGAAGCAGGCATGCATTTAAAGCAGGACTTCACCCCATGGGTTTTCGGAATTGAGGGGCATTTCGTCCAGCACTGGCAGCAGTTCTTTCACAGCCCATACATTACGCCCGTATCTGTGTTTTTTTACGTGGTTGTGTTCCAATCATTACTCATCGCTTTGCTCGGAATCTTTGCTGCGGACGGGAACAAAACATTTCTCATGGCTGCCTGTATTGCCGTCATCATCAATTATACAGTGGCGATCCCGTTTTACCTCTTCTTTCCCGTGAACGAGGTTTGGTCCTTTCCGCCGTCTGGCGTGTCGTTCTACATGCTTGAGGTCTTTCCGAAATTCGAACAGGCGTACAGGCCCTTGTCCGGAATCAACAACTGCTTTCCAAGCCTGCACACTTCGATTTCCATCACCATGCTGGTGCTCGGAATCCGTTCGGGAAATCGCCGTCTGGCCCTCATGACGCTCATCAGCGCCGTCATCATCATTTTCAGCATTTTCTATCTCGGCATCCATTGGCTGACGGATTCGGTCGCCGGTACCCTGCTCGGTTTGCTTGCCTCTTCCGTCGGCATCTTCTGGGGACGGAGGCTTGCGCATCCGAAGCAGCGACAATTAAACCATATCGTGTCCGATGTGTAAGAAAAACGTCTACTCATTCAGCTCCGCTGAAATCATCTTAAAACAAAAGGCTGCACCCTTGTCCCGTAGACAAGCCGTGCAGCCTTTTGGCATCCGTAAGTATGAACATCGGCGAAAGCAGCAGAGTGACCTGCTGCTTTCGTTATGTGATGTGCCTGGTCTTACTGGAGATGTTGCCATCGATGTTGGACCGCGCATCCGGATCGTTTTAGGACGATTTCTCGGATTCACCGGCGCCCGAGCTAACCGCGTGGCTGATAGAACCACGATCGAAGGTCAGCTTCGTCACGTCGTTTACCCGCAGTACCACGATATCGTCGGTAATTTCCATAATCGTTCCGTGCAGGCCGCCGATCGTTACAACCTTATCCCCTTTCTTCAATGCGCCCAGCATGGAAGTGCGGGTTTTCTGTTTCTTTTGCTGCGGACGGATCAACAGGAAATAGAAAATCGCGAACATCAGAACGAGCGGCAGAATCAATCCCACGAGACCTCCGCCTCCAGAACCGCCGGTACCAGCTGCTAACTCAATGGATTCAAAATTGTTGAACATATGCTTTTCCCCCCTTTCAATAATCACTGCAGTTCAGCTGAAACTTAAAACCCTTTATCATTGTCATAAAGCCCGTATTGTTCAAAAAACTCATCGCGAAAATCAAGCAGCCTGTCCTCCATGATGGCCTGACGCACTTGTTTCATCAGATTGATGAGGAAATGCAGGTTGTGGTAAGTGGTCAAACGGAGTCCGAAGGTTTCATCCGCTTTGATCAAATGCCGCAGATAGGCTCTTGAATAGTTCCGGCAAGTATAGCAGTCACATGCTGGGTCAAGCGGGCCAAAATCTCTGGCGTATTGCGCATTGCGAACGACTAGCCGTCCCTGGCTGGTCATGGTCGTTCCGTTCCGGGCGATCCGTGTCGGCAGGACGCAGTCAAACATGTCCACACCCCGAATGGAGCCTTCGATCAGTGCATCCGGTGAACCCACGCCCATCAAATAGCGGGGCTTGTTGTCCGGAAGCAGCGGAACGGTATAGTCCAGCACTTCGTACATCAGCTGCTTGGACTCTCCTACGCTGAGTCCACCAATAGCATACCCCGGGAAATCCATGGAAGTCAAATCACGAGCGCTCTGTTTGCGCAAGTCTTCATACATACCACCTTGAACGATAGCAAACAGCCCCTGATCATGCGGTCTGGCATGGCTGTTCAGGCAGCGCTCGGCCCAGCGGGTCGTGCGTTCCAAGGACTTCTTGACATAATCGTATTCGGCCGGATAAGGCGGGCATTCATCAAAGGCCATCATGATGTCCGAACCAAGCGCGTTCTGGATTTCCATGGCCACCTCCGGCGACAGAAACAGCTTGTCTCCGTTTAGATGGGAACGGAAATGCACACCTTCCTCGGTAATTTTGCGCATCTCGCTCAAGCTGAACACCTGAAATCCGCCGCTATCCGTCAGAATCGGACGGTCCCAGTTCATGAAGCGGTGCAGTCCACCGGCTTCGCGGATAATGTCATGACCCGGGCGCAGGAACAGATGATACGTGTTGCTCAAAATGATTTGCGCGTTCATCGCCTTCAGCTCTTCCGGACTCATCGTCTTGACCGTGGCCAGCGTTCCTACCGGCATAAAGGTCGGTGTCTCGATCACGCCGTGCGGCGTATGCACCCGCCCCAGCCGGGCTCCGGATTGCTTGCACGTTTTAATATGTTCATAAGTAATTGCTGCTGCCATTGTTTAATACCATCCTCTTATATGCCGATCAACCGGTCTTAATAGATAAACATCGCATCACCGAAGCTGAAGAAACGGTACCTTTCCTTCACGGCCTCCGTGTATGCGTTCAAAATATGCTCCCGTCCAGCCAGCGCGCTGACCAGCATGACCAGCGTCGACTTCGGCAGGTGGAAATTGGTGATCAAAGCGTTCACGACTTTAAATGTATATCCCGGGTATATAAAAATATCGGTCCAACCGCTGCAGGCTTCGAGCAGGCCGCCTTCAAAGCGGGTCCCGATCGTCTCAAGCGTCCGGCAGGAGGTGGTCCCTACTGCAACGATTCTTCCCCCGCGGGCTTTGGCCGCGTTCAGGATGTCCGCTGTCTCCTGGGTCACCGAGTAATATTCCGCATGCATGACATGGTCCTCCACCCGCTCAACCGACATCGGCCGGAAAGTGCCTAAACCGACATGAAGCGTAATGAAAGTGACCGTCACGCCTTTGGCACGGATTTGATCCAGCAGTTCCTCGGTAAAATGAAGCCCTGCGGTCGGGGCTGCGGCGGAACCCTCATGCTTGGAATAGACCGTCTGGTAGCGCTCCTTGTCGTCGAGCTTCTCCTTGATATAAGGCGGGAGCGGCATTTGGCCAAGCCGGTCGAGGATCTCCTGAAAAATCCCTTGGTAGGTAAAGGTCAGCTTCCGCTCACCCATCTCCCCTTCATCCTCAATCACAGCCTGAAGCTCGTCGCCGAACCGGATCACGCTGCCCTTTTTCAGCTTTTTCCCAGGCTTTACGAGCGCCTCCCAAGTGTCTCCCTGCAAATTTTTCAGGAGAAGCACCTCGGCTTTGGCACCCGTTTCTTCTTTCACGCCGAACAATCTCGCCGGAATGACCCGGGTATCGTTAAGAACCAGCGTATCGCCGGGCTGCAGCTCGTCTACGATGTCTTTGAAGGTTCGGTGGGCGATCGATCCATCCTGCTTGTTTAACGTTAATAGACGGGATGCCGTCCGTTCCTGTAAAGGGGTTTGTGCGATTAATTCTTCTGGTAAATCAAAATCATATAAGTCTACATTCATCTGGTCGTCATTCCTTAACAATAGTTACATTCTGATAATAGTGTTTCAAAATGTCCTGGTACCCATACCCGGCGTCCGCCATTCCTTTAGCTCCCCACTGGGAGAGTCCAAGGCCATGGCCGTTGCCGCGTCCCACAAAGAAAAACGCTTCCCCGGCTTCGATCCGGCGCGCCTTCGAATCCCCGTTCATAACGATCGTGCCTTTTCCGGCGATGGAAGAGGTTCCTGAAGCGGAAATGACCGACGTGTCGGATGCGCCGGAAACCTTCGTCGTTGTCCCGTTTGCGCTTAGTACAGTATAGCTTCCTGTAGGTACAATATCAAACAATGTGCTTGGCAGACCGTTCAAAGCCGAACGGAACATATCCGGGTATTTGACGTCCAGAATCTGCCCGTTGGCCTTAATTTGAATAGCCCGTCCGGACGGCCCCCGCTTGGTGACCTCAAGCGTACTGATCGTGGATGGAGCCGCCGTCGACGTTTTTCCTTTCAACGTGCTGACCAGCTCGGCCGATGTATACGGTCCCCGAACCCAGTCGTAGGTTCCTGATTCCTTCACCTTCTCCAAAACGACGGCGGTATCGCCGGGATTCATCTGAGCGGCTGGCTCAACGTTCGATTGAATGAGCGGAAGCGGGCGCACGTTGGTGCTCTTGGTCGTCACCGTGACTTTCGCAAGTCCGGCAGCCGTTGCCGTTCCCAGTTCCTTGACATTGTCTTCTCTGACATAACCCGTAATTCCATTGCTGAGAAGAACGTGGTACCAGGCTTTAGCCCCGTTTTGCGCGGCGACGTCTTCCTTACTGTCCACGGTGGCGAAAGCATCTCCCCCGCTGTTCCATACCTCGGTCGGGTCGGCCGTTGCCCCCCCGGAATTGGAAGAGAATACAGCCTCGACGACTTTGCCGTTCTGCATCAGCACTTCGCCCTGTGTAGCATCTACGGCACCAATGACGCTTGGCGCCTCGGATGAAATTCCGTTATAAGCCTGGCTGAGCGTCGTATCGACGACATCGGCCACCTTGAACTTTTCGCTGCTGCCGATCTGGAAAGACGCATAGCTGCGCGCAGCCACAGCCTGGGCTTTGAGCGATTCCTCCGGCCAGGATGAAGGCACTTCGCCGCCAACGACCGCATAGAGATATTGTTCAAAAGGCAGCTCGTTCACGAGCGCCAACTGGCCGTTCACCATGCTGATCTCCATGCTGCCCCGGTATGTACGCCCCGATCTTTCCGACACTTTGATTTGGTCTCCGCTGCTGTTGATCCAGCCTTTGGCATCGTTCCCGCTGACCTCGATGTGTTTCACCGCGGCGGAGCTTCCCGGGCTGCTCCCCGCATCGCTGCGGATGATCAGCGCTGGCTGCGATGCATCCACCTCCGACAGGGTGGCCGCCGTAAGCTTCGTGCTTACCGCGCTGCGCACCGCCGCCAGTCCGGATGCGTCTGCCGCCTCGCCGACCCATACGGCGTAACTGCCGCCGGCTCCGCCCGGCTGAACCGCCACGAACGCATCGACGCCGGCTGCCTGGATTTGCTGCGCTGCAGCCGCCGCTTCAGCCTCCGATGCATAAGCCCCTGCCGACAAGTGATTGCCGCCTGTCACGACCGGAGTCTGCCCGTTCAACTGTCCCGCAGCCGTCTTGGCTGTCCGCGTAGCCGCATCTTTGGCTGCCTGCTGGCTTGCATACATGCCGGTATACACCTGGTATACGGTGCCGGTGCCTGTCGATGCGGCGAATATGACCGGCTTGTCGGCCGTCGCGTTCAATTTCTTATAAGCATCCTCTGCCGTTTTGGCATCCGAGGTGGCGAGTACTTTCACGCGGAATCCATCCACGCTGAATTTTGCCATCTCGTTAGCGCCAAAGGACACAAGAGCCGAAGCCCCCGAAGAAGCCGATAACCCTGCAGACCATGACTGTCCCGATGACAGCGTGACGACAGGCGTCGTTGATTTATAAGTACTGCCGAGGTCAAGGAACAAGCCCACGCGGATTTGATCCGGGCTCGTACCCTCGGCGGCTGACGTCACCGCCGGCAGCTGCAGGACACCTGTTGCCAGCACGGCAGCCAAAAGCCCCTTGCTCCCCCAAGAGCAAGCTTTCGTTCTCCACCAATTTCCCACTCGTCATTCTCCTCCCGCTTCTGTCTGAAAAATGTGTTCGAACCATTTTAAACCAGTCAGCCTAGCACAAATTACTGGTCGGTCGGCATCGGCAGACCCAAATGCTGATATCCCGCAGCCGTCACCATTCTTCCCCGTGGTGTCCGCTGAAGAAATCCGATCTGCAGCAAGTATGGCTCATATACGTCTTCGATCGTCTGGCTCTCCTCGCCGATGGTGGCCGCAATCGTATCGAGGCCGACCGGACCGCCCCGGAAGCTCGTGATCATGGCATGCAGCATTTTATAATCGATCTGGTCCAATCCTTTCGGATCGACCTGCAGCATCTTCAGCGACTCTTCCGCGATGGCCGGCGTAATCATGCCGTCTCCGCGGACCTGGGCAAAATCCCTTACCCGGCGCAGCAGGCGGTTCGCAATCCGCGGCGTCCCCCTGGATCTAAGGGCGATCTCGTCGGCTGCATCCCCAATAATTTCGATGCCGAGAATGTCGGCACCCCTGGAGACGATGTAGCTGAGCTCGTCCACCGTATAAAACTCGAGGCGGCTGACGACGCCAAAGCGGTCCCGCAGCGGTGCGGACAGCAGCCCGGCCCGTGTTGTCGCTCCGATCAAGGTGAACGGAGGCAGATCCAGCCGCACAGACCTTGCACTCGGCCCTTTACCGATCATGATGTCCAGCGCGAAATCCTCCATCGCCGGATACAGCACTTCCTCCACCGTCCGGTGCAGACGGTGGATTTCGTCGATGAACAGCACGTCCCCTTCCTGGAGATTCGTCAGCAGCGCCGCCAGGTCTCCTGGCCGCTCAATCGCCGGCCCCGACGTCGTCCGCAGGTTCACGCCCAGTTCATTGGCTATGATATTGGCCAGCGTCGTCTTGCCGAGTCCCGGAGGCCCGTACAGCAGGACGTGATCCAGCGCTTCATTGCGCATTTTGGCTGCTTCGATATAAATCTTCAGGTTTTCCTTCACCTGGTTCTGCCCGATATATTCTGCAAGATAACGCGGACGCAGGCTAAGCTCCACCGCCTGGTCCTCCATCATCAGGTTTGCCGATATGATACGGTCATCCATTGCTATCGCTCCTCTTGTAACGCCCGCTTACCATAACTATCCCGCATAGAGCTGCTTGAGCGCCCGTTTCATTAAAATGTCCACCGAATCCCCAAACGCCGTGTCATCCTTGATCTTGTGCCATACCCGGTCCAGCTCCACGTCGGTATAACCGAGCGCCTTGAGGCCCTCCCTCGCTTCGGACCAAGCCGATCCATCGCCTTCAACCGGTTCAGGCACCGCAAACAACCCAGTCGCCAGGGCAGCCGTACCGAAGCCGTCCAGCTTGTCCTTCAGGTCCAGAATCATGCGCTGAGCGGTCTTCTTGCCGATCCCCGGCAGCTTGGTCAAGAACGTAATGTTCTCCTGATAAATGGCCGTCACCACATGATCCGGCGTGCCCCCGCCGAGAATGCCCAAAGCCACCTTTGGGCCGATCCCCGACACATCGATCAGCTTGCGGAACAACTGCTGCTCCTCACGCGTCGGAAAGCCGAACAGCAGAATAGCGTCTTCCCTTACATGGTGGTGGGTGTACACCGTGACCGGACCATCCGTCTTGGCAAAGACAAAAGGGTTCGGGCAAAATACCCGGTACCCTACTCCCTGCACGTCAAGCACAATGTACTCATTCTCCAGATGGACCACGGGTCCTCTCAAAAAATCGATCATTTTCTCAATACCTCATTTATTCTGGAATTTAACGTGTACGAATGGGCGTGGCAGATCGCCACGGCCAGCGCGTCGGCCACATCGTCCGGCTTGGGCACCGCCTGCAGCTTCAGAAACATGCGAACCATTTCCTGCACCTGTTTCTTCTCCGCTTTGCCGTATCCCACGATCGCTTGCTTCACCTGCATCGGGGTGTACTCGGCGATAGGCAGCCCCCGCTGCGTCGCCGCCAGAATCAGGACGCCTCGCGCCTGACTGACGGACATAGCCGTCGTGACGTTTCTATTAAAAAACAATTTCTCGAAAGCTACGGCTTCCGGCTGATACTTATCAATAAGCTGAAGCATCGCCTCATAGACGTGCAGCAGCCTTTCCTCATCAGGTGTATGGGCTTCCGTCTGAATCGATCCATATTGAACCGGAGTTACCTTGCTGCCGTTTTTATCGACAAATCCGAATCCGACGATCGCAATCCCCGGGTCAATTCCTAAAATTCGCAAGTCGTTTCTCTCCCTTGGCATAAAGCGAACATATGTATTCGTTCACTTCATTATAATGTAAAACTTCATACCAAGTCTATGATTCTACCAAAAGAGGTATGCCTGCATCCGGGCCTGACTAAACAGACCCTGTCTCTGAGGAATTGAAGGTCCGGACGAGTTCGTTAATAAAAGCAAGCATCGCCGTGCTCAAATACGTCTGCTTCCGGTATACGATGCCAACCTTTTTCTGGGGGACGGGATCAACGACCGGGATGGTGCGGATCGACGGATCGGATCCTTGCATGAGGTAGGACTTCGGGAGAATGGTCGCGCCGACCCCGAGCCGGACCATCTGCAGCATGGAGTCCATCGTCGACAGCTCAAACGCCGGTTGAAGCTGCACCCCCGCTTGAATGCTGTAGCTGTCCACCATTTGACGAACCAGAAACTTTTCCGGAAAAAGAATCAGCGGCACCTCTGTCAACTGGTCCAGTTTTACGGCTTCCAGGGCCGCCAGCGGATGCTGCTCCGCCACAGCTAGGCACAGTTCTTCGGTATAGAGCTCTTTGCTGACCAGCTGCTCATCCTCCAGCGGGAGAAAAACAACGCCCAGATCCAGCTTGTTGGCCAGCAGACCGGCCCTCGTTTCCTCCGTCGCCAGCTCTAATACCGAGATCGAAATGCCCGGCAGCTTCTGGTGAAAAGAAATCAGCGTCCTTGTCAGCAGATGGTTGCCTGAGCAGCCGATCGTCAGCCTCCCCCGCTGCATCCCTTTCAGTTCGTTGATTTCCGACTGCGCCTGTTCCAGCTCATGAAAAATGTTCAGCGCGTGATCCCTTAGCGTTTGTCCCGCTTCGGTCAAATAATTTCGCTTTCCGATCCTTTGAAAAAGGGGGGTTCCCACCCTTTCCTCGAGCAGACGGATTTGCTGGCTGAGCGTCGGTTGGCTAATACCCAACTGGACGGCCGCTTTCGTAAAATGAAGCTCATCGCATACGGCAAGAAAATATTCGAGCAGGCGGAAATCCATAAGCGTCCCCCTTTACCTAAACAATAGCTAATAACTATTATTTTAATTGATAACATTGAATTGACCAATTATTTTTTATTCCCTATAGTGAGAATAATAAATTTTTACAGATGAGGTGAGCGCGGTAATGAAACAAGAGATAAGTATCCGGTTAACGACCGAGCCAAAGACACAGCCGGACAGCGGGGAGCTTGGCTTCGGCAAATATTTTACGGACCATATGTTTCTGATGGATTATACGCTGGACCAAGGATGGCATGATCCGCGAATCATTCCTTATGCCCCGCTGCAGATGGACCCGGCTGCGATGGTATTCCATTACGGGCAGGCGGTGTTCGAAGGTCTGAAAGCATACCACACTTCATCCGGCGAGATCCTTCTGTTCCGGCCGGACAAAAACATGAAGCGGCTGAACCGCTCCAACGAACGTTTGGGCATTCCCGAAGTGTCGGAGGACTTTGTCATTGAAGCGATCCGCACCCTCATTCATGTCGATCGTGCCTGGATCCCTTCGGCTCCGGGAACATCACTCTACATCCGCCCTTTTATCATCGCCAATGAAGCTTGTCTCGGCGTCAGAGAATCCCACACCTATCAGCTGATCATCATTCTTTCGCCTGTAGGCGCTTACTACGCGGGCGGGCTTGCCCCGGTTAAAATTAATGTGGAGAGTTCCTATACCCGTGCCGTGCAGGGCGGAATCGGGCATGCGAAGGCGGCTGGCAATTACGCCGCAAGCATCAAGGCCCAAAGCAATGCCAAAAATGGCGGTTACTCTCAGGTGCTGTGGCTCGATGCGCTGGAAAAGAAGTACATCGAAGAGGTCGGCAGCATGAATATCTTTTTCAAAATCGGCGGAAAAGCGATCACCCCGGCCATTAACGGCAGCATACTGGAAGGTGTGACTCGCGCCTCGGTTCTGGAACTGCTAGGCAGCTGGAACATCCCCGTGGAAGAGCGGAAAATATCGATTGAGGAAATTTTTGAAGCGAATGCCAGGGGCGAATTGGAAGAAGTATTCGGTACGGGTACTGCAGCTGTCATTTCCCCTGTCGGCGAGTTATATTGGAATGACCGGCAAATCCTCATTAACGACCGCCAAATCGGTCCATTGTCGCAAAAGCTGTATGACACCCTCACAGGGATTCAGACCGGCCGTCTTCCAGATCCATTGAAATGGACGATGACCGTGTAAATCCGGGTTCATAACAAAAAATGCAAAAAAGCTTTCCCGTTTGCCTCATTTGCAGGCAGGAAAGCTTTTTTATGTTGGGTTCCGTTACATTTTCCGAAAATGCCTTACAAAAAACAGGACGCGGTACAGTAAGATGTTTACCCCTTCCGGGCGTAGTCGCTGAACGTGGACAGCACACTGTTATACTCGTCAATGTCCTGTACCCGAATGCCGTCATATAGCTGCTTCACCGCTCCGTCCGGCAGGGAGGATTCCATGGAGTTGATGTCCAATTGGAAAAAGGTTCTAATGACCTTTTCATGTGTCGGCGGACCCTCGAACAAGGTCAGATTCCCATCCTTGTCGAGGCTGATGTAAGCCTGTTCCTTGCAGGTCGGGGAAAGGTCCGAAATGGTTTCCTGAAACAGGATTTCCCCCTTTTCGATAAACTCGCCTTTCCAGCTTGGATGCTCATTCATAAGGTTGTAGATTTCATCGCTGTTCAGTCCTCCGAGCACCTGCTCTTCCTCACCGCATATATAAACCTGGCGAACGGTCACTTCGTTGGTGCCTTTGGTTTGATTCAGCGTCTTCCAAAATTCCGAATTATCTACGGTGTCATCGGAACCTTCCGTTTGCTCATAATATTGAAGCGTTTCAATGGCCACCGGCGGTTTCGTGCTGAGCAGGCTCTGCACTTGATGCGGCAAATAAGATCCCAGCCAGACCAAGACAACCATTAACGAAGAGAGCCCCAGCGTCAACGCCCTGCGTCTCCATCGTCTCCATTGCTTTTGTATTTTCTTTTTGATTCGCGCTGCATTCACGGTAATCCCCTTCTATTCTCTATCTTTTTTTCTTTATTGTGACCGGGGAAATACCAAATTATACAGCAAAAAACCACCGAATGATTTTCGGTGGTTGATTCAATCGGGACGACACGATTTGAACATGCGACCCCCTGGTCCCAAACCAGGTGCTCTACCAAGCTGAGCTACGTCCCGTTATCTATATGAAAATGTTAAAATGCCGGTGAAGGGACTCGAACCCCCACGGTTTCCCTCACGATTTTGAGTCGCGCGCGTCTGCCAATTCCGCCACACCGGCTCGGTATATCATAAGTACGCGCCCTAAGAGATTCGAACTCCTGACCTTTTGATTCGTAGTCAAACGCTCTATCCAGCTGAGCTAAGGGCGCCGGTAAGGCAAAAAAAATGGAGCGGACGACGGGAATCGAACCCGCGACCCTCGCCTTGGCAAGGCGATGCTCTACCGCTGAGCCACGTCCGCAAAACCAAAAATAAAACTGGTGAGCCATGAAGGACTCGAACCTTCGACACCCTGATTAAAAGTCAGGTGCTCTACCAACTGAGCTAATGGCTCTCAATACAACGGAATTTTCATTCCTGAGCAAAGTAAAATGGCGGAACCGACGGGATACTCTCTCTTCGTTCGAGACTGCGATGCAGCGCTAACGAAGTGAATGCTTCGACGAACCCGTTATTTCGGATTCTCATCCCTTGAAGCAATTTAAAATGGCGGAACCGACGGGATTCGAACCCGCGATCTCCTGCGTGACAGGCAGGCATGTTAGGCCTCTACACCACGGTTCCACGGCCTTTTGAATCTCCATATTAAGGAGATAATTGCGGGGGCAGGACTTGAACCTGCGACCTTCGGGTTATGAGCCCGACGAGCTACCGGACTGCTCCACCCCGCGTCATTAAAAAATCATTTATTTTCTTTTGAAAATCATGGTGGAGGCTGAGGGGATCGAACCCCCGACCCTCTGCTTGTAAGGCAGATGCTCTCCCAGCTGAGCTAAGCCTCCATAATCATTTGTAACTTACAATGGATTCTCATCCCGATGCTAATAAGAAAGTGACCCGTATGGGATTCGAACCCATGTTACCTCCGTGAAAGGGAGGTGTCTTAACCCCTTGACCAACGGGCCGTGCTATTCAAATCCAAGCTGGCGGAGAGAGAGGGATTCGAACCCTCGAGACGCTTTTGGCGCCTACACGATTTCCAATCGTGCTCCTTCGGCCAACTCGGACACCTCTCCATAAATGGCTCCCCGAACAGGACTCGAACCTGTGACAACTCGATTAACAGTCGAGTGCTCTACCAACTGAGCTATCAGGGAATATGTATCGCTTGGCAACGTCCTACTCTCCCAGGACCCTTCGGTCCAAGTACCATCGGCGCTGGAGGGCTTAACGGTCGTGTTCGGGATGGGTACGCGTGGAACCCCTCCGCTATCGCCACCAAA
>NZ_NQMO01000012.1 GCF_002257645.1 Paenibacillus sp. XY044 | reverse complement strand
TCTTAAGATTATAGAATTTATAAATTTCAGCGAAGCTGAACCATTCTATAATCGCAAGAAAAACTTCAGCTAAATGCGGTCTGTCTTCTGTGAAGGTACGTCGATCGACGTTTTTCTTATAATCAAATCAGGCTTTAAGGAATGCAGATGAAACGAGGTGTGGAACTTGGAACAAGGAATGGAAACGGCCGCGGCAGTGCCGCCGGGCATAGGGAAACGCACCCGGAAGAGCGGATCCCTTCAGCGGGGCGAAACGCTGTGGGGAATGCTGTTCGTCAGCCCGATGCTGCTCGGGGTATTTATCCTCGTGCTGGTACCGATCGTTGCGACACTGGTGCTGGGATTCGCCGACTGGAATTTTGTGCAGGGTTGGAACGGCATCCGTTGGGTCGGGTTTGAAAATTTTCGGAATTTGCTTCATGATGACATGTTTATTAAATCGGTCCGCAATAATGTCATCTTTCTGCTGACCGTGCCGGTGTACATGCTCATTTCGATGGTGCTCGCCATCCTGATCGACCGGTTCGTGTACATGAAGAGCTACTTCAAGGTCGCCTATTTCATGCCTTATATTTCGAACGTCGTCGCGGTCGCCGTCGTCTGGCAGGTGCTGTTCCAGCCTTCCTACGGCCCGATCAACGAACTGCTCAAATCGATCGGGGTGCACCATCCGCCGAAATGGATCGCCGATCCGCATTTTGCGCTGCTGTCGATCATGATGATCTCGGTCTGGATCTCCATCGGCTTCAACATGATCATTTACATCGCCGGGCTGCAGTCGATTCCGCGCGACCTGTACGAGGCGGCCGACATCGACGGCGCAAACGGTTGGACGAAATTCACCCGGATTACGGTGCCGCTGCTGTCGCCGACGTCCTTTTTCCTAATGGTGACGGGCATTATTTCAACGTTCAAGGTGTTCGATATCATCGCGGTGATGACCCAGGGCGGCCCGGTGGGCTCCACGACGATGATGGTCTGGTATCTGTACGACACGGCGTTCGTCAATCTGAAAGTGGGCTACGCTTCGGCGATCGCCGCCGTTCTCTTTGCCTTTGTCATGCTGATTACACTCGGACAGTGGTCCGCCCAGAAGAAATGGGTCAACTACTAAGCGAAAGGAGCTCTCGCAGAAAATGACGACACGTACCGGGCCCGACTGGCGCAGGCTGGTCATCACCGTGGTCATGCTGGCGGTCAGCATCCTATTCCTGATGCCGTTCATCTGGATGCTGGTCACTTCCTTCAAGATTGAAAAGGACGTCTTCGTCTACCCGATCCAGTGGATTCCAAGGAAATGGAACGCGGTGGCGAATTATAAAGAAGTGTGGTTCGGCGATTATCCTTTTTATCTCTATTACTGGAACTCGATCAAGGTAAGCGTGCTGACGACGCTGATCTCCTGCACGGCGTCGGCCCTGGCCGCTTACGGTTTCTCCAAAATCCAGTTTGCCGCCGGGCGCTGGCTGTTCATGATCGTGCTGATCACCTACATGATTCCGGGACAGGCGATCCTGATTCCGCAGTTTATTTTATACCGCAACATCGGCTTGTTCGACAGCCACTTTGGTCTGATTATTCTGGGCAGCTTCAGCGTGCTGGGCACGTTCATGCTTCGTCAATTCTTTATGGGTATTCATCAGGAATTCATCGAGTCGGCGAAAATCGATGGGGCGGGCCATCCCCGTATCTTTTCCTCCATCGCGCTGCCCTTGGTGAAGCCGGCGGTGGCGACCTACGCCATTCTGCGTTTTATCTGGACATGGAACGATTACCAGAATCCGCTGATCTTCCTGCGGAGCGACCGGCTGTTTACGATTCCGCTGGCGATGCAGAAGTTTACGTCCCTAAGCGGGGAGTTCTACTCGCTGATTATGGCTGCGGCGGTATCCGCCATCTTTCCGCTGCTGCTGATCTTTATCATTGGGCAGAAGAACGTCATTGCAGGCATCGCCCTCGGCGGAGTCAAGGGCTAGCATCCGTCAAAATAGCAGGATCAACGGTCAATTTAGCGTCATGAGCCGGGGAGAGGGTCCCGGTATAATCAAAGCGTCAGATGCGGGGGATACGGGGCCGGCAAGCGGTTAGAAAGGCGGACATGAGGCCCGGAGCCTGTTATTTCTTGAACCGTTCGCATGTTGGCGAAAGGAATTTTTTCGCGGGCAAGCATAATCCAGGGAGGTTATTGAAGGATGAAGAGAAAAAGATGGCTTACCGGCGCGGCAGCCGGCATGCTGCTGATCAGTTTGCTGTCAGGCTGCGGGGGAAGCAGCGGCGGCGGGGAAAGCGAAGGGACGGCCGGCTCAAGCGGCAGCCAGGACAAGGTCAACCTGAGATTATACACCTATGGAACCGAGGACGCTTACAACTGGAGCAAGACGCTCAAGGCCTACGAAGACGCCAACCCCGGCGTAACGGTCGAGCTGGTGCAGCTCAGCGAAAAAGGCGACACCCAGGAGGCTTCCAAGAAGCTGGACCTGGAGGCGGCATCATCCGCCCAGATGGACATCCTGATGTTCAGCGATCCGGCCGGATACGCGCAGCGCGTGGCGCTCGGCATGGCGGAACCGCTCGACGATTACATTGCCAAGGATGGTTATAAGGAAGAGACGGATTATAAAGTCGATACCCGCTTGAACGGCAAGGTATACGCGCTTCCGGGCAAGTTCAACCCATGGTATGTGCTTTTGAACAAGGACCATTTGGATGAAGCCGGCCTGAGTGTGCCGACGGACTGGACGTGGGACCAGTTTGCCGATTATGCGAAAAAGCTCACCAAGGGCGAAGGCGCAAGCAAGCGCTACGGCACGTATTTCCACGGCCCGCAGGGTGGGGGCTGGCTGGAATTTTTGAAGCTGAAGATGGAGAATCAGCCGGAAAACTCCGACTTTCTCAAGGAAGACGGCTCCTCGAATCTGGACGATCCCAACTTCCGGGCGACGCTTGAGCTGCGGCTGAAAATGGAAAAGGAAGACCAGTCCTCCGTTCCGTATACCGACATGATCTCGCAGAAGCTGAACTACCGGACGCAGTTTTACAACCAGTCGGCGAGCATGATCGTGATCGGCAGCTGGATGAACAGCGAGCTTGGCGGAACGGATAAGGTGCCGCTGGAGTTTAACGTCGCCGTGGCGCCGTTCCCGAAAAACAAAGAGGGCGACCCTACGGGCATTACCCCGGTCACGACCGATTATGTTGCCGTCGCCGCTAAGTCCAAGCATAAAGAAGAAGCCTACAAGTTCGTGCGTTGGTACACGACCGAAGGACAGACGGTCCAAGGTAAAAACATTCCGGCCTGGAGTCAGGTGAAGAGCGACCAGGTGGAGCAAATCATCGATACGATCCTCGCCGGCACGAAAAATCCGGAGAAGGTCGACAAGAAGTCTTTGGTCGACACCCTGATCGCTTCCAAAGCATCGGCGATCGTGCCGCCGGCCTCCTACCAGGCTGAAGTGTTCAAAGCGGTCAACGAAGAATATGAGAAGCTGATCCTCGGCAATCAGGATATCGATGCGACGGTGAAAAACTCACAGGAGCGTGTGAACAAAATCATCGAATCCAACAAAAAATAATTTTGGTATAATATGATCCAAACACGGGGGACGGCGATTTCGTCCCTTTTTTGTACCTTGGGAGGACCATCATGATCAACTGGTTGCGGCACTTGGCGCTGGGCTCGATCCGTCATAAGCTGATTTTCGCGTCGATTGTCTGCATCGTCGTTCCCGCCATTATCAGCTTGATCGTGTACAACGGCTTAACGCGGGAGGCCGTGAAGCGGCAGGCCGTATCGAATGCGAAGGATTCGCTGCAGCTGGTGGCCGGATCCGTCACGAACCTGCTGTCCAGCAAGCTGAACATTGCCAACTACATTCAGGTGAATTCCGGTCTGAACACCTACTTCAAGCAGGTGGCCTCAGGCAATGAGGAGAAGGATCCGTACCGCCGGTTCACCGAGGCGAACCGGGTGCTGGAGCAGCTCGACAGCCTGACGGTGGTCGGCGAGCAGACGTATGTGACCGTGCTGCTGACAAACGGGGCGTATTATATGAATTATTCCGTAAGCGATTACAACCCGACGGATATTGCCCGGCAGTCCTGGTTCAGGCAGGTTAAGGAGCTGCGGGGGCTGGAATCGTATTGGACCGGACCCGAACGAACCGTCTTCTCGCAGGATCAAGCTGATCACCCCTACCAGCTGTCGATCGCCCGGTCGCTGCGGCTGGCCAACTCGGAAATTTACGGTTATGTGGTGGTAACCTGGGTGGAGGATCAAATCAGCGGTATCTTTGACCGGCTCTCCAAGGGGAATCGGGTGCTGATGGTGGACGGTTCGGGCACGATCGTATCGGGGCCGGCGGACCAAATCGGCAGGAAGTTCGCTTACGCCGATCTGAACGATGGATCCAAGCCGTATTCGATTGAGCGGATTGGCGGGGAGAATTTCCTGCTGGTGGAGCAGGAAATTCCGATGAACGGCTGGCATCTCGTGCTGATGCAGCCGTATCAAGACGCGATTGTGGATCTGAATGCCATTTTCAGCAAGGTGTTCCTGTTCGAAATGATCTCGTTCTTCGCATTCCTTCTGCTGCTGATCGTGCTGGTCCGCAGGTTCACGACCCCGCTCGTCCGGCTTGGCAAAGTGACGAACGCGGTGCAGCGCGGAAACCTGGATGTCCGTTCGGGCGTGGTCGGTAACGATGAGGTCGGACGGCTGGGTCTGTTGTTCGACCAGATGCTGGACCGGGTCAAAGAGATGATCGCCGAGGTGTCGGACAACCAGGCCCGCAAGCGCAGGGCCGAGCTCAAAATGCTGCAGGCGCAGATTCATCCCCATTTTCTGTTCAATGTGCTGAATTCCATCCGGATGAAGGTGATGAAACGCGGCGATCCGGAGAGCGCCAAGATGATCGGCTCGCTGTCGGTCCTGCTCCGCATGACGATCAGCCGCGAGGACGATGAAATTTTGCTGCATGAGGAGATCGATTTGATCTCCCATTACGTCGCCCTGATGAACCTGCGGCAGAAGGAGGAGGCTGTGCTGCGGCTGGATATTGACCCGGAAGCGTTTCTGATTAAGGTGCCGCGCTTCTTCCTGCAGCCCCTGGTTGAAAATGCGATGATTCATGGGCTGAACCGTCAAGCAGGCACGATATCGATCCGTGCAGCGACGGAGGCGGAGCGGATCATCCTTACCGTCGCCGACGACGGCGCGGGGATGGAAGGAGAGCGGCGGCAGGAGCTGATGCGGATCCTGAACGGTGCCGCTCATGCAGCGGAGCCTTCGCCGTCAAGCGGCTCCTTCTCAGGCATTGGCCTGCCCAATGTGGCGGAGCGGATGAACATGATGTTCGGCGATGGCTTCCAGGCTTGCGTGGACAGCGAGCCGGGGGCCGGGACCGTGATTGAGATGCATATTCCACGGAAGGAAGGGCTGCGGGATGTATAATGTCATGCTGGCTGACGATGATTACCCCGTGATTGAGCTGCTGTCGGAGACGATCCGCTGGGAGGAGCTCGGGCTGCGGCTGATGTCCACCCATGAGAACGGATGGAGCGCCTGGGAGCAGGCCCAGCGGCAGACCCCAGACATCCTCATTACGGATATCGGGATGCCCAAGATGGACGGCTTGGAGCTGTCGGGGCGCATCCGGGAGCTGAACCCCGCCGTGCGGATCGCCATTTTGTCCTGCCACAGCGAATTTCAGTATGCACAGCAGGCCGTCCGGCTGAACGTGCAGGACTATCTGCTGAAGGACACGCTTGACCCGGAAGATCTGGTACAGCGGCTGACCCGATTTAAGCAGGCCATGGATGAGGAGAAGCAGGCCGGCTGGGAGCACAGCCGGATGAAGCGAATGTATGATGAGGCGAAGGAGCTGCGGAAGGAACAGAGCCTGAAAAACCTCATCGGTCTGCCCTTGCTGTCCCCGGAGAACTGGAGGAAGGAAGCGGCGGAGTACGGCTTGCTCCGCGAAGGCGAGCATACTCTGCCGGTTGCGGGATTTCTGGAGAACTACCGGTTGGTGAAATACCGCTTCTTATCGGACCAAACGCTGCGCTTTGCCGTCGGCAACGTCATAAAGGAAGTGTTGGAGAACTTTGCACCATGCGGGATACACGCGGGCTATGATGCCAAGACATGGCTGCTGTTCTACTCCGGCAAGCCGGGGCTCCATCGGAATATTTACGAGGAAACGGCGCGGATGGTGAAGGAAATCCAGTCCGCGCTGCGAAAAGTACTTAAGGTTGACATGTCGCTGTGCATCGGCGAGCCATGCGCTTCGCCGGAGAACTTGAAGCAAACGCTCGGCGGACTTCTGGCCTCGGGCGGACTGCGTTTCTATCTGGAGCCCGGGGAAACGGTGAAGCTGCGTGCGCCAAGGCCGAGGCTGGAGCCGGAGCCGGGACGGAGCGACTTGCCGCCGCCCCGGAATCTGTTCAGCTTCTACGATGAGGCGCTCGGCGAGCTGCGCGGGGCCTTGCTGGACCGGGAGCCGCAGGCGATCCGGTCGGCGACGGCGGCCTGGATCGAGAGGATCCGCAAAGAGCGGTATCAACCGGAATCGGTGAAGGATTGGGTCTTCAAGCTGCTGCTCGATTTGAAGCTGAAGCTTCAAGCCATCCCTTCGGTCTCGACGGCCTCGTCCGCGGATACGCTTCACAAGGAAATCGCGGATATCGATTCGCTTGCGGATCTTCAGGCCTGGCTGAACGGGCATTTGGAGTCGTGGGCGGCGAGCGATTTTGGCGGCCATTCGGCTGGCAGAAGACCCGAAATTACCGAAGCCTGCGTGTATGTCACCCGGCGGCTGCACAGCCGCATTTCGCTGGACGAGGTGGCGGAGCACCTTCACATGAATACCAGCTATTTCTGCCGGCTGTTCAAGAAGGAGACGGGGAGCACCTTCATCGAATACGTGACCCGGCTCAAAATGATGCGGGCCCAGGAGCTGCTGGACCGGACGGGGGCGACCGTAGGGGAAATCTGCGAGCAGATGGGCTATGACAATCAGAGCTATTTCATTAAGACATTCAAATCTTACGCCGGCGTGACCCCGGTCGAATACCGGAGTCGGCTGCGGTGAGACTTTTAACCGCATAAGAGAGGAGGATTCGACGATTGCTGAAATCATCATCCCATCATGAACAAGGAAGTTTGTCGTTGGAGGAGATGGTCCGTGACATGGCTCCCGCAGGAATGGACCTGTATTATCCGGACGGAGACGCGGCCCGTTTCTGGCAAAAGGTCCGGACATCAGACCTGTACGAGGCGGACCGGTGCGAAATACAGGCGGAAGGGCGGCGGCTGCTTGGACTGCCGCTGCCGGTATTAACCTACTCGCTGTATGCCGACTTTGCCCGCACCGGGCGCAGGCTCGGGTATGAGCGGGTGTATTTCGAGTGGCGGCGCCGGCTGAATACCTTCGCCATCTTGACGATGCTTGAGCCGGAACATGAACCATACCTCGAGGCTCTGTGCGATACGCTGTGGCTTATTTTGGAGGAGTATACCTGGTGTCTTCCCGCCCACCTGGGAGAAGGGGATGCCGGGGGCGAGATCGATTTGTTTTCCGCCGAAACCGGCTTTGCACTCAGCGAGCTGCTGTGCCTGATGGGCGGCAGCCTGCCGCCTCTGATCCGGAGCCGGATTCGGGACGAAGTGCATCGGCGCCTGTTTGAGCCGTACTTAGCCCGGGAGTTTCACTGGGAATCGGCCGTGCATAACTGGTCCGCCGTGTGTGCCGGTTCGATCGGCGCGGCGGCGCTGCTGTTGATGGAGGATGCGGATCGTTTGGCAGCCGTTCTCGCGAAGGTGGAGCAGAGCATGCGCTGTTATCTGAGGGGATTTGGCGAGGACGGCGCCTGCCAGGAGGGGCTGGGTTACTGGAATTACGGATTCGGTTATTTTGCATATTACGCCGATCTGCTCCGGAAGCGCAGCTGCGGCCGGCTGGACTGGTTCGCAAGCGGCAAGGTCCGCCGCATCGCGCTGTTTCAGCAAAAATGCTTTCTCGGCGGAAGCGCGGTGGCGAACTTCTCCGACTCCAGGCCTAGCGGCAGCATTCAGCCGGGGCTGTCGGATTATTTGGCCGGCCTGTATCCGGAGTTCCAGCGGCCGCCGGCCCGCCTCCGGGCTGCGTTTACGCAGGATCACTGCAGCCGCTGGGCGCCGGCCATCCGGAACCTGCTGTGGCGGAGCGGGGAGCCGGCGCAGGGCGAGTGGGGGCCGTTCTTCGGCTACCTGCCCGATGCCCAGTGGCTTATCTGGCGGCATGCCGGCCCCCGTGGCGCGTTCGGTTTTGCGGCCAAAGGCGGGCATAACGCCGAGCCCCACAACCATAACGACCTCGGTCAGTTTATGCTGTACGGGGACGGCGAGTTTTTCCTCGCCGACCTCGGCAGCGGGGAATACACGAAGTCGTATTTCGGCCCGGAGCGCTACACCTACGACTGCAACGGCTCGCAGGGGCACAGCGTGCCGATCGTCGGCGGCCAGTATCAGGTTGAAGGCGAGGACAGCCGGGTGATGGTCGAGGAGGCTTATGCTGATGAGGCTGGAGCCGTGTTTAAGCTGGACCTCACGCAAGCCTACCGGTACGCGGGGCTGGAAAGCCTGCACCGCGAGCTCCGCTGGGAGATACAGGAGGGGCTGCCGCGTCTTGCACTAACGGACGAGTACCGGTTTGCGGGAGCGCCAAGTTCCGTGGTGGAACGGTTTGTCACCCGCGTCCGCCCGCGGCTTGCGGGGGACCGGATCGAGCTTCAAGGATCAGGGGAGCAGGGGCTGAAGCTGGTCATGCGTTATGACGGCGGGCTGCTCATGCCGGAGATCACCCGGCGGCTGTTTATGGACCACGATGGATGCGAGGCCGAATGGTATACGGTCGATTTGACGGTCCGTGAGCCGGGGCCGTCCATCCGGGTCGTTGTCACATTCGAGGTCGAGCCAAATAACGAGGAAAGCGGGGATCGGAAGTGAATATGACGGAACAGGCCGCGCAAGCGGTATGGGTAAGCGAAGCTTGGGGCAAGGCACTGGATAAAGTCCGGCGCACGAGCCAGCGCATCGGGGCGGAATTTCCCCATGCGAGCCAAAACGGGGCGTATGTGCTGGAGCCCCCGCACTGGTGGACGGCGGGTTTCTGGCCGGGGCTGCTCTGGCTGCTGTATAACGGCAGCGGGGACGAGCGGCTGCGGGGCATTGCCGAAGAATGCGAGGCACGGCTCGATGAAGTGCTGGACGGCTACACCCGCCTTGATCATGACCTGGGATTTATGTGGACGCTGACGAGCCTGGCTTCCTACAAGCTGACGGGAAGCGAGGAGTCGAAGCGGCGGGCGCTCAAGGCGGCGAATTACCTGGCTGCCCGCTTTAATCTGAAGGGGCGGTTCATCCGCGCCTGGAATCCGTGGTCCGAAGGCGAGGACAACGCCGGCGTGGCGATCATCGACTGTGCGATGAACGTGCCGCTGCTGTTCCAGGCGTCCGTCATGACCGGCGATCCGCGGTACCGCCACGTCGCCGAGGCGCATATGGACACGGTGGCTGCCGACTTTGTGCGGCCGGACGGCTCCGTGTACCACATTATGCGCTACGACCCGGACACGGGGGAGCGCATCGGCGGCCTTGGCGGCCAGGGCTATGCGGCGGAATCAGCCTGGTCCCGCGGCACGTCATGGGCCATATACGGCCTGACGCTGGCCTATCACCATACCGGCAAGCCGGGCTACCTGGACACGGCCAAGCGCGTCGCCCACTTCCTCCTCGCCAATCTGCCGGAGGACCATGTGCCGCACTGGGACTTCCGGGCGCCGCTTGAGGAAAGGCAGTACCGCGACTCTTCGGCCGGCGCGTGCGCAGCCAGCGGGCTGCTCCTGCTGTCGGAGCAGGTGGGCGAGCTGGAAGCTGCCGTCTACCGTGAGCCGGCCGTGCGCATGCTGGAGTCGCTGTACGTGAATTACGGCGCTTTTGACGATCACGCGCAGGAAGGCCTCATTTTGCATGGGACGAGCCATTATCCGAACCAAACGAACGTGGACGTGCCGCTGATCTACGGCGACTTTTTCTTCGTGGAAGGGCTCGCCCGGCTGCAGGGCAAAGGACCGTTTTATTGGGAATAAGCGGGCACTGTAATGCGTCGATTACTTCGTTGATGGTCGAGCGGGCAAAATCCGTGGTGCATATCTGAATAGTGGAACGGACATTAGGAATGAGGCTGTCGAGCCTCGTTCCTTTTTTTTGTTTTATGTTTTTTTGAAATTAACGAAGGCGTAATACAATTGGTAAGATGAATGTGGGGTGATATTTTCCAAAAAACAATTGAAATTTAGAGGATGTCATTATATGATTACTTAAAACATTTTAGTTATATTTAAATAAAATACATATTGAGAGTGGTTTACAAGTCGGTTAGGCATTAAAAAGGAGGGATCGATCGCGGGGCCGCGGCAGACGTCAACTTAAGAAGCTCTGCCTGGATATATGAATGCGTTTTCGCCAAAGGTTGAATGATCTTAATTTCCGAAGACTTTATTTTTTGGAGGGAGCAAACATGAACAGAAGGTGGGTTTCGGCATTGTTGATGATGATGCTGTTCGTCACGGTTCCGGGCCAGGTGTTCGGCACCGGGCCGGACAGCGCGGCGCAGAAAGGCGGCAACGCGCAGGAGCAGCAGGGACAACCGCCGGTGTATCAAAACGTATCCGTTCACGATCCATCCATCGTGAAGGACGGGGATACGTACTATGTATTTGGTTCGCACATTGAAGCGGCCCAGTCGAAGGACCTGCAGAGCTGGACACGGTTTACGAACGGTTATGCGACACCGGGCAACGTGCTGTACGGCGATCTGGCGCAAAATTTGGCCGGGTCGTTCGCATGGGCGGGACAAAATGATTCGGACAGTAAGGGCGGTTTTTCCGTATGGGCCCCCGATGTGTTCTGGAATCCCGAATATGTGAACATGGACGGCACCAAGGGTGCCTATATGCTGTACTACTGCACATCCTCCACGTATATCCGTTCGGCCATCGGATTTGCCGTGTCGCCAAAGATCGAAGGGCCCTATCAGTATGTCGATACTCTGGTGTACTCCGGCTTTACGGAGGGCGATGCCAAAGATAAGGACAGCGTGATCAACAAAAAGTGGACGAACACAAACATTCCGAAGCTGATCGATGGCGGACAGCTCGGCGGGGCAAGCAGCGCTTGGTTCAATGCTGACGGGTCGTACGCCAACGGCAATTATCCGAATGCGATCGATCCGAACCTGTACTACGACAAAAACGGGCAGCTTTGGATGTCTTACGGCTCTTGGTCCGGCGGCATTTTCGTCCTGCCCGTCGACCCGAAGACCGGCAAGGTGAGATATCCGGGCAAAGACGGCACAACCGCGGACGGACGCCTGATGAACCGGTACTTCGGTACGAAGGTGGCCGGAGGCTACGGCAAATCGGGGGAAGGTCCGTACGTTGTGTACGATAAAGCCACCGGCTACTACTACATGTACATGACTTACGGCTGGCTGGGGGCCGACGGTGGATATAACATGCGGGTGTTCCGCGCGAAGAACCCGGATGGCCCGTATGTGGATGCCCAAGGCGAGAACGCCGTTCTGCCCGGCGACACGGACAACGCGCCTTACGGTAACAAGCTGATGGGGAACTATCTGTTTACCAGAGACGTGGGCGATCCAGGCACCGGCATCGGCGTCGGTTATGTATCCCCGGGACATAACTCCGTGCTGATGGACGAAGAAGCAGGCAAGCGGTTCCTCGTCTTCCACACCCGTTTCCCGCAGATGGGCGAAGCGCATGAGGTGCGCGTGCATCAAATGTACATGAATGCGGACGGCTGGCCGGTGGTCGCTCCATACCGTTATGCAGGGGAAACTGTGGGTAAGGTAGACCGTCAGGACCTGATCGGGGAATATAAATTCATCAATCACGGAAAAGAGACGACGGCGGAGATCCAGTCCTCCGCGTATATCCGGCTGAACAAGGATAACACGATCTCGGGCGACGAGACGGGCACTTGGAAGAAGACCGGGCACAACGAGGCGGAGCTCGTCATTGCCGGTTCCGTGTATAAGGGCGTATTCGCCAGCGGCTGGGATCCGGTATCGGAGCGTTATGTCATGACCTTCACGGCGTCATCCCGGGAGGGTGTGGCGGTCTGGGGCAGCCGGCTTGAGGACAAGACGGATCAGGCGCTGGTTCAGGACGTGTATAGCGATCTGAGTTTGGGAGATACAACGAAGGTGGTATCGGACCTGACCCTCCCGGCGGAAGGAGCCCGGCACACCGCGATTTCCTGGAAAAGCTCGGACGAAGCGGTTGTAACGGACAAAGGCGAGGTGCACCGTCCGGGGGGCGGCGCTCCGGCCAGGGCGGTTCTGACGGCCACGATCACCAAAGGCGGCACATCGCAGACGAAGTCCTTTACGGTGACCGTTCTGCCGTACCAGGACGCCAAGCTGTCCGCTTATTACGGCCTTGAGGGCAACTTTGCGGACAGTCATGGGCGGTTTGCCGCAGGTACGGTGACCGGCGACCGGATTGACAAGTCCGGCGGCAGCATCACCTTCGCTGAGGGAAGACAAGGCCAGGCCGCCAAGTTCGACGGAGCCTCCGGGATCCGGCTGCCCGACGGGCTGATCTCCAGCAATGCCTACTCGGTTTCGCTGTGGATCAAGCCGGCTGAGCTGACGACGTACACGACGGCCTTCTTCGGCGCGAAAGACAGCGATCATTGGGTGAGCCTCGTGCCCCGGGGAGCCGTCGCCAACAATACGATGGTCTGGTCGGGCAGCACGAGCTGGTATGACGGGGCGACCGGACTGACCATTCCGACCGGGGAGTGGTCACATCTGGCCTTCTCCGTGGAGAACGGCACGCTGACCGTGTACGTGAACGGGGTGCAGAAGTTCAAGGGAGCGAACTTCCCGGACTGGTTCACCGGCACGACGGCGAGCTTCAGCCTGGGCGTCAACTGGTGGGATTCGCCGTTTAAAGGGCTGATCGACGAGCTGCGCGTGTATGATGGCGCTCTGACGCCTGCGCAGGCGGCGGATTTGGCCAAGAACCCGTCCTGAAGTATAGATTGATGTAAGCTGATTTATCGAAGGGGTCATGGGAAAAAATGAGGGACAAAGCGGAAGGGGGGGGACTCTTTCGCTTTGTCCCTTTTTGGCGGAAGCATTGGATAGACTTCACGGGAATCGGATGATTAAGCATGCTGTTCTAATCAAAGGAGAAGGGACGGGACGCAATCATTCCCATTGCCTTGTAAGCCTTTGCAAATGGGAGATACCATTTTAGAAGAATTGAGGATAAACTAGGACTAGACAGCCAGATGTTAACGGCAAGCTCGGGATACAACCCTATGAATGTAAGATGAAAGGTGGAAACATGAAATTTATTTGGAACCGTTACATGCTGGGGGTGGCACTGATCCATGTCCTGGGGCTGTTTGCCTTATTTACGGTGGCGCCCGCCCATCCAGCCTTTGTCGGCATGGGAATTGCGGCTTACGTCTTTGGCGTCCGCCATGCTTTTGATATCGACCACATCGCCGCGGTCGATAACACGATCCGTAAGCTGGTGGCGCAGAAAAAGGACTCCCGGGGCGTAGGCTTCTTCTTCTCCCTGGGGCACTCGACGGTCGTCTTCCTGCTGGCTGTGCTGACGACCATCTCCGTACGCTTTGTCGCCAAGCATATGTCCGGCATGCAGGAGATTGGCGGCATCATCGGGGTGACGGTGTCGGGGGTATTCCTGCTGTTTCTCGCCGTGCTCAACTTCATGCTGTTTGCCCAGCTCTGGCGCACGTTCCGTCGAATTCGGGAAGACCGGATCGGGGAAGCGGAGCTTGAGGAGATGTTTGAAGCCAAAGGCTTCTTTACGCGTTATTTGGGCAAATGGTTTAAGCTGGTCACGAAGAGCCGGCATATTTACCCGATCGGCTTCCTGTTCGGCCTCGGCTTTGACACCGCCACCGAGATTTCGCTGCTGACGATGTCGGCGGGGGCGGCCAATCAGCAGGTTCCAGTCATGGGCATCATTGCACTGCCTTTGCTGTTTGCGGCCGGCATGAGCCTGTTCGATACGCTGGACGGCCTCATGATGACCAAGAGCTATGCCTGGGCCAGCGACCGCCCGGTCCGGAAGGTCTACTATAACCTGATCGTCACAGCGATTTCGGTGATCGCCGCCGTGGCAGTAGGCGCGGTGGAGCTGGCGCAGATCACAACGGAGAAACTGCATTTGTCCGGCGGCATCTGGGACATGATCGCAGGCATCGACTTCGGAAATTTGGGCATTTTCCTAGTCGTGGCGTTTCTGGCCATTTGGGGCGTGGCTGTGTTCATTTGGAAGGTATACCGGATCGAAGAGCGGTATGCGGTAAAAGGGAAAAGCCTATAAAGGATCGTGAAAGCAAAAACGGGACCTGCCCGGCGTGATGCCGGCGGTCCCGTTTTCGGATTCCGCTATTTCTTTCGGCGCGGAATCGTCAGCGTCTCCCAAGCTTCCGATTGAATCTGCTTGGCGGCGTAAGTGATCTGGCCGATATGGCTGGAATAGTGCGACATCTGGCGTTCGATCGCTTCCAGCACCGTATGCGGCTTTTCCCGGATGTAGACGGTCCGGAGCAGGTCCCCGTTTCCGAGGGAGGCGAGCGCCTGCAGAAAGACGTCCCAGCCGCGATTCCAGATGCCCAGCAGTTCTTCTCTTGAGGCTACGGTGCCCTCGAACTCGTTGTCCCGGTCGCGGCCTTCCTTTTCCCCGTCGGAATCGAGGAAGTTCGTCCAGCGGGAAATCATGTTCCCGCTCATATGATGGACGATGACCGCGATGCTGTTGGAGTCTTCGTTTAACGACCAGTTTAGCTTATCGTCCGGAACCTGCGCGATTGCCTTCTCGGCCGAACGCTTCAGCTCGGCGAATTTCTCGTTCACCACCCGGAAGTATTCCGTTCCGATGTCGTGGGTGCTCATTCCAACCACCTCCGCTATGAAATGATTTCTTTACCAGTATAGAGGCCGCTATTCTTTCTCGGCAAGCAAGTGTGGCACGCGGCGGATGGCCCTCTGAACCACATGGTTTCACAATACTCTTGCCGTCCCGTATAGGAATGGTCTACGATTTATTCCGTTTCAGGGGGCACCAGCTTGGTGATGCCGCCCATATATGGCTGAAGGGCCGCCGGGATATCAATCGATCCGTCTTCCTGCTGGTGGTTCTCCAGCAGTGGGATCAGAATGCGGGGCGTGGCCACGGCCGTATTGTTCAGCGTGTGGCAGTACTGCAGGCTGCCTTCCGCATCGCGATAGCGGATGTTCGAGCGCCGGGCCTGGAAGTCGAGCAGATTCGACGACGAATGGGTTTCACCGTAGGCTCCGCGGCTCGGCATCCAGGTTTCGATGTCGTACTGCTTATACGTCTTCTGCGACATGTCACCGGTACAGACCGCCATCACCCGGTAGGGAAGCTCCAGCAGCTGCAGGATCTCCTCGGCATGGCCGGTAATTTCCTGCAGCATCGCTTCCGACGCCGCGGGATCGTTCTCGCAGAGAACGACCTGCTCGACCTTGGCGAATTGGTGGACGCGGTACAAACCGCGGACGTCCCGGCCCGCCGAGCCGATTTCCCGGCGGAAGCAGTTCGACACGCCCGCCAGCCGGATGGGGAGGGCGGCGTCGATGACTTCGTCGCTGTAGTACGACACCAGCGACACCTCCGACGTGCCGACGAGCCACTTGTCCTCGCCGGCCAGCTCATAGGTCTGATCCTTCCCGGTAGGGAAGAATCCCGACCTGGCCAGCGCCTCGGGACGGACCATGACCGGCACGTCCATCGGCGTAAATCCGCGCGAGGCCAGGAGGTCAATCGCGAGCCGCTGCACCGCCAGATGAAGGAAGAGGCCGGCTCCCTTCAAATAATAACTGCGGCTGCCCGCCGTCTTGACCCCGCGCGGAATATCGAACAGATCATGCAGCTCGCCGAGCGTAACATGATCTTTCATCTCAAAATCGAATTCCCGGGCCTTCCCAACCCGGCGGACTTCCACATTGTCGCTGTCATCCTTACCAATCGGCGTATCTTCCGATACAACGTTGGGGACGAGCAGCATCAGTTCCTCAAACTTACGGGTGGCCTCGCGCAGACCGGTCTCGCAGCCGTCCAGACTGCTGTTGATTTCCTTCACCCGGCCCTTGGTCTGCTCCGCCGCTTCGTCTTGGCCCTGCTTCAGCAGCCCCGCGATGCGCTTGGTCAGTTCATTACGCTGCGCTCTGAGCGATTCCGCCTCCTGCAGCAGCCTTCTTCGTTTCTCGTCCCATTCCAGCAGGTCATCCACCCGGAAGGGAATATTCTTCTGCTCCGCGACTTGTTGTACCCGCTCCCGATGGTCGCGGATCCATTGAATGTTTAACATCGTTACCGTCTCCTTTGTCTTTTTGTCCTGTAAAAATGCAAAAAGCGCCCTCATCCCTTGGGACGAGGAGCGCTTGCTCGCGGTGCCACCCAATTTGACCAGCCTGCCCAAAGGCAGTGCCGATCCGCTTGGTTCCGCGATAACGGACGGAGGCCGGTTAACTTAGAGAGAGGATGGGTGCTGTAACCGTTGCACCGTCACGCTGCGTGCCACGGGAAACATCATCCGCTCCGGTCGAAAACGCCTCACAGTTGGATGCTGCTCATCGGCGTAATGTCGCTGTTCGGTTCTTTGCGGTTTAGTATAGCGTAAACCGATGGAAAGTACAATATACATACATCCCTTACCTGGATGAATACGTTCCTAGAAGATTCTGTATGTCCTGGTGAATGCGCAGCAGGTTCTGGATGTCCGAAGCCGGGACCTGCTTAAGAGCGTATTCCATGGCCTGGTAGGAGCGCGGATTGGCCGCTGACTGAAGGGAGCGTTCCCGCCCATCCGCGGTCAGGCTCAGTCTGACTTCCCTGCGGTCTGTCTCGGAGATGACGCGGTCCACCAGCCCCGCTTGAACGAGGCCTTCCACTTGAACGCTGATGGTGCTTTTGGGTGAGGAGAGACGCTCGGTTAATTCCTTTAGCGTCAAGCCGGGCGCGGCATGCAGCGTGTTCAGGACGGCGAGCTGCAGCACGGTTAATCCAAGGCTCTCCGCGTTGCTGCGCGTAAACTCCAATAGGCGCTTTTGAATGCCGGTAAAGGATTGAACGACTTCAGCGGCCAGCTTCATTTGGGGATCTTGGTGGTCTTGATGATTCATGGCATAAGCAACCTTTCGATTATGAATTTGTTCAATATGGAACAGTTCAAATATGAACAAATTATATTCGAATCTGGGTCATTTTTCAAGGTTCAAATTCCCGCTACGGGGTTAAAAACAAGTACCACATTCTAACGAAAGAAAGGTGATCACGATGATCGGACTCGCGATATTGTTTTTGATCATTGCCATTGTAGCTGCGATTTTCGGTTTCTTCGGTATCGTTTCAGCGCTCGTTGGTGTCGCAAAGGTACTGTTCTTTGTCTTCCTGGTTCTGTTTATTCTTTCGCTGATATTTGGCAGAAGACGAAGCAGTTGACCTTACAGTGCCGCAGCCTGAGTTACACGAAGGCAATAGCTAAGCAAAAAAAGGCTTGCGCCCACATGCGTGTGGGACAAGCCTTTTTGGGTTTTCTAAATCCTCGTGAGTTATCCGGTCCGCATGCCGGTGCGTACGGCAGGTTTACGCGCAGGTTTCCGCCAAAACAGGGTAAGGCTCTGGGTAGTGCACCAAAGCGCAAACAGCAGAAACAGCACCGACCAGGCGATGGCGGGGAGCACCGTCATATGGGCCAGATTGGCCGCGTCGCCGGCCTGCCGCGGGTTGGTCAGGGAAGTGATCGCCAAGGTGAGCGGCCCGACTACCGATTCCTCCAGGCAAAGGAAGGCGAGCAGGAGGTAATAGAAATTGCGTAGGGTGTTTCCCAGCATATAAAACACGATGTTTAGCGCCATAAAAATGACAAGCCACCAAACGCCGTAGCTGTTCCGGACAAAAAAGAGCAGGTTGACCGCGGCCAGAATCGTGATCAGGATCAGCCCGGCGGCCTGCTTGCGCTTGGCGTATCCATAGAACAGAAACACGGCAAAGAGGGAAGCGATCGTATACCCCGAGAGCGAGACGAGCACGGAGCTCCAGCCGGAGGATAAATAGGAGTAGGTAGTGCCGCTATGATCGGCATTGAGCTCGATGCGGAGGACCTTTCCTGAGAACAGCAGGGTAACAAGGGCATGGCCGAATTCATGGATCATCGTATCCAGGGTGCGGAACCAGGAGGAGAATGGGATCAGCCGGGTCAGAACCGCGGATGCGACAAGAAACAATACAGCCTTCAAGGATTTATTCACGGGCAGCTCCTTTCCTAACGACAACATGCGGATAATAGGATCTTTTGTTCCATCATACACGATCATATTAAAAAAGGAAGCGCAGCAGAGCTGCACTTCCCGGTTGTTGCAAATCTATAAGTTATGGGCGTGCGGCTTACAGATCGTCGAATCCGTTGTCGTCGCCGACTTTGCCGTAGTTACGGGATTTGGCTTCGAAAAAGTCCGTTTTGGTAGCGTTGAGCGCCTCGTCGGAGAAAGGACGGATCCACGGCATGCAGTTGGAGTCCACGCCTTCGTAGCCTTTTTCCATTCCCATCATTTTCAAACGTTTGTTGGCGATGTATTTGATGTAGTCGGACAGCTCGTTCAGGTCGATGCCTTTGACCTCGCTGAGCGTGTAATGCGCCCAGTTGGTTTCCAGTTCCACCGCGCGGTCGATCGTACGGTATACGTAGTCCATGTTTTCCTTCGTGTTCAGCTCAGGGAAATCCTTGAGCAGCTGCTTGAACACTTCGCCGAAGAAGTAGCAGTGCTGGTTCTCGTCGCGCTGGATGTAGGAGATCATTTGGCTGGTCGCCATCATCTTCTGGTCGCGGGCCAGGTTGTAGAAGAAGGCGAATGTGCTGTAGAAGAAAATGCCTTCCAAGATCAGGTCGGCCACGAGCGCTCTGAAGAAGGTGTGCGGATTCTGCTCGTCGCGGAACTCCTGGTAAATTTCCGAGATGAAACGGTTGCGGTCGAGCAGTACCGGATCATGCTTCCAGTATTCGAAAATTTCTTTCTGTTCCTGCTCCGATACGATCGAAGAAAGCACGTAGGAGTAGGATTGGTTGTGCACGACTTCCTGCTGCCCGATGATGGCCGAGATGGCCTCCAGCGAGGAATCGGTAAAATAACGCTTCACGTCGCCGATGAACATCGTTTGCATCGAGTCCAGCACGGCGAGCAAAGAAATATTGATCTTGAAGGTGCGCTGCTCTTCCGGATCGAGGTTCACGAACTGCTGCGCGTCTTTGGCCATTGGAATTTCGTCAGCGATCCAATGGTTCAGCAGCAGAACTTTATACAATTTGTACATATGGGGCATGCGGATATCGTTCCAGTTCAGGATGCCCGAGCATTCTCCTTCGATGATGCGGGTCGAGCGGTTCGGCGCTTCGGTGTTAAAAATCTTTTGCGTTTGCATACTCGATATACTCCTTGTTCTTTATTTTTGCTTGTTCATATATATCAACATCCATCGCAGAATGCTGTGATCTATACCAGTGATCTATATCCTAGGTTTCTCAGATAGTCAGTCTAAAATAGTTCATGTAGTATCTTTCCATTGCAGTAGTATTTATCCATGTTAGCGGACGCGTGGCGAGCCTCCCGTATTTTGGCGAAGCCAAAACAGGGAGCCAGCCGCGCGACGAGGGGTCTCCGATAATAGAGGAGACCACACTGCACGCTCCAAAAGTAAAGCGTGTCCCCCATAACCTGCAAAGCAGAAGGGGGACGAAAGCGCCTCACAGCACGTATTCACATCAAAATCCGCCCACCCGCCGGTCATCCGCCAAAATTCCGGGTGTCCAGAGGGCGGCGCCCTCGGGGCCCTCCCTTGGAAGGGAGGGTTTGGGAGGGATCGAAAAAGGTTTTCCTAAAAGCTATCAATAATTACGATGCACACGACTCGCACTCTTCAATCGTCAGCGCACGGCTGCGGACGTAATACGTCGTTTTGATGCCGGCTTTCCAGGCGTGAAGGTGAAGCTCCAGAAATTCCGTTGCCCGGATATCCGGACGGACGTACAGGTTAAAGCTTTGAGCCTGGTCGATATGGCGCTGACGCGCGGCGGCCATCTTGATGGACCAGTGCTGGTCGATCAGGAATGCCGTTTTGTAGTACCAGATCGTCTTCTCGGACAGGTCCGGAGCCGGGTTGGCGATCTTGTAGGTCGTTTTTTCCTCGTAAGACAGAAGCTCGTACAGCGGATCGATGCTGGCGGTGGAGCCGGCAATGATCGAGGTCGATCCGTTCGGCGCGATGGCAAACAGCCAGGCGTTGCGGACGCCGTTCTGCTGAACTTCCTGCTGGAGTTCTTTCCACTGCTCGGTGGTGACGAACTTGCCTGCATGTTCGCCGTCTACATAACCGCGGCTTGTGAAGTAAGCGCCGTTCTCCCAGTCGGAGTCTTTGAACTTCGGATAGTGGCCCTTTTCCTTGGCCAGCTCCATGCTGGATTTGACGAGCAGGTAATTGATTTTTTCGTACAGATTGTCGTTATATTCAACCGCTTCGTCAGACTCCCAGCGGATGCCTTCGAGGGCGAGCAGGTGATGCAGGCCGAAGGTGCCGAGTCCAACCGCGCGGTATTGGCTGTTCGTATATTGTGCTTGCAGCACTTCGATGTTGTTGATGTCGATAACGTTATCCAGCATGCGCACCTGAATCGGCACAAGGCGGTCCAGCACATTGTCCGGAACGGCGCGGGCCAGGTGAATCGAGTTCAGGTTGCAGACCACGAAGTCGCCGGGAACCTTGGAAATGACGATCCGGGTTTGGCCGTCTTTGGTCACGAGCTCTTCTTTTTCCACCACGGTAGCGGACTGGTTCTGCATAATTTCGGTGCACAGGTTGGAAGAGTAGATCATGCCGTGTGCACGGTTCGGGTTCGCGCGGTTGACGGTATCCCGGTAGAACATGTACGGCGTGCCGGTTTCCAGCTGCGATTTCATGATGCGCTTCATGATGTCGATCGCAGGTACTGTAATTCTTGGAAGCAGCGGGTGAGCAACCGCTTCGGCGTACTTCTCGCGGAACGATCCTTGACCCACCGTCTCATCATAATAATCTTCAAGACCAGCAGGGCGGCCGTTGGCGTCCTTCCAGCCCATGATTTTCTTCACTTCATGCGGGCAGAACAGGCTCCATTCGCTGCGGGCTTCCACCGCCTCCATGAACAGGTCGGGGAGGCAGACGCCATGGAACACGTCATGCGCTCTCATGCGCTCGTCGCCGTTGTTCAGCTTCAGGTCCAGGAAGGCCAAGATGTCTTTGTGGAAGACGTCCAGGTAGACGGCAACCGCACCTTTGCGGGTGCCGAGCTGGTCAACGCTGACCGCCGTGTTGTTCAGCTGGCGGATCCAAGGGATGACGCCGGAGCTGGTGTTCTTGTGACCGCGGATGTCGGAGCCGCGCGCCCGGACCTTGCCGAGGTAGACGCCGATGCCGCCGCCCATTTTGCTGAGACGGGCTACGTCGGTATTGGAATCGAAAATCCCTTCCAAAGAGTCGTCCACTGTGTCGATAAAGCAGCTGGACAACTGTCCGGCGACCTTCTTCCCTGCATTAGACATCGTTGGCGTAGCGGCGGTCATGTACAGATTGCTCATCGCCCAATACGCTTCCTTCACGAGCTCTAGGCGCTTGTCCTCGGGCTCGGTGTGCATCAGGTACATGGCGATGACCATGTAGCGCTCTTGCGGAAGCTCCATGACGCGTCCGTCGAAATCATGCGCCAAGTAGCGGTCGGACAGGGTCAACAGCCCTATGTAGTCGAACAGCAGGTCGCTTTTGTAATCGATGCAGTGGCCCAATTCTTCAATTTGCTCTTTCGTATAGCAGGTGAGGAGCTCCTCGCGGTAGATTCCTTTTTGCACCAGTTCGGTAATGAGAGGGTAGAACGCACCGTAGGGCTCGTCAGGATAGGCTTTGTAGCGGCGGTTGTAAGCGGCCTTCTTGTACAGGGAGGTCAGCAGCGAACGGGCTGCGGCGAACTTCCAGTTCGGCTCCTCCTTAGTGACCAGTTCAAGCGCCGACATCGTGAACGCGCTGCTGATTTCGTCGCCGGTAACTTCTTCGCGGCGCAGTTTGCTCTGCACGCCCCGTAGGAGGCGCTCCTTGTCCAGGCTCTCCAGCTCCTCAAGGATTCGGTCGGCATAAACGGAGAGACGGATTTCATCAAAAGCCAGCTGGCGGTTGTTCGGTTTGGTAACGAGCTGCGGCATGGTGCAGATCTCCTTTCAAAGTTTGTATATTTGGTATAACGGAAAGTAGGACGATGCTGTTAAGAGGGAGCTCTTGCTGTGCTTGCCCATACAAAAGGCATTTCCGAAGAACCTGCAGACAGGTACGAAAATGCCGCTATATCCCGTATGCCCTATTTACGAGCATGGGAAAAAATATCTATCACGTTATGTATAGATATCGACTGGCATCACGTACCTATTCCTCGTAGGCCTTTCGTGAGACAAAACAGGCAGGTCTCCTGACTCCCGAACATGCGATATTCGGCGCCTTCCCGTCCGCGTGACGGACAGTGGACTCAGCCGATATCGTGCCGAAAGCTCGGAGCTCTCGGCCTTCCGGTTACAGTGGCGGGACCGTGACGGATTCACACCGTGCTTCCCTATTATGAACGCCTGGCAAATTGAGCCAAGTTCACCTGTTTCCACTATATTTGGTTGCTGTTATACTAATTTAACCCAATATATTGTGTTTGTAAACTATGATCCTCGTAAAAGACGAGCAATGAGAATTATACCAGATGGACCCCCGGGGCGCTACTGTGAACCATTGGAGATTGAGCGCAGAAGGGCCTGAAAAGGTAGAAATCGGGCGAAATTTGCAGGAAAAACCCGAATAAAAAATTTTGTAGTCCTTCATTTTGCGATTCCTCAAATGGTCGGGTAAAATAAAATTAGGAATAAAGTTCGATCCGCTTTGCAAAAAATAAAGGAGGCGCACGAACATGGCAATTGCAGAGGTAACGGTCATTCCGATCGGAACGGCCACGACCAGCCTGAGCTCGTATGTGGCACAAATGCAGCGGGTGTTGGCTGAGCAGAAGGGGATCAGCTATGAGCTGACGTCGATGAGCACGATCATAGAGGGTGCACTTCCGGATATATGGAAGGCGATCGCGGCCCTGCACGAGGCACCGTTCCTGGCCGGCGCGCAGCGCGTTTCCACTTCGGTCAAAATCGACGACAGACGGGACAAAGCCTCGTCCAGCGCCCAGAAACTTCAATCGGTCCGCGACAAATTGAAATAAATTCCAACCGCAAAACGTAGTATTGCATTTTGGACAAGAAGTTGTATAATAGTTTTTGTTTGACGGAAAATTTTATTTTCCACGCTGGTGTAGCTCAGGGGTAGAGCAACGCACTCGTAATGCGTAGGCCGGGGGTTCAATTCCCTTCACCAGCATCTTTCATAAGCCTTACAAGACGCGGGTTTCCGGATTTCGGAGACCGCGTCTTTTTTGTTGAATTTGCTGAACTTCTAACTTTCTTCTAACCTTTACTCAAGTAAAGTGGGATTTTCGGTATCTATTAGGGTTCCTGTAATTGGATCGCCGATGTTTTTCAGTGTTGATTCTTGCAGTTACCCCGAAATCACTCTCTCCACAGGATAATGAATTTTCGGTTTCTTTTTCTTGCCTCCAATAATAAAGATGAACGATGTCAGACCGATTCTACCAATGAACATGAGCAGCATCAGCAGACATTTGGCAAAGACGCTTAGTTCTGGTGTAATGCCGGTGGACATCCCTACCGTACCAAAGGCAGAGCACACCTCCAAAATGATGGATATCAGCTGATGATGCGGATCAGTAATATTGATCACAATCACGGAGGTCCCACACATCATAATGGCAAGCAGCATAATCGCAAGTGATTTCATGACATCATCCGGATGAATTTCTCGGTTGAATACTTTGATCTCTCGATTCCCTTTGACGTAGTTATATACAAATAAGGTGCATACCGCAAAGGTAGTGGTTCGAATTCCTCCGCCTACAGAGTTTGGAGATCCTCCGATAAACATATAGATGCTCATAACAAGCAGGGTAGATTCTGACAATTGAGTGATATCCATCGTCGTTAATCCGGCGCTTCGGGTTGAAGTGGTTTGGAAGAACGAATAGAAGAAGCCCTCATGCCATGACATTCCCTTAAAATAATGCTGATACTCAAGCAAGAAAATAAGAATAGTCCCAACGACCAAAAGAATGACATACGTCGATGTCGTTAATTTGGCAAATAGTGAAAAGCGAAATGGCTGGGCCTGCTTGTCTTTTCTTCTCGCTAAAAAGGTCTTAATCTCAATCAGTACAGGGAATCCGATGGCTCCAAATATGATCAAGAAGCTGGTAACGATTTGTACAAAATAATCATGGGCAAAAGGCATCAACGATTGTCCAGTAATATCCATTCCGGCGTTCGTCGTTGCACTAACTGAGGCAAACAATCCTTGTAGAAAGGCTTCTTGCCAAGTTGGGAAATAATTAAGAAAATGTATTCCGAAAATAACAGCTCCAATGAGTTCAGCAAGTAAAATAATTCCTAAAATTTCCTTGATGAATTGAACCAGACCAGATAATTGAAACTGGTTGTTGTCAACCATGATCAGCTGGCGTTCGCGCAATCCAATTTTACGTCCGATGAGGATCCAGAAGAAGGTGCTCATCGCCATAATCCCAAGACCGCCAAATTGCAGCACCAACATAATGATGAAGTATCCAAAAACACTAAAGGTATTTGCAACGTTCAGTACAGCAAGACCTGTGTCGCTTACGACGCTAACTGCAGTGAACACCGTATCAAAGAAGCTTACCTCTGTGCCGCGTCTATATATGCCTGGAAGGCTGAATAATCCGATAGATATCGTTACGGCAAGTAAATAATAGCCGGTTATAACCTGAGCAGGTGAGCGCTTTTCCAACCAACCTCGCATTTTACTAAGTAGGGCCAACAATGTAATCCTCCAATTCATATATCGTAAAAAGAAGCCAACGAAAGAGATTGCTCTTCCGACAGCTTCAAAAGGATGTTCTAATCGAATCGTGTTTATCATACCCTTGGTATTTCGGCTTGTAAAGGGCGTGGCACCAAGAGGTGCCAGCACGAGTCGCGGAGCTGATTACTGGACCATGTATTGAGGAGCGGCGTCGCATACGTAATCTGTAGGCCGGGGGTTCAATTCCCTTCACCAGCATCTTTCATAAGCTTTACAGGACGCGGGTTTTCGGATTTCGGAGACCGCGTCTTTTTTGTTGTTTCGGCACTGTTTCTCCTATGTCTCTAACTTTCTTCTACGGATGTTCCGAAAGCCCGCCGCGGGCTCTATCAAGTTTCCTTGCAAAATATGCTATTGAACCGCTGACTTTGTCCACAACGCTGAAAGGTTTCTTTCATAGGATATTCTGATCCTACCAAGAAAGGGGAATGTCAGATGAGCGAAGTTGCTGGAGTTGGTTATGGTGACGGCATGTCCACAAGCGTTGGCATCATTCTCGTCCTCTTTATCCTGCTTGTCATCATTGCGAAAACTTGGGGATATTAATTCCTGAACGGTCCTTAGCCTGCCTGGTAGATTCAGAGGCATGAGACCAACACAAGCGAAGCGCAGCGCAGCGATCCCGAATGGATCCTGCGCTTTTTTCATATAGAACGTACAACAGAATTTTGGATGTTGCTGCAAACTAAGGCCGGCCCCCTGTTTTTCTCCTGGTGTTCCTCAGACAACACCCCCAAACCTGAATAATCCCGGGACCCCTGGGTAAAATACGGGGGATCATTCCTAGAGGAGGTAAACAGCAATGACGATGGTTCGCGACGTAATGACTAAAGACGTTAAAGTATGCGCACCCCATGATTCGGTCACGGCTGCGGCGCAAATCATGCGCGATGTCAACTGCGGATCGATTCCGGTCTGCGAAGGCAAAAAAGTGGTGGGCATGATTACCGACCGCGATATCGTGATAAACTGTGTGGCTGCCGGCAAGGACCCAAGCGGCGTTCACTGCCATGACTGCATGACAAGCAATGTTATTTCGTGCTCGCCGGACACCGATGCCCATGAGTGCGCGCAAATGATGGCCGACCACCAAATTCGCCGCATCCCGGTTGTAGAAAACGGAGAAATGGTGGGGATCTGCGCGATTGGCGACCTGGCAACGATGAACATCCATGTCAACGAAGCCGGCGAGGCCCTCAGCCAAATTTCCGAAACTCTTCATTAAGAGGAAGGCGCTGACAGGGAAACTTGTTCGCAGCAAGTGCACCCGTAAAGCGGATCGCGATACGGGTGCTTTTGTCTTTCGCGCTGCCTCTCGGATTTTCTGTTGACTTCCGGTCAATCCCTCATTACAATGATTTGTAATAACATAGGCGATGGAGTTCGCCTTTAACCGCCCGTGAGCTAATGACTCCTACCAGTGCAGACACTGGTAGGAGTCTATTTTTTTGCCGATATACGGGCATCGGGACAAGCAGGGGGCGGTAATTTGCCCCTGGATGAGGAACAATAGGAAAACCATTGTAGCTGGGGGGACAATCGCAGAAATGGGGAAATTAGTTACGAGGGGAAAGCGCAGGTTATACGTGTACGCAGGCAAATTCATGCACCTGGCACTGCTTGGCTATATCGTGAAGTGGTCGGTCATCGGGAGTCTGGTGGGGGTGCTTACAGGCTCCGGGTCGGCCTTGTTTCTGGCAGCGCTGGATGCTGTTACGCAGCAGCGGCTGCATCACCCGTGGCTCCTGTGGCTGCTTCCGCTGGGGGGAGCCTTGGTGAGCTATCTGTACTGGAAATACGGCAAGGACGCGTCCAAGGGAAACAACTTGATTCTGGAGCAGATTCATGACGGCGGCGGAGCCATTCCGCTGCGCATGGCCCCGCTCGTCCTGTTCGGAACGATCTTGACCCATTGGTTCGGCGGCTCGGCCGGACGGGAAGGTACGGCGGTGCAGATGGGCGGAAGCTTGTCAGAATGGATCGGCAAGAGGCTTCGACTGAGCCCAGCCGACCGGCGGATCATTCTAATGTGCGGCATCAGCAGCGGTTTCGGCTCGGTCTTTGGGACGCCGCTCGCCGGAACGGTCTTCGGTCTGGAGGTGCTTGCGGTGGGGATGATCCGTTACGAATCGCTGTTTGCCTGTTTTGTGGCGAGCTTTATCGGGGATCTAACCACGAAGGCGTGGGGGATTCATCATATTCATTATTCCGTAAACACGATCCCGGCGATCACACTGATCACGGTGCTGAAGGTCGTGCTCGCGTCGATGGTGTTCGGCCTGGCCAGCATTCTGTTCAGCGAGCTGACGCATTGGTTGAAGGCACGGTTCACCGGATGGTTCCGGAATCCGGCGGTCAAGAGCTTTGCCGGGGGCTGCATCCTGATTGCCATCGTCTACGCGTTCGGCACAAGGGAATACCTCGGGCTGGGACTTCCGCTGATCAGCGATGCTTTTGAAGGGACGGCGCCAAAGCTGGCGTTTCTCTGGAAAACCGTGTTTACCTCGCTTACGCTGGGGGCCGGATTTCAAGGCGGGGAAGTGACTCCGCTCTTCGTCATCGGCGCAACGCTGGGCAGCACGCTGGCGGGCCTGCTGCATCTAGCGGTGCCGTTTATGGCGGCTCTCGGTTTTATCGCGGTGTTCAGCGGCGCGACCAATACCCCGATTGCCTGCTTTATTATGGGGATCGAGCTGTTCGGGTCGGGGAATTTGGTGTACATGTTCATCGCCTGCGTCGTCAGCTATTATTTTTCCGGGCATACCGGCATCTACGTGTCGCAGCGGATCGGAGTGTCCAAGTCCAGGCTGCTGCGCCTGCCGGAGCAGGCAACGCTGGCTTCGGTCCGAAAGAAAGGACGGCAGAAGGGGAAAAAGGAGCGCGGCTAATTTTTTTGGCGAGACAATTTCCCCTCTGGGCGCCCTGGGCATATGCTATCCCATCATTGTAATGGAGGGATTGCATTGTCTTCTGGAAAGAAAGCCCAAGTGAAGCATCTAGCCTGGCACGAAACATTGGAAATGCACGAGCTGGTTGCAGGACAGTCTAACGACCTGATTTGCCTGAAAATGGACATCGGCAAGGTCACTGATCCGCAGCTGCATGCCTTGTATAAAGAGGCGATCATGTGCCTGGAGCAAAACATAAAAGACCTGCTGAAGTTTTACCCGCAAGCGCCGGTCCCTGGAGCGAGAGGCGGTAAAGCCGAAGCTGCAGACATGACGGGCTTTTATGCCGGCCATCTGCTGGGCAAGACCAAAAGTTGGGTTCGCAATTACGCGATAGCGATTACGGAAACGGCAACGCCGGCCTTAAGGGAGGTTTTCGTGAAGCATCTGAACAATGCGATCAAACTCCATGCCAAAATTTTTGATTTTATGGAAGAGCGTTCGATGTACCCCGCTTACGACCTGGAGCGGCTCTTGGCCAATGATATGGAAAATGCGAAAAAGGCGTTAAGCATGTAACATCTTCGCCACCTGGGCAAGGGTAAAAGAGATATCGCGGAGAGTCCGGGAGTTTGGTCCCGGGCTTTCCGCGTTTTTCGGCCAAATCCTACACCGTGAAGCCGCCGGGCCTCCCCGGCAGTTGGCTTATGCAGTATACTTTCATTAAAGTAATAAATAGTTTACGTGGAACGAATAAATAATTTACGTGAAACAGATAAACAGTTTACGGGGTGAACGGTGTGATTGTGGTCAGCTCTTGTCTGTCCGGACTGAAGGTTCGGTATAACGGCACAGACAGCTTGAATGACGTGATTCAGCAGATGGTTGCGCAGAACAAGGCGGTTGCGGTTTGCCCGGAACTGCTGGGGGGATTTGTCACCCCGAGAGAGCCTGCGGAGATTGTGGGTGGCGACGGTAACGATGTGTTGGAGGGCCGGGCCAGGGTTGTTGAGAAATCGGGCCGCGACGTCAGCGGCATGTATATTCAAGGGGCTCAACGGACGCTGCAGAAAGCGCGGGAAATCGGAGCGTCCTTGGTCGTGCTCAAGGAGTACAGCCCTTCCTGCGGAAGCGCCATGATTTATAACGGTTCCTTCGCTAATGAAAAGGTTGCCGGCAGTGGGGTGACGACCGCCTTGCTGGAGCGGGAAGGCATTCGGGTCATGTCCGAGGAGACGTTTCTGGAGGCTCTGGACTCAGGGCTCCTCTGAAACCGATGGCGTCCAGCATCCAACTCGTGAAATTTTCGGACAAGTTTGCCTGGGCGGGTGAATATATATGACCTAAAAGGAGGTCATATGATGCTCAAGAAGAAACGGTTTCGGAACTATGCGCTCTGGATCAGTATGGTCTCGCAGGTGCTTTTGCTTGTGCAGCTGATCGGCCATCTCACAGGAGCGTTTGAACTGTCGGATATGAAGCGGCAAGAGCTCGTGGCGGCTGCGGACTTAGTGCTCGGAATTTTGGCGACGCTGGGGATTATCTCCAACCCGACCAAACCGAACAGCGGCGGTTATAATTTGTAGCAGGGAACCCTGCCGTGCGGCCTGCAGCTGCCGGGCAGGGTGTTTTTTTGCCAAATCCCCTGTCCCTGCTGGAACTGAATCCACGTGGAAGCCGAAATCCCCGATTGGCAGCGGTATTTCGGGTAGGAACGATCCGTCCCGTTTGATATGATGGAAGGAAAGACTTACCGGGAGGAGAACGAACATGAAAATACTGATATCCGGATTTGAGCCCTTTGGCGGAAATGCGATAAATCCGACAGAGCAGCTCGTGCGGGACATCCGGGAGGAGACGTTTGCGGAGGCCGAGATTCAGACGGTTCTGCTCCCCGTCCACTATGACGAATGCGCCGAAGAGCTGCTTGAGGCCGTGCGTGATTTTCGGCCGGACGCCGTGATCTGCTGCGGCCTCGCCGCAGGCCGGACGGCGGTAACGCCGGAGCGGATCGCCGTGAACGTCAAGGATGTTGCGCCGGAAGCGGCATACGCCGACAACAAAGGGGAGAGACCGCAGGATCAGCCGATTAATCCGGCGGGACCCGACGGGCTGTTCTCGCGGCTGCCGATCCGCGAAGCCGTGAACCGGCTGAAAGCGGAAGGGATTCCCGCCGCCGTGTCCGAGTCGGCCGGCACGTTTATTTGCAACAACACGATGTACGCCGTGCTGGATTATATCCGCGAGCAGGAACTGCCTGTGCTGGCGGGTTTTGTTCATTTTCCGGCTTCGACGGAGATGGCGCTGCAAAAGCCGGGCCTGCCTTCGCTGCCGCAGGAAACGATGCTGCGGGCGCTGCGCGTGATTATCCATGCGACGATCGATGCCGTAAAGCAGCAGCGGCAGCCTGCGGTTTAACGGGTATCGCGCCCCGCCTTTACCTCAACTCCCCCGGTGCTTGTTCACAACAAGCGCCGGGGGTGTTTTTTACTGTTATTGGGTTATTGCCCGCCGGCGCGGTGAACCGGACGCTTGAAAAAACCGACGAGGCGGTCCTGATGCGGCACGACCTGTACAAGCTCCCAGCCGTGGCGTCCCCACGAAGACAGCGCATAGTTAAAGTCCACCGCCGTGCGGCCGTGGTAAGACTGCACGTATTCGAGCAGCCCTGCGTCCGCCCCGTATTCCCATTCCAGCGGTTCATCGCCGGATGAATGCCGGTAACGCAGGGGCAGCCCGCTTAGGCGAACACCCGTGGTGCATAGCGCCTGTAGAATTGCCTCCGGCTCCGTTTCCTCCAAAGCCAAAAAACGCGGCGGTTGCGGAAGATGAAACCGGGCGTGGGAATGGAAAAATTGCAGCACTGCCGTGCCGCACGGTTCGCCGGTGTCGTCCTTGACCCCATACCACACGCATCGTTCGCGCTCCTCGGGCGGGCCCCAGTTCTCTACCGATTCGGATAGGCGGAACCCGGCGGGGACCTCGTATCCCGACTTCCGGACCTCCTCGCAAATCGGGTCCATCAACCGCTGAATATAGACGCCGTACGCCCGGTCGCCGAACTCCGCAAACATGGCGCTCAGTTCTACCGCATGCTCAAGAAGAATCGCCTCCCAGATTTCGTTCACATGCCGGTTCATGGACCGGACGATCGAATGAATAGTATTCATAATATTACTCCTTTCACGAACATAAACTGATTTTCATTAATCTAATGGTTTTAGATTAATCTAATGGGATTAGAATAATGGCATATGCTATAATTGTCAAGTGAAAAGGAGGGCTCTTCGATGGCCAGAAAACGAACGGTGCCCCAGCATCCTTTTTCCGGCACGGGGGAACAGGAGGAGCTGCACATTCCACTAGACCGTGACCGGATTGTCCGGACGGCGCTTCACGTGTTAAACGAATCCGGCTTGAAAGAGCTGAGCATGCGTAAAATAGCGGATGAGCTCCAGGTGAAAACCGCCTCCCTGTATTATCATGTGAAGGATAAAGAACAGCTGCTTCAGCTTGTTGGGGATAAAATAAGCGAAGAAATGGACAGGCCGGACCCGGACCTGCCTTGGCAGGAACAGCTTGTCCAGTGGGGGCATGCGTTCCGGCGAGTACTGCACCGCTACCGCGATGCAGTGGATTTGTTCAATGGCGGCATTGCCGTGGGGTACCACCGTCTGATGCAGATCGAGAGACTATACCAAATTTTTGCTTCGGCCGGATTTGCGGATGACCATATCCCGTGGATGGCATCCATGGTAAAGAATCATGTGCTTGGCTTTGTGGCCGAGGAGGTGCGGCTGAAGGGGATGGCCGGCGCCGGCGAAGAAGCCCAGGCTCGCCTCAGCGAGGAGTATGCCCAGTTTTTCCGCGCTCTGCCGCGGGAGCAGTTCCCGCATATGATCCGGCTGGCAACCCATACGACCGGTACGGGGTGGCAGGAGGAGTTCGAATTCGGTCTGGGCGTCCTGATGGACGGCTTCCGGAAGAAGCTGCCATAATGATCAGTGCTCCATAAGTCAAGAAAAATCAGGGGGACTAGGAAGTCCGCCCTGATTTTTTTCCGTAAAACACCGCGAAGTCAAAATATTTGTACATACAGTCCACGTCTTCAAAACCGGCTTCTTCCATCCATTGGATCTGTTCAGCGGTGGTGGCGTTGATATCCAGCTTTCTGCGTTCAACCGACGCCTGGATGGCTTCTTCCGTCAGACCGCTCGCCCGGATCTCTTCCAGCCAGCGTCTTCGGTAATACGCGTCCGCCTGATCGGTCTGGCCCTTCACTTGATCGGCATTAACGAAGATGCCGCCTTCATTCAGCAATTGATGGATGGTGGCGAACAGCTGCCTTTTTTCCGGATGGGACAAGTGATGAATGGACAGGGAAGAGATGACGGCGTCATAGGTTTGCGTAAACGGGTAGCTGCTGTAATCCCCGGTAATATAATCAACGTGTGGCGCCCCTTGGAACCGCCGGCGGGCCTCTGCCAGCATGCTGTCGCTTAAGTCCATCAGCGTAATCCGGGCCTCCGGGTATTTGAGCAGAACCATGCTGGAGAGCAGGCCCGTTCCGGCCCCCAGATCCAGAATGCTTGGAGAAGGATTGCCGCACTCCACCAGGGAAAGGGCCATCCCGTAAAAATCGTCAAAGCAGGGGATCAGACCCCTCCGCTGCCGGTCATAATCCTTTGCATTGGCGTCAAAGAGCTTGATTACAGATCGATCCATCGTCATTCTCCTTATCCCGTAGATTGTTGGAATTGACTTCATTGTAGCGGCAGCCCGCTCATTATGGAAATATATAAACTGTATTATATTTATAGTTTTTACCTATATCCATCCTTCTACAGGTCAACGCTTGATAACTTCGATACCAAATCCTTTTTCTACTAATCCATGAGCCAAACGAATCCTTGGGGGCGAGGCTCCTGCAGCCCGGCAGGGGCTTCGCCATATTTTCATAGCAAGAGCAGCTATTGCAGTATGTACATATGGATTGAAAAAGAAATTATATACGAGTAAATGGAAGAATGAAGGAGTATACACGGGAAGATAACGTATACATCAGGTTTTGGGTTCCGGTGGATATAACGCTATAATGAAAAACAGTGAATGATCGGACCCGGCGAACCTGAAAGTGGGGAGCCTGCTTGAACACCTTGCAACATTTATGAACGGACAGCAGCACGATTAACTATATACTTTAGTTCAATCGATACAGATACAACTTTATAGCCTCAGGAGGGATTATTTCTTGTTTTTGAACTGGATTAAACAAGGCTTCTTTAGCAATGTCAGAAAAGACATTTTATCCGGTCTTACCGTTGCCTTTGCGCTTATTCCCGAAGCCATCGCATTCTCCATTATGGCCGGGGTGGATCCGATGGTCGGTCTCTATGCATCCTTTGTGATTGCCGTGAGCATTTCGTTTTTCGGCGGCCGGCCGGGGATGATTTCAGCTGCGACCGGTGCCATGGCGTCCTTGATGGGACCGATCGTCGCCAAGTACGGGATCGAGTATTTGTTTGCGACTACGGTGCTGACCGGCATTCTGCAGTGGATTATGGGGGCGCTGAAATTCGGGCGCTTCATCACGTTTATCCCGCAATCGGTCATCGTAGGCTTCGTCAACGCGCTGGCGATCGTTATTTTTATGGCGCAGCTGCCGAATTTTGAAGGGGCTAGCTGGATCATGTACCTGATGGTGGCCGCAACGCTGCTGATCATTTATCTGTTCCCGCTGCTCACCAAAGCGGTGCCTTCCGCGCTTGTGGCCATTATCGTCATGACGATCATTTCGGTGCTGACGCATGCGGATGTCCGTACGGTAGGCGATATGGGCAACATTACACAGTCGCTTCCCGCATTCCATGTTCCGTCGGTACCCTTGTCGTTTCATATGTTCCTGACGATTCTGCCTTATGCGCTTGCGCTCGCCGTCGTCGGCATGACCGAGACGCTTTTGACCTCCAACCTGGTGGATGAGCTGACCGATACGGGCAGCAACAAAAACCGCGAGATCAAGGGGCAGGGCATCTCCAACATCCTCACCGGCTTTTTTGGCGGGATGGCGGGATGCGCCATGATCGGCCAGACGGTCATCAATGTGAAATCGGGAGGCCGCTCCCGGCTGTCGACCTTCATCGCGGGCGCCTTTCTGCTGTTCCTGATTCTGGTGCTCGGCGATGTCGTCAAGCAGGTGCCGATGGCGGCACTGGTCGGCGTCATGATCATGGTGTCGGTGGGCACATTCGACTGGCATTCCTTAAGAACGATGAACAAGGTGCCGCTGGGCGACACGATCGTCATGGTGGTGACCGTCGTGATCGTGGTAGCCACGTCTAACCTGGCGATCGGCGTCGTCACTGGTGTCATTCTAAGCGCCTTGAATTTCGGCTGGAAGATGGCGCGCATCCACGCGCAGACCCGTATCGATGAGCATGAGGTAAAGGTGTACGAAATCAAAGGGCAGATGTTCTTTGGAACGATGAACCATTTCGTGCATCTCTTTCATTACCAGGAAGACCCGGAGCGGATTGCGATTGACTTTTCCCACTCACACATTTGGGATCAGTCGGGCGTGAACGCCGTGTCCAAGGTGCTGGCCAAGTATGAGGCGCTTGACAAAAAGGTTGCCGTCCGGGGATTGAATCCGGAGAGCCAGCGCATCATCGACAAGATCGGCGTAGCCTCGGTATCGTCCCATTAACCATCGACTAAGACCGCGTTTTATATACGATGTGAGAAAAGCCCTCCGGCATGCCGGAGGGCTTTTTTTGCGTGGATATCCGCTTAAGGAGCGAATGTCACCGCACCATTTTCTCATAAATATTAAACCCGCTCTCATGCTGGCCCTTCAGCGCAAAGCCGGCCCCGCTGTACAACCGGTTCAGGCCGGGGTTGTCGGCGATACAGTCGAGACGGATTCGGTCTTTGCCCTGGAACTTTATTCCGGTCAAGGCCCAGTGCAGAATGGCACTGCCGAGACCTGTCCCCCCGAATTCTCGGTCAATGGCAAGCCGGTGCAGGTAGACGGAGGTATCGTGCCCCTCCTCGCCCCATAGGGTGCGGTCCCATTCGCTCGCATGCTGCTGGAGAATGACGATGGCGGCAAGGCGCTCCTCCTTTTTGAACAGGAAGACGTCCCCGCACAAGACCGCCTCGTCGATATGATGCCGGTCATCGCCGGTCAGCAGCTGATGCCACTGCTTGGAGCCTTTGCTCTGAAGCCATTGCGCCGTTCGGAACAGCAGTCCTTGCGCGGCCTCCACATCTTCCGGACCAGCCTGAGCCTGGACGGCCCGAATTTCCGGGGTGACCCACTCGTTATTGATGATAAAATGATCTGCATTTGCCTGCTTCATACATCCACCCTCCAAGCGTTACATATGTTCTTATTGTAAGAACCCCCGAAGAATTAGGCAAATGCTTCGTAACGGAGCGGTCCAAGGTGTGACATAAGAAGCTGGCGTTACAGAGTTCGACAGCCGTCCAGGCCGGGAACAAACGGTCTGCATTGTATGTACCAGAGGATTAGGAGGGAGGATTATGAGAAAACAAACATTTATCGACATCATGGTGCAGCTGGCCGAGTTCGACCAGCTGCAGTCGGGCGTGCCTGCATCGCTTACGATCGCCCAAGCGGCCCTCGAGTCCGCCTGGGGTACAAGCGAGCTGGCAGTGAAGGCCAACAATCTGTTCGGCATCAAGGGACAGGGCACGGCAGGGAGCATGCGCCTGCAGACCACCGAGTACGTTCGCGGCGTAGCCGGCCGGGTGACCGCCGACTTCCGTGCGTACAACAGCTGGGCCGAATCGGTGGCCGACCACTCGAGGCTGCTGGTGAACGGCGTGTCCTGGGACCATGACAAATATGCGGGCGCGCTCCGCACGGACGGGCGATCGGCCGCTGCCGCGATCGGCGCAGACGGGTATGCCACGGACCCGGAGTACGCGGATAAGCTGATCCGGATTATCGACCTGTATAACCTGGACCAATATGATGCCTGGAAGGAGGGGGCGCATATGACACCTGAGGAAAAGGCGGCGTTCAGCGAGCTGCAGAACGCGGTTGCGAAGCAGGCGGAATGGATCAAGCAGCAGCAGGCGCTGCTAAACTTGCCCTGCCCGGATTGGGCGAAGGAGGCGTATCGGTACTACAAGCCCTATATCGCAGATGAAACGGGAAGTTATGATTTCTGGCGGCAGCTGGTGATCCAGTACCGTAAAGAAAAAGGAATCAAGATCGGTTCGGATCAAGGCTAACGGTGTCCAGGCCCATCACGGCCGGATGGTCACCCTTGTGTTCACGGGCACGTAGGAGGACAAATCGAGCACATCCTCATTGAACATCCGGATGCAGCCGTGGGAAACTTCCCGTCCGATGGAGGCGGGATCGTTGGTTCCATGAATGCCGTAATGGGGTTTGGAGAGGCCCATCCACAGCACTCCGAACGGTCCGCCCGGATTTTCCTGTTTATTGACGATCGTGAACTCCCCGGTCGGGGTTTTCGTCAGCATTTTTCCGATGCCTACGGGATAGGATTTGACGATCTGGTCGCCGTCCAGCAAATATAAGGTGCGTTCCGACAGGTCGACGATGATCCGGTATTTTGGCATTTGCATCACTCCTTGTTTCCAGAGTATGTTTATAGGGCGGGGAATGCATCCCTCTGCAAGTGAATTTAAGGAATGAAGGGGATTGGAATGTGATGCTGAGAAAAAGATTTCTCCTGTACTGCACCTTTTCCGCGCTTGTGCTGTTTGCAGCATTTTTCGTCTGGAGGCAGGGCCCCTATGTGTATCATCTGGTTCGTTATCCCGGAAGGCCTCACGTTAAAAAGGAAGAGGGCAGTGTTCCGGCTTACAGCTTTATTTCCACCAGGCCGACGCCAGATGCAGTGTATTATAAAAACAAAGTCATCACCCTGATGTATCATGACGTTTCCCCGCATCCGATCAATGATAAGAGTTTGGATACCACTGTATTCGAGGAGCAGCTCCAGGCCATGAAGGCGAACGGGTTCCATTGGATTACGATGGAGCAGTACGCCGACTTCGTCACCCGGCACAAACCGGTTCCGGACAACGCCGTGCTGATGACGTTTGACGACGGCTACGAGACGTTCTATAAAAATGTGTTCCCGATCCTGGAGAAGTACCACGTGCCGGCAACGAACTTTCTGATCGTATCGACGGTGGGAAACCCGAAGCATCCCGGGCTGCCGAAACTGACCTGGGCCCAGGTCAAGCTCATGCACCGAAGCGGCATCGACTTCTACAGCCATACATTTGATTCGCACGCTTACGCTTATGTTCGCCCCGAAGGAAAAACCCATGACAGGCTCGAGCCGATGCTGATGGGTCCCGAACACAACAAAACGACCGGTCACGTGGAAACGGAGCAGGAGTATATCCGGCGGGTGAAGGGCGATTTAACCCGGGCGGATCAGATCCTCCGCAGCGAAATCGGCAACCGACGCGACATTCTCGCATTTCCTTACGGCGGGTATACGCAGCAGGTGCTGGATTTCTGCCGCAGCCTCGGCATTCAGGTGGTCTTTACCGTCAAACCGGGAATCGACGGCCCCGGGCAGTACATGGGGTACCGGGTCAACGCGGGCGGTATGGACAATAACCCGATCGCGCTCATCGAATCGATGAAGCATGCGGAGTCGCTCCGCGGATTCAGCAAGGCCGGTTAAGTATCCGGGCGGGCAGCAGGAGTAGAAGCGCCATAATAAGTAGGGAGATATGGATAACCCCCCGGGCATGTGCCCGGGGGGTTTGGCTTTGGCGGCTCTGCGGCCGCCTAATATATTTAACCCCTGACAGCCGTTTCAAAGCTGCAGTCTGGTTCCTTGTTCTAGTTCGTTAACAGAATAATGACTTCCAAAACAACAAAAGCCCTGCCTCTCTTTTGTCCTTGCGGCTCCGATGACCGCGCCAGTGTGAATCAGAAATGACATCTTAAATCTCTTACTTCGCATTGGGTTATTTCAAAATAGGAAATTAAGTCTTCGAGGTTGAAGATTTATTCTTTCTTGCGGGGAACGAAAAGGGTTAAATGAAGTTATACTAATATAATTTATCATATATATCCTAAAAACACAATAGGAAAATAAATCATTCGAAGGTCTTGTATAAATGTGCAAAAGTTCCGAATCATGGTGAAGATTTTGTGGCAAAAGTTGCTTTTTGTCGCAAGTTCATGTCACATTTTAGGATGAAATAACCGATATTCTTAATAGTGCTGCGCCGAACGGCCTATTTTGACGAAAAAGGAAGGCTGGCTAATGGATACCGACTCCAACCGCTTACAGGGGACAGCCCTGTATTATGCTTTTCGGAACAAATTAGTACGGAACTATATTTTCGGATCGCTGTTTGCGGTATTCGTCGTAGGCAGCGCGATCGTGCTGACCACGATCAGCGTTTCTCCGCAGGAAATAAAACGGCTGGTGTCCATCCTTGCTGCGTCCGTGGTGGTGATGATCGCGGCAGAGTCCTGGGTATTCAGGCGGCATATCCAGCCGATAAAAGAGGGGCTGTCCTCCAGGCCCTGCACGGTTCATGCCGTCGAAAAGGCTTACCGCCAGGCCCACAGGCTTCCGCAGAAGGCGGTGTTCCGGATTCTGGTTCCGCATTTCCTCGGGCTTGCCGTGCCCGCGGCCGGCCTGACGCTGTGGCTGCTGAATAGGGAGCTGCTTCATTTCCGCCCGATTTATGTGGCGGCTGCGGTCATCGGCGCCTTCCTCGTAGCCAGTATGCATGCGATGATCGAATTTTTTCTGACGACGGCGATGGTCCGGCCCTTGGTGAAGGAGCTTCAGCGGTTAGCCCTGAAGGATCACCGCATCGATCTGAATCCGGAAGGGCATGTCGTCCTGTCCATCCGCCCTAAATTTTTGGTCAGCGCGATGCTGATCGGTATCTCGCCGCTTTTGCTGTTCACCTTGGCCGCTCAGATTCGGCTGGGCACGTTAAATGAAGAAATGATGACGGGATATTGGGGCTGGGCGGGGCTCATCCTGATGGTGGACATCATTTTCACGTATACGGGGGCCAAGCTGTTAACCCATGAGGTGGAGCAGCCGATTTCTCATCTGTACGATGCCATGAATCATGTTAAGGACGGCCGGCTGAGGACGATCCAGAATGTGTATTCGGACGAATTTTCCCGCCTGGCCACCGGCTTCAACATGATGGTCCGGGCGCTTCAGTCCCGTGAAGCCCAGAGCAGGGCGATGCTGGACAGCTACTTCGTGACCCTTGCCGTTGCACTGGACGCCAGAGACGCCTATACGGCAGGACATTCCTTGCGGGTGGCCGAATATTCCGAGCTGATCGGGCGGCTCAGCCAGATGACGGAGGAAGACATCAACGTGATCCGCCAGTCGGCACTGCTGCATGACATCGGGAAAATCGGCATCCGGGACACCGTCCTGCTGAAGGAAGGGCATCTGACGGAGGAGGAGTTTGACCAAATCAAGGCACATCCGGTGCTTGGCGAAACGATCTTGAAGCAGATCGAGCCCAAGGAAGCCATGGCGCCGCTCCTTCCCGGCGTACGATCCCACCATGAGCGGTATGACGGGGGAGGGTATCCGGACGGGCTGGCAGGTGAGGACATACCGCTGCTCGGGAGAATCATCGCCGTAGCCGATGCCTTCGACGCGATGACTTCGGACCGGCCTTACCGTAAAGGAATGGCCGTTTGCAAGGCGCTGTCCATTCTCGAGGAAGGCAGGGGGACGCAATGGGATCCGCAGTTCGCCCGCATTTTCGTTGACTATATGCGACAGCAGGGAATGGGGAAGGCGGCAGGCGACGATACATAGGATGACCTGAGAGCAAGACCCCAAAAACCTCCCGGCCGTGAAGGATAACTTCCGGTCGGGAGGTTTTTGGCTGTTTGAATGTGGGAGATGGATCAGTTCGCTGCCGAGCGCAGGAACCCTGGCAGACGGAAGAACGCAACCAGGAGGCCGACAGCCCCGAACGTCAGGAGAATGAGCGCCGGTCCTGCGACGTCGCCGAGATGGGCGCCATGGGCGATAATGTTCTGCAGCGAGTGCAGCGCCCAGTACTGCGGCAGAAAGTGTCCGATGGTCTGCACGGATTGAGGGAGCAGATAGGACGGTACCCACAGGCCGCCCAGCATGGCACCGCCCATGGCAATGACCTGGGTGATGACCATGGCGGCTCCCTCGCCCGGCACGAGGAAGGACAAGCCGAGTCCGATGCCGGTTCCGCAGATACTGAGGCTGAGCACGATCAGGGTAAGGGCGGCGACGTCGCCGATCTTCACGTCATAGACGAAGTGGCCGAAGGCGAACAGAACGACACACTGGGCGATGACGGTCAGGATGAAGGGCACCCACATCCCGACCAGGTACTGCAGCGGCTTCACGCGCGTGCTGCGAATGCGGGACAGGAGGCCGGTCTTCTTTTCGTCAAAGAAGCGGCGGGCCATCGTGATCATAATGTAGAAGACGAACATGACCGTCATGCTGGGTACCATCGAATCCATATAGCTGATATGGTCGGACGTCGTTGCCACATTTTTGATCTGGATCGGGGAGGCCAGCGCCTTATCTGCTTGCTCCTTGGAATCTCCTTTAGCCAGCAGTACATCCGTCAGCTTCTGTTCGCGGTATTGGCTGGAGATGCTGCTGAGGATCGCCTGGATCGGCGCAAGCTCGGTCTGTGCGGTCGGATCCTGGTACAGCTGAATATCGGCGGAACTGCCTTCCTTCATGGCTTTTTCGAACCCGGCGGGAATGACCAGCATGACCGAGAACTGGCCCTGCTTCATTTTGTCTACCTGATCGTTCAGGCTGGATGCTGATTCCAGTTCCACGTCCATAATCCCCTGCATTTGCTTGACAAAAGCTTGGGACGCGGCGGATTGGTCCTGGTCGATCGTGCGGATGGATATGGAAGAACTGTCGCCTCCTGCACTGTTGAAAATCGTGCCGAACATGGCGATGAACAGGATCGGCATTAGCAGCAGGAAGAAGAAACTTTTGCGGTCTTTGCGGATCAGCCGCAATTCCTTAATAATCATGGCTCTCATGGATTTTGCTCCTTTGCTTGTTTCTTATTTAATTTCTTGTTTATTTCATAGAAAGAACTATTTATTAGCTTAATGAATGTGAGGTGCGCCTGCGATGAATCAGTCCCGAAGTGCGGTACCGGTTACCCGCAGGAATACGTTCTCCAGCGAAGGACGTACGATTTCGAGCTGCTTCACGTCCCAGCTGTGCTGGGATGCGAGGCGAAGCAGGCGCTGCATCACGCCGTGCACATTTTCCGTTTCCAGCACATATCCGGAGCCTTCCTTGCGGATTGCGGTTACATCCGGATCTTCCGGCAGGTGATGGGCCCCCGCGATTTCCACGTATATGGCCTTCTGTCCGTGATTCTCCAGCAGTTCTCCGAGCGGTCCCATCGCCTTGATCGTTCCCTGATCCATGATGGCCACTTCGTCGCACAACGCTTCGACTTCCTCCATGTAGTGGGTGGAGTAGATGATCGTGACGCCTTCGCGGTTCAGGTCACGGATCATTTCAAAGATATGGTTCCGCGACTGTGGGTCGATCCCTACCGTCGGCTCGTCGAGAATCAGCAGCTTGGGACGGTGGAGCAGCGCGGCAGCGATGTTAATCCGGCGCTTCATCCCTCCGGAGAACGTGCCGACTTCCTCTTTGGCGCGGTCCAGCAGACCCGTCTGGGTCAGCACTTCATGGATGCGCTGCTTCAGCATTTTGCCCCGGACGCCGTAAGCCTCACCGAAAAACTCAAGATTGTCGTAGGCTGACAGCTTATCGTACAGCGTAATTTCCTGCGGCACGTAGCCGATATATTTCGATACGGCATCCGGATTTTTAGTCGCCTCCTTGCCGAGCAGCCGGACGGAGCCGCTGTCGGCCTGGACAATCCCGGTTAGAATTTTCATCGTGGTGGACTTTCCCGCACCATTCGGGCCGAGGAAGCCAAACGAGGTGCCGGCTTTCAGGGAGAAGCTCACGTCCTGGAGCGCTTGTTTTTTCGGATAGGATTTGCGAAGCTGAGAAACCTCTAGCATATAATCGTTGTTATAAGAAGTTTGTTTAGGTTCGGCGGTGTTGCGAGTCGTCGTTTGAATCATTTGGACAACCTCCTAAAAGTTTTGTGGAGCATAGTATCAAGGTAAAATCATCGCAGCAAAACTAGCATCGAAAGCATAAGCTAAAAGTTTTGTGGAGCATAGTATCAAGGTAAAATCATCGCAGTAAAACTAGCATCGAAAGCATAAGCTAAAGTTTTGTGAAGCATAGTATCAAGGTAAAATCATCGCAGCAAAACTAGCATCGGAAGCGGGGCTTTAAGTTTTGTGAAGCATCATGTTTGAAAATGACGGGCCGCCGGCAGCGCCGACTCGCTGGGACGAACGCAGAGCCTTCCGGCGGCACGTCGATGATCTAGTTAATATATAGAAGGGAAAAGTATTGAACTCGCTACAGATCCAGCTTTTTATCCATGACGTATACTACTACCCGGATCAGAGCATAGGCCACTGCCCAACTCCCGATGATGATTGCCGGAAGCTCCCAGGGATAGGGATAAAACGTGGCTGGCCCTGCGGTGTCCAGTCGGCTTTCAGGCAGCAAATACTGGTTCATGTTGGAGTATACGATGCTGAAGCCCCCCATAAAAAGAATCCAGAGCAGCGGGGTCAGCGGCTTGGCGGTGCTGTACATAACGCTGATGGTCAGCATGCCGGCGGCTATGATGAATGGGGTCAGACCGGCGATGACGGTCAGCCAGTTGATGCCTGTGATCATGAAGGAGACGGCCATGTCGTAGGTGTAATGATCGATGGTCGAGGCCAGAATGAGCACGTACGCCGAGAGGGCGATATAGATGGCAATAATTGCGATCCATACCTTCAGGCAGTTACCGAGCCATTTGGCGGCAATAAGGCGAAATCTCGGGATCGGGAGCGTCAACCACCAGCCGTACGTATCGTTGGACCATTCCCTTTTAATGGCGCCGTATCCCAGGAAGAAGATCCAGTAAGGGAACGCCAGCGTCATATACCAAAAGCTGCTTATATCTAGGTCATTGCGCGCCGCCAGATAGGTGGTGACGATGACCACCGCTGCGGCAACAATCAGGAAATAAGCGACACACCAGCTTCTGGATAAGCGGACGCGGTTCATTTTTCTCCAGCTGCCCCGCACCATAAACTCATGCTGGACGAGGTCCATAAACGTGCCTGATGAAATCAATGCTGCCACTCCTTTGCGTACATTTTACGAAATACATCGCGCAATGAGCCGTATTCGGCCCTCAAGCTTTCGGTGTCCCCGGACCAGATGGCCTGGCCTTGCTTCATCATGACCGTATAATCGAACAGCCCTTCAACCTCCTGAATATCATGGGTGCTGATCAGGATGGACTGCCCACTATCCTCAAGGTAGTCGATGATGCCGGCCACAATCGCCTCCCGCGACATGACATCGATACCGGTAAAAGGCTCGTCGAGAATAATAAGGGACACTTCCCGGGCAAGGCACAGAATCAGCATGACTCGGGCTTCCTGGCCCTTACTCATTCCGCCGATTCTCGCATCCAGTTCAACATCCATATAGTCCGCCAGGCGGATGGCCTGTTCCATCAAGAAGCCGGACAGGAAGGATTGCCCCCATTCGAACGCCTGCCGCACCGTATGGTTCGGATACCAGCGGGCCCGGTCGGGGAGGTAGGCGATGTGGCGGTTGGTTTCCCAACCGGGCTGCGAGCCGAGCACCTCCAAGGTGCCCTGATCCGGCCGGACGAGGCCGGTGAGCATCCGGAATAACGTGGATTTGCCGCAGCCGTTCGGCCCCAAAATACCGGTGATCCGTCCTTCGGGAACCGTGACATTCAGTCCGTTTAGCGCCTGCTTCTTTCCATAGGCCTTGCTTACTTGTTCGCATCGCAGTATCGGTGCCGTCATCGCTTTGTTCCTCCTTCCTCAGCGTCGTATTTCTGTTCAATATAAGACTGGATATCGGTCCAGGTTAGTCCGAGGTTTTCCATTTGATCCATGAAGCTGTCGATATATTTAGCCGCGAGCGCCGTCCGGAATGATCGGACATGATCCGGGGACGAGGTGACGAAGGTTCCTTGACCCCGCCGTTTCTCGGTAAGTCCGTCCCGCTCAAGCTCCTGGTAAGCCCGCATGACGGTGTTCGGGTTCATTCGAAGCTCTTGGGCCAGCTCACGTACAGAGGGCATCTTGTCTCCCAATCCAATCTCTCCTTTGGCAATGGCGCTGCGCACCTGATCCAGAATTTGTTCATATAAAGGTTGGCTGAAGTCGATGTGGAACCGCAGCGGGCCAACCTGTTGGTCTTCCATGGCCTTCCCTCCTAAAAGCTCAGCTGGTCTGGAAGTACAGCCTTCCTTCACGGCATAAGCGAAAACGTTCAGGTCACTTATGTGATTTAAGTGTATTATATCACTTAATACACCTAATGCAATAGGCGATCTATATTTTGGTTAAAATGTTTTCTACATCGGCCTTCGGCTAAGAAGGCAAACGGTGGAAGCGGGCGGGTGATTGCCGGATTCAGCCCGCTTTCCTGCGGGTAATAGTGAACTACAGGCGGAGCGGATAGGTTCCGCCGACCAACAATTTATACCGAGAGGAGCTGATCCTCATGGATCATAACGTATTCAAAGGAAAATGGAATCAACTGAAAGGCGAGGCCAAAAAGCAGTGGGGTGAGCTGACGGACGACGATTTGGATAAAATCGACGGCGAAAAGGACAAGCTGGTCGGCAAGCTTCAGGAGCGCTATGGCCACACCAAGGACGCAGCGGAAAAAGAGTACCATGACTGGACGCGTTCGCGTCAGCTGTAAGGTCTCTTCTTCCTGCGGTCGGCATGCAGGATAAACAATGAAGCGCAGCGGTTCACCGGGCTACCGGGGAGCGCTGCGCTTTTTGAGGTGTAAGGGCGTATGGATACCGAAGCGGCGGGTGGTCGGTCTTTCGCCCCGGCTTTATTTTTGAGGCCGATCGGCAATCGGCCTGCGTATACCGCAGTGTTCCATAATGAGCTGTTGTGCAGCACCGTTGTACTGGCTTTTAATGTTGTACTTACGGCTAGGCCCCCTTAAACCGTTGAGTAACCGGAATTTAGATGCACTTTTGCAGTTATTTTGACGCAAAACGCTAAATAGACGGAATTCAAGTGCGTTTTAATGGCGTTGGCAGGTGGGCGTGACTCGATTTGAATATTGCTGCAATCCCGTGTGCCCCCGGTCCTGTTTTTTGTATGAATTCTGGATATACCGATCTGCCATGATATGATAAGAGAGCACGGCTAATATCCATCTTCAGGAGTGAGTACATGGATTTTTGCAAAATATTTCTTGGAAACACAGCCCTGCTCATTGCGGCTGCCTACTTGGCCAACCTAGTTTACAAGTATGGGCTTGCCCGCGCCTCTAAACATGTGAAATATACCTGCTCGGTGCTGCTGATCATCTTTTGCGGATGGCTGAGCATGGTTTTCGGATACAAGCTTAGCGAAAATGTGATTTTCGATCTCCGGTTCATTCCCCTCATCATTGCGACCGCAGCTTACGCAGAGCCGGTGACGCTGGTAATCATCGGCGTCGGCATCGGACTGGCGCGTCTTACGTTTGGGGTGAACGAGGCCTCGATCGCCGGTTTGTTCAATCTGTGCATGCTGGGCGCCGCGGCGGCTCTGCTCAACATGTGGATGAGACGGAAGGGATTTGGACTGGTAACCCGCGGATTTCTGGCCATTCTGGTGCTGAACGTACTGAACGCTATCGATATTGCATTTCTCGGGGTTATTCCTTCAGGTTATTATTTTGAAACGATCATGCCGGTAACGCTGCCGCTCAGCCTCCTGCTGAGCCTGGTCTTTTCCTTGATCCTCCGCGATTTTCAGCTTGAGGCGGCACGCACCATCCAGCTCAAACAAAGCAACGTTCTGCTCTCGGCCCAGGCCGAAGAGCTGCATCAGGCCAAGCGCGTACTGGAGGAAAGGGCCAAGGAGCTGGCAAGGTCCTCACGTTACAAAACGGAATTTCTGGCGAATATGTCCCATGAACTGCGGACTCCTTTGAACAGCATCATCAATTTTGCCGAGCTGATCAGTGAAAACGACAACAGCCGCACCAAGGAGGAAATGGCCGAGTACGGCGAAATTATCCACCAATCCGGCCAGGAACTGCTGCGCATCATCAACGACATCCTGGACTTGTCCAAGGTGGAGGCCGGACGGCTGGAAATCACTCATGAAGAGATGAATATCAGCGAAATCCCGCAGCTGCTGCAAATGCATTTTGAGCTGGTCGCCCAAAAAGAAGAGATCGGCTTCACCATCAAGCTGGATCCTTCGCTTCCGCTGACTTTCCGCACGGATCCGAGCAGGGTACAGCAGATTCTGAGGAACTTGCTGTCCAATGCTTTCAAGTTTACCCATCGGGGTAAGGTGAGCCTCGTCATCCGTTCGGAGCATAATCGGGAGGGAAAGCATGCGGGCTGCTGGATCGTGTTCGACGTCCAAGATACCGGCATCGGTATCTCCTCGCCGCAGCAGCGGCGGATCTTTGAAGCGTTCGCCCAGGCGGACGGCTCCATCAGCCGGCGATATGGCGGGACAGGCCTTGGGCTCTCGATTAGCCGGGATCTGGCGCATTTGCTGGGAGGCTTTATCCGGGTAGAGAGCAAAGTGGGGAAGGGCAGCTGCTTCTCCCTCTATTTGCCGCTGGCAAGCGGGGTGGAGGAGTGCGCCGCCGTGGAAATACGACTATCCGCCGACGGTGTGGAGCAGAAGACAACATTCCAGGGACGAGCCGGAACCGTTCCGGGTCTGGAATAGCCGTTCCCGCTTCAGTAGTCCATACGAAGCAAAAGTTGGAGCAGGTGAAGCATACGCTTGCGATGGAGGCGACCGCTCGCCTGAAGCAACGCGCTGCCGTATTGCAACTTGACCGGCCTCTGTTTACAATGAGAAGGATAATACGAAGAACGAAAGGGTGACTTCCATGAGTAAAAAGGTGATTTCGACCGAGTCCGCGCCAGGAGCGATCGGACCTTACAGCCAGGCCGTTCAGGTCGGCGATTTTATTTTCACGTCGGGACAATTGGGGCTCGATCCAGCGACCGGTGAGTTCGGCAGCGGCGTGCAGGAGCAGGCCCGCCTGGCTCTGAGCAACGTGAAGGCGATTCTCGAAGCGGCGGGCAGCAGCCTGGATCAAGTGGTTAAGACGACCGTGTTCCTGAAAGACATGAACGATTTTGCCGCGGTAAACGAGATTTACGGCTCCTTCTTCGCCCAGCCATATCCTGCACGCAGCGCCGTTGAAGTAGCGCGCCTGCCGAAGGACGGCTTGGTGGAAATCGAGACGATTGCCGCTGTCATCAAATAGATCGGAAGCTACATAAGTAAAACGTTTATCGACGTATCTTCATAGAAGACAGACCGCGCTTAGCGGAAGTTTTTATTGCGATACAGCAAGGCCGGACTTTGCCCGGGGCGCCGCCCCGTCCGCAAAGCCCGGCCTTTTTGTTTGTTTCAGGGTTCCGATGCAAGTACCTGATATACGCCCGAGCAGAGGCTCCACATTTGTGGGAATGATTTTAGTCCCGGTCCCGGCTTCGGGCGAAGAATAGATAGATCGCATAGACGAGCAGGATAACCGCCAGAATTAACGCAGCCATGAACGCTCGCTCTACGAGATCCTGCTGCTTCAGGGCAATGGCGACATAGCCCCACACGAAGACCAGCGGATAAATGCTGTCGCGGTAAGGATAGCTGACCAGGATCGCGATCAGCGCGCCGGCGAGCAGGAAGATAACGGCCCACACGAGCTCGCTCAGTCCGAAGCCGTTCCAATCGTTCTTTTTCAACACGATCGCGATATTGAGAATGACCGCTACGCTGAGCCAGCCGAAATACAGGCTGAAGGGAAACTTGATGAGCCACATCTCACCGGATGTCGGATAATAGATCCGGCGCGTCCGGCGGTAGATGACGAACAGCGAGAGAAGAAGCAGCACCATGGCGGCGAGCGACAGTTCGATATATTCGTACTGCCACAGGAGCAGCCACGCGATGTTCAGTACGCAGGAGATCATAAACCACGGCCCGATGGACCGGACCGAATCCCGGGTTTCGGTGACCCGTCCGCTTTGATAGAGAAGAAAACCAAGCAGCAGTACATAGATTAAGGACCAAATGGAAAATGCATACCCCTCGGGCGTGATCATCGTCGGGTATTGGTCCGATATTTCCCCTGTAGTTTTTCCCCCAAGCACGGCGGTATTGGCCAGCGCGTTGACGACCATCGCGGCGACGAACGCGAGCCAGTTCCACCATTTATACGGATTGCTTCTAAGCATCGTACCAGCCTCCTGAAGTGATATCTACGGGCTTGCCGAAAAGCGGCTTTTCCCTACAAATATACCCGAATTTGTCCCAAAAAGAACAAATTGTTGCAGATTCAATCCTTGTCGATTCAGGTAATTAAATGAAAAACCATGAAAGTGTAAGGAGTGAGGGCATGAACTCGAAAAAATCGTCCCAGCTGCTGCAGCAGCTCATTTTTGTCGGACCGTCGGCCCTGTGCTTCCTCGTCATTGTTGTCGTTCCCTTTCTTTTAGGACTGTATTATTCATTTACCGACTGGAACGGGGTGTCGAGGCATGCGGGCTGGGTCGGCTTCCGCAACTACATCCACATATTCACGGAAGACCCGGCGTTTCTGAATTCGTTCTGGTTTACCGTCAAATTTACCGTGCTTGGAGTCATCCTAACCAATGTGCTCGGTTTTATTCTGGCCTATGTGCTGACGCGGTCGCTGCTGACGCGCAATGCGCTGCGGACCGTATTTTTTGTGCCTCACGTCATCGGGGGGCTGCTGCTCGGGTTTATCTGGCAGTTTATCTTTGTGAAAGGGTTTTCTTCCGTCGGCGCGACCACCGGGCTCTCTTTCTTCAAGCTGCCCTGGCTCGGCACCGAGGCGACGGCCTTCTGGGCGGTCGTGATCGTCTTCGTCTGGCAGAATGCCGGTTATTTGATGGTCGTATACATTTCCTCGCTGAACAATGTACCGAAAAGCCTTATTGAGGCCGCACAAATCGATGGTGCATCGAGAGGACAGGTCCTCCGGAAAATTACCGTTCCGCTGGTCATGCCTGCCGTGACGGTCTGTCTGTTTTTGGCCATTTCCTGGTCGTTCAAGCTCTTTGACCTGAACCTGTCGCTCACCAAGGGCGGACCGTTCAAGTCAACCGAATCCGTCGCGTTGAACATTTACAATGAGGCGTTTAATATCAGCCGCTTCGGCATGGGTTCGGCTAAGGCGATCATCTTCTTTATCGTCGTGGCCCTGATTTCGATCCTTCAGGTGCGCGCCACGAAACGCAAGGAGGTGGAAGTATGATGCACACAAGCCCAGGCCCAAGCACAAGGCCAAGCCGAAGAACAAATGCCAACACAAGCACAGGCCGCGGCTTCCGCGCCGGAAGGCTGATCCTTGAGCTGCTCATGATCCTGCTGGCGCTGGTCTTCCTGGTACCGTTCTACTTCCTGCTCGTCAATTCGGTCAAGTCCTTCGGCGATATTCTGACCAACTCCGCAGGCTGGCCGCAAGCCTTTCTGTGGAACAATTATGCGGAGGCTTGGAAAATCACCGCTTTTCCGAAAGTGTTCGGCAATTCCCTGCTCATCGCAATCATCAGCAACGTGCTGCTGGCGCTCATCAGCTCGATGGCGGCGTACCGGATGGTGCGCCGGGACACGGCGTTCAACCGGCTGCTGTTCGCCGCCTTTGTCGCCGCGATGGTCATTCCATTCCAATCGATCATGATTCCGCTCGTCAAGGTGGTCAGTACGCTCGGCCTGATGGACACGAGAACCGGGCTGATCATCTGCTACCTCGGATTTGGCGCGCCGCTGTCCGTGTTCCTGTTCCACGGTTTCGTCAAATCGGTGCCGCGGGAGATCGAGGAGGCGGGCCGGGTCGACGGCTGCTCCACGTACGGCATTTTCTTCCGCATCGTCCTGCCGCTGATGCAGCCGATCATCGTCACCGTCATCATTCTGAATGCGCTGTGGATCTGGAACGATTACCTGATGCCGTCGCTCATTCTGCAGAGCCCGGGACGGCAGACGATCCCGATAGCAACCTATGCGTTCTTCGGCCAGTTCACGAAGCAGTGGGATCTGGCCCTGCCTGCGCTCGTGCTCGGCATTACGCCAATCGTCATCTTCTTCCTGGCCATGCAGAAGTACATCATCGAAGGCATCGCCCAGGGATCGGTGAAGGGCTGAACCCGGCCTGTCCCGGCGGCTCAAGTACATTCCATAAAGGAGGTTATGCGGCATGAAGAAAAAGGCCTATACCTTTGGAGCCCGCCTTGGCGTGCTGCTGGCCTCGTTCGCCCTTCTGGTCGGATGCGGCAGCGAAAGTGGCAGCGGCGGGGTCAAGACCATTCATATTTTTCAGTTCAAGGTAGAAATTGCGGAAGCACTAAATAAACTGAAAGCGGAGTATGAAAAATCCCACCCGGGGATTACGCTGGATATTCAGACCGTCGGCGGAGGCAGCGACTACGGCGCCTCGCTCCGGGCCAAATTTGCGGCTTCGAAAGAGCCGGACATCTTCAACATCGGCGGCTATGCCGAAATGGACATGTGGCAGGAATATTTGGAGGACTTATCCGATCAGCCTTGGGTCAAGGATGTGAAGGACATCGCCAAAGAGCCGATGACCAAGGACGGCAAGCTGTACGGGCAGCCGATGAACCTGGAAGGGTACGGTTTTATTTACAACAAGGAGTTGTTCAAAAAAGCGGGTATCATGCAGCGTCCCACCACGCTCAGCGAGCTAGAGGAAGCGTGCAAAAAGCTGAAGGCCGCGGGGATCATCCCGTTTGCCAACGGATATCAGGAGAACTTCGTACTCGGCAACCATAACATCAATGTGGCTTTTGCCGACCAGAAGGACCCAGGTGCTTTTATCCAGCATTTGAACGGCAAGACGGAAACATTCGCGGACAACGAAGTCGTGAAGCAGTGGTCGAACCTCTTTGACCTTACGCTGAAGTACGGGAATCCCGGCCCGCTTACAACGGACTACAACACCCAGGTAACGATGTTCGCCAGCGGGGAAGCAGCCATGATGCAGCAGGGGAACTGGACCCAGGTGCAGATTGACGGCATCAATCCGAAGCTGGACCTGGGTATCCTGCCGATGCCGATCAATGACGATCCACAGCTCGGGGACAAGCTCTACGTCGGCGTGCCGAACAACTGGGTTATCTATAAAGATTCGCCGGTCAAGAAGGAGGCCAAGGAGTTTTTGAACTGGCTGGTGACCTCCGATACCGGCAAGAAGTACATTACGAAGGAATTCAAATTCATTCCGGCCTTCAAGTCTATTAAAGGTACGGACGAAGACCTGGGACAGCTGGGCATGGAAGTGCAGAAATACACCGACGAGGGCAAAACGCTGACCTGGAACTGGTTCCGGTTCCCGTTCGGCATGCAGCCCGAATTTGCCGCGGCGATGCAGGGATATATCGGCGGCAAAATTACGAAACAGGAAATGTTCAAGCAGTTCCAGCAGAACTGGGACAACCTGAGCGTCCGCTAACGGCTGCCGGCCTCCGTGCGTCTGAGCACCATGGCCCTTGTCCTGGCTTGATCGGATGGCAAGCTATTTGTACCCGGAATGAGTATCGCTAATCGGATTTCTGATGGAATAAAGCCGGAACCGGTTCAGGGAGCTTAGAGCTCCCAGGACCGGCTTCCGGCTTTTTAATGATTTTCGCACGATCACGTTAGGGAGGTGCCAGGCCGCGGGATGGTGGGTAAAGAACATAAAAAATAGTGAAAAATGCCTAAAAAAGAGCAGCATCTCGTTTTTAAATTCATGCGTTTTCGTATAAGATGGAAGTATATGTGTAACTACGGATATGACAGGAGACTACCATGAATCAACCGCTTTATGGCGTATGGCTTGGTGATGTGTTTTTTTGTTTTTTAGGAGAGATGTCCGAACCGAGAGTGGACGCATGGAGCAAAGTGGTCAAGCAGCTGACGCTGTCGGACGGGACGCGCCCTTTTGCCCAGGCTGCGCTCAGGCTGGCCGAGCTCAAGTATCCGTCCGCACATGCGGCCCAGCGTACGAGCCGCCGGGGGGATCGGCGACAGCTCATGGGCAGAACGCTGGAGGGGCTTGCCCTGAACGCCTCCGACGCCTTCAGTTTGCTTATTGCATGGGATGAGGCATACATCCGGCAGGCGGGGATCCAGCCTGGAGCGGAGATGGATTACTGGGCCCAGGCGGCCCGGTTTTCCCTTGAACTGATGCTGCGCGGCTGTATCGCGCCGGGTACGGCACCGGTTCCATCGAACGGCGCTCGCCGCCGATCGGGGGAGCAGGCGCTGGCAGCGGAATGGAAGCCGAGCCTAAACCGGCCTCAGGACGCGGAGCGCTTCCTGCAGCTGGCGGCGGCGATGCCGCCCGTCGCGCTTGGCGTGCCGGCACTATCCGGCAGGGATGCGATGACGAAGGAGGAAGCGGGGGCGTTTTTGCTGCATTCGTTTCTGGGGACCATGATCCACGCCCAGGTCAGGGAAGTGATCCGTGAGAACGAGAGTAAATTTTCCCGCTACCATTCCGACTATCGGAGAGGATATTCCCCGGTGGCGGAGCTGTGGTGGAACAGTGCCCTGACTGCTAGCCGGATCATCCCGGTCAATGGAAGCACGGAAGAGATGGAGGAGCTGGCGTCGGCGGTTGCCGAGACGGGGGGGACCTCGGTCCCGGCCGTGGAAAGTGAGGATGCTGCAGCACAGGGCCGGATGCAGTTGGGACTGCGGCTTGAGCCCTGCCATACTGAAGAAGAGGAACGCTGGTGTGTTTCGTTCTGGGCGGAGTTTCAGGATGAGTTTGGGGCATGGATTCCAATCCGGGCCATCTGGTCGTACCGGGAACGGGATATTAGCCGCCGCGGCCGCGTCTTTCCGAATGTGCAGGAGCAGATGCTCCGTGCGCTCGGCGATGCGTCGAAGCTGTCCCCGGAGCTGGCTGAAGCGCTTCGGGGCCCGGCTCCGGAGAGCCTCGAGCTCACCACGGAGGAGATGATCGCCTTTGTCCGCCTCTCGGTTCCGAAGCTGACGAAAGTCGGCATCACGGTGCAGATGCCTTCCCGGTGGAGCCGGAAGGGGCGCCGCCGTGTGGGATTATCGCTGAAGATGCTGGCGGAAGGCGCAGGCGGAGGTGCGCCGGGCCATCCGGTCATCGGCCTTGAGCAGCTTGTCTCCTTCCGGGTGGAAGCGGCGCTTGAGGGCCACACCCTCACCCGGGAGGAACTGGCCGAGCTGGCCGAATCGAATCTGCCGTATGTGAAATTTCGCGGGGAATGGATCGAACTGGATCTGAAGGAAATTCGCCAGGTACTGCGTTATATCAAGAAGCATGACGAAGGCGAAATGAATATGTCCGACTGGATGCATCTAAGCGCGGGAGAAGACGGCGAACGCATGTGGAAGGGCATTCCGGTGCTGGAGCTGGAGACGATGGGCTACCTGCAGTCCCTTCTTGGGGAGGAGGGGCCGAAGAAGGTACCTGTTCGCTCGGTTCCCGCTTCGCTGCACGGAGTGCTCCGCCCCTATCAGGAGCGAGGCTACCAATGGCTGGCCGCGATGAGAGACATGGGCTTCGGCGTCTGCCTGGCCGATGACATGGGTCTCGGAAAGACGGTGCAGGTGATTACCTGCCTGCTGGATCAGCACAAGCAGGACAATCCTCCTGTGCTGATCGTGTGCCCGACCTCACTGCTGGGCAACTGGCAGCGGGAAATGCAGCGCTTTGCGCCTGGGCTCGCGCTGTACATCCATCACGGCAACCGCCGTCTTCACGGGGATGAATTTTTGGAGCAGGCGCGTCAGCACGACGTCGTGCTGACGACCTACCATTTGGCTGGAAGAGATGGTGCGGACTTGGCCTCGGTCCTGTGGTCCACCGTCGTGCTGGACGAAGCCCAGTACATTAAGAACTACCGGACCAAGCAGGCGCAGAGCGTTATGAAGCTGTCGGCGCCGCACCGCATCGCGATGACCGGGACGCCGGTGGAGAACCGCCTCGGAGAGCTGTGGTCGATCTTCCAATTTCTCAATCCGGGTTATCTCGGTTCTTCCACTTCTTTCAGGCAGCGGTACACGACGGGAGAGGTCGCGCCCGGGAAGCTGCAGGAGCTGCATAAGCTTGTATCGCCCTTTATGATGAGACGCCTGAAGAGCGATCCGGACATCCGCAAGGATCTGCCCGAGAAGCTGGAAATCAAATCCTACTGCACGCTGACGGAAGTGCAGGGAGCGATGTATCAATCGGTCGTGGACCAGATGATGGGCCAGATCGGACAGCAGACGGGCATCGCCCGGAAAGGGCTGGTGCTGTCCTCGCTGACGAAGCTGAAGCAGATTTGCGATTCGCCGCTGCTGCTCGGCAGGGAAGATGCTCGGGGCGCTAAATCCGAGTCTTCCGGGAAAATGGAACGGCTCTTCGATCTGCTTGACAACATCCAGGAGAACCAGGAGTCGGCGCTGATCTTCACGCAGTACGTGGGAATGGGGCATCTTCTGGTGTCCAGGCTGAAGGAGCGCTATGGCAAGGCGCCGTTCTTTCTTCATGGCGGCGTTTCCAAACAGGATCGCGATGATATGGTCATCTCCTTTCAGGAGGGCGAGGGCCCATCCTTCTTCGTGCTATCGTTGAAGGCGGGAGGCGTCGGGCTGAATTTGACCCGGGCCAATCATGTGCTGCATTACGACCGGTGGTGGAATCCGGCCGTGGAAAATCAGGCGACGGACCGGGTATTCCGGATCGGCCAGCAGAAAAATGTACAGGTGCACAAGCTGATCTGCCAAGGGACGCTCGAGGAGCGGATCGACGAGCTGATCGAGCATAAAAAGTCGCTCTCCGAGCAGGTCGTCGGTTCGGGAGAAACGTGGCTGACCGAGATGTCGGATCACGAGCTGAAGGAACTGATTATGCTGCAAGGGGAAGACTGGATGTAGGCAGGGCGGCGTGAACACTTTCTGACCAGGCAAAGCTGTATTGTTGATCGCCTCCGATTCTAGGGAAGGAGGATCATCGGCAGATCATGATTTGCTTGATGTGTGCATGGATATGAAGTCGTGACTGCAGGGGCATACTATGGTCCGGTGCAGCGCTGCAGAAGGCCGATTCAGGCGTTGAGCCTGGCGGTTTGCCGAATAGGTGATGAAGACATTTGCAGTCAATGATGGTGACGGCGATGTCAGCAAAGGAGGGAATAAGGGATGAAGTCACAAGGTAACGACCGACCGGAGCTCCTCGTGGAAGCGGAGCCCGGATTGATCCGGGCGCAAGGGAAGACCGGAGAAGGCCGCAAGGAGTGGACCCTCGGTATTCCGGTGACGTTGGACGGCGACGTGACCGGGGAATCCGTCGTGGAGAGGCTGTACGATTGCCCGGCCGACCTTTATTTGCTGCTTCAGGGAAGCCGGCTGTCCTGGCTGGATGAGCTGTTCGGGCAAGCCACCCTGACTTGGGGTGAGGCGGTTTGCAGCTGCGGCGAAGAGGGATGCCCCCATGCAGCGGAGTCGATGCCGGCTATCCGACAGCGCCTGGCGGAGGAGCCGCTCTTGATGCTGACGCTGCTGGGGCTCCCCCGCGAGGAGCTGCTCGGCCGGGTCTTCGGCGACTGGGCTGATTCGCTGCCGCCGGGCGATGTCAAGCTGGCCTCCGGTGACCTATCCTCCCTTGAGGAGAAGGGCAAAGGCGGCCCGTCTCCCGGCGAATGGCTGGCGGAAGCAGCGCAGCAGGGCATGCTGCATGAGCCGGGAGCGCCATTCCGGGAGGTGGCCGTCCATCTGGAGGCCGTGCCCGCCAAGGAAATGCCGGAGGAAGATTGGTCCGGCCTCCTGCCCAAAGTTACGGCGGCCCGGCAGGTGATCCGCTCGATCAAGTCGCAGACCGCGGCGAGGGCCAAGGAGCAGCTGAAGCGGGTACCTTCGGCAGCGGCGTCCCGGGCTTCGGCTCCGGAGAACAGACCGTGAACGGGCTGTCCCGCACCGGAAGCCTGGGTGCCTGCCTCTTGGCGGCTCTGGTGATTTCGGCGTCCGCCGTGCTTGGCGGCTGTGAGTGGTCGGAGGGTGCCGGGCAGGAGAGCGGACAAGCCCTTCGGTCACCCGGCGGTCCGGATGCCGGCGGGCAAGCGGTCCGTGAGCGGGTTGCCGATCCCGTACTGGCCAAGCGCAGCGAAAGTTCGCTGCAGGCCACAGCCAGGAGCGTGAACGGGAAGCAGGTGGTAACCAACCCGGATGCGGTCACCGTGGTGGTCAATAAACAGCGCAGCCTCCCGGAGGGGTATGCGCCCGGCGACCTTGTGGAACCGGACGTGCCCTTTACGTTCGACGGACCGCACGAGAAGCGGCATATGCGTAAAGAAGCCGCCGCGGCGCTCGAGACGCTGTTCGCAGGGGCGGCGCAGGCCGGCATGGAGCTGCGGGCCGTCTCCGGCTACCGGTCGTATCAGCGTCAAGAGGCCGTTTATGAGCACCATGTGCGCACAAAGGGTGCGGGGGAAGCCGCCCGCGTCAGCGCCGTCCCAGGGACGAGCGAGCATCAGACGGGCCTGACGATGGACGTCTCGAGCCCCAGCGTCGGCAACGTGCTGGGGTCCGTATTCGGCTCGTCCCAGGAAGGGCGCTGGCTTGCGGCGCATGCCGCCGAGTATGGCTTTATCGTCCGGTATCCCGAAGGGCTGGAGAGCATTACCGGCTACGTGTACGAGCCGTGGCACATCCGCTATATCGGGACGGTCCTGGCGCCGGACATCGCCCGGAGCGGGCTTGCGCTTGAGGACTATTTTGACGAAGCGAACATGAAGCTGTAACGATGCTGTCCTTGCCACACGCCCAAAAGCCGTACCCTAAGGGAGGGAACGGCTTTTTACTTATCCAGACGTTTCTTATTTCGATATCCGGTCGCTGCCTTATGTTCATGCCATCGACTCGGATCCTGGCTTTCGCACGGATTTAGCTTTCGTCCTCATGCAACTCATGCAGGGCTCCCTCGATCAATTCGCCGTTCTCTGCAAGAATCTCCTGACGGAGCCTCAACATCTGGTGATCCAGCTTGTCGGCGGCCAGGGAAGCCTCTTTCAGCTCAGCCACCACATGGGGCGGAACCTGTTTGTCATATTTGTAGAAAATAATATGCTCCATGCTTGCCCAGAAATCCATGGCCAAAGTCCGCATCTGGATTTCGACTTTCATCCAGCGTGTGCCTTCGATCAGGATCAGCGGCACGGCCACGATGATGTGCAGGCTTTGATAGCCGTTGGGCTTCGGATGGGCGATATAATCCTTGACCTCGATCAGGCGGATGTCGTCGCGATGGGATAAGTGGTCAAGCAGCCGGTAAATGTCCTGGACGAACGCGCAGACGATCCGCATGCCGGCGATATCGTGGATCTGGTTCAGAATGTTCTCCATCGTCAGCTCATAGCCCTTGCGCTCCATTTTGTTCATGATGCTCTTGGGCTCTTTGATCCGGACCTTGATATGTTCGATAGGGCTGTATCCGTCCTGCAGCTTCAGTTCGGTCTTGATCAGCTTGATTTTGCTCTGGAGCTCCTCCAGGGCCAGTTTGTACAGCATGGGAAGCTTCTTCCATTCTTCGAATTGCCGGAGCAAGTTGTTATCTATATCGAGCTGATGCAGGTCTTTCAACGTTACGGGACTTACGACTAGCTGTGGGTTCTGCTGTTCGTTCATGCCAATCTCCTACCTATCTGCAAATTGAGGTGCTGTATAGAATGAACTAAAGAAATGAATGTTAAAGGCCGTCTTGGGTCGTTTATAACAGGAAGTTCAATGCAAAACTTTAGTTCAATCTATATAGAATGAATTAAAGTTTTAATTGTCATTCCTTGATCCACGGAAAATAACCGTGTCAAAGATGTGGCCTTCTTTAATTCAATCTATCTATATGGTTACATTTTACCTGAAAATAGGAAGGTGAAGCAAAGCAAGGCGGCACTGCAGCAATCCTGTAAAGGCCGCAAAAGCCCCTGCCATCCGTCCGAATTCCATGTACCAGCGTACCGGGAAGTCAGGCGGGACAAGGGCTGCAGAAGGGATTGCGATCATCCCTTTATTTGTTCAGGGGAGATCCCTCATAACCTTTATCGTGGTAATCGGTATTCAGCATTTTACCCAAAATATTCATATCCTCGATCGTACGCCGCGTTGTTTCATCACCGATCTCATGCAAATAAGCATACACATCGATCAGTTTATCGTTATACTCATCAGCCGCCTCGTCATGGTCGGCCGATTTAAACGGAACAAAGGTGCGCTTGAATGCATACTCGTCTTCCTTGGCCAGTTTCTCCAATAGATCCCGTAGTGTCGACACTTCCGTCTCGGTCATCAGCACCTCATATTCGGCGGAGTCGTTCGGCACGTCCTGAATCAGCTGATGGCTGACGGAAACATAGTAACGCTTCTTATCGGTATCCATAAGGCAGATTCCTCCCTCATCCATGGCAGCATCCGCGCATCCCGTGTATCGCAAAGTTCCGGTGGATGCTCCGGACAGGCATGAACGCTTTTACTGATCTATACACGGGAGAAGCCGGTTTGAATCAGGAAATTTCCTCAGTGCCTGGGCGAAACCGGCTTGGGAGAGTCCTGATTGTTCTGGATGCCGAAAGCTTCATGCAAAAATCGGGACGGTGCCGACGGCTTGCCGTGGTAGTATGCGGGAGAGCTGATGTACAGCTTCTCCTTGGCCCGCGTGACTGCGACGTAAGCGAGCCGCCGCTCCTCCTCGAGCGCTGCGGCCGCCAGCTGCTGCTCGTCCGTCAGCGCCTGCCCGGCTTTGGTGTCCGCCGGAGGCTGCTTCTTCAAGGCGGAGCTGTGCGGCAGAATCCCTTCACTTGCGCCGATCCAATACACCTGGCGGAACTCCAGCCCCTTGGCCCGGTGGATCGTCATGAGCTGAACGGCGCTGGTGTTCTGTTCCTCCCGGGCCGCCTCCATCTGCTCGTGGCGGGCCGTCAATTCGTCCGCATACGCCACGAATTTCTCGACGGTATCAAAGCGTCCCGCCGCGCTCTCGAACTCCTCCAGCGTATCGCTCACCATCTCTTTATATTGGGTATAAATCAAAGGATCGCCTGCCTGAAGGTACTTGTCGTAGAACAGTCTGCGCATTTCCTGGATGGCATAGGCCGGTTTGAGGGATTTCAGCGATTTAATGAGCCGGATGCGCTCTTTGACCGCCTCCTGCTGAAAAGGCTGGAGCCGTTCCCAACGGGAGAGATGGATGAGCGGATACTTTTTGGCCTGGAGCTTCTCCTGCTGCCGAATATAAGAGATACCATCCTCTTTTGGTACATACAAAGGGCCGAGCACACTCTGCAGCGATTCCTTCCGCCGGGGCGTCAGGCTCAGCCGCAGGTGATCCATCAGCGGTTTGATCAACGACTGGTCATAGAAAACCGGTGCACTGCCAAATTGGACAAATGGAATTCCGCACAGCAGCAGCTGCTCCAGAATGGCGCGGCTGCTGTCGGCCGTTCGGTGTAAAATGGCAATGTCTCCGTAGTCCAGCCCGTCCTGGCCGACATGCTCCTGAATATGCTGAACGACCCATCGTGCCTCTTCGTCGGGGGTCGCAGGGGTCAAGTAAGCAGGCTTGAAGCCGCGGGCTCCCGCCGCAAGCAGCTCCTTGGGCCTGCGCTGCCGGTTATGACGGACGAGGGCGCTCCCCAGGCCAAGAATCCGGCTGTCGCTCCGATAATTGATATTGAGATTCACGATTCTGGTACCCGGATAGACGCGGTCGAACTCGAGGATGGATTCCTGCCGGGCTCCGTTAAACGAATAGATGGTCTGGTCATCGTCCCCGACGACCGCCAAATTGCGCCGGGGTTCCGCCAATCGCCGGACCAGGTCGTACTGGATCGCGTTGGTATCCTGGAATTCGTCGACCATCAAATAATGATAGCGGTCCTGCAGTCGTTTCAGCGTAGCCGGGTTGTCGAGCAGCTTTCGGGCGTGCAGGAGGATATCGTCAAAATCCCACTGGTTCCGCTGGCCCTTCCAATCCTCATAGCCGAGAAGAATTCGTTTGACGGCTGCCTCCTCTCTAGTCGTCTCGGGCAGGTCGTCCGGCCATCCGCCTTGCATTTTCCAGGCGGACAGCGCCGCAAGCAGCGTCTCGGGCTGATAGGATCCGGTGTGATCCAGGCGGCGCAAAATCATTTTCATGATGGTATGCTGGGCCGTGAATTCACCGAAGATCTGCTCAGTATATCCGTGCTGGCGCAGCAGCAGCAGCCCGAAAGAATGGAACGTCCTTGCTTCTACGACTCGAGCCGCGGCCGCGGAAATGCCGGGCATCCGCCCGATCCTTTCTTTGATCTCCTTGGCGGCCTTGCTCGTAAACGTGACCAGCAAAATTCGGGAACCCGGAACCCCGCGGACCGCGATAAGATAAGCCGTCCGGGCGGCCAGGACGGTCGTTTTGCCGCAGCCGGCTCCCGCCAGGGCGAGCATTGGCCCGTCCCCGTGGCGTACGGCATCGATCTGCGGCGCGTTCAGCAGGATGCCCATCCGCTCCAGATCGCGAAAGAAAAACGCATCCGCGTCGCCTGCGCCCACCAGCTCCCGGCTGGTGGAGAGGGAGGCGGGGCGTGCTTGGGGAACCGGAGAGGCAGAGGGCACCTTCGCAGGCACGCTATGTATCGAAACATTCAAATGTATAGGGGGCTGAGCCACCGGTAGGACCTCCTTTTCTGACTGTAAGGGATTGCCTTTTTCACAAGTGCACTGTAAATTTGGTATGATATATGCACATCCGGAAGGATGCGCCTGCAGCCGCTCTATACCAAGCCCCATGATTTATGGCCGTTTGACGGCAGGCACGGATTTCACAGGACAGCTCCGGCGTGGTATCTTGGTATTATGGCAGCCCGGGCAGCAGCCTGGGCAGATGACATGCGCTCAAGGGCATAGATTACTATTGTAAATGATCATTTGGAATGAATAAATGGGATGAAATGGAAATTGGAGGAGAGAACTCATGAACATTATTCAGCGCCTCAAAGAAGGGGCTAACCGCGCAACGGAAAAGGCTCAGGGAACGCTGGAGGTCGGCAAGCTGAACAGTCAGATTGCCGACATCGAACGGGAAATGGGCATTCACTACAGAGAGATGGGAAAGGTTTTCTACGAAGGCTACCGCGTTGGCGATATGAGCAAGGCCGAGAAGGAAATGGTCGACCTGTGCAAATCCTGCGACCTGCTTCAGGAGGAAATCGACGAGCTGCGCACCCGGGTTGCCGAGCTGAAGAACGAGCGGCTGTGCAAATGCGGATATGTCTCCACGCTGGACGCCAACTTCTGCCCGTCTTGCGGAAGAAAGCTTGTCGAGGATGCCGCGAAGCCGAGCGAGCCCGCCAAGCCGGTGAGTTTTGCCTTTGATGAAGAATCGATTTTCGGGAACAAGGCCGAAGATGAGCCATCCTACCGGGAAGAACAAGAGGACAGTGAGTATTCCAGCCAGCATGAGGCAGCAGCCGCGACTGAGCAGGATTACGATTACGAATTTCCGATGAGGGAAGAATGGGATGAGCTTGATCTTTCCGACGCGAATGCACCAGATGGGGGGAAGGAGCGGCGTCAGGCCGAAGAGCTCGAGCGGGAGCGGGAACGCCAGCTGGAGCTGGACCGACGCATCCGCTATTGGAAGGAAAACAACAACGGAGACGGTGAACCCGGGGCTCGTGAAGAAGGCCCACGCGATACGGTCAAATGCCAGATTTGCCGCGCGGACCTGCCCAAGGGCTCGAAATGGTGCCCGAGATGCGGTGCTGAACAGATTTAGGAGTGCAAAAGCGAGTGCTTAATAGAAGCTTTTTGGCGGATAGAGGTTTTAGGCATCTTTGGGAGGACAAAACGTAATGGAACAATTGCTACATCATCTGCGGAATCTCGGATTCACGGAGATGGAAGCGAAAATAATGGTGGAGCTGGCGGGCAAAGGCCCGTCCTCCGGATATGAGGTGGCCAAGGGGCTGGGTGTGTCCCGCTCCAATGTATACTCGACGCTGCAGCGGTTATGCCAGCAGGGATACCTGCACCGCAGCGAAGGTGATCCGGTCCGCTACAGCATGCTGAAGACGGAGGAGCTTACCCGAATGATCGCGGGGCAAATGAAGGAATCGCTTTCGTTCATCGAGAACCGGATGCCGCGGGTAGAACCGGATCAGCAGCCCTTCTACAACCTGGAAGGGGATCGGAGCGTCATGGAGGCGCTGGCCAGAGAGCTCGATCGCGCGGAGCACGAAATCGTCGTCGACGTCTGGCGTGAGGAAGCGGCTTTGATGCGCAGTGAGCTGGAGCAGGCGGAGCAGCGGGGAGTAAAACTGCTCTGGTCCTGCATTGGCAGCGATACCGGCATGGAGCGGCTGCTTCCCTGGCCGGCGTGGAATCTGGACGAAGGGGATCGGCGGGCCTTGAAGGGCCGCAAGTTTTCCTTCGTCATTGACCGCCGCTGGTGCATGCTGGGCATGCGCGGGGAGGACTGCGCCACACAGGCGCTCGTCACCGAGCATCCGGTGATGGTGGAGCTGCTGCTTCACCATTTTACGCAGGAGATGGTGCTCTATGAGGTGGAGCAGGACCTGGGCGGCGAGCTGGCGGAGCGGTACGGCCCGTCTTACGAGCGGATCTACCGCAAGTATGTGGAAATCGATCCGGGGGCTGTATCCGAAGAAGCGGGGGATTTCGACGGTCCTGAGGATCCGGAAGAAGACTCGTAGGAGTCTGAAGGCTTAGAGGCCCTAATCATGTGGGCTGTTACCCGTTGAAAACGGGATCTGTTTCTTCAATCATGGATGCCGTTAAAGTGTTCATGGCCTTAACGATTACAAATGATCGATACCGCATAGCATAGTTGTTTTAACGGGGCCGCTTCACGGATTGGGCAAGGTTTCGGTAAATGCCGATTCCGCTACAACCCGAGCAGCTTCGTAAATACGGTGTGATAATAATCACTGTTATGCGGTACAAAATGCTGTAAACTCACCGTACAACCAAAGGTTTCGGAGTCGGAAGCAGGTCGCGGATCCGAAAGGATGCCGGTTGCTTGCATTTCCTCGAGTTCGCCCTTTGCCAGCTTCAGGGCATCGTTCAGATCGGCTTCGTAGAGGCCCGTCAGTTCCTCGGCCTGAAGCCGGTAGGCGGCCAGAGGCAGATCCAGCTTGGCGCCGAAGATAAAGCATCTTTCCCTGTCGATAAAAGCCCTGCCGCCGGCTATCCCCTGATTCTCGTAATCGGCGGTTCCAAGCGGAATCAGCTGGTCCAGGCTGACGGTGACGCCGAGTTCTTCCTCCAGCTCCCGGACCGCATCGGCGACGGTTTCTCCGGCCGCCAGATGTCCGGCTGCGGTTATATCGTAGTACCCCGGAAAGGTGTCCTTGGACGTCTGCCGCTTTTGGAAAAGAACCTTGCGTCCATCCGGAGTATCGCGTACGATCCAGCAGTGGAACGTATGGTGGAGATAACCCTTGGCATGAACTTCTTCTCGCGAAGCGGTTCCGATCCATTCGTGGTCGTCGTTATAAATGTCGAAGAATTCTTTTTTCATATGGCGAAGACCTCCATTCATATTTTTGAATTATGGGGGATTACCGGGAAAGTAGCAATACAAGAAAGAGGGTTGGCTTAAAACAAAATCAATCCGACCCAACTTCAGCTAATAACTGCAAAAGTGCATCTAATTTTACCTCAAACCCTCGTTTGGAGAGAAATAGCGATACAGCAAATGTGCCTGTTGCTAGACGAATTAGTGCATTTTAGCCGCTAATGTGCAAGAAACCACCGATCAAGAACAGAAAGGAAGAACGATCCATGGAATGCATCGTGCGGTTTGAGGTCAAACATCCGGAAGGAAACAAGCATCTCCGAGGCTTGATCTGGACGGGGGAGGACGGACGCCCCACCGAAGATCAGCTCATTCAAATGTTTAAGGACATGAAATATAACGTGAAGGCTGCTGAACGGGATGAGCTGCAATTTGTTCCGCTCGAGCCTAGCGCCGGATACACGTCGATTCGGATCACGGAGCTGGACACCGGAAAAGAGAAATACACGGAAGACCGTGATTTAAAAAACGTCATCGGCACCCTGATGCCAAAAGGACCGCTCGGCCTCTGATTTCGGAAGATGATTTCCGAAAGGGGCTGGCGGTCTTTTTTTTGATAGAAAAGTATAAGCAAGCTCTCAAGTCAGCTCAGTCTGGCTTCCTTGATTAGATTCCCTCAAACCTGCTGTGGTTCGGGATCGGTATCCAGCACAGAGGTGCAGTGCGCGCAGCGCGTAGCGGCCGCGGGGATTTCCGACAGGCAGTACGGGCATTCCTTGGTCGTTTTCTCCGGCTCAGGCTTTTCGTGCTCCCGGCTTTTGATCCAGTTGATGCCTTTAACGAGCAAGAAAATACAGAACGAGATGATCAGAAAATCGATCACCGTATTCAGAAACTGCCCGTATGCAATGACAGGCGCCCCGACCTTTTGTGCTTCCGCTAGTGTGGTGATCTTGCTGCCGTTCTCCATGGTTTTTCCGTTCAGGCGGATAATGAGATCGGAGAAGTTCACACCGCCAAGAAGCACCCCGATCGGCGGCATGATGATGTCGCTCACGATCGAGGAGACGATTTTCCCGAAAGCTCCCCCTATAATGACCCCGACGGCCAGATCGATCACGTTGCCGCGCACCGCGAATTCTTTAAACTCATGAATAAATCCTTTCATTTCACCAAAACCTCCCGAATGTCATGCATCTATTTTAGCAGACCTGTCTATAGGGTGTAACATGGAAACCGGCATTTGTTTCTGAAATGTTTTCAATTGTCCATCAAATACCTCTTTATTTTTGAGCCCATTATGCGTTATACTTCATGCATTGTCATTTTAACCAATCTATGAATGAATATAGGTTTCTCGTATATGTGCAGGAATCGGCTTGCATGTCTCTACCCGATCACCGGAATGATCGGACTACGGGATGAACGATCTCTTTCGGGCGCTTGTCCGAAATTTTTGAGTTTGTCCGCGGGAGTCCGTCTGTTTCTGCCTGATGAAGGGCAGGGGAGAGATGGGCTTTTTTTGTATTTTACAGAGGAATGGAACGTTATTAAAGGGGGAAGCAAGTTGCAATTACTTAAGCAAAAAGTACTGGATGAAGGCATCGTGCTCAGCAATCAGGTATTGAAGGTGGATTCGTTCCTGAATCATCAGATGGATCCTGTGCTCATGAAGGAAGTCGGCCGCGAGTTTACGCGCCGCTTTGCCGGGGAAGCCGTAAACCGGGTGCTTACCATCGAGTCGTCCGGGATTGCGCCGGGGATTATGACCGCCCTGGAGCTGGAAGTACCGCTGATCTTCGCGAGAAAGCAGAAGTCCTTGACGCTGCGCGACGATATTTTCGTGGAAAAGGTGTACTCCTTCACCAAGCAGGAAACGAACGAAATTACGGTGGCCAAAAAGTTTATCCAGCCGGGGGACCGGGTGCTGATCATCGACGACTTTCTGGCGAACGGCGAAGCGGCCTTTGGACTGGCCCGGATCGTGGAGCAGGCGGGCGCGTCCGTCGCAGGAATCGGCATCGTGATCGAGAAGGCGTTCCAGCCGGGCGGGCGGCTGCTGAAGGAAGCCGGCTACCGGGTCGAGTCGCTGGTCCGCGTAGCGGCACTGGATGACGGCAAGGTGACTTTTGCGGATCAAGACTAGTTAAATATAAACATTACACGGGAGGAATGATACCGGCATGGAACAGAACCATCAGGCTGACACGACTCAATTTTCAGGCAAACGCCATCCGCTTAAAACCTTTTCTCTCGGAATCCAGCATGTACTGGCGATGTACGCCGGTGCTGTTCTCGTGCCCCTGATTGTCGGAGGGGCTCTGGATTTTACGACCGAGCAGTTAACTTACCTGATCTCGATCGACCTGCTGGCCTGCGGCGTGGCTACGCTGCTTCAGGTATGGGGCAACCGGTTCTTCGGCATCGGGCTGCCGGTCATGCTGGGCTGCGCGTTCCAGGCGGTATCGCCGATGATCGCCATCGGGCTCAAGGACGGCGTCTCGGCCATTTACGGCGCGATCATCGCGTCGGGGATTTTCGTTATTCTGTTCTCAGGCATTTTCGGCAAGCTGATCAAGCTGTTCCCGCCGGTGGTCACGGGTTCAGTCGTCACCATTATCGGGGTGACGCTCATCCCGGTCGCGCTGAACGATCTGGGCGGCGGCCAGGGAGCCGACGATTTTGGCAGTCCGCTGAATTTGTGCCTCGGCTTCGGCGTGTTGATTTTCATCATTTTGATGAACCGTTTTGCCACCGGATTTCTGCGGTCCATCTCGGTACTGATCGGCCTGATCGCCGGGACGATCGCCGCGGCGATTTTCGGCCATGTGGATTTGGGCCCGCTGAAGGAAGCCGGCTGGTTCCATGCAGTCAAGCCGTTTAACTTTGGAACGCCGACGTTCCATGTTTCCTCGATCGTGACGATGATTCTGGTGGCGATCGTCAGCGTGGCGGAGTCCACGGGCGTGTTCATGGCGCTTGGCAAAATCGTGGATAAAGACATCTCCTCCAAAGACCTGGCCCGGGGTTACCGCGCCGAAGGCCTGGCCATCGTGCTCGGCGGGATTTTCAATTCCTTCCCGTACACCACGTACTCGCAAAACGTCGGCCTGGTCCAAATGAGCCGCGTCAAAACGCGCGATGTCATCGTCGTAGCGGGCGGCCTGCTGATCGTGATCGGGTTTGTGCCGAAGATTGCGGCGCTGACGCAGCTGGTGCCTACGTCCGTGTTGGGCGGGGCGATGGTCGCCTTGTTCGGTATGGTCGTCTCCTCCGGCATTCGCATGCTGGGCGGGCAGGTCGACCTGAACCGCTTTGAAAATCTGTTCGTCATTGCCTGCTCCGTCGGCATGGGTCTTGGCGTCAGCGTCGTGCCGGATCTGTTCAAAGCCATCCCGGAAGACTTCCGTATCCTCGTGGATAACGGCATCGTGGCCGGAAGTGTGACGGCGATTATTCTGAACTTGATGTTTAACGGTTTTAAAGGCGGAGTCTCCTCAGCGGAAAAAGGAGCAGCCGCCCAGAATGAGCATGCTGCGTAACTCCTCACTATAAAAATAGAAGCTCAAAGGCCCGCCCCGTAATCTTACGGTGCGGGCCTTTGATTTGTTTTAAGATATCAGAAAGTAAAGCTACGGAGGCCGGGCTTCCTGATATCGCAAGAAAAACTTCCACTAAATGCGGCCTGGCTTCTTAGAATGTAGGTCGATAGACGTTTATAGCGCCGAGAATATCCGGATGGCACCGGGATCCGCCCGGAAATCCATCGGGAGGGCGGATACGTCTTCGCCGTCGCCCTGCGCCAAGCGCGGGCGGTCAAACCTGATGCCGACCGTGTTTCCACGAAAGAGAGTCACGATCGGCAGCTTCACATGCGTTCCCTTCAGGACGGTCGGGAACAGAAGCAGCAGCTGCAGCCGCGAGCAATCATGGACCACGCATACGTCCAGCATGCCGTCATCGGCTTTCGCCTGCGGATTGATGACCAGTCCGCCGCCGTAGCTGGGCACGTTGCTGACCGCGGTCAGCCAGGCTGACGGGTAGCTGACCGTTTGTCCGTCGCAGGTGACGGTCACAGGGCCCGGCTTGAACGTCATCAGCGTGTGCAGAACACCGATAACGTAAGCGAGGCGCCCGGCACCGACGGCGTTGCAAATCTTTTTGTACCGGCTGCCGTTCACGTTCTCGCTGACCTGCGCATCGAAGCCGGCGGCCACGGCCGTCATGACGGGCATGCCCGCGGCCGAGATGAGATCGGCCGCTTTGGCGCTGCCGGTTAGGATGAGCTCCAGCGCGGCCAGCGGATCGCGGGGGATGCCGAACCCCCGGGCGGTGTCATTGCCCGATCCGGCCGGGATCACCCCGAGCGGGATGCCGGTCCGCTTCAATACCGGCAGGATGCTGTGGATCGTGCCGTCCCCGCCAATGACGACGATGGCGTTCCATCGGCTGTGCTGAGCCAGCGTATCCGACACCAGCTTATCAACTTCCGCCATATTAGTAGTAAACAGAGCTGCATGTTTAATCTTTTTCGAATCGAGAGCCTCCCGCACCCGCTTCCAGGAACGGAGGCTCCTGCCGCTGCCGGACTTTGGATTAATGATGAATAAGTACATTGCTTTTCCCCCATGTCGCATAAATCCTGCCTTCTTATTGTAAGAAGTCCGGACCGAAAAGGGAACGGTTTAGCCGGAACGTATCTGGTAATTGCATCACGATCCGGTAAATGGGTGGGGCATATTACAGGTGACGCAGCTGCTTTTCTGCGATGTCGCCGATCCAAGGGAGCTTGAGCCATTTTCCCTGCAAGGAGGTAAACAGCATGACCACCCAGACGACGAGCGTCAGAATGGACAGCAGGGCGGCAATGACCGGGCCGATCAGCGGGATCAGTCCGGAGAGAATGTGGGCGATCATAATCGCGCCAAAGGTCAGAACGGATTGCAGGGCATGAAAGAGGACAAACCGGCTGCGCTTCTCAACAGCAAGGAAGACGATGCCTCCGACAAAAGCGAACAGGTAGCAGAGCGTGGCAGCGATATTTTCCGGCAGGCCGGTGGATGATTTGAAAGGGGACAAGGTAGACCACTCCTTCTATACGGCAGGATTGTCTTCTATCATATGAACCCCAGAGACAAGTTATGAGCAGTGAAAAGGCACCCGGCCGCCTGGGGTGCAGGAAGCGGGGTGCCGTGAATGATCCATTCAAGAACCGGTTTGACTTAAAAATAGCGTCCTTAAGCGAGAAACGTCATCCTCACGCTTGACCTCCGTGGCCGCCTTGGCCGAATTGCCGCCGCGGGCCGACGATTTTCTCGCGCTTGTTGGTGTCGTTTTCTTTGGGAACCAGGCGCGGGTCCGTTCGACCTTCATGATGGTTATCGAACGTAAACTCGGTCAGCTTCCACTCCGTCGAGCCCAAAATCGGGTCGGCGGGAAACTCGTCCCCCCGGTGGAGAGCCTCCTCTCTGCCTGATTCGTTGGTATATACGCCGTCGACCTCAACCTTTTCATGCGAAATCGGCAGCATGCCTTTATCTTCATTATTCATAACTAGTCCTCCTTCGTTCCATCGGAAATCCTTAAACGAACTGAATTCTCATTTAAGTTACCCGGACCGGAAGCGGATTATCCCGCCGGGCCTAATCATTCCATACTGCCGAGAATATGCTGCTGAAGGAGGGATCTCGGGTTTCTCCAGCGGCTGACCTTGCTGTCCGCGGTGAACACGACGACTGCGTCCAGCTCCGGAAATAAGTAAATTTGCTGCCCGCCGTGGCCATGGGCACAGCTGAACGGCTGACCGCACATCCGGCCCGTCCACCACTGGTATCCGTAGTCGCCGAAAGCGGGATAGCCGTCAAGCTGCCGGGTCAGCGCCTGTTCGAGCCATGCTTCGGGAATGACCGGGCGGTCTTGCCACCACCCTCTATTGAGGCAGCACAGCCCGAACTTGGCCATGTCGCGCGCGGTCAGGTACAAGCCGATATGGCCCATCGTATGCCCCTCTGGGCTGGAAGACCAGGCGGCATATTCGATCCCGAGCGGTTCGAATAGATGCTGGCGGGCGTAGCTGTAAGCGTCCGTGCCGCAGCATTCCGAGATGAGCACCGAGATCAGGTGCGAATCGATGCTCCTGTATTGAAAGGTGCCCGCCATATGCGCATCCACTGGCAGGGAGAGGGCGAAGGATGTCCAGGCCCGGCTGCGGTGAAAACGGTGGATCATCGGTTCGCCGAGTGTCCTGCCCGTTTGCCAATGGATCCCCGTCGACATCGTCAGCAGGCGCCGAAGCGTCAGTACTTCCTCCAGGAGCGGGTCGGTGACTTTCCGCGCATAGCTCCGCAGATAAGGCATCAGCGGTTCATCCAGGCCGGGAAGCTCCCGGCGGGCCGCGGCAATGCCTGCCAGGGCGGACGTCATGCTCTTGGTCGCCGAGCGAAGATCATGCAGGGTGCCGGGTCCGGCCTCATTATAGTAACGCTCATAAATAAGGCTGCCGCGCCTCACGACGAGAAAGCTGCGCATTTTTGGATAGCGTTTCATGATCTCGGCGTGCGCCTGTTCAAGCGGTTCGGGTCTGACGCTTGCCTGCTCCGGCGAAGAGACAGGGAAGCTGGGAGCATGAAGCGCCGGGGAAGTTATCAGCAGAACGGGACGATTCAATGGGAACGGCTCCTTTCTTCTGGAACGTTGTCCGGTTCGGTGATGGGTTGACCGGTATCATTAATTTAACCCGATATGCCGATATCCAAATTAACGAGCAGCATTCAAAGTGCATCCTGCAGGAGAGCACTCGAAAAAAAGTAATTCCTTACATTTATTTGGAAAGCTGTATTCGCTAATAGAATATGATACAATGAAAGGAGTGATTCAATAACATCCTCTTAGGGTATTCTTAGTGTCAGATACCTTTAGCGGCAGCCGGGAGCGTTCAGCCCAAACCTATAACTACAAATGACGACTTCACAGATGTCAGGTAAGGTCTTTTCGGCATTCTCAAACTGGAGCAATCCATTCAAGTGTTTTGGGAGGGAACTATCATGGCAACGAAAGGTCACAATGAAGTTAAAGAAAGTCTGCGCGAGATGACACGAATTTTCCGGCCAAAAGATCCGAAGAAGTTTGTTAAGGAGTACGTCCGGAAATATCATATTATGGGGGGATACGAAGAGGAATTAACCTCGGTTGTGGAACATGAGTTGGGACGGATGAATTCGTCTGTTTCCTAACAAAGCTGGCCGTAACGAGCGTATCGCTTATTGAATTGCAGTTGATGATTTGAACACGATGATGATGGACCAAAAGACTAGCTTGATGACATGACCGTATTCTGCGGGACCACCGCGGGATACGGTTTTTTGTATTTTCTGTACCTGCCTGTGCGTCTCCGGGCATATACTGAACCACGGTCTGATACATTTTCTTTAGCATCGGAAAGGACGTGCGGCGCTTGGAGATCACGCTGAAGAGCAAGGAAGAGATCGGATACATGCAGGAGGCGGGGCGCATTCTTTCTTCCTGCCATCGGGAAGTTGCGGAAAAAATCGTGCCCGGCATGACGACGATGCAGATCAACGATTGGGTTGAAGAATATTTGGCCCGACAGGGAGCCGTTCCCGAGCAGAAGGGGTTTAAGGGATATCCTTATGCCACATGTGCTTCGGTAAACGATATCGTATGCCATGGCTTTCCGGACGATGTTCCCTTGGCGGAAGGGGACGTGGTCACCATCGATATCGTGGTCAACAAGCACGGCTGGCTCGCCGACTCGGGCTGGAGCTATGGCGTCGGCAGAGTAAGCAAACCGCTGGAGCGTCTGTTGAAGCGCACCGAAAAGGCGCTGTATAAAGGCATCGGCCAGGCCGTCCCGGGCAATACGATCGGAGATATCGGTTACGCAGTGGAGAAGGTGGGGAAGCGAAGCCGCTACGGCATCGTCAGGCCTTTGGTTGGGCACGGCATCGGTCAGTCCCTGCATGAGCCGCCGGACGTGCCGGGGTTCGGGAATCGTCACGAAGGGCTGAAGCTTGTAGAGGGGCTGGTCATTACGATCGAGCCGATTTTTACCCTCGGGCCTTCGGGGGCGGTGCTATGGAACGATGACGGCTGGAGCATTCAAACAGCGGACGGCAGCAGGGGTGTTCAGTTTGAGCATACGGTGGCCATTACCCGGGACGGCCCGATGATCCTAACGCAGCAGTGACCCGGAAGGATTCGCCACAATTTGTCATATTTCGATCGACAAAAAGAACCTGTGCACAGGTTCTTTTTTGTTTGAATTTGACGATTCAAAAATTCCAAAACAGGTAAAAATGAATGTAATCGTTGAAACTTGGGTATACGAAGGAGGATGAAGCAGGTTGCACGTAAAGGGGCTGACCAGCGGGATGTAAGCCCGCTGAAAACGATTGCAAAAGCTTTTGTGGCGCGACTTTCGGCACTTTTCGAACAATTTGTGAACTAGGTTGGAAACATTGACAAAATAGTACTGGAAACTTATATTTAATAGGTGATTGTTTTAATTGACAGTAGCAAATCATTCGTGATAGTGCAGGTGGATGGCCGTTGAATGTGCTTTCAGCGGAGCCTGCGAAAATGGAAAAAGTGGGGTAGATCAATGATGAAACGGTGGCAGGCTGTAAAGCGACTTCTTCCCTTGCTCGCAGTATTTTCTCTGCTTTTAGCCGGGTGCGGCCGCGAGGACTTGTCGGTTCTGAGACCACAGGGACCGGTGGCTCAAGAACAGCTGGGATTGATGAAGCTCGCAATCTCAATCATGATTGTGGTGCTCGTAATCGTTTTCGCGATTGCGGCATACGTGCTTGTGAAGTTCCGCAGAAGAAAAGGTCAGAACGGTGTGCCTGAACAGGTCGAAGGCAACTTCAAGCTGGAAATCATCTGGACCGTGATTCCGCTCGTTCTGGTTATTATTTTGGCTGTTCCTACCGTACAGCAGATCTTTGCTTTCGGTGACGATCATTACAATGATAAGGACGCTGTACAGGTTAAGGTTACATCGCACCAATACTGGTGGGAATTCGAGTATCCGCAGTATGGTGTGAAAACGGCCCAAACCCTGGTCATTCCGACAGGGAAAAAGATTGCGTTTGAGCTGAAAACGGCGGATGTACTCCACTCGTTCTGGGTTCCTTCGCTCTCCGGTAAAATGGATACCAACCCGGATGGAACCATTAACAGATTCAGTTTCAGCGCCGATAAAGAAGGCGTTTACCGTGGTAAATGTGCGGAGCTCTGCGGACCTTCCCACGGTTTCATGGAATTCAAGGTTAAGGCGGTTAATTCGGATTCCTTCAATAATTGGGTAACTGCCATGAAGGCACCGGCTGTGCTTCCTGAAGATCCGGCTCTGGCAGAAGCCTTCAAGAAACAATGCTTGTCCTGCCATGCTGTTGGCGATCAAGGCGGACCTGTAGGTCCTAACCTTACCGGCATCGGTTCCCGTGAATCGGTTGCAGGTATCTTGCTGAACGAAGGCCAAGATGGCGGGAAACCAGTCAAGGAGAACCTGAAAGAATGGCTGATGGATCCACAAGCCGTTAAGCCGGGCAACAAAATGCCTAATCCGAAGGATCTCGGTCTGACTGACGAACAAATCGATGGCATTGCCGATTACTTGGCCAACTATAAATTGAATTACTAGTAACAGCAAGATTGAATAAGAGGGGGTACCAACCTTGGCTCATGCTCACAGTGTCAAGCGTCATACGGGCTTGATGGACTGGCTCACCACCGTGGACCACAAGAAGATAGCCATCCTGTATTTGCTTGCAGGCGGCTTGTTCTTCGGATTCGGCGGCGTGGAAGCCATGCTGATCCGTCTGCAATTGATTAAGCCTATGAATGATTTAGTATCAGCACAAACCTTTAACGAATTGATCACGATGCACGGGACGACCATGATCTTCCTTGGTGTCATGCCTGTGATCTTTGCATTGATGAATGCGGTCATTCCGCTGCAAATCGGCGCCCGTGACGTCGCTTTTCCATTCGTCAACGCACTTGGTTTCTGGACGTTCCTGTTCGGCGGAATTCTGCTGAACCTGAGCTGGATTATGGGCGGCGCGCCTGACGCCGGCTGGACGGCGTATACGCCGTTGTCCACTGCAACGTACAGTACGACGCACGGTGTCGACTTCTATACAGTCGGTCTCCAGATCGCCGGTCTCGGTACGCTGATCGGTGGCATTAACTTCCTGGCGACGATCATCACGATGCGCGCACCGGGAATGTCCTTTATGCGGATGCCGATGTTCACATGGACATCTTTCATTACTTCCGCCATGATCTTGTTTGCTTTCCCTGCCATTACGGTAGGTCTGGTACTGCTCTCGTTTGACCGTATTTTGGGAGCGAATTTCTTTGAAGTATCCAATGGCGGTAACCCCGTTCTTTGGCAGCATATTTTCTGGATCTTTGGTCACCCTGAAGTATATATTCTCATCTTGCCTGCTTTCGGGGTTATTTCCGAAGTTATTCCGACTTTTGCACGCAAACGTCTTTTCGGTTACAGCTCGATGGTGTTCGCGACCATCCTGATTGCCTTCCTGGGCTTCATGGTTTGGGCTCACCACATGTTTACTACAGGTCTCGGACCGATTGCGAACGCTCTGTTCTCGATCGCGACGATGCTGATCGCCGTTCCGACGGGGATCAAGATCTTCAACTGGCTCTTTACGATGTGGGGCGGACAAATCCGCTTTACGAGCGCAAACCTGTTTGCTATCGGTTTCGTTCCTACATTCGTAATGGGTGGCGTTACCGGGGTCATGCTGGCATCTGCGCCGGCGGACTACCAGTTCCATGATACTTACTTCGTTGTAGCCCACTTCCACTACGTCATCGTAGGTGGTCTGGTGTTCGGTCTCTTTGCAGGTCTTCATTACTGGTGGCCTAAAATGTTTGGTCGGGTGCTCAACGAAACGATTGGGAAATGGACGTTCTGGTTCTTTGCCATCGGCTTCCATTTGACATTCTTTGTACAGCATTTCCTTGGACTTATGGGTATGCAGCGTCGTATCTTTACGTACCTGCCTAACCAGGGCTTCGATACGCTGAATATGGTAAGTACGGTCGGCGCGTTCCTGATGGCCGTCGGCGTTCTGCTGTTCTTGTTCAACGCTTTTGCAACAGCTGCCAAGCCAAAAGGCGTAGCCAACGATCCTTGGGAAGACGGACGTACGCTCGAGTGGGCGATTCCATCTCCGCCGCCTGAGTACAACTTTAAACAAATTCCGCTGGTACGCGGACTTGACGCTTACTGGAAAGAAAAAATGGCAGGCAACAAAGAGATGACTCCTGCAGAACCGCTGGGATCTATCCATATGCCTTCGCCAACGATTTTGCCTTTTGTAATGTCCGTCGGTATTTTCATCGCCGGTCTGGGACTGATGTTCAGCAATGAGCAATTCAACAATTCCTTTATGAGCATGATCTTCAACAACTGGATCGTCGTCATTATCGGACTTGTCATTACTTTCGGATCGATGCTGCTTCGTTCGTTGTTTGACGATCACGGCTGGCATATCGAACCGGAAGAACTGGAAGAAGAGGGGGTTAAAGCATGACATCGGCACACGCAGAATCGGTAAACGGCTCACTGCCGCATGAACCGGAGAAGGCAACCCTGGAAGGCCGCAACAAAGTGCTTGGTTTCTGGCTCTTCCTTGGCGGGGAGTCGGTGCTCTTCGGTACCCTGTTCGCCACGTTTTTGGCGCTTCGCAACCAGACGAATGACGGCCCGACATCCAATGAGCTCTTCTCGCTGGCAACGACGGCTGCAGCCACGTTGATCCTGCTAGTCAGTAGTTTGACGAGTGTATTCGCCGTACAGGCGATGCACCGCCATAAAGCAGCTGCACTAAGGCTGTGGTTGATTATTACGGTTATTCTGGGCCTTGGGTTCCTTGGCCTCGAGATTTACGAGTTCCATGAATATGTCACCGCCGAGAAATTCGGGATGACGACGAGTGCATTCAGTTCAGCGTTCTACACGCTGGTCGGGTTCCACGGAGCTCACGTTGCATTCGGTGTATGCTGGATCGGTATACTGATCGGCCAGCTGTACAAAAAGGGATTAACGGTCGTAACGGCTCCGAAGGTTTACGTGTCGGCCATGTACTGGCACTTTATCGACGTCGTATGGGTTTTCATCTTCTCGGTCGTTTACCTGCTTGGAAAGGTGGGCTAAGATTATGACTACGGTTGAACAGCATCAAGACGATACGGTCAAACACGGTCATCGTCATGAAGGACCTCAAAAGCATGTCGTCGTATTTGTTTTCTCCATTATCCTGACCGCCATCGCTTTTGCTTCGGTTATGGCTGGCGGGGTGAACGTCGCCTTCACTGTTATTCTTCTCGTCGTGATGGCCGTGCTGCAGGCGTTGGTTCAGTTAGGATACTGGATGCACTTGAAAGATAAAGGACATTTGATGCCGATCATTTTCATGAGCGGAGGCGCATTTGTCGCTTTTACTGCTATCGTCACAGCATTGTATTGGGTTTGGTGGTAAAATAAAAAGAGGCGGGCCCGATGCCCCCTCTTTTTTTAAATGGCATCAAGGTGTCACAATATCGACAGAAATTCCGCCCGGCGGGAGGAGGTTTTCATATGCTGGGGTTAGAATATTTTAGCTTTGCCGCTTTGTTCAGTCCGTTGTTTCTGGCGTTTATGCTGCTGGTAACGGCTGCGTATTTTGTTGTCATCGGCCCGCTCAGTGAGAAGTTTGCGGATGCCGAGCCCGTATCGATAGGCAAAAAGATCATGTTCGTCAGCGGTATGTTCTTCCTGTATCTCGCTCAGGGCGGACCGGTGAGTCTGCTGGGCCACATTATGTTTACGTTCCACATGACATCGATGGCTTTGTCTTACCTGGTCGCTACACCGCTTATTATGCTGGGGATCCCGACATGGCTGTGGCGTGTATTTGACCGGATAAACCCGTTCAAGAAGCTTGGTTTTCTGGCTAAGCCGGTGGTTGCGGCCGTGGTATTTAACGGATTGTTTTCGTTCTACCATATCCCCGCGATCCACGATTATGTCATGCTTCATTTTGCGGTGCACCGGCTGTACTATATCGTTTTGTTCATCGCGGCCGCGCTCATGTGGTGGAATCTCATCAATCCGCTGCCGGAGAAAGACAAGGCATCGGGCCTTGCGAAGATCGGGTTTATTTTTCTGAACATGGTGCTGTTGACACCCGCTTGCGGTCTGATCATTTTCTCGACGCATCCGATGTATGCGACGTACAGCGACCCTAATACGTGGGCTAAAGCGATGGGATACTGTGTATCAGGTGATACGTCGGCTCTGCTGCAGACTTTCGGCGGACCAAGCTTTTTCTATGGGCTGAGCACCAAGGTCGACCAACAACTGGGCGGCATCGTCATGAAATTCATTCAGGAATTTATATTTGCTTCGATGCTGGCTAGGGTGTTCTTCCGCTGGTATAAGAGCGAAAATAAAGAGGATGACGACGATATCATTCCTACCGATCTTTCTGACGGTTCTTTGAACCGGGCATGAGTTGGTCGAAGCGTTAAGGAGGATTTTCATGGATTTGTATACGCTGTTCCCTACGATCAGCACATCGTTTATCGTCATCAGTGCGATTCTGGTGGCCATCGGATGGGCTTTGATCATTCAAGGCAAACGGGACGCCCATAAAAAAGTGATGATCTGGGGCGCGATCGCAGCGCTGCTGTTTTTCATTATTTACGTGTCCAGAACGGCCTTTGTCGGCAACACGTCATGGGGTGGTTCGGACGAAATGAAGATCTACTATCAGATCTTCTTGATCTTCCATATCGTTCTGGCGACGGTTGCCGCGGTATTCGGGATTACGACGCTGGTCCTCGCCTTCCGGGAAAAGTTTGCGAAGCACCGGAAATGGGGCCGGGTTACGGCAAGCATTTGGTTCGTCACGGCCATTACCGGCGTTCTGGTTTACGTGCTGCTGTACGTTCTGTATCCCGGCGGGCACACGAAACCGGTATGGGACGTTATTTTGGGAGCATAACCCGAGTGGATCGGATAGAGAAGGAAGTCCGGTGGAATAAATCCGCCGGGCTTTTTTTTGTTTGCGTGGGATGCAGTGGATTCTATAGTCAAAAGGGCAGCAATACTTTTTTGGGAGGACAGGCGTCGGGCGCATTAAAAATGGTTAAAAAAGTTCTAGAAAAATGAAATATATAGATTGAACTCAAATTTTGCATTGAACTTCCTGTTATAACGGTCCCATACGGCCCAATAACATTTATTTCTTTGGTTCATTCTATCTAGCGGAAACTTTTGCGCTTCTTCAAGCGTTATTCATATATAAGGTTTAGTGAACGATGCTGAGAAAAGGTATGGGGATAACATGAGGCGAAGCAGAAATTTTATACATAACAGAAAACTTGTATCGGTCATGAAGCTGCTGCTGGTGTGCGGCTTGATCGTCATGTTTACCACTTCGCTCTTCCAGCCGAAGTATATAACGGCTGTGACCGATGGTGACCGGGCGGCTCAGGCCGACGGAACGGACAAGGGTCCGGCAGCGGACCAAGGTACCGGCAGTTCAGGCAGTGGAACCTCCGGCCAGCAGCAAGGGGCGGGCTTCAAACCGAGCAGCGTTCAATGCGGAGTGATGAAGCTGCGGCATGGCACTCAGGAAGCTCAGGACCAGCAGATCCCACTGTACTGTATCGAAGGGAACTATAATGTTGGTGATCCACCCATGATGCAGCCGGCAAATCCGCTGCAGGTGAAGACCGACACCGTCATCCCGGAGAAGGTCTTGTCGGGTCTGGGAGCGTTCTGGCTAAGCGATCAATCGGGAACCTGGGGGCATCTGCTCCTCGCACCGAGGCATTGGGAAGTCGTCCGGGCCGACACCGGAGCCAATGGATCGGTGGGCCTGGAGCTCGCTGACCCGCTGCATCCGGACCGCAGGGCCGTATACTTGGACGGCGGCCCATGCCAGGGATGCAACATTGCGTTAATCGGCTCTTATTTCACGGCGTTAAAGAACTGGGCCGAAGAAATGGGCTTTCCCGGGAAGCCGATGAAGTTCCTGCATCATACTTACGTCCGGAATCATGTCGTAACGTATGTCCTGCCGCCGGGCAGCACGGCTTACAAGACGGTCGGCGCCGCGTTTGAGCGCCATGAACCGCAGGATGCGATGTTTACCCGTTACGAAATCAGCGTTCCGCCGGAAGATATGGACATGGCGAACGTGATGCTCGATTTCTTTGCCCGGTTCCCGAGTTCCGTGGCCGCCGATTTTTCGGTTCAGTCTTACTTGTGAATTCCCAGTGTTTCCCAACCCAATATGCCTGTTTCACGCATCACCCAACCATAGGGTGGTGCGTTTTTTTGTTAATATTTTCATTTCGCTGTTGCATCTCCGGTATTCACACTGTATACTGTGTATAAACATATACACAGTATACACACTGAAGGGTGAATGAGCACAGTTAACCTGTGCTGTATACACTTCTATGGATTACGGAAAAAGCGAGGGCGATTGTTGTTGAACACAATAAAAGACGCTTGGATGATGGTACGAAAGGATCTGCGCGGCGAGAAAAAGTACCTCCTATGGTCCTTCATATTTGCAGCCTACATGGGAGGAACCACAGGGATCATGATGCTAGGGCGCGAAGAGGCCCGAACCCTCGGTCCGGTAGCCGATTTCATCCTGCTGATGTTAATCCCTATGCTGGGATTTTATTTCTCCCGAAGATCCTTCAAGTATTTAACGGAAGATTCCTATACGCAGATGCTGGCGTTCTTCCGGGTGCTGCCGATCTCTAATCGAGTGGTCCTGGCATACCGGGTGATGCAATCGGCGCTGGCCTTTGTCGTGAACGGCATCATTTTCTTTATCATTTTGCATTTCGTGCCGGGAACCTTGCTGGAGCAGATGAGGGTTGGCCATTACTTAGCTTTTGCGCTGACATGGATCGGCTACGGCTTCATGATGACCGGTCCGTATATCTATTTTGAGTTTTCCAACCATGGCAAAGCTTATCTACTGTCGACCCTCATTTTCCTCGCCGGCTCCGTGGTGGCAGCGGCAGCAATTTTTGCTGCGGGAGGGAACCTGCTGATGTACACGGTGGAGGTTTCCGAAAGGTGGGGTCTGCTCTCGCCGGTCATGTGGGGCATGCTGCTGGCAGGGGCCATCAGCCTCGTGCTGTGCTCGATCGGGACGCTCCGCAGGCTGGAATCTAGAGATCTGGTGTAAGCTTTGAAACCAATACGAGGATTGACGAGTATAGCAAGGTGAGGTGCGAAAGGTGTGGATACCTATACAATTGAATGAGAACAGCGCTGAACCGCTCTATCATCAAATCGAATCCCAATTAAGATCGCTGATCATCAGCGGACAAATCGAGGAGGGAACGCTTTTGCCGTCGATTAGGGAATTTGCCAGCGGGCTGAACTGCAGCGTGATTACGGTCCGGAGAGTGTACCAGGATCTGGAGAGCGAAGGTCTCCTGCGAACGAAGCAGGGAACCGGCACGTTTGTCGCCAAGGTCGGTACTTCACAGCGTGAAGTATTCCGGCGTGAAGCGGTGGAAGAGGCGCTCAGCCATGCGGTGGATGTCGGAATGTCCGTCAAATGCGAGGAAGATGAGCTGAAAGAACTGTTCTTATCGATATTGAAACAAAAGTACCGTCCGGAGAAGGAGGAAGGTGAGGCATAAATGGAACAGCCCATCATACGATTGGAAGGCGTGACGAAGCAAAGACGGCATAAAACGATCGGGCCGATCGACCTTTCCCTGCCGAAAGGATATGTGTACGGGTTGATCGGCGAGAACGGCTCCGGCAAGAGTACGCTGATCCACATGCTGCTTCAGACGGTTTTTCCCGATGCGGGACGCATTTCCTGGTTCGGGCAATCTTACAGCAAAGGTATTCCCTCCGAAGTGCGCAGAGAGATCGGATATGTGGCGGAAAAGTCCAACCTGGAGGAGGATAACCTGACCGCCGAGGAAGCCGCCTCTTTTCGGGCATATTGGTATCCCGGTTGGGATCAGCCCTATTTTGAAAAGCTGTGCGATCAGTTTCAGGTACCGAAAGGAACGAGGCTCCGCAAAATGTCCAAGGGAGAACGCCGCAAATACGAAATCGCCGCGGCTCTTGCGCCGCATCCTAAGCTGCTGCTGCTGGATGAGCCGTCGTCGGGCCTGGACCCTTTTGCCTGGAAAATGATGATTGAAGTGCTTAGGGAATGCTTGCAGACCGAGGATACGACGATTGTGCTCTCCACGCACATCATTGATGAAGTGAAAAGGCTGGCGGACTACGTCATGCTGATTCACCACGGAAAGTGGATGGGAATGGCGGAGAAGGACAGTCTGCTGGACAACTGGAAGGAAGTGTGGGCAGTCTGCCCGGCGGCTGATCTGGAAGATCTGCCAAACATCGTGCAGATGCAGCAGGAATCTCATGGCGTGACCCGGGTGGTGACGACGTCCTGCCGCGAGCTGGAACAGATCTTGTATGATTCGGGTATCAACGTACTGAAGACACGGGCTTTGGAGCTGGACGAGATTTTAAGCTTGTGGGTGCAAGGATATAAGCCTGCCGGTGTGCAGGAGGGGGAGGAGCAGATACATGGAACCATTAAAACTAGTTAACGTGGTAAAACAGTATGGAGACAAAACCGCGGTCAACCAAATCTCGCTGGAGGTTGGCAGAGGAGAAATTTACGGACTGCTCGGTGCGAACGGTGCCGGCAAAACGACAACGATGCGCATGGTACTGGGCCTGATTTACCCGGACGGGGGAGAGATTCTGTATAACGGCAAGCCCTATCATACGGAACTTCAGCAAATCATGGGATACCTGCCGGAGGAAAGAGGGCTGTATCCGAAAATCAAGGTCAGCGAGCAGATCGTCTATCTTGCCCGCCTTCGGGGCATGTCGCAGCAGGACGCGGACAAGAGCCTGCGCTACTGGTTAGAACGCTTTGACGTTCCGGAGTACTACGATAAGCGGATCGAGGAGCTGTCCAAAGGGAATCAGCAGAAAATGGGCTTTATTGCCGCCATCGTACACAAGCCGCAAATCATCATTTTGGATGAGGCGTTCAGCGGTCTGGACCCGGTCAACGTGGAGCTGTTGAAGGCGACCGTCAAGGAGCTGCGGGATCAGGGTACCAGCATTCTTTTCTCCACGCACCGGATGGAGCATGTAGAGGAGCTGTGCCAGCGCATTACGATTCTGCACAGATCGAATACGGTCGTCCAGGGAAATATCCGGGATATCAAGAGCCGCTATCCGCGTGAAGAGGTGCTGCTTCACACGACAGGCGATGTAAGCGGCCTGGATATGATTCCAGGCGTGACGGCCGTGGAACGCATCGAGCGGGGATACCATATCCGGATCGCTGCCCCGGAAGTTGCGCAGGCCATTCTGCAGAAGGCGATGCAGGTCAGCACGGTAGAGCGTTTTGAAATCAAGGAGCCGACGCTGAATCAAATCTTTATCCAAGAGGTGGGTGTATCGCATGAATAAACTCGGGACGATTATTGGTTTTACGTTTAAAAACAAAGTCAAAACGAAGTCTTTCCTCATTACGACCCTGATTCTTGCCCTTCTGATTACGATCGGGATGAACGTTCCGTATATCATCAAGCTTGTCCAGGGGGACAGCGCGTCCAAGGCCGAGCAGATCGGGATTCTCTCCGGCTCGCAGCCGGCCATTGCCGCAGAGCTGGAGAAGTACGCCGCCCAATCGGGCAATAAGGACTATACGTTTATCAAGTATGAAGCTACCGCCCCGGACCAGGCGAAAAAGGACCTTGAGGACGGGAAGATCGAAGGTTACCTCTCGTTTGATGGCGGGGAAGGTGCATTTCCTGCCGTGACCTTCACCAGCGGTGAAGACGGCATGGGGCAGGGGCTCAGCGGCTTCCTGACGCTCGCGCTGCAGACGGTCAAGACGACCGTCATCGCCAAAGATGCCTTGTCAGCGGAGCAGATCGCCGCCCTGAACGAACCGGTCAAGCTCGATACGGTGCGCATGAATGCGGAAGGAAAGGCAGAAGCGGGCGGAGACACTCATCGTGAGGATATGCAGAAAGCTATGAACTATGTGGTGGTCTATGTGCTGATGATTCTGTTCTTTACCTCCAATATGATGACAGGCAATATGATCGCTGCCGAAGTCACGGCGGAGAAAAGCTCGCGGATTATGGAAATTCTCATCACCAGTGTATCGCCGTTGGCCCAGATGTTCGGAAAAGTGATCGGTATTTTCCTGGTGGGGATCGTGCAAATTGCTGTATTTGGCGTTGTGGTGGGGGCGAACCTGATGCTGCCGCATAACCAGGACATTTTGCAGGGTTACAGCCTGAGCGTTTCGGACATCAACCTATCGGTGCTCCTCTACGGACTGCTGTTCTATATTTTCGGTTATTTCCTGTATGCGGTGCTGTACGCAGCCGTGGGATCGATCGTCAGCCGTACCGAGGATCTCGGCCAAGCGGTGATGCCGATTACGATGCTGGGTCTGGTCTCGTTCTACATCGGAATTTTCAGTATCACTGCATCGGGGAGCATGCTGATTAAAGTGACGAGCTTCATTCCGTTCACCGCCCCAACGGCGATGCTTGTCCGGATCGGGATGGGAACGGTGCCGACCTGGCAGATCCTCGTATCACTCGTTACACTGCTGGTATCCATTCTGGTCTTTGGCTGGCTGTCTGCGAAAATCTACCGCACCGGTGTCCTGATGTACGGCAAGCGCCCGACCATCAAAGAGCTGCGCAAGGCGATGAAGGCTTACAAGATTTAAGGATGTAACAAACGGTGGTTCCTCCGCCGGATTTTAAAAGTGAGGGGTTGTTGCCAAATGAGTAAAAATGCATTTCAGTACGTCATCGCGGCAGGCATGCTGCTGATCGTCGGTCCGCTGGCTCTGAAGCATGCGGGTGTGGCATTGAACGACTTCGCGGACGGCCTGCTGACGGGAGCAGGAATGGGCTGTGTGCTGCTGGCGCTGATCAAGATGCCGCGGAAGACGGCACAGAAGTAAGAACCTAGTCTATAAACTTTCAGTAAGGGGAATTTCTAGATGAAAAGTTGGAAACGAACGCTCTTATCTCTTATGGTTTCTGCAGGGATGCTCACTACGGCAGCTCCGGCCATGGCCGCTTCGCAGCAGCCGGAACTCAAGGTCAATAACAAGACAATCGATTTTGCCTCAAGCGCACCTGTTGTCGATCAGGGCACCACGCTGGTCCCGCTGACCACGACACTTGAGGCGCTGAACGTAAAGCTGACCGATGTAGAGAACGGAACCATCCATGCCGTTGTGGGTGATCAGAACATCACGCTGAGCAGCAAGACCAAACAGATCAACGGCGTGACTTATGTGCCAGTCCGGACCATTGGCGAAGCTGCCGGTTACACGGTCTATTGGGATCCGGCGACCCGCACGGTGTTTTTACTCTCGCAAGCGACGAAGGAAGCCGGCCGAGGCTTCATGTGGGAAGTGAAAAGTAACGGGAACACGGTGTACCTGGTAGGTTCTATGCACATTGCGGACGACAGCTTCTACCCGCTTCGCTCGGAGTTTGAGCAGGCTTTTGCCGAAGCGGACTACTTGGGTGTCGAGATTGATCTGAGCAAAGCGGCGGACGAAGAGCAGCAGAGCATGATTATGAAGCTGGGTATGTACCAGGACGGCACGACGCTGAAGGACCATGTGTCCAAGGAAACGTACGCGAAAGTAGGGGACATTCTGGAGCAAAACGGAATGAAGCCGGACGCGCTGGATGCATTCAAGCCATGGGTTGTAGAGACGACCATCAGCAGCCTGAAATCGGTCATGGCCGGATACGAGGCGACAGAAGGCATTGATCTGTATTTCATTCAAAAAGCGCTGGAACGCAAAATCCCGATCGTGGAGCTGGAATCCTACGAGTCCCAGTTGGGCATGTTCGATCAGTTCTCCAAGGAACTGCAGGAGAAGAACCTCAATGCAGCATTGGACAATTTCGACGTTCTGGACGACAGCATGGACCAAATGGCGGATATGTGGAAAAAAGGGGATGAAAAGGCGCTGCTGGAGCTGACCAACAGCATGGCGGGAGATGCGGAGTACAACAAAGCGATGCTGATTGACCGCAACATCGGCATGGCCGATAAAATCGACGGCTACCTGAAAAGCGACAAGAAAGCAGAGTATTTCATCGTCGTCGGCGCAGCCCACTACCTGGGTGAACATGGCGTGATCAAACTGCTGGAGGATAAAGGTTATACGGTTGTACGTAAGTAAACACCCTGTGATGAGTGTTACATTCTTCGACATGAGCGCAGTTGGTTAGGAAGAGAAAAAACTTAAGCCGGGGACACCTGCGTTCCTCCTGGCTTAAGTTTTTTACTTTCCCCAATCCCATCAGCCATCAGGTCTATCATTGAAAGGCAAGGTCAGCGTGAATTTAAACATATGATTCATATGGTGAAGTGTTAAGTTTCCGCCATGGAGCTCCACAATGTTTCGGGCAATCGAAAGGCCAAGACCGGCACCCGATTGAATGCCTTCACTGCTTCGAGAATGGTCTACCTTATAAAAACGGTCGAAGAGTTTATGTTCTTGTTCTTCCGTAAGCGGGTTCCCTTTATTTTCGATTTCGATGGTAATATACCTATGATCCGACTTCATCATAACGCGAACGTTTCCCGGCTTTAACGAATACTTCAGGGCGTTCAGCAGTAGATTATCGATGGCTCTGGCCATCTTTTCACTGTCAATGAGGGTAATAGCAGGAGAGTTGCCAATCTCTTTTACAATCGTGATTTCATTCTCCTGGGCAATCGGTTCAAATTCAAAAAGCAGCTGATCGAGAAGCTGAAATACATCGATCGGCTTTAGATCGAGGCGAGGCTCGGTCGAGGTTAGCCGGGTATATTCAAACAAATCGTCGAGTAACTTTTTTAAATGCACAGCCTTGTTATAAGTGTTTTGCACAAACCGCGTATATTCTTCTTTATCTCGGAAGGAATTTGTTCTTAAAAGTTCGATATAGCCGATAATGCTTGTAAGCGGCGTACGCAAGTCGTGGGAAATTCCCGTTATCATCTCCATCTTGGAGGTCTCCAGTTCCCGTTCCTTTTTAATCTGCTGCTGTAAACGCTGCGCCATCAAATTGATGTTATGCGCAACCCTCCCGAGCTCGTCCTTTCGCTTCACATCCACGCGATAATTTAAATCTCCCTCAGAGATCATTTGCAGTCCGTATTCCAGATGAACTAAGTCCTTAACGATCCGCCGTGTCAACATAAAAAAAGTAAGGGTAAAGATGATAAAAAATAGGGGGGTAAGGAAGTAAGGAAAGATATCTCGGAGGACGTTCCATTTCAATATCTTTAAGAATAATAAGATGCATAAATCATTTATGGCCGTAGCGATGATCAAACTGAGCACCATTCGGATTAAAATATGGACCTGGATCCTTTTCTTCCTTTTTGGCTCCTGTACATGGTCATTCAATTTTATAGCCAACTCCCCAAACGGTTTTAATGTATTTTGGCTCTCTTGGGCGATCCTCTATTTTTTCCCGTAAATTGCGAATATGAACCATCACGGTATTATCCGAATAGCCGTACGGCTCTTTCCAGACACTTTCGTAGATCTTCTCGGAGCTGAATACTTGCCCAGGATGAGTCGCGAGCAGCTCCAGAATGGAAAACTCCAGTGGAGTCAGTGAAATGTTGTTCCCTTTTAAGGCTACGGCATGCTTAGCCTTATCAATCACGAGATCCTTAATGATGATCAGGGAATTGAATTCTTCTTTTCCGATTAAGGACTGCCGCCGCAGTTGAGCTTTGACCCGTGCAAGCAATTCTAACGGATTAAAGGGCTTGATCATGTAGTCATCGGCCCCGGTCGTAAGCCCTGTAATTTTATCAATGTCTTCTTCTTTGGCCGACAGCATGATGATGGGGGTATTGGATATTTCCCTGATTTTGAGGCAAGCTTTAATCCCATCCATTCGCGGCATCATCACATCCAAGATGACCAGATGAACAAGGGTTGTTTGGATGATACTTAGCGCTTCCAGACCATCTGCCGCTTCTAAGACATGGTATCCTTCATTGCGTAAATAAACGTGTATGACGTCTCGAATTTCCGGATCGTCATCTACGACAAGCACGGTGTTCATGGTATGCTGCTCCTTTATTTTCGGATTACGGATCCTACAGCGGTTTTAAAATTTGCTGCCGATATTTATTCTACATAAGTGTTAAACCGAAACCAATTTCCAAGCCGAACCGGCGCCAAGATGTTTTAAAGCATCTCCCTTTTGCGGCAGGTATAAACAAAAGCGGGAGGGAAGTTGAAGGGGACGAATTCAATTTTTTCAACGGTTAATTCCTTGGCAAACTGCTTTTTCATTTGCAGGGAGTACTGGAAAGCGACAAAAATCCCTCCTGGTTTTAATGCCTGAACAATTTGATGAAGTAAGGTTTTCCGCATTTCACTCGTGAAATTAAAAAAGGGTAATCCGCTGATAATACAGTCAAGCTGGCTGATGTCTTGTTGATGGATGGTTCTAACCAATTGGCAGGCATTCGAATAACACGGGAAATCCGGGTACTCGATCCTTAAATTATTTCTCATCCGCTTATCTCTTTCAAACAATAACACTTTTGTTGATCCATGTAATTGCGGCTTTATGAAACGCGTGATCGCGCCAGTACCTGATCCGAGCTCTGCGACAGTCTTGACCTCATCCCATGGCACAGCCTGAACCATTTTAGCGGCTAGAAAACGAGAACTGGGTATAACGCTTCCCACTCGTTTGGGCTCCTTAAAAAATCCTTGCAAAAATAGTAGATATTCATTCATATTCCGATGCTCCCCCCAATAAAAACGATCAGACCCGCTGTGAGATGATATGGCTGATCCTGCTTTGCCTCTATGTTTTGTTGTTGCATGGACCATAATATCGAAAAAATCTGAGGACTTTACGGGGAGAAATCTAAAGAAAATCTGAAGATCAGCATGGGTTCATCCCAATTGATCCGTGCCAAATGCAAAATGCCGGCCCCAAAAGTTTTAAAATGACATGATTTTTTCGCTGATTTTTCGGGTGTTTTTGTTCTTGCATGTAAGGTAAAATTCAAACCATCTATGCAGATCTCACACAGAGGTGAACAAATGAAATACGATAACCCGGTCATCAAAGGATTTTATCCGGACCCCAGCGTTTGCAAGGTGAACGATACCTATTATCTCGTTTGCAGTTCTATGCAGTATTTTCCCGGCGTCCCTCTTTTTGAAAGCAAGGATCTGATCAACTGGACCCAAATCGGCCACTGTCTGACGAGAAAGAGCCAAATCCAGCTTGATCAAGTGAACAGCTCGGGCGGCGTATTTGCTCCTACCCTGCGGTATAACGGCGGACGATTCTACATGACTACCACCAACGATACGACACGCCAAAATTTCTATGTTTGGACGGACGACATCTACGGAGAGTGGTCAGATCCGATCTATGTGGACCAGGGCGGAATCGACCCGGATTTGTATTTTGAAGACGGAAAAAGCTACTTTATGAGCAACGGGGTGGACGATGAAGGCATTGGCGGTATCGTGCAGTGCGAAATCGACATCGAAACGGGGCGTAAGGTGACGCCAAGCCGCTCCATTTGGCAGGGGACGGGAGGGCGGTATCTCGAAGCTCCGCATTTATATAAAATCGACGGGCGGTATTATTTATTGGCGGCAGAGGGGGGGACCGAGTTTGGTCATATGGCTACCTACGCCCGGGGCGATTCTCCTTCCGGACCGTTCGAACCGTATTTCCATAACCCTGTTTTAACCAACCGGAATATGGGCGGCTATGAGGTTCAAGCTGTGGGACATGGCGATCTCGTGCAGGACGGCCGCGGAAACTGGTGGCTGCTTCATCTGGGATTCCGGCAGATGGGACAGTGGATTCCCTACCATCATCTTGGACGCGAAGTATTTTTGACGCCCGTAACATTCTGCGAGGATGGCTGGTTTACGGCAGGGCATCAGGGAACCACCTTGTCGTCTTTTGAAACCGACCGTATTCCGGATGAGGTCGTTCAGCAGGAGAAGAAGCGCTATACCTTTGACAATATGGAATGGAACAAGGACTGGTGTTATCTTCGCCATCCGGACCTGAGCAATTACTCGTATGATCATGGCAAGCTGGAGCTGAGAGGAACCGAGATTACGCTCGATCAAGCCGATTCTCCCACTTTCATCGGCGTTCGCCAAAAAGATTTCGAAGCGGTTATTTCCTGTGATGTCAGTCTTACTCATGGCGAGGCCGGTATTACGATCTATATGGACGAGAATCATCACTATGATTTCGCGATACGCCAAGGCAGCAGCGGGTATGAGGTCATTGAACGCCTGAATGTCGGTGATATGAAGTCCATCGAGAAGGCTGTCGATTTAAAAAATAGCAATCGCGCCTCCTTGGTGATCCAAGCGAGCCATACGCACTACCGGTTCCTTTTGCATACGGATGGCCGGGAAATCCAGCTGGGCACCGGACAGACGAAATACCTTTCTTCCGAGGTCGCGGGAGGATTTACGGGTGTCATCATCGGGTTGTATGCTTGCGGCAAAGACGCTGCGGCACAATTCACGGATTTTACATGCGAATATCTGTAATTTTTGAATCGATGGGGGGACCGTAAGGTTCTCCTTTTTTTGTTTTTATTTTGGCATTGACCCAGGGAGATGGAGTTACTTTATAACTAAATCATGAGTTTGTGTTATAGAAATTTATGATTAATTATACTAACAAAAAATAATAATTACCATTTATTTCTTGACAACCCGGAGGGCGTGATCATAAAATGAAAGCGATTACTTATGCGTTTTTAATTACATATGTCCTCGTTAGAGCATAACGTAATTTCGCTAACAAGATAACGAGCTTGAACTCAGGGGGTGGATGTTTATTTCGATAACCGATAACTAATTTCATAACAAACGGAAACATATTAGGTGTTTTGAATCGAAAATGCTGAAGGGGGACTGCTTTAGGATGAAAAAAAAGAATGCGATTTTGGCCTTGATGCTGTCGTGCGTCCTGGTATCCGTGACGGCTTGCAGCAATTCCTCGGATAGCGCCGGTAATAGTAAGGCGAGCGCTTCGGACAAGAGCAGCGTTACGACGAAACCGGAAGCAGCTGCGGCTGCGGCGATCGGGCAAGCAGCTCCGAAAACGGAAGGCACTTCTGATCCTGAAATGAAAGCGGGAAGCTCGGTCACGGTGTTTAACCCCAAAATGCCGACCCTGGATCCGACCCAGTGGCAGGGACAAATTTTGGTGGAGCAAGGGGCTCTGCTTGAAGGGCTGTACGGCTACAATCAAAACAATGAGATTGTCCCGAAAATTGCGACAGGCTATACCGTTTCGGATGACAACACGACCTGGACGTTTACGCTCCGGAAGGACGCCAAATGGTCCAATGGAGATCCGGTGACCGCCCACGATTTTTACAATGCCTATATGTATCAATTGGACCCGAAAAATACGACCGCACAGCTGTGGCTAAGCGTGCTGAATTTTGTGAAGAACGGATATGCCTATCACGCAGGTTCTGTCGGCAAAGACGAAGTCGGGATGAAAGTGGTTGATGATTATACCCTGCAGATCACGACGACGCTGCCTCATGCCATCTTGGGAGATATGGTCCTGGCCGGATCGATGCCGATGAATTCGAAAGTTGTGGAAGCGCATCCAAACGATTGGTTCGAACCGAAAAATTTCGTGGGCAACGGTCCTTACATGGTGAAGTCATTCACGCCTAACGGAGAATTGGTCATGGTGAAGAACCCGAATTATGTAGGAGCCAAGGACCAGCTGAATCACGGAAACGTCGAGACCATCCATGTCCTTCCGGCAACCACGGTCCCGGTTGAGGACTACATGGCGGGCAAAACGGAAGTCGCTTTGGTTCAGAGTACGTCGGATTTGCAATATGTGAAGACGCATGACATGAAGTCCGAGCTGTATACGGCACCCACGTATGCTATCAAATATTTGGAATGGTCCAATCCGGCGGCGGAATCTCCTTATGACAAGAAGGAAGTGCGTCAGGCCATTGCCAAAGCGATTCAGCGCAAACCGATCGTCGAGTCGGTCCTGAGCGGCATGGGCGGAGTGACCAATGTGTTTGCGTCCCCGGGCTGGCCGACGGAGAAGCTGGAGAAGGGCCTGGATGAAAACCTCGATGAGGCCAAACAGCTTCTGAAGGACGCCGGATACGAGAATGGCAAAGGCCTGCCGAAGCTCACGCTGTACATCGGGGTGAAGCAGGTCGATCCGCAGGGCGAACAAATCGCACTGGCCTTGGGACAAGAGCTACAGCAAAATCTGGGGATTACGACGGAGATCAAGCAGCTGAACGAGACGCAGTTCAATGCGTACCAGTACAGCGGACCGCAAGCGGATGCGGTGCCCGGATTTATCCTGGCATCGGGGGCGACGAACTGGAGCGAACCCGGAAGCCTCGACATGGGCGCAACGCAGCAGCTGTATTCGATCGGAACGCTCGACGCTCCGCTGGAGGCCACCCAAAAATTCGTAGACTGGAGCAAAGAGGTCTATTACAAGCCTGCCATTGAGCAGTACGGGGATCCGAACAATGCGGGCGCCGGCGTGGAATGGAGCGATTGGGCCGCACTGGAGCAAGCAGCCAAATCGGATATTGCCTTTCTGGATCAATGGACCGCCGAGCAGCCTAAAGAGTGGCAGCCTTATCTGAAACCGGCGGGCGTGCCGACGGCGGCCGAGCAGTGGCAGCAGATCGTGGACACATGGAAAAAGGCGAAGACCAAAGACGAGAAGCATGCCGCATTTGTAACCGCATGGAATTTCGTGGCCCCGAATGCGCCGGGAGGCAAGCTGAATCAAAACGCCCTGGATGTCCAGGTGTATTATAACAAGACGGAATCGGACCAGCTGAGAGATTTGAGAATGTGGCAGGCGCAGTTCGTCAATGCGTTGACCGTCGAGGAGGCGGCTCCATATGCCGCGAAGGTCGTGAATGACCTGTTGGAAAATGCATACGCCATCCCGCTGTTCTATCAACAGCAGTTTTTCTTGGTGAAGCCGGGGATTACCGGCGTGCAATCGAACCCGTGGGCGTGGGGCAACTTCTATGGGTTTCAGTATCTGGCCGTCAACTAATCGGCAAGCGATCGAATCATGACCATTTCAAGGGCACCGGCCAGGGTGCCCTATGGTTGGTAAAGGAGGCCGGATGATGGCTGTAACCAAGTTTATTGCCAAACGCCTGGTTCAAATCATCGTCACGCTCATCTTGGTCATTTCGGTGAGCTATATCATGATGTACTATTCGCCGGGCGGGTTCATGAACACAAATACGATGGCCACGGCACTGGCTCCGCTGCAAGGCCAGAATCCCGTTCTTTATCATCAGATCATGGAACAATTTCAGAGCCGGTACGGCTTGAATTTGCCGCTGTGGCAGCAGATTTTGAAATATATCTGGCATGAGTTGACGTTCGATTTCGGCAGATGCAGAACCCGTCCCTGCAGATCGCGGCACAGCTGAAGCAGACGCTGCCGGTTAGCGCACTCCTGGCATTCGGATCCGTGCTTCTGTCCGTCGTCATCGGGGTTCCGCTTGGTATTATCGCGGCGCTCAAGCGAAATACGTGGATCGATTATGTGGTCAGCACCGTCTCTTTGGCAGGGCAGGCCATTCCGGCGTTTGTCCTCGCGGTTATTATGGTTCTGCTGTTCGGCGTAGTCTTTCAGGGGATTCTCCCGGTGACCGGTTGGGGATCCTGGAAGGATGCCGTACTGCCCGTGATTTGCTTGGCGGCCGCGAACATTGGCGTGGTGGCCCGGTATATGCGCGGAAGCCTGATCGAAACGCTGAGGCTTGACTACATCCGGACAGCTAAAGCCAAGGGAGTCAAATACTGGCCGATGGTCATGAAGCACGGCGTCAAAAACTCCCTGACCGCCATGATTACCGTCGTTGGACCGCAATTTGCTTTTACCGTGATGGGGACGATTTGGGTCGAGCAAATTTTTGCGATTCCGGGACTGGGCCAGGTGATGCAGACGGCGTTCACCAGCTTCGATTATCCGCTTGCCATTACCTCGGTGTTCCTGCTGGGTTCCATGATCATGATCATGAATTTGTTGGTTGACATCATTTATGCCGTGATTGATCCGCGCGTCAAACTGTAATCACGGCACAGCATGTATACGATCATAGGAGGGGGAGCCCATGGCTGGAACAGCTGCAGCTGTTCAATCGGACGTCGTCGTCCAGAAGAAGAGCATATACCGTTCTTCATTTTACCAAGGTTGGAAGCGTTTCAGGGAGCATCGTCTGGCCGTTATCGGCCTGGTTTGGGTCGTTCTCTTTTTCATAGCGGGCATCATCGGCCCCTGGGTAGCTCCGTATGACTACCGGACGGGTGATTTTTTGGCCATCAATCAGGGACCGTCCTGGCAGCATATATTCGGCACGGATAACGTCGGGCACGATATGTTCAGCCAGATTCTGTTTAGTGTCCGGAGCGCGCTGATCATCGCGCTGGGGGCGACGGTGGTCAGCTTTATTATCGGCATCATCCTTGGGCTGTGGGCCGGACTCCGCGGCGGGATTGCGGACATGGTCATTATGCGTGCCGTCGATTTTATGATGACGCTCCCGGGATTTCTGTTTGCCCTGATACTGGTCATTCTGCTCGGCCGCGGCTATTTATCGCTCATACTGGCGATCGGCATTCCGGGCTGGGCCGGCTATGCAAGATTGATCCGAAGCTTGGTCCTCGGCATGCGGGACGGCGAGATGGTGGAGGCGGCAAGAGCCTTGGGGGCTTCCCAGGCGCATATTGCCAGACGCTACATGCTGCCGAACGTCATCGGAAGCATGGGGGTCGCGCTGGCCTTTGGCATCCCGGGCGACCTAACCCAGATTGCAGGCTTGAGCATTTTTGGCATGGGCCTTCAGCCGCCGATCCCTTCGTTCGGGAACATGATCGCCCAAGCCAGCGAGAACATTCTAGGCTTCCCGTGGCTGCTCTATTTTCCTGCAGGCATTTTTGCCCTGACGCTGCTGTCATTCCTGTTCGTCGCCGACGGACTTCAGGAAGCCTTCAGTCCGAAAGGAGGCCATTAACATGCGTGAACCGCTGCTTACCATCGATAACCTTCACGTGAAGTTTGCCAGAAGCGAAGATGAGGTGTATGCCGTCAATGGCGTCAGTTTTGCGGTCCATGACAACGAAGCGCTGGGAATTGTCGGCGAAAGCGGCTCCGGTAAATCCGTCACCTTGATGTCTTCGCTCGGGCTGCTCCGCGAGAATGGAAGGATCACGTCAGGGACGGCCGTATTCCAGGGCAAGGATTTGCTGAAGCTGCGACCGAGACAATTGGAGGATATCCGCGGACGCGACATCGGCGTCGTCTTTCAGGATCCGATGACCAGCTTGAACCCGGTGATGCGAGTCGGGGATCAGATCATGGAAGCGATGCTGACGCATCAATATGCCGGCCGCAAGGAGGCTTTTGCCCGGACGATTCAATTGTTGCAGGAAATGGGGATTCCCGACCCCCTCTCGCGGTTTAAAAGCTATCCTCATGAATTTTCCGGGGGGATGCGCCAGCGCATCATGATCGCGATTGCACTGGCTTGCGAGCCGCAGCTGCTGATTGCCGATGAACCGACGACGGCGCTCGACGTGACCGTGCAGATGCAAATTCTCGCCCTGCTGCAGGAGCTTCGCAGAAAACGGGGGATGAGCGTCGTCATGGTGACGCATGACTTCGGTCTAGCCACCAACTTTTGCGACAAAATCATCGTGATGTACGGCGGCCAAATCATGGAGGCGGCGTCGACCGATCAATTCATTCGAGAGGCTTCGCATCCGTATTCCATCGGACTGAAGCGCTCCATCATCGAAGTCGGACACAAGGGGAAGAACATTATGCCGATTCCGGGGGCGGCTAAGACGCTGACAACGACGCCGACCGGCTGTCCGTTTGCCGAACGCTGCACGTTTAAAACCGAGCGATGCCACCATGAGATGCCGAAGCTCCGCACCTTTGGCGCAAACCACCAAATTGCCTGCCATCATGCCGAGGAGGTCGCTTCCTATGCGGGATAAACCGCTCCTGCAAGTCGAAAATGTCTCAAAAACGTTTAAAGTGCACGGGAAAACGCTGCATGCCGTGGAGAACGTTTCGTTTACGCTGGAAGCGGGGAAAACGCTGGGAATCGTAGGCGAAAGCGGGTCGGGAAAATCCACCCTGGGACGCATGGTCCTGCGCTTATTGGAATCGGATCAAGGCAGGATTGTCTTTGATGGCGTCGACCTGTCTGGCGTCAAGAAAAATAAGCTGCGCGAGCTTCGCCGGGACATGCAAATTATTTTTCAGGACCCGAGGGCGAGCCTGAATCCGAGAATGACGGTGGGGGATGCGATTGAAGACGCGATGGCGATTCATAAAATCGGGACGAAAGCAAGCCGGCGTTTGCGGGTCATTGAACTGCTGGAACGGGTCGGCCTGCCGCATGAAGCCATATATGCTTATCCGCATGAGCTGTCCGGGGGACAGCTGCAGCGCGTGGGCATCGCCCGGGCATTGTCGCTGAATCCAAAGCTGATCGTCTGCGATGAGCCGGTATCCGCCTTGGACGTATCCATTCAGGTTCAGGTCATTCAATTGCTGCGAGAACTGCAGGAAGAGTACAACCTGACGTACATTTTTATTTCGCATAATTTGGCGGTCGTTGAATATTTGAGCGACGAAATTGCCGTCCTGTATTTGGGGGAAGTGGTGGAGCAGGCGCCTGCCGAAGAATTGTTCAAGAAGCCGACGCATCCGTATACGCAGGTGCTGCTCGGTTCGATCCTGAGGATTCCGGAAAGCCCGGAGATGAAGCAGGAGATGGTATCGATTCAAGGAGAGGTGCCGTCGCCGCTCAACCCGCCAAGCGGCTGTGCATTCCATCCCCGCTGTCCCTTCGCCGTCGATACGTGCAAAACCGTCAAACCCGAGAAGAAAAAGGTTTCGGAAGATCACTTTGCGGCTTGCGAGTTGGTTGGAGTATAATTCATCGTTAACGGGATAAAACAAAAAAGGCTGCCACCAATCGTGGCGGCCTTTGCCTGGTTGTGGATAAAAGGCAGTTCTTTGCAAGGGGCATGGATCTAAAAAAACCGACGTGTTCACGTCGGTTTTTTGCTTTTCAGATGCAAATAGGAGAAAAACCGGTCATTACAGCCCCCTTGGGGAAACGGAAGCGCCGGTATGCAGCGAGGTCGAACGCCGCGGAATGAGGCGGGTCGGCAGCTTGACCTGTTTGTACCCGGGCGCATCGGTTTCGATCTGATCGATGATGAGCTTCCCTGCCTCGCGGCCCAATTCCCGTTCCTGCTGCACCACCGCCGTAGGGGGGACGACGCTGAAATCGGGATATACGACGTCATCAAAGAAAACCACGGAGAGGTCCTCGGGAACCCGCAATCCCATAGCCAAGGCGGCTTGGATGACATGTGGGCTGAAATTCGAAGAAAGGGCCGCAGTCATATGAGGGTTGGCCTGCAAAAACTGCTGGATCATCTCGATGACCTCTTCGTCGCTGTTGTCCATGCCCAGCCGCGTCATCTGCAGGCTGCGGTCGATAAGAATGTGACGGTCCTCCAGTGCCTGCTCGTACCCGGCGAGCCGTTCCTCGATACTGGAGGTTCCTTCCGATTTGGTGGAAATAAATCCGATATGCCGATGCCCCAGATCGTACAAATGCTGAACGGCTTGCTGGCCAGCCGCGTAGTTGTTGGAGCTGACCGAGTTGGTTTCGACCCCCTTCAGCAGGCGGTCCAAAAGCACCAGCGGAAATCTGCCCAGCGTGAGGGATAGAATTTCGTTGTTGTAATTTTCGCCTTCTACGGGATAGATAATGAGTCCGGCGACGCCGGCCTGCTTCATTTCGCGTATTTTCTGGATTTCACACTCTTGGGAGTCATTCGTTTTGGAAAATAACAGATGATAGCCTTTCTCGGCAAGGGAATCCTCAATACCGCTGAGCAAATTGGCGGTAAAACGGTTGTCCAGGCGGGGCAGCAAAAAACCGACGGTCTTGCTTGGCGGCAGTTCCACTTCGGTTGACAGCGGGGGAAACAGGGCCTCCGCTCTTTGCTCCGACACGAAGGTTCCTTTTCCCTGCATGCGGTATACGATACCTCTGTCCACAAGGTCGGTCAGCGCATTCTTGACCGTAATCCGACTTACTCCGAATTGATCCGAGAGCTCATTCTCCGAGGGGATTCGGTTCATCGGCTTCCAGTTCCCGCTGCGGATCTGTTCCATGATATAATTTTCGATTTTTTTATACATGGGAGTAAACTTTTTCGTCATGTTACGGCGCTCCATTCGAGAATAGGTCTGTTTAAAATATATTACAAATATTCAACCCGAACAAGTATAAAATACAAGTTTTCATGTCGAATGGTATGTTTTTTTATTTCCTCTCCCTAAACGAACTCGCGAAAATCATGAGATTTTTCAACGGTTTTTTGCATTTTTTTGTTTGGTCCTAACTAAGTTGTAATAAAAAAATAAACATTTACATTAAAAAATATGATGTTTATATTGTTATCATAAGTTGAATCGAATATCGAGAAGGCATCGTGTGAAAAAGGCTGGCAGCGATGCTGGTAGGAGTTGGAACTTGTCACATTTTAACAGGGAGGTGGTATCCAAGTCCGCCATGTTGAAAGGGATTGCAATCCGCATCACCTTCAGAAATAGAAAAATCCAAGTTAACTTAACCGATTAAGCGAAAAGGTGGTTATCCAATGAAAAGAAAAGCAACCTTGATGGTAACGATGCTGTCCGTTCTTTGTTTGGTTGTAAGCGCTTGCTCAGGAGGGCAAAAGCAAGAGGGCGGCAGCAGCGCTGAAGGCAGCAAGCATTTGACCATGTGGACCTGGAAAGTCGCGTACACGCCGGGAATCGAAGCGGCAGCCAAGCTGTACGAGGAGAAGACCGGAGTGAAAGTGGATGTTGAGACCTTTACGCCTGACGATACTTACAGACAAAAGTTTCAGGCGGCGGCCAACTCCAAAAATCTGCCTGACGTCATCAACTGGTGGGCCACGGCGGGCGATTCCATCGAAGGCTCTGTGCTTGAGCTGTCGGGCGAAGTCGGCGACGACGTGCTGAGCAAGTACTACGGCACGGCCATGGATCCGATCAAAGTGACCCAAAGCCAGGTCGATTCCTGGCAGAAGGACAAAAACGCCACAACGGTGCAAAAATCGCTGAAGGCAGGGCAGTACTATGGGCTGCCGTTTGATATCGGCGGATTCTTCACCTTTTACGGCAACAAGCAGCTGATTGAGAAGGCGGGGCTTACAGCTGAAGCTCCGAAAACGTGGGAAGAGTTCGTAACGATGATGGAAACGATCAAGAGCAAGACGGGAACGCCAGGACTTGTTTTTGGCGCCAAGACGTCCGACCTGTGGGAGAACTGGGCCGGCTCTGCGCTGGCTATCATGTACGGCGGACCTCAATCGTATATTGACCTGCTGGAACGAAAAGCAAAAATGAGCGATCCGGGGCATCTGCCGGTTGTTCAGGCGGTTCAGACGCTCGCCGACAAAGACTTGCTGATGCCGGGAATTTTGTCGACCGATATCGACGGCGCCGACCAGGCGTTTGCCGCGGGCAAAGCCGCATTTGACCTTGGCGGTTCGTTCACGATGTCCACGCTGCTCGCGATGGGCATGAAACCGGAGGATATCGTCACGTTCCCGGTACCGCCGATCGACGGCTCGAAAATCACTTCCTGGACCACGGATCCGTTCACGCTGACGATGCTGTCCGTGAACAAAGACTCGAAGAACAAGGATACAGCGCTTGATTTCATCAAATATCTGACCACGGATCCGGATGCGGCGGTTGCTTTCGCGAATGCGGCATATACGGTTCCGGCGCTGAATTTGGGCGATCATGCCAAAGATCTCGATCCGAATCTGAAGGCGATCGTCGACTCGTTTGCCACCGAGCCCGGTCCATATTCGGAAGCCCAGCCGGCCATCAACGCTTACCGGGGCAAGAACAAGGAGTGGGAAGTGTATGCCCAGTCCATCCAATCCATAATCGAAAAGAAAATGACGGCCGAACAGGCTGCGAAAAAATTCGACGATACGATGAAGAGCCTGCAGGCCAGCGGCAACTGATCGGCGGCTCGGTGTATGATGCAAACGGCGGCAGGGACAGCTCCTTTCCGCCGCTTGCTTAATCCAAATCCAAAGGTGATGGAAGATGATTACAACTAGAAATAAATGGGTACCGTATCTGTTTTTGCTGCCGGGTGTTCTCCTGTTTCTCGCCGTTGGCGTCTATTCGGTCGGCTTCTCGATAATGCTCAGTTTTTACAACTGGTCGGGGATCGATTTTTCGACGGCCCGCTTCGAGGGCCTTGCCAACTTCAGGCAGTTCCTGCTCGGGGATGACCCGATCGTGACTCAGAACTTTTACAATTCGCTGCTGCATAACGTCCTGATCGGTGCAGCTCAGGTCGTTATCGTCATTCCCATCGCAATTGTGCTGGCGTTCGTCCTGCAAAATACGAAGATGGCGTCGCTGTACCGCACGGTATACTTCCTGCCGATGATCGCATCGGGCGTGGCGATTTTTTACGTATGGAAAGGGCTGTTTGAGCCTACCGGTGCCTTTAACTCCCTGTTTCATGCCATCGGACTCGATTTCCTGACCGTACCCGGGGGGATGCTGGGCAGCTCGTCCACGTCGCTGATCGGGATCATTCTTACTTCAATATGGGGCGGCCTTCCGGGCACGTTGATTCTGTACTATGCCGGATTAACCTCCATCGATCCTACCCTGTACGAGGCCGCAAACGTCGACGGAGCGAGCAAGCTGACGATGATCACGAAAATCACATGGCCGCTTCTGAAGCCGATTACGCTGATCGCCGTCATCCAGATGGTCAACGGTGCGTTCCAGGCGTTCGAGAACGTGTTCATCATGACCGGCGGCGGACCTTCGGGAAGCTCGGAGGTCATCGGGACGCTCGTGTACCGGACGGCATTCCTGAATAACGATTACGGACTGGCCAGCGCGATCGGATGGGTATCCTTCCTGATTACCGGAGCCATTGCCATGTTCAGTATCCGGTCGTTCAAAGTCGACATTTAGAGGAGGACCCAAGATGGTCAAGAGTATCAAGCACATCATTCTGGTTTTATACGGGCTGACCTGCGTGTATCCTTTCTTGTGGATGATCGGCACTTCTTTGAAGACATCCCAGGATGCACTGGCCAATCCGCAGTCACCCTTCCCCAAAGGGGCGCCTGAGTGGTCCACGTTTGCGGAAGTTTGGAACAAACTGAACTTCTACCGCTTTTTCGTCAACAGCGTGGTCGTCAGCGTCATCGTCATCATTGGGGTGATTCTGATTTATACGATGATGGCGTATTCGTTCGCCAAGTTCAGATTTAAAGGCAAAAAGTTCGTGTACTACACGTTCATCGCACTGCTGCTCGTTCCAGGCGTGACGACGCTCATTCCGCTGTACATCAACATGACGAACCTCGGCCTGCAGAACACGTACGTCGGGATGATTCTGCCGATGATCAACGGGGCGGCGCCGTTTGCCATCTTCCTGTTTACGAGCTATTTCCGGACCATATCGCATGAGCTGTACGAGTGCGCCGTTCTGGACGGCTGCGGCAATTTCAAAATTTACTGGCGGGTCTATCTGCCGCTTGCCCTGCCGGCGATCGGCACGATCGCCATCCTGAACTTTATCGGAAGCTGGAACAACATTCTGTGGCCGATGATTATCATCGACAAGCAGGAGATGTTCACGCTGCCGATGGGGCTGATGTACCTGGACTCCTCATCGTTCAAAAAATGGAACGAGCTGATGGCCGGGGCGCTGATCACCGTCATACCGATCCTGCTTGCGTTTCCGTTCATGCAAAAGATGTACGTTAAAGGCATGACCGTCGGTTCGGTCAAAATGTAAGACGCAGCAATCATGCAGTTTCATCGATAGCACCAAAGAAAACATACAAGATAGGGATGAAAGAGATGACCTTAAAAACAGCGCATATTGTTGCGCATTCCCATTGGGATAGAGAGTGGTACTTACCATACGAAAAACACCGGCTGAAGCTGGTTCGCCTCATGGAGGATTTGATCGAGGCTTTCGAACGGGATCCGGAATTCGCAAGCTTTCATTTGGACGGCCAATATATCGTCCTGGAGGACTATTTGCAAATGATGCCGCACCGGACGGAGCAAGTGCGTTCGCTGGTCGAACAGGGGAAGCTGATCGTCGGGCCCTGGTACATTCTGCAGGATGAATTTCTGGTCAGCAGCGAAGCGAATGCGCGCAACCTGCTGATCGGGATCATGGCCTCGAAAAACATGGGGGGATATGCGAAAATCGGCTATTTCCCCGACTCCTTCGGCAATATGGGGCAGGCACCCCAGCTCATTCGCCAGGCAGGCATCGATGTGGCCGTATACGGACGCGGCGTCAAGCCGGTAGGCTTCAACAATGAAGTACAGTCCGGCAACGAATACACGTCTAAATACTCCGAGATGTACTGGGAATCTCCCGACGGCTCCAGGGTTCTGGCCATCTTGTTCGCCAACTGGTACAACAACGGGATGGAGATTCCGACGGATCCTGAAACGGCAGAGGCGTATTGGGCGGAAAAGCTTGAGGCCGCCGAAGCATTCGCCTCGGGACCGGAGCTGCTCTTCATGAACGGCTGCGACCACCAGCCGCTGCAGAAGGATCTGTCTGGGGCGCTGCGCACCGCCGGCGAGATGGTGCCGAACGTGAAGTTCCGCCATTCCAGCTTTCCCGAGTATATTGAAGCGTTTCGGCAAGCGAACCCGGATGCCCTCGATGTCGTGCGCGGCGAGCTGCGGAGCCAGTGGACGGACGGCTGGATAACGCTCGTCAATACCGCATCGGCCCGGGTATACATCAAACAGCAAAACGTGCGGAGCCAGACGTTGCTGGAAAAGGTGGCCGAGCCGCTCGCCGTCATGGCCCATTTGACCGGCACGGCCTATCCGCGGCACGAATTGCTGTATGCATGGAAGACGCTGCTGCAAAACCATCCGCACGACAGCATCTGCGGCTGCAGCGTTGACGAGGTGCATCGCGAGATGATGACGCGCTTCGCCAAATCGCAGCAGGTGGCGGAGTCAATCGCTGCGGACAGTGCTGCGGCGGTTGCCGATGCCGTGGACACCTCCGGCTTTGACCCGGAATCGGCGCGGCCTTTCGTCGTCTTTAACACGTCGGGCCATTCCCGTTCCGGTGCGGTTCGCATCACGGTGGACGTGGAGCGCCGTTACTTCGATCATCAGCCGCCGCATGAGAAATACGAAGCGTTCAAAGAAGAGTATCAAGCTTTTGATCCGGAGGAATGGATCGTAACGGACGAAGGAGGCAAACCGGTCGAGGCCACCATCGAGCCGATCGGGCCCGTATTCGGCTATGACCTCCCGGATGACCGGTTCCGTCAGCCTTACTGGGCTTTTCAGGTGGATGTGGAGCTCTATGCCAAGGATGTTCCGGGGATCGGTTATCAGACTTATGCCCTTGTCCGTAAGGATTCCCTGTCCAAGGCCGAGTCCGTTTTGCCTGCTTCTGACGGCGTGACCGCAGGCGGGAATGCGATGGAGAACCGTTATCTTCGGGTGGAGATCGCGGGAGACGGTTCCTTCGCGCTGTCCGATAAAGTGAATGGCCGGAAGTATGAGGGGCTTGGCATTTACGAGGATACGGGCGACATCGGAAATGAATACATGTACCGGCAGCCGGATGGAGAAACGCCGCTGACGACGGAAGGGATTGCGGCAGAGATCCGGCTGGTGAAGCATACGCCGCTTGCCGCCATTTACCGGATCGAGCGCGTCTGGAACCTACCGCTTGGAGCGGATGCGCTGCTGGATGAAGAGATTCGCTCCATGGTTCCTTTCCGGTACCGGAAGTCCCGCCGCGTCGGCGAGACGGCAGGGGTAAAGATCGTCACGGAGCTCACCCTGGGCAAGGACAGCCGTTCCGTCGGCATCCGGAGCATGATCGACAACACGGTGAAGGACCATCGCATTCGCATGCTGTTCAAGACCGGACTGCAAACGGACCATGTCATTGCGGACTCTATTTATGAACTGGCGCGCCGCCCGATTCAGCCTGAAGCCGCGTGGAGCAATCCGAGCAACGCCCAGCATCAGAACGCATTCATCAGCCTGAGCGACGGCAAAGCGGGTCTTACCGTCGCGAATCAGGGACTGAACGAATACGAAGTGCTTTCGGAGCATAACACGATGGCGGTCACGCTCGTGCGCGGCGTCAGAGAGCTTGGGGATTGGGGAGTATTCGCTACGCCCGAAGCGCAGTGCCTGGGAACGCATGTCCTGGAAATGGAGCTGATTCCCCATGATGCCGATGTGGTTCAATCCGGCGCATTTATCGAGGCTTATCAATTCCCGGTTCCATGGACGGTTCGGCAGACGGGCGTTCACGGCGGCAAGCTGCCGGCGAATCATGCGTTTCTCGAATGGGAAGGCGATCGTCTTGCTTTCAGCGCACTCAAGCTGGGCGAGGAGAACGAGGATCTGATGTTCCGGGTATTTAACGTTTCATCGGCTGCGCCGACTACCCTGTCGGTCACCCCTTCATTCCAGGTGAACGGCGTCTATGAAAGCACCGTCATTGAACAGCGCGGGGAAGAGATGGGAAGGAACGAGCAAAGAGGGTATACGGCAGAGCTGGGACCGGCAAAAATTCAGACGGTTGGCATTCGTCCGGCTCTGCGATAATATAGTCCATTTTGGGGAGGGGAAAGCGGTATGGCCAAAATAACGGCAGTACGCTGCATTCGAACGAGACATGATGGAAGCTGGGTCATCGTCAAAGTCATGACGGATCAGGACGGGTTGTACGGCATCGGCTCGGCCAGTGATATCTACCAGCCGGGAGCCGTAGTCAGCATCATTGAGGAACTGCTGGCACCGGTGCTTATCGGACGGGACGCCGGCCAGATCGAGGATCTGTGGCAGACGATGTATACGAGCGGTTATTGGCGCAACGGCTCCACGCTCCATACCGCCATAGGCGGTATCGACATGGCGCTGTGGGACATCAAGGGGAAGGAAGCGGGAATGCCCGTGTACCAGCTTCTGGGCGGCGCGGTTCGTTCAGCCGTTCCTTGTTATGCGCATGCCAACGGTGCGACCTACGCGCAATTGGAGGAAGAGGTGCATGCCTTCCAGGAGCAGGGATTCGGCGTGATCCGCTGCCAGCTTGGGGGTTACGGTGGAGGCGGATTCGTCACTCCGCAGGGAACGTCGAAATTCCCTTCCGCCAGCGTGTTCGATGAAGCCAGCTACATCACGGCGATCCCGGACATGTTCGAGAAGCTGCGCGTGCGGTTCGGCATGAATCTGGGCTTTACGCATGACGTTCACGAGCATCTGACGCCTTCCGGCGCCGTAAGCTTATCCAAAGCGCTGGATCCTTACCGGCTGTTCTTCGTGGAAGACTTGCTGCAATCGGAGCATACGGGCTGGTACCGGCGGGTAAAAGAAACGAGCACCACGCCGCAGGCCGTCGGCGAATTGTTTGTCCACCCGCAGGAGTGGCTGCCGCTGGTGCAGGAGCGCTTGATCGACTTTGTCCGGATGCGCGTCTCCAAGGCCGGCGGCATTACTCCATGCCGCAAGATCGCCGCCGTCTGTGAAGCTTTCGGCGTCCGCACCGCGTGGCAGGAAGGCGGGGAGAACGACCCGGTTAACCAAATCGCAGCCGCGCATCTGGACATGGCGATCATGAGCTTCGGCGTACAGGAAATCAACCATTTCCGGGGCGAGGAGAAGGAGGCCTTCCCGGGTCATGCGGTTTTGGAAAACGGACATTTGAAACTGAACGATAAGCCGGGGCTCGGCATCGATATCGACGAGCACAAAGCGGGAGCCCTGCTCAGGGATCAAGGTTCCCTGGCAACATACCATCACCCATACAAGCTGGACCGCAAGCCGGATGGAACACTGATTCGTCCGTAAGGTCCGGCCGGAAGGAGGAAATGATTGTGAAGCAAATCGTCGTGACCGGCTCGGAAGGGAAATTGGGCCATTACGTAGTTCAAGAGCTTAACAATGCAGGATACAGGGTCATCGGAACGGATGCCCGCCCGCCAAGCGGGAAAAATCGATATGCCCGCTATATCCAGGGGGATTTGACCCAGCTTGGCGAGGTGTACGGCATTTTGGCCGAATCGGATGCGGTGGTTCACCTGGCGGCCGTGCCGAATCCCATCAACTTTTCGCCGGAGCGGATCTTTGCCAACAACGTTATGGCGACGTATAACATCCTGGAGGCCGCTTCGAAGCTCGGCATCAAACGCGTCGTATTCGGATCAAGCGAATCGGCCTATGGCTTCTGCTGGGCGAAGCATCCTTTCCCGCCGCATACGCTCCCCGTCGACGAGGAACATGTGCTGCTGCCGCAGGAGAGCTACGGGCTGTCCAAGCAAGTGAACGAACAGACTGGCGACATGTTTGCCCGCCGTACGGGCATGGAGATCTATGCCCTCCGCTTCTCCTTGATTCTGGCGCCGAATGAATACGATCGGGAAATCGCTGCTTTCGGCGACACCGCCAGACATCACCGTATTCTATGGAGCTATGTCGACGCGCGCGACGCCGCTGCCGCATGCCGGCTTGCGCTGGAAGGGGCCGGACATGGCAAGGCGGAAGCATGCCGTCTGAATATCACATCCAGCGACATGCTGAGCGATGCAAGCGTCAGCGAGCTGGCAGCCAAGTATTATCCGCAGGTGCCTTTTCCAGGCAAGGATCAAGATGAGCTTACGGCGTTCGTATCCAACGCCCGGGCAAAGTCGGTCCTGAACTGGGAGCCTGCTCATTCCTGGAGGGATGCCGGCCAATAAGGCCGGTTTCCCTTCAGGTTTCATAGATGAAGCAAGTCGCCTGCGGGAAAGGGGGGGGGATGTGCCATCTTTAATGAGGCAAGGCATGAGTGAAAGGTCTGGATTGCAGCTTCAAATGAACGGCCGCTCTTTTTTTGCTGCAAATTGAAAGCGAATACAACCATGATCCCACAGCGAAGCAGCGTTGCTTTCGTGCAGCTTGATAAGCGAATCAAGCATGGGAGGTATAATCGTGAACAACCGTTTGAGCTTTAGGCGCTTTATTGCGCAGATGACCGTCGTCGTGATGGTCGTCACCTTATTCTGGATGGTTCCTGCTCCGCTAAGGGCCGCCGCCGATGACGAAGATGCGGCGGACGGCAGTCAGCTTCCGCCATCCGCCCCGGTAACGGTAACCGATTCCGTATACATTGCGCTCGGAGAAACGCCGGATGGACAAGGCATGACCGCCCGTCCGGGGGACGGCCCGGAGGAAGGGCTGCAGGTGGGCGAAAAGGACGGTAAAACGTACTGGAAGACCAACCAAGAGGTCAATCCGAATCAGCCGGGAGATAACATCCTCTATTTTTATTTCAATGTGGATGACGACTTCGCAAGCGATCTTAGCAACCAGGACGTTTTGGTAACGGCCGAATATTATGACAGCGGCAATGGGGACATGGTCCTTCAATATGATTCCAAGCAATCTGCTTTTAAAGACGCTCCGCTGTTTACGTACGAAGATTCGGGGACTTGGAAGGAGCATACCTTCAAGCTGAGCGACGCGCGCTTTGAGAACCGCACGAACGGTGCGGATTTCCGGATCGGCGTCACTGGCGGCGGGGCACAATCGCCGAATCCCGAGCTGTATTTGGCGAAGGTGACCGTGACGAAGCAGCCCCGTGAATCGTCGGGGACCCACGAAACCAAGGTCTATGATACGGCATATCCGACGGATGATATCGTCATCGCTGACCGCAGCGTGAAGGATTATGGGGCCAAAGGGGATGGAAGCACGGATGACACCCGCGCCTTCCAGGAGGCGCTGGCTGATGCGGGGGGCCAAGGTGGAGGCGTCGTGTTCGTGCCTTCAGGCACGTACAGGCTGACAAGCGAGCTCGTCGTCCCGACGGGGGTCACGCTCCGCGGCGATTGGGCGAATCCGGAAGCGGAGGGCGGCAGGGTTCTAGGCACCGTTCTTGCCGTCTATACCGGCAAGGGACAGGAGGCGGGCACGAGCCTCATCAAGCTGCAGCCTTCCAGCGGCGTGACGAACCTGTCGATCTGGTACCCGGAACAGAGTGCATCCAATCCGGTCCCTTATCCGTGGACGATCGAACAGCTTCCCGGCGATAGCGCGACCGTCAAGAACGTCACGCTGGTCAACGCCTATCAGGGGATCAAGATCGGACCGGACTGGAACGAGCTGCATTACGTCAAGAATCTCTACGGTACCACGCTGAAGACAGGCATCTTTCTCGATTATACGACGGATATCGGACGGTTGGAGGGGATTCATCTGTCCCCGGATCTCTGGTCCGGCTCAGGCCTCGAGGGTTCGCCCGATCGCGGCGAACTGCATGATTACATGACGGGTCATGCCGAGGGCATCGTGATGGGCCGCTCCGACTGGGAATACATGTCGGACATCCATATTTCCGGATATGAAACGGGCATGCGGATGACGACAAGAACCGGCAGTCTTGAATCCGCCAATGCGCAGCTGTACAAGATCCAGGTAGAGGATTGCCATGTCGCGCTTAAGATTGAGGGCGTCAACAATTACGGCCTGCTCATTACGGACAGCCGGTTCGAAGCTGGCGTAGGGCAGCACCCGGTTGCCATTTATGCGACACAAGGCTTCAACTCCATTGTTCAGTTTAACGGCGTCAAGGTGGGCGGACATCCTGATCAGGCGGTCCTGAACGAGGGCAGCGGCACCTTATCCTTCGAGAACAGCACGTTCGAAAACTGGGGGGACGGCAGCGAAGACTATGCGATCGTCGCTCGCGGCGGATCGTTGATTCTAGGGGCTTCCAGCTTCGCCAAACCCGATCGTCATCTCCTGCTTGAGGGGAACATCGGAACGGTAAATTCCATCAACTCGGGATACGACGGCAAGCTGTCCGTAACGAATCAGAGCAAATCGACGGACATGAACATCCGCCAAGACGATAAGTATGTCCTGGACAGCCTTCCTGATGTGCTTTCCGTGGATATTGCACATCAACCCAAACCTGCGGCACGAGGGTTGTTTAACGTGGTGAATGAGCCCTACTCCGCCGATTCCTCCGGGAATGAGGATGCCTCCCAGGCGATCCAGCAGGCGCTGCATGATGCCGGGGAAGCCGGCGGCGGCACGGTGTATATGCCGGCCGGAATCTACCGGGTCGATCAGCCGCTTGTCGTGCCGACCGGCGTAGAATTGCGCGGCAATTTTGATGTTCCGCACCATACCATTGGCGGCGGCACGGTCATTTTTACGAACTACGGGCAAAATGAACCCGACGCCCCGGCGTTGATCCAATTAAAAGCGTCGGCGGGCCTTCGCGGAATATCCGTATATTACGACCATCAAACGTGGACCGAAGCGAACCCGGTCAAGCCGTACCCATGGACCGTTCAAGGCCAGGGCAGGGACGTCTACCTGATCGATACGACACTGGTCAATCCATACCAGGCCGTCGATTTTGGAACATACGATACGAGCGGGCATTACATCGATTACGTGGCAGGTTCCCCGCTGAAGGAAGGGATTTACCTGGGCGGAGGTGCGCAGGGCGGATATTTGCGGAACGTCCAATTCAATCCGCATTATTACGGGCGCAGCAATTACCCGAACCATCCTTCCACCAGCGCAGATTCCGACATGGTCTGGAACTATCAGAAGGACCATCTGGATGCTTTTCGCATCGGCAACGTGAAGCAGGAGACTATTTTTAACACGTTCGTCTTCGGTTCGAAGTTCGGTATCCATTTCGAAGGACAGGATGGGCAGGGGCCTGAGGCCGTCGTCATCGGCCACGGCACGGACGGAAGCAAAAAAGGAGCCGTGCTAGAAGGCGCGGACAAGGCGGGACTCAAGTTTATTAACACGGAGCTGGTCTCGATCAGCACCACCGATAAAGTCTATGTTGAGGTCGGCAAAGACTTCGGCTCCAATGCGGTGTTTTTCAACTCTTCGATGTGGGGAGATACGAACCGTTCCTTCGACATCTTCGGGGGCACTGTGCGGATTCAGCAGGCCAACTTTACCAAGGTCGGCGACATCGGCATTAACGCCGTCGGCGGCGACGTCGGACTGTACGATTCCTACTTCCAGCAGTCTCAAACGACCCATGTGTATGCCGGGCCGGAAATTGATAAGATGATCGTTTCCAACAACCTGGCCAGCGGGGGGCTTCAAATTCAGAACGATGCCCCAGGCAAAGTGTCGGGGAGCAACCTCTATCCTGTTACGCTGAAGCTGGAGAAGGCGCCTTTCGATCCTTCACACCCGGAAGATACAGGTACGGTGCTGTCGATGACCAATGCGGCCGGAGATGGAACGCTGAAGGGACAGATCGAATGGGTCAATCCCGTCATGTATAAGGAATCGCTGAAGCCGATCCGTTTTGAAAATCTGAAGAAGGGGGAAACACGCAGCGTTGCCATCCCTTACTTATCAGCCGATTCCCTGAAATTCAGGATTACGCTGGACAATGGGGAGAGTTATGAAGCCTCGCTCAAACTGTCCCAGTCCTTTGCGTCGCGGAGCAAGGCTCCGGAGCATGCGCCTTCGATTGAAGTGTCCGGTCCGGAGCATTATTACAGCGTTGGCGGAAGCTGGGGAGGTGCCAATGATCTCGGACTTACCTCCAAGGTCACATGGGATGATACCCATTTATATGTCAACGTAGACGTCAAGGACAACGTCCATAGCCAGACGTATACAAACGGCGATATATGGCAGGGCGACAGCCTGCAGGTCGGCATCGATCTGGCGAAGGAAGACGGCGGGGCCAGCCGCCAGGTGAACGAGCTCGGTTTTGCGCTGAACGAGGACGGCAGCGTGCAGAAGTGGAGATGGCGTGCTCCGGACGGGATAACGCCGGGCCCGCTGGAATCTGTCCAGGCGGTCATTACCCGCGACAAAACGGCCAAGGTGACGCATTATGAGCTGACCCTTCCGTTTGAGGCGCTTCACGGCGCCGGGTACAACTTCCACCCCGATAAACCGATAGGGCTTGCGCTGCTCGTCAACGAAAATGACGGGGAAGGCCGATCCGGATTCATGGAGTTTAACGGAGGTATCGGCGCCAGCAAGGATGCCGGATTGTTCGGCAATCTGTACCTCCTCCAGGACGATTATGTGAAGTTGCTGGAGAAATCCGCCCAAGCCAGCGTGAAGTCGGCCATGCAAAAGAAAGAGGTCAGCACCGTCGATGCTGCTGCCAATTTCGTGCTTCTCCTGCCGGATAGCGGGCTGAAGACATCCTTGCAGGCTCGGCTCGCTGCCATTGGTTCGAAGCTTGGGACGGTTCCGCGCGGAGAGGAGCATCCGGGAGGACCGGGATCGAACGGAAGAGGGAAATCCGGTTCTGGCGCCGGCTCCGGTTCAGCAGGGAGCGGGACACCCGGCGGAGGCTCGAATCCGGACAGCATGCCTTGACGTTATCGCCGGCATTGGATCAAACGTCCAAGCTGGTGAGCGTCCGCCTGGGCAGCACGGAGGCTGATTAGGCATTCGGCGGCATTCAGGCGGGCAAAGACGGAATGAAAACGCTGTTCGTGCAGTGAAATGCGAAGTTGTTGCAAGGTGACGATGGCAAGTTCAATCCGGAAGAACCGATCACGCGGGCGGAAACGGCGGTTCTCATATATCGCTTGTACAATTTGCTGCCTTAGGGCAAGCCAGCATGACATGCCTGTGCATAGCATCGCTTTCGAGCGATCGTGCACAGGCTTTTTTGTGTCTTGGGAGATTGCGGCGATTCCGGCATCCGGCAAATGCAGGGCCAGCAGCGCTGCAAAAGCAGGACACGTTAAAAATGGACTGCAAACATTAATTTCACCTCATTTTGGCCCTGTTATGAATGCGCTACCATTAAGGTAGAAACGGCAGTTAGATAGCGTGAGGTGAGAACGGTGGGAAGCATCACATTTAATCATGTATTCAAACGGTACAAGGGCGAATCCCGCCCCGCCGTGAACGACTTCCATTTGTCCATCGAAGAAGGAGAGTTTCTTGTCCTGGTCGGTCCCTCCGGCTGCGGCAAATCGACGACGCTGCGCATGCTTGCGGGACTTGAGGAGATCAGCAGCGGCGAGCTTTACTTGGACGGCAGGTTCATCAATTACGTCTCCCCCAAGGATCGCGATATCGCGATGGTTTTTCAGAATTATGCCTTGTATCCCAATCTGTCCGTTTACGAAAATATCGCCCTTGGCCTCAAGCTCCGCAAGACGGCGAAGCATGAGATCGATGTGCGCGTGAAGCGGGTGGCGTCCATCCTGGAAATCGCCCATCTGCTGGACCGCAAGCCGAGTCAGCTGTCCGGCGGCCAGAAGCAGCGGGTTGCGCTCGGCAGAGCGATTGCCCGCGAGCCCCAGGTGTTTCTGATGGACGAACCGCTGTCCAATCTCGATGCCAAGCTGCGCGCCCAGACCCGGGCGGAGCTGATCAAGCTGCAGAGCGACCTGAAGCGGACGACGGTATATGTCACCCACGACCAGGTGGAAGCGATGACGATGGGCACCCGCATCGTGGTGATGAAGGACGGAGTCATCCAGCAGGTGGCCGCACCGCGCACGCTGTATGACGAACCGGCCAATGTGTTTGTCGCCGGATTTATCGGTTCGCCCCAGATGAACTTTTTGAACGGCACGATCGAGAAAAACGACGAAGACTACTATTTTTCCAACAAACGGATGAGGCTGCTCCTGCCTGAGGCTTTCGGCAGAAATGTTGAGCGGGCTCCGAAAACCGTTCGCAGCGTCATATTGGGCGTGCGGCCGGAACACGTGATCCTGAAGCGCGGCAGCTTGGAGGAGGCCGGTTTCGTTACCGGACTTGTGCAAATGACCGAAGCCACCGGCGCGGATTCCTATGTTTACGTGCAAATCGGTACCTTTCAACTGATCGCCCGTACCGATCCTGAGCAGACGTACACGGCCGGGGACGTGGTCTCCGTAGGCATGCAGATGCACAAAATCCACTTTTTTGATGAGAGTACGGAGGAATCGGTAGGGAGAGGTGAGGCATGAAGAAACCCACCTTTCCCCGGATCGCGCGCATTTCCCTGAGGCTGCTGATCATTGCCGCACTTCTGTTCGGACTCGTCCGCTGGTTGTCGGCCGATGAGCCTGTGGTTTACTCCACCAGCGTCACCGCCGCCGACCTGCTTGATCTGGCAAGCAAGGAAGGTGAACTTCCTTACGCCCAGCTCATGAAAGGGCAGGAAGGTGAATATGCCGCTGCGGATGAGGTGGCCATTCGGCTCGATCCGGTGAATTACAAGGCGGCCTCAACCGATGCGGACTTGTCCAAGGAAGCCGAGAGCGGACGAAGCATGCTGAGCTGGGACAACGAATCCGGCTGGGTGGAGTGGACCTTTACGGTCCCGAAGGCCGGTTGGTATGAGCTCCATTTGGACTATAAGGCGCTGCCGGGCGGTGGAAGCTCCGTCATCCGCGGGGCCATGATCGACGGAAAATTCCCCTTCGCGGAATCGGAGCGCTTCGAGCTGGAACGGATGTGGAAGGACGCGAAATATCCGTACGAAGTCAACGAAATCGGGATGCAGGTACGTCCCCAGCAGACCGAGCTCCCCGAATGGACGGACAAGGCGGCAAGCGATTATTCGGCTTCATCCCAGCCGCTTCTGTACCGCCTTGAGCCAGGGCAGCACACGCTCCGGTTAACCGGAGAGAGGGGGGCGGTCGCGATCCGGGACCTCTATTTCCAGACCCAGCAGCCGATCGCGGCTTATACGGAATACGTCAAACAGCAGCCCGCCATGAAGGCCCGAGAGGGCTGGTTTAAGCAGACGGAAGCCGAGCAGTTCCAGCGCAAGTCGAGTCTGTCCATTCAGACGGACCGCTGGTCGGAGCCATACATTTCACCGGATCCCAAGGGACGCATCACTTATAACGTGCTCGGAGGGAACCGTTGGAAGCAGCCGGGCGAGTGGGTGGAGTGGAGCTTCGAGGTTCCGGCCGACGGCTGGTACGTCATCGATCTGAAAAATTTCCAAAACTACAGACCGGGGTTCAAAGCCTATCGGACCATCGAAATTGACGGTAAAGTCCCGTTCAAGGAACTGCTTCATTACGGTCTGGCATATCACAAGGAGTTCGAGATCTCGGCGATATCGGACACGGAAGGCAGGCCCTATCAATTTTACCTGAACCAAGGGAATCACACGATGCGAATGACGGCCGATTCAAGCACGATGCAGCCGATCCTGATCGCGCTGAAGGATACCCTGGCGCAAATATCGGATTTCGACCGCCATATCCGGCTCATCACCGGTAATTACAGCAAAAGCGCCTCGGATGCCAACCTGGACGCCAGCCGCACCTGGGATATGAATAAATACGACCCCAATGCGGGCAAAACGCTTCAATCCTTGATCGACCGTCTGAAGCTGATCCGGGACTACATTAACCGCGTCAATGAAGGCAGCTCCGACCTGTCGCAAGCAATCGCGTCGGCGGTGAGCATGCTGGAGATCATGGCGGCTGACGTCAACAGCATTCCGAATAAGGTGAACGATTTCGCCACGATTCAGGCCAACATCGGCACCTGGATGTCCACGCTGACCCAGCAGCCGCTGCTGCTCGATTATTTCGTGGTACGGACGCCGGACGCCAAAACCGGACTCAAAGAACCTACGGCGCTCTCCCGGATCCCGTATTCCATCGCCGACTTCGCCCGTTCCTTTACGATGGACTACGACCTGGACGGAGAGAAGAAGGACGGGGCGCTGGAGATCTGGGTCGGCCGCGGCCGCGATTACGTCGATGAGCTGCGGGAGCTGGTGAGCCAGGACTTTACGCCGAAAACGGGGATTCAGGTCAACATCAATCTCATGCCGAATCCCAACATGCTGATACTGGGCAATGCCGCCGGAGACGTGCCCGACGTGGCGCTCGGGCTGGCAGAAGCCACGCCTGCCGATTATGCGATGCGGGATGCCGTTCAGGATCTGTCCTCTTACCCGGGATTCGCCGATGTCATGAAACGGTTCATCCCGGGTGCTTCGAGAGCCCTGGCCTATAACGGCGGCACTTACGGCCTGCCGGAGGTGCAGAACTTCCAACTGCTTTTTTACCGCTCGGATATTCTCGAGAGCTTGGGTTTGAAGGCGCCGGATACATGGGACGACGTGTTTGACATCCTGCCGACGCTGCAGGAGAACGGCATGACGATGAACGTTCCGAAGGCGGACTTCGCCACCCTCTTTCTTGAAAACGGCGCATCGCCGTATACGCCCGACGGGCTGAAGTCCAGCCTGTTCAGCGATTCGGGGCAAAAGGCGTTCAAGCAGTGGACGCAGCTGTACACCAAATACAACCTGCCGATCGACATACCGGCTTTCTTCCAGCATTTCCGCGACGGGGACATCCCGATCGGCATATCCGACTTCAACACGTACGTGCAGCTGCAGGTGGCTGCGCCTGAGATCACGGGGCACTGGAAAGTCGCGCCCCTGCCGGGGATCAAGCAGCCGGACGGTCAAGTGGCCCGCTGGTCGCCGCAGGGCCTGTCCACGGCCATGATCATGAAGAAGAGCAACAAAAAGGATGCGGCCTGGCAGTTTCTGAAATGGTGGACTTCCGCGGATGTCCAGTCCAGGTACGCCGGGGATATGGAGTCGTACTACGGCATCGAGTACCGCTGGAATACGGCCAACGTCGAGGCGATGAAGTCGCTGAGCTGGCCGTCCGAAGACCTGAAAGCGATTCGGGAGCAGGCCCGCTGGGCGGCGAATCTGCCCAATGTTCCAGGATACTACTTCCTGGCCCGGGAGATGGACTTTGCCTGGAACAAGACGGTATTTGACGGCATGCCGGCGAGCGAATCGCTGGAAGAGGCCAACCTGTCGCTGCAGCGGGAGATGGACCGCAGGCAGCGGAACTTCGGCATAGCGGGGGGGAACTTGCATGTGCCGCAAATTACCGAACCTTTTAACTGGGAGGAGGCTAAGCCGTGAAAACTGAAGTTACGCCCGCTATGCCAGCCGCGAAGCCGCCATCCCCGGTAGCGATCAAGCTGAAACGGTTTGTGCTGGATTTGAAGAAGGATGCCTTCTGCTACGCGTTTCTGGCTCCTTTTCTCATCTGCTTTCTCGTCTTTATTGTCATTCCGGTGGTGATGGCCGCGACGCTCAGCTTCACGTCCTACGACGGATTCAGCAAGCTGCATTTTATCGGCTTTGACAATTTTATCGCGCTGTTCACGCAGGACATCATCTTTCTGACCAAGGCGCTTCCGAACACATTCGTGTTCGCACTGATCGTCGGGCCAGGCGGATACCTGCTGTCTTTCCTGTTTGCCTGGCTCATTCACCAGCTTCCGATGAAGGTGCGCGATTATTACACGCTGGTGTTTTACGCGCCGTCCATGGCGGGCGGCGTGGCGCTGACGGTCGTCTGGATTGCTGCTTTCAGCGGCGACCGCGTCGGCTATTTGAACAACTTCCTGCTGAATATGGGGTGGATCGATTCCCAGGTAACTTGGCTGCAGGATCCGAAGTACCTGCTGAAAATCATGATCGTGGTATCCCTCTGGATGAGCTTCAGCGTAGGATTCCTGGCGATGCTGGCGGGTCTGCAGACGGTCAACCGGGAGCTGTATGAAGCTGGACGGATCGACGGCATATCGAACCGGCTGCAGGAAGTGTTCTACATAACCGTGCCGTCCATGAAACCGCAAATGCTGTTCAGCGCCGTCATGACGATCGTTTCGACCCTGAAGGCCGGCAGTATTTCAACCCAGCTAACCGGGATGCAGATTACGCCGCAATATGCGGGGCATCTCATCATCAACCATGTCGACGATTACGCGTTCATCCGGTTCGAACTGGGCTATGCCTCAGCGGTTTCGGTCATTCTGCTGCTCCTCAGTTACTTCGTGATGAGGTTTGCCTACCGGATGTTTAACTCGAAGGAGGAACTGTAAGCCCATGATGCCCAAATTGCGCCGACTCCGCACGGCGTCGCCCTTTCAGGTCATTTTGATCACGCTTTTTACAGGCTTGGCCTTGTTCATGTCGCTGCCGATCGTCTTTATCTTCAACCATGCGTTTAAGCCGCAAAACGAGCTGTTCCTGTTTCCGCCGCGGTTTTTCGTCCGGCATCCGACCCTGCATAATTTCGAGACGCTCTTTCTGCATGCGTCCAATGCGACGGTGCCGTTCACGCGGTATTTGTTCAACAGTCTGATCGTCGTTTCGCTGACGCTGGTCAGCGTCGTGGTGGTCAGTACGATGGCGGCTTATGTTCTGGCCAAATACCAATTCCATTTCAAACAGCTCATCATGTCGCTGATTACCTTGTCCTTGATGTTCGCGCCCGAAACGGTATCCATTCCGAGATATCTCGTCATCAACGGCATCGGGCTGAACAATACGTATCTCGGGCATATCCTGCCGTCGCTGGCATCGCCCGTCGCGGTGTTTATGCTCGTCGGCTTCATCTCGCAAATTCCGAGCGATCTGATGGAGGCGGCCCGGATCGACGGCGCGGGCCATGTCGGCATCTTCGTGCGCATGATTCTGCCCCTGTCCGTTCCGGCGATCGCGACCATTTCGATTTTGACGTTCCAGGGCGTATGGGGAGACGTGGAGACTTCGACCTTGTTCATGCAAAAGGAGACGATGCGTACACTCGCTTTCTACGTCAACAGCCTGCTGAGCGGTTTGCAGAACAACGTGGCGGGCCAGAACATGGCGGCGGCGGCCGGGCTGCTCATTTTCATCCCGAATCTGATCATTTTCCTGCTCTTTCAGCGCAGAGTGCTTGAGACGATGGTCCATTCCGGTATCAAGTAATGTCATCAGCAAAGGAAGTCGGAACGATGAAAAAATGGTTTCCATTACTGCTAGTCTTTATGGCCGTCTTGACGTCCCTGCCGGGTACCGCTATGGCCAAACCTCCATATATGACGTCCTATTATGACTCGAACCAAGCGTCATGGTTCCGCATCCAGCCGATATACCGTCCGGCCGGGGCCATCTCCTCCGATTTCGGGGAACCGGCCGATCTCGATATCGCCGCCGACGACCGGGTCTATATCGCCGACAAGAAGAAGGACCGCATTGCGGTGCTGAATCCGGACGGCACGCTGCTCCGGACGATCGGCGACGCCGAAGGCAAGGGTCAGCTCTCGGGACCGGAGGGCGTATACGTCACTCCGGACAACGAGGTATACGTGGCGGACTCCGGAAATCAGCGGATCGCCGTGTTTGACGGGAGCGGACGGTTCCGGAAGGAGTACAAGAAACCGGATACCCCGCTGCTCGGCACGGAGCATTTTGTTCCCGTCAAACTTGTCGTAGACCGGCGCGGCGTGATGTACATCGAGCTGAACTCCTCGTATCAGGGATTGGTACGGCTGAATCCGAAAGGCGAATTCATGGGCTATTTCGGCGCGAACAAGGCGGATCAGTCGATGCTGAACTGGCTGAAGAAGCTGGTGCTGAACAAGGAGCAGCTGTCCAAGGAAAAAGGCGCGCTTCCAAAGCCGATTACGAATGTGGCGATCGATCCGGACGGATTTGTGTACACGGCCACCGCCGGCGGGGAAGGAAAGGGAGCGATCCGCAAGCTGAACGCGGGCGGGGTGGACGCTTTTAAGAACAAGACGCTGGTGAACGGACATGGCATCGTCGACGTTGCCATTGATCCGGAAGGCTTCCTATACAACATCGACCTCGATTCCATGAGCATCAATCTCTATGACCGCAGCGGTGAGGCCATGTTCGAGTTCGGTGACATCGATAAAGAAACGCAGCAGTACGGCGTGCTCGGTTATCCGACCGGGATCGGCATCGACTCGGATCATGCAGTCTGGATATCCGACAGCGGTACCAATACGGTCCACAAATACGTCCGTACCGCTTTCGGCAGCAGTGCACTTCAGGCGCTCGCGCTGTATGCGGACGGGAAATACGAAGAGAGCAAGCCGTACTGGGAGGCGGTCTATGCCCGCAACGATATGTACAACGGGACCTTTCAAGGCTTGGGGAAAGTGTTTTTGCACGAGGACCGCAATGACGAAGCTTTGAGCTACATGAAAGCCGCTTTCGATACCGACGGCTATTCGAAGGCCTTTTGGCAGATCCGGATGGAATGGCTTCAGCGACATTTTGTCGCCCTGGTAGCCGGCCTGGTGGCGGTGCTGCTTGCCGTTTACTTCGGCTATCGCTTCATCCGCTGGACCTTGCGCCGGCGACCGCTGCCGGCATCCTGGAAAGAGCCGCTGGCGTACATCCGTAATTTGGGCTACGTCCTGATTCATCCCTACGAGGGATTCTACAAAATCAAGGAGGCCAGGATTCCCGCCTGGATCACGATCTCTCTGCTGCTCCTTGTCATCGGCATCAAGCTGTGCAGAGTCTATTTCACCGGATTTTTGTTCCATCCCGTCGACCTTTCGGAAGTCAATCTGGTGAAGGAACTCGGACTGTTTGCCCTGCCATGGGTCACCTGGATCATCGCCAACTACCTGGTCTGCAGCATCAAGGACGGGGAAGGCCGGTTCCGGGAAGTCATTCAGGGCAGCGTCTATGCGCTGTCGCCTTATGTGTTCTTTTCGGTCCCGACGATCCTGCTATCCAACATCGCATCGCTGGATGAGGCGGTCATCATTCATGCATTGAACACGATCATGACCGTATGGCTGCTGGCCATGCTCATCGTGATGACGCAGGTGATCCACAACTTCGATTTCCTGGAGACGCTGAAAAACTCGGCCATCTCGGTGTTTGCGATTTTGACGATCTGGATGTTCGGCTTCATCATTTTCGGATTGTCCTATAACCTGTACGACTTTTTCTATGAGCTTTACAAAGAGGTGAACATCTATCATTAACGCTGCCAAACGACGATTTCGCCAAGCAAAATGGCCTGCCGCCATCGTACTGGCCCTTCTGATCGTGCTTCTGCTGCTGGTGTTCAAGCCTTGGGAACAAACGACGGCCGAACGCTTCTCCCATACGGGCATCGACGCGGCCCTTCCAACGCCGGACGCCCTGTATGAGGGCGACCCATGGAAACCAGCCGCAGGGGTTGACGGTTATGCGCTGGCGCTGGAGAACGAACGTTATGCGCTGTACGTCCGTCCGGATAACACCCAGATTGCCGTGCTGGATAAGGCATCCGGCTACCGCTGGACCAGCAATCCCACCAAGGAGGAGCTGGCCGGCGAAACGGTCAAAGGACAGCTGCTGGCCAACCTGCAATCCCCTTTTCTGCTGACCCATGTCCGGACACAGGGAACCGATCAGACGGTCAGGGAGACGCTGAGCAACCAGACGGCCGGCATGCAAAGGGTCATGATCCGCCAGCCGCAGGGGCTGCAAATCGAATACTCGTTTTCTGCCAAACAGCTGGGGTTTGTCATGCAGTATGAGCTGACGGATAGCGGCCTCAGGGTCAAGGTACCTGCGGCCGGCATATGGGAGGAAGGACCGTTTGCGCTGTTCTCGCTCGACGTTCTGCCTTATTTCGGAGCCGCCAAAGGGGATGGTTATGTGTTCGTTCCCGACGGACCTGGTGGTCTCATCCGCTTCGATCAGGAGCATGCAAGCCTTACCCGAGGCTACTCTCATCAGGTTTACGGCAATGAGGTAACCAATGAGGAGAATTGGACGCGCACGGGAGAGCGGAGGGAGGACATCGCTTACCCCGTGTTTGGGTTGAAGAAGGGAGACCATGCCTTTCTGGCCGTCATGACCAAAGGGGAAGATTCCGCCAACGTGTCCGCCATGGCGCCCGGACTCAAGTCTTCTTTCTACCAAGTATTTTCCAGTCAAATCTACCGCGAAGAATATCTCTACCGGATGAGCCGGCTGGCCGCGCCGAGCAAGGCCGTTCAGAAGGAACGGCTGAACCGGGACCGGGAGGTGGAATACCGGTTTCTGAACGGCGCGGATGCGGACTATGTCGGCATGGCGGGAGCCTACCGGAGCTATCTGCAGGAGACCGGCCGTCTTACCGAGGCGCTGAAGCCGGTGGATCATGTGCCGCTCTACCTGAAGATCATGGGCGGCAATTATGAAAAGGCCTTTGGCCGAATCCGGTATGTGGCCGCCACCACCTTCGAGCAGGCGGGTGATATCGTCAGCACCTTGCAGAGCAAGGGAGTCGCTTCGTTACGCACCATATTCTACGGTTGGCAGAATGAAGGCGACTATAACATGGAGAAGCGGTTTCCGATCGACCCGGCCCTTGGCGGCGAATCGGCCGCGAAGACGTTCGTCTCCGGGATGAAGGAGCGGGGCGTCCCTGTCAGCTTCAGCGAGGACTTCCTCTGGGTCGACGGCCATTCCTCCTTCTCCGGCAAGACGGACGCCATCCGGGGGATCGACGGGACCGCCTATGTTGACGAAGGCTGGTATATCGCCAAGCCCGCCTACACGGCGGTAACGGCGGCGGATACGGTAAACAGGCTGAAGAAGCTTGGCGTGGACGGCATCCATTTCAGCGGAATCGGCGAGATGCTGCTGAACGATTACGAGCCTTCCGGCATCCAAACCCGGGAATATGCGAAAACCGTCTACGACGGGCTGCTGAAATATACCCGGGAGGCACTGGGAAGCGCCTCCGTCAACCAGGGGGACGCTTATGCGCTCGGCCAAACGGATTACATTGACGGGCTGCCGTCCGAATCGAGCTACGATTTCATGATCGACGAGACGGTTCCCTTTTACCCGATTGTGCTGCATGGTTTCGTGCCTTACACGTTCGGGGACGGTAACCTTCGCGACGATGAGGATGCCGAATTTTTGCGGGCGATCGAATACGGGGCACTTCCTTCGTTCTTTGTGACTCATGACGACTCCCGCAAGCTGAAGGATACTCCCTCGAACTTTTTGTACAGCAGCCGTTTCGATAAATGGGAACGACGGATCGAGGAGGAATACGCGAAGTTCGATTCGCTGAGCCAGCTTTATTCCATGCGGATCATCGGCCATGAAAAGCTGTCCGGCCAGAAATATGCAACCACTTATGAGGATGGCACGAGGGTTGTCGTGGATTACGAAGCCAAGGACTTTACCGTGGAGAAAGGAGCAGGGAAATGAGCAGCGTTCCGGATTATAAACGAAAAGCGGCCCAATACCATCTGAAGCGATATGGCGTCGGGCTGCTGTTCATGCTCCCCTGGATCATCGGGTTCTGCGTGTTTGTGGCGATTCCGATCGGCTGGTCCATGTTCATGTCCCTGCACAAGGTCGCGGTGGTGCCAGGAGGATTCAAATATACGTGGCTTGGTCTGCAAAATTACCGCGATGCCTTTCTCCAGGACAATGTGTTTCCGATCGAGCTGATCACCTACTTTCAGGAAATGATCCTGATGGTGCCGATTATCGTCATCTTCGCCCTGCTGATTTCCCTGCTGCTGAACCAGCGGTTCCCCGGCCGGTTCATATACCGGGCGCTGTTCTTTCTCCCGGTGATCTTTGCGACGGGGCAGGTGCTGTCCGAGCTGTTTACGCAGGGCGCCGGCGATATTCCGTTTCTGGACCAGTACAATCTGGAGCCTGTCGTCCGGCAGTATGTGGGGGGTGAATTGGCTAAAACGGTCATGGAAGTGCTGGGGCGCGTCGTCCTCATCCTCTGGTACTCGGGCGTGCAGATCCTGATCTTCATTGCCGGCTTCCAGACCATTTCCCCGTCGATTTACGAAGCGGTACGGATCGACGGCGCTTCCCCGTGGGACAGCTTCTGGAAGATTACGCTGCCGGCGAGCGTCCCGTTTATTAGCCTGAACGTGCTTTATACCATCATCGACCTGTTTACTTTTCCGCTGAATCCGGTCCTGAAGCACATTAAGGACAACATGTTCAAAGTCGACACCGGATATGGTTACGCCAGTGCGCTCGCTTGGATTTATTTCGGCTTTATTTTCGTCCTGCTCGCCCTGGTGATGGGACTATTCAGCCGCAGCATGCGGCTCAAGGGAGGAAAACCATGAACACGCCGCAACCTTGGGTGCACAAGGCCAGGAATTACGCCATGAGCTTTTTGTGGAGCCGTAAGGCGCAGAAGTACAAGATGGTTATGCTCGGCAGGAATCTGTCGGATGGCCTCCTGGCGAAAATGGTCATTTATATGCTGCTGTCCATCGTGGCCTATTTGTACTTGCAGCCGCTGCTCTACATGATCAGCACGATGCTGAAGACGGTCAGCGATTTGCTGGATCCGAGCGTCAAATGGATTCCCCGGGTCATCACCTGGGAGAACCTGACCAAAGCCTACAAAGGACTGCAGTATCCGGAAGCCCTCCGGAACACCGCGCTCATCGCCCTGAGCTGCTCGATTGTCCAGGTGCTGATTTGCTCGATGACCGGCTATGCGCTCGCCCGGCTGGCCGTTCCCTTTAAAGGGCTGATCACGGCGCTGGTGCTGCTGACGTTTCTGATCCCGCCGCAGGTTATCATTATTCCGCTTTATGTGATCTTCAGCAAGCTGGGCCTGCTCAACACGCTGTTCGTCTTCCTCGTGCCGGCGATTTTCGGGCAGGGGCTCAAAGGAGCGCTGTTCATCCTTATTTTCCGCCAGTTCTTTCGGGCGCAGCCGCCCAGCCTGGAGGAAGCCGCCAAACTGGACGGCGCTTCCGCTGCCCGGCTGTATTTCCGGATCATGCTGCCGCTCGCCCAATCGGCTTGTCTGGTCGTCTTTCTGTTCTCGTTCATCTGGTACTGGAACATGTACTATGAGCCGTCGATGTTCCTGGCCAAGGGCTTCACGCCGCTCTCCATCCGGCTGGACCATCTGGAGGACGTGCTGAACCCGTCGCTGCTCGGCAGCAAGGACCTTGTCAACAATCCGGTGACCGAAGGCACCAAAATGGGCGCTGCCTTCTTGATTATCCTTCCGCCGCTCGTGATCTTCATGTTTCTGCAGCGCTGGTTCATTACGGGCATCGAACGGACGGGGATCGTGGAATAAGACTTGGCATGCCGGTCTGCCGGAAGCATTGAAAGGGGGAATGCCGACCTAGCAGGTTTAGCTTGGGAACAAAGGGGTATCGCCAGCATCCGATGAAATCAAATTGGGGAGGAACAAGGATTGAAAAGAAAACGTATCGCGTCATCCATTTTATCGATGGTCATGCTCATGACCTTCACCCTTGCCGGGTGCAGCAGCAATAATGACAGCGCTTCACCGTCCGGAACAGGCAATGAACCTGAACCTGCGCCGAACCAGCCGGCTGCAGAGGAAAAGCATGATCCGGTTACGCTCAAATTCATTTCCTGGAAGAACGGAACCTATGACGAGTTATACGATTTGTTTCATCAGAAATATCCCTGGATCACCATTGAGCAGGTACCGGTGACCAATTCGCAGCCGATCATGGAAATCATCGCATCGCTGGAAGCGGCGGGCACGCCTGCCGACGTGACCGAGATCGACAGCGATCTGATCTCCTTCGAGCAGAACAATCTCATCGAGGATTTGACGCCTTACATCGAGAAGAGCGATATTTTCAAAAACGCCAAATTCCCCGACGGCTTCTTCGAAACGATGATGTTCAACAACAAGAAGCTTGCCGTGCCGATGGTTGATGTCCCGATGTGGGTGCTGGTGAACAAGGACCTGCTGTCCAAACACGGCGTGGACATGCCGGCAAACGACTGGAGTTACGACGACTTCCGCAATGTCGCCAAGCAGGTGACCGACCCGAGCGCCGGCGAGTACGGCATTACGACGCAGCCCGAAATCCAAATGCGCCTGCTGTCGTCCAAAGCAATTGCCGACGGCCATGCGGCGAATCATCAATACATGAACGAAGACCTGACCCAAAGCCTGCTCAGCACGCCGGACGTCATGAACGACGTGAAATGGTTCCAGGAGCTGGTCACGAAGGACGGATCGATGCAGAGCAACGCGGCCTCGGAAGAAGGTGGCAACGTGACGAAGGATTTCATCAACGGGAAAACGGCCTTCGCCATCGGCGGCGACTGGGTTCTGCCGACCCTGAAGGAAAAGGCGACTTTCGATTGGGACGTTCTTCCGTTTCCGAAAGGCAAGGTCAGCCAGCCGGGGTATTCGATTTACGGACCGCTGGCGCTTCTGTCCGGATCGAAGCATAAGGAGGAGGCCTTCCTGTGGCTCAGCTTCCAATTCACGCAGGAAGCCCAGAAGTGGAAAATCGACCAAGGAGCCAACGCTTCCGTCATCGATCCCGAGCTGACGAGCTACTACGATCAGGCTCCGATCTGGCAGGGCAAGAACATCGAGGCCGTCAAGATCGCCCAGAAAAACGCCATGATCCAATCCGGCTTAACCGTGCCGGGCTGGAACGACTACAACTTTAACAACCTTGTGAACGATATTATCTTCGGCGACCGGGATATCAACGACATCATTCCGGAAACAGAGACATGGAACAAGAAAACGCAGGAAGTGAGAGCCACCTTAAAGCAATAAGAGGCGGGAATCGGAAGCTGCCGGACGACATCAAAAGTCCGGCAGCTTCCTTTATGGAGTTATCAGAGAGAGCGATCGCTCCACATGGTGGGGCTATTTGCCATGGGCGGAAAAATCGGCCAATATATGACGGTATGGTTTAATATCGTCCCATTGTCCGTTTGCAGCACATCGTTTATATTAATCTTTGTAGATCGAGGAGAGAGCAGTACAATATATTTGGACTCTTTTATGAAAACGTTTTCGAAGTAAATACGGAAAGGAAGATAAGCCATGTCCTTTTACCGATTTCCAGGATTCGTCGCCGCCTGTCTGCTGTGCATCACGCTGGTATTCGGAATGGCGGGCTGCGCGGCCGGCGGCGATGTCCGCATGGACGGTCCCTCCCTTTTCGGCGATTCGACCGCCACGTCCGGCGAGCCGGAAGCGACGCTGAAGTTTTATTTCGGCGGCGAGAAAAAGGCCGCGACGGAAGAAGTTTGGGCGGCAGTGAGCGATTACGTCAAAACCAAAGGTTTAAACGTCAAATTTTCCGTCAATTTCATACCCTGGCCGGAATATTCAGGGAAGCTGCTGGTCATGGCGGCGGCGGGGGACCGGTGGGACCTGAATTTCGATTCGGAAGGCTCATTCAAACAAATGGCGTCCCGGGGCTCCTATTTGAGATTAAACGATCTGCTTCCGATGTATGCGCCCCATTTGTACGAACGCTACCGGCAGCAGCAAAGCCTGCTCTCCGCCACGATCGGCGGGGATATTGTCGGCCTGCCCTGGACGATCAAGATGAGCCAGCGGCCCTATGCCGGATGGCGGGTGGACCTGGCGGAGAAAGCAGGAATTTACCGTGAACCTGAATCGGTACGAACCGCCGAGGATGTCGATTCGCTTCTCCAAGACCTGAAGAAAGCCTATCCCAACCAGAAGCTGAGCCGAATCCCGGCGCTCCCCCTGTACGTGGTCCGGGATGAATGGGTGGATTTGGGCCTGCATGGCCTGGGCTTCTATCTGAATGACCCTCATTACAAGGTACAGGCCATTGAAGACCAGCCTTTTTACGCGGATGCCGCCTTCATGAGCAAGGCTTGGTACGAGGGCGGGATATTGAATCCCGATTCGAAAATCGATATGGAGGATGCCGCGGATCAATGGCGCAACGGAAAAATGCTGTTCACGCTCACTTCACACGAGTGGGCCTATGCGGCCGATCCGGGTTTTGTCGACGCAAGCTACCGGCAGCAGATGTCGCTTTTGTATCCCGACAAAAAAACGGTCAACCGCAGTCCGATCGCAAACGTTGTGGCCATCAACCGGAATTCCGAGCACCCGGAGCTGGTGCTGCGGTTTCTCGATATGCTGGAGACGGACGAAAGGTTGTTCGATCTGGTCGTGTATGGGATTCAAGGGAAAACCTATGAGCTGGACGGAGGGAAGGTCATATATCCGGATAACCTGAACTTTTCCACCAGCAACTACATGGACTGGGGAGGGCAGTGGGCGCTATGGAAACCGCAATTTTTGCGCCCCACCGAAACGTACCCGGGGGACTTCTGGAAGGAGGAGTCCCGCTTTGCAAGGCTGCCCGTCAACGTGGATTCTCCCGTGGAAGGATTGCTGCTGAACGATCAGTCGATCAGTCCAATGCTCGAAGAGCGCGACCAGATCTACGAGGACTACGGTAAATCGATCGAGTACGGCATGGTGCCGGACGTAGCCAAGGCGCTGTCGGACTACCGTATGATGCAAAAAGGCAACGGGCTGGATATCATTATCCAGGAAGTGCAGCGCCAGGTCGACCAATTTCTGGCGTCACAACATCAACATTCATGATTAGGGGAGGATGCCTTCATGGTTAGCGTATTAATCGTGGACGATGAATTTGAAATTCGCGAGGGGCTTCGCAAACGAGTCCCCTGGAATGAATACGGCATTGACGCCGTCATGGCGGCTTCGGACGGGGATGAGGCTCTGCAGATGGCACGGAGACATCAGCCGGATCTGATCGTGACGGACATCAAGATGAACCGGATGTCGGGACTTGAGTTTCTGGCGGAGCTGCATACTTTACCGGATTACCTGTGGAAAGCGGTACTCATCAGCGGTTACGACGATTTCAGCCTGGTCAAACAGGCGATCCAGCTTGGAGCGATGGACTATATCCTGAAGCCGATCAAACTGGAGGAGCTGGAGCGCATCGTGCGCAAAGCGGTGGATATGATCGAACGGGAACGGCTGCAGCAGCAAACGCATGACCGTCTCACGTACCAAGTGCAGTTTGCGGAACCGAAGCTGCAGGAGGAGCTGCTGCGCGAAATGGCGGAGAACGAATACGATCCGTACCGCGAGACCCGCATCTCCCACCGCCTGCAGTCGTTGAGACTGGACTGGATGAGCCGGATGCCGCTGCTGCTGATGGTCATCGAAGGGGACGACCTTAGAGCGCTGCCCGCCAGGCCGGGAATGCCGGATGAGAAGGAGCTTGTCCTTTTCGGCATCGGCAACGTCGTCAGCCATACGCTTGCCGAGCAATTGAACGTGCCCTCGGCCCTGTTTAAGGATACGCACGAACGGTGGGTGGCCGTCATCGGCTGCCCCGATTCCGAGATTCTTGATTCATGCCATTCCATCGCCGAAACCTGTCTGCTTCGCATCAACCAATTCGTGAAGGTCAATGCCAGCATCGGGATCAGCCCCGCGCCCAAAGAGGTGAATAAGCTGCATCAGCTCTACGTGGGTTGTACCGAGTCCCTGGAGCAGAAGGTCGTATGCGGGGGCAACCGTGTCTTCACCGGCAGCGTGGAGGACGGCGCCGCAGAGGTTGGCAGGCTGACGATCCGGGAGCCGGGGGCGGTGCTTGACCTGGTGAAGTACGGAACGGACGCCGACATTTCGGAATCCATGGCCGATTTTGAAGATATGGTCAAATCGTGGGAGCTGCCCAATCTAAAAGATATCCAGCAGCAGCTGTTCAAATGGCTGATGGGGATCTATCGTACGGCCGCGTCGGCCGGGTGGCCCGACCGTTCCTGGGAGCAGGACCCGATCGGTCTGTGGGAACAGTTGGAGCAATACGATACGCTGCAGTCGCTTCAGGATCAGGTGGAGAGCCGGCTGCTGTCCCTGGCTGGAGACTTCCGTAAAATGGCGACCTCCTCCAGCCAGATCGTCCAGGAGGCCGAAAAAATGATCCGAACCCGCTACGCCGAGAACCTGTCGCTGCAGTCGGTGGCCGCGGCTGTTCACGTGACGCCGATCTGGCTCAGCAAGCTGTACAAAAAAGAAAAGGGCCGCACCTTCATCGAGGAGCTGACGAACGTCCGGGTTGCCAGGGCCAAAGAGATGCTGGGCGACACGAAATATAAAATTTATCAGGTTTCCCATCAAGTCGGGTACAAGGATCCGGTCCATTTTACGAAGCTGTTCAAAAAACTGGTTGGCGTCACGCCTAAAGAATTCCGCCGCCTGCAGGGGATCCTGGATGATTAGGTCCTTTCTCCGGCTGGCCTCCTCGCTGCGGAACCGGATGATTCTGATCTTTCTTGCGATTACGATCGTTCCGTTCATTTTATTCTCGGGCTACGCGCATACCAAGTCGGTGGAAGGAATCCAGCAGGCCAATGCCACCTTCTCTATGAGCTATCTGGAGCAGTCCAAGATCAATCTGGAGGCATACTTGGCCAAATTGAACGACCAGATGAACGAGCTGATCGGAGATAAGCAGCTGCAAAATTTACTCGAGCAGCCGCCGGCCAGCAGTCAGGACGAAGTGTCGGCTTCGGTGGACCTCCTGAACATCGTGTACCAGAAGAAAAAGCAGATGGACGCTCTGCAGCTGCGCGTCTATCCGCTGAATTCCGATGCGTATCCCACTTACTTGAGGGCGCTCGAAGTCACGACATCGACCCGCAGTGAAGACTGGTTTCAGAACGCGGCGAACAGTACGCTCCCGATCTGGCATCTATCGGTGGATGGAGGGCCGAACCACGGTCCGCTGCTCTCCTATATCAAAACGTTCACCAGCCTGCACAACCGAACGCCGCGTGGGCTGGTGGTGGCCGATCTGGCGGATAATCATTTCAGCCGGTTTTTCTCCCCGACCAAACGGCTGCAGGGGCAGAAATTCCTGATCGTCGATGAAACAGGACAGATTGTGTACGATTCGGCGGGAAGCGAGTGGACCGGAGAGCAGCTGCCGTCCCCTAAATTACTGGCGATGCGAAATGTCCGCAAGGAGGGCGTAGAGACGCTGTCCATTCACGACGAGAAAAATTTGATTGCCTTTGTCCGTATGGACACCCTGCCCTGGACGATCGTCAGTTTAACGCCGATGTACGCTTTGACGGAGCCGATTATGGCGATGCAGAGGCTGCTGATCTTTTTTCTGATCGCTTATGTGCTCTGTGCCGTTGGAGTGGTTATCTACCTTACGCGGAATTTTACCCAGCCCGTCTTCCAGTTGGTCCGGCTGATGCGCAAGCTGGAGGAAGGGGATTTCAGCATGCTCATTCCGCATCAGAACCGCAAGGACGAGATTGGCTGGCTGTACCGCGGCTTCGGCAGCATCGTCCGGAAAATCGAAGATCTCATCCTGCAGTCCACGCGCGCCGAGCGAACGAAGAGGGAGCTGGAATTTCAGGTTCTCAGCCACCAGATCAACCCGCATTTTCTCTACAACACGCTGGAATCGATCCGCTGGAAAGCGGAAAACCACGGGCGCAACGATATCGGGGAAATGGTATCAGCGCTCGGGAATTTGCTGCGGCTCAGCTTGAACCAAGGCAAAGACATTACGACCGTCGGGCGCGAAATCGAGCAGGTGAAAGCCTACGTACAGATCGAGCAGGCCCGCATCGGCATGCCGCTGCGCGTGCTGTACTTTTTTGATGAAGAGATGCTGGACATGACGTTCATGCGCCTGCTGCTGCAGCCCTTGGTCGAGAACGCCATCCAGCACAGCATCCGCGGCAATTTCGAGAAGGGCAAGGTCATCCTCTCCGGCCGCGTGGAAGAGCGGGATTTGGTCATCGATATTACCGACAACGGCAAGGGAATTCCGGAAGAAGTGCTGAAGGAGTTGAACGATACGGCCGGTAATCGAAAAACGGCGGGCAGATCCGGCGTCGGACTGCGCAATGTGAACGAGCGGCTGAAAATTTATTTTGGCCCCGATTACCAGCTGCGGATCGAAACCCGTGAAGACAAGGGAACCAAAATCACGATCCGTCATCCGATTCTCCCGCCCGGCGGGGAAGAGATGAGGACGGCGCCCGAATACAGTGCGGGCCAGGAGGTTAGCTGAGTGTTAAATCCGGTATTGCGGCAGGGGATAGCGACGTGTACAATGTGGTTAGGTATATATCAAATAGAATAGTATGATATATCATACAAACGAGGGGAGAACTTGCTATGACCACTCAGGGAATTCCGAAAGCCTTTATTAAACCGGCAGGTCAAAATCCGGTCATCACCAGCATCTACACGGCGGACCCTTCCGCCCATGTGTGGGAGGACGGAAGAATATACATATACGCCTCCCATGATATCGATCCGCCGCGGGGATGCGATCTGATGGACGCATACCACGTATTTTCCTCGGATGACCTGGTGAATTGGGTCGACGAAGGGGAGATTCTTCATTCGCGGGACGTGGCCTGGGGCCGTCCGGAAGGCGGATTCATGTGGGCTCCTGACTGCGCTTACAAGAACGGCAAGTATTATTTCTATTATCCGCATCCGAGCGGATCGGACTGGAACGATACCTGGAAAATCGGCGTGGCGACCAGCGATAAGCCGGCCAGCGGTTTTGTCGACCAAGGCTATATCGAAGGGCTCGGCGGCTTTGCCATGATCGACCCCTGCGTCTTCGTCGATGACGACGGCAGGGCGTATATGTATTACGGCGGCGGCAGCAAATGCCAGGGCGGGGAACTAAACGATGATATGGTCTCCATCAAAGGATCGATGCAGGACATGATGGGTCTGGAGGATTTTCATGAAGCCGCTTGGGTATTCAAGCGAAACGGGCTGTACTACCTCACCTACGCCGACAATCTGGAGGACAACAACCGGATGAGATACGCGACAAGCCGGCATCCGCTCGGTCCGTGGACATATCAGGGCATTTTCCTGGAACCGACCGGCTGCTCGACGACGCACGGCTCGATTGCGGAGTACAAAGGCCAGTGGTACTTGTTCTATCACAACCAGGACATTTCGGGACACGGGAACCTGCGCAGCGTATGCATCGATAGCCTGCATTTTAACGAAGACGGGACCATTCAAACGGTGGTTCAGACCAAGGGCAGCGTCAAGTCTGTCGGGGAAACGCCGGAAGCCGAAATTTCGGACTCCTATGCAGCCTCTGTGAGCACTACAGGGGGCGGTGCTGAAGTTACGGGCGGTTCCGGGGCAGAGGCGGTCATCCGCGGACTGGACGCCGAGGGGGCTTATTGCGAATTCGACGGCGTCGACGGCGGCAGCGGTGGAAGGGCCGCGCTGTTCATCCATTACGGCACGGATGAGGCACTGGCCAAGCTTAACTTAACGGTCAACGGCCATGATTACACGCTGATCAACGCGCCAGGAACAGGAAGCGGCGAGGAAGCGAAGGGCACCGCGTCTTTCACGGTCCGGCTGCAGCCCGGAATGCAGAATACAATCCGGTTGACGGGCGGGCACGGCCGCATCGCTGTAAGCGGACTGTCGGTCAGCCGATTCCAAGAATAAGAGTCTGGGCTTAGCTTTAAACCAAGCGGCCCCTGTACATCGGTCAAGCTGGCAGCTTAACCGGCGTACAGGGGCCGTTTATAGTTGTACCTAGAAATTAGGAAACCGCACCTCGTGGGAAGCGATCCGTCTTCCATTAATCCGCCGCAGGCCCGGTCGAGGCTCTGGGAACGAGGCTTACGGGGACGGTCGTGATGACGGGGCGACGGTCTCCGTTCAGAATGAGTTCGGCAATCGTTTCGCCGATAACGCCGAAGTTTTGGTCGATGGTGGTGATTTGCGCGCTGCCGGTTACCGCCCATTCGATGTTATCGAAGCCGGTAATGTTCATCTGTTCCGGGACCCGGATCGACAGACCCAGGCAGCACATGTACACGTTAAAGGCGACCTCGTCATTCTCGCACACGATGGCGGTGACGCCCGACCGGAAAAACCCGTTGATGATATGCTTCAGCATATGGTAATCGGGAGTCACATTGAATTTGACGTATTCGGAGACCACCTCGAGCCCATGGTCGTTCATGCATTTCGTAAACCCGCTGAATCGTTCGGACAAGCTGGACATGTCGCGGGGCGAGAAGCGGGAGACGTAGGCGATCCGGCGGTGTCCGTAATCGATCAGATGCCGGGTCAGCTGGTAGCTGCCCCCGAAATTGTCGCAGACCACGCTGCTTAAATAAGGAATATCATGCGGCTTATCCAGGATGATGATCTGCTTGCCCTGCTCCGTAAACTTCCTGAGCAAGTCCAAATGCAGCTCGTTGCCCGCCGGATACAGCACGAGGGTATCCACGTCTTGCGCAAAGAGCCGGAGCAGCAGGCTTCTCATCTTATCCGGGTCAGGCTCGCAAATATGGATCGCCAAATGGACGTTCGCACCGTCCAGCCGCGCGGTAGCCGCCTCGACGATCCGGAAGAAGCCGCCCTGGTTGACGGCGAAAGGCAGGATGACCGGAATGGTCCTGCCCGGAGGCAGCCCGTCCGGAAGGGAAGAGTCGGAGCTTGCCGGCTGGGCGGATAGAGGAATGCGCCGCACAAAGCTTCCCACCCCGCGCTTGCGGTACAGGATGCCGGCTTGCTCCAGATCCTCGATGGCCCGCTTGGAGGTGATGCGGCTGACGCCGTACTGCTCGGACAGGCTTTTCTCCGTACATATCGGCTTATCGTATTCGAACTGATGATTTTCAATTCTGGTAAGGATGTCGTCCTTAATCATTTGATATAACAATTTTGATGGGTCCTTCGGCATTGTTTTTCTCCGATTCTCGTTACGTTCTATGAAATTTGAAAATAAGTCGCATACAGCTTTCATTTAGTATATCAAACTAAGTCAATATTTCAATCCATACGAAATACCTGATACCGTTTCCTGTACTCGCCGGGGGTAAACGAGGTTTGGCGTTTGAACAGACGCGTAAAATAGTTGTTGTCCCGGAACCCGCATTGTTCGCCGACTTTGACCAGGGACAGCTCCGAATGCGCCAGCAGCCGCTTGGCCCGCTCCATCTGCAGATGGTGCCGGTACTTCAGCGGGCTCATCCCCGAATACTGTTTCAGGCAGCGCGCCAAGTAATCGAAATGGTAATGCAGGTCGCGCTCCATGCCGGCGGAGTCGAAGGGGGTCTCGAGGTTGTCCGCCAAATAGGCTGCGACCTGCTCTCCAAGGAAAAACGAGCGGGCATGCGGACTGCCTTTTCTCATGCTTCCCTGTAGCTCTATAAGGAACTTGCCGAATAATATGTGCAGTTCGTAGACCCCGTAGGGCGTAAGCATACTGTGTACTTTCAGCATGTCCTGCAGGATCGGCACCATGGTGCGCAAGTCCACCTCGGCAAATTTGGGGATGTCCACTATGCCCGGATGCGCCTTGGTATCCTGATCCGACCGGTTCAAGAGCGGCTGCTGCCACTGGCTTTTCTCGATCAGAACCGGCTGTTCGGCCACCGGGTATTCGAAATGGATCCAATACACCTCGGTTTCGCGATCGGTCGGACGGTAGCCGCGATGCGTCTTGCCGGGCTCCAGGACGAGCATCATCCCCTCGCGGATATCATACGGAGTTCCGTTCTCTTCCATATATAGCGTGCCTTTGGCGCATACGATCAGGTCAAAGGCTTCGAATTTGCGCTCGGCGTGCACCACGCCCGCCTGCCATACCGTATGGCCGACCGCAGCCAGCAGCGGAAGCGGCGGCACCTTGAGTTCAAGTACGAGCATATCGCTATAGCTCCTTTTCGGTACAAATGAATGTAGAGATTGTACTATAAGAGGTCGCCATTGTCAGCTGTATCAAGGAAGGTAATCCTGTAGAGTGGTAGATATTATATGATTTAAGTCAAGTTAGGGAGGCAGTGAGTTATGGATCAACAGGCACTCATCCAAAGGCAGCAGTGGTTTGTGAATCAGCGGTTAGGGATGTTTATCCATTTCAACAGCGCGACGTTTCAATTTGCCGATTCGGACATCATCGATTGGGAATACGATCACGAGAACGGTGATGAGCCCCGCCGGTTCGTGTTCGATCCGAAGGACTGGAATCCGGAGCAGCTGGACTGCGCGCAGTGGGCAAAAGCCGCCAAATCGGCGGGGATGAGCTTTGCGGCATTGACCGCGAAGCATCATGAAGGCTTCAGTTTGTGGCCGACCGAGCATACGGAGCATTGCGTGCGTAACGCGTCGAACCGGCGGGATGTCGTCAAGGAGTATCTGGACGCGTTCCGGGCGGAAGGGATTGAGGCGGGGCTGTATTTTTCCATGCTGGACCTGCATCACCAAATCGGCCGGAGAAAATGCACGCCGGAGGATAAGCAGTTCATTAAAAACCAGCTCGAGGAGCTGCTGACGAACTACGGCGAGCTTCCATTCCTCATTATTGACGGCTGGAATGCCCATTGGGGCGGCCCTTCGTACGAGAACCTTCCGTTCGAGGAAATCGATGCATGGGTCAAGCAGCTGCAGCCTCAGTGCTTGCTGATGAACATCAGCTGCGAGTCCAACCTGAATCATACGGATGTCGTTTTTTATGAAAATGCCGCAGGGCAGGAAGTGGAAGACGACTTTGAGGGACCGGGGGCCAGCTGCAACGTATTAACGAAAACCTGGTTCTGGAGAACGACGGATACGGCCAGAGAGCTGAAAACGGTGGATTGGGCGCTGGACATGATTCATGACTGCAACCGTCACAACGTGACCTTTCTGTTAAACGGAGCCCCCAATCGGCAAGGATTGCTGGATGCGAACGTTCTGGAACGCTTCCGGGAGATCGGAGAGCGGTACCGGAAACCGGACGAACTGACCGTCATTCCCGAAGGCTGGCTGACCCGGGGATAAGCTGCCCGGCCTAGGGAGCGGTTTAATGGAGAAGCATGGGATGACGTTTGGCGGATGGAGCGTAGCCCAGCACCTTTTTAAATGCGCGGAAAAAAGAAGAATAATCGTGGAAGCCCACGGCGGCGGCCGCCGAATTCGCGGCATGGCCTTGGAGCATCAAATTTTGCGCCATCACCACCCGCTTATGGATCACGTAATTGCCGATGGTCGTGCCTGTAGCTCTGCGGAACATTTTGTTCAAATGATGCTTGCTGATGTAAAAGGCGGCGGACAGATCGTCGAGCGTGATCGATTCGGTAATATGGTCGTTGACGTAAGCGATAATCCGCGGGACCGATGGACCGGAGGATGAGGTGTCCGAGGTGCCTTTCAGCGCATAGCTGTGGATCAAGATTTGCGACAACAGCGCCTCGAGGCGCACCCGGAGCGCAAGATCACGAATGGCGGCATCGGCGTGCCGGGCATCCATCAGCTGCTTGAAGAAGGAAAACATGACGCGGTTTCCGTCGTCCTTGTAATAGATCCCTGCGGGACCATCATCGGGATGGAAGGGAGACAACAATACGGACTGGTTTTCGGGCGGAAGAAATCCGGGCACAAAATGAAGCGATATCCTTTCATAAGGGATGTCGCTTTCGATTTTTACGCCGTGGAACACGTGAGGGGCGATGAGCAGCAGGCTGTGCGGTTCCGGTACGTAGCGCTTGCCCTCGACCAGATAGCTGACTTCTCCGGCGATGAAATAGTACACCTCGTAGTAATTGTGGCAGTGCAGCGCGTATTGATCCGTTCTGCGTTGGTCTGCGGCATGGTGGAGATTCATGGCATCGGTATGGATATTCGCATACAGCATCATTTTGCCTCCTCAAGCGATGTTGGGTTTAGTCTAACGAATGACCGCTACATTTGCAATGTTATGGCCTCGATTTACAATGGCGATTCCGGATGACGGCACTATAATTAAGGGGAATGTACTTTTGGAAATCTTGAAGGAGGGGCCATATTTCATGATTTTAGGCGCACAATTGTATACCGTTCGATCCTTTCTGCAGACCGAAAAGGATATTCGGAGAACATTGCAAAAAATTGCGGCCATGGGCTATACATCGGTCCAGATTTCGGCTATCGGTTCCATCCGTCCCGAGACGCTTCGCGCCATTTGCGACGAGTTGTCGCTCCAAATCGCGCTGACGCATACGAGCCCGGACCGGATTCTGAACGAAACGGATCAAGTTATCGAGGAGCATCATATTCTAGGCTGCGATTACATTGGGATCGGATCGATGCCTGATAAATACCGCGGTCTCGACTGGTACGGATATTTCGCGGAAGACTTCCGGGAAGCGGCCGGGCGCATCGCCAAGGCAGGCAAGCTGTTCATGTACCACAACCATCATTTCGAGTTCGAAAAAATCGGCGGCAAGCGGCTGATCGAGCGGCTGGTGGAGGATTTCGCGCCGGAGGAGATGGGAATAACGCTCGATACCTATTGGGTGCAGGCGGCCGGCGCCGACGTATGCGAATGGATCGGCAAGTTAAAGGACCGCCTTCACTGCGTGCATCTGAAGGACATGGCCGTCCAGGGGACGCAGCAGCTGATGGCCCCCGTCATGGAGGGGAACATGAATTTCCCGGCAATTTTGAAAGCGCTTGAACAGGCAAACACGAAGTATCTGCTGGTCGAGCAGGACGTATGCCAGACGAGTCCGTTCGACTGCCTGCAGACAAGCTACAACAATTTGGCTTCCCTTGGCTATCGCTAAGGAGAATGGAGGGTCTTGATGTCAACATTACGGATCGGCGTCATCGGGATGGGCAATATGGGTTCGGATCATGCCAAAAAATTAATCAAGGGCATCGTGCCGGAGGCGGAGCTGACCGCGGTGTCGGAAATGGATGGCAAGCGGCTGGAGGACACCAAAACTTATTTGCCGGACCATATCGGTTTCTTTGCGACTCCGGACGAGTTGATGGACAGCGGCCTCTGTGACGCGGTAATTATTGCGACGCCGCACTACGACCACCCGAGGCTGGCCATTCTGGCTTTCGCCAAAGGGCTGCACGTATTATGCGAAAAGCCGGCCGGTGTCTACACGAAACAGGTACGGGAAATGAACGAGAAGGCGCGGGAAAGCGGCCGTATCTTCGGCATGATGTTCAATCAGCGGACGAACCCGATGTACCGCAAAATGTATGAACTCGTACACGGCGGCGAGCTTGGGGCGATCAAGCGGGTGAACTGGATCATTACCGACTGGTACCGGTCGCAGGCCTACTATGATTCCGGAAGCTGGCGCGCCACCTGGGCCGGGGAAGGCGGGGGCGTTCTTATCAACCAATGCCCGCACAACATCGATCTCCTCCAATGGATTTGCGGCATGCCGGCCAAAGTCCGTGCCTTCTGCCATGAAGGCAAGTGGCATAACATCGAGGTGGAGGATGATGTGACGGCATACCTCGAATTTCCGAACGGGGCCACGGGCGTATTCGTGACGACGACGGCCGACCTGCCGGGAACCAACCGGCTGGAAATTACGCTGGAGATGGGCAAGCTGGTATGCGAAAACAATACGCTGACGCTGCATAAGCTGAGCCAAAACGAACGCGAATTCTGCTTTGAATCGAAGGACGGCTTCGCCAGGCCTTCCGTGGACGTATCCGTCATCGAAGCCGAAGGGGACAACAGCCAGCATACGGGCGTCATCGCTTCCTTTGCCAAGTCCGTCCTGCACGGCACGCCGCTGATCGCTGATGGCGAGGAGGGCATAAATAGCTTAATGCTGTCGAATGCGATGCACTTATCCAGCTGGATCGGCGAAACCGTGGAGCTTCCGATCGACGAGGAACTGTTTTTGGAGGAGCTGAATAAGCGGATCGCGGCGTCGAAACATAAGGTGACCGAGACGGTTTGATATGGAAGGAAGCTTTGGCTCCTGATTGGGTCGGGGGCGCCTGGGAATAAGGAATACCGATAAGAGGACGTGCACCGAAACAGGGTGCGCGTCTTTTTATGTTGACGGCCGCAAGCCCAGACCGAATCTTATAAACGATTTGTTTATCCAACAAACCGATAGCTTCTGCCTGAATGTGCTCTTGTTATACTGAATTTTATTCCATGCCCCCTGACCTTTGGGAGAGCATTGGCATCTATCAAGGAAAGTGGAGGAGAACGGATGAGAAACGCAAGGATTGCAAGAAAGTATCCCTGGCTGAGACTAAAGGGAGCGTGGTCAGCATTGTTCTGGTCTTATATGGCGATTCTCCTTCTGCTGATCGTCATCGGCAGCTTGCTGTACTGGCGCGCCAACGACGTCGTGGAGCATTCCGTGGAGCAGACCAATTCAGCTATGCTGGGACAGCTTAGGGAACTTGCCGACGGACAATTTCAACTGATGGAGCAGCTCGAGCAGCAGATCGCCAATCATCCGAAGCTGCTCCCGCTGATGGGGAAGACGGCGCCGATGTCCGACCGGGATCAGTACGACATGATCGCCATGGCAGAGGAGCTGCAGCGATACAAACCGCTAACGCCTTTTATATACGATTATTACATTTATTTGCCGAAGTCCGGGACGATGCTGGGGCCGGGCGTCAAGACGACGCCGGACATTCTGTTTAATGAAGTGAACCGTTTTGACGGCATGGACGCCTGGGATTGGATCTCCCGGTTCGACAGCGGTTACCATTACCGCACATTCGTACCCGGCATGCACACAAGCAATGCCCTCGGGGAACGGAACGATATGATTGCTTATATGCAGACGCTGCCTCTTGTCGACCGTTCCAAACGAAAGGCAACGTTATTCATCATGATCAACGACGAGCAGCTCCGCAAAATGCTCAATACGTTGGCACAAGCGGGGAAGGGAGAAATCTATATCATGGACGCCTCCAACCGGATTATTAGCTCCACTAAGTCGGATGAAGGGGAGCTTCCGTTTTCTTATGGCGATATGCACGGAGACGAAGGCAAGCTGAATACCAGCCTGAGCGGACAGAATACGGTGGTTTCGTACGCGACTTCGAGCGTTTACGGATGGAAATACGTTCTGGTCGTACCGCGGGGCGTTTATCTGCAGGAAGTGAACGAAGTCCGGAAATGGGCGCTGTCGTTATTCATACTGGCCGCCTTTACGGGTGCGGTCGTGTCTCTGTACCTGGCATACCGGAACTACCGTCCGATCCGGGCGCTTGTTTCGGCGGCAACCGAAGGAGCCGATGCGCCGCAGAACAAGCAGGGGCCCCTTGAGTATGAGGTCATCCGGACATGGATCCAATCGGCCCGCCTGACGGAAACGGAGCTTCGAACGCGTCTGTCCCAACAGGCGCCGATGATTCGTCTCCACCTCGTGAGCCGCTTGATCAAGGGCTATGCCGATCCGCATGAGCTAAGGCCGGAATCGCTGGAGTTTGTGGGGATCCGCTTCGTATCCGACTGGTTTGCGATCGTGCTGATCGAAGTGGAGAAATGGAGCGATATACCGGCTGATCCAGACGATAAGGAATGGCTGTTTGTTAACTTTGTCATCTCCAACATCGCCTCGGAGCTCGGCAACGAACGCCATGTCGCCTATGCCGCCGAGCTCGATCAAGGCAAACTCGGTCTGCTCGTGAACTTCAACGAAGCCGTAGATGAATGCCGGAGCTCGGAGCTTGCGTCTATTACGGAGCGTCTGGACCAGGTGCTCCGGGAGCGGTTCAGGCTGAAGCTGGTTATGGGGACAAGCCTTGTCGTTGACGGATTGCAGGCCATCGGCGAAGCCTTCCGGGATGCGCTTAAAAAGTTGGATCAAAGCCGCATGCGCAGCGCGGCCGTCGGCACAGCAACACTGCCGGAGCAGCTGGTTGCTTACTACTATCCGCTGGATATCGAACAGCAGCTGACCAATTACGTCAAATCCGGTGAGGAGGACAAAACCGGGCAGCTGTTGGATGCGCTGTTTGCCGATCATGATGACGGCCGTAGAGGCAGTACGCCAACCCGTTTGTATTTGCTCATGCATCTATCATCCACGTTGTTTCGGATTACGCAAAGCATGCCGGGTGCCGACCGGAATCTTGTAAACAGGCTGTTGATCTTACATCCGGATCATGTCCATGACGACCGTGAAATATTTGCGCAGCTGAGGGCGGATTTCCTTGATGTGTGCCGGTTGTGGAAGGAAGGACGAAGCGATTCGGGAAGCCGCATGCTGGACAGAATCCAGCGGATCGTCCATGAGCGGTACGGCCAGAACATGCTCAGCGTCGGCCTGATCGCAAACGAGCTGGGAATTACGCAGCCCTATCTGTCTTCTTTTTTCAAGAAAGCGACGGGACAGACGATTGTAGAGTATATCGCCAGGATCCGCATTGAGGAAGCCAAAAAGCTGCTCTCGAAAGAGGACTTCACCGTGGCACAGGTGGCTCAGGCGGTGGGATATTCGAATGATATCGGATTTATCCGTTTTTTCAAAAAGCATGAAGGGATTACGCCAGGCCAGTACCGCACCAACATACAAACGGAACATTCATCTTAAATTTGGATCATTGCCCGAATCTATCATCCGGGATATGAATCTAACAATCCGGCGGTATCCAGCCGCCCGGGTCTGCGTCTATGCTGGGGAACGAGGCGGAAACCGAATGGCCTGCTGCCTCGATATATACCTGACAAGGGGGTAGTTCCATGATTTACGGTAAAAAGAGCATGACCAAGATCCTGGCTGTACTCACGGCAATGACCGTCGTGTTGTCGGCTTGCTCCGGCGGGGGCAGTCCATCCGGCGGAGGGTCAGCGGCCGCCCCGGAGACGGATACCGGCACGGAAACGCCGGCCGACGGCAAAATCGTCTCCAAGCCGCTGACGCTCACCTACTTTGTAACTATGCAGGGGAATCCGGCGCCAGGCATCAAAACGCTGAACGATATGGCTGCGTATCAGGAAACCGAGAAGAAAACGGGCATCCATATCGAATTTCAGCATCCGACGGCCGGCCAGGAAAAAAACCAGTTCAATCTGCTGATGAGCTCCGGCGATTACCCGGACGTCATCGAATGGGGGTGGAACGATTATCCGGGCGGCGGTGTTGGCGCAATGAACGCGGGCATCATCATTCCGCTTAACGATTACATCGAGAAATATGCGCCGAACCTCTCGAAGCTGCTCAAGGACAATCCAGATATCCGGAAAGAAGTTTCCACGGACGACGGGCGCATCTACGCGTTTCCTTTCTTGAGAAAAGACCCATATCTCCGCACCTACCAGGGCCTGGGGATTCGCAAGGACTGGTTGGACTCGGTCGGACTGACGATGCCGACGACGATCGACGAATGGCACACGGTGTTGAAAGCGTTTAAGGAGAAGGATCCTAATCATAACGGCAAGGCAGACGAAATTCCGCTGCTGATTACTAAGGATACGCTCCTGAATTTCAGCAACGTGTTTCTGAATGCCTGGGGCACGTCGGGGCGTTTCAACCTGAAGGATGGCAAAGTCGTGTTTGGTCCGATTCAACCGGAGTACAAACCATTTCTTCAAACGATGCGCAGCTGGTATCAGGAAGGATTGATCGACCGCGATTACGCGGGTACGGATGCAAAGCAAAAGGACGCTAAATGGACCGGCGGGCTGCTGGGGGCATCCGAACTCGCGGTCGGCGGCGGTATCGGCAAATATACGACGGCCATGTCGGCCAAAGATCCGAAATTCAATCTTGCGGGTGCGCCGTATCCGACTTTGAACAAAGGCGACGAGCCGGTCCTCGGCCAGCGGGAGCCGATTTTCAACAGCGTTGGAGCGGCGATTACGAAGGACAATAAGCATGTTATCGAGACAGTAAAATGGCTGGACTACAAATACGGCGAGGAAGGCTCCATGCTGTTCAACTTCGGCATCGAAGGCAAAAGCTACGTGATGAAAGACGGTTATCCGATTTATACCGATGAAATTATGAAAAACCCGGACGGACTCGCCTTTGCTACAGCACTTGGAAAATACGCTATCCCTTTCGGGGGTCCGTTCGTGCAGGATAAACGTTATCAGGAGCAGAACGCTTCGCTGCCCCAGCAGCAGGAAGCGCTGACTACATGGATGAATGCCAACAATGACGACTGGCTGCCGCCGCTTTCGTTTACGAATGAGGAATCCGCGCGTCTTGCTTCGATCATGACGGACGTGAATACGTACCGGGACGAAATGTTCGACAAGTTCGTCATGGGTGCGGAGCCGGTCGACAACTTCGGCAAATTCGTGAAGACGATTGAAAGCATGGGCATTCAGGAAGCGATTGACATCGAGCAGGCGGCATACGACCGCTATCTGAAGCGTTAAATGGCTTTGGGGCGGGCTTAACGGCAGAACGCCAACCCGGTGATGTCCGGTAAGTCCGCCGATGGCCAAAGGAGGGATAGAAATTGAAAATGCCGCGGGGCTGGTCCCGCCATAAATACATTTATTTGATGCTGGTTCCGGTTGTTGTCTATTATGTCGTGTTTATGTACCTGCCGATGTACGGCCTGCAGATTGCCTTTAAAGATTTTACGCCCGCCAAAGGAATATGGGGCAGCAGCTGGATCGGTTTTGATCATTTTAAGGCATTCTATGAAAGCTATTATTTCTGGAGGCTGCTGCGCAATACGGTGCTGATCAGCGTGTATGAGCTGATTTTCGGGTTTCCGGCTCCGATCCTGCTGGCGCTGCTGCTGAACGAAATCCGGGTGCGCGTCTTCAAAAATGTCGTTCAGTCGATTACGTATTTGCCGCATTTTATTTCAATCGTTGTCATCTCCGGCATGATGATCGACTTTTTATCCGGGGACGGCATCATCAACCAGCTTACCGGCCTGTTTGGCATTCCGTCCGTTTCCTTCCTCATCATGCCGGAATGGTTCCGGAGCATTTACGTCACCTCTGGCATTTGGCAGGGAGTTGGATGGGGCTCCATCATATTTTTGGCGGCGATAGCAGGGATCGACCCAGGCTTGTACGAAGCGGCCAAAATCGACGGGGCGGGCCGCTTCAAACAGATTCTTCACATTACGATTCCGGGGATTATGCCAACGATCATTATTATGCTGATTTTGCGATTTGGCTCTTTGATGTCCGGAGGGAGCATGGAAAAAATTCTCCTGCTGTACAATTCCACGACCTATGAGACGGCGGACGTCATTTCCACCTTCGTATACCGCAGGGGCCTGCTCCAAATGGACTACGGATTCTCCGCGGCCATCGGCCTGTTCAACAATATTCTGAACTTCATCCTGCTCGTGTCGGCCAATGCCGTCAGCCGGAGAATAAACAACACGAGTTTATGGTAATGTTCATGTTCTGGAGGTGCGGCAGTCTTTGAAGTATCGGATTCCTATAGGCGAGCGGCTGTTTGACATGTCGAATGCGCTGCTCATGAGCATTCTGGTCATCGTTACGTTATATCCGTTTTTGTACGTCTTGTTCGCGTCCCTCAGCAATCCGGCCGATTTGATCCAGCATCGGGGTCTGCTGCTCTTTCCGACCGGCTTCAGCCTCGAGTCGTATAAGCTGGTATTCGAAAATCCGATGATATCGATCGGTTACGTGAACACGATTTTGTACGTTATTATCGGGACGGCCTTGAATTTGACGCTGACGAGCTTTGCGGCCTACGCGTTATCGCGCAAGGGTGTCAGGTTCGTCGGACCGATCATGTTCGGCATCGTATTTACGATGTTTTTCTCGGGAGGCCTGATTCCGACCTATCTCAATATGAAAAACCTTGGTCTCCTGGATACGAGGTGGGCGATGATTCTGCCGTCCGCGATCAGCACATGGAATTTGCTGGTCATGCGGACCGCTTTTGCCGAAATCCCGGTTGCGCTGGAGGAATCGGCCCGCATCGACGGGGCCAATGATTTCCGGATTCTGTTCCGGATTTTCATTCCCGTCTCGCTGCCCATGATGGCCGTTATGACGCTATTTTACGGGGTAGCCCACTGGAACTCGTATATGGACGCCCTGATTTATTTGCGGGACCGGAATTTGTATCCGCTTCAGCTTGTGCTGCAAGAAATATTGATCACGAACAGCACCGACTCGATGATGTCGACGGTGGCCGACGTGGATAAAGGCCTCGTTCAGGAAACGATCAAATACGCAACCATCATCGTGGCCACCGTACCGATCATGCTCTTGTATCCATTCCTCCAGCGGTATTTTGTAAAAGGCGTCATGCTCGGTTCCATTAAGGAGTGATGGGACGGGTTGCATGCTGATTCATCCGCCACAGTTAAAAGAGCGGACGCCTGCGTCAGCTCTTTTAGCTTGTAAACGGGGTGATATGAAATTGTTCAAGATATGCCTGAATACTACCGGGATCTTGATGCGGATCAGCCAATGCGATGTACCCATCCGGTCTGACCAGAAATGCCGAATCGGGATGCATGCCGGCTTCTTTCATGGAGGGCGTCCAGCCCATTTCATGCAAGGGAATGCCTGTCGTTTCGCTTAGCCGGCGCAAACTTTGCGATGCCTGGCCATACACATGAAGCTGCCAATCGACGGATTGCAGCGGAGCGAAGTTGTCCCCGCGAGCGGTCTGAATCCAGGGCAGGCGGTCGCCGCCGTGAATGGAACCGGAAGCACCGCTGCTCAGTATGCTGTCCCGGTAACGGATTTGCGTTTGCGACAGCCGTTGAAAGGCCATTTTTCGTAACTTAGGGACGTCGAGCAGTAGAGGAACGATATAGGGAATAACCGTTTCCGTGACCAGGGATGTCAGTATGCCGCCACCCACAATCGATTGGAACAGCCGATCGGTCGTTGCGACGAGTGATCGGGCAAATGCAATCCGTTCCGACTCGTAGGAATCGAGAATGCCGGTGTCCGCTTTGTCCCGAAGTACCGCGGCAAGCTTCCAGCCCAGATTCATAGCATCTCCAATGCCGGTATTCATGCCTTGTCCTCCGACCGGGCTGTGCACATGGGCCGCGTCCCCGGCGATAAAGACCCGTCCCTTGCGGAAATGCTCGCTTACCCGGTGGTGGCTTTTATAAGTCGAATACCAGTTCACCTGGCTGATACGCACTCCCGTATTTGTTTCTACATAAGGAATCAGAGGCTCCAGATCCGCGGGAACTCCCTGTTTCAGGATCTTGGGCGGAATCAGCCCGATGAGCCGGACCTGTCCGCTTGTGCAGATCGGGAAGACCAGACAGAATCCTTCTTCAAAAAAGTTCATTGCCACGTGCGACACGGGCTCTATGCTTCCCACATCGGCCACGAAAAACATCTGCTCATACGTTCCTCCGGGAAACTCCAGTCCCATCTCCTTGCGGACCGTACTATGCGCGCCATCGCATCCGCACACATAGGCATACGACTGCTCCTGCGTGGTCCCCTGCCGGGTCGTGAGGGCGTGCACCACCTCAGCCCCTTCCTGGAGGGAAACAAGCTCGGTATTCCATTCCACTTGGATTCCTTTGGAGCGAAGCTTCTCGATGAGGAGTGCTTCATGCTCGTCTTGGGGCAGGCTGAGCACATAGGGATAAGGACTAATTTTCTCCCCCAAATCACCAAAGTTGATTTTTCCTTTCAGCTTTCCATTCTTCATAATATGGGCGGTATGCATCGGGATGCCGCGCTGCACAAATAGATCCGCAATGCCGAACTGCCGGTAGAACTCCAGGGTTCTGGCATGAACCACCATCGCTCTTGAGGCTGCTCCGGGTCCGGCTTGTTGATCGATGATCCGAAAGGGGATTCCCTGTTTCTCCAGGGCCAGGGCCAAAACGAGGCCGGTCGGACCGGCGCCGACAATCAATACTTGAGGTGTCATGATCGCTGCCTCCTTTTTTGGAGCTTATGTGTACATTATAGTTTTTACCCTTCGAAACGCCATCAACAAAAGGGCTGGTCGTGATCAGTAAGCGGCACAAATCGCCGGGATATCACTGCATTCTGACTATGGATTGAGAGGATACAACTTTCAGATGAGTGAGAGAATTAGTAAAATGAAAAAATGGTATATTGTGGTATAATCAAAAGGACAAAGTAACCGGTGGGAGGATGCGGCGAAGCGAACCCGAAAGGGGGGGACGCCGTGTTCATTCTTGAATTGGCCTTAAAGCTTTTGGACGGACTGCTGAAGCTGGTCGGTATTATTACTGGCCTGAAGACTTTGGCCAGTGCCTGGAAGCAAGCGCGGCATAACAAGAAAAACCACCGGGATTAGGTTGGGAGCCTAGCAATCCGGTGGTTTTTCGGTTCTTGTACTGAAATCTCGCCGTGGTCGCCCGCCGGCCTTTGTCAAAAGTCACGATGTTACCAGCATCGTGGCTTTTTTAGTTTACGCTTGATCTATTTCAAGTATACCACAAAAAGAGGATCGCTACACGGTTAAGCCTTAAGATCACGGAGGATACAGCGTCTACTTTTCGTTTAAACCCAGAGTATAAGCTTCATAGAAAAAGGCGGCCATACTCACGGCCGCCTTTCTCATTTTAACTTCACTCCTGCAGCGCCTGCTCCGGCAGGAGCCGGTCAAAGGCGTAGATGCTGGCGAGCCGGTTGGGCGTAAAGCTGGACGCAAAGCCGAAGCACAGCTCGGCTTTCTGCGGATGCCGGATGTCCGGAATCCGGATCGACATCCCCTCAGGCTCCCGGTAGGTCAGCTCCGGCGCGGTAAGAATCAGCTGCCGGTCCACGACTTCCCCGGTGCTCAGCTTCACGATGGTGATGTACGTGTTGCCTGTGCCTTCGACCGAGCCGGCCGAACCGTAGGCACTTCCTTCCAGGAGATACAGGTAGCCGCCGTAGGAGGCGAAGCCCTGGAACGTGCCCAGAGAAGGCTGGAGGACATCCGCCACCGGCTCGTAGATGTGCTGCTTAACTTTCGTAAGTTCATAGACGCCAAAATGGAAGGCGCCGTTCAGACGGTAACGCATCGTCAGCAGCCCGTTCGCCTGATCGATATGGACCGTCGTCCGGTCGGCGCCGGGGATCAGCCGGTATTTCTCCAGCTCCGGCGAGTCCGGCGTCAGGATGGCGCCATCCTGGAAGGGGAACCGGGTCAGCTGCGTTCCCCAGCCGCTGCCCGACTCTTCCACCGAATCGGTCTCCGTCCATAAGTAGGCCTGCGATCCATCCGCCTCCACGCCCATCTGCACGCCGTGGCCAAATCCCTTCAGGAACATGTGCCCCAGCTCGTTTCCGTTCATATCCAGCTGGGTCAAAGCAAGATCGCCGCTGCTGGAACGGGCGGCTCCGCTGACCGGCGCGGGTTCGCCGGGGAGCTGCTGTCCGCCGGCCATGAGCTGAACGGTGTAGATGCGCCCATTCGCATTATCGATGGCAAAGGACTGAAGCACGGTCCCGTTGTGCAGCGGCTTCTCGCGGATCACTTCCTTCGCCTCCTGCGACAGGTCGAACATTTTGGACTTCAGCGGCGACGGCTGTGCATGAGCCCCGGTAGCGGAGAGAGGCAGGAGGGCGGCGATCAGAAAGCCTGCAGTCAATTTCATGAGCGTGCGGCGGGCCAATCCCCGTACGGCCCAACGTCCGTTAAATTTCGAATGATCCATGGACATTATTCCTCCAATCTAGGTATGGGATGGAACAGGACATTCACGGCTGCGTCTTGAAACTCCCGGTTGTAAGATCCATCTGTTCCCGAATCTTCATGGCCGGTAGCGGGTTGTTGACCGTCATAAGCAGGGAACCGCAGCCGAGCGCGTAGTAGACCTGCTGATCGTCGTCCGGGCAGTAGCACCACGGCAGGATGCCCAGATCCTCGTATTCTTTCACCCGGGCCGGCGTCAGCAGCTTCATGCTGAGACCCACCGCCCACATTTTCGAAATCGTCCCCTCGGGTCCCGGCACATAGTTGTGCATCTGCTCACCGGGAAAGCCCTGCGTCTTGAGGCCATGCTTGTCGTGGATGTGCGCTAGAACCGTGGCGTCAAAGCTGGTAAACACGCACCGGTGAAGTTCCCCGCGGGATGCCAGCTGGACGATGGCGGCGTCCGCAGTCTCCAGAGCCCGTTCGTCCGGTTTGATCTCCACGTTCAGCAGGACGTCCGGATAGGGGGCGATCAGCTCGCAGAATTCCTCGAAGGTCGGAACTTTGAGTCCCTCGAACACCTTGCCGAACCAGCCGCCGGCATCTAGCCGCTTCAGCTCCTCCAGCGTATAATCGCCGACCGGACCTGACCCGTCCGTCGTCCGGTCGACGGTGGCGTCATGGATGACCACCACGACGTCGTCGCGGGTCATGCGCAGGTCCAGCTCCAGCATCTCGACGCCGAGTTCCAGCGCTTGTTGAAACGACAAAAGCGTATTTTCCGGATAAGCGGACTTCCAGCCGCGGTGTCCGGATACCACGATGGACTGCAGCTGCTGTAAATGCTCTAGCATAAGGCAGTGTACCTCCTTGTATTGGCGGAATGGGATCACGTTAATTTTTCAAGATCCGGTCCACTTCTTCCTTGTAGCTGTTCAGCGTGGCATCGACGTCCTTGTTATCGTACATGATCGCCTGGATCGCCTTGTTAAACTCCTGCTCGACCTGCGGCCACTGGACGCTCTTGTTCGTATCGACGGCGTATTGGAGCTGCTCGAAAGCCACCTTACGGTTCGGCTCTTTCTCCCACAACTGCTTGACGGCGTCCGATTCGACCATTTGCTTCGTGAACGGCAGATAACCCGTATCGATGACGAACTGCTGGGCGCCTTCCGGACTGGTCATCAGCCAGTGCATGAACTCCCACGCCGCATCCTTATGCTTGGAAGCTGCCATCATGGCCACGTTGCCGCCCCCAGTAGGAGTAGCGTACTGCTGATCCTGCGGAAGAAATGCCGTCACGTAATCGAACTTCGCACCTTGGGTCAGGCCGGAGATCGAACCGGTCGATTGGAAAAGAATCCCCACCTTGCCGCTGGTAAACATCTGGTTCGTAATGTTGCCGGAGTCCTGGCTTGGCGGATAGTAGAGGGCGCCAGCATTTTGCAGCTCCTTCAGATACTTGAAGGTTTTGGACGCTTCGGTCGTATAGCCGACGGACGTACCTTCATCGTTGAAAAACTTGCCTCCGGCCTGCGTAATCATGGCGATCGGATACCAGGTATCGTACGGCATCGTCAGCCCGTAGCGCTTTACCTCGCCGTTTTCCTTGACAACCAGCGCTTCGGCCGTTTTTTTCAATTCGTCCCAGGTCGTCGGGATGGACAGGCCTTTCTCGTCCAGCATCGACTTGTTGATATGCATCACCGGCGTGGAGCGGTTGAACGGAAGGGAGACCAGCTTATCGTTAAAATAGGAATGCCCCATCAGTCCCTCCTCAAAATCGTCTTTGCTGAGACCGGACTTTTCCATGTAGGGGGCCAGGTCCTCCAGAACTTCCGCGTCCGCGAACAGCTGTACGTTGGAACGCTCGAGCATCGTTACGTCCGGCGCGGTTTTGGCCGCAACGGCCTGCTGCAGCTTGGTGACCGTCTCCTGGTAGCTGCCCTGGAACGTGCCGACGACTTCGACTTTGTCCTGGGAGCTGTTAAACCGCTGGATCATCGCGTCCAGAAACTCCCCGTTCTTGCCACCGATCGAATGCCAGAATTGGATGGTCTCCTTGCCGGAGCCGGATTTACCGGACGTGCCTGATGCCTCTCCCGAAGCGGCCTTACTGTCCGTGCCTGCCGTTTCGCCTTCGGATCCGCCTCCGCCTCCGCCGCATCCTGCCAGCAAAGTCATGATCAGCGCCAGTGTCAGCGCGATGAATGGAAACTTGTTCTTCACAGAAACTCCTCCATTTTCAGGTGATTTATATGTTTTGCGACAGCTTATTTAATACCGGAGTATACAAAAGCCTTGACGATCTGCTTGGAAGCAAACAAATACACGATCAGGATCGGCAGGACGAGCACGACGTTGCCCGCCATGATGATATGCCAGTTGGACACGCCCTCGGATTCCCGGAGCATGGCGATCCCGATCGTCAGCGGCCGGACCGCGGTCGAGTCGGTGACGACGAGCGGCCAGAAATAGTCGTTCCAATGGCTCACGAAGCTGAACAAGGCGACGGTGGCCAAGGCGGGAACGGCCATGGGGATCATGATCTTCTGCATGATTTTGAACTCGCTGGCATTGTCCAGCCGGGCGGACTCGATGATCTCCTGCGGGATTTGCATAAAATACTGCCGAAGCAGGAAAATCCCGAAGGCATTGGCCATGAACGGAATGATCTGGGGCAGAAGGGTATTGTTGATGCCCCAGTCCGCCATCATCAGGTAGACGGGGATGAACGTCACCTGCCCGGGAATCATGAAGGCGAGCAGCACGATGCCGAACAGCAGGTTCCGGCCCCAGAAGCGGTATTTGGCAAATGCGTACGCCGCCGGGATCATCACGATCATTTGCAGCACGATGACGGAGACGGTGATGATGACCGAGTTTTTCGCGTAGGTCACGAAGGGAGCCGACCTCATGGCCTCGGCAAAGTTATGCCACTGCGGCGCGGCGGGAATCCACGTCGGCGGAAAGGCCAGCGTCTCCTCAAAGGTCTGCAGCGAAGTGGATATCATCCACAAGAACGGGAAAATAAACACGATCAGCACGGCGAGCTTGGCCACGAAGCCTAGAAGCCGTTTCAGAAACCGGAGGGACGCGTGGTCCCGGATCCGGTACCGCAGCTTCCCGCCGACTTGTTTCTTGTCCTGGATCAGCACGGGAAAAGCACCCCCTCAGGTTGTTGTCTGCCCATGGCGCGGCTCATTGGTAATGAATCCGCTGGGCAAGGACTTTGAAGTAAACAAAGGTCAGCACCGCGATAATCGCCATCAGCACGACGCCGGTGGCCGAAGCGAAGCCGATGCTGGTCGTTCTGAACTCGTAGATGTAGTACACGAGCGTCGTCGTCGAGCCGTTGGGGCCGCCCCCGGTCATGATTTTGACCGTATCGAATACCTTGAAGGAACCGATCGTCATGATGACGAGGATGAAAAACAACTGCGGCGAAATCAGCGGCAGCGTAATTTTCCAGAACACCTTGAACCTGCTGGCATTGTCCAGCGCAGCGGCTTCGTAGATGGTCGGGGGAATGCTCTGCAGCGCCGCGACCATAATGAGGGCGTAATAGCCAATGCTATGCCACACCGAGACCAGGATCACGGAGATCATGGAAGTGCTGGAGCTCTGCAGCCAAGGCGATCCCGGAAGTCCGAAGGCCTTCAGCGCATAATTGAGCAACCCGTGCCCCGGCTCCATCAGCCACATCCAGACGAGCGCGATCGAGACGATCGAAATGATGTGCGGCGTAAACAGTCCGGCCTGCAGAATGGCGTTAAACCGCGACCGTTTGCGCAGCCACACGGCCACGCCGAGCGAGAGCAGCATGGTGCACAGCACGACGCCTACGGTATAGATGGCGGTGTTGGCCAGGGCGTGATAGAAGTCGTCTCGGGTGAAGATTTCCCGGTAATTGTCTAGACCGATGAACTTGCTTTTGTCCTTGTTGAGCAGGTTGTATTTATACAGGCTTAATTTAATGAGGTAAAAGACCGGGTAGACCACGAACAGGAACAAGGCGATCATCGCCGGCAAAATGAGCGCGTACGGCCTAGTCGTCTCCCATACTCTGCGCCGGTTCATTGGAAACGTCCCTTTAGCGCATGAAGGTATGTGTCATGCCGGCGGTCATCGCGGTAAATCCGCTTGTCGTCCGCCCCGAAGAGAAACAGCTTGGATTCGTCGACGGAGAGGTAGATGTCCTGATCTACGGTGAACAGGTCTTCCGTGCATTTGATCATAAAGGAATGATCCCGTGTACGGACCTGATAGATGGTTTCGGCGCCGAGCATTTCCCGGGTAGAGATGACGCCCTTGGCCGTGAAATGGGCATCCGCCGGCCCGGTGGACAGCAGCCCGTGCTCCGGGCGAAAGCCAAAGCGGACTCCGTCCTGCCCCATGTCGCCGACGTTCATCGGAGGGACCCCGATAAACTGCGCGGCGAACAGGTTATCCGGTTCGCGGTAAATATCAGCCGGCGAAGCTTCCTGCTGGATCTCCCCCTGATTCATCAGCACGATGGTGTCGGCCATGGACATGGCTTCGACCTGATCGTGCGTAACGTAGACGAAGGTGGAGCCCAGTTTCTTGTGGAGCTCGATGAGCTCGACGCGCATCTGCACCCGGAGCTTAGCGTCCAGGTTGGACAGGGGCTCGTCCATCAGGAACACCGAAGGTTTCTTGACCATCGCCCGCGCGAGCGCCACCCGCTGCCGCTGGCCGCCCGAGAGGGTGGAGGGCTTGCGGTCGAGGTACGGGCGGAGTCCGACCGTCTCGCTGATGCTTTCCACGAGCCGTGTCCGTTCCTCCTTGGGTACTTTGTTGTTTTTTAGGCCGAATTCGATATTCTCGCGCACGGACATCGTCGGATAAATGGCGTAGTTCTGAAACACCATGGCTACGCCCCTTTGGCCCGGGGCAATGGCGGATACGTCGCTGCCGCCGATCAGGACCGACCCCGACGACTGGCGGTCAAGCCCGGCGATCATGCGGAGCAGGGTGGTCTTGCCGCAGCCCGAAGGACCGACCAGGACGGTAAATTTGCCGTCTTCGATCTTCAGGTTCAGACGGGGGATGATGGTGTTTTTGTCAAACGATTGGGATACATCGACCAACTCAATGGATGCCACACGGATTCCTCCTTCACCAGCGGATGCTATGTGTTGTTTGGGTTCATCGTCCACGGCAAGCGCTTTCATATTGTGAAGACCGGAGGGAGGAATGCCGGGACATCCTCCTCCATTTTTTACTTCAACCCGCTTGTGTGGTACACTATTGAACAAGATTTTCGCTCTCTCACCAGCGAAAATCGAGGTAAATCTTTTTCCAGTCTCTGTGAGCGAGGGCAGATTCCATTGCGCCCGCAAAGTCTTCTGCCTTGCTCACCGGGATATGAGCGTCCGGTACCAGCTGCCGGAGCGTCTCCTGACATTCCTCCTGCTGCATCACTTCAAGCACCTTCCGAAAATCGCTGTGCGAACTGCGGCTGCTGCCGTGGATCGTAATTCCTTTCTCCAGCACATCCCGCGTATTGATAGGGACAAGATCCTCACTGACACCCATGGCGATCAGATGGCCACCGGGCAGAAGCAGGTCGATCCCTTGATTGATTGCGCTTTCACTAAATCTTCCGCCTGTGCATTCCAGCACGACATCAACCTTCCAGCCGCCTTGAAAATCATACTCCTGCACCATTTCGGTCCGGGCAAACGTGAAATGCTCCAGCTTCTCCTTGATGGCGCCGAATACCGTCAGGCGCTCCGTGCTGACGCCGAAGGCGTAATGGAGCATGGCGGCGGTCAGGAAACCGACCGGGCCGTCTCCGAATACGGCGACATGCGCGGTGTCCAGCAGATCGGCCACGGGGCGGATCGCCCGGTAGGATACGCTGCACAGCTCGGCCAGCACGGCAATGTCATCCGGAATCGAATCCGGGATCGGAATGGCGCATGCCTCTGGAATGACCAGCCGGCTCTGCGCGATGCCGTCGATCGTGCTCCCCAGAAACCTGCCGTTGTAGCAGTAATTCTCCGGAATGTCTCCCCGGCAGGCCGGACAGCACTCATCGTGTTTGACGCCATTCAGCAGATAGCCCGGCAGGTTCGGCACGATGGCGACCCGCTGTCCCGCTTGAACCTTAGAAGAGCCGCCGACGACTTTGCCGATGCCTTCATGAAGCAGGGCCATCGGCAGCTTGCGGGCAAGGACTTCCGGTTTCCGAAGGCCTCCGAAATACCGCAGATCGGCATGGCAGATGCTGGCCAAGGTGGGTTCAATGACGACGAATCCTTCCGCGACGGTCCGATCCATTGTCATTTCTTCGACATGGTGGGGGTGGGTGAGCCGGAGCGACCGGGAGTCCACCGTTTGCGTAATCGTACTCAAATCAGGGAACACCTCCATGTGAGGGTTATTTGGTTTTTTTTAAATACTGGATTTCCTTTTCATTCGTCCGGGCCAACGTCATCGTCAGTTGTCGTTTAAGGGAGCTGAGTCCCGTCAGACGGTTAAAATTTGAATGCCGGCGTCCTGAAACTGCTTAATGTCGTAATCCGCAACCTCGTTGCCCGTGATCAGGGTATGGATCGAGCTATTGGGAGCGACGTTGTACAGCGAGATTTTGCCGATTTTCGTTTCGTCGGCAACGACGATGACTTCCTGGGCAGCCGCGATCATGCCCTGTTTGGCCACGACCAGCTGGGCTTCCGGAAGCGTGAGGCCGTATTTGGGGTGGATCGCGGTGGTCGCGATAAATGCTTTGGATACGTGTACTGATCTCAGCACGTAATCCGTAAACATGCCGTTCAGCATGAAGCTGGACGGATACAGTTCCCCGCCGGTGACCATCACTTTGACGCCTGGGGCGTCCCGAAGCTCGGCCGCTACGTTCATGTCGTTGGTAATGACGGTGATATTGGAGCGGTGAACCAGGTTGCGGGCGATGTGCAGCGTGGTCGTGCCGGAGTCCAAAATGATGTGATCTCCGTCTTCCACCAAGCTTGCCGCCTTCTGGCCGATGCGTTCCTTCTGATCGAGCTGAATGCCCGATCTTTCGTTGAACGAAGGCTCGTGATGCGTGAGCTGTTCCACAATAACGCCGCCGTGCGTCCGTTTCAGAAGCCCTTCCTGCTCGACCTCGGCCAGGTCGCGCCGGATCGTCGCTTCATGAACGCCGAATTCCTTGGCTAACGTGCCGACAGAAGCCGACCGATGCTGTCTGACAAATTCGACGATTCTCATTTTTCGTTCAGCTGCCAGCAATATAACCATCCTTTCCGCCAAATCGCATATGCATTTGCTTACATTTGTTCATTTTTGTTCATTTGTCAGGCTTGCCGTCTGTTCGATTACATCTTGAAATTGGAATACTTGTTGTTTGCGGAAAACTTTTGTGCGAATTCTGAGGAGATACCCGACGATTCAATGCCAAGCACGTCGGGCAGGGAAGATATTTTGTCCATGGCGGCAACCACCTGCATCGGATTTGGGGAGCGGATATGGAATTTCAATTCGACCATGGCGTCCGCCAGCCCGTCGGGCGTGCGGATTTCGATATTGTTGATCTTGATGCCGAGCACATCCAGCTCGCTGGCGACCGTCACGAGCATGCCCGGCTTGTCGGGCACCCGGATGAGGAAGTCGAAGTTCCTCTTGCGGTGCATGATGAGCTTTTCCCATTTGTTCAGGGCAAATAGGCTGATAAAAGCAAGACCAGTCGTCAGAAGAGCCGAGTAGAGAAAACCGGCGCCGACCGACAGTCCGATCGCGGCCACGACCCATACCGAAGCGGCGGTCGTCAGTCCGGATACCGTCTGTCCCGAGCGGAGAATGGCTCCCGCGCCGAGAAAGCCGATCCCGCTGATCACCTGCGCAGCGAGCCGCGCCGGATCCAGACGGACGTTCGTTTCGTCCACGAAGGCTTCAAAGCCGTACATGGACAGGATCATGATGGACGCCGAGCCGAGACAAACCAGGATATGGGTCCGGAAGCCGGCGGCGTGATTGTTCCATTCGCGTTCCATGCCGATCAATCCGCCCATGGCGACCGATAACAGCAGCCGGAGCGTCAAATCCATATTGCTGATATGCCACACACTGTCGATTCATCATTCCCCCCTTAGGCAAGCGAAAATGAACATTCAATGCCCAAATCAAACATAAATGAGTATTATTTGCGCGATATATGCTCGTTTATGTTCATAATTTGTTCATTTGTCGCTATAGTAACACGCGGTTATGCGGAAGACAATACGTCTTGAGGAAAATTTTGAAATATTTTTTTAGAGGGCCATGTGCGACGAAGGTGCGACTGAGGGTACGGGCATCACCTGCCATTTCGCTCGAATTCATCAGGAAGATAACGCAAAACGTAAGGACGATAGAAAAACAGCGGTACGCTATAATTGCATAGCGTACCGCTGGATCATTGAAGGCTTCCTGGATGACTAATGACTTTTCATCAATCTTTGTTTATTTTGCAGCCGTAACAGTAACCATCCGATCCCATTGACTAACAGTAATCCGAAAAGGGTGTTGCCAATGGGAGCCCATCCGTTATCTCCGGTCAATATCAGCGATAATACAACCTTTCCAATGAGGGTCACATTAAGAATGACCAAGCCTATTTTAAAGGAATGTTTCCAGAATGCAGCGCCCATGGATACGACAAAAACCATCATAAAGGCTAGCGTGAATACTGCCGAGCCAGGATGACTCAGAAGCATTTTTTCATAATCCAATACGGCCTCCATCTGGGGACTTATCGTTTTCGGCGCAGGAAACCAAACCATGCTGCTCATCATAAGTAAAAAAGTGATGATTATACCCTTCCAGTCCCGCTTGTACGCAAAAAAAGCCAAAACAATTAAAAAAATGGGCCGAATATACCAACTTAACGGATTCAAGTGTCTTTGGAAAGCCCAGTCTAAGAGATGATGAAATTCCATTTCGATCACTCCTTTATGGATTTTGGCGGTATCGTTATAGCACTGGCAACAGCATGAAACATCATATCTTCAATTTCGGTGTAAAGATGCTCGTCGAACTCCTTTTTATGGACTTCGATCAACATGGCTGCCCGCATCATGCCCGCGATAACTGCCGGGCCCTTGTTTATGATCTCTCCTTTTTCTTGCTGCTGCTCGATATAACTCATTAATGGAACAACGTTGCGCTGCAGTTTTCTTCCGATGAATTCAGGGTTCACCCTACGGCGCAATAACTCCATTTCTTGGGGATGCGTGATGAGTTTTTTGGTCAGCGGATTGGTTTTTAGTTCGAGAACCATTTGACGCAAATAAGCCATGATTCCGCTGTAAGCGCCGGACTGTTTCTCTACAGCGGCCCAGACTCTTTCCTCCATCCCGGTCGATTCTAACTCTAAAAGGTCCAAGTACATGGCTTCCTTGCTTTCGTAAAAAGCGTAAAAGGTGCTTTTGGCGATCCCGGTTGCGGCCGTTAACTGCTCCAATGATGTTTTTTTTAGTCCCTGTGCAGCAAATAACTTTTTACCGGCATCGATTAAATCCTGACGAAGTTTTTCTTTCTCAGCTAAAGAGAATTGGGGCACCGCAAAACCTCCTATAAAAACAAAATGTGTTTTTGTTTTTATAATAAATCGCCTCTCTTTGTTTGTCAATGATTTCCACTCAGGCGAGAATATAGGGCTTATTTACTTTAAAACGTCCACGGCTGGCGAGAGGTAGAAAGGGGTCTCCCTGAATACTTTGCTCTATTCCATCCATAATAAGGAGATAACCGGCCCAAATGATACCACTCAACATGGAGCCGAAAACGCAGGGAGGAATCGCGCATGAGTCAAGAAATGAAAGATGAGGAGCGCAGCCCTTCGACCGATCTGTCCACCGTGGAGTCGCAGCGCAACGATCTGGCCGTCGAGGAATTTCCGGATGGGCCTTTCGGTTCGCCCGTCAATGCCGAAGAGTTGGGGAAAAGCACGCCATGGCGGGTGGACCAGCGCAGCACAGGCCGATTCGACTACGAGAATCATGAGCTGCACGAAGGCCATATTCGGGATTACCCGGGTCAGGACGTTTTCGACGAGCGGATTCCGGATGACGTGGATAAACCGAGGATTCCTGAAGAATGAGCTTTCGGACGAAATAAAATGATGTAATCAAAGCGTTAACGGCCGGCACTTCATCAGTGCCGGTTTTTTCGTGTACGGCATCCTCGCGCTCACGATCTGGTGGAACGTGACCTACGTGAAGCGGGTTAAGCGGGAAGCTGCTTTAAACCATAAATAATTCAGCTATGTAAATCATTCAGCAACGTAAATCATTCAGCCTATGAATCAAATGACAACCCGAGAAGGCGGCGCAGCTGCTGTCTATCTTCAAGAACGGCCTGCAGGTGCAGCAGATCGTGTCGCCGGATACGGAAGAAATGAGTGAGGACGATATTTTTAGGTTTATGAAAAATGCGCTGAGCTAGAAAAAGAACCCCTAAACGAGCCGATGCTGCCCGCCGGCTTTCCTTGGGGGTTCTTTTCGTTCCTTTCCGCGAGCGGCACCCGGGAAATCAGGTATGTTTTCACCGGGCGCCGAACATAATGGGATCTATGCTCATTTTCTCACAGGAAAGGAGATCGCCATGGAGCAAGCTGCACCCAAGACCCTCCGTGATATTTTGGAGCAAGCCGCCAAATCCAGCGACTTCCGGCAGTTTTCGCCTGCCGCGGAGGATTGCCGGATCAAGATCAGCTATTATTCTTCTCTAGTGAATGCGGAGAAGATCAACCGTTATCTCATCGCTGAAATCCAGCAGCACTTTCATGACATTCAGCGGCTGGCAGACATTCAGAACAGAATCCCGTTCGATGACGTGGAAATGACCGAGGATACGTCAGAGGTCGAGTCCAAGCTGATCAAAGGATATGTGCTCATTCAGCTCGAGGCGGAAGAGCCGTCTTTTCTAATTGTGAACATCAACCAAACGGAGCTGGGACACCGCCAAAACAACGAGACGGAAAATGAATTCAGCGTCGTGGGACCCAAAATCGGCTTTGTGGAAAATATCCATGTCAACGTCCATTTGCTGAGGCAGCAAATCGCCGTAACGAAGCTGGTGATCGAGGAGATTTCGGTCGGCAGCCTGTCCAATACGAAGGTGATGATCGCCTACCTCGACGGGGTGACGAATCCGCGGCATATCGAAACGATGAAACAGCGGCTTGCAAAGATCGACTTTGAGGTCGTGTTCGACACGTCGCTTCTCGATCAGATCGTCTCCGATCATTCCAACTCGCCGTTCCCGCTATTTCTGTCGACGGAGAGGGTAGACCGGGTGGCTTACGCCATTACTTCCGGGCAGGTCGCGGTGTTTGCGGACGGATCGCCATACGTCATTACGGGCCCCTCCGCATTTTTGGACTTTTTCGTATCGCCGGAAGACTATTATTTGCCCTGGATTATCGGGTCGTTTTTTCGCATCGTCCGTATTTTGAGCGTCATCTTCTCTATATTCGTCACGCCTGTCTATGTCGCCGTATTAACGTATCATTTCGAGGTCATTCCGGAAAATATACTGGAGCCGTTGATCATGTCCCGATCCCACGTTCCGCTTCCTCCCGTGCTGGAGGCGCTCTTTCTGGAAGTGACGATCGAGCTGCTGCGGGAAGCCGGCGCCCGCCTCCCGACCAAAATCGGCCAGACGCTCGGTATCGTCGGCGGGATCGTCATCGGCCAAGCCACGGTGGAAGCCGCTTTGGCCAGCAGCATTTTGCTGATCATTGTGGCGCTGTCGGCGCTCGCCTCGTTCACAACCCCCATTTTTAAAATGGCCAACACCATCCGCCTCTTGCGTTTCCCGCTGATTCTGCTGGCCGGCCTTTGGGGCGGACTGGGGATCGTAGGCGGGTTCTTTTTGCTGCTCGGGCATCTGCTGCGGCTCAAATCGCTCGGAACCCCGTACTTGCTGCCGTTGTTCCCGCTGCGGACGGGCAATTTCGGCGACAGTTTTGTCCGGCGCTCGTACCGGTATATTACGAATCGGAATATTTACCTGAGGCCTTTGGACTCCAAACGGTATACCCCGAGTGAAGACAAAGAGGATATTGAGCATGAGTAGCCTCGCAAGGTGGCTGGGGATGCTCGGTATCGTCGTTGCACTCGCGGGATGCGGCGATGAACGGATGGTCGATCATATTCGAATGATCACGGTCCTCGGATTTGACGACACCCGGCCGGGATATATCGGGACCGCGATCTACAGCGATTTTACGCAGAGAGGCAAAGTCGGCATGCTGGAGGGGCGGGCGGAGCAGACCCAACTCATCCTGAACGAAATGAATGGACAGTCCGCCCAGCCGGTCAAAATCGAGAAGCTGCGCCTGCTTCTGTTCAGTCGGGAGCTCGCGGAGCATGGCCTTTCGTATTTCATCAACACGATCTGCCGCAATCCGCTGATCAGCAATTATTTGACGGTGGCCGTGTCGGAGGAACCGGTCGCGTCCCTGGCCAAGATCATGACCAAGCAGGGCAGCCAGGAACTGCCGTACCATCTGATTGAGCAAAATATGAAGTCGGGCAATATACCGAGATCTAACCTCTCGACGGTGCTGTTTGATTACCATGGCGTGGGAAGGGACGTTTCGGTTCCGGTCATCCGGTTAAACGCGGCAGGCAGAATGCAGGTGTCCGGCTACGGTATTTTCAAGGGGGATCGGTTGAAACTGACTTTGAATCCGGAGGAAATGTTCTATTATAAGCTCCTCCAGGGATATTCCATGCGCGGGGAAATTCCGTTTACTCTGAAAAAGGACGGGCAGGAGGGAACGGCCCTTTTTTCGGTAAGCTACGGAAGGGAGTCCAAGCACGCCGTCAGGCGGGCATCCGGATTGCATATTCAAGTCAACCTAGCCATCAGCGGGATGGTGAAGGAATACCCGAGATGGATGGATTTAAGGAAGGATTCCAATGATCGCGAGGTGGACTGCCAGCTGGAGGGACAAATGCGGGACCGCTTGACGGCGCTGCTTACCAAACTGAGGGACAGCGGCGCGGATCCTTTGGGCGTAGGGGATTTGGTCAGGGCATACACCAGGGACTGGGACGAGAAGGAATTTTACGAAAGGGATTATCCGAAAACGGCGTTCGATATCGCTCTCAACCTCCAGCTGACCAAATCGGGAATCGGCGAATGACAAGGACAGGTGAACGAAGTTGCCCAGACAGGCCAAAGAAAGCACAACCTTATCCCCCTATTTGCTGTGGTTCCTGATTCACGGGACACAGACCGGCATTGCCTTGCTGAACTTCCAGAGCCGGATCATTAAGGGAGCGCAGCAGGATTCCTGGTTATCCCTACTGCTCGTCGGTCTCAGCCTGCATGCGGTAGTGTGGGTCATTTATGCCATCATGAAACATGCGGACGGAGGGGATATACTCCACCTGCATCGGCGGCTGTTCGGCAAATGGCTGGGGGGAGTGCTGAATCTCTCGTTGTATGGCTATACGCTGCTGTTTATCGTCTATCAAATCCGGTCCTATATGGAAGTCATCCATATTTGGGCGTTTCCCGCTACGCCGCTTTGGTTCGTGTGCCTGCTCATTTTGCTGACCGCCGTGTATATTGTGACCGGGGGCCTGCGGGTGATCACGGGAATTTGCTTCTTCTGCGTCGTCATTCCCACCCTGCTCCTGGTATCGATTTATTTTCCGCTGCAGTATGCCCATTGGACGAATTTCCTGCCGCTGCTGAACCACACACCAGACGAATACGCCGAGTCGGCGTTTCATTCGCTCAATTTATTTTACGGGGTGGAGTTTTTGCTCCTGCTGTACCCCTTTATCAAACATCACGACCAGTCCCGAAAGTGGGCGCATATCGGCATAGCCCATTCCACGGTGCTTTATTTGATCATCTCATTTGTGACATTGGCGTTTTTTAACGTTCAGCAGCTGGAGCATACGATCTGGCCGACGCTGATTTTATCGAAAGTCGCCCGGCTCCCGTTTATCGACCGGTTCGATTACGTATACGTGTTCAACTGGTTTATCGTGATTTTGCCGCCGGTATGCATGGCGATGTGGGGAGGGACGAGAGTTTTGAGACAGGTCACCCCACTGAGATCCAAGCCGCTGGTATGGTTCACATGCGGTTTGTCGTTTGTCATCATCGCCGCCTTACAAGGGCCTAAGACGATCGACAAGCTGGATTCCGTCGTAACCTGGGCCGGATTGATCCTGTTGTACGTCTATCTTCCGCTGCTGCTCGTATGGGTGCATCTTTTTCAAATGTACCGAAAAAGACGCATGACGGCAGAAAAGGGGTGAAATCGTACCCATGCCGGGGTGGGATCAAAATGATAGAAATGGCATATTGATTTACTGTAACTAAATTGTGTACAATTTAGTTACAGAAGAAAGCTCAAGCATCGAAAGGCTTGCCGAAGGCCTTTACTGACTTACAAAAAAAGGATGGGATAACGATGACAGATACGACGACAATTACTTTGGAGCAAGCATTGAACCAGCAGGTGGCGAATTTCAGCATCCTTTACGTGAAAATTCATAATTATCACTGGTATGTGAAAGGGGAGCAGTTCTTTACGCTGCATGCGAAGTTTGAGGAACTGTACAACGACGTTACGCAAAAAACGGACGACATCGCCGAGCGCCTTCTGGCGATCAAGGGCAGACCGGCCGCTACATTGAAAGAGTATCTGGAAATCGGCACGATCGCTGAAGCCACAGGAAAAGAAGACGCGCGCGGCATGGTGCAGTCGCTCATCCATGACTTCACGGCGATAAGCAAAGATCTGCATGACACCATCAGCTTGGCGGAAAGTACAGGCGACCATCCGACCGCCGATATGCTGATCGGGATGCAGGCGGACCTGGACAAGCATGTATGGATGCTTGAATCCTACCTTGGCTGATTTCAGGGATTTCCAATGACGAGGGGCAGCGCCCCTTCGTCCGATTCTGTCAGAAGAGAAGGGGTGTGACTAATAATATGGAAGCCAAATTCGTCATGGAGCACGAAGTTGCCAAAATTCTGGATCACCACGAATACGCCGCCGTTGCTACGGTGGAGAATCAGAAGCCGCGGCTGCGCCGGATGCCGAAGTACAATAAGGGACTGAGCATCTATCTTGTCGCGGACCGTAAAAGCCAAACGTGGGACCCGGAGAGCAAAACGCCGGTGTCACTGTTGGTGGGGCATGAGGAGAGCGGCTCTCAAGAAGCGGTGGAGATCGATGGTAGCTTAACCTTGCACACGGAGGAGGTTCTCCGCCGGCAGATCTGGAGGGAGGAGTTCGGCGCGAGCTTCTCCGGACCGGATGATCCGGATTACGTGATTCTTCAAGTAAAGGCTGTCCGGATAGAGTATACCGACAAGGACGGGCAGAAGCACGAGTGGTTCGATTATTGATCGAATCCTTCGGCAGCGGTGAGAGTCGCCTCCACCAGGGTGAACCCTGATGGAGGCGGCTTTTTGGTATGCTGATAAAAAGGGTTGTTCCTGCGGAGTTAAAGTGAATTTGCGGACTCAAGCAGCGCTTGATATACAAATGCACTGCGAACCGATACACTAAACGCAAATAACCTTTGAAGGAGTGTTAGCGATGTTTGATATGGTTAGGATCGGGAGAACCATTGCCCGGCTTCGCAAGGAAAAGGGTCTTACGCAGATGGAACTGGCGGATCGCATGGGAATCAGTTATCAGGCGATCAGCAACTGGGAACGCGGGGGAACGATGCCCGATATATCGAAGCTGCCTCAGCTCGCGGAAATTTTCGACGTCAGCATCGACCATATTTTGGAGAGTCCGAAAGAGACGCGGATCATCCAGACGATTGTCGAGGATAAGACATCTGAATTTCTGCAGGAGAACGAGGTGTCCGTCGAGGAGTTCGCGAATATCGCCCCAATCCTCAAGACAGCGCAGGTGGACAAGGTGTTCGGGCACATCAAAAACAAGTTTAAGCCGAAGGACATCCAGTCCATCGCTCCGTTTGTCAGTGAAGAAGTGATCGATGAGGTGGCGCTGCAAGCATTCGAGAGCGAAGGGATTGGAGCGCTGGCGCCGATTGCCCCGTTTATGAGCGGTGAAGCAATCGATGAGTGTGCGAGTAAAGCTTACGAGAGCGAGGGGATTGGGGCACTGGCGCCGATTGTGCCGTTTATGAGCATTAATGCAATCGATGAGTGTGCAAGGAAAGCTTACGAGAGCGAAGGGATCAGTGCGCTGGCGCCAATTGCGCCGTTCATGAGCGACGGGGCGATTGATGAGTGTGCAAGGAAAGCTTACGAGAGCGAGGGGATTGGGGCGCTGGCGCCGATTGCGCCGTTCATGAGCATTGATGCAATCAATGAGTGTGCAAGGAAAGCTTACGAGAGGGAAGGGATCGGAGCGCTGGGGCCGATTCTACCGTTTATGGATCGGGAGCGGATTGATGCCTGGGTGAGGGAAGGAATTCGCCACACGTCCTGACCGAAGTGGATTAAGCGTGGTGGTTTCTTTAAAGAATAAGACGTTCATGGGAAGCCGGAGCGGGACCGGCTGAGCTTGGACGTTTTTTTGTTTTTATGGGAAAAGCGAGAAAAGGTGGCTGTAATAGCCGGGAAAATGGAACAGGATGATGCGATAATGCCATTGTCACCCAAGTATGCTGACAATTTCATGTAAACGCATACATGTTATTTTTGATCTCTCGTAAAACCGCGCCCCATAAGGGCTCTTACGGGAATTGTCATTTTTGATATATATACCTTAAAAGCTATCTAAATCATCAAAAATGACATATTCGGCCCCTGAATCCCAAGCCAATCATAACCACCGGAGCCAGATTTCAAGCCAATTTGATGAGAGAGCGAAAACGACATATTTACGCTTGTCGGGGCCTCCGATATGTTTAGTGTAAGCGTTATCACCCGCCGCTGAGGCGAGCGAAATCCACCGGGATGCCGGGAAGGGACTTCACGATCAAAACCCGTGGCAAAGAAAGAAGGCCATTAGGTGGAGGAGCGGCCCGATGATGGATGTTTCAGTTGGTGATGAATGTTTCATTGAAGATGGATGCTTCATCGAGGATGGATCTTCTTAAATCGTATGCAATCGATCGACCCGAGATCCTGTTCGGGGTGAGACGATGAGCCGCTTGCCTGTTTTTATGATCGTTCTTGTTCCTTTAGTAAAAGGGAGAACAACGGGAGACAGCTGCCTGGGCATATCCAGTCATACGATTCGCAGGAAGAACGTTAAACCGAATCACTTCCTCGGATAGGTAATATATCGAACATTACTATGTTATATAACCTGTCATAACTATGCGATGTATTGCGAAATTTACCCGAATTCGATGCAAAAACAACATATTTCTACGATCAAAAGCGCCCGATTTTCTTCTTGTTTCATCCGGGTTTTGCCCTGAATATGAGGCTCATGTGGAAAATGACATATTTACGAAGGTTTTGCCTATCGGATACGTTTAGATCACACCCCTTATTCACCCGCCTTTTTCGGGCTTCAACATCCGCCATCACGGAAAGATAAAGGCAACAACGAACCTACCAGAGAAGGAGTGATACGATGCATGATACAAAAGCTGCCATCGATGGCCATCCAGCCGTGATGCCGAGGAAGAAAACTAACAAAAGTTTATGGAAGCGCATCATTCAGAACTGGGAGCTATACCTGTTTATCGCACCGGCCTTTTTCTACTTTCTTATTTTCTGTTACGGGCCGATGTACGGCATCCAAATCGCGTTCAAAAACTTTATCCCGACGAAAGGAATCACGGGAAGCCCGTGGGTCGGCTTCGACCACTTCGTCCGTTTCTTTCATTCCTACTACTTCTGGGATCTGCTTTGGAACACACTGAGCATCAGCTTGTACTCGCTGGCCATCGGGTTTCCGATCCCGATCATTCTGGCGCTGGCGTTTAACGAGGTCAGAAACGGCTTCTTCAAGAAGCTGTCCCAGACGGTGACGTACGCCCCGCACTTTATTTCCATGGTCGTCATGGCGGGGATGATCATCACGTTCCTCTCGCCGTCGACAGGGATCGTCACCCACATGATCGAGGGGCTGGGCCTGAAAGCGCCGGACTTCCTCACCGATCCGCGCTGGTTTAAGACGATGTACGTCTTCTCGGACGTATGGCAGAGCGCCGGCTGGGGCACGATCATCTATCTCGCCGCACTCTCGGGCGTCGATCCGGGGCTGCATGAGGCGGCGATTATCGACGGGGCTTCGCGCTTCCAGCGCTTGCGCCACATCAACATCCCGGTGTTAGTGCCGACGATGACCATTCTGCTCATCCTCAACATGGGCAGCCTGCTCGGGGTCGGCTTTGAGAAAATCTTGCTGCTGCAAAACCCGCTCAACATGAGCTCGTCGGACGTCATTTCCAC
>NZ_NQMO01000011.1 GCF_002257645.1 Paenibacillus sp. XY044 | reverse complement strand
TTCTTTATGGGCATGTTCATGGTCACGATGTTCTTCGGCGGCGGCCTGGTGCCGACGTACCTCTTGATCAAGCAGCTGGGCATGGTCAACACGATGTGGGCGATCGTCATTCCGTCGGCCGCATCGATCTGGAACATTATCGTCTCGCGGACGTTTTTCCAGAGCTCGATTCCGAAGGAGCTGCAGGAAGCGGCGCAGATTGACGGATGTACGAACATGCGGCTGTTCCTGAAGATCATCCTGCCGCTGTCGATGCCGATCATCGCCGTCATGGCCCTGTTCTACGGGGTGGGCAACTGGAACAGCTACTTCTCGGCGCTCATTTACCTGAACGACTCGGCGAAATACCCGCTGCAGCTGGTGCTGCGCCAGATTCTGGTGCTGCAGGAGATGGCCGCACAGGGCGGAGGAGCGATCGACGCCTCCACGGCGGCCGCGATGAACAACAAGGCGGAGATCGCCGCCCTGGTGAAGTATGCGGTCATCATCGTCGCCACCATTCCGGTCATTGCGATTTACCCGTTCTTGCAGCGTTATTTCGTGCAAGGTGTTATGATTGGTTCCGTAAAGGGCTGATCCTGCCTTCTTAGAATCGACAACAAGTCAAAAAGGGGAGTTTATAAATATGAGAAAGCTTCGCAAGGCGTCATCCATTCTGCTCTGCCTCACCGTATCCGCCAGCCTGCTCGCGGCCTGCGGCGCAAATGGCGACGGGGATTCCTCCTCGGCTGCCGGATCTGCGGCTGAAGGGGTTAAAAAAGAAGGTTTTCCGATCGTGGACAAGCCGCTCACGCTGAAAGTGATGTCCCAGGATGCGGGCGTGGCCGACTGGAACAAAATGCCCGTGCTGCAAGAGATGGAGAAATTGACGGGCATCCATTTGGAATACCAGCTTTCGCCGATCGACAGTTTTGAGACGAAGAAGAACCTCGTATTCGCGAGCGGCGATTTGCCGGACGTATTCTATGCGGCGGACTTGAAACCGGCGGAGCAGGTGACATACGGCAGCCAGGGCGTCCTGATTCCGCTCGAAAAATACATCGACGAAGGCTACGCCCCGAACATCAAGAAAATTTTCGACGAGCATCCGGATATCCGCAAGTCGTTTACGACGCCTGACGGGCATATCTACGCTCTTCCGAACGTCGATCTGTCGGCGGTGTGGTACCGCAGCCCGATGTGGTATAACGGCAAGTTCCTGAAAGCGCTGAACGTGACCGAGCTGCCGAAGTCGACCGACGAGCTGTACACGCTGCTGAAACGCTTTAAGGACGAAGATCCGAACGGGAACGGCAAGAAGGACGAAATCCCGCTGACTTCGGTGAAGCTGGACGACCTGCGCATGTATTTCCTCGGCTTCTGGGGCATTTATGACGAAGTGATCTACGCCGACAAGGACGGCAAGGTGCACTATACGCCGCAGGAAGAGGGATATAAGGGTTATCTGACCTTCATGAACAAATTGTGGAAGGAAGACTTGCTGGACCACGAGACGTTCTCGCAGACGCCGGATCAGAAGAAGGCCAAGGGGCAAAACAACCAGATCGGCCTGTTTAACGACTACTACCCTTATTTCACACTGGGCGGCGAGCCAAGCTCGGATAACCCGCTCATGACGCCGGTCGCGAGCGAAATTCCGGGAACGCCGGTCTACGGCAAGCATCCGGGCATTTCGGCCAACGGCACGTTTGCGATCACGAGCAAGGACTCGAATCCGGAAGCGACGATGCGCTGGATCGATTACCAGTACAGCTATGACGGCGCGACGCTGTTCAGTCAAGGACCGGAGAATACGTTGTGGAAATACAAAGATAAAGAAACCCATGAGAAAGAATGGCTTCCGGTTCCGGGCGGCGGCGACCGTGAGGAATACCGCGGCACTTTGACCCCGAACTACGGCATTCTCGCACCGGGCATGAATTCCGCGGAATTGACCAAAGGGCTGAAGAGCGACTTCGACCGATTCATCGACAAGGAAAACGAGGAGAAGCTGACGCCGATCGGCAAAACGCCGTTCCCGAACGTCTATTTGACCAATGAAGAGCAGACGGAAGCGACGGCGCTGCTGTCCGACCTGAACACTTATGTTCAGCAGATGGAAGCGAAGTTCGTGACCGGCCAGGAGCCGCTCGCGAACTGGGACAAATACGTCGCGCAAATCAAAAAAATGGGAGGCGACCGGATCGCCGAGCTGTACCAGGGCGCTTACGACCGCTGGAACACGGGCAAGTAACCGGTTTGGTTTACCCGCACATACAAAAGCAAATAGCCAACATCGCCCTGCCGACGCAAGCGGCAGGGGAGTTGGCTATTGCTTTAAGAAGAAGCGGGAAGAGGCACAGCCTCATTCTTCGTCCGGATCGGGTGAAGCGGGAGGCTGGCCAGTCTCGGAAAACAGCTTCCGGTACTGCCCCGGCGTGTAGCCGGTCTCCTTCTTGAACTTCCGCGTGAAGTTCGGAGTGTCCTGGTAGCCGACCCGCAGAATGATGTCCTTGAGGGGATCGCTGGTCGTCCGCAGCTGATGAATCACCTCTTCAAGGCGCTTCTGCCAGACGTACTGAATGAAGTTCAGGCCCATCTTTTCCTTGAACGAGCGGCTGACATGGGACGGCGAAATGTCGAATTCAAAAGCGACGCTCTCCAGGCTTAGCGTATGATCGGTGTAATGCCCGTCGATGTAAGCGACGATCCGGTCGATCATCGACTGCTCTTCCTTCTGGTTATTCCGCTCGACCTGGCTGCAGATCCGGGAAGACAGGCTGAGCAGGCCGCGTTCGACTTCGTCGAGCGAGCTGCTGTACACCATGCCCGGGGGCACGTCCTGCAGTACGCTGTGGATACCGAGCTCGGACGCGGTTTTCAGGATCGTGTTGAGCAGGTCGAAGCAAACGCATCGCATCAGCATCGCCGATACCTCAGCTGCGTGCAGCTCCTGCACCGACGAGGAAATAATTTGGGCGGCAACGTCGTAGCTGCCCTGCTTCAAGCTCTGGGACAGCTTCATCAGCGTGTTGTTCGGTATCCAAGCCGTATGGTCAGGCGTATAGGACAGCTTTTCGAAATACGTGACGCTGCCTTGGCCGGTGGTCGCCCGCAGCTCGAAAGCCGAGCAGGCTTCGATAAAGGACTGGTTCAGTTGGTCCGGGCTCGGGTAACTGGTGCCGACGCCGATCATCGGGATGACGTCGAAGGATTCGAGCAGGCAGCTGCGGACCGCCTCGACGATCTGGTGCATCGGCATGAACTCCTCGGCGCCTTCCTCCGGATCGTAGCAGATGATGAGCCCCAGCTGGTCCAGCTGCGGAAGCTCTACGCCATAGCCGAGAGCAGTCAGCTCAGGGAACTCGATCTGGGTCAGCAGCCGGATCATTTCGGTGTGGTCCTGCCGGTCGCTTTTCTCCTGTCCTGCCGGTTCCGAACCGATGACCATCACAAAGTACCGCGACCGGTCAAAATGAAGGTCGAACGCCTCCCGCAGCTCCGGCGACAGGCTCTGGGCGCTGCCGTATTTCAGCAGCATCGACAGGAAGTGGTTGCGGGCGAACGGTTCCTGCAAATCGATCCGCGAGCTGTATTCCTGCAGCGCGGTGCGGATCCGGTCCAGCTCGTTGCCGGACGGCGCCGTACCGCTCTGGGGCCGCTTGGCCGGGGAGTTGCTGGAGGCAAACTCCACGAGCATCGAGATCGGCTGGTACTGCATACGGGCAAGGAGCAGCGCGATGGCCGCGCCCACAAGGACGACAATGATGAACAGCAGGATGATAAAACTCCGCACGTGCAGAACGCTGCTGAAAAATTGCGAACTCGGCATGGCGGTAACGTAGGTCCAGCCATTATTTTCCGATTTGACGGAGACGATGGAATGCGCCTTGCCGTTAATGATCCGTTCGTGGATGCCCGGGGACAGATTGATCAGCGACTTGGCCTCGCTTCCGGTGAGCGCTTCGCCTTGACGGTTGTCCACCAGAATGCGGCCTTCATTGTCGAGAATATACGTCAGTCCCTGATAGCTGCCGAGAATGGAATCGATCAGGCTGGTAAGCTCGGATTCCCGGATCAGGTACATGACCGTTCCGTGCGGTGTCGGACTGTTGGGCGTAATCGGAATCAGGTAGGCGAGCATCGTTTCTTTTAAACCGGAAGCGTTGCTGACCGTATCGGCGGGACGCATCGCTGGATATTGGGATTCATTGAGATCATCCAGCATCCGGGTCTTGTCCCAATTCTGGAAGCTGAACTTTTTGGCGAATACATCAAGATTGTACAGGCCGTTGCTGGAATAGATTTTCTCATCCTTATGAAAATAGAGGAAAATTTCGCCGATGATCGAACTGGTTGCCTTGTACTGATCCAGTGCCTGGATCGCGTCCCCGCTCGTGAGCGGGTCATGGACCCGGTATTTCGTCAGTCTCTCGTCGTAGGAGACGCGGGAGGCGATTTCACTAAGCTCCTTCATGCGTCCGTCGATGATGACCTTGGTCTGGGTCAGCTGATCCAGCCGGGAGTGCTCGATTTCGGAGCGGAGGTTGCTCACAGCGTTTTCATAAATAAAGATCGTCATGAGGATCAAGGGAATCAACAAGATAAACAAGTAGGACCAGATATATTTCATAAACAGCTTGGACTTGAAGTAATTTTTCTTCAACAATTCTGCCTCCCGTTAACCGTAATGCATCTGATTATGTTCCATGATACCAACAATTTGGACTTTTGGACATAGAGAGTAAAGCGAATAAAGTCGAAATATGGTGAATTTTGTTAGTATGGCCGTACGGGTTAACGGCAGGCATCTCAATCCATTTTAAAAATTTTGATAATCGGAGGGTGTACGATGAGCGAAATCAAGCCGATCCAGGAAGAACAGGAATCTGTGGTCGTTGAAGGCGTCCATAATTACAGCAGTGAAGAGCATTGGGTGAAACCCGAGGACCCGCTGCTGCTGGAGCGTCTGGAATGGTTCAAAGACCAGAAACTTGGCCTTATGATGCACTGGGGGCCGTATTCCCAGCTCGGATTAGTTGAATCCTGGGCGCTGAGCGACGTGGATGAGGAATGGTCCAGAAATGAAATTGACTGGGACATCGATGCAGAGGAGCTGAAGCGGGAGTATTTTGACTTGAACAAGACGTTCAATCCGCTGCGTTTTCAGCCGGAACTGTGGGCCGATCTGGCCGCCGAGAACGGCTTTAAATATTTGAACTTTACGACCAAGCATCATGACGGGTTCTGCATGTGGGATACGAAGACGACCGACTACCGTGTTACCGGACCGGATTGCCCGTTCCATACGCATAAATATGCAGATATTACGAAGCAGCTGTTCAATGCATTCCGGGAAAAGGGGCTGGGTATCTCCGCTTATTTCTCGAAAGCAGACTGGCACACTCCGTATTACTGGGCGCCCGGGATGAAGCCGGGAACAACGACTTCCCGCGGGCCGACTTATGATCCGAAGGAATATCCTTGGTTGTGGGAGCAGTTCGTCGAGTTCACGCATGAACAGATCATGGAGCTCATGACGAATTACGGAAAGATCGACGTGCTGTGGCTGGATGCCGGCTGGGTCAACGATTACCGGGACCAGAACATCCGTCTGGGCGAAGTGGTCGAGCGGGCGCGGAAAATTCAGCCTTGGCTGCTGTCGGCGGACCGCACGGTGGGAGGACCTTACGAGAACCTAATCACCCCGGAACAGACGCTGCCCGAAAGCGCGCTTCGCGTGCCTTGGGAGAGCTGCATTACGATGGGTTCGGCATTCTCCTTCCGCTATGAGGACGACTACAAGACGGTTCGGCAGCTGATCCACCTGCTGGTCGAAATCGTCGCCAAAGGCGGCAACCTGGCGCTGAATGTGGGGCCGCAGCCCGACGGACGCATCTCCAAAACAGCCATCTCCCGCATCAAGGGCATGGGCGCATGGCTGAATGTTCACGGCGAAGCCATTTACGGGACGCGCATTTGTGAACCTTACTCTGTAGGTCAGACGCAGTTCACCCAAAAAGGGGATACGACCTACGCCTTTTATCTGTACCGGGATGAGCACGAAGCGGTTCCAGCTGAGCTGCACCTGCCGCTGCAGCAGCCGTTCAGCCGGATCGATCTCGTCGGCGGACCGGACAATCTGGAATTCCGGCGCACGGATGACGGCATTGCCATCCGCCTTCCGGAGAAGGAACGCGAGGGGCTGGCGCCGATCGCCCACGTTTTCCGCATTCGCTAAAACACATATACCCATTCGAATAAAACGCGAAAGGTGCGACCGATATGCAACCATGGTTTGAAAACGCTAAGCTGGGGATTTTTATCCACTATGGCATATATGCCGTCGACGGAGTGGCTGAATCCTGGTCATTTTACAACGGGCAAATACCTTATGAACAATACATGAAGCAGCTGGACGGATTTACGGCGTCGAAATTCGATGCCGAAGCGTGGGCCGACTTGATCGAAAAGTCCGGCGCCAAATACGCGGTACTGACGACGAAGCACCATGACGGGGTGGCGCTCTGGGACACGAAGCACAGTGACCTGAATGTCATTCAGAAAACGCCGGCCAAGCGGGACATCGTCAAGGAATACGCAGAGGCGATTCAGAAGCGCGGGATCCATCTCGGCATGTACTATTCCCTGATCGACTGGTCCCACCCCGACTATCCGAGCGTCTATGAAGGCGGCAGGGTGCCGGAGGATCTGAGTGCGGCCAACCGCTTCTCCAGTCCTCCGGACGGAGTTCAGGACGAAGAGCGCTGGCAGTGGTTCCTCGAGTTTAACAACAACCAGCTGCGAGAAATTATGACGAATTACGGCAAGGTCGATCTGCTCTGGTTCGACGGGGACTGGGAGCGCAGCGCCCAGCAGTGGAATCTGCCGGCCTTTAAGGAGTATTTGCACACGCTGAATCCGGACGTCATTATCAATTCCCGTCTGCAAGGCCATGGCGATTACAAAACGCCGGAGCAGGGCATTCCGATCACGAGACCCGAGGGGCCGTGGGAGTTCTGTACGACGATCAACACGTCCTGGGGCTACGTGCCAACGGATAACAAATACAAGTCGCTGAACCAGGTCATCCGCATGTTCTGCGACTGCATTTCGATGGGCGGCAACATGCTGCTCGATATCGGACCGCGGGAAGACGGCACGATCGACAAGCGGCAGGAAGATATTTTGCTCGGATTGGGCGATTGGATCCGTACCCACGAAGAGGCGGTATTCGGTACGGAGGAAGGCATCATGACCCGTTATTACCTGGGGGGCAGCACGGTGTCTACAGACCGCAAGACGCTGTACCTGTTCGTGTACGACGATCCGAAGGAAAACATCTGCCTCAAGGGGCTGTGTAATCCGATCAAGAAGATCACCGTGCTTCACTCGGGCAAAGAGCTCTCGCATGAAATTCACGGCGGGGTTCCGTGGTTCAACATTCCGGGAACGACATGGATTCACATGACCCCGGAAGACACCCATGAGCAGGTAACGGTGCTGAAGCTGGAGTTCGACGAAGAGCTGGAAATGTACGGCGGGTCCGGCGCCGTCGTAACCCATAACTGACCGATGGACGCGAAAAGCGGATGATGATCACGGGGAGGAACGCCTTGCACTTTTTGCGGCGGGGCCTCCCCCTCTTCGGGTAAGCGGAGTTGTCGGTGGCCTAAGGTGATGATGGCCCGGCCCGCTCAACCAAAGATTAATAGCCCGGAGCATACGACCATGTCATACAAAAGGAGATCACGAATGGAACAATTCAGGTTACCTCAAATCAAAATGCCGCAGATGGAACTTCCGGCTTCCATTCAGAACGTGCTGACGGAAGCGGAAGAGAAGCTGGCGCACCGTCCCAAGCTGCTGCAGCTGTTTAAGAACTGTTTTCCCAATACACTGGAAACGACAACAAAATTGATGGATGACGGTACCACCTTTGTCATTACCGGGGATATTCCCGCGTCCTGGCTTCGCGATTCCGTGGAGCAGGTCATGCACTACGTGCCCTTCGCTAAGGAGGATGCCGCATTGCAGCGGATTCTCGGCGGTCTGATCAAGCGGCACATTCAGTACATACATATCGATCCGTACGCGAACGCGTTCAACGAGTCGGCGAACGATTGGCACTGGAACAAAGCCGATGTGACCGATATGGGTCCTTGGGTGTGGGAGCGCAAGTTCGAGATCGACTCCTTGTGCTTCTCCATGCGGCTCGCCTATGCATACTGGAAGGAAACCGGGCTGACGGACATTTTCGACGCCGGCTTCAAATCGGCGATGCGGATCATTTACGAGCTGTTCCGGACCGAGCAGCGTCATATGGAACAGTCGCCGTACCGTTTTATCCGCAGTAACGGCATCCGGCAGGATACGCTGGCCAACGGAGGGCTCGGCATGCCGGTGAACTATACGGGAATGGTCTGGTCCGGCTTCCGCTCCAGCGACGACGCGTGCGATTTTCATTACAACATTCCGGGCAACATGTTCGCCGTGGTTGCGCTGCGGCATATGCAGGAGTTCGCCGAATGGGTGTTCCGCGACACGGGCTTCCTGCAGGAGCTAAAGGCGCTTGAGGAAGACATCCATCACGGCATCCAGCTCTATGGCATCTACCGCCATCCGGAATTCGGACCGATTTACGCTTATGAAACCGACGGATTCGGCAACTACTGCCTGATGGACGACGCGGGTACTCCCGGACTCCTGTCCATTCCTTATCTGGGCTACGTTGCCGCGGATGATCCGATCTATCAGAACACGAGACGTTTTGCGCTGTCTAAGGCCAATCCGTTCTACTTCGAAGGCCGGGCGGCGAAGGGCATCGGCAGTCCGCATACGCCGGAAGGCTATGTGTGGCATATGGCCTTGTCCATGCAGGGAGTGACGGCGGTGACGAAGGAAGAAAAGCTGGAAATGATCGCGACGCTGGAGGCGACGGACGCGGAAACGGGCTTTATGCATGAGGGATTCCTTGCCGACGATCCTGCCGTGTATACGAGATCGTGGTTTGCCTGGTCGAACAGCCTCTTCTCGCAGCTGGTCTATCAAGCGATGAAAGAAGGGATTCTATGATCCGGCCGGTCATCATTTTCTGCGACTCCTCGTTTCCGGGCGCATCGCTTCCTCCGGCCGCGCAGCTTGATGAGCTGCGGCGGATCGGCACTCTGGTCGACGCGAAGGGGCTTGCCGACGCGCTGCGGACGGCTGAAAGCGGATGCTTCGTGAACCTGCATGCGCCGTATTTTCCGAAAGACGCATGGGCGGACATTGCTTCGTTTTTAAGACGCGGCGGCGGGCTCGTCAGCGTCGGCGGGGCGCCGTTCCGCCGGCCGGTCCGGCTTGAGGAAGGGGCCTGGAAGGCGGAGGCGGAGCAGACCGCTTACCACCGGGAGCTGTACATTCATGAAATGCTGCGTGTGGACGCCGGACCGGTGGCAAGCGTGCGGGCTTCGGAGCAGATCCCGCTTCTGGCCGGACAGGAGCAGCTAATTGGCATCAGCGACACGCTGAACCTGGTGCCGCACACGACGCGGAACGCCGATCTGCCGCAACAGATGGGATCTGCGGGTACGATGAGCACGCAGGTACATGCGCTGCTGACAGGAGTATCAGCGGACGGGCGCGAGGTAGCCGCCCCGGTGGTGCTGTGGGAGAACTCGCGCGGTGATTATGCCGGTTCACGCTGGCTGTTCGTGAACGTGCAGCTCCCCTCTGCGTTCTGGAGTCAGGGCGGAGCCGAAGCGCTGCGCACCTGGGCCCAGTATGCTTCACGTCCGGTCACCGAACTATCGCTTAAGACCAACTACGCCTCCTACGAGCCGGGTGAGCATGCCGTCTTGACGCTGCAAACGCAGCGGATTTTCCCGGCCCATGCCGCGGGCCGCGATGCTGAACGGTGGACGTTCGCCATTACCGTGGAGGAGGACGAAGGGGACCAGAAGTGGGAGCATCGGTTCACGACGGGCGTTTCGGGCGAGCTGGACTTCGTCCGGATTTCCGTGCCGCTTGCGCTTCGCGCCGGGCTGTACCGGGTGGAATGCACCGCTTCGTCGGAAGACGGCGAGATACGGGTGCTGCGCCAGGGCTTCTGGGGGCATGATGCGCAGCTGCTTCAGGAAGGAAGCCTGCTGACCCGTGGGCGGGACTATTTCGTCAAGGACGGCCGGCCGCTGCCGATCGTCGGCATGACGTACATGGCGTCCGATGTGGCCCGGAAGTTCCTGTTTCTGCCGAACAGCGATGTGTGGGACCGGGATATGGCCCAGATGGCAGCGGCCGGCATCAACTGGATCCGCACCGGGGTGTGGACCGCGTACCGCAATATTATGCAGGTGGACGGCCACGCCTCGGAGGAAGTGCTGCGGGCGATCGACGCCTTTATCCTGACGGCGAAGAAGCACGGGCTTCACGTCACGTTCACCTTCTTCTCCTTCACGCCGGAGACGTGGGAAGGGGTCAATCCTTATCTGGACCCGCAGAGCGTGGAGGCCCAGAAGCGGTACATCCGCTCCATCGTCTCCCGCCACCGGCACACGACGAACGTGGACTGGGACCTGATCAATGAGCCGTCGATGTTTGACCCGGCGCGTATTTTCTCGGCCGGGCCGCGCTCCTCGCATGACCGCTTTGAACGGGCGGCCTTTGCGGAGTGGCTGGAACGGCGCCACACCCAAGTCGAGCTGCTGCAGGAACGGTGGAATATGACGCCGGAGCAGCTGCCGAGCTTTGCGGCCGTCGCCATTCCGGAGCCGCAGGAGATCAATTTCGACGTGCAGGACATGCATTCGGGCAAGAAGGGAACACGCTGGCTGGATTACTGCTTGTTCTCCATGGACATGCACAACCGCTGGGCCCAGCGGTTGTATGACACGATCAAGGCGCTGTGTCCGGATCAGCTGGTCACCGTCGGCCAGGACGAGGCGCTCGGCTCGCAGCGTCCGTCGCCGTTTTTCTACCGCGAGGCGGCCGACTATACGACGGTGCATTCGTGGTGGCAGAATGACGATCTGGTCTGGGACGGGATTTTTACCAAGACGGCCGACAAGCCGAACGTCGTTCAGGAGACAGGGATCATGTATGTCGAGACGGCCGAAGGGCTGGCCAAGCGGAGCGAGCGGGAACTGCGCAGCATGCTGGAGCGTAAGTACGCTTACTCGTTCTCGACGGGCGGTGCCGGGGCGATCCATTGGATCTGGAACACGAATTTTTATATGGATAATGCGAACGAATCGCATATCGGCGCCCTGCGGGCGGACGGCACCGAGAAGCCGGAGGCGGACGTCTCGTACGAGTTCGGCCGGTTTATGGCCGGTATCCGCGACCTGTTCCGGGATCGCGAACTGGAGGATATCGCGGCGGTGTTCCCGTACTCGAACGATTTTTCCAACCGGAAGTTCGCGAACGAGGCGACCCGCCTGATGACACGCGTGCTGTCCTATCAGCTGAAGCTGCCGCTGCGGGCGGTGTCCGAGTACGATCTGGAACCGCTGGTTGAATACCCGGCCAAGCTGATCCTGCTTCCAAGCCCGCACAATATCGAGGACGGAGCGTGGGCGAGGCTGCTTGAGATCGCCAGAACCACGGGAGCGGTTCTGCTCGTGACCGGGCCGCTTTCGATCGATGCTTACTGGCGGACGACGAAGCGGGCGGCCGATCTGCTCGGCGACACGGAGATCCGCAACGTGCGACGCGAAGAGACGCTGAGCCTTCAGGGCAAGCGGCTGCCGGTTTCTTTCGGCAAGCGGCGGATCGCCGAGGTGAACAAGGAGGTCCTGGCGTCAGGCGATAGCCATGCCGGATCCGGGACACCTGCCGGCGACGTGGTGGTCGACATCCCGCTGGGCGCGGGAAGATTGATCTGGAGCCCGCTGCCGGTTGAGCTGAACGAACGGATTGAAACCACGGCCGAGCTGTACCGCTACGCGGTGGAGGCGTCCGGATGCGCCAGCGGCCTGACATGGCTGCAGGGCGGGGACAATCCGGGGATTTACGGGCGCAGACTGCGGTTTTCAGAAGGCTTTTTGTATATTTTCGTATCGGAATATGCGTGGGATGCCCAGATTGAAGTGCGGGATAACGATACCGGGGCAGTCTATGCGTTTGTGCTGGAGCAGGAGCGGTCGGTGCTGTTCGCGGCCGATGCAGAAGGACAAATTCAGGCGGTATACCGCCCTCATGAGGTTCAAGTCAAGAAAAGCTAGGAGGAAGAAACATGCCAAACCGCAAAACGGCTCATATCGTATCGCATACCCACTGGGACCGGGAATGGTATTTGCCCTATGAGAAGCATCATGTCCGTCTGGTGAAGCTGATGGATGCGCTGCTGGACAAGCTGGATGAGGATCCGGAATATCGCAGCTTTTTCCTCGACGGCCAGACGATCATCCTGGAGGATTACCTGCAGGTCCGGCCGCAGCAGCAGGCGCGGCTCGAGAAGCATATCCGGGACGGCCGCATCCTGATCGGCCCCTGGTACATCCTGCAGGACGCGTTTCTGACGAGCAGCGAAGCCAATGTGCGCAACATGCTGATCGGGCACAAGGACGCCAAGCGCTACGGCCAGCCGGTCCCAATCGGCTACTTTCCCGACACCTTCGGGCTTGCCGGACAAACGCCCCAGCTGATGCGGCAGTCCGGCATCCATAACGCCTTCTTCGGACGGGGCGTGAAGCCTACAGGCTTCAACAACACGGTCGCCGACGGCGATTACGAATCCTCCTTCTCCGAGCTGGAGTGGGAGGGACCGGACGGCTCCAAGGTGCTCGGCATCCTGTTCGCCAACTGGTATTCGAACGGGAATGAGGTGCCCGCAGATCCGGGCGAAGCGAAGGAATACTGGCAGCGCAAGCTGGCTGACGCCGGCAAGTACGCTTCCACCGGGGAGCTGCTGTTCATGAACGGCTGCGACCACCAGCCGATCCAGCTCGATCTGCCGGAGGCGATCCGCACGGCACGCGAACTGTTCCCGGATACGGACTTCGTCCATTCCAATTTCATCGATTATTTGGCGGCCCTCGAATCTTCGCAAGGCCGTGAACTGTCTTCGGTCCGGGGCGAGCTGCGCAGCCAGCGGACGGACGGCTGGGGGACGCTCGTGAATACGGCCTCCTCCCGCGTCTACCTGAAGCAGATGAACCAGCGGGGCCAGGCCATGCTCGAGAAGGTGGCGGAACCGCTTGCGGCCTATGCCAGCCTGCTCGGTGCGGCGTATCCGCATGATCTCCTGCAGTATGCCTGGAAGACGCTGATGCAGAACCATCCGCATGACAGCATCTGCGGCTGCAGCGTGGACGAGGTTCATCGCGAGATGGTCACCCGCTTCGAGAAAAGCCGGCATGTCGCCGAAGCCGTTGCGGACGAAAGCCTGCAGTCCATTGCGGAACAAATCGACACCACCGGCTTTGCTAAGTTCGGGCCGGATGCTTGCCCGTTCACCGTCTTCAATACGACCGGCGGCAAGCGGACCGGTACGGTCAGCGTTGAAGTCGACGTGCTCCGCCACTATTTCCGGGAAGGCATTCCGTTCGGCGAAATGAAATCGCGTGTGAAGCAGCTCGAGCTGGCGGACCGGAGCGTGGTGGACAGCAAGGGGCGTGAGGTGGCCTGCACGATCACCGACCTGGGACTGCAGTTCGGATACGATTTGCCTGACGACAAGTTCCGGCAGCCTTATTTTGCGCGGAGGGTCCGCGTGGAGCTGGAGGCGGCGGACGTTCCTGCGAACGGTTTTTGCACCTACGCGATTGTCCGCTCTGCATTCCAAGCCGCAGCATCGGCAGGACGGGCCTCGCTTGTCACCGGAGACCGCACCATGGAAAACGAATACGTGGCGGTCCGCATTGAGAACGACGGGTCGGTGACGCTGACGGACAAGGCGAGCGGCCGGATTTACTCCGGACTGTGCGTTTACGAAGACAGCGGGGACATCGGCAATGAATACATGTATCGCCAGCCGGACGGAGAACTCCCGCTGACGACCCGGGACGCAGCGGCGGAGATTACGATTCTGGCCGACAAGCCTTACGAGGCCTCCTTCCGGGTTGTTCACGCCTGGGACATTCCAAAGGGAGCGGAGGAGAAGCTTGCGCAGGAGCAGCAGGAGCTGGTGTGGTTCACCGGCAGAACGTCCGGCCGCTCCAAGGAGACGGTCCGGCTCGTCATCGAGACGACCCTGACGCTGGAGAAAGCGTCGCGCGGCCTGAAGGTGACCTCCCGCTTGAATAACCAAGCCGAGGATCACCGGTTGCGGATGCTGTTCCCGACTGGCCTTGCCAGCGATATTCACCAGGCGGATTCCATGTTCGAGGTTGTATCCCGCAGCAACGATCCGTCCGCCGAATGGACCAACCCAAGCTACTGTCACCACCAGCAGGCCTTTGCCAGCATCAAGGACGAACGGACGGGACTGACGGTTGCGAATCTGGGCTTGAACGAATACGAGGTGCTGCAGGACGGACAGAACACGATTGCGGTGACGCTGCTGCGTTCCGTCGGCGAGCTGGGCGACTGGGGCGTGTTCCCGACGCCGGAGGCACAGTGCCTGGGCGAGGCCTATGCCGAGCTCATGGTCATTCCGCATGGTCTTTCGAAATCTGAGGTTGCGTATAACGAAGCCTACCAGTTCCAAGTGCCATGGACGGGCGCACAGGTCGGCCTGCATGCGGGCGGTCTTCCGCCGGTTTATGAATGGTTCGGCTGGCAAGGAGAAGGAATAGCGCAGTCGGCGGTGAAAAGATGTGAAGAGACGGGAGACCTCATCCTTCGTTGGTACAATTTGACCGCGAACGGCAGCGAACTTGCCGTATCGCCAAAATTCTCATATTGCCAAGCTTACCGGAGCAGTATTCTGGAAGAGCGGCAGGAGGCGGTGGAAGCGGCGCTGCCAGGAGAGGCGCTCCGCGTAGCGGCCGGGCCGGCCGAAATTGTGACGCTGGCCTTGGAGATTGCGGATACCGTCAATAAAGGTTAACGATCGTTGCAGAACGAATAACGGAGGGAATCGCGATGAATTTAAGCGGAGTGCCGGAGCCCAAGATCGAATATGCTCCCAAACATTATATTTGCCGGCGGGCACGGGGACCGCTTGCCCTGGACGGACGCCTGGACAAGCCGTTCTGGTCTGAAGCGCAGTGGACGGAGGACTTCGTCGATATCGAAGGCGATCTGCGTCCCAAGCCAGCCAAGCAGACCCGGGTCAAAATGCTGTGGGACGACGAATATTTCTACTTCGGTGCAGAGCTGATCGAGGATCAGATATGGGCCACGCTGACCGAGCGGGATTCAGTCATTTTCTACGATAACGACTTTGAAATCTTTATTGATCCCGATGGGGATACGCATCAATATTACGAGTTTGAGATCAATGCCCTGAACACGGTCTGGGACCTGTTGCTGGTGCAGCCTTACCGCGACGGCGGGCCTCCGGTCAACGGCTGGGATATTGCCGGCCTGAAGACCGCGGTGCATATTGACGGCGAGCTGAACCGCCCGGACGCAGACAACCGGAAGTGGAGCGTGGAAGTGGCGATCCCGTGGGCGAGCCTGAAGGAATGCGCACCCGAGGGGCGGGGCCCTGCTGCCGGCGAATTCTGGCGCGTCAACTTCTCGCGTGTGGAATGGCGGACAGAGGTGCAGGACGGCGAATACCGCAAGGTGTTAAACCCTGAGACCGGCAAGCCGTATCCCGAGGACAACTGGGTATGGTCGCCGATGGGAATCATCAACATGCATTATCCGGAGCTCTGGGGGTACGTGGTATTCTCGGACGGGGAAGCGCCGGAGGCGTTTGTCCTGCCGGAAGAAGAGCGGATCAAGTGGGAGCTTCGCAAGCTCTATTACCGCGAACGCAACCACTATGAGGTTCACGGCCGGTTTACGGCGGATTGGGAGCAGCTAAAGGGCGGCGACACTTGGAGCATTGATCCGGAGATCGAAGTGACCCGCAGCCTGTTCCAGTTGACGGTTCCGTCTGCGGACGGACGAGCGGTGTACTGCATCCGCGAAGACGGGAAGCTGTGGAAGGAGGAAGCGAAATGACGACGAACACGACCGCGTTCTCGCTGGACCAGCGGATGCTGGAGCGGATCGAGGAGAAATTTCAGGAGAAGAAGGTGCTGGCCGAATCCCGGAAAAGGGAGCTGTTCGGCGTGTTTGAGGAGGAGCTGACCTCCGAGGAAACGTGGGCTTTGAAATATTTGTACGCGTACATGCCGGTCAACGACCTGGCGGATTACGACGGTTCGCTGTTTTTGAGCCATGTGCGCCGAACGTTGGCCATCCGCAAGGAGGTGCCTTGGGGAGAGCGGGTACCGGATCATCTCTTCCTGCACTTCGTGCTCCCTTACCGGGTCAATACTGAAAATATCGAGGATTCGCGCGGCATATTATATAACGAACTGGCCGAGCGGACCGCCGGACTGTCCATGGCGGAGGCCATTCTGGAAACAAACTATTGGTGCCATGAAAAAGCTACCTACATCGGCAGCGATCTGCGGACGATTTCGCCTCTGACGATGATCCGCACGGCCCGAGGCCGCTGCGGGGAAGAGTCGACGCTCGCCGTGGCCGCCCTGCGCAGCATCGGCATCCCTGCGCGCCAGGTCTATACCCCGCGCTGGGCGCACTGCGACGACAACCATGCCTGGGTGGAAGCGTGGGCCGACGGGCAGTGGTACTACATCGGCGCCTGCGAGCCGGAAGCCCGCTTGAACCAAGGCTGGTTCACACCGCCGGCACGCCGGGCGATGCTGATCAATACGAGGATTTACGCCGATTATCCGGGACCTGAGGATATTACGCTGGCTGACGAATGGTTCACGGAGATTAACCTGCTGGAAAATTACGCGCCGACGCGGACCATCCGCGTGGCGGTAAAGGACGATGCAGGTGTTCCGGTAGAAGGGGCCGAGGTGCGCTTTGAACTGTACAACATGGCGGAGCTGTATCCGATTGCCACGCTGCCGACGGACGAGCGGGGCGAAGTCTCCTTCAAGACGGGATTCGGCGACCTGGTCATTCGCGCCGTGAAGAATGGGCGCTGGGGCGAGATCAAAATTTCGGTCCAAGACAGCGACTGCTTCGAGCTCATCCTGGAGTCATCCGTTCAGCCGGAAGGAACGTCAGATTTTGACATGGTTCCGCCGCCCGAACGGGAAGGGGAAGCCGCGGACGCCGTCACGGAAGATAAGCTGCAGCGCCACAACGCCCGGATCGAAGAAGGCACGCGCATCCGGACCGCTTACGAGGAGACTTTCCTCGGCGAGGAAGATGCCGTCCGGTTGGCGAATTCGGCGGGACTCCCGTCCGAACGTGTAGGGGCGGTGCTGGGCAAGGCTCGGGGCAACGGCCGCGAAATCGCAGCGTTCCTGGAAGAGCGTTCCGGCGAATTCGGAGAGTGGCCGCTGCGGCTGCTGGAATCGCTGAACGACAAGGACCTGGCCGACACGTTCCGGCCGGCGCTGGACGACCACCTGACCGGAGCGCTGGAGCGCCGCGGCGATTGGGATGAGGACCTCTTCGTCCAGTACATCCTCTGCCCGCGAATCCAGTACGAAATGATCGTGCCCTACCGGAAGTTCTTCCAGGAAGCCTTTGCGCCGGAGGAGACGGCCGCATACCAGGCCGATCCGGCGCAGCTGGCCCGCCGCCTGGAGCAGGGCTTCGGGTTATGGCAGGACCTGCCGAACCTGATCGGCAAAGGCAATCCGGTCGGTACTTACCGGCTGGGCAAGGGTGACCCGGTATCGCTCGGCATTCTGTTCGTGGCGGCCAGCCGCAGCCTCGGCGTTCCGGCCCGCCTGCACCCGAGCGAGCAGAAGCCGCAGTATTGGCAGGGCGGCGGATGGAAAGACGCGCCGTTTACCCTGTACGCCTCTGCCGAAGAAGCCGGAAGCGCAGGCTGGGGCATGCTGCGCCTGCTGCGGGATGGAGCGGCCGGTCCGGATGCGCCTGCCGCATCTTACGGCGAAAACTTTACGTTCGGCCGGCTTGAAAACGGCGTATACAAAACGCTCGTCTACCCGTTCGGTCAAACCGACGTATACGACGCGCCGTTTGAAGTGGAACCGGGCGCGTACCGCCTGACGACGGGCATCCGCCTGAAAGACGGAACCGTGCGGGTGCGCCTCAGCTACTTTACGGTGAACGAAGGGGACACGACGGAGGTGCCGCTGGCCTTCCGTGAAGCCACCGAGGAGATTCCGGTGCTGGGCACGCTGGACCGCGGCGGGAAAGTTACGCTATTGGATGGGGCGGCCGCCGCGCTGGACGGTTTGATCGGCTCCCAAGGAGCCATCGCGGCCTGGATCGAGCCCGAGCGCGAGCCGACCAAGCACCTGCTGCGTGAGCTGGGCGAGCTGGCGGAGTCGTTTGACAAGCTGGGGGTCCCGATCGTCCTGATCATTGGGCATCGCGAATGGACGGCTTCCTTCGATCCGGCCGCTTATCCGAATCTGCCGGCACGGACGGCGTTTGTACGGGATTACAGCTATGCTTTCCTGCCTGACCTGATCGCATCTTCGGCGGCGAGCGAAGCGGGCTACCCGCATCTGTTTGTGCTGGATGCTCAGAACCAGATCCGGTATACAGCGTCGGGCTACAAGATCGGCACCGGGAAAGAGGCGCTGCAGATTTTATCGGCGGTGACGAAGCAGGGTTAAATGCAGGGCAAGCCGATCTAACAGAACAACCCTACAGAACAACCCAACCGGGATCGCGATTCTGTACAACCCAATAAGAAACGGAGTGTCTTAGGTATGTCGAAAAAATATATTGTGGCGGGTTACGCCGTGGACGCCGTGCTGCCGGAAATGACGGCAGAGGATCTGTCCAAGCTGACCCATCTGAACGTGGCATTCGGCCATGTCCGCGATGACGAAATTACGACGGAGCATTTGAAGAACGGTGAAGCCATCCGGTCCATCAAGCGGGACCATCCCGAGCTGACGCTGCTGCTGTCGGTCGGCGGGTGGAGCGCGGGCGGCTTCTCCGAAGCGGCCGCAACCGAGGAAGGAAGAGCCCGCATGGCGGCATCGGCCGTGCGGGTGCTGAACGAATATCCTTTTGACGGAATCGATCTGGATTGGGAGTATCCGTGCTACGGCGAGGCGGACATCGCCTCAAGTCCGGATGACAAACAGAACTTTACGCTGCTTCTGGCAGCGATTCGGGAAGCGCTCGATGCCAAAGGGACCGCGGACGGCCGCCACTACCTGCTGACGATTGCTGCGGGGGCGGACCAATATTACGTGGACGGCACGGAGATGGATCAAGTGCAGAAGTACCTCGATTTCGTACAGCTGATGACTTACGACATGCGGGGCGGATTCCAGGTGCTGACGGGCCATCATACGAACCTGTATACTGGAACGGGCGATTTGTTCCGTATCAGCACGGACGCATCCGTGAACATCTTTGTCCGCGCGGGCGTGCCGCGGGAAAAAATCGTGATCGGAGCGGCATTCTACTCCCGCATCTGGAACGAGGTCCCGGACCGCAACCGAGGGTTGTACCAAATGGCAGGCACGACGGGCGGATACGGCCCTTCCTTTACGGAGCTGGCTGCCGATTACATCGATAAAAACGGCTACACGCGCTACTGGGACGAAGAAGCCCGTGCGCCGTTCCTGTTTAACGGGTCGAGCCTGATTTCCTACGACGACGAGGAATCCATCGGGCATAAATGCGAGTACGTGAAGGAGCAGGGACTGGCAGGTATCATGTTCTGGGAATACGGCTGCGACCGGACGCACCGCCTGCTGGGCGCGATGCATGAAGGGCTCGGTGCTAAGTAAAGAAGGCCTTAGCCGAGAAATCGCCAAATGAAAGAACCACGATTTGAACGGACATGTTTCAAAACCACCGGGCGCTGTTTGGCGCTTTGGTCCCCATGCATCCTCCCCTTGTTACAAGGGAAGGATGCATTTTTGCTTTCATGAGGATGATCACTACATACTGCTGGATGAAGGCCGTCTTTTGCGAGGCTTGCCGCATGCGTATCCGTTCTCTGGTATTTCATTTCGTAGTTTATATTTTTTGATATATATAAGTTCGATTTCTATTTCTTCTATCACCCCAAGCAGTGAACAATACGATTAGTATGAGTCCTCGGATGCTTCCATCCATCTTCATCAAAAAAACGCTCAGGATAACCATTTGAAACAGACCATCAATATGTTTGTTCTTTCATTAATTTTATTGGAATTTATTTCAATTAAATTCTATTTATTAGTTGACAAACCATATATAAGTTGTTATATGTTAAATATACCAAATTTTAGGAGGTTATGATTATTAATGAAGAAGAAAATTACAGCACTCTTATCATCAGTCGTTTTACTAACTGCCGTCGCTACCTCTGCATCCGCTGAAAGCGCTGAAGAAACAGCAGCGCCACAGGATTCTGGGATTTTCACCCCCTATGTGAATACGGGATGGATTAAACAGAATGGGATTGAAGCGAGAGTTTATACTGACCGCACTAGCAGCTATCCAGTCTCCGATACTTATATCGGTATCACCGGCGAGAAGAAGACTGCAGGATCAGCATATTACCAACTCACTCTTGATAAGAAAAATGGAAGTACATATTCTCAGGTCGCCTCGACTCGAGGAACATTTGCTTCCTCGACCGGCCAGTGGCAAGTTCAAATTGACGATATTTTATCAACAGGCAGCACAGGAACTTATCGAGTCATGTTGAAGGTTTTTGCATACGGCGATTGGGATACATGGCTGGGTGATTGGATTTCTGACGACTTTGTTGTAAATAACTAATTTTTATCATACTTGATCGAAGCCGCCTCTATTTGCCACAATGGAACAATGGAGGTGGATTGACATGGGAGAACGAAAGGTCATTGACGCTTCGGCGAAGTTGAACACGGTGGAATCGATCCGGGCGGATCTTGGCCGTCTCGGCGTCCGGGAAGGCGACACGCTGCTGGTGCATTCCTCGTTATCAAAAATCGGATGGGTGTGCGGCGATGCGGAAGCCGTCATTCTGGCGCTGCAGCAGGCGCTGGGCGATGCCGGGACGCTGGTGATGCCGGCCCACAGCGGCCAGGTGTCCGATCCGGCGGAATGGGCTAACCCGCCCGTGCCGGCCGCATGGCTGGAGGAGATTTACGCGAATATGCCGGCGTTTGACCCGAATTATACCGCGACCCGGGCGATGGGGAAAATCGCGGAGCAGTTCCGCTCGCTGCCGGGGACCCACCGCTCGTACCATCCGCAGGTGTCGTTTGCGGCCAGGGGACCGCATGCGGCGGAAATTACCGGCGTGCATGCGCTGACGCCGCAGTTCGGCGAAGATTCGCCGCTGGGCGCCCTGTACCGGCTGGATGCGAAGGTGCTGCTGCTTGGGGTCGGATACGATTCCTGCACGACCTTTCATATGGCGGAAACTCAGATTGCAGAGATGCCGCGGAAAAGAATGGGGGCCGCCATTCTGGAGGACGGCGAGAGAACGTGGAAATGGTTCGAAGACTATGCCTATGATTCCGACGACTTTGACCGGCTAGGGCAGGATTTTGAAGAGAAGGGACATGCCGCCGTAGGTCAGGTGGGCATGGCGGAATGCCGGCTGCTGCCGGTCAGGGCGGCAGTCGATTATGCGGCTTCATGGTTAAAAAGGCACCGCTTCTCATAAGAAGCGGTGCCTTTAGCCTGTTGAAAAAACTTCAACGGGCTTTTCTATCATTTAGGTTCTTGCGGATTTCGGTTCGAGAACGATGGCGAACCCCCATTAGAAACGTTTGGCAACTTCCTTGGCTTGCGCAATCGCTTTTTCTTTTACCAATGGAGCCTGCTCTGATATTGCCGTTCCTTCAACAGAAATAGCCTCAGATTCAATCCCATAGAACTGTAAAATCTTGTTCATATAGCTGTGTCCCATTTCAATTGGAGCTAAAGGACCTTCCGAATAAACGGAACCGCTAGCTTGAATGTGCAAGGCTTTCTTGCCGGGCAACAGACCTACAGGACCATTTTCGGTATATTTGAAAGTCTTGCCCGGAATGGAAGTCGCATCCGTGTATGCTTTCAAAACCGGCGGGACCGTAAAATTCCACATCGGGGAGACATAAACGTACTTATCGGCTGCCACGAATTGATTAAGAATCTCCTCAAGACGGGCTACTTTTGATTTCTCGGCTTCGGACAGCTGATCGAAAGTCGAACCCGACCGAAGCTTTCCCCACCCCCTTAAAACATCAGCATCGATTTGCGGAATATTTTCTTTATACAGATCCAAATGAACAACTTCATCTGTTGGATTTGCTTCACGGTACGCTTCAATAAATTCTTTGCCCACCGCGAGGCTATAAGATTCCTCAGGATTAAGGGGATGTGCGGTGATGTACAGTACAGTTGCCATGATTCATACTTCCCTTCTGAAAATGATTTTAAGAACATTTACAATGCTGATCATATAATATTAACTTACTTATGGTAAGTAGGCACAATAATGTGGTATAGTAACAAAAAAGGTACTGTAACGGAGGCGGCCAACGTATGCAAAAGAACCCTGTCCAATGTCAATTCGTAGTTGCGCTGGATTCGATCGTCGGCAAATGGAAGCCGATTATCCTTTATCATTTGCTTCAAGGCAAGCCATTGCGGTTCAATGAGCTCAGGAGATTACTGCCAGATATCACGCAAAGGATGCTTACGCTCCATCTGCGCGAATTGGAGGAAGAGGAGATCGTTAACCGAATCGTTTATCCGCAAGTCCCGCCAAAAGTGGAATACTCCATCACGGAATACGGCAAGAGCCTGTCTCCGATCTTGGAATCCTTGCATCAATGGGGAGTGGCCCATGTCAAGCGAAAGCAGCTCAAAATGACGAATAATGAACAAAAAGAAACGGACTAGCGTTTATTATGCTAGTCCGTTTCATTCTGTTTGCAGTCACAAAATATAACAAACGTGATTACGAAGCGTGTCTGGAACCGCGGCCTGGCATCAGATCGAAGGAAGACAAATAAGCAAACGCCAAAAGGCACCGCTTCACATGAGGAGCGGTGCCTTTTCGGGCTTGTCGTTACAGATCCGCGACCACGCGGAAACCGATGTTGCCTGTAGAGCTGTCCGGTGTATTGCCGCTGCGCGCGGCGACGCGATATCGGTTGCAGTAGGATTGATGGCATAAGTACGATCCGCCCTTCATGAGGCGGGCGTTTCCCTGGGCGGGCCCTTCCGGCCGTTCCGATGAGCCGCGCTGTGCCGGGTCGGACGTAAACCAGTCGCCGCACCATTCCCAGACGTTGCCCGACATGTTGTACAACCCGTATCCGTTCGGGAGATAGGCGTCCACGGGGGCGGTGCCGAGATAGCCGTCGCTGGCATGATTTTTGGTAGGGAATACGCCCTGCCAAATGTTGCAGCGGTGCTCCCCTCCAGGGCGCAGCACGTCGCCCCAAGGGTAGCGCTTGCGCTCCAGGCCGCCGCGGGCCGCGGCTTCCCACTCCACTTCGGCGGGCAGCCGGACACCGGCCCAGGCGCAGTATGCGGCTGCGTCATTCCAGGAGACATGGACCACGGGATGGTCCATCCGGTCACCGATGCCGCTGCCGGGGCCTTCCGGCTCCCGCCAAGTGGCGCCTTCGACGCCGAGCCACCATGGCGTCCGCTGCGGGGAGCCGACGATCTTCACCTGCTGGGAATCCGGAATCAGCAGTTGGAATACGTACGACCAGCCGAAATTTTCGGCTTCGGTGACGTAGCCGGTCGCCTGGACGAAAGCGGCGAATTCGGCGTTCGTGACGGCATAAGGCGACATGCGGAACGCCGGGATGTGCACCGGCCGCGCAGGCCCTTCGGCGTCCGAGGCGAAGCCTTCCCCGTCATCGGTGCCGAGGATATAGGTGCCCTCGGGGATGATCGGCCACTGGGAGGAATCGGGCCGTGCCGGATTTTCTGCCGGGCTTGTCTCTTGCTGGGCGGCAGGGCTAGGGAAACGTTCAGCCGCGGAACCGGCAAGAGAAGGCGAAACCGGGTCTGAATCGTCAGCTGATACCGTCAGGGTATCCGGTTCCGTGCCTTTTTCTGTTTCTTGGGGGGCTTGAAGCTCGCTTGCGGCGATGGCACCCGCTTTCGCTTCGTGGGGAAGCTTCGCTTGGGGCGGGTTCAATTCCCCGGAAGCAGGGGTTCCACAAGCGGAAGCCTGCAAAGCGTCGGCCCGCCCGGCTGAACAGCAGCAGGACGAGGCCTGTGCCTTACCGGCATTCTCCGGCGTTGGAACTTTGGAAGAGGTCTCTTGGGTCATCTTTGATCCTTACTCCTTTCCTGAGGGGAGATGATCTTTCTAACATGTTTCATGTTCATTCGAATGTAATGCTTCCAAACGCATCGTGATCAGCGGCTCAGACTTTGGCCGCTCAAAGTTCTGCGTGCTCAGCAGGTCAATTGCTCGAGCATCAGAAGCGCCGCCCCGACGGCGATCGCTTCTTCGCCGAAACTGCCTTTGCTGAAAATGACCTGGTATTTCGGGTAATGATACGTTTTGCGGATGGCGGTCTGGGTCGCCGTATAGAAGAACAGGTTCGAATCCATCATCAGCGGTCCGCCAAGGACCACCTTCTCGGGATACAAAATGTTCAGCAGGTTGGCCAGGCCGATGCCAAAGTACGTTGCCGCCTGGGTCACGACTTCGGTGACCATCGGATCCATCAGCTTCAGCGCCTGCATGATATGGCTGAAGCGGGCCGGCTCGTCCGGCTCCAGCATCTGCTGCAGCCGGCTGCTCCGGCCGATCCGCAGCCGGGAATTCACTTCGCGCTCGATCGCATGGACCGACGCGTAGGAATCGAGGCAGCCGTGGTTGCCTTTGGCGGTTCGGTAAGGGATGCCATCCGCCTGGATGATCATCTGCCCAAACGAGCCTTCCATATCGGCTGCCCCATAGATCAGCTTGCTGTCCGACATCATGGACAGCCGCAGGCCCGTGCCGCCATGCACGTACAGCATGTGGCGGAAATCCTTGCCGCGGTTCGCCCACGCTTCGGCGACGATGGCGGCATTGGCGCCGTTGTCGAGCAGCACCGGAACGTGCAGCGCCTCCTCGATGAGGCGCACGATCTCGACATGCTGCCAGCCCGGCGCGGCAAACCACTCCGGCTCCTCAATGATGCCGGCCTCGCGGTCAAGCGGGCCGACAGCGCCGATGCCCATGCCGATGACTTGGCCCAGCGGGATGCCGTGTGCGGCAAGCCATTCCTTGGCGCGGTCGACAACCTCGCCGATCAGCCGCTCCGGCGTCATGTCGCCCGTCATGTCCCATTCGGCCGTCTCCAGCGTCTGCCCGTTCAAATCGAGCAGAATGAGGCGGGAGACGACACGGGAGACATCGAGGCCGAACGCATAGCCATACTCGCCCCGGACTTGGTATAGAATCGGACGCCGTCCCCCGGTCGAAGCGCCAAGTCCGCTCTCGGTTATGACGCCGATGGAGACAAGCTCGTCGAGGACGCGGGTCAGCGTGCTGATGGTCAGCCCGCTTGAGGCCAGCAGGTCGCTCTTGGAAATTTCCTGCTTGCGCCGGATATCATAGAACAGTTCCTTCGCTTTCGGTGAGGGAATGCGTTCTTTTACATTCCATCTCTCTTCCTTGAATTCTTGCATATCACCGTTATCCTCACTATTCTGAACCGTTAAAGCCAGCGGGTGACTCCCAAAAAAACGATCACGGCGGCGTGCGCCGGAGGGGCTTCCTGCTGGCAAAGGTTTTTCTACAATTATACGTACTGGCTGCTTCATGATTATCATACACACGGCCCCAACAAGTGGCAACCGGGCTGCAACTTCATCCGGGAGGCGTTACCCCTCATTATACCTATCTTAATTTCTTTTTGGAATAAAGTAATTGGAGTAATCCGTTTTCATTGTTTTCCAATCGGCTTGATATGCACGAAAAAACGAATAATTTCATTTACTTTTCATCACGTGAAGGGTTTAATAAGGGGGAACGAGGCAATTTCAAGGATTCTCTTAAGGTTACTGATCATATCCGCTGAATTCAAGGAGGAGAGCCGATGAATTTGAACGAGGACAAAGGCAGGCCTAATGTGCTGCTGATTACTGTGGACCAGATGCGATTCGACTGTCTCAGCATCGCCGGCCATCCCGTCGTGGAAACGCCGAATCTGGACGAGCTTGCCCGGACCGGCGTCAGGTTCAGCCGCGCCTATTCGGCGACCCCGACCTGCGTTCCTGCCCGTGCGGCCATCTTTACGGGCCAGTCCGGGCGGACGCATGGACGTGTCGGGTATCAGGATCGGGTACCGTGGAATTATCCGGTCACGCTGCCGGGGGAGCTGGCCAAAGCGGGATACCATACGCAGTGCATCGGCAAAATGCATGTGTATCCCGCCCGTAACCTGCTTGGATTTCACAACGTTGTGCTGCATGACGGCTACCTGCATCACAACCGCAATTTTCACGGAATCCCGATGCAGGAGCATTATGATCAGGTGGACGATTATTTGCAGTGGCTCCGGGATCGAGTGCCCGGCGCCGATCTGATCGACACGGGCCTGGATTGCAACGCATCGACCGTCGCACGGCCGTGGCATCTGGACGAAATGCAGCATCCGACGAACTGGGTCGTGACCCAGTCGATCGATTTCCTGCGCCGCAGAGACCCGGGGAAGCCGTTCTTCCTGTGGATGTCCTTCGTCCGCCCGCATCCGCCGTTCGATCCGCCGCAGGCGTATTTGGATCTTTACGAAGATGTGGATATTCCGGATCCGCCGGTCGGAGACTGGGCGCAAGGGGATGACCCTGCTCTGGAAGGTTTGGCGCCGACGACGGGCAAGGGGCTCGTCCCCAAACGCAGGCTGCGCAGGGCAAGGGCCGCCTATTATGCGCTGATCACCCACCTGGACCACCAAATCGGCCGGTTCCTGCAGGCTCTGAACGAGTACGGAGAGCTCCATAACACGGTTATCATGTTCACCTCGGATCACGGAGAGCTGCTTGGCGACCATCACTTGTTCCGGAAGGCGCTGCCTTATGAAGGAAGTGCTCACGTACCGTTTATCGTGAACGACCCCGGCAACCGGCTCCATCTCAAGCGGGGGGCCGTGGCCGATGAGGTCGTGGAGCTGCGGGACATTATGCCGTCACTGCTTGATGCGGCAGGGGTTCAGATCCCGGAAGGTGTCGAAGGGGACAGCATCTGGAAGCTGGCCGCGGCCGGGAACAAAGCGAATGATACGCAGCCGGCATGGCGGAACCATCTGCATGGGGAGCACGCATACGGTCTTCAGTCCACCCAATGGGTCACGAACGGGACGGAGAAGTTCATATGGTATTCGCAAACCGGGGAAGAGCAGTTTTTTAACCTGGCGAAAGACCCCATGGAGCTGCACAACGTCATTTCCGAAGAAGCCTGCCGGGAACGGATCGATCATTGGCGTTCTATTCTCATTCGCGAGCTGGAAGGGCGGGAAGAAGGCTTTACGGACGGAGAGCGGCTCATCGCCGGCCGGAAGCAGGCGGCGGCACTGTCCCATATCCGGGCTTGATGGCAGCAGCGGGTTCTTTATTTTAACGATATTGTATTAACGATATAAAACCATATGGGCAGCTGATGTCTTGATACAGGTAACGTTTACGACTTGGCAGGTTTTTCTACGATACGTTAACGGTAAATTGAGGAGATGATCCGAATGATTAAGCTTGACCGGGTTTGGGAAGACGCAAGCGTCCTTCATATTCACCGCGAGGAGGCGAGATCCTATTACATTCCTTATGCCGACGCCGATTCGGCGCGTTCCGGCAAGCGCTCCAGATCCCCTTTGTTCCAAACATTAAACGGCGCCTGGAAGTTTCAGTACCATGAAAGCGTCCGGGACGTGACGGATACGTTCTATGAAGACGCGTTCGATGCTTCTTCATGGGAGGAACTCGTCGTCCCGTCGTGCTGGCAGACCGAAGGGTACGACCAGCTCCATTATACGAACGTCAATTATCCGATTCCGGTGGATCCGCCTTACGTTCCGGACCGCAATCCTGCCGGGCTCTACGTCAGGGAGTTTACGGTGCGCGAAGACTGGACGGGCAAGCAGGTCTACACCATGTTCGAAGGGGTTAATTCCTGCTTCTACCTGTGGATCAACGGGCAGTTTGCCGGGTACAGCCAAGGCAGCCGGATACCGGCCGAGTTTAACGTTTCCGGGCTGATCCGGCCGGGAACGAATCGCATCGCCGTCATGGTCCTCAAATGGTGCGACGGCACTTATTTGGAAGATCAGGACGTCTGGCGGTTCTCCGGGATATTTCGGGACGTGTACCTGCTCGCCCGGGATGAGGCCCATGTCCGCGACGTATTTATCAAACAGGTCATTTCGCCGGATCATGCCTCAGCGAAACTCCTGTGCGAGGTGGAGACGAGCGGCGCGCTGGATGCGCTGGCCCTGCTGCAGGATGCGGATGGAACGACCGTAGCCAAAGGGGCGGTTCGGGCGGACGGACGGAGCGTCATTACGCTGGAGATCGAAAATCCGGTGCTGTGGAACGCGGAGCAGCCATATTTGTACGAGTTATTTGTGCAGGACGGAAGGGAAGTGCTCCGTTTTCCGGTCGGATTCCGCCGGATCGACATTGTTGACAGCGTATTCAGGATTAACGGCCAGGCAGTCAAACTGAAGGGCGTAAACCGTCACGACTCCCACCCTGATTTGGGACAGACGGTGCCGCTGAACCATATGATCCGGGACCTGAAGCTGATGAAGCGGCATAACGTGAATACGGTCCGGACCTCCCACTATCCGAACGATCCGCGGTTTTTGGAGCTATGTGACCGGATGGGCTTCTATGTGGTCGACGAGGCCGATCTGGAATGCCACGGGCTGGCCGTATCCGGAGATTTCCATCAGCTGACCCGCGATCCCGATTGGGAGAAGGCGTTTGTGGACCGGGCCATCCGGCTGGTGGAGCGCGACAAAAACCATCCTTGCGTCATCATTTGGTCCATGGGCAACGAATCGGGATACGGGCGCAACCATATTGCCATGGCCGAATGGACCCGTTCACGCGACGGCAGCAGACTGGTCCATTATGAAGGTGCCTCCCTGCGCTACCATGGCGAGGGCGATACGGAGGCGCTCGACATCGAAAGCGAGATGTATCCGTCGCTGGAATACGTGGAGAGCTACGGCCAAAATCCGGATCATCCGAAGCCGCTGTTCCTGTGCGAATACAGCCATGCTATGGGCAACGGGCCAGGCGATCTAAAAGAGTACTGGGATTTGTTCTACGCCTACCCGAATTTGATGGGCGGCTGCGTGTGGGAATGGAACGATCACGGCATCCGCACTAAAGCGCCTGACGGGCGTGAGTATTTCGGTTACGGCGGGGACTTCGGGGATCATCCGAACGACGGCAATTTCTGCATCGACGGCCTCGTGTCGCCGGATCGGGTTCCGCATGTCGGACTGCTGGAGCTGAAGCAGGTTATTGCGCCGGTGCGCATGGAAGCCGAGGATTTGTCCCGCGGCACGCTGATCATTACGAATCTGTACGATTTTTCCGACCTGTCCCATTTGACCTTCGACTGGACGCTGGAGCGGTGCGGAGAAATCGTGGAGCAGGGAAGTCTGGGGACGATCCAGGCAGGTCCCCGGGAGAACGTGACGGTCATCATTCCGTTCCAAAAGGCGTTTCCCGACGGGCGCTGCTTCCTGACGCTGACCGCCTCGCTCTGTGAATCCACAGAGTGGTCCGAGCGCGGGGAGAAAATCGCGTTTGCCCAGTTCGAGATGGCGGCGGAGGATTCCGCTGTCCAGCCGGAGCAAGGGTGGCTGACCGCCCTGCGCGCACGACCTGTGCACGTCGTGGAAGACGGGGCGCAGCTGATCGTGGCAGGGATGGATTTCCGTCACGTGTTTGACCGGAACCTGGGAACCTTTGTCCGCGTCTCCAAACAAGGGGTGGATATGCTTGCAGCGCCGCTGGCCTTTAGCATTTGGCGGGCGCCGACGGACAATGATCGCAACGTCCAGCATCAATGGAAGGATGCGGGGTACCATCGGGCAGACACCAAAGTATATCAAGTTCGGATGAGCGAGCCGCAAGAGGATGCGATCGAGATGACCGTGGACTTTTCGCTCGGCGGCTACATGAAGCATCCAGTCCTTCATGGACAGGCCGTATGGCGTGTGGACGGTTCGGGTGAGATTGCGCTGACGGCGAGCGTCAAGCTCCGGGAGGGGCTGCCGTTTCTGCCCCGCTTCGGACTTCGGGCCGTCATGCCGGTGGGCAGCGAGGAGGTCGAATATTTCGGTCTGGGTCCGCATGCCAGCTATGTTGACAAGCGCCAAAGCGTGCGAGTGGGCAAATACCTTCTTCGCGTCGACGACATGTTCGAGCCGTACATCATGCCGCAGGAGAACGGCTCGCGCTATGGGACGGAATGGGCGATGGTGACGAGCGAGCTGGGCATGGGGCTTGCTTTCCACGGAAATGCACCGTTTTCGTTTAACGCCTCCCATTACTTGCCGCAAGATCTGGAGGAAGCCGCTCATCTGCACCAGCTGGTCAAGCGGAAGGAAACGATCGTTCATCTCGACTACAAAATGAGCGGTGTCGGCTCCAATTCCTGCGGTCCGGAGCTGCTGGAGAAGTACCGTCTCGATGAGCGGGAATTCGAATTTTCCATCCGATTGCGCCCGGTCTTTAAAGAAGACGAATAAAAGGCAGAACAGAACATACGAAACCCCCGGCTCCGCACGGAGCCAGGGGTATTTTCGTGTGCAGGACGTTAGTCGAACAAGTCCCCGAACACGTCAAGCACGCTTTTTTTCTTTTTCTTATGATGCGGGTAAGAGGAATGGCCATGCTTGTCATATGAAGGATATTGCTGCTGCTGCGGCGGGTAGGGCTGACCGGAAGGGTAACTGTCCCTCGGCCTCTGGTTTCGTTCAGAATCCCCGTAATACCATTCGTTATAGTCTCCGCGAGCTTCGCGGACGTCGGTCATCAGCTTGTCCAGCTCACCGCGGTCCAGCCACACCCCTTTGCATGTCGGGCAAATGTCGATTAGAATTCCGTCTTTCTCCACTTCCTTCATGCGAGAGTCATCGCATATCGGACACTTCATCTCGATTTCCTCCTTATCATGCCATATTTCTAAATTATACGGGCCGGGAGCAGGATGGTTTCTTCTAAAATTTTCAACCATGCTTCTAATCCGTACTGTAAAGCTTTCACTTGACAAGGAATAATTATAAAAATATACTTACTTACAAAAAGTAATTAAATAAAAAGTTGGAGGAGTGCTGACATGCATCCTGAAATGAAGCTTGGACCGGTTAAAATCAAGATCAGCCGGATGGACCGTTCCATCGCCTTTTATACAGAGATTATCGGACTGCAAGTGTTGAAAAGAGAGGGGAGTACGGCGGAGCTGGGACCGAGGGGAGCCGCAAGCCCGATTCTGATCCTCGAGGAGCTGGAGGACGCCGTCATCGTGCCGGAGCGCTCGCATGCTGGACTGTACCATTTTGCGATCCTGCTGCCGAGCAGGGAACATCTGGGGACGGTCGTCCGCCATTTCATTCAAACCAACACGCCGTTCGGCCAAGGGGACCACGCGGTCAGCGAAGCGATTTATTTGAGCGACCCGGATCAGAACGGGATCGAAGTCTATGCAGACCGTCCCAGAGACACGTGGCGCAAGGAGCCGGACGGGAATTACGTCATGGTCACCGAAGCGGTGGACATCCGCGGCCTGCTGGAGCAGTCGGCCGAACTGGAATGGAAGGGGCTGCCTGCGGGAACGGTGATCGGGCATGTCCACTTCCATGTCGGAAGCCTGCCCGAAGCGAAGCGCTTTTACTGCGATATTCTGGGGTTTGACGTAGTCGGCGATTATGCGCGCATGCGCGCGCTGTTCATCTCGGCCGGAGGTTACCATCACCATATCGGTCTGAATATTTGGGCTGGCGCCGGAGCGCCGCCGGTTCCGGTCAATGCCGCCGGTATCGATTATATGACGGTTGAGCTGCCGGGAGCACGTGAGGTGGAGGAGCTTGTTCAGCGGGTTCGTGAGGCGGGAATTGCGGCGGAAGAGCAGGAAGAAGGTGCCTTTCTCCTCAGGGATCCTTGGAATATAGGGGTGCGGCTGACTTCGACCGGGCGCGGCTGAGTGCTTTTGGATTAAAAATCTATGGCCTGCCGATCAAGCCGTATTTCATAAACCGGATCATTTCGCTCCGGAATTCGGACAGGTTTTGCAACAACTCGCCCTGATTCATTTGATCATGCTGGAGAAGGGAGCAAATGCCGGCCGTCAGACCCAGCTCAAGGGTGAAAATATCTTGGATCATGTTCATCTTCCCTTCCTCGACCCGCCGCTTGATCTCCTTGATTTCGGCGCTTTGCCGGTATAGGGATTGGTCAAAATATTGGGAGAGCTCGGGGTAACGCGAAGATTCGGCAAAAAGAATGTTGTACTGCTCATGGTTCCGCTCGATCATCGTGATCCGTTTATTCACGTATCGCTCGACCAGCTCTTCGTTCGTGCATGGGCTCAAATCCGGATGCGCCAGAGTCTCTTCATCGGGCTCGGCGGTAACAACGCAGGCTTTAAGCAGTTCCATTTTGCTGCTGAAATATTTATACATGGCCGCTTCGGAAATGCCGCAGGATTTGGCGATGTCGCTTGTCTTCGTGGCATCATAGCCGGTCGTGGAGAAAAGCGTTCTTGCCTGCTGGATGATCCGCTGCTTGGTCTGTTCACCTTTGTTCATATCGATCTCCTTTTAGTTTCGTGAAAAGGGTATCCGCGTATTTAAAATTATAATGGAAGTGACAAAGAAGACCAGCACCTAAGCTGGTCTTTTTTCTGTGCACCTTTTTATATAAGTTGAAAATTGAAATGGATGATGAGGGCAAGTACTCTCTTGCTTGCATCGTATTCTTTAGTTCAACTTATATAGAATGATTATATCAGGTTAACTTTTTAAAAATCCAGGCTGCGCAAAGCTCGGATTCGGATATTTGTAGAAGCCCTCGCCGGCGGCGCGGCCGATCTTGCCTTTATCGAGATATTCGGTTTTCAGGAGATTCGCGATCTTCTCAAATTCAGGGGAGCCGGTTTCCTTCGCTTTGGCCAGGCCGATGTTGTAGGCGGTGTTGATACCTACGACGTCCAGAATGGCAAACGGTCCCATCGGAGCGCCGGTCGCCACCATCCACGTTTTGTCGATCGTCTCCGGGTCGGCCACTTCTTTGACCAGCAGCAGTTGGGCGGCTTCAAGCAGCGGGACTAGCAGGGAGTTCAGAATGTAGCCCGGCTGCTCCTTATATAGTGGCAGAGCCACCATGCCGATGGCCTTGGCGAATTCGATGACATCGTTGAACACGTTCATGTCCGTGCCGGGATGCTTCATGATTTCGCCGGTGTTGTTTTTCCAGATTTCATTGGCAAAATGCAGCGCCAAGAACTTCTCCGGCCGCCCGGTCGCTTCGGCGAACTGGCTCGGCAGCAGGGTAGAAGAGTTCGTGGCAAACACGGTCCGTTCCGGGGCAACCTTGCCCAGCTCCCGGTAAAAGTCGGTTTTGATCTGCACCACTTCCGGAATCGCCTCAATGACCAGATCGGCCTCGGCTGCCGCTTGGGCCAGGTCGCTGTTGAAGGAGAGCCGGTTAAGAGCTGCGGCGAGTTCTTCCTCTGAAGCGCCCAAATCATGCTGATAGTGGGGCATCAGATCGCGGATCCGGCTTTTGGCCCGCTCCAGCGCCTCATCGTTAATGTCGTATACGGTTACTTCAAAGCCCTTAAAGGCGGTCTGAAACGCAATTTGGCTGCCCAGCACGCCGCTGCCGGCAATCGTAATATGGTTGAAATTCATGATGCATTGCTCCCTTTATTATGCTGTGGTTATTGTCGTCATCGGGAAACCGATTCATACGAAAGGACCAGGTGTGAAGAAGGCCCGCGTGATTGCCGCCAGGACGGCCAGCCGGCATAAAAAAGAGCTGTCCGGGCAGCAAAAAAAGTGAAGAATTCAGTCTAGCATGCTATAAAAGTAAGTACTTACTAACTTATTTCCAAACCGATTATGCTCCTTTTTGGCCACCAAGTCAACAGCACAAATCAGGCAAAATTGTTCTTGCCTTTTTCACATGGCGGGGATACAATGTACCCATACAACTTGTACGTACATGTTCTAATAATTTGTTTATTACTATATATAAGTATGTACAAGTGAAAATATCAGTTTGCGCACAGCAAGTGACGAAACCGAAACATGGGAGGCTATAATCATGAAATTGAAACCGCATTCATTTTGGTTTGTAACCGGCAGCCAGCACTTATACGGACCCGAAACGCTGGAACAGGTGGCCGATCATTCCCGGATCATCGCGGAGCAGCTCGGGCAGGATACCGCTGCGATTCCGTATCCGGTCGTTTTTAAACCGATCGTGAAGACGTCCGATGAGATTTACCAGCTGATCGTCGCGGCGAACAGCGACGAATCCTGCGCCGGCATTATTACATGGATGCACACGTTCTCCCCGGCGAAAATGTGGATCCGCGGCTTGTCACAGCTTCAGAAGCCGCTGCTTCACCTGCATACGCAGTTTAACCGTGACATTCCATGGGAAACGATCGATATGGACTTTATGAACTTGAACCAGGCTGCCCACGGCGACCGGGAGTACGGTCATATCGGAGCCAGACTCGGCATCGCCCGCAAAGTGGTGGTCGGCCATTGGGAAGACGAGGACGTGCGCCGCAGCATCGGCGGATGGATGCGCACGGCGGCAGCTTATGCGGAGAGCCGCAGCCTGAAGGTAGCGCGCTTCGGCGACAACATGCGCGAAGTGGCCGTCACGGACGGCGACAAGGTCGAAGCGCAAATTCAACTCGGCTGGTCGGTCAACGGCTACGGCGTCGGTGATTTGGTCCAGGTGCTGAACGAAGTACAGGACAGCGAAGTCCAGGCGCTCCTGAAGGAGTATGCAGAGCAGTACAGCATTACGCAGGCGGGCTTGTCCGATGGACCGGTTCGCGATGCGATCGCCTATCAGGCACGGATCGAAATCGCCATGCGCCGCTTCCTGGAGGAAGGCGGATTCGGAGCTTTCACGACGACGTTCGAAGATCTTCACGGACTCCGGCAACTTCCGGGTCTTGCCGTGCAGCGGCTTATGGAATCCGGATACGGCTTCGGCGGCGAAGGCGACTGGAAGACGGCCGCGCTGACGCGCGTGCTCAAGGTTCTTGCAAACAACAAGAGCACGTCGTTCATGGAGGATTACACATACCATTTTGAGCCGGGCAACCAGATGATTCTCGGGGCGCACATGCTCGAGGTATGTCCGACGATCGCGGCCACGAAACCGGCGATTGAAGTGCATCCGCTCGGCATCGGCGGCAAAGAGGACCCAGCCCGCATCGTGTTCGACGGCCAGGACGGCCCGGCGGTCAACGCCTCCCTCGTCGATCTTGGACACCGCTTCCGCCTCCTGGTTAACGTCGTGGACGGCGTGAAGGTCGACAAGCCGATGCCGAAGCTTCCGGTGGCCCGCGTGCTGTGGAAGCCGCAGCCGTCGCTTCGCGAATCGGCCGAAGCCTGGATCCTGGCCGGAGGCGCGCATCATACGGTGCTGTCTTATGCCATGACGGCCGAAAACCTGACGGACCTTGCCGAAATGGCGGGCATCGAAGCCGTGGTGATCGACAAGGATACGTCCGTGCAGCGCCTGAAGAACGAACTCCGCTGGAGCGAGGCGGCTTACCGTTTAAGATAAACTGACCGATGTCTGTGTTCACCCGGCCTTGTGTTACAATACTCAAAGAGAACTAAGCCTTCCGGGATGAATCGGCAGATTCAGCCCGCAAGGCCGAAATACAGAGCATGCCGCTGAGGTGAATGATGAATAACAGACGGATTCCCAAATATATTCTACTGAAGAACGAGCTGCTGTCCTGGTTTGAATCGGGCAAGCTGAAGCCCGGACAGCAGGTTCCTTCCGAAAATGAAATTGCCGAACAGTTCGGCCTGAGCCGCCAGACGGTGCGCCAGACGTACAGTGAGCTGGAGAAGGAAGGTTGGCTCGAACGGATCCAGGGCAAAGGCACGTTCGCCCGGTTTCCGGGACGCCGCGAAGGCGAACTGGTCAAGACGATCGGCATTATGACGACTTATATATCGGATTACATCTTTCCGCATATCGTACGGGGTGCGGAAGCGGAGCTGCGGAGCAGGGGCTATCGGCTTCTGCTGTCCAGCACCGACAACAACAAGGAGAAGGAAATGGAGAGCCTGAAGCTGATGACCAGCCAGCCGCTCAGCGGGCTGATCATCGAGCCGACGAAGAGCGCGGAGGGCAACCCGAACCTCGGCTATTATTTGGAGCTGCAGGAGAAGGGAATTCCTTACCTGATGATCAACGAGAAGTACCGGGAGCTGGAGTGCCCGCTGCTTCGGGTCGACGATGAACTGGGCGGCTACAAAGCGGCCGACCACCTGCTGGCGAACGGGCACACCCGTATCGCCGGGTTCTTCAAGCGCGACGACTTGCAGGGCGTCAACCGGTTGAAGGGCTTTCTGGCCGCTCACAAAGCGCGCGGCGTCGCCGTAGCTCCCAAACGGGTCGTCACGTACACGACCGAGCAGAAGAACGACCTGCCGTTCCGGCAGGCGCTGCAGCTGCTGAGCGGGGCGGCGGAGGAACGGCCGACCGCATTCGTCTGCTACAACGACGAGCTGGCGGTCAGCCTGATGGAGGCCGTGCTGCAGCTCGGGCTGCGCGTGCCGGAGGACGTGTCGTTCGTCGGCTTCGACGACTCGATGCTGGCCTCGGCTTCCGGAACGAAGCTGACGACGCTGACCCATCCCAAGACGGCCATGGGCCGGGATGCGGCCAGCCAGCTGATCGCGATGATCGAAGACGGATTGGCTCCCGGAGATACCCTGTACGAACCCGAGCTGGTGGAGCGGGACTCGGTTGTAAACCTGAACGTTAACGTTTAAAAAGGCAAATGAATGTCCGGTTCTGCGGACTTTCATCATACAACTTGTACGTACAATTAAAGTGGGAGAGGAAGTGTCTGCAATGCTGGAAGCGCTGAAACAGCAGGTACTGGAAGCGAATTTGGATCTGCCCAAACACGGGCTCGTCACGTTTACCTGGGGAAATGTCAGCGGCATCGACCGCGAGAGCGGGCTGTTTGTCATCAAGCCGAGCGGTGTGCCTTACGAAGATTTGAAGGCGGAGGACATGGTCGTCGTTGACTTGGAAGGCCGGGTGGTTGAAGGGGATTTGCGCCCGTCGTCCGATACGCCGACGCATATGGTGCTGTACCGCTCCTTCCCGGAAATCGGCGGCGTGGTGCATACCCACTCCCCATGGGGCACGAGCTGGGCGCAAGCCGGGCGACCGCTGCCTGCTTGCGGGACGACGCATGCCGACTATTTCTATGGTGAGATTCCGGTCACGAGACCGATGACGAAGGTAGAAATTGAAGGCGCTTACGAGCTGGAGACAGGCAACGTCATCGTGGAACGGTTTCACGAGCTGGGATTGGATCCTTTGGAGGTGCCGGGCATTCTCGTGCATGCGCACGCTCCGTTCGTTTGGGGCAAGGATGCGCATAATGCGGTGCACAACGCGGTGGTGCTGGAGGAAGTGGCCAAAATTACGGCCAGGATGCTTCAGCTGAACCCGGACACGCCGTCGATGGACCAGAGCCTGCTGGACCGCCACTTTTTGCGGAAGCACGGGGTTAACGCCTACTACGGTCAGAAGTGATATCGCAGCACTTACAAATTTGAAACGCGGAGGAATCCAAAATGGGGAAAAAGTATACGATCGGAGTGGATTATGGAACCCAGTCCGGACGTGCTGTATTAGTGGATTTGTCTAACGGACAGGAAATCGCCGACCATGTGACGCCGTACCCGCACCATGTCATCGACGAGCGGCTGCCTGGATCGGGCATCAAACTGGAGCATGACTGGGCGCTGCAGCATCCGGACGATTATCTGGAGGTGCTCAGAACCTCCGTTCCGGCCGTTGTGCGTGAATCGGGCATCAATCCCGAGGACATCATCGGCATCGGCATCGATTTTACGGCCTGTACGATGCTGCCCGTAGACGAGGCGGGAGAGCCGCTGTGCTTCCAGACTGAGCTGGCGGACCAGCCGCACAGCTGGGTGAAGCTGTGGAAGCATCACGCGGCGCAGCCGGAAGCCGACAAGATTAACCGGATCGCCGAGGAGAGAGGCGAGGCGTTTCTGGCCCGGTACGGCGGCAAAATTTCGTCCGAGTGGATGGTTGCTAAAATTTGGCAAATTCTGGACGAGGCACCGGACATCTATGAGAAGACGAACATGTTTTTGGAAGCGACAGACTGGGTCATCTCGCAAATGACCGGCAACATCGTCCGCAACAGCTGTACGGCTGGCTATAAAGCCATCTGGCATAAGCGCGACGGTTACCCTTCCAAGGAATACTTCAAAGCGCTCGATCCGCGCCTTGAGCATCTGACCGATACAAAGCTGCGCGGCGAGGTCATTCCGCTCGGAAGCAATGCGGGAGGGCTGCAGCCGTCCATGGCGGAGATGATGGGCCTTAAGCCCGGCATCGCGGTGGCGGCCGGCAATGTGGACGCCCATGCGGCCGTGCCGGCGGTCGGTGTCGTGACGCCAGGCAAGCTCGTCATGGCGATGGGCACGTCGATCTGCCATATGGTGCTCAGCACGGAGGAAAAGGAAGTTGAAGGCATGTGCGGTGTCGTGGAAGACGGCATCATCCCGGGGCTGTTCGGATACGAAGCCGGGCAGTCGGCGGTCGGGGACATTTTCGAGTGGTACGTGGAAGAGTCTTTGCCTGCCTATGTGAAGGATGCGGCGGAGAAGGAAGGCTTGAACGTCCACCAATGGCTGGAAAGGGAAGCTTCGGCTTACAAGCCGGGCCAAACGGGCTTGCTGGCTCTCGACTGGTGGAACGGCAACCGCTCCGTTTTGGTCGATACCGACCTGACGGGCATGGTCCTTGGGATGACACTGCTGACGAAACCTCAGGAAGTATACCGTACCCTGCTTGAAGCAACCGCCTTCGGCACCCGGAAAATCGTCGATGCGTTCCAGGAGAGCGGTGTCGATGTGGATGCGCTCTACGCCTGCGGCGGCCTGCCGCAGAAAAACCGCCTGCTGATGCAGATCTACGCCGACGTGACCAAACGCGAGATTTTCGTGGCGGATTCCAAACAGACGCCGGCGCTCGGGGCGGCGATTTTCGCTGCGGTGGCTGCAGGCAAGGATGCCGGCGGCTACGACGATGTCGTGACCGCGGCGCAGCAAATGGCGCGCGTCAAGAAGGAGACGTTCAAACCGATTCCGGAGAACGTGGAAGTGTACGAGAAGCTGTATCAGGAGTACAACATGCTGCACGATTACTTTGGCCGCGGCGAGAACGACGTGATGAAACGGCTGAAGAAGATCAAGCTGTCCACGGAAGCGGAGCTGAAGCCCGTCCGGTAAGCCTGGCGGTCTCCACCTATAGAAGACATGACAAAGGACCGTCCTGTATTCAGGAACGGTCCTTGTTTGGACGCAAGGCGCACCCGGATATCCAGCAGCCGCCTTTAGGAAGAACGGATTTCCAGCACCTCGTATTTGATCAGTCCCATCGGCGCATCGACGGTAACGACGTCCCCGACCGATTTGCCGATCAGCTCTTTGCCCAGCGGGCTTTCGTACGAAATTTTATTCTGGTAGACGTCCGCTTCCGCCGGACCGACCACGCGGTACTCGAGATCTTCCTTGAACTCGATATCGTGCAGCTTCACGAACGAGCCGATGCTGACGGCGGATGAATCCGCCTTATCGGCAACGCGGGCTTTGGTCAGCATTTTCTCCAGCTGCAAAATACGGGTCTCCATAAAAGCCTGGTCGTCTTTAGCGGAGTGGTATTCGCTGTTCTCCTTCAGGTCCCCGTAGCTGATGGCCAGCTTGATGCGTGCGGCGAGCTCCTTGCGCTTGACGGTCTTCAATTCCTCAAGCTCGGCCTCCAGCTGGGCCAGGCCTTCGGCGGTCAAAATAATTTCATCATTGGACATAGTTCACAACTCCTCTTCATTACATTTTACACGATATCCATATTTGATGCGAAACATTCGGCTTGGCGCGTAAAATGAAGAGATGGAAAGTATTAGTCTTCCTTGACGTCATACAGGACGCGGGCGAGCAGGTCCTGGCTGTAGTTGCCGAAATTTTTGCCGTAAATGGTCAGGCCGCGCTTGTTGACCGACTGTTCGGTAACCGAAATGCGGAAGGTAAGCTCGCTCTTGTAATCCAGCTGAATTTGGTCCAGCGTCACGTCGGAAATCCGGCAGCCGTCGATAAAGCTGCCTTCGTTGTTGATGCGGATCAGCTTCAGCATACCGTATTGGTTCAAATGCGGCGGCCACCAATCCGGGTTAAACGTGCCGCGGGCATCCCCAAAGTCTCCCGGGCTCGTCCAGGAGCCGATTTCGATCCCGTTAAGGTGAAAAAAAATGTCCGACGGGTAGTTATCGTTGTATCCCGGAGCCTCCGAGCCGAGCTCCATGGAAAACTGGATTTCGCGAAACGTCTGGTTCGGCTTCAAATAGTTGGGAATCCGGTACTCCAGAAATCCTTCCGCCAGCCAGATGATCTCCGCGTCGATCCGCTGCGGGTCCGCAAAGTAGCGCGGATCGTCAAAGTCGCCGACGATGCTGTCCCTGGTCGCCAGACCACAGGTGGGAATCGCCTGATAGTTGCTGTAGTGGCCGACTTGAATTTCCACTTCGTACAAATTTTCCACGTCCCTGCTGCGCAGATCGACCATCAGTTTGTCCTTGTTCAAATAGCAGATCTTTTGAATGCCGTGTTTGCCTACGCTCGTATTGATCTCAATAAGACCGCTTTCCTCCAGCTTTTTGATGTGCATGGTGATCGCCCCATTGCTGAGGTTCAGCCTCGTGGCCAGGTCGTTCAGGTTCAGCGCCTGGTTTTTCGCGAGCAGTTCGAGGATTTGGATCCGTATTTCCGAGCCGAGGGCTTTGAAAATGTCGATTCCGCTCATCAGGTTTTTAATATAGATCATGGAATTGAATACCTTCTTCCGATTGTAGAGGTGGGTGTTCTTTTATTTTAAATAATTATAAACTAACTTAATTGCTAATGAAAGCACGCATTCCTTTTTTGTAGATATATACGAAATAACCATAGTACTTTTTACAAAAAAAGCGGGATGTTCAGTTGTTTCTAAAGATAAACAAATAGATGTTTACCCTGATTTTACAAGGGAATTTAGACTTTATACATAGCGGAAGGTACAGATATTTTCCTTTAGTTTATAAAAACATAAATAGTTTTATATTTATTTATTTACAGCGAACCTTATCTATGTTATTTTATACTTGTAAACGGATTCATTCAATTTATCTCAAATTAATTTATTATTTTCTAAAATGGAAGGTGATATCAGTGGCATCAGCAGCATCGAAGGCCAGGGTGGTCGTGGATAAGGCGTTTCGGATCGCCGAAGTGGATAAGCGCATCTACGGCTCGTTTATCGAGCATTTAGGCCGCGCCGTGTACGGCGGCATATATGATCCGGCCCATCCCGAGGCGGACAGCCTCGGATTCCGGGAGGACGTAAAGCAGCTGGTCCAGGAGTTGAACGTTCCTATTATCCGCTATCCAGGGGGCAATTTTGTTTCCGGTTACAATTGGGAAGATGGCGTCGGTCCGCGCGAGTCGCGCCCCAAAAGGCTGGAGCTTGCCTGGCGCACCGTCGAGCCGAATGAAGTTGGAACGAACGAATTCATGACATGGGCCAAGGAGATCGGCTCCGAGGTCATGATGGCGGTCAACCTGGGAACGCGGGGCGTGGATGCGGCCAGAAACCTGCTCGAGTACTGCAACCATTCAAGCGGAAGCTATTGGAGCGACCTGCGGCGCAGTCATGGATATGAGCAGCCTCATCGGGTCAAGACCTGGTGCCTCGGCAACGAGATGGACGGACCTTGGCAGATCGGCCAGAAGACGCCGCAAGAGTACGGACGGCTGGCTTATGAGACCGGCAAGGCCATGAAGCTTGTGGATCCCGATATCGAACTGGTATCATGCGGCAGCTCGAGCACGGGAATGCCGACCTTCCCGGAATGGGAAGCCATCACGCTGGATCATACATATGACGTGGCCGACTTCGTATCCCTGCATCAGTACTACGGTAACCGCGACGGCGATACGGCGAACTTCCTGGCGCGGACGATGGACATGGATCATTTTATCCGCACCGTCATTTCCACCTGCGACTACGTCAAGGCGAAGAAGCGGAGCAAGAAGACGATGTACCTGAGCTTCGACGAGTGGAACGTCTGGTACCATTCGAACAATGCGGATACGAAGATCGAACCGTGGACCGTCGGCCCGCCGCAGCTGGAGGATGTCTACAATTTTGAAGACGCGCTGCTGGTCGGAGGGATGCTCATCACCTTCCTGAAGCACGCCGACCGGGTGAAGATGGCCTGCCTTGCGCAGCTGGTGAACGTGATCGCCCCGATTATGACCGAGAGCGGAGGGCGTTCCTGGCGGCAGACGATCTTTTATCCATATCTGCACGCTTCAATCTACGGCCGCGGGGTTTCCCTTCAACCGATCGTGGAATCGCCGAAATACGACGCTCAGGATTATACCGACGTGCCTTACTTGGAGACGGCGGTCGTGTATAACGAGGAGGAAGAAGAGCTGACCATCTTTGCGCTGAACCGTCATTTGGAGGAGGCGCTCGACGTGGAATGCGACGTCAGAGGCTTTGAAGGATACCAGGTTGTCGAGCATATCGTTCTGGAAAACGACGATTTGAAAGCGGTCAATACCGCGGCCGAAGAGAGCGTTAAGCCGCATTCGCGCGGCAGTGCGACATTGACGGACGGATTTGTGAATACCCGCCTGTCCAAGGCATCTTGGAACGTGATTCGGCTGAAAAAGGCTTAGCCGGCGAAGTTCTTCCTGCCGGGTTAACCGGGCAGGTCCTCGCTGTCTGGCTGGCCGGCGAGTTCCGGCATTCCGGCCGTCATTACCGTTTGGCATGGACGTACGCTACAACATCATAGACTCGCATGACTGCATCTGCCGATTCCTCTTTGACGTTTGGCAAAGGAAAGATCATGCCAAGAGGAACGGCAGATGTTTTTGTGTGGAACGAAACGTCGGCTGCAAGGGTGACGCCCGTAAAACAACCTTCGCTTTAATGTACCCCGACATGTACGTACAAGTGAGATGGGTTCGTGTGAAATCGCAAGCTTTCATGTTTTTCAAATCAAAAGAAGTACGCTGAACAAGAAAAATACGAGATACAGTATTCCATTTAGGGGGCGGAAGTTTTGAAGAAGAGCTTTGTTATTTCATTGTTGATGATATTTGCGGCAAGCATGCTTTTGTCGGCATGCGGAAGCAGCAGCGAGAAGACGATTACGTTCTGGACGCCGCTGACGGGCGACGACGGAGCTTATATGGATGAGATCGTCAAAGAATACAACGCGACGAATCCCGACATTAAAGTGAAGCACGTCATCACCTCCGATATGTACACGAAGCTGTCGACGGTGCTGAACTCGGGCAAAGGCGTTCCGGATCTGGCCATTATCCACGCCGACCGCGTTCCCGGCTTCGCGAAGCAGGGCGTGCTGGAGCCGATCGAAAGCGCGATTAAGGGACAGCCGGAAATCAAGGAAGCGAATTATTTGCCGCAAGCCTGGTCTACGGGCAACATCGACGGCACCCAGTATACCGTTCCGCTCGACATACACAGCAACGTCATGTACTACAACAAGGATTTGCTGAAAAAATATAACGCAGAATCCATCCTCGACGACAATGTCGTGACGATCGACGAAATGCTGTCTCTGAAAGGCAAATTGGCTTCGGACGAATACATTGTGAACGATGCGCTGCTGGGCTGGGTCATTCTGGCGCAGGTTCAGGACCTGGGTGGGGACATCCAGGAAAACGGCAAGCCGGCCGTCAATACGCCGGTGATGAAGCAGGCGTTTGAGAATGTGAAAAAAATCGCCGACGCCGGCCTCATGACGCCGTTCGGCGAAGACGGTTACCTGATGTTCCAATCCGGCAAAGTGTTGTTCTCGACGGACGGAACCTGGAGCTCGACGGCGCATGCCAAGGTGGACGGACTGAACTTTGGCGTAACCAACGTGTATACGCCGACGGCGGACAAGTTTACGAACCGGGCTTCCTCCCACTTGTTCACGATGTTTAAGAACGACAAACGCTCGGACGAGAAGGAAGCAGGGATCGGCGCCTTCCTGGAGTTCGTTCGCGAGCACTCCCTGGAGTGGGCGAAAGCCGGACAAATCGTTGCAAGTAAGCAGGTGAACGAAAGTACGGAGTACAAGCAGTTCATGCAGTCCTTCTTCACTTCGAATGAGCAGGAAACAAAGTCGCTTTATATCTATACTTACGAATACTACCCGTACGTAGCCGAAGCCGTGGATACGTACTGTGCGGATATCGTCCGGGGCAATGTGGACTTGGACGAAACGCTGCAGACGATGCAGAAGTTTGTGGAGGATAAGATCGCAGAGAGCGGCAGTAAACAGGCGAGCAAGTAGGCCTTTTGCCAAACAGATAGAATGAACTAAAGAAATGAATGTTATAGGCCGTACGAGGGCCGTTTTAACAGGAGGTTCCATGCAAAAAGCTTTAGTTCAATCTATACAGAAAGAAGGAAATAATGTGCCGGGCTAGAATCCTCTGGCGCATTATTTCTCCAAAAGGAGAAATTACAAGGCTATGAATAAGAAATCTTTTGCACCGTTTTTCTTTGTTGGCCCTCATCTGATCCTGTTTCTTATCTTCATTCTGATCCCGACGATCTATGGGATATATGCTTCGTTTACGCAGTGGAACCTGATGAACGATCCGGTATGGATCGGCCTCGCCAACTATAAAACGATTTTATTCGATGTCAGCTCGACCTTTCACACCCAATTTTTCAACGGCCTGAAAAATACGCTGCTGTTCGTCGTGATCAGCGTTCCGCTGCTCATCGTCATCCCGCTGCTGGTTGCCGTCGCGCTCGAGCACAAGCAGGTCAAGCTGAAAGGTGTCATTCAATCGATCATCTATATTCCCGGTCTGATCTCCATTTCCGCGGCCGCTTTGATCTGGCTGCTTATTTTCAATAAACAGCTGGGCATTACCGGCAATGTGTTCCATTCACAGGTAGCCTGGGCGGCAACGCAGCCTTATGCCTGGATCATCATTTTCGTGATTACGGTATGGGGCGGCGTCGGCGGCAACATGATCATTTACCGCGCTTCCATTGCCGGCGTCTCCAAGGAATTATACGAGGCGGCAGAGATCGACGGCGCCGGATCCGTCCGCAGATTTTTCAGCATCACCCTGCCATCCATCAATTTCCCGTTGATCTATACGTTCGTCATGACGACGGCGGGCGCGTTCAACGTTTTTGGCCAGCCGTTAATGATGACTGACGGGGGACCGAGACAAAGCACGCACGTCCTGATGATGTACATCCGCCAGCTGGCCTTCGGCCAAGGGGAATCGATTGCCGGCATGGCGTCGGCGATGGCCGTTTTGCTCGGCTTGGTCATTCTTGTCATCTCGGCACTGCAGTACTATGTCATGAACCGAAACACGAGGTAGGTCGCTTAGGCAGAGGCTGGATTTAGGAAACGAGAGGTAGGGTTAATCAACATGTCGAAAAAAGTGAGTATCTCCAAATATATTGCTTACCTGTTTTTGATCGTGCTTTGCGTCATTTGGGTCATTCCGGTTGTGTTTGGGATCACGACTTCCTTCCGTTCGCAATCCGAGGTCGTCTCCTCGGGCTTTCGGCTTTTTCCAAAGGAATGGATTTTTGAAAACTACGTCGCTATTTTGGAGAATACGTCCACGGCGCCGATTTTGCGCTGGCTGTTCAATTCCGTCTTTATCGCGGTATCGCATACCCTGCTCGTGATCGTCATTATTTCGCTTACGGGTTACGGGTATTCCCGCATGAAATTCAAAGGGAGAGACACGCTGTTTTTCACGCTGCTGGGCATTTCGTTTTTTCCGGGCGTCGTCAACATTATCCCTTCTTATAAAATTATCGACGCTTTCGGTTGGGTGAACACCGCTTGGGCCATGATCATCCCCGGACTCGCAGGCATGGGCAACATTTTTCTGGTCCGACAGTTCATGAAAGGCATTCCCGGCGAGCTGGACGAATCGGCGCGCGTGGATGGCGCAGGGGATTTCCGGATTTATTTTTCGATCATCCTGCCGCTCATCAAGCCGGTGCTCATCGTGTGCGGCCTGTTTTCCTTCGTCGGATCGTGGAACGACTTCCTGTGGCCGGTTATCGTCTATACGGATGTGGATAAAATGCCGATTACGGCGGGGCTGCTTCTGCTTCAGGATATTTACGGCAACTACCGCATGATCGGACAGCTGATGGGCTCGGCGATGCTGGCAATCATTCCGACGCTGCTCCTGTTCGCGTTCGCCCAGAAATATTTCATTCAGTCGATCAATTTGAACTCGGGCATCAAAGGATAATATGAAGTTTTTGTCAAAATAAAAGAAGATCTATATAAGTTGAAAATTAAAATGGATGAACGAGGCAAGTACGTAAAATGTCCCTACGATCACTCTTGTTTTCGGATTTCTTGATTTAATATGAACCCACGTAAGGCAGAAATCCGAAAGCCAAATGTGAATGCTTCGCTTCTTCGGAATCATTTTACTCCCTTGCTTGCATCGCATTCTTTAGTTCAACTTATCTAGCATCTCATGGGAGGATTCAGATATGCATAACGTGATCGTCAATACGGATATTTCCAAAGGGAAAATCAATAAAAATATATACGGCCACTTCGCGGAGCATCTGGGCAGATGCATTTATGAGGGGATTTGGGTCGGCGAGGATTCGCCGATTCCGAATACGAAAGGGATCCGCAATGACGTGCTGCAGGCGCTCAAGAGCATCAAGGTGCCGGTTCTCCGCTGGCCGGGCGGCTGCTTTGCCGACGAATACCACTGGAAGGACGGCGTTGGCCCGAGGGAAGGCCGTAAACGCATGGTCAACACGCACTGGGGCGGTGTGGTTGAGAACAACCATTTCGGCACCCATGAATTTATGCTGCTCTGCGAGCTGCTGGAATGCGAGCCTTACATCTGCGGCAACGTCGGCAGCGGCACGGTTCAGGAGATGTCCGAGTGGGTGGAGTACATGACGTTTGACGGCGAATCGCCAATGGCGAACTGGCGCCAAGAAAACGGCAGAGAACAGCCGTGGAAGCTGAAGTATTTCGGCGTCGGCAACGAAAACTGGGGCTGCGGTGGCAATATGCGACCTGAATATTACGCCGATCTGTATCGCCGTTACCAGACTTACGTGCGCAATTACGGCGATAACAAGATTTACAAAATCGCCGGCGGCGCCAACGTGGACGATTACAACTGGACGGAAGTGCTGATGAAAAACGCCGGCTGGCTGATGGACGGCTTGAGCCTTCATAACTACACGATTCCGGGCGACTTCTGGCTGGGTAAAGGCTCGGCGCTCGATTTTGAAGAAGGCGAATGGTTCATCACCATGAAGAAGGCGCTGCACATGGACGAATTGATCACGAAGCACAGCACGATTATGGATAAATACGATCCGGATCAGCGCGTCGGCATGATCATCGATGAGTGGGGCACCTGGTTTGACGTGGAGCCGGGTACGAATCCGGGATTTTTGTACCAGCAGAACTCGATCCGCGATGCGCTGGTGGCCGGCGTGCATTTCAACATTTTCCACAACCATGCGGACCGTGTCCAAATGACGAACATTGCCCAGACGGTGAACGTCCTGCAGGCGATGATTTTGACCGAAGGCGAGAAAATGATCCTGACGCCGACGTATCATGTCTTCGATATGTTTAAAGTCCATCAGGATGCCGAAGTACTGGCGGTCGAGTCCACGGTCGGAAGCTATGAAATGAACGGGGAGGCGCTGCCTCAGGTTACCGTATCGGCTTCCAGGGACGCCGAAGGCCGTGTGCATGTCAGCTTGGTCAATATCGACCATGCCGGCGAGGCTGAAATCAGAGTGGACCTTCGCGGCCTTTCTTCCGGAAACGTGCGGGCTTCCGGCATGATTCTGACGGCCGACCGGCTGAACGCGCACAACACGTTCGAGCAGCCGAACACCGTGGCGCCAAATGCTTTTGAAGGAGCCACTATGGAAGGCGCGCGCCTGAGCGTGAAGCTGCCGCCGATGTCCGTCGTTACGCTGGACATTCATTAATGGGGCTGGGCTGTGGCTCATAGCCAATAGCAGGGCGAATAAGGGAGGATGAGCTGTCATGGAACGTCAGGAAGGCTGCAAAGGGTGTAGCGAGAGCGTTCAGGTATCGCCGGAAAAACTGCAGCGGATCGTGGAGATCGCGACCCGCGGCAGGGAGAAGGTGCCGGAAGAAAAATACAACCGGCGGATCGAGCAGTGCGAGCAGTGTCCGGGGCTTCAATACGGAACGACCTGCCAGTACTGCGGCTGCCTTGTTGCCGTGAAGGCCCGGCTGCTGGAATCCGCTTGTCCTTATCCTTTTGCACCGAAATGGAGCTAGATAGAATGAACCAAAGAAATGAATGTTATAGGCCGCCGTATTGGGCGGTTATAACAGGAAGTTCAATGCAAAACTTTAGTTCAATCTATATAGAGAACGAGATTTTGACATGAAAACATAGATATAAAGGAGAGCCTGATAATGGAGAGAAACGAAACTTACAACAACCCGGTCGTGGAGCAGCGCGCTGATCCATGGGTCTACAAGCATACGGATGGTTATTATTATTTCACGGCTTCCGTTCCGGAATACGACCGGATCGAAATCCGCCGTTCTAACACCTTGCAGGGTTTAGGCGATGCCGAACCGGTCGTGGCATGGCGCAAATACGAGACCGGCCCGTTTAGCGCGAACATCTGGGCGCCGGAGATCCATTTTATACAGGGGAAATGGTACATCTATTTTGCGGCGGCGCGGACGACCGAAACGAATGACGGCTTGTTCGACCATCGGATGTACGTCCTGGAGAACGATTCGGCTAATCCGCTTGAGGGAACCTGGACGGAGAAGGGAAAGATCCGGACCCAGTGGGAGTCTTTTGCGCTGGATGCGACCACCTTTGAGCATAACGGAGTCCTGTACTATGTCTGGGCCCAGAAGGACCCGGACATCGAGGGCAATTCGAATCTGTACATTTCGGAAATGACCAATCCGTGGACGCTGAAAGGCAAGCAGGTCATGATCTCGACGCCGGAGCATCCGTGGGAAGTGATCGGCTTTAAAGTCAACGAAGGGGCGGCTGTACTGAAGCGGAACGGGCGTATCTTCATCAGTTACTCCGCCAGCGCCACCGACCACAATTACTGCATGGGACTGCTGTATGCCGATGAATCGGCGGACCTGCTGAATCCGGCCTCCTGGGTGAAGTCGCCTGAACCGGTATTTTCCACAAACGAGGAGAACGGCCAGTATGGGCCGGGACATAACAGCTTCACGGTATCCGAAGACGGGGAAGACGTCATTGTCTATCATGCGCGGAATTACAAGGAAATTACCGGCGATCCGCTATACGATCCGAACCGGCATACGCGGGTGCAGGCGTTCGGCTGGAGTGGGGACGGGACGCCGAATTTTGGGATTCCGGTGAAGGACGGATCCCGGTAATTTGCCGAGAAATAAAATTCGCAAGGAGTCTGCAGCTTGGCTGCAGGCTCCTTTAAGTTTATAGAATATATTTGCAGAAGGTGGAGGTCCCCACCCGAATTTGAAAATCAAATTTGTTCTCGGCGGTGTTCAGGATGTTGAGCTCTTTTATATACCTGACAGGATTGCACCACCCTCGACTGGAAGTACGGTTCCGGTGGTGTTTGCGTTTTTTGCCAAATACACATACGCCTCAGCGATCTCTTCTGGTTTTGCAACGTGCTGTACTAAAAGTGACTGAGCAATCTGCTGGAACATCGCTGTACGACTTTCGGCGTCCATCCCACTGAAAACAGGTGTATCCACCACCCCTGGCGACACAACGTTGACTCGTATCGGCGCCAAATCCATTGCCATAACACGGGCAAGGCCTTCAATAGCTGAGTTCAGTGCAACCAGCGTCGAGGCACCCTTCATCGGTCGTGCGGCAACAGCACCGGAAGTCAGCGTGATCGAACCGGACTTTCTGATAAAAGGCAAGGCGGCTTTCGCTGTTGCGTATTGTCCCCAAAACTTGCTGTCAAACTCAGCCCTCGCAACATCGATTCCCAAAGAACCAAAGGGGCCTTGGGAAGTCGTTCCCCCGGCTGCGGTAACGACGAGGTGATCGAAGTCACCAATCTTTTCAAAGAACTGTTTCACCTGGCTTTCGTCCTGGAAATCTAGAACGTACCCTTGCGCTGTCCCGATTTCTTTTACTGCCGCGTCCACTTTCTCTTGTGAGCGACTGGCAACGATGACCTGAGCACCTTGAGAAACAAATAATTTAGCGGTCGCCAAACCAATGCCCGAAGTACCACCTACGATTACGGCTCGATGATTTTGCAATGACATGTTTCATACCTCCAGTATAGAGTGATGTTCTTATAAACGGAACTATTACTCCGTTTATTATACGGAACATAAACTCCGTTTGTCAATTTAGTGTATAATGATATTGTGTAAGGGGGTCATTCATATGCCGAAAAAAGTGCCATCGCAAGCTCTAGAAGTTAAGGATTCAATTTCAGTCGGCGCAGTTACAACGGGAAAACCATTACGGGCAGACGCCAGACGAAACAGAGAGCGTATACTCGACGTGGCAACGAAAGTTTTCGCCACTGAGGGATTGGATGTTCCAATAGATGAAATTGCCAATCGTGCCGGGATAGGGATTGGAACGGTATATCGTCACTTTCCGACGAAAGAAGAATTAATTGAAGCTGTAGTTTTCAGTTTTAAGCAACGTCTTATTGAGAAAGCGAGTGAGATGCTTGAGCAAAACGATCCAGGACAGGCTTTTTTTAACTTTCTGTCGCTAATTGTGAGAGAGGGCACGGGAAACAAAGCGCTTATCGCCGCTCTTGCCCGTTCTGGTGCGGACATTCATCGTCCGCTAACTGGCATCGCGCTGGACTTTCAAAATGCACTAGGGGAACTGCTGAATTGCGCTCAGCAAGCGGGTTCAGTTCGCAATGACATTCAAGTAACCGATATAACAGCTATTCTATTCGGTGTTATGCGGACGCTTGAATACAATGATGATTCCGGATTATCGGAGCGCATCCTGTCGGTTGTATGCGACGGGTTACGTGGCCGTTGCTGAACCAGTCTATAATCGCAAGAAAAACTTCTCCTAAACGCGGTCTGTCTTCCATGAATGGATGTCGATAGACGTTCTTCTTATTTACCCGGCCCCTCCGGATGCAAAGTCCCTTTGCGCAGTGGTATGATATATTTATGAGAGCGGTTTAGCGAGAGAAGAGGGGGAGGAAGTTGAACAAAGATCCACTGGATATGATCGAGTACCAGATCGCCCTGCTGGTCCGGCTGACGACGGCGCTCAGCCCCAGATTCGGCAATTTGGACCGGTCGGAGTATCTTCTGCTCAGCGAGCTGGAGCACGCAGGCCCGCTGGCCATCAACGCCCTGGCAGAGCATCTGCTGCTGAACCTGTCCACGGCCAGCAGGCAAATCGCGGTGCTGGAATCCAAAGATTACGTCAAGCGTTATCCGGACACGAACAATGGCCGAATCAGCCTGATCGAGATCACGCCCGGCGGTCTGGAAATTCTTCGCAAAGTTCAGAAGGCCAGACATGATGCGTACGCGGACATGCTCAAAGAATGGAACGGCGATGAGCTGCAGCACTTGGAAGACAGCCTGACCCGGCTCAACCGGGATTTGAAAAAACGGCATAAGTAGATCAGGAAAAAGCTGTGGATTTATCCAATAGCTTTTTCTCGTTGCCCGGCCAATTTCCATTGCCAGTCAATCTTTATATCTTGTATAATACAACTTGCTATTTACAAGTTGTTCCGTATACGGACATCATCATACACAAATGAAAGGAGGAATCCGGATGAGTCAACTCATTAGCACTCCGATGTCGGAGAAAGAACGGGTGTCAGTTCCGCAGTATCTGATCATTTCGCTGCTGACGATTTTTGCGATCGGGCCCCAATACTTCAGCAATCTGTCTTATACCATCAACCAGGTGATCATTCAGAACGGACTGGATATGAGCTCGAACGATCTGCAGCTGCCGTCCACGTTGTCGAACCTGGCTTTCGCGCTCGGGGTACCGTTCGGTCCGGTGCTGGCCCGCAGATTCGGCCTGAAGGCGCACTATCTGACGATGGTGTTTGTTTTTTTGTGCGGCTCTTTGATCAATGCCGTGTCGAGCGATGTTAGCGCCTTGACGATCGGGAAGGTGGTTCAAGGCCTTAGCGCCGGTACGCTGTTTCTGGCAATTTTGCCGGTGAGCCTCCGTTCGTTTCCGAACAAGATTCGCAACACCTTCCTGTTTATGGTCATCACGGGCTTGTTTGGGGCCAGTGCCGTCGGGGCCTATTTCGGAGCCATCTCCCTCAGCATGGACGCCTGGCGCTGGCTGTACATGCTGAACATCGCCTCCGCCGTGCTTTGCCTTGCCGTCGGTTTTTACGGCCTGCCGAAATCGGAGGAGCAACACGGCGAGCACGAGCCACTCGATAAAACGGGAGTATTTTTGTTTGTATTAACGATGATTTCACTGATCGTTCCGCTGTGCAATTTGATGCAAAAGGGGTTTACTTCGTATGAGGTATGGCCGTTTTTGGTCGTCGCCGTCATTTTGGCGGTCCTGTTCGTTATCGTCGACCTCCGGGCCAAGACGCCGCTCGTTCCTTTCCGCACGCTGAAGGCGCCTAAGCCGATTTCGGGCACGATCATGGCGATTGCATCCCATGCGGTGCTGATCTTTGCGATTGCCGGAATCACCGGTTTTCTAAAGAATAACATCAGTTTGTCACCACGGTATTTGTCCCACTTCTTCCTATGGTTCTTCGTCGGCATTCTGATCACGGCCATTCTGAAAACCTTGCTGTACGACCGCCTTGGCGCAGGGATCCTGGGCTTCATCGGATCGCTTGCCATCATTTATGTCTGCCTTAGCTGGCGAAACCTGGTGCCTGCAGTAACGCTTCCTAAGCTTTACTTCCAGGCTGTCTGCCTCGGCGGCGGCGTCAGTATGGCCCTGGTCAGCGGAGCGCTCGGCACGGCCCTTGCGGGGGATATTCACAAAGCTTCCATGCGATCCACGACGCTGCATACGATGCGGAATATCGTCGGTGCGGTGCTTTCTCCGCTGCTGGGCTGGTATTTGAGCCGGGAGAATGCCATCAATTACGAGCATATCCGTTCCCATTTGGGGGGATTTGACGCCGAAACGAAGCTGGAGCTGGCGCAAATGACCCGAAACCTGATGGGATCGGGAATGACGGCGGCTCAGGCACAGAGCACCGCTTCGTATGAACTGATCGCCAATACGAAACGGGCGGCCATACTCGGAGCTTATCATCACTTGTTTACGATGATGCTGATTCTCGCGGTCATTATTTTGCTCGCGTCGATCGGAAAAATCGTGACAGGCAAAGGCATTTCGCTTGTGCAAAAGCCGAAGAAGCCGCTGGCCCTGCCGGGTCCCAAGGAAAGAGTCGCAGCCGAATCCCATTCTTAAGAACATTTCAGAAACAGATCGATATGGAGGAGAACAGGAAAGATGAACATACGTTTAATCATCGGAAACATTGTGGGCGTGCTGGTCGTGTTTATTTTGATCGCAGCGGGTGCCTACTTTTATTATCAAAATGAAAACTACATCAAAACAAGCGACGCGGTCGTGTCCGCGGACATGATGCCCGTCGTATCCACTTCCAGCGGCGTGCTGACGGACTGGCATGTCAAAGACGGATCGGACGTGACCGACAAGGACGTCGTCGGAACCGTATCCGACGGAACGAAGGCAGTACCGGTCAGTACCCGGATGAACGGTAAAATCATTAAGAATGACGCGCGTAAGAACGAGCTGGTTCAGGCGGGACAGGTGCTGGCGCAGGAAGCCGACATGGATCACATGTACATTGTAGCCAACATCAAGGAGAAGGACCTGAAGGACCTGAAAGTCGGCCAAAGCGTTGATATTAACGTGGATGGCGATTCGGGCAAAACGTTCAGCGGAACGGTTGACGAGATCGGCTATGCGACCACTTCGGTGTTCTCGGTGCTTCCGCAGCAAAGCTCAACCGGCAGCTACACCAAGGTCACCCAGAAGGTGCCGGTCAAAATTTCGATCAACCAGCCTTCGGATAAAGTGCTTCCCGGCATGAACGCCGAAGTGAAAATTTCTTTGTAATCTTTGCATTCCTAATAAAAGGGTACCCGCCCGCCATGGATAGCTTGGCGAACGGTGCCCTTTTTGGCCATCTCCAGCCGCCCAGGATGATTCCTGGCCGCCTTGTTTCCCTCGCTGTCATTTCAGCGGAGGGAGAATGGGTGCGACGAAATCGATCAGAATCTGCGGGTGGAAGCCAAACAGGGAAACAAGGTATGATAGAAGGAATGAATTACTCGCGGATCATCCGTGAAGAAGAGCATTCCAACTTAAGTTAGGTGTTGATGGTATGAAAAATTGTCTGGTCACCGGATATCGGGCGCATGAGCTGAACATCTTCGGCCAGAAGCATCCGGGCATTCCATATATTAAGCAGGCGATCACCGCCAAGCTGATTCCGCTCCTCGAAGAGGGACTGGAGTGGGTTATCACCCCGGGACAGTACGGCGTGGACCTGTGGGCGATCGAGGCTGCTACTGCGCTGAAAGAGCGGTATCCTCAGCTCAAATGTTCGATCATTTCGGCCTTTGCCAGCCCGGAAGAGAAGTGGAAGGAGGATAAGCAGGAGTATTTTCGGCAAATCCTCAGAGAAATCGACTATTATGGTGTCGTCAGCAACCAGCCCTACAGCGGCCCGTGGCAGTTTGCGGCCAGGGATGATCTGCTGTTCCGGAAGACGGACGGCATCGTGCTCGTGTACGACGAGGATGCGGGCGAGGGCACGGGCAGATTTTATAAGGAGAGAGCTCTAAAGAAGCAGCAGGAAGAAGGCTACGCGTATATCAACATCAGCTCCGAAGATATTCAGTCCATGGTGGGCGAGGCCGTTCATGACATGGATTCTGAAGTGGACAGCTTCTTTGGGGAATGAGACAATATAATCATTGTAAGTATAAAAAAAGACAGAACTGACAAGTTAGGAGAGGAAGCGAGAAGATGATACGTTTCGGGGTAATCGGAACCAACTGGATTACGGAGCGGTTTCTGCAGGCTGCCGCGGAGAATGACCAGTTTCAGCTTACCGCAGTATATTCCCGGACTAAGGAGAAGGGGGAGACTTTTGCCGCGGAACACGGACATCCGCCGGTATTCACGGATCTCGAGGGGATGCTGTCGGGCGAAGTTGTGGATGCAGTCTACATCGCCAGCCCGAACTCTTTTCACGCAGACCAGGCGATCCGGTGCATGAACTATGGCAAGCACGTGCTGTGCGAGAAGCCGATAGCTTCGAATAGCGCCGAGCTGAAGCGGATGATCGAGGCGGCCCGCAGCAATGACGTGCTGTTGATGGAAGCGATGAAGTCCACCCTCATGCCAAACTTCAGAATCATGAAGGACAACCTGTACAAAATCGGTCAGATCCGGCGGTACTTTGCCAGCTACTGTCAATATTCCTCGCGCTATGACGCCTTTAAGGCGGGGACGGTGCTGAACGCCTTCAATCCCGAGTTTTCCAACGGTTCTCTCATGGATTTGGGCATTTACTGTATCTATCCGATGGTTTCGCTCTTCGGCCGGCCCGAATACGTGAAGGCGACAGGCGTCATGCTGGCCTCGGGCGTGGATGGGGAAGGCAGCATGGTGCTGCGCTATCCGGAGATGGACGCGGTCATCATGTATTCGAAAATATCCGACTCCTTCCTGCCTGCCGAAATCCAGGGCGAGAACGGAACGATGGTCATCGACCGGATCAACCAGCCTTACGATGTGAAAATCCAGTACAGGGACGGCACGGTTGAGGATCTCACGCAGCTGCAGACCCATGAATCGATGTACTACGAGCTGGACGAGTTTATACGGCTGATCGAACGCGGCAAACGCGACAGCAAGATCAATTCTTTGGAGAGCTCCCTCATCGTGGCGGAAATCATGGAGGATGCGAGACGACAGATCGGTCTCAAGTATGCTTCGGACGTATGGTAATGTTTGATCCGAGCATTTTCGATAACCTGAAGGTGGCGGTGGAAAACCAGGTCTATGACCTGGACAACCTGGACGGTGCGGTTCGCGTAACCGGCCGCGACGACCGGATGGAAATGTCGGTCATGTCGAGGGAATTCGCCATCCGGTTTGTGCGCACAGGGAACGAGGCGGTGACGGCGGAAATCGGCCTTACCGCCTCGCTTGCCGATTTGGCTGCCGAGCTGCTCAAGCAGAAGGGGACGAAGCCGGGGTGCGCGGTCCGCATCCGCTTTTATATGGAGGTCGGTCCGCAGGGCGAGGAATGTTCCGCCATCCAGCGCCTGCTGGAGCAGCTGTGGCCGGAGCAGCCGGTGTCCCAAACGCTTTGCTGGCGCTATGGCGATGAGGCGAGGCGGCTGTCCAATACGGCGGAAATCCGGTTCGTCCGGAAAATCGACGAGGACCAGATGGAAGATCTGCCCGGCCTGCTGGAGCATGTCGTCCGGACTCTTGACGAGCTGCCCTCGCTGCTGGGTTATACGGAAGATAAGTAAGCCCGCACTTCATAGAGAAGCATTTCGTGCAAATGGAGGAATAATGATGTATCCAACAAAACGGCAATTAGAAAATTACGCGGAGCTAGCCGTTAAGGTAGGAGTGAACGTCCAACCTGGGCAAACCGTCGTGGTGATGGCGCCGATTGTGGCCGCAGACCTTGTCCGGCTGATTACGCTGAAAGCATACGAAGCCGGTGCTCACAACGTCTACGTGGAGTATAACGATGAGCAGCTGTCGAAGATAAAGTACCTTCATGCTCCGGAAAAAGCATTGTCGGAATATCCGCAGTGGCGGGCAGACGCAATGGTGCTGTATGCGGAAAGCGGAGCAGCATTCATTCAAATCTACTCTCCTGATCCGGATTTGCTGAACGACGTGGAACCTTCCCGCGTTGCGACCGCGTCCAAAACCGCCGCCGCCGCGATGAACAAATACCGCAGCTACTTGATGGCCCACAAAAATGCCTGGACGTTATTGTCATACGCCACCCCGGAATGGGCATGTAAGGTGTTCCCTGGTGAAGAAGGAAGTTCCGCGGTGCAAAAACTGTGGGAGCATATTATTGACGCGACCCGGATCGATCATGAAGACCCGGTATCCGCATGGGGAGTACATAACGCAAGACTCGGTAAAATGGTTCAATTTTTGAATGATAAAAGCTACAGGCAGCTTCAATACGAAGCGATAGGCACTTCGCTGACGATTGATTTACCCGAAGGCCACATTTGGCTTGGAGGCGCTAAATATAACGAAAGCGGGGTCCTGTTTAATCCGAATATCCCGACAGAGGAAGTTTACACGCTTCCAAGCAGGGACGGCGTCAACGGAACCGTGAAGAGCACGAAGCCGTTGAATTATAACGGCGTGGTCATCAACAACTTCTCGTTAACCTTTAAGGACGGCAAAGTCATCGAGTTTGCTGCCGAGGAAGGAGCCGAGGCGCTGCAGAAGCTGTTGGATACGGATGAAGGAGCGCGGAGATTAGGCGAGGTTGCACTCGTACCTCACGACTCTCCGATTTCGAATTCGAATGTGATCTTTTATAATACCTTGTTCGATGAAAATGCCTCCTGCCATCTCGCGCTCGGTCAAGCCTATCCGGTCAATCTGCAGGGCGGCAAAGGAATGAATGCGGAGGAACTGCTGAACAAAGGCGCAAATCAGAGCCTGGTTCACGAGGACTTCATGATCGGCGCAGCCGATCTGTCCATTGTCGGGATTACGCAGGATGGCCGCAAGGAAGCTATTTTCCATAACGGAAATTGGGCATTCTGAAATCCGGCTCAGTCTTCTGCTCAGACAAACCAAGAAATCGCTCTTCTCGCAAGAGCGATTTCTTCACGTAATTTTCGCCACATTTCTGCCATAATTGACTTCGAAGTGGTTTCAAAGTCGTCATTTTTGTTTATTTTAATTTATAAGCATGCTTATGCTTATTTTGTTTGGGCAGCTTATTTAGATCCTTAGGGATTTAAAAATAATGGAGTGAAAGTACAAAAACCAGGCTGATACTACCATGGCAGGAGGCACGAAATGAACAGAGTACGGAATGAGGAGTATTCTTATCTACAGCATGTTTACCGAAATGCTCCTTTTGGTATTGCTGTGATTACCGTCCAGGGAGAATGGGTTCAGGTGAACCCGGCGCTCACCCGCATTCTGGGATATTCCTGTGAGGAACTCAAACAGCAGCGTTTCGAAAGGTTGATTTATCGTGAGGATTTGGAACCCAACTTGGTGCAGGTGAAGACGCTTCTTCAAAACTATCCCGAGCAGACCTCCATCGAAACGGAAGGGCGGTACATCCGGAAGGATGAGAGAATCGTGTGGGCGGCCGTGCATATTTCCATCATGCCGGACGCAGAGGGAAATCCTGACTATTACATCGTCGTCTTGAACGATATTTCCCATACCAAAGCCGCCGAGCAGAAGCTGCAGGAGACCGTTGAGCGGTATACCTCCTTAAAAAGATATAACCACGACGCGATCATTTCACTCGATTTAAATGGGAATATTTTGAATTCCAATACCCGTGCCGAGCAGATGACCGGCTGCAAGGTCAGCGAGATGGCGGGCAGGAGCATCGCACGGTTTATCGGAGAGCGGAATCTGCAGCGGGTTTTGAAAGAGGCACTGAACAACCCGGCCGTGGAGCAGGAAATCAAGACGATCCGGCATAAGGACGGGCATATGGTGGAGGTCATCACAACGCTGGCGCCGATCATCATCAATAACCAAAATGTCGGGTTTTATATTATTGCGAAAGATTTCACCGAACAGCGGGAGCTGATGATCGCCAAAGAGCTGGCGGAGAATACGAATAAAGCGAAAAGCGAGTTTCTGGCGATGATGAGCCACGAGATCCGCACGCCGATGAACGGCGTCATCGGCATGACGGATTTACTGGAGACGACGACGGAGCTTGATGATGAGCAAAGGGAATATATCGAGATTATCCGAAAGAGCGGAGAAACGCTGCTGGCCATTATCAACGATATTCTGGATTTCTCCAAGGTGGAAGCCGGCATGACGGAACTGCAGGAGGATATGTTCGATCTGGAGCAATGCATTCAGGAAACGTTCGACATGGTGTCCGCCAAGGCGAGCGCCAAGCAGCTGGAGATGACCTTTTCCATCGAAGACGACATTCCGCAAATGCTCTTCGGCGATCCCAAGCGGCTCAAGCAGGTTCTGATGAACCTGGTGGGCAACGCGGTGAAGTTTACGCTTCATGGAGGCATTACGGTCGGCGTGCGGAAGGTGTTCGAGGAAGACGAGCTGATCGATCTGGAGTTCAAGGTCTCGGATACGGGCATCGGCATCCCGGATAACAAGCTGGAGGCGATTTTCGAACCGTTCTCCCAGGTAGACAACTTCATGACCCGCAATTATGAAGGGACCGGGCTCGGACTGGCCATCAGCAAGAAGCTCGTGAACGTCATGGGCGGCAGCATATGGGTGGAGAAAAAAGAAGGCCCCGGAACGACGTTTATGTTCACGGTTCTCCTCAAAAACCGGCAGGAGCCCGCGAATGCCAAGCGCTGCGAACCGAAGGAAATGTCGGACGCTGATCCGCTCAACATCCTGATTGCGGAGGACAATGAGATCAACCAGATTGTTCTGCGCAAAATGCTGGAGAAGCAGGGCCATGCGGTGACCGTCGTTACCAACGGCCACGATGTGCTGCGGGCGGCGGAGAATACGACGTATGACATCATCTTTATGGACGTCCAGATGCCTGGCCTGAACGGTTTGGACACAACCCGGAAGCTCCGGGCGACGCTGCCAAAGGACAGCCGTCCGATGATCGTGGCGGTTACGGCTAACGCGCTCAAAGAAGACCGCGATATTTGCCTCATGGCGGGGATGGACGAATATATCAGCAAGCCGGTCAAAAGCCAGCCGGTTCTTGCCGTATTGGAGCAGGTCATTCGGAAGCGGAAGGTTGGCAGCAGGCAGTAACGGCAGGGCGAAGAGTTCCCGCCAATCCTAAACCTTTGCGGATACAAAAAGACCGGTCATGGGGGAATTCCTCCATGACCGGTCTTTGATACGTTTGTGCCTTATTTTATATCGTAAGGAAGCTCAAAGGTCCACAAGTCCGTGCCGTTCTCCTTGGCATCGGGATTGGTAACGCCGAAGTCATTGTCGTTGACGATGACCAGCGTATGCCCGTTCACGAGCGATATGCCCTCGATCTTCTCATTTGGATACTTGAATTCCACTGCATCGAGTACAGTCCGTTTCAGCGGTGTCATAATACCGGCTTGACGAAGCTCGGCAGGGCTCATCTGCTCCAGCGTTTTGCCGCTAGGTCCCGCCTCGTCATACTTGCCGAGAATGTTGGTCGCATCGGTCAGGTTGATGGCATAAATCCGTTTGAGCTGGGCGGCATCGCCGGCATTTTTGTCACGCTCGTCGATCAGCAGCGTGTTCTCGTCGATGACGTTAAGATCAGAAATGACGATATCGGATTGCTTCAGATCCTTAAATTGTCCGGCGTCTTCAGAAAGATAGGCGTATTCGGCCACCGGCTTCAGGGTGGCGAGATCGATCTTCAGAATGCGGAGCGTCCGGGAGTTATCGACGGACTTGTCGGGATTCCGCAGCGGGCTCTGCATGGCCATGAACATCCACTTGCCATCCGGCGTAATTCCGACCGCTTCCGCACCGCGGTTCTGGCGGCGGTCCAAATATACGGCAGGCAACGTATCCTTGAGCGGCAGGGCGGCCGTGTTCAGCTCCGAGCTGATCCCTTGGGGAGCCAGGCGCTGCACCAGCGTACCATCGCGTTTCACCTGTACAAGGTACGGGCCGTACTCGTCGGAAATCCAGAATGTATCATCTTGCGGATTGTAGGCAAGCCCTTCGACATCAAGTCCGTACGGGTCGTATGAGATGACCTTCTGCGCGGTTGTCTCGTAGGGGACCTCGTCCCGGGATTTTAGATTCGGCAGTCCTGTAATCAGGCTGCTGCCCGTCACAGGATCCTTACCGTTGATTTTGAGCGGAATGGTCTCCAGGATGGTGATTTTCCCCTGATCCAGCTGGATTTTATAAATGGTCGGCGTATAGTCCGGCAGCGGGAACGTCCGGCGGGTCTCGCCGTTCACGTCGATCTCCCCGTTCGGGCCGCGGTCGGCCGTCGTATAGAAGACGTTATCCGGGTCGCCAGGGATGTGCGCCAGCGAGGAGCCGATGCCAAATTTAATGCCCTTTGCCAGGTCCTCATGATCCAGCGTATATTTGCCGGTCAGCTTGGGTTTGTCTGTAAAAGAAGCCGTTTGACGAACCTCGTCCCAGTCGACATACTTGCCAAGCAGGTTGCCGAGATCGCGGATCGGAAAATACAGATGATCCTGCTGCTCAACGGCCGGTACGGACGGCGTAAAAGACTGTCCGTTAACGGAATACTGCACATCGGCCGGTGCTGCCGATGCGCTATGAAGCAGTGCTGTGCCCCCTACCGACAAGGCTGCGAGGGCGGAAACGAACCATTTTTTTGTCAATGTAATGAACCCCTTCCCGAAGGATTATGTACAAGCTGCACTATCTGCTTCAGTGTACGCGGACAATGTTAACGGATCATTATCGGAATGTCAGTGCGGGGTAAAACGGCGCAATAACGATGTATACGATGCTTTGGAAGAGCCCGGAGAAAACGGTAGGGTTAGAAATCGCTGTCCGTTTTTTGATACAATAGTACACAGATCTTGAAAAGCATTTTATAAAGAGAGTGGGGAATGATGTATGAACGTATCGGAAGCCATCCGCTCCAGACGGAGCATCGGGAAAGTGACACAGGAGGAAGTGCCTGCCGCTTCCATTGAGCAAATTGTGGAGGCGGGCACTTGGGCGCCGAACCACCGGATGACCGAGCCCTGGCGCTTCTTCGTCCTTCGCGGGGAAGGAAGAGAACTGCTGGGTAACGCATTGGCGGATATCGCCGTGGAGCAGGCGGGCGGACCGGGATCCCCGGAAGCCGAAGCGGCGGCGGAATCCGCACGGCAGAAACCGATGCGCGCCCCGGTTGTCATCGCCGTGGCAGTGCAGCCGAAGGATCACGCGAAGGTGATCGAGCTCGAGGAATACGGCGCAGTGTTCGCGGCGATCCAGAACATGCTGCTGGAAGCACATGGCCTGGGCCTCGGTGCGATCTGGAGAACCGGCGAGCCTACATACAATGCCAAGATGAACGAGCATTTTGGTCTTGGCCCGAACGACAAGGTACTAGGCTTTATTTATCTGGGCGTTCCGGCAGAAGGACAGGCGCCTCAAGGCAAGCGCACGCCTTACCAGGATTTGACCGTCTGGGTGGACAGTGCGGACGCATTGAAGAACTAAACGGGGGCCGAATGAACCTGTCATAGTGCGAGAAGCAGAGCCTGCGCGGCAAGCGCAGGCTTTTCTTCATGGAACGGAAAGGATACTCTGTCAGGGGGGGACTTATTTCATAAAATGCGGTTGGATAGACGCCAAACATGATGCGTTCGCCCACCTTTCTAGGCTTTATCCTGTCGCGTTTTCCATTCTACACCCAGTGACGAAATTCCTTGAATGAATTTCACCGCTTTACTTGACAACAGACAGCGATTGTACAAAGCTAAGGGCAGAGAGGAGGTTTATGATGGATAAGCAATGGAAGGCGCTGTGGATTTGGGGAGAGGGAGAGCCAAGCCCCCGAAATGAGTGGAGATGCTTCCGCAAGACCTTTGCCTATGAGGGGGACCCGGGGCGGCCCGTATCGCTCAGCATCACGGCGGATTCGCGCTACGTTCTTTTTGTAAACGGTTACTTGGCTGGCAGGGGAACGACGCGCTCCTGGCCTAAGGAGCAGATGTACGACACGTACAGCATCGGGCATTTGCTGCGTCCGGGGGAGGACAATACGATTGCGGTGCTCGTCCTTCACTTTGGGCTGGCTAATTTTTATTATCTCGCCGGGCGCGGGGGATTGATCGCCCAGGTAGAGCATGGGGACGAGGTTATCGCAGCCACGGACTGGACTTGGAAAACGGCCAAGCTGGCGGCCCAGGACAGCACGTCGCCGCGGATGTCCTGCCAGCAGGGGTTCGCCGAGGTGTATGACGCCAGGCTGTGGGACGAGGAATGGAACCGGCCGGGATACGATGACGCCTCCTGGAGTGCGGCTGCGGAAATCGGTCCGGCAGGCACGCAGCCGTGGACGCGGCTGATTCCAAGGGACATTCCGTTCCTGACGGAGGAGAAGAAGTATCCGTCCAAGGTGCTATCCCTGGCCCGCGTCAAGGCTCCCCGCTTCACGGCCGGCATCGACCTGCGGAACCAGATGGTGAAGGACAGCATAACGCACGCGAATCCGGTAGGCTTTACCGGGCTCTTGGCTACCGTGCTGGTCATGGAAGAGGACGGCGAAGTGGCCGTCGGCTTTCCGACCGGAATACGGGGCGACGATCTGTACGTCGACGGCATCCGCTGCAGCCCGGTGAGCGGAGAGCAGCCGGAGAAATATTATACGCTGACCTTGGGCAGCGGGAGCCATCTGCTGCTGATGGATATCACTTCGGGGGATCATGGCTCGGTGTTCCACATCGGGGTGGACAGCGAGGCGGCTTTTAAGCTGCGGGCTCCGCTGCATGCGGCCTTGAATGAGGAAGGAAATCCGTTTACGGCGGTCGGCCCCTTCGATGCGGTCGAGTATATCGATTACAAGGACGGCCGGGAGCTTCGCAGGGACCATCCGGACTATTTATGGCTGAAGACCATCCGGACAGAGCAGGATCTTCAGGGCCATGATCGCTGGGTACAGCCCGTATCGAGGCAGTTATATTCGGCCGTGGATGTATTCGGAGCCAGCGTGTGGCGGACGCTGATCGACAAGCATCCGGTGCCGCAGGCTCTGCAGTTTGCGGTGCTGCCGACGCAGGACTACGCGATGCTGGAGCCTTTCCCCGAGGGGGACTGCGAGATCGTTATTGATCTCGGCAAGGAGCGTTCCGGTTTTATCGGCTTGGAGCTGGACGCGCCGGAAGGAACGGTCATTGATGCGTACGGGATCGAATACATCAAGGACGATTACCGGCAGCATACCTACGGTCTCGAAAATACGTTCCGCTACATATGCCGGGACGGCCGCCAGTCCTACCTGTCGCCCGTCCGCCGCGGCTTCCGGTACCTGATCCTGACCATCCGCGGGCTGCGAGGGCCGGTGAAGCTGCACGAAGTGTACATCCTTCAGAGCACCTATCCTGCCGCGGAGGTCGGCGCGTTCCGCTGCTCGGATGCCCGGCTGAACGAAATTTGGGACATCAGCCGCCATACGACCCGGCTATGTATGGAAGACACGTTCATCGATTGCCCTTCTTATGAGCAGGTGTTCTGGGTCGGGGACAGCCGCAATGAGGCGCTCGTCAACTACTATGTGTTCGGCGTGACCGATATCGTCAAACGCTGCCTGCGGCTGGTACCGGGGTCGGCGGATATTACGCCGCTGTTTGTGAACCAGGTGCCGAGCGCTTGGAACAGCGTCATCCCGAACTGGACCTTCTTCTGGGCTATCGCCTGCCGCGAATTTATTTCCCATACGAACGACACGCCGTTCGCTGAGGAAATCTGGCCCGCGGTTCAGCTGACGATGGATGCCTACTTGGAGCATCTGAACCAGGACGGACTGCTGGAGTTGAAAGGCTGGAACTTCCTGGACTGGGCTCCGATTGACCAGCCGCGCGAAGGCATCGTGACCCATCAGAATCTGTTCATGGCCAAAGCGCTGCGTGATGCGGCGGCCATTGCGACGGCAGCCGGGCAGGGAGGAACCGCCGCAGCGTATGAGGCAGCTTCAGGGCGGCTTGCGGAAGCCATTAACCGCCATCTGTGGTCCGACGAGCGCCACGCCTATCTGGACTGCATCCATGCGGACGGCCGCCGCTCCGCTGCCTTCAGCATGCAGACCCAGGTGGTCGCCTACCTGTGCGGTGCCGCTGAGGGCAGCAGAAAAGCACTGATGGAAGCCTATCTGAAGTTTCCGCCCGCGGATTTCGTGCAGATCGGCAGCCCGTTCATGTCCTTCTTTTATTATGAGGCGCTGGAACAGGCCGGTCAGTTCGAGCTGCTGCTCGCCGACATTCGGACTCATTACGGGCAGATGATCGATAACGATGCCACCACCTGCTGGGAGATGTATCCGAACTTCAGCGAAAACCGGGCCAATCCGAATCAGTTGACCCGAAGCCATTGCCACGCCTGGTCCGCCGCTCCGGGTTATTTTCTGGGCGAATGCATTCTCGGCGTTAAGCGGCTGGAAGACGGATGGAGCAAGGTTGCAGTTGCTCCCCAGCCGTGCGGTTTAAGCTGGGCCAGCGGCGTCGTTCCGCTGCCGGCCGGCGGGGAAATCCGCGTCCGCTGGAACGTTCGGGACAGCCGGATGACGCTGCGCGTGGAGTCGCCGGCCGATGTGGAAGTGGAGGTGCGTTTTCCGGAGGGAATACAGGGCGAGGCCCAGCTTGTGTAACGTAACGGCAAGCAGGAGAACGGTCAAGCGGTTGTAGGGGGAAACGGACCTCATGCACCGGATGCCGGTGATTCCGTCCGCCTATCCCTGCCGCCGACTTGTACAAAAGGCTGCGGTGCAGCGGGGCTGTCCGCAGTTCTTTACTTTTTGTAACCATTTTAAACAGACAAGTTCTGTCAGGCATACATAGCAAACTTTGAAACCAAGGGCGGATTTTCGTAAGCGCGAAAAGTAACAGTCATTGAATCTACCATGCTATGATATACTGATAATAGGTAGATTATGGATGTTCTGGAGGGAGTTATGGACAAACCTTTCGTTTTCATCGGCTCATCCAGGGAAGCTATTCCGATCGTGAATGCGGTCCAGGAGGAACTGGAGCACTATGCGGTCGTGACTCCTTGGCATAGAGGAGTATTTCACGCCAACCGTTATACGATGGAGGACTTGGAGGCCCAGATCCAGGGTAGCGATTTTGCGGTTTTTGTATTCCACCCTGATGACGTCACGCTCGTACGGGGTAAGTTATATTATACAGCCAGAGATAATACGGTGTTTGAGATGGGGTTATTCTGGAGTAAACTGGGGAGAGAACGGGTATTTTTTCTCGTTCCTTCGCATATTCCTGAGCAGGAGGATGAGGAAGAGGAACGGATTGAAGGCTTTAAGACCCCTTCGGATTTGTTCGGCATGACCACGCTCACCTATCAGATGAACCCGCGCAACTGGAATGCGGCCGTGGGCGTATCGTGCAGCAAAATCGGCAGCATGATCGAGCATTGGGGCAGCAAACAGACCGATCCGTTCGAGCTGCTTCGCGAATCCGAGGAGGAGAGGGACAGGCTGCTGAAGATTATCGGCTTTTTTGAGGAACTGAATCATAAGCCTGCACTCGACACGGATATTTACAACCGGATCTGCCGGGCGCTGCGGTTATCGTTTATTTCCGCGCCATATACGGTCAGCGGCACAGCACTTTTCAAAGCCGGGGACCGTACAATAAAGCAGGTCGGCAGCGACGGGGTCGGGGAAATCGGCTATGAATATTCCTTGGATGCCAATGTCAACCTGAGACCGGGAGAAGAGCCGATTCATGTGGTGGACGTTCACGCCAGCGGAAATGTGACATTTAGTCAACGAAATCGCAAATCGGTTGTGAAGGAATATATCTTGTGTTATCCTTTAGCGAGAAGATACGTGTTCACGACCCACCTGAGGGGTTCTGTTCAGGTCACGGAGCAGATTTTTGAAGAGATATGTTATCTCAATAAAGCGTTACTGGATTCAATTCATGATTTATTAGGAGGGGAATCGTCATGAGTCAACGACACAGACCCACATCCCGTAAATATGGCCTCAGGAGTCCGGCGATCCTGCCTCTCAGCGGGCTGAAAAAAGTGGTAGCCCCGTCTGTTGACGGCCCAGACGAGACGTATACTGTTCTCTTCGAGAAGAAGGCGGAATACGGCAAACCCGTGTACAAATAATGACGTTAGACCGCACTCCGCAAGGATGCGGTTTTTTTGTTGCAGAAATGCGGCAGCGAAATTCAGTGAGAAAAGAAGGGAAGGAACTTGGCAGCTATGACATTACCCATCATCGATATCGGCGTTAATTTGATGAACTCATCGTTCGACCGCGACCGGGAAGAGGTTCTGGCCCGGTCCGGGGAGGCGGGCGTGGAACAGATGATCATTACCGGAACCTGTGTGGCAAGCAGCGAAGAGGCAGCGCAATATGCAAAGTTACATTCCGGCAGGCTGTTTTCGACAGCGGGTGTTCATCCCCACGACGCCAAGGACTGCGGACCGGATACGGCGGAGCGGCTGCGGCGGCTGGCCGGGCTGCCCGAGGTGGTGGCGATCGGCGAGTGCGGGCTGGACTACAACCGGGATTTTTCCCCGCGCGACGTGCAGCGCCGCTGGTTTGAGGAGCAGCTGCGTCTGGCGGAGGAGCTGGACATGCCTCTGTTTCTGCATGAACGGGACGCACATGCCGATTTTGCCGCGATGCTGAGAGACCACCCGGCATTGATCTCGCGCGCGGTGGTGCATTGTTTTACGGGCAGCGCGGAAGAGCTTCACGCTTACCTCGAGATGGGGCTGCATATCGGCATTACCGGCTGGATTTGCGACGAGCGGCGGGGCGGGCATCTGCGGGAGCTCGTTTCGGACATTCCGCTGGACCGCCTGATGATCGAGACCGATGCGCCGTATCTGACGCCGCGTGATCTGCGGCCGAAGCCGAAGGGCGGACGGAACGAGCCCGCTTTCCTGGCGCACATCCTCGAGGTCATTGCGGGCTGCAGAGGGGAAGAGCCTGCGGCGCTGGCCGCGGCAACGGTGCGGACAACCAAGAGCTTTTTCGGGATTTGAGAGATGCGGCTTCACGCCGCCCTAACCCTGACCATACCAGGACAGCCGCCACGGGCAGCCGGACGAGGCTGTCCTTTTTGGTGAAGATGGCGCAATCACGCTATAGATGGACCTCCGGCGTTCATGTATAATGTAAAGCGTCACGATGTGACATCTTTTTCTATTTTTAGACTCAAGGTGGATATAACGTTGAAATATTTGATCCAAAAAGGTTTTACGCTCCGGTTCACGATCAGCCTGCTTGTGGTTATTGCGATCCTGCTTACGATGTTGACCAGCATCACTTCAGCCGTTCAAGTCAACCGTGCCTCCTTAATCAGCAATTATCTTCAGAATAACGAGCAGTATGCCAGAAAGCTGGCTTCCAATACGAACGAGCTTCTCGTAACGATGCAGCAAAATATCAATGCGATTGCCAAAATATCCGGGCGAAGCCAGGAGATGGACGCCCAGCTCTTCGACGATCTGTTTCAGGAAAATACGCAGTATTTCAACTCCATTGTCGTCGCGGACGCCAACCGCGTCGTTCGGGCGCTCAGTCCGCATACGATCGGCATTGAAGTCGGGGATCAGCTGACCTCGGCCCAGAGCAAAATGGCGGTCTATTTGAAAGCGCCTTTTATTTCGAACCCCTACCGGGCGACGACAGGAAGGTTCATCATCCTCATATCGGCACCGATCGTTGATGCATCCGGCGAATATAAGGGGTTTGTCGGCGGAACGATTTATCTCGAGGATAAGAACGTGCTCAGCACGATGCTGAAGGAGCACTTTTTCGGCAACGGGTCATACGTCTATGTGGTAGAGAAGAACGGGGAAATCATTTTTCATCCAAATAAGCAGCGGATCGGCGAATCGGTCATCAGCAACCCCGTGGTTAAGAACGTCTTAATGAAAAAAAACGGTTCGCAGCGGGTGACGAACTCCGAAGGGGGCGAATTCTTCGCGGGCTACGCCTATGAACCGAGCAGCTCCTGGGGGATTATTTCCCAGACGCCGACGTCGGTCATTGCCAAGCCGCTCCATGATTTGATTACAAGGGTGCTTCTGGTTTCCCTGCCGTTTCTGCTGCTCATCCTCCTCTTGGGATGGTGGGTGGCCAGCCGGATTGCCAGGCCGCTCAATACGTTGGCACAATTTTCGGACCAGGCTACGCTCGGGCCGGGACGCCCGCAGAACGTGCCCGACATCAAATCTGCTTATTATGAGGTCAGGCTGCTGTCGCAAAGCGTCAAAATTGCGTTCCAGCACATGAATCAGGATTTGACCCAGCTTCGGAACGAAGCGAGCGTTGATGAGCTGACCGGGCTGGCCAACCGGAGGACGCTGGATACCGTGCTGCGGCAGTGGACGGAGTACCATGTGCCCTTTGCCGTCATTCTCATTGACATCGACCATTTCAAGCGTGTCAACGATACTTATGGGCATGTGCTCGGTGATCAGGTGCTGAAGCACCTGGCCCAGCTCATGCGGAACGTATCCCTGGAAGGGGATCTGTGTTTCCGCTATGGCGGCGAGGAATTCGGCATTCTGGTGCAGCGCAGCGGTCCGAGGGAAGCCGGCGTGGTGGCCGAGCGGCTCAGAAAAGAGATGGAGAGCTCCGCGAACCCGATCGGGGTGACGGTGACGATCTCGGCCGGCGTAGCGGCGTATCCCGAGCATGGCCGTTCGCCGCGCGATTTGATCCTGAAAGCGGACGAGTCGCTGTACCGGTCCAAGACCGGCGGGCGCAACCGCGTCACGCTGTCGGGGGAAGCCGAAGTTGCACAGGCACAGACGGGAAGGTAAGCGCAACATCATTTCATCTTTTTGGTAATTGGGAATTGTGTCTGCCGCGAAGCTGTGTTAACATGAGGATACCTATAATGATCGGAGGGTTCGCAAGATATGATCAATAACAAATTCCGTTTTATCACTTTGTGCCGCTAACTGAATAGTGCTCAAAGGCTCTGCCCCTGTGCGGAGCGAACGGGATTGGTCTGCATATCTTTTGGAACCCGATATATACGTGCCGAGCATGCGCTTTTTTGAGCATGCCGGGTATATGAGAGGGAGGGCGATCCGCCCTCTTTTTGCTGTCTTCAGGCAGCCGTAGGGCTTTCCTCATGCAACAACATAAAACCAGCCTGATTGGAGAATGCTTAGGAAGCCTTCAGCTTGACGGGCAATTGTCGTCAAGTAAGGGGTTCTTCTTTCCAGCGCTGGCATAGCCGTTCGCTTTAAACCACAGGGTACAGCCTGCGGTTTTTTCGTTTCATCAAACCATTCAAGCTAACCCGGAGGTAAAATATATGGAACCCATCCAACAAAAAGCGATACTGGTCGGCGTGAACCTGAACGGCCAGTCCGATTTCGAATACTCTATGGAGGAGCTCAGCAATTTGGCCGAAGCCTGTGAGGTGGAGGTCGTCGGGCAGCTTACGCAAAACATGGAGCGCGTCAACAAATCCCATTACATCGGTACCGGAAAAGTCGAGGAACTGGGCGGCTTATACCGGGGACTCGAGGCGAATCTGATCATTTTCAACGACGAGCTCTCGCCATCGCAGCTCCGCAACCTGGAAGCGGATTTGGAGTGTAAGGTCATCGACCGGACCATACTGATTCTGGACATTTTCGAACAAAGGGCAAAAACGCGGGAAGCCCAGCTTCAGGTGGAGGTAGCCCAATTGCAGTATATGCTGCCGCGGCTCGTGGGCCTGCGTGAGTCCTTGGGACGGCAGGGCGGCGGCGTCGGCATGCACAACCGCGGTTCGGGCGAAACCCGGCTGGAGCTGGACCGCCGCCGGATCGAGGAGAAGATCAGCGTCTTGAACAAGGAACTGGAATCGCTGGTGTTTCAACGGCAAACGCAGCGGAAACAGCGGAAGAAAAACGAGCTTCCGGTCGTGTCGCTGGTCGGTTATACCAATGCGGGCAAATCGACGATTATGAATGCCATGCTGGAAGCCTATACCCCGGGCGGGGCGACTGGCGAGAAGGCGGTATTCGAGAAGGATATGCTGTTCGCCACGCTGGAAACGTCCGTGCGGAGCATTCAACTGGAGGATCATAAAACCTTTCTGCTTACCGACACGGTCGGATTTGTCAGCAAGCTGCCCCATCATCTCGTCAAAGCGTTCCGATCGACGCTGGAGGAAGTGTCCGAGGCAGATCTGCTCATCCATGTCGTGGATTACTCGAATCCGAAGTACGAGCAGCTGATCCAAATTACGGAGAACACGCTGAAGGACATCGGCGTAACGGACATTCCTACGATTTTCGCCTACAACAAATGCGATCTGGCGGGTGTGGACATTCCGGAGGTCAAGGAAAAAAGCATCTATCTGGCGGCCAAACCAAGGATCGGAATGACCGAGCTGGTGGATCTGATCCGAGGCTCGGTGTTCAAGGATTACGTGACCTGCGAAATGCTGATCCCGTATGACCGGGGCCAGGTCGTTTCGTATCTGAACGAGCATGCCAGCATCCACTCGACCGAATATGAAAACGAAGGCACGCGGCTGGCATTGGAATGCCGGCTTCAGGACTTCGAGAAATATCGCGAATACGTAATAGAATAATCTGTCGAAAAACCTGCCGAATCCCGACGAGATGATGTCGTGACCGGCAGGTTTTTTGGCTGCAAACCGTTCGGATATATGGCCGTCTTTGGCAGCGTATTTCAACCGTTTGTAAGATTTATTGCAAAATTACATATTTCTGCATATTGGAACAGGCTAACGCCATATGATTTCTGCGTACGATGAAACCGTGTTTGCTTTATCAAACATACGACTTGAGAAATAGGAGGTTAGCCTATTGGAAATCCCAATCACAGGTTTGCTGTTTCATAACGAGGGTTCCGGTTCCGAACATGCTCACACCCTGCTTATTACATCGTGGGATGGAAGGCCGGTCAGGGTTCATGTTCATCCGTTTTCAGGTGATACTTCGTTTGATGTGGGGCACTATCATCACTACGCCGGAACAACGGAACCCGCCCCCAGCGGCGTTCCCCATGTCCACCGTTATCATGTGGAAACATCCTTTAATGATCAGCATATTCATTACATTCAAGGGACGACCGGACCAGCCATTCCTTTGCAGGGAGGCGGGCATTACCACGATTTCGCGGGTTACACAACCGTTAACGGCAGAATCCCGCATTCCCATCGGTATGGAGGCAGAACAGGGAACGAGGAAGAGTGAGTCGAGCTGCTATGCTCTGACGATCTTCCACAGGCTACCGGTTCCAGGAGTGGGGTGATGCTTACCCATCAGGCCAAAATCGACAAGGTAAAGTTCGTTTCCTGCGGCATTAAATTTGACATCAATGGGCCGAATCGGCCCTTGTTTCGTGGATTCGCCATGTGGATTGGTCAAAAAGTTCGAAATTTGTCCGGTATCCAGGTTTACCTTAACCACTTTGAATCCAGGAAGTTCTTCGGTTTTTTCAAAGCCGGATTCTCCAAACTGAGCGACAAAAAGCTCCCCGGGACCACCGAATTCGGCGTTTGTGCAAATATCAAATTTCATGGAAGCGCTATGCGGCTTGAGACGAGCCAGCGGTTGAGCGGCAAGCGAAGGATGGTTGCGGATCAGAAAGGTAGGCTTCGCTTGTTCCGCAGCATGAAAGTGGGGGAGGGTTACGGGCAACCCGCTAAACAACTCCGGAAATCCGTACCACCCCCCAGGTGTGACCTCCCAAATCTTATCCCAATCCAGCCTGACTTGCCGGCTTCCCCGCGGATCCGCACCATGGTCCGTTACGATCAGTTTCCCGTTCATTGGGGAAAATCTTAAACCGAACGTATTCCGGAAGCCGTCTGCGACGATTTGTAGGTGGCTTCCGTCAGGATTACAGCGGTAGATGACCCCGTTAGCCAACAATCGGCCTTGGACGATATCACCCTCTTTACTCGGAACTCCAAAGGCATGGTATGCTCCCGTTACTGCTGCATCCGGTGGAGTAGATAGCGGATCCCGGGATATGAAATTGGTGCCGATCAATTCCAAGTCTCTGGCCGGCACATCGTGAAATTGCGGGTGATACTTCAGTATCAGCATATTGTCCAGTCCTACAACAGCCGAATTCGTTGCGGTACCTACGGAAAAGTACAGTTTTCCATCAGGACCGAACAGAATATCTCCGGTAAAATGGTCCCCGCAAGTTCTGAGCCCGCTGACAATCGTTTGCCTTTTGCCATCCGGCGATACTCGAATAATTTCCCCGCATCCATCCGTAGGCTTTTCCCCTAAATTTCCTGCAGCCACATACAAATCCCCATTATGCCAGGCAATGCCTGTCACAGGACCTCCGATCCCCGAAGCGATTTCGGTAAAGGAGCCATCCGATTCCAGGCGAAGTACACGGCCTTTTCCTGGTTCAGTCCCGTAGGCAAACCCTGCTTCGGCAACATAGACGGCTCCCTGCGGATCAAATGTCATAACGGTCGGGAACGTGAGTCCCGTGGCGATCCGCGTTAACTTGAACCCCTTTTCCAATATGTAATCAGGCTTTTGAGTTTCATGTTGGGGTTTGAAAAGTTGTACAAAGGTCGACTTTAATTCTGTCAACGTATTGACTTGCGCCAGTTGAGACTTCATCAAGTCTTCGAGCCCCAATTGATTCGAAGAAACCGGCAAAAAGTAATCGTGGTAGCTGATGTACTCCTGCAATAATTCATACTCCCGGTCATGGAGTTCTTTAATACATTCCAGAACCGGACTGTACCTTATATTCACCGTTGCGGAAGGACTGGATATCCCAAGCGAGGCAGCGAGTTTCCTCAATGAATCCAATTGCTTTTCCTGCTTATTCAGCAGACCGGCCAGCGCTGCCTGCAGCTTGGGAAATGGATTATTCTCTTGAAGATGCCGGTACAGAAAATAATTGACCCATTCCCAGTGATACTGCTTTTGAACCATTCCCTGCGGAACATATTCGTTCATTATACACTCCTCCTCGATCCTCTAAAAGGAAAGTGGTGTTCAAGGATGTCTCTTGATTTCCAGACTATGGCTTGTAATGTATATTCCGTTTCGGTTTTCGATAGAATGGCGATTGCTTCATGAAACAATGGGCGTGCAGGCTATTTGTTTTCACTTTCCACCAGCTCATCAAGGTCGAAAAAGGCAGATATATTTCGACTTACATATCATTTCCCGGAAAATATTTGTCGGGCGGCAGCGCCAATGAAAAAACCATAGGGTGGCAGCCCATTTTGCGGTAAGCATCATTCAAGGCTAACGCTGAAAAGAAACGGCGGCGGACTAGGACTAAAAAAGTCTTAGACTGCCGCTGTTTTGTTATGCATAATCTTGTACTTTTTTAACAAAAGTATTTTTATTAACAAATTACCTTGACAGACAAAGTAATGTGTCTTATCATGCAGATATGGAGGTGATTGTATGAGCGACAACAAAATCACATCCGACCTGCTGCGAGGCCATACCGACACGATGATTTTACGACTCTTATCCGAAGCGGACCGCTACGGCTATGAAATTGTTAAGCTGATTGCCGAGCGTTCGGGCGGTGAGTATGAATTAAAGGAAGCCACGATGTACTCCAGCGTTCGGCGACTTGAAGGGGACGGTGATATCGAGTGGTATTGGGGCGATGAATCGCAGGGCGGACGGCGCAAGTATTTTCGAATGACCGAGAAGGGCAAGGACACTTATGAGCGCAACAAAAGCAATTGGGAGTACGCAAAGCGCGTGCTTGAAAACTTATTATAAGGAGAGTTGATCGTATGAATGAGAAATTGACGAACTATCTGAACGGGGTTTTTGCACCATACGACGGGGTGAAGAGCGTCAGCGAATTAAAGGCGGATTTACAATCCGATTTACAGGAACGGTTCCGTGAACTGAAAGCCGAGGGCAAGGACGATGAAACGGCTTTTGAAATGACCATTGACAGCATCGGTGACATTGAGCAAACCGTACTGGAGGTGGCTAACCTATCCCGTTCGCTGGAGCGGCAGGTACTGACAAACCTCAGCGCGAGCAACTTGGCAGAAAGCGACTTTGCGGGCGTTACCGCTCACAAGGGAAAATTCACATCCAGCATGCTGCGAGGCTCCGACTTCACGAACGCGGACTTGACCGGCAGCTCATTTAAGAGCAGCGACGTGAAGGATGCCCGTTTCGACGGGTCAAACCTGACCGACTGCAACCTGTCCACCCTAGACCTGGCGAATGCAAGCTTCAATAAATCGATCCTTGTGCGAACCAGCTTCAGCAAGTCGTGGCTGGCCGGAGCAAAATTCACCGGCGTAAAGCTGACCGACGTCAGCCTGACGATGACCGCTCTCAGTAAAACCGTCTTTGAAAACTGTGTTTTCGACGGGGTGGACTTCACATCTTCCGATCTGACAGGGCTGCGTTTTGACGGCCAAACCTTCATCGGCGTCAAATTCGACAAAGCCGGATTGAAAGAAGTTTCGTTCAAGGGCGCGACGCTCAAGAATGTGTCCTTCCAAGGGTCTGTGTTATCCAAGAAGTATTACCGTGCCATCAAAACCGTTTGCTTTGACGGTGCGACGATGGATAAGTTGACTTATGCCGCGCTCAAAGGCATAGAGGCAAATTTATCAAAAGTTACGGTTATCTAAAAGGGGGAAAAGGAATATGCCAAACAAGTCGATTCAAGTCAAAGGGCTGCAAAAATCCTACAAGCAGCATCAAGTCCTAAAGGGTGTTGATTTGGAGGTGGAACAGGGGAGTATTTTCGCCCTGCTCGGCTCCAATGGAGCGGGCAAGACCACGGTTGTCAGAATCCTCTCCACGCTGCTCAAACCAGACAGCGGTAGTGCGGCCATCAACGGGTTCGATGTGGTGTCCAAACCCGATCATGTGCGGCAGTCAATCAGCCTGACCGGGCAATTCGCCGCCGTGGACGAAATATTAACCGGACGGGAAAATCTGGTGATGATTGCCAAACTGCGATACCTCAAAAACCCGCGTCAGGTGGCGGATAACATGCTCCAACGCTTCGGCCTAACAGACGCCGCCAACCGCAAGGCGTCTACTTATTCGGGCGGTATGCGCCGCAGGCTCGACATCGCCTTGAGCCTTGTAGGAAATCCGCAGATCATTTTCCTCGACGAGCCGACGACCGGGCTTGACCCCGAGTCCCGCATCGAGGTTTGGAAAATCGTCAAGGAGCTTGCTGACAGCGGCACGACCGTATTTCTGACTACACAGTATTTGGAGGAGGCTGAGCAGCTTGCCGATCGAATCGCCATTTTGCATGAGGGCAGGATTATTGCGGGCGGCACGCTCGAGGAACTAAAAAAGCTGCTCCCGCCTGCTAAGGTAGAGTATGTTGAAAAACAACCGACATTAGAGGAGATATTCCTCGCCATCGTCGGCAAAAAGGAGGAAAAGTAAATGGAAGCAATAAAGAAACACTTTTTTAGCGATATGGGCGTTATGCTCGGACGTTCCATGCGTCATATTTTCCGCAGCATGGACACCATCATCACGGTTACCATCATGCCGATTGCGTTTATGCTGCTGTTTGTCTATGTGTTCGGAGGTGCCATTCAAACCGGAACGGATAACTATGTGAATTACCTGTTGCCCGGCATTTTGCTGATTGCGATTGCAAGCGGAATTTCGTATACCGCTTACCGGCTGTTTATCGATGTGCAGCGGGGCATATTCGAGCGGTTTCACTCCATGCCGATTTCACGTTCCACCTTACTGTGGGGGCATGTGCTGACCTCATTGGTATCCAACGCCATTTCTGTTGTCGTAATCATTTTCGTCGCACTCCTTATGGGCTTTCGCTCGTCCTCCGGGATCCTTTCATGGCTCGCCGTAGCCGGTATACTGGCACTGTTTACGCTAGCCTTGACTTGGGTCGCGGCGATTGCCGGACTGTCCGCCAAATCCGTGGATGGAGCAAGCGCCTTTTCCTACCCGATTATCTTCCTTCCGTTTATCAGTTCGGCGTTTGTACCGACCGAGTCGATGCCGCGGGTTGTTCGCGCCTTTGCGGAAAACCAGCCGGTGACCGCGATCGTGGAAGCCATCCGTGCGCTGCTGTCAGGTCAGCCGGTGGGCAATGATATATGGGTCGCTCTTGCGTGGTGTGTGGGGATTTTGCTCGTAGCGTATTTTTTCGCAATGCGGGTGTATAAGAAGCGGGTGTAATATAGTAAAACAAGAAAAGCAGCAATCCGGAACTCGAATAGATTTGGCACGTAACCCCACGCTAGCAGGAAGCGATCCATCCTGGACCGCCTCGAGTAAACGGTGCACGGCAGGTACAATAAACGGCGCAAGGCGGGTACACGGCGGCATCATACGGCTTCTTCGATTTTCCGCCGCAGGTTTTTCCGCTCCTCAGACGTCTTCATCACCCATCCATCATGAATCCAGCAAACCTTCCAATGAGACGAAACACAGCATTTTATCTAAGGTAAATATAATACTCGAGTCCCCAACAACCCAAGCAGGCAGTTCTTAAGGCGATGCTGCGAAGCTGGCCTTGGAGTTTTCTGATGCACTTGTATCAAAAGAAACTCCCTCAGCGGATTCAATAAAGGAGACTCTCTAAAGGAGCGCTCCTTTATTGATTTCGATCCCATGAATCACTGCTAATTCCACCCCGCTGCTTTACATCCGTCTGAATGGTCCTTCACCCCTAGGCTTTGTTTGCCGATGGTCCAATTGGGGTAAAAAGTGTAATAATCAAAAGCTGCCGTTCCAACGGATAATGCACCATGATCAGGGAATATTAGGCAGTGGACATGAAGACAGCGGGGTGAATGTGCAATGAAGGAAATACCGGAGCAACATGTTAAGCTGCACGGGTTTAACAACTTAACAAAATCGCTCAGCTTTAATATGTATGATATCTGCTTTACACGGACAAAAGAAGAGCGCGAGGCTTACCTGGAATACATTGACGAGCAGTATAATGCGGAGCGTCTGACGACGATTCTGAAGACGGTATCGGATATTATCGGGGCTCACGTGCTTAATATAGCCAAACAGGATTACGTACCGCAAGGGGCGAGCGTAACGATTCTCGTCTCCGAAGGGCCGGTGGTGGAGGTTCCTCAGGAATCCTATTCCGAATCGCCCGGGCCGCTGCCGGATTCGGTCGTCATGGCGCTCGATAAAAGCCATATTACCGTTCACACGTATCCGGAGTTTCACCCGGACGAGGGGATCAGTACCTTCCGGGCCGACATCGACGTATCGACCTGCGGCGAGATTTCCCCACTGAAGGCACTGAACTATCTCATTCATTCCTTTGACACGGATATTATGACTATCGACTACCGGGTTCGTGGATTTACGCGGGATATTAGCGGCCATAAGCTGTTCATCGACCACGATATCAATTCGATCCAGAATTACATCCCGGATGAGGTCAAGAATATGTACGACATGATCGATGTCAACGTGTACCAGGAGCATATTTTTCACACCAAATGCAAGCTGCGGGAATTCGACCTGGATAACTACTTGTTCGGCTATACAAAGGATTCGCTGAGTGAAGGCGAGCAGGAAGAAATCACAGAGCGGATTACGCTGGAAATGGACGAGATTTATTACGGCAAAAACCTGGTTTGAGGCAGCTGGGCTGTTGCGGCAGTGATAAATTTAAACTCGATAAACCGGTGGAGTCATGAGGAAAACCGAACTACGTTGACAATGAGGCGCTGTGCTCACACATATGAGTGCGGCGCTTTTCATTTGCTTGCGGTAGTAGCCTAGTGGTTGACACACTATATCACGACGTGATATATAATGGATAGCAATGTGATGTATCACAACGTGATGTATGGAGCGCGATGCAGGGCAGGGGATGAAAGATGGACTTGGAAAAAGCAAAAAAGCGGTATATTCCAATGAGCGAAACGATGTTTTATATTTTGTTGTCACTGCAGTCACCGAACCATGGCTACGGCATTATGCAGCATGTGAAGGAAATGACGAACGGCCGGATTACGCTGGGTGCGGGAACGATCTATCAGAGTCTGGGCAAGCTGGACGGAGATCGTCTGATCGAAGCCGTCAAAGAAGAAGACCGGAAGAAAATTTACCAAATCGGCGAGCTGGGCATGGAGATTCTTAGAATCGAAGCGGAGCGGATTGCCGAGCTGTACAACAATTCGGAGGGATTGCGATGAAGGAGACGAAGAGTGTCTGGTTCCCCGCCTATCGGCATGTAGTACCCGCGGAGTTGGAACGCTGGCTAGAGCAGATGTCCGGGCGCGGATGGCATGTGGATCGAATCCGTCAGTGGAGTTCGCTGCACATGACCTTCCGGCGGGGAGAGCCGAAACAGTACCGGTACGTTTACGATCTGCAGGCTGCGCCGAAAAGGGATTACAAGGCGACGTACGAGCAGTTTGGCTGGGAGTTGGTCGGCAAGATGGCGAGCGTGTACATTTGGCGCAAGGCTTACGACGTGGACCGGCCCGAATCTTTTACCGACACCGAAAGTTTGCAGCAGCGCGGCCGCCGGGTGATCCGGGCTATTTCGTTTTCCTTCTATCTGTTTTTGATGGCTGCTGTTGTATTGACGTTATGCCTGGTTCTGTTTTTTGGCGGTTTGACTGCGGAACAAAAAATTCAGTATGCGGTTGGGATGCTGCTCGCTTATGGATTCACGGTTTATTTAGGAATGGTGATGCGGAGCGTATCCCGGGCCAAAGGGGATTAGCGGAAAAGGGTCGTCCAGAAAAGCCGGCGGCTATGCCCGATCTGCGCGCTTGAAACAGCGAAGATTGTCCGATGGTACGCGCTGAAATTTCTCTGAGCAGCGGCTTGCGCTGCGATGTGATCAGAACGCCGGCTGGGCTGGCGGCAGTTATTTGAAGATGCTGATTAAGATGGAGATCACCACAAACAGGGCGATGGCGGACATGAAAAAGTAGCCGAAGTACCGGATCGGGGCGGGGAGCTGGTCCATATTAGCCCGTTTAGGTGGGCCCCCGCCTTCGATGTTTTGTATGCTCCTGAGCTGCTCGCCGGTATAACCCTCGTGATCGAGGGTCGCAGCGGTTTCGCTTGCGGGCTGTGACTCGTGAACTGCGGGCTTTCCTTGCGGACTGGTGGAACGGGATCGATTGGTGTCCATGGTGGTCAGCTCCTTTTTTGGATAAAATTACATTTAATTTCCATTATTGTAACATATGAGGATTGGAAAAGCATCTCGGCAGGAAAAGAGGAAAAAGACTGGATCTGTGGGAGAGCCACGTGGATCCAGTCTCTTTTTAGATAGAGCTGTAATTCCATTAGATGATTTTTCTCCGTACCCATCCCGACACGAGATCGGTCAGGATGACCAAGACGATAATACCCAGCAGGATGATACCTACCCGGTTCCAGTTGCGCACCTGCAGCGCGAAAATCAGCGGGGTGCCGATGCCCCCGGCGCCGACCAGACCGAGGGTCGTGGCGGAGCGGATGTTGATTTCGAACCGGTACAGGGAGTAGGAGAGGAACTGCGGGATCACCTGCGGCAGCACCGCATACCGGAGCACCTGCAGCCGGTTTGCCCCGGACGCGATCAGGGCTTCCTGCGGTCCGCGGTCGATGCTCTCGATCGTCTCCGAATAGAGCTTGCCCAGCATGCCGACGGAGTGGATGCCCAGGGCCAGGACGCCGGCAAAGGAGCCGGGACCGACGGCTTTAATGAACAGAATCGCCACGATGATCTCCGGGAACACCCGGATGACGCTCAGAACAAGCTTGCCGCTGCCGGATAGCGCGAGTCCGCGGCTCATATTGCTGGAAGCCCAGAAAGCGAAAGGAATGCAGACGACGGCTGCGACGACGGTGCCGAGGACGGAGATGACGAGCGTATCGAGCAGCCCCCGCAGCAGATCCTCCCCGTCCGGAATGTAAACAAAGGACCAGTCCGGGTGCAGGAAACCTGTCAGGATGGATTTGGAGACGGTACCAGCCGTCCCTTGAATCCCTTCAAAGTGCATCCCCCGAATGGACCACCAGTAGACGGCAATCACCACCAGCGTGATCACACCGAATCGGATACGGGAGCCCAGCGCCGATCCCGGCGTGCCCGGTGATCCGGACGGTGGCAAAGATGACTTATGATTCATAATAATCTCCTCCGAATCAGCGCACTGCCGTAGTCGATGATCAGTACGATGACGAGTGTCAGCAAAATGATGATGCAGGCGCGGTCGTACCGGAACAAGCCGAGGGAGCGGTCGAGCAGCAGGCCGATGCCGCCTGCCCCAACGAGCCCGAGCACGGCGGCCGCACGCACGTTCACCTCAAACGTATACAGCAGGTACGACATAAAATAAGGCAGTGCCTGCGGAATGACGGCATACCGGATGATCTGCATCCGGTTTCCGCCCACGGCAGACATCGCCTCCAGCGGCCCGGGGTCGATCGCTTCGATCGCCTCAAACGTCAGTTTTGCGATAATGCCGAAGGAGAAGAAGACGAGCGCCAGCATCCCCGCAAACGGGCCGATGCCGAACACGGCGACGAAAATTGCCGCGAACAGCAGGTCCGGAATGGTGCGGACAAGGTTCAGCACCATTCGTACCGGCAGCGAGACGAAGCGGCTGACGCGCAGGTTGGACGCGGACAGCAGCGCCACCGGAATCGCCAGCAGCCCGCCGAGCGAGGTGCCGAGCACGGCGATCTGCACGGTTTCCATCATCGGGCCCCATATGGTGGGCAGGTAGCTCCAATCCGGCGGGAACATTTCCGCCAGGAGGCTGCCCATCTGTGGCAAGCCGGTAATGAGCTGGTAGGGGGTGACCTCGGTGTGGATCGAGCAGGCGATCAGGATGGCGATCAGGACGATCCACCCCGCGTATCGCTTGTATTTCGGCGGCGGCGCCATTCCGGGAAGCGAGGCAGGCTGCAGCGCCTCTGCCTGAGGCGACGTCTTCATGACACGCCTCCCAGCAGCTCGTCCTTGAGAAGCTGCCGCCCGTAAATTTCAGCCAGCGCCTCGTCCGTCGCCTCCTCCGGGGTGCCGTCGAAGACGACCTCGCCGGCGCGCAGGCCGATGATCCGGGTCGCATACTCCCGCGCCAGGTCAATAAAATGCAGGTTAATCACGGTCGTAATGTTCATCTCGCGATTGATCCGCTTCAGATCGTCCATGACCTGGCGGGTGGTGAGCGGGTCCAGTGAGGCGACGGGCTCGTCCGCCAGAATGACCTGGGCCTCCTGTGCGAGCGCGCGGGCGATCGAGACACGCTGCTGCTGACCTCCGGACAGCTGGTCGGCTCGGACGTAGGCCTTTTCACGGATGTTGACGCGGTTCAGGGCGTCGAGCGCGATGGCGACATCAGGCTTGGGGAACCAGCCCAGCATCGTCCGCAGCGTCGAATGGTAGCCGACCCGTCCGGACAGCACGTTGCTGAGAACGCTTTGGCGCTTGATCAGGTTGAAGTTTTGGAACACCATGCCGATGTCGCGGCGGATCAGTCGAAGCTGCCGTCCGGCCGCACGGGTGACGGATTGCCCGCCGACGCGGATTTCCCCGGAGGAAATTTCGTTCAGCCGGTTAATGCTGCGCAAAAACGTGGACTTGCCCGCACCGGAAAGGCCGACGATGACGACAAGCTCTCCTTCCTTGATGGTCAGATTAATGTCGCGAAGCCCGACCGTTCCGTTGGGGTACACTTTGGAGACGTGATCGAATTCAATCATGAGATTCCAACTTTCTGTCGTGTTTTCGGATAAAACGGGAAAACAACACCGCCATGAAGCCATGGACGGTGCTGCCCGGTTCATTGTAATTCCATTCAATTACTTGATTTCTTGCCCGACGGCCTCGGCGTATTCGCGAACCGGATCGAAGTTTTTGTCATCGCCTTTGGCATAGCCGACATGCGTGTAAATGTCCTTGATGATTTGTGCGCCTTCAGCATCGTTCGTAATGTCGATGAACGCCTGGCTGATCTTGTCTCTCCAGCTTTGGTCCATGTCGTTGCGGACGCTGACGGTATCGTTCGGGATTTTGGCCGTATAGTGAAGGACACGGGTCTTTTCGAAGACGTCCGGAACGTCCTTTTTCACCGTGTTGCGCGCGTCCTGGAATACAGCGACGGCATCAACCTGACCGTTCAGGAGCGCCATAATGGCGGCGTCATGCCCTTTGATCGTTACGCCTTGAACGTCTTTGTCCGGATCGATGCCTTCCTTCTTCAGCTCAGCCGCAGGGAATACATAGCCGGCGGAAGAAGTGACGTCCTGCCATCCGATCTTTTTGCCCTTCAAATCCTGAAGGCTTTGGATCGGAGAATCCTTTTTCACGACGATCATCGCTTTGTAAAAATCGACCTTTTCCGTGGTGTCTTCGCCGGTGTCGTCTTTAATGCCGTAGCGCTGCGCCTGAAGGAGCAGGTCGGCTGCTTTCTTTTTGTCATGCGCCAGCACGTATGCGTTTGGCGGCAGGAAGCCGACGTCCACCTGCTTGGAAGCCATCGCTTCCACGATCGTGTTATAGTCCGGAGAAACCGTGACGTGAACCGGAATACCAAGCCGGTCGCCAAGGAGCTTCTCCAGCGGCTTCGTTTTGGCTTCCAGGGTGTCTGCATTCTGGGACGGAACGAACTGCACGTTCAGCTCTTTAGGAACATAGGCTGTGGCTGCCGCTTCCGTGGAGCTCAATGAGGCGGTGGTGCTGCCCGAGTCGCTTCCGCTGGTTTTGGATCCGCATGCCGCTAAACCGGCCGCCAAGGCCAAGGTCATGCTGATCGTAAGTACTTTTTTAAACATGGATGATCCCCTCTCCACTTGATTCATCTATTTGGCCAGAACCGGGGAGTAGCCCGTCTGACAGGAAAGAGCTTATCACACGTTCCTGGGGACAAGGGTTAACGGAAAGGGTGTCTTTTGTAAACGAATGTAAAAATTTAGTACTTCGGAACGGATGACCCGGCGTGATCCTAAGGCGAAAGGTCTACTTCCAATATGAAGAATCAGGTCCGAAAGGTCGTTTACCTGGAATTAATGTTTGTCCGTTATACTGGAAAACAGGAAGTACCGGCTTGTTCGAGCCGGTCGGGAGGAGAGAAGCCATCTATGAATTCAGTGAACGGGATTTCCCCGGTTAAAGATAGAACGGTCAGACTGCGAATTATGTCGACGACGGATGTGCATGCATGCCTGATGGATTACGATTATTACCGGGATCAGCCGGATGCCTCGATCGGGCTGGTCCGTACGGCCGCCTTGATTGCAAGCGCGAGGCATGAGGTTCCGAACACGCTGCTCGTGGATAACGGGGACTTGATTCAGGGGACGCCGCTCGGAACGTATGCCGCTAAAAAATATGCTTCTATAGAGCATGGACAAGGGCAATACGTCCATCCCGCGATCAGGGTCATGAATGCGATGGGATATGACGCGGCAGCCTTGGGCAACCATGAATTTAACTATGGTCTCGACATACTGGACGATGTCATTGCCGGAGCGGATTTTCCTTACGTTAACGCCAATGTATATTTCGATGACGGCCTAGGCCTAGAGCCGGAGGAATGCCGCCGGAACAGATATAAGCCGTATGTCATTTTGGATAGAAGATGCTTAGACGATGGCGGGCAGGCCCATGATATCCGTATTGGGCTCATCGGCTTTGTGCCGCCGCAAATCATGGACTGGGACCAGGCCAACCTTGAAGGCAGGGTGAAGGTGAAGGACATCCTGCTGTCTGCGCTGGAGTGGGTCCCCAAAATGAAGGAGGAAGGCGCGGATCTGATCGTTGCGCTGGCCCATACGGGCTTTGACGGCAAGGTGACGCTGACGGACGGCAACGAGGAGAATGCCGTGCTTCCGCTCAGCCTGGTGCCTGGCATTGACGCGCTGACCTTTTCCCATACACATCATGTGTTTCCGGTGGACCTGCATCTGCTGGATACTTCCTTCAAGGACGAGACGGGTGAACTTCTGCCGGACATCAACCTGGACAAGGGCACCATTCACGGCATTCCGGCCGTACAGGCCGGTTTCGGCGGGGGACATCTGGGCGTGATCGATCTGTCGCTTCAATTTGTGCAGGGCAGATGGCAGGTGGTTCAGGGAACTTCCGCGGTTCGCCGTTTGGAAAAGGAGGCGGACGTTGACGGTGATGCACGGCATCGGGACGCGGGGATCGCCGATCTCCTCCGGCAGGACCATGAGGCGACCGTTGCCTATGCCAATGAACCGATCGGCACCATTCACGCCCCGCTGCACAGCTATTTTTCCCTCGTGCAGGATGACGCCTCCGTTCAGCTCGTCAATCATGCCCAGACGTGGTATGCCCGGCGGATCATTGCGGCTTCTATGCCGGAGCTGTCGCATCTTCCGGTTTTGTCCGTGGGTTCGCCGTTTAAAGCGGGACGAAACGGTCCCAAGGAATACGCGGATATTCCGGCCGGGCCGATTGCGATCAAAAGCGCGACCGAGCTGTATCTGTATGACAATACGATCAAAGGGGTGCGGATTTCCGGACGGCTCGTCAAGGAGTGGCTGGAAATGACCGCGGGAGCGTACAACCGCATCGATCCGCTGTCTTCAGAGGAGCAGCCGCTGCTCAATCCGCAGTTTTCCGTGTTCAATTTTGATGTGATCAGCGGCATTACGTACGAGGTCGACGTGACGCAGCCGGCCAAGTATAAGCTGGATGGGAACCTGAACGACCCGCATACGAGCCGGATCGTTCATCTGCGTTATCAGGGGGCTCCCCTGGACCCGGATCAGGAGTTCATCGTCATTTCGAGCAACTACCGGATCTTCGGCGGCGGCAATTTTCCCGGCATCCGGGAGGCGGAGCTGGTTATCGATTCCGAGGCGGAAAGCCGCCAGGCGCTGATTGACTATATTACGGCGTGCGGCGAAATCCCGGCTGAGGTGGAGCCGGGCTGGCGCTTCGTACCTATGGAAGGACCGTTGAACGTAACTTTTACGACTTCGCCTGACGCGGTAAAGTATGCCGGAGATTTTCCACACATCCGTTTTACCGGGCGGATGAACGATCAGGGCTTCGGCATCTTCTGTCTGGACCTGGGGCCGCAGTCGCCGGAACGCAACGCGGCGACCCGAAATCCGGGAAAAATCGGTTTAAAGGGATCATTCCACTGACTACCAGGCATGCCGAATATATAATGATAGGGAAAACGGCATGCAAGGAGGAGATCGTATATGGCAACCGATTCTGTTCGGCGGCCTGCCGTCATTGTGGTGACCGGCGTTATGGCCAGCGGCAAATCGACGGTAGCGCAGCTGCTCGCCGAGCGGCTTGACAAGTCCGTGCATCTTCGGGGTGACCTGTTCCGGAGAATGATTGTGAACGATCGAAAAGAGGTCGAGCCGGACGCTTCCGAAGAGGAGCTCGGCCAGCTGCTGCTTCGCTACCGGCTTGCCGCGCAGGCGGCGGATACATACGCCGCGGCCGGGTTTACGGTCGTGGTGCAGGACGTCATCGTCGGTGCCGTGCTGGAAGATTTTTTGTCCTTCCTGCAGAGCCGCCCGGTATATTTGGTGGTGCTGTGTCCCAGTCCCGAAGCGGTAGAGCAGCGGGAAGCACAGCGGTCTAAAAAGGGCTACGGCGCCTGGACGGTAGATGCTTTAAACCGAGTGCTGCATGATGAAACGCCCCGGATCGGTTTGTGGCTGGACTCTTCCAGCTTGACGCCCGGGGAGACGGCGGACCAAATCATGTCCAGTCTGGAGGAAGCCAAGATTCGTTAAATTCCGGCAGGACATGACAAAACGGTTGAGGGGGAGGCCTAGGCATAAGCCTAAAGGTCTCTCTTTTTTTTGCGCCAAAATGAGGACTGCGGCACTGCCGGCCCTTCCGGTGCCTCATATAAAATCCAAGGTAAGGAAGGATTTACCTGGCATCCGAGGTGTTTTTGCACAGTCATCCCATATTTTACATACTCCGCAATAAGCCATAATAAAGGGATGTTAACCTGAGGAAGCCGCAATCATAATTGCCGGAATTTAAAGGAGGAGTAAAGTAAGATGGACAACCCGTATTTCGTCCGCATGAAAAAGCTCGCAGGCCTATTTCTGGCATGGATGCTGATTCTGTCCGCCGCTTTGGGATACATGCCCGCACAGGCTGCGGCTGCGGTTCCGCTCACGGTGGCCGAGGCCCTCGCTAAAAACAACAGCGGAGAGACCGCAACCGTTGAAGGCTATATCGTCGGTGAAGTGTACAATTCCAAACCGATCTATTCGGGCTTTCAGGACGATTTTAACGTATTGATTGCCGATGCACCCGGGGAGCAGACGCAGAGCAAGATGATCGACGTGCAGATTTCGGCTTCCTTTCGCTCCCAGTACGGTTTGAAGTCGAACCCCGCCAATGTGGGAAAAAAACTGACCGTCACCGGCGCATTGAGCGCCTACAGCGGCATGGCCGGAATCAAGAGCCCGACAGCGATGTCTCTGGACGGAGAGTCCGGAGAAAATCCGGGAGGAGGCACGCCGAACCCGGCGGATCCGGGCAGCGAAAATATCGGCGTTCCGACGACGCTGCCGGACGGTTCGGGAAAAAAAGTGCTGTTCGACGAAACGCACGGACAGACGGCCGGAGCTTCGGACTGGGTCATTGACGGCGCGTTTTCGGACTTTGCCGACGGGCTGAAGGAAGCGGGTTTTCAGGTGGATGCGCTGCAAAGAACACTGCCGATGGACTCGCACGTCTTTGACGCGCCGGCTGTTACGCTGAGCAAGCTGAAGCAATACGACGTCTTTATTATCGGAGAAGCCAACATTCCGTTTAAGGCGTCCGAGCAGGCCGCCATGCTGTCGTATGTTAAAGAAGGCGGCAGCATTTTCTTTATCTCCGACCATTACAACTCTGACCGGAACCTGAACCGCTGGGATTCCTCGGAAGTGATGAACGGCTACCGTCGCGGAGCGTTCGGTAATCCGACCAAGGGCATGTCCACCGCCGAAGCAGCATCGGGCGCAATGCAGGACGTGACCAGCACGGACTGGCTCGGCCAGAATTTCGGCGTGCGTTTCCGCTACAATTCGGTCGGTGATGTCACCAAAACCGATGCGGTGAAATACGATCAGTCCTTTGGCATTACCGCAGGCGTCAACGATGTGGAGATGCACAGCGGTTCTACGATGTTGATTCTGGATCCGACCCGTGTCAAGGGCGTCGTGTATCTCCCGGAAAATGTGCCGGGTTGGGGCAATGCCGTGGAAAACAGCGACAAGGCGAACTTCCCTAAGGGAGGCGTCTATAAAAACGGCGGGATCGCCGAAGGGCCGTTCGCGGCCATTTCCAAACTGGAAAAAGGAAAAGCCGCGTTCATCGGCGATTCCTCGCCGGTTGAGGACCCCACGCCGGGATACGTCCGCGAGGACAACGGCGGCAAGAAAACGACTTACGACGGCTTCAAAGGAGAGGGGCAGGACGCCGTTTTCCTCGTCCAGACAGTAAAATGGCTGGCAGTTCATGAAGATTACACAACGTTCGAAAATCAGGGCATTACGCTTGACGCACCGACGCCGCTGCTCGGCAATCTGGAAGAACCGGCCACATCGGCCGAGATTCCAGGAACCGAGCCGTGGACGACGCCGGTTGCAGGGTACAAATGGTATGATCCTACGACGTACAAAGCCGGCTCTTACGGAGCCGGTGGAGCGCCGCCCGTCATCACCATTCCCGATCTGACGAGCATCGCGGAAGCGCGCAAAGCGGCGGACAACGATTACGTTACCGTGCAGGGCGTCGTCACATCGGAGCCGGGAGTTTTTGGCGGCTCTGGATTTTACCTGCAGGACGGCACCGGCGGTGTCTATGTATATCCCAGCAAGGCGACAGGCTACCACGTTGGGGATAAGGTCAAGCTAACCGCTCAAAAATTGATCTATAACACCGAGGTGGAGCTGACCAATGAGGTCCAGATGGCCAAGCTGGACGACCAGGCCAACATTCCGGCTGCAACTCCAAAGGTTGCGACCGCGGCTAATGACAGCAACCAAGGGCAGCTGATCACGATCAAAAACGCGGCGGTGCAAAACTATGCCACCGTCTCGGGGGCCCTGGAATTCGATCTAGTTAGCGACGGCACGACGGGCCGTGTCCGCGTGGACAGCCGGACGGGCATCGGCGCGGATGCGCTGAAGCTGGCCTATCCGGCAGGAACGGCCGTGGATATTACCGGAATCTCATCGATCTTTAAAGGCGCTTATCAGCTGAAGCTTCTGAAAGAAAGCGATATCCGTCCGGCTGCTGCAGCCGGGGACAACCATGCTCCGGCGTTTGCCGCGGTGCCCGCTCAAACCGTGAAGGCCGGGCAGCAGGTGACATTCTCGGTGTATGCCACGGATGAGGACGAAGACGCGCTAAGTTATGAGGCGGTGTCTTTGCCAGAGGGAGCGGCATTTGATGCGGCTTCCGGCAAGTTCACATGGACACCGGCAGCGGAAGGCAGCTATACGGCTTCCTTCCAGGTTCAGGACGGAAAGGGCGGAAGCGATGCGCTTCAGGTTAGCATCACGGTCGAGGCAGCAGGGACGCAGACGCCGAACTCCGCCGTGCTGACCGGCCCGGCCGCTGCTTCCGCGGGATCGCAGGTTGATTTGGGCGTAGGCATTTCCAAGCCGTCGTTCCCCTTTACGGCGCTGGACCTGATCGTTAAATACGATCCGGCCAAGCTGGAATTTGGGACCACGGCGAATTCAGACGGCACGCTGGCACTGGCTGAAGGCGCGGTGAGCTCTTCGCGCACCGGCTTTGGCGTGCTGGCCACCGGGGTGAAGCCGGAAGAAGGCGAGATCCGCATCATCATGGCCAGCACCGGCCAGGACAACGCCGTATCGGAAGACGGGGAGCTGCTGAAGCTCCGCGGAACGCTGAAATCCGGCGTATCCGGAAGCACAGCCGTTTCGTTTTCCGCCTTTGACATTTCGGCGGACGGCGCTTCGAGCCCGGTGAACACGGATTCTGCTGCGCTGCAGATCCAAATCACCGCTGCGGACCGGGCTGCGCTGCTTGCCGCCATCGGCGAAGCGCAGCAGCTGGCAGACCAGGCGATCACGGGCACAGAGCCGGGACAGTACCCGGCATCGGCGAAGACTGCCCTGCTGTCGGCAATCAGCGACGCGAAGCGCGTGGCGAATGACGCCGCTGCGACGCAGAAGGCGATCGACGATGCGCTGACCGCGCTGAAATCGGCGGTAAGCACGTTCAAGAACGCTGTCATCACGGTTCCTACGGTTCCGGTGGACAAGTCGGCCCTCTCTTCGGCGATTGCTTCCGCGCAGAGCGTCTATGACCGGGCTGTCGCAGGCGATAAGGTCGGCCAATATCCGGCTGCGGCCAAGTCCGAGCTGCAATCGGCCATCCAGGCGGCGAAAGCGGTCAAAGACAGCTCTTCCGCGACGCAATCCCAGGTGGATTCCGCTGCGGCGGCACTCAGCAGCGCCGTAGCCACTTTCCAGAAGAAGCTGGTTACGCTGGTACCTGGAGCGGTGCAGATTACGGTGCAGGATTTGTCCATCCTCGCCAAGTATTATGGCGTCCAGTCGACGGACCCGAACTGGAGCCGCGTTGCTCCGGCGGATCTGTTCAGCGAAGGCGAAATTTCGATCCGTTCGCTGGCTGCGGTGGCGCAGATGATCATCGGAAACTGGTATGCGAAATAAAGAGGTAGGAAGGGATGGCCTGTAAGCTAAACCATCCAAAAGATTTTTTTACAAGCAACGCAACATTAGAAATCGATTGTTTTGAAAAGGATACAATCGCAGGAGCGGTGCAGTTTGCTCCTGCGATTTTCAATTCATGGAAAGAGGGCTGGACGTATGCTTCGAAAACAATTTACCTGCTATACCGTATGGGTTGCAGCCATTTGTATCGGACTCATGGGATCAGGAAACCCGGTGAACGCTGCGGGGTCAGGAACAGCAGGTGCCGGCAGCTCGCCAGTTGTCGCCGCCACGGCCGCTGCAGTGACCGCCGCCGCTGCGCAGTCCCCTACATTGTCACTGGCGGTAACCTCCAATGGCTCTAAGGTGACGGTCACGGTGACCGGCGAGCAGCTGAAGGACTTATACGCGTATGAGCTGACGCTCAGCTTCGACCCCGCGAAACTGTCTTTTCGCACCGCTTCATCAGGATCATCCGGTTTTTCGGTCGATCCGATTGTCAAAAACAACGAAATCCGCCTGGCCCATACCAAAGTAGGGAAGACAGCCGGAGACAGCGGCAAGCTCCAGCTCGCCGCCATTGAATTTACGGCGCTGCAGGCGGCTTCGTCCCGGGTGGCCGTGAAGAGCGCCAAATTGGTGGACTCCGCTCTCCATTCATCCGAGATGTCCGTCAAACCGGAAATCACCGTCTTGCCGGGCAAGGCGGAAGGAACGCAAGGCACTATCCGGGATATTAGCGGCCACTGGGCGGAGCAGTCGATTCTGAACGCGATTCAGCAGGGCTGGGTCAGCGGTTACCCCGACGGCACGTTTCAGCCGGGCAAGGAAGTGACCCGGGCGGAATTCGCCAGCATGATGATGCGTGCGATTTCAACAGGTCAGACGACCGGCTCGCAGGTAATGGCTTTTTCCGACGCGAAGAAAATTCCGGCTTGGGCGCTGTCCTCTGTTCAGGATGCGGTTTCGCGCGGTATCATGAACGGCTACGCCGACGGAACGTTTGGGCCAAGCCGGCTCATTACCCGATCCGAAATGGCGGCGATGTCCGTAAGGGCGACCGGAACCGATACAACGGGCGGCGCGGGTAGCTTGAATTTTGCCGACAGCGGTCAAATTCCAGCCTGGGCCAAGCCGTATATCGCTTCAGCGGTGGAGAAAGGAATCATGCATGGAAGAGCGGGCAGCCTGTTCGCCCCGAACGCGCACGCTACGCGGGCTGAAGCAGTAGTCGTCATACAGTCCGTGCTTGAACAGCGGTAGCGATCAGAATGCCGCTAATCCGCTTTATCAAAAACCATCCGTTGTGATGCGTCAGCTGCGGGTTAGTACGCTGAACCGTTCATGATGCTGCCGAAACACCGGAAAAGCCATTTCTCCAGCCCCATATCCAAATTTTTTATCAGTGGAAATAAAAAGCTATTAAAAAACTGAAACACTTTTGGATACACTTATGTTATAATAATGAAAACAATGTAAGTTGCATGAAAAAATAAAAATAAATGAATATGGATCTTCGGGGTAAGGTGAAATTCCTGACCGGCGGTGAGCGTCCTTCTTCTGGCGAAGTCGGCGTCAAGCCCGCGACTCTCAGCTTTAGCAGTAAGGCTGGGACTGACCTGGTGCGAATCCAGGGCCGACGGTAAAGTCCGGATGGGAGAAGATCATTACGTAGGCGTGCGCGAAATTTTGACATTTCCGCAAGCTTATTTGATCAACCCCCGATGTGTCGATTGATGTCGATCTCGGGGGTTTTCCAATGTTGACTCCGTATTCAGGGATAGGGGAACTGGAGTATGGAAAATGTAGGCGGCAATATCAAGGTCCGGCCCGCGGCAAGCGGGAAGGCCGAACGCAGCAAATCCGGCTTTTGGCTGGTCGTGCTGGGTGCAGCGTTGTGGGGCGCGGATCCGCTGTTCCGGATTATTTTGCTCAAAGAACATATGACGGCAACGCAGATCGTGCTCATTGAGCATATCCTGCTGGTGCTGTTCGTCGCACCGATCTTCTGGAAACGCCGGAGCGAATTGAAAGGTCTGAAGATGAGACACGTCGGCGCGCTGCTCTTCCTGTCATGGGGCGGCTCGGCGATTGCTACCATACTGTTTACGCAGGGGCTGTCCTCTGGAAATTTGAACGCGGTCGTCCTGCTGCAGAAGCTGCAGCCAATCTTCGCCATTCTGATGGCTAAACTGCTTTTGCGCGAGAAGCTTCCGAAGCATTTCACCTGGCTGTTCATCGTTGCGCTGGCCGGAACGTATTTGTTGACCTTCGGCTTTACGTTTCCGTTCGGGCATGTGAATGATTTCGTCAAGGTCGGCAGCTTGTTCTCACTGGGTGCCGCGGCACTGTGGGGCGGTTCCACGGTCATGGGGCGTCTGATGGTCGGAAAAATGGAGTATGAAACGGTAACTTCCCTGCGCTTTATCCTGGCGCTGCCGCTGCTAATCGGAATCACCATCAATCAGGGCGACCCTTGGCAGGTGAACACTGACGGGGGAACGCTGGCTGCGGTATCGATCAACATGCTGGGCCAGGCGCTCCTGCCGGGTCTGTTCAGCTTGCTGGTATACTATAAAGGGCTGACGACGACGAAAGCATCGGTCGCCACGCTGGCGGAACTGAGCTTCCCGATGGTGAGTGTGCTGATCAACTGGATCGTGTTCAATCAGGCCGTGACGCTGACACAGGCGGTTGGATTTATCCTGATCTGGGCTGCACTGTTCGCGATTTCCCGGAGAAGTGCAGCTTAACCTCGCAAGCGGTCCAAGTTTTGAAGGCGCAATTTATATAAGTTTGAAAGGCGGCTCCTGTTGATAGCAGGGGCCGTTTTTGTTTGGAGGGGGCAGCTCCGAGCGGAATTTTCCAGTAACTTTTTTTCAGCACATTTAAAAAATAAATCAGTCATCATTTCCAAGCGATCCTTCATACATTTTACGGAAAGCGCTTGCAGAACACGTTTTAGCCGCATGAATCCGGCAGCCCGCTCTGTGCTTTTTCGTGAATGGGTATGCGGTTTCCTCAGGATGAAGAGGTTCGGTTTCTTCGAATCCAGGAGGCACGGACCTACCGATCTAAAGACGTGAAATCTGCAGCACGCTTGCATGTATATAAAATGAACTAAAGTTTAACCTTGCTTCTCTTGATTCCATCTGGAATACAGGCGAAGTGCTTTCCCTTTCTTTAGTTCAATTTATGTAGATGTGAATTGGAGGAAATGGGGGAGTTCACATGAAGCTGAAATTCGCTTCCAAGCCGCTCATGGCCCTTTTGGTGGCGGCGACCGTGATGATCGCGGGCTGCCAGACCGTGCAGCCGCCTTCCGCAACGGGAACGACGACGCCGCCGGCGCAAGGGGAAAATACGCCGGCCGATCAGGGAGAAAAAGCCACGGAACCCGCGAAAACCGAACCCGCGGCGAACCAGCCGGCAACGAGCGGAGACGCCAAAGAAACGCCGAGAAATGAAACCCTGTACATCAACGGAATTCAATGGGGGCCGCCGTCCAACTTCAACCTGCTGAGCGGCAATCCGGCTTTCCCGATCAACTATGGTAACTCGAGAGAGCTGGTTTACGAGACGCTGTTCATGATCAACCAGCTGGACGGCAAGCTCGAGCCACTGCTCGGCACGAAGTATGAGTGGACCGACGACATGACGCTGCATATCGAGCTGAACAAGGACGCCAAGTGGAGTGACGGCCAGCCATTTACGTCCGATGACGTCGTGTACACCTACCAGCTCGGAAAAAAATACGACATCAACTGGAGCAACTACTGGGCGTACATCGCGGATGTCGCGGCGGATGGCCCGAATGGGGTCAAGATCACGCTGAACAAAGACAATCCGAACCGCCTGACGGTGCTCGACAGCATCGAACTGATTCCGATGATGCCCAAACATATTTGGGAAGAAATCGAGAAGAAGTCGAACAACGATCTGGCGACGATCCGCAAGGAAGTCAACGCCAATCCGGTAGCCACCGGCCCTTACAAAATCTACTTCTACAACGACCAGAAAATCACGATTGTTCGCGACGACAATTACTGGGGCAAATCGCTTTTCGGCAAGCTGCCTGCTCCGAAATATATTACGCACGTCATCTACAAGGATAACGCTGCCGGCGATTTGGCCTTCAAGAGCGGACAGGTGGACGTCTCCCAGCAGTTCATCCCGCAGGTATGGAACATGTGGAAGAACGGCGCTCCCATCAAGACCTATCTGAAAGACGCGCCTTATTACGTGCCGGGCTCCATGCCTTCGATCTTCTTCAATTTCTCGAAAAAAGGGCTGGATAACCCAGACGTCCGCCGCGCGATTGCGATGAGCATCGATTACAAGAAAATCTCCGACCTCGCGATGAGCGGCTACTCCGCCGCAATGGAGCCGTCCCTGACGCTGAACACGGATGCGGAGTCCAAGTACGTCGATCAGGGTGCGATCAAATCGCTGCAGTGGACGACCGATGTCAAGGCGGCCAACGAGCTGCTTGACAAAATCGGCGCCAAGAAAGGCAAGGATGGCATCCGCGTGCTGAACGGCACCCGGCTCGGGCCATATGAAGTGGAATGCCCTTACGGCTGGTCCGACTGGAACGCGGCGCTGGAAATCGTAGCACAGAGCGCCAAAGCGATCGGCATTGAGATCCGCACGAAGTTCCCGGAAGCGCCGGTATGGACAAACGACCTGCAAACCGGCAAGTTCGACATCATCATGAACACGCCTGCGGGCGGCGTCAATCCGAGCCAGCCGTGGAGCAGAGCGCATGACATCATGTATTCCAAGGAAGTGGCTCCGCTCGGCGAAATGGCGTTCTGGAACTGGGGCCGTTACAAAAACGACAAGGCCGACCAAATTATCGACAAAATCCCGTCCGTCACCGATCAGGCAGAGCTCAAAAACCTGTACACGGATTTGACGAAAATCTGGCTGACCGACATTCCGTCCATTCCGCTCATGTACCGTCCGTGGGTGTTCCATACGGTCAATGAATCGGTGTGGAAAGGCTTCCCTGTTGATGGAGACGGAAGCAACATCCCTCCACAAATCGCCATGGACGGCGCGGGCATCCGGGCGCTGTACCAGATTCACAACTAAGCCCAAGTAAGCGGCCTGCATGGGAGGCTCCCGGTACTGCCGGAGCGCCATGCGGGCCCTCTTTTCCAAGACGCATCCGCCGCCGATCCAAAGATCAAGGGAGGGACCTTCTTGAATGCCTATGCCAAATATTTCATAAAAAAGTTGTTTTGGTACCTGGTGACGCTCGTCATTGCCGTTTCCCTGAATTTTTTCCTTCCGCGCATGATCGAGGGGAACCCCGTCAGCCTGATTGTCTCGCAGATGACCAAGGGCATGACGGACAGCGATACGATCAAACGGGTCTATGAGACGTTCATCCAGGAGTTTGGTGTTGACAAGCCGCTCTGGCAGCAGTTTCTGATCTATATCCAAAACCTGTTTACCGGCGATCTGGGCACTTCGTTCGGCCTGTATCCGAAAAAGGTGACGGACATTCTGGCTTCGGCAGTGCCGTGGACAATCGGCCTGCAGCTGCCGGCGATTCTGGTGGGCTGGATTCTGGGCAACGTACTCGGAGCCGTGGCCGCCTATAAAAAGGGCGTGTTCGATAAGGTGATCTTTCCGGTGGCCCTGTTCGTGAACTCGATTCCCTTTTTCACGCTGGCCATCATCATGCTGTACGTATTCGCCCTGACGCTGGGATGGTTCCCGCTGTCCGGAGGGTACGATTTTCAAATGATTCCGCAGCTCAGCCTCGAATTTATCGGCTCGGTCATCCGCCACCATACGCTGCCGTTCCTCTCGATCGTGCTCGTCACCATCGGCGGCCAGGCGATCGGGATGCGGGAGATGTCCATTTACGAGCTGAATGCCGACTATGTGCTGTACAGCAAGCTGCTCGGGATCCGCGATTCGCGGATTTCCAGATACGTGTTCCGGAACGCCATGCTTCCCCAAATCACCGGATTGGCCTTGTCCATCGGCACGATGGTGGGCGGTTCGCTCATCTGCGAAATCGTGTTCAGCTATCCGGGTATCGGCACCTGGCTGTTCACGGCCATCCGTCAGCTCGATTACCCGCTCATATCCGGCTGCACGCTGCTGATCGCGCTCTCTGTTCTGCTGGCTAACTTTACGATTGATATTATTTACGGTTTTATCGATCCGCGGATCAAAGCCTCGCAAATGGAGGACCAGTAATATGAAAAATTCGCTCAACATTCTCATCAAATCCCCCAAATTCATGCTGGGGGCGGGGATATTCATCGTCATGCTGGCGCTGGTGCTGATCTATCCGATGATCAACAAGAAGGATCCGCTGGAGATGATCGCCTTGGCGTTTCAGCCGCCGAGTTCGCAATTGTGGCTCGGTTCGGACAATTTCGGGCGGGATTTGTTCCTGGAGCTGATGTACGGCATCCAAACCTCGATCCGGGTCGGTCTCATCGCAGGCGTGTTCGCCACGGCGATCGGACTCATTATCGGTCTCGCTTCCGGTTACATCGGCGGCATCGTGGATAATTTGCTGACGTCGATCACGAACATTTTTATCGTCATACCGTCGTTTATTATTCTGATCCTCATCTCGGTCAGCATCAACTCGCGCAGCTCGCTCGTGACCGCGATCATAATCGGCATCACCAGCTGGCCGTGGACGGCTCGGGCCGTCAGGGCACAGACCAGCTCGCTCCGAAACCGGGACCATGTCCATATCGCCAAAATTTCCGGACACAGCACGCCCCGGATCATCGTCTTTGAAATTTTGCCGTACATCGCGTCCTATGTCGTCATGGCGTTCGTGCTGCAGACCGCGTCCGGCATTCTGTCGGAAGCCTCCATCTCGATGCTGGGGCTGGGGCCGTACAACACGATCTCCCTCGGCATCATCATGAACTGGGCGCTCGTCTTCGAGGCGCCGGTGGCGGGCGCATGGTGGGCGTTTATTCCGGCAGCGCTGTCGATCGCGCTGATCACGTTCTCGCTGTACATGATGAACACCGGCATGGACGAAATTTTTAATCCGAAAATAAGGAGCTAGGCCGATGACCACAAACATTCTGGAAGTAAGCGGACTGAAAACCTATTATAAAACCCGGCTCAAGGAAAAAGTGTTTGCCGTCGACGGCGTCGATTTCGTGCTGGAAGAGGGGAAAACGCTCGGCATCGCCGGCGAATCCGGCTGCGGCAAGTCGACGCTGGCGCTGAGCCTGATGGGATTTTATTTTCCGCCGCTCCATTACGGCAGCGGTTCGATCCAAATCCACGGCCGGGACATCATGAAGCTGAGCAAGGAGCAGCTGCGCACGCAAATTTCCGGGCGGGAAATTGCGTATATTCCCCAGGCGGCCATGAACGCCCTCAATCCGACGCTGCGGATCATCCGCTTCATTGAGGATATCATGAAGGAGCATCGGCCTGAGCTCACCAAGAAGCAGGTGTGGGACATGGCCGTCGAGCGGTTTGAAACGCTTAATCTGTCGCCCAAGGTACTGCGTTCCTATCCAAACGAGCTCTCCGGGGGCATGAAGCAGCGGACGGTCATTGCCATCTCCACCATTCTGAATCCGAAGGTGCTGATCGCCGACGAACCGACGTCCGCGCTTGACGTGACGTCACAGAAGGCGGTCATCAAGCTGATGAAGGACCTGCTCGACAAGCAGTTCATCCGCTCGCTGGTGTTCATCACGCATGAGCTGCCGCTGCTCTACCATGTCACCGACGACATTATGGTCATGTACGCAGGTGAGATCGTGGAGCGGGGAACGGCCGATCAGATGATATTCGATCCGCTGCATCCGTATACGAAAAAGCTGATGGGCTCCATCATCGTTCCGGAAGAGGGGATGAAGGGGCACAAGCTGGCGGCCATTCCGGGCACGCCGCCGAATTTAAAGCATGTGCCGGCCGGCTGCCGGTTTGCCGAGCGGTGCTCTTTTGCCCAGGATCTATGCAGGGAAAACAATGTGGCGGTCCAGGAAGTGGACGGTCGCCAGTACCGGTGCCATTTTGACACAGGAACGCTGAAGGAGTGGTATGCGAATGAGCAGTCGTGACCTGTTGATCCGCGGCAGAGGCATTACGAAAGTTTTCGGTTACGGAGCGGCCAAAACGACGGCGGTCGATACGGTGGATTTCGATTTTCACAAGGGCGAAATCATTTCCATCGTCGGCGAGAGCGGCAGCGGCAAAACGACCCTTGCCAAAATCATTATGGGCCTCTTAAAGGAGTCGGGGGGGAGCATCGATTACAAAGGACAACCCAGAGTGCTCAGCCGCCATGCCGACCGGAAAAAGTACTGGAAAGACATTCAGGCGATCTTTCAGGACCCGTTCTCATCCTTTAACCTGTTCCAGCGGGTGGAGAAGCTGCTGCTGAGCTGCATCCGGCTGCAGGGGCTGAAGCTCACCAAGGAAGAGCAGTTCAACAAAATGAAAGAAGCCTGCTCTTTCGTCAATCTGAAGTTCGAGGAGCTATATAACAAGTATCCGTTCGAGCTGTCCGGCGGGCAGATGCAGCGGCTCATGATCGCCCGGATTTTTATGCTTCATCCGAAAGTGCTGATCGCGGATGAACCCACCTCGATGGTCGACGCCTGCTCCCGGTCCACCATTCTCGACATGCTGCTGAAGCTGAGGGACGAAAACCAGATGACGATTATTTTCATCACGCACGACGTTGGGCTCGCTTATTACGTGAGCGACACGATCTACATCATGGAGAAGGGCCAGATCGTGGAGAGGGGACCGGCCGAGGACATTATTTTGAACCCTCAGCATACTTATACGAAGCAGCTCATCAGCGACGTGCCGAAAATTCATACGGCTTGGGATTTGGGTTAGGTTACATTGGAGCCGTGTAGCGGCCGCCTTCCTGCACGACGCGAAATTCGCCGCCGTCCTGCTGCAGCACGGCCAGGTTCGATCCTTCCGCGCCCCACCATTCGTACCCCAGTGTATAGCCAGGCCCGGAACGGGTGACAAATAAGACGTGAAACAGCTGCGGGTCCATCTGCCCACCGTCGTCGACGCGCCAAGTGGAGTTCGGGTCATCCGTTCCTTCAAAGTCGCGAAACAGCAGCTGATCCGGGGTGATCAGCACGAGGCTGGCCAGCGGATTGCCGCTGCCTTGGGCGTAACGGACGATACCCAGCTGAACGTCCGGGGCGATTTGTCCGATAAGTCCCTGGCTTTGGATGTTCAGCCCTTTGGCTTGCTCGATCCGGGCCGCAGCCTCCTGGGGCAGGCTTCCTTCTGCATGCTCCACCTGTAAAAACTGATGCCCGGCAAAAGCGTCCTTGTGCGCAAGGACGACGCCGTCGTCGGGATCGGCAGGGGTTACCGGGGAAGGGAGGAGGTACATATCACCTTCATCGTTGGCGAAATTGTACCGGGTCTGCCTGCCGGTATCCTGTTCCGTCCGTGTCTGATGCTTCGCGAAGCGGATTTCAGTAAGCTCGCCCGGCGCGATGACCGCTTGGGTAAACGGCTCCCGGGGCGTTTGCTGCGTCCCTTCAGGATCGGCTGCAAGAATCCGGCTGCCGGCGGAGTCCAAATAGCCGAACATTAGCTGGGAAGACTGCAGCCGCCCTTGATTTTCTGCTTCGACCGTGCCGACATGTCCTTCTGGAGATTGCTGGCTCCCGTCATCACGGGTGGAAGCTTGGGGAGTGGCATCCGCAGGATGATTTCCGTTGTCCCCGTCCGTAACGTTAACGGTGGTAGCGGTGTCCGTGCCGTCAGGTGATGCGGTACCCGCCGAAGGCTTGTGACTTTCGCAGCCCGTGGCGATACAGATGGAAAGCAGCAGGATGCCGGCGATTTTTTTCAATTTCATTCTCTCCTTTTACGAAGCGCGGTGAGCTGGATGTTTCATCCACGCGGTTTACAGATCGCGCGGATTGTTTTAAAATAAAGACGATTACAAGTTGTATACAAGTATACTTGAAGGCAGGAGCAGGCCAGGCACCTTTTTTTGACGAATCGATCCTCATTGGGCAAAGCACAATAAAACTGGAAGCGTTTCTTTTTCGAAGCACACGCTGTCTTCGTGGTAAAAGACGCATTCCGGTTCTTCGTTGTTGCATGGTTCATTTGAAAAAATGGAAAATTCGGGCTCCCGTCATATGGCAGCCGGTCAAACGGCTAAGGCAGGCTTCCGGAATACAGGTAAGACACCATGGATGGGGCGGGCGGTTGTATGATAAAATCGGTAACGTACATCGTTGTACATACATTGATTTAGGAGAGTTGTCTCATGCTGCGTTATCCTTCATCCTGGCTGCAAGGTGTCTCCTTGGGAGAGTCGATCGCATCCGAGCTGAGGCTGCAGATCATCAGCGGCCGGATCAAGCCGGGTGAAATCATTTCAGAAAACCGGGTGGCCGCCGAATTCGGGACAAGCCGTTCCCCTGTCAGAGAAGCCTTGAAATCGCTCTCGAGCGAAGGGCTGATCCGGCTTGAGCGAATGGGCGCCGTCGTCGTCGGGCTCAGCCTGACCGATATTGTAGAATTGTATGATGTCCGCTTCCTCATCGAGAGCTTCGTCCAGCAGCGGCTGGCGGAGATGGATCGGGAGCAGCTGCTGACATCCCTTCGCCGGATCGTTGACCGGATGGAGCTTGCGGTAAAGCATCAGGATGCGGTTGAATTTTCGTTCCAGGATCTGTCCTTTCACGAGGCGATTATTACGGCTGCGGACCATAAGCGCATTTTGCATTTATGGAGCAGCATCCGGCCCATCGTGATGACGGTCATGCTCATTACCACCGAAGAGATCTTTTCCAAGGGGGAGAAGAAGCTGGGCTCCGTCATCGGCAAGCATCTGAAAATCATGGACGGGCTGGCCTTCGGCGATGCGGACGAAATTCAGAAGCTCGTTCAGGAGTACTTCGCCGATTCGCGCATGACGCTGCACCGCAGCTTAACGGATTTTTAAAGCTTCCGGCTGGCCTTTCATCCACCATATGAACGAAAGAGGCTGTCCTCGGCAGCTTCCGTTTCATGTTGTCGACAAGTATGCAAGTATTTAAAATCAAAGCTTGGAATAATGGGTATCATATGTGAAAACATCATGTACGAACAGAAGGAGGACAACCCATGTCCAGTATTTTCGGTATGAGCCATAATTGGACGCTCATTGTATGGACACTGATCGCCATTGCATTTCTTATTGTGTTTATCGCAAAATTCAAGTGGAATCCGTTTGTGACCCTGCTGTTGTCCGCCCTGCTGCTCGGATTCCTGACCAGCATGAAACCGATGGATATTATCGATTCCGTAACCAAGGGGCTTGGCGGCACGCTCGGCACGATCGCGATCGTCATCGGTCTCGGCACGATGCTCGGTAAAATGATGGCCGAATCCGGCGGCGCCGAGCAGATCGCTACGACTCTCGTGAACCGGTTCGGGGAGAAACGCGTTCACTGGGCGATGATGATCGTCGGCTTTATTGTAGGGATTCCAGTATTTTTTGAGGTCGGCGTCATTCTGCTGATCCCGATTATTTTTACCGTCGCCCGTAAAACCAAAATGTCGCTGCTGCAAATCGGCATTCCGATTCTGGCCGGTCTGTCTACCGTTCACGGACTTGTGCCGCCGCATCCGGCACCGATGATCGCCATTGACGCGTATCAGGCGAATTTGGGGAAAACGATTTTGTACTCCCTTATTGTAGGCATTCCGACGGCCATCGTGGCCGGTCCGCTCTTCGGGAAATGGATCGGCAGACGCATCCAGGTCGAGCCGCCTGCCGAACTGGCGGAGCAGTTCTCCAGCAGCAATACGCGCAAGCTTCCGGGCTTCGGCATCACGCTGTTGACGATTCTGATGCCGGTCATTCTGATGCTGATCGGTTCGATCGCTTCGATCGTCGATAAGGATGCAACCAGCGGCTTCACGCTGTTCTGTGAATTTATCGGTAACGAAATTATCGCGCTCCTGATTTCGGTCGTGTTTTCTTTCTTCTCCCTCGGCTTTGCCAGAGGTTTTACGAAAGAACAGATTTCGAAGTTTACGAGCGAATGCCTGGCGCCAACAGCCACGATTATATTGATCATTGGCGGCGGCGGCGCGTTCAAGCAGGTGCTCATTAACAGCGGCGTGGGTGACGCGATCGCCCAAATCGCGACTTCGGCCCACATCAACATTATTTTGTTCGCTTGGTTCGTTGCCGCACTCATCCGCGTTGCAACCGGTTCCGCGACCGTGGCCATGACCACGACCGCGGGGATCGTCGCGCCGGTGCTTGCGCTGAACCCGGCAGCCAATGTCGAGCTCGTCGTCCTGGCGACCGGAGCCGGCTCGCTCGTCCTATCGCATGTCAACGACGCCGGTTTCTGGATGGTCAAGGAGTTCTTTAACATGTCCGTTCCACAGACGTTGAAATCCTGGACCGTCATGGAAACGCTGTTGTCGGTCGTTGCATTGATTATCATCCTGGTGCTCAGTCTGGTAGTATAAGGATATAAGGATACGTCTAGTGAAGAGGAAAGAAGGTTGAAACATGAGCAGTAATCTGATGATCGGAATCGATATTGGAACGACGAGCACCAAAGCTGTTCTGTTCGAAGAAAACGGAAAGGTTGTAGCCAAGGGAAGTGAAGGCTACCCGCTGTTGACGCCGACATCTTCCATTGCCGAACAGGATCCGGATCTGATATTTACGGCCGTAATCCATTCGGTGAAGCAGGTGATGGACACAAGCGGAATCCGCCCCGAGCAGGTGATGTTCGTCTCGTTCAGCTCGGCCATGCACAGCGTCATTCCGGTCGGCCAGGACGGTAAACCGTTGATGAACTGCATTACGTGGGCGGATAACCGCAGCGCGAAATGGTCCGAAGTGCTGAAGAACGACATGAACGGGCATGAAATTTACCTCCGCACAGGTACGCCGATCCATCCGATGTCCCCGCTGACCAAATTGATGTGGCTGCGCCATGACAATCCGGACATTTTCGAAAAAACGTCCAAGTTCATCTCGATTAAGGAGTACGTGTTCGCCAAGCTATTTAACCGGTACGTCGTGGATCATTCAATAGCCTCCTGTACGGGCCTCATGAACTTGAACAAGCTCGATTGGGACGAAGAGGCGCTGCAGGTAGCCGGCATTACGCCAAGCCAATTGTCCGAGCTCGTTCCGACCACCTACCGTATGGATGGACTGGATCAGACATTTGCCGCCGAGATGGGGCTCGACCCATCCACGCCGTTTATCGTGGGAGCGAGTGACGGCGTGCTGTCCAACCTGGGCGTCAATGCGATCGAGCCCGGCGTCGTTGCCGCCACCATCGGCACCAGCGGTGCGATCCGCACCGTGGTCGATCGTCCGGTGACGGATCCGAAGGGCCGCATTTTCTGCTATGCCTTGACGGAGAAGCTGTGGGTGATCGGCGGTCCCGTCAACAACGGCGGCATGCTGTTCCAATGGGTCCATGACGAGCTTGCCGCATCCGAGATCGAGACCGCAAAACGTCTTGGCATCGATTCGTACGATCTGCTGACGCGGATTGCGGAACAGGTGAATCCGGGATCCGACGGGCTGCTGTTCCACCCTTATTTGACGGGGGAGCGAGCCCCGCTCTGGAACCCCGATGCCCGGGGATCCTTCTTCGGCTTGACGATGCACCACCGCAAGGAGCACATGATCCGTGCCGTTCTTGAAGGCGTCATTTTCAACTTATATACCGTACTGCTGGCAATGGAAGAGCGCATCGGGCGCCCGGCCAAAATCCACGCGACCGGCGGATTTTCACGTTCCCCGCTGTGGCGCCAAATGATGGCCGACATCTTCGATCAGGAAGTGATCGTTCCGGAGAGCTTCGAGAGCTCCTGCCTTGGCGCCGTCGTGCTCGGCTTGTACGCGATGGGCAAAATCGATTCACTCGGTATCGTCTCCGGAATGGTTGGATCGACGCATCAGCATAAGCCGGTGAAGGAGAACGCAAAAGTCTACCACCAGCTGCTGCCGATCTTTATTAAAATTTCGCGAAACTTGGAAGAGGAATATAAGGCGATCGCCGATTTTCAGCGCAGCCTGTTCTAATCCGAAGGATCAAAAGAATGCCTGTACAGCGGATAACAGCTGTGCAGGCTTTTTGCATAAAAAACGGTTTACATCAGAACGTATATTCGCTAATCTAGGAGTGGGTGTATTTTCCATTTCAATACGGCCCTTACAATGATCACAAGGGGATGTGTAACCATGGACCAACAAACGATGGGCATGCAGACAGAACCGAAGAAGCTGCTGGGAAAGTCGATTCAAGTCAGGCTCGTTTCGGACCTGAAGCAATCGCAGTTATTTTACCGGGATATGCTCGGATGCCAAGTGGATGATTGGGGGCATGCTGAACGGGACGGTATGATTTTTATTTTGCAGCAGGCGGCCTCGCCCGAGGATGTTAAACCGAATGCGGTTTCCGCCAAACGAAGGAATTACCCTACGGAATGGGAAGGACCCGAGCATGGATGGGATACGTTTGTACATATGGAATGGGGAGACCTGGACATCTACCTTGAAGAAGTGCGCAGCAGAGGCGCGAACGTGGCGGCCGAACCGTATACCGGTTCGCACGGAGGCTTTGAATTCAAGAACGCCTGCCTCCTTGACCCGGATGGCTACAGCATCGTCCTTGGAGCGATGCGCAGAGCGTAGTCTTTCCGTCGAATAAATGGCCACAGCGACTTTAAAGCTAAGGAGGGGCTTCATTCATGGCGTCGATGAATACAACGAATCATCAACCCGAAGGAATGAAAACAGTAAATCCCTATTTAATGGTGGAACAGGTGAAGTGTTTGGTTGAGTTCATAGAATCGGTGTTCGATGGAAAACTAAAGTATAAACTCGACAGACCGGATGGATCCGTAATGCATGCTGAGATTGCGCTCGGGGATTCCGTTATTATGGCCGGTGAGCCCAATGCAGATTTCGGTGCTTTTCCAGCTTCTCTGTACGTGTATGTTGCCGACTGTGACAGCGTCTATGAGCGAGCCATTCGGAATGGAGCCGTATCGGTGATGGTTCCGGCCGATATGAAGCATGCCGGTGAGAGGTACGGCGGGGTTAAGGACCCCTTCGGAAACATCTGGTGGATTGCCACCCATGTTGAAGATTTGACCCCCGAGGAGCAGGCCAAGCGGATTCGGGAGATGTATAAATAACTGCTAACCAGGTGTCAATGGATTTGTCAGGGCGGTGTTTAGCAGTAGCTTTAATGAACATACCAATGCTTTATTAAGAAACTCTCCGTATGGGGAGTTTTTTAGTTCGGTCCATATCAGCTTACCTTAAAGCAATCGCCTCATGCATACTGGCGAAGGATCTCCCGCGCCTGCTCACAAATCCCATCCACAAGCTCTCGGGGCTCGATGACTTTAACGGCAGTGCCCAGCTGAGAAAAGTAGCCGGTCACGAATTCCATCTCGCGCTCATCGATTACACATTCAATGTAACCTTGATCCGGGTTAACCTCCACGATATAAGGCTCCAGCCACGGCTGACTGCGGCACTGTCTCATGCCCTCACGGGTCAGCTCTACATATAAACGAACAGGCGATTGGGGCGTTTGGGCCGTACTGCGGTTAAGCCATTCTGGCAGTTCAATCTGTGGTGTAAACGGTTGCTTTGTTTGTTCCATAGACACGATCCGGTCCGTCCGAAACAGCCGAATTTCGCCATGAGCCTGATCGAATGCAGGCATGTACCAGAAGCCATCGCTGGCGTAAATACCAATCGGAGCCACTTCTCTCACTGTATTTTCCAGCTTCGACACATACTCGATTTTAAGCAGCTGGTGCGCGGCGGCAGCCTCGATGATTTCTTTTAAAAATGGAGACGAAACGGTCCTTTTTTGATTCCAAAAGGTGATGACCGAATCAAGGCTGTCCATTTTCCTTTTCGTATCGCCCGGCAGGCTTGCGTACAGCTTGCGGGAGACGGAATCGATGTGAATGTCAAAAGGGAGCGACTGATAGTACTTCAATGACTGAAACGCAAAAAAAATAGCAAACGCTTCTTCCTCGTTAAACATGATCGGCGGCAGTGTCCGGTTGGGGAGTACCCGGTAACCGCCGCTTCTTCCTGGTTCCGTATAGAGCGGAACACCCATATCGCCAATATCAGTAAGATACCGGTGCGCCGTTCGGATAGAAATGCCAAATTCATTCGCGACATCCTGGGCAGTAAAGCTGCGTTTGGCATTGACATACAGGATCAAATCAAACAGTAGTTTGGCTTTGCTCACAAAAGTTCCTCCTCCTAACCATGACAGTTTCTGACATGGTTTTAGCATATACTATTTTATACAAATCGCAAGAGGAGGAATTCACGTGAACAAAGAAGATGACATTCGCGTTGTCGGCGGGAGAGAGAAAAATCTGAAGGGTATCCATGTGACGATCCCCAAAAAGCGAATTACGGTATTTGCAGGCGTATCCGGCTCCGGCAAATCGGCGCTCGTCTTCGATACGATCGCAGCGGAGTCGCAGCGGCAATTCAACGAATCGTACTCCAGCTTCATCCGCAACCGGCTCCCTCACTATGGGCAGCCTGAGGTGGATGCCATTGAGCATTTGCCGGCGGTTATCGTGATGAATCAAAAAAGAATCGGTGGGAATGCGAGATCGACCGTTGGCACAGTCACGGATATTTACGCGCTGCTGCGGCTGCTGTTTTCTCGTATCGGTACTCCTTTCGTTGGATATTCCGACGTGTTTTCTTTTAACAACCCTCAAGGCATGTGTCCGGATTGCGAAGGTTTGGGGAGAGTGAAAGACATCAACGTCGACCGGTTGATCGACAGGGAAAAATCGCTTAACAAGGGGGCAATCCTGTTCCCAACGTTCATGCCTGGCGACGTCAGGTGGAAAAGGTATGTTTGCACCGGCCTGTTCGATAACGACAAAAAGCTTAAGGATTATACAGATGAGGAGATGGACACGCTTTTGAATAAAAGCGGATTTAAGCCGCCAAGTCCAACGGAGGGTTGGCCGCCGACGTCTCTTTATGAAGGGGTCATCCCGCGCATTAAGCGTACTTATTTATACAAGGATTCGAAAGATGCTAAAAGATATAGGGAAGCGATCGATCGCATCGTGAATGAGAACCGGTGCGCTTCATGCCGCGGCGGCCGTTTGAATCCGCGCGTGTTGTCCTGCGAAATTAACGGAAAGAACATTGCCGAATGCGCTGCGATGCAAGTTAGCGAGCTTACTGGGTTTATTCGTACCATCCGTGAGCCCGAAGCTCAGACGGTTACGGAAGCGATCGCAAAACGCCTGGAAAATTTGCTGGCGGTTGGCCTTGGGTATTTAAGCCTGAACCGCGAAACGCCCAGCCTGTCGGGCGGTGAATCGCAGCGGATCAAGATGGTGCGCCAGCTCGGCAGCAGCTTATCCGATTTGCTGTATATTTTTGACGAGCCCAGCATCGGGCTCCATCCGCATGATGTCAACACAATCAACGGGTTGCTTCAACAGCTGAGGGATAAAGGCAACACCGTTCTGATTGTAGAGCATGATCCGGATGTAATTCAGATCGCCGATCACATTGTTGAAATGGGGCCGCACGCCGGAACCGACGGCGGACATGTTGTATTCCAAGGAAGCTTTCGCCATCTGATGTCGTCCAAAACATTAACTGCCGAATACTTAAACCGTAAACTCGCCTTCAAGAGCGAGGTCAGAAAGCCTAGCGGATGGTTTGCCATCGAGCATGCGTCTTTGAATAATCTTAAAGATATTAGTGTTCGAATTCCGGCCGGCGTAATGACCGCTGTTACCGGAGTGGCGGGATCCGGAAAAAGCACGTTGATCCGTCAAGTTCTGCCGAGATACTACCCCGAAGCGATATTTATTGATCAAGGCGCGATCCACGCCTCCAATCGGTCCAACCTGGCAACCTATACGGACATATTCGACACGATCAGAACTTTGTTCGCCAAGGAAAACCGCGTCAACGCTTCGCTGTTCAGCTTCAACTCCGATGGGGCTTGTCCGCACTGTAAGGGCTTGGGGATCATATATACCGATCTCGCCTTTATGGACACGGTCTCCAGCATCTGCGAAGCATGCGGCGGGAAGCGTTATACGGAACAAGTTCTGTCCTACCGGTTTCGCGGGAAAAACATCAGTGATGTCTTGGCTATGACCGTCGAGGAGGCGCGGGGCTATTTCCAGGAGGAAGAAATTGAACCGCCGCTCAAAAGACTGAAAGAAGTAGGTCTCGGTTATTTGACCTTGGGACAACCTCTGAGTACCTTGTCGGGCGGCGAATTGCAGCGGGCCAAGCTGGCCGCCGAACTGGAGGGGGAGGGGACCCTGTATGTTCTGGACGAGCCGACCACCGGACTGCATATGTCTGACGTAGAACTATTGATCGGCCTCATGAATCGCCTCGTTGAGCGAGGCAGTACCTTGATCGTGATCGAGCATAATTTGCAGGTGATCCGTCAGGCCGATTGGATGATCGATCTCGGTCCTGGTGCAGGAGAAGAAGGAGGCCAGGTGATGTTTGAAGGTATACCGAAAGATAGTATCGATTGCAGCGCCTCGATCACTGGGAGGTATTTAGGCCTTTAGCGGGGATGTTTGGCTCAAATGTGCCGGAGGAAATTCACAGTATAAGATGACCCCGACGATTCTACGAATTATCGGGATTTTTTTGGTCTAAGAAAGTGTAAGCTTTTGAACAAATTTCCGATAAGACGTGGTCTGGCTTCTCAATAAGTAAGTCGATGGACCATTTATCTTTTAGGTTTGTTTCCCTGGACAGCTGCACCTGGAGGAAAAGGGCATTGAGGCGTAAAGTTTACGTGCCGCCTTTAAATTCGTGTTGTGACCACCCCTTAAATCCCAAACAACACGAATTCAACAGCGGCTGAAGCCCAATGCGCGTTCCTCCCACGCGCCAAAAGTTGAAGCCGGGGTAACTCTATCATCTCGGGTCCATCCTAAGTCAATAAAACACGAATTCAACAGCGGCTGAAGCCCAATGCCCGTTCCTCCCACGCGCAAAAGTCGAAGTCACGGCCCGTTCCCACGCGTCAAAAGCTGAAGTCCAGGAATCCTCATCTTGTCTGGCCCATCCCAAAACCAATGCGTCCCTCCTTAAAAATGGGTATATACATTCCAAGAGATTTTTCATCCGTTGAACATAAAGGAGGTGCTCCTTATCCTGGCCGCCAACGGCCGCCCGCGGCGCAGGGGTAAGGAAATGCTGTGGAAATCGTGAAAATCATATTCGTTGTTTTGCTGATCGCGTTAACCGCGTTCTTCGTCGCCTCCGAATATTCGGTGATCCGGGTCAGAGTGTCCCGCATTAATCAATTGGTGACCGAAGGCAATAAAAATGCCCGCGCGGTCAAACATATCATCTCCCGGCTGGACGAGTTTCTGTCCGCCTGCCAGCTCGGAACGACGCTGACCTCGATGGCTCTCGGCTGGCTGGGGGAATCTACCGTGGAGCGGTTGATCCACCCGTTGTTCGAGCTTATGCATACACCAGAGTCCGTGGAGAGCATTGTATCCTTCATCATCGCCTTTCTGATCCTGACCTACTTTGAGGTTGTGATCGGGGAGCTTGTACCGAAGAGCTTCGCGATTCAGATCGCCGAACCGATGGCGCTGTTTTTCGCCCGTCCGCTGATTATTTTTTACAAAATCACGTATCCCTTCAACTGGATTCTGAGCCGCTCCTCGCGCTTTATTATCGGCATCTTTGGGATTAAGCCCGTATCGGAGGAGGACGCCGCGTTAAGCGAAGCGGAGCTTCGTTTTGCGCTCACCGAAGGGTACCGCAGCGGCGAAATTACGCCGACCGAGTACCGCTATCTAAACAACGTTTTTGATTTCGACGAGCGGGACGCCCGGGAAATCATGGTGCCGCGGACTTCCATCCGCTACGTCTCCCACGATGCGACCGTCCGGGATGTCCTGGAGGTGATCGAGAGCAAAACGTTTAATTACCTTCCGGTTGTGATCGATGGGGATAAGGACCGTGTTACGGGTATCATCCATGTTAAGGAAATGCTGCATCAAGTCGTTCGGCATGTAACTGGGGAAGACGAGGGGGTCGCGCCATTCGTCCGTCCGGTACTGCAGGTCATCGAGACCGTCCAGGCGAGAGATCTGCTGGCCCAGATGCAGAAGGCGGGCATCAATATGGCGGTGCTGATGGACGAATATGGGGGCACGTCGGGTCTTGTCACGATGGAGGATATTCTGGAGGAGATCGTCGGCGAGATTCCTTCGAGTTCCGGAGGGCCTCAGCCAGCCGGAACCGGCCTGATCACGAAGCTGGAGGACAACCGCTACCGCTTTCAGCCCCAAGCGCTCATCCATGACGTGAACAAAAAGCTGGGAACCAACATCCCGGCGGGGGACGAAGTGTACACGATCGGCGGATGGCTGCTTTCGCAAAAATTCGATCTCGCCGAAGGGGACGTCATCCGGCAGGACGATTGCGAATTTGCCGTCCGGCGCATGGAAGGACCGCTGATCCGGGAAATCGAGGTCGTTAAGCATGACCCTGAGCCGAATTTGCCAGGGAAGAGCGATTAAATGTGTCTTTGCGCCGATTTCGCCCAGATGGCATGGAAGGGCCACCGCTGGGCTTTATCGCGCAATGACAACGACATGGATGGAAAAGCGGGTTCTAGTACGACAACCAAGTTGGACGAAATAACTGCAAAAAGTGCATCTGATTTTGGCTATTTTCGCTAAAAGCGAGTTTTGAAGCTAAATAGATGCACTTTTGCAAATGCCATCCCCCCTGCTTGCAATCCTCCTTTTTTGCTTATACAATAAAATTGTATTGTTATTGGAGAAATTAACCTCCATTATATATGATTAGGGGAAATAATCTCCTAAACGAGTGTATATGAATAACCGGCGAACCGGTCTTACGAATAACCAAGCGAACCGGCCGTGCGAATTACCGGCGAAACGGCTTAGAAAGAGGAAGAGGAAGGGGAAGATACGATTGTCCATGGTGCAGGAAATGGGAAAAACCCTGCTGAGCATCCGCAGCCATCTGAACGGACTGACGAAAACCGAGCAGAAGGTGGCCCAGTATATTTTGGAGCATGCCCAGGATATTATCTATGAGTCGGTGACGGAGCTCGCCGAAAAGGCGGATGTGGGGGAAACGACGGTGCTGCGCTTCTGCCGCAAGCTGAAGTTTCAAGGCTTTCAGGACTTCAAGCTGTCACTTGCCCAGGATCTGGTCAAGCCGACGGATCATATTCATAAAGAGATTTCCGAGGACGATGACGCGATCACGCTCAGCCAGAAAATCATCGGCACCCATATCCAGACCCTCGACCAAACGCGCGAGCTGATCAATGGGGAGCAGCTGAGCAAGGCGATTGAGTGCCTGCTAAGCGCATCGTCCATCCACTTTTTTGGGGTGGGGTCTTCGGGGCTGACGGCGATGCAGGGGGCTCACAGCTTCGCCCGGATCGGCAAAAGGAGCACGGCTGTCGCGGATACCCATTTTCAGGCGATGGGTGCTTCGCTCATGACGAGCAGCGACGTGGCCGTCGGTTTGTCCATCTCGGGCAGCACCAAGGACACGATCGACAATCTGAATTTGGCGAAAAAAGCGGGCGCCCGCATTATTGCCATTACGAGCAACGCCCGTTCCCCGATCACCAAAGTGGCGGACATCGTGCTGATTATGGTGGGTCGCGAGAATCCGCTTCAGGGGAGTTCCCTGTCGGCGAAAATGTCGCAGCTGGCCGTCATCGACATGCTGAACGTCGCCGTATCCTTGCGTATGAAGGATGAAGCGCTGAAGTACAGGGAAATCACGGCTAAAGCGACGTCGGATAAATTGTACTAACCGGAAACAAAGGAGGCGATCAGGATGCCCGAGATACCGGATCATCTCGATTATGGCTTGTCCATCCTGTTTATCGGCTTTAATCCCAGCCTGCAGTCCGGAGAGACCGGACACCATTACGCCAATCCGCGGAACAATTTCTACCGTATTTTGCAACGCTCGGGGCTGACGCCGAGACTGTACGATGCTTCGGAAGACCAGGATCTTCTGAAGCTCGGCTACGGTTTCACGAATATTGTGGCGAGACCAACCCGGGGCGTCGAGGATATCCAGCGGCAGGAGTACGCGGAGGGTAGGGAAATTCTCCGGGGAAAATTGCGGCAGTACCTGCCGCGGATCGCCTGCTTTGTGGGCAAAGGCGTGTATACGGAATACAGCCGGCGGTCCAAGGTGGATTGGGGATTTCAGCCGGACCCCGTCATCCCGGAAATTCATGAGTTCGTGGCCCCCAGCTCAAGCGGGCTCGTACGAATGCCGATGGAGGAGATCATCGGAATCTACCGCCGGCTGGCGGAGTTTATAGAGAAGCAGGGATCCTGACCATGTCATCGTCCGTCTAACCAAGCAGGCGATGCCCAGAGGTAGGCCCTGCTTTTTGGCGTCTACAAAGACAGCAGGGAACGGGCCGGCGTACAAGGGGCGATTCGGCTAGTTCCCTTTGTCTCTTTGGCTACATATAAGTGGAATAAGGTGCTGACCATGAAGACAACCGGGTGCAGCCTTTGCTGTATGACACTCCCTTAATGGAGGACTTCCAACATGTCCAAAAGGAAACTCATCAGAAAAAAGCCTCGTCCGAAAAAGAAGCGCCGCCGCTCCGCCGAAGATCAAACATTTAACCAACTCGCATATACTTCGTCATTCCTTGTCGTTATTGCTTTAATTATAAAATTGTTTAATATCGCGTTGTTTACTTAAGGGTCTTTCATCCTTCATTCTCTTATTTACTGAACGAATTGAATAGATACCCAATTAATGATACTCTCGAATTGAGTGATCGTAGAGCAGCTCTGCAATAAGATTTTTTTGCGGGGCTGCTTTCAGCATAGCCGTACATGACTCTAGCGGGGGACCGCATCTTTGGGAAGGAGGCGGCTCATGTTCGAAATGGCCTGAAAGGAGAACGCATAGACCTTGAAGATTATTCTCGTTGATGACGAATTTCTTGCTTTGCAGAAAATGGAACGGCTCCTGCAGTCGCTGGAAGGAGTAAATCCGGAAACGATGTCTGTCCTTGCCTTCCAGAGCCCTCTTCAAGCGCTGGATGCAGCGGCAGAGACCGCTCCGGATCTTGCCTTTCTGGACATCGATATGCCGGAAATGTCGGGATTTGAACTGGCTGACCACCTGCATGCCATGATTCCCGGCCTGGAGGTTGTCTTTGTAACGGCATACCAGGAGTTTGCTATAAAAGCTTTTGAGATTAACGCGCTGGACTATTTACTTAAACCGATCCATCCCAATAGGCTGGCCGTGACGATGGAGCGTGTGGCTACCCGATCGCGGACTGCGGTTTCCTCTTCGGATGACGGACAACCCGAAAACCATATGATGCTGTGCTGCCTGAAAAACCTGCACTTTCGATCCGCAGACGGCAAGCCCCAGTCCTTTTCATGGAGAACCCTTAAAGCACCGGAATTATTTGCGTACCTGATCTATTACCGGAATAAAACCGTGAGCAAGCAAACCTTGATCGACCTGTTATGGCCGGACTTTAACCTGAAAAGGGCAACAACCCAGCTTCACACGGCAATCTATCAAATCCGGAAAACGATTAAGATGTGCGGCATCGATCTACATATCAAGTTTCAGGATGAAGGATACCGGCTTGAATTCGGAAATGTAACGCTGGATATCGAGGAGTGGGAACAATGCCTGCGCAGCGCTCCTCTGGTAGCGCCCGAAAACCTTTCAGAACATATCGTCATCATGGATAAGTATCCTGGGGATTTCCTAGGGGAGCACGGGTACGGGTGGGCAGAACCGGAACAGGAGCGAACCCGGCTCCTCTGGTTTGACCATGCGAAGCAGATCGCCGAATGCTGCGTCCGCCTCGGTCAGCACGCGGAAGCCATCGGATTGTACCAGGAGATGATCCGGAAAATGCCCTACAGGGAAGAGGGGTACGACGGCTTAATGAAGCTGTATGCCGCCATCAGTCAACTGGCGGGGGTCCGCCGGCTGTACGAGCAAATGACATCGGTTTTCCTGGAAGACTACGATATGACGCCCAGTAAGGAGATCTCAGCTTGGTTCGCGGCGTGGGAGAAGGAGCGCTTGCATGAAAAGCAAGAAGCCGACGTTCAATAGGACGGCCTGTCTGAATACGGCAAGCTGCAGAAATAAGGAGAAATGAGGAAACGGGTGCCGAATAGGCACCCGTTTTTGATTTGCGCCGGCAGTGCTCTGAATTGTATTGGATTGGTTCTGTTTAATGAAGCGGCTTAGTCCGATAAAAAAGTATGAATACAAAATGCAGAACTTCCTGACGAAACGAGGCCGCGATTGAACATGAAAAAAGCAGTGATCTTAATCTTATATTTAGCCTGCCTGCTTGCAGCCCGGTGGGGCTGGTCGACGGCATTCGGCGGCATCGACGTGCAGGTGAACGCAGTGAACGGCGTCTTGGATCTCCGCGGGGTAAGCCTGGATGACAGGCATTCCATCAACCTGGACGGAGAGTGGGAGTTTTATCCCGATATGCTTTTCAAGAGCGGCAGCCAGGCCGAGCAGGCCGCCGGGGACAGAAGCCTCATTCAAGTGCCCGGGGATTGGAGAGGTACTTGGGAGAATAGATCCTCCTCATTCGGCTACGGTACCTACCGGCTTCGCATCCTGGTGGATCAGCCGATGGAACAGTCGTATGCCTTATGGGTCAAGCAGGTCAAGTCTTCCTCCGTGGTGATCATGAACGGAAAGACCGTAGGCGGTTTCGGCCAGCCTGCAGAAGACGCGAAAGCATATGCGCCCCGCATGGTTTCTTTTATTGACACATATAGCGCAAATGGCGAAAAGGTCATTGATCTGATGATTCAGGCCGCGAACTATGAGGACCCGACCAGCGGGGGGATCGTCAAATCTTTGCGCTTTGGTACGCAGGCGGCCATCGATTTTGAGTGGTGGTATTCCATTGGCTTTCAGCTCATCACCTTTTTTATATTGCTTCTCCACGCATCCTATGCGGTCATTTTGTATGCGATCAATCCGAAAGAAAAGCTGCTGCTGGTATTTATTCTGCTGCTGGTATCCGCGGGGATGACCGTAATATCGGATCATGAGTCTATTCTGTTAATGTGGATCCCTCTCACTTACGCCTGGGCTCTTAAGGTGAAAATCCTTTCCTATTTATGCGTGACGTTCTGCTTGATGCTAATGGGTGGAAGCTTTTTAGGGCAAGCCTGGCGGGGACGTTTTTTCAGGGGATATATCGGCGTGCTCGTGCTGTATTGCGCATTCGTACTGGCGGCCCCGTCCCGCCTGATTCACCTTTCGACGGCCAATCATATATTTGGCTTGCTCTATCTGATTCCTACTGCCTGGTTTATCGTTTCGTTTGGGAAAATGGTATATCGGAAGCAGCGGGACGCTTTTATTATTCTTCTGTCCGCGGTCAGCGTGTTGTCCAATATCCTTTGGGGAGTCGTGAACTTTGACTGGATCGCCAGTCCGATTTACTATCCTATCGATATTCTTGCCGCGATTATCGGGTTTTCTACATACTGGTTTATTAGGTACTTCCGCAATGCGGCGGAAAATGCCAAGCTGAATGCCCAGCTTCAAGCAGCCGACGAACGGAAGGATCAGTTTTTGGCGAACACGTCGCATGAGCTTCGAACCCCGCTGCACGGCATCATCAACATCGCCCAATCCGTGCTGGCTCGAGAGGATGGGGCGATCCAGAAGGACAGCCGCAGCAACATGGAGCTTCTCATAACGATCAGCCGCCGGATGGCGCATTTACTGAACGATTTGCTCGATGCTTCCAGACTCAAGGACCACCGGATCGTTCTGCGGCAGGAGTCTCTTCAGGTTGAACCTGTCATTCAAGGGGTCATCGGCATGCTTGCATATATGACAGAAGGCAAGCCGATTCAGGTAGGGCTGTCCGTATCCGGCCCGCTTCCCTCCGTATATGCCGACGAGCAGCGGCTGATCCAAATTCTGTCCAATTTGCTTCATAATGCGATCAAGTTTACGGATGAAGGGTCGGTCAACGTGATGGCAGAAGCCAAAGCGGGGAGCGTTGTCATCCAAATCGCAGACACAGGCCGGGGGATGGGCACAGAGGCGCTGGAAAAAATATTTCTTCCTTATGAGCAGGGGGCTGAGGATGGTAACGGAGGGATCGGGCTTGGTTTGAGCATCAGCAAGCAGCTGGTCGAACTGCATGGGGGAAGCCTGAACGTACAATCCGAATTGGGAAAAGGAACGACATTCAGCTTTTCCCTGCCAATCGCTAAGATCACGGCGAAGGCGATGGTCCCGATGCCGCAGAAGGAGCAGATCGACCAGGAGAAAGCCTCCAGCATGCTGCTGTGGCAAGCGGCGGTCGGTACCGAATCGGATCTTATTCAGATCGCCTCGGATCGTCGCTTCTCCTCCAATGGGCTGAAGGTGCTGATCGTTGAAGACAATCCGGTCAATTTACGGGTCCTGACAGGTATTTTTACGGAGGAGCAGTATGAGGTGGGGACCGCGAGATCGGCGAAAGAAGCGTTGACTCAACTGAATTCTTCCGGATGGGATCTGCTTATTTCCGACGTCATGATGCCTGGGATGTCCGGCTATGAATTGACGAGGATCGTCCGAGAGCGCTATTCGGGCTCCGAGCTGCCGATCTTGCTCCTGACCGCGAGAACCCGGCCGGAAGATATTTATGCCGGATTTATCGCCGGTGCCAACGATTATGTCGCCAAGCCCGTGGATGCGCTTGAGTTACAATACAGGGTTTTATCGCTGGCAGCTTTGAAAAGGTCGATTGACGAACGGCTTGGCATGGAGGCCGCCTATCTGCAAGCGCAAATCAAGCCTCATTTTTTCTTCAATACGATGAATTCCATCATGGCGCTGAGCGAAATCGATCAGGATAAAATGCGCGATTTGGCCCATGCCTTCATGTCATATTTGCGGATCAGCATCGATTTCCTGAATTCGGAGAAGGCGATACCGCTCGACCACGAATTGGAGCTGGTGAGCGCTTATCTCTACATCGAGAAGGAGCGCTTCAGGGAACGGCTGGAGGTCGTATGGGACCTGGATTCGGATCTCGCGCTTTGGATTCCTCCGCTGACACTGCAGCCGCTAGTAGAAAATGCCGTCAAACATGGGCTGCTGAGCCGTCTGCAAGGAGGAACGGTATGGATCCGAATTTCACGACAAGCGGATGAAGTCCTTTTTGAGGTAAAGGATAATGGCCAAGGCATGTCCGAGGAGGAAGTAGAGCAGCTGCTGAAGCCCCGGCGGAACGAGACGAAATCGGAGGACCGCGGCATCGGGCTTCTGAATACGAATCGCAGACTGATGCAGCAGTATGGAAAGGGACTGAAGATTCAGAGCCAATGGGGAACAGGGACCGTCGTATCTTTTGTCATACCCGTACAAGCCAGCCGTTCAGCGGATACGTAAAGGAATTTCTTCTGTCATCGATCTGTGATATTCAGAATTTATCCAGTCCCGTATGATTTAATCAAGATATGCTTGGTATCGGTAAATTGATGCCTGATCCGCCGACTCTGCCGGCGAAAAGACAATTAAAGGTTAAGTGGTGATCGTATGCATTTATCCGACAAACAAATTGAAGCGCTGAACATGGCGCGAAAGCACGGCGGGCGGTTAAAACGCTGGAAGCATGGCGGGTATTGGACTTACGAGGAGGAGCCTGATAACTCCTTGAATCCTTCGAAACCGGGTTGGTATTGTACGACGAATACGATTTTTGCACTGGTCCGGCGCGGGCTGGCCAAAATGGATCATTGGGAGAGCTGTTCCCTGACGAAGGAACCGAAACGCGTTTTGTTTGCAGGGCTGATCTGGGAAGAAAAATCTGGGGAGAAAAGCGGGTGACCATCGATTAAGATCAAAATATGGGCAGGCATCATGATTGCGGCCGGCGTAATCCTGCTGTGTTACCCAAAGCTGGCCGAGCTAAGGGAAGACGCGGCGCAGCAGAAGCTGGCCAGCGAGTGGGAGAAGAGCTTCCAAAACATCGAAGGCTACGAAGAGGAGCAGGTGTCGAAGGCAGTTGGCGGAATCGCCGAGTATGACAATGTACCGAAGGGAACCCCTGCCGCAGTCTCTACTAAGCCTGATGACGGAGAGGTGGAGGGCATGCTCAGCATCGATACAATCGATTTGAAGCTGCCCATCCTGCACGGTGCTACCCTAAAGCATATGAAAACAAGCCTTGCCAGCATTGAGCATACCGGCAAAGCCGGACAAATCGGGAATTTCGCCGTCGCAGGCCATCGCAGCCGGACGTACGGCCGCAACTTCAATCGGCTCGATGAGCTCCAGCCAGGGGACGCCATTCGCGTGGACACCGGCTCCGCGATCTTTGAATATACGGTAACGGACAAGCTGGTCGTCAAACCGGAAGAGGTGTGGGTCTTGGAAGCGAATGGCCGGGACCGGGAAATCACCCTGGTGACCTGCGATCCGTTGGTGAATCCGACGCATCGGCTGATTATCAAAGGTAAAATGAAATCCCTATAACGCACCTGCCTCCATGTGAAGGCAGGGCGTTTTTTTGTTGTCCGGTGCACCAAGATCGTCGTTTGCTCAAAAACTTCCGCACCCTCTCACTTGGCCTTCCATGGACGGAAAGCGAGATTCAGAACTTATTCAGAGGGACCCTTTATAGTAATTATGTTTGCTGGTTCGACAAACACGGACAAAACTTATCATTTTTCACCAGCGGAACCATTTTGAAAAATAGAGAGTGAGAGGTGAAATCTTACGAATGAGAAGAAGATTTTGGAAGGTGCCTTATGTGTTAATGGCATTATTTCTGCTCATTAACCTGCTGGTTCCTTCCGGTCTGGTGCGTGCCGAAACGGACACCACCGGAAGTACAACCGAAGCCGTGAGCACATCCGATGCGGATGCACCGGCTTCCGGTGAAGGGGCTGTGACCCCGGGGGATCAGGGGACGGATATGCCGGCTGGGGATGCTCCAGCGACCCCTGGGGAAGAGACACCAGCTGTACCGGCTGAACCCGACCCATCGACTGGAGCGCCGGCTGCGTCGGACTTGGCTGCTGCTGAAGGAGACGTACAGGCGGATGCAGATCCGGCGGCGCAGGGCGAGGTTATTACGGAGAACATCATTACCGATGTTCAAATGAAGGACGATAAGGGAAACAAACTTCAGGACATCCGCATCGATATGGGGGCCACCGTTCAAGTGGACGTATATTGGACACTTCCTGCAGACCATGGTTTCCATGAAGGTGCTACCTTTACCTTCGATCTCCCTGACAAATTCAAGCCGGACCGGGCATTGGACGGCATCCTGACTGGTGATGTAGGTACCTATCATATTACGTCGGAGGGTAAGGTTACCTTTACGTTCAGCAAGGAGATCGAGGATAACAATGAATGGTCCGGGGATTTTTACGTATGGAGAAATTTCGACGGCAGCAAGTTTTCCGGCGGGACCAAGCAGGACATCGTCTTTGATTATCCCGATGATCCGATTATCATCCCTATTCATTTCAACAATCCGACAGACAGCGAAATCGACAAGTCCGGTACGCCGAACAAAGCGATGAACCCGAGCGAAATTACCTGGACGGTCGATTTCAACAAGGGTGAGCGCATGCTGACGGATGCGCAGTTCAAGGATGCGCTGCCAGCAGGTTTGGAGCTGATCCCGGCTTCCATCGAAGTCCACAAGCTGGAGGTTCAGCTGAACGGCTCGGTCAAGGAAGATCCGGAGTTGTTCATCGGATATGACACGACTCCAGCTGCTGATGGATTTGAACTGAAATTTAACGGAAGCTCGGACAGTGCGTATCGGGTGCATTACAAGACGAAAATTACGCAGACGACGGACACAACGTACACAAACAATGTGGAAGTCGACGGTGGCGGGCCCCCGCTGACGAAGTCGGCAAAGGTGGATACGAAGTACAGCAAGCCGCTCGGTAAAAAGTCCACAGGCTATGACGCAAATAGTCAAACCATTTCTTGGGCGATCGAGTACAACTATAACGAACAGAGCCTGCCTCAGGCCAAGGCTTGGATCAACGATAAGTTTGATACATCCACGCAGGAGCTGGTAGACGACTCGTTCAAAGTGTACGAGATGACGATTGCCGATAACGGCACCGCTTCGCAGAAAACCGAAACGCTGCCTCTTTTAAAGGACACGGATTATACCGTGACCAAAACGGCGGAGGGCTTCAAGCTTCAGTTCTCGCGCGATGTTAATGCTGCCTATGAAATTCAATATAAGACGAAGGCATCCGGGCGCGTGTACGAGGATGGAAACGTTCAAAACACAGTTAGCATGCCAGATGTGCCGGATGTCACGGTCGGAAAAGACATCAAGCAGGTTATTTTCTGGAAGACCTATACGGGAACGAACTATGCCGACAAGACGATTGATTGGAAGCTCAGCCTGAATGATGACAATAAGAACATGACCGATGTCGTCATTACGGATAATTTTGCAGACCAGCACATGGAGCTGATTTCTGATAGCGTCAAAATAGAAGGACTGACGGAGGGAACGGATTACAAGCTTGAGCCTGATCCGCGATATGATACCGGGTTCAAGATTACGTTCACTAATCCTATCAATGCTAACTATCTAATTACTTACAAAACCAAATTCGATCCGACCGCAGGCAAAATGAATGAATATACGAACACTGCCAAGGTCGATTGGAAGGAAAGCGACGGACAAAAGTCGATCAACAAAACCGCAAGCGCCCCTGCTGACAACTTCACGAAAAACAACGGCAGCAAAACGGGAAGCTATGATGCGAAGACCAAGGAAATCACTTGGAACTTGAACGTGAACTACAACCTTTATCAGGTGAGCCAGCCTGTCGTCAGGGATTTCTACACCGGGGAGCAGACGTTTTTGCCGGAATCCTTGGTGGTTCAACCGCTGGAGCTCACAGGCGGTGCGAATGGCGTTAATCCAAATGGAGCTCCTCTCGTACTGAACGATGATTACACGTTAAAGACGCTGACGGAGAATGGAACAGACGGTTTTGAACTGGTGTTCAACAAACCGATCGACGGCGCCTACCGGATCACGTACAAAACAAGCTTGAAAGATCATCCGGTGGCAGCAAGCTACAGCAACGCCGCCGAGATGTTTGACCGTGCACAGCCGGATTCCAAGCTGTTTGCGCAGTCTACCAATGTGAATCCTCAGTTTGGCGGCGAATATATCAATAAAACCGGCGTGCAAGGAGCCGGGGCGGATCAGGATTTTGCTTACTGGACCCTCAATGTGAACCGCAGCCAGTCCATCGTGGACAACGCGGTGCTGACGGATACTTTATCCGAGAATCAGATCCTGATTCCATCTTCGTTTGAACTGTATAGTACGGCAGTAGACAAGAACGGGAACCTCACACAAAAGGCACTCGTAAGCCCGGCAGCTTATATGCTTGACGTCAAGGACAATGCATTTACCCTGACTTTCAAGGATACGATCCAGGAAGCGTATATTCTGAAGTATAAGTCGTTCATTAATGCCGACAATGGCGACACGATCAGCAACAATGCCAAGTTTGCCGGCCAATCCTCGGGTAGCGTCAGCAAAGACGAAAATAAAAGCGTCAATGTCAGCTTCTCGGGAGCCGGCGGCGGCGCCCAGACGGGCAAAGGCGATCTGACGATTACCAAAGTGGACGCCGCAGATAACGCGCCGTTGGAAGGTGCCCGTTTCGGGCTCTACGATAAGACCGGCAGCACTCTCATTCGGGAGCTCGTTACCGATAAAGAGGGGAAAGCGGTCTTCAGCAGCACCCGGTACAATGATTACGTGCTGAAGGAACTGGCCGCTCCTGCCGGCTATCTCATCGACGATGAGTACCGGAACGGTAAGAAGATGACCTTCAAAGCGGATGCAGCCGAAATAACCGTCACGAATACGAAAGGCATATGGGATTTCGAGCTCACGAAGGTAGATAAGGATGATTCTGCGAAGGTTCTGGAAGGAGCCGTGTTCAAGCTTCAAAAGGACGTGAACGGGGCTTTCGAAGACGTCACGGGTAAGACGGAGCTGAATACAGGGGAGGATGGAAAAATCCTGCTGGCTCATCTTGAAGCTGGAGACTACCAGTTGATCGAGGTCCAAGCCCCTAAGGGATACAGGCTCGATGCGACGCCGATCCCGTTTACCATTGAAGTGAACCAGTCGATCACCAAGCAAAAAACCGTAGCCAATGAAATCTATGTCGGTTCTGTCCAACTGACCAAAACCGACGCTTATGACGGCTCGCCATTGGAAGGCGCCGTGTTTAACCTGCTGGACGAGCAGGGACATGAAGTGGTGACAGGGCTGACCACGGATGCGGACGGTAAGGTACCCGTTCCGAATCTGAAGGCGGGCAGCTACATGTTTGTAGAAGTTACACCTCCTGTCGGTTATCAGTCCGTGCTGGAACCGCTGAAATTCGAAATCGTAGATGACCAGCCGCTGCTGCTGAACTTCACCAACGACAAGATCACCGGCTCGCTGAAGATCACCAAAATTCAGACAGGCCGGCTGGATATTCCGTTGAAAGGTGCCGAGTTCCGCATTCTCGATGAGAACAAGCAGCCGGTACTAAATGCCAAAGGCGAGGAACTCGCCGGTCTGGTGACGGACGAGCACGGCGAATTGGGTGTAGACGATCTGAGACCTGGCAAGTATTACGCCGAAGAGACGGCCGCTCCGTCCGGCTACTACATCTGGAAGGCACAGACCGAATTCGAAATCGTATCCGGTCAGGAGACCGCGATTACCGTGGAGAACGGCCGCAGCACAGGCGGGGGCGGCGGTGGAAGCACCGATGGCGGCGGTGACCCCGGCGGTGGAGGTAACCAACCGAATCCGCCGGTAACGCCTACTCCGGATCCGGACGAACCGCAGCTGCCTGGGGACAGCGGAACGCCAGAAGGTCCGCAGATTCCGAACATACCAGGCGGAGTGATCATCGGACCGGCGCCAAGCGATCCGGGACAGCCGAACCAGCCGGAGCAGCCAGCCAAGCCGGGGCAGCCGAATGGCGGCGGCACAGCGGGCACTGGCGGGGCTGGAACGCAGCCGAGCCCGGGTCATGAAACCGACCCAGGCGAGAACAGCAGCGCTGGCAGCCATACAGGTAGCAGCCAGAAGCCTGGCGGGTCATCGACTGAAGGGGCGGCAACTCTGCCGAAGACAGGGGAGGCCAGCCATCTGCCGATGCAGCTTGCGGGTGTGGGCTTGATTGCACTTGGTGCTGCTTTGTTCGGACTCAAGAAGAGACAAGCAGCCCAAAAGCAGTTGTAGAATGAAGCGACTAGCTTAAGCAAATTGGATAGAAGCAGTGTAAACCAAGTAGTAAGCAAGCAGCCTGCCGCAGAAACGGCAGGCTGCTTTTTTGCATCCGTGAATCCAGCGGAGCGGACGGATCAATTCTGGAGAATCGAAGTGGTCGCCTTTGTCAGCCCATGTTAACCTCAGAGTGGGCTGCACAGCCTAACTCCCAAGCTCACATCGTCCCGCTCTGAGACACACCGCGCTTGCTCCGGGATTTCCACTTGGATTCCCCGACCAGATAGACGCCGAGCGGAGTATGCATGATGAGCCAAGTGATCAGCCAGGATGCGGCCAGCGCGGCGGCACCGCCTGTCCATGTGAGAATGTGATAGGCGATCGGGCCGCTCGTCATGACAAAATGCCGCCACAAGATCAAAAAGTAGGGATGAATAAAGTAAATGCCGAAGGCGCAGGAGCCGAGAGAAAACAGTATTCTTTGAAGGCGTGGTTTCCCTTCCAGAATTCGAACGAAGTGTACCAAAAATACGCACGTTATGCTGCAGTAGGCGTAATCCGTAATAAAGTTGATGTTGGATAGAAAAGGCTGGCGAATCCAATGGGGGCTGGCAAGCTGCAGCCATTTTTGCACGATAAAGAGCAAAGCGGATCCGAGAAACAGAGCCGTCCATCGGTAGTTCCATTGCGGCGTTGCTTGCGGAGGGATACCCTTCAACCGGTCGGCCATATAAGCCCCCAAAAAGAAATAGACGAGATAGCTCATCACGAACGTTCCGGTTTTATGCATATGAAGCACGTAATAATTCAATAAGTAGAAGACGATCTGGAGGAAGGCTCCAACGAATAATGGATGACGCCGGACCTGCCCGACTTTTTGAAACAACAGCGAAAGGAAAGGAAACAACAAATAAAACTGGGCGATGATGATCATGAAATACAAATGATCGTAGCTGCCGCCAAGCGGCAATCCATGAAGGAACTTGCGGAGGGCGTCGGAAAACGAGATATGCTGGATATACGATAGATAAGTGGAATATAAAACGGACCAGAACAAATAAGGCAGAAGGATCCGCTTTAAGCGTTTCCAATAAAAAATAAGCCAGCTGCTCTGCAAGCCGTCGTCATATCGGTAGAACAGGACAAGCGAGCTCAAAAACAGAAAGGCTGGAACGGCAAATTGCGACGCCGCATTCAGGACGAAATATAGCGGGTACACGGTGGAATTCGTCGATAGAAAGGCTACCGGATAGGATGTCACATGGATGGTGATCACAGCCAAAATGGCGATGCCGCGCAGGAGATCCAAATAGGTGATTCTTAGTTTTTGCGCCATGCCGTATGCCCCCGTTCAAAATGGTACGTGTACCTATATCACATTTTTAACGAACGAATGTAAGATTCGATGCTTATCCAATAATCTTTATGTTTTGAGAGCTACAAATATATACCCCATAACGCAAAAAAGGCTTTCCTGATCCTTAAGAATCAGAAAAGCCTCTTTTATATCTTAGCTTAAGCTAAGCTTCTTACCATCCCCACAGCATTGTGAAGAGCGTACCGAAGATCGTAACCAGTCCGACGAACAACGCATACGCAATGTTGAAGTACAGCGTCTTTTTGTTGTCGGTCTCGCCGATGTGCATGAACAGCACAAGCTGCAGCGACGCCTGGATGAGCGCACATACGATCAGGATCCAGAGTCCGGCGGTCGGGTTGAAATCCCAGAATACAACGCCCAGTCCAACCACTGAAAGGATCAGCGAGAAGATGTATCCGATCACGTGCCGTATTGGAAATAAACGTGCCATTTTACATCAGTCCTTTCATGTAGATAAAGCTGAAGATGAAGATCCAGACAACGTCAAGAAAGTGCCAGTACAGCGAGAAGATGAACGATTTGTTCGCCGTCTCATCCGTAAAGCCTTGGCGGCCGACCTGGATCAGGATGCCCGCACCCCAGAGTATACCCATCGTGACGTGAAGACCGTGCGTACCGAGCAGGACGAACAAGCTGGACAGGAATGCGCTCGTTTGCAGCGTGGCGCCTTCGTGAACGTAGTTGACGAACTCAGTGATCTCAATGCCCAGGAAGCCGAGGCCCATGAGCAGCGTGAGGACGAAGAAGACGATCATCGGTTTCTTCAGATTAAGGCGCATGGCGTGAATGCCAAGGCCGCAGGTGAAACTGCTGGTCAGGAGCAGGAACGTCTCCCAGATGACGCCGTTCAGTTCGAACAGCTCTTTCCCCGTCGGGCCGCTCCCCGTCCGGTTCCACAAGGTGAGGTAGACGGCGAACAGCGTGGAGAAGAGGGCGATCTCTGCACCGAGGAAGAGCCAGAACCCGAAGATCTTGTTGCTGTTCTCTTCCGTTCTATACTCGAGTGGCAGCGAATCATTTATTTTCATACGGAATCACCCCGCAATTTCTGTTCAGTGGCGGCAATTTCCTCAGGTGAAATGTGATAGCCATGATCGCGTTCGAAGGAACGCAGGGCCAGCATGACTACGACAGCGATACCCGCAATGATTGCAGGAATGAACCAGCTGAATACCAGGAAAAAGCCTAGGAAAAACATAATGACGCCGAGAATGAACGGTTGACCGCTGTTGTTAGGCATATGAATCGGTTCGTAAGGGCCTTCCTCGTAGAGAGGTACCCCATTGACTTTTGCTTCCCACAGAGCATCCATGGATTTGACGTTAGGTACCTTGGCGAAGTTATACACCGGCACAGGGCTTGGCGTACTCCACTCCAGCGTACGTGCATCCCATGGATCCCCGTTTTCGTCCCGTGGGCTGTAACGGAAGCTCCAGTAGAAGTTGTAGCACAGAACAACGAAGCCGATGGCCAGGATAAAGGCGCCGATCGTAGCCACCATATTCAACGGACCAAAGCCGGTGTCGGCCGAGTACGTGTACATCCGGCGCGTCATGCCGCTCAGTCCAAGGAAGAACAGTGGCAGGAAAGCTGTGTTGAAGCCGACGACGATGAGCCAGAAGGCCGTCTTGCCGAGCTTCTCGTTCAGACGGAAACCGAAGATTTTCGGGAACCAGAAGTACATGCCTGCCAGAACCCCGAAGACGGTACCCGGAATCAATACATAGTGGAAGTGGGCAACCAGGAACATCGTATTATGGTACTGGTAGTCCGCGCTGGCCATGGCCAGCATGACGCCGGTCACGCCGCCGATCGTAAAGATCGGAATAAAGGCCATGGCGTACAGCATCGGTGTCGTGAACGAAATCTTACCTTTTTGCAAGGTAAAGAGCCAGTTGAATATTTTTACGCCGGTCGGTACGGCAATCGCCATCGTCGTGATGGAGAAGAAACCGTTGACCATGACGCCTGCACCCATCGTATAGAAGTGGTGAGCCCATACGATAAAGGACAGGAGCGAAATGACCACCATACTGGCGACCATCGATTTATAACCGTACAGGTTCTTTTTCGAGAACGTGGAAATAATATCACTGAATATACCGAAGGCCGGCAAAATAACGATATATACTTCAGGGTGTCCCCATACCCAGAACAGGTTGGCCCAGAGCATATCCATACCACCGTTCGCCATCGTAAAGAACTGGCTGCCGAAGATGCGGTCGAACATCATCAGGGCAAGGGCAACGGTCAGAACCGGGAATGCGAACAGGATGATAACGTTCGTAATCAGAACGGACCAAGTAAACATCGGCATACGCATCAGTTTCATGCCTGGCGCACGCATTTTAAGAATCGTTACGATAAAGTTGACACCGGTCATCAGCGTACCGATACCGGAAATCTGAAGGGCCAGAGAGTAGAAGTTGTTACCTACGGTCGGGCTGAACTCCAGGCTCGCCAGCGGGAAGTATGCGGTCCAGCCGGCATCCGGCGATCCCCCGATGACGAAGGAAATGTTGAACAGCATCGCTCCGAAGAAGAACATCCAGAAGCTGACGGCGTTCAGTCTAGGGAAAGCTACGTCGCGTGCCCCGATTTGCAGCGGAACGACAACGTTCATGAGTCCGATAACGAACGGCATAGCCATGAACAGGATCATGATAACGCCGTGCGTCGTAAAGATTTCGTTATAGTGCTGCGCATCCAGAAACTTCATTTCCGGAGCCGCGAGCTGCGTACGCATCAGCAAGGCGTCGATGCCGCCGCGGAACAGCATGATGAGAGCGGCCAGGATGTACATGACCCCGATCCGTTTATGGTCAACCGTTGTAAGCCATTCGCGCCACAGATAACCCCACTTTTTAAAATAGGTCAGGCCGATCAGAATGGCGAGGGAAACGACGACGATACTGACCATGGCAGCATAGATCATCGGCTCACCGGTTACAAAAAATTCGTCCCATTTCATGCAGGTAGGTCTCCTTTCCAGTTGATGTTAGTTTCCATGTTCCATGGACCCCATATCTTCCATATTGCTCATATCCGAATGATCCATCGTATCCGAGCCGGAATCTTTGTCGCTGCTGCCGCTGCCGTGATGCCCTTCGGACATATCCATTTCAGGCGGCGGGTTAAACCCAAGGTGCGTGGAAGTGAATGACTCCCGTCCAACGTAGGAGGTTTTCAGCAGAGCGTTGAATTTGTCCTCGGTCAATTTAGGCGCGGTCTTCTTCACGTCGTCGACCCATTTGCTGAAGTCTCCGGCGCTCATGGACTGAACCTCAAACTCCATCTGCGCATAGCCTTTACCGGAGAAGTTGGAGTTACGTCCCATGAAGGAACCCGGTGTGTCGGCCAGCAGGTGAAGCGTGTTGACCATGTCGCTCATGGCGTACTTCTGTCCGCCAAGCTGCGGCACCCAGAAGCTCGTAATCGGTCCGTAAGAATACAGGCGGAACTCGATCGGCCGGTTTGTAGGAATATTCACATAGTTCACCGTTTCAACGCCTTCTTCAGGATAACTGAAGTGCCATTTCCAGTTGGACGATGCGGCATAGATAACAAGCGGCTTTTGATTCTCGTAACCTGCAGGAACACTTTCCACCGCACTGGTCGTTTTGACCGTCACAACCGAAAGAATGGCCACAATGATAACCGGAATCGCAATCCAGGTGAACTCGAGCCATTTGTTACCTTCTATATGAGGCGGGATATAATCGTCACTGGTTTTGCTTGCCCGGTATTTGGTCAGCATGATGATGTACAAGATGTAAACAACAATCAGGACGAAGGCCATCATTAGGATGGAGAAAATAATCGTGCTGGATTGAGTTTTTGCCTGCGGACCTTTCGGATCTAGCACGATGAGTGACGACGAGTCGCATCCGCTAAGCAGCAACATGATGGATACAAATAAACCGAAAAATAACCATCTTTTTTTCTTCACAGTGAGCTCCTTTCTAGCGTTACATGTAGCTGAATTGGTCTAAGAATTAATGAACCATATAGCCATAGCTTAGTAATCCGGGGTAGCGAAAACAAATGCAACAAAAGTAATTAATGTAAATTATTTACAATAATTCTGTGAACATCTTCACATGATTTATAAAAAAACCTCAAATTGTGCGAAATATCACTGTAATCGCCGATAATCGGGGATTTTCATTTTTGTTCAAAATTGCACAAGGCTCCGTCAATGTTGCCAGTTTCGTCACAATTGAAAGGGCTTATCATAAGCGTGTTAACCGGATTTTTCTCCGCTGAAACAGCGGCTTAACGGACCTGAAACACCCCGCTGTATGGTACAATATGAAGGCTAATGCGGGCAGCGGCCGGCATGTGACCGTAGACAGGCAGATGAGAGGGAGAAGAAGAAAATGAGTGAACGCAGAGCGGTATTTTTTGACGTGGACGATACGCTGTATGACCATCTGGAGCCGCTGCGGCAAGCGCTCGATCGCTTGATTTCGCCGCCGGACGGCTTTCCTTATGAACAAGTATATCACCGATTCCGGCATTACAGCGACTTGCTGTCGGCCCGGCATGGTCAGGTGAATGATCCAGGGAATGCAAGGGATCTGGAGAATATGCGCGAGCAGCGGATTCAGCTGGCCCTTGCGGAGTTCGGCATCGACGTGAACCGGGAGCAGGCGGCCGCCATTCAGGCGGCTTATTTGGAGGGGCAGTTCGACATCCGGCTGTTTCCAGGCGCGCAGCAGCTGATCCGGGAGCTGCAGGAACGCGGAGATGTGGTCGGCGTGATCACTAATGGCCCCAAGGAACATCAAATGCTCAAAGTGCGTGCGTTGGGGCTGGACAAGCTTGTAGGGCTGGACCGCGTTTTTGTGTCCGGAGCGGTGGGCATCGACAAGCCGGATCCCCGGCTGTTCCGCCATGTCAATGAGGCGACGGCGACGGCGCCTGCGGCAAGCTGGTACATCGGCGACTCCTGGAACAACGACGTCATCGGCGCGCTGGAGGCGGGATGGACGTCGATCTGGTTTAACCATCGAAAGATTGGACCGTATGCGACCGGACATAAGCCCCATCATATTCTGGAGGGCTACGAAGAATTGAGATCCGTTCTTCTGGGGTTATAGGGCAAGGATGCTTAACCTCGGAAGTTTATACGTTCTGATCTCTTAAAAAAGGGTACCTGCATCCATCGGGGATGTACAGGTACCCTTTATGCTTTGAATCGGTCAAGCACGGCCGCCGTGCCAGCGTGCTTTGAGCTAAGTAGAATAGCTCTCTCGCGGCGCGGCCATTTTCGTATCTATTCCGGCGGGAACGGCGGATTTCCTGGTGGGGTTTCGATATCGGCCCCTTTGCGTTTGTACAAAATTCGGGAAACAGCAATGCCGGCCACGCCAAGCCCGATGAACAGAATCGCCCGCACGGCCAGCGACACGCCCGGCAGGTCGAAGAAGATGACCTTGAGCAGTGTGATCAGCAGAACGATCAGGCCGGCCAGCCGGACCATCGATTTACGGACCATTACGCCGTAAATAATGACGATGATCGCGTAGATGACATACTCGCCCGACAAGATCAAATGCTGTAGGTCGAACGACAGGCTCCGTGTCAGAACCTGGGTCACCTCCGTCAGGAAGACGATGGACAGCAGCGCGGCGGCCCACATCAGGATATCCGGAACCTTCCGCTGCCACTCTTCGGCAATATGCCTGCGGAGAACCGCCGATAAGCTTGCCAGGCTGGCCAGAAGAATGATCCAGGACAAGGTCTGAACGGATACGACCTCGTGAATGATCAGTTGGAAGATGCTCAGTCCTCCATACAAATACAGGATGGCGGACGTAATCTGCTGCATCCGGCTTCTCAACAGGATGCCAAGGCCGAGTCCCAGGGATGCCTCGATCAGGACCGACAGCGGCAGCGCCTCTTGGCTGACGATTTCAACCAGCCAGATGAGCCATCCGCAGGTCGCAATCGCCATGTATTCGTGGGGAACGCGGCCGCTCATGACCCGCCAGAGGGCGATCAGGCTGTATATGACGGACCAGATGATCATCATCATCGATTCGGGACCGGGGCCGCCCGCCTGATTGTACAAGGCGTAAATCCACAACACGACCAGGCCGAAGCCGGTCATGAGCGACACGGTCTCGTCCACACGGTGACGGTACGGACGGACCAGCGAGAGGACGAGCAGCAGGGCGTGCTGCAGGAATACCGCGCCGAGGAAGACATGCCGGCTGCCTTCGAAATCGCCTGCCATGTATAGAATCATCAGCGGCAAATGCAGCACGCCGATGGACACGAAGTAGGCGGCACGGTAGGCACAGCGGATCGACAGCGCCGTCATTGCCAGGGAAAGGATGAGCTCGAAACCTACGGCGATCCAGGCGTTCGGTTCCGTGGATTTCACCAGGAACGGAATGAGATAACCGCCGACCGTCATGATGATCACGAGCGTCTGGGAACGACGCCTTACGGCGGTCCAAACCCCGAGGGAAATGGACAAGATATATAATAGGAAGGCTAGCCATGACGGAATCAGTTCATACAGATGGTGCGCCGCAAAAAAGGTCAGCATGAGCACGGCGACGGAACCGCCGAGCAGCACCTGCGCCAGCCCTTCCCGCTGCGCCCGGACCTGTCTCTCCCCGAAGAAGTACATGGCGCCGGCGGCAACCAGGCCGAGAAGACAGCGTACCGGCTGCGTCAGATATCCCGCTGACACGGCTGCGATAAAGCCCCACAGGACACCGAGCAGCAGCACGACGATAAAGACGCGCGGCAGCCACACCCGGGCGATGGCATGCTCCCAGTCCACGGGCGGCTTTGGCGGCCTGGGCGGCCGCTGGGCTTGCGGCCCGGCGGGACGAGGCTGGCCATAGTACGGCCCTTGGCCCGGTTGGCCTTGGTGCGAGCCAGGATGTGCCTGGTAGCCTTCGGTTCCCGGCTGGCCCGGATACGGCCCCATTCCGGGACCTCCAGGATACCCCGGCATTCCCGGCTGCCCGGGCATCAGCTGCGGGCCTGGAGGGCCTTGGTAAGGCCGTCCCCCCGGCGGGTTCGAGTATGCAGCACCTGGTGCCTGCGAAGCGGCGTAGGGTGCCTGAGGCGGAACCGGCGGCTGCGCCGGTCGCTGGATCGCCGGATTCACCGACTGCTGCCGAGGATCGCCCACGCCAGGCCTACCCCCTCTAAGTTCGTTCAGCTCGAGCTCCATCGCTTTCATTTTCGCCTCGAGCTGCTCAATCCTTCTTTCCAAATCCAATAGCTGTTCACCCCTAAAAATTCCATAATTATGTATTTAACCGAGATGGTACTAATATAACACATCTCATTTGGAACGAAAGCCATAATATGGATGGGTATTGGTAAAAAAGGACTGTATTCTTTCAAGCTCAAGGTTTGGTTGCTTGGATGACGGCCGAAACAATGTAATCTTCAATATTCGATCCCTGGACCCAATCCTTAATAAACGCTCTGGAATCATCTTTAGGTTCAACGCTAATGTTGGTAAAACCGCTTTGTCCAAGCATCGCTTCAATTTCGCTGACGGACGATGCTCCTGAAATGCAGCCGGAGTAAAAGTCCTCCAAGTCATTTTTTATTTCCGGCGGAAGATCCGCCGTTGTGACAATATCCGAAATGGCCAGCCGGCCTCCGCTTTTTAGTACACGAAAAGAATCATGAAACACCTGCTGCTTATCTGGTGATAAATTGACCACGCAGTTCGAGATAATGACATCTACCGTGTTATCCGCTACGGGAAGATGCTCGATTTCACCCAAACGAAAGTCGGTATTCGTGAAGTTTCCTTTCACTGCATTGCTGCGTGCACGGCTGAGCATTTCGGGAGTCATGTCGACGCCGATGACTTTACCCGTATCTCCCACCTGCCGTGATGCCAGAAAACAATCAAATCCTCCGCCGCTTCCCAAATCCAGCACCACTTCACCAGCCTTCAAAGAAGCAACGGCTTGCGGGTTGCCGCACCCCAAACCAAGATTTGCGCCTTCAGGTGCCGCGCTTAATTCGTCGTCGGAGTAACCTAATCGGCTCGAGATCGAATTAAAATCGGAAGGCGTGCTGCAGCAGCTGGCTTGGCTGTTGTCCGCTTGGCAGCATGATTCAACATTCATCTCGGCAACGGCAATCTGTTTATATCGACTACGCACGTTTTGTCGGATCTCATCATTCGTTAACTTTGACATGGATAACACTCCTTAGAATGGGTTTGGATTCGATCAATGGTCAGCAGCGCTTTAGCAGCAAGCCTGAATGGGTTGAGAGCAGCAAGGACCTGTCTTCACTTTACGTATAGAGCCTAGGGATCTATACCAAACCGTTTTTGGTTTGGGGTTGGACCATTTCCAGGCCTGCCGGGCAGACTTTTGCACCTCTTGTTCGTTTATTTTCATCATGTACTCTACAGAGTAGTAGTTATCGTACATCGAAGGACCTCCTTTAATAATGTGTATGTTGTATGACCCGCTGTGAGAGGCAGCTGAGACATTTAACACCTGTTCAGGGCATGACATCGGTTTATTTAATTGTAATTTACAAGTAATTAAGGTCAAAAAAATTTACCCTAACATAGGTTTGCAGCAGTTATCGGATTTGGCCATCGCCTCATTCATCAATTTTATGGACCGGAGAACCGTCTCCTTTTCAAACTCCGTCATGAACGAAAAAACTTCGTCCAGGTAAGCGTTCATCTGATGATCAATCGTTGTAGCGACGTATTTTCCCTCTACGGTTAAAGAGAGGGTGGAGACCCGGCGATCCGTCGGATCAGGCGTCTTCTTAATCAGGTTCATTTTGATCAACGATTGTATTTGACGGCTGAAAGTCGTAACATCTGTGCCTAATGTATCCGCGATCTGCTGGATCGATGGATGGTGCTGGCGGTCAACCTCAAACAGAATATGACTTTGGACGGGTGTGACGTCATGCCCGCCCACGGTACAGCAATTTTTATTGAGTAAGCCGAAGCGGCGGGTCATGATCTGGAATAGTTCGCGAGTGCTTTCCATTGCGTTGTTCACCTCTTGAATCCTTTATACATGTATAGATTGCAAAATGCAAGTGTCTTCGGGAAATCAAAATGATTTTCTTTGGATTTGATTTTTATTTCTGATCAGCATATCATATAAACATTCACTTATATATCACTAAAAGGAGGGACCCTTATGGAACAAATTCGCGAAATGGCTGATAAACTAAAGCTGCTAAGCGATTATACCCGCCTTACCATATTATCCTTGCTTAAGGACCGGGAATTTTGCGTGTGTGAGCTTGTTGAGATTCTGGAGATCTCCCAGCCTGCTGTAAGCCAGCATTTAAGAAAGCTGAAATCTCAGGGAGTGGTGAAGGAGAGTAAACGCGGACAATGGGTATATTACTCCTTAAATGCAGATGATAAACCATATATCAAGGCTGTTTTGGATCACACGCCCGATTCCAAAACCATTTTATCCGCACTAAACAAACAAAATTTAACTTCCGTGTGCAAGTGAGTTTTCTTTTGTTGAATATATAAGTACATAGTTATATAATGATTCACGAATGTTTACGAATCAAGATCAGCGACAGATTACACGGAGGTTGAAATGGTTGTATTGGCTTGCGTCATTTTTTTGATCACATTAATTCTCATCATTTGGCAGCCAAAAAAACTGTCTATTGGGTGGTCTGCCTGCGGAGGCGCTGTTCTGGCGCTGCTCGTTGGGGTGGTTCGTTTCCAAGACGTTTGGGATGTAACGCAAATCGTCTGGAATGCCACGCTTGCTTTTGTAGCCATCATCCTCATTTCTCTTATTTTGGACAGCATCGGATTTTTTGAGTGGGCTGCGCTCCATATGGCAAGGGCCGCTCGCGGCAGCGGCACGCGAATGTTTATTTATGTCTCCTTCCTGGGTGCCATAGTTGCTGCATTCTTCGCAAATGACGGTGCCGCGTTGATTCTTACGCCTATCGTCCTCGCGATGGTGCGGGCGCTCAGATTCGATGAGAAGAAGGTATTCCCGTTCATCATCGCCAGCGGGTTTATTGCGGATACGACTTCACTCCCGCTGGTTGTCAGCAACCTTGTAAACATCGTGTCTGCGGACTTCTTCGGCATTTCCTTCATGGAATACGCCGGTCATATGATCGTTCCGGATTTATTTGCCTTGGGTGCCAGCATCATCGTCCTCTACCTGTTCTTCCGAAAGAGCATTCCCACAAAGTTTGATACTGCCGATCTAAAGAACCCAGGGGATGCGATAAAGGATCCTAAAATGTTCAGACTATCCTGGGTTGTGCTTGTCATCCTGCTGGCGGGATACTTTGCGAGCGAATTTTTAAATATACCGGTATCCATCGTCGCTGGTATAATAGCGATCCTCTTTCTGCTTATCGCAAGAAAAAGTCCAATAGTCCCGGTCAAGGATGTGGTTATGGGCGCCCCGTGGGCAATCGTCTTTTTCTCGATTGGCATGTATGTGGTGGTGTATGGATTGCGAAATGCCGGGCTAACGGACTTATTAGCCCAAGTCATTCAGTCGGCAGCAGATCAAGGATTGTTTGCAGCGACGATATCGATGGGCTTTTTATCAGCTGTCCTTTCGTCTGTAATGAACAATATGCCCACCGTCATGATTGATGCCCTGGCTATACAATCAACCCACACAACCGATGCCATCAAAGAGGCTCTAGCGTATGCCAATGTCATCGGTTCTGACTTAGGGCCGAAGATGACTCCCATCGGATCTCTGGCGACGCTCCTTTGGCTTCATGTGCTGTCCGCTAAAGGAGTCAAAATCTCATGGGGGACGTATTTTAGAACGGGCATCATCCTTACGATCCCTACTCTTTTGATTACGCTGCTTGGCCTGTATTTGTGGCTGGTGATTTTATAATTTCATATCCAAGGAGACACACTCACATGAACAAGAAAACAATTTACTTTTTGTGCACAGGCAATTCCTGCCGAAGTCAAATGGCTGAAGGCTGGGCGAAAAAACATCTTGGGGACGATTGGAATGTGCTCAGTGCAGGCATTGAAGCTCACGGGCTCAATCCCAATGCCGTCAAAGCTATGAAAGAAGCAGGGATTGATATTTCCGGTCAAACTTCCGATATTATCGATCCCAAAATTCTTAACGAGGCTGATTTCGTGGTGACTCTCTGCGGCGATGCAGCTGACAAATGTCCCGTAACCCCGCAACAAGTCAGACGTGAGCATTGGGGATTTGATGATCCGGCGAAAGCCCAAGGTACGGATGAAGAGAAGTGGGCCGTATTTCAACGTGTACGCGATCAGATTGGCGAGAGAATCGAGCGATTTGCCAAAACAGGCGAATAGAATCAGGGGAAAAGAAAATGAAATAGCGACAGTCCGGGATGTTATTTTCCTGTCCCAAGACTGTCGCTATTTATTTTTGAGGCAATCCTATCCAAGAATGCGTTCAGCAGCATTATGAACTACGGGCGGTTGGCTCAGCTGTGTCCCGACTCGGCCGCCGTTTCTTGGCTGGTGAGCACTCCCTTTTTCAAAAACCAGGTGATGACAAAGGATGCCAGGATAAATACGAACGCAATGCCGAACAAGTTTTGGAACGCGTCCACAAAAACGGTTTGCACCTTCACCAGCAAATCCGGTGCCAGGTTTTTCGGAATGCCGCCCGTGGCCAGATGCTCCGCGCTTCCTGCGGGAAGCTGTCCGGCAATGGAGGAGACGCCGTCCTTAATATGCTTGGCAAGCAGGCTGCCGAAGACGCTGAGGCCGATCGTCGTTCCGAGCGATTGGATCAGCTGTACGGTGCCGAGCGCAATGCCGCTGTTCTCCTTGGACACCGATTCCTGCACGATCAGATTGTCGCCGCCGAACAGAGCGCCGAGGCCCAGGCCCAGAACAAAAAAGGAAGCTACGATATAGACCACAGATGTGTGAATGCCGAGCTGCGTCAGCAGATAAATGCCGATCACGGGCAGGATAAAGCAAATGATAAACAGATTGCGGTATGGAACGCGGGTGATCAGAAATCCGTTGACGATGCTCGACGGAATGGCGCCAGCCATAAACGCCAGCATGAGATACCCGGACTGCGTCGGCGTCAGACCCATCACGTTTTGGGCAAAGTACGGGAATGTGGCAATGCCGCCCATCAAGCCGAGCATCAGAATAAAGACCAGCAGCGACAGCACGACCACATTACGGTTGCGGAACAAATGCAGCGGGATAATGGGCTCCTTGACCTTTGTCTCGATCCAGATAAACAGACCGAGCAGTACAGCCCCGAGAACCAGCAGCCCGATAATCGTCGGCGACGACCAGGCGAGGCCCTGGTTATCCACCAATACAGGCGACATGAGCAGGGACAGCATGCTTAAGGTGAGCACTGAAGAACCAAGCCAGTCGATCTGCTTTTTCTCGTCTCCGCGAGATTCCCGCATTCCGATTCCGAGCACCAAGGCGGCGATTAAGCCGACCGGAATGTTGATCAGGAACACCCAATGCCAGTTGACATGGCCGACGAGATAGCCGCCCACCGTCGGGCCCAGCAGCTGCGGGATAATCATCATGGGGCCGAACAAGCTTTGGATCTTGGCACGCTTCTCCAGCGGGTACGAATCCCCGATGATGACCAGGGCAATCGGCATAAGCCCTCCGGCTCCAATGCCCTGAATCCCCCGGCCGATGAGCAGCACCGCCATCGATGGGGCGAGACCGCAGACGATCGAGCCTGCGATAAAGAGTGCCATACAGCTTAAATAAATGACTTTCCGGCCGTAAATGTCAGCCAGCTTGCCGAGGATCGGCATGAAAATGGTTGCAGCCAGCATGTAAATGCCGGCGACCCAGCCATACAGCGCCAGGCCGTGCAAATCGCGGATGATGGTGGGCATCGCCGTGGACACGACGGTTTCGTCCAGCTCCGCAAAAATCAGACCGATCATGAGTCCGATCAGAATTAGCGTATTTCGATTTGATTTCACTCCAAACTCCCTCATTTCTCTATTTGCCTTTTTGGAATGAAACCAAAATACACGATGTTTATGAACTGAATATGAACGACGCCGGAAAATAAGTAATCCCAGCGCTTCGCCCACCAGCTGCCGGGCTGCCGATGGGCCTACCTTATAGACGTTTGGGAGATTCACCGTGCCAAAAGTCATTGCCCCGAATGCCAGTTTGGACACGATCAGTCCCGGATTTCCAAGTTGTACATATTTCATCGTCCGACGCCTTCATCCAATGTCATATTGTTGTTGCTCTCCTTGAAGCCAAGTATACGGGGAATCCGCGGGCGGTTTCTTGAACCGGATGATCACCTTTTGTGAACAAAATGCTCATTTGGGCCGAAGTACCCTTTGTCACGGACGGGAGCAGCGTTTAGAATGAAAAAAAAGGTGTGCTTACCGTGCATTTGTTCGGCCGTTACGGTTCAGACTTCGGACCCGGGGCCGGCGGCCCTGCATAAGCTGATCAGCTGGATCAGGCGCTGCAGTACACCGATGCGTTTCTCGATCAGGATTTTTCTCTCGAAGACGTGGCCGATATATAAAAAAAATAGAAGCATTTCGCCTCTATTCAGAACATTTTCGCCAGTGAAATCAATCCCGTTATTGTAATGATGTTAAACAGTGTGGAAATCAGGACGGTTTGCGCCGCGAAATCCGGCTCGTTGTTGTACTCTTCCGCCAAAATCGACGTGTTGACCCCTGTCGGCATGCCGGATGCGATGAGCAGCGCCTGGGCGGGAATGCCCTTCATTCCGAGCGCAAACACAAGCGTTACGCCGATCGCGGGGCCGATAATGAGGCGGAGGAATAGGCTGATATACACGTCCACCCGGTACAGCTTGAGCGGATACTTGACGATCTGGGCCCCCAGTGTCAGCAAGGCGACGGCGACCATCGACTGCTGGGCATAAGTGAGCGGTTGCGAGACGAACAAAGGCAGGGGGGCATGCACAGCATGCAGCACGATACCGAGCACGAGCGCATAGGGGACCGGCATTTTCAGGAAACCGATGATCATGCTGCGGTAGTTGCCTTTCAGCTTGGCGCCCTGAATCGAAATGACTCCATAAGTGAACGTCAACAGGCTCTGCAGCGACATGATCAGCGCCTGCATGGAGCTGGCGAGGGGGTCCCCCTTGAACACCAGAGCGTTGATCGGCATTCCGTAGTTGCCCGAATTGTCCAGCATGATGCTGTTATTGAATGCCGCGCGCATGCTTTTGGTGAATTTCAGCGGGCGGGCGACCAAGGTCCCGATGATGTATAGAATAAATACATAGAGTGCATAAAAGAGCGTCACATTCCCGAGCAGTTCGCCCGACATATCCGAATGATACATGCTCATAAAGACGGCCGCAGGGGTAATGCAGTAAAAATTGATTTTGGCCAATGTGTACAAATCCAGGCGGAACACGCGCTGCATCCATGAGCCGATTCCAATCAGCACAAAGACGGGCAGCACGACTTCCAGAAGTATGTCTCCAATCATAGCTCAGCTTCCTTTTTCGAGATCATTGTCATGATGTATTTGAAATAACCTCTTCATTATAGCACCGTACCCGGAACCGTGATGAAAAAAATAGAGAGGAGACTAGGAGCGGGGCGCATCTAGCAATGAAGTCCAAACAACAAACGAATCGATGGAGAAAACGTTTTAATATGGAAAACTCTTCATTTTGATGCAGAAAAAACCGAAATATACAACAAGAGTGCCAGCAGTTACTAAGCCTAAAGCACGCACCGATCAGGATGGGAACGTTCCCGCCCTTGGATTCTCGATGCATGAAGCCGCAGGCAGCAAGCACTTTCGGCATTTAAATGCCGACACTCAAGATGAGTATGCACCCCCTTACTTCGCACCGGCATCGCCATGCCGGCTTCAGTCCTTGCAGAAGTGCTGCTCCAAGGGAGGTTTGATTGGGAATGAGTTCAAACACAGCAAACTCGAGCCTGGTTAGAGAAAGGGAACTTAACGCGGATGGGGATTGCCTCCAGTCCGCCAAGACCCGCATTTGGAGTGATTTATCCAGGAGTCATATGAATCTGGCGATCCTGCTCAAAGACGAGGGACAGCTGCAGCCGGCGCTGATTCTCGCTCACATGGCGGCGAAAACCAAGCTGAAGGAAGTCGCACTGCACCTCCGGCTTGAGCCCTCCATGGACCGCTTACCATACGAGGATCTAATTGGCCGGGCGCGGGAGATCGCGTTAATCGATTTGGAGACGGAGCTGTTTTTGAACACGTTAAGCTATATTTCCGAGCCGGAAAATATGACGGTCCTTAAAGATATGCATGCTGCGCATATGGAAATGATACTGGAGCGGGTCCGCACCATTTTGGAGGAGTTGAGTTGGAAAACTGCCCCTTAAGCGGAGGAATCGAAACGAGAGTCGAATCCGCCTGCCTCATATGGAATAAAAGAGACGATCCCAAGAAGGTATGGGATCGTCTCTTTTTGCCAATAAATCCTATTTATTTGGATTCGCCCACGACGGTGAACCGTTCGTTCCGATGCTGCGGATGCTCGATTTCATCGAGGGCGGCAATGGCGTAATCCGCGTAGCTGATATAGCTGCTGCCGGAAGAGTTAACGAGAAGCTGGTCCTTTCCGGCTTGGTAGGAGCCGGTTCTTGCTCCTTCGGGATCAAAGAAGGCGGACGGACTGATAAATGTCCACTCCATCCCGCTGGACTGCTGCAGATCCCCGAGGTTTTTACCCTGATTGGATGCTGTGGCGAAGTATTCCTTCGGAAAATCAGGCGTGTCCATGACCCGGGTGGTCAGTGCCTCGTCGACGAACAGGCTGCCTGCACCTCCCACGACGATCAGCCGGGTCGACGGTGCTCCCTTCAGGGCGGAAATCAACGATCTTCCGGCTTCGACGTGAAGATGCTCGTCTCCGGGCTTGGCTCCAAAGGCGTTGACGATGACATCAAACGGCTTCAGATCTTCAGCTGTCAGGTCAAACACATCTTTCTCCAGAACGTTAACGCTCTCGGATACACGGGCCGCATCACGAACGATCGCCGTAACTTGATGTCCACGGTTCAATGCTTCTTCTACAATAAGGCGTCCAGCCTTGCCGCTGGCTCCAATGACTCCAATATTCATAAAAAGTTCCCTCCTGATCATCATGTCCTTACATGTAACTATTGTAGTTACAAGTTGAGCGAATGTCAAATCAAGAAGGGTCGGCAATCATACAACATAAAAAACACGCCCCTCTTCCGGATCGGGAGTTGGGGCGTGCGTCACATTTCATGAGCTTCGATGTCCTGGATGATGTCCTGGAGCTTAACGACAGCGAGCACGTTCTCCATCGCCTTCTGGGCGCTGGTGAACAGCGGGACGATCGCTCCCTGGATGTTGCGGCCGACCGGGCAGTCCGGGTTTGGAGAATCGTGGACGCCGAAGAGGCCGTTCTCTTCCACGACGTTGACCGCATTGTAAATGTCCAGCAGCGTAATGCCGCCGGCTTCCTTGGCAAGCTTCGCACCAGGGACACCGGGCTTCACTTCGACAAGCCCCGCCTTGCTGAGCATGCCCGTGATTCTCCGGATGACGACCGGGTTCGTATTAACGCTTGAAGCTATAAAATCAGACGTGTTGGTGCTCGTCTTGTTAATTTCCAGTATTGAAAGGATATGAATAGCCACGGAAAACCGGCTGCTGATATTCATGGATTATGCCTCCTTGCCGCCGCCCTGTACAGGGGGCAATACGATTATTTTATCATAAAAGGCGTTCCGCTGCGCAGCCTGGTCCGGAGGGGTCAGAAAGTTTTCTGAAGGGATGGCGCAATCCGCGAATCCTTGGCCAAGGGACTGGAATATAATGTATTGAAAAGGGAGAAATGCTCGGCTACACTATGGTTGCATCATTCAACGATAACGCTTCATGACAGATCCGGCAGACGCACGAAAGGCTCTAACCTTCCAAGGTTCCAGCTACTTTAGAGAGATGGGGTTGTTGGCTATGGGGCTTTACCTGTTTCTTTACCTGTTATTTGTTATCGGCATCCTTTCCGGGATTGTTTTGTTCCGCAAAAACCTGGTCCCCCGCAGTGAAAGCGCGGGGCAGACGGGGGAGAAGCTCTCCGTGATCATTCCGGCGCGGAATGAGGAGAAAAATCTGGCCAACCTTCTGGAATCGCTCCGGCATCAAAGCTTGCAGCCGCATGAAATCATTGTCGTCGACGACGGCTCGCAGGACCGGACCCGGGACGTAGCCGCGGGCTTCGGGGTGACCGTGGTGCAGAATCCGCCGCTTCCTCCCGGATGGACGGGAAAAACATGGGCCGTGTGGAACGGATACCTTCATGCTTCCGGGGATACGTTTGCTTTTCTGGATGCCGACATTCGTTTGTCGCCGAACGCGCTGGACTCCCTCCTTAAGCTTCGCTCCCGTACCGGTGGCGTCATTTCCGTCGTCCCCTTTCACCACACCGAGAAATTTTACGAACGTCTTGCACTCATTCCGAATATTTTGGGCGTATTTGCGTTTACCTCCCCTTTTGAACGCCGTAACCTCCGGAAAGGGCTGTACGGCTCCTGCATTGTGACAACGAGGCATGATTACGAGGAAGTCGGTGGCCACAGCAGCATCCGGTCGGAAATATTGGACGATTTAAACTTGGGCGCCAAGTACATGGAAGCGGGAATCGGCGTAACGAACTTTATCGGCCGGGGAATGGTATCGTTCCGCATGTACCCGCACGGCATCAAAAGCGAGCTGCAGGGATTCGGCAAGGGGGCGGTGCTGAGCACAGCCAAGCTGAGCCGGTGGACGATCGTGCTGATCGCGCTCTGGTTTATCGGGCTACTCTGTTCCATAGGGGCCTTCTTTCTGTGGAACACGCCATGGGAAATCCCCTTTATCGCCGGCTACTTGCTGTATATGGCGCACATCGCCTATTTGATCAAATATGTAGGCAAATTCGGCTTTGTGATGCCTGTTCTTCATATGTTATCCACGATCTTTTTCCTGGTAGTGATGCTGTATTCCGCGTACCAGGTCGTGTTTCTGGGGCATGTCATGTGGAAGGACAGGGCCGTGGATGTTGGGGGTCATAGGGAACCATGATGATCCTGCTGCTGACGGCCGTGGAATTTTTGTGCGGCTCGCTGATGTTCTCGTATTGGCTGGGCCGGGCGGCGAACAAGGATTTGAAGGCGGTGGGAGACGGGAACCCGGGCGCGTTCAACCTCTGGAGCGCCGCGGGTTATAAGCTGGGCCTGGCGGGGGTGGCGCTAGACTTTTTGAAGGGATATTTGCCCCTGGTATGGATCGTCGGCAGCGGCACCCTGCACGGGTATGGCATGGTGGCTGTCGCTGCGGCCCCGATTGCGGGGCATGCCTTCTCGCCGTTTCTGAAGTTCAAGGGAGGCAAGGCGATCGCTGTCACCTTCGGGGTATGGAGCGCCTTGACCCGTTTTGAAGCATCGCTGGCGCTGGCCGTCATTTTGGCGCTGCTGCTAATCGTCTCCAAGCTGATCAGCCGGCGGCCCTTGTCCACGGAAGCGAGCGGCTTCCAGGTGGTGGTCGGCTTCATGCTCGTCGTTGTCTATCTGATCGTCCGGGGATATCCGGGTCCATATTTGTGCATATGGCTCGTAAACCTGCTGATTCTCGTCTTTACGAATAAAAGAAAGCTGGAAGTGTTTTTGAAGGGGCATAGCGGGCGAAGGGGATAGCCTTGTGTACTGCCCTTGCAAGGTAAATCGAGCGGGGATACGGCAGGCGGCAAAGGCGGATGCTAAACGCGGGCTACCATCTCAGGCAGCAGCTTTAACCCTTTACCATCTGCCGACATTGCCGGCGCCGGGGGATCAGAGCGGCTGATCGCCCGCGCCTTTTTCATTCAGCACCTGCTCGACTTTGGAGATATGGGCCTCCATCCGGGCCAGCGCCTCCTTGGCATCCTGGGTCCGGATCGCCTTATATATGGACGCATGCTCCTGCAGCAGCCGCTCGGCAGAGGAGCGCTCGGCATAAAACCACAAGGCGCGCATATCCTTCATATTTTCATGCAGCTTGTTCGATAACGATTCCATTAAATCGAGCAGCAGCGGATTGTGCGTGGCTGCGGCGATTTGCTGGTGGAATTTCACGTCCGCCTGCTCGCTGACCTGCTCATCCGCGGCGTTCTCCATCTCGCGCAGGATTTCCTCGAAGACCGTCAGATCCGCTTGGCTGCGGTTCGTTGCGGCAACGGCGGCACAGCCGGTCTCCAGCACGCGCCGGACCTCAAGCAGATGGCGCAGCGAAGCCGCGCGTCCTTCCCACAGGTCGGCATACAGCTGTCCCGGATGAACCGGCGGCGCATCGGCGGGCGGGGTGCGCACGAACGTGCCTCCGCCTTGGCGGATATTCAGCAGCCCCATCGCTTTCAGGGCGCTGAGCGCCTCTCGGATGGTCGATCTGCCCACATTGTACTGGAGCGCCAGGTCCACGACCGAGGAGAGCCGGTCTCCCGGCTGAAGCGAGCCCTCGTCCATCTGCCGCTTCAAATCATTCATGACCCACTCGTATTGTTTCAACGGCCGCTGCGGATTCATCGTTCTAGGGTCCCTCCGTTCTACTGATTACCAATCATCAATTTTTGTCATTCTCTCTATTTAGATAGATTGAACTAAAGTTTTTCATTGAACTTCCTGTTATAACGGCCCAATACGGCCCTATAACATTCATTTCTTTAATTCATTCTATCTAGATAGAATGAATTAAAGTTTTTACTTGTCATTCCTTGATCTAGGGGGAATAATTGTGTCAAAAATGTGACTTTCTTTAATTCAATCTATATGGATTCATTTATTTTAGTGTATACTTGATCACAATAAAAGTCATCAGATGACCTGACTAATTTATTCGCACTTATATCGCATTCTGGAATGTAAAGGAGTGTTTTCCTTGTTGCAGGAAGACGTAAAACGCGAGCTTATTGCCATTTTGGGCAGCTCTTATGTAAAGGATGATCCCCAGTCGCTGGTTACGCATTCGTATGACGGCACGCCGATGCTGCAGTCGCTGCCGGATGCGGTCGTGTACCCTGAAAATACCGGCCAGGTCTCCGAAGTGATGAAGGTGCTGAGCCGCCACAAGATTCCGGTCGTCGGCCGGGGTTCGGGAACGAACCTGTGCGGTGGTACGGTGCCCGTCCAAGGCGGCGTCGTCATGGTGATGCACCGGATGAACCGGATCCTTGAAATCGACATGGAAAACTTGACGGCGATCGTTCAGCCGGGCCTGAATACGAAACAGTTCATTACGCATGTAGAGGGGCTTGGACTGTTCTATCCGCCGGATCCGAGCAGCATGTCAATTTCGACCCTCGGCGGCAACATCGCCGAATGCTCGGGCGGCCTGCGCGGGCTGAAATACGGAACGACCAAGGATTACGTGATCGGGCTGGAGGCCGTCCTGGCAAACGGCGACATCATTCGAACCGGCGGCAAGCTGATGAAGGATGTCGCCGGTTACGATCTGACGAAGCTGCTGGTCGGATCGGAAGGCACGCTGGCGATCATCACGGAGGCGACGCTGAAGCTGATTCCGCCGCCGAAGTACAAGAAGACGATGCTTGCGATGTACAAGGATTTGTACGGCGCGGCCCGTACGGTATCCAAAATCATCGAGAACCGGATCATTCCGGCTACCCTGGAAATTCTCGACCGCTCCACGATCCGGGTCGTGGACGATTATGCGCAGCTGGGGCTGCCGCTCGACATGGAAGCGATCCTGCTGATCGAGCAGGACGGCGACATGGAAACCGTGGAGCGGGATATCGCGCTCATCACCGACATCTGCCGCAGCGAGCAGGCTGACCAGGTGAGCATCGCGGCGAGCGCGGAAGAGGCTGAGAAGCTGCTGACCGCCCGGCGCAGCGCTTTTACCGCGCTGGCACGGCTGAAGCCGACGACGATTCTCGAGGACGCGACGGTGCCGCGTTCCAAGATTGCGGACATGGTGCTCGAAATCAACCGCATTGCGAAGAAATATGACGTTCAAATCTGCACTTTCGGCCATGCGGGAGACGGCAACCTTCATCCAACGGCAACCACCGATGCGCGCAACCAGGAGGAAATTCACCGGGTGGACGAAGCGTTCGAGGAAATCTTCGAGGCGGCGATCCGGCTCGGGGGAACGATTACCGGCGAGCATGGGGTCGGATTGGTCAAATCGCCGTTCCTCGAATGGAAAGTCGGGGCAGCCGGGATGGGGGTCATGAAGGCGATCAAGCAGTCCTTTGATCCGTATAACCTGCTGAATCCGGGGAAAATGTTCGCGAAGGAAACGAGAAAACGGGTGGTGATCGATCGTGGGTAATGCGTTGAATGTGAAGGAGCGGGCGAACCCGCTCGCCGAGACGCTCCGGCTGCGCCTCGATGAAGACCAGCTGACCAACTGCATGCGATGCGGCTTCTGCCTGCCGGCGTGTCCGACCTTTGCCGAGACAGGCATCGAGGCCGAGTCGCCGCGGGGCCGGATCGCCCTGATGAAGGCCGTCGCCGACGGCATCATGGAGCCGGATGGGGCGTTCGAAGAGCAGATGAACCACTGCCTGGGCTGCCGGGCCTGCGAGCCGGCATGTCCGGCGGGCGTCAAATACGGGCAGCTCATCGAACAGGCCAGGGACGCCATCGAGGATCACAAGCAGCATAAACCGCTGGTGAAGGCTGCCCGTCATGCGGCGTTCAAAACGGTATTTCCGCATCAGAAGCGGATGAAGCTCGTGGGCCGAGGTCTCGAGCTGTACCAGAAGTCGGGGCTGCGGAAGGTAGCGCGATCCACCGGCATCATGAAGCTGTTTCCGAAGCATATCAGCGATATGGAGAAAATTTTGCCTGAAGCTTCCGGCAAGGGCGTGCTGGAGAAGATCGGCGCGTATCACCCGGCAAAAGGCGAGAAAATCGCGACCGCAGCGCTTTTTAGAGGCTGCATTATGGATGTGCTGTTCACGGACACGAACATTCATACCGTGGACCTGCTTACCGCAGCCGGCTTCGACGTCGTCATTCCGGCTGCGCAGAACTGCTGCGGCGCCCTGCATGCGCACAGCGGCGAGGCGGAAGGAGCACGGGAGCTCGCCCGCAGCAACATTCGTACTTTCAAAGATGCGAATGTGGATTACATCGTCTCTAATGCGGGCGGCTGCGGGGCGATCCTGACCGAATACGACCATCTGCTGCATGAAGATCCGCAGTGGCGGGATGATGCCGCCTGGTTCGCCGGGCGCGTCGTCGACATCAGTGAGCTGCTCGTTCGCGCGGGCCGAAGCTTAAACTTCGGCGCCTCTTCGGCAGGCCTTGCTCCGGAAGGGGACCCGAAGGTGAAAATCACCTATCAGGATTCCTGCCATCTGCGCAACGTAATGAAATCGTCGGACGCCCCGCGCGTATTGATGCGTCAAGTGGACGGCGCCGAATTTATCGAAATGAAGAACGCCGATCGCTGCTGCGGCTCGGCGGGTATCTACAACGTGACGCAGCCGGAAATGGCCGGCAGCATTCTGGATCATAAGATGGAGCACGTGGAAGCGACGCAGGCCCAGTATCTGCTGACCAGCAATCCCGGCTGCCTGCTCCAGATGAAGCACGGCATTGAGAAGGAAGGCCTCAGCGGCAGCATGAAGGCTGTCCATATCGTCGATTTTCTGCATGAGCGGCTGCAGCACCGGCCGGAATAGGCGACGGAATTACAAGGTGAATCGGAATTGACATGATTGAAATTGAGGAATCATATCGGGATCGATAAACAGCATATGGGCTAGGGGGATATTACGATGAATCAGGGGTATATCGATCAGCTGATCAAGGGCATGAGCCTGCGGCAAAAAATCGGGCAGATGTTCGTCTGCGGCTTTTGGGGGACGGAAATCAGCGATGAGCTGCGGCAGTTTATCGGCACGCATCAGATCGGCGGCCTCATTTATTTTGCCCGCAATGTGAAGACGACGGAGCAGGTGGGCAGGCTTAGCCGTGACCTGCAGCAGGCGGCCGCGGCGTCGGGGACGCTTCCCTTATGGATTTCCATTGACCAGGAAGGCGGCATGGTCGCCCGCATTACGGAAGGCGTCGCTCTGATGCCGGGAAATATGGCACTGGCCGCCGCGGGCTCGGCGGATTGGGTGTACGAGTCCGCGCGCGTCAGCGGGGAGGAGCTGCGCTCCCTCGGCATCAACCTGAACTTCGCGCCGGTGCTCGACGTAAACAATAATCCGCTGAATCCGGTCATCGGCGTCCGTTCCTATGGAGAGTCCCCAGAGGCGGTGGCGGCGTACGGAACGCTTGCGTTCCGCGGCCTGCAGGACGTGGGTGTCGCGGCCACGGCCAAGCATTTTCCGGGGCACGGGGATACCGCGGTGGACTCCCATCTGGACCTGCCGACGATTACCCACGAGCGGAAGCGGATGGATGAGGTCGAGCTTGTCCCGTTCAAAAAGGCGATCGCCGAAGGCATTGATGCAGTGATGTCGGCGCATATATATTTCCCGGCACTTGAGCCGTCTAAGCTGCCAGTGACGCTGTCGCATGCCGTGCTGACCGGCCTGCTGCGCGAAGAGCTCGGCTACGACGGCGTCGTCATGACCGACTGCATGGAAATGAAGGCGATTGCCGAGCATTACGGTACCGTCAAGGCCGCGGTCATGGCGGTTGAAGCGGGAGCGGACACCGTCCTGATCAGTCAGACCCCGCAGCTTCAGGTAGAGGCGATGGAGGCGCTGGAACAGGCGGTCCGCTCCGGCCGGATCGCGGAGAGCCGGATTAACGCCTCCGTGCGCAGGCTGCTTGCGCTGAAGGCGAAGCGCGGACTGCTCGGGAGCACGGCTGAGCTTGAGGCAGCGCAGCAGCAGCAGGAGCAGGACGGGCAGGCGGCCCGGGTCCATGATGACAAACAGGATGCGCCGGGACTGCAGGACAAGCTTCCCGGAAACGAAGTGCATATGGACCTGGCCCGCCGGATCAGCGAGGCAAGCATCACGCTGGTACAAGCAAGGGATGGCGTCCTGCCGCTGAAACGGCAGCGAACGCTGGTCATCTCGGTCGCAGCTGCCGCGCTGACGATTGCCGACGAAGTGATCGCGAGGACGGAAAGCTTGGGCAGCGCCTTGGCCGCGCAGGGAGTTGACGTGAGTGACCGTCCGGTGACGCTGACCGAAGTGGCGGACCAGGCGGGCCGTCTTGTGGAGGAAGCCGGAGGCGAAGAGGTGAGGCAGATCGTTGTCGGCACATACAATGCGCAGTTTGACCCGGCGCAGATCAAGTTGGTCCAGGATTTACTCGCACTTGGCAAACCGGTCCTGGTGGCCGCTCTGCGTAATCCGTACGACCTCATGTGCTTTCCGGAAGCGTCTGCGCTGGTTGCGGCTTATGAGAGCCGGCCGCTCGCGCTTGTAAGTACGGCCAAGGCGATCGCCGGTGCTGTTCCTTTCAAAGGGCGCCTGCCGGTATCGCTCGGTGCATCGTACCCCGCAGGTTGGGGATTGCAGACGGAAGCCCCAAAGCAGGGATAGAGCATTTTTAAGACGGCGTTAGCCGTCTTTTTTGTTGTCATAAACGCCTGATCGGGTCAAGCCCGAAAAGTCGGTTAACACCGGTGAAAACTTTACTTTCAAGTCAAATCATTACTATAATGATCCTGTTACGCTTATAAGCGTGAGCAGCATGAGGCATGAATCACAATGGAGGGAACACCGATATGGAACTGTTTAGCGCAATGGAACAGCACGATTATGAGCAGCTGCTTTTTTGTCAGGACAAGTCGTCCGGACTCAAAGCGATCATTGCGATTCACGATACGACACTTGGGCCGGCATTGGGTGGGACCCGGATGTGGACCTACGCTTCCGAGGAAGCCGCGATCGAAGACGCATTGCGCCTAGCCAAAGGCATGACCTATAAAAACGCCATTTCAGGCCTGAACCTGGGCGGAGGCAAGACTGTCATCATCGGCGATCCGAAAAAGGACAAGAACGAAGCGATGTTCCGGGCCTTCGGAAGATACATACAAGGATTGAACGGCCGCTATATTACGGCAGAGGACGTTGGCACCACGGTGGCCGACATGGATATCATTCATCAGGAGACGGACTTTGTGACCGGGATTTCCCCGACCTACGGCTCGTCCGGCAATCCGTCACCGGCGACGGCCTTTGGCGTGTATCAAGGAATGAAGGCCGCCGCCAAGGAAGCCTTCGGCTCCGACTCGCTGGAAGGACGGACGATTGCGGTGCAAGGCGTCGGCAACGTGGCATTCCACCTGTGCGAGTATTTGCATCAGGAGGGAGCTCGGCTGATCGTGACCGATATCAACGAGGAAGCTGTCAGCCGTGCGGTGGAGAAGTATAACGCCACAGCGGTGTCGCCAGGGGATATCGTCGGCGTCGAATGCGATATTTTCTCCCCCTGTGCGCTTGGCGCCATCATCAATGATGAGAGCATTCCGAAGCTGAAGGCAAAGGTCATTGCCGGCTCGGCCAACAACCAGCTGAAGGAAGCCCGGCACGGGGATCTGATTCACGAGCTGGGCATCGTATACGCGCCGGATTACGTCATTAACGCCGGCGGCGTCATCAATATCGCCGACGAGCTGAACGGCTATAACAAGGACCGTGCCTGGAAGCAGATCAGCGGGATTTATAGCTGTATCTCCCGTATCTTCGACATCTCCAGGGAAGCGGGCATCCCGACGTATGCCGCCGCGGACCGGCTTGCGCTCGAGCGGATCGAAACGCTCAAAAATACGCGCAGCCCGTTCCTGCAGAATCCGCACCATGTGCTGAGCCGCCGATTAGGTCGTTAAGCGGGAGGAGATTTTTGAATCGTAGCTGGGAAGTGCCTTGGGGTGCCGGATTGCTGGAGTGCCGGAGTGCCTTCGTGCTGGAGTGCAAACGGAGTGATCCTAGGGGGGCACGATGAGCGATCGAGAGAATTCCTTGGATTGGATCTGTGGGTGATCCCCGGAATGGTCTCTCGAAATAGCTGCAAATATGCACTTATTTCCGATGGAACTGGCGACTAATAGCTAAATAGCTGTACTTTTGCACTTACCCCGTGGGGGAAGATCAATGGCTTCCTGGGTAACATTCCCGCCCGCCTGAATGGTCTCGATCGGCCTCCCCGGTGACAACTGTGGTGAATCGTCCCTGTAACCACGAAAAAAGCGTACCGCACGGACTTAAACCGTGCGGTACGCTTTTTAGCATTCCTTAGACCCCGGGGACGGAAGGGCTGTCTGCCTCAATCAGCCCTCCAGCTTGAAACGGTCGATTTTCTCCTGCATGTCCACCGCCATCTTCGAGAGGCTGTTCGCCGAAGACGAGATTTCCTCCATGGAAGCCAGCTGCTCCTGGTTCGCCGCGCTCACACGCTCAAACGAGGCAACCGTGTTGCGGGAAATGCTGGCCACTTCCTGCACGGAGGCGGATACTTCCTCGCTGCTCGCGGACATCTGCTCGGTGACGGCGGAAATGTCCTGAATCTGGTCGGTAATCTGCTTGGCGGATTTTTCGATATTGGCAAAAGCTTCGAGCGCCTCTGCCGTGACTTCCATCCCCTGATCCACATCGGACTGCACTTTATGACGCATAACGTTATACGCGTCTGCGATCAGCGTCGTCATCTCCTGGATCGTATGCTGGATATCCTCCGCCGTGACATTCGACTGATCCGCCAGCTTGCGGACTTCCTCGGCGACGACGGCGAAGCCGCGTCCATGCTCGCCGGCCCGCGCCGCTTCGATCGCGGCGTTCAGGGAGAGCAGGTTGGTCTGCTTGGCGACTTCGGCGATCGCCGTGCTCATCGCGGCGATGCTTGCGCTGTGGTCGTTCAGCTTCTCGATCAGGGCTGCGGACTCGTGTGTGGATGTTTTGATCGTATCCATCTGGGCACTGACCAGCTGGACCTTCCGGCTGCCGGCGTGTACGTCTTCTTCCGTGCGGTTCGACGAATCGACGATGGTACTGGCCGACTCAGCAATACGCTGGATGCCGCTGGCCATCTCCTCCATCGTGCGCGCGCTTTCCTGCGCGGCGATGGCCTGGTTGTCGGCCTCCTGGGCCGAATCCGTCATCAGATTGGAAACGAATTCGACGCTCTGCGCGTTCTGCTCGGTGCTGGCGGTCAGCTCCTCGCTTGAGGCTGCCAGCTGGCTGGAGGTTTCCGACATGTCCAGCACCATCAGGCGGAGCGAGTCGACCATGGCGTTGTAGTTATGCGCCAGGTCCCCGATTTCGTCCTTTCGCTTCGTGATGACGCGGTCGTTCAAATATCCCTCGCTCACGCGCTTCGCCGAACGATTCAGCTGCTCGATCGGACGCGTCATGCTGCGGATGATGAAGAACATAACGATCAGCGCGGCAATGACGGCGATCACAAGAACGATGGCCGATGTCCAGAAGATCGGCATCGTCGCCTTCGTATATTCGCTTTCCGGAAGGATGCCGACGATTTTAAAGCCGGTCAGCTCGTTGGTAATAAAATAGCCTCGCTGGCCAACGCCATTGAGCGGGTTGGTGTAAGAGAGCATCCCTTCATTTTTACTCTGCATCGTTTTGAGCTGGTCGCCGGTAAACTTGGAACCGGCCTTCTCGGTCGGGTGGGACATCAGCAGGCCGTTGCGATCCACCATGTAAATATATCCCTCATTGCCGAGGTGAACCTGCTTCACGATGTTATTGATATTCCCGATGCTCAGGCTGATGTTGATGACCCCTTTGCCGTCGGGCAGCGTCTTGGAAATGGCGATCGCGTAATTTTTCGTCGTGGCCGAGACGGCCGGATCGTCGACGACCGCTTGCCCCTTGTTATTCATAGCGAGCTTGTACCAAGCCCGGGTCCGCGGATCAAACTCTTGAGCGCCGGGATCCGGGGATTTCATCCAGGACCCGTTGTCGGTGCCGATGGAGACGATTTCGATTTCCGGATGCTGCGCTTTAAAATCGTCAATCAGAATCCGGGTCTGCACCGAATGGCTTTCGATATCGGCATACGTGATCTGGTTGCTGAGCTGCTTCACGTTGGATAGCTGCATTTCAACCATCGTGTTGATCAGCTTGTCGAGCAGCATGACGCTTGATTTCGTGGTGTCTTCCATTTTGTCCTGAAGCTGTGCTTTGGCGCTGTTCACGGCGAATACGGCCAACACTATCGTCGGGATAATGAGCATGAGACAGATGAAAAGCATCAGTCTGCTTCTGAGCTTTTTAATGTTGAAAAGCCCGGTTATTTTTTGGAGCAACTTGTTCAAACGAGATTCCCCCTGCAGTCATTATAGGTCTAAAGTTCCGGAAGCACCTGTTGAACGGGTGCAGCGCTTGAAAGAGCAGCTTCGGGCGGGCGTCGATCCGTGTAAATCCATCGATATGTATGTTGAAAGATTTGACTTGGATTCATCCGTTTCAGCGGAGCGCCTACTGGAGCGGGAAATGCATTCCGACCGGTTTTAGTTCCTATTCTATATTTCGACAAGTATCCCCGATATTTTCATATCTTTTTTTCGTAAACCAGCAATTTTTTCTGAAAAAAATGAGTGGAAGAACGATTCATTTCCTGATTTATTCCGAAATGGGTAGGCCTTGAAGCGCATATATAATGCCAGAGGTCAGCTGTTCGGATACAATTCGGTGGTTTCATTTGAAACAGGGACTTTTGGCGGGGAAGGGGATGAGGTCCGGAAACCGCTTGTCGATAAACGCGAAAAGATCATAAAAAAACAAACCCTTTTCGTCAAAATCCTCCGTTGTCAGATACGATCCGGTCCCCATATAATGGGATACAAACAGATTATCGATAATCGATAATAACAGGAGGGATGATGGAACGTCGTAAAAGAAGCTATCGACCGACCTTTTTGAAAACGGTTACTTTACTGCCGTTGCACGTTGGTCAAATCAGCGGTCATGGATGATCGGCGAATGGAGACTGAGAGTCATGCAAAACAGCGGTTACTTCCCTTTGGGGAGTTCCATCAGCGAACAGATTTATTTGACGCTTAAGCGGGAAATTATCGCAGGGGAGCTTCAGCCGGGAACGCGCCTCATCGTACTGGACATTGCGGGTAAATTTCAGGTCAGCCAGGCGCCCGTGCGCGAAGCGCTGGAGCGAATGAAGCAGGAAGGATTAATAAACGGCATCCCGAATAAAGGGTCGGTCGTTTCCAATATTACGTCGAAGGAGATCAGAGATATATTCGTGCTCCGTGAAATCATCGAGGGCTATGCGGTCCGAACATCCATGCCGACGTTGTCGGAGGCGGATTACGAGCAGCTCGAAGAGGTTATCCGGTCGATGGAGGAAGCCGTCGGGCGCAACGACACGCTGGGCATCCTTGAGCTTGATATGGATTTTCACGGATTTTTTTACAAGCGCTGCGACAATCAAGCCATTCTGGAGCTCTGGAACCAAATGAGGACGAAGGTGATGCGCTTTATGGCCATTTCCAATCGTCACCACACGACGGATTTGCTGGCCGAGTGGCACCAGCGGCTGATCACCGTTCTCCGGGCAGGAGACGGGGACGCGGCTGAGGAGGCTTTTATCGAGCATATGCATGCCTATAAATTCATCCATATGGACTAGAACCATGCCTCTCGTTCGTCATCCTTTCACAAAGGGGAAATGAAGCATGTTAAATGAACGTTTCGTGTTCGATGACCAGGATGTTATGACTTGGATGAGGGACCGCCTTCTGCGGTATCTCATTTCCGGCAAAGCAAATATGAAGGGGGAACTGAAGGAAAGCCTGTCCCGCCTTCGCTTGAACCCGTATTATACGTTTCCCGCGATTGCGGTATTGGAGCCAACCGCTCCCTACGACCATGAGCATGACCGCTTGGCGTATCTCGAGGACATGCGCAGCGATCTTCAGGAGCGCGTGCCGGAAGGGAGCGTCGTTTTCCTGGACGAGGAGGGGAGAATCGGGCTGCTGTTCTCCTGGGTTTCGAAAGAGGTTTTGGTCCGGGTGCAAACCATGCTTCAGGAGAAGTTCGCCTATCCGGTGAACATTGGAGTGGGTAAGCCGTGCAGCCACCTGAGCGACATCCATATCTCTTACCGGCAAGCTTCGGCAGCCCTGGAAAACAAGTTCTACCGCGGAACGGGCCAAATTATCCATTACAGCGAAATTCGCCGGCTGGAGCCGCTCGGGCGCTATCCGGCCGAGAAGGAGAGAAAGCTGTACGCCAGCTTCCGTTCGGCCGCTACGGAGGCGGAGATCGCGGAAGCGGTGGACCAGTTTTATGCCGCGCTGCTGGAGACAGGGCCGATCGACATTACAAGCATGTATGAGCTGACAATCCGGATGCTGGTCGGTATCGAAAAAAGGGTGATTGCCGACGAAGGGAATGGAGGCGCTTACAAGCCGTTTGAAGCGACGTCGCTGGTCAAGATCGGCACGCTCGAGGAGCTGAAGCGCTACGTTATCCGGTTTCTGACCGGCCTGTGGGAAGTCTTTTCGCCCACGCTTAAAGAGAGCCACCGCAGTCTTATTAAAAAGACCATTCATTACATGGAACAGGAATGCCAGTGTGCTTCGCTGCAAAGCGTAGCGCAGAAGGTGTTCATTACGCCGACTTACTTGAGCCTGCTCTTCAAGACGAATACCGGCAAGACGTTCATCGAGCATCTGACCGAGATCCGGATCGACAAGGCCAAGGACATGCTGCGGACGACCCATTACAAAAATTATGAGGTTGCTGAAAAGGTCGGATATCAGGATTCCCGCTATTTCAGCCAAATTTTCAAAAAGAAGGTCGGCGTTTCCCCAAGCGAGTATCGGGAGTCGATCTGCAAATAGGCAGCGCAAAAAAAGGAAGCAGGCTTCAGGGCCCGCTTCCTTTTTCCCGTTATGGAAACCCGCTAGAGCCGCACGTCGCTCCGTGGACCGTCGAGCTCGTTTTTTCGTGCTTCCTCAAGCTCGGCCTCCCAGGTCAGATGACGGTATTCGGAGGCGGCCTCGTCGCTTTCGAACCAGCGAGTGAAGTCTTCCCACAGTGCCGTGGTCCAGGATGCGTCGATCTGTGCGGTGGAGTAGACTCCTTCTTTGAGCCGGACGAAGCCGAAGATGTCCCGCACCTGCGATTTTTCCGCCTGCACGGCCGTCAACTCGGCCAGATGGGGAGGGATGAAGATAACGCCGGCCGGCGTGCCCAGCACAACGTCGCCCGGCAGGCAGATCGCTTTGCCGATCCGCGTCGGCACGTTCATGCCCACCATGGTGACTTCGCCGATGGCCGTCGGGTCGCTTCCGCGGTAATAGACGTTGATGTTCTTGATTTCGGACACCTGCTGATTGTCGCGGATGCCGCCCCAAATGACGGCACCGCCGCGCTTCGTGCGGGTAGAAATAGCCGTGGAGAGGTTGCCGCCGACATAGGTGCCGAGGTGGACCTTGTCGAACATATCGACGACGACGACGTCATCCTCGACCAGGGAGTCGATCACCCACTGGTTGAAGAAACCTCTGCGGCCTTCCTGTTCATGGCCGTAGTCCAGCAGCGTCTCGTGCAGATCCGGCCGCTGCGGTACCATGACCGCGGTGACCGCACGTCCCACCATCACCTGGTCGGGATGCACGATCTTGAAGGCACCCTCGAATTGAAATTTATAACCACGGTGCCACAGCGGTCCCCATGCTTCCTCCAGCGTAATTTTGCGGATTCTTCTCAGCACGTCCTCAGGCACCTTCGGCCGTCCGTTCTCGAACCGCTCGCCCGTCCACTGCGGCGTCAACTGAATGATATCTTCCGGATTGTCAAACTTCATTCCAAACCCCTCCTCGTTTACTGGATCATTTCGAACCTTGTGCTTGATTCTATTGTTAAGGACGGCTTCCGTTTTGTCGATGCGACTTTCTTTAGATTATCGAATTTATAAATTTTCAGCAGAGACTGGGCTATCATCATTTTTTCTACCAAACGTTGGAAGCAGCAGGGTAAGGCGTCGACGGATTTTAAAAAAACAAACATTATCGTAATTTCGTCGCCTTTAATCGTGAAACCGCTTTCGAATAAAGTAGTACTACAATCATTTTTAAGATGATGGAATGCAAGAGGGGAGGAAATGAAAAGGATGGTTGCAGAAACGAAGACGTCAACCGAAGCGGAAAAGACCCGACGCGCCGTCCGAAAGCGCGCAAAGACCGGGGACACCCATTTAGCGGGTTACATCTTTATTTCCCCGTGGCTCATCGGCTTTTTGCTGCTTACGCTGTGGCCTATCGCCCAATCGTTTTATTTGTCCTTTACCGACTATTCGCTGCTGGAAGACCCGGTCTGGGTCGGAACCGACAACTACGTCAACATTTTTACGAATGATTCGACCTTTACTAAATCGCTTGGCGTCACCTTCTTGTTCGTCCTGTTTTCCGTGCCGCTGAAGCTGTTTTTCTCGCTCCTCGTAGCTATGGCGCTGAACCAGAAGTTAAAGGGCATGAACCTGTACCGGACGGCGATTTATTTTCCATCGCTGATCGGCGGAAGCATTGCGGTGGCAGCCCTGTGGCGCAATATGTTTGGTCTCGACGGCTACATTAATCAGGTGCTCGCCTGGTTCGGCATCCAGGGCGTCGGCTGGATATCCAATCCCGACACTTCGCTCGGCACGCTCATTCTGCTGAACACGTGGCAGTTCGGCTCGACGATGGTTATCTTCCTGGCGGGCCTGAAGCAGATCCCCCAAGAGCTGTACGAATCCGCGGCCGTGGACGGCGCGGCGAGGATTCGCCGGTTCGTCAGCATTACGCTGCCGATGCTGTCTCCCGTCATGTTCTTTAACCTGATCCTGGGCGTGATCGGCTCCTTTCAAACTTTTACCTCCGCTTTTATCATTACGAAGGGCGGACCGGTTAACTCCACTTACGTGTATGCCTTGTATTTATACGAGAAGGCGTTCAAGCATTACCAGATGGGCTACGCCTCGGCACTGGCCTGGATCCTGCTCGCCATCGTCGCGCTGCTGACCATCGTGAATTTCGCCGCATCCCGCTACTGGGTGTTCTATGAATCCGAAGGAGGGGGAGCGAAGTGAAGCTGAGGTCCAAGATCACGAATCATCTGCTGCTGTCCCTGTTCTCGCTGCTTATGCTCTACCCGGTCATCTGGTGGGTCGGCGCTTCCCTGAAAAAAACCGCAGAGCTCAGCCTGCCGACGATCTGGCCAAAGACGCCGATGTGGGAAAATTACAGCAAAGGCTGGCATTTCTCCAGCGAGTACACGTTCGCCCATTTCTTCGGCAATTCGCTCCTGATGGAGCTCGGCAACGTCGTGGGCGGGGTGCTCACCGCCGCCATCGTCGCTTACGGCTTCGGCCGGCTGAGCTTCAAGCTGCGGGGCTTCTGGTTTTCGATCCTGCTGCTGACGATGATGCTGCCCGGACAGGTAACCATCGTTCCGCAGTACATTCTCTTTAACAAGCTGGGCCTTGTGGATAGTTATGTGCCGCTGGTGCTGCCGCATTTTTTCGGCGGCGGTGCGTTCTTCATTTTCCTGCTCGTGCAGTTCATCCGGGGCATTCCTCGGGACCTGGACGAGGCGGCGAAAATCGACGGCGCGTCGGTGTACGGCATCTTCCTTCGGATCATTTTCCCGCTGATCAAGCCGGCGCTCATGACGGTCGCGATTTTCACCTTTATCTGGAGCTGGGACGATTTCTTCGCGCAGGTGCTGTACATCAGCTCGGTCGAAAAGTTTACGGTCGGCCTGGCGCTGAGGATGTTCATCGACCAGTTCGATATCCAATGGGGACAGCTGCTTGCCATGTCGCTGTTGTCCGTCCTCCCGTCCATGCTTATCTTTTTGTTTGCGCAAAAGCATTTTGTCGAGGGGATTGCGACGACCGGCCTCAAAGGATAGTTTGGCAGCGGTAATAAGATTCCACGAAAAAAATGGCTGAAACAAAGCGAAAGGGGAAACGGAAGATGAATAACATGAGACGAATGAGCCTGGTCTCTCTCCTGCTGGCGCTGCTCTTCGCGATCACGGCCTGCAGCGGCGGCGGAAGCGGAAGCGGCAGCGGAAAGACGCTGAGCATCATGTGGTGGGGGACGGACGAACGGCACGAAGCGACCAAAAAAGCGCTGGATCTGTACACGCAGCAGCATCCGGACGTAAAATTCAAACCGGAATACATGGCTTGGGACGCCTATTGGCAAAAGCTGCCGACGCTGGCGGCATCAAAAACGATCACCGATGTCCTTCAGATGGACGCTGCTTATTTGCAGGAATACGTTAGCCGGGGGCAGCTGGAGGATTTGTCCGATATCGACCTGAACGGCATCGTCGATCCCGGCGTCATCGAGAATTTGAAGATCGGCGGCAAGCTGTACGGCATTCCGCTCAGCCAGAACGCGCAGGGGATCGCCTTCAACAAGGAGGAGCTGGCGAAATACGGCATCCCGCTGCCGCATAAAGATTGGACGTATGACGAGTATTTCCAATGGGCGAAGGACGCCCGCGCCAAGCTGCCGGAAGGCAAGTATCCGATCGGCGACACGACGACATGGGACGGCTTCAACTACTACCAGACGTCGATGGGCAAGCCGCCGATCATGGCCGACGGAGGCAAGACGTTCACGCTGGATAAAGACCTGTTCATGAAGTTCTATCAAACCTATGAACAGTTCCGCAAGGATAAAATCGTTCCTCCGGCGGACCAGGCGGCCTCGTTCCTGGAGAACGACCCGCAGGCGGATCCGATGGCTTCCGGCGTCGTCATGACCCGGGGAGCGACAACCGGCTCGGTCAGCGCGCTGGAGCAGCTGATGCCAGGCAAAGTGGGTGTCGTCAATATGCCGACCGGTCCGACCGGCGGGGGCTGGGCACAATCGACTATTTTCCTCAGCGTCAGCGCGAATTCGAAGAATAAGGAAGAGGCGAAAAATTTCGTCAAATGGTTCGTGACGGATAAGGAAGCGGGAAAAACACTCGGACTGACTCGCGGCATTCCGATCAATCCGGAAATTTACAAGGAGCTCGAGCCGAATTTGGAAGCGAAAGATAAGCTCGGCAAGGAAATTTACGATCAGTCCGTCGACAAAGCGCTGCCGTTCTACTCGCCGGCTCCCGGATTCACGGAATGGGTGGACGCCTACAAAAAAGAGATGGACGCGGTCACGTTCGGCCAGCAGAGCCTGGAGCAGGCCTTCGACAAGATCGACAAGCTAGGCAAGGAACTGGCGGCTAAGGCAGGAAGCTGAGCCGAGGAATTAGCGCCTTTCGGGAACGACGTTCCTGAAAGGCTTACCGCTTGATGAAGCTGATTTTTTTTGCAAGACCACGCTGCGGTTTTCCTGATATGATATTTCCAATCTTTGAAAAGAGGTGTTCATTCCATGCAATTGGCGGAATTTTTCTCTTCGCAGCCGAGCCGGCTGTGGCATTTGGCGAAACAGATGAACGTAAATTATGCAGTCGGCGGCTTGCCGTGGGAAGAGAAGTCGGAAAAGCCGTGGGATCTGATGCCGCTGATCCGCATGAAGCAGCGGTACGCTGACTTCGGACTGTCGCTGTCCGTCATCGAATCGATGCCGCCGAGCAACAACATCAAGCTCGGGACTCCGGGACGCGACGAGGAGATCGAGATTTTCCAGCAGTTCCTCGTCAACATGGGCGCCGCCGGCATTCCTGTGCTCTGCTACAACTTCATGGCGCAGTTTAACTGGTTCCGCACCTCGACGACGACCCGCACGCGCGGAGGGGCGCTCGTATCAAGCTATGACCACAGCTTGATGGCGGATGCCCCGCTGACAGAGGCCGGCATCGTCACTGAGGAGCAGCTGTGGGAGAACCTGCACTACTTCCTGGAAAAAATCGTGCCCGTCGCCGAATCCGCACGGGTGAAGCTGGCGCTTCATCCGGACGATCCGCCGATTTCGCCGATCCGGGGCGTGTCGCGGATTCTCACGAGCGCGGCGGCGCTGCAGCGGGCGATCGATCTGGTGCCGAGCGCGTACAGCGGCATTACGATGTGCCAGGGGACCCTCGCGACGGCGGGCGAGGATATTCCGGCGGTTATCCGCCGGTTCGCCAGCCAGAAGAAGCTGTTCTTCGTCCACTTCCGCGACGTCAAAGGCACGCCGGAAAAATTCGAGGAGACCTTCCATGACGACGGCAAGACGGATATGCTCGAGGCGATGAAGACCTATTACGAGGTCGGCTATGATGGGCCGGCGAGACCCGACCATGTGCCGACGATGGAAGGCGAGGACAATGCGAACCCGGGATACGAGCTGCTCGGCCGCTTGTACGGCGTCGGCTATATCATCGGGCTGATGGAGGCGGCGGGCAAGATGAGCCGGGCTCCGGTGACACTTTTAGACGGTAAAAGTTAGAGAGGAAGCACTTTATGCGAAGGTATCAACCATCAGGCGCGGATCTGCGGGTCCGTGCCTGATGGGCTTCCCGTGATCGATCTGAATACAAAATACCTGTTGGTGAAAGAAGTATTGGAATAGACTCAAGGCATATCTTTTCCGCCATTCACAGGAACATAGGAGCCGGTGATAAAGCCGGATCTCTCACTCGCATATAATGCGATCGCCTTTGCAATGTCTTCCGGCTGGCCGATCCTCCTTAACGGCGTTTGTGCAATCATAGCATTTCGAAATGATTCTATTTGTTCCCTCGACGCTTCGGTTTCAACAGCGCCCGGCGAAATAACGTTTGCCGTAATACCAAACTCGCCGAATTCCTGAGCGATGAATTTCGCAAATTGGACCAGGGCGGCTTTTGCCGTACCGTGCGCGATAAAGCCCATTCCGGGAGTTTTCGCCACACTGCTGGCAACGTAGACGATTCGCCCGTATCGGTTGCGCCGCATGAATGGGATAACCGATTGCGTCAAATGAAAGGCGGCTTGAATTTCGCCATTCAGCTTCTCGGACATTTCGGCCCATTTCATGTCAAGGAAAGGTTTGACGTCAAAGGAAATATGAGCGTTGCTGACCAGTACATCCAGCGTTCCCCACCGATCCATAATCTGTTTCGTCATGGAATCCACCTGTTCACGATCACGGACATCGCCCTGCAGCTTGATGGCTTCCCCGCCAAGCTGTTCAATTTCATGTACGGTCCTGTCTGCTGCAGCATGGTCCGAATAGTAGTTGACGGCAACCTTCATGCCCATACCGGCCAATTCCTTTGCCGTGGCTGCTCCGATCCCTTTCCCGGCCCCTGTAACCCATGCCACCCCTCGTTCTTGCACCATATCCAACAACTCCTCACATCGGTTCTGTAAATTGATGGATCAACCTGTTAAGCAATTGCGAGAATTGCTCCAGCTCTTCTTCCGTAAATGCATTCACAACCTGGTTATCCAGTTCGGTCAGCGCGACTTCCAGCTCCTGCAATTTCTCGTTTCCCAATGGGGTCAGCTCTACATAAACATAACGTTTATCCTCCGGTTCCTGATATGTTCTAACAAGACCTGAACCCTTCATGCGTTCAACCATTTTAGTAATGTTCTGTTTGGTTACCATGGTCCTTGCGCACAAATCGCCCAGCGACGTTTTGTCCGTTTTCGCAATCGCGCTGAGGATCAGCCATTGCTGTACGCTCGTCAGCTTACATTTGGATACGATCTCACCTCCTCGCCGGGATAAAAGATTCGTGGCTTTAAATGTGTTGGAAATCAAGTCCATACCTTGGTGGTTCATTGTCATGTCTCCTAACGAAATGGTCAACTAGTTGACTGTATGGTTTTATTGTAAAAACATTAGCTTGGAAATGTCAAACATGATTTCATCCGGATGCATGTCATGCAGGCGGCTTTGCCGTGGGATCTATGGGAAAAAAAGAACCCGCACAGCGTTGACGCTGCGCGGGTTCTTGATCTAGCCACCGGTTGTCAGCTCCACAGCCGGTCGTTGGAATAGAACTTGTTCCATTGGTCGGTCGACTCCCAGATACCGCCGATCTGAGGGTGGACATGTTCAGCCAGCACCTCGTCGTTCAAGTCGTCGATGCCGAGGCCGGGCGCGTCCGTCAGCGTAATGTAACCGTTCTGGACGAGTTTATCCGGCAGCTTGCTGCCGATAATGATGTCGTCCCACCAATCCACCTCACAGGAATGGTATTCGAGCGCCAGGAAGTTTTCGGTCGCGGCGGCGACATGAGCAGCCGCAAGGCAGGCGATCGGACTCTCCGCCATATGGATCGCCATCGCGACGCCGTACTCCTGGGCCATGTCGCCGATTTTCTTCGTTTCCAGAATCCCGCCGGTGGTCAGGACGTCGGGGTGGATGACGGAAACGCCGCCTGCTTCAAGCAGAGGTTTGAAGTTCTCCTTCAGATAGATGTCCTCGCCCGTGCAGATCGGAGTCGTGACGGCGCGGGAGAGCTGAGCGTACTGCTGCGTGTACTGCCAAGGAATCATGTCCTCCATCCAGGCCAGGTTGAACTTGTCGATGCGCCGGCCCAGCTTGATGCAGTCCTGAAGCCCGATATGGCCGAAATGGTCGATGGCGAGCGGCACCTGGTAACCGATGACGGAGCGGACGTCCGCGACGTACTGCTCCAGCATGTCGAGTCCTTTTTCCGTGACATGTATGCCGGTTAAAGGATGGGGGATGTTGTAAATATCGTAGTGGCGGTTCGTAATTTCCCGCAGCTCGTCTTCCGTCAGTCCGTCGAAGTTTTGATTATAGCGGCGCTTCGACTTTTCCCTCATTTCCTCCAGAAAACCGAGCGGAGCGCTCAGCGTGCCCGGCTCATTGATGATCTGGCCGATGCCGAGGTCCATCTTGAGGAAGGTAAAGCCAGCCTCCATCCGCTTCTTCAGCGCTTCACCCATCGCCGTGCCGGTATCCTTGCCGACGACCTCCGTATCGCAGTACATGCGGATTTTATCGCGGAACTTTCCACCGAGCATCTGATAGACCGGCACCCCATAAGCTTTGCCGGCCAGATCCCACAGCGCGAGCTCGATTCCGCTGACGCCGCCGCCTTGGCGGGCATGGCCGCCGAACTGCTTGATCCGGCGGAAAAGCTTGTCGATGTTGCAGGGATTTTCACCGAGCAGGCGGCTCTTCAGCATGAGGGCGTATACCTTGTCCGCGCCGTCGCGGACCTCCCCGAAGCCGACGAGTCCCTGGTTGGTGTACACCTTGATCAGGCTGCTGTGAAAAGGTCCCCCGACGATATCGGTGAAGCGGATGTCCGTAATCTTCAGCTCCGAGGGTCTCGAAGCCGTGCTTACATGGGCCAGTGTTTGCTCGTACGATTCTTTGTTAATCATGAAATCATTCCCCCTATTGGTTGGTTCCGTTACAGCAGCATGCTTCCGCCGTCCAGCCGGATGGCGGAGCCCGTCAAATATTCGCTTTCGTCGGAGGAGATGAAGGCCGCCAGTCTGGCGACATCGAGCGGGATGCCGACGCGTCCCATCGGAAATTTGGCCAGCTGGCGCTTGCGCCGCGCCTCCAGTTTCTTCTGCGCTTCCGGATCGTCCGGCAGAATGCGCTCATATTTGCCGACATCGACCGCTCCCGGCTCGATCATGTTTACCGTGATGCCGTAAGGAGCCAGCTCAATGGCGCTTTCCCTTCCAAGCATCCGGATCGCCCCTTTGGTCATGGCGTAGACGGGGTCAAAATCGGTCGGCCGCTTCGCATGCACCGAAGAGATGAGGATGATGCGGCCGGCGCCTTTTTGCCTCATAGCCGGAACGACGGCCTGAATGCTCTGCCAATAGCCCTTCACGTTCGTATCTATCATCCGGTCGAACGTCTCTTCATCATGCTTGAAGAGGTCGTAGTTCAGCTGCACGGCGGCATTGTTGACCAGAATATCGATTTTGCCGCTGCGCTCCTCGACCTCTCTTACCATTGCGGCAATCTCATTCTGTCTGGCGACGTCCGCCCGAACGATGAAGCATTCGCCGCCGGCCTCGTCGATCAGCCGCTTCGTTTCAAGGGCGCCAGCCTCGCTGCGGTTATAGTGGACCGCTACGCTTGCACCTCTGCGTGCGAACTCGAGTGCGATGCCCTGGCCGATGCCGGTTCCCGCTCCCGTCACCAGTGCGATCTTGCCCGCTATGCTCATGGCGAATCGCCTCCCTTTGGCCGTTTCATTTTATGGTCCATATAATGCAGTAGGAAACCGCCGTCCAGCCGGAGATCCGCGCCATTCAAGTAGCGGGCTTCCGCAGAGGCGAGGTAGCCTGCGGCATGGGCGATATCCTCGGCGCTTCCCAGCTGCCCGCGGGGCACCTTGGTCTCGTAGCTGTGATACAGCGTCGTCAGCGGGCTGCGAAAGCGTTCATCATCGCCTTCTACAGGACCCGTCTCAATCGTGTTGACGCGGATGCCGTGCCGGCCGAGCTCCAGAGCCGCTTCCTTCGCCAGCATTTTTACGGCTCCCTTGGACGCGCTGTAGGCAAAGGAGGAGCCGGTCGGCTTTTCGGCGTGGATCGACGAAACAAAGACGATGCAGCCCGACTGCCGGGGAGCCATCGCCTTTCCTGCGGCCTGAGCGCACAGAAAGGCGGACTTTGCATTCGCATTCATCACTTCGTGAAACAGCGTCTCGGCGCATGTCTCGACGGTAGCGGGAGCGAGCAGATCGTTATTATGGACCAGGACGTCAAGTCCGCCGAGCTCCTCGGCGGTCTCGACCAGTTGGCCGGCGTTGGCTCCGATACTCAGGTCGAGGCTCTTCACGATGACGCTGGAACCTGCGGCCCGGGCTGCAGCGATCTCAACCGCCGCCACAGCGCCGCCGGATCCGCTGTTCAGCACGAGATGGGCGCCGCCGGCCGAAAAATGCCGGATCAATGCTCTGCCAACAGGGGTATCTGCGTCCGTAATCAGGACGACTTGTGCAGAATGATTCATAAATCACCTCCGGATAGGGCGATACCAATGGCTGTCATACGTTCAACTTCATCATAAAATTTTGGCGCTGCCGGCTTCGAGACGTGAATCTTATGATTTTGTTTGATTTTTTTCAAAAGACCGTATCCATGGGGAAAAAGTGATCCGAAGTGCCGGATGCTCTGGAAATTCGGCGGTTGTGAACTTATTGCGGGAATCGTTAGAAACGAGGGAGGTAGAAGTGGAATATGATGAAGCGGCCTGAACCGACTCGATAAATCGGAAGCAAGAAAAAAGCGGCTCCCGGAGCGAAAGCTGCCCTGTACGGGAAGCCTACGCAAGCCGGTTGCCGCTTGTTCGGACCATGTCTTTAGCCTAATGCCTAATTGGTGAAGAAGATTTATGCTGCTTTTACACCGTTTGCTTATGCTGTTGCTGCTCCTTGCGCCATTTCTGAACCGCCTGGTCAAGACGCTTCATCGCTTCCTCGACCAGGGAGCGGGAGCAGGCAATGTTCAGGCGCATGAAGCCTTCGCCGTCCTTGCCGAAAGCCGAACCTTTGTTCAGGGCAATCTTGGCTTTTTTCAGCAAAAATTGTTCCAAGTCGTCGGGCGACATCTGCAGCGCGCGGAAATCGAGCCACATCAAGTACGTCGCTTCAGGCACCCGGGTCTTGATTTCCGGAATATGTTCACCCAAATATTCGCTCACATACTCCATGTTCGCTTTCATGTACGCCAGCGCTTCGTCAAGCCATGCCTTGCCGCCGGTGTAGGCGGCTTGTGTCGCTGCGCTGCCGAGCGTGCTGATCGAATTGACATGATAGAGCTCCAGGGTCTTTTTGAACCGGCGACGGATCGAATCGTTCGGAATGATGATGTTGGAAGTATTCAGTCCGGCGATGTTAAACGTTTTGCTCGGCGCCGTACAAATGATGCAGTTCTCCTTGATCTGCTCGGACAAGTTGGCCAAGGGAGTATGGGCTCCTTCTTCATAGACCAGATCGGCATGGATTTCGTCGGACACAAGCAGAATACCGCGCTCCATGCAGAGCTTCGCTACCGCCTCCAGCTCCTCGCGCCGCCATACTCTGCCCACCGGATTGTGCGGGCTGCACAGGATGAACAGCTTCACCCGATCGTCAAGGCTTTGCTCGAGCGCTTCGAGGTCCATTGTGTAATATCCGTCCTGCTCTATCAGCGGGTTCTGAACCAGCTCCCGGCCGTGATCGGTAACGACGCTGTAAAAGGGAGGGTATACCGGCGTCTGGATGGCAACCTTGTCCCCAGGCTCGGTAAAAGCCTGCACGATGAAACTAAGGGCGGGCACCACACCCGGACAGAAAGCGATCCATTCCTTGTCGATGGACCATCCGTGGCGGCTCTTCATCCAGTCCGCGATGGCTTGATTATACGCATCAGACTGCATCGTATAGCCAAATACCCCGTGCTCTACACGGCTGTTCAGCGCGGAAACGACCGAGTCGGGTGCGGGAAAATCCATGTCGGCTACCCACATCGGAAGGACGTCGGATGCGCCGAAGATCCGCTGCAGGTCGTCCCATTTGAAACTATCGGTATTTATACGTTCGATTGGTGTATGAAAATTCAAGCTGTTCTCCTCCTTGGAAGGTCATTCAAAAGTTCTTCTATCTACGAATATAATCATAACAGATACAGGCAAGTTTTTGGTGTACGTATCCGCATTGAAAATGAGAAGGGGATCATCGCCCGCCCCCATAGGCACGGGCTGCCCGGTAGCCGGCTTTGAAATCCGTCCCGCATCTCAAGTACAATAAACGCATGAGGGATGATGCCAACCGGTTATCGGTTATCCGAAAGGAGGAAGGACATGCAGCTGATCGCCATGCTGACGATGCTGATCGATCATGCAGGGATCGTGTTTTTTCCGGATCAAATTTGGCTGAGGGTGATCGGAAGGATCGCTTTTCCGATATATGCCTATGCACTCGTACAGGGACATTATTTTACCCGAAGCCGACCCAAATATTTATTCAGGCTGTTTATACTGGCCCTGCTCTCACAGATCCCTTACCAGCTGGCTCTGGACCCGGACGGCCTGAACGTGGTCGCGACGCTGTTCCTGGCAGCTGCCGTTATGCAAATCCTGGAACGCCATCTTTCCATGGCTGCCAAAGCAGGGATCGTCCTTGGCTTTTGCGTTCTCATGGAAGTGTTCCCGTTTGATTACGGGGCATACGGCCTGCTGCTGGTGCTTGCCTTCCGCTATGCCTCTTCTGAAAAACTGCTGGGTGCCCATCTGCTGCTCAATATGCTGTATTTGTTTGTATTCGGCGGCGGAGCTATTCTGCAGATGCTGAGCATCGTACCGACCCTGGTGATTGTATATGGGCCTTATTTATGGAAAAAGATCGAGCAGGCCAGGGTTAGAGCATGGGTATGGAGGTCGTTTTATCCGCTTCATCTGACCGTGCTGGCTGTGCTGCAAAGGCTGGATGCTTAGAGCACCAGCCTTTTTTATGTTGGAAATATTTTCAGTTTTTCTATTTACAAACCGATGGTCGGTATTTATAATGAAGCTAACAAAACAAGGGATGGTGAAAAAAATGGCCCCGTTGATTGGATTAATCGTTTCACTGTTGGGTTTCCGCTTGATGGGCTGGCTGGGCTTGGAATATATGAATGACTGGGTCATCAGTCTGCGTTTTGCCGTGGCCGTTATGTTTCTGCTGACCGCATCGGCCCACTGGGGAAAGCGCCGCGCCGAGCTGGTAGCCATGGTGCCGCCGCGGCTAGGACAGCCGGCCGCATGGGTTACGCTGACGGGCTGGCTGGAAATAGCCGGCGCCGTCGGGATCATGATTCCGGTCATGTCCGAGGCGGCTTCCACCGGGCTTGCCCTGATGCTGCTGGCTATGTTTCCAGCGAACGTGTACGCGGCTAGGAATCGATTGACCCTCGACGGCAGAACGGTGACGCCGCTTGTCCCGCGTACCGTGCTTCAGGTTGTTTTTTTGGCTGCCGTGCTCGCTGCGGGTTGGCTCCCGCCGGGAGCTTTAGCATGACGGATTGGAACTGAACCAGGAGGATGATGGAGATGAAACAGGAAGAGAGACGCGAGCACACGCTGAATTTACTGCTTGAAACAACAGAGGAGCTTATTTTGGAGAAGGGCTGCACCAAGACGACGCTCAGCGATATTATGGCAAAGACAGGCTTGTCCAAAGGCGCCATTTTCCACTATGTATCGGGCAAGGATGAGCTGTTCGTGAAGGTGCTTGAAGCCAAGCTGGAGGAGACGAACGCAAGCTTCATGGACGCCGTGGATGCCCCGGCGGTGAAGGAATTCGACGGGCCGATGAATGCGATCGCGTTGAGCCTTCCCAAGCTGGAGAGCCGGGAAGACGTAAGCAACCTCATCATGATGTATTTGATCGGGAAGAGCGATCAGCCGGAAGCGGCCGACATCGTGGCAGACTTTTATCGGCAGGCGGTCGCCACGTCCAAAAAGTGGATCGTCACGGGCCAGGAATCCGGGGTCATCCCATCATCGGTCAATGCCGACCAGGCGGCGGAGCTGTTTGAGCTGCTCTCCTTCGGGCTGCGGATGCGCAGCCTGATCGGGGTTCGCAGCACCGGGTTTGGCATTCGCGACTTTTCGGAGCTGATTATGCGGACGCTGCGGCCGGACCGGCAGGGAGGTGCTCCGACGTCATGACGCTGCTCCTGTTTCTGCATATTGCCGGAAGCGTGATCTTCCTGGGCAATATTATTACGGCGGCTTTCTGGAAAGTTCGCGCCGACGTTCGGGGCGACGCCGCGGAAATTCACCGCACCGTGAACAACGTGATGCTTGCCGACTATGCGTTTACGCTGCCTGGACTGCTGCTCCTGATCTTGACCGGGAGCCTCATGGCCGCCAAAGGCGGCTATTCGCTGGCAGGTCTGAATTGGCTTACGGCCTCGTTAATCCTGTTCGGCATCACCGGTGTGCTGTGGCTTGCCGTTCTGATCCCGCTACAGAGGGGAATGATCCGGCTCAGCCGGCAGGCGCTCGAAAGCGGAGCGGTCTCCGCAGCCTATAAGAAGTTGTCCGCGTATTGGGCAGTTTTCGGCATCCTTGCGACCTTGCTGCCGCTCTTTATATTGTACTTTATGGTCAGCAAACCGTTTTAAAGAAACGTTTTTCTTTAGAAATAAGAAAATATAAGCTTCGGAGACTGGGCTTCTTTATATCGCCTTGTTGATTTGATGCTGGGCGCGGGGTTCGCGCCTGGCAAAAAACCGGCCGTTATTCGTAACGGCCGGTTTTTTTTTGCCGATGAGGGGGAGACATAAGGCCGGCGCCTGCACCAGCAGGGGTCAGCAGAAACAGGGGTATAGCTGCGGTTTTTATGGAAAGAAATAGAGCATACCTTTAAATAGAACACCGAAATTCATGGGCCAACCGCAAAGCAGCTGCACCTGAGCATTTTCCGGTTCAAGGATGTACAATAAGGTAAGCGCGAATCAGACCGGAAAGATCCCTTCGACTTGATTCAGGGGAAATAAAATTCTCGATGGCGATTTTCCTTTGGCCTGCACCTCGATGAAGTCGGATCCGATGAGCACCAGCTTCATGTTGGAAAAGGCTTTGCCGGACTGGAATACGGTCCGAATCCCGATGCGGCGGAACACCGCTGGCGGCTTGACGTCAAAAACGCGGATGGACTGCAGGCTGAGCGGAACAAACAGCTCGCCCTGAACGCGGATAAAGTTGCTTTTATACACATGCTGCAGCCGTCCGGGCTCAAGACCCAGGCCTGCGCCGTTGATTTCCACCAGATGCCCGTTGAACTTGGCGAGGCGCTCCTGCAGGGTGACGTTTCTTTTAAACTTCGTGAGCAGCACTTGAATCCCTCCGATGAACGTTTACTGCATTGTATGCCCTGCACTGGGCAGGTGCTTCGATTTTTTTGAGGGGAATCACAGGCCGTTGTCCGCGAGCTAAGTAAAGGCGGCATAAGGTTTACGAAAGGAGGAACTATGAACGAGAGCAAGGTGTTATCAAGACCATGGGCGCTGGAAGGGCCCAGCATTCAAATCGACCCGCTGTTTCCTTATTATGCGGACCGTTCCGCGGAGAGCATCGCCGAAGAGATTGAGCTGTCCGGCTACCGAACGGTGCATTATTTTGTCGTGAACGAGAGCAGGGTCCGTACGGACATTATTGAAGCTTTTCACGCCCGGGATATTGCCGTGTGGGCGCTTGTGATCGGGAATGGGACGTTCGTCACCGATCATCTCCCCCGCGAGTGGCCGTCCTGGCGGATGGGGCTGCTGAAGGAGCTGAATGACGGCTTCGTGCGTTTTTCTCCGTTCTCGGCATCTTATGTGGAATGGAAAAAGGAGGCGGTCGCCCGGGTCGTTAAGGATCACCCGTTTGACGGAATCGAAATCGCCGAGCCTTATTTTCCGGAATGGGACGGCATTCGCAGAGGCGTATACGGAGACGTCGGCCCCCATGCGAAGCAGGCGTTCCAGGACAGGTACGGCCTTGATATTCCCGAATTCCTGAACAAGCGGGCGGCAAATTATTTTAAAAAGGTACCCGAAATCTACGGTAAATGGATCGCTTTCCGCGTGGACGCCGTGAACGGACTCATCGATGAAATCATTAACGGCAGCGGAGGTGCAAGAAGCGTCCGCCCGGATATTGCCGTGGCGACCTGGTCGCTGGCGGTTGACGGCGGGGCAGTATCTACCCTCCGGCTGAAGGAGTGGCAGGGACTTGATGCGATCTCGATGATCGAGAAGGTCCGGCCGGATATGCACGTGCTTCAGACCCACTGGCCGGACTGGATGAAGCGCCATTTGCTGCCGCAGTACGCGGGCGGGTACGAGAGCTTTGCAGCACCGATTCGGGCCGCCTATCCCGGACTTCCCCTCGGCATTCAGGCCGACATCGGCTCCCGAAGCAGCATGGTGAAGGACCGGCGCTGGCTTAACGCTTTCCAAAATACAGTTTACGAGCTCGGCTACGATACATGGACCGCGTACGAATACCATCTCGGCGGGTATATGTATGACGAACCGCCTGTCCCTGTGAAGGCGGTAATGCACGGAGAACATGAACTGACCGTTTCGTTCAACAAGCGGATTGATCCGGATACTATGGGAACGGTGCTGTTCTTTGCGGGGGAGAACGCGGAGGCCGGGCCGCTTGCCGGCGTAACCATAGAACAGAGGACCGTCGACGGCAACCGTTTATGGCTGCGGGTGGATGGGCTTCCGCGGCGGCCTTTAATGGTCGAGGTCAGCGGGGTGAGGGATACGCCCGGACTGTGGCATGTCAAAGGCAAAAAGTCGGTCGAAACCCCGATTGGCCACAGGCTAAAAGTAGAGCAGGATCATAGGGCTTAGAAGAAGCTGAGCATGAAAGAAGCGTCCCGGCGGCAGCGTTGCGGCCGGGACGCTTTTTTGCACATGTCATAAACCTTATTGGGCGGTGTATCCGCCGTCCACCATCAGGCTCGATCCGATTACGAATGACGAATCGTCGCAGGCCAGGAACAGGACGGATTTGGCAACCTCTTCCGCGGTGCCGAGCCGGCCGATCGGATGCAGCTCCACGAGCTGCTGCTTGGCTTCCGGCGGAAGCGCCTTGAGGAGCGGCGTATCGATATACCCCGGACAGACGGCGTTCACCCGGATGCCGTGTTTGGCGTATTCAATGCCGAGCGTCTGAGTGAGCAGCACGACGCCACCCTTGGCCGAGCCGTAAGCCGTGACTCCCGCCTTGGCCGCATGGCCGTGGATCGAAGCGGAGTTGATGATGGCGCCCCCGGTGCCCTGTCTCAGCATTTGGACCACGGCGTATTTATCCGAGAGGAAGACGCCTGTCAAATTGACGTCGATCGTCCGCTGCCATTTGTCCAGCGACAGCTGGTCGGCCGGCTCATCGTTGGCCACGCCCGCATTGGCAAACATAATGTCCAGTTTTCCGTATTCCTGTACGGTCCGTTCCACCAGGGCCTGGACTTCTTCCTCCTTGGTCACATCCACACGGACGTAAATCGAGTCGTACCCGTTTTCTTTCAAATGGTCGGACACTTCCTGGCCCGCCTCCGAGCGGTCGGCCACGACGACCTTGGCGCCTTCCTGGGCAAACAGCCGTGCGGTGGCTTGTCCGATCCCGCTGGCACCGCCCGTAATGATCGCTACTTTACCGGAAAGTTTCATAATCCGCGTCACTCCTTCTCACAGCAATTGTCCGTATCCCGTCGCCGGAACCCGGGTTCATCCTTGTTAATTTACCCATTTTTCTGAAAATATTAGCCGATCGGAGCAAGCTTGTGAGATCAAATCGAGGATCTGCGTGCCTTGGGATGAGGTTAAGGATCTGGCTTGATCATATCTTAAGTGGTACAGTAGACTCTAAATCAAAGAGTTCATGACACACCTTCAAAGCCGGGTAATTCATAAATGATAACGGGAATTTGGATGCGAACTACGGATAAATCATTGCCTTTAAATCGAACTCTAGGAGGAGAAAGACATGTCTACAATTAAAGAAATTTCGGAAGAAACCGGGATTAGTACATATACTCTCCGTTATTATGAACGGGAAGGAATTTTGCCGGGTGTTAAGCGCGATTCGAGTGGCAATCGGTTATACGATGATGAAAGTATGGAGTGGCTGAATTTTGTTTTGGCGTTGCGATCGACAGGCATGCCGCTTGCGGAGATCAAGCATTATGTAGACTTGTATTGGGAAGGCGAGAGCACGCTGAAGATACGCAAACAAATGATGCTTAAGCATAAGGAAAAAGTAGAAAATGACCTTAGAGAGACATACAAAAATTTGGAGCAAATCAATTACAAGCTGGCGTTGTACGACTTACAAGAAAAAGGGTTAAGTAAAATGCTGCCTTAGGGGATCGGCTGCAGTAGACCACTCAAAGCCAAGTGCGTTCAACGGAACGTGCTTATTTTTTGCTTTTTATATTAGAGTTAACTATAAGGGATTTACTTTTATTTTTGCTGCTTCTTGTGATGTTTGTATACCTGGTTTTTTTATAAAAGCCTGTAATTCAGCGTTTTTTGGCCTGCGTACTATTTTTTTACCGAGACTTGACTTACAGCAAACTCCACTTGTTACCCTGTTATCAAGCCAAAGATGACTGGCTAAAAACGGATAAAGGGGAACTACCTATGAATAAGAAAGTAGCGATCATCACAGGCGCGAGCAGCGGAATGGGGGCGGCTACGGCCAAGCTTCTCGCTCAACATGGCATTCAGGTCATGCTTGCCGCTCGCCGGGAAGAACGTTTGCGGCAGCTGCAGGCAGAAATTCGAAAGGCAGGAGGCGAAGCTAGCTATAAAGTGACTGACGTCACCTCGCGTGCCGACGTGGAAGCATTGGCAGATGAAACCATGAATACTTTTGGCCAAATCGACATCTTGATTAATAATGCCGGGATCATGCCGCTCTCGTTCTTCAGGCATTTGAAGGTTGATGAGTGGGAACGAATGATTGATGTAAACATTAAAGGCGTACTCTATGGGATGGCAGCAGTGTACAAACATATGGAGGAACGGAATGAGGGACATATTATTAATTTCTCCTCCATTGCAGGGCATATCCTCTTCCCATCGAGCTCCATTTATAGTGCAACCAAGCATGCCGTACGGGTGTTAACGGAAGGCATGCGAACCGAACTGGGGGCTAAACAAAATATTCGGACGACCCTCATATCCCCTGGAGCCGTGGAAACCGAACTGTACGATACCATTACAGATCAATCGATTTATCCTGCGCTCGAGAAATTGGGCAGCCAGGAATGGAACCAACTTGACCCTAACGACATTGCCAAAACGATATGGTTTGCCATCCAGCAGCCGACTAACGTGACGATTAACGAGTTGATTGTCCGCCCCACGTCGCAAAGCTTGTAAAGCGGTCGCCGCCCAACTTTCCCAGTGGAACAGTTGGACGGCGATTTTTTTTAAGAGATCAGAAAGTATAAGGTTCGGAGCTTCCGCTTCCTGATCTCGCAAGAAAAACTTCCTTTAGACGCGGTCTGTCTTCTTTGAACAGCAAAAAGAGCTTGCTTTCCGGAAAGGATGGTGGTACATTCAATATATAAGTTGTGTGCAATTTAATTTTATAAAATATATTTGATGGAGGATGAGACGATGAGCATTTATTCTTTCAAAGCAAACAGCATCCGCGGGGCGGAAAAGGAACTCTCGGAATATAAGGGCGACGTGCTTCTCATTGTCAACACGGCGAGCAAATGCGGATTCACTCCGCAGTATGCCGACCTGCAGAAGCTGTACGAGAAATATGAGGGCAAGGGATTCAAGGTGCTCGGTTTTCCAAGCAACCAGTTCGCCGAACAGGAGCCCGGGAGCAACGAGGAAGTCGATGCGTTTTGCCAAATTAATTATGGAGTGAGCTTTCCGCTGTTTGAGAAGGTGGATGTGCGCGGAGAAGACAAGCATCCGCTGTTTGCTTACTTGACGGAGCAGGCTCCGTTTAAGGGGATCGCTACAAACAATTCCGAAGGGAAAATGCTGCAATCGTTCCTGGAGAAAGAACAGCCGGAGCTGCTGGAAGGTGACGATATCAAATGGAACTTCACCAAGTTCCTGATCGACCGGGAAGGACGGGTAGTGGAGCGGTTTGAGACGCCGATTGGTCCGCTTGAGCTGGAATCGGCCATCGAGGCGCTGATCTAAGGCGCCATTGCGTTGCGGTTAATAGCGATTATACTTGCTATCAGCTCCGCCAATCGCCCATTTGGATAGAATTGCCTTGAATTTTAATGAATTCTGAAGGTAATTTTCAGGTGTTTTTAAGAAAACTCTCATATAATGCATTCATACCCCTTTTATATATGAATTGACCCTAGGCACGGGACTAGGGTCTATTTTTTTGTCCATTTTTCGTAAAGGGCTTCGGCCGGGGGATTAAGGCTGCGTGTCTCCTGCCGGGAGCGTCTTGTTACGCCGAGTCTTTCGTCCGAGCACAAATGCCCGACAGCCCGGCCCGGACTTACGGATCCCGGCGACGCCGGCGCAACTGAAGCTGCTGCAGACTGCGCCAGGAGATTTGCCGGATGCGCTGGCTTCTCATCACTTCGCGGATCCAGGGATCGCGGAAAATCTGCAGTTCCATGCCGCGCTTTAGCCACTCATGATGGATGGCCATCAGCTCATCCGTAATGACCGCCGGATGGATATACAGCTCGCTGACTCCGGACTGCAGCGAGCACAGCGCAGCCGCCATGCTCTCCCTGAAGGATTCATAGGTTTCCCCCGGACGAAGAGAAAAAGGCAGCTGGATTAAGTAATCCGGAATGACGACCCCGAGAGAATCCGCCTCACGGACCCGTGCCTTGTGGATGCGCCGGGCGGCGGAAGGCAGCGGGAGCGAGGCGGGAATATGCCTTGGCAGGCGAAAGGGAAACCCGTTTCCCGCGCAGATGCTGAGGACGAGGGAGATGAAATCCCGACCGGTTTCCAGCCCGTACAGGCTGCCCATATGATTATCGAGATGGGTCGGAGTCAATCCCATGCGCCGGGCGAGTCGGATTTGGCCGGTCATTTCGGCATATATCTCGGCCGCCCGAGCTTTGGTTTCCACCGTGCGGCAATCGCGGGGAAAATACCCCTCTTCGGTGATGAGGGAGAGCACGGTCTGTCGGCGGGTGACAGGCCCCCAGCGGTAGGTGTCCCACTCGCTGGTAAAGGTCAAGTGGATGCCGACATCTACGTTTGGGCGTGCAGCCGCCCATTCGGCAGCCTCCTTGGCCCAAGGGCACGGCATCATGATCGTTGTCGAGGAAATGGCCCCTTCGGCAAGCAGCTGCTGGATGCCCGCGTTGGCCGAGTGGCACATGCCGTAGTCATCCGCATTGACGATCAGCAGCCGTTCGCCGGGGGAATAGCCCAAAGCTTGTGCGAGGTTCAAGGAATGTCGCCTCCAGAACGTACAGAATCAGGGTCTTTGCGATATTCTATACATACGCTTGGAACCGGAGCAATTTGCCACAGCGGCTCCAATCATACGAAAACAGACGGCTGCTATTTTACAAAATGGCAGGTCAGCTGGAAACCACAACATTTTTTTTCGCATACGAAGCGCCAGTAAAACAACAGACCCTTTGCGGGAAACCCGCAAAGGGTCTGTTTCATCGGCAAATGTTCATCGGTTGATTCTGATTCGACTTATTCCCCCAGGCCTTTGCCCATGCCTTTCAGAAACCGCAATCCGAAGCCGATCGCCCGGTTCACGTCGGGATCCTTCAACGCATTCATGAGGGAGAAGACCGTCACCTTTTTGTCCTGCGGCTGATTGGCTTCCTCGAGACCCTTGGAGACGCTGCCGAGCAACTTCGCCGTCTGCTCCGGATCGATGGCCGCGAGGGCGCCGGCGGCGGCCATGCCGTTGTTGATCATGTTGGTCACTTCCGGCCGGGTCGCCTGGCCCAGGACGATTTCGGCCACTTTGGCTTTAGCCTTCAGCAGCGATTCGGCGGCCTCCAGAATGCCGCTGCCGTGCAGCTCGCTCAGCACCCCGATGGCTTTTTCCAGCGCCTGTTCATGCTCGGCGATCGAATCCGTCAGCTGGTCCAGGGACTGCTGCTTCAGCTCTTCTTCCGTCAGCTCGCGTTTTTTGATGTATGAAATCGGTTGTGCCATTTGGATTCCACCTTTCCTTTAATCGACGAGCGATACATAATCCGGCCGGCTCCATTTGCGGCGTACCTCGACGCCGTCCTGCGGATAGCGCTTCTTGTTGCGCGGGTTGGTCAGCGGCAGCGGATTTGTACCCTTCACGTTCAGAATTTGCATCCGCACGCGCGTCTGCTTATAAGCCGGCGTGTGCGTGCGGACATCGACCGCATTGCCGGTGAGCAGGTTGACCGCGTTTTCGTGGCTGACCGAGTGCATCGGCACATACAGCTCGTTACGGTGAACGCGGTCGGTAATGACCGCCTTCAGCTTGATCGCGCCGTAAGGCGATTCGAGCCGCACCAAGGACCCGTTCTCGACGCCCCGTTCCGCGGCCAGTTCAGGCGATACTTCCACGAACACTTCCGGAAGCTTGAGATTGATCCCGTGCGATTTGTTGGTCATGTTGCCTTCATGGAACTGCTCCAACAGGCGCCCGTTATTCAGGACAAGATCGAATTCGGCCGGGTATTCCACCGGTGGAATGTAACCGACCAGCGAGAAGCGTGCCTTTTTGTCCGGGAAGAAGAAGCCTTCCGTATAGAGCAGCGGCGTGTGTTCCCCGTCTGCCGAGCCCCAGTTGAAGCTGCCCCAGCCTTCCAGCACGTCATAGCTGCACTGGGAGAAGAACGGGGTCAGGCTGGCCATCTCGGCAAAAATTTCGCTCGGATGGGTATAGCCCCAGTCATACCCGAAACGCTTGGCGATCTGAGTTGTGATCCACCAGTCCGGCTTAGAGTCGCCGAGCGGCTCCAGCACCTGATACAAGCGCTGGACGCGCCGCTCCGTATTGGTGAAGGTGCCATCTTTCTCCAATGACGGCGCGGCAGGCAGAATGACGTCCGCGAACTGGGCCGTCTGCGACAGGAACACGTCCTGCACGACGAAGAAATCGAGCTTGGCCAGCACCTCATGCACGTGGTTGGCATTGGAATCGACCCAGGCCATATCCTCGCCGACGAGGTACATCGCCTTCATTTCGCCGCGGTCGATCGCATCGATCATCTGGATGTTGTCCATGCCCGGCTGCGGCGAAATAGCCACGCCATAGGCTTCTTCAAAACGTCCCCGCGCCTCGTCATTCGAGACGTGCTGGTATCCCGGCAGCCATGGCGGCAGCGTGCCCATGTCACAGGCGCCCTGCACGTTGTTATGTCCGCGCAGCGGGTAGGCTCCGGCGCCGGGACGCATGTAGTTGCCCGTGGCGAGCAGCAGGTTGGAGATTGCCGCTGACGTGTGCGAGCCGGCGATGTTTTGCGTCACGCCCATGCCCCAGCAGATGACGGTGCCGTCGGCGTCGCGGATCATCTCGGCGATCGAGATGAGCGTCTCCTTGGCAATGCCTGTTTCCTGTTCCGCGTACTCAAGCGTAAAGGTGTCCAGCAGCTTCCGGTATTCGGCAAACTGGTTGACATGCCGGTCGATAAACTCCTGCTTGTGCCATCCCTGATCGATCATGTATTTCGTGACCGCAGACAGCCATACAAAATCCGTGCCCTGCTTCGGACGGATGAACAGGTCCGAGCGCTCGGCCATTTCATGCTTGCGCAGGTCGGCGACGATCAGCTTCTGGCCGTGCAGTTTGTGTGCCCGCTTGATCCGGGTCGCGAGAACCGGATGGCCTTCGGCCGGCGCGCAGCCGACCAGGAGGACGAGACCGGCTGCCGCGATGTCCTGGATCGTGCCGGCGTCGCCGCCGATGCCGACCGTCGACATCAGTCCGTCCGAAGCCGGCGATTGGCAGTACCGGGAGCAGTTGTCCACGTCGTTGGTTTCAAACACCTGGCGGGCCAGCTTTTGGATCACATAGTTCTCTTCGTTGGTAATTTTCGAAGAAGAAATAAAGCCGACCGAATGGCTGCCGTATTCCTTGCGGATGCCTCCGAGGCGTTCGGCGACCAAGGTCAGCGCCTCATCCCAGGTAGCTTCGACGAAGGCGTCTCCCTGCCGGATCAGCGGGGTCGTAATCCGCTCTTCGCTGTTGACGAAATCCCAGCCGAATTTGCCCTTGACGCAGGTGGAAATCGCGTTGACCGGCGCGTCGTGGGAAGGCTGTACTTTCAAAATTTTGCGGTCTTTGGTCCAAACCTCGAAAGAGCAGCCGACACCGCAGAACGTGCATACTGTTTTGGTTTTACGCGTACGCGTGTCGCGCATCGCCGCTTCGATCTCCGATACGGCGAAGATGCCGCTGTACCCCGGCTCCACTTCCTTGACGAGGTCGATCATTGGATCCAGCACTTCCTGATTGATGCCGGTCATGAAGCCGGCTTCGCCCAGCATCGATTTTTCCATGAGCGCATTGCACGGGCAGATGGTAACGCATTGGCCGCAGCTGACGCAGGATGAGTCGTTGATCGCGACCCCGTTGTCCCACTTGACCCGCGGGATGTCCGCTTCCCAATCAATGGAAAGGGTTTCATTCACCTGCAGATTTTGGCAGACCTCGACGCACTGTCCGCAGGCAATGCATTGATTCGGGTCATAACGGTAGAACGGGTGGGACATATCGACTTCCGAAGGATCGACCTTCGGCCGGTACGGGTACTTCTGGTGCTCGATTTCCATCAATTCGGCGGTATTGTGCAGCTTGCAGTTGCCGTTGTTGTTGTCGCATACGGTGCAATAGAGCAGATGGTTCTCGAGGATCCGGTCCATCGCTTCCGTCTGTGCCGCCTTGGCGGAAGCGGTAGACAGCTTGACGTTCATCCCAGGGACGGCAATGGTCGAGCAGGCGCGAGCAAGCTTCCCGTCAATTTCGACAATGCAGGTGTCACAGGTCTGGATCGGGTCCACTTCCGGGACATAACAAATTTGAGGATGCGATAGGCCGGCAAGATTGATAGCCTCGAGCACGGTCATGCCCGATGAAACCTCTACCGCCTGTCCGTCGAGTGTAATGTTTACAAGATTTTGGTTCACGAAGATAAAACCCCTTTTCACCCCAGTGTTAAATGGAACCGCCAAGCATTCTGGATATAACAGCGCTCCGGCGGATGTCCATAAGCTAAAGAGCAGGCCGTAAAAACAAAAAAACTCCACTAAACCTGCATCCGCTAATCATGGTGAGCGGCAGGTTGTAGTGGAGTAACCGATTAGCAATGGCCTACTAATGGATCATTCCGACGCCTGTATGGCGTAAATGTATTCTCGCCATGATTATACTACGACCAGGCAAAAAAACAAGGTTGAATTATCCTGTACAATCTAACTAAGATTTAGTATAGTGTTAAACTTGTGATGAGGTGAGAATGGGATGAAGAAGGAAGTTGCGTTTAACGATATCATTCGCAAAGTGAGGAAAGATACGTTCGGAAAAGGCCCGGAACGCATTCATACCACGTTTGTCGAGAACATGGCCATCACCCGGATGCACGGCAATTTCACACCTACCGAAAAGTTTATCGCAAATTCCGAAGACGGCAAGAAGATGGTGCACAGCGCAAGAACGCATATGATTAAGGAACTGTATAAATCCCATGTCCCGGAAGGGCTGGAGGAGCTGTGCGGGTCGAAGCTGGTCCATCTGTTTACGGATATCAAGGTGGAAGAAGATATGGCCGTTTCGGTCTTTATGTTCGAGAAAAATATAGAACAGGGATGAAGCGATGATGGACGCTGTGACGAGCAGACCGGGCATGATCCGGTACGAGCAGGGAAAGATTGCGAAGCGGGCCGAATTGGTCGTGAACGAGCATCCCGTAACGATCAAAATCAACGGCGAGGAATTCGCAACCCTCGTCTGTACGCCCGAATATATTGAGGAGATGGCCATCGGCTATCTCGCCTCGGAAGGCGTCATTTCAAGCCTCGGGGAAATCAAGGACTTATGGGTGCAGGAGGAGGAAGGGTTCGTCCATGCGACGGTCAGCAAATGGAGCCCCCTTCACCGCCAGCTCTACAGCAAAAGGTATGTCACGTCCTGCTGCGGCGCCAGCCGGCAGGGCTTCGTGTTTTTTAATGACGCGAAAACAGCCAAGGTGCTGGACCAGGCTCCGGTGGAGCTGTCCTTTGACGATTGCTTCCGGCTCGTGCGCGAGCTGCAGGAAGGGGCTGAGACGTTTAACCGCACGGGTGGCGTGCACAACGCCGCTTTGTGCGACCGAAGCGGAATCCTCCTGTCGAGAATGGATATCGGCCGGCATAATGCGCTGGATAAGATTTATGGTCACTGCCTGAAGAACGACATCGCGGTGGACGATAAAATCATCGTGTTCAGCGGAAGAATTTCCTCGGAAATATTGCTGAAGGTGGCGAAAATCGGCTGTGCCGTCATCTTGTCCAAATCGGCGCCTACCGCGCTTGCGCTGGAGCTGGCGGACAATTTGGGCATTACGGCCGTCGGTTTTATCCGCGGCCAATCCTGCAATGTGTATACCCACCCGCACCGTATTACGGAGTGCAGGGCGCAGTCTTAATCGCAGCAATTGAGCTTAGGGCTCAAGCATAAAGGGAACTGGCAGCCTCAAAAAGGAGGGATCATCATGGAAACCCATGACCAATACAACCGTATACTCAGAGATTTGAGGCTTTCCGTGACGGACCGCTGCAATTTCCGCTGCCGGTATTGCATGCCCGAGGAAATTTTCGGCAAGGATTACGCCTTTTTGTCAAGGGAACACATCCTAAGCGTAGAGGAAACGGTACGGATTACGCGTATTTTCACCCGCCTCGGAGCCCGGAAAATCCGCATCACCGGCGGCGAACCGCTGCTGCGCAAGGAGCTTCCCGATATCATCCGGGAGTTGTCCCGGATTCCCGGCGTGGAGGATGTGGCGTTGACGACGAACGGCAGCCTGCTGGCCCGGCACGCCCGGACGCTGCGCGAGGCGGGCTTGATGCGCGTTGCCGTCAGCCTGGATGCGCTCGATGACGAGACCTTCCTGGCGATGAACGGCGGCAAGGCCAGGGTATCGCAGGTGCTGGAGGGCATTGACGCCGCCGCCGAAGCGGGTTTGGCCGTGAAGGTCAACATGGTGGTGCAGAAGGGCGTCAACGAGCATGCCCTGCTGCCCATGGTCCGTTATTTTCGCGAGAGGGGCCATATTCTGCGCATGATCGAATATATGGACGTCGGCAATACGAACGGATGGAACTGGGATCAGGTCGTAAGCAAGCGGGAAATGCTGGAGCGGATTCACGCCGAATTCCCGCTGGCACCTGCCGATCCCAATTATGCGGGAGAGGTGGCCTCCCGCTTCCGGTTTCTCGACGGCCAAGGCGAAATCGGCGTCATTTCGTCCGTCAGCGACGCCTTCTGCTCTACCTGTACGCGGGGCCGATTGTCGGCGGACGGCATGTTCTACACCTGCCTGTTCGCGACGAAGGGGCACGACCTGCGGGAATGGCTGCGCTCAGGCGCAACCGACGACGAAATTGCGGAGCAAGTCATAGCCATCTGGGAAGGGCGGCATGACCGGTATTCGCTGGACCGCGGTAAAGCCAGTACAGGCACGGGCCGGGAAGCCAAGGTGGAAATGTCCCGGATCGGAGGATGATGCCTTGTTCCGGGCTGGGCGGCTTGTTTTTAATTGTTGACAAATTTATGAACCGATGTTTATCATATGTATGAAATGTCATAGACAAATGGGGTGGTGTAGGGAATGCACCTGCCCTATTGGTTACGTGTCATGTGAGTTTGATCTCCCTATAGGAATCGGGTAGGGGAATTAACCGCTGTTAATCATTCTTTGGCTGCAGAGCCAGGGCTTGATTCATAGCGGTTTTTTTGTTTTTGAAAAAAAAAGGAAAATGGATTTTTTTGCGAATCACAGGTTTCTATCGATGAATGTTACGAAAGTAAAACGGAAGGAATGGTACGATGTCGTCTTTTTATTCACCGCAGCAAATTCGTGATATTGCTATTGAAACGGGGGAGAAGAAAGCTAAGCTCACGCTGCCCGCGATTCTTATTCTAGGCTTCCTGGCGGGTGCGTTCATCGCGCTGGGATTTCTGTTGGATATCCGTGTCATCGGAACGGCTCCGAAGGAATGGGGCTCGGTTGCCGGATTTCTTGGTGCAGCCGTCTTCCCGGTAGGGCTGATCCTGACCGTTCTGGCCGGCGGGGAACTGCTTACGGGGAACATGATGACGCTTCCAATGGCGTGGTTTTCTGGGAAAATAGGCTTTGGCTCCGTCCTCAAGAACTGGATTCTCGTCACGGTCGCCAATTTTATCGGGGCGGTGTTCGTCGCCTATTTCTTCGGACATGTCGCCGGGCTGACGGAAGGGGCGTTTCTGGCCAAAACGGTTGCGGTAGCCGAAGCGAAGGTGCACGATTCGTTCCTGCAGGCCTTTGTCTCGGCCATCGGCTGCAATTGGCTCGTCTGTCTGGCAGTCTGGCTGGGTTACGGCGCGAAGGATGTTACCGGAAAAATCATCGGGATCTGGTTTCCGGTCATGGCGTTTGTTGCCATCGGCTTTCAGCACGTGGTCGCCAACATGTTCGTCATTCCGGCCGCGATCTTCGCGGGACAGATGGGCTGGAGCCAATACTTCCCGAACTTTACGGCTGTGTTTCTGGGCAACCTCATCGGCGGAGCGGTCTTCGTGGCGCTTGCGTATTTCGCCGCTTACCGTCAGCCCGCCGGCTCCACGCTGCCTCTTGCGGATAAAGTGAATCATAAATCGGCATAATGCCGCTTTGCGTGCTGCTCCAAAATATGCACGAATTTGAGCAGTGCCATGCCAGCCGGTTGATCTTTGCTGTGAACCTGCAGCAGGTCCCGGCTGAGCTTCATTCCTTTCAGCTTGACCTCGCTCAGCTCGCCGCTGGCCAGCTCCTTGCGAACGACCCAGCGGGACAGGACAGCGATGCCAAGCCCCGCGGCGGCGGCTTCCTTGACGCCCTGGCTGCTGCTGAAGACGAAGCTCCGTTTGACTGCAAGCCCTCCATCCTCAATCAGCCGGTCGCTGTATGCCCGCGTGCCTGAACCGCTCTCCCGCATGACCCATACCTGGTCCTGCAGCATGCCGGGATCTATCGATTTGAAGACGGCAAGGGGGTGATCGGGCGACATCACCAGCACCATTTCATCCTCCATGAACGTGGTCAGCTGCACGTCTTTGGCGGTCGTGCTGCCTTCAACCAGTCCGATATGAAACCGCCCATCGCGGATATCGTGCACGATGTTGTCGGTGTTGCTGATGTGAACCTGCACGTCGACTTCGGGGTATTGCTGTGCATATTCGGCGAGAACGGCCGGAAGGATGTATTCGCCGATCGTAAAGCTCGCGCCAATGATCAAAGAGCCGGTCACGACATCTCTGAGCAGATGGATCTCCTGCTGGGCCTCCTCGTACAGTGCAAGCATCTGCTTCGCCTTCCGGAACAAGATTTCGCCGGCCTCGGTTAGTCTCACCTGCTTCGGGGATCGGAGCATCAGCTTCGCGCCCAGCTCATCCTCCAAATTCCGGATATGCAGGCTTACCCCCGGCTGGGACAGATGAAGCAGCTTGGCGGCGCGGGAGAAATTACGCTCTTCGGCTACAGTGACGAACACCTTCAATGTGTCTGTGATCATGGCGTGGACTCCTGTTCATCATTTCTTCTGCGGCAGGTGAAGCTAAGGCGGCGCTGAAGATTACATTCAGTGTAACGTGAGGGAGGGCCGCAATCAATCATAAGTTATCCTGATGATTGGGATAGCAAATCGGTATTTCCCTTCCGGAGCCGGACATTCTATAGTGAGCGTATCGAAAGCCGCAAGGATGATCAGGCTACTGACGGGAGGAATAAATCATGATTGCATCTCAGGGATCGGCCCTGCCTCGCAGAAAGCGCAATCTGAACGCTTACATGCTGGGGCTCTGCCTGACATTTGTTTTATCGCTGCTGGCCAAGGGGCTGGCGCTGCTGCCTTTTCTCGGCATCATGGGACAGCTGGTGCTGGCCATCCTGCTGGGCATGGCTTACCGTGCATCCGTCGGCGTGCCGGAGTACGCGATGCCCGGCATCGCCTTTTCCAATAAAAAGCTGCTGCGGTTGGGCATTATTTTGCTCGGCATGCGGCTAAACCTGGCGGACATCGTTCACGCCGGGCCGAGGGTTCTGCTGCTGGCTGTGATCAATATCAGCGTTACGCTGCTCGCGGTATACGGCATCGCCAGACTGATGAAGGTCGATCCGGTCATGTCGCTTCTGTCCGCCTGCGGTTCGGCCATTTGCGGGGCGGCAGCCGTTGCCGCCATTGCCCCGCAGGTCCGGGCGAACGAGCAGGAGACGGCGGTGAGCGCCGCTGTGGTTGCCCTGCTCGGCACCTTGTTTACGCTGCTGTACGTCGGCCTGTATCCGCTGCTCGGCCTTTCGCCGGCCGGATACGGCGTGTTTGCGGGCGGCACGCTCCATGAGGTCGCCCATGCTATCGCGGCGGCGGCGCCCGGGGGCAAGGAGGCCGAAGACATGGCCGTCATCGTCAAGTTGACCCGGGTGGCGCTGCTCGTGCCCGTCGCCGTGCTCGTCGGCGTGTGGAGCAGCCGCAAGGGCGCAGCGGGAGAAAAAAGCCGCATCCCCATCCCCTGGTTCGTGCTTGGCTTCCTGGGCATGAGCGGCATCCATACGCTGGGCATCCTGCCCGAGTCCGCTGCAGCGCAGATCGTCACAGCAGCCTATATGCTGATGGCCATGGCGATGGCCGGACTTGGCCTCAACGTCGACTTTGCCGTTTTCGGGCGCAAAGGGGGGCGGCCGTTCGCCGCAGCGCTGATCGGATCCTGCCTGCTTGCCGGTGTCGGGTATGCCCTTGTCAGGGTGCTGGGGTTAGCATAAGAGCCGAAACGAACTGGCGAACATAAAAGAAGGACTCCGGCCGGGAATGGCGGAGTCTTTGTTTTTTATAACCATAAACGAACGTACCGCTACAGTTCCTCGGAATCATCGCCGTCATAACCGTTGATCAGGTCCGTACCGTGCATATCCTCCAACATCGCGGAAGGGTCGACCGGGCTATTCGCCGAAATGTCGTCCGCGTCCGGAACGTCCGGCAGCTCTTCGTCCTCTGTCCGTTCGTTAACGGCCGGGGAAGCATCGGCATTAACGCCGGACGTCTCGGTCGAGGCGGGAGCCGAGTCTCTGCCCCCAAGCTCAGGACTCATATCGGACCGGACATAGAAGTTCACGTCCTCCGCTTCCGGCTCACGGCTGATGCTTTGCTTGGTGTACGTCCCCGTATCCTTGAAGTCATCCCGGGGCAGCTCATACTCGGGCGGAAGCTCGCGCTGCTGGTCGTACCGGTCATAGGTCAAATCGGCTTCGCTTCTAATATCCTTATCATGCTCATCAGCCATGTCATCCATCTCCTTTGGCATAAATTCTTTCCTTTACCGTTGCCCGAAATGAGTCCGTATATCCGCCCCTGAATTAAAACTTCGGAAATACGTATCGGATCAAGAAGTAGAGGAAACCGAAAAAAATAATGATATACGCCGCATATTTGATAAAAGTGGATGCTACAAGACTGGAATCGGACTTCTGCTGAACTTCCTTACGCTCAACCTCCACGTTGTTCCGGCGGGATTCACTCATTGATAACCCTCCTTTCAGCGTTGATCGGAAATTCTCTATCGTTTGGTACATTAATAAACAGACCGGTTCATGGTGAAACATCGTTACCATACTTAGGAAAAAGTGGTATGATAAACGAAGTACCCACTTGTGCGTTCCCGAAAGCGGGTACGCTGTGATCGAAGAGGTCCCGGGGATTCTTATGTTTTCAAATGCATAAATATGAGATATATGACGGTATATTCTAGATATATTGCATATTTATGCAAATGATATATTTTTTGATGATGCCCGCAAGAACAGGAAGGAGTGAAGGATGATGACAGCGAATCTACATAGGAGTTAAATATTTTACAAATATTAACTTTTGAGGTGTTTTAATGAAGGGTTTCCCCAAATCCGTAATCGTGAAGCTGGCTCTGATCGCTTTCCTGACCCTGCTGTTCGTGATGGCACCGGTATTCGCTTCGGCGAAGCAGGCGGGTGAGCGTTGGATTACAGAGTGGGAGGTCAAATGGGCGGACAGCCCGGATCTTGCGGCAGGGCCCGGATCCATAACGACAAGCGAAGGCTGGAGCCCGAACCAAGCCGGCATGGGTTTGCCACAAAGGCCGGGGACATCATCGACATTATGGATCCGAACCAAGCTCCCTGCCTTGAAATGGGACATTCCCTCCATGCTTATCCCTAAGATATACGGACAGAACATTGCGATTTTTATCGGCAGTACCCCCATCTACGAATCAAACCGCGACTATATATACGATAACAACAAAGTGTTAACTCCCCTTCAGAGAAATGATTCCGATAAAATACTGTACATAGGCGTTCAATCCGCCAAGGACCGCATCGGACTGCGCCATGGGATTGAACTGGGCAACTATCCGGAATTGCTGGACAACTACGTCAAGAGAGACTTGATCGATATCATACTGGGCTGCGCGTTTGTTTTTATTGCGCTTGTCATGCTCATTTGCTCGGTTTTTTTGAAAAAGGAACAGAACGCTTCCTGGATTTCGCTGAGTCTGGTGATCGCATCCGCCGGAATTCTGGTCATCACGTATTCCCCGTTTCTTTATACTTTTTACAAGCATTACGGTAAGCTCTACACCCGTTTGTGGGATGTCTCGCTGTTTGTGCTGCTTCCGTCACTAACCTATTTTATCGAACGGATCTTTGGCAGCGGGTACCGGTCGATCATCAAGAAGCTGCTGTATTTTCAAATCGTTTACTCGGCATTCTGCCTGCTCTTCATGCTGGCGAACATCGTTATGGACGACAAATTTTTCGGAATCCATTATTTCCTGTCGGTGCGCGTTCTGGGTGTCGTCATGATCGTACAAGCCATATTGCTCGTCAGCAATTCGATTATCCATGCCGTGAAAGGAAACCGGAGCGCCGAAATTTTTACCGTCGGTTTTGCGGTGTTCGGGCTAACGGTTATCGGAGAGATGGTCTGGTTCTTTTTCAAGGACGGCAATTATGACCTGTTTCTATGGAAATGGGGGGCTGCGGTATTCATCATCTCCTTGATGCTGATCCTAGGCCGGAATTATACCATCAACCACGAACAGATCGTAAAATATTCAAGAGAGCTGGAAATGTTCAACAACGAGCTGCAGCGCTCCGAGAAAATGGCCATCATCAGCGAATTGGCGGCATCCGTCGCCCATGAGGTCCGGAATCCGCTTCAGGTAACGCGCGGCTTCCTGCAGGTGCTGACCAAGAAATACAGAAACCAGGATAAAATCTATATGACGATGGCCCTGGAGGAGCTGGACCGGGCCGCAGGCATCATCACCGATTTCCTGACCTTTGCCAAACCGCAGTTTGAACGGATTTCCATACTGAACGTCAAGGAAGAGCTGGGGCATGTGGAAGGTATCATCGTTCCGCTTGCGAACCTTCAGGGCGTCCAGATCGACATGCGTATTCCGGAACACTTGCAGGTGAAAGGAAACTCTTCGAAATTTAAACAGGCCTTGATCAATATGGTGAAGAACAGCATCGAGGCGCTTAGCGGAGGCGGCCAGATTAACGTATGGGCTTACGAAATGGACGGTCGGATCGTGATCCATATTCAGGATAATGGGGAAGGGATGAGCACGGAGGAGCTTGCCCGGCTGGGCGAGCCGTATTTCTCCAACAAAACGAAAGGGACCGGGCTCGGTCTAATGGTTACGTTCCGGATCGTGGAAGCCATGGGGGGAAATCTTGAATTTAAAAGCGAAAAAGGGGTGGGAACCGAAGCGGTCGTCTCCTTTCCATCAGCGGCTGTATAAGCCGCTTGACGGATAAGGGGACAAAACCCGCCGTTCCCAACCCTTTCATGATTTATGTATATCCAAGATGAGATGCAGCCTCAACTACCAGGAGTATTTCGGTGCCGCGGCCGCTCTGACCGTTTCTGTCGGACTTGGGGGAAGCACGAGATAAAACTCGTTGGATGATTCCTCCACTGTCTTTACTTTGATGTGTTCAGGTAAAATAATACCGAGCACTTCTTTGATGGCGGCCTTGGGGTCGGCCAGGAGTCTTTCCTTGAAACTTGGGTCTTCCCATGCTTTTTGAATAACTTGGTTGTGAAGGATAGCTTCTGCTGTCATTAGAATCACCCTTTCAACAAAATGGTTAATATTACCTTTATAAGTATACCATGGAATAAATTATAAATCTATCATTATTTGATATGATTTAACAACCATAAACTTAATCCGCCTTTTTGCAAGGCGTTTCTCTCTTCTTCGATCCGATTTGCGTCTTCCTGAATCGACAGCAGGATATGCTCGTGAAAAGAAATCAGATGAGGAATGTTCAAAGGAATCTGCTTGATGTGCTCATGGTTGGCTTCCGCCACGGCAGTGTATGAACGCAGGATGCCGCGAACGGCAATATAGTGCTCGACGCGTTCCGGTGAGAGCGTTTCGGCGGTGGCGAACTGCGATCGGATCAGCGAGAGCAGGCTGTTATAGCTCCCTTCTTCGAGATCCTCCCGCCAGTCCGCCCAATCGTCCGCCATCTGCAGCGTAGCCAGCACGTGTTCGACCAAATCCGTCACCGCCGGAATCCGCTCATCCCTGCCCGACAGCAGCAGCGCCCCGGTGCTCGACAGCTTCAGCGGCGCCGCCTTGCGCGCAATGAATAGCGGATTAACTCGGAAATAGTCGGCCGTTTGCTCATTGGAAACGCTTTCCGCCCATTCATGCAAGTACTGTCTGAAATAGGACCAGAACGGAGAGTCCGAGGGGAAATAGCCGCGGTAGATGTCGAGAAACTGCAGATAGAGCAAGTTTCCCAGCGGCAGCTGCTCCTTGTCCTGGGGTGAGGAGGAGTCTATGCAATCATCCTGAATGAAAAAATATAGCATGGCGCAGACGTTGCCGATCGACAGCTTCCGGGCGTCTTCGCCCGAAAGTCTGGCCGTTTCCATCAGCCAGAAGGGCAGCAGGTAGCAGATATAGTTTTTGGCGCTGTTTTCTTGGAGCACGTTAAAATGGCTTAAATAGGAGAGGCCTTTCGTGTTCAACGGAGAGGGGAACGAGGCAATCATGTTCTCGGTTTCGCGAAATACATACGACAAATCGGCTTCATAACGCTCTAGCCATTCCATAAAATCACCTTTTTTTAGATAAGATTGATGTTCCAAGCGGCGGCATCCGATATAAAAGACATCCATATCGAATCGTTGACTGGTTATGAAAGGAAGGCAGTGTGTATGTTGTTATATGAAGTTTAGATGAGGTTATTTTATAGTTTAGCATATATTTCCAATCTATGAAATCCGAAATTGAAAGAACCGAATCATAGGATAGACGCTGCTGGTTCCGGTACATTAACATTCGGTAGAGGTGCACATATGAAAGCTTCTAGAAAATACGGCATTATCGCGGCGATGATATTTATGGCCATCCAGCTTGTGTTTGCCGCCTCCTGTTACGGAAGTTCCGAACCGGCCCTGAAGCCGCTGACAGACTGGCGGTTCACTTGGGAGGATGGGGGCATAGGAAGCCGCGGCACGGACGGCATCGGGCCGGCTTCCGGGTGGGAGCCGTACCGGTTGAAGCAACCGCTGCCGCCAAACACCGGAGAAGCAGAGACGGGATGGTTCGAAACGAAGCTGCCGGCGCTCGTCTGGAATACGCCCGCGATTTTGCTGAAGCCGGTCTATGGGATCAAGATCGCCATCTATGTGGGACAAGAGAAACGATACGAAACAGGCCGGGATTACCGGTATGATGTCAATCATATCCTTCTCCCGCTGAGCCGCGAGGATGCCGGCAAAACGCTGCTCATGCAAATTCAGGGAGGGACCGGCCGGATCGGACTGGAAGGTTCCGTCTGGGCGGGTGATTATCAGATGCTGCTCACGAAGCTGATCAGGGCCAATCTGGGTGACATCGTTTTGGGAAGTTCGTTTATATTCATCGCGCTAATAATGCTGATCTCGGCTTTATTCCTGAACCGGAGTGAGCGAAGCAGCTGGCTGTCTCTAACGATAGTCATTTTGTCGATCGGCCTGATGATCCTGACTTATTCTCCTTTTGTGTACAGCCTGTTCAGCAGCTATGGAGCATTGTTTCAGGTCATTTTTGACCTTGCATTACTATCGCTCCTGCCGGCCATTACCTATTACTTCGAGAAAACGATCGGACCTGGATACATGCGAATCATCCGGATTTGCCGGAAAATCCAGGCCGGGTACTCGCTCTTTTGCCTGGGGCTCATGGTCGTCAACCTGCTCAGCGGCAGCCGTTTCTCTGATATCTATTATTTCTTTTCCGTCACGGTGCTTGGTTGCCTCATGATCGCTCTGCTGATGATCCTGGCGGCCAGTGCCATATCCTATGCGATGAAAGGTAACAGGAACGCGGCCGTGTTTGCTACGGGATTTGCCTTGTTTGCGGTTACGGCGCTGGGTGAACTCGTCTGGTTCTATGTACGCCAGGGGGACTATGTGCTGTTCTGGTGGAAATGGGGAGTTCTTGGCTTCGTCATTAGCCTTATCATGATTCTTGGCCGAAAGTTCGCCCATAATCACCAGCAAATTGTGGTGTATTCCCGGGAGCTTGAAATGTTTAACAGCGAGCTGCAGCGGTCGGAGAAAATGGAAATCATCAGCGAGCTGGCCGCGTCGGTCGCGCATGAGGTGAGAAACCCGCTGCAGGTCACCCGAGGCTTTCTGCAGCTGCTGCAGGAGAAATCGAGGGACCGGGAGAAGGAGTATCTTAGGTTAGCGCTTGAGGAACTGGACCGGGCATCGGGCATTATTACGGATTTCCTGACGTTTGCCAAGCCGGAGGCGGAGAAGGTCGCCCTGCTTGATGTCAGGAATGAATTCCGACATATCGAGGGCATTTTGATCCCGCTGGCCAACCTTCAAGGAGGGCGGATAACTACGGATATTCCCAAAGGCCTGTACGTCCAGGGGAACTCGTCCAAGTTCAAGCAGGCTTTTATCAATATGATCAAGAACAGCATTGAAGCGCTGCGGGAGGAAGGCCACATTGAAATCCGTGCCTACCGGGAGAATGACCAGGTCGTCATTCGCGTCGCCGACAATGGGGAAGGCATGGAGCCGTCAGAGGTGGCGAGGCTCGGCGAGCCATATTACTCCAACAAATCGAAAGGAACCGGGCTCGGCCTGATGGTTACGTTCCGCATCATTGAGGTGATGCAGGGGAAGATCGATATCGAGAGCGAAAAGGGTGCAGGTACGATGATGACCGTCCGGTTCCCGGCTTCTGTACCCGACGGAGAAGGATTGGAATAATCGCGGGATTCATATACATGTAGAACAAAAAAAATGGCGCCTGCATCGGCGTCATTTTTTTGCGTTCAAAAGAGCACTTCAGGGGCAGTCCCTCCTTGGATGTCCCTCCAGGCCAGATATAAGCTGATCGCTGCGGCAACAAGGAACAGGAAAGCGGAAATAAAAGCAAGCTGCTTTCCAGTGCTCATCGATCCCATGTTCCCGCCTCCTCCCATTCCCGGGGTTGCGGAGGGGACCACTCCGCTGATTCGGACGGGCTTCGCCGGTTTTGATCTTGATTTAACCCGTTTCCCGGGCTTTGCCGATTTCACTGGTTTCACGGTCAGACACTCCTTTGCATGAGAATCCTTTTTTATAACGATGTTAGGGTGCTTTAGTGAACTCACAGTAAGTTATGTCACTGCAGCTCGAGTCGTTCCGAAGCAAAGAGAAAATAGACATAGGAAACGAACAGATGTATGGTCAGAATTCATCAGAAATAGATTTAAACAGGAGACGATATGAATTGGATAGAAATCGCACGATGCGGGTCTTAGCAGCGCATTTCGCCATTCGTTGAAGCCACTGGTCTTACTGCAGTGTATGATGAAGCGGCCAAGATGTTATTGCCTTGAGCAAAAAAATGCAATCCCGGGATACTCCCGTCGTATCGTACCTTTTTGGATCATCCCGGATATGACAGACACTTCCGCCTAGTTGGGGAAATTGAGCATTTACTAGTTTGTTAGTTTTGTTATAATAAATTATGCTAACATTTATTGGCGAAAACGAGCAATGGCAGGAGGATATCATGGGCAAAACACAATGGAACATCAGCAGCTGGAACTTCAAGGCTTGCAAGGATCAAGAATGGATGGAGGCGAAGGTACCGGGCTGCGTACATACCGATCTGCTGGCAAACGGCAAAATTCCGGATCCGTTCTACGGAACGAATGAGAAGAAAGTACAGTGGATTGACAAGCAGGACTGGGAATATGAAAGCCGGTTCGACTTGCCGGAGGAGCTGCAGTCCCTTCCGCATCTGGAGCTCGTATTTAAAGGGCTTGACACCTATGCGGACGTCGTTGTGAACGGCAAACCGGTTCTTCAGGCGGATAATATGTTCCGCACATGGAAGGCCGATATCAAGGATGTGCTGCAGCCGAAGGACAACACGATCCATGTGCGTTTCCGCTCGCCGGTTCAGGAGGATCTTCCCAAGCTGGAGCGCCTCGGCTATGATTTGCCGGCAACGAATGACCAGTCGGATGTCGGAGGTCTCGGAGACCGGAAAATCAGCGTATTTGCCCGCAAGGCGCCGTATCATTACGGATGGGATTGGGGTCCGCGTTTCGTGACGAGCGGCATTTGGCGGGATGTCTATATCGAAGGATGGGATCACAGCCGGATTCAGGATGTGCACATCGATCAGACGGAGGTTACCGTCGCGTCCGCCAAGATAACGGCCGTAATAGAGCTGGAATCCGATCAGGAGGGGGATGCACTGATTCGTCTGAGCGCGGACGGTCAGAGCTGGGACCGGAAAGTTCGGCTGTCACGGGGAACCCAAACGGTCGAAATCCCGCTCGTGATCGGCAATCCGAAGCTGTGGTGGTGCCGGGGACTCGGTGAGGCGCATTTGTATGAATTCTGTGCGGAGTTGCTTGTTGACGGCGGCGTGACTGCGAAGAAAAGCGTCAAAACGGGTCTTCGCTCCGTCAGATTGGTCCGCGAGAAGGACGGGGCCGGCTCCACTTTTTATTTCGAGCTGAACGGAGTACCGTTGTTCGCTAAGGGGGCCAACCATATCCCGAATGACAGCTTCATTACTGAAGTGACCTACGAGCGCTACCGTCACGAGATTGCCAGCGCCGCAGCCTCCAACATGAATATGCTTCGCGTCTGGGGCGGAGGGATTTACGAGCAGGACGCGTTCTACGAACTGTGTGACGAATACGGCCTGATGGTCTGGCAGGATTTCATGTTTGCCTGCAGCATGTACCCGGGTGACGAGGCATTTTTGGAAAATGTGCGGCTGGAGGCGGAGGAGAACGTCAAACGTCTGAGAAATCATCCTTCGATTGTAATGTGGTGCGGAAACAACGAAATCGACACCGCCTGGTCCCACTATTCCGAAAATAGCGGCTGGGGCTGGAAGCAGCAGTACTCTCCGGAGCTCCGCGAACGTCTGTGGCAAGATTATGAGGCGATCTTCCACCGGATTTTGCCGGAAGCGATTTCCCATTACGCGCCGCAGGCCGATTACTGGCCGTCTTCGCCGATGATCGAGCTGACCGGGGACATTCATCAGCACGCGACGAACAGCTCCACCGGCGGGGACATCCATTACTGGGGCGTGTGGCACAATGTGGAGCCGTTTGAGAATTATAACGTGTATATCGGACGTTTCATGAGCGAATACGGCTTTCAGTCGTTTCCGGAGTACAAATCGGTTCGCCGTTATGCCGAAGAGCATGATTTGGCCTTGGAATCCGAAGTGATGCTCGCTCACCAGAAGAACGGGCAGGGCAACCGCCTGATCAAGCAGTACATGGATATGTACATGAACGAGCCAAAGGATTTTCCGTCCTTCCTGTACATGAGCCAGGTGCTGCAGGCAGAGGCGATGAAGATGGCGATTGAGGCGCATCGCCGCAAGAAGCCTTATTGTATGGGGACGCTGTATTGGCAGATGAATGATTGCTGGCCGGTGGCTTCCTGGGCGGGAATGGATTATTTCGGCCGCTGGAAGGCGCTTCAGTACTACGCCAAACGCAGCTTCCGCGACGTTGCCGTATCCATCGACGGTACGCGCGGCGATGAGCTGGATATCTACGTACTTTCCGATGTGCTCCAGCCGCTGTCCGGAAATCTTCGGCTGCAGGTCATGGACCTGAAGGGGGACGTCGTACAAGAAGCGACGGAGAGCTTCAGTATCGGCGCTAACACGTCGGAAAAGGTGCATACCCGCTCCGCGGAGCAGCTGCTTGGCGGACGCCGCCCTCAGGAAACGTTTTTGCTCGTCCAACTGGAGGTGTCCGGTCAGGAAGTGGACTGCAAGGAGCATTATTTCGTACCGGCTAAGGAGTTTGCGCTCACCAAGGCGAATATTACAGTACGGGAGGAAGAAGGCAGCCAGGGTCATACGCTGATCCTCACAACGGACACGCTGGCCAAACAGGTATGGATTTCCAGTGAGGCGGAGGGCAGCTTCAGCGACAACTTCTTTGATTTGATCCCCGGCAGAGAGCAGCGCGTACAGTTTTACGCCCGCTCGGAAGGGGAAGAGCCGTTCATCCCGGCCAAGCCGGGCCGGATCGAAGTGAGATCGATGGCGGACTTCATCTCCAAATAGGAGATTTGCATAAAAAGGAGCCACCCGGGTGTTTGGAGTTACCCCCGTCAAGTAGACAGTTATAAAAAGGACCTAGGCAACCTTAGTTCGGTACTCAACCGGGCTAAGGTTGTTTAATTTTTTCTGGAATCGGTAATGGTTATAAAATCGAATATAACGATGAACTTCATCTACGAGTTGCTTTTGGTCAGTGTAGTGGTGTAGTCGCAAGGATTCGCTCTTGAAATGGCTGAAAAAGCTTTCCATACATGCATTATCATGACAATTACCCTTGCGCGACATACTCACCTTAATACCATGGCGCTTTAGAAGCCGGTGATACGGTTTGGATGTGTACTGGAAACCGCGATCACTATGCAAAAGTATTCCGCCTGTTTTTCGCTTTCGAATGGCTTTCTTTACGGTATCAAGTACCAGGCGAATGTCATTACGGGGACTGATCTTGTAGGCGATCACCTCGTTGTTATATAGATCATAAATGGTTGAAAGATATAGAAAGCTTTGACCAAAGGGGAGATACGTAATATCTGTTACCCATTTCTCTAACGGCCGTGCCGCATGAAACTCGCGATTTAGTATATTTTCTGAGATGACGTAAGCTTCCTTCTTGCCAAAATACGGTTTCCTCTTGCGAATCACCGAACGTATGCCGAGCTCCTTCATCAGTCGATACACGCGCTTGTGATTAACGTGAATTCT
>NZ_NQMO01000010.1 GCF_002257645.1 Paenibacillus sp. XY044 | reverse complement strand
TCTCAGGTCGGCTACGCATCGTCGCCTTGGTGAGCCGTTACCTCACCAACTAGCTAATGCGCCGCAGGCCCATCCGCAAGTGACAGATTGCTCCGTCTTTCGTCATCTCCCCAGGAGAGAAAATGAGATATCCGGTATTAGCTCACGTTTCCGTGGGTTATCCCGGTCTTGCAAGCAGGTTGCCTACGTGTTACTCACCCGTCCGCCGCTAACCATCAGAGGAGCAAGCTCCTCATCAAGTCCGCTCGACTTGCATGTATTAGGCACGCCGCCAGCGTTCGTCCTGAGCCAGGATCAAACTCTCCAAGAAAGTTGGAAGAATCTGCTCACCCGAAGGGAGTAGCTTTCCAACGAAAGTTTGTAGCTCATTTTGAAACTGACGAGATTGATTTAATCTCTTGTTGCTCCGGTCCGAAGACCATCGCATGTATACTCACTCGTTGTTCAGTTTTCAAAGATCAAACTTCGTCTTCGTTACCGCCTCATGTTTCAGCAGCAACTCTTATAATATATCATAGACTCAGTAGATTTGCAAGAACTTTTTTTAAAAAAGTTTTTCTATCAAATCTATTCTCTTTCCCAGCCACGCTAATTCATTAACTCGGCCGGATTTATAATTTATCACAGGTTTCATCGCCGCTGCAACACACAAAATATTCCATGTGTTAAATGATAGATTCGATACTATATTTTTACCCATAACAAATAAATTCTATCATAATTCGTGTACCCCTTTCATATATTCATATTAGGTCTTTGATAAAAGCAAGGTTAATTACGGTTTTTCATAGAGTACAGATCGCTCTAGCGTGAGTTTCGTATGCGGGATCAGCGATACAATTCCATGAAGTATAAAAGAATATTCCCCTGATCTCATAATAAAAAGCAGGCATTCCGACGACCATCTCGAAATGCCTGCTCCACTCACATCGTCTCGCTATCATCCATTAATCCATGGGTTTTTACGCGATCTTTCTGCAGCCGTGCTTTTTCTTTCCTTTTTGGCGGCGGGGGCTTTCGATTTATTAGCCTTTCCTTTGTCCTTCGATTCACTGAGCGTATTTACTTTCTTGAATGATGTTTCGCCATCAGAAGTCTCAAACTCCCCTACCTCGGATGCCTCATTGACCGCCGCCTCATTGATGGCAGCAGTTGCTTGAGCCTCCTCCTCCCCAATCGGGGCTGGATATGCAGAAGCTGGGTTACGGTCCCAATACGGAGCGTTCTCGGCAGCCCCTACAAAAGGGGCGTTTGGCCCACCATGCTCATACGCTCCCAATGTCGAAGGAACACCCATTCCATAGGGTGACGGATAGCACCAATCATATGGGGCGAGATAGGCATGATGCGGATGCATTCCCGGGTGGGCATATGCCGGCTCCATTTCAGGGTAATGATGCATTGGCGCGAAATTTGGATAGGCTTCTGCTGGGGACACCATCGGCATCTGGTTCGGATAGGCTTCCGCCGGGGATACCATCGGCATTTGGTTTGGATAGGCCGCTGCTGGAGATACCATCGGCATTTGGTTCGTGTACGCTTCTGCCGGGGATACCATCGGCATTTGGTTCGGATAGGCCTCTGTCGGGGATACCATCGGCATTTGGTTCGGATACGCTTCCGCCGGGGATACCATCGGCATTTGGTTCGGGTACGCTTCCGCCGGGGATACCATCGGCATCTGGTTCGGGTACGCTTCCGCCGGGGATACCATCGGCATCTGGTTCGGATGCGCTTCCGCCGGGGATACCATCGGCATTTGATTCGGATACGCTTCCGCCGGGGATACCATCGGCATTTGGTTCGGATAAACCTCTACCGGACTTACTTGAGCATTCGGAAACATTGCATTGGCGTTAGGGTATGCTGCCACCGGTTCGGCATAATGATGATCGTAGAATGGATCCATCCCCGAATAAGGCGAAACCACTCCCTGGCAACCGCATGGGCTAATAGGCGCATGACCGATGTGCATCGGATGATAATACGCTGGCTCTACGCTGTGCGGAAACGCCTCATTCGGCTGGTAATGGGCCGGCCCCACATGGATGGGCTCATAAGCGACCGGATGCTCATGATTTTCCCAATACGGCATATAGGCAGGGGACACACCTGTTGGAAAAGCGTTTGCGTTCGGCTCATACTCGGCTCCCTGAACGATCCCCGGATAATAGGACGTTTTCTGCTTGTTTTCTGTCATGGCGTGCTGCAGGTTCTCGTTCTCGGCATTCGGCATGTCGTAATAGGAAGCGACCTCATGTACAGGGCCCGGGTACTGAATAAAGAGGTTGTGCGTAACTTCGCTGTAAATGGCCTCTTTTTTGTAGGCCGGTTTCTTTTCGGCTGCCGGCATCACGTTGGGTTGATTTTCCGCCGCAGGCATGACGTTCGGTTTGTTTTCCATCATTGGCATCACATTGGGCTGATTCTCCGCTACGGGCATAACGTTTGGAAGGGTGTAGTTCGGCGAGGTCTTCTCGGGCATTTCCTGGTTCATCGACAGGTTGGGGAGCGGGGGAGGAGATGGTATGTTCGGGAGCTCGGGAAGCTGCTGCGGCAGCACCTGCGCATTGTTTTCTTCCATAGGAGCGGTAAGTTCTTCTTTATTCGGTTTCTCTGCTATCTCTTCCGGCTTCACATTCTCCTCAATCGGTGCCGTCATTTCTTCTTTGGGACCGGTATATGTTTTGTTGCCGGGGAGAGTTTTGGCATTCACATTCCCGTCTACACTCTCGGCTGTTACGCCTCCGACTTTAGGGATATTGACGACTTCCCCCACAAGGAGCGCATTCGGATTTTTGAGCTGCGGATTCGCGTCGATCATATCCTTGAGGGTAACGCCCCAGGCTTTGGACAATTTCCAAAGGCTGTCTCCCTGCTTGACGACGTGCTTATGGATGATTTGATCGTTGTTTGGAACCTGAATGGGTTCCGCAGGAATTTTGACTTTCTGTCCGACCGTAAGCTGGTTTGGATCGGAGATTTGCGGGTTGGCGTCGATTATTTTTTGCAAAGGAACGCCGTATTTTTTCGAAAGCTCATATAATGTGTCGCCACTTTTGACCATGTGTATTTTCACGCGGCAAATACCTCCTAAACTTCTTGTAGGCGTGTGGTTCGCCTCCATTCGTTACTACATCTTATGCAGGGGATGGGCGGATGACATCCCTTTAGACAAAAAAATCCTTTCACGATGAAGATCATGAAAGGATTTTAGAGAAAAATAGGTTATTAAAAAGCTGTCAGGATCAGGATTCCCAAACTTTGTAACCGTCCTGCTTAACGATTTTACGGAATTCTTCAAGAAGTTTCAAAGTGACCGGTCCGGCCTGTCCCTTGCCGATCACACGTCCGTCGATTTCGCGCGCGGCTATAACTTCGGCAGCGGTTCCGGTAAAGAATACTTCGTCAGCAATGTACACGTCGTGCATGCTGAACGGTTCTTCCTTCAGCTTATAGCCGAGCTTCTCACAGAGCTCGATAATTGCCATGCGCGTAATGCCTTCCAGGGCTCCAAGGTAGCAAGGAGGGGTGTAGACGACACCATTTTTAACGAGAAAAATGTTGTCGCCCGAGCCTTCGGTCACATATCCCTGAGCGTTCAGCATGATCGCCTCGTCCGCTTCCGCAAAGTTCGACTGGATTTTGACCAAAATGTTGTTCAGGTAGTTCAAGGATTTAATCTTCGGATTCAGCGCGTCAGGCAGGTTGCGGCGCTGCGACACCGATACCGCTCTCAGTCCGTTCAAATAGGCTTCCTCCGAATAAATCGCCAGCTGCTCCACAATAATAAGAACGGTTGGCTTCGGGCAACGTCTCGGATCCAGACCCAGGTTCCCCACACCGCGCGATACGATCAAGCGGATATATCCGTTGCGCATATCGTTCCGGCGAATCGTCTCCGCCATAGCGTCGCGCATTTCCTCGAAGGACAGCGGGATAACCAAATCGATCGATTTCGCGGAATCATACAGGCGGTCCAAGTGCTCCTTGCATTTGAAAATGTTGCCCTCATAGATTCGAATTCCTTCAAAAATGCCATCCCCATACAGGAAGCCGTGATCAAACACTGAAACTTTTGCGTTCTCTTTCGTTACAAATTCTCCATCTAAGTAAATCCACTGTTCTGACATCTGTTACCGCACCTCCGAATTTTGTTCCTGATCCTGATAAGTATAGCTCGGGTATGATCCCAGCACGCGTACCTGGCAGCCCAGCGCTTCAATCTCGCCGATGGCCGCCGTCAGCAGCACCGAATCCACGGATTCGAGCACATCGATATAAAAGTAATAGCTTCCCAGCTTTTTCTTGGTTGGTCTGGATTCAATCCGCGACAAATTCAAACGCCTCCAAGCAAAGGCCGAAAGCACCTGATGAAGCGCTCCCGCAAAATCTTCGGGCAGCGTCACCAGCACGCTCGTTTTTTGCTGCTCAACCGGCCGGTTGAGCGGCGGAAGTTCCCTATTTCCGATCAGAACGAACCGGGTAAAATTGTTGTCATGATCGGTAATGCGCTTGGCGAGCACGTCGAGCCCGTGAGTAGCCGCTCCAAGTGCGGTACCGATGGCGGCCCAGCCTTTTCCCGGATTGGCTTTAACGATACCTACGGCTTCGGTCGTGCTGCCTGCGTTGATCAGTTCGGCCTGAGGGGCGTGCTGGCGGATAAACTGCTGGCACTGCGCCGTGGCCACAGGGTGAGACAAAATTTTCTGAATCCGGCTGTAGTCGATCTCCCCTGCATCGGACATGAATTCCTGACGGTCACCGATCAAATTCTGGATCGACGGATAGACCCACTCCACCCGCATCGGAATATCGACTTCATTCACCAACCAGTCCATGTGCAGGCTTACCGAGCCCTCAATCGTGTTCTCGATCGGAATGACGCTGTAATCGGTTTTTCCTTGTGCCGTCGACAGAAAAACGTCGGAAATCAGCTTATGATATACCAACTCCACCGGCTCATTCCCGAGCAAATATGCCACGGCCTCGTGCGACACAGACCCTTCCGGCAATAATGCAATTCGTTTCATCTTACTTCCCCTTTACCATATCCATAAATGAACGGGACGGCATCCCGGAAATCTCAATGGCTCCATCCCTGTCCGGAAGCAGCCACCTGGCGGATGCGTTGATGCCCTCAGCCCTCATCGTATTCAGGAGGAAGGCTTCCAGTTCATTCTTTCTGGATTCATGGCGGTCCACCAAAGCGAGCAGCGTGGGACCCGCACCGCTCAGCGCTACGCCAAGCGCGCCGTGATCCGCCGCTTCCTCCAAAATCCGGGACATGCCCGGAATGAGGGGAGCCCGGTACGGCTGATGCATGCGATCCGACATCGCTTTCCCGATGAGATCCATCCGGCCGCCGGCCAGCGCTCCGACCAAAAAGGAGGCCCGACTTACATTATACACCGCATCCTTGCGGCTGATATGATCCGGTAAAACTTTCCTTGCTTCAGAAGTCGCGAGCTCAAAATCCGGTATGACGACCAGCACCTCCAGATCCTCAGGCGGATCAAAGCGGATGCATTCGGCATGAACGCCGTCCCAAATCGCTGTGATGATGCCACCGTACAGCGAAGCGCCGACATTATCGGGATGATCCTCAATGCCTGTGGACATATCAAATAACTCCGCTTTGGTCAGCGGTGATCCGATGAGCGCGTTGGCCGCAGCCAGTGCCCCGACAATCGCCGTGGCGCTGCTTCCCAGCCCCCGGGTCAAAGGGATGTCGGAATACATGGAAATTTCGATCTCGGGCACGTGAACTCCGGCACGCTCGAACACCTGCTGCGCGACTTGATATAAAAGATTGCTTTTGTCCTGGGGAATTCCCTGCATTTCGTCTCCGTACAAATGAAATACGGTATGTTCCGCTTCCTTCATCTCGATCCAGGCATAGAGTGACAGCGCCATGCCAAGCGTGTCGAAACCCGGACCAAGATTTGCGGTGCTGGCAGGGATTCTCACCCGCACGCCGCCAGGCTGAATCATACCCGTTCCTCTTCCAGCTTCGCGATGGCCTCCATAACGGCTTCTTCTGTATCCGGTACGACGACGGGTTCAGCGTTGACCGTTTTCAGCGCCACGTTCGGGTCTTTCAGTCCGTTACCGGTCAGGACACAGACAACCGTCTCACCGCCCTTGAAAAATCCCTCGCGCTTCAGCTTGTACACCCCTGCCACCGATGCGGCGGAAGCCGGCTCGGCAAAGACACCCTCACGTGCGGCAATGGTGCGGTATGCGCTCAGAATCTCATCATCGGTGACATAATTGATCTGGCCGTTCGATTCCTCCGCTGCAGCGACCGCCGTTTTCCAGCTGGCCGGGTTGCCAATCCGAATGGCGGTTGCGACCGTTTCCGGCTCGAGGATCGGCTCACCTTTCACGATCGCCATCGCGCCTTCGGCTTCGAAACCGACCATGCGCGGCAGCGAGGAGGCTTTACCGGCTGCGTGGTATTCTTTGAAGCCTTTCCAGTACGCGGAAATATTGCCCGCGTTGCCTACAGGAATGGCCAGCACATCCGGCGCTTTGCCGAGCTGGTCCACCACTTCAAAAGCGGCCGTCTTTTGCCCTTCAATGCGGAAAGGGTTGACCGAGTTCACGAGCGTAATCGGATGCTTGGCCGTAATGTCGCGGACGATCTCCAGGGCCCGGTCAAAGTTGCCTTCAATGGCAATCACCTTGGCACCGTAAATCATCGCCTGCGCCAGCTTACCGAGCGCAATGTTGTTATTCGGGATAAGGACGATGCAGTTCAATCCGCCGCGTGCCGCATAAGCCGCCGCTGCGGCCGAGGTATTACCCGTGGAGGCGCACATGATCGTACGGCTGCCTTCCTCTATGGCTTTGGCAACGGCCATCACCATGCCGCGGTCTTTGAACGAACCGGTAGGGTTCAACCCTTCATATTTAAAATAAAGATCGAGTCCAAGCTCCTCCGACAAATTTACGGCGCGGATCAGCGGGGTGTTGCCTTCCTTCAGCGTCAGGAGCGGCGTATTGTCGTTCACGGGTAAATATTCCTTGTACGTTTGCAGTAAACCTTGGTATGGCATCGTAAGACTCCTTTTCTGTATTCGAGGTAGTTATGAACAGGCGGGGTTACCCCTCAACCCGGTATACGCTCTTGATTCTGCGAATGACGTCCAGTCCTTCAAAATGCTGCAGCACCTTATCCATGCTCGCCTTGTTGGCTTGATGAGTCACGATGATAATTTCCGCTTCCGGATTCAGTTCGTTCGGCTGCTGTACGACGGATTCGAGGCTGACCCCGAATTCGGCGAACACCTGCGTAATTCTGGCCAGAACACCGGCTTTATCGTCTACATGCAGCAAGATAAAGTTCTTGTAGCTGATCTGATCATCGGTCTTCAGCTTCTTCGGCTTGTAAGGAACGATCGCTTTCAGGCCGTTGACGCCCAGTTTAAGGTTCTTGATGACGGCCATCAGGTCAGCCACAACAGAGGTAGCCGTCGGCATTTCGCCGGCGCCGGCGCCGTAGAACATCGTCTCGCCGACCGCTTCACCGTACACGTACACGGCATTGAAAACGCCGTTCACGGAGGCGATCGGGTGACCCTTGCGCACCATTGTCGGCTGGACGCTGATGCTGAACTGGTCATCCTGCCGGTCGGCAATGCCAAGCAGCTTCATTTCGTAGCCAAGACGTTTGGCATACGTAATGTCTTCCTTGGTCACCTGCGAGATGCCGCGCACGCTGACGTCCTTCAGCTCGATGTTGGAGCGGAAGCCGAGCGTGCCCAGAATCGCCATCTTGCGGGCGGCGTCCAATCCTTCGACATCAGAGGTCGGGTCGGCTTCAGCATAGCCCAGTTTTTGCGCTTCCTCCAGCACATCCTCATAGGACGCGCCTTCCTGGCTCATTTTGCTCAGAATATAGTTGGTCGTGCCGTTCACGATCCCCATAATCTTCAAAATGCGGTCCGAAGAAAAGCCTTCGATCAGCGTGCGGATGATCGGAATGCCCCCCGCCACACTCGCCTCGTAGAAGACATCGCACTGCTTCTCCTGAGCCTTGGCCAAAATCTCCGCTCCGTGCAGCGCCATCAGGTCCTTGTTGGCCGTGACGATATGCTTTCCGCGCTCCAACGCCTCCAAAATGTAGGTCTTGGTCTCATCTATGCCGCCCATCACTTCGACGATGACGTCGATTTCCGGGTCACGGATGACATCCCATGGATCTTCCGTCAATTTGCCTTGATCAACGGCTACGCTGCGCGTTTTCCCGGAGTTCTTCACCGCAATCCTTTCGATGACGACCGGAGAGCCCACCTGGCTGCTCAAATCCTCCTGATGGCCTTCCACGATCCTGACGACCCCCGTACCGACCGTACCCAGACCCAATAATCCAACTTTAACCGGCTTCATTCTCATACCTCCCGTGAATCTCCAAATAACGTTCTCTGTCTTCAGTGGCAATTGGCCCGCGGACTTACCCCTGTCCGATCAAATTCGCCCGTTTGACTCCCGCTACGTCACGCATGCCTTCCAGCATGTCCCCAAGCTCGTCGCCAAGCCGCGTCACTTCGACGGATATCACCACATTCGCCATCCCCTGCAAAGGAATACTCTGGTGGATCGTCAGTACGTTTCCGCCATAACCGGCCACCGTGCTCAGCACTTTCGACAGCATGCCGGCCCGGTGCTCCATATCGATGGAAATCGTCACGATCCGCTCGCGCTCCAACTGGTTGATCAGGTGGATTCCGTCTTTGTATTTATAAAAAGCGCTGCGGCTCAGGCCCACTTGTTCCACGGCTTCATGAACCGTCTTCGCATCCCCGGCAGCAAGCAGCTGTTTCACCTGCATCGTCTTGACAACGGCTTCCGGCAAAATGTCTTCCCGGACCAAATAATAGCGTTCTTTCACGAACGTCCTCTCCTCAAAGACTGATGTATTCATATAGTGGACATTATAAAGGAACCCTTGCCTGACGGTCAATAGTCCGACGCCTTTTTAATCTCCATCATACAAAAAAATGCCCGTAATGTAACGTAAAATGTCAGAAATAGAAGATCAGCGCAACAAAAAAACCGGACGCCGTATACGAAATATACGATGCCCGGTTCCTGTATTTTTAATAGTAGCTGCTGCCTTCTACAAACTCGAATTCAAAATCGGCGATCCTCACAATCGTGCCCTCGACGGCACCACGTTTGCGAAGCTCATCGTCGATCCCCATATGGCGCATCGTCCGCGCAAGCTTCAGAATGGCTTCATGCGAATTCATCTGCATGCGTTTGAGCAGGCGCTCAATCTTGACGCTGTGGACCACATAAGCCTCATTGTCTCTCGTAATCGTGAATGAGTTATCCTCGGTCTTATCCAGCTTGTACACCTTTCTCTCGGCGATTTCAGGCACCTCTTCCAGCTCCGCCTCCACGGGAATCTGATCCAGCAGATCCGCGGCCCGGTACAGCAGGTCCTGAACGCCCTGTCTTGTCAGCGAGGAGATCGGCATAATCTCCAGGTCAGGTCTGTCCTTGCCGACCTTTTCACGGAATTCGGCCAGGTTGTCTTCCGATTCCGGCATATCCATTTTGTTCGCTGCCACAATCTGCGGCCGCTCGGCCAGGTTCGCGTTGTACAGCTTCAGCTCGTCGTTGATCTTGACCCAATCCTCGTAGGGATCCCGGCCCTCGGATCCCGCCATATCCACAACATGGATAATGACACGGGTCCGCTCCACGTGGCGAAGAAACTCGTGCCCGAGGCCAACCCCTTCATGGGCACCCTCAATCAACCCCGGCAGGTCTGCCATTACGAAGCTTCGGCCTTCGCCGATGCCCACGACACCGAGGTTCGGCGTAATCGTCGTAAAGTGGTACGCCCCGATCTTCGGTCTGGCGCCGGAAACGACCGACAGCAGCGTGGACTTCCCTACACTCGGGAAGCCGACCAGACCGACGTCAGCCATTACCTTAAGCTCCATCACCACATACCGTTCCTGGCCTTCCTCCCCGTGCTCGGCGAGTTCGGGAGCCGGGTTGTTCGGGGTGGCAAAACGGATGTTGCCACGTCCGCCGCGGCCGCCCTTGGCAACGACGACCTGTTGTCCGTGACGCGTCAAATCGGCAATAACTTCGCCCGTATCATCGTCAATCAGCACAGTTCCTGGCGGGATGCGGACGATCATGTCCTCCGCCCCTGCGCCATGCTGGCTCTTATTGCGGCCCTTCTCGCCGCGTTTGGCTTTGAAATGGCGCTGGTATCTGAAATCCATCAGCGTGCGCAGACCTTCGTCCACACGGAAGATGACATCTCCGCCATTGCCGCCGTCACCACCGGCCGGCCCGCCTTCCGGAACGTACTTCTCCCGGCGGAAAGCCACCAGACCGTCACCCCCGTCGCCGCCTTTGACATAGACTTTCGCTTTATCTACAAACATGACTTCACCTTCCTCATGCTCCACACGGCACGCGCAATTCAAATGAAGCCTGAGTCGGATCGATCTGCTCTGCTTTCATTTTCTTGCCTTGTACCACATTATATATTTGCTGCCGAAGCAGTTCCGGATCCCCGTGGGACCCTTCTTCATCAAATCTCACGATCAGCTCGGAGCCTTCCTCATGAAGGCTCAGGAGCAGTTTGCGGGACTCGCCCCGCGATGACTTGCCGCTGTATTGATACGCCCGGATCGTCTGGATGACAGCCACGGCCAGGTTCGCCCCTTCTTCCTGGCTGAGGTTATTGATCAGCGTGATCTGATCATCCACATGAACGTCCAGTTCCAAATTGCTGTTGGTGCTGCGAAAAGACTGAAGATAGAAAATAAGCGAAGGAATACCCAGCTTGGCAATTTTGCTTTCGACAGCCATCTGTTCCTTTATTCTTTCCACACACTGAACCGCTTTATCACTTTTCCCGAGCTTGATATAACCATACAAAATTTGCAAATCGTTCATCCAATCATGGCGGTGATGGTTGAGCGTCCGGATGGCCGTCTGCTCGAGGCTGCGGATCACGGCATCATGATGATGCAATGTGCTCCGGCGAATCAGCGCATATCCGAGGGAAAGCACCGCTAATATCCACAGCGGAAGGATCATGTACCAAATCAATGAGCCGCCCCGATATATAAATACTAACGGAATAACGATTGAAATGACCGCAGCGGCCATTATGCTCTTCCCAAATTTCATAGCACTCCCCGTCCCCATCCCACACATGAGATTGTTAACATCATTGCCCAGTATACCATATTTGTCCAGTTATGTTCATCATTAATACATGGCCTACAAAATAACCCCACGAAGTGGGGCTTTTGCTCCGATACATATTCAAGTACTTTGCAGGGGCGCGCCCAAGAATATGCTTTAATTCAAAAAGAGCCCCCGGCAAGCATTGCCGGAGGCTTCTTGTTCATTCTGCGTTCGCAGACAATTAAGCTTCTACTGCTGCCGCTACAGGAGCGACATCCACAGGATAAACGCTCACTTTCTTGCGATCGCGGCCCCAACGTTCGAATTTCACAACGCCGTCCACTTTAGCAAAAAGAGTGTCGTCTTTGCCGATGCCCACGTTCGTACCAGGATGAATTTTCGTTCCGCGTTGGCGAACCAAGATGCTTCCGCCAGTAACGGTTTGGCCGTCAGCACGCTTAACGCCGAGACGTTTCGCTTGGCTGTCGCGTCCGTTCTTTGTGGAACCAACACCTTTTTTCGAAGCGAACAATTGAAGATTCAGCTTTAACATGTTGTCTCCTCCTTCTGTTAGTAATGTACTTCTTGTATTTGAATATACTTTCCGTATGATTCTGCTATAGAATTCAGCATAACCACCATCGATTCCAGCAGCAACTGAACCTGTTCGTGTACGCCTGATTCCTCCATCGAAGGAACGTCGGCGCTCAGAAAACCGTTGTTCATTCTGCTGTCCATGACCGTTCCGGTTAATGCTTCTACCGAATTGACCGTTCCCACCGTGACCGCTGATACCCCGGCGCATACGATGTCTTCTCCGGCCTTCGCGTAATTCGCATGCCCCTTCACTTCAAAGCCACGAATCTTGCCGTCTTCCCGGCGTAATATTCGTACGTTAATCAATTAGCGCACCTTCTTACGCTTGGATCTTCTCGATCGTAACTTTTGTGTATGGCTGACGATGACCTTGCTTCTTGTGGTAGTTCTTCTTAGGTTTGTATTTGTATACAACAACCTTCTGGCCCTTACCATGCTTCTCAACTTTAGCGGTTACGGATGCGCCGGATACGACTGGTGTTCCTGCCACCAGACCGTTGTCACCGGATACGGCCAATACACGGTCGAAAGTAACACTTTCACCATCGGCTGCATTCAGCTTCTCGATGAACAATACGTCGCCCTCTTGAACTTTGTATTGTTTACCGCCTGTCTCGATAATTGCGTACATTTGCTTGCACCTCCTCATGTCTCAGACTCGCCTAATCCAGGTGGCCTGCCGTCTTAAACAGCGGCACTTGTAAACCCGACCGGAGCGGTTACAGCATGTGACAAGCAATAAATACTGGACACATACTCATAGATATTAACATATCCGTGCATCATACGTCAATGCGCGCTCAGAAGGTTTATTTTTCCCGTCCCGCCGCATGCTTCGCATGGTTTGGAAAACATGACTACCGTGTCCTCCCTGACTTTCTTGCGGGTAAGCTCCAGCAGCCCGAGCTTGCTCCACCCGACGACATGGCTTTTGGTTCGGTCCCGGCTCATGCCCGCCTCCAGCCGGTTGACGACCTCCTGCCGGTTTTTCTCCTCTTCCATATCGATAAAATCGACGATAATGATGCCGCCGATGTCGCGAAGACGGATCAGTCGGGCGATTTCTTCGGCCGCCTGCAGGTTGGTCTTCGTGACCGTCTCTTCCAAATTACCGCCGCCGGTATATTTAGCCGTATTGACATCGACGACCGTCAGCGCCTCGGTCTGGTCCAGCACGATCGTGCCTCCGCTTTCCAGCGTCACCCTGCGCGCAAAATCCCGCTCCAGCTGCTCTTGAACGCCATGGGCCTTAAAGATATGCTCTTTGCCCTGGTGCATTTGAACGGGCCGGTGTCCGCCGTGGGCAATCTCCTCCAGAAACAGCTCGGCCTCTCTCGCCTCCGGCCTGCCGTCAATCCAGAGCTCGTCCTGCCCCGGATCGAACACGTCGCGGATAAACCGCTGCACGATGCTGAGATCCCGGTGCAGCAGGGACGGTGCCGTGCAGGCATCGGCCTTCTCCTGAATGCTTCGCCACTGTTCCCGCAGCGCGCTCAAATCCCCTTCGATGGCATCCGGATGCTCATCCTCGGAGACGGTCCGCATGATGACACCCTCTCCGTTCCTCCGGATGGAATCGCCCAGCACTTTAAGCCGGTTCCGGTCATGCTCACGGTAGACCTTCTTGGAGACGGCCACGTAATCCGCATGCGGCATATATACGATCCATCTGCCCGGAAGCGAATAATGCGTCGTCACCCTCGGCCCTTTGCCGCCAAGCGGCTCCTTCATCACCTGAACGACGATTTCCTGCCCGACGCGCAGCAGCGATTCGATATTCGGCTTGTCCTTCGGCTGCTTCTCCAGATGTGGATGCAGCACGTCATCCACGTATAAAAAGGCGTTTTTTTTCTGGCCGATATCTACAAACGCGGCCTGCATGCCGGGCAATACGTTGACGACACGCCCTTTGTAAAAGCTCCCGACCAGACTGTGCCCCTGGCTCCGCTCGGCAGCGAATTCCACCAGCTTGCCTTCCTCCAAGAGCGCCATCTGAGTCAGCTTCGGTTCGACGTGAACGATCATTTGTTTCATGGCTTCACCCCTGCCAGAAGACATATCCTTTTCATTGTACCATGAAATCTCCTTTAAATTAGCTCCATCCCTAAGTTAGGAGCAGCCCGCATTCACACCTTTTTCACGTTCGTTGTTCCTTGCGTATTTATATCCACGAAGTACGATCTGTCGCAAAATAAGCAGAAATAATGCGCTGCTCGGGAAGCACGGCAATGATATTGCCCCGCTCGTTCATCACATAAATAAGATGGTATTTCTCTCTTTTTAATAGACGCAGGATGCTGTCCAAATGTTTCGCCGGATCGGCAACGATGGGCTGCGCGAGTCCCCCATCCGCTCTGGAGCGGCCGTACATCGATTCCCGGTGCATGAGAAATCTTGTAAATCGGTAGGGCAGGTTCCGGTAATCGACCCAGTTCGAGTACAGAAGAAAAATACCGATCAACAGCAGGTTCAGCTGAACGCTGCCCTTCCCTTGAAAAAGCGGTACCAGCGCGTATAAAATGACGATCGCACTCGCCCCAACACTGATCCTTGAGGACCAGAGCAGCGTACGGTGATAAGGGAAAAACAAGCTGGCTGCGGACTGTAATATTTTCCCTCCGTCAAGGGGTAAAATCGGCAGCAGATTAAACAATGCAATCATCGCATTGCCATAAATTACATAAGACAGAAAGGCGCCATCTCCCCAGCCTGCCAGACGGAGGAGCAGCGCGAATAGGATCATGATTCCGTTCTGCAAAGGTCCCGCGGCCGCGATGACGATTTCCTTCCACGCGGTCAGCTTGCCCTGATCTTCGATTTCCACCACCCCGCCGAACGGGAGAAACTGAATGGAGCGGATGCGGACGCCGTACATCAGCGCGGCCCCGGCATGTCCCAGCTCATGAATGAATACGATCGCAAACAGGGTAATAAGTTCGAGAAAATGCCCGGTAATGACCGAAAACAGCATCAGGATCACGAAAAACGGGTGCAGCGACAAGGTCATTCCGCGAACGTTAATCAATCGGGATCACATCGGCCGGATCCACATAATGGCCCCCTTCTTTGACCGCAAAGAAAAGGGTCGGCGTTTCACCATCATTTCCAGAACCGAGCGACCCGACCGGATCCCCGGCCTCGACCCAATCATTCTTCTGTAATTGCGTTTCCTGCAAATGGCTGTATGTCGCAACCAGGCCGCCGGAGTGCTGGATGGTCACCGAGACTCCGGTTTCCGGCGAATCGGTCACTTCCATGACGCGGCCTGTTTCTACACTTTTCACCTGAAGCGCCGTGCTTGAAACCTGATCCGGAGCAATTTCCACACCTTTCAGATTAACGGCGAAAGCCTGAACGATTTTACCTTCGATCGGGGGTACCATCGATTTGGACGCATCGACTTTCAGCGGGGACACCGGATCCTGTTTGAAGATAGGGATAAAAGAAGGCGCCTTCCCGAAATACGTTTCATACCATGCTTCCGCAGCCTGAAAGTCCATTTCCCGGTTCAGCGATTGAACGACAAAGCTTTGTACTTTCCCGCTCCATGGCTGGTTGATCGGAAAATGGAACACGCTCCACACCCCCGCAAACACAATCGCGCTGAAAAACAGGCGCCACATGAAACCGGAAACAAAATGGTGCTTTCTATGAAAGGGGCCGCCGGCCTGATATCGTTCCTTTTTCCACTGCTTTTCCGGATCGGGCTCGGGTACGTAGCTTTCGGCCAGTCTGCCCCGGTTCCACAGCCCGGTCTCGTCCCGCATGGGCATTGACTCCGACTGCGACTGCGGCTGGATCGGCATCGTTTTTGACAAATCGTCTTTGGTCAGCAGATCGCGGATCCGTTCTTCTCTCCGCTGTTTGATGGAAGATTTCATGTCCACTTGTGCTCATCCCCTTTTCGAGGCTTGTTTTATACCAGTTTATGAGGGAAAGTCCCGTTTTTAGAACAAGCCTTGGATGTAGAGTACATGCCCATATACAGGAGCAGTCATGGCGCAATAGGTCGGCCCGGGAAGCAGGAAACGCTTGGGCAGTACGAATATCGGTGAAAAGATCTTCGTGCGCAGGATATCGGTAATTTGCTGCAATAATATCCCCCCCTGCTAAGCCGTAGGGACGGCTCCATCACCTACCCACAGAGTTATAACTACAAAAAAGCAGCCCCGGGAATCATCCCAAGGCTGCTTTGTTTTGCGACCAAGTTAAAACTGGACTTACTCCTGTCCTCAGCATTCTACGGGTTCGTCACACCTTCTGGATCTTAGGCGGCACCGGGGCGGCGCTCGATGACTTCCTTTTGCTCAGGTCCAGCTTCTTCTGCAGGGCGCCCAGCACGATGTCGGCCACGATCGCCAGCAGGGCCGCGGGGATGGCTCCGGCAAAAATCCGCAGCGAGTTGTTGCTGTTCAGGCCCGCGTAAATCTCCCGCCCCAGTCCGCTGCCTCCGACCAGAGGCGCAATCGTCACGACACCGATGGCAATGACGGCGGCGATGCGGATCCCTGACATCAGGTAGGTCAGCGCCAGAGGGAACCGGACTTTATAGAGCAGCTGAAACGGACTCATGCCGATGCCCCTGCCGGATTCCATGTAGCTCGGATCCACCTGCTTGAGCCCGACGTACGTATTGCGGACAATCGGGTTGAGCGAATACAGGAACAAACCGACCATTACTGTTTTCATGCCCAGGCCGAGCCACAGCATCAGGATGACCAGCATCGCCAGGCTGGGGATGACCTGCAAAATGTTCGTGATGAACAGAATGACCTTCGCCGCCCAGCGGCTTCTGGAACACAAAATACCAAGCGGTACCCCGATGACGATCGCAAGCCCCAGCCCGATCACCACCATCAAAATATGCTGGATGAAATACTCCCATAATAACCCGCTGTTTCGCGAGACATAAGATACGAAATCCATAAACGTTAGCTTTTTCTCGTCCATGCTAAACCTCCTCTAGCTCTTGATCAAACCTTTCTCCTTCAAATAGGCAATCGCGACTTCCCGCTCGCTTTTCTTCTCGATATCCACCTGATAGTTCAGCGAAATCATCGTGTCGGCATCGATATGCCCGATCAACGGAGCAATGGCGTCTTTGATTTCAGGATGCTTTTGGAGAATGTCCGTCCGGATGACCGGACTCGCATCGTACGGAGGGAAGAACTGCTTGTCGTCCTTCAGCGTCTGCAGCTGGTAGGCTTTCAAGCGTGAATCCGTGGAATAGGCCAGCACGATATCGACCTGACGGTTCGCTACCGCACTGTACACGAGGCTGATCTCCATGGGGAATACCTGCCCGAACTTAATGCCGTACGCCTTGGAAAAGGCCGGGTAGCCGTCCGCTTGCCGTTCCAGCCACGTCGTGTCCACGCCGAGCTTCATGGACGCCATATCTTTTTTGACATCCGAAATCGTTTGGTAGCCCTTCGAATTGGCGAGATCCTTACGGACCGTAAAAGCATACGTATTTTCAAAACCTAACGGGTCCAACCAGCTGAAATGAAAATACTTGTCAAAGCCGGTCTTGGCTTCTTCGAGTACCTTCGCCCGGTCCTTGGTTTCGCTGATCGGAAAATGGTTGTTGAAAATTTCGCCCGTATATAGCGTGGACATTTGGATGTCGTTTCTTTTCATCGAATTGATGACGATCGAGCTTGAGGCCAGGTCCGGAATAATGTCGACGCTGACGTTGGTTTTATCTTCGATCAAGGCCTTGTACATTTCGGCCAAAATTTTCGTTTCGGTATAGGTTTGGGTTCCGATGACCACATCCTGCTGGATCCCGCAGGCCGAGGTGATGCCTGTCAGAAGGATGGCACAGCATAAAAATAACGACAATTTGAACGTTTTCAGTTTCATCACGCCTCCTCGGATCAGTCTAAAGGGCTTCGTCAGCCTTGTCATACGGCAGCACTCCGGGTTTGACGGTAGCGCCGCGTCAGCCAGCCTTCCAGCAGGCCCAGCAGGCCGTCGGCCACCAGAGCCAGCACAACCGCACCGATGCCGCCGATAAAGATCATTTCCGGCTTGTTGACGCCAAGACCCGAAACGATCAGCTGTCCGAGTCCACCGGCCCCGATCAGCGAAGCGAGCGTCGCCCAGCTGATGATGTATACCGTCGTAATCCGTATGCCAGACATGATATAAGGAAGCGATAAGGGAAGCTGGATTTTCAGAATCGCCTGGGCCGCACTGTATCCCATTCCTTTCGCGGAATTCAGCACGCCTTTATCCACCGATTGAAATCCGTCGTAAGTGTTCCGCAGAATCGGCATGAGGGAGTACAGCAGCAGCGCCAAAATGGCCGGCTTCACGCCGATGCCGAGCAGCGGGATCAGAATGGCCAGCAGCGCCAAGCTCGGGACCGTCTGAAACAGGTTGGCGATAAAAAACACTACACTGTTGATCCATCCGACCCGGTTGTATACCAACAAGATTCCGATCGGGACCGCCACAATCGTCCCCAGAATGACCGCGGAAAAAGAGATGGTCAGATGCTGCCGGAGTGCCAGTAGGATGTCCGGGTACCTTTCGGTGATAAAACTCCAAAATTCGTTCACACCGGCTCCCCCTCTCCGACAGGCTGCGGAGGGGCCAGGTTCGGATAAACTTCGGCCAGATGCTTGACGACGCTGCCCCGGGTCACCAGCCCCAAGAACCGGTTATTGTCGTCGACCACGGGCACATTGCTCAGCTGATGGCTATCCATGAGCTCGATCGCCTGAGGCAGCGTGCTCCCTGAAGCTACCGAAAAGCGGACTGGGACCATAACGTCGGCAACCGTTTTGCCTTCTTCCCCGTACATATCGAGCACCCGGTAGATGGAGACCGCGCCCTGCAGCTGCTTGTTCCGGTCCACGATAAACAGGGAGTCTACGCGCTTGGACTCCATCATTTTGATCGCTTCAGCCAAACCGCGGTTCGGGAAAGCCGTCACGGGATTCGTAATCATGACGTCGTCGACGAGAGGAATTTCATAGGAGAGTTCATTCTCGCTCTGCAGCCGTTTCTGGCCGATAAAGTTACGGACGAAATCATTCGCCGGATGGCGCAGGATAGCCTCGGGCTTCCCGGTTTGCACAATTTGCCCGTCCTTCATCAACACGATCGTGTCCGCGATTTTGATCGCTTCGTCCATATCATGCGTTACGAAAATGATCGTTTTGTTCAGCTCCTGCTGCAGCCGGATGAGCTCATCCTGCAGCTGCTCCCTGCTGATCGGGTCCAGCGCCGAAAACGGCTCGTCCATCAGGATAATATCCTGATCCGCCGCCAGCGCCCGGATGACCCCGACCCGCTGCTGCTGCCCGCCGCTGAGCTCGGAAGGATAACGGTTCCGGTAAATGGTATGGTCGAGCCCCACCATGTCGAGGAGTTCATTCACTTTCCGGTCGGTTTTCTCTTTATCCCATTTTTTCAAGTGAGGGACGACTGCCACGTTTTTGCCGATATTCATATGGGGGAACAAACCTACGCTTTGAATGACATAACCGATGTTCCGGCGCAGTTCCACCGGGTTGAGTCCGGATATGTCTTTTCCGTCGATGAGGACTTTTCCGGAGGAAGGGGTGTTCAGGGCATTGATCAGCTTCATGGTCGTCGATTTGCCGCATCCGCTGGGGCCGATCAAGACTGTGATTTCACCTTTTTTAAACTCCAGGTTGATGTCCTTGAGGGCTTGAAACCCGTCATCGTACACTTTGTTTACATGATCCAATACAATCATTCAATCGCTCCTTTAGCCAGCAGTATTCATAGTATGTGGAGCATTTCGCATATCATCCGCCATCCGGTATAAAGACTTGGTACCCGAATGGGGTCAGGTCCATCAAACATGGCTTTAATCATCAAGTATCTGAGCTTGTTTCATAGAGAGGCTCAGGGGCCTGTTATGTAGTGGAGAAGCGGTTTTCCTTACGGGGATATAAAAGGAAAAAAATCATCCTGAATGAACGTCGCCATCTGTAACGATCGCTGAAGCTAGGCATCGTTCATTTTAAGATTCTCGAGATCAACAGACATGCCAAAACGTAAAACAGACAAGCCTAACTCCTTTGGACCTGGACGGAAGAATAACGAAATGCGACTGTGGATCCGGTTCCAAGTAAGAATTTGGGACCTCCTGCCTGGCTGGCTCACAGCAGGTTTTAGTTTATTACCCAATTTGCTGCAAAATGAAACAGGCAGGGGGCTTTTTTTTAAAAAAAAGAAAATTCAGCCGGCATGGCAGCCATCCTGATGCGGCATGAAACGCCTGCCGGCGTTATTTTTTCGTCCCTCGGGTCCAGAATCCTCCGTGCAGCATGACTGGCTCGGTGACGACAATGAATGCCTTCGGGTCAAGCTCTAGTATGGAGTTGTAGAGCTTCTTCTGGTTTTTACGTTTGGCCAGCACTTCGAAGACCAGACGATGGCCGTCGCGGCCGCTGCCGATCCAGGAGGTGACGCCATACCCGATATTGCGCAGCGTGTTGGCCATATCGCTTTCGGGATCATTGACGATGACCTTCATCGTAATGTAACCGAGCGCAATCCGGTTTTCGATCCAGGAGCCGACCAGAACGCCGAGACCATAGCCCACGGCATACACGATCAGGGAGAGCGGCTGATTGACATACTTGAGCACGATGCTGAGCCCGAGCACATAAATCGTAATTTCAAACATGCTGAGCACCGCGGCCAAATATTTTTGGCCTTTCAACGTCAGGATCATGCGCAGCGTAAAGAAAGAGACGTACACGATTTGGATGACGAAAATAAAAATCAGTATTCCGAGCATGATAAGCACCCCTTGTCTATTCTCAGGTTGTCTTTGTAGTAACTTAACCCAATTCGCCAAGCCTCTATTCACCCCGGGATGGAAGGAGGATAGGAATGCACTTATTGATGAAGGAGATTTGGAAGAGTTCATGCGGAGTTTAGCACAGCAAAAAAAGGGATGGAGCCAAGTGGCTTCATCCCTTTTCTATAAGAGTAATCATGATATAAAAGAATCCGGTCAACCCATTCCGAACAGCTTTTTGAAACGGGTAAACATGCTCTTCTTCTGATCCAGCTGCATCAGCGGCACCGTATCTCCAAGGATGCGCCGCGCGATGTTGCGGTATGCGATCGCAGCCCGAGATTCCGGGTTCATCACCGTGGGCTCCCCGCTGTTGGCCGCCTTGATGACGTATTCGTCATCGGGCACGATACCGATCAGATCGATATTAAGCACCTGAAGCACATCCTCAATGTCGAGCATGTCTCCGGACTTGACCATATTCGGCCGAATCCGGTTCACGACAAGCTTGGGCGACTCCACTGATGAGCTCTCCAATAGACCGATAATGCGGTCCGCGTCGCGAACGGCGGCGTTCTCCGGCGTGGTGACGACGATCGCCTTGTCCGCTCCGGCAACCGCGTTTTTAAATCCCTGCTCAATGCCGGCAGGACAGTCGATAATGACATATTCGTACTCTTTCTTCAGTTCAAGAATAATATCCTTGACCTGTTCCGGCGACACCGCGTTTTTGTCCTTGGTTTGGGCGGCCGGAAGCATATACAGCTCGTCAAAGCGCTTATCTTTCACCAGCGCCTGGTTCAATCGGCAGCGCCCTTCCGCCACATCGCATAAATCGTAGATGATCCGGTTCTCCAGGCCCATCACGACGTCCAAATTGCGCAGGCCGATATCGGTATCGACCAGGCACACTTTTTTGCCAAGCAGCGCAAGCGCGGTTCCGATGTTCGCCGATGTAGTCGTTTTGCCCACACCGCCTTTACCGGAAGTAACGACGATAGCTTCTCCCATGTGTTACACCCCTTTAAACACGTTAAAATCCCGCCGTATCCGGACAATATTGCTAATTTTATCGATTTGCATGGCTCCGTCGCGCAAAAACGCAAATTCCATGCTCGTCTCCCGAATGTTCCATTCGTCCGGAGGCCGGCTGATTCTCTCGGCAATCCGGAGCTGGGTGGGGGCAAAATGGGATGCCGCAATGATCGCTTCCTCATTTCCCTCAACGCCGGCATGGGCCATTCCACGCAGAGCACCCAGTATATAAATATCACCCGTGCACAGAATGCTTCCGCCGGGGTTCACGTCCCCCAAGAAAAGCAGGTCGCCGTGATGCTGCAGCACCTGGCCCGATCGGACCATTCCGCTCATGACTGCATAGGCCGGCTCTTCTCCTGGTTCGTCTTCCCCCTCAGGCATCTCCACAGAACGGATCAGCAAATTCCCCTTTTGCTTCAAGATGTCCAGCATGGATTGTTTCTGGTCTTCCGATATACGTCTTGAACCAAGCTTTACATCCACATGAATAATCGGTCCGGTCAAAATATTTTGATGAGTGTGCTCCAGCTTGTACCTCAGCTCACCCAGCAGCTCCTCAAATTCACATTCGTCATCGAGCAGGAAAACCAGGCCATCTTTGATGCCCTTAATCGTAACATGATTCGATTTGACTGCCATGCCTGTCCCTCCTATCTCTATACATTTCGTCCCTGGGTGCATAAGTTCCTGCCTGATTTTGCAAAATGTAAGGGCGGTTTACGCCGCCTTTTCCATTTTTGTGCGTTTACCAAGCTTCTCGAGCTGCTTGCGCAGCGGAACATAAATGATTAACCCGAAAACAAAATGAACGACCAGATCGGGCAGAATATGGTGCAGCAGGTTCCAGTTATACGGAACGGCCGTGAGCGAGAACACCCGGTAAATCCCGTACAGCAAGCTGTCAAACAGCAGGCTCCCCAAAATGATGACCGTCATCATGACCGGCATTTGGGCACGCGGCATCCGAAAAATAAAGCCCATAATATAAGCCGTAACCCCCATAACAAAGGAGTACGTGCCAATCATATCTCCGTAAAAGATAACGTCATGCAGCATACCGAATATAATCCCGAGAACGAGGGCGGTGTGGCGATGATGGTATACCGAAACAAATAACAGGACGATCAGAACCAGATTCGGCGAAATGACGTTCTGCCAGGAGCCCGGCAGCAGCCACGGAACGATCGTGCCTTCCAGAATAAAAAGGACGAACAGCAGCAGGATCAACACTTGCTTGCGTACCATTATTGCGGTACCTCCGGTTGCGATACGACGAAGAGCAGCTTCCAATCCTGGAACTCCGCCGCAGGATCAATCGTAGCCGTCTTCGTCTTCCCGAACGGACTGACCTGGACCTTGGTGACTTTGCCGATAATCAGACCTTGCGGATACTTACTCGGATCTCCTGAGGAAACGATAGTGTCTCCTTCCTTGATCGGATCATTCTCCTTGATCTGGGTCATCTGCAGGGTCTTGCTGACCTCGTCATAACTCTCAATAATTCCGAATACCTTATGATTGTTCAGCGACGTCGCCGAAATGCCGTTGGAATTCGGGTCTTTCTCATCCATCGTCGTAATCAGCTTGACGGTCGACGTAAAGTTGCTGACATGGCTGATCACTCCGACAAGGCCCTCGCTCGAAATGACCGACTGGCCGACCTTTATGCCGTCCCGCTCGCCCAGATCTATGATCAAGGAGCGGTTTACCGTATCCGAGTTGACGCTAACAACCTGGGTAATATGATAAGTATAATTGTTCCGCTCTTTCTGGGCATTCGTAAAATGCAGCTTTTCTTCCAGGTTCTTATTTTCCTCTTCCATAAGATTATATTTGACCTTATCGCGCGTATAATGGGCAAGAGCAATCTTGAGCTCCTCGTTTTCTTTGTAAATGTCCCGCATGTTGGCAATATCTTTAAACAAGCCCGCTATGTAACCAGCGGGCTTATAAAAAATATTTTGGGCAAATCCGACAGTATCCCTCAGAAACTTCTCGGGCCAGGATAACGAGGCCCGGGGCCCCAACGTAAATCCCATGAGCGCAATAAACATAACCAAACCAATCAGTATGACAAACAATCGCTTATTACCGAGCAGTTTAAACAGTTCTAACACCCTCTAACTTACTGATTTCTCTCCCATGATCAGGGGTGACCCGCTTTATAACCGCCTAGCGTTTGGAACGCACGGCCGAACTGCTGCGGGATTTGAATAGATGAATGTTCTCGAGCGCCTTGCCTGTACCGATGGCAACGCAGTCCAGCGGATTGTCCGCCACGATGACCGGCATGCCTGTTTCTTGTGCCAGCAGCTTGTCCAAATTGCGCAGCAGGGCTCCGCCTCCGGTCAGGACGATACCGCGGTCCATAATGTCGGCGGCAAGTTCTGGTGGACATTTCTCCAGCGTGACCTTCACCGCTTCAACGATCGCATTAACCGTGTCAGACAGAGCTTCACTGATCTCGTCGGATGTGATGGTGATCGTCTTCGGCAAACCGGTTACGAGGTCGCGACCGCGGATTTCGCTCGTTTCCACTTGCTCCAGCGGCAGCGCAGAGCCCACTTCCATCTTGAGCTGCTCTGACGTCCGTTCCCCGATCATTAGATTGTATTGGCGTTTAATGTATTGAATGATTGATTCGTCCATTTCGTCGCCGGCCACTCTCACCGAACGGCTCGTGACGATACCGCCCAGGGAAATGACCGCAACTTCGGTCGTGCCCCCGCCGATGTCAACAACCATGCTGCCTGTCGGCTCCCATACCGGGAGGTCCGCGCCGATGGCTGCCGCAAACGGCTCTTCGATTGTGTAAGCCTCACGCGCACCCGCCTGCTTCGTGGCATCTTCAACCGCCCGCTGCTCTACCGCAGTGATGCCCGAAGGTACGCAAACCATCACGTTTGGATGGCGCTGGAACATGGAGCGCTGCTTCTGCGCCTGACGGATAAAATATTTAATCATGGTGGCCGTCGTGTCAAAATCCGCAATGACCCCGTCCTTCATCGGACGGATGGCACGGATATTTCCCGGCGTGCGGCCGATCATTTTCTTGGCGGATTCACCAACGGCTTCAATGCTCTTCGTATCGGTGCGCAAAGCGACTACCGAGGGCTCTCTAACGACAATTCCTTTTCCACGGACATAAACGAGCGTATTCGCCGTCCCCAAGTCAATACCCAAATCTTTCGTGAAGCTCCCTAACATGCTGTAATCTCCCTTTCTTCGTCAATCTCAACTATTATATTACATCAAGCCTTGCTCCTTCAAACTGACGTATCCTCCATCGCCGATGATCAAATGATCCAACACCTCTATGCCCACAATGTCCCCTGCCTCCTTCAAGCGGGCGGTCAGGGAAATATCTTCTGGACTGGGGGTGGGATCTCCACTGGGATGATTGTGTGCACAGACGACGGATGCGCTGCTGCACTTAATGGCTGCACGAAACACCTCGCGGGGGTGCACGATGGAGGCGTTTAGACTGCCGATCGAAAGCGTCTCTTGAGCAATAATGTGATTTTTCGTATTCAAAAACAGACAGACAAAATGTTCCTTCTGTAAATACCGCAGCTGCTCTGACAGCACGTTCGCAGCATCCTTCGGACTCCGTATCGTAACGGGCTCCTCTTTGCGCGCTTTGGATAAGCGCTGTCCAAGCTCGATTCCAGCCTTGAGCTGCAGTGCCTTCGCGCTGCCGATGCCCCGAATGGACATCAGCTCTTCAACGCTCAGGTCGACCAGATTTCGTAAACTGCCGACTTGCTTCAGTATCCGCTGGGCCAAATGTACGGCCGACTCCTGGCGGGTTCCCGTTCGAAGCAAAATAGCAAGCAGTTCGGCATGGCTTAAAGCACTCGCCCCATATTCAAGCATGCGTTCTCTAGGCCGTTCTTCATGGGGGATGTCGCGCAGCAGATAAGTTTGCGACTCCATGGGTTCCCCTTCTTTCCCTTCATTCAAATAACATCCGCAAATTTTTACAAAACGTCGATTCCGAACTCGCCCAGCATGTCCGAAAGCAGGGACAGCGGCAGTCCGACCACGTTAAAATAGCATCCTTCGATCCGTTCGACGATCGTTGACCCGAGTCCCTGGATCGCATATGCACCGGCTTTGTCATCAGGCTCTCCGCTTATGGCGTAAGCCTCTACCTGGCGCTCGGTGAGCGGCTTCATCGTCACCGACGTTACCCGATGGCGCACCATCGTCTTGCCGTTCATAACGTCGATGACGGCGACTCCCGTATATACCTCGTGGGTCCGGCCTTGGAGCGATGTCAGCATACGAACCGCATCCTGCTTGTCCACCGGCTTGCCCAGCACCTGATTGTCCAACACAACAACCGTGTCACTACCGACGATTACGGCATCCTCCTTCTGACCGTGAAGCGAGGCATAGACGGCTTCCGCTTTGCGTAATGCCAGTCCTTCCACGACCTGCTGCGGTGTCCAATCTTCGGGTGTATGTTCTTCAGCATGACTGGGACGGATCTCAAACGGAATATGTAGAGAAGCGATCAGCTCCTGCCTTCTTGGTGAAGTTGATGCCAGAATAATGCGGCGTGAATGGTTTGATTTCAATGAAAGGATCTCCTTTTGTCCGGTAGTTAAAGCCTGCGATACAGCCACACGGAGACAATGATGCCGATCAAACTCAGCAGGCTTAGTTTCATTTGAATGGTAATGTCGTAACTGATAATGTCCAAATTAGCTTGCGGTGACCATTTGATCATCGTGGATGCGGTTAGAAAAGAAAGAGCTTGTACAGGCTCCAGCGCTTTGGCTATCCATGCTCCCGCCAGCCAGCCAAGCAGCAGAAACAACAGTAATATTCCAACATTCTTCTTCATTCTTCTCTTCCCTCGCCATAATTTGACACCCACATTATTATACGGTTATTTGGACGTCAATACAAACACAAATCCGGCATGGGGAAGTATTTCCATTTCCACGCCGGATCTTCGAGTTTATGCTTTTTCCAGGGAGGCGACAAGCTGCTTCTGCAGCATGATGAATTCCATCATCCGGGACTGGATTTCCCATAGATGCCCCTTGGCCGTATTTTTGTTGTACTCCTCTACGGATGAAAGCGAACTGTTCATCGCCTGCTCCAGCTGCTTGCCCATCTCCTGCTGATCCGCGCCCAGACCGGCCTGGAACGGCTTCGCCGCCTCTGTCCACTGCTGATGCAGATCGGTCAGACGGCTCATATCCTCGGCACCGATTTTCTGCGGAATATCCTTCCCTAAAAGGCTAGCCGACGTTTGGCTCAGCAGCGCAACCAGGTCCGCGCTCACTTGGAAGTATTGGTTGACGGCCTTCGCATCCCCGTTAAAATGCAGGGAGGTTGCAGCCGGAAGATCCACTTCCCGCACATACAGCTCAACTCCCTGTACCTTCAGCTGATTGCTGAGCAGCTTGGCCTGTTCCCGATCCGTGGACATGCCGGCATATACCCGGTTCTCCTCATCCGGGTCGTTTCCTGCGGCGATGCCGTACCGCTCCAGCTCATCCTTCGCTTGCTGAACCCGATCGGCGGTGCTGAATACGCCGTACTGCAGCATATAGTAGGTTTGAGGTCCTACCTCGACAGCGACCGCCGGGACGGAAGCTTGGTCATCAGCGGCCTGCACAGTAGTACTAACAGCACCCTGGTTCCCTTGATTTCCACTCTGATCCATCCCCGCGGACCCGTCCTTGAAAAAGGAGAGCACCACCAAACCGAACAACGCTCCAGTGACGATCGCCCCAGTCACCGTTCCAATCACCTTCCACAACGACCCCGGCCGATGCGGCCGGTAGGAATATTCCTCGATGACCGGCCCGGTTCTCGCATCAGCGGGACCGTTGTCCATGTCATCGTAGACATCATAACCCTCCCTGTCCGTGTACCGTTCATAGGCACTGTCTGAGTCCCAAGTATCGGGGCTGTCTGGAACACGGCTATCAGGCCCGTCCGCATCGGATTCATGCTCATGAGGATCCTCTACCCGCTCCGGGATTCTGTAACCCATCCTCTCCTCCAGGCGTTCCCAGCTGTCTTCCCTGTTGAACGGGTCACCCCATCCCTGCATCGACGCAGGCACAGCCGATATGGGGGTACGTTTCGTTTCCAAATCGCGGCGGTTGTTTCCGGAATAACGATCTTCCGCCCACGCAGGGCTCTCCGCAGCCGGTCCCGCAACCGTCAACTGCCCGCGGTCGTTCTTATCTTCAAGCTGGCGCCCTTGTTCTTCATCAAACCGGAAAGTCATTCTCGCCTTGTTCACACCCAAACACCTCACCCTTGTCTTATCTACTATGTATATATGATAGATTTCCAGGAGTTATGTTTGATTGTCCCACGAAAATGACAAGAGCAAAAAACCGTAACTCCCTTTCGGATTCAGGGAATTACGGTTTCTCATGGTCATTCTGTTACGCAGCCTGCCCCAGTCCGGCATAGGCATCCATTACATCGTCTTGGCGATTTCCGCCCCGACTTTCCAAATATCGCCCGCTCCCATGGTCAGGACAAGCACCCCTGGCTGGAGCCGCGGCTTCAGATCGTTCAGGACGTCCTCTTTCGTCGGTAGATAGCGGGCACCCGCATTGCTGTTCTTGACGATCAAATCAACCAGCTTCGAAGAGCTCACGCCCTCGATTTGCTTCTCTCCGGCCGGCGAATAAATGTCGGTAATGATCACTTCATCGGCTTCGCCGAACGCCCGGCTGAACGCATCGAGCAGGAAGAAGGTCCGCGTATAGCGCTGCGGCTGGAATACGGCGATGATCTTTTTGCCTGTAGCCTTGGCGGCGCTGATCGTGGCTTCAATTTCCGTCGGATGATGCGCGTAATCGTCGATGATCAAAATGTCGTTCTTCTCACCGAGCACCTGGAACCGGCGTTTGGCGCCGTGGAACTTCGAGACGCCAGCAGCGATGGATTCGAACGGAATCCCGGCTTTCAGGCAGGCGATCACTGTAGCCATCGCGTTGTAGACGTTGTGGCGGCCCGGAACGGAGAGCTCCACGGTCCCCAACGTCTGTCCGTTATGCTTCATCGTGAAGGATACGTGACGGTCGCCCAGGACCAGATCCTCGGCGGTATATTCCGCTTCGGAGTCGATCCCGTATGTGGCCACATTGCAGCGGATCGACGGTAGGATCGCGCGGATATTCGCGTCGTCTGCGCAGACGACAGCCGTACCGTCTTCCCTGATCTGGCTCAAAAACTGTACATAAGCGCTCTTCAGTTTCTCGAAATCGCCGTCATAGTTTTCAAGATGATCCGCTTCAATGTTCGTCACGATGCCGAGCCACGGATGGTACTGCAAAAAGGAGCCGTCGCTCTCATCCGCCTCAGCCACCACGTAGTCCCCTTTGCCGGCTTTGGCGTTCGTGCCGACGTTCATAATTTCTCCGCCGATAATAAACGTCGGATCCGCGCCGCATTCCTCCATGGCGAGTGCAATCATGGAGGACGTGGTCGTCTTGCCGTGTGCTCCCGCGACAGCGATTCCTTTGCGTTCATTCAGCAATCTGGCCAGCATTTGCGAGCGGTGAAGGATCGGAATGTTCAGGTGCTCCGCCTCTGCGCGTTCTACGTTGTCCCTGGGAAGCGCCGTCGAATAGACGACCAAGTCCGCTCCGTGAACCTGCTCCGCCGTATGGCCTATATAAATTTTGGCTCCCTTGGCAGCCAGCTTTTCCGTTAATTCCTGGGCGGCCACATCCGAACCCGTGACCGTATATCCCATTTCCAGCATAACCCGTGCGATGGCGCTCATCCCGTAGCCACCAATACCGATAAAATGAACATGTTCAGAATTCAACAGATTTTCACCAACCTTTTTCAGAATCGGTCTGACCCAGCAGGGCTGCCCGCACATCGGAAATCAAATATAGCGTGCCGGACACCACTGCCAAATCCCCCGGTTCTGTCCGTGACTTAAGTATGTCTAGCGCGTGTTTCCAATCCGGTTCTACGATGATCTGCAAACCTGGTTTGCCGTGAGAATGCTTCAGCCGCTCCACAATGTCCAGCAAGGCATCAGCGTCCATTTTTTTCCGGAAATCCGGCTCGGTCAGGATAAGCGTATCCACTATTGGAAGTATATGCTTCAAAGAGGACTCATGATGCTTATTTGACAGCATTCCCATCATCAAATTTAACTGTTTAAAGTGATAATGCCTTTGCAGGCTCTTGCTGAGGCTTTCCAGCCCCTCGGGATTATGCGCTCCGTCCAGGACGATACGCGGAGAATCGCCCACTTCTTCGAGCCGGCCGGCCCATTTTGTATCCCGGAATCCCTTCAGCAGATCCTCATCGTCCATGACAAAAGCCATGTACTGCCGCAGCACCTCCAGCGCCATCAATGCGCCGGCGGCATTGGCAATCTGGTGCTCGCCCTTCATCCCGATCTTCAGATCCAGTTCGCGGAAAGGCCCTTTGAAATGGAATGTCTGCAAGGAATCGTCCAGACCGGTATATTGGTAGGAGAACTGCTCTCCCGCCAAATACAGCGTCGATCGGCACTCTTCGGCTTTTTTCTTCAGCACCTCAATGACTTCCGGCTGATCCACGCAGCTGACCACCGGAACGCCCGGTTTGATGATGCCGGCTTTCTCTGTGGCAATTTCCGCAAGCGTATCGCCAAGAATATCGGTGTGATCCATCCCCACATTGGTGATGACCGAGACGATGGGGTGAACGATGTTCGTTACATCCAGCCTTCCCCCGAGCCCGGTCTCCCATACAACCACGTCAGGGTAGCATTCCTCGGCATAATACAATATCGCCAGTGCCGTGGACACTTCGAACATTGTCGGCGATCCGAGATCCGTGGCCGCGATCTCCTGAACCACAGGATACAGGCGGTTCGCCAGGGAGAGCAGCACCTCCTCCGGAATGTCTTCCCCGTTGTACTGGAAGCGGTTCGTGAATTTGGTGATATACGGCGAAGTAAACGTGCCTACCGAATAACCGCTTTGCAGAAGCACACGGGTCAAATAGGCGCATGTCGACCCTTTTCCGTTCGTGCCGGCGACATGAATGAATTTCAGCCTCCGGTGCGGATTTCCGAACTTCTCCATCAACGTCTCGATCCGCTGCATGCCAGGCCGGATTCCAAACGGAATCAGACCGTTAATCCAATCCGCCGCCTCTTTATATGTGCGCAGAGAAGCCTCCCGTCCGGCTTCGATTTGATCCCCCATACCATTCACCTTCTGAATTATTAGTAAATTTTCTGCTGCGTCGTTATCAGCCTTTCAGCTCTTCGATCCGTGCGATGACTTTGCCGCGTTTATCGGAGTAGTCGGCCATCTTGGCCTTCTCCTCTTCAATAACTTTCGCCGGCGCTTTGGCCACGAAGCCTTCGTTGGCCAGCTTTTTCTCCACCCGCTGCACTTCGCTGTTCAGATGCTGCAGCTCTTTCTCCAGCCGTGCGATTTCCTGGTCGATATCGATCAGGCCGGCAAGCGGCAGGTACAGCTCGGCTCCGGTGATTACGGCGGTCATCGCCTTGTCCGGCGTCGCCAGATCAAGACCGGCCACAAAGCTCGAAGTGTTGCAGAAGCGCTGAACGTAGATTTCGTTCCGGTTCACGATCTGCAGCACTTGTTCGTCGCCCGCCTTCAGCATCAGCTCGATCTTCTTGCTCATCGGAACGTTTACTTCCGCGCGGATGTTGCGCACGGCACGGATGGCATCCATCAGCAGCGACATCTCGTCCGCAGCTTCGGCATTCTCGAAGGTTGGATCATACTGCGGCCATTCGGCAAGCGTGATCGTTTCCCCTTCGTGCGGCAGATGCTGCCAGATTTCCTCGGAGATGAACGGCATAAACGGATGAATCATCCGCAGCGTGCGGTCCAGCACATAGCTAAGTACCGACTGCGTCGTTTTCTTGGCGGCGGCATTGTCTCCGTACAATGAGAGTTTGGCAAACTCAATGTACCAGTCGCAGAGGTCATCCCAAATGAAGTTGTACAGGAGCCGGCCCGTTTCACCAAATTCGTAGGCATCTATTAGACGCGTAATGTCACGGGAAGTTTCGTTCAGACGGTGGAGAATCCAGCGGTCCGCCGTGCTGAGTTCTCCGCTTATGTCAATGTCGTCATATGTGAATCCTTCCAAGTTCATCAGGGCGAACCGGGAAGCGTTCCAAATTTTGTTGGCAAAGTTGCGCGCCTGCTCCACGCGTTCCCAACGGAAGCGCAGATCCTGCCCCGGCGTACTGCTCGTGGAGATCATATAGCGCATCGCATCCGCACCGTAACGTTCGATTACCTCGAGCGGATCGACGCCGTTGCCGAGCGACTTGGACATTTTCCGTCCTTCCGAATCCCGGACCAGACCGTGCATCAGCACGTCCTTGAACGGAATTTCGTCCGTAAATTCCAGCGCGGTAAAGATCATCCGGGCTACCCAGAAATAGATGATGTCATAACCCGTAACGAGCACATTCGTCGGGTAATAACGCTCCAGATCCGCCGTCTGCTCCGGCCAGCCGAGCGTGGAGAACGGCCACAGCGCCGAACTGAACCAGGTGTCCAGTACGTCGTTATCCTGCGTAAGCTCCGTGCTTCCGCATTTGGAGCATTGGGTTACATCATCATGTGCGACGTGAATTTCGCCGCAGGCTTCGCAGTACCAAGCCGGAATCCGATGTCCCCACCACAGCTGGCGGGAAATACACCAATCGCGGACGTTTTCGATCCAGTTCAGATACGTTTTCTCAAAACGATCCGGAACGAACCGTACGCCTTTACCCTCTTTTTGAGCCTTGATGGCTCTTTCCGCGAGCGGCTGCATTTTAACGAACCACTGCGTCGACAAATAAGGCTCTACCACCGCGCCTGTGCGCTCGCTGTGTCCCACCTGGTGCACGTGGTCTTCGATTTTAATCAGCACGCCGAGATCCTTCAAATCCTGAACGATCTGCTTACGGCAATCGGTCCGATCCATTCCTTCGTACTTCGCGGCCTGGTCATTCATCGTTCCGGTCTCATCCATCACGGTAATTTGCGGCAGATCGTGGCGCAGACCCACTTCGAAGTCGTTCGGATCGTGTGCCGGGGTAATCTTCACGGCGCCGCTGCCGAATTCGCGTTCTACGTACTCGTCGGCGATGATTGGAATCTCGCGTCCGACAATCGGAAGCACGAGCATCTTGCCGATCATGTCCTTGTAGCGCTCATCTTCCGGATGAACGGCTACCGCCGTATCGCCGAGCATCGTTTCGGGGCGCGTGGTCGCTACCGTGATATGGCCGCTTCCGTCCTTCAGCGGATACTGCAAATGATACAAATGGCCGTTAACTTCTTTATATTCGACCTCAATATCAGACAAGGCGGTTCTGGCGGCCGGATCCCAGTTGATGATCTTTTTGCCGCGGTAGATCAGCCCTTTTTCATAGAGTTTCACGAAAACTTCGCGAACCGCCTTCGACAGCCCTTCATCGAGCGTAAACCGCTCTCTGGAGTAATCCAGCGAAAAGCCCATTTTAGCCCATTGTTCATGAATCGTTTCCGCATATTGGTCCTTCCATTCCCATACTTTCTCCAGAAACTTCTCGCGCCCCAAGTCGTGGCGGGAAATGTTCTGCTCGCGCAGCTTCTGCTCCACCTTGGTCTGCGTCGCGATGCCCGCATGGTCCGAGCCCGGAAGCCATAAGGCGTCGTATCCCTGCATGCGCTTCGTGCGGATCAGAATATCCTGCAGGGTAAAGTCGAGGGCGTGCCCGATATGGAGCATCCCCGTTACGTTAGGTGGCGGAATAACGATTGTGTACGGCTCCGCCCCGGGCTTCTGCCCGGCTTTGAAATACTGTCCGTCGATCCAGTATTTGTACCATTTCTTCTCGGCCGATTTCGGGTCATACGTCGTCGGCATCCCGGTTGTTGCTTGGTTTTCCTGGTCTGTCATATTGTTCATCCTCCATCACAAGATCAGCTTTGCCCAAAATACAAAAAAACCTTTCGTCCTCAAAGGACGAAAGGTTGTTCTTTCGCGGTACCACCTTTGTTTTGCGACAAGCAGCACAAAAATGCATGCCCTCCGCAACACTCCATACAGATAACGGCTGCAACCGGCCGGCTCTACCTCCCGCGCTTTCGCACGCAGGTGCTCAAACCGACAACTTCCGGGCGACTTCGGACAGCTGCATCCTGCGGAATCTTCCAGCGCTGCAATTCCGCTCTCTGAAGGGCAATACCGCCTACTCTTCCCGTTCATCGTTTTTTGAAGATGGTTGAATGGATCACTTTTCAGCGAAGCTGAAGCGATTACGATCGCAAGAAAAACTTCCGCCAAAAACGGTGTGTCTTCTGTAATTGACGTCGATTCATGTTTTTCTGCAAAACATATACTCCATAATAACGCGCTTCATGTCGATAGTCAACTTCCCTTGGCCCAAAGTGCAGGACCATTTTCCCGTGTGTAGACAGACCGCATGCCGGCACAAAAAAAAGAGCCCGGCGCCGCAAAGCGCCAGACTCTTCTGAATGCATCGAAAACTTTATGGGATATACAGGATCTGTCCTTCCTGCACGGTCTGATCCGCCAGCCGGTTGTACAGAACGAGCTCCCGCGGCGTCAGCTGGTAGCGGTCTGCAATCGTCTCAAGCGTCTCCTCCCGCTGAACGATGCACAGCCGAACTTTACGGAACGGCGTCTGCTCTGAGATGCTGCCGAGGAACAGGTTCTTCCACTTGACATCCTCGGCCTCGGAAGCATTCGCACCGGCGCTGGCTTCGGCAGCCTGCTGTTCCTCCTGCGCCTGCTGGTACTCGAGTTCCTTGATGGAACGGCTCGAGGACAAGATCGAGGAAAAGCCGATCGCTTCCTTCTCTCCGGTGTCAGGTTCCTTTTTGCTTCCGAGCGCGATCCGCATTTCCCTGTCTTCGGGCGGTTCTTCCTGCTGAGCTTTATCCTGGAAAGCCCCAAACGGGAAAGCAGGCTCGCTGAACGGATCTTTGCCTGCAGCGTTCAAATAGATGTCTTCTTCCGTTTCCTCATCCGCCTGAACAGCCGTCGTTTCCGGATTCAGCAGCTCCGATTCCTCTTCATGCTCAAAATGCCACTTGTTCGGGTACTGGGGCTCCGCTGTCCGGTCCGATGGTTCCTTGTCCGTATGTAAAGCGGATACTCCAGCCACCTGCGGCGGAGGCGCCGACGCTTCCTGCTCAGGTTCGCGGGTAAATTCCCAGGCGGTAGACGGCGATGCGGTTTCGAGCGGTTCGGAAGCTACAGGCTCTGCCTCTTCGTCCGGCGCGGATGGACGCAGAGCGGACGCTTGCCATACGGCTTCCCATGCTGCCGCTTCCTGAGCTTCCTCAGTGTCCCTTTCTTCGGCGGCTTCGCTCAGAACCTGCGCAGGTTCCGGCTGTTCCTCCTGGATTTGGGGTGGGGGCTGCGTAAAGGACTGTGCAGGCGCAGGTTCATCCTGCGGCGTGAAATCACGCTGAACGGGTGCGGAAGCCAGCTCCTCTTCCCGCTCTTGAGCGAAGATGGAGGCATCCTCCTGAATGTCCTCGTCCGGTGCATGGACCACCGTGAATTCATCTGCTTTCCAGGCGGATGATTCCGACTGGGTTTCGATGCCGCGCAGGGAGAGCACGCCCGTGATGTTCAGGCTCCGCTTGGACAGCAAGTCGACGTCGAAGTTTTCAATTTCTACCGCGATGTCGTCCAGCGAGGTCACCCGGTTCAAAGGAACCGTAATCTCCACCGGAATGAAATGCTCCAGCCGCTGCGCTCCTTCTTCCTCACCTTCGCCTCTGTACAGACCCGTCAGCAGCAGATGGCCGCGCAGATTGGCTTGTTCGTCCTGGCTGATCACCTGAATATGCGGAAGCAGCTCGATTTCCTCGAGTTCTTCGATCCCCGCCACGTCTTCGTTTAAATGAATGCGTTCGTAAATGTCAAAGCGTAAACCGTAGGACTGGTCAAACACAAATAACGTCCTCCTTTTCGGCATATTTCTAACCGTGGGCCATTCCCACAGCACGAGCCAAAATCATTACTCGTTCTATTTATATGCTTTAAAAAGAGGAGCATGCCAGTTTTCATATGATACTTAGGTCTACGATCTCACAAGTGCTTTGAGCCGCTCCATGTCCTCGGGCCACGGATCGCTCACCTCAATCTGCTCGCGTGTCAACGGATGGGCGAAAGAGAGACGCTCCCCGTGGAGCGCTTGCCTGCCAATGACGGATGTGTTTCCGCCGTACAAGGCATCGCCCAGCAGCGGATGGCCGACATGACTGAGATGGACGCGTATTTGATGCGTCCGTCCGGTTTCCAGCTCCAAATAGACGAGGCTGGCTTTATTCCCGGACTCTGCACGGAGAACCCGGGTCACGGCAGGCTGTCCTCCCGGGGACACCCGTCTGCGCTGCTTGTGATGGCGGTCCTTTCCTATGGGCAGGTCGATGACCTTCAAATCCGCGGGAATTCTCCCTTCGACGAAGGCCGCGTAAATCCGCGATATCCGCTTGCCGCTCATTTCCTTGTCCAGCACAAGCTGCGCCCAGTCATTTTTGGCATACAGCACGGGCCCGGAGGTATGCTGGTCCAGCCTGTGGATGTGCCTGACCGCGATCTCTTCGCCTTGCACCTGATAATGGGCGGCCACGGCATGATCCAATGTCGTTTCTTCGGAGTGCCCGTCCGGATGAACCTTCATCCCGGCAGGCTTGTGAACGACCAGGCAGAAGTCGTCCTCGTACAGCACGGTCAGGTCCGTCCACACCGGTTCGATCCCTGCCTCGCGGGCAGCAAAAAGGGCCAGCCGAAGCCGGTCCCCTTTCCATTCGATGCCGTTCGATGCCTTAAGCTGCCCAAGCAGCTTCTCGGGCATGCCCGCCTCGTTCAGCAGCCAAGCTATGGCCGCCGCTTCGCGGTCTTCGGCGGATGCGATTCTTTTGCCGGGAGCCAGCTCCAGCCATTCCCCGCGCCGGAGCCAGTGGTTCAGGCTCACAGCCGCTTGAGGGCGTTGTAATTGGCTTCGATCGTGGCATCGATGTCTTCGATGCTATGGGCAGCCGATACAAACATCCCCTCAAACTGGGAAGGAGCCACGCTCACGCCTTCCTCAATCAAATTGCCGAAATATTTGGTGAAACGCGGAATGTCGCTCGACTTCGCCGTATCGTAATTCACGACAGGCCCTTCCGTGAAGAAAGGACATACCATGGAGCCGACGCGGTTGATCGTTACCGGGATACCAAGCTCCTTGGCATTTTTCACAAAACCGGCTTCCAGACGGGCAGCGCGTTCTTCCAGCTGGTCATATACCGCAGGTGTCAGGAGCTTCAGCGTCGTAAATCCGGCCGCCATGGCCAGCGGATTTCCGCTCAGCGTACCCGCTTGATAAATCGGACCGGACGGCGCCACCTTCTCCATGATTTCGCGCTTGCCGCCATATGCGCCGACAGGCAGTCCGCCGCCGATGACCTTGCCAAGACAGGTCAGGTCAGGCGTAATGCCGAACCGGCCTTGGGCGCAGTTCAGATGAACCCGGAAACCGGTCATGACCTCGTCAAAAATGAGCAGGCTGCCATATTTCGTCGTAATTTCGCGCAGTCCCTCCAGAAAGCCCGGAAGCGGAGGCACGACGCCCATGTTCCCAGCCACCGGCTCCACGATGACGCAGGCGATCTCCTCGCCAAAACGTTCAAAGGCAACCGTTACCGACTCAAAGTCGTTGTATGGAACCGTGATCGTATTGCTCGCTACGCTTTCCGGCACGCCCGGGCTGTCAGGCAGGCCAAGCGTCGCTACACCGGAGCCGGCTTTGATGAGCAGGCTGTCCGCGTGTCCATGATAGGAGCCTTCAAATTTTAAAATTTTGCTGCGTCCCGTATAACCGCGGGCCAGGCGAATCGCGCTCATCGTCGCTTCCGTTCCCGAATTGACCATCCGGACAATGTCGATCGAAGGGACCCGTTCGCACACGAGCTTGGCCATTTCCGTCTCAATCAGCGTAGGCGCGCCGAAGCTCGTCCCTTTGGCCGCCGTTTCCTGAACCGCAGCAATCACTTCCGGATGGGCATGTCCCATAATCAAGGGCCCCCAGGATCCGACGTAGTCGATAAAGCTGTTGCCGTCAATATCGTACACGCGCGATCCTTGGGCGTGGTCCACATAAATCGGCGTAAGGCCAACCGATTTAAAGGCGCGTACCGGGCTGTTCACACCGCCGGGAATATATTGTTTGGCTTCTTCAAAGGCCGACCGGGAAGCCTCCTCCTTGCGCTTTCCAGACATACTGCTCATGTCGTTCACTCCAATCTGTCGGTTTAAATCGCCCCACAAAGTGGGGATTTTGCTCCGATGCTCCTGTTACCCCTTGATCCACCGGGCCACGTCTTTGGCAAAGTAAGTAATAATAATATCCGCACCGGCACGCTTCATGCTCGTCAGCATTTCCTGCACTACGGCCTTCTCGTCGATCCAGCCTTGAAGGGCCGCTGCTTTGACCATGGAGTACTCTCCGCTCACGTTGTAAGCGACGAGCGGCAGGTCGAACTGATCCTTCAGCGTGCGCATAATATCCATATAGGACAAGGAAGGCTTGACCATCAGCATGTCCGCCCCTTCGAGCACGTCGGACTCCGCTTCACGCAGCGCTTCGCGTGCGTTGGCCGGGTCCATCTGGTATGTTTTCCGGTCGCCGAATTGCGGCGCCGAATCGGCCGCTTCACGGAATGGGCCGTAGAAGGCGGAAGCATATTTGACCGAATAGGACATGATCGGCACATGCTCGAATCCGTTCTCGTCGAGCCCTGCGCGAATCGCCTGCACGAAGCCGTCCATCATGTTGGACGGCGCGATAATATCGGCGCCGGCTTTCGCCTGGGATACCGCCGTCTTGACCAGCAGTTCGAGCGACTCATCGTTCATGACGTCGCCGCACACATGGCCGTCGCGTTCGAAAGTATGCACCATACCGCAGTGGCCGTGATCCGTAAACTCGCAGAGGCAGGTGTCTGCCACGACGAGCAGATCCGGATACCAGGACTTGATCAGGCGCGTTGCTTCCTGAACGATGCCGTCTTCCGCAAAGGCCGAGGAGCCGACGCTGTCCTTTGTTTCCGGGATACCGAACAGCAGCACGGCCGGAATGCCGAGGGATGCGATTTCGTCCACTTCTTCTTTCAACCGGTCCAGCGAAAAATGATAGACTCCCGGCATGGATGAAATCTCGTTTTTCACATTTTCTCCATAGGTTACAAAAATCGGCATGATCAGGTCATTAACGTTCAGCACCGTTTCGCGCACCATGTTCCGCATGCCGGCGGACTGGCGGAGGCGCCGGTGTCTTACCATTGGAAAACTCATAGCTGTAAACCTCCTGTTGATATATATTGTCTTAGTCATGGTCAGCCCAGACTCTTCTATTCTGATGCGGCCGCAGCTTCCGCGTTCCACAGACAAAGCGACCGGACAAGGCTGTCCAGCGTCGCCTCTTCGGCAATGATACCAACTTCAAGTCCCGCGTCACGGGCTGTCTTGGCCGTAATTTCTCCTATACATGCAACTTCCACACCCTGCAGCAGAACCGCCGGGTCCTGAATTCCCATCCGCTTCAAAATTGAAAGCAGATTGTTCACCGTCGACGAGCTGGTGAACGTCACAGCATGAATCCCGCCCTCTTCCAGCAGCCGGATCAATTCGGGGTCGTCCTCCCGCCCGGCGATCGTCTGGTATATCACCGTGCCGGTGACTTCGAGTCCCATCTCGGCGAGCTTTTCAGGCAGCCAGTTCCGCGCCAGATCTCCGCGCGGAAGGAGGACCTTCTGGCCGGCGAGCAGCTGGCTGCCCAGTGTCTCGATCATTCCCTCCTGCTGGAAGCGGTCCGGCAGCTCCACGGGGATAATACCTCGCTGTCCGAGCGCCTCGGCCGTAGCCGGACCGACCGCCGCGATCCGTGCCCGGTGCAGCTGCCGAATGTCCTTCCCCTGTTCCTTCAGATGGCGGAAGAAGTAGTCGACGCCGTTGGTGCTTGTAAAAAACACCCAGTCGTATTCATCGAGCCGGGCGAAGGCGTCGTGGATGCCCTGCTTAAGATCGGCCGCTTCGGGATACACCGTCTCGATCACAGGAAATTCGTAGGGTTCCCCGCCGAGTTCCTCGATCCGGTTGACCAGGTCGCTTGCTTGGGCTCTGGAGCGGGTCACCAGGATGCGTTTGCCAAACAGCGGCAGCGACTCCGCCCATTTGAGCTGCTCGCGCTGCCGCACGACGTCGCCGACAACGATGACGGCCGGCGGCTGAAAGTCCGCCTGCTTCACTTTCTCCGCAATGTCGGCCAGCGTTCCGGCAAGCACTGCCTGTTCCGCCCGCGTCCCCCACCGGATCAGCGCCACGGGCGTGTCCGGTTTGCGTCCATGGCGCATCAGCTGCTCGGCGATATAGCCGATCTTGGCCACGCCCATCATAAAGACCAGCGTTCCGGTCGCGTTTGTGACCTTGTCCCATTCGATCATCCGGTCCAGCTTGTCCGGGCTTTCATGCCCGGTGATGATGGACAAGGAAGATGCCAAATCCCGGTGGGTCACCGGAATGCCCGCGTACGCCGGGACACCGATCGCCGCCGTAATGCCGGGCACGATTTCATAAGGAATGCCGTTTTGCTTCAGCAGTTCAGCTTCCTCACCCACGCGCCCGAATATCGTCGGGTCGCCGCCTTTCAGCCGTACGACCGTCTTCCCCTGCAGGGCGAGGTCTACCAGCAGCTGGCTGATCTCTTCCTGCTTCATCGTATGGCGGTCCGGGAGCTTGCCGACGTAAATTTTTTCCGTTCCCGGCTTGAGCGAATGCAGCAGCTGCGGCCCCGCCAGACGGTCATATACGACGACATCCGCCTTTTGCAGGCACTCCAGCCCTTTTACCGTAATTAATTTGGCATGCCCGGGTCCGGCTCCCACCAAAAATACTCTTCCCGCCATGTTCTCATCCCCTACTCCCTGGTCTGTTCCAGAATTCTCTCGGCTCCCTGGGCAATCAGCTTGTTCGCAACATCTTCGCCGAGCTTCTGCGGATCCGTTCCAGTCAGCGTTTCTTTTAAAATGACGTCCCCTTCGGGAGATCCTACCATTCCCGTTAATTGTATAACGGGCGGAGTCTCTTGGGAATGCCCCGATCCGGACGGAACAAGTACGGCATGAGCCCCGATCGGCACCTGGCAGCCACCGTTCAATACGGCGAGAAACTTGCGTTCGGCGGCAACGGTCAGTTCCGATTCTTTGTCGTTAAATAAATCAAGCAATCTGCGCAGCTCCGCGTCATTTTCCCGGCATTCGATGCCAAGCGCTCCTTGGCCTACGGCCGGCAGACAAGTCTCCACCGGAATATACGAGCTGATCTTTTCCTCCCAGCCCATACGGTACAGCCCGGCAGCCGCGAGAATGATCGCCTGAAAGCCTTCCGTCTCCAGCTTGCGCAAGCGCGAGTCAATATTGCCGCGAACCGGTTCCAGTTCCAGATCCGGCCGGTGAGCCTTGAGCTGGCTTGAGCGGCGAAGGCTGCTCGTGCCCACTTTCGCTCCCTGCGGAAGCTCGTCGATGCTTTTCCCATTGAGGGAAATGAGGCAGTCCCTCGGGTCGACGCGGCGAGGCACCGCACCGTTCATCAAGCCCTCGGGCAGAACCGAAGGCATGTCCTTCATACTGTGCACGGCCATATCGATCTCGCCGTCCAGCATGGCCTGCTCGATTTCTTTAACGAACAAGCCTTTCCCGCCGACCTTGGACAACGTCACATCCAAAATGCGGTCGCCTTTCGTCACGATCTTTTTCACTTCGAATTGAAAATCAAACCCGTGTTCTGCGCACAGCTGCTTGAGCTGGTCGATGACCTGCCCGGTCTGCGTTAATGCCAGTGCACTTTGTCTGCTGCCTACTACGATTGTCCGCATCATGATTCCTCCTGGTTGTTCGCTATCCATTGCTTGATTTGTTCCGTATCCCACGGCTCAAACGTGCCTTCGCGGATTTCATCCAGCACCTCAAGCTCTGCCGCTTTCATTAATAATCTTTGCCGGGTTTCCGGGCGCGTAACCTGCCTCTTAATGCTGCTGCGCAACCGGTACATCCATTCGAGATATTCCTCGTATTCGGGGCCGTATTCCTCCTCCAGCCTGTCGCAAATGTCCGCGGCAAGCGCCGGTCCGGCACCCGATGTGGACACGGCGATCAGCAGCCTGCCCCGGCGAAGCACGCTCGCGCTAATAAAAGAACCCGTCCGGCCGCCGCCGGCCGCGTTCGCCAGCACGCCCGACCGCTCCGCTTCGTTTATCACCGCAGCGTTCACGGCAGGCGAGGAGGTTGCTGCATAGACCAAAAAGGCCCCCGCCAAATCTCCCGCCGCGTACTCTTGGGAAATCCAGCGGATCCGGCCTTCCAGGGCAAGCTGCCGCAGTCCTTGCGTCACTTCCGGACTGATCACCTTCACATCGGCTAAAGCCGTCAACAGGGAATGCACCTTTCTTTCGGCCACCGCCCCGCCGCCCACCACGGTGCAGCAGCGCCCCTCGCAATCCAGCATTACGGGCAAATATACCGACAAAGGCTTCACTCTCCTGTCCAACGGTGAAAATCGGACCATGTATTCAGTACGAAAATAAATATGATAAACGCATATCCGATCAGGATCCACTGGGCCATCACTTGACCGGAATGCTGTTTGGAACGTTTACGGATAAGGAAAAAATAATAGATGCCCAGTCCGGCAAGCGTGGCGACCACTTTCAAATCCAGTAGCAGGCTGAGCTTGCCTTCGGAAATGAGCGACAGCACCGCAACGATGAATGAAACGGATAAAAGCGGGGTTCCGATCGATGCGAGCAGGTACGTATACTTGTCCATCAGCTCAAGACTCGGCAGCCGGCGGACGGTGTCGCTCCATTTTTTCCCTTTCAATCTTCTGTGAAGAAACAGATACATGCCGGCAAATACGGCAGCAATGGAGTATACGGCGAAGCTTAGGTTGGCGAGCGTAATATGCAGTATCAGCAGGCCGTGCACCGTCTCCCAGTGCCGCAGCGGGTTGTTCCCGGCCGCAAACCATAACCGGTTGAGCACCATGGCGCTGAATCCGATGATGCCCAGCAGCAGGACAGCAAACTCCGACCGCTGCACCCAGTTCATGATCAGGGCGGCGATGACGATACTAAATGAAAATAAGAGCAAGAAATCGAATGGGGTAAAAATCGGCAGCATGCTCTCCTGCCACGCTCTAATAAGAAGTGCGCCTCCCTGCAAAACGCCAACTACAACAAGAAGCCCTGTACCCATCCGCTTTGCCCCCTGATTGCGTCGTATGCAATCCGAGATAAAAAACAGAAGGCTCAGGGCGTAGATATAAATGCCGGCATCGTAAAAACCAGTGAGCAATGTCAACTCCCCCTACCGGCTTACAGGCTTGCAGGAGTCAAAGAAACCTTGGACAACTTCATGTCCGACGGGTTCTTGCTGATCCCATTATGGGTCAGGCCGGATTTCTCCATGACGCTGCTGCCATGACCGGACGCATTCATGTCCTCTTCCAAAGCAAATATGTGTGTGAAATACTCAAGCGCCTCATTGCCTTCCTTGCCGCCCGCCATTTCCTTCAAGCGGTTGATCGGATCGTGCATCATCTGATTGACGATGCTCTTGGTCAACCGGCGGATGACCTTCCGCTGATGGTCGTCCAGTTCAGGAAGCTTGTTAAACAGGCTTTCCAGCGTCTCTTCATGAATCGTCGTGGACTTCTCCTGAAGCGCACGGATCGCCGGCCGGATGCCGAGCGTCTTGAGCCATTGATAAAACGCCGTTTTCTCCTCTTCGATCATTACTTCGATCTTCGCTGCTTCCGCCCGGCGCATTTCGAGGTTGCTCTCAACGATTCCTTCCAGATCATCAATATCATACAGGAATACGTTGCTAATCTCGGCGATGGCCGGATCAATGTCCCGCGGCACCGCGATATCAATCATAAACAGCGGCCGGGATTGCCGCTTCTTCATGCTCTCGCTGACCTGCGCCGGCGTAAGGACGTAATCCTTGGCACCCGTCGAGCTGATCAGAATGTCCACTTCGTGAAGCCGGGCAATCGCCTGCTCCATCGTGCACGGAGTACCTTTAAACTTGCTGGCCAGCTCTTCCGCTCGGGCCAGGGTCCGGTTGGCGACGATCACCTCTTCGGCCCCGTTCGCGTACAGGTGCTTGACGGTCAGTTCGCTCATTTTGCCGGCACCGAGAATGAGCACTTTTTTGTCGTTGAACATGCCAAAAATCCGTTTGCCCAGCTCAACGGCCGCATAGCTCACGGACACTGCGCTTTCCCCAATGGAAGTCTCCGAGTGGGCTCTCTTGCCAAGGGTCACGGCCTGCTTGAACAGCATGTTGAACCAGGTGCCCGTCGCTTTCTCCTCCTGGCTTTGCAGGAAGGCGCTGCGGACCTGACCCAAAATTTGCGTCTCCCCGATCACCATGGAGTCCAGGCCGCAGGTCACCCGGAACAAATGGGAAATGGCCTGCTCGTCTTCATATATATATAAATGCTTCGTAAACTCTTCTCTTGGGATGTCAAACCATTGCTCCACAAAGCTGCGGATGAAATACCCGCACATATGGAGACGGTCCACCACTACGTATATTTCAGTGCGGTTGCACGTAGCCACAATCACGCCTTCCATTACACTTTTCGTCAGCATCAGCTGGCTGAGTGCCTTTGGAAGCTCGCTTTGATCAAATGTAAAACGTTCCCTCACTTCTACAGGCGCTGTACGATAGTTTAATCCGACAACGACGATGTGCATTACGTGTTCACCTGCCTATGTTTCATTTCAAAAAAAAAGATCCAGTTCAGGACGTTTTTTCTGACGGTACGTTCATTAACAACGTGTTCATTATATCACAATTGTCCTGCTCTCTCTGAACTATTTTTGAAATGTTTATGAAATTACATGTGATTTATTGTGTCACAAAGCAAAGGGCTTTATACCCTCTTTATCGCGTTTCTTCCAGCGTCTTGGCAAGTTCTTTGCCAATTTTCTTCAGCTCGCCCGCCTGCGAGGTGATGACGTGGCCGTCCTCGCTCAGCAGCTTCTCATATGCAGGCATGACGCCTGCATACAGCTGGCTGTACCGGAGCAGCATGTCCTTCTCCGCGTCGCTGAGGAGACGGTTGCCGCCGATTTGCCACTCTGTGATTACATTAACCAAATCTCCGACCGGTTTAAGCGGGTCGACGGCACCATCTCCAAAAGTTTTTGCAAGCCGGTCGTGAGCATACGATGCCGAATACGCCGCCAGCTTGAGTGCATTCAGCTCATCGGTGCGCGAACTGTCCTGCGCATCCGCCAGCGAGGTTCCCAGCACCTGCATTTGAAACTGGGCTACTTCAAACAGCATCCTTTCGGCATTTTCTCCTTCTGTATGAGGCCACATCATCCGGTATCCTTGGTAGACAAGGCTGACGAGCAGTACCAGCAGCAAACCGACAAACAACAAATCCCTCTGTTTTCTCCTTCTCACGCTTAAGCGAACCTCCCTGTCCAACGAGCTTACTACTCATTGTATGGGAGTCTAAAAAAACAAATAACCATGGAGATGTCCATGGTTATGATTTACTTATCGTTATTAGTGCAGCTAAGTTACACCAGTTCGCTCTGTCTCAGTTCAGGGGTTTCTACTGTCAATTCACCCAAACCGCGCACCAGTTTCTTGGCGTAAGTTTTTTCAGGTTTCAATACGGATACCAGGTAATCAATTGCCAATTGTGGATCTACCGTCTCACCGCAAGTGTAGCAGTCGATCGCTGCGAATCCTCTCTCAGGATACGTGTGGATCGAGAGGTGGCTTTCCGACAACAGTACGAGTACTGTAGCGCCCTGTGGTTCAAACTGCTTGGATTGTACCGACATCACTGTAGCACCGCATGCTTCGGCTGCTTCAACCATCTGAGCCTGCAAAAACTCCGCGTCATTCAGCATGTCAAAATCTACACCCCAAGTATCAACAGCAACGTGTCTTCCGAAAGTTGAATATTCCATCCTTCGGTTCCCCCTTCCTAGGAATAAAATGTTTGAAAATTTCATCCGCTAGGACCTACGTCATTCACTTCCCGAGGGAATAATCTCTCGCAACATTCAATGTCCTGAGTGAATCCTGGTTCCTATATATTCTTTTCAACGAGATTAAAAATAACATCTATCCGCCCGAATTGCAACCCTTTTTTATCCTTCGCAAGGAATTATTTTGAGTCCGTTATCCCCGCGTCAGCCGCCCTTTTTTGCAGGGCGTTTTGGAACGCAACAAGACCCCTTCGTTAACCGAAGAGGTCTTGTTATTCAAGGCAATCTCAGGCCTCGAGTGTAAACCATTTATGTGTGGTGAGACGCAATCTCTCGTCAATGACAGCAATCTGTTCAGGAGTCACTGCTTTGTTCCGTTCATCCAGTAAAAAGTTAATGTCCTGGTACAAGCGGGTTATTTCCTGTTCGACCTCAGTGAGCTGGAACATCCGCTGAAGCTCCCCGGTCGTATGCTTATATTCATACACCAGCTTGCTCTGGGCAGTCGTGACTTCCGCAATTTTTCGAACCGAGCCTTTTTCATAATAATACATCATTGTGAATCCTTGATAAATGCGGTTTACGATCCCATCCCCTTTGCAGGCGACGAATAACTTGCGGACCGCGTTAGTCAGATGAGGGTTCACCAAGCGGCAAGACAACTCACAGATGTATAACGAACCTTTACGCTCCAGAGGGAGATGAACCGCCTCGCCGCTTTCGTCTTCAAGCACAATTTCTTGTCCTCCGCCGTCCAGTACCTTCACATAAGGATGTACATGACAGCTTTCCGCCGAATGCAAAAATTGGTTCAATTGCTGCTCCGTCATTTGTAAAGTGGTTTTAACATACTCTGTGGCTAACCGCTGAGCCATAAAAATCTCCTCAATTCTTTTTTATGATTATAGAACGAATTGTTCAGCATTGCTGCCCTCAATTCTATAATCGCAACAAAAATTTCCGCCGGAACCGGCGGGTGATGACTGGAAAGGCCTCATGGCCTTACACAACCTTTAGTATTATTATACAGCACATGTTCGGACATTGGCTTGCCGAGCGAATGATGAATTTCCTTCATATTTCATAAAAAAACGGATTAAACCGGATTGTAGCCGAAAAATCTTATGGGATGCTCACTTTCCTCACGAGAAAAGTCTGAATCCCTATAGCATATGGCGAATTTATTGCATTCCTGCCATGTTAGGGTGTTACAGGCTTCATTGCTGCTGCCCTTCCGGCTGAACCATCCCATTCTGCGGAGAATCGCCGCTTTCGACAAAGGACTGGATCACGGACCACAATTCTTCTTTACCCACACCCAGTTCAGAAGAAAACATGACGAACAAATCATTGCTGCGGAGAAGGAGGCTCTCCTTCATCTGCTTGACATGCTTCTGCCAGCGGCTCTTCGGAATTTTGTCCGCTTTCGTGGCCACGACGCAGATCGGGATGTCGTAATGCTTAAGCCAGTCATACATGATGACATCATCCTTGGTCGGCGGATGGCGAAGATCCACCACCATGAGGACCAGCTTCAGCGTGTGCCGCTCCAGCATGTATTTCTCAATCATCTTGCCCCAGGCCTGCCGCTGCGTCTTCGATACCTTGGCGTAACCATACCCGGGGAAATCCACAAAATACAAAGCCTCGTTAATACGATAGTAGTTCATATGCTGGGTTTTGCCCGGAGTCGAGCTTGTTCTCGCCAGATTCTTCCGATTAATCATCCGGTTGATGAGCGAGGACTTCCCGACATTGGAACGCCCTGCCAGAGCAATTTCCGGCAAGGCGTCCACAGGATATTGGTCAGGGCCAACAGCGCTGATAATAAATTCTGCATTCGTTACTTTCATGGTTAAATAAAACCCTCTCTAGTGCACTCCCGCCTGCTCCACCAGTGCATGCTTCAGCACCTGGTCCATATGGGACACCGGAACAAACTCAACTTCGTCTTTGACGCTGTCCGGAATCTCGCGCAGATCCCGCTCATTGTCTTTCGGGAGCAGTATTTTTTTGTAGCCGGCGCGATGCGCTGCCAGCGATTTCTCCTTCAACCCGCCGATCGGCAGAACCCGGCCGCGCAGGGTGATTTCGCCGGTCATCGCGACGTCTTTGGAGACATGTTTCTTGGTCAGGGCCGACACGAGAGCCGTGGCAATCGTAATGCCTGCCGAAGGTCCATCTTTCGGAATGGCCCCTTCAGGGATATGAATATGGATATCGTTCTTCTCGTGAAAATCGGGATCGATGCCGAGCTCATCAGCTTTGGTGCGCGTGTAGCTGAAAGCGGCCTGCGCCGATTCCTTCATCACGTCTCCCAACTGGCCGGTCAAGGTCAGCTTGCCGGATCCCGGCACAACCGTGACTTCGATCATCAGCGTCTCGCCGCCGACTTCGGTCCAAGCCAGACCGGTGACCGCCCCGATCTGATCCTCCAGATCGGCTACGCCGTGTCTGAATTTCGGGCTGCCGAGGTATTCCTTCACCTGGTCCGGTTCGATCACGATTCTGTCGCTCTCTTCCGAGACGATGATCTTGGCCGCCTTCCGGCACAATGCCGCGACCTGCTGCTCAAGGCTCCGCACGCCGGATTCACGGGTGTACTCCCGAACCACTTTCATGAGCGCCGCTTCCCCGATCTCCAGCTGGTCTTCGTCCAGGCCATGCTCCCGTTTCTGCTTCGGCAGCAGGTAGCGCATGGCTATTTGAAGCTTCTCCAGCTCCGTATAACCTGGAATGTTGAGTACTTCCATCCGATCCAGCAGCGGACGAGGAATATTATGAATGGCATTCGCCGTCGTAATAAACATCACTTGGGACAGGTCGAACGGAATCTCAATAAAATGATCGCTGAACGTATTGTTCTGTTCCGGATCCAGCACCTCCAGCAGCGCCGAAGACGGGTCTCCCCGGAAATCCGAAGCCATCTTGTCGATCTCATCCAGAAGGAATACCGGGTTCAGCGCACCCGCGTTCTTCATTCCCTGGATAATCCGCCCAGGCATCGCTCCCACGTAGGTACGGCGGTGACCGCGGATTTCCGCTTCATCCCGCACGCCGCCGAGCGATATCCGCACAAACTTGCGGTCCAGCGATTTGGCGATCGAACGGGCGAGCGAGGTTTTACCTACACCCGGAGGTCCGACCAGACACAGGATCGGCCCTTTCATCTTCTTGACTAGCTTCTGAACCGCCAGGTATTCGAGCACGCGCTCCTTCGGTTTATCGAGGCTGTAATGGTCCTCGTCGAGCACCTGCTCCGCCTTATGGATATCCAGGTCATCCTCGGTCTTGGCCGTCCAAGGAAGGCCGAGCAGCCAATCCAGATAATTGCGGATCACGCCGCCTTCCGCCGAGCTTGCAGGCATTTTCTCGAGACGGTCGATTTCTTTCTCCACCTTCTCTTTGACCCTTTCGGGAAGCTCCTGCTTGTTCATCTGCTCGCGCAGCTCATCGACTTCTCCGGCGCGGCCTTCTTTCTCGCCCAGCTCCTTCTGAATCGCCTTCATCTGTTCGCGCAAATAATATTCCTTCTGCGTCTTCTCCATCTGCTTCTTGACGCGCTGGTTAATTTTGCGCTCCAGCTCCAGCACTTCCCGTTCATTGTTCAGAATATCGAGAAGCTTCTCGAGCCGTTTGCCAACGTCCACGGTCTCCAGAATATCCTGTTTATCCTTGATTTTTAACGACAGATGGCTAGTGATGACGTCGGCCAGCCTGCCGGGCTCGTCGATATCGGACACCGCGGCCAGCGTCTCGGGTGTTACCTTCTTCGATAAATTAATATAGTGCTCGAATTGACTGAGTACCGTACGCATCAGTGCATCCACTTCAGGATCGTCGCTGTCTTCTTCCTTAAGCTCACGGGCAATGACTTCATAATATTCTTCATTGTCCGTGTACTGAATAATCTCGGCGCGCTCCATCCCTTCTACCAGCACCCGAATGGTGCCGTTCGGAAGCTTCAGCATCTGTCTGACATTGGCGACTGTGCCAACCCGGAAAATATCTTCCTGCGTTGGTTCTTCTATGTTCACCTCGGACTGAGAACAAAGGAGAATCAAATTATCTTCCACCATTGCTTTTTCCAGCGCTTTGACCGATTTCTCCCGGCCTACATCGAGATGCAGAACCATGCTCGGGTAGACTAGAAGGCCTCGCAAAGGCAGTAAAGGAAACCGGCGGCCTTTTGATTTACTGGGCCCCATCGCTTTTGCACCTCCAGCCGTTCTCAGGTTATGACATTCGATTTTATTTTAGCAAATGTTCACATAAAACACCAATCTTTGTGGGCTGATCAGCAGGAGCCGGCATCCGTGATTTGGCCGTTACGCGCAGGCTTGGCGTGCAGGAAGGACGCCGAAGCTGCCGGGAATGTCTCAGGGGCGGCGCTGGGCTCGATGGTTTCCTCAGCGCTGCTATCGAGCTGACGGTTCAGCTCGCTTCCGAAAACATGCCCGAACGCTTCCTGAATCGACTCCACCGGAATGACGCGCAGTCCGTTCAAATCCTCGAACAGGGTCTGCCAATTTTCCTTCGGAATGATCACCGTCGTCGCTCCCGCTTGGAAGGCCGCCTCGACCTTGGCGATGACACCGCCGATCGGCTTCACTTTGCCGTGAATACTGATTTCGCCTGTCATGGCCAGACGATTGTCCACCGCTATTCCTTTCATCGCCGAAACGATGGCGGTAGCCATGGCGACGCCGGCGGAAGGGCCGTCAATCGGTGTTCCTCCGGGGAAATTGATGTGCAGATCATAATCGCCCGGCGAGAAGCCCATGGAACGCAGAACGGTCAGCACGTTTTCGATGGAACCCTTCGCCATACTTTTACGGCGCAGCGTTCTGGAGCTGCCCCCGCCGATCTCTTCCTCTTCGACGACCCCGGTAATATTGTAGATGCCTTGTCCTTTTGCGACGGGAACAGCCGTCACCTCGATTTCAAGCAGCGCACCCATGTTGGGTCCGTACACGGCGAGGCCGTTGACCAGGCCAACCTGCGGATGCTCCGGAACCTTCCGGTCCGGACGGGGCTGAAGCTGGCTGCTGCTTGCCACCCATTCCACGTCGGAAGCCGACAGGGAGTCTCTTTTCTCCGTCAGAGCCAGACCCGCTGCCAGCTGAATGATATTGACCGCCTCGCGTCCGTTGGTCGCATACTGTTTCACGACCTCAACCGCCTCCGGGCATGGCTTCAGACCGATCTTTTGAATCGCATCCTCCGCAATGCGGCCGATCTCTTCAGGAAGCAGCGGACGGAAAAAGATCTCCATACAACGCGAACGCAGCGCCGGTGGAATCTCCTGCGGCGAGCGTGTCGTTGCCCCCACCAAGCGGAAATCGGCAGGCAGGCCGTTTTGGAAAATATCGTGCACGTAGGCCGGAGTGTTGCTGTCCTCCGAATTATAGTATGCACTTTCGAGCAGGACCTTACGGTCCTCCAGCACTTTTAACAATTTATTCATTTGGATCGGATGCAATTCACCAATTTCGTCGACAAACAAAATGCCCCCGTGCGCTTTCGTGACAGCACCCGGTTTAGGCTGAGGAATGCCGGCGACGCCCATGGAGCCGGCACCCTGATAGATCGGGTCATGGACCGATCCGATCAGCGGATCGGCAATGCCCCGTTCGTCGAAACGGGCGGTTGTTGCGTCGATTTCGGTAAATTTGGCATCGGCTTTAAAAGGCGAAGCCGGATTTTTTTTGGCTTCCTCCATCACGACCCGAGCGGCAGCGGTTTTCCCGACTCCCGGAGGGCCGTAGATGATGACATGCTGCGGATTGCCGCTGCACAGCGCGGCCTTCAGCGCACGAAGGCCGTCTTTTTGTCCGACGATATCCTGAAGCGTCTGCGGTCTCGTTTTTTCGGCCAGCGGTTTGGTCAGCGAAACGGAGCGCAGCTTGCGCAGCTTATCCATCTCTTTGCGTGATTCCCGATCTACCGCCGTGCGGTTCGTCTTCTGCCCGCGGAGTAAATTCCAAAAATAGACGCCGATGATGATCGCAAAGAAAAATTGTACCAGCATCATAATCATGGTTAAATCCATATTTAAACCCTCCCGATTCTCAGTTCAAGTGGCTTCTTCTCCGGCATGTTTTTAGATTGAAATCATCTTGCCGGAAAAGGGTTCGTTAGCCTGATACATGGTAGTATAGCCTTTTCCCCCATGAGTAAACGGGATGGACCGGGTTTTTTGCATCTTTTTTGGAAAATGTGCGCTTGTGGATGGATCCTCTGGCTATAGCCAGCAAAATAACCCCACAAAGTGAGACTTGGGCTTCGCTGCTTACTCAGATACTTTGTCGGACCCCGAGAAATATAAATTCTAGAACTTCAAAAAAAGAAGCCGCAGTCTGCTCATGCAGTGCTGTGGCTTCTTGCGGCAAATTAATGCTTGCGCCCCGGGATCGTTCCGGTTTCTTCGTATACTTTGACGATCGTGTCGATTTCCTTTTTCAATTCCTCCACCATATCGGCTTCCGGCACTTTGCGAATCATCTCCCCGTAACGGAAAAGAAGTCCTTCCCCGCGCCCGCCGGCAATGCCGATATCCGCTTCGCGCGCTTCGCCCGGACCGTTGACCGCACAGCCGAGCACGGAAACCTTAATCGGCACTTTCAGCTTGGAAATGTAGGCTTCCACTTCGTTGGCGATGGAGAACAAGTCGATGTCCAGCCGCCCGCAGGTCGGGCAGGACACGAGCGTTGCGGCGTTCGAGATCAGACCGAAGGTCTTGAGCAGCTCGCGCGCCACTTTGACTTCTTCTACCGGATCGGCGCTCAAGGAAATCCGCACGGTGCTGCCGATGCCCATCGACAACAGGGCGCCGATGCCCGCCGAGCTTTTCACCGTACCGGAAAACAGCGTTCCCGATTCGGTAATGCCCAGGTGCAGCGGGTAAGGAATCACTTCGGCCGCCTTACGGTAAGCTTCGATGGCCATCGGTACATCGGAGGCTTTGAGGGACACGATAATATCATGGAAATCGAGTTCTTCCAGAATGCCTATGTGATAAAGGGCACTTTCCACCATAGCTTCAGGCGTTGGATAGCCGTATTTCTCCAGCAGATGGGCTTCGAGCGAACCGGCATTGACGCCGATCCGGATCGGGATCCCGCGCTCTTTACAGGCCCGGACGACAGCTTCCACCTTCTCGCGGCTGCCGATATTGCCGGGATTGATCCGGACTTTATCAATGCCGTTCTCGATGGCTTTCAGCGCCAGCTGGTAGTTAAAATGAATATCCGCAACCAGCGGAATATGAATGCGTTTCTTGATCTCTTTTATGGCTTCGGCCGCTTCCACATTGTTGACCGTCACCCGGACAATCTGGCAGCCGGCTTCTTCGAGCCGAAGAATTTCCGCCACCGTGGCTTCCACGTTTGCGGTTTTCGTCGTACACATGCTTTGAATAATGACTTCGTTGTTACCGCCAATCGTCAAATTACCGACCTTGACCGGCCGTGTGTCTTGTCTCAAAAACATGATTGTTCTCTCCCATAACGCCAAGACTCCACCCCGTCCCCGCGAAGCAAGCGGCAGGGCGGAAGTGGAGAATCGGCACCTAAATTTCGGAAAATAGCGCCTGTTTTACGGAAAACAAATTACGCACTTTCCTCTTGTTTTTTATCTTTTTTGCTGATCAATTCCGGAATCATCTTCTCTTTGACAACTTGTTCCGTTATGATGCAGTCCTTGATATCCTCGCGGGACGGAACTTCATACATCACATCCAGCATGATGCCTTCAATGATGGCACGAAGTCCGCGGGCACCCGTATTGCGTTTGATCGCTTCACGGGCAATCGCTTCAAGGGCATCCGGCTCGAATTTCAGCGCTACGTTATCCATTTCAAGCAGTTTTTGGTACTGCTTCGTCAGAGCGTTCTTCGGCTCGGACAGAATGCGCACCAGCGTCTTCTCATCGAGCGGCTCCAGCGTTGAAATGATCGGCAGACGTCCCACGAATTCAGGAATCAAGCCGAATTTCAGCAGGTCTTCAGGCAAAACCAGACCGAGGTATTCGCCTGGTTTCAGATCTTTCTGGTTGTCGGTTCCCGCGTTAAAGCCGATGACCTTTTTGCCGATCCGGCGCTTGATCATTTGCTCCAGGCCGTCAAAGGCACCGCCGCAAATAAACAAGATGTTCGTCGTATCGATTTGGATAAACTCCTGGTGCGGATGCTTGCGCCCGCCTTGAGGCGGAACCGAAGCGACCGTTCCTTCCAGGATTTTCAGCAGTGCCTGCTGTACCCCTTCACCCGATACGTCGCGGGTAATGGAAGGATTCTCGGATTTACGTGCCACCTTGTCGATTTCATCAATGTAGATGATGCCGCGTTCGGCTTTTTCCACGTCGTAATCCGCCGCTTGAATCAGCTTCAGCAGGATGTTCTCCACGTCCTCGCCCACGTAACCGGCTTCCGTAAGGGAAGTCGCGTCGGCGATGGCGAATGGAACGTTCAAAATTTTGGCCATCGTCTGGGCAAGCAGCGTCTTACCCGAACCGGTTGGACCCAAAAGGAGGATGTTACTCTTTTGAAGCTCGACGTCTTCAATCTTGCTGCCGGTATTGATCCGTTTGTAGTGGTTATACACGGCAACGGACAGCGATTTCTTCGCTTGTTCTTGACCGATGATATACTGGTCCAAAATATCGCAGATTTCCTTTGGTTTCGGAATATCTTTCAGATCCAGCTCTTCCTCATGTCCGAGCTCTTCCTCCACGATCTCCGTGCAGAGCTCGATGCACTCGTCGCATATATAAACACCGGGACCAGCAACAAGCTTACGCACTTGTTCCTGGGATTTCCCGCAAAAAGAGCACTTCAACTGCCCTTTTTCATCGTTGAATTTAAACATGTAAACACCCCTTTAAGATTTAATCGGTGAAGTGAGAACCTGGTCAATTATGCCGTATGCTTTCGCTTCCTCCGCGCTCATGAAAAAGTCGCGATCCGTATCGCGCTCAATTTTTTCAAGGGGTTGACCCGTGCGCTCCACGTAAATTTGATTGAGTTTTTCCCTGGTTTTAATAATCCAGCTCGCATGGATTTGGATATCGGACGCCTGGCCCTGAACACCGCCGAGGGGCTGGTGGATCATGACCTCGCTATTGGTCAGCGCAAAGCGCTTGCCAGGTGCTCCGGCCGTCAACAGCAAGGATCCCATACTCGCCGCCATACCAACGCAAATCGTGGATACATCAGGCTTGATATACTGCATCGTATCATATATACCCATCCCCGCTGTAACAGAACCACCCGGCGAATTGATATACAAATGAATATCTTTCTCCGGATCCTCCGCAGCCAGGAACAATAATTGAGCTATGACGAGATTGGCAACATCATCATCAATCGCACTGCTCAGGAAGATGATGCGGTCCTTGAGCAATCTGGAGTAAATATCGTACGATCTCTCGCCTCTATTGGTTTGTTCTACAACCATAGGTATCAGACTCATGTGTCCAACCTCTTTTCCATGTAAAAGATGTGATGCGTGCTTCAATCAAGTTTACAGCACTATTCTAACATGTTCAAAGCACGATGTCATTTTTTCACTCCACACCATTTATTACAGTGTATGAGTCTTCTAACAATTATAACCCGAAACGGACTCTTGAATCGAATATGTATGGAAACAAAGCATCCATTTTCATACAAGATTTAGATATTAATGGATACTTTTAGTTAAAAATAAGGCACGCAGTGAATATACGTGCCTTATCTCTCTATAGGTCCCTTATGTCAGCCTCCGCACCAGATCAGATGCAGAAGGCCACGTCCGTTTCCTTTTTATTTTTCTTCAGCAGTTTCAGCAGCTTCTTCGGCCGCTTCCACTTCTTTACTGTTTTCCAGCAGGAGATCAACCGTTTTGCGGAGAGAAATCTCTTCGCGCAGGCTTCCCAGCGAACCGTTCGCAGCAAGGATGTCACGGATCTCGTCAGCTGTACGCTTATAAGATTCAGCCATCACTTCCAGCTCTTTGTTGATGTCTTCCTCAGTCACTTCAATGTTCGCTTCTTTGGCGATTTGCTCCAGAACAAGGTTGTTGCGAACGCGTTTCTCGGCATCGTCCTTCATTTGCTCTTGCAGATCGGCCGTCGTTTGGCCAGAGAAGCTGAGGAACATTTCAAGGTTCATACCCTGATTGCGCAGACGGTTGTCAAAATCACGCATCATGTTTTGAATTTCGCTGTCAATCATCGCTTGTGGAATTTCCACTTCGGCGTTGGCGGCAACTTTGTCTACGACAGCTGCTTCCTTATTGCCTTTTGCTTCCTGTTCCTTGCGGGCCAGAAGTTGTTTGTTCAGGTCTTCCTTGTACTCGGCGAGTGTTTCGAATTCACTTACGTCTTTTGCGAATTCGTCATCCAGCACAGGAAGCTGCTTGCGCTTGATTTCATGCACTTTCACTTTGAACACGGCTTTTTTGCCGGCCAGTTCTTCTGCATGATATGTCTCAGGGAAAGTCACTTCCACGTCCTTGAAGTCGCCAGTTGCCAATCCGACAACCTGCTCTTCAAATCCAGGAATGAACGTGCCGCTTCCCAGTTCCAGAGAGTAACGCTCAGCTTGTCCGCCTTCGAAAGGAACGCCGTCAACAGAACCGTCGAAGTCGATCACGGCGATGTCTCCGTTCTCGGCAGCGCCTTCGTCGATTACAGACAATTCGGCATGACGTTCTTGCAGACGCTTCAGTTCAGCGTCAAGCTCTTCTTCCGAAACTTCAACTTTCTGTACCGGAACTTCCACGCCTTTGTATTCGCCCAAAGTTACTTCAGGCTTAACCGTTACTTTCGCTTTGAATTTGAACGCTTCGCCTTTGGCGAATTGGTCAATTTCCACTTCAGGACGGTCTACAGGGAAGATGTCGGTTTGGTCAACAGCTTCGGTGTACACTTCAGGAAGCAAAATGTCGATTGCATCTTGATACAGAGCTTCGATGCCATAACGGGCTTCGAAAATCGGCCGAGGTACTTTACCTTTACGGAATCCAGGCACGTTAGCCTTTTTTGCAACTTTATTAAAAGCTTTGTCGAGGGCTGCAGCTACACGGTCTGCTTCCACTTCAACTTCAAGAACGCCAAGGTTCTTCTCTATTTTTTCCCAGGTTGCTTTCATTTTATGCTTTCCCCTCCAAAAATAATTCACATGTACTTAAGTTATCAGCACGCACAGAATAACCATTATAGTATAAACAACATTGCCGTGTTTTTCAAGGGCAAGCCCTTGGCAACTCTTCAGGTAAACGTTTCCGATCGCTTACTCCTGCATGCCGGCCGATACGAACTGTCTGAAGCTTCGATAGGCCTGCTCAAAACGAAAGCGCATCGTGTCCGTGATCCCGTACATAGCTCGTGACTCTTCCTCGTTGCGGCTGCCCGTGAGGCTCTCGGTGACGATCTGATGCAGGGCAGCAGCCCAAATGTCGATCGTCGTATCGTCTTCATTCAGAATCGACCGGTAATCCTCCGTCCCGTAGATCGCCATGATAAACTGCGACCACAGCTCCTGGGCAAAATAATACAGCGTCGGCTCCTGCACCTCGGTCTGCGCAGCCACCCGTTCCGATACCATCGCCACCTGCGGCGGAAATTCCTCCGGCGTCAAAGGCACGGTCTCAATATCAACGCTGACCTGCTCCTGCCCGCGCTTGAACTGCACCGCGCCCTGCATGCCGCGCTTGCGCAGCGTTTGAAGCACCCTGAACTGCAGCAGCGGATGAAGCCGGGCCTGCATCAGCCACCCCACCAGCTTGTCGTCGATTTCAGAGCCCTCTAGATAGGACAGCTGCTCGAGAGCAAGCATGGTCTGTTCCGATAAAGGCTCTTCCATGGCGGTGTGCAGCAGCTTGTCGGCGTAATGCTGGTCTTCGGCCAGCTTGGCCCGCACGTTCTGACGTTTCATTTCTTCCTCGTCGGGCTCTTCCTCATGCTCATATGATTCGGTACCCGTACCCTGCCCGCCGCCGTGATTCATATATTGTGGAAAAGCGGCTTCCAGCCATTCCAGAAGCGCCTGCCATTCTTCATAATGCCTCTCATCCTGCCCTTGGCATTGCAGCAGGAAACGCAAAAGCTCCATCGCTTCCCCGTACCGTTCATTTTCCAGCATGACGGTCAGCTGAATCTGATAGAAGTCGAGCGTCTTTGGAAAAAGAATGACGTTGTCCTTCACTGGGGAAATATCCTCTTTAATATGTATTCCCTCCTTTCCCCGCGCCCAGCGCAAATCATTGTTGATTATAGCATACCTCTTTCTAGTTGAAAAAAAACATGTGGGTAGACGGGGATCCCATTCGTTCTATGAAAAAACGTATAAAAACCATTAATAATATAAACAGGGATTGAAACAACTTTTTTTGTGTGCGGAGAGCGGACGAGGGAAACAATGAGAAAGGAAGGAAAAACATGTTGATATTGTTCCAAATATATGTTATGATCTTTCTTGCTTGAATTTTTCATGTCCCAGTAGCTCAGCTGGATAGAGCAACGGCCTTCTAAGCCGTCGGTCGGGGGTTCGAATCCCTCCTGGGACGTAAAATGACGCCACTCATGAGAGTGGTGTTTTTGCGTCCACAGGGATGAGAACCCCATTAGGGGGTTCGTCGGAGCATACGCTTCGAAAGCATCCACTTCGCAGTCCGCCCGTTAGGGCGGTATCCCGACCTGGGACGTGTTTTTGCGTTCATAGGAATATGAGAACCCCTTAAGGGGTTCGTCGGAGCATATACTTCGGTAGCGCCCGCTTCGCAGTCCGCCCGTAGGGCGGTATCCCGACCTGGGACGTAAAATGACACCACTCATGAGAGTGGTGTTTTTGCGTCCACAGGGATGAGAACCCCATTAGGGGGTTCGTCGGAGCATACGCTTCGAAAGCATCCACTTCGCAGTCCGCCCGTAGGGCGGTATCCCGACCTGGGACGTGTTTTTGCGTTCATAGGGATTTGATAACCCATTAGGGGTTCGTCGGAGCATATACTTCGATAGCGCCCGCTTCGCAGTCCGCCCGTAGGGCGGTATCCCGAATCGGGACGTCTGAACGTCTGATTCCTCCCAAACAACCGAATTATGCTCCAGCCTGCTCGCCATTTGCATCCCTAGCTATTCGCCCCCTTCCCTCGGGCCACAAAAGTACCAAACGAACGGAACAGGAACTCCCTTCCCCGGTTAAAACTAAATAAGCGCAAAAGTGCATCTATTTCACCACAAAACCATCAAAACACCGAAAACAACTGCACATTCGCATCTATTCATCTATAAAGCCTTGTTCCAAGGCAAAATAAGTGCACATTTCAGCTATTTCGTGACTAATGTAGCCAGCGAGAGAGTCATACCCAATTCAACTTCTTAAAGTTACTCCAATTCCCTGTAGTCCGACTACAACTTCTAAATCCAACCACTCGACTTGTCACACCCTGGACGTACCTATACCTATTCTCAACCCTCAGCCGGACACCCGGCAAGGGCGACGCGCCCGGTTGATTCACCGTTGACAAAGGTGGCATTCGTTAGCCCTATCGAACATAACATTGAACGGAAATATCGGTGCCTCGATCCAATCTCGCCCCCCCCCCCCTTCATTCCCTTCATTCCCTTCATTCCCTTCATTCCCTTCATCCCCTCCCTTCTCCCCTAGCTCGGCCGCCCCTCACGAAAAATATACAAAGAAAGAGAGGGCCTCCCGGCCCTCTCTTTCTCCATTCTGTTACAGCTTCACGATTTTGCCTGTGTCCTGCGATTCAAACGCGCCCAGGATGACGTTCAGGGAGCGCAGACCTTCTTCGCCGGAAATTTGCGGCGGCGTGTTGGTCACGATCGAGTCCACGAACGCGTCGATGACGCCGCTCGGTACCTGCTTCTCGTTCGTTGACATGGCGCCGACTTTGTAGGTTTCTACAGTACCGTTGGTCAGCTCAACGATGACCTCGTCGCCTTCTACGGTACCGATTTTCATGCAGCCGTTTTCGCACCAGAGCACCGTGCCGTTGTCACCGGAACGGTAGTGCGTCCAGCTCGCCATCAGCGTGCCTACGGCTCCGCTCTTCATGCGCACGATGCAAGTCGCGTTGTCGTCCACGTCCGTACCTTCCTTATGTACGGTGCCGATAAAGCCGGCTACTTCCACGACTTCATCGTTCAGCAAATAACGGATGAAGTCGGATTTGTGCACGCCAAGGTCACCCATGGCGCCCATGATCGCTTCATCTTTGCGGAAGAACCAGCTGTCGCGTCCGTCGACGCTCCAGCTTTCCGGACCGCCATGCCCAAAAGACGTGCGGAACGTCAGCACTTTGCCAAGCTTGCCGGAGTCCAAAATCTCTTTTGCCTTCACGTGCGGAGGCATGAGGCGCTGATTGTGGCCAACCATCAGGAACACGCCGTTTTTACGGGCCGCTTCGATCATCTGCTCCCCTTCTTCCGCCGTGGTTGCCATCGGCTTTTCCACCAGGACGTGCAGTCCAGCATTCGCCGCGTCGATGCTCATCGAAGCGTGAAGGTAGTTCGGCGTACATACGCTGACCGCGTCAAGCTTCTCGTTTTTCAGCAGTTCCTTGTAGTCGGTGTATGCTTTGGCACCATACTGTGCCGCTACTTCTTCAGCGCGCTCCTTGAGCGGATCCGCGAACGCAACCAGCTCCACGTTCGGATTCGCTGCGTATTCAGGGATATGTCTGCGCTGGGCGATGGCGCCGCAGCCGAAAACCGCTACTCTAATTTTACTCATGGATATAAATCTCCCTTTCTTCGGCTCTGGTCTCAATCAAATTAAAATTGGTTCAAGTAGTTCTGCTTCAGCCAGTTCATGCTGTTCTCCACACTTTGCAGCGGCGGATTCTGGCACACGTCCTGCTCGACGATCAGCCACTGCGTTCCGGCATCGGAAGCGGCCTGAATGACACCCGGCAAATTCACGTCTCCTTGACCAAGCTCAAGCGTCTTCATGTTGCCTTCGGCATCTTTGCTGAAGTCCTTCAGATGAAGGAGCGGCAGGCGACCGGCATATTTCGGGATATAAGCGAGCGGATCCTGTCCGGCAAACTGCACCCAGCATACGTCCATTTCCACCTGAACGGCTTCAGGCGAAGTGGAGGAGTACATGGCGTCGAATACAAACTCGCCGTCGATTTTGTCCGCGAATTCGAAATCGTGGTTATGATAACCGAACGTCAATCCTTGTTTGCGCGCCTCGGCACCCACTTCCTCCAGGAAAGCAAACAGCTCCTTCCACTGCTCGATGTTCTCACGGTCTTCCGGTGCGACGTAAGGACACATCATGGTTTTCGCGCCGATCGTTTTCAGGTAATCGATCTCTTTCTGAAGGTCGGCCCGAAGCAGATGCAGGCCCACATGGGCGCCGATCGCTTGAAGACCGAGCTCTTGAAGAAGCGTTTTCATTTCTTCGGCAGGAATGTCACCGTATCCGGCAAACTCCACGCCTTCATACCCAAGCTCAGCCACTTTGCGAAGCGTTCCGCGGAAATCCTGAGCCGTTTCGTCACGAAGCGTATACAATTGCAAACCAATGTTCAATTTTCTCATAAAGGGCACCTCGTCTCCCAAAAGATTGATTGCTCTATCTGCTACTATCATACATGCAAGTAAGCTAAAATGAACATAAACAATATGATTGCAACATGAACTATCTGCTTGTTTTTTTGGAGAAAGGAGCGCACATGATGGAAGCCAGGCTGTTAATTTGCGATTATTCGTACCATTTTCAGCAGTTCAGCAACAGCCACCGCGCGGGTTTGACGACCTACTTGTTCCGGCTGCAGACGGAAGGATCCTGCACCGTATTCTGCAACGGCACCGATTACCATGTCGAAGGCGGGGATCTGCTGCTGCTGAAGCCGGGGGACGAATACGAGCTGATGGTGCATGACGATGCCGGCGGCGGCCGTGTATCGAGCGGGGATTATTTTCTGTTTTGCGAAGGCGGCTGGATCGATGCCTGGTGGAACCGGATGAGCCGCCCGGTCGTCAGCCGGATCGGCAGCGACGATCGACTGCTTGGATTGTGGAGGCAGCTGCTGCTTGAAAAAAGGCGCGGTCTGGAGGGCGAGAACGTGGAACTCACCGGTTACCTGCTGCGAAGCTTGTGCCTTTGCCTGGACAGGGCAATTACGGAGACGAAGCCGGCAAACCGAACGGCCTATACCGCGCTGAGGCTGAAGCGTTTTGTCGAGGAACATGCCACCGTTACCTTTAAATTGGAGGAAGCTGCCGCCCATGTCGGCCTGAGTCTGTCCAGAGCCGTGAAAATCTTCAAGGAGCAGTACGGCAAAACGATGATCCAATACGCGTTGGAAATCCGGCTGAATGCCGCCATCGAACGAATGAAATACAGCACGATGACCCAGGAGGAAATCGCCGAAACCTGCGGCTTTGCCAGCTACTCCTACTATCACCGCGTGTTCCGGAACACTTACGGGATGTCTCCAGCCCAGTACAGGGAAAGCTTTGCACCCGATGCCAAGCCGCAGCCGGACAAATAATGCTTATGCAAAAAGCAATCCGCCCGGTTTGCACCGGTTGACGGATTGCCTGTGATTTCGCGGGCAGATTTTCTTCAATAATTGAAAATCGCCCCTGTCCTTCATTCTACAATTCTTCGAAAAAGCGCCGGTTAGTCTCGGCTGCATGCAAGCAGCGTGACCGAGAGCCGGTCCCCGCCCCGCAGCGGCTGTACACTCCTGCTTAACCTTTGGTTGAGCCGGCGACCATGCCTTTCATGATCTTCTCCTGCAGGACCAGGTAGATCACGATCGTCGGAATCACGGCGATGGCCATCGCCCCCATCGTCAGGCTGTAATCCGTGCCAAAACCGTCCGAGAAGAGGGACAGGCTGAGCGGCAGCGTCTTCAGCGCCTGCGTGTTGATAAAGACGAGCGCGAAGGAAAAGTCGTTCCAGAACCGCAGAAAAGCCAAAATCGAAATCGTCGCGACAATCGGCGTGCATAGCGGCAGGATCATCCGTCCAAATATCCCCCACCATCCGCTGCCGTCGATCATCGCCGCCTCTTCGATCTCTCTCGGGATCGAGGACATGTAGGCCATGGACAAGAAAATGGCGATCGGCAGCTCAAACGCCGTATAGGGCAGGATGAGCGCGCCATAGGTGTCGAGGAGGTCCATGTTTTTCATCATAATAAACAAGGGAACCAGCGTGCTGTGGATCGGGATCAGAAGGCCGGTCGTGAACAGCACGACGACGATTTTTTTAAACGGAAACGAAAACCTCGACAGCACATACCCCGCGAGCACGCTGAGCAGGACGGTCAGCACCACAGCCGAAACCGTCACCACCGCGGAGTTGAGCATCGCCCTTCCCATATTTCCCAGATCCCACGCCCTCACCAGGTTTTGCGTCATCCACTGCTTCGGCAGCCCGTACGGATTGGCAAAAAAATCCTGGTTCGTTTTAAAAGCGCTCGTAAACAACCAGTACAGCGGGTACAGCGTAACGACGGCATAAGCCAATAGGATCAGCTTACCGAAGCCGGCCAGCCCTTTGAAGATGGCCCTTTTGCCCGTGCCGCTCCGGGAAGCGGCAGCAACCGTTGCATTCATCCTTGCTCCTCCTCCCCTCAGCTGGCCTTGCGGCGCGTCGCCAAATAGTTCAAGGCGATCAGCACTGCGCTGACGATCATGATCATGGTGGACACGGCCGAGCCGTAACCGTACCGGTAAACGCTGAACGTGCTGTTGTACATGTACGTCGCCAGCAGCTCGGTCGACCGCGCCGGCCCTCCGCCCGTCATCACGATGACGTGGTCGAAGGCCTTCAGGCTTCCGGAGATGCAGAGCACGATCGTTACGACCACCGTCCCCCATATGATGGGAAGGGTGACGTGAATCAGCTTGTTCCAGCCGGCGGAGCCGTCGATTTTGGCCGCGTCGTGGATTTCAGGCGATATATTTTGCAGCGCCGCGACGAAAATGACCAGGTAAGGGCCGATATTCGCCCAGTTGATCGGAATGGATATGGCCAGCATGTTGACCTTCGGATCGGACAACCAGGCCCGGGTCCAGGAGTGGAGCCCGAGGAGATCCAGGACATGGTTTGCAACCCCGAATTGCGGGTGATAAATATACCCCCAGATAAGGCCGACCACGACCGTCGAAAGGACCATCGGCATGAAAACGGCGGAGCGGATAAACCGGGAGAACAGTGAGTTTTTAAACAGCACGATGGCCAGAATGAGTGCGACCGGAACCTGACCGACGATCGACGATACGACCAGAATCAGGTTGTTGCGCAGCGCCCGCCAGAAGATCGGATCCCGGAACATCTCCTTATAATTATCCAGCCCGATGAACTTCGCGTCGCCGAAGCCTTTCCAGCTGAAAAATCCGTAATACGCCGACCAGAAGACCGGAATAATGACGAAGATCAAAAACAGCAGAAGCGCCGGAAGAAGAGCTAGCGCTATGAATCCTTTACTTCGCATCGCTGTCGGCATGGCAGCTTCCTCCCTCATGTCCGTCATTAAGGTGCGGCCGACCGGGCCTGCGCGTCCTGCAGCTTCTGTGCGACGCTCTCTGCGGAACCGCCCATCATGATTTCCTGGAGGCCGTTATTGATGACTTCGGCCGCTTCTGCTGACAAATAGGCGTCATAGACCGGCGTGACCTCGGTCGATTTGACGAGGTTGAAGGCTTTGTAGTACAAGGAGGTCACCTTCGACTTGTCGATATCGGTGTCGTACATGACCATGGAGTTGCTCTCGGCTATTGCTTTCTGGGCATCCGGTCCGCTGACCGTATAAATCAGCTCCAGCGCCAGCTCCTTCGCTTTGCCTTCCGTCCGGCTGCTGAGCGCAAGCCCGCCGCCGGCACCGCCGGAAATCGTGCCTGCCTTCCCTTTCCCACCAGGGATCGGCGGTAATACCGTCACTTCGATATCCTTCATCTGGTCTTCCGTGGAGGATGCCGCCAGGTTCGTGAGCGTCCAGGCACCGCTGATCATCATCGCCGCATTCCCCTGTATGAAATACTGCTCAGCCTGCGTATTATCGATGCTGTTGGCGCCGTCTTGGAACGCCTTGTGATCCACCAGTTCCTTGAAATGACCAAGCGCCTGGATGAATTCCGGATCGGTGAATTTAGCGCCCTTCTGCGCGGCGGCGTTCTTGAACCATTCCGTTCCCGTCACCCGGTCGGCAAGCGAACCGAGGATCGTGGACTGTGCCACCCAAGGGGCTTTGTTGCCCAGCGCAATCGGGGTGATGCCTTTGGCGTTGAACGCGCTGATGGCCGTCATCATCTCATCCCACGTGGCCGGGATTTTGACGTTATGTTTTTCGAACAGGGCTTTGTTGTAGTACAGGATCGAGGTGGCCGACATGCCCAGCGGAGCCGAATAGATCTGTCCTTGCTCGAACTCGTATGGTTCAAAAGCGCCCGGCAGGAACTTGTCCTTCCAATCCGAGTGCGCGTCAAGCACCTCCGTAATCGGCTGGAGCAGCTTGGCCTGATACAACTCGGAGGACTGGCTGCCCGCGTAGACGAAAAATACGTCCGGCATCTCATTCGCCGCGGCAACCGTGCTCAGACGCTGGCGGTAACCGTCAGGCGGAATGGCCTGGGCGTCGAGTTCTACCTCCGGATGGTCTTTGGCGAACTGGTCGATGAAGCTTCGGACCGATTTGGCCCGCAAATCGTCTCCGGCGAAATTGTGCCAGATCGTCAGTTTCACTTTCTCCTGACCGTCCGTGCTTCCTTCCGCCTGCTTGCTGCTCTCCCCGCTGCCGCATGCTGCAAGGAACATCGTCATGAGCAGCAGGACAATGCCTAATTTACGTGTGGTTTTCATGGTCATCCCCCTCTGGATAAAGTCTTAAGTTCTATCAGTCTTGCGATGATTAGTCCAAGTATAAAAGAGGATGAACGTCACCCACAGGGGATAGAATTCAGTCGGGGGAGGGACAAACTTCAGGACTTGCCCGATATTCCGAAGGGGTCTGACCGGTGAATTTCTTGAACAGGCGATTAAAATACTTCAGGTCTTCGTAACCGATTTCGCCTGCGACCTCACTGACCTTGGCCGGTGTTTCCCGCAGCAGCATCATGGCCTTGCGAAGCTTCGCCTGCGTGACGTATTCGATATAGTTGCGCCCGGTCTCCCGCTTGAACAGCTCGCTGAAATAGTTCGTGTTCATATGGACGTGCTTCGCCACCTGCTGAAGGGACAGGCTTTGGCCCAAATGGTCGTGAATATAAGCAACGGCCCGCTCCACCGGGCTTGCCGACGATACCATCCCCTCGTACTGCTGTTTGATCCGTTTCAGTTCATGAACCATGATCCGCCCGGGCCTTCTGGCCAGCTCGTGCATATCGAACGGAGCCCCTGAAGGAAGAGTGCTGGAATAACCGATGGAAGCGGCAGCCCGCTCCAACCAGCGGCGGGCCGAGACGAGGATGGAATGAAGGTAAGCCTGCACCGAGCCCGGCGTGGCCTCGCGGTCCAGCTCGATCCGTTCAAGCAAATCCGTAATCCAGAACTGCAGGCGGGAATCATCGCCCGCGCGGAGAAGGGCAAACAGCTCGGTTTCTTCCTCCACCGCGCAAACGGTCCGGATGCCCCGGCGGGCGGCCACCTCTTCATACCGGATGCGCCGCTCTGCACGCAGCAGCCATGCATAGGAGCCAGCCTCCGATGCGGTAGCCAACGCCCTGGGCAGTTCCTGAAGCCGGGTGAACGGCAGCCCGCCAGCCGCCGTAACCCGGCACCCCAGCTCAGCCTCCGCATGAACAAGAGCCGGCCTCATCCGGCCCCAATCTTCCCCGCCTGGGCTTTTTACCAGAATGAGCAGGTCTCCGTTCCACTCGAGCCACGCACAGGCTAATCGTTCGGCCACCCGGCTGCCGACGATGCGGTTCACATCGCCGCCCGGGTGACTGCCCCTCTCCCCGGAGCCCGGGGAGTGGACCGACAGCAGCCAAATCCGGAGCATGTTGAACCCGCCGGAGTCCGGACGAAGGTCCGGGAACCGATCCCAAAACTCGGCTTCGGCCTCGGCATCAGGTGCGGATCCTGAAGCCAGCAGCCTCCTCAGAAATCCGCGGTTCACGATCGTCTGCTGGGCCTTGCCGCCCTCCTCGTTCCGCCGGCGAAGCTCCAGCCGTTCCCTGGCCTTGGCCGCGGACTGGATGATTTCCCCCGGCCTGCTCGTCTTCAGCAAATAATCGCTGACTCCTTCGCGCATCGCCTGCTGGGCATAGGCAAATTCGTCGAATCCGGAAATGATGATGATTTCGGTGTCAGGGAACCGCTTTTTCACCTCCCGGGCCATATCGATTCCGCTGAGCCCCGTCATCCGGATATCGGTAAATATAATTTCGGGCTGTTCGTCCGGAATCCGCTGCAGTGCTTCTTCGGCGGAGGCGGCCGGCTCAAGCACCGTAAAACCGTTCTCCTCCCAATTAATCACCGTGCTAAGCCCGTTTCGGATAATCACTTCATCGTCAACGATCATAACCTTCATCTTCATTCTCCCCTTTGCTTGATCCTTCTTTAGCCCATTCCGCAAGCTCCTGCACGACCGGGATCGTAAACGTAATCCGCGTACCTGCCCCTTCCGCACTGTCCACATGAAGTCCGGCACCCCTGCCGTAATGCAGCGCAAGCCTCTTGTTGACGTTGCGCAGCCCGTAGCTCCCGCGGACGCCAGGCTCCTGTCCGTACGCCGCCGGATGCTCCGCCAGCCGATTCCGGAGCCACTGCAGCCTCTCTTCCGGCATCCCGATGCCGTCGTCCTCCACAACGAATTGGAGGCGCTCCCCGCTGCGCTCCACCGCAATCCGGATCGTGCCCCGCCCGTTCCTGCCGAGCAGGCCGTGAAGGATTGCATTCTCCACCAGCGGCTGCAGCAGCAGCTTGAGCATGGTTACATGGTGCAGGCTCTCAGCCACATCGACCCGAAAATCGAATTTATCGGGATACCGGATCGACTGGATATTCATATAATGGCTGACATGGGTGATCTCCTGCTGCACCGTGCAGTATTCCTGGCCGGCATTCAGACTGAACCGCAGGAAGTCGCTCAGCGAACCGACCATCTCGGCGATCTTCGCATCCTGATTCATCAGCGCAAGCCATTGCACCGAGGACAGCGTGTTATACAGAAAATGCGGATTAATCTGCACCTGCAGCGCATGCATATCGGCCTCCTTCTTCAACGATTCATTGCGCTTGACCTCATCGGTGAGCTTGACGATCCGCGAAGTGAGACGATTATAGCTGATGATCAGCTGGCCTACCTCGTCTATCGTTTTAACCGGCAGTGCGGGCAGAGGCTCTTCCGGGCTGGCATTTCTGAGGAATTTGGTGAGCGCGGAGAGCGGGTTGGTGATTTTCTGAATCAGGAAAAGGATCAGGATGATGACAAACAGGATGGCGGCGGTGACCGCTACAGCCGTCAGCCTGAGAAAATACTGGTTTTGCGAGCTGTATTCCTCGGCCGGTATGATGCCCACGAGCTTCCAGCCCACACTGGACATCTTTTTATACAGAATCGTCTTCTTGCCGTTTCCCTGCCCGTAGACCAAGTCCCCGCTCTGTCCTTCAAAAGGGCCGATGGATGGATAATATGTATCCAGAGCAAGGTTCGTTTCCATATCCGGGGGACCCGCGAGAATCCGGTTGTTCTCGTCCAGCAGCAGCACGAAGCCTGTTTTCTCCAATGCCACCTGCCGGACTTGGCTGGCAACGACCCCCTGGTCCAGATTGATCTGCAGCTTGCCGATCGGCTTGTATTTATCCGTGCTGCGAATCGGCCTTGCCAGCGTGATCATCTTCCTAACCCCTTCAAAGGTCCACTGTTTGTGGACTGAAGACCACCATTTAGGATGCTCGGCATAATAATCGGGATCCCCATCCGTGACATCCCGGAATTCCGAACGTATCAGCGACTTATAGGAGATCGAGTCTTTGGTCCCGAGCGGCTCGACGATGATGTTCGCGATATAGTCTTTGGAAAAGGCGAGGCTTGTCAGAAAGTTGATGATCGCGGTCTGCTGCACATAATTGCTCTCGGAGGTTTTTAAATAGGACTGCACGCCCTCGTTGCCGATCAGAAAAAGCGAAATGTTCTCCACATCTTTGACCATCGTCTCCAGATAGACATCCAGCTGCCTCAAGTTGTTCATTCCGGAGGTTTTGGCCTTTTCTTCTGTCAGGCTCTCAGCCATTTTGTAGGAGAAAATGCCGAGAAACAGCAGCGGAACCAGCGCTGCGAGAATGGTGAGCAGAGACAATTTATGCTTCAGGGACGTTCCGAACCAACGCTGCATATGATCCCCCCATGTCGGTATATGAAATAAATATGTAATATTATATAACATTGAAAACGCTTGCCCGAAAATAACCTCCTCAATACACGATTTCTATGTTAGGTTTATTCACTATCTTAGAAGATCACTAGGTCTTAAGTAAATGGTTAAAAAGTCGCAGTGAATTCGTTTTTGCGTCAGTTTTTCGCTTCAGTTACTCCTGCTTTTATACGGTCCGGTAACTCTCCAACGCTTACCTTTTTATATAAAAAAGCGGGGAAAGAGCTCCGCTCTCTCCCCGCTTTGATACACGACCCTGCCGGCCGCCGGTCAGCCCCTGCATCCGGAGCTACTCTTCATCGGCCGCCTGCCGCGCATGATTGTACAGCTGCTCATAATATCCGTGCATAGCGAGCAGCTCATCATGGGTTCCTTCCTCGATTGCCCGTCCGTCCTTCATAACCAGAATGCGGTCGGCGTGCATGACCGTGGACAGCCGGTGGGCGATCACCAGCGTCGTCCGGCCGGTGGACACGTTCGCCAGCGCGTTCTGCACCAGCTGCTCCGTATGCGAATCCAGGTTGGCCGTCGCCTCATCGAGAATGAGGATCCTTGGCTCAAAGACCATGATCCGCGCGAACGAGATCAGCTGCCGCTCCCCGGCCGACAGGCCGCTGCCCCGCTCCGAGAGCAGCGTGTCGTACCCGCCCGACATTCGCATGATCATGTCGTGCGCGCCCACGAACCGGCAGGCATCCATCACCTTTTCACGGGAGATGTCTTCCTGGAACAGCCGGACATTATCGAGCACGGTTCCCGAGAAAAGATAGGGCTCCTGCTGGATCAGTCCGACGAGACGGTGAAGCTGCTGCTGCGGAATATTACGGATATCCGCCCCGTCGATTTTGATGCTGCCGGAATTGACGTCATAGAACCGGTTCAAGAGACTGATCATCGTACTCTTTCCCGCTCCCGTCGTGCCGACGATCCCGACCATCTCCCCCGGTTTCAAATGAAGGTCGAGATGAGGGATGACCGGCTTGGATTCCGAGTAGCCGAAGGAAATGTGATTGAAATCGACCCGACCGCGGGCTTCGGACAACCGCAGCCGGGACGTTTTGTCAGGCTCCGGGTCCTTCACTTCAGGCTCGGTGCTGAATATTTTCCAAATTCGGTCCATCGATACGGTAGTCGACTGGAATGTGTTCCACTGCATCGTAATCTGGTTGATCGGCTGGAAGAACTGCCGGATGTAGCTCGTAAAGGCGTAAAGAACGCCGACGGCCATATGCTCATGGAATACCGCCAGCCCGCCCAGCCATACAACCGTAACGAGGGCTACGTTCCCCAGAATGTCGAAGGTCCGGTTAAACAGCACGTTGGCGCGGACTTCCCTCATGTTCGCTTCCCAGTAGCTCTCGTTATTTTCATTAAAACGCCGGGTCTGCTCCTCTTCCTGACGGAAAGCTTGAATCAGCCCCATGCCGGACAAATTCTCCGCAATAAATCCGATTAACCGGGACAAACGGCTCCGGGTTACCTGGTAGGCCTGACGCAAATAGCGCCGGAACAGGAACGCCACAAGGCCGATCACGGGCAGAACGATCATCGAATACCAGGCCAGCGTCGTATCGAGCTGAAACATAAAGACGATGATCAGCACGAGTGTCATGCCGTCGCGGATCAAGCTGAGCAGCACCTGCGTGAAAAATTGGCTGATCGTCTCCGTATCGCTGGAAACATTGGTCACCAGACTGCCGCGGTGCACACGGTCGAAATAGGACATTGACAGCTTGGAAATATGCTGGAACAGATCCTTACGGATCCGCGCAACGATGCTCTGACCCGCGTACTGCAGCAGGTTGTTCTGCAAATACGTGAACAAAAAGCTGATGATCGAAATTCCGAGATAAATGCCGGCGACCATGGCGATATACCCCAAGTCCCTGCCGCCGACAGCCAAATGATCGTCGATGACGATCTTGACCAAATACGGCTGCAGCAGATCGGCGGAAATGCCGAGGATCGCGCAGAAGAAAACACCCGCAAAGGCCCACTTATGCGGTTTACCGTAAGCTAGTATCGCCCTGAAGGCTTCAAATGATTTTTTCTTTTCCGCTGTATCCTTCGCTTGCGTTGCCTTGAGGGCAGCGGCTGAAGAATTAGGCATGCTGCAGTCCCTCCTGTTGAATCCGGTATAAAGATGCATATGGCCCGTCCGGACTGGCCATCAATTCCTCATGGTTGCCCCGCTGGACAATGCGGCCATGATCCAGCACAATAATTTCATCGGCATGCTGGACGCTGCTGATCCGGTGCGCGATAATGAGCGTCGATTTGCCGCGGCGCTCCCGGATCAAATTGCCGAGAATGCCCGATTCCGTCATCGCGTCGACGGCGCTCATGCTGTCGTCGAGAATCAAAAGTTCGGGCTTTTTCATCAGCCCCCTCGCCAGACTTGCACGCTGCCTTTGACCGCCGGACAGCGTAAGGCCCCGTTCGCCGAGCCGGGTCTCGAATCCCGCTTCAAAGGAATTGACGCTTTCCAGCAGCAAAGCTTGCGCCGCTGCCTCGCGAATTTGTTCGATGCTGGCGGAGCGGTCGCTGAAAGCGATGTTGTCGGCGATATCGGTGCTGAACAAAAAGCCGTCCTGCGGCACGTAGCCGATCTTGGGGCGCAGCGACTCCAGGGTCACTTGGGTAATATCCTGCCCGTTCACCTTGATGCTGCCGGCCGGAGGTTCATAAATGCGCAGAAGCAGCTTCGCCAGCGTCGATTTACCGCTTCCGGTCCGGCCGATCAGCCCGACGGTGCGGCCCTCCGGAATGGTGAAGCTGACGTCCTTCAGCGCTTGTTCCGACGTCCCCGGATAAGAGAAGGTCAAGTGATCCACGGCGATATCCCCGATGCGGGCAAGGTTCGCCGCACCATCCCTGTCCCTCACGCTCGGCACCCGGGCCAGCAGCCGGTTGACGCGCTCCAGGGAGGCTCCCGAGCGCTGCATCATGTTGATGACGTTGCCGATCTGCTGCAGCGGGCCTGTCAGCATCCGGAGATAGAAGGTCAGCGCGACGAAGCTCCCGAGGGACATCCGCTGCTGAATCGTCATATATCCGCCGACAAGGAGCGAGACGACCAGGGATAACGCCCCGAGAAAAGGCAACAGCGCCTGGAACAAGGATGACATCCTTACCAAATGCAGCTGCGCGCCGCGCACCCCATCGACCGTCTCGTCAAACCGGTGCTGTGCCGTCTCCTCGATCGCAAACGTCTTCGTGACACGAATGCCCCCGAGTTGCTCATCGGCGGATTCGGTCATCGTGGCCAGCCCTTCCTGCACATCCATCGACCGGTTGCGGATGCGGGGACCGAAATAAATGACCAGAAACGGAATAACGACGAGCGGGCAGACGCTGACCAGAATCAGAGTTACCGGTATACCTGTAATCAGCATCATGACAACACAGGAGATGACCATGAACACGGCGTTGGTCGTCTGCGTGACTCCGTTTGAAATCGCTTCCCGAACCGAAGTCACGTCGTTCATGACATAGCTGAGCAGCTTGCCGGTCCCCTGCTTGGAATAAAAATCCTCGCTGAGGCGCGAAAACTGGGCGAAGATGCGGCCCCGCGTCAAAAACTCGAACCGCCGGCCGAGACGCATGATCGTAAATTGCCCCAAGCCGAACAGCACGCCGTAGGACACGGCGATCCCCAGTAGGATCAAGCTGTAACGGATAATGTCATCACGACCGATCGAACGTTCCTTCAGTCCATCCGTCACTTTACCGAGAATCTGCGGCAGCAGCGCCTGATCCACGTTGGACAGAATGATTAGGATGACGGCGGTCAGGTAGAGAAGCGCGTTTTTCTTCAAATAATTGGTGAGCAGTTCGAAGCTTTTCAAGAGTTCCATTCCCTCCTTTGGTTTCAATTGAATGATATTTCATCATTACCCGCTTCCGACCTATCCATTAAAATATACCACAGAAAAAAAAGAGTGGGCTTTTCCCAACTCGCAAAAGAAGCGAAAAAACCGTGGCCGGACCGGATAAATTATTTTTTTGAAGCCCCTCTACCATCTGCAAAAAACGGTCGTTCATAAATTTTGCCGCACAGGATAAATGTCCACGATCCACAGCCCCTTCTCGCATAAGATGGCAGTATGCGAAATTGCTATCATCAAAGGAGGAGGACCGCTTGAAGATTCGTAAAGCGATCATTCCGGCAGCCGGTTACGGAACGCGGTTTCTTCCCGCCACCAAAGCAATACCCAAAGAGATGCTGCCGATTATCGATAAGCCCACCATCCAGTTTATTATCGAAGAAGCTGCGGCTTCCGGGATTGAGGAAATTTTGATCGTTACCGGCAAAGGCAAAAAAGTGATCGAAGATCACTTCGACTCGGCACTGGAACTCGAATATTATTTGGAGCAAAAAGGAAAGTTCGAGGAGCTCCGCAAAATCCGGGAATTCACCGGCATTGTCGACATCCACTACATCCGCCAATCGGAGCGAAAGGGCTTGGGGCATGCCATTGGCATTGGGCGCAATTTTATCGGAAACGAACCCTTTGCCGTCCTGCTTGGAGACACGTTCTTTGACGCTGACCCGCCGTCGTTAAAACAGCTTATGGATGGGTATGACCGGCTGAAGACGTCCATCGTAGGTGTGCAGAGCGTGGCGGCTGACAAAGTGTCAAGCTACGGCATCGTCGAAGCCAAACCGCTGATCGATTCGTTTGCTTATGTGAACCGTTTGGTGGAAAAACCCGCGGTCGATGCCTCGCCGTCGAGGTTGGCCATGGTGGGCCGGTACATTTTGACTGCATCCATTTTCGATATTCTGGAAAACCAATCCCCGGGAGTCGGCGGCGAAATCCAACTCACGGATGCATTGAACCATTTGCTTGCCAAAGAAGCGATTTATACTTGTGAGATTAACGGCCGCTGGCATGACGTCGGCGATCCGCTCGGTTACGTGAAAGCCATCTTGGCACTGACGAAGCAAAGAGCGCATCTGAAGCAAAACCTGCAGGACGAAATGAGCGAGTTGTTAAAAGAAGACCGGCAATCACCGAATTCGGGTTCCGACGACTCAACGCCGTGAGCCTAAGTTCCACTAGCCCGCCTTAATCGTAATGCAGTCATCAAACGGCAAACCAATTTTAAAGAGAGGTGTCACCGCAAATGATTGAATTGGCTTTAGCTTTTACGGATAAGGACGGAAGCTATTCCGAGCACGCTGCCGCCGCGTTGGCTTCGGTGTTCCGCAATACTTCCTCCGAGCTTCGGGTTCACATTCTCCATGACGAGACGCTGCTGGAAGAAAATAAGAACAAGCTCGCCCAGCTGGCAGCGGATTTCAAGCATCCGGTCCACTTCTATCCCGTGACCCTGCCGGTGGAAATGATGGACGTTCTGTCCGGAACCGGCTCCATCGACCGCTGGACGTGGGGCAGTCTTTACCGGCTGCTGCTGCCCGCCGTGGTTCCTGCTGAACGGGTGATCTATCTCGACTGCGACGTGATGGCCAATATGGACATCACCGAGCTGTGGGAGGTCGAACTGAACGGCGGTTACCTTGGGGCCATCCACGACCAAGGCATCCACGGCATTGCAGAAGTCGTGGCCGTCCAGGGTTTAAACCCTGAAACCTATTTTAACTCCGGAGTCATTTTATTTAACCTCAATGCCATTCGGCAGCACGTGACTTGGTTTGAAGAGATGCTGAACTTTTTCCGGGCCTTTCCCGGCACCTCGATGCCGGACCAGGACTGCTTGAACCACGTCTTCGGAGGAAACTTCCTCCTGCTGGATCAACGGTTCAACTGGTTTTATGTCCCAGGGGTCGAGATGGACTTCCAGCATAAAATCGTTCACTTTGCCGGTGATATGAAATGTTGGGATCCCCTCTCGCCAGGATATATCCTCTATCAGGATAACCTGAGCCTAACGCCTTGGAGAAAGCATCCCGGACTTCCGGCGCCTACCAGAAAAAGCACGGACAGAAAGGCCCGGCATCTGCTCATGAAGCGCAAAATCCGCAAGCATTCGCCTAGAAAATCATCCTCCCGTCACCGGAGCGAAAGAGAACGGAGCGAACGGGTCGCCATGAGGAAGCGGAGAAAAGCCTCAAGGCACCCCCGGCACAAATCTACAGCCGGCAGCGGCAAGTCCCGCATCCTTATGATGCGCCGCAGCTCCCGCAGAAAACATAACGTGCACATCCGCCACTTCAGCAGCGGAATTTATTTGTAACGGCCCTTCCCAACCCATATGCAAACAACCTCCGCACTTCCGGCGGAGGTTGTTTATTTTATTCTTCAATATAAGTGTTGTTCCCGGCACCCCAGCCGGCAAGCATATAGACGATGGAGACGACCAGCAGGACGACGGTCGCCGCCGTCCAGCTGCCGGTCAGGTCATGGACAAGCCCAATCAACATAGGACCTACCGCAGCCAGCAGATACCCAATTGACTGGGCCATCCCGGACAATTCCGCGGCCTGTTCGGTCCGGCGGGTCCGGAGCATGAAGAACATCGTAACGAGGCCAAAGGCTGCGCCAGTTGCGATCCCGACCAAAACGACTGCGACCGGAACGACCGCGTTCCATCCGCTAAGCAGAAGCACAAAGCCCAGAACAAAGGAGAGGAACGTTCCGACGACCAGCCCGCGCTGGTTCTGGAAGCGTCCGGCCAGAATCGGCACGAAGAACGTGACCGGCACGCTGAAAAATTGCATCAGCGACAGCATCCAGCCTGCCGTCGAACCGCTCATGCCCCGATCGGTTAAAATTTCAGGCAGCCAAGATACAACCGAATAGAAGACGAATGATTGCAGACCCATGACAATGGTGACCTGCCACGCTAATTTAGAGCGCCAAATGCTGCTTTTCGACGATATCCGCACCTCGCCGGTCCGATGCCGGTACCGGAGCTGCGGCAGCCAGACGATAAGCGCGATAAACGACAGAATCCCCCAGATGAGAAGGGATCCACGCCAGCCGGAAGCGAGATGATTCGACACCGGGAGGCTGACGCCGGAGGCGATGGCTGCAAAGATGTTCATCGAGACGGAGTAGATTCCCGTCATGACACCCACCCGCAGCGGAAAATCCCGCTTAATCAGGCTCGGCAGCAGCACGTTGCTGACCGCAATTCCGAGGCCGAGCAGAATGGTGCCGGCGAATAATGCGGCAACCGAAGGAACGAACCGCAGGGCAATACCCAGCGTTACGGCGGCCACTCCGCTAAACAGCGTCTTCTCCATCCCCCATCTCCGGGCCAGTTTCGGGGCAATCGGAGAGACGACTGCAAAGGCCAGCAGCGGGAACGTCGTCAGCAGCCCCGCTAGGGTATGCGACATTCCCGTATCGAGCCGGATCGTTTCAACGAGCGGGCCTACCGAGGTGATCGGCGCCCGCAGCGTCGTCGCGATCAAGATAATTCCAATAACAAGCAGCAGCACCTTCATCCCCGTGGAAACTTGGGGATTCTCAGCCGGCTGCGTAGACATTTCGTATGATTTATTCATGATGTTCTGTATTTCCTCCTTCAGTCAAATCAAGCAAGGCATCCTGGGATGCCTGGATATACGATCGGACGGTTTCGCCCGCCTCCGCCGAATCCTGACAGGTTATGGCTTCAAGCAGACGCTCATTGAGCTGGCTGTGCACACGGACCAAATCCCAGCGAAAGCTGGCCAGCGAGAGGGAATTCGTCACGGATTCGCTGATGCTGTCGTACAATTCGCTGAGCAACCGGTTATGCGCAGCGACGATAACCTGCTTGTGAAAGGCCAAATCGGCAGTGATGTAAGCTTCCATATCTCCGGACTGTTCTGCGGCTCCGCATGCCCCAAGCGTGATCTGGATCTGCTTGATATCGTCCGCCGTTCTCCGCTGCGCAGCGAGCCGGGCGGCTTCCTGCTCCAGCGCAGCGCGAACCTCCAGCGTCTCGCTTAGCTTAGAGCGCTCCATCCGCCGTTGAAGGACGGGGCCGAGGCTGCTCGACGCGACGACGTACGTCCCGTCCCCCTGCCGTGTCCGGAGCAGCCCTGCATGGATCAAGGCGCGGATCGCCTCACGGATCGTGTTCCGGCTGACCCCCAGCTTCTCCACCAGCTCCGGTTCCGGAGGAATGCGTTCCCCTACGGGCCACTGTCCTTCTTCAATCAGCTTCTCCAGCTGGGACGCAACCTGCTCGACAAGCGTTGAACGCGTTGGACGCTGCAAGTTCATATTGGCATACCTCCAAACATAGGATGTTTGGTTCATTGTAACATAAGCTTTGGTTTCCTGCACAGTTTTTTCGTCTATACGCAAAGAAACGCTCCTGAAACGCAGCAACGGCAGCCTCCACTCGGAAGACTGCCGTTCTGGTGCAGCTGCGCTTCGTTAGAGCATATGCTGCCTTAAGCTTGAAGTTCCTTCTGCTGCCGTACTTTCTCCCGGCTCCGGAGGACCCCGGGCAGGACGAAGATTACGAAGTGGTATATTTCAACGATCGCGATGGCTGAAACGACGTCCCAGAGGACATGCTGTTTCACGAACTGCGTCGAGGCGATGATGAGAATCGACATCGTACTGACGAGAATCATGTTCAGGCGGTTCCGGGCTTTGCTTGTCAGGAAGAGACGCATGACCATGTAACTTGAGAAGCAGTGAATGCTCGGAAAACAATTGTAGGGCTGATCCCGTTTATAAATAAAACGAACAAGCTCGCTGAAAGGATCGCTACCGGTCACGACCGGCCTTGGAACCGTCGTCTGAAACACAAGATAAATGCCGTAGCACGTCATTGCACTTAGCGTGTAAAGTATGATGCCGCGATAATAAAATTCTCTGTCTTTAAAGAACAGGTAGACCAGGCAGGCATAGATATAGACGATCCATACGCCGTAAGGAAGCGCGAAATATTTTATAAATGGAACAGCCAGGTCCGCTTGCGTGACAAGCGAATACACGCGGGCATTCGGGTGGTTCACCTGCTGGTAAATCGACCCCAGAACGGGAAAAACTAGCATAAGCATTAATGGGGCGAGAGGACGCAGCCTCTGCATGATTGCATTTACCTTCGTCACCATATCAAACCTTTCTCTGCCGGTTGCAAAAGATGTTAAAGGGATTCCTTCAAGAACCGCTGCCTTATTGTACTGCTAGAACCGGAATCCATCAACCATATTTATGTATGAAGCCTTTTCCAGTTTCTTTCCGTTTCCTTACATTCTCCTCACCGTAGAATTACGGCTATGTTAATGAAAACTGAAACAGATCCTGCAGCACGATGGCGGCAGCACCAATCAATTTGCCGTCATCCCCGAGCGAAGACTGCCCCACGACCAGATCGTCCTTCAGAATACGCATGGCATACCTTGAAATGTGCTCCTCAACCTTTTCGAGCAAAATGGGATTGTCCTGAGCCACATTCCCGCCTATCACGATCGCTCCCGGATTAAAGAGGTTCACCAGGTTGACGATGCCTGCACCCAGATGCTCGGCGATCTCCTCCGTGATGTCCATGGCCAGCCGATCCTGCTTGGACAGCGCATCTTTATATACCGCAGGCTCGATTCGGCTGAAGTCACCGTCTGTCAGATCGTGGATCATCGTCGGCCGGCCTGAGGCCATCGCCGCCATCATTCTGGAGTGCACCGCAGGCCAGCTGACCGAGTTCTCCAAGCATCCGACGTTTCCGCATTCGCAGCGAATTCCGCTCCGGTTGACGCTCGTATGGCCGAATTCGCCCGCCCCTCCCAGGTTCCCCCGCAGGATCATATCGTTGACGAGGATCCCCGCCCCAACTCCATTGCCGACCATAAGATAGATCAGATTGGCAAAAGAGCTGTAGCTCCCGAATCTCCGTTCCGCGAGTACGAGCGAGTTCGTATCGTTCTCGACCCAGGTTTTAATCCCATAGCGGCTCTCCACCATTTGCTTGACCGGAACGTCATTCAAGCGGAGCTTGGAATTATAATAGACGACTCCCTGCTCCACATTGACGACGCCCGGCGTCGTGACGGCAATGCCGATGCATCGGTCCAGGCTACCGGTTTCGTCGGTAAAGCGGTCGATCATGCCCAACATCAGCTCGATGACGGCTTCTCCTTGCCGCGTTCCGACAGAGGCGGATTCTTTGCGCAGGATGCTCGCCTCCAGGTTCATTTGGGCAACCTCGATCACCGTGTTCGAAATCGATGCGGCAAACAAAAAATGGTTATCCGGCGCAAATTGCAGCAGTATGGGCTTGCGTCCGCCGCTGGATTCTCCTCTGCCGATTTCGGTCACGTAGCCTTCCCGGATCAGCTCCTGAACCGCCGCAGCCACGGTGGAAGGACTGATCCGGTTTCCTTTGGCCAGCTCAATCCGCGATATCGGACCGTCCAGGCGGATTTTATTTAAAATGATCGACCGGTTCAGCTCCTGAATCAGTTTCCAATCGCCTTTTCTCATCGGTTTCAACCATCTTCCCCTTTCTTCGTCAAAATGAATCAATATATTCCATGTTATTCCATATTTACTGTAAAATACAGTTCCCAATGCTCCACCCAATGTAACATATTCCACTTACCAAAATATGCGGAAACCGTTTCTTTCCACTTGCAAGCCCCATTTTCCTGCCGATTAAAAGTTTTTATGCAATTATTTTTCAAACTATTGAAAATAACAATCACCGAATATATAATCTTACGCAAATAGATGCCATACTTTTCCTGAAAGCCTCCACTGAAGGGTAAGTTGGCATCTACTTATTTCGAATATTGGAATAAGTATGGCAATAGATTTTTGCAAAATAAGGGGGGAAGATTCGTACATCATTAGAACTTCGGCAGATCAAGAATGAGTGCAAGAACCATATTTAGAGGAGGTTATTGGAATGACTAGAAAAATGTCGATCATCCTCGTGTTCCTGTTTCTGTTCACTGCTGTTTTGACGGGCTGCGGCGGCTCTTCCGGAGAAGCCGGCGGCAAAAAAGTAATCAACGTGGCTTTATGGGATGAAAACGTGAAGGACACCGTCAACAAATCGATTGAGCTTTTCAAGAAGAGCCATCCCGATGTGGAAGTAAAAGTGACTTACACCCCTTGGGCCGACTATTGGACCAAATTGAAAACAAGCCTCGCCGGCAACAGCGGGCCCGACGTATTCTGGATGAACGGCCCCAACTTCTACGCTTACGCCTCCAAAGGCTGGATCAAGGATCTGCAGCCCCTCATTGATGAAAGCAAGCTTGATACCTCCGTTTACACAGACGCCCTCGTGAACCTGTACACCTACAATGATCATCTCTTTGGACTTCCTTATTTCCTCGATGCGGTTGGACTCTATTATAATAAAGAACTTTTCGACAAAGCCGGCGTCTCTTATCCGGACGGCAGCTGGACCTGGGATACGATTGAGCAGAATGCCGCCAAGCTGACGGATAAGCAGAACGGCGTGTACGGCTATACTGCTTTGATCGACAGCCAGTCTGGATATTACGATCTGATTCACCAGGCCGGCGGTTACATCATCTCCGAAGACAAAACGAAATCCGGCTTCGATTCGCCAGAAGCGCTGTCCGCTTTTCAGTGGGAGAAAAAGCTGATGGACCAGGGGTACTCCCCGAACGCCCAGCAGCAGCTTGAGACCAAACCGCTTCAGCTGTTCGGCTCCGGCAAAGCTGCCATGTTCCCCGCTATTTCCGTCAGTGCGCCCGAGCTTTACAAATTGCTGGGAGACAAGCTGGGGGTTGCCCCGCTGCCTGCAGGCAAGCAGAAAGCGACGATCGTTCACGGCTTGAGCTGGACGATGAACGAGAAAACGAAGCATCAGCAGGAAGCATGGGATCTGATCCAGGTGCTTTCCGGCAAAGAAGGCGAGCAGTACCTGGCCGAATCGGGCTTCAGCATTCCTGCCTATAAAGGAACGGAGGAAGGCTGGCTGAAGTCGATCCCTTCGCTTGATCTGAAAGTATTCGTGGACAGTCTGGACTTTGCCGTGCCGTACCCGGTATCCGAGCGGACGGCCGAGTGGCAGGACGTGGAGACCAAGGAGCTTCAGGACGCTTACCTCGGGAAAAAGACGTTTGAGGAAGCGCTGAAGACAATAGCCGATAAAATGAACGAGATTCTCGCGGAAGAGAAGAAGGATTAAGGAAGAGTCGTATGCTTGTATCCACTTAACTTCGAGAGAAAGGATGGTTCTGCCGATGAATACGCCGCTGGCCGTCAAGTCGAAAGATCCGAACCTGCCTGCAGCCCGGAAACGGAAAATTTCCAAGCTGGCCATCCGGGAAGCGGTCTGGGGTTACGTGTTTATTCTCCCCGTCGCGCTGGGGCTGGGCCTCTTTTACATGCTGCCTTCCGCCGCTTCCCTGATTCTGTCCTTTACAAACTGGGACGGCATGTCCGCTCCGGCGTTCAACGGGATCGACAATTTCACCCAGCTGATGCAAGACGAGAAATTTACGCGTTCCCTGCTGAATACGCTGCTCTATACCGTTGCGACCGTCCCGCTGTCCATCGTCTTTGCCACGCTGCTCGCTGTGCTGCTCAATCAGCAAATCAAAGGGATGGTCGTGTACCGCACGTTCTATTTCATCCCGGTCATCACCATGCCGATTGCGGTCGGCATGGTGTGGAAATGGCTCTACAACTCCGAGTTCGGCTTAATTAATTACGTGCTCGGGGCGATGCACCTGCCCCAGCCGAACTGGCTGTTCGACGAGAAATTCGCGCTCATATCGATCGTGATCGTCAGCGTGTGGACCAGCGTCGGATACAATGCCGTCATATTGCTGTCAGGACTCCAGGGGATTCCGTCGAGCTATTACGAAGCCGCGTCGCTGGACGGCGCCGGTACGGTCTACCGCTTTTTCCGGATTACGCTGCCGCTGCTGACGCCGAGCTTGTTCTTCGTGCTGGTCATGTCTTTCATCAACTCTTTCCAGGTATTTGACCTCGTCTTCATCATGATGGGGCAGCAGACCTCCCTGCTCGATTCCACGCGCACCGTCGTATACAGCATTTGGGAGGACGGATTCAAGTACTTCAACATGGGCTACGCTTCGGCGGAGGCGTTCATCCTGTTTATCGTCATCATGATCATCACCGCGTTTCAGATGTATTTCCAAAAACGCTGGGTTCATTATCAATAACCTTCATAAGGAGGAGAGGCTGTCATGATAACCCGAACTTCCGACCGCGGAAGACGGCTGGCCGTTCATATTCTGCTGATCGCGGGAGCCGTCTTGATGGTGATCCCTTTTATCTGGATGCTGTCCACATCGTTTAAGTCCTTTGCGGATTCCATGAAAGTGCCCCCTACGCTGCTGCCGTCGGAATGGCATTTTGAAAATTACGCCAAGGTGCTGACCACCATCGATTTCGGCACCTACTATCTCAACACGATTCTGGTGACCGTGGGCCGCACGGCCGGACAGCTGCTGCTGTGTTCGCTGGCCGCATACTCCTTCGCCTGTCTGAAATTTCCGGGGAAAAACATCATTTTCCTCGCCCTGCTGGCCGTGCTGATGGTTCCGTCACAAGTCGTCATGATCCCGAGCTTCGTCATCATGCGGCAGCTGAACTGGCTGGATACTTTCTATGTGCTGATTATCCCCGGAATCTTCAGCGCATTCGGCACTTTTTTGCTGAGGCAATTTTTCATGACACTGCCGAAGGATCTGGAGGAAGCGGCCAAAATCGACGGCTGCAGCTATTTCCGGATTTATTGGAACATCTATCTGCCGCTGTCCAAATCCGCCCTAGTCTCTTTGGCCATCTTTACGATCCTGGCGGCATGGAACGACCTGCTGTGGCCGCTCATTATGACCAGCTCGGAGGATATGCGCGTGCTCTCGATCGGCATTTCTTCCTTTCAGGGGCAGCATTCGACCGATTATCCGCTGCTGATGGCCGGAGCCGTGATGGCTACGCTGCCGATCATCATTCTGTTCATTTTCCTGCAGCGCTATTTTATAGAAGGAATCGCCATGAATGGCATCAAAGGATAAGGACACGAATAGACCTTTTACAAGTGTAACCGGTCCATCATAAAGGAGTGAAAACCGTATGATTCACGTACTCGTTATAGGCGCCGGGGCGATGGGGAGCACCCACGCCTCGGCCTATGCCGATATGCCGAATGCGCATTTGGCCGGTATCGTCGATACCGACGCCGGCAAAGGAGAACGGCTTGCCGCGGCATGCGGCACCTCTTCGTTCACCTCTTACGCAGAGGCGATGGCATCGCTTGACCGCGTCGATGTCGTCGATGTTTGCCTGCCGACGCCGCTTCACAAGAAGCATGTCCTTCAGGCGGCCGATGACGGCAAACACGTCATCTGCGAGAAGCCGCTGGCGCGCAGCCTGGCCGATGCCAGGGAAATGATCGACCGCTGCCAGTCGCAGGGCGTTCGGCTGTTCGTCGGGCACGTTCTCCGCTTCTTCCACGAATACACGCATGCCAAGCAGCTGCTGGATGAAGGCGTCATCGGCAGTCCGGCCGTCATCCGTGCAGGCCGCGGCGGGGGATATCCGATCGGCTGGCAGCATTGGTACAGCGATTTCAGGGCCAGCGGCGGCATTACGCTTGACGCCATGATCCACGATTTCGATTTTCTTCGCTGGTGCTTCGGCGAAGTGGAACGCGTATACGCCAAGGGGCTCCATGGGAGGATTCATGCCCAGCTGGACTATTCGCTCGTGACCCTTCGCTTTCAAAGCGGCGTCATCGCCCATGTCGAGGGAACCTGGTCGCATGATGGCTTCTCCATGAACCTGGAGATGGCTGGCACGCAAGGGATCATCGGCTACGACAGCGCCCGGGATCAACCGCTGCTGTCTTTTCAGCGCGGCGGCCATGCAGGCGGAGGGGGCGGCGTCCCCGTTCCGGAAAGCCCAGTCGAGGAAAACCCGTACTACCAGGAGCTTCGCCATTTCCTGAATTGCATTGAGCAGGATGAAGAGCCGATCGTGACTGCGGAAGACGCCTATGAGGCGCTCCGAATTGCGCTTTCGGCACTACAATCGATGGAAACCGGGCGTCCGGTTCATCTGGGAGCCGGCGCAGGCGACCTGAGCAGCCCGGACAGCAAAGGAGTGATCGGTCCATGAAAATCGGCATCGTCAGTTTTGCCCATATGCACGCATACAGTTATGTGAAAGCGCTGATTCAATTGGGGGGAGTAGAGATTGCCGGCATTTACGATCCCGATGAACAGCGGGGCCAAAAGTTCGCAGGCATCTTTGGCACTATATATTACGCGGATTATGCCGAACTTCTGTCCCAGGGTCTCAGCGGAATCATCGTCACGTCGGAAAACGCGAACCATAAGGAGCATGTCCTAGCGGCCGCCAAGGCGGGAGTGCATGTGCTGTGCGAAAAGCCCATATCGACCAATGCCGCGGATGCCCGGGACATGATCGAGGCCTGCAAAGCCGCCGGCGTCATGCTGCAGACGGCATTTCCGGTGCGGTACAACCGGTCCGTCATCCGTGCGAAGCAAATGATCGACGAAGGCAAGCTCGGCCGGATTCTCGCCATGAAGGGGACCAACCGCGGGCAAAATCCGGGCGGATGGTTCGTCGACACCGCCCTGTCCGGCGGCGGAGCGGTCATTGACCACACCGTTCATGTCGCCGATATCATGCGCTGGTTCACCGGCGCGGAGGTGAAAGAGGTGTATGCGGAAATCGGTGAGCTGATGTCCGCTTCCCCCATCGATGACTGCGGGATCCTGTCGATCGAATTTGATAACGGCGTCTTTGCCACGCTGGACTGCAGCTGGTCCAGGAATCCTTCCTTCCCGACCTGGGGCGACGTGACGCTGGAAATCGTCGGAACGGCCGGCACTCTGACGATCGACGCCTTCGGGCAGAAGCTGAACGTATACAGCGAGGAGCGGGGCTACCGGCACCATTTCTGGGGCGACGATATGGACTTCGGCCTGGTTAGGGATTTTGTAGCCTCGATTGCCGAAGGCAAAACAGAGGCAAACGTGACGGGCGTCGATGGGCTTAAGGCGCTCGAAGTGGCCCTGGCCGCGTACCGCTCGGCCGAGCGCCTGGCTGCCGTTTCGCCTGCAGAGCTTTGAACCTAAACCTGACAAAGGGGTGTATGAAGCGATGCTGAAGTCGATAAACCAATGGGGCTTTCCGGAGGGAACCCCGCTCGAGATGATTTTTCTTCATGCGGAGCAGGCGGGTTACGATGCCGTCGAGCTGAATCTGTATCCGTCCGGCGGAACCGGGCTGACCATGGACACCACCGTCCAGGAGGCTGAGGCCGTGCTGGCTCTGGCTGACCGTCACAACATTCAGCTGCGCAGCCTGTCGACCGGCATGCTGTGGAAATCTCCCCTGTCCGCGGCAGATCCGGATGTTCGCGCCGGCGGGCGGGAGATCGTCACCCGGCAGCTGGAGCTCGCATCCCTGCTTGGGATGGATACTGTGCTGGTCGTTCCCGGGGCGGTGACGCCATCCGTCACCTATGAAGAATGCTATACGCGCAGTCAGGAAGAACTACAGGAGCTCATTCCGCTGGCCGAACAGCACGGCGTTCATATCGGCATTGAGAACGTTTGGAACAAATTTTTGCTCTCCCCGATGGAAATGGCCCGGTATATCGACGAGCTTGGGTCGCCTTGGGCAGGTGCCTACTTTGACGTTGGAAATGTCCTGCTCTTCGGATATCCCGAGCATTGGATCCAGACGTTGGGCGCGCGGATTCGAAAAATCCACGTGAAGGACTTCAATCCGGCAGCCGGACCGAACGGCTTCGTCCCGCTGCTGTCAGGCAGCGTCAATTGGGGCGAAGTAAGGCGGGCTTTGCATGAGATCAGCTACACGGATACCATTACGGCCGAGCTCAATCCGTACAGCTCCGACCCTTATCAAATGGTGTATGATACCTCTGCACAGCTGGATATCATCACGGGCCGCTAAGGGAATCATGTACTAACCTTCCTCCAATCGAGGTTCATAGGCTTGCGGCAATCCAAGCGTTCAGCGTCGCTGAATAAGCTGATAAATTCAGTCAACCTTAAAGGGCTGTCTCGCCGGCAGAATCATCTGCCGGAAGACAGCCCTATTTTCTATATCAAAGCTTATTTCGGTATGAATACTTCCAAGTACATGTGCAAAAAGGTCGGTTTTCAGCACCGAGGTTTATGCTACGTAAGCATCCGCTTAGGCCCGGCTGAATTCAAGATTCGATGCGAAAGTCAGCTTTCCGATTTACTTCGTGTTAGATAGATTGAATTAAAGAAAGTCACATTTTTGACACAATTATTCCTTGATTGGCCTCGATTGGTTTTCTTAACAAGAGTGGACTTTTTGACAACCTCTAGAAGGCTCTATTTCTTCAGACGCCGGTTGCTCATCCACAGCGGAATGCGGAACAGCAGGTTCATCAGAAGGACCACGATGACCAGCACCGCGGCCGACTTGTCGGCGATCTGGCGGGCATCCTCCACGATCGCTTCCGATTGCACGTACCAGAGGTGCACGGCCAGCGTCTCGCCCGGTGAAAACAGGTTGAAGTCCCACATCTCCCCGGAAGTGCTGAGCCCTGCGGTCAGCAGGATGACGGCCGATTCCCCGAATGCCCGGCCCGCCACGAGGCAGACGCCCGTCACAATCCCCTGCATGGCCATCGGTATAACGACGGTCCGGATGCATTGGAATTTGGTCATCCCGAGGGCATAGGACGCGTTCTTCACGTCATTCTGCACCGCCCGCACCGCTTCCTCCGTCACCCGGGCCAGCATCGGCAGGTTGAGGAATGCCAGGGAAACCGCCCCGCCGAGAATGGTCAGGCCGATTTGAAAGTACTCGGCAAAAATGGCCAGGCCCAGCATCCCGAATACGATCGACGGAACGGACGAGAGGCTCTCGACGCAGATCCGCAGCACCTCCGTAAATTTGTTCGCCGGGGCGTACTCCGCCATATAAATACCCGCTCCAACCCCGATCGGGACGGAAATGACCAGCGACAGAATCAAAATATAAAATGAGTTAAACAGCGCCGGTCCGATGCCGCCGCCGGGATCCATGTCCTCGGGCAGCTTCATCAAAAACTCGAGGCTCAGCCCGGGCAGCCCTTTGCCCAGGATGGTCAACAGCAGCCAGAAGATCAGCAGCAGAACCAAGATGCCGAGCCCGTAGAACCCATACGTTGCCAGCCGGTCGTATACAAGCGATCTTTGCATTTTACGGGTGCGCGTCCATTCGCTCATGCCTGCTCCCTCCCTTTGCGACCCAAATAGCGGATAAACAGAATCAGGACAAAAGAGATGACGAGCAGCAGGAAGGCCATCATGTGCAGCGCATAATTCCAGGTCGAGTCAAACTCCACGTTGGAAATCTGCATCACGATATTGCTGGTTAGAACCGAAGCCGGCGTAAACAAGGACTTGGCGAGCTGCGCCGTGTTGCCGATGACCATGACCACCGCCATGGTCTCCCCGATCGCCCGGGTCATCCCCATGATGACTGCCGCAATGATGCCTCTGCTGGCGGCTGGAATGACGACCCGCATCATGACCTGCAGACGCGTGGAGCCCATGGCATACGCAGCCTCGCGGTATTTTTTCGGCACGGCGGAAATCGCGTCGTCGCTGATCCGGCATATCGTCGGCAGTACCATCAGGGCGAGCACGAGCGCGGCCGCCAGCAGCCCGTCGCCCAGGTTCTCTCCGCTCAGCCGGCGCAAAAACGGAATCAGTACCGTCAGGCCGAGGTAACCGTATACGATGGAAGGAACCCCGACCAGCAGGTCCAGAATCGGACGCATGGCGTTTTTCAGCCAGCCGGGCGCGATTTCGGCGATCAGCACCGCCAGCCCGACGGACACCGGCACGGCCAGCGCAAGCGTAAGCGCCGTTAGAGACAGGGTGTTGATCATAAACGCGGCTGCGCCGTAATGCTCCTCCTCCGGGGTCCAGTTAAAGGAAAGGAAGAAATCCGCAAAGGATATTTCGCGGAAGGTCAAAAGCGCGGTTTTGCCGATAAAAAAGATCACCAGGCCCAACACCAGGCACAGCGCCAATATGCTGAACCAAAAATAATACGTAAACAGCCGGTTGGTGAAGCGGACCCTGGCGCTGCGGCTGAACCTGCGCCGCTTCGCGGGCGGGGTCAGCAGCTGACGGTCCTCGGGCACGTACTGCTGCACGGGCATGCTCAAACGGGCTCTCCTCCTATAAAGCGGCCAGCCCCATCGGATATGCAGGGCTGGCCGCGATCATGAATATGGCTTGGCTTGGATTGCTTACAATCCACTTGCCTTAACGCATGGCGGAAATCGGAATGAATTTCAATTTTTTCAGGGAACCTTGCTGGAATTTCGCGCTTTGAACATACTCGATAAACGCTTTGGTGGCGCCGGTCGGCTGGCCTTTGGTCATGTAATATCCGTATGCCCAAATTTTGTAGCTGCCGTTAATGACATTGTCCGTTGTCGGCTGCACGCCGTTATAGCTCAGTGCCTTAATGTCGCTGTTTACGTAAACCAGGTCAATGTATCCGATGGCATTTGGCGTCGTGGCCACGGCGGTCTTCATGTCACCGCTGGAGCCGACTTCCTTGTAGTTTTTCGATTTTTTGACGATGTCGCCGCCGGCCAGCGCTTTGGCTTGGTAATTGACGCGGGTGCCGGAGCCGAAGGCGCGCGTGATGACCACGATGTCCGCATTGTCGCCGCCGACTTCTTTCCAGTTGGTAATTTTGCCGGAGAAAATCCCCTTCAGCTGTTCGGTGGTCAGGTTGTTTACCTTCACGTTTTTGTTGGTAACCGTCGCAAAAGGAATGACGGCTACCTTGTTGGCTACCTGGCCTTCAAAAGCCTTGAAGCCCGGTACGTCCATGCTGGCGTCCCAGTCGCATGCCCCGATGTCGGCAATGCCCTTCTTCACGGCCTGCGGCCCTGTTACCGAGCCTTTGCCGGAAGCGGAAATTCTGACCTTCGGATTGATTTTTTGGAATTCCTTAGCTGCCTGAAGCGTAAGCGGAAGAAGCGCCGTGGAGCCGTTAATCGTAATTTTGCCGGAGATGCCGGATGCGGCGCTTGCGGAGCCGACCAAAGTGGTCACCGCGACCAGGGAAGTTACGGCAGCCAGCGTTAATTTTTTGAACATTTTCATCGTTCATTCTCCTCTTCGGTCAGGAACCGATATTATTTGGTAAGCTGGATGTTCTTTCCGCCCTCGATGACCACAATCTTGCCGTCTTCGACCAGCGCGATCCGGCTGCCGTCCGCAGACACGGCCAGCTCGCTGACCGTTCCTGGCGTGCTGTATACCTGCGCCTGGCTGCCGCTATCGATCTTCAGCACTTTCGTGCTGCCGTCGGCGGCGATGCCTGCTGCGAAGAGTGTTCCGGAAGGTGCGGCTGCGATGACCGTCACATCGATAATGCTCGCCATGTTCTGAACGCTGCTGTCTGGGCCGATCACTTTGATGACGTCATTGGCACTAGTGTTATCCGGGTCGGCGCTCAAATAAGCCGCTTTGCCGCCATCCAGCACGACAGGATACAATTTATTGTCTTTACCAGTTGTTAGCTGAATCGGTTTAGCTTCTTTTTCCGTCAGATCCAGAGAGTACAGCTGCTGGCCCGCTCCCGAATAGTCGATGCTGAGCGACTCTTCCGTGCTGTCCTTATCGCTGCTGGCCACGCCGGTCACATTGACGATATAGACCAATCTTTTTCCGTCCGCGGACAGGCTCACGTCGGATTTGTTCTCCACTTTGTCGGCCAGCACTTCGGTCACTTTGCCGTCGCCTAAGTTGATGTAAGATATTTTTTCCTGTTTATCGCCCTGGATGAAATAAATCCGGCTGTTATCCGCCGACCAAGTCAGATCTGTCTTGATGGAGGTATCAGAGCCTAGTTTTTGCGACAATCCGCTGATAAGGTTCATCAGGTAGAGCTGGCCGGCGTTATCTGTATAGGCCCCCCACTGTCCGTTCGGGGACACCGCCAATTCTGCAGCGTATTCATCCGTCGAGATTACCGAGCTGCCGTAGTTTGACGGGTTCAGCTTGACGATTTGCGCGGATTCTGCGTCGTCACGGCTGGCAATCACTTGTCCTTGGGCGTTCCAGCGTACGGAAGAATAGCTTCCTTCCGGTCTTTGAACCGTCAGTACCTGCTGCGTCTGCCCACTGCCTAGGATCCATTCCCCACCCAGTGCTTCCACGAACGTTTGAAGCTCAATGTAGGTTTTGCCATCCTGAAGCACGGGGGCGTTTGTAAAGGCTGCTGCCTCTCCATTCACCTTGTAGGACTTTACTCCTGCCTGCAGCTGGACGACGCGGGAACCGGTTGCATCCTTTAAAGTAACGATCCCTTTGGCGGCGCTTGCGCTTGCCCCGAAAGCCTTAACGATGTCCGAGACGGCCACCAGGTATGCTTGGTTGACCTGGACCGCATTAACGGTGAGATTCGCGCCGTTCACGCTAAGCTCCACTTTGGCCGCTTTCAGTTTTGACGATGCTGTCTTTGCAGCCTGGCCTGCAGATGATGGTTTTGCAGCGGAAGCCGCTTCTGCCGTTCCTCCAGCCAATACGGAAGTTACAACCGCAGAGGCCATCAGTACCTGAAACATCTTATTTTTCTTCAACATCGGCTCACCCTTCTTCTATTAGCATAAGTGCTATAGACCTATTCTCTACTAGAATTGTAAAAAGCGGTTGATTGGAATGTTATGGAAATATTAAATATTTTATCGTTGTATTTTGCAAAAATAGCGATTATTCTATTTAAAAATACAAATGCTACATCTATATAGAATGAACTAAAGAAATAAATGCCTAATGAGCCGCTTTACCAAGAATGTCAATGAAATACTTTAGTTCAATCTATCTGACTGTATCCGAAAACCTGACCGAGACTTCGAATGAAACGACAGCACATTGCAAAGCTAAGTATTGGAGGCCTGACTATTGTGTATGTAATTGGATTTATTGTGTCGCTTGTTATCGTTCTTGCTTTGATCCCTCCGTTAAGAAAGCTTGCGATCCGGGTTGATTTTGTCGACCGGCCCACCCATCGCAAAATACATAAGGAACCTGTCCCGCATCTGGCAAGCATCGCCATCTTTCTCGGCTTCATGATTCCCTATATCGTTCTCACCGGACACTGGGACAAGGAAATGGCCGGTATTGTCGCCGGCTCGCTGCTCATCCTCGGTATCGGCATGATCGATGACTGGTACAAGACGAAAGGCAAGGATTTCGCTGCTCTGCCCAAAACGCTCGTACAGGTGGGCGCCGCGGTAATCGTCTACTATTCGGGAATATCGTTCGAAGGGGTCACCGTTCCGTTCACCGGCCATATGGTCGTGTTTCCGGAGTGGCTGCAGTTTATACTGACGATCCTGTGGATTTTTGGCGTCACGACAGTCATTAATTTCATGGACGGACTGGATGGGCTGTCCGGAGGCGTGGCCGCGATTTCGGCGCTGACCCTGTTTATTGTCGCTATTGCCAAAGGTCAGTCGCACTCCGCGGTTATGGCGGTAATTCTGGTCGGGGTGACGCTCGGTTATTTGAGATACAACAAACCGCCCGCCAAAATTTATATGGGGGATGCAGGCGCGACGTTTATCGGGTTCATGCTCGGCATTATCGCCCTGGACGGGGCCTTCAAGCAGGTGACCGTCATTTCCATTCTCGTCCCTGTGCTGGCGCTTGGCGTACCGATCTTCGATAATATCTACGTCGTGATCAAACGGTATCGTGACGGCAAGCCGGTGTACAAAGCCGACAGAAGCCAGATCCATTACCGGCTGCTGTCCTGGGGGCTGAGCCCGAAGCAGGCGGTTGTGTTCATCTATTTGCTCAGCGCCTGCCTGTCGCTGTCCTCGATCATCTTGATGCTGATCAGTTAGCGGGGATGCGTTAAAACGGAAGCGTTAAGCAGTATATTAAAAAGGGGCTGCCCACCGTCGTGCTAGACACGAATGGATGGGACAGCCCCTTTTGCATGTGGCAGGCCGGCAATATGCCTCGCCTCGCTCGGGTTATGCTTGAGAATCGGCCTGCAGAGCTCGGATGGACAGATCCAGCTCCACCATGCCGTCCGGGAGGTCGCGCGAGCCCGCGATCACCCAGTTTACCGCCAGCGCTTTTTGTAACGCAGCCAACTGTTCCGAGGTGAGCCGCAGCCCATGAATCACGCCTTCTCCCACCACAAAGTCCTTTTCCTCATCCAGGCCGAAACGCTGGACCAGCCAGTTTTTCAGCCCATTCCGCGTGTTGAACGTCATACGGTAGCCTTCTGTGGCCGCCTGGGTCAGCGGCTCCCCGTGTTCCTCCGAGTAGCCGAACAGATTGGCGTAACGCTCGCCTTCAAGCCCAGCCTGGATAAACGGCTCAGCGTCCTTCTTACGGACAGCCTCGGCGATGGCGGCCCCGGACAGTCCGACCCGCTTCGCCTGCTCGATCAACAATGCCGTCCACTGCGATACTTTGATTTCCTGATTCATCCGGTCTCTCTCCCTTCATGTCTTTCCATCGTCGCTTGTCATTAGAACTCCACCATACTTTACGCTGCCTCCGGCTGCAGAGTCTCCGAAGCGTATACTTGCTTATATCTAAAGAAAAAGCCCTCAAATGAGGGCTTTCCTTGTACGTCCCAGGAGGGATTCGAACCCCCGACCGACGGCTTAGAAGGCCGTTGCTCTATCCAGCTGAGCTACTGGGACTTGGTATGTAATAAAAAAAACGAATGCGTTATTTATTATACCGCATTTGACCAATTTTTCAAGAGGAAAATGAGAAAGCCGATTGGTGGGAAATACTATGGGTAATAACATAACAAAAACTACGGCGTACACTCAAGGAAGCCAGCGGTAGTTTTTCTTTACGATATAAGGATGCAAGTTCCCGAAGCATATACTTCCTTATATTTTACCAAAATACGTTGTAAAGGAGCTTTCCCGATGCGACAGTTGTTATCTTCATTATCCTACTTCAGCATATTTTTCGCCCCGTTTATCCTGCCGGTGATCGTATGGATCGCCGTTCGGGACGAATACGTCGCCCGGCATGCCAAGCGAGCCCTGCTCTCGCATCTGCTGCCGTTTATTGCGGCCGTACCGCTGCTCTTTTTTACTTTGGCGGCCCATCATGCCGGCTCGATTTTGGGCTATATTTTGCTGTTCTGCGTCATTTACTTCGGCACATTCGTCTACAACATCGTCAAAGGCATTCAGGTGCTGCGCGAATATGCGTAAACGAGTCCCGGATGGTGCCTGCCGTTTACACTTATCAAAACTGAAAACCTAAAACAAACCTCCGGGCAGTCCCGGAGGCATGTTCATGGTTCAAGGAGGCTACTGGTTGCCAAAACGTCTTGGGTTATGGGGCACAGCCAAATTTCTCGAATTTTTGCTCGTTACTCCACCCGCAAATGCGTTCTGACGGGCGTGCTTGCTTCCCTTGCCTTTTCTGTAAGTGAAGTCCGCCATTTAGCTCACCTCCCCTTAATCATAGTATGGAGCGGGTGGCTGCCGGCTATGTTTCTTAAATTATGGCTGCGTTTACTTTGCGAACCTGCTCCGCAGATCCTCCTCCACGCTTCCAAAAGAGAGCAGGTCGCGCAGGAACAGGTCCCGCTCCTCGTCCGGCGTCAGCAGGAAGCTGCCTTCGAACGCCTGCTTCGTTACGTCGGTATACGCCTGATGCATAGTGTTGTCGTACCAGTCGAGTTCAGTGTCGGCATCGTTGCGGATCAGCCGGATCAGGTCATACAGGCCAGGAGACGTCTCGGCCACGTATGCCAGAAGCGCGGGATCATCGACCGCTCCAGGCAGCACGCCGATTTCAGCGCATCGGACCCCGTCCAGCTCTGTCATTCGCCGCACCTTAGCATCCTTAATATAATACACGCTGTTTCCTCCTCTCCATGGGCAGCCGGGATCCGAAATCAGGTGTAACCCAGCATTTTGTTCTCCGTCAAATGCTGGCGCGTTTCCGCCGTGCCGTATTCGTAAATTTTCCGGTACAGCTTGTTCAGGCTTTGCGTGTACTGCGAATTGACGTCATCCTCCGGCGTATCCGGCCAAGGAAACGTAAATGCCAGGAAGGAATCCTCGGCATGCTCCTGCAAGTCCTCCATCATCTGCTGCACTTCCCGGGCCTGTCCTACCGTGCAGTACATCACCAACTCATAGGGAGCAGCGCCTTGTTCGGCTAGAACGCTTCTGCCATGTACCGATACATAAAAATGCTGCTTATCCATGCACATTTCCCTCCTTTTTAAAGATCGTAGAATTAAATAAGTTTTCAGCGAATCCGGACCTTCTATGACCAAAAGAAAAATATCCGCTAAATGCGGTCTATCTTCTGCAGAACTTGCGTCGACAAACGTTTTTTCTCACACTGCCTTTCCTATAGTTTTCGTTAAAGGACAGACATTTTATGCCCCGATTCGGCATATAACTGTATCACTTTGGCAAACAGAAAGGACAGCGAGTGGATAAACGACAAAGAGAGGATGACCCATCATGTGCGGAATAACCGGTTTTATACAATGGAGCGGCGACTTAACCCAGGATTCGCAGATCCTTGTCAAAATGACGGAAACGATGTCGGATCGCGGACCGGATGCTTCGGGAACCTGGATCTCCAATCCATGCGCCTTCGGCCACCGCCGTCTGAGCGTCATTGACCCCGAAAACGGCGCACAGCCCATGATCGTTCATGATGATGATGACGTGTATGCGATTTGTTATAACGGGGAGCTATATAACGCAGCCGAGCTGCGAAGCGAATTGGTCAAAAGAGGACATCACTTCCGGACCCATTGCGATACGGAAGTTCTTTTGGTTTCATACATCGAATGGGGACCGGCTTGCGTGGACCGGTTCAATGGCATCTTTGCTTTTGCCATCTGGGACAGCGTGAGAGAGCAGGTGTTTATGGCTCGGGACCGCCTGGGCGTCAAGCCCCTGTTCTACGCCTATATCGACGGCACGCTTATTTTCGGCTCCGAGCCCAAAGCGCTGCTGCAGCATCCCAAGATGGAGCCTGTCGTCGGCCCCGAAGGGCTCGCCGAAGTGTTCATTATCGGTCCGGCACGGACGCCGGGAGTAGGCGTCTACAAAGACATGAAAGAGCTGCGGGCAGGCCACGCGATGATCTTCAGCCGCGACGGACTGCGCAGTTACGCCTATTGGCGCCTGGACAGCCACATCCACGAAGACAGCGTAGAGGAAACAGCAGCCAAGCTGCGCGAGCTGCTGCAAGATACGCTGGAGCGGCAGCTGGTCTCGGACGTTCCGGTCTGCACGCTGCTGTCCGGAGGGCTGGATTCCAGCGCTTTGACGGCTCTGGCCGTACAGTATTATAACCGGACCAACCAAGGTCAGGTCCACACCTATTCAGTCGATTACGTCGGCAATGAGAAGCATTTCAAATCGCATGCCTTTCAGCCGGGAGCCGACGCTCCGTTTATCCAGCGGATGGTGGAGGAGCTCGGGACGCAGCACCACTACATCGAATTCGATACCCCCGAGCTCGTGGAATCGCTGAACGCCTCCACCCTGACCCGGGACCTGCCCGGCATGGCGGACGTGGACGGTTCGCTGTATTTATTTTGCCGTGAAATCAAAAAAGGAGCGACGGTGGCCGTCTCCGGCGAAGCGGCCGACGAAATTTTCGGCGGCTACCCCTGGTTTCACCGCGAGGAAATGCTCAATTCCGGCACGTTCCCTTGGTCGGTCGCACCCGACATGAGAGCCAGCCTGCTGTCTCCCGAAATCCGCGAATGGATCCGGCCGCTGGATTACCTTGGGGACCGTTATGCCGATGCGGTGCGGGAAGTTCCTAAGCTGCGCGGTGAGACCGGCCAGCAGGCCAAAATGCGGGTCATGTCCTACCTGAACATTACCCGTTTCATGCCGACGCTGCTGGACCGCAAGGACCGCATGAGCATGGGAGTCGGCCTCGAAGTACGCGTGCCTTACTGCGACCATCGGCTGGTTCAGTACGTTTGGAATATCCCTTGGGAAATCAAAATGACCGGTGGACGGGAAAAGGGCATTTTACGTAAGGCGCTGGAAGGCGTGCTGCCGGACGACGTGCTTTACCGCAAGAAGAGCCCGTACCCGAAAACCCACAACCCGGACTTCCTTGCCGCCGTCAAGCAGCAGATGCTGGACATTCTGGACGATCCGACCGCACCGGTGCTGCCGCTGATCGACAAAAACAAAATTCTCGAGATCGCCGCTTCTCCGGAGGCGTCCTCGAATCTGCCGTGGTTCGGCCAACTGATGTCGGGACCGCAGCTGTTTGCGTACCTGGCCCAGGTTAACAACTGGTTGAAAACTTATAACGTGGCCATTCGTTAATATAAAATAAACATGCAAAAAGGGTATCCGACAGGCTCTAGTTAGCCGGATACCCTTCTGTTTGTTTATCGCTGTGCATGCTTGTTTCATCTTACCACGTTAACCCTTCGGGCGCTTTTTCCAACAGATTCCCCTTTGATCAGCGTGACGTAGATGCGCTCATGCTCCACTTCCTCGCCGGATAAAATCTTGATCAGCTGCTCCGACGCCAGCGCCCCCCACTTCCGCTTCGAATAGTTGATGGTCGCCAGGCGCGGCTGCATGTAGCTCGTCAGCTCGATATTGTCGAAGCCTATCAAATGCACATGCTCTCCGATCCGGTAATCGGTCTCCGCCAGCCGGTTGCAAAAACCGATGGCCATTTCGTCATTGAGGCAGAACACGGCCGCCGGGCCGGTATATTCCCCCATGACCCGTTCGGCGGCGCGCTCTCCGCCGCTTTTTTTGAAATCACCGGAAATCTCGATCCACTCCACGTCTTCAGTGCGGTCCGCAACCATTTTGACCGCCTTCATGCGCTGGTTGGAATCAAACGAGTCATCGGGACCCGTCACGACGTAAATCTTCTTGTGGCCCTGCTCGACCAAAAATTCGGTCGCCAGCGTCGCCCCCGCCTTATTGTCCAGCAGCACCTGATTGATGTTGGGATGCTCGAGCTCCCGGTCCAGCACGACGATTTTGTGGTTCCGCTCGGCATATTTGAGCAGCTCCGCGTTCGTAAACGCGTGGTCCAGAATGATAGCCCCGTCGATCATCCGCTCCGGAAGCATGCGGTGGGCCTGCTTGCCGCTGCATACGATCAGGTCGTAGCCCTGAGCGTTGCAGACCTCCTTCATTCCGTCCAGCAGGTCGCCGTACACATCCCCTTTAAAATCCGTCAAAAATACCCCGATGATGCGGGACTCCCTCTTCTTCAGCGATCTCGCGGCCGCGTTCGGCACATAGTTCAGTTCCTTGGCGATCGCCAAAATTTTTGAGCGGGTCTCATCCGTCACCTTGCTGCTGCCGTTCAGGGCATATGATACCGTCGATATGGAAACCCCGGCTTTTTTAGCGATATCCTTAATACTAACCAATGTTCCTCGCTCCCCCGTATCAAACCATTCCTAGATCCAAAATTATCCATATTCCAGTTCTCATGGAAAAGGGCGATCCGTGAAGATCGCCTGTAACCTGCTACATAAAAATCTCAACCACATTGCGGTCCGGATTCATTCCCTGTTCGAACACGTCCTTCGAAATCCGCAGACCGCCTTCGCGGTACGGATTGCTCACCGACGAGGCTTCCAGCTCCTGGCCGTTCAGCTTCACGCGGCGCTCTCCGGCACCTTCCAAATGGTAGATGAAGGTCACGTCCTGCCCGTCGTAACGGAAGTCGAAACGCAGGCCGTCCAGCTTCTGCGGCAGCACCGGATCCACGATGAGATCCTGCTGCTCCTGGCGGATGCCGAGCGCGTTCGAAATCAGCTGGTTCATGTAGATTCCCGGGCCGCTGGAGTAAATGCGCCATCCGCCCTTCACCTGCACGCTGCCGCTGCGCAGCTCATCGAAATGCGCCTGCGCGTCGTAACGCGTGTTGAACTTGCCGTCGGAGCTGCTGAAATAAGCGTTGCTCTGACGCAGCTCGGCGTTCGGCACGACATTGCGGATGCCGACCGGGTTGATCACGTTCAGGCCGTTCCATACATCATCCGCATGTCCGAGCTTCGCCATCGCTTCGATGAAGCGGATATGGGCGTGCACATATTGCAGGCCCACTTCGCGCCCGAAGTTCGACGCCTGCTCCGCCCGCTTGAAGTGCGTGCTGACGCCGCCGGCATACTGGGCCGGACGGTTCATCAGACGCACGCCATCCGGGAAGAAGAGCTTTTCTTTGATCAGCTCATAATGGGCCTTCGCGCGCTCCGGATCCAGCAGCTCCGCAATCATGCTCCGGGTCATCGGCAGCAGGCGATACTGGATGCCGGTCTCCTTGTCGGCCGGATGGAGCATCAGCTTCACCTCAGCCGGGTTCTCCATATAGAGGAAGCCTGGAATGACGTCCGTGCCGAGCATGTATTTTTCATAATCGCCTTTGATTCCCTGCGCCATCTCGTGAAGCTCCGAAGCCAATTCCGGCTTGGCGGACTTCATGGCGTCTGACAATTGGGTCATCGTCTGGTACGTCAGGGCAACGGTCCAACTGCTGACCATAAACTGCTTCAGTTGGGCGTTGGCCGGCTGAAGCGTATCGTCCCAATCCCCGTCCCCGTAGGAGGACAGGCAGGTATCATGCAGGAAGTGGCTGCGAATGTAGTCGATCTCCTTGTACACATGATCCAGAATCGTGGCCGTTTCTGCGGTAAAGTGGAACTTGTGTTTGACCGTATACGGTACCTTTTCCTCCAAAATGCCGAAGTCCTCGGTAGCCCGCAGGTAATCGCTGAGCACCTTGAGCGGCCATACGATGATGTCGCCGTGGCTCTCCTCCTGCTGGACCGTAAAGTAGTTGTCGAACATAAACCACTGCGGCCAGTTGCCGTCGTCTTCATATTGATGGGAGTACACCATCTTCAGGATGTCGCGGACCTGTTCAAATTTTTGCGTTGCCATAAAGTACTCGGTCGGTCCTTGGCAGACGTCCCGCGTTCCCCAAGCCGCGCCTCCGTACTGCTCCAGGCCATGCGGGACCGAGTAATGGACCAGCATGTTATGCGTATACCACCAGGCCAAAGCATTCACTTTGAAAAAGTCCTTGCCCTCCGTGCCATCGCCGCCGGTTAGGCGGAATCCGTTCATGACATCCCGGAAGAACGCCCGGTACTTCGCAATTTCTTCCTCTGCGCTGCGGTTCGCTTCAGGAAGGTCTTCCCCGTCCAGCAGTCCCTGCATCGTCAAGGTCCACTCCGCAGCAGCTTCGAGCTTGAGTGTCACCACCGACGCGTCTCCAGGCTGAACGCCGCTTGCCAGCGCCGTTTCGTCGTTAACGGTCGCCTTGACGCCGTCGACCCGCATGGTGTATTTCAGGTTCGGATAGGCTTCCTTCCGGAGAGCATCCTGGGCGCCGTGGAACGTCAGCACGCCCGCCGATTCCGTCATGCGGACCGGCGCTTCGAATTCGTTGACGTCCATCGTGACCTGGCTGGTCACCAGGAATTTATACGCTCTGCCGCTCTCCGAGCGCACATGAAGGCGTACTTCAGGCGCATCCGCCGCCGTGAAATTGGTGATCACCAGCATGTCATCAGCCGTTTTGTAATACCAGCGCACGTAGTTGAAGCCGATCTCGAACAGGGACGGCATGGTCAGAAGACGGTACGCTCCGTCTTTGTCCACATAAATCCGTTGTCCCGCCGTCTTCGGCACGTTCAAGGCGCCGCGGGCGTTGCTCATCATTTTGTTGAAGTTGGTATTGCCTACCACCAGATGGGAGTTGAAAATGCCGTACATATACGAAGTCGTCGTCACGACCTTGGCGCCCAGCTTCACGCTGTCGCCGCTCATCAGGATATGTCCGTGCGGACGCTCCACCAGCAGCTCCTTCTCCTTCAGCACGACATGCTCGTAGGTGTCCGTAAAGAACGCCAGGAGCTGTCCGTTTTCGGTTTCCTCCTCCTGTCTCCGGGCTTTCGGAAAAAGGGATTCGAGCTCTTCCGCGGTGAGCGGAAGGGTGTGCAGCGGTTCACCGATCTCCGGGTTCAGACGGACCTGCGGCAGCTCGCGCAGCGGGTCGGCCGCGGCGGCCAGGCTCTCCTGCACCTGAGCCCAGGCTTTCAACACCTCGTCCTTGTATTCCAACTCGGTTACAGCGGCCGCATGATCCGGCTTGAACAAACCGTAGAATACGAAGCGTGCTTCCCCATCCAGCGTTTCCGCTTCGGACTGAAGCGCCGTATAGGCGAACTCGTATTGGTAGACCTGGTTGGCCAAGTCCGGCTGGCTGAGGCATGCCGGCACGTTTGTCTCTTTGTAGGTCAGGCCGAAGAACTGGAAGCCGTCTGTCGAGAACCCGGCGGCACGCGTCAGCGAGCCCTGCTGTATGTAAGGGAACGCTCCGCCCTGCGGCTGGTTTTGGCGAGAACACACCACATAACCGTGGTCTTTGTCTTCGAAGACAGTATGGTCGATATACTGGGAGAGGTACGCCTCGTTGCTGCGAACGGCGCCCGTATCCGCATCGCCGATATCCTGGCCGTATACGACGTCGACTTTGACGCCGTGTCCGGTGGTCCGGACGTCCCAGAACCATACGCCGAGAGGGCTGAGCGCAAACGTCACGCGGTACGATATACCTTCAGCCTCGCCTGTCCAAACGATGCGTCCCTCGCCTGTGCTTACCCGGCTGTTCGAACGGATGCCGAGCAGCGGATGGAAGCGGACGGCGGAATCGTCATGGATGCGCAAATAGAGATTATTTAAAGCGCCGTCGAGCGGGCTGCTCATCAGCTGATTGATCATCGTCTTGCCGCTGACGGCCTGGAACATGTCGCCGCTTTCCCAGAACGTAAAAGACAGATCGCCGGCCTGGACGTGAAGCTTGGAATTCGTAAGGGTTGTCATGGTTGTTCATCCTCCTATCCCGGAAGCCGGGCCGGAACATGTCCGGTACGGGCTTCGAGGCAGCTTTACAGTATTTTTCATCCTGCGTCGTCTTGATGGTCAGCTCTCTCCAAAAGCCATGGCTGTTTTTTGTGTACGCGCATGGCCTTCTGCTCATCAAACCAACCGGAAAGACTCCATAAGATTATCCCGGCTGTTCGGGCCAACAAACACTTGGAACGCTCCCGGATCGCTCGCTTGCGTAAGGTCGGAATGGTGATAACGGAGCTGTTCCTCCGTGATTATAAAGACCGCATCCGCGCTTTCCCCCGGAGGAAGCTCGAGACGGGCGTAACCTTTCAGCTCGCGCATCGGGCGGACCACCTCGCCGGTCACGTCGCGGATATACAACTGAACCGTTTCGATTCCCGCGCGGTCCCCGGTATTCGTTACTTTCACTCTGACCTGAAGCGGCTGATTCGCCTTCATCTCGTTTCCGGACAACTTCAGGTCGCCGTATTCAAACGTCGTATAGGATAAGCCGTATCCGAACGGAAGCAGCGGATCATTCGGACTGTCGATATATTTGGACACGTACCGCTCTTCCGTTTTTTCCGGGTTCATCGGACGGCCGGTATTGTAATGATTGTAATAGACCGGAATTTGACCCACCGAGTGTGGGAAGGACATCGTCAGCCGGGCCGAAGGATTCACGCGCCCGATCAGAATGTCCGCGATCGCGGCTCCGCCTTCACTGCCCGGGAACCAGGCTTCCAGAACGGCGTCCGCTTCGTCAAATACGCCGTGCAGGTCCAGCGGACGGCCGTTGAAGATCACCGCAGCCAACGGCTTGCCGGTTTTCTTCAGCTGCCGCACCAGCTCCAGCTGGGCTTCCGGCAGGCGGATGTTCGTGCGGGATCCGCCCTCCCCGCTCATGGCCGAATCCTCGCCCAGGGCGAGCACGATGATGTCCGCATCTTGAGCGGCGGCGATCGCGGCGTCAATCTGCGCTTGATCCACGCTTACCACGCCGGAACCTTCGGCAATGACCAGCTGCCCCTCAGGCAGCCTTTCCTGCAGCGCGGTTCCCAGCTTCACGGCATCTTCCTTCACGCCGACACAGGACCACCAACCGAGGATGTCTTCGCTCTGGGCGAACGGCCCGATCAGGGCGACTTTCTTCGCAGGCGCAAGCGGCAGCAGGCCGCCTTCGTTTTTCAGCAGCACGCTCGACTTGGCTGCCAACTCGTAAGAAACGTTTCGATGATCCTGACAGAACAGCACTTCGCGCTCGCGCTCCGGGTCAGCGCCTCTCAGCGGATTGTCGAACAGCCCGAGCTTGTCTTTCAGCCGCAATATCCGCAGCACCGCTTCGTCGACCAAGGCTTCGTCCACGCGTCCGCTCTCGATGAGGACCGGCAAATGCTGTACGTAGCACGGGGTCATCATCTCGATATCCACGCCGGCCCGGATCGCCCGGTAAGCGGCTTCGCAGTCGTCCTCCGCCGCACCGTGCGCGATCATTTCGCGGATCGACGCCCAGTCCGAGATCAGGACGCCGTCAAAACCCCACTCATCGCGGAGGATACCGCGCATCAGCTTCTCATTGCCGGTCGCCGGAATGCCGTCCACGGTATTGAACGACGTCATGACCATTTCGCAGCCTTCGTCCAGCGCCGCTTTATAGGCCGGCAGATACTGCTCGCGCAGATTGCGCTCGGACATGTTGACCGTGTTGTAGTCGCGGCCCCCTTCAGGAGCGCCGTAAGCGGCGAAGTGCTTGACGCAGGCAGCCAGACGTTCCGGCTCCTCCTTCAGGCTCGCGCCTTGATAGCCGCGTACGAAAGCGCGGGCAAAGAGGCTGTTCAGGTACGGATCTTCGCCTGTCGTTTCCATAACACGTCCCCACCGCGGGTCGCGCACCAGGTCGACCATCGGTGCGAACGTCACGTGAATGCCGGATACGGCTGATTCTCTCGCAGCAATCTCCGCGCTTTTCTCGGCCAGCTCCGTATCCCAGGAGCATCCGATCGCCAGCGGGATCGGAAAGATCGTTTTGAAGCCGTGCACCACATCGGCCATAAACATGAGCGGAATGCCAAGCCGGCTTTTGCTTAAATATGATTTCTGCACGTCGATGATCGACTGCGCTCCCGATAATCCCAGAACGGAGCCGCTGGCAGTCACCATCGATTCGGTGATTCCCATTTCCTCAAGCGGTCCGGTAATTTGGCTTTCGCCATCCCCGCCTTCATGAAAATTGGCGGTCAGCTGAAGAAGCTGGGCAATCTTCTCTTCCAGCGTCATCTGATTCAACAGTTCGGTTAACTGCCGGTTATCCATTCCATTCCCTCCACAACAAAGTCGTATGATGATTCAGGCCTTCCGGACACGGATCGTCCGGCTCTTTCAGACCCTTTCTCCTTTCTCAGGAGCTTGCACAAAACCTGGCCGACAATGGCTGCAAGGACGAAGCCGTTCCTTGCGCGCTTATCTTTTGTGCAAATTCCTCATTAAGAAAAGTGTCTATCGATAGAAGACAGACCCCGTTTAGCGGAAGTTTTTCTTGCGATTATCGAATGATTAAGGAAGAACTCTTACCTGTTCTCCTCCTTGTGGCCAGGCCGGCCTCCTTATATAGAAGAAACTCGGCTTGGCACCACCATGGAAGAGAAGAACCCGGCTGCATCAATTGTGCTGCACACCGGGTTCCGTAGACTCGGACTGCGTAAGTGCTCAGTTCTTATCCTTATTAGAACGTGATCTGTTACTTAGCGAATTTGCTGTTTAGTTCATCCAGCACCGGCTGAACGAGGGACTGCTTGCTTTGCACCCATTTCTTCCAGTTTGCTTCCAGATCGCCGCTTTGCAGGATCAGGTTGGCATACTCGTTCTGGTAATCGAAGGATGCCTGGCTCTTCGCTTTGGAATCGTACAGCTGCACATCCCAGTCGTAGGTTGCCAGCTTGCCGCCTTCACTGCCCAATTTCGCTTTCTCTTTGAACAGCTCAACAGCGCGGTCGCGGTATTCTTTCTTGATCGCAGGGTTCACGATACTGAAATCGTCGCCCAAAATATATAGGCCTTCAAAACGTGCCGGATATTTGTCTTCAAGGGAAGTTCCTTCCGGAAGCAGGCTGACCGGCTCATTGTTCTCGTCGTACTTCCAGTCCTTGCCTTCAAAGCCCATATTCAGGAGCATCTGTCCTTCTTTGGTTGTCGAGTAATCAATGATATCCATGATGCGTTCGAATTTCTCTTTGCTGATATTCGGCGAGAAAATGAGCGAAGACCAGAAGTTCGGCTGCTCCAGGTTACGGTACTTGCCATCGTCACCCACAACGATCGCTGTATGGACGAGGTCGTCGCTGCTTACGCCCAGGTTCTTCTGCATGTTTTTGTCCATGTCCTGTCTGTATGAAGCCAGACCACCCAGGGACATCATCGCTGCAACGCCTTTAACTCTAAAGTTGTCGCTGCCCTCGTTGTTTTTCCAAGTATAGAATTCCGGATTGAGCAGGCCTTCTTTGTACGCTTTTTGCATCAGCTTCAGACCGGTCAGCGTCTCCGGATCGGCTGGTCCCCAATGGAACTTGCCGTCTTCGCCTTTATAGAAAGCAGATTCCACGCGGGAATGCTCACTGTTGGCCATGATGATGTTGGTCAAGGCGTCATCCGCGGTGTAAGACATTGGAACGAGCTTGGAACCGAGCTTTCCTGGGTCCTTCTCTTTGACCAATTCCGCATAATGGATCAGTTCGCTTGTCGTATAAGCATCCTTCAATTCAAACCCGACGGCTTGGGCCCAGTCCTTGCGGATCGCAATGACGCCGATTTGGTTCACAAGCGGATCGGCCGGTTTGTTTTGGAAGTACACCGGTTTCGGGAGAATGTAAGTACCGCCTGTCAGCTCTTCCAGCTTGTCGCCGAGACCGGTCAGCTTGTACGCCGCCGCCACGTTCGGCCAGCGCTCTTTCCAGTCATCCGGGAATTTGTAGAGCAGTCCCTGATCGACGTAGTTCATAAAATCGCCGTGCACATAGTTCCAGCTAGCCACGTCAGGCAGGTCGCCGGAGTTGATCCACAGGCGGAGTTTTTCCGGCCAGGAATCCCACTGCACATAGTTGTAATCCCACTCGACGTTGAATTTGTCCATCCAGTACTTGTGGAACTCGTTGTCCAGTACGCCGTCCTTCACTTCCGTCGTCTGCGCCACGGAGATTTTCAATTTGTCCTTGTAGCTTCCGTCCGCGTCTTTTTCGTTACCGCCGGATGATGCCGAGTCTTTCCCGCAGGCAGTAACCGTCAGCATAACCGCCGACAGCGCAACGGCCAGAAGCGGTTTGAGCATCTTTTTGGTGTTCATGTTTTTTCCCCTCTTTTTGATCAGATTTTTTTTCGGTAAGAAAAATGTCTCTCGATGTACCTTCAAACAAGACAGACCGCGTTTAAAGGCAATTTTTCTTGCGATTATAGAATTGTTCAGCTCCGCTGAAAATTTATCGATTCTATAATCTTAAAAAATCTATTGTGTAATCAGGTCTTGATAGCCCCTGTTAACACCCCTTTGGCGAAGTGCTTTTGCAGCATCGGGAAGAAGCACATGATCGGAATCATCGATACGAAGACCGAAGCCATCTTCATCCCTGTGGAAAAACCGGATTTGTTTAGGGCGTCCACGCTGGCCGCATTCGAAACGTTTGTCGACGATTCGACGATAATCGTGCGCAGGACGTTTTGCAGCGGAAGCATTTCCGCTTTTCGCAGGAAGATCATCGCGTCATACCACCCGTTCCAGAAGGCCACGCCGTAGAACAGCGTAATGGTCGCCATAATCGGCGCCGCGAGCGGAAGGACGACGGAGAACAGGATGCGCCATTCGCCCGCCCCGTCGAGCCTTGCGGATTCCATCAAGGATTCCGGCAGGCCCTGGAAGTAGTTCATCATCAGGATCATATTGAAAGCACTGAAGCTTCCTACCAGAATGACGGACCACAGGGAACCGGTCAGGTGCAGCGATTTCATGACCAGGTACAGCGGCACGATCCCGCCGTTAAAGATCATGGTGAACAGGACGAGGAAGAAGATAAACTTTTTCCCCGGGAACTTGTTGCGGCTGAGGCCATATGCCATCGTGCTCGTCAGGAACAAGCTCAGCGGCAGGCCGACTACCAGGATTTTAATGGTGTTCCAGAAGCCCGTCAGCAGCCTGCCGTCTTCGAACAGCGCCCGGTAGGCGTCCAGCGTCGGATGCTTCGGCCACAGCAGCATCGGATTATCGGCATATTCCTTCTGTGAGGCGAGGGAGATCGCGATCACGTTCAGGAACGGAATCAAAATGATTAAAGCCAACACAATCAGCACTATAAACATGATGTAATCGAGAAGCGTCATTTTACCGACCCGGTATTTATGCCGCTTCTCAGCATGCGTACTCATCTCTCTAACACTCCTTTCCTATCGGAACAATCCGTCTCCGCCCATTAGTTTGGCCACGCGGTCCGCAGCAAGCAGCAGAACCATGTTCACGAGCGAACGGAACAAGCTGACCGCCGTCGAGAACGAGAAGTCCGTCGAAGACTGGAACGTGATCCGGTAAATGTACACGTCGAGCACTTGGGACACGTTCTGCGTCGCCGCATTCGCCAAGTTGAAGATCTGGTCGAAGCCGGCGGACATCAGGCCGCCCACGTTCAGAATGAACATGACAGTGACCGTCGGCAGAATGTTCGGCAGCGTAATTTTGAAAATTTGCTGCATCCGCGAAGCGCCGTCGATCTGCGCCGATTCGTATTGGTCCTGGTCGATCCCCGAGATGGCCGCCAGGAAGATGATGGCCCCCCATCCGGTAGATTTCCAGATGTCCGTCAAAATCAGCATCGGCAGGAACATGGGCTCGGAGCCGAGGAAGTTGATCGTCGGAAGTCCTAGAAGCTGCAGCGCACTGTTCAGCAGGCCGTCATAGGAAAGGACGTTGATCACGATCCCCGAGACAATGATCCACGACAGGAACTGCGGAAACGTAAATATCGTCTGGAACAGCTTCTTCGTCTTCCGCATGCGGAGCTCGTTCAGCAAGAGCGCCAGCAGAATCGGGAACGGGAAGGTGATGATCAGCTTGATGATGTTGATGTACAGTGTTCTCCACACCGCTTGGGCAAACGTCGGGTCGCGGAATACATACTTGAAGTTCTCCAGGCCGACCCACGGGCTGCCCCAAATCCCCATGTTGGCTTTGTAATGCTTAAACGCGAGCGACAAGCCGCCCATCGGCAGATAAGCAAACAGGATCAGCCAGATCAAGCCGGGAATAAGCAGCGTATACGTCATCCGGTGCTTCCAAATTTCGGTAAACAGGTTACCGTTTTTGGTACGCCCCTTTGCATTTTTGTTCGGCCCTAAGGCTGCGGGTTTCAATTGGCATCTCCTCACTATTCTTGGGTCTTGTCGTCATACAGAAAATCAAAAGCGGTCTTCAAATGCTCTTCCCAAAAGAGCCAGTCATGCGTTCCCGGCCCTTCAACGTACCGGAAATCGAACGGGCTGAGCTCCATTCGGCCGGCAAACTGCCGGTTCATCGCCACGAAAGGATCTTCCGAGCCACAGCAGCACAGCACCGGCGGCAGCCGCCTGCCCTCTTCGATCAATTTCGCGGACAGCGCATACAAATCCTGATCCAGCTTCACCTCAAGCTCCGGTCCGAACACGGCCTGCATCTCCCTGCGCATCCCTTCCGGCATCGCCGGATCGGCCAGACGCTGGCGGATGTCGGTCACACCCGAGAAAGATACCGCTTTGGCGTACCGCTCCGGGTAGGTAAGCGCGCATTTGAGCGCACCGTATCCGCCCATCGACAATCCCGCCACGAACGTGTTTTCGGGATCGGTATTCAAATGCAGCAAGCGCCTGCACAGCTCGGGGAGCTCCTCCGTGATGTAGCGAAAATAGTCCAGCCCGTAAACCATGTCTGTATAAAAGCTTCGTCCTACTTCCGGCATGATGACCGTACAGCCGTACCTTGCCGCGAACATTTCCACGGTCGTCAGACGGTGCCAGGTGCTGGCGTTGTCGCCCGCCCCATGCAGGAGGTACAGCGTGCTCGAAGTAGGGACACCGGTATCGACCGGGGAGATTACATGGATGCTGGTCGTCATCCGCAGCGTTGGCGAGCCGGTATCGATCGTTAAATGCGCCATATGTAACCCCTTTCATTTCAGTTCGACTGCTCTATCGTGTTGTCCGCCTTAGTCAGCGGCAGCAACCCTTACGGGAAGGCTGCCCGGCTGAGCCGATAACGGACAGTTTCGGCCCGTAATTGGTCCTTCTGTTCGCCGATCGCGTTGCTCCGGAGCAAGTTCCGATTCCAGCCTCATCAGGCCGTTGCCGGTGGATGCTCCAGGAGCGCCAAAAGCGATGAAAGCGATTTTTTCGAATCGTTTCGATTAACATCATAATCCCGTTGTCTAAACCTGTCAACAACCATTTTCACAAAGGCCTAATGAACTGTATTTTTGTGCAAATCCTTGGTCTTGCTCACTTTAATGCGGCAAAACCCATGATAAAAGAGACTTGGTAACCGCTTACAAATTAGAGTTGACAAGAGGAACCGATCTGTAATAATCTCAAGAATAAACAATCATTGTGGAAACGTTTCTATGGATATCGTTGTATTTCTCGCGGCCGGACCGGAACAGCATCTGCAGTAACCCGTTTCGGCCATTGAAATCAAGCGGAAGGAAGGCTTAACGATGACATTTCAAATCGCCGGTTTTGTCGACAACATCGGCAGCAAGAAACTGAACGTATTATCCGTTCGGGTGCTGCAAAAAGCGCAGCGGCTGGGGCAATGGGACCGGGAAGGCGATGCCCGCAGGCTCCAGCATTCGGTCAGCAAGTCCTTTACCTGCATGGCGGTCGGACTTGCCGTTGCCGAAGGAAAGTTGACGCTGGATGCACGGTTAAACGATTTTTTTCCGGCTTACGGGAAAACGGTGGCGGGATCGCCTTATCCTCCGGGAGAGCTGACCCTTAGTCATCTGCTCCGGATGGCCTCGGGCCACGATTCCCCACCGCTCTGGGCGGAAGAGCGGGAGACGCTGCAGGAGAAGGATTGGGCGAAATACTACATGTCCCTGCCCTTGGATAGGATGCCCGGGGAGATCTTCACTTACAGCAGCGGCGACACGTTTATGATCTCGGCCATGGTTCAGGCCGCGGCCCTAGAAACGGTTCGCGATTATTTGGTACCGCGGCTGTTCGAGCCGCTCGGGATCCGGGATGTCCGGTGGGACACGTCGCCGCTTGGCGTCACGCTCGGCTGCACCGGGCTGTGGATCAGCTGCGAAGAACTGAGCCGGTTCGGTCAGCTGCTGCTGCAGAAGGGCCGGTGGCAGGGTGTTCAGCTGATCCCGGAGGCATGGATTGGCGAGGTTACCCGCAAGCAAATCGATACGCCGGGAACGGCGGATTGGGGCGCCGGTTACGGCGGCCAATTTTGGATGTGCACGCACGGGGCTTACCGCGCCGACGGCATGCATGGGCAGTTCTGCGTCGTCATCCCCGACAAGGAGGCTGTGATCGCCATCAACAGCCACGAAGATGATATGCAGGGCATTCTCGATGCCGTTTGGGCGGATATTTTGCCCCAGCTCTAAGCATATTTACACACGCGTCGATATGTCAGGAAATACAACAAAACGGTGCGTCCTCTTTGACGAGGACCGCACCGTTTTTGCTTGCTTGGGGATATGGAAGCTGGATCTTTCGTATGTATCATGCCATCAAGAAATAACCCCTTTTGACAAAATCAAGTTACCGTAAAGCGCACTTTCTCCGGTCGCCACGACCGCATAGGCTTTCTTCGCGCGTTCGTAAAATTCGAAACGTTCCAATTCGGTGAACTTGATGTCTTCCCCTTCCGTCTCATGAACGATCTTGCGGTATACTTCCCACACCGGCGTTTCCACCGGATCTCCCGGCACCACCTGCATCAGCATGACGGGGTACTCTACGTACCTGTTCAGGGGCAGCAGCTCAAGCGCAGCCTGGAGCAGTTCGGGAATGCCGTGACCGTCCGCCCTGACCAGCCGCTTAGCCAGACTGGCGGAAGGAAAGTTCCCGTCGGCGAAGACGATCTCGTCCCCGTGCCCCATTTCGCTTAATATTTTCAACAACTCAGGAGACAGCAATGCGGAAATTCCTTTCAACATGTCAAAACCTCCTATTATGTTCCCACTTGGGGTGTCCTGAAACATAATACGACACGCGGCAGGAATATCCTTCCTGAAATAAATTTTACAATTGCATGAAGCTCCTGAATACACCCCTGATGTATAATAGTGGAAAATAACCCCTAACATGAAACGGAGGATTTGTCGTCCATGAAAAAGACCTGGCTGCTCGGCTTCGGATTTTTCAGCATCAGCATCACCTGGGCGCTGTACAACGCGTTTGTTCCGTTTTTCCTCGATCCGTACCTGAAGAGCGCCGCGTGGATCGGCTTCATGATGACCATCGACAACTATTTCGCCCTCTTCCTGCAGCCATGGATCGGCAACCGAAGCGACCGGACCGTCTCCCGTTTCGGCAAGCGGATGCCATATCTGCTCATCGGGATGCCGATCGCTGCTCTGTTCGTCGTCCTGATCCCCTTTCACACCAGCCTGCTTACGCTGGTCCTGTTCATGATGCTGATGAACCTGGCGATGAGCATCTACCGCTCGCCGACGATCGCGCTCATGCCGGACATTACGCCGGAAGGGAAGCGGACCAAAGCCAACGGCGTCATCAATTTCATGGGCGGCGTAGGCGGCATTCTCGCGTTTGCCGGCGGATCGCTGCTGTACAACCAGAACCGTTCCTTCCCGTTTATCGCCGCGGCGGTCATCACCCTGCTGTCGCTGTGGATTCTGTACCGGTTCGTCCCTGTTCGGGGAAGGGGTCACGCGCCTTCCTCCGCGCCGAAGGAAGGTGGCCGGATCAAGCTGCGCGGCGAGCTTGACCGGACGACGGTGCTGCTGCTAATCGCCATTTTCTTCTGGTTCGTCGGGTATCAGGGCGTCGAATCGTTGTTTACGCTCTACGGCAAGCACCAGTTGGGGCTGCAGGAGAGCGCCGCTTCCTTCTCGCTGACCTTCTTTTCGCTCTTCTTCGTTCTGTTTGCCATACCGAGCGGCTGGCTAGGCAACCGGTACGGAAAGAAACGCATTATTCTGACGGGCGTCGCTGGCCTGTTTCTCGTATTCGCGGCCGTTCCTTTTATCGGGACCGTGGGACCCCTCCGCGTGCTGCTGGCCATTGGCGGCATTTTCTGGGCGTGCATCAATATCAATTCCTATCCGTTTGTCGTATCGACCGGGACCGAAGCCAGCATCGGGACCCGAACCGGACTGTATTACCTCGTATCTTCTCTGGCGGCGATTACCTCGCCGCCGCTGCTTGGACTAATCATCGACCAGTTCGGTTATGCCTCCTTGTTTGTCGTCGCTTCCGCCAGCCTGCTGATCGCCCTCTTGTTCCTGGCGATGGTTCGCCATGACGGCAAAACAGCCGGAGCGGGGCCCAAGTCGGCGACGCTAAACGGATAGATAGACAAGCGCAACAATACAAGAAACATCCGCGGCTGACAAAGCCCGTCGGATGTTTTTTGCTGAATGCTGCCCGGAAATCATGTCATGGCCCGGATGATGAATGCTGATGCCTCCGAATTGCTAGTACTTTTGCGTATTGACAATGCCTGCTACACCAGCAGGTCGGCAACCACCGGAAAATGGTCGGAAGGCATTTTGCCCTGGCGGTGATCGGTGATTACGCCAAAATTTCGCACCTGTACCCCGCCAGTCACGAAAATAAAATCGATGGCGCTCTCGAACTCGAGGCCATGCTTTTCGCCCGAGTTCAAATACGCAGGAAACAGCCGCGCGGCCGTCTCCCGGGAGTCAAATCCCTGGAAGGTGAATGCCGGACCGAAATGCCGGTAATCCGCGCTGACCGCCGCATCGCGCAACAGAGCCCCGCCTTCATCTTCGCCGCAGAGGACGCGGTAGGCTTTCGAATCGCTGGTGACGTTGAAGTCCCCGGTCAGCACCGCGGCGCCGCTCTGCACGATGCTCCGAATGCGGCTTTTGATCAAATGCGCGCTCTGCTTGACCGCTTCCACGCCGACATGGTCGAAGTGGGTGTTCAGATGGGTAAATTCTTCTCCGGTATATGTATCCTTGAACCGGCACCAGGTCACCATCCGGGTGCAGGCTGCGTCCCAGCCCAATTGGCCTGGCTTCTCCGGCTCTTCGGACAGCCAGAAGTGTCCATGCTCCAGCGGCTCCAGCCGTTTTTTCAGGTAGAAAATGCAGGCGTATTCGCCGTCCTGCTTCCCGTCCTCCCGTCCGGCCCCGATCCAGCCGTACTCGGGCAGACGCTCTTCCAGATCCGTCAGCTGGCTGTGCAGCACTTCCTGCATGCCGACCAAGTCGGCGCGGTGGAAACGGACGATCCCGGCAACCAGGTCCCGCCGGCTGTTCCAAGTATTTTCGCCTTCCCGGTCATAGTCGTTTTTGATGTTATACGACATGAACCGGAGTTCAATCTCCGGTTTTACTGTGTTGCTCATATCAGGCACCTCATTTCTCAAAGTTTTTCGCACGCCCATTCTACCATAATCCGCCGGAAAGCGTTCACAAAATTTGGCGAAGGCACGAAAAACCCCTTCAGGCGGGGTTTATGCTTGGATGCTGACCGGGCTGTTTTCGTGAAACCCAAACAAAAGGACCCGCACCGGAACGCAATGCCCAAAACTGGACACGGCGAAAAAGGCTGCCCCCTTGGATTCGGTAGATCCAAAGGAACAGCCTTCGTCAGCAGCTTACTCTATGGGGTCAGTTTGGCCATCAGGCCGCGGAGCGCTGCTCCCCGGTGGCTGATCGCCTGCTTCTCCTCCATCGACAGCTCGGCCATCGTTTTCCCGTAATCGGGAAGATAGAAGAGAGGGTCGTATCCGAATCCGCCCGAACCGGCGCGGTCGGCGGTGATCCAGCCCTGAACCGAGCCGGAAGCCTCGGTGAAGCCGCCCGTTGACGGATCGTACAGCACCAGCGTGCAGACAAAGCTCGCCGGGCTGAGCAGCGAATCCTGTACGTCCGCCCCCATCTTTTTGTCTTCCAGCATTTGCAGCAGCTTCTCGTTGTTCTGCTCATCCGTAGCATGCTCGCCCGCAAACCTGGCGGAATATACGCCCGGACGGCCTTCCAGCTCGTCAACGCATAAGCCGGAATCGTCGGCCAGCACCGGAAGTCCGAGGGCATCGCCTACGGTTTTGGCTTTCTTCAGCGCGTTCTCCGCAAACGTGCTCCCGTCCTCCACCACATCCGGGAGTGCGGGATAATCGAACATGCTTTTCACCTGTTTGCCCAGCGGGGCAAAGGCATGCTCAAACTCCTTGACCTTCCCTTTGTTCTTCGTTGCCACAATAATCGTATCGCCCGCCGGAATCATATCCTAGACCTCTTTTCCGGCTTGTCCCGAGCCGATCATCAGCGCGATCGGGCCGAGGGCTTCTTTCTGCTTGGCGATCAGCTTGCGGATGCCCTGCTCCCCAAGCTTCAAAAGCTCATCGAGCTCCTGCCGGGTGAACGGGCTTTCCTCGCCTGTCCCCTGCAGCTCGACAAACGCGCCGCTGCCGGTCATGACAAGGTTCATGTCCACCTTCGCCTTCGAATCTTCCTCATAATTCAGATCGAGCAGCGGCTCTTCACCGACCACCCCGACGCTGACCGAAGCCAGAAAGTCGGTGATCGGAAACACCGGCAGCCTGTGCTGCTGGGCGATTTTGTTGATCGCGATGGCCATCGCCACGAACGAGCCGGTAATCGACGTCGTGCGAGTGCCTCCGTCAGCCTGAATGACGTCGCAATCCAGCGTAAGGGTCCGCTCGCCCAGCGCTTGCAAATTCACAACGGAGCGTAGCGCTCTGCCGATCAGCCGCTGAATTTCCATCGTACGGCCGCTGAGTTTGCCGCGCGCGGCTTCCCGCTGGTTGCGGGATTGCGTAGCCCGGGGAAGCATCGAATACTCCGCCGTCACCCAGCCTTTCCCCTGTCCTTTCAAAAAAGGAGGAACCTTCTCGTCCACCGTTGCTGTGCAAAGGACCTTGGTGTCCCCCATCTCAATGAACACGGAGCCTTCCGCGTACTTGTTTACGTTCACTGTTAAATTCATCGGCCTAAGCTGATGGCTGCTGCGTCCGTTTGATCTCATCATTTCTGCCTCCTACTTCGTTCGCATCCTGTTTAAGCAACCTTTATTTTACCAAAATGGAGGGATAAAAACACCCTGAGCTCTCGCTTAAAGCGGAATTTCGTTAATATAATCGGGGCGTGTGACCGGCTGGCTGTAGTCCAGATTGTCGGTGCCGACGACTTTGGACTCCCCGTTCAGCTCGATTTTGACCTTTGGATTTCCCGCATTTTCCGCCACTGTCAGCACGACGGACTGAAGCATTTCGGTCGGTACCGCATCGCCTTCGGCAAACATGTCTTCCTTCAGGGACACCGTTACCGTGCCGTCCTTCTCCTTCTTCACGGACTGCAGCTGCGTCTCGTCCGTCATGACCTGCTCCAGGCCGTCGCTTTCCTGAGGACCGCGGATCAATTCGGCGAGTGCCGTTTGCAGTGTGTCCTGTCCCGGTTTGACGAGCCTCGTGACCGGTACATAATACTGAATGCCGGCTGGCGATGCCGCCGAGAAATATACGGTGACCGGCGACGAATTCGTTAACGTGGCGCCCTGCCCGACTTCCAGATTGATGCCCATGCTGCGGCTGAGCGGCTGATCCAGCGGGGTTCCCCCCACCGGCATTTCCGACAGCTTCTTGCCGTCAACCCACAACTGAACCTTCTGCACATCCGAATTACCGGTCAGGGTCCAGGCCACGGCTTCAAGAATTTTGCGCTCATCCGGCGCCTTGTATTTCGTGAATGCACTGTTAAACTCGACGACGGCCAGCTTGTTATCCTTGTCCACCGTGACTTTCTTGACCTCGGTTCCCGCAGGCAGGACGCCTGTGAAGCCTTCCGGGATATATTTGGCGTAGGCTCCGCCGGAGACGAGCGTTTCAACCGACAGCTGTGCCGAAGATTTACCTTTCACTTCTGGCAGACCGAGGGTGACAGGGGCTAGCATGCCGTTACCGTCCGCCAGGTAGACGGTTGTCGGGGTGCCGGTGAGCTCGGCCGTAGCCTTGGCGCCTGTGTTGCCTGTACCGTCCGACAGATTGAGCATCTGCTCCTCGACCGCCTTCGGCGGCGCATCGATATTTTCCGACGCCGAATGGGTTCCGAACATACCGCAGCCGGACAGCAAAACGGGAACGGCCAGCAATCCGGCGGCGGAAATGCCGCGAATTTTATTAAGCTTGGTCATAAGCGTGGTTCCTCCTAATCATTTTGTACAGTTTGTACTACCATGTATACGAGCCCCTTGCCGAAAAAATAACAGCCGGTCCATATTAATTTTGTTTAGATTCCGGTGTATATCCCTTGCTGCTTGAGGATGCCTCAAATTGGGCATAACTGGACAAAGGTATACTGCAAACCATACAATCGAAGTGCGTGAAGTTACATACTACTTGGATGACGGGGTGACGTAATGAGTGAAGCAAACGAGGCAAAGCAAGCAAAAATTCCATACAGCTTAAACAGTAAAAAGGTGGCCGAAGCGACGCGGGAATGGCTTCATAACCGGGGCGTGAAGGTGGAGGAAATCGCCGAACTCGTCATGCTGCTGCAAAAAAAGTATTATCCGAATCTGACGATGGAAGAATGCATCCTGAATGTGGAGAAGGTGCTCAGCAAGCGTGAGGTGCAAAATGCGGTGCTGACCGGCATTCAGCTCGATATGCTGGCCGAGGAAGGCAAGCTGCTCTCCCCGCTGCAGGACATGCTGGAAAATGACGAGGGCTTGTACGGCGTCGACGAAGTGCTGGCCTTTTCCATCGTGAACGTATACGGCAGCATCGGCTTTACGAATTACGGATATATCGACAAGCTGAAGCCGGGCGTGCTGGAGCGCCTGAATGACAAAAGCACCGGAGAAACCCATACGTTCCTGGACGATATCGTCGGCGCGGTCGCCGCGGCGGCCAGCAGCCGGATCGCGCACGGCAAGCAGGCGGAGAAGGAAACGGGAGACGAGCCCGAAGAGATCCGGCTACCCGAAGATCATTAAGACCTCTTTCATATCGAGGAGAGCTGATGCGTCAGCTCTCCTCTTGTCATGCGGAGAAAGGCTGGGCGAAGACAGTGGCTTGCCGCGCCTGATGCCAATGCTCCCGGCTGCGCCAAAAAGGGCGGCCTTCCGGCCGTCCCTCCCGCTCTTTGTTCCGCTATGTAATGGCTCTGTATCGGATCACGCCGTCGTCACCCGGCACCTTCTTCACCTGGCCGCGCCGCTCCAATTCCTGCGTATGCGCCAGCGTTTCGCACATAGCGAAGCGCATCTGGTGAATGCCGAGCTGTGTGCCGAACAAGGCGGCGCACAGCTCAAAACCGGTCGCCGTCCCTGCCTGAATCAGCTCAAGCACCCGAGCCAGCCGCTCTTCATGATGCTGAAGCAGCGCAGCAAGCCGGGCTTCCACATGCTCAAACGGATTCCGGTGACCCGGAAAGGCCCGGCTTATCCGGAAGTCCTGCAGCTTCCTCAGCCCGCTCAAAAACGAATGCAGCGGCTCGGGATCGCTTCCGGGCAGCAGGCTGACATTCGGTGAGATCTGCGGCAGAACCGCATCTCCGCACAGGATGACCCCGCTTTCCTCATGTAGCAGCGAGATGTGGCCGGGCGCATGGCCCCACGTTTCGATGGGCATCCACCGCCGCCCGCCCATCTCTAGCGCTTCCCCCTCGGTCAGCAGCACCGTTTCAGGCAGAGGCGCAACCTGCGGGAAAAAGCTCTCCAAATGGGCAGGAAGCTGGCTTGTCCACGCCTCCGGCATGCCGTGCTGCCGAAACAGCCGCGGCAGTTCGTCGTTCATGGTGGACGCCTCGCCCCACATCCGCTGCATTTCCTCCTCCGCCCGCGCGGACATCCGGACAAAGCAGCCCGCCTTCTCCTGAAACCACCCCGCCAGTCCCAAATGATCGGGATGATGGTGCGTAAGCACGACCGACTCTATGTTCCCGAACGAGATGCCTAGTTCACCCATCACCTTGTTCCAAGAAGCCTCATTCTCTGCTGTCCGCGGTCCCGGATCGATCACCGTATATCCCGATGGACCCTGGAGAAGATAGCTGTTTACCCAGCGCAAGGGGTATGCCATCGCGATTTTCACCTGGACGATCTCGTCCTCGTGATGCGTGATTTCGGGTATATTCAATGCTCCGTCCTTCTTTCCGGTATTTATGCTTTCTCTTCTTGCGGACGTTGTCCCACAAAAATCATCCGCTGTGAGCGAGTCTCGTCATAATCGACTTCCTCATTATAGCCGCCGTACACTTCATCTGTCATGAGCCCGGCATCCTGCAGCATTTCCTCTAGCCGGCTGCGCGTGTACAGCTTGACCCTCTCATGATACTCCCGTGAGCCCTTGGCGCCGCTCAAATCCGCAATGGTGATGTCCTTGATCACAAAGTCCCCATCGATTCGGCGCTTCTCCACGATCCGCTGCCCATCTTCCTTACGCTCCGATTCCGGAACCAGATGGCCTCGGACATAAGGGGAGTTCATGAAATCGATAATAAACGATCCTCCGGGTCTCAGCATCCGCCGAATCTCCCGGAGCACCTTGAGCTGCTCCCCATCCTCGCGGAAATACCCGAACGATGTAAACAGATTGACGACCGCGTCAAAGCCGCCTTCCAGCGGCAGTTCCCGCATATCGGCCTGCCTCCAAGCCACCCGTTCCTCCCTATCCAGCTTCCGGGCTTCCCGCAGCAGCACGTCGGAGAGGTCGACCCCGGTGACGCGGTAGCCGGCGTCGGCCAATGCAAGGGAGTGCCTGCCCGTTCCGCAGCACAAGTCGAGCACCTTCGCTCCTTGCGGAAGGTCCAGCCAGGAGATCATCGTCTTCACCTCTCTGGCAGCGCCTTCGATATCCCGGTGCTTATAAACCAGGAGGTAGTCCTCCCCAAAGCTTTTTTCGTACCAATCCTTCATCTTCTGCGTCATCCTCCTGCGTATGTGAGTCGGTTCCATTTATCATTACATTGAAAAAGGAAGTTTTGAAACCAAAGGCAGGCAGTCTGTGCCCGCCGTCTGTAGTATAGGATTCGACACAGCCGGAGTTTGTATGAATCGGGTGGGCAAAGGACACGCCGCTTTAAGGCTCAGTCACAAATTCATGCCTCAGGATCGAATACAGCCACGAATTGGCGAAGCCTCCTTTGTTCGTGGGCATATGTTCGCGGAGGTAGCCCTCCTTTTGCATGCCAATCTTCTGCATGACCCGCTCGGAGCCGATATTTTCCGGACGGCAGGTCGCGTAGATCCGGTGCACACCGAGCTGACGGAAGCCGAATTCGAGCATGACCTTCGCGCATTCCGAAGCATAACCTTTACCCCAATGATCCGCATGGAGACAATAGCCGATTTCTCCGTTCGAGCCCGAGATGTTGATTCCGCAGCCGCCGATCAGCTCGCCGTCCGTTTTGAGGGTTACCGCCCACTCGTAATGGGTCCTGAGCTCTTTCTGCTGCGTCGCCTTCATGCCTGCGACATAATCCTTCGTTTCTTCCTCGGTATTGGGACCCCAAAGGGTATAACGGGTCACTCTGGGATCCGAAGCATACCGGTGCACGCTCTCCCAATCTTCCGTCGCAAACTCGCGAATGATCAGCCTGTTCGTTTCCAGCTCCATATTCATGACATCCTCCTTTAAAGCGAATTGAATCCAGATTAATCCATCCGCTCTCCGGTGTCGACCCCCTGCAATGAAAAAGCCCCTAACCATTTTGAGGATTGCCGCAGCCGCCATGATTTGCCGAAATATAGCGGAAAATAATGCGGAAACCGGCCCATATTGCGACAAACCTTTCACCAGACTAGTGATATAGTAAATATGCACTAATCATAGTGTTTTAAAAATTGGAGGGATTAGATATGGAACATTTGGAATTGGACATCTTGATGGCTGACGAGGAAGCAGAACAGGAAGAACAGATCGACGACATCGAAGAAGAAGATGATGCGGAAGACGAGGAAGAATCCGAATTCGTAGAAGATGCGGATGCAGATACGGATGCGGACGAAGACGAAGACGAAGAAGCAGAAGCCGAAGATGAAGAAGACGACGAAGAAGCTTAAATGGCAACACAATCCCTTCCCCCAGATACACAGAAGCTAAAAAGTAACGGACCTGTTCAGCGATGAACAGGTTTTTTGAATTTCAGCCCCAAACATAGAAAAGAACAGGCCTGCCCCCTTATTCAGGGAACCAGCCTGCTCCTGTCCATTCGTTCAATAGTTCTTTATTTGCTCAGCGTTTCGGTCAGCACCGGAACGATCTGCGATTTGCGCGAAACAACGCCTTTCAATACGGCCGTATTGTTCTCGAGCTTCACGTTATAAGCCGTTTCAACCGCAGCAGCGGATTTACCGAGGGCCAGCGCCACGGAATCGTTGTTCAGAATATCCGTGACGACGAATACGAACAGATCCAGGCCTTTCTCACTGATGATCGCGTTCAGGGCGTCTTCCAGTTCAGCCTGACGGTTCAGAACGTCGTTAGGGTCAACGGTGTTCACTTGGGCGATTTCCACTTTGCTGCCGCCCATTTGGAATTCTTTGGCGTCCAGGGAGATCAGCTCGGCAATCGTTTTGCTGCTGACATCTGCGCCGGCTTTAAGCATATCCAATCCGTACTGCTCCAGGTTGACCCCGGCGATGTCGGCGAGCTCGCGCGCAGCAGCTACGTCTTCCTCGGTGCAGGTTGGGGATTTCAGCAGGAGCGTATCGGATACGATCGCGGATACCATCAGACCGGCGATTTGCGGTGTAACTTCAACGCCCTTCTCCTTGAAAATTTTGTTCAGAATCGTTGCTGTGCAGCCTACAGGCTCTGCGCGGTAGTACAGCGGATGGCTTGTCTCGAAATTCGCGATACGGTGGTGGTCAATGACCTCGCTCACGCGCACCTGGTCGATGTCGCTCGCACTTTGCTGGCGCTCATTATGGTCAACGAGAATAACCTCGCTAGCTTCGTTAGCCACGGCTTCCACTTGGCGAGGGGCCTCGACTTTGAAATAATCCAGCGCATACTGTGTTTCGCTGTTGACGGCGCCCAAACGAACCGGCTCCGTATTTTGGCCGAGCTTGTTCTTGAGGAAAGAGTATACAATCGCCGATGTGATTGTGTCCGTGTCCGGGTTTTTGTGCCCGAAAATCAATGTTTTTGCCATGGTTTCAATTGCTCCTTTATCGTTTGGAATAAATGAAGACTTGGTTCATGCCGTAATCTACATTCGATTATAGCGGTAATTGGTCTATATTCCAATTCCTTTACAGAGATTTATTCCTGCGGCTTACTTAAAGCCTGATTTCGGGAGGCGTCTTGGCCGGTATGCGCTTCAGCGGCTGGCCCTCTTTATAATACAATGACGGATTCAGCAGAATATAGAAAATATGGGTATGCGGGCATCCGAGGTTCTCCAGAATCCGGTTAATGTTCTCGGCGATCGCATGATGCTTCTCTTCCTCGCGCGGAAACATGTAAATTTCCACGGACCGGGGGCTGTTTGTGATTTTTTCCACATGTAAAAGCTCAATTTTGACGATTTCTTCCGGAATGTTGGCGATTCCCGAAATGCATTCAATAATGGCCGGTGCGGCGGTCTCCACCACATTCTTTTCAAAGCCTGTAAATCTGACAAAAGGCAAAGCCGTTCCCTTCTTTCTCTTTCTTTCTAAAGCTGTACCCGATCTGAATGTATCGGCATTACTAACCTACCATAAAAACGGCAAAGGAGTCACCTCCCTAAGAGATCACTCCTTTATGCCAGTGGTTATCTTTGGCATCGAAGCCGATGCCTGTACGCCTTATTCCATAATTTTGGACGGATTGGCGACGACGTCGATTTTCTCCTGCACGCGCTCCGCACTTCCCAGGAAATGGCGGTTCAGCGGCTTCAGATCGTCGTCCAGCTCGTATAGTATCGGCACCGCGGTTGGGATGTTCAAATCCACGATATCCTCGTCGCTGATATTTTCAAGCACCTTCATTAAGGCTCGTAGGCTGTTCCCGTGCGCAACGACGAGCACCTTCTTGCCCGCCTTGATCTGCGGCACGATCTCCGCCTCCCAGTAAGGCAGCACGCGCGCGATCGTGTCCTTCAGGCTTTCACCCAGCGGAATCTCCTGCTTCGTCAAATTGCCATAGCGCTTATCCTTTGGAGGGTAGCGGTCGTCGTCGGCCGTAATCTGCAGCGGGGGCACGTCGAAGCTTCGGCGCCACAGCATCACCTGCTCCGCTCCGTATTTCTTTGCCGTCTCCTCTTTGTTCAGTCCCTGAAGCGCGCCGTAATGCCGTTCATTCAGCTTCCACGATTTGCGGATTGGGATCCACAGCAGGTCGTTGACGTCCAAAATATAGTTCATCGTTTTGATTGCTCGTTTTAATACGGACGTATATGCGATATCGATCTCATAGGGGACGTCCTGCAGCAGGTGCCCCGCCTTGATCGCTTCCTGGACCCCCTTGTCCGTCAGATCGACGTCCGTCCAGCCGGTGAACCGGTTCTCCCGGTTCCACTGGCTTTCCCCATGTCTGACCAGAACCACCTTGTACATGGTGCTACACTCCTTTACTGCCTTCCTGTTAACAAGCTACCGGTATAGCTTTTAACCGATAAGCATTTTTTAAACTTTTTCTTTTCGTTCCAATCATTTGGATCCCGGGCTGAAGGCGAGCTGCCATCCCTCGCAGGTTTCCCATTAGAAGCCCCTGCTCATGCCCTGAGACTATTCCGCTGATGGAAGCCCGACGATCGACGGGTTGCTTGACAGGCCCGAGGATTATACAATAACAACTGTTAGGTTTCATAATATACGGACAATGACGGAGGTACAATATGAGAACTGCTTATTTGTTCGGCCAAATCGAACGCGTGCGTACAGGCATCATCACCAAGGTATCTGCGCTTCCGGAATCCAAGCGGGATATCGTCCCCGAGGGATTCAACAACAATATCCACTGGCATCTTGGGCATCTGCTGGTCGTATCCGACATGCTCGTGCTCCAGTACAGCGGCAAGGAAGGCGTCATTCCGGCGGAATACCGCCCTTATTTCGCTTCGGGGACGAAACCGACGGATTGGCAGGGCGAGGCACCTGCGTGGGACACCCTGATCTCTCAGCTCGGCGAGCAGGTTCACGTCTTCCAGGAGCAGCTCGGCGACGACCTGAATCAGCCTGTGGCTAAAGCGGACAACTTCGCCAAAGCCGAGACGGTCGATGAACTGCTGGTCATGAACATTAACCATGAGGCATCGCATGCCGGCATGATTAACGCGATGCTGAAGAAGCTGGTCTGATCGCCGGTCAGCAGACAGCACAAGGCAGCCCTTCGCTCCGAACGGAGAAAGGGGCTGCCTTGTTTCTTGATGAACGCCCGGTTCGAAACGGACGGTTCGAGCGTGTTCGCCCCTTGTTGTCAAACCGGATTAACGGTATTCGTCATGCAATCGCCACCATATGTAAGGCTGGGATTGCGGCCATCCTTCCGGCGAATCCTCCCAGGTTTCCTGGCGGCCAAAAGGTGTCAGGTCGAGCAAATTGAAGTCCGCACGGATCCGGTCGACGCCGCGTGAAGCCGTGAAATAGGTGCGGAACACCTCATCCCCCTCACGGAGAAAGACGCTTAAGCCAAATCCGTCCCCTGCGCCCATGTCATTGTTGAATTCGTTCCCGTTCGATGAGAACCAGGGTACATTCCAGCCCATCCGGTCCTTGAACGGCTGAATCTGCAACAACGGTGCGGGGGAGACCAGAATAAAGGTCGTATCGCGGGCATTCAGGTGGGCGAGGTGACCGATGTTGTCAACAAAGGAGGAGCAGCCTGTGCAGCCTTGGCGGGCGCCCGGCGCCATCATGAAGTGGTACACCATGAGCTGGCGGCGTCCGTCGAAAAGATCAAGCAGCCGCGCTGTACCTCCCGGTCCCTCGAAGACATAGTCTTTGCCGATCCGCACCATCGGCAGCCTGCGGCGCTCTGCGGCCAGCGCGTCCAGCGCACGGGTGAGCTCCTTCTCTTTGACGAGCAGCTTTTCGCGCGCGTCCATCCATTCTTTTTCCGAAACGATTTGCGGAAGTGCTGTGTTTTTCGTATCCACGGGTATCCTCCTCCAAGTTATTAAAGGATTCGTTGATTCTGTCTATATGGTAGCATGTTTGATTTCCCGGGATTTCTTATGAATTGCGGAATCATGATGCATATTGCTTGTGACCTGGAACTTCATGCTCCATTCAGACGTTCTATATGTAAAGGAGCTGATGGATATGGACATCGTTCTGGTTATCTTGGGTCTGATCTTGATTGGGGGCGGCATCATGACCCGCCGAAACCCGGGAATGGGATGGCGGATCAATGAAAGCTGGAAGACGGAAGACGAATCGGAGCCAAGCGAATCCTATCTGGAGCTGCAGAGAGTCAGGGGCTTCCTTGCGGTCGTGCTGGGGTCCATTTTTATCGTGATCGGATTGTTTATGTTGCTGTTCTTATGACCGCCCGCTCTCGAGAGAACAGACCATTTTGAAGTTGCCCGGAACCGCCTGAAAGCCCAGCAGATCGCGGTTGATGCGAAGCATGGGAACGTTCAGCGAATCGTTGTGGGTTCTCAAATAAGGCACGCCTGCAGCGCGGGCGGTCCGAATGGCCAGAAGCTTTAGGGCCAGGCCGATCCGCCGGCCCCTATACTCCGGCAGCACACCGGTAAACTGGTGGTACATCGCCTGGGTCTGTTCGTTCTGCTGCAGGGTCACGACGCCGACATAGCGGTCCCCGTCCTTGGCGATATGCACATACTCCGGCCGCACGCCGGGCAGGTTGATGCTCCATTTCCGCCATTCCTCGAACCAGGGAAAATCCTCATTGTACCCCGGGATGTCCTGATGGGTGATCTTATACAGCTCGTGAAGTTTCCGCTCCTGATCCTCGCCTGGCTCATCCTTCAGCGTCACGAACGAGATGCCGGATTCCTCGGCGCTGCGGATACATGGCAGCAAAGCCTGGTCGGTACTAGACGACAGGTCCAGCACAGATTCAAAGGTGTGGCGTTCCGTCAGGTATCCCCGGCGCTCCGCAAACGCCAGCGAGGCTTCATCATTTTCCCTCATAAAACAGACCAGACGCGAAGCTTTAACCAGGCGGGCCCACTCGCGAACTTCCCGGGACAAAGCTCTGCCCGCCCCGAGGCCGCGCTCCTCCGGATGGACGACAAGGGTGATGTTGAGATTGCCGGGTTCGTTCCAAGGCGCACGCCAGGCGATGGCATAACCGATGACCTTTCCCAGGCCGTTCTGCGCGACCCATTTGGGGCGGTCCCAGCCCATCAACCGTCCCTCTTCATCGTAATGGAGCTGGCCCGGCGGAATGCTCTCCTCTTCATCCTGCAATTGCTTGGCGGTGACGGGTTCCGACCAGATCAGGCTCAGCAGCTCCGCGGCCGCCGGAAAGTCCTCGCTCCCAAAATGGCGAATCGTATAGTTGGACAATATGTATCCCTCCAAAAAAATGGTATTCGTATAGCTTCGCTAATTATCTCATGCTTTTACGCCGATTTCGCGATAAAGTTCGGGTATAAATGTTTCTGGCTGGTGCGTAATGATCTGCAAAGGAGATGAACATTCATGGTTATTTTCGCTGGTATTCTGTTTATCGTGATCGGCATATTAAACATCGTTAACCCTAAATTCGCATGGTACTTAAAAGAAGGCTGGAAAATAGACGGCGATTCTGAGCCGAGTGAAACCTATATTGCTCTCACTAGATTTGGTGGAATCTTTGCTCTGATTTTCGGTATTATTTTTTTCTTCTCAGGGATCTTTTTCTGATCTTTTACCCGGCCGCTTTCATGTTCTTCTCCCCCCATTTCTCATCCTTTTCTGAACAAAATAAAGAACCTCCCGCTATGCCTTCCCGTCAAGGAAGACATCCTGCAGAAGGCCAAGGTCGCAAGAGAGGCTACGATCAGATTTTTAATTCCCCAAGTTTGATCAGCTCGACAACGGCCTGAGAACGGCCTTTGACGTTTAACTTTTGCATCACATTGGAAATATGGTTCCGGACCGTCTTCTCGCTGATAAATAACTGACCGGCGATATCGCGTGTGGTTTTGTCCTGAACGAGCAGTTCAAATACTTCGCGCTCACGATGAGTCAACAAAAATTTGCTCTTATGATCGTTCCCCTTCAATGGTGTCACCCCTCCTTGCTCGGGTTTGTATGGTATAACAAGGTAAAGGGATACAGTCAACTCATATTATGTAAGGCACCGGGCATTGGTGTCGTTACGCGTAAAAATTAGGCATTCGCCTTGAAAAGGCTTACATCCTGTAGTTCCTGCACTTAAAAATGGCAGTTGACACTTGGTCGGTAACTCATTATGATGTTGCTATCAATGAAATTGAGAATCATTATCAAAGTGTTCAACCCATCCACATTAAAGGAGCTGCTTTGACTTGAAGCTACATACGATCGTTCCCGCTGGTTTAATCCTCTCCTCCCTGCTCTTCGCAGGCTGCTCGGAGAAAGAAAGCGCGGATCCCGCCGCCAGCGAGGCGCAGACTGAGACGGCAACCGCCAATACCGACACATCGGCGCAAACCGCCGGAACCGATACAGCGGCAGCGCAGACGGCCGATTTCAGCGCTGCCGTGGAGTCCTATCGCACCTTCGCTGTGGAGCAGTGCGATGAATTCGTGAAGCAAACGGAAAAATTCACCGAAGCGGTGAAAGCCGGCAAGCTGGAGGAAGCAAAGGCCTTGTATGCCCCGGCCCGTTCCTATTACGAGCGGATTGAGCCGATTGCGGAGGCGCTTGGCAATCTGGATCCCGATATTGATGCCCGCGTGAACGATGTGGACGCCGCCGATTGGCGCGGATTCCACCGGATCGAGAAGGGACTGTGGGAGGATAAGACGACCAAGGGCCAAGAAGCCTTTGCCGACCGGCTCCTGCAGGATGCGCAGCTGCTTCGTGCCAAGGTGGAGACCGTCGATATTGACGCCAGCCAGATGGTAACCGGAGCGGTTGAGCTGCTGAACGAAGTGTCCTCCTCCAAGGTAACCGGCGAGGAAGAGCTGTACTCCCACACGGACTTGTTCGATTTTGCGGCCAATGTGGAAGGCGCCGCCAAGATTTATGAAATCCTGAAGCCGGATCTGGCCAAGAAGGACCCGGACCTTGAAAAGCAGATCGGGGAGCGGTTCGATGCGCTGAAGCAGGAACTGGACGCCTATAAGAAAGGCGACGGTTATGTCAGCTACACCGAGCTGAAAGAGGACGAAATCCGCAAGCTCAGCCAAAACTTGGATGCTCTGGCCGAACCGTTGTCAAATATGGGCACCCTGCTTGGAGTGTAAAGCATGTCAAACCGTGAACGTGAGGAAACCAAAGATTCATCGATTTTGAAAAAGCCGCTCTCCCGCCGCGATTTATTGCGCCTGGCGGGCACCGGCGGCCTGGGACTGGTGATCGGTGGCGCCGCCATCGGCAGCCTCTTCGCCGCGAAAGAGCGGAAAACCGCGGCAGCCATTGCCGGCCAGCCCGACACCGAGGACCGTATCCCGTTTTACGGGAAGCATCAGGGCGGGATCATCACCCCTTCGCAAAACTTTATATACTTCGCCGCTTTCGACGTGACCACGACCGATGCGAAGGAGCTGAAGAAGCTGTTTCAGGCCTGGACCGCAGCGGCCGCGGACATGACCGAAGGCTCCATGCTCGGGGAAGAAAGCGCCAATCACAACCTGCCGCCGGTGGATACCGGAGAATCGGCAGGTCTTTCGCCTTCCCGGCTGACCCTGACGTTCGGCGCGGGTCCTTCCCTGTTCGATTCTCGCTTCGGGCTCGCCTCGAAGCGGCCGGCGAATTTCAGCGACCTCCCGGCCTTTAACGGGGATCAGCTGGACTCCCGCTGGTGCGGCGGCGACCTGGCCGTCCAAGCCTGCGCGGACGACCTGCAGGTGGCGTTCCACGCCATCCGCAACTTGGCGCGCATTGCCCGGGGCACGGCCGTGCTCCGCTGGACCCAGGAGGGCTTCCAGCGCACCGGCAGCGCCGATCCCGCGCGCGGAACCCCGCGGAATCTGCTCGGCTTCAAGGACGGCACGGCCAATCCGGATACGGCAAGCAGCGAGCAGATGAACCGGGTTGTCTGGGCTCCGTCCGCAGGCGGTGCGGCCTGGATGGCCGGCGGCAGCTACATGGCCGTGCGCCGGATCCGGATGCGCATCGAGGTGTGGGACCGGTCCTCCCTGAAGGATCAGGAGGAGACGTTCGGACGGTACCGGGCCAGCGGCGCACCGCTCGGCGGACAGCACGAGTTCGACAAAGTCGATCTGTCCGCCAAGGGGCCGGACGGATCGCCGGCTATTCCGGCCAATTCGCATATGGCGCTTGCCCGCGGAGACGGCTCCGTGCAGATTCTCCGCCGGTCCTATTCTTACTCGGGAGGAATGGACGCCAAGACCGGCCAGCTGGATGCCGGATTGCTCTTTATCTGCTTCCAGCGCGATCTGCAGAAGCAGTTTATTCCCCTGCAGCAGAAGCTGGCAAAGAGCGACCGGCTTAACGAATACGTTCAGCATGTCGGGAGCGCGGTGTTCGCCTGTTTCCCCGGCACCTCTTCGGGAGGTTATATCGGAGAGACGCTGCTGTAGCCTATAGACATCAAAGTCAAGCAGAATTGACATAAAGGAGACTTCACCATGCTGCGAAACAACCTTACGCCTCGTACCGGCCGATTGAACCATCGCCTGATCGGCGCCCTGCTGATCATTGGCGTGCTCCTGCTGAGCACCTTGATCCCGCGCGCCGAAGCTGAAGCGAATTCCGCCCTGGACTCCCTTCTGCCTACCGTTGGCAGCGCCCTGGTTGAAGCAGGCCAACAGGAGTGGTCCAAGGCGAGCGAGGATCTGAACCAATTCAAGCAGCTCTGGGAGCCGGTCAGAGCCAAAGATACGGATCATGCCGATTTGACCGCAGCCGTGGACGGCGCGCTTCAAGACGCGCTGACCATGCTCGCAAGCGGCGGACCGGAGGCAAAATCGGCGCTGTCCGCACTGGCCAAAGCGGTCAACGCTTACGTTACCGCAGTCGAGAGCTCAAGCGGATCGTCCGGCGCAGCTCCCAGCGGCGTGGAATCGGCCAAGAAGCTGCTGCCTCTGGCGCAGGACAGCTTGAAGGCCATGCAGACGGGAGACTGGAGCGCGGCCAAGCGCAGCTATCAGGCTATCGTGAATGTTTGGCCGACGGCAGAAACGCCGATCCGCAGCGAAAACTTCGCGGTCTACGGACAGCTTGAAACCCAGATCAGCCTCGTGCGGATCGCCCTCCAAGCCGACCCGGTTCGCGAAGAGCAGGCCGTGCAGGAGATGCAGAAGCTGATCACGCTGATGACCGGTTATACCGAAGGGAAAATCGATGCGGCAGATACGGGAAGTGACGGAAACTACCGGCTGTCCGACCTGCTGGGCATCCTCGAAACCGCCCGCCAGGACGCGCTGGCCGGCCGGAGCAGCGATGCGGCGGACCAGATGACGAAGTTCATCTCCGTCTGGCCGGCGGTCGAGGGCGAGGTGCGGATATCGGCGCCGGACCTTTATACGGATATTGAGAATAAAATGTCGGCCGTTCCCGGCTATTTGCTCTCCAGCCCGCCAAAACTGGATGAAGCCGTAAAAATCATGGACGCGATGAAGTCCTCCCTCACCCCGCATGCGGTCGATCATAAATATACCGCGTGGGACGCCGCGCTGATTCTGCTCCGGGAAGGCCTGGAGGCCATTCTCGTGTTGTCGGCGCTGCTGTCTTATTTGAAGCGAAGCGGGAATTCGCGCGGCCAGAAATGGATCTGGGGCGGAGCCGGATCAGGCCTCGTCCTCAGCCTCCTGCTCGCGGTCGTCCTCACCTTCTCCATCTCCAAAGCAGCTTCAGGAGGTGCACGCGAGCTGATCGAGGGAATTACCGGTCTGGTGGCCGTGGTCATGATGCTGACCGTCGGGCAATGGCTGCACAGCAAGTCCAACACAGCCGCCTGGAACAAATACGTGGGCAGCCAAATGGATCAGGCACTGGCCCGGGGCAGCCTGTGGTCTTTATTTGTGCTGGCGGGTCTGGCCGTTCTGCGTGAAGGCGCGGAAACGACCATCTTCTATGCCGGGATGGCCTCCTCGATTGACATGGGGCAGCTGATCCTCGGAATTGCCGGCGCCTTTGCCGTTCTGGCCGTGCTCGCTTATGCGATCATCGTGCTCAGCGCCCGCCTGCCATTGCGCGGCTTTTTCCTGGCTGCGACCGTGTTGATCTACTACCTGGTCTTCCGTTTCCTCGGCGACAGCATCCATTCGCTCCAGGTCTCGGGTCGCATTCCCTCCCACTCGGCCGGACTGCCGTCCATTTCCTGGCTGGGCATGTATCCGACCTGGGAAACGTTCATCCCTCAGATGGTCGTGCTTGCCTTTGTGCTATGGCAGCTGATCCGCGTGGAACTGCGGAATATGCTGAGTTCCAAGGCTCGCGTATAAATCTCTCATAAGAACCGGACCCTAAGGAGTCCGGTTTTTTTGCGTTTCGCTTTTACAGAAATTTAACAGTCCTGCCCCTTGTAAACGTAAGACAAATGACCTATGATTGGGGAAGGAACAAAAATTATTTTCTTAAATACTGTATTGATAATTAAAATTATTTTCATAAGAACCTTAGTCTTTCATCCAAGGAGGCTTGCGATTGGCACTTTTATTACACGCCTTGGCGCAGGAGCAGGAAAGGCTGTCCCAGCAGGAGCGCCGGATCGCCGATTTCATTCTCTCCGCTCCTTCCGAAGTCGTCCATATGGGGATCAAGGAGCTGGCCGAGCAGTGCGGGACCAGTCCCGCCACCGTGACCCGGTTCTGCAAAGCGTTTCACCTCAAGGGCTACCCGGATCTCAAAGTGAAGCTGTCGGCCGAGATCGCGCATACGGAAATGCAGGAGCGAAGCGGCATGTCGTCCTATCAGGATATCGTGGCGAACAACCCGTTATCCCAAATCGTAGAGGCCATGGAAGCGAATCATCTGGCCTCGATCCGCGACACGACGTCCCTGCTCGACATGGACCGTCTGGCCCAGGCGATCCGTCTGCTCTGCGCTGCCGATCGGATCGATTTGTACGGCGTAGCCACCTCGTCCATCGTCGCCCAGGATTTCTACCAGAAGCTGATCCGGATCGGAAAGAACTGTACCGCTTTTGCTGATTCACATATGCAGATTACTTCCGCCTCGACGTTGTCGGGACGGGATGTGGCGGTGGCCATTTCCTACTCGGGGGAGACGCTCGAAACCATCGATGCGCTGGCCTGCGCCAAAGACAGCGGTGCAGCGACCATTTCGCTGACGTCATACAGCAGCAATACGCTGGCTTCCATGGCCGATATCCCCTTGTTCGCCTCTTCCCTCGAAAAAGGGATGCGCCGGGGAGACATGGCTTCGCGGATCGCCCAGCTCCATCTCGTCGACATCCTGTTTATGGGGATGAACAGCGAGCAGTTCGGACAGTATGTTCCCAAGCTGGAGCAGTCCTACCATAACGTACAGAATTACCGAAAATCCAGAGGAGGTCATCTTCAAGCATGAACATTTATACGTTTAAAAACGAGGCTGATTTTAACGCAACCGGGGCCAGCCTGATCGCCAGCCTGCTGCATACCAAACCGAGAGCGGTGCTCGGCCTGGCGACCGGCAGCACTCCGGTAGGAATTTACGGACGGCTTATCGAAATGTACCAGCAGGGTCTTGTCAGCTTCGCAAAAGCATCCAGCTACAATCTGGACGAATACGTCGGCCTGCCTGATGGCCATCCGGAGAGCTACCGTACCTTTATGAACGAGAAACTGTTCAACCATATCGATATTCAGCTCGAGAATACGCATGTTCCAAACGGCAACGCTGCCGATCTGGAGGAAGAATGCATCAATTACGACGGCATGCTGGAGCAGAACGGCCCGGTGGACCTGCAAATTCTCGGCATTGGACACAACGGGCATATCGGGTTCAACGAGCCGGATGACAGCCTGGACGGCGGAACGCATGTGGCCGAGCTTCAGGAGAAAACCCGTACGGCAAACGCGCGCTTCTTCCCATCGCTGGACGATGTGCCGAAGCAGGCGGTTACGATGGGTGTCGGCAGCATTTTAAAAGCCAAGCAAATCTTGCTGCTCGTTCGTGGCGAAGACAAGGCTGAGATCGTGAAACGCGCGCTGAAAGGACCGATTACGACGCAGTGCCCGGCATCGCTGCTGCAATGCCATCCGAACGTCGTGGTACTGCTGGATCAAGGTGCAGGGAGGTTGTTAGGATGAGTGAAGAACACGTACAGCTCTTGTACGGCAAAGTTGTAACGCCGGCAGGGGTATTGGAAGAGGGATCCGTCGCCATCCAGGACGGCAAGATCGTCTACGCGGGGCTTGCCCGCGATCTGCCGCAGCGCTGGACGGACGCAGCCGCAAGCCATCACAAAACGGACGGATACATCGTTCCCGGCTTTATTGACGTCCACGTTCATGGCGGCAACGGCCAGGACTTTATGGATTCAAACAAGGAAGTGCTGGACACCATTACGGCCTTCCACTGCTCGCAGGGTACCACCTCGATCCTCCCGACGACGATGACCGCTCCAAAGGCGGCGATCGATCGCGTGCTTAAGGAGGTTCATGAGTATACTCAGTATGACATGCCGTACGCAACCGTGGAAGGCGTTCATTTGGAAGGTCCTTTTATCAGCCCGAAATGGCCGGGAGCGCAAAACCCGGAACATATCGTGCTGGCGAATGTTGAATGGCTGGAAGAATGGGAATCCGCGTATCCAGGTCTCGTCCGTCAGGTCACGCTGGCGCCGGAACGCGAAGGTGCGCTGAATGCGATCGCCTGGATGACCGCGCACGGCATCAACGCCGCGCTCGGCCACACGGATGCGACGTACGACGAGGTGGAAGCAGCCGTGGATGCCGGTCTGCGCCAAGGCGTTCATACCTTTAACGCGATGACGCCGCTGCACCACCGCAAGCCCGGAACGGCAGGGGCGGTGCTGAGCGATCCGCGCATTCACGCGGAAATCATCGCCGACGGCATCCACGTGCACCCGGCCTGCATTTCCATCCTGGCCCGTTTGAAGCAGGATAACAATCTCATTCTGATTACGGATGCCATGTCAGCGGCCGGACTTGGAGACGGGGATTACATGATTGGCGATCTTCCGGTTGAAGTTCATGACGGTATCGCTACCTTGAAAGGCCAGCGGGACAGCCTCGCCGGAAGCACCTTGACGATGATTAAAGGCTTCCGCTACCTTATTAACAACGTAGGCCTGTCGATCGAAGAGGCATCCCTTGCCGCCAGCTTCAACCCGGCCAAACGGCTGCGGATCGAAGACCGCACCGGCACGATCGAAATCGGCAAGCAGGCGGATGTCCTGCTGCTGGATGCCCAGCTTGATATTCAAGGCGTTTGGGTCAAAGGACGCAAGGTATTTTAATCACAATTTTAATCATTAAAATGATCTATGTATAAGGGGCTGTCCATAACAAGCTTATGGCAGCCCCTTTTTGCCGGCAATTTACCGATTGGTTGTATCAAAATGATGAACAGGGGCATTGTAATTGGTAGTGCGGTTGCCATTCCCGGCATTCATTGGGAAGATGCGCTCCACCATCGTCGACAGATCGGACATGAGTCCTTTGATCGGATGTCCCCCTTGCGTCTGTGCCGCAAAATTAGATAATCCTTGGACAAAGCCTGGGTTTGCGGATACATAGACGTTCTTGATCGTGTTATCGGTGCTCTTGATCGTATTGGCGATGCGGTCTTTGATATCTGACGTAATCGTGTCGTTGCGGTAATCGCTGTATCCGCCGGCACCCATGCCTTTGTACGTACCGACGCCGTTATCCGTCGTACCTGCCGTACCGTAGGTCGTCATATTGTAGCCATTGTTGCCCGTAATACTTGCCCCTTTGGTCGAATAGTTGCGGATGTTGTGTTGTGCTGCCGCAGCGTTCGGAGCTGCTCCGCTCACTCCCATTTTCGAACGGTTATTGAAGCTGCTTCCATTTGCCGTACCGGCATTGTTAAAGCTGCTTCCATTCATCATGTTGTTTGTGGTGCCGTTGTAGCTTTTCGTGCCGATGTTGCCGCCGGTGTTGCTTGCGGTATCGCGCAGGGACACGGCAACATAGGCGGTATCTCCGGCTACGAGGACGTTGGCTGATTTGACTTCCTTCATGGCCGCCACTTTATCGGACAGCTTTTGCGACAATTGGGCATTGGTCAGGTTATGCATCGTTCTGTGATCGGTGCCCGTGCTGTTCGTATTGTATGTGTAACCTTTCGGACTGATCAAGCCATTCTCCCGTAAGGAATTCACACCAATACGGCCCGTTCTGCCGTTGCCGTCAATGACGTTTTTGGTGCGGATGTTCGTGTTTGCAGGCTCCTTCGTGGCACAACCGGCAACACCGGCCATACTCACGAGCAGGGCTGCCGATACCGAGAGACTAATCGCTTTGGATCGTAGCATGAGTTCATCCTCCATCTCTAATAAGTGTATTGATAACACCGTTTAGGATGACCACCGGCGCTATCCGGTATGCTGAAAGGTTTTGGTATGGCGACAGCCGGATCTACTGCATCCGCTCAAGCTGCAAATAGGCATTTTTGGATACCGAATAAGCTAAAGGATCTCCGCTGCGGAGGATCCATACCTGTTCGGAGTGATCCGGCTCCACTGCGATCAGAAATACCTCGGGCTCCTCCAACTGGCTTAAAGTAACCGTAATGGTGCCAACGATCACTTCATGGCTTAGAGACGAAGCGCGGCGGGTTCCACCGTCCTGCCCCAACTCGCGAAGCTTTCGAAGCCTGGATTCCGCTTGACTTACGGGCAGTTTGCTTCCATTAAGCAACCATCCGCTCCCTAACATGCTCTCTTCCGCCGCAGCCCGTTCCCGCTGCAGTATCCAGGATTGGTTTCTCCCTTCCCACTCCACACTCCAAACCTCTTTATCATTCCACTTGAACATCCCTGTCGGTTCTTGGATCTGCTCTTCACTTGCGGACATGGTTTCCCGGTCCCGATCCGGCGGATTCGCTTCGCGACCCGCCATGAACGTCGCGATAATGACGCCCAAGAGCAGGCACACGGCCGCTCCTATCCTTTTCTTAACGTGCATCGCACATCCCCCATTTACTTGAAAGCATATCGAGATTTTGCACTTCCTTTGCCATCATTTTACCCATCCCTCCCGAGATCTTTGCATCAGCCGCAGAAATGATTGGATCGCCTAATACCGAACGTTTCTCCTCCACATACGATAGTTCATGACCTAAACACACAGGAGGTAGATGCATGAATACGGTTGTCGTGACAGGCGGCGCTGGTTTTATCGGCTCACATCTGGTCCGTCGTCTTGCGTCCCTTGGGCTGCGGGTGCAGGTGATCGATAATCTGTCCACGGGCAGTGCCGAAAAAGTTCCGCCGGAGGCGGTTCTTCATACGCTTGATATCCGAAGCTCCGACGCCTATAAGGCGATTGTTGGCATTCGGCCGAATGCCGTAGTCCATCTTGCTGCCCAGGCTGATGTTCAGCAGTCGATACAGGATCCTTTCCTTGATATGGACATTAACATTGGGGGCACGCTCAACATTCTGAACGCCTGCAGGGAAGCTAAGGTCCGCAAGGTAATCTTTGCATCCACATCAGGCGTATACGGTAACCTACAAAAGGACATCATGACGGAAAACGATCCCACGCTTCCGATCTCCTTCTATGGCCTTTCCAAGCTGGCCGGCGAGCAGTACATTCGTTTATACACGTCCTTATTCGGATTGTCCCATGCCATTCTCCGCTTCGCCAACGTGTACGGACCGGGTCAGACCGCGAAGGGAGAAGGCGGCGTCGTGGCCATTTTTATGGACCGGGTCCACCAGGAGCGGCAGCTGGTTGTCAACGGCGACGGAAATCAGACGCGGGACTTTATTTATGTCAAGGATGTTGTCGAAGCACTGATCGCGGCAAGCAGCCATCCGGAGGATTTGACGCTGCATGTCAGTACCGGAAAAGCAGCTACGATTAACGATTTGGTGTCGTTTCTCCGCAAGTTCCATTCCCGGGAAATTAAAGTGCAGCACGGACCCGACAAGCCGGGAGACATCCGCGACAGCTGCTTATCGAATCAAGAGATTAATCGAAAGCTGCTTTGGAAACCCGTCTATTCGCTGGAACAGGGGCTTCAAGAGACGTATCGAAGCTTTGCCGATAACTTGTAGCTGAATTTTCGAGCCGAATCATTGGACAAACGAGCGAAGGGAACCGTTCATTGTCAGTCGGTTCTTGGTCCTTCAGAGAAAAACACCTAGAACTAGAGCAATATCTTAAGAACTCTCCGCTGATCCCCTTTCAAAAACATCCGTCCCATTGGGCGGATGTTTTACTTACCTGATCTATTTTTTAACTAAATCCCTCGTTAAATGGCCAAAAGCGGGTTTTGGACACATGTCTACCTACTCGTATCGATCTAGCGTTACATACGTTTAGTTTAATAGCCATTCCCGTCACCTTCCTACTCGCCAAGCATGTCTCTCCCTACCGAAAAATCCGGACCTGAACGGACACAGGCCGAGCGGTTAGATCCAGTTAAACCCGGGTTTCGCTGCCCTTGTGGCATCATGTGCGCCTTCCTTATACCGCAAATCATTTGTCCCGGAATCTATGAAAATTCGTGATACTCCACTATTTTTGCTAATTTGGACAATCAACTAACGCAGTTTTAGTTATTTCGCGTACTATGCTATGAGATCGATCAAAGGGAGTTGGAAGAATGATGGAGGATATTCCGAAGTATAAAATCGGCGTTATCGGGCTGGGGTATGTCGGATTACCATTGGCCCGGCTATTTCTTGAGAAGGGACACATTGTATACGGCATCGATGTAGATGAACGAAAGATTAATATGTTACACAAACGTCAACCCTATCTTTCTGATTATGAGAAAGGCGACATTCGAGAACTGTTCAGTAAAAATAGATTTCATATCGGCAGTTCGTTTGATGTGATCGAGAAAGTTGATGTGATCATTATTTGCGTTCCAACACCGCTTGGTGATGACGATCAGCCTGATTTGAAGTATATCATCGGGGCATTGCAAAGCTCGCTTCCGTATTTCCGGAGAGGCCAGCTCGTCGTGCTCGAAAGCTCCACTTTTCCAGGAACGAGTGAAGAGCGAATTAAACCTATTCTAGAGTCAACCGGATTTCTCGTAGGGAGAGATATTTCACTCGCTTATTCGCCAGAACGAATTGACCCGGGATCCAAATGGGAGTTGGAGAAAATCCCTAAGGTTGTTGGGGGCGTCACCCCATCATGTACAACTTTCGCCAAACAAGTATATGGAGCAGTATTTGATCAAGTCGTTGTGGTATCCTCGCCAAGGGTTGCTGAAATGACAAAAATTTTGGAAAACTGTCAGCGTTACGTAAACATCTCGTTTATGAACAGTTTACTGAAATTGTGCGAGAAACTGGATATTAGCCTTTGGGAGGCCATTGAGGCTGCCGGAACTAAACCTTACGGGTTTACGAAGTATTACCCTGGTCCAGGGGTGGGTGGACACTGCATCCCCGTCGATCCCCTGTATTTATTATGGAAGGCAAGGGAACACGACAACGATTTGCCTTTCATTGAGCTTAGCCATCAGGTAAACAAGGATATGCCTGGATATATTGTAGAACGGGTTACAAAGGCGCTGCTTCCAAAAGAGCTTCCTGGGAGTCATATCCTTGTTATCGGCGTAACGTATAAAAAAGATGTGAATGATATTCGAGAGTCTGTTGCCATTCATATCATAGAGCAGCTATTACAGTCTGGAGCCCAAGTAGAATATTTTGATCCTTATGTAGATGAATTGGAAGTTGCCGAAACCAAACTTCATTCAATTGAGCTTACAGCACGAAATATGAAACACTTTGATTGCACGTTAATTTTAACGGATCATTCCAATATTCCTTATGAGACCTTAGTGGCGCATACCCCTATCGTAGTCGATACACGTAACGCCACCAGAGATATAAAGGATCGCAAAAATATCATTTTACTCTAAGAAGAGGACTTATGGTGAAAACTTTGGATAACGCAGCATACAAATCGCCTTATTTGGTCCAGCGCCCCTAGATCCCACTTTCCCCTCCCCATTTCAGATTTCCTAACTTGTCTTGAAGCGAGTCTAACCCCTTCCCCATTCTGAGATATAAAAGATCGCCTACGCTCAGTTCATTGCGTGGTTTTCTTCTCTCGCTTTTCGTGACACCTTGGTGCTTTACCATTTCTCGGTAATTTAGATTGTTGACCAGTACTTCTTACACGAGTGGCCGTAAGATATGTCAAACGGCAAACCATAAAAACATGATTTCAACCTTCCGTTCATTCAACAAAGTACGATGCCAACGTACCATAGGCCCAGATCTTCTATCATTCTCCTTGTTATGAGGTGGCCTGCTCAGATCTTCGCAATTCATTCTGCATTCAAGGAAGGGATCTTGATCACAAGGGGTGTACCTTATGGATATTTTAGTTACAGGCGGCGCGGGGTTCATTGGATCCAACCTGGTGAAGAAACTGTTGTCCATGAATCACAGGGTGTGGTCACTTGATAATCTATCTACCGGCTCTCTTCAATTTCTTAACGAGGTTTTGCATCACCCAAATCATCGCTTTATTCAGGGAACCGTCTTGGACCGCGAACTGATGAAAACACTGATTCAACAGACAGAAGTTGTTTTTCACTTATCCGCAGTACTTGGCGTGAAGAACACGGTGGAACATCCGCTGAAAGTCATAGAAGGCAACATTGACGGTACAAGAAACGTACTGGAACTCGCTTATGAAATGGGGAGAAAGGTCATCTTTGCCTCAACCTCAGAAGTATACGGTAAAAATCGTGATCTGCCGTTTCGTGAAGATTCGGACCGTGTTTATGGATCATCATCCATTCATCGCTGGTGTTATGCGACTGCTAAATCGTTAGACGAGCACATGTGCTTAGGCTATTCTCAGAAAGGCCTTCCGGTTACGATTCTGCGTTATTTTAATGCCTATGGCCCGGGTCAAACGAATTCTCAATATGGCATGGTCGTGCCTCGTTTTATTATGGCGGCTTTGGAAGGCAGGCCGCTGGAGGTCTATGGGAATGGATCACAATCCCGATGCTTTACGTTTATTGACGATACGGTGCGGGGAACAGTGCAGGCATTAAGCTCTAAAGCCGATGGCCTCGTTTTCAATATTGGTTCCGAACAATCGATTACGATCATGCAGTTAGCCGAGCGCGTGATTCGGATGACCGGGTCCTCGTCGGAGATTATGATTAAGCCTTACGAGGAGGCATATGGACCTGGGTATGAGGACATGCCAGCCCGTAAACCGGATTTAACTCGATCCAAAGCGATCCTGGGATATGATCCACAAGTCGGTATTGATCTCGGGTTAGACCGGACGATCAAATGGTATCGGCGGGAGCTCGGAGTACACCGATGAAGGGCAGGAGGGATGCATTAATGTTTCAATTTAAATTTATTATGGATTATTTTCAAGCACAATCAATGTCAGGTCCTTATGCGGAGGCCAATATGCGGGCCAAATGGCTGCCTCGTTTTTGTCCGCCGGATTTACGGATTGCTTTTGCTCCCAATCCGGGGCAAGCGCCCATCTATCCGAATAACGCGTTCCTGATCGATAAATACACTCCCGGCTGGTGGAACCATTTTGTTCAGAACTACACACCGGATTTTCAGGTTTACAAAGGAAAGTATTGGAGCACCGGACCTAACTTCGACCAACACCGTCCGATCGAGCGCTATGTTCCGATGGTTGTCTATTCGGAGTTCCAAAAGCAGTATATGCAGGAGTACAATTACCCTGCTCATCTCATGCATATCATTCCAAACATTGTTGACAGCGAAATCTTTTATCCCAGAAAGAAACGCAAAGAGATTGTGGTCGGATGGGTTGGTCATGATTTGAATGGTCTGTTGAAGGGGCCTGAAGTTATGCCGTTTCTCGCACGAAGGTTCCCGCACATTCGGTTCGAAATGATCATGTCCGCCCCGCCTAGTAATCAGCAAGGCTGGTTAAACGACCATCCCCCGAATCTTTTTATCCGAACAAATGTACCACATAATCAGATGGCGGAAATTGTAGGCAGCTGGCATATCATGATTTGTGGCAGTAAGAGTGAAAATTGCCCCAACCAAATTTTGGAAGCCATGTCTTGTGGTGTTCCGATTATCGCAGCCGCAATGGGAGGCATCTATCATATCGCATCGAACCAACGGCTGATCTTTGACGTAAACTGGGGATCACCGCCTTATTGGTGGCTCCCTGATGCCTTGGAAAAGTACGCCTCCGCCCTTCAAGATCTTCTTTTCAATGATGCTTACCGGAACCACCTATCGCAACTCGCTCTAAAAGATAGTAAACAGTTTGCACCCAAGGCAGTTTGCAAGAAGTGGTATGATTTCATGTATTTATGCCGTGAGTTCGCAGAAAGAGGGGTATAAATCATGCGGGTAGGTGTAATCGGCGCAGGAGTAATGGGTGAAAATCACGTTCGGGTATATACTGCATTATCAAATTACTGCGAACTGATAGGGATATATGACGCTGATCAAAAGCGGGCACAGCATATCTCCGCTAAGTTCCAGACGATGGCCTTCGAAAGTTTGGAGGACCTTCTTGATCAGGTCGATGCGGTATCGATTGCAGTTCCAACTTTTCATCATTACCAAGTCGGCCTGGCTTGTATAGCCAAAGGTGTCCATATGCTGATGGAAAAACCACTCGCTCAAAATATGAAGGAAGGCAAGGATTTAATTAAACGTGCAGCGGAGGCCGGTGTGAAGCTGCAAGTTGGACATATCGAACTGTATAATCCTGTCATTCGGGTACTGCAGCAAATCATTGAGCAGGAAGATGTCGTTGCAGTAGACATTCACCGAATGAGTCCTTTCGAAGCCAGGTGGCAAAACGTCAATGTTGTGGATGACCTGATGATTCACGATATTTACATTCTGCACCATCTGTTTCATACAAGGACCGATGCTGTCCAGGCTGTTGGGTATGCAGATCAGGGAACGATTCGTCACGCGGCGGCTCTCATTCAGATGGACAATGGACTAATAGTACAGGTAACGGCAAGTTATATAACCGAGGAGAAGATTAGAACCATTCGAATTGTGACCAAGACCGCTTTCATTCAAGCCGATTTATTGGATAAACAGGTGCTTATTACCCGTTCGACTCGCTTTTATCAAAGCTCGTTAAACATGAATTATACCCAACAAAATATCGTTGAGAAAATTGCCGTTCCCATACAGGAGCCCTTGTGGCTGCAGCTACTTGATTTTATCACATGCATCAAAAACGGAACGCAGCCCAATGTACCTGGTGAAGGTGGACTTCTAGCCATGGAGATTACAGGAGAAATCACGAAGAAGATCTTAAAAGCGGAGGAGTCCAGATGAGTGAGCGAAATGAGGATTCGACGAACGTGATCTCGACGAATGCGACCATCGGAAAAGATGTCGTACTCGGCCATCATATCGTTATTGAATCGGGAGTCACGATTGGAAACCAAGTCCGAATTGGCCATCATACCGTCATACTTCAAAACACAATCATTGGAGATGAAGTAACGATCGGTAACGGCAGCTACCTCGGTTGTCAACCCTTTAAAAATTCCAAAGTCATTCATCATATCACAGATCAAAAAGGATTAGTAATCGGCAGCGGATCAAGCATTGGCAACGGAACCGTTATTTATGCAGGCAGCCAACTGGGAGAAGACGTTATGGTCGGCGACTTGGCCAGTATCAGGGAACAAACAAAAATTGGCCATTCGTCGGTAATAGGCCGCAATGCAAAAGTGGAATGTCGAACAAAGATCGGAAACCAATGCGTCATCCAAACCGGGGCTTATATTACCGCGGACATGATCATCGAAGACAACGTTTTTATTGGTCCGGAAGTTTCTACTTCGAATGACAAATACATGGAGCCTACAGAGGTCCCTCTGAAAGGGCCACATATTAAGAAAGGGGCCAGAATCGGCAATAACGCAACGCTGCTGCCAGGTATCGTTATCGGGGAAAATGCGATTATCGGTGCAGGGGCAGTCGTTACCAAGGACGTCACGGACGGAAAGACAGTCAAAGGCGTGGCGGCTAAGTGACTTGGAAGGAGAGTCTCTACCCATGAAACCCATTCCTTTATTTGATCCACAATCAGAATATCGGGTCTTACGAAATGAGCATATTCTCGATGCATTGTCCGAGGTTCTGGATAAGGGTATTTTTGTCGCGGGACCTGAGGTGAAGCGGTTCGAAGCTGAGATGGCGCTGCTTACTCAAGCTAAGCATGCTGTATCGACGGCAAATGGAACCGACTCTCTCATCCTCACCTTATTGGCAAACGGGATCGGACCTGGAGACGAGGTGATAACTTCCCCCTTTACATTCTTTGCTACGGCCGAAGCCATTGTACGCGTAGGAGCGACACCTGTTTTTGCCGACATCGATGAACGAACGTATAACCTTTCACCAGCCCACACGGAAGCAAAAATAACGGCACGTACCAAGGCGATCATCCCTGTGCACCTTTTCGGCCAATCCGCAGATATGGACGCGTTTGCCGATCTGGCACACCGTTATTCATTGATTATTATTGAAGATGCATGTCAGGCTATAGGTGCAGAGTATAAAGGCAAACAGGTAGGCAGCTTAGGCCATGCGGCTTGCCTCTCATTTTATCCGACTAAAAATCTCGGTGGCTTCGGCGATGGAGGCATGGTTACAAGTAATGATGGCGAAATGGCAGATCGAATCCGTGTCCTCGCTTTCCATGGGATGGGGAAGCTTAAATATTTTCACGAGGCCGTGGGACTTAACAGCCGGCTAGACGAAATTCAGGCCTTAATGCTGAGAATCAAAATGCAAAAACTAAGCGCATGGACTAAACGCCGCCAAGAACTGGCTGAGCGTTACACGAATCAACTCGCACATCTGAACGATCTCATCCTACCGTATTGCGATTCAGCTTGCAGCCATGTTTATCATTTATATGTCATACAGGTCCCGGATCCAGACAAACTATTACTCCACATGGATCAGCATGGAGTCACTACTGCCCGATATTATCCATGTCCGCTTCATTTACAGCAAGCCTTCTCCTCATTAGGTTATAAGGCGGGAGACTTTCCAGTTACCGAAAAGGTAGCTGAGCATGCGCTCGCACTTCCCGTGCATCCCTTTCTTACCGATGATCAGCAGCAATATATCATTAATAAGCTTGCGGCTTACAGCCACAGTAAATAAGGAGGTCAATACGTGAGATTCCAAAGAACGCCTAATTTGGCCAGTATTGTAATTGGTGCCTATAATGCTTCTCGACATATCGAGGAAACGCTAGATAGCCTTATTCATCAAACCTATCCTCATATTGAAATCATTGTCGTAAATGACGGTTCTACAGATGATACAGATCGAGTCATTCAAAAATGGGTGAAGAAGCATAGAAATCATCCCGTAATAAGAGAAAACAGATTTGTCTATCATCCGTTGCCCTATAATGTTGGCTTTTCCGGTGCGTTTACCACAGGCTATTTCTTAGCTAGAGGCGAGTTCATCGCAACACAGGCGGCAGATGACATCTCGCATCCGGAGCGGATCGAGAAGCAGGTCAGATTTCTGCAGGGGAATACAAATTTCTGCCTTTGCGGTACAGCATTAGCTTGGTTCGAGGACGGGAATTTTGACAAGCAGTACGTCCTCGATTTTGTAAAGTATGGCTATGAGAACATTGCCGGCATATATATGTCTGGCGGGCATTGTGTATGCCATGGGACGCTGATGATGCGGGGCTCATTGTTCGATCTTCTCGGCGGGTTGGAGCGTTATCCGAGAGGATTGGAGACGGTTAGCGAAGACATGTATTTCATTACGCGTTATGTGCTTCAAGGCTATTCGGTTGAGAACCTGCCTGAAATCTTGTATTACTATCGCCGGTATCCGGAGCAAAGGACACAGCAATGATATTGATCTCAAACAGGCCATTTTAGAACTAAGATCCGGGCGTCTTGAAATACAGGCGGCCGGATCATTCATTATTACATATCCGTTAGCCCTGTATTTGTTATGGGTGCGGGAGATTGCTGCTGCCGCCGTACTTCCCGATGGAGACCTAAATTTGCTGTGGGTGAAATGGGTATATGTACGTGAGCAATGGTATGAATAGCTCATATGATATGGGGACGACAGATTAGTCAATCGGGAGATGAACAGATGAGAATATTAATCGCCTGCAGTTGGGCGCTACCTAATGCCGGTGGCGTGAACACGTATGTCAATCAACTGACCAAAGCATTACAACGCGCGGGGCATCACGCTGATATCTTCTCCCCGACGCCGGACGGTCAGGGATTTCGCATCTCCAATAAAGACTTGTTTATAGAAAAGGGAAGGTTGCAATCATTGATTGCCAACCAGACCCATCAATATATGGATCACCATTTGCCTGGTGTTGATCCTTGGATTAAGCAATCCGAGATCGATCGATACTGCATGGAAGCCGCTATCATGTATTTCGGTCTGGCAGAATATGATCTGATTCACGCGCAGGACATCGTGAGCGCCCATGCAATGTCACGTGTTAAACCACCAAACATCCCCTTAGTAACGACAATTCACGGATGCCTCGCCAAGGAAGTGTTTGTTGAATGGACGGATATAGGATTGCTAGAGCAAGATCAAAGTTCTCGCCTATGGCGCTATTGTTCCTTGCGCGAATATCTGGGTACGACCGTTAGCGATGTAACCATTACTCCATCACAATGGCTAAAAGATTTATTGGTTCATGAATTTTCTGTTCCCGAACACCATATTGTCGTTAGCCCTTACGGTATAGATGTGGATGAATTTCAACAAAACATGATGCGTGATGTCACCATAACGAAACCCACCGCAAAGAAAGTGTTTATGTGTCCTGCACGCTTCGATGCTGTAAAAGGGCACATCTATCTGCTGCATGCTCTATCTAAGCTGAGAGAAGAACGCACAGACTGGGTTTGCTGGCTAGTTGGTGACGGATCACTCCGCGATAAATTAAAGCGAACCGTACAGGAACTTGGTCTCGCAGACCACGTCACCTTTCTGGGAAAGCGTGATGATATCCCAGAATTGTTACGCCAAGCAGACCTCATTGTCCTCCCGAGCATTCAGGACAACCAGCCTTTCGCCATTATTGAGGCCCAAATTGCTGGCAAACCGATTATCACTTCTGATGCCGGTGGCATACCTGAAATGGTAAAAAGCGCATCGACTGGATTTGTATTTCGTACCGGAGATAGTGATCAGTTATATGTTTTACTGCGATCTGCCTTAGAAAACCCGGCATTGTTCCTTTCCGTTGCAAATCACGCCAAAGAACAGGGAGAAATATACTGGTCTTTACCTGCAATGACTTCCCGCCTACATGAATTGTATGAGTTCGCACGCAGCAAGTATCTCAATCAAGGTAACGATACTTCTCCACATCATGAACAGCAAAACACCTCAAAAGGAGGAGATGCAAAATGGGGCAACGTTCAAAGAAGAAAGCGCCTATTAGGCATAAGAAAAAGAAGAATACGATTCCTAAGAAGAAAAAGAAGACTTCTAAGAAAAAAATAACAATGGAACGACTTCACAACATAAAACGTCATCAAAGATTGAAGCGCAAAAGACGGAAATACATTCTAAAAAGCATATTTATTAGAAAACAGAAAAAACACAAAAGTAACGATGATTCACCGCTCACACTCGCTTCCATATTTTCATTATCGGAACCCCCTCCATATGAAGAGGAAATCTGGAACCCTATTCTCAAGACACTTCAAGCTAATTCCAGCGACTATAAGATACCCGATATGAGCATCATCCAGACACTTCTAAATGATGATTATGCAACAGCGGGGTGAGTCAGCAGCATTAATAAATTTTCCAAACCAGGGGATTCATCTCGTCGGAACCGGCGCAGTCTTAACAAAATAAGGGCTTACCGTTACCTAACGGCAAGCCCTTATTTGTTTTATTATACATTACTTAGAATAATCAAGTCGCTTCACCCGTTTAAATTCTGGATGCTGTTCAACATATTAATAAAACTTACGCTATACCGATAAGGATTGAATTTCGTCTTAACTAAATGCTGTGCAGCATTCCTAATGCTCTCCCTTAAATCAACATCTTGGATGAGGTTCAATCCCTCGGTGACGGCCTGATGAACATTTCCAAGATTATAGTTCTTTCCTGTAACATTATGCTTGATGGTTATCGCCACTCCATCTGAATTGGATGCTAAAATAGGGCATCTGCAGCTCATCGCTTCCAATACCGATAGCGGCCCTCCCTCCACTTTCGAGGTTGAGCACATCAATCCGCCCGAATCTCCGATCGAAGAATAATAGTACTGCATTTCGTGATTCGGAATATTAGAGTGCATGGTTAGCCGGGAACCCAGCTGCAAGTCGTCCACAACTTTTAAAAACTGCTGACGCTGGTCAGGATCACCCAAATTGGCATCCTCAAACATCCATAGCTGCAAATCGGGTACGAAATGCGTTAGTTGATGGCTTATATACAAAAACTCCCGCCAGTTTTTATTATCGTCTATCCTTCCCAGCCAGGCGATGACCGGGTAGGACAGCTTGGTCGTTTGGCGATAGGTAAACGTCTCCGAATGAATACAGTTAGGAATGATATAGCAGGGGATGTGCGGAAACAGTTCCTGGAATAAAGCAGTGATATGCGGCGTACTGGGATTCATTAAAGCGGATGCGTAAGCATTCACATAGGGAACAGCCTCGGTGAGCTTGCTTCGGGCTACCTCTTTTGGCCCGTAACCCTGAATTTCAAGGACCAGCTTGCCGGTATACCCAAGTTGGCGGAAACGGGGGAAGCTCCCATGATCCGTCGTAACCACGATCACGTCATAACCGCCCGCATCCAGTATTTGCTTGATTTCCGCGTCATCATTGGTAATATAAATCGGAAAATCCGCCCTGTTCTGCATGCCCGCCCCCCAGAAATAATACAAACAGGAGGCCTCGATTCCGTAATTCCTCAGTTCCTGGCAGCGCAAACGATTGATCGTGTCCATCCCGCCGCTAGGCACGTAAAATACAAATAAAACTTTCATTGATTCCTCCTCCCGTCTTTCAGCTATTTATAAACACCGGTATGCGCCGCGTTGTTGATATTGGTAAACAGTACAAGCTCAAACGGTGAATAGTTGGTCATAATATCGTGAAGAACAGCCCACGGGCTGACTGCTTTTATTCCATCATGGCTGCGATTCGGCCGATCACATCATTAACCTTCTGCCAAGTGACCGCACTCTCCCGTTTAATGACTTCCTGATGCCGAAGGGTTCCCATGGCCTCATGCCAGCGGTAGCCGACCAGCGCTTCGTTTAAGTAATGAAACGAAAAGCCGGCCTGAATCGCCCTGCCCCACATTTCCAAATCATGCGTATAAGGAAGGGACTCATCAAACAGCCCGATGTGACAAAATAATTCCTTTCTCATCATGACCGTGCATCCGTTAATTGGGTTGGCCTTGTTCAGAAAGAACCGGTAAAAATCAATCATCCGTTCAAATGATGCGCCCGCACGATCCTTCACAACTTGACTGTTCCTGTCGATGTTGTTGAAATTGGTATGGGAAATCCACGCGTTCCGCTCCAGCATGAATAACACCTGGTTATTGATTTTGTCCCGGTAAAACAAATCGTCTGAGCTCAACCACGCAATATATTCTCCAGAAGAATGGCGGATTCCGTGGTTGAGCGCACTGGCAGTGCCTCCGTTAGCTTTTCCCAGATAATGAATGTAGGGCCGGTAGGGTGCCAATCGTTCGGCATGCTGCGTCGATCCGTCATCGACCACAATGATCTCTATGGGGCTGTAGGACTGCGACAAGGCGCTTTCAACCGCCTGCTCTACATATGGATCGTTGTAAAAAGGAATGACGATCGTAACCAAAGGTCTCATTTGTAATCACCACCACAGGTACGAAAGTATTCGAGAACATCGGTAAGCGATGTTCGGAGTGGAATGGAAGGTTCCCAGCCCAGTCCCTTCATCCTGGGGGCCGTATTTTTCGGACTCTTTTGGCTGGAATTCTCACCTTCGCCCCACTCGATAGGGAATGGCTTCTCAGAAATTTCCTTATAAAGATCGGTAATTTCGCCGAGTGTGTATTCTTTTCCTGACCGGACGGAATAGATCTCTCCGGGTAATCCTCGCTCCAGCAAAACCCAATAAGCTCTAATCGCGTCGCGTACATCTAAAAAATCTCTACGTATGAAGCGGGAGGGAATGCGGAAAGCTTCAGCCGCTTCCCCCCGTTCCCAGGCTGAGATATGCTGCCCTAGCAAACTGCAAAAGCCCCTCGACGGACCGGGGCCTACAAGATTAGACGGCTCTGCCAGCACGATGGCCTGGCCGAACAGCTCCCTCCATGATAGAGCCGCTGCCTTTTGCAAACTTTTGCTCAGGCCATATGGATGAGGCGGCCTAAACGGCGGATGCAGAGGAAATACAAGCATTGAACCGGTGATTAAAATCCGACAGGAAGGATAACGGCGGAGGGCGTTCAGGAGATAGAGCGTTGGGAGCACGTTGGATTCCATATAGAGCAGCGGTTCCGCCCAAGATTCGGGCACCGAGTTTTTACCGGCCAGATGCAGGACATAATCCGGAGCGATGATCCCGACGAGTTTTTCCAATCCGTTCTTGTCAAGGAGATCGCAGGCGTAGTATCGGACACCTTCGGCCTGATCCTCTTCCCTGATATGGCGTACCATCGCGGCAACCTGCAAGCCCTGTCCGGCAAAATACCGGCAGGCATGGCTGCCGGTAAACCCCGAAGCTCCGGTGATTAGAATGACACGCTGCTCAAAGTCGCTTCTCGCATCCATTGTTCCAACTCCTTCAGCATGTCTCGATAAGGAGGAACCTTGTAATTCCAGTCACCTCGGGTCGAAAGCAGCGTCCGGTCCTGAACGGGGGTATGACCCGCAACCACAGTCACATCCCTCAGATTCCAAATCTCCTGGAACGACAAAAGAAGATCGTGCTTGCTGATCGGTTCCGGATGAGCCAGATGAATCAGCCCGGACAATGATGGCGTGAATAATACGGTATCGATCGCTTTTGCCAGTTCCAGCGTGGTTACCCCGTTCCAAAACACGTTGCAGTACCCCGTAACGGTCCCCTGCTGATGCATGAACCAGTGCATTAACCCGATTCCATTCGAGCGGATCTCCGGGCCGATGATGGAGGTGCGGATCGTCAAATGCCCCGGAGCCTGGACTTCCCCGAGCGCTTTGGTCAATGCGTAGACGCTCGTTCCATCGGATATGTCGTTCTCCCGGTAACCTCCGCGCCTTCCTTCAAAAACGCAGTCGGTGCTGATATGAATCAATCTGGCCCCGACTGCATCCGCCGCCCGGCGGAGACGATGCGGCAGAAAGCCGTTGATATGGTAAGCATTGATTTTGTCCTCTTCCGCAAAATGGTTGAGTACGCCGATCGCATTGATGATGCAATCGGGTCTCACGATCTCGACCAATTTATCCACTGTCCCGATATCGGAAGCATCCATGATTAGTCCACCGCTGTTGCGGGGATCCCGGGTCGTGTAAAAGACCTGGTGCTTGCTTTGCAGCTTGAAATAATCGACCAGCATATGGCCTGCCATTCCGCTTGCTCCCAGGATCAACAGCTTCATTATAAGAACCCCCCGCGCTCCAGGATATTGCGGATTTCCTCTTTGTTCATCAGGTGGGTGTTTGATGAGAAGCTGCTGAACGAAACCGGCTGGCAGTGACTGTACCGATATTTCAGGCCAGGTATGTTGAGTGACGGCAAAATGACCAGATATTCTTCGTCAAACACCACGGTCGAAAGACTCTCATAGTCGCTCATCAAAATTTCATGAATTTTCTCACCCGGACGAACGCCGGATTCAACAATTTGAACGTCCTCCCGTCCGGAAGCCTCAATCAATACCTCCGCCAAATCTACGATCCGGCAGGCCGGCATCATCATGACGAAAATTTCGCCGCCGACGCTTTCTTCCGCCGCTTTGAACAGCACGGAGATCGCATCGCGAAGCGTTAAGAAGAAACGCGTCATTTTCATGTCGGTAATGGACACATAACCCTTATTCCGTATCTGTTCCTTGAACACATGCACGACGCTGCCGTTGGTTCCAAGCACATTGCCCCCCCGCACGGTGACGAATCGGGTATCGGTGTGAAGCAGATTCGCGTATACGATCAGCTTCTCACCAATGGCTTTCGTCATCCCGTAAAAGTTGGAGGGATTTGCAGCCTTGTCGGTCGAAATGTAGAATACTTTCTTTACTTTATTTTCAATTGCGGCCTCGATGACGTTCTGCGTGCCGATCACGTTCGTTTTTAATGCTTCATAAGGCTGATCCTCGCATATTGGAACATGTTTAAGTGCCGCCAGATGAAACACGTAATCGATATTTTGGCATGCCGTCATCAAAGCTTCTTTGTCACGAATGTCCCCGATCCGGAAATGCAGCCGGTCATTTTCAAATTCCCGGCTCATTGCGACCTGAGCGGATTCATTCCGTGAGAAAACCACCACTTCCTTCGGAATGAGCGGCAGCAATTGGGCAATCAACTCATAGCCCCATGATCCGGTGCCACCGGTCACCAATATACGCTGATTTTCAAACATGCACGTTCCCTCCAAGCAGAAATTTGACAACCTTATCCGATACATCTTCCACCAGGTATCCCTGGGGACACTGCCACTTTGTGTTCAGCTCAAGCATCAGAGCCGCTGAACCGGCAATCCGCTTCGCATCGACGCCTGATACGATGTTGCTTCCGCAATCCACCGTTTCCGGCCGCTCCGTCGTTTGCCTCATCGTGACAGTCGGTACCTGCATAATGCAGCACTCTTCCTGTACGGTTCCACTGTCCGTTAATGCACAGCAGGCGGATCGCTCCAATTGGACAAAGTCGAAAAATCCAAAGGGTTCATGAAATTCCACCAGAGGGTTCATGGAAAATCCGGAGTGCTCGGCAATCCGCGAAGCGGTCCGGGGATGAATGCTGCATATGATACGACGGCCGTGATTTTCAGCGATCAGGTTCAGTCCCTGCATAATCTGCTCCAGATGCTCCGGCCGGTCCACATTCTCCGCACGGTGCGCGGTGACAAGAAAATACTCCTTCGGCGTAAGACCCAGGGTTTCCAGAATGACGCTGCTCCGGGTCTTGGGCTCGTAATGCTTCATCACTTCATAAATGGGGTTTCCTGTAAGAACGATTCTGCTGCTCGGAAAGCCCTCGGCAATCAAGTGCTTCTTGCTCTGTTCTGTATACGGCATATTAATAGAAGAAATCGTATCGATGATACGCCGGTTCTTCTCCTCCGGAACGTTCAGGTCAAAGCAGCGGTTCCCCGCCTCCATATGCACTACGGGGTATCCGAGCCGTTCGGCCAGAATCGCGCAGAGGGCGCTGTTGGTATCTCCGAGAAGCAGGATTTTATCGGGATTCTCCCGTTTCAGGATAGTCTCCATTTGGGAAAACATTGATGACAGCTGTACTCCCAGTGAAGCAGCACCGTCCTGCAGCACATAATCGGGGCTACGCAATCCAAGTTGGCGGAAAAAGATGCCGCTCAGCCTTTCTGCAAAATTCTGCCCGGTATGCACAAGCACATGGCGCTCGGCATACCGGTCCAGCTTCGGTAGAATGAGACTGAGGCGGATGATTTCGGGCCTTGTACCCAGGATCGTCATCATTCTCATAACTTCAGTCTCCTATTCCAACGTTTCGCTCTCTTCCGTCGTCCAACGGATTTACCCTTCTTGTTCTTCAATCTTCGGAGGGTTTTACCGCTCGCAAATCTTCGTGATCTTTTCGCAGGCCTCTTCAACTTCCTTTTGCGGGTGATCCGGATATAGTAGGATCTTCTGCGGCCGGATCTCCGCGATTTACGGGAGGCATGTGACTTGTCAACCGGAGGCTCCGATTGTACCTGAGGTTCCTCTACGAGCAGGGGGGCTCGGTTTCCGGCTGTCAGCCATTGCGGATAGCATTCGCGCCATTGACTGACGATTTGATCCAGCCTCCGCTGGTAGGCTTCAATTCCGTACAACGCCCTCGCCGCCGCTTCATTGTGCATGCCGATATTCGTCAGAGCAACCGGATCGCTCAGCAGCATGGCAACCTTATCGGCCAGCCCCTGGGCGTCCCCGACGGGTACCGTCAAATGTCCATTGCCTGTACTCTCCATCAGCTCACCGAGCCCCCCGGATGCAAAGGCCACAACCGGTTTACCGCACAGCATGCCTTCCAGCGCGGTCATGCCAAAGCCCTCGGACACCATGCTTGGCACGACCAGAATATCCATCGCACTGTAGGCCGACTGAACCGATTCCACGAACGGGATGAATTGGAATCTCGATTTATATCCAGAAAATCTGATATCCGTTAGACAAGCATCGTAATAACGATGATCCGCAGCCCGGCCGATGATCACAAAACGGCAATCGGGACGGCCGGGGCATAGAGACAACGCCATACGAATAAACTCTCTTAAGCCTTTTTCCGGATGAATAAAAGCGGAAATGTAGCCGATGCACTTATGTTCCTCTTTCAGCCTGAGCCCATTTCGTTCGCTCTGTCTTACTAATTCACCAAAGGAGTGAAGCCGTTCGCTGTCCGAGGATGGAGGGAGCAGGCTGATCGGACTGCTGGTCCGCCCACGGTACGCCCGGGCCGACGCTTCCGAAATCGCAATCATCCAATCGCAGCTGTTCTCCACGATGTTCAGCGCTTCCGTCGTGAATTCGTTCTCTTGCATCACCTCTGTGACCTTCCATACGACTGGGATCCCCAGAGATTTGGCGGCCAGCGCCGGCAGTGCGTTAACAATGGTGTTCGTCAGTACCAAATCCGGTGCGGTCTCTCCGATGAGCTTGACGACTGAAGAATAATCGGGATGGCTGCGGAGCTCAGCGGCGTTCAGCGGCAGCCGGGAGTCCGGGGTATACATGCCGTACAACAGGGGAAAGGACTGAATGATAACCAGCGTGCCCTGCTTTCGGGCCTGGTCCGTCAGCCTGCCTTCGCCCGGAGCCACCAAAATACAATTGAAATAAGATGCCATACAGCGACAGAAAAGCAGCAGCAGTTTCTCTGCTCCTGTAATACTCTTGGTGTTGCTGACATGGGAGAACAGCATTAATTTGGGTTTTGTCATGTCCATGCTTTAGGCCCGCCTGCAGAAATCGTACAGGGGTACGAATCACACCTCCTTTCACCCAGATAATACAAGATATGAGAGGCTACAAACGCCGGCACGGACACATGCTGCCCGCCATTCGTACAAAAGCCTCAAACGTATAGAGATTACGAGAAAATGATCGTAAGCATCTCGTTCAGGCGCTTGCCGTACGTATGATCTCTGAACGTTCTTTCCAGTGCGTTAAGGGCAATCTGCCTGCGTTCTTCCTCATGCCCAAGATAGTATTCAATTTTGTACAACAACTCCTCCGGGGAACTGTACGTTTCGATCTCCACGCCAGGCGTATAAAATTTGGCCAGGTCGCTCCGGCTGTCGCTTAGCTGAAGCGTGGCGCAGGCGGAAATTTCAAAGGTGCGGGGGTTGGGGGAAGCTGCGGGAATTTTGATGGCGTTGTTGTTTACGGAATCGTCTTCATGGGAGCGGTGCAGGTTGATGACGATTTTTGAACCGTTGTAAGCCTCCGCTGTCTCGGCAGGTCCCATCCATTTGTTGAGCTCGATACGGTCCTGATAAGCCGTATAATTAGGCAATCGGTCCCACCAAATCCCGTTGAACACCGTTTTATGCTGCATGAGCCGGTCGATGATCGGTTCAAAAAAGGCGATTCGGTTCCAGTACGCCGAGCCGATGAAACTGACATCCCGGCGAAGCGGAGATATATTCCGGGACGGCCGGTAGTACTCGGTATGGGCAGCAAAAGGCAGATGATAGACATGCGCGCATCCCAACTGTTGATAATAAGGAATGCAGTTGGATTCCAACGTGAAGATGTAGTTATAATGTTTGACATTCTCCATCGTCATGTCGGTATAGTAAGGATCGTCCGTAAGCCAGACGGCGGTGCGGATTCCGTGCTGCCGAACGGCATCCATGATTTCGTTGTTTATGAACATGCCGTCCAGAACAAGCACCAGATCTGGAGCGGTCTGCAAAACCGTTTCGACGGTAAGCTGTCCCGGCTCAATAATGACCACTTCAGCGACCATAGTCCGGAGCGTGGAGGAGATGGCCTCGTCCAGCGGCGAATACGGGTACCCCTTGCCTGAAGCGATATACAAGACGCGAATTTGACGGAACGGGACGGATTCCGCCGGACGGCTGGTGATCACGTCCGCACGGCCTCGCAAATAACCTTCGTGATATCCGCTGCGATAGCCGTCCTCGCGTCCCCTGGCTCTCGCTTTGGCGGAATCGTAACTCAGATTCAGATCCTGGACCCTTCGGGGCCATTTAACCTTCGACATATCGACACTCCCTTGATTGAAATTGTCAGCATCAGAACTGCTTCAGGAAAGTTTTCATCCGGCTGATGAACGTATGCGCCTGACGGGTCGTGTGCAGCCCGCGGGCCGCCATATTTCTCCGTTCTTCGTCGTGCTCCAGATAATAGGTAATCTTGTTCTCGAGTTCCGCAACGGATGCAAACGTATCAATGTCATAGCCCGGTCTGTAAAAACTGGTGAGGTCTTCACGGATATCGGTGATCTGCATAGCTCCGCAAGCATTGATCTCATAGGTTCTCGGGTTGATCGATTTGCCGCCGATCCGATGGATGTTGCGGTTGTCCTGCCCCCATTCGTCAGGACGGTGAATATTAATGACCACTTTCGCCCCATTGTAATAACGGACTGTTTCCTCCGGCGGGATAAATCCAAGCCGTACCGAGCGGCCCAGCAAATCCTGCCTGGACAAGCGCTCCCAGAATCCCCCGGCAATCAGCACTTTTTTATTCTCCAGAAACGCTGCCATTTCATCAAAGATAGCGACACGGTTCCAAAAAGCATTGCCGATAAAGCAAATGTCGTACAAATGCTCCGGGCCGCAGCGCAGGGGCTTGAACATTTCCGGGTTCACGGCCAGCGGCAAGTAGTGGACGTTCCTGGCCCCCAACCCTTGGTAAAAAGACACGCATCCCAGCTCATGCGTAAACACCACGTCATACGCGGTGCACGCGACGGCCGTATCCTCGCTAAAATAAGGATCGTCGACGAACCATACAACCGTGGTCATCCCCAGCGCACGGAGGCGCCGGATATCCTCCAAATGATTCTCGGGAAATACGTGCAATCCGTTCAAAACGAATATAAGATCGGGACGTTCCTTTTTGGCGAGCTCCAGCATCTTCGGAGCTTCCACAACGATACATTCTCTGACCAGACTGCTGAGCGCAGCGGATATTCCCTGATCTATGGCATGAAAGCCCTGCGGAACATAAAAAACTTTCATGTTCCGGAAATAAGGCTCCGGACCAGGTATCCGTTCCATGACAGCCTGACAAACACCGAGGCGCAAGCCGTCCTCGTAACCCTGCTGGTAACTGGGGCTTGCCGCCGATTCAGCCACATTTTCCACAGTCTTCACCCTGTCTGTCATGAATTGTGAAAGAACAATATAAATATATGCGGAAGAGGCAGTTGCATCATGGACGACTGCCTTAACACGGCTAAATTGGCGTTTGCCCTGCAGAAAAACGGCAAAAAGCCTTTCGCCCCATGGCTGTCCCATGGAGCGAAAGGCTTGACTGTGTCCCATTCCCTCATTTTATTACTTAGATTGGTAGGCTAACAGATGGCCGTCTTCATAGCCTTTGGCAAAGCCCGCGTTAAACCCTTCATTGTAAGCTTCGTCAAACCCTTGGCTGTACGCCGAATCCGGGCTGCTGTGAGGCTCGGCGACTTGAGCCACGGGAACCGGCAGCACCGGCTTAGACACGGGTTTGCGCTTTTTACGGATTTTTTTGATCCGATGCTTTCTCTTCGTCGGTAGCGGGCGTTTCCGCCGTTTTTTGAGCTTGATGAGTCGCGCCTTACGGGCAAGCAGCAGGCGCTTCCTGGATCGTGGCCTCCGGCCGGAACGTTTCTTCTTCGTTATCATCCCTTAATCCTCCTGTACTTCTCGGGTGGCTGCGAAATGGGCGGATAAAGATGCGTTTAACCAGGGCGGCGCGGAATTCCCGTTTCGGGGCTGGCACAGGCTGATGCCCGTGAGCATTCGGCACATCGTATCCTGATGCTGCGTCAAGAGCCGGATATTTTCAAGGAGAGCCCGGGCAGAGAGGTCCGACTCGGAAGAGATGTCGGCGATGCTCCCGAGAATCCGGGCCAGCGCCTTTTGGCTGAGCGCGATGGATTGGATCAGTTCCAGCTTCGTTTCCTGCTCTCGAAGGAGCAAGCTCATTTTCCCATGTCTCCTAGGCTGAAATCACCACCGCTGCTGCCATACATGCCTTCCCCGCCGCCGCCAGCGCCACCGTACTCTTCTTCTTCCTGTACAAGCAATGCTTTCAAGTTGCTGCACAGTCCATTCTCCATCTTCGTCAGCCCCTCCAGCAGCTCCACGATTTGACCGTGAATCTGCAGAGGCTCGCTCAGCTGATTCTCATGGCTTGAAAACGCGTCCGAATTCAGATGATTCAGCGTCCAGTTCCGGATTTTTTCGGCTTCGACGGCTTTGGCCTCCAGAATCATCGCGATGTTCCACTGAATTTTGGAGGCGGCGTCCAGCATATGCAAAAAAGCCTGTTCTCTGCTCATATCCTGCACTCCCTCACGTTTTTCCCGAAGTTATTCCTCTTCATTGCTGCCCATCTCTTTCACCACATGATTTAACGTTTCCGCCAGCGCTTCCTGCAGGTCGGCAATGCTGCTCAAGTAAGAAATGATGCTCTTGTTGATCTGGCTGGAATTTTCAATCAACCCGCTCACACCTTCAAATTCCGGATGCTCATCGGGCAAATCATGAATAATCTGGGCCATCCGGACCGCAACTTGGCGCTCGGCATCCAGAACCCTGGCCATTTGCTGCTTGGAATGTGACATATGGGTAAGCATTTCGTCAATTTTGCTCTGCATTCCGGTCCCTCCCTGGTGATAGGTCACGCCGTCTGCGAATAGGCGGTCCGCCTGATCCGCATCTGCCTGCTATATCCTATGCCGCCATCCTGAAGTCAGTTACGCGAATGAAGGCGGCATCCGGTTTTTTTATTATTATTTTTTTGGAAAACCGTCAAAGCACGGGGTTATCTAGGCGCGGCGGGGCGATAATCAGATCCCCCTCCGGCACGGAGGACAACTGCTCGATTGGCCATACCGATCGTTTTCTCAGCTCCATGTGCCATCGCTCCAAGGTATGCGGCGATGCAAACGGCCTCAGCGTTCCGCCGGACCATTGGTACACGCGTCCACCGGGGCCTGCCACAAGCTGACCAGCGCTGGCCTCTCCTGCCGCTGCGGACTCAGCCATTGCTGCCGAATACAACATTTCCCGGATCTGCTCACCCGTCAGAGATTGCTCTCCGTCCGGAATTTGCCGGATATCCATCCTTGACAGCAATACGGCATCTGCGTCAAACGAGTCCGCCCCGCCGCCGACGCTGTACTTCCGCCCGTTCAGCAGAAAATACACAAGGCCGGACCGGTCCTGTACCAGTACGTGTGACGGGTAAAGTTCATACCCGCTTCGCAGCCCGGGAAACCTAGCCAGGGCTCCTTCCTTCATGCTCGTCACCCAATTGTAAGGGTTATCCCACTTATTACTATAATACGTCTCGTTATGTTGATTGACCGGTTCAAATTGCTGTCCCAGCTTCTTCATGCTTACGCTTCCGAAATGGTGGATAAACGAATCCCCGGCAATGAACAATTTCCGGCCGGTGAGCCGAAGCCGAATGATCCAGTCATCGTCTTCATAGTTGCCGATCCGATATCCCTCATCCAAATAACCAATGAGGTGCAGGACATCTCTGCGGAGTAACAGGCAGAAGCCGACCAAACGGTCGGCTTCACGCCATTTCCCTGCATCCGGCACGTTATGGCGGGCAGCGAATTCCCACATTTTCTCCACGCCTTCGTAAGGAACCGGAATTTGCTGTTCCCCGCTGATATAGTTCGTCACGGGCCCAACGGCGCCGATCCGGGGGTCGCTGTCCAAGCAGCGGAGCATATGGGTCAGCCAATTCGGGGTGACGAGAATATCATTGTTCAGGATGACAACCGTTTCTCCCTTTGCCATCATGATGCCGTGATTGACGCCGCCGGCAAACCCTCGGTTCTCCTCCATTCTTGCAAACCTGACTTTCCCGCTAAACGGCCTGAGGCAGGAGGCAATATCATCCGTAGACGCATTGTCAACGACAATAATCTCATGCGGTTCTGGCGTATGAGCCTCAATACTCCCTATGCACTGGATCAGATAATCGGCCTGATTATAGGTCGGAATGATGATGCTGGTGCCTTGAAACGGAATATGGAACGTATCCCTTCCCTTTTGCAGCCCTTCCGCGTAACCGCGCTCGTAGCCCTGATGATATCGGCCGCTTCCGGAGGATGTTGCTCTCCTGATCCGTCTCTTCATTTCAATCCCTCCCCGTTTTCAAAAATGATGTTCCTCTCCGTTTGTGCACTCTTACCCTCTGGCGTATGGAATCTCACCGGTAGCGAGCTTATCCGCCAGATGTCCAAAATCCAGCGCGACTTTGCCCAGCTGGCTCGCGATGCGCTCACAGATCACGACCGCGGGAATGCCGCTGGCCACGAGAGCCAGGTCAAATTCGCATATGGCCGCCTCCTCCATCACTCTTGGAATGTCCCGAAAACCACGCACCGGGTTGATTACGCCGGCTATGTCCAGCGGAGCCGAAGCCATGAGCGTATTCGCAAGCTCGGGAGCACGGTCTCCGATCAGAAGCAGCCGTTTCCCCGGGAGAAGCTGCTGCAGCAGACCATGCTCATGCAGCGCGTAATTTATCGTGGATGTCGTTAGCGTCAGGTTGCGATAAGACAGCCCGAAATGCCGAAGCACCGGGAACAAAAGGCCCTGGAACGTCGGCAGACGGGAATGCGGAATGCCGACGATCCCGGCCGTGCGAAGCGATTCGGCCAGCATATCGCGTGCCTGCGGATCGGGCAGCACTATTCCTGCTGTCGAGAGAAAGCGCCCCTTTTGCCGCACTTCCGCCAGCGGGAGTACGGTGTCATGGGCCAGAGCCAGTAATTCTCCGTCGCCCAGCCGGACAACCGACAAAGGCTGGCCTGTGGCCAAGGCTTGCACCATACGGCCGTGGACCTCATCGGGGCGCAATAGCTGAAGCCAATGTTCCCGGTATGCCAATAGTCCCGCGGCGATCACCTCGCTAGCTCCCATTTCCGGCAGCACCGTGTACGGTGGAAGCTGGGAGGCGACCGCCTCCTCCACCCCCTCTGCATACCCGGCCTGGTAAGCAGCATCCTGCACCTTTTGGATATCAATCGAGGGCTCCGTGTGGGTTTCAGCAGGTTCCTCTTGGGGATGAGGAAGCACTGCGAGGGAAGTAACCCCCGGCAGCTTCGGATGCCTCAAACCGTTTCGCCGCTGGCCGTACTTGCGCTTTCTTCTATCCCTTCGGTTCAGCGGACCCTGCCGCCAGCGGGGCATTGAACGACGCTTGGTTCCCTTGAAACGAAGAGCCCTCTTCCATGGAGGAATAAGGGCTCTCTTACGGATTCGAGGGCGGCTCATGGGAAATTCCCCTTCATTTTCTTGCCTGCCTCCTGCAGGGATTCAAACGTGCCCGCGTCGCTCCACCACTGCTGCAGGATATCGTACTCCAGCCGCCCGTCAGCGGCATAGACATTGTTGACGTCGGTAATCTCCAGTTCTCCCCGGCCCGATGGATGGATCCTGGAGATAATATCGAACACGGTGGAATCATACATATAAAAACCGGTAACGCAGTAAGAAGACTTGGGCTTCGCCGGCTTCTCCTCAATCCGGCTGATGAGCTCGGGATGCGCCCGGTCAAACACCGGAACGCCGTACCTCCGGGCATCTTGAACCTGCTTCAGGAGCACCCGCGCCGTGCCGGCGGACTGTCTCGCAAATTTGTTGACATACGTGCTCAAATCATCCATAAACAGATTGTCTCCAAGCAGAACGACGAATTTTTCGTCCATCATAATAAAGCTTCTTCCCAGGTCCAGCGCCTCGGCGATTCCCCCCGCAGATTCCTGAATCCGGTAGGTCAACTGCACGCCGAAGTCCTGACCGCTTCCCAAATATTCCGTATACAAGCCTGCGGACTGTTTGCCCATGACAATGAGAATTTCCTTGATTCCTGCCTGGCGCAATCTGTCGATGCCGTAGACGATCATGGGATACTTTCCGACAGGAAGCAAATGCTTGTTGATCAGCCGGGTCAGCGGATACAACCGGGTACCTGTCCCGCCTGCCAAGATAATACCTCTCACTGCACCTCTCCTCCTTCAGATATGCTGCCTGCATTTTCTATAAACTGGCGGGGATCAATATGCCACTTTTCCATAAATAAGCGGTGGTTCCGGTCAATCAGCTGCTGAATCTGTTCGGAGTATACCTCTTTAAAGCTGACGCTGCCCTGATGGTAAACAAGCGCATCCCCGCAAATCAGCAGACGGAAGCCGGCCATCCGGGCCCTGTAGCAGTAATCGTCATCCTCATAATGACCTGGAGAGAATGCTTCATCCAGAAATCCGATCTTGCTCAGCACTTCCCGTTTCATGAGCAGGCACATGCCGATAACCCGGCTGACTTCCCCCCATCGGGACGGATCTGACTCATTGTTTCGAGCGGCTATCCGCTGGAATTCCTCTATATTTTGAAAAGAAACATCCACCTTTTGTCTACCCGAAGCTGCATTGGTAACGGGCCCGACCAAGCCGACATCCTCCCTGCTGTGCAGGGCAGCGAGCATATTGGACAACCAGTTTGCCGTTACCGTCACATCGTTGTTGAGCAGGAGCAGATCGTCCCCTCCGGCTGCCGCCAGCCCCATGTTGCACGCGACTGGAAACCCCCGGTTTTCCGGGAGGGAGATAAACGGGATCCCTTCCTTGACGCAATAGCGGTCGGTACCGTCCGTCGAGGCGTTGTCGACGACAATCATTTCATATGGCATATTGGTGTATCGGCGGATCGCCTCGATGCAGGGGGCAAGCAGATGCAAGCCGTTATACGTGGGGATGACGATGCTCGTCGTTCGCTGATCCAGACTCATCAGGCATTCCTCCTCAGGGCGACTTCCGCTCGGGAGCCCGAGGAGGACTGAGGCATCCAGCCGGCATCCAGCAGCGCATGGAGCGCTTCTGCATGGTCACCGATAATTAGGTCTGCCACCGCATTGCCGGTGCCCGTATTTCCTGGACGCTTCCGGTTCGCGCTGATCACGTCAACCGGCTGCACCAGCGCGAAGCGGTACCCCTTTGCCAAGGCCAGTGCTTGGGCCTTCGGGGGAACCATCAACTGCTCATTGCCGATATCTGCAATCAAACGTCTTGCCAGTGCATGAGGAACGGCCGTGAGCGAATTGGCCCCAAGTTCCGGGTGCCCAAGCACCGTATTTAAAAAGCTTTTGCACCGCGTTACCTCATCTTGCTGCACATACGGCGGCAAATACGGATTTAGGTCATTCAGCGCAGCGTCCATCCCTTCATCCACCTTATATATAAAAGGCGCCAACTCCTCGGCTGAGATCACGACATCCCCGTCCGTAAACAGCACAATATCCGCCGAGGTCATGGCGGTCCCTACACTCCGGCCCACGTCATGTCCGAGCCGGTCCGGAACATGGAGTATGCTGGCGATCCGGTGCTTGCGCGCGGCCGGATAGCTCTGATCCCGGCAGCCGTTCAGCACGACGATCACTTCCCGGAACGGCAGCCGTTCCAATTGCTGAAGCACCTTGCCCAGCGTATCCTGCTCATTGCTGGCGCAGACGACGGCCGCGGCCGACCTTGCCAGCGGCAGTGGAATACGGATATCTTTTCGCCCGGAGCCTTTGGCATAGCCGTCGGTGTAACTCCTTGACAGCCGGAGCATCGTTCGAATATCCGGACGCTTCTTTACATGCGCTGCGCACCAATCGGCAAACGTCCGCTGAAGCGGCGATTCATAGAGGAGAGCCTCGGCTTCTTCGGCGACGGCATGATTCCCGGCAAGGAGCCCGGCCTGATAGGCGGCATCCGCCAGCTTGCTTGCCCCTTCCCTATGGATGGATTGAATCGCCGCACCGCCCCGCTTCGCGCTGGCGCGCCTTTTATGCCGAGACTTCCGTCCGGCCCAATTTATTCGGGACCGGGCCAGTGCGCTTCTTGATCTCTTTCTCATCAGGCTCACCTTCTCACCCGCTTTCGTTCCCGCCCCAGGTCACTGCGGAGACCCCTTGGATCCGTTACCGACAAATACCACTTCACTGCCTGAATATGATCCGTGAGAACCACCTCCTGCAGAAGATCTTTCCCGTCCACCTTGGCTCTACGCTTATTTAACCGCCCTACGGGTACTTCATGGACCGCTTCGACCCTGAGTCCGGCGGTGACTGCCTTCGCTAAAGCGAGGGGAGGGATCGACAGGCATTCGGAGCCGAGCTTGTCGACAGCGCGGCGGCTTAATGCATGCGGGACGGCGGTCAGGGAGGATCCGAGCAGATCCGTGCGGCGCAGCATCGTATTCAAGACATGCTTGGCTTGAACGACCGGATGCGCCTGACGCCGCTGAACCGGGCCGCTGTATCGGTTCAGAGCGACATCCACTCCACCGAGGACCGCCATGACGAAGGGACGAAGCTGCCGGGCTCCGATCGGCATGTCCCCGTCCAGGTACAGCATCACTTGACCTCGGGCCGCCTGCGTCCCTGCGCTTCTTCCCACATCATGTCCAAGCGGATGCTCATATCTCAGCACACGAGCCCCCGCAGACTCCGCAGCCTCTGCCGTCCGGTCACGGCAGCCGTTGGCCACGACAATAACCTCGCAGGATGGATGTATCCGCAGCGCTTCCCGGACCACGGGTGCGATCGTCTTCTGTTCATTCATCGCAGGGATAATCACCGATAAGACAGGAGGAAGGCCGGGATGGGGTCTTCGCTTTGCCTGCGGTTTAGTTCTATGCCTGGTTCTTGTCCTTACGATCGTCTTCGATGCTTGTCGGTACCTTCGGCGTATTGATCGATAGGTTCGTCTGTATCTTATCCGCCTCATCATTCGGCATATCCCTCCCTGTCATATCAGCACGTATCTCATCACATCCTATGCCGTGGAGGATGCCGGGGAAGCGGCGTTTGTACAATGTATTTAGGTACGGGCACATAACAAACAGGCGCAGGGACTCAGCCCCGCGCCTGTTGACTTATTCACTATCCTTATTTTCTTTTGGTTCTGCCTCGACCCTGAATGCGCTCCGCTGCCTCATGCTGCGCTTTGCATAGCCCGTGGTGCCTTTTCCTGACGGGGAGACGGAGCCGATCGCGATCCAGGACAGGAACCCGATCGTTTCGGGGCCCTTCTGTCTCCTCACTACTTCGATAAAGGCAATATCTTCCCGCTGCGTGTTCAATACGGCGTAGAAATCCGGATGGTTGCACATCGCCACGATCACATAATGGGTGTTCGGATACGGTTCCGGCAGCGTCACCTGCACCTCGACCTGCATCTGGCCTTCGCCAATCCGGAAGGAAGTAATACCGTACTGTTGAAGGGCCGGCTGTCCAGAAGCACTCTGAACGGGTGCAAAAGCAAGCTGCTCACCGGTGATCGACTTGGCGGCGATATGTCTGCCCTGGATCGATCCGTTCTGGATATGGTCCGCATGGACCGCCCCGGATTGAAGATGCTTATCCTGTATGCTTCTCGCCTGCAGGTGGAGTGGATGAATCGATTCCGGTTGGATATGGCTGCCGTCAATCGTGTTCAGAGCAATTTTATCACCCGTTACGGCTTCATCCTCCAGTAAACCGGTGGTGACGGACTCCGGTGCCAGGTGATGCGACTGGACGCTGCCTGGCTGCAAGTGGTCCGAGGATACGGATTCAGGTGCCAGATGATCCGGGCCGACCGTTCCCTCTGCAAGATGTTCGCCTTGGATGAGTCCGGGCTGAAGGTGCCGTTCCTGCACAATGCCGGACTGCAGATGATGCGGCTGAATCGATTCCGGCTGGATATGGCTGCCGTCAATCGTGCTGGGAGCAATTTTATCTCCCGTTACGGCTTCATCCTCCAGTAAACCGGTGGTGACGGACTCCGGTGCCAGGTGATGCGACTGGACGCTGCCTGGCTGCAGGTGGTCCGAGGATACGGATTCAGGTGCCAGGTGATCCGGGCCGACCACTCCCTCTGCAAGATGTTCGCCCTGAATTAGGCCAGGCTGCAGGTGGTACGGTCCGATGGATTCCGGCTGGATATGGCTGCCGTCGACCGCACGAGAAGCGATCTTATCCCCCGTTACAGCTTCCTTCTCCAACGAATCGGCCGAGACGGAATCCGGTGCCAGGTGATGCGGCTGTACGCTGCCTGGCTGCAGGTGGTCCGAGGATACGGATTCAGGTGCCAGATGATCCTGCCCGACCGCTCCTTCTGCAAGATGTTCGCCCTGAATTAGGCCGGGCTGCAAGTGGGACGGTCCGATGGATTCCGGTAGGATATGGCTGCCGTCAACCGTTTGAGAAGCAATTTTATCCCCTGTTACAGCTTCCTTCTTCAGCGAATCGGTTGTAACGGACTCCGGCGCCAAGTGATGCGGCTGAATGAGACCTGGCTGCAGATGCCATTCCTGAATAGTCTCGGCATGAAGGTGGTACGGCTGGATCGACTCCGGCTGGATATGGCTGCCGTCGACCGCATGGGGAGCAATCTTGTCGCCAGTAACGGCTTCATCCTCCAGCGATTGGGCCGTGACGGTATCCGGCGCCAGGTGATGTGCCTGGATGCTGCTTGGTTGCAGGTGATCCGAGGTGACGGATCCGGACGCCAAGTGCTCCGCGCCAACCCCTCCCTCTGCAAGATGTTCTCCCCGAATAAGGTTGGGTTGCAGATGGTATGGCCGGATCGATTTGGGCTGGATATGGCTGCCGTCCAGTGTATTGGAGGCAATCTTATCCCCCGTAACGGCATCATCTTCCAGCGAATCGGTCGTAACGGACTCCGGCGCCAGATGGTGCGGCTGAATGCTGCCCGACTGCAGATGACCCGAGGTGACAGATTCGGCTGCCAGATGATCCGAACCGATGGTACCTTCGGCAAGATGCTGGCCCTGGATGATCCCCGGCTGCAGATGCCATTCCTGTACTATGCCGGGCTGCAGATGGTGCGGCTGGATCGATTCCGGCTGAATATGGCTGCCGTCAACCGCGCGGGAGGCAATTTTATCTCCTGTGACGGATTCATTCTTCAGAGAATCGCTCGTGACCGCATTCCGATCCAGGTGATGCGGCTGGATGCTGCCCTGCTGCAGGTGTTCCGAGGTGACGGATTCGGCTGCCAGATGATCCGGGCCGATTACTCCATCTGCAAGGTGTGCTCCATGAATTAGGCCGGGCTGCAGATGGATCGGCTGGATCGATTCTGGCTGGATATGACTGCCGTCGACCGCATTGGGAGCGATCTTATCCCCCGTAACGGCTTCGTTCCCCAGAGAATCGGTCGTTACGGAATTCCGATCCAAGTGATGCGACTGGATGCTGCCCTGCTGCAGGTGTTCCGAGGTGACGGATTCGGCTGCCAGATGATCCGGGCTGATTACTCCATCTGCAAGGTGTGCTCCATGAATTAGGCCGGGCTGCAGATGGGACGGCTGGATCGATTCCGGCTGGATATGGCTGCCGTCGACCGCATTGGGAGCGATCTTATCCCCCGTAACGGCTTCGTTCTCCAGAGAATCGGTCGTTACGGAACTACGATCCAGGTGATGCGGCTGGATGCTGCTCCGCTGCAGATGACCCGATGTGACGGATTCGGCTGCCAGATGATTCGGACCGACAATCCCTTCGGCAAGATGCTGGCCCTGGATTAGACCGGGCTGCAGATGCCAATCCTGAATGCTCTCGGCTTGAAGGTGAAGCGGCAGGATCGATTCCGGCTGGATGTGGACACTTCCAATCGCACCAGTGGCCAATTTAGCCGAGCTGACGGATCCATCCTTCAGCGCATGCTCTTGAACAGCTCCAAAGGCCAAGTGCTCTCCCGTAACGGCCCCTGTCTGGATGTGACTGCTCCCAATCGACGTGTCCGCCAGCTTGTCGGCTGTGACCGCACCGGGATGCAGCGCCTCGGTATGCACCGAGCTTATGGCCAGATGCTGCATACCGACACTACCTGCCTGCAGCTGCTCCTCTCCGACCGATTCGGGGGCTAAATGTCTGAAGTCCACTGCACCCGGGACAATATGCTGCTTTTCCACGCTCTTTTCCTGAAGCTGAGCCGAGTTGATCGATTTCGCCTGGATGTGGCGAGTTCCGATCGAATCCGACGCGATCTTGCCACCGGTTACCGATTCGTCCTGCAGGGCTTCCTCGGATACCGCATCCGGGGCAAGGTGGCCGGACTGTATGCTGCCGGTCGTCAGATGGGTGGCTGTAACGGATGCGGGCGCCAGCTGTTTGGAGCCTACGGCTTCCTCACCCAGGTGGCCATTACGGATGATGCCCTCCTGTAGATGCTCGAAGCCGATGGAGGCCGGTTTCAGATGGGCGCTGTCGACGGATTCTGGAGCCAGCTTTGAGGCGCCTACTGCACCATCCTGCAATGCTTCCGAATACACGGCACCCTCAGCCAAATGCTGGGCCTTGATGCTGCCAGACTGAAGCTGCTCTTCTCCCACGGAATCCGGAGCAAGATGCCGGAAGCCGACCGCCCCAGGAGCAAGATGCCGCTGCTGTACGCTTTTCTCATGCAGATGAATGGAGCGGACGGCATCCTGTTTGATATTGACGCTGCCGACGGATTCCGGTCCGAGCTTCGATGCTGTTATTGCGCCATCCTTGATGACTTCCGTGTTAACCGATAACGGACTCAGATGGCGTTCCTGGATCAATGCGGACTGCAGATGTCCTTCGCTGACCGAGCCGGGTATGAGATGACCCTCGCCGACGCTGCCTTCAGCCAGATGCCTTGCCTCAACGGCACGGTCTTGCAGGTGCCCACCGGAAACGGAACCGTCCTGAAGCTGTCCGCTTCCGACCGAATCGGCCGCAAGGTGACGCTCGCCGATAATATTATTGGACAAATGTTTCTCTTCCACCGCTTGGTTCTGTAGGTGCACTCCGGAGACAGAACCGTCCTGAAGCTGGTTTCCGCCGATCGAACCGAATGCGAGGTGACGCTCACTGATGATATTGTCGGACAGATGTTTCTCTTCCACCGCTTGGTTCTGCAGGTGCACACCAGAGACGGAATCGGCCTGAAGCTGGTTCCCTCCGACCGAGCCGGCCGTGAGGTGTCGCTCACTGATGATGCCTTCGGCCAGATGCTGTTCTTCCACCGCTTGGTTCTGCAGGTGCACGCTGGAGACGGAACCGGCCTGAAGCTGGTTCCCTCCGACCGAGCCGGCCGTGAGGTGTCGCTCACCGATGATCTCTTCGGCCAGATGCTCCTCTTCCACCGCTTGGTTCTGCAGGTGCACGCTGGAGACGGAACCGGCCTGAAGCTGGATCCCTCCGACCGAGCCGGCCGTGAGGTGTCGCTCACCGATGATCTCTTCGGCCAGATGCTTTTCCTCCACCGCTTGGCTGTGCAAATGCACACTTGAAACCGATCCGGGTTGAAGCTGGGCTCCGCCGACCGATTCTTCCGACAGATGCCGCTGGGTTACCGCACCCATGTTGATTGAGCGGGAAGTGACGGCGTTGTCGGACAAATGCTCACTGGTAACGGACGCGGAAGCCAGTTTGGGGCTGTTCACGCTGCCGTCCGCCAGTTTGGCCGACGTCACGGCCAAATCCTGGATTTTGTCGGTTGCAACGCTTTCGGGCGAAAGCTTCAGGGAGGTTACCGCATGGTCCGCTAAGTGGGCCGGATAGATAATGCCGTGATTAAGATGTCCGGATTGAACGCTTCCTGCCGACAGCTTATCTGCAGTTACCGCTTCATTCTTAATGATTGCATTGTGTACGATACCTGGCGTCAGATGCTCGGCATTCACCGAACCTTTGGCAATATGCTGGGTTGTGACGGCCTGATCCTGAATGGCGGACGCCCGCACGCTTTTGTCGGCCAAATGCCGTTCCTGAATCGAAGCTGGACGGATATGCTCCGCACCGATGCCGCCTTCGGCTATATTGCGGCCGCCGACCGCTCCATCTGCCAGTATTCCGCTCGTTACGCTGCCGCCTGCGAGCTTCTCGCCGATGACAGATTTGTTCTGCAGGTGACGGGAAGCTACCGCCCCGTCAGAGATATGCTGCTCGACAATGGCGCTGCGGGTAATATGGCCCGAGGTGATCGACCCGTGTCTGACATGAGAACCTTCCACGACGTTGGACGCGATATGGCTGCCATTAACAGCCCCCTGCTGAATGTGAGACGTCTGAATGGAATTCGGCGCGATCTGCGATTTCTGGACGGCACCCTGAGCCAGATGCCGGGTCTGAACGGCTTCGTCAGCAATCTTCTGGGGCAGTATGCTCTGATCTGCAATTTTGGATGAGGTGACGGTCTGCTCGACAATATGCACCGTTCCGACCGACTGCTCCGCCAATTTGGTCGCCCCGACGCTGTGGTCGGCTAAGTGTGCCGCAGTGATCTCGCCCGTGGCGATATGCTTGCCGCGGATGGTCGCATCCGCCAAATGCGCGGATGTTACCGCAAACGGCGCCAATATCGGTCCGGTCACGGCTCCATCTTGCAGATGCTGAGTGCCGACTGATTTTTTAGCAACATGCTCGCTCGACACGCTCCCCGTCGCGATTTGGTTTCCGCCAACGGAGCCGTTCTGCAGCAGTTCCCCGGTCAGCGCTCCTTCCCGTATATGATTGTTTTCGATGGAGCGCTCCTTCAGCTTGTCGCCTGTAATTTCCCCGGCCCGGATCTTCGAGCCGGTGACTGCGCCTTCGGCCAGCTTTGACGTGTCGATCACTTCATTGGTCAGATGCATGGACTGGATGCTGGACCCGGCGATTTTGGTTCCCGTTACGACTTGGTCTTGCAGCAGATCCGTTGTCACAACCAGATTACTCAAATGGCGTGACGTAATGGAACCATCGGCGATTTTGGTAGAATCGATCACCTGGTCGCCCAGCTTGGTAGATGTAATGCTGCCGTCGCGGATTTTTTCCCCGCTGATGGAGCGATCCCGAATTTTGCTGCCGCTGATCGCGCCGTCGGTCAGATGCTCCTCCAGAATGGATTCAGCGGCAATTTTGGATGAGACCACGGAGCTGTCGGCTAGATGAATATGGGAGACAGCGTAGTCGGCAATAGCCTCGCTCCCTACCGAGCCGGGCTGAAGTCTGGATGAGTCAATGGCCCGGAGCGCGATTTTGGACGTCGTGACCGAGCCGTCGCTCAGATCATCCGTATAAATGATTGGCTCCGGGGAGTTCGGCATCCTTTTTTCTTCAATAATCTCCTCCAGCTCCTCACGGTCCAGAACCGGCACCGTCTCCTCTGGTATAGTTTCTTCTATAACAGATTCCTCGGGTACCGATTCCTCATCGGGCACTGATTCTTCCTCAGGCTCTTCTATGGCCTCAGGCAGACTCTCTGCAGTATCCTCCGTTTGGTGCTCTTCTACCGGTTCAGTTGTTTCCAACGCCGCTTCTGGCTGGACTTCATCCCTTTCAAGAACTGTATCAGGGGCTAAGGATCGGATTTCCACATACGAATCATGCTGGTTTGTATTTGGCGCCATTACTTTGCTTTTACGGATTAGTTCCAATTCCTGAATATCAGGATTATCCACGAAATAGAGGTTCTTGTTCGGTTGTTTAACCGTCCGGCTTTTCTTCTTCTTTTTCAAAAGACCTCGCTCCTTCCTAACCGGATGCATCTTGGGCATCATATGCGAACAAATAGGCCGTTGTCACTGAATTGAGGGTTTTTGTAACGATTTTGACCTAGCCGATGCTGCCTGCGTAACAATCCGGAATGACGGGACCGCAAATATTCGGGGATAAAAAGGTTACATATTGGGGGACGATCGAGGGACTTCCTGAAGGGCGCCAGTGTCAGCTGCCCGCTAATAATCACTCCGTGCATTTCATCCTCTACCGTTCGTGAAAATAGGCAGCGCGTTACGGACAAAGACCCTTGCTTATAGCAATCTATGGCATAGGATATATAAACGTGGGACGAAGGAATGCCAGGGAGGGATGAACGTGTGGATTTCTGATGTTGGAATTCTGCTGAATGCAGCGGTGCACCGGGGAATTCCCGGCGGAAACACGGGAGCGGAATCCCTCGCCAATTATGAAGAAGCGGCCCGGATGTTCGGTTTGAAGCCGTACTATATGAAACTACAGGATATCGATATCGAACGCCACGAATGTTCGGCGTACGTCCTGAGAGAGGGGAAATACGTTTACACCAGGCTGCCGCTGCCCAGAGTCATTCATAACCGGGCCATCTATTTAGACGGGCGGTCAAAAAGTAGAATACAGCGACTTATAGACGAAGGTTACATGATTTTCAACGCCTACAACCGGTATGGGAAAGATGAAATTCATCACCTGCTCGAAAATGATCCCCTGCTCGCGCGACATCTTCCCGATACGACGATCGCCGCCCCTTCCTCGATCCAGGAAATGATGCGGCGATATCGCGATCTGATATTAAAGCCTTGCGTCGGCAGCGTCGGCAGAGGAATCATGCGCCTTCATGCCCAAGGTCAGCACTGGTATCTAACTTATGCCCGAACCGGCCGTTCCCTGGGATGGACGACGGTCCGCTTGAATAGACGCCAGCTTCCGGGCATCCTGCTCCGCCGGATCTCCCAAGTGCCCTTCCTCGTTCAGGAACGCATCGAGCTGGCGGAATATAAGCAGCGGCCTTATGACCTTCGCGTCTCCATCCAGCGGGGCATCAGCGGCAGCTGGAGCTTGACGGGGATGTATGCCAAGGTCGCCGCATCCCGAATGTTCGTCTCCAATGTCGCCCAAGGCGGTAAGGCTTTACCGGCTGAACGAATTCTGGCCGAAAGCCTGCCCGGGTTATCAGCAAACCGAATCGCGGAAAGCGTGCATCACCTCGCCTTCGGCGTGGTCCGGCAGCTGGAGCAGCATTTGCCATTTGCGGCGGACCTTGGCCTGGATATCGGCGTCACCAAGGGCGGCGAGCCGTATTTTATCGAATGCAACGGACGGGATCAGCGTTACGGCTTCCGAAAAGCCAATATGCCTCAGTATTGGAAAAAAACATATCGAGAGCCAATGGCCTATGCCCGGTATCTGGTAAACCGGCAGAACGCCGGCACAGGACTTTGAGCCGGACGTCGGGTTAGCCCGCCATAATGGTGAGCATCCCCCAAAATCGCTAAAGCAGGAAAAACGCAGAACGAGGAAACCGGGAAAGCACCGAATATCAAATCAAATATAGGCTTAAACGAAAGACCGAAAAGCGTCATGCCGCTGTTTCGGTCTTTTTTCAGTCGGCTAAAGCTATCATACGGGTTAACCTTGTCCATGGTACCTGACATCTTCGATGCCGAACCAGGGAATGGCAGCGGCCGCATAGTAAGCAACCGCAACGGCGATAACGAACATGAGAACCGCCAGGCCGTCGTATCTGCTGAAGGCCGACGGATAATAATACGTCCTGCGTCCCGACCCGCTGAACTGCTTCGCTTCCATCGCCACCGCCACGCGGTGTGCCCGGCGGATGCTCTGGGACAGCAGCGGCACCGCATACAGCCGGACATGCTCAAGAAGGCCTTTGATTCCCCGCCCTGTCCGCACGCCGCGGATTCGCAGCGCCTGCCTGCGGATGAGAAACTCCTCCCAGACGATGGGCAGCAGCCGGATCGACGCCATGAAGCTGTATGCGAATTTGGGCGGCAGGCGAAAATTTTGCATCAGCGAATAGAACAGCTTGACGGACGGCGTGGTCATGACGAAGAGCAATCCTTCTGCCGCAAAAGCAATAGCCCGGAAGCCCAGGTGCAGCCCGCGGTAGAAGCTTTCCTCGGATACGCGGAACAGCCCCCACTGCCACCAGACGTGATCCCCTTTCCCGAAAAGGAGCATCGTCAGGGACGAAGAAACGAACACCAGGCTGAAGGAGAGGACAAGCAGCATCACTTTCCATGCCGGATAACCGCTGGACAGAAACAGGACGGCGATATAGACCGCGGCCTGATAGACGGCAAAATCAATGCTTCGCGTCTGAATCGTAACGATAAACAACATGATCAGTACGGCGAGCTTCAATGAAGGATTCGCCCGGTGCAGCCAGGTAAGACGGCTCGGGGTTAAAAATTTGTTCATCCGCTTACCTCCCCCTGCGCATCCGGAGCTGCGCCGTATCCCTCAAGTCTCCTCCCTCCGGGCTTCATCGCCGTCAGCCTTCCGCTGCGGACTTCCCATACTTGGGTAGCGGCCAGTTCAGCGATCTCACGCTCATGCGTCACCATAACGATCGCCGTGCCGCTGCTGCGCAGCGCTTCGCAGTAGTCCAGGATGGCAAAGGCGTTGCGGGCATCCTGTCCGAACGTCGGTTCATCCAGCAGCAGCACCGCCTGGCGGCGCACCGCTGCCGTGGCGACGCTCAGCCTGCGCTTCTGTCCGGTCGAGAGCTGATACGGATGCCGGCTCTCCAAGCCGTGCAAATGAAACGTCCGGAGGCAATCTTCGGCTTTACTCTCCACCTCTGCCCGGGACATGCCGCCCTGCATATGCAGAGAAAAGGCCGTCTCCTCCAGTACCGTCTGGGCTACAAACTGGAACTCCGGGTTCTGAAACACGAATCCGATCCGGTCCGAAGGGCAGGTTCTCTTCCTGCCCCTGCCCTGCAGCAGTCTGCCTTCCAGGTGGTAGCTGCCTGCGGTCGGAAGAAGCTGCATCAGGCTCAGCAGCAAAGAGCTTTTCCCTGCCCCGTTAGGCCCGACAACCGCGATAAAATCGCCGGGATATACCTCTGCCTCTTCCACCATGATCGCCGGCACATCTCCACGGAGACCGACAAAGCCCCGCAGGGAGAGAACTGGTACCGCCAAGTCCGCGCCCTGCTGCAAGGATTTCAATGGACCGGCGAGCCGAGTCCCCCTCTCGTGGATATAATCCTCCCAAACGCCAGGATACCAAATGCCGTTCTCCTGCAGGGTTCGGCGGTATGTCGTGAAGATCTCGGCCGGCTTGCCGTCGGCCAGGATGCTTCCATCCGGCGCGAACAGAACGATCCGGTCGACCCAGTCCACGATTTCTTCGATCCGGTGCTCAACGATCAGCACGGTCCGCCTCCCCGATACGCTGCGTACCGCCTCCCAGATCTGCTTTCTCCCCTCGGGATCCAGCAGCGCCGAGGGCTCATCCAGCAGGAGCACCTCCGGTTCCAGCAGCAGGACCGATGCGAGAGCGAGCCTCTGCTTCATCCCCAAGGACAGCCGTTCAATCGGGGTGTGCAGCTCTTCCAGGTTCAGGCCGACTTGCCCGAGCGCCTCCCGCATCCGCGGAATCATATCCTCCCTGGCTACCTGGCGGTTCTCCAGCACAAACGCCAGCTCCTCATCGACATACGGCATGCAGAACTGAGTATCCGGATCCTGAAATACATATCCGCCCGAACGGGGCTTTTGGATGTCCGCATATTTGAGCGGAACGTCGATGACCGCCGGAATCAACCCGCCGAGCACCTGCAGCAGCGTGGATTTCCCGCATCCGCTAGGGCCGAGCAGTAGCACCTTTTCTCCGGCCGGCACCGACAGGGAAACATCTTTAAACACGAACGCCTTCTCGCCAGGAAATTTAAGGCGCAGGTCTGTCACCGAAACGGCGATCCGCTCTCTCCCTTGATCCGCCCCTTGCTCCACCGATTTCCGCTTCGTCGCGGCGACCCATTTAGCCTCAGTCATGATCGAGTGCTTCATAATCCTTGGCCGTCACTGGCCGGAGCAGCTGGGTTACTCCGGTTGCTTCCAGCGCTTTGGTCAGGGCGTACGCCAAGTATCCCGCAAGCACCGCCGAGCTGATTAACCGCATCACGTACTTGAACACGATCATCCACGTTGTATAGTCCGTGACATAGCCGTAGTACACGTCCACCAGAAATGATCCCAGTCCCGAAGCCATGCCGGCCAGCGCCGCTACCCCCATGGAGAATTTCCGGTAACGGAACAGGGCGAAGATCAGCTCCGCGGCAAGACCCTGCGCCACACCATAAATAGCCAGCTGAAGCCCCCACTCGCTGCCGAACAGTATTTCTACGTGAGCTGCTGCGACCTCGGCCAAGAGGGCTACGCCGGGCTTGCGGATCAGCAGCGCAGCAAGCGTTGAAGCGAGGAACCACATGCCGTACATCAACTCATCCGCTTGGAAAAACAGCGGCTTGAGCAAGTCGTTCACCGAACCCCAAAAATGGTACACCACCCCGATCACGAGGGATAGCAGAATCGTCACGAGCAGGTCGCTGAGCTTCAGCCCCTTCGGCCGATCCATCTGCATCGTACTGCTGTTCATTTGACATCGTCCTTTCCTTTTCCAAAATTTGGGCAATAAAAAAACCCCCTGGATAAGCGAGGGAGATCGTCAAATAAGCCCACAAAAGGACTTGAATTCTCTACGCTGGCATTATCCAGATCAGATTCCCGGTCAGCAGCAGTTCATTAGCTGCACTCTCAGCCCGATTCGCTCGAGCTCCCGTATTCCCATATGTACACAGATGAACACAAGGCGCAGCATCGCCGCCATATCCCGGACACATCGTCGTGCAAGACGAAGAGATGCATGGGTTCGCTTCTGTGTAACAGGCACCTCGCCCTGATGAAGACGACGGCGGGCCCGTATTGATTCCAAAATACATCAACCTCGGAAGATTGGCAATACCATTTTTCCCCGGGGCCGTTTGCAGCATTTGTTGTATATTGATTTGATCGCCGTTCTATGTCAATATATTTCAGAGTGCTACAGGCACGTTTGGAAGGGAGATTAGGCATGGCAAAGAAATTACTGCGGCTCATGACAGAGCTCTCTTCGAGAAAGTGGCTCTCTTCCATGATGGGACGCTTCTCGCACAGCAGGCTCAGCAGAGGGGTCATCCCCACTTTTATCAAAAACTATCAGATCCCGGCGCAAGAAGCGGAAAAAGAAATCCGCGAATACCGCACGCTCAACGAATTTTTCTCGCGGCGTCTGAAGCCCGGCATGCGTCCCGTGCACGAAGGCGAGAACGTGCTTACAAGCCCCGTCGACGCCAAAATCACCGCGATGGGCGAAATTACATCAGGCACGATTCTGAACGTGAAAGGGCAGGACTATTCGGTGGAGGAGCTGCTTAATTCCTCTCCCCACTTGGAGTTATATAAACATGGCTATTTCTTTGTGCTGTACCTTAGCCCTACCGATTATCACCGCATCCACTCCCCAATCACAGGCGTGAAGGTGGAGAGTGAGCATATCAAGGGCCGATGCTACCCGGTCAACGAATTCGGCATGACCCAGATGAAATCCGTGCTGTGCCGCAATGAAAGGCTGATTACGTATATTAAAGGAGCCCGGGGGGAAGTTGCCGTCGTCAAGGTCGGAGCGATGAATGTCAGCAGCATCCGCTATGACGACGAAACCGTCAATACTTGGCGTAACGGCGATCCTCTCGCTTATTTTGAGTTCGGTTCGACCGTCGTACTGCTGACCCAGGACGGCACGTTCACCCGCCGGGCAGACCTCCAGTCCGGGCACCATGTCCGCATGGGTCAGCTGCTCGGCCAGCTGCATCCATCCGAAGGCTGAACCGGAACGATTCCGGCTCAGCCTTCAGCCCTTTTTGCTTAGGAGTGCCAGCATGATCCGCTGAAACAAGCGGCCTGGAAGCAGCGGCTTGACCGCCATGGTCCAGCGCGTGCCGGCGGGCAGGGCGTAGCGGAAAGCCGGCTTGTTCATACGCGCGATCCTTGCGATCAGCCGGGCCACGTCGGCCGGATCGCCGCGCTGATCTGCGCTATTTCGGGAAAAGTCCATCAGCTGATTCAGCATCCGCTCGTAAGGCGACCGATCGGCGGTGCTCATCTGCGCAAATCCTTTGTCCCAAATGGCCGTTCCGTACGACCCCGGCTCCACCACGACGACATCGACGCCGAAAGGCCGCATTTCCAGCGCAAGACATTCGCTGAAGCCCTCCACGGCAAACTTCGACGACACGTAAGGACCGAAGCCGGGAAAACCGACAGCCCCGCTGATGCTGCTGATCTGAATGATTTTCCCCTTTCGCGCCTCCCTCATGGCGGGAAGGACGGCTTGGGTTACCGCAACCATCCCGAAGAAGTTCGTTTCCAGCTGCGCCTTCCACACGTCCATCGGAATTTCCTCGATCATTCCTCCGTAAGCGGTGCCCGCATTGTTCACAAGCACATCGATCCGGCCGCGGGACTTCAGGATGCCAGATACCGCCTGCAGCACCTGTTCACCGTCGGTGACATCCAGCCCCACCACATGAATATGCTCCAAAGCCCCCGACGTCTGCGCGGCTTTCATCAGCTCCCCGCTCGCTTCCGGCCTTCGCATGCCGGCAAAAACCGCGTATCCGCGGACAGCCAGCTCCACGCAGGCCAGCAGCCCGAAGCCGCTGGAACTTCCCGTGACCAAAACGACCGGCCGCTCATCCTGTACTCCCAATTCGGTTCCACTCCCTGTTCAGATGTTATTTCCCTGGAAACAGAAACGGCTCACCCGCCAAATAGCTGCGGATCACGGACAGAATATACCCCTTCTGTTCCTTCAGCGACGGAATTTCCTGCGGATTGCCGGCATGAAACGCTTGATTCTCCAGTACCGCCTGCAGGAAAAAGGTTTCCAGCAGGGGAACGCTCTCCTTCGGAAGAAGGCGTATGCTTTCATACCCGTCCAGCAGCATGCTCCGCTGTGCCGGGTACAGACCGATGAGTGCCTGCGCCAAATCGTATGCATAATAACCGAATCCGCAGCGGCCAAAATCGATAGGGCACGGTTCCCCATCCTTGAATACCACATTGCCCTCGTGGAGATCTGCGTGAATCATCCCGTACCGGGAAGGGTCCGGAGACCATGCGGCAATTCGCCCTAGGACGTTGTCCGCCGCCTGTGCATAAAGCGCCCATTCATCGGAATTTAGGAAGACGCGGTGACGTCGCTCCAGCCGCTGCATATCTTCGGTCAGGCTTGCAGCCCCCCATCGGGGTCTGACAAACCCTTCCGGTGGAACAAAGCTCTGTGCGGCTTGGTGGAGTCTTGCCATAAGCGCGCCCATCCGGTACACCTGCCTGTCATCGAGACCGTCTTCCGCCTGCTCTCCCTCGATCCAGCGCAGCAGCGTCACCGGCCAGCCCTGGCCCCGGTCCGCCTCGCAAATCGCCACGATATTCCCTTCTCGGTCCGCTACGCCTTCCGGAACCGGTAGACCTTGAGAAGAGAGCCGGTTCAGCCAAATCATTTCCGAACGGATGGCGCTCACGTCGGCCGACACCGGATGAATCCGCAGCAAAAATTTACCCCCGGATCGCGCGGTCACCTGGTATGTTATATGGTCCGAAATTTGGATAAATTCCGCCTGTTCCTCTTGGATGCCAAACTGCCCCAGTGCGGACATCAGCACCTGCTCCGCCTGAACCAGCAGGAGGCGCAGGCTATCCTCCGAATTTGCTCCGAATGCTTCATTCATTTCGCTATCCTCCATCCTCTGCTTAACACCTTGCTCCCTCAGCATACCATAAGCCGGCAGGCCGGGGGGAGAGCACACACCAAAGAACTACGCCCTGCGCGATTGCCGATTGAAGATTTGCGGATGATGGAATTACGCCGACCGCGGTCACCGGTATCATGATGCGTCAGGGCAATTGCGCGCACACAAAAAAGCAGCGGCGGGCTGGCATCCCGCGCTGCTCTTAAGACATCATTTATACCCTATGTGATGAGTTCAAAAAAGGTTGCCGGGTGGGGTTAAAACCATACGTCGCTCATGATGCTGGCCGGTCTGAACCGGCGCATCCGGTTACGGTATTTCCCCCGCGCCGCCGCAGCTGCGGCATACCCGTCACGCCTGCGAATCCGCCGTCTGCTCATCCGATTCTTTCCTCCCTTCGTCTCTTCGGGCATTTGCAAGCTTGAAGCTTATTACCCGATGGGGGAAGACAGCGAAACAGCAGGAAACAATTACCTGATTTCGGACGGATTTTTACCCGTATACTGCTTGAATTGCCGGCTGAAGAAAAAGATGTCGCGGTATCCGAGCGCATCGGCCACTTCCGTGACGTTCATGCCCGCATGCAGGAGCAGATGCTGCGCCCGGTCGATCCGCGTCCGGATAATGTAAGATTGAACGGGAGAGCCGATCAGCTCCTTGAATTTGATCGAGAAATACCGCGGCGACAATCCGGCGCGGGCGGCCAGATCCTCGACCCGGTGCGGTATGCCGGGATGCTGCTGAATGTAATTGGCGATCTCGTGGATCACCTCGGTCAGCTGGTTGCTTACCCTCTTCTCCTCCGGCTGCTGCCGGTCGTGCCGGAGCAGATGGATCATCAGCTGCTTCAGGATCAGCTGCCCCTCTTCCTGGGCGGCGTAGGTGTTAACGAGAAACAGCCTGACATAACGGGCCAGCATATATTCAAAGTCAACCGTTTCCGTCAGCTTCCGGTACGGCAGCGGAATATCCGTCACAGGCTCGGACACCCGGAAGTGGCTGTAAGTCAGAACCAGCGGCTTCTGCGGGTTGTGCGTGGCGCTCGTATGGTCGCCGGGTCTGAACAGGAAGCAGCTCCCTTTACCGACATCATACGGCTCGTCGTTGCGGATGACGGTCCCTTCCCCGCTCCATACATAGAATAAATCGTAATTTTCCAGCGCCTTCTCGCGCTTCTGCCATTTCCATCCGGGCTCGCACACAATTTTGGCGAGGGACGGCAATATTTCAAAAGATGACGGCGATGCGTGCAGCATGTCGTCATTCCCCCCTATATCGTAGACTCATATCTTTCCTCCTATGATACTATTTCGGCGCGGTTTTTGCACATCCTGCCCATATTCCCCCGAGCTTCCGCCGGGTTCGCATCCCTAGAGGCCTGTCCAAAATCGCGCCTTCATAGCGCAACGAATAATTTGCATCGGGATATAGATGCTTGCCGTCGTCCGTCGTCTATCCATTCATACTGTGCTCGATATCCTCCCATGCCGCCGCCAGCCGGTCAACTCCTTCCGCCAGCTGCCGCTCGTCCAAACGTGCATAGCTGAAAAATGCCGCCGGTGGGCCAGGCTGGATCCTGTAGCCGGTCGCGTCCCTGAAAGTCACGCCGCGCGCCTCCGCTGCGTCCCTAAAGGCTGCAAAAGCTTCCGGCGGTTTCAGCCAATAAGCATAAACATGCAGGCCCGAATCCCCCGGCATCAACGAGAACAGGTGCCCCGCCTTCTCCCGCATCCGGGCGCAGAAATGGCGGTGGCGGGCACCGTAGATGCGCGTTAGCCGGCGCAGATGCCGGCCATAGTCGCCCCGGGTCATGAACCGGGCGAGCGCCCGCTGCTCGAGCAGCCCTGTCGTTAACGGCTCGTACAGCGTTTTTGCCCGGAGCACCGCATCCACCAGCATCTCCGGGACGATGGCATAACCGAGACGCAGCCCGGCAAACATCGTCTTCGAGAAGGAGCCGATATAAATGACCCGATCCCGCGTATCCAGCGTCTTTAGCGGCTCGATCGGCCTTCCGCCGAAGCGGAACTCGCTGTCGTAATCGTCTTCCAGGATGACCGCCTGATGCCGCTCCGCCCAGTCCAGCAGCTGCCGGCGCCGCTCCAGCGTCAGGACGGCACCGGTCGGGTACTGGCGGCTCGGCGTCACCAGCACGAGACGGGCGTCCCATTCGGACAGGCGGATGCCATGGACATCGGTCTCAGCCGGAATCACCCTCGCCCCGCAAGCCGCCGCCGCCCGGATGATTCCCGAATAGCACGGATCTTCGAGCACGGCCGCCTCGCCTTCATTGAGCAGCAGCTGAAAGAGAAGCGTGATGCCCTGCATCGATCCGCTGAAAAGCACGATCTGCCCGGGATCGGTATGAATCCCCCGCGTGACGCGCAGGTGGGCGGCGAGCGCCTGCCGCAGTCCAAGATCCCCGGCGGGGTCAGCCCCGCGCTGCATATCCTCTCCGCCCCGGCCGCCGGCGTAGGTCATGGCGCTCCGCCACTCCGCATACGGAAACAGCTCCATGCTCATCCCGCCTCCCCCCAAGTCGATGGCGGACGGAGCTTTGCTCCCCGCTTTGGGGATTGGCGGGAGCTCCAGCAGCCGTTTTCCCCAGCGGGAAAGGGCAAGTGGGGCGGCTTCGGCCTCCACCGCAGCTTTCGGTGAAGGTCCCGCGAGGGCAACGAATGTCCCCCGGCCCACTTCGCTGTGGACATAGCCCTCCGACACCAGCAGATCGTAACCCAAGGCGGCCGACCCCCTCGACAAGCCGTATTGATCCGCCAGCTCGCGGGTAGAAGGAAGCTTCGTTCCCCCGGGGAGCCTCCCTTCCATGATGGCGTCCCTCAGGGCGTGATATAGCGCCAGGTACTTGTAGCGGTGCTTTTCAATATACGTCTCTAGATGCAGGGATATCTCCATGCTGTCCTCCCTTCCTTTGCTGCGGAACCAGCATCAAATGAATGAATGTTCCTCCTGTGACAGCTTATCTTGCCAGCCGCCGCCAAAATGGACTATAAAAAATACTCTATATTGGACCTTTTTCCTTGTCAATATTCCCGTTATGCTGTTGTCATCGCACTGATAACAGCCGATCGGCAAGTGCTGCATCAAGGAGGAGAAAACCAATGAGAAGAAATGAATTTGAAGTGACCCATGAAGAAGAAATAGAAGCGTTTTTGTCGGAGATGAGCTTCGGCTTTCTGGGGACCCTTGGAGAAGACGGACATCCCCGGGTGACCCCGATCAACTATGTATACCATCAAGGCATTTTCTACATGCATGGCAGCCGTTTCGGCGAAAAAATGGACCACCTCGCCGCCAATCCCCGCGTAAGCTTCAGTGTCGCGGAAGAATATGCCGTCATCCCTTCCTACTTCACCGACCCGTTGATGGCCTGCCCTGCCACTTCGTATTTCAAGAGCGTCACTGCGTCGGGGCGGGTCGAAATTGTACAGGACCTGGAGGAGAAAGCAGCCGCCTTTACCCTGTTTATGAACAAGCTTCAGCCCGAGGGCGGATATGCCCCTATTGAAACCCTCAACCCCAAATATGCTTCCAGGCTGCGTGGGGTTGCCGTGATGCGGATCGTTCCCGACCGAATCACCGCCAAGTTTAAATTCGGACAAAATTTAACGGAGGACAAAAGGGATCAGGTGCTGCAGGGTCTTGAGGCCAGGGGCCACGGCAAAGACCGGGAGACGATGGAGCTGATTCGCAGCAGCGCTTGCCCTCATATGCAGCAAACCGCAGACCCGGGTCCCTATTCCGAAGAAGAGTGAGATCACAAGGAATGTGGAGGCTGGGAGAGCCTTATTCTCAGCATAACCATCCTTTTCCTTTTTCCGTGACGGCTCTGTTCACAGGTGTTATAATGTTAGGCAGTTAAAACGGTATATACCTTGCAAAAGCCTATCATTATACAGATTTGGAAGGATGGAAACCATGTTAAACCCACTCGCTGCACAGTTGAACGAAAGCTTAAAAGCCGGCAACGCGCATGTGTACGAAATGTTGTCCACGCTTGGTCAGGAAATCTATTTTCCGAAGGAAGGCATACTGAGCCAATCCGCGGAAGCTACAAGCCATGCCAAGAAGTATAACGCAACGATCGGCATTGCGACCGAGCAGGGAATTCCGATGCATCTGGTTGCTATTCAGGAGAAACTGTCCGCTTTCGCTCCGAAAGACCTGTATCCATACGCACCACCCGCAGGCAAGCCCGATCTGCGCGCTGCCTGGCTGGCGAAAATGATTGAGGAGAACCCGTCGCTCGCGGGCAAAACGGTAAGCAGCCCGATTGTTACGAACGCCCTTACCCATGGGCTCAGCATCGTGGCCGATCTGTTCGTGAACGAAGGAGACGCCGTGATTTATCCGGACAAAAACTGGGAGAACTATGAACTGACCTTCGGCATCCGACGTCACGGCGTCTTGGTCAACTACCCGCTGTTTACCGGGGACATGACCTTCAACAGCGACGGACTTCGCGAAGCCCTGATGGCCCAGAAGGACAAAGGTAAAGCCGTCGTGCTGCTCAACTTCCCGAACAATCCGACAGGCTACACTCCGGGACCGGCGGAAGGTGAAGCCATCGTCGCTGCCATCAAGGAAGCCGCCGAAGCCGGCATCAATGTCGTGGCGGTTACGGACGATGCCTATTTCGGCCTTTTCTTTGAAGATTCCCTCAAAGAGTCGCTGTTCGGCAAATTGGCGGATATCCATCCGCGCGTGCTGGCCGTAAAAGTCGACGGCGCCACCAAGGAGGAGTTCGTTTGGGGATTCCGGGTCGGCTTCATCACCTATGCTTCCCAGGATAAAAACGTGCTCGCCTCCCTTGAGCAAAAGACTCTGGGCATCATTCGCGCGACGATTTCCAGCGGCCCCCATCCTTCCCAGACTTTCGTGCTGGATGCGCTGAAGTCGCCTGAATTCGCGTCTCAGAAGGAAGAGAAGTTCCACATCATGAAAGGCCGCGCCAACAAAGTGAAATCGGTGCTGGACAGCGGCAAGTACGGCGACGTGTGGGAGTACTATCCGTTTAATTCCGGATATTTCATGTGCCTTAAGCTGAAAGACGTTTCGGCCGAAGAGCTGCGCAGCCATTTGATCCACCAATACGGAGTCGGCACGATCGCCCTCGGCGAGCATGACCTGCGGGTCGCTTTCTCCTGCATCGACGAGGAGTACCTTGAGGATCTGTTCGATTTGATCTATCAGGGCGTCCAGGATTTGCAGCGGAAATAAGCGTGGTTTTTCGAGTCATCAATCACCTATTTTTTTTGGGAAAGAACGGGTGATATGCCCAAGCACAGCCGCCCCCCTAGACATATGATACGGTGTAACGAAAAACAAACCATTGTAAAGGGGAATGAACAATGAGCGAAGAAGTAAGAGGCGGATATGGATACGGATATGGACATTGCCACGGATTGTTTGGCAACACAGGCGCCATCCTGGTTCTCTTTATCCTCTTGGTGATCATCACTCGTTCTTTCTGGTTATAATCGAAAAAGCACCCCCATCCATGCAGGCCGCTGAGCAATCATCGGTTCAGATGGATGCACAAAAAGACCGGGAGCGTACTCCCGGTCTTTTTTCGTTCGGTTATTCATCGTCATCCCCGTCGTCACTCTTGCCCTTGCGGGACTGGAAATAACGGAATAACAAACAGATCACGGCTCCGCCAAGCAGCGTCAGCAGCGACGGCCCGATTCGGCTGCTCCCTGCACCCAGCATGGGCAGCCAGATCAATACGGCGACGACGAGCTGAATTTGAAACGCCAGGTTTACGGCGTTCTGCTTGCGCGATGCAGGCGGCACCGGATAAATGTGCAGCCAGAAAGATTCCTGGTGATAGCGCAGCAGCGAGGACAGTTGAACGCCGATCACGAACACGAAAAACAGGTATATCCCGCTGCCCAGCAGCCCGCGTTGGGTCCACCAAACGAGGAGCGCTGCAAGAATGCCCGCGCGGATCACGATGCTGAAAATGTCGCTGCGGACAAAGCTCTTCGTAATTAAATAGCGGTACGCCGCGCCCGGCTTCCAGGGCACCCGGTTTCCGGCCCAGGACATCCACTTGCGGGGATAGACGCGCTGCTGTCTGCCTGGAACGTTGACGAACCAGCCAAGGATCAGCATAACGCGGGCGCTGTGCGTTTTCTCCACGGCAATCAGGCGCTCCCAGGCTACCAAATGCTTGGCCGGAATACGGAGGGCGGCGATATAGGTCAGAGCCAGCAGCACGATAAACAGGAGGCTCCGCCATTCCGGCTGCCACAGCCAGGCAGCAACCGCAAGAGCAAGCACGACGTAGCGCAGCAGACGGTAACCCGCCGATGCTCGCCGGGATACCATCCGCAGCTCCTTCCAGCAGCCGTAGGAAGCCAGGAGCTTCAAGGCAAACAGGAGGAGCAGGAACGGCCAGAAGGACCTGGGATCCGTATCGCTGCGGACATACAGCGGCCAGGACAGGATGAATACCAGGGCAAGGCCGATAAGTTTATAAACGACGCCGCTGGTCCAGCCCGCCTTGAAATAGTCGTGCATCCTGGACTCCTGCGGCAGCAAAAACACCGTATCTGCCGGCTGCAGGTACGTCCGAAAGCTGCTGTTTACCGTCAGCGGCACGAACAGAATCAGCATGATCCAGCGAATGGGCAGGCCGGCTGGAATATGCTGGACGAGCGACGTGTACCACGCCGCAAAAGCAATCAGCATAAACAGCAGCAGCACGGCCACGCCGCTCTGGATCACGTAGCCGAGATAGGGGGTTACTTCCCCCCAGAAGCGGCCGCGCCGCTCCATCCGAAGTTTTCTCAGATCCATCATCAATCCCTGCCCTGCACGAGAGTATAGAACAGCTCCTCCAGCGGCAGTCCCGGTCTGCCCGCCTGCGCAGCGATGTCCTCCAGCGTCCCCTGCGCGATTACGCGTCCCTGGTGGAGAACGATAAAGCGGTCACAGTAATTTTCGATCGTCGATAAAATATGGGAGCTCAGCAGGATCGATGACCCGCCTTCCTTGAGCTCAACCATAAAATCAAGAAGGGAGCGGATTCCGAGCGGATCCAGGCCAAGGAACGGCTCATCGATAATGTACAGAGCGGGCCGGGCCACGAACGCGCACATGATCATGACCTTCTGCCGCATCCCCTTGGATAACTGCGTGGACAAGCTGTCCATCTTATCCTGCATCCGGAAGATGCTTGACAACCGGTCGGCCCGCTCCTCGTAGTCTTGGCGGTCCACACCGTACGCTCTCGCGGTAAACTCCAGATGCTCCCTGACGGTCATCTCGTCGTAGAGCAGCGGAGATTCCGGAACGAAGGCGAGCGCACCGTGATAAATCCCGGCGTCTTCCTCCCGCTTCTTGCCCTTCACGCGGATGTCACCCTTTTGCGGATGCATTAATCCGAGAATATGCTTCATTGTCGTGCTTTTGCCGGCCCCGTTTAATCCGATCAGGCCAACCATCTCGCCGGACCCGACCTGAAACGAAATATCGTGCAGCACCGGGCGGTTCAGGCTGTAACCACCGATAAGGCCTTGAATATCCAGCACAGCCGTATCACTCATCAACTCTTCACCTCATTCAAATCCCGAGCGGGAACAGCCAAGGGCGCGTCCCGCTCGGGAGAATCCATCCGTACTCCTGCCTCCCGCCGATTAAGGACGGGGAGGTTTATTTTTCAGCCATTTCGGAGCGCCCTTGTTCTTGCGGTTGCGCTCCCGTTCGCTTTGGCTTTGGCGGGCCGCCGGTTTGCCGCCCTTAAAAGGCTCACCGCCCTGCCGGGACGGTTCCCGGCCGTCACGGCGCACGCCGTCTTCCCGCGGCCCGTTCAGGGTCGAAGCGCCGCGGGTGCTTCCTTTAGCCGGCTTCGGTTCCGCCTGCCGGCTGCCGCGCACTTCCGCCATGCCTGCTTGGCTCCCGGCAGGCCGGACTTGACGCTGACGCGGCTGTCCTGACGGTTCGCCTTTGCGGGCCGCAAGCTGTTCCGACGTCAGTACCTTGCCGGCGTATAGCACGCGCGGCTCGAGCGAGATGCCGAGCTCGCCCGCAAACTTCCGCATAATGAAGATCTGGCGATCCGTCACGATCGACACGACGCTTCCGCTGCGCCCCATCCGGCCCGTCCGTCCGGCACGGTGCACATAGTGCTCGGCGTCAGGCGGCGGGTCGAAGTTGATGACGAGCTCGAGTCCTTCGATATCGAGCCCGCGAGCCGCCACGTCGCTTGCGACCAGCGCTTTGAACTTGCCATGGCGGAAGCCGCTGAGTACCCGGCTGCGCGCCAGTTTGTCCGCGTCTCCGTACAAGCCCTCCGCCGCGATGCCCAGATGGTTCAGCTTCGCCTCCACCTCGGCGATTGATTCGGTCTGATTGACGAAGACGATCGCCCGCTGCGGGTTGTACTGGCGGATGAGGCGCCGCAGCATGTCGATCCGGTCACGTTCCTCCGCCACCACATACAAATGCTCCAGTCCGGGTGCGGTCGTCTGCTCCGGATCGATTCCGATTTCGACCGGGCTGCGCATCTCCCGCTTGACCAGCGCCGCCGTGCTATCGCTGACCGTGGCCGACAGAAACACCAGCTGGCGGTCACGCAGCGCGCTGTTCAAAATCCGGTCGACGTCGCCGGCACCGCCGAGCTGAAATACCTGATCGACCTCGTCTACTACGATGGTCGAGACGTTGTGCATCTTCAGCTTGCGCATCTCGATCAGCTCCCGGACTCTGCCGGGCGTCCCGACCACGAGCTGGGGATGCTGCCGCAGCTTCTCCACCTGGCGCTTGATCGCGGCCCCGCCGATCAGCCCAAGCACGCCGATGCCGCGAACTTCCCCGTATTTCTCGGCTTCGCGCACAATTTGCATCCCCAGTTCCTGGGTCGGTGCAAGCACGAGCTTCTGGGTCGCCTTCAGCTCCGGATCAATGTTCTGCAGAACGGGCAAAAGGTAGGCCAATGTCTTGCCGGTTCCCGTCTGCGAGCGGGCAAGCACGTCCGCTCCGCGCAGCACGGCGGGAATGGCCTGCGCCTGGACTGGCGAAGGCTCCGTAATGCCGTACTCGGCCAGCTTGTCTATCCATGCTCGGTCAATACCTGTTGCTTCAAAAGAAGTCGGGTTCATGAAATCGTTCATCCTTTATGTTTTAAGTCATTCTTTATCATTATATGCCAAAAGCGCCATCCCACCAAATGCAAGTATAGGACGGACCGCAAAATCATGCGGGTGGAAAAACGCAGAAATAAACCGGCCCCGTACGGGAGCCGGCTTCGATATAGGGATCAGGAAGCGTATCTTCGGCTTCACCGCATCCTGTCCCGACATAAATGTTTCCGCTAGAAGCGCAGTCTGTTCTTACGCTATTCCACCCGAAAACCGCTTCTGTTACTTCCGGTTCATGATCCGGTAGGTCAGCCGGTCCGCCAGCCTCGGAAACATCTGGTACAGGCGCATGGCAACCGCCGCTTTTCCCGGCAGGTTCATTTCTTCCTTCCCGGTATGCATCACCTGGACGATCTTGCGGGCGACATGTTCCGGCTTCATCATCAGCCATTCCACGTTGCTGACATAACCTCCCGATGGGTCCGCAATGTCGAAGAACGGCGTATCGATCGGACCCGGATTAATCGTCGACACCCGGACGCCCGATTCCCGGAGTTCCTGCCGGAGCGCGTTGCTGAAGCCCAGAACGGCATGCTTCGTGGCCGTGTACGCCGTGGATTTGGCCGTTCCGATTTTGCCCGCCATCGATGCCACATTGATGATATGCCCCACCTTGCGCTGAAGCATATACGGCAGCACCGCCTTGGTGCACCGGACCGTGCCCATGTAATTGACGTCCATCATCTGTTCAAACTCCCGGGCAGGCATGTCTGTAATCGTCTCAAACTTACCGAAGCCCGCATTGTTCAGCAAAATATCAATATGGCCGTAATTATGTATTATGTCTTCCATCGTAGTACTCACCTGATCCTCCCGGGTCACATCCATGGCCCGAAGTTCGAAGGATCCCGTCATGCCTCCAGCCGCTTCTTGCAGGCGCTGCTCCGACCTGGCGGTCAGCACCGTAACCGCGCCTTCCGCTGCGGCCAGCTTCGCCGTCAAGGCTCCGATCCCGCTCGACGCCCCGGTAATCACGATGACTTTATCCTTTAACATGGCTTCTCGTCCTCCTAAGGGAAACAGGCCGGGCACCCGGAACCAGCGTAACAACGCTGTTCAAGGTTCGTTCCCTCCATTTCCCGCTGCTGTAGGATAACGTCGCCCGCGCTGCACAGCGGACCAGCTTCATGCCCAGGTATCAGCAAACGTAACGCTTGTGCTTCCTGCCGTTATTCCTTGCTGATATTTTAAGATATCATGACCTGAATATCCAGTTCGCCGATTCCGTCCATGAGCAGCGGAATGCTGAGCGCCTTTTGCGGGAGGAACGACTCGATGTGCTCACTCTTCATCACCTTCGGAGGCGTAATGTCAACCGTGACGCCTTGATTGGACAAAATCGTGCTTGCATTGCCGCTGATCATATTGCCAAGTTCGGATATGGCGCTCTGGCCCATTTCGTCCATTTCCGTCAAAATATAACCGCCCATCATCACGGACACCATTCGCAGCGCCACATGCTCTTGAATCCCGAACACGATGTTGCCGGTAAGCTGTCCCGTCATCCCGATTTGAATCCAGATATGATCCGCGATGAGCTCCATATTCTTCACCCCGAGACTGCCCGTAGAAGGGGTTACCTGAATCACTTGTTCAATGACGGTCCGGGCGGACTCCAGAAAAGGATTAATGACTTCAGCCTTCATATGTAATTACTGCCCCTTTCACAACGGGTTGAGGACATGTCCCAAAAGTCCCATTACCATTGGAATAATTATACTTTAAACCCTGGAATAAATCACGAAAAATTCATGAAACGTCTTCTATCCAGGGTATAAATACCCTTATATATCCTTCGAGTTTCCTATTTAAGAAAGAAAACCGGGATGATTCCCTTTATCTATATCGGTACTTCCGGAGTAATTTTGAAGACCGTGGCGAATTTTGTAGATTGCTTTTTCTAAAAATAAAACGAACCACCGGCCGCATCCGCCCGCGTTGCCCTGACTTCCGGAATCCCATATAATGAAAGGATACACTTGTTCGAATTTATCTGCTTGCCGGCAGCCATCAACGTCGAAGGAGGAAATGCATGAACATTAGCCAATTGGAGACCCTGATCACCATTTCGAAAACCATGAGCTTCCGCAAGGCCGGAGAGCTGCTCAACTTGACCCAGCCGGCCGTGTCTGCCCAGATCAAAAGTCTGGAGGACGAGTTCAAGACGGTACTCGTGGACCGGAACCAGCCGGTTACGCTGACCGACCGCGGAGAAGTGTTTCTCAGCCATGCCGAGCGGATACTGACCGTTGTGGAAGAGCTGAAGGAGCGGCTGTACGACCTGGATCAAACCCCGCAGGGACACATCGTTCTCGGAACGACCACCTCGATAGCCATACAAATTTTACCAAGGGTACTTTCTTATTTCCAGAACCAGTTTCCCCTCATCAAAACCTCCATCATGTCCATGGCTTCTTCCCAGATATACACCAGTGTGGAGAACGGACAGATCGATGTGGGCCTGGGTTATCTGATCGAACGCAACCCCAATTTGATGACGTCGGTTCTGTACTATGACACATTTGAGCTGATCGTCTCCCCGCGCCATCCGCTCGCCCGGAAAACGGCCGTCACGATCGATGTCCTCCGGGAAACGCCCCTCATCCTGCTGTCTCCCGATACGGTGGGCAGAAGGTTTGCCGATGATATTCTTAAAAAGCACGGAATCGAACCCAACGTGGTCATGGAACTGTCCAGCAGCGAAGAAATCAAGCGGATGGTCGAAATCGATCTCGGCGCGGCGATCATGTCCAAACAGTCGGTCGCAAGTGAGCTCCGCCTCGGCACGCTGAAGATTATCCCGCTAACTGAATTGGAAGTGAGCCATCCCGTCGGCGTCATTTACAAATCCGGTAAATACCTGAACTCGGCCATGCAGCAGTTTCTGAGCGACCTGAAAGGCATGCCGGAAACGAATTTCATCAGCTCGGAATAAGCCTCGCATGCCTCTAATTCCCAACTAACATTGAACAAGGAGGAGTATCTATATGAAATTTGATCTGCATACCCATCATTTCCGCTGCGGACACGCCGACGGCAACATCCGGGATTACGTGGAAGCGGCGCTGGGCGCCGGACTGCAAGTCATCGGCATTTCGGACCATACCCCTTATTTTGGAGAAAAAGAGGACCGGGCGTTCCCTCGCATCGCCATGGGCAAATCGGAGCTTCAGCATTATGTGCGGGAAGTGCTTGATTTGAAAAAAGAATACGAGGGGCGCATCGACGTGCTGCTCGGCATCGAATCCGACTTTTTTCCCGAGCATGCGGAGACATATAGAAAGGTTCTTGCCGATTATCCCTTTGACTACTTGATCGGCTCGGTACATAGCGTGGGTGGCGTCAGCATCTTTAACAAAAACCGCTGGAAGGGGCTGTCCGAACAGGAGCGCATCCGCGTGAAGGAGGAGTATTACCGGTTGATCCAGGATTCCGCCCGAAGCGGCATGTTCCAAATCCTCGGGCATATTGACGCGATGAAAGGCAACTTTCCGGCCTTCTCCGACATTCCCGCCGATGAGGTCATTGACGAAACGCTGCAGACCATTGCTGAGTGCGGAATCGCGATTGAAATCAATACGTCGGGCAAAACGAAGCTGAGCGGCGGCTGGTACCCGGCGGACGCCATCCTCGAGCGGGCGCTCCATTTCGGCGTGGACGTTACTTTCGGCTCCGACGCCCATGTTCCCGGAAGGGTCGGAGACGAGCGGGACGAAGTGGCCCGCCGCCTGAAGGACATCGGATTCCGAGAATGGGTCTATTACAAGAACAAAGAGAAAAAGGTGGTTCCCCTCTGAGGGAGCCTCTTTTTTTGGGCAAAAAAAATGAACCCGCACGATCCGGGTCCCAGAACATCATTTATATTTTCAAAAAGGGGGTCATGTGAATAAGTTTACCCTGTCTCTGTTAGAGTCCCATAACAGCAATATTTCATTTATGTTACAAATCTTACCTAATTGATTATGATTGCAGAGACGGTGCGATCGCCGGGTTTGCCTGAAGCTGCAGCCCCTTCCGGTATTCATCATATGAACGATCGGTATGAACGTACACCTTCATTTCGACCGGTGCGGCAAAAAACATACGTCTATGCTGAAACGTGCGGCTGAGCTGCATTCCGTTCTTTTGCATCACCCTGGCCGACGCCGTGTTGACCGCATGGCATCTGCCCTCCATGTGCAGCAATTTCAGCTCGGTGAAAGCATAATGCAGCATCAGGCCAAGCGCTTCGCTGGCGATCCCCCTGCCCCAATACTCTTTGGCGAGCATATAGCCGATCATGGCATCGCGCTTCTCCTGGCGCCAATGCTGCATCGACACCACACCGGCCAGCTCGCGCTCCCCATAAATCCAAATGCCCATATGCAGCGAGTCCATGCGGCCGGTGGCCAGCAGCTCCGAGGCGATGCGCCGCGAGCGGGCAAAGCTGAAGAAGGAGCCCTGGGTCACGTATTTGATCACCTCGGGGTCAGCCAGGATGTCCAGCAGCCTCGGCGCATCCTGCAGTTCGATCGGTTTCATCATCAGGCGGCTGCCCTTCAGCATAGGCATCGGCGTTCGTTTGTCCTCGTTCAGCACGCTCTTCTCCCCTTCTTTCGCTTGTTTCCCTTGATTTGATCCGGATGGCTGCCGGCCGGGTTACCGGGCGGCAGACTGCAGGGTGAAGACCGTAAGCTCCGGCTTGCACAAAAAGCGGACGGGAAGATGCGTTTCTCCGATCCCCCGGTTGACGTACAGCGGCATTCGCCGATCTCCCACCTCGTACATGCCCATGATGTAACGCTTAGACCCCGGAGGCGTCATCAGTGCACCGAGCAGCGGCAGGCGGACCTGTCCGCCATGGCTGTGCCCGGACAGCTGCAGGTCGAAAGGAAACAGGGCGGCGTTGCCGGCGTAATCCGGCTCATGCATCATCAGTAAGGTGAACATGTCGTCCGGAATGCCGGCTCTCCCCTTCTTCGGATCGGGAAATCCGTGCAGCCAGTCATCCAAGCCGACCACTGCGATGGTTTGTCCGCCCCGGTTTAGGAGCTGATTGCCGTTCTGCAGGACCCGAAACCCGGCCACCTGCAGCTTTTCGATCACCTGCTTCCCGCTTCCTCCCCAAAAATCGTGGTTGCCAAGCACCGCGAATTTGCCCAAGGGGGCTTCAGTCGAAGCGAGCAGAGGAATATACTCGTTCATCGCTTCCGCACTCGAATCAATAATATCACCGGTAAAGCAAATCAGCTCTGGAGCTTCCCGGCGAATGGCCGCCACCAGGTTCTCGATGTGCTTCTTCCGGGTGTGAAACCCGAGATGGACATCGCTGAAATGAACGACTTTCAAGTTGTGAAAAGCCGCCGGCAGCCGCGGACATACCAAGGTCCGGTAAACGGTATCCAGCAGCAGCGGCTCCCACAACCAGGCGTATGCCCCTGTCAGCAGTCCTGCGCCGGCCGCAAGGGCGACGCCGCGCTTCAAAAATTGCCTGCGGGTAAGCCGGCTGCCGGGCAGCTCCGTCGGGGCTGCGTCCTGCCGATTTCCCGTTCCCGGGTGCGGCGTATTTTTCATGCAGACGGCCTCCTGTATTGGAATAGAATAGGACTTTCCCCTATTATATCCTTCAGGCCGCTGCTCTTCCAGCTGTGCGGATCAGTCCGCCAGAGGCGGTATCCTAGCGTGGGATAACGCGGGTATTAAAGAGAAACGTCGCCTTGTTACTGGCGTAATGTCCAGTCATGGCGGCGGTAAAGCTATATTTCTTCTTGTCCGGCGTCCTCCGGTCCTTCCTTGAAAATTTTGCGGAACACGCTCAGCATCGACAGTGCGTAGGCAACCGTAACAAAACTAAAGGCGATCTCCATCACGACGGCTCCCCTGGAGGTATTATCGACGGGGGTGATATCCCCGTAACCGACGGTCGCGAAGGTCGCGACGCTAAAATACAGGAAGGAGATCAGCTGGCTGAGCAGATCGTAGCCAATATTTTTCCCATCGAAGCTGTTATGGCCGAAGAGCTTGTAAATCGACGTGTAGATGACGGTAAAAAAAAGGATACAGGTTAACGTAGCCATGCTGATGCGCGTAATGACGGTTTTGAGCTGCACTTCCTTTTTCAGGGCCGAATCCGCGATCCGGTTGAAAATATACAACACATAGAATATGACAGAGCTCAGACAGAAGAGCAGAATCAAGGCGCGCATCCCCCCTGATCCCGGGACAACCCGGGAAAGGTCAATCCAGCCGAGCAGGTCTTCCAGGGAGACCAGGGCATAAATGAGAATCGGTCCCAGCAGGATCGCCTTGCTCGTCCATTTTTTCTCCAATCCGTAAAACAACGCAATCAGGACAATCAACCCGGAAATATTAAGTACCCACATCCACCAAGACATGAGCCATCCTCCTCCATTCTCCCTGCACATACACGTCTTCGGTTGTAAAGTTTTAGAAGTATCCTATTGTTAGATTACCCCCGGCACATGGGTTGGACGCATCTCGCCTCATACCAAAAAATCCCCTTGCCAGCGAAAAACTCCGCTGACAAGAGGATGATGGTTCCGGGAATTATACACCAAGCCACTGCTTGAACATGTGCTTGGTGGTTTGCTTGTTCATTTCCGCGATCGACGTGGTCAGCGGGATGCCTTTCGGACAGGAGCGTACGCAGTTCTGCGAGTTGCCGCAGCCCTCGATGCCGCCGTCCTCCATCAGCGCTTCCAGGCGTTCTTCCTTGTTCATCTCACCCGTCGGGTGGGAGTTGAACAGGCGTACTTGGGAGATCGCCGCCGGACCGATAAAGTCGGTCTTGTCGTTCACGTTCGGGCAGGCTTCAAGGCAGACGCCGCAGGTCATACACTTGGACAGCTCATATGCCCACTGGCGCTTCTTCTCCGGCATCCGCGGTCCTGGGCCGAGATCGTACGTACCGTCAATCGGAATCCAGGCTTTCACCCGTTTGAGGGCGTTGAACATCCGGCTGCGGTCGATAACGAGGTCGCGCACGACAGGGAACGTCTTCATCGGCTGAATCCGGACCGGTTGTTCCAGCTTATCGACCAGCGCCGCACACGCTTGGCGCGGCTTGCCGTTGATCACCATCGAGCACGCGCCGCATACCTCTTCCAGACAGTTGGATTCCCAACATACCGGAGCGATCTTCTGACCATTGGCGTTGACCGGATTACGCTGAATTTCCATCAGCGCGCTGATCACGTTCATTCCCGGGCGGTACGGAAGCTCGAACTCCTCGGTATAGGCAGCAGCGTCCGGGCCGTCCTGACGGGTTATGATAAACTTCACTTTTTTGGAAGATGCAGTTGCTTCCGCCATGTCAAATCCCCCTTCTTTACTTGTCTTTGGAGTAGTCGCGGATCCGTGGAGGGATCAGCGATACATCCACTGCTTCATAAGAAATTTGCGGACCTTCCGGTGTCCACGTAGCTTTGGTCGTCTTGAGGAACTCTTCGTCGTTGCGGTCCGGGAAATCCGGCTTGTAGTGCGCTCCGCGGCTCTCGTTGCGGAGCAGCGCCCCAAGCGTCATCGCCTCGGCCAGTTCCAGCATGTTCCACAGCTGACGGGTAAACGAGGCGCCCGGATTGTTCCAGCGCGACGTATCGTTGACGTTGATGTTTTTGTAGCGCTGTTTCATTTCCTTGATTTTGCCGATCGTTTCTTCCAGCTTTTTATTGTAACGAACCACGGTCATATTGGCGGTCATAATATCGCCGAGCTCCTTATGAAGCCCGTACGCATTCTCCGTGCCGTTCATCTTCAGGATGCCTTCGTATTTGTCCGTTTGCTGTTTCTTGTAGCGTTCGTATACGCTCGACGGAACATCGGCCGCGGATTTCTTCATTCCCTTGATGTATTCCACAGCTTTCGGTCCAGCCACCATGCCGCCGAAGATCGCCGATACGAGCGAGTTGGCTCCGAGACGGTTGGCCCCGTGGTATTGGTAATCGCATTCGCCGGCTGCGAACAGGCCGGGAATGTTGGTCATTTGGTTGTAATCGACCCACATGCCGCCCATGGAATAGTGAACCGCCGGGAAGATCTTCATCGGAAGTTTGCGCGGATCGTCGCCTACGAATTTTTCATAGATTTCGATAATGCCGCCAAGCTTGACGTCCAGCTCCTTCGGATCTTTATGGGACAGGTCGAGGTAAACCATGTTCTCTCCGTTGACGCCGAGCCCCTGATTGACGCACACGTCGAAGATTTCGCGTGTCGCAATGTCGCGCGGCACCAAGTTGCCGTAGGCCGGGTATTTCTCTTCCAGGAAGTACCATGGCTTGCCGTCTTTATACGTCCAGATCCGTCCGCCTTCACCGCGGGCCGATTCGGACATCAGGCGCAGCTTGTCGTCACCCGGAATCGCCGTCGGGTGAATCTGGATGAATTCACCGTTCGCGTAGTTGACGCCCTGCTGATACACGGCGCTGGCTGCGGTGCCTGTATTAATGACCGAGTTGGTCGTTTTGCCGAAAATGATCCCTGGACCACCGCTGGCAAGAATGACCGCGTCAGCCTGGAACGTATGAATTTCCATGGTGCGCAAGTCCTGCGCGCAGATGCCGCGGCAGATGCCTTCGTCGTCGATGACCGCCTGCAGGAACTCCCAATTCTCATGCTTCGTTACGAGGCCTTCGGTCTCGTGGCGCCGTACTTGCTCGTCAAGAGCGTACAGCAGCTGCTGCCCGGTCGTTGCGCCGGCGAACGCCGTACGGTGATGCTTCGTTCCCCCGAAACGGCGGAAATCGAGGAGACCTTCCGGCGTACGGTTAAACATAACGCCCATCCGGTCCATCAGGTGGATGATACCCGGCGCCGCCTCGCACATCGCCTTAACCGGCGGCTGGTTGGCGAGGAAGTCCCCGCCGTACACGGTATCGTCAAAGTGAACCCATGGCGAGTCGCCCTCGCCCTTCGTATTGACGGCACCGTTGATGCCGCCCTGCGCGCACACGGAGTGCGATCTTTTTACCGGAACCAAAGAAAACAAGTGAACATGGACGCCTGCTTCCGCTGCCTTAATGGTGGCCATCAGACCTGCCAGACCGCCGCCCACGATAATAATATTAGATGTTGCCATGCCTGCTCACTCTCCTTAACTTAAAACTGACTTAACGGTATCGATCCATACCGATGCTTCCTGGAATTCCGCTCTGCGGAATGCGACCAGCGACAAGATAAACAGCAGCGCTACTACGACGAACAGCGTCATGCACACATAGGAAGATACCCGCTGTGCACGCGGTCCGACCGTGATGCCCCATGCGACCAGGAACGACCAAAGCCCGTTCGCAAAGTGGAAGGACGCGGATACGACGCCGATCAGATAGAGGATGAAGAATACCGGCTGTGTCACGATGTCATGCATAAGGGAGCCGAGCCCCTCGTGAGTCACATTGCCCAGAGTGATCTGGAACCGGGTTTCAAATACGTGCCAAATGATGTAGACGAACGTAATGACACCGGTGATCCGCTGAAGCAAATAGCGCCAGTTGCGGTCATAATTAAAGCGTCCGTTGTTCGGTTTCGCCTGATACGCGATATACAGCCCATATATGCCGTGGTAGATCAGCGGAAGATAAATCAGCACCCACTCCAGGACGAAAATGAGCGGAAGGTCATTCAGCAATTTGACGCCGGCGTTAAACCGCTCAGGACCTCCTTCAAATGCGCCAAAATTCGTCAGGGCATGCTCGATGAAAAACAAGGCGAGCGGAATGACCCCAAGAAGCGAATGAAGCTTTCTGGCATAATAACCTTTCATAAATTGACGTACCCCTTTCTCCATAGTACAACGTTTTCATTATTCATTATTCGACATCATTTGCCACCCTTTTTATAACCTGTGAACAACTTGTGGCACTTTTCATGTTACTCTTTTTTTTCTTATAATGGAATTGCAATATAATTATTAAACGTTATAATGTAAATGCATAACAAAATCAATTGTCGATGTAATTCATAGAAGACAGACCGCGTCTATAACCATCTTACCCCAAGCAGCCGCAGTCCAAAAGTTCCTTGGAGATGAATAACATGTTTGAAGATTTGGATGTATTCGCCACAGTAGTGGAACAGTCGAGCCTGAACCAGGCCTCGAAGCTGCTGAACCTGTCCCAGCCCGCCCTCTCGCGCAAAATCACCAAGCTGGAGGATGAGCTCGGCGTGCAGCTGTTCTACCGCCGCGGCAAGCGTCTTGAGCTGACGGCCTTCGGCCAGTCGGCCTATACCTTTGCCCTGGAGCAACGGCAGCAGCAGCGGAAATTCATGCAGATGATCGCTAAATACAAGGGCGACGACCAAATTTCGGTGACGCTCGGAGCCAGCCTGACCACGCTTCAGACGACGCTGCCGCCTTTGGTGAATGCGTTTATGGAGAAGCACCCCTCCGCAGAGCTGAAGCTGGTTACCGGGAAGACACACGAAATCGTCTCGGCCGTCCGGGACAAAAAGCTTGACGCAGGCATCGTCGCCTCTTCCATTGAAGAGCCCGGTCTGCGCTGCACGCCGCTGTTCGACGACCACCTGGAGCTCGTGCTTCCCCGCAATCACAGGCTGTGCGGCCAGGAAAATGTCAATATGGACATGCTTCACGGCCTGCCGATGATTATTTTCTCGACCGGAACCTGGTACCGGAAATTGACCGACGAGCTGTTCCACCGGGCTGAGGTCGTGCCGGACATCCGGATGGAGATGGATTCGTTTGAAGCGATTGTCCGGCTCCTGCCTGCCTGCAAGGCGGCGGCGCTGCTGCCCAAGTCGTATTTGCGCAGCCAACTGCTGGATGACAACGACCTGGCCATTCTTCATATCCCCGATCTGCAGGAGACGCGGCGCACAACCTCGCTCATCTATTCCGAAAACGGAGGACTGAGCGCCGGAGCACGCCGCTGGATCGAAGAAACGAAAAAGATATTCGGCTGCACCCGGGATGAATGACGGGTTACCGGCAAATGACGAGCCGTCAAGACGGGAGACCCGTTCCTGACGGCTCGTATTATACTCCTGGCTATTTCTGCCCAGGCGGCTCGGATGTTGCAGGCTCCGGTTTGACTTCAAGGCCCAGCTTGCGGGCGACGAGCCCCGTCGTGCTGGCCTGCAGCAGAATCGTCAGCATGATCGCCATAAACGTCACGGCCGAGATGACATCGGCGTGAGCCACTCCCATGCCGGCGATCAAGCCCGAGAGAGCGGCCGGAATAACGCCGGTCTCCCGAACCCACATCATGAACAGCAGCTCGCGCCAGGACCACTTGACCTTGCGGTCAGGCAGGGCGCAGAGCAGAATCGTGATGGGACGGGCGATGACCATCAGCACCAGGACCGCCGCCAGGCTTGGCCAGAAGTAATCGCCAAGCACCCGGAAGTTGACCTGGCTGCCGAGCAGGATGAAAATCAGCATCCGCATCATGACGCTTGTATTGTCCGCAAACGATGCGGTCTCCTCCAGCTTGTCGTCCATGGACAGCCCGAACGTATCCGCGTTTCCCCAGATAAGCCCGGCCACAAAGGTGGCCATAAACCCGCTAACGTGAATCAGGTCTCCTATTAAATAAGAAGAAAGTGCGACGACGATCATCGTGATCGTCGTGTAATCCTTCAAGACGCCCAGCCTGAAATGGGCAACGAGATACGTCAGCACCACCGATACGACGGCGCCGACGAGAATCCCGCCGAGGGCGGTTTTCACAAAACCCCAGGCCATCGTCCCGATATGTAAGGAGCCGCCGCTGGTCACCGCGGCCAGCAGCGCAAAGGTCAGAATCGAACCGGTGGCGTCGTTGAAGGCCGACTCGCTCTCAACCGTCTCCCGGACCCTTTCCTTGATCTTCACCTGCTTGAACACAGGAATGATCGAAGCAGGGTCGGTTGAGGCAATGACGGCGGCGGCCAGGAAGGCAAAGAGCCAGTCCAGGCCGAACAGGAAGTGCACGGCCGTTCCGACGATCAAGGTCGTGACGATGACGCCGGGAACGCTCAGCATGGAGAGCGTAATCCACACTTTCCGCAGCCCGCTCAGCTTCAGGTTCCGGCCGCCGTCAAACAGGATGAGCGCCGAGCCGACGGAAAGGATCAGCTGGTTGATGAGCGAGCTGCTCGCCTCGTTGATCAGATGCAGCCCCTGCCCCAGCAGCATGCCGGCCACGATAAAAACAGCAACGTCCGGAAGCCTGAGCCATGACGCCAGTCTTCCGGACAGCATGCCGACAGCAATGATAAACAGCAGCAGTATTAAGATGTGATGGATGATGTCGGTTGTCGGGGATTCCATTGATGCCTCACTTCCAAATTTACGATTTGACGTTCACCGCTTCGCTTTCAAAGCGGTCGATATTGCTGTTTGAGCCAATGATGACCATGATGTCACCCGCATGCAGCTGATCCATTGCTGTCGGCGCAACGATGATTCCCTGGGGGCGGTGCAGCGCGACAATGCTGCATCCGTACCGGGCTCTCGTATTGACTTCGCTGAGCGTTTTGCCGTTCAGGCATTGCGGTACGGTCATCTCCACGATGCTGTAATCTTTGGACAGCTCGATGTAATCCAGCAAGTTGGGAGTCACGAGCTGATGCGCCACCCGGATGCCCATATCCCGCTCCGGAAAGATCACCCGGTCCACACCCAGCTTGGACAAGGCTTTGCCGTGCAGCATAGAAATCGCCTTGGCCACCACGGTCTGTACGCCAAGCTCCTTCAGCAGAATCGCGGCCAAGATGCTCATTTGGATATCGTCCCCGATCGCCACGACCCCGCAGTCAAAGTTGCGGATTCCCAGCGATTTGAGAACCTCCTCTTCGGTTGCATCCGCCATCACGGCGTGGGTCAAATGCTCGCTCATGTCATTGACCACTTCTTCATTAATGTCCACCCCAAGCACCTCATAACCCAAATCCATAAGCTCCATAGCCAGGCTTGAGCCGAATCTCCCCAAACCGATGACGACAAACTGCTGTCTTTTCATTTCTCTCCAGATGCTCCTTATCCCTTAATGTAGATTGTATATATGATTACTTTGACAAAATGGAAAATTTGAATCATCCAAGGCCGGTTACCCGATAATGATTTTGCCTTCAGGATGCCGGTACAGTTCCTTGCCCTTCTTCGGGCCCAGCGCGTAAGCGAAGGTCAGCGGACCAAGACGGCCGGCAAACATCGTCAGGCAGATCAAGATTTTTCCCACCAGGGACAGATGCGGCGTCAACCCGAGCGTCAATCCAACCGTCCCGAAAGCCGACGTCGTCTCGTACAGGATCATCAAGAAACTGCTGTCTTCCGTCGTGGACAGAACCATGGACACGCCGACGACCAGGAACAAGGCCAGGAAGGTAATAGTCAACGCCTTGAAAATCCGCTCCTGCGCCAGACGGTAACGGAACAGGACGATATCGTCGCGGCCGCGGATCATCGCAATCACCGCACCGACGAGGATGGTGAACGTTGTAGTCTTGATTCCGCCTCCGGTAGAGCCCGGCGACGCGCCGATAAACATCAGAATGATCGTAAAAAATTGAGATGCCTGGCGCATGCCTGCGAGGTCCAGCGTATTCGCCCCGGCCGTCCGCGGCGTAACCGACTGGAACAGCGAGGCTAGAATTTTACCGCCCCAATTCAGCGAGCCGAGCGTCTTGGGATTCGTAAATTCGAAAATAAAGATGACGACCGCTCCGACCACGATCAGGGCACCAGTCATGGACAGCACCACTTTGGTATGGAGTGACAGCTTCCGGTTTACCCGGTAATCCACCAGGTCGGACATGACAATAAAGCCGATGCCGCCGGATACGATCAGAAACATCACGACAAAGTTGACGAGCGGATCGTATACAAATCCCGTCAAGCTGTTAAAATGGCCGAACAGGTCAAACCCCGCATTGTTGAACATGGACACGCCATGAAAAATTCCAAAAAAGATCGCTTTCCCAAGGGGCATATCGACCGACCAGCGGATCGCCAGCAGCAGAGCTCCGCAGCCTTCGATCGCCAGCGAATAAAATATCACTTTCCGAATCAGGCGAACGATGCCTTCCATCGTGTTTTGATTCATCGCTTCCTGCAGCAGGAGCCGGTCCCGGAGCGAAATCCGACGCTTGAACACCAAGGCGACCAGGGTGGCCATCGTCATAAAACCGAGTCCGCCGACCTGAATCAGCAGCATGATGACGACTTGGCCGAACGTGCTGAAGTACAGCCCCGTATCTTTGACAACCAAACCGGTCACGCAGGTCGCCGAGGTTGCCGTAAACAAGGCATCCATAAAATTCAGCGGCTTTCCCGTCGTGTTCGAAATCGGCAAGGTGAGCAGTATGGCTCCGATCAGAATAATGGCGGCAAATCCTAGGGAAAAGACTTGAGGAGGCGCCAACCGGAACCACTTCCATTGACCAATCAATACATTCACCTCTTTAAAAAAGTCAAAAGAAAAAAAGCATCGGAAATCCAATGCCTTTCGGTTTGGCTCCTGCATGCACGACGCCTACGAGGTTAGCTGACGGATTCGGGCATGCACAGGTTGCCCTATTCGCGGTGCGGTGCTACGTCGCTCGCGAAATTCACCCCAAAAAAATGGTTCCCCCGTTTTCTAATGAGAAATTCGGCGTTCTTATTCATTTGCATCAAAATTATAATCTTTATTGTGGGACATCACAAAGGCCTTTTTCTCATGAATTGGATGGAAAACAGCCTGATTCGCAATGCACGTGGACATGGCCTGCGGTTATCTTCTCTTTTCGGTGGCTTTCCTTGATTTTCATCGTTTTTTCACTACTATTTTCAGGGTATACTGGTTTTGAGCGAATCTTCTATGTTATGTTTACCGTACTGTATTGGGGGATATCTTATCTTTATCACTATTCAAGGGGGGATTTCATGGACCGGTTAAACCAGCCGCTGGAAATCAGGGCCAATTATAAATGGCTGGGCATTCTGGGGGTCATCGGCCTTGTTTTATTCTTTATCGTACAAGTGTTTCCCCAGACGAGCTCGGAAACGCTTGAAGGACAAACGACCAAGGTCATCAGCAAATCGAAAGCGGAAGCTGCCGCCACAGCGTTTGCATCGGACCGGTTGAATATCCAAACAGGCATTGCGGACAAACCGCTTGTCACGTATCAATCGGAATCGGACCTGTACGGTTATTTATCCAAAGAGAAGCTTCTCGACGATTATAACAAGAAATACGAGCAGAAATATCCTTACGACGTGTTCCGGGTTCGCCTTCCCGAGTCGGACGGCCAGGGATATGTCAACATAGACGTACATATGAACACAGGCAACGTAGTGGGTTTTTCCATCACACCACCGTATTCCAAGTATGCGGCCGCCATGGCCGAATCGAGCGAGACCCTGCGCAAGCAGAAGCTGCGGATCGTTGAAGGCAACATGACGGTCGATGACAAAGAAGAAATAGCGCAATCCTGGCTGCAGAAGCTCGGTTACAACACCAGCCAATTAAAAGTAGCAAGCGGCAAGGATGAGCCCGGCTTGATTTATACCGACCCGTCCTCACACATCGGGGAGTCGCAGCTGGAGTTCAGGTTCGCCTTTGAGGATGGCCAGCTTCATTCCTTCCTGCCGGGATTTTCGGTTCCTTCCTCCCATACGGCTTATGTGGAAAAGCAGACGAGCAGCGCCACCATGCTGACGATGCTGGGCTATGGACTGTTTACGATCGTGCTCGGCATACTCGCCATCATTTACAGCGCGCTGACGCGGCGGTACACTTCCTTTGCCCGCGGGCTGTTTCTGTCCTTGTTTTATTTTATCGTTTCAATGCTGACGACGTATAACATGCTGCCGGTGCTGGAAGCGGAAGGCTTCTCGCAATTTGGGCTGGTCGTAGCCATGGTCGTGCAGGTCATTCTCAGCATTGCGATGACGGTGCTCCTGTACTTCTCCCTGGTCGGCGGTGACGGGCTGTGGCGCAAAGCCGGTTACAACGCCTGGGCCCGCGCCAAAGAGCCCGGATACGGGCGCTACGTGCTCCACAGCATGTTCACCGGGTATTTGTGGGCGTTTATTCTGATGGGGGTTCAGTCGGTGATCTATCTCGTGCTGGACCGGACGATCCACAGCTGGTCCACGACGGACGCCTCGCAGTCTCCGTATAACATGCTGTACCCGTGGATGCTGCCGATCATGGCCTGGATGGCTGGCATTTCCGAAGAAGCGGTGTACCGGCTGTTCGGCATTTCGATGCTGAAGAAAATCGTTAGAAACACGTTTGTCGCCTGCGTCATTCCGACGCTGATTTGGGCCTTCGGCCATACACTGTACCCGATTTACCCGATTTACACCCGGCCGATCGAGCTCCTGTTCATCGGTCTCCTGTTCAGCTTGATCTTCCTGCGTCACGGCTATATCGCGGTCATGTTCGCTCACGTCGTGTTCGACAGCATTCTGATGAGTTTCAGCTTGTTCAGCATGGGGGATTTGACGAACATCCTGGCCGGGGTGATCACCTGCATCATGCCGTTTATCGTCGCCTGGGTCATTTACCTGTTTTACGGCAAAAAGAAGGAGAAGCCGTATGCTACGACTCCTCCTCCTGAAGGGCTGCTATAATTTGGCCGGCGAGCTTGTCGCCGATCGAGAGAGGCCGGAAGTCTTCAATCCGGGCCTCTTTTATTTTTTTGAGCGAGCCAAAATGCTTCAGCAGCAGCTTGCGCCGCTTCTCGCCGATGCCCGGGATGGCATCGAGCTTGGACGCCACCATCGACTTGCCGCGCTGCTCGCGGTGGAAGGTGATGGCGAACCGGTGCACCTCATCCTGGATGCGCTGGAGCAGGTAGAACTCCTGGCTGTCACGCGGCAGCGAAATCGGTTCGGGCGGATCGCCCACCATCAGCTGCGCAGTCCGGTGCTTGACGTCCTTGACCAGTCCGCAGACCGGAATGAACAGGCCCAGCTCGTTCTGCAGCACGTCGATCGCGGCGGAAATTTGCCCTTTGCCGCCGTCCACGACGATCAGGTCGGGCAGCTCCAGATTTTCCTTTAGCGCCCGCTCATAACGTCTGCGAACGACCTCCCGCATCGTATCGTAATCGTCTGGTCCCTGAACCGAACGGATCTTGTATTTCCGGTATTCCTTCTTGTCGGGTTTACCATCGATAAAGACGACCATCGCCGATACCGGATTCGTGCCCTGGATGTTGGAGTTGTCGAACGCCTCGATCCGGTGCAGCGATTCAATGCCGATATATTGGCCGAGGTTGGCGGCGGCCTTAGACGTCCGCTCCTCATCCCGTTCGATCAGGCGGAACTTCTCGTCCAGCGAGACCTTGGCGTTCTCTTCCGCCATAGCCACAAGCTGGCGCTTCGTCCCACGCTGGGGCACCAGCACCTTGATGCCGAGCCATTCCTGCAGGGAAGAGGCACCTCCACCGGCATCGCCGGACTCTCCCGCATCAGCAGCCTGACCGTCCTCCGGCTCTTCCCCTTTCGGCATGTCAGGCAGCAAAATCTCCTTCGGCAGCGCCGGATTGTCGCTGTAATACTGCGTCACGAAGGACATAAAATCGTTGTACGCCTCGCCATAGAATGGAAACACTGACGCGTGGCGCTGAATCATTTTCCCCTGCCGCATATACAAAATCTGCACGCACATCCAGCCTTTATCCACGGCAAAGCCCAATACGTCGCGGTCCTTCGTGTCCGTCGTCGTAATCTTCTGCTTCTCCATGATCGCTTCAATGTTGAGGATCTGATCGCGCAGCTCCTTGGCCCGTTCAAAATACAAATCCTCCGCCGCTTCCTGCATCTTGCGCTGGAGCTCCTTCTTAATCTCCTCATGTCCGCCGCTCAGAAAAGAAGTAATTTCCTGGGTAATACGGTCATACTCCTCCTGGGGAACTTCCTTCTCGCACGGTGCCAGGCATTGGCCCATGTGGTAGTACAGGCACACTTCTTTCGGCATGACCCCGCATTTGCGCAGCGGGTACATCCGATCCAGCAGCTTTTTCGTTTGCTGGGCGGCGTAAGCATTCGGATAAGGGCCGAAATATTTGGCCTTGTCCTTGAGCACGCGTCTGGTCACCTCAAGGCGGGGATGCGGCTCATTGGTAATTTTAATATAAGGAAACGTCTTATCGTCCTTCAGCAGGACGTTATATCGCGGCTGATGCGTTTTAATCAAATTACATTCAAGAATGAGTGCTTCAATGTTGCTTCCGGTCACGATATATTCAAAATCCCGGATATCCGCCACCAGACGCTGCGTCTTGCCGTCATGACTGCCGGTAAAATAGGAACGGACCCGGTTCTTCAACACCTTGGCTTTCCCCACGTAAATGATCTTGCCATCGGCATTCTTCATTAAGTAACAACCGGGCAGATCGGGCAGCAAAGCCAGCTTGTTGCGGATCTTCTCCAATGCTTTTTCCTGTTCCTGTAATTGCTTTGCAAAATCGTCCATGCCTTATCGGCTCACCTCCCGGTACTTATATTATAGGAGAAGACGGCGGAATTCAGCAATATCACCCGGCAAAGTCGGGTTGCTCCGACGCCTGCTTTAGATACTTTGCGGTGATCCCTGTATACTGTATATATTTCATATAAGAAAAACGTCTAACGACGTACCCTCTAAAAGAAGCCAGACCGCATTTAGCGGTAGTTTTTCTTGCGGCATAAGGAAAGGAAGCCCAGTCACCGAAGCTTATACTTCCTTATATCTAATGAAAAAATCCCCGCGGTGGGGATCCCTGCCTTGTTCAAGAATAAAGGCGCCCCCGGAATCATCCGGAGGCGCCCGTCATCTGCCACGCACCGATTATTGGTGTTTAGCGATGATGTTTTTCAGGTTTTCTTTGGAGTTCAGGCCGACCACTTTATCAACAGGTTGACCGTCCTTGAAGAAAATCAGAGTCGGGATGCTCATTACGCCGAAACGGGAAGCCGTTTCCGGATTGTCATCCACGTTCAATTTGGCAATTTTCACGGAGTCTCCGAGCTCGTTAGCCAGGTCTTCCAGAATTGGAGCGATCATTTTGCAAGGGCCGCACCATGGTGCCCAAAAATCTACCAGAACCGTACCTTGACCTTCGATTTCAGCGTTAAAGGATTGGTCGGATACATTCACAATTGCCATAATAGGTTTCCTCCTTATAAGAAAAAAATTCGGTTTATTCTGCTTCACAGAAGACAGACCATGTTTAGCGGCTGTACGCAGGAGACAAAAAAACGGCCGTGCCGCCTGGAATCCCCTGTTATCGCAAGAGCGCAAATGGACGTCTAAACTGATATGTCTTTGTGGACAGTTTAAGTATAACACATTCCGTCAAGAAATGTGAAACCCTTAATTACAGATTAAACGAAATTCAGGCCCGTTAACCGCTCGGCCGCGTTTCCTGCCCCTATAAGTATTCACCATATATTCTTTACAAATTCTTTGAAGTTTGGGTATACTAATGTTAACTCGGGTTTCTCTGTTCTGAGAAGGCTCATTGACATCAGGCTGAAACCATGATGAGGAGGCATTTGTTCAAATGGATGCAAACGTGCACGCTAACGATCCGCGGAAACACGTGAACGAAGAGCCGCGCAATGATTTAATGGATCTGATGAATGGCTTTGGTGGAATGGCGCTGTTTATGACCGTTCTGTTCGCAGTCATGGTGATCATTAAATTTGTTATTTCCGGCTAATTGGCCCGCAGGGCTTACAAGAAAACCTGGCTCAGCCTGTCTTTTGGACAGGTTGGCCAGGTTTTTTTGGTTTCACGTATGATGAATGTTCGTATGCAAAATGCCGTTTGGCAACTGGCCCGTTGGCAGGGTGATTTTCTATTCCTGTTTACGGCGCTGGTTCTCACCGTGCAGATGCACGACATCGACGAACGGCGCGATCCGGTCCATCAGCCGCTGCCCCTTATGCCCCTCTTCGCCGTCTTTATTCGTGAAGCTCAGATGCTTCTCGAGGCCGTCCAAGGCATAATTCGACGTATAGAAGGTCGGCTTGCGGTTCATCCGGTAATTCAAGATGGAGCCCAGCACGTGGTCGCGCACCCAGGGACTCAAGTTTTCCGCGCCGATATCGTCAAATATGAGCAGATCACATTCCTTCATCAGCTCCACGGTTTCCTTCAGCTTCACGTTATCGGTCAGCATCCCTTTCAGGTCCTCCACAAAATCAGGCATGAACACGATAACCCCCGTATGACCGGTAATCGCCAGCTCATGGAGCAGATAGCTCATCAGAAACGTTTTGCCGGTGCCGAAAGAGCCGTAAAGATACAGCCCCTTGTTCGGCAGACCATTCTCGCGTACGTCCCGGATATACCGGAACACCTGGTTCACCGCTGGAGCCCGGCTGCGGTCCTTGCCCATAATCTCGACTTCGTTATATCCCTCGCTCAATGCACGCTCGTCCACGTAAAAGCTGCGGATCCGCTTCTTGATCTGGTCCTCTTGCTGCTTGGCCGTATGCAGGGAGCAGGGAACCTTGCGTTCCACCAGCTCCGTGACCCCATTGACGACCTCCACCCCCAGCTTGCTGTAATGGCCCGAAAAATCGTTCGGGCACCGCTCCAGCCCCGGGCAGCGTTCACAGTGCCGCCGGTCGGCGGCATACTGGTACAGCCGGGTCACATTTAACCGCAGCAGCGACTCGTCCAGCTCCGGATGCTCCTGCCGGAGCTCCCGCACCGCCGGATCCCTCAACAATTCGTCCGCGATCTCCTGCGACCGCTGTATAAAGGAAGGCCCTCTCATCTGCTTAAGCAGCTGCCCCAAAGAATCCATGCCGATGTCCTCCTCTCCCTTCAGGCGGTTCTATATGCCGCCCTTTTTCTTGCTCGCCTGCATTTCAGCCGCCATGCGCAGCATTTCCTCGAACTCTTCCTCGCTGACATCGCCGCCCTGCCCGTCTTCCTGGGCCACCGGGATATCCGGCTTGATCTTCACCGTTTTGCCGCCGTATGTACGGGTTCTCGTGCCGCCGGCCGCTGCGGCCTGCTTTCCTTTGACCTTGGACTGGTCGCGGATGTACTCCACGGCTTTCTCATAGGAATTAACCTGCTTCAACAGCATGTTGGAGGCGATGGCCTCGACAAAATTGCGGTTGATCCGCTGGTCGTTTCCGCCTTCGGTCAACAGGGACATCAAGTAGTGGATCAACACATTGATGACTTCACCCGGCAGCTTATAGCTGAGGTCGATCTTCTCGAATATATCGATAAAATTATCCGGCACCGAGCCCGGAAAATACGTTCTGAGCAGCTTCGTATACGGCTCATTCCGAAGCATCATATTATACTGGTGAATGTCGCATTTGGATTGGAACTGGACCGGAACGTCGACGTAATACTCCATCTGGACGGCGTGCTCCAGCGGAGCCTGCTCTTCTTCACTTTCCGCCTGACGGAAGGAAATAACCTTTCCCGCATATACTTCCCGCTGTTCCTGACGCCGCTTGTCCTGGCGGAATTGCAGGCTGGCCTTATGTTGCAGCTCATCGAGCAGAATGTCGCCGTCGGATCCGAAGATACCGTCCTCATCCAGCAGGCGGCAAATGTCCTGAACGCTGAGATCGTATTTGCGCCCGACAAAATTGATCACGCCCATCTGCTCGTGGTTGAAGCGCAGCCCCTCCACATGCCGGCGGTTAGCGGAATCCCGCGGGAAGCGCAGGATGATATCCGAATAATTCAGCGCCCCCTCCTCCTCCAGCACCCGAAGGCCAGGCTGCCTTGACGTGGATACCTCGGACAACGCCTGCTCCAGCTCGTAATCGATCACATGGGTGTTTAGTTCAAAAATATCGTAAAAAGCCAGTGAAATATTTTCTTTATGAACCGAGGATGTTCCGGCATACTCTTCCGGTTCCTTCGACCACAGCTCCTCGCGCAGCGACAGGACGGCAAATTTGCCGATCTTGTCACGCAGGAGCAGTGTCAGATGCTGCGTATTAAAAAACTCCGATGGCGAAAGCGGGGCCTGGAGCTCGTATTCATACATGTAATCTTCCTGCTCGGGTACGTAAATCCGGCAGGTTTGCAGCAGTCCCACCGCTTCCAGACGGGAAGCCTGCTCAATCAGATATTTGCGCCCCTTCTCGCTGGGCTCGAGCCCGAGCGACAGAAAAATGCGCCGCTGCTGTTCGGCCCGGGAGTAGCCCAGCTTCTCTGCCGGGATATGCTGAAACAGCAAGTGGTATAAGCTGACGGCAAATGCCCCGACCATGGGCTGGTATACGGAGCTGAGCATTCGGTTGTCCAGGCTGCTTAGACCAAAATCGCGGTACACGCAGTACCGGTGGTTCTCGGTAAAATGCAGCAGACTCTTCATATGCATAATCTATGCTCCCTCCCATCGATTCGTAGACTTTCTCTATTCTATCACAAAAGGGTCCGCTTCTTCTCCGTTTTTCGACAAGTCTTTCATCCCCAAATGAATCCAGTTTGCCACATCGGTGATGACCTCCCCGGGCACATTGCCGGGCAGCTTGTACTCATCGCCGGTCGAGTTCTTACTATAATATATATACATGTGATTAAGTCCCGGATATGACTTAAAGGCCACATCTTTTCGTGCGCTCAGCGCGCTTCTCCACACCTTCAGGCTGGACGGGGGGACCTGCACGTCATTGTCCCCCTGGAGTATGTACATCGGGACGTTCTGATCTCTGGCGAGCATCGGCCCGCTGTAGTTTCTGAAATCGAACCACCAATACGCATTCGGCAGCGGAAAGCTGTCCGGCAAATGCTCCTTCGAATAACCGGGGTCCTTGAGCAGCGCGGCTGCCTTCTCCCATGTGTCTACCTGTTTCTGCAGACGGGTCAGCTTCTCCGGCGAGGCCCCTTCTTCTTCAGCCCGCTTCAAAATGCCCCGGTACTGCATGAGCATCAGATCTTCCAGCGCTCCGGAAGGAGCGGACATCAGGACCGCACCCGCGAAATGCTTGCCCGTATCCGAAGCGATGATGCGTGGAACGAGCATTCCGCCTTGGCTGTGGCCGAGCACATAAATCTGCCGCGGATCGATCCTCGGATCGGCGGCCAGCAGGGCAGCGGCGCTAACGGCATCGTCAACCGTCTCCTCCTGAACGGTAAAGAACGGGGAAGCGGAACGAAGCGGGTATTCCCGCGTCCGCTTCTCATAGCGAAGCACTGCAATCCCTTCGCCGGCCAGTCCTACCGCCAAGTCCCTGAACAGCTTGCCTCCGCCTGAAGACTCGTCCCGGTCGTTTGGACCGGAACCGTGAACGAGTACGATCGCAGGAACCTTCCCCTGAACGCCCAGGGGGAGCGTCAGCGTCCCCGGAAGAAGCAGAGGGCTCTGACCGACCTGCACGTCTTCCTCCGTGTAATTTTCCGGATGATCATAGGCGGGCGCCCGATAGCTGCTTGCCACATTTTCAATCCAGGCGACATCATCCAGCAGCCCATCCGCGCTGAACCGGAGCTCCATGCCGAACGTCTCTCCTTTTGGCGTCTGATAGATCAGGCGGGCGTTGCTGCGGACGGAATCCGTATAGGCTTCAGCATGCAGCAGGCTCCAGTCGAGGCCGTACAGCTTTTCCAGCCGTTCTTCATACTTTTGAAGCGACGAAGGCGGAAACGCCGCCGAAAGGGACGCATCCATCATCATCCCCACCTCTTCCCATTTCCCCTGGCGAAGCAGGGTCATCCAGTAGATCGCCCGCCCTTTCCAGTCGCCCGAATCGAGGGACCAGCGATTCTCCGCCCATGATCCCCGGATGCCCAGCGCCCCGGTAAAAGATTGGAGCGGTACGAGCAGCGTCCCTCCGCTATCCGTCACCGCGGTACGCGCAAGCTCATACGGCGCTTGGTCCAATAAGGACTGCTTGCTGCCGGGAGTGATCTTCCAGCGGGTTTTGCCGAGCGAGACCTGGACCCGCTTGTCCGTTCCGTCCCACAGCACTTTGGCGCCTAGCGCCTCGGCCGCTGTCCGGAGCGGGATCATGGCCTGCTCTCCCGCAGACCCTGCCGCCATGACCGGCGTAGAACCGCCCGCAATCATCCCGGCGGCAAGCACCAGGCCCAACGCTTTTTTCCACATCCATCCGTCCCCCCTTCAACCCTTAAGCGCCGGGATAGCGCAAAACAGCCCCCCGGGTGGAGAGCTGTTTCGTAGTCGGCCGAAAACCGGCCTAGAACATTTTAAATCCGCTTTTGCGAAGCTTCTGGATGGACCAGCCGCTGATGACCGCTCCTGCCAGTCCGGCTACCCCCGTTAAATAGTCGACAACGCGAAAAGACTCCAAGTGACTGAGCAGCGACATTTGGCTGCGGTCCCATAAAGAGTATACGACCACTGGTAAAATAACGATGACAAACAAATAGCAGGGGAACCAGGTCGTTTTCATTAACATATTCAAAATAAAGCCGATGCCGAACATCATGACAAAAAATAACACCATCAGCACGAGAACGGGTATAAATTGCATCTCAGCCAAGTCACCTCTTCTTTTCTTTCGCCCCGCTAAAACGGATACAAACAGGCCGTTCACAGTCTTGCCACGTTTTATGGACTAGTAGTTAGTTTACTAAAAAAACGGTCACGAATCAACGAACAATCGGTGAATAGATTGTGTCTTCGTTTGCTCTTGCGCTTGCGGTTGAGCTACAATGAAGAAAAAGGTCAACGACCCTGATACCCGGGTCCAATAAGTAACCTTCGGATCCGCTTACAGGCAACTACTTATAGGAGTGATATATACATGAATGAAGCAGCATCAACCCTGGAGGGCTGGTACGCCCTTCACGATTTCCGTTCCATGAACTGGACGGCATGGAAGTCCGCCGACGACGAGGACCGCGCCATGGCGCTGGACGAGCTTCAGGCGTTCCTTAACGAATGGTCCGACGTGGAGTCCAGCAAGCAGGGCAGCACGGCGGTGTACAGCATTATCGGGCAGAAGGCCGATTTTGTGTTCATGCACCTGCGCGAAACGCTTGAAGACCTGAACGCCATCGAGACTGCGTTTAACAAAACGCTGTTTGCGCAATATACGACCAAGTCCTACTCCTACGTCAGCGTCGTCGAGCTCAGCAACTATCTCGCCGGTTCCGGCGAAGGCGACCCGATGGAGAATCCGCATGTCGTTGCCCGTCTGAAGCCGACTCTGCCGAAGACGAAATATATCTGCTTCTATCCGATGAACAAAAAGCGCGATCAGGCCGACAACTGGTACATGCTCGACATGGACGATCGCCGCAACATGATGCGCAGCCACGGGCTGATCGGCCGCAGCTATGCAGGCAAAGTGAAGCAGATCATTACCGGTTCCATCGGATTCGACGATTGGGAATGGGGGGTTACCCTGTTCGCCGAGGACGCGCTTCAATTCAAGAAGCTGGTCTATGAAATGCGCTTTGATGAAGTCAGCGCCCGTTATGCCGAATTCGGCGGTTTCTTCGTCGGAGCGATTCTGACGCCGGAGTCGTTTGAGGACATGCTGAAAATTTAACGGATGGACCGGCGTTTTGCGGAAGTTTTCCTTGCGATAAATGGAAGCCGGGTCTCCGAGGCTTATATTCTTCTTATCAAAAAAAGGTTTGCCCCGAATTATCGGGGCAAACCTTTTTATCATTCCGTTAATCCTCTTCCCGTTCTTCTTCCTGCTGCGCTTTTATCGACTCTAAAAATTCGGCGGTCGCCCGGTCGCGGTCCCTGCCCTTTTCCTTCAGCCTTTCAATCGCCGGCAGGATGAGAATGTCCACTTCCCTTTGGACCGTGTACGACAGATCGTACCGGTTCTGGTCCTCGAGGAAGGATCCCACTTCCATCAAGGCGTTATAGCGGTCCAGTTCGTCCCGGGTCAACAATGCGCGGACTTGAACACTGCAGTGCCTCATTACAGGAATTTTCCTTTCTTCAATACCAGCGGAATGCCGCCGATAATAAATAGGTAGCGCATATCCACGATCTTCTTCAATTGGGCTGCTCTCCAGCCCTTCATATGCTTGTCGCCTACCACGGCGATGCCTTCGCCCTTACCCAGGGAAGCGACCGTTCCTTTGTTGCTGAACTCGAACTTCTTCGGCTGCTGGCCGCGGATCGCCGTGACGATGTTATGGGCGCAGCACACGCCCTGCTGCATCGCGATCTGCGCCGTAGGCGGATAAGGCCGCCCTTCCGGATTCATCATCAAGGCGTTGTCCCCGATGACATAAATATGGTCGCTTCCCGGCGCCCGCAAATACTCGTCAACCTTCACCCGGCCCCTTGCCGTTTCAAAGCCGGCCGCCTCAATCATATGGTTGCCGCGGATGCCTCCGGTCCACACCACGGTGGCCGCCTTGATCTCTTCACCGGTCGCAAGCACTACGCCGTCAGGCTTGCACTCTTTGATGGCCACGCCGATTTTGAAGGTGACACCCTTCTTGCGGAGCACATCCATGGCATATTCCACAAGCTCCGGAGCAAAACCTGGAAGCGCCGTCGGAGCCGCCTCCACATTGTAGACATTCACAAGATTCGGATCGACATCATATTCCTTGCACAGCGCCGGAATGCGGTCAGCCAGCTCCGCTACAAACTCAATGCCGCTGAAGCCCGCTCCGCCTACGACGAAATTGATTTTATCCTGCGGACTCCGTTCATTTTTATATAATGCAAACTGATATTCGATATGCTTGCGGATCAACCGCACCGAGTTGATGCTGCGGATCGTCATCGCGTACTCGGCCATTCCCGGAATGCCGAAAGTTTCGGACTCCCCGCCGAGGGCAATGACCAGGTAATCATAGGAGAGCGTCCCGTCCTCCAGGATGACCTTCTTCTCATGCGGCCGAATTTCCTGAACGGAGGACTTGACGAGATCGATTTTGAACTCGTCGATCAGTTTCGAAATCGGTACCCGTGTATTCTCAACGCTGTCCGTGCCGGCAGCGGGCATATGCAAATGGGTCGTAATATAGTGATAATCGTGACGGTTAACGAGTGTCACGTCCGCTTCATTATAATTCAATTCCTTTTGAAGGCGCTGTGCAGTCAGGATGCCGCCGTAACCCGCACCAAGGATTACTATCTTGGGAATGTTGCTCATCATCTTGCTCCTTCCAAAATGTCGGTCTCTATATATATTTGTGAACCATTACAAATGTTATTGTGAAATATTACACATTAGTTTGAACTTCAACGAGCCCTTTTATCACAGACCCTGTCGTGTAAGAAAAAAAACAGCGGGAATGTTCACAAAACCTGCCCGCACATAACTAAAATGATAGCCACTTTCCCATAAAAGATCAAGTATTATTTGGCATTCCGAGAGGCCGGCCAAGCCGTTTTCATCATCCATTTCATTCCAGTTTTCATTTGGTTTCTTCCTATCTTTTTGCACTGAATTTGCAAAATAGGATGTAAACTTTTCAGCCGGAGCCCGGATGTATTATAATGAGATGGAATTTGAACAATATACAGCGTGCTTATTTCGCTAGCGTTCTTATCTATATTTGTTGGAGGTGCTTACACTAATGACATCGCAGCCGGCTGACATAACCGACCTGCTCATTATCGGAGGAGGTCCTGCAGGCATGTTCGCTTCATTCTATTGCGGGATGCGCCAGGCATCGGTCACACTCATTGAAAGTATGCCCCAGCTTGGCGGGCAGCTTGCAGCCTTGTATCCCGAGAAATACATTTATGACGTTGCCGGATTCCCCAAGGTAACGGCACAGGAGCTCGTCGACAATCTGCAAAAGCAGATGGACCTGTTCCAACCGAACGTCCGGCTCGAGGAGAAGGTCATTTCCCTCGTTAAACAGGACGAACGCCATTTTGTCGTTAAGACTGATAAAGGCGAATACCATTCCAAAGCCGTCATCATCACGGCCGGGGTTGGTGCATTTGAACCCCGAAGACTCGAAATCGAAGACGCTAAGAAATTCGAGAAAACCAATCTGCACTATTTCGTGAATGACCTTAGCCGTTTCAAGGGGAAAAAGGTGCTGATCAGCGGCGGCGGCGATTCCGCTGTAGACTGGGCGCTCATGTTGGAGCCGATTGCCGAGCAGGTGACGCTGATCCACCGTCGCGACAAGTTCCGCGCGCATGAACACAGCGTCGAGAATTTGATGGCTTCCAAGGTACAAATCGTGACGCCGACGGAAATCACCGCCCTGCACGGAGAGGATACGATTACCAAGGTGACCTTGTCCCATGTGAAGACCAAAGAAACGCAGGAGATCGAAGTTGACGACGTCATCGTGAACTTTGGCTTCGTATCGTCCCTCGGGCCGATCTCCGACTGGGGCATTCAGATCGAGACCAACTCCATCGTTGTGGATTCCCGCATGGAGACGAATATCCCCGGAGTATTCGCCGCCGGAGACATTACCACATATCCGGGCAAACTGAAGCTGATCGCCGTAGGGTTTGGCGAAGCACCGACCGCGGTCAACAACGCGAAGGTATACATTGATCCGGAAGCCAAGCTGTCCCCTGGACACAGCAGCAACATGAAGCTCTAGCTCGAATAAACGCATATTTTATTACAAAAAGAAGGGTATCCTAATCTGATGGTCATGAATTCATGATTCAGATAGGATACCCTTATTTTGTTGCGATACTGCTATTCTGGAAAATAGATGCTACACCTCCACACCTTCCATTACTTCCACATCATATGCGGCTATTTATACAACAGCATTTGTGGATGTGTACCGGGATGTGTCCTAATGAACTAGACTCTCTGATGAAGTCTCTAGATTCCTCTTATGGATCTCGGCCAGGAGTAAAGCAATGAAATCATGATCAAGCATGAGTTCCACGGCCATATGATAAGAATCAAGCAGCAATTCATCCGACAACATAGCCATTATCTTCACATCCTTTCCTAAATTTTCCTCAAAACTATCATATCAAACATCGCATAAGAGAACAAGCGTTCGCTTTATCCACAGCCTGTTGTGGAAATCCTGTGTATAATTTGTTAGCAAGTGTCGGAATACCAACAAAATTGCAGTGGATTTTGGGGATAAATGTTATACACAGGTGCTGTGCATACGATAGACGTCAAAAATATTTTTCCAATTTTCATAGTCTCTTATATCTTGATATTACCCCACCCTAGATCTCCTAAACATTCCCATTTCAGTTTATTGAGGGCGCGTATTGACCTCAAATATCCAGATATTCCCACCGCTGTCCAAGCCATAATCGAAGCCGAGCTCCCCGATACCGGGAAAGCGCCGCTCCAGAATCGCCGTACAGCGCCGGGTAAGGGAACGCATCTCTTTAATCTTGGCTTTGGAAGAAATATTCGGCAGGGACCGGCGTAATCCATCGCGTCCTTTTAGCAAATTTCCGCCCTTGCACAGGTTGGTCACGAACAGTCCGCTTCGCGCCAACCGGCCTACCATGGCCGTGGTGACCCACTGCTGGTCCGTCTTGACGTATTTGACGCGGTAATCGATGGGGCGCCCGTTGATTTGGGCCAAATGAATTCCCTGCTGAATTAAATAAGTCCTTCTCACCTTCAGCTTCCGAAAACCGCTGAACATGCTGGAAAAGCTGTCAAAATGATAGGTTTGAGAAGAGCGGGTTATACTATAACCGCCCCCGGTTCGGGATATTTTCAGGACGCCGTAACCGCCTCCGCCGACGACCGGTTTTACGACGACAAAGTCATACATCCCCAGCATGCTCTGGAGATTACCCTGGCTCATGGACCGGGTCTGCGGAATATACGGGGCAACTTTCGGATCCGTCAGCAGCGCTTCGGTCTTCAGCCATTTGCTTGCCAGCTGTCTTCCCCCCATGTTGTCGCCTCCTTTCTATGCTCCTATGTTATTAACATACTCGTATCTCCAGGTTCTCTCCTGTATGTTTGTGCATAGAAAAGGGTAAGCGCGCGAAAAACGGGGGATTGCGGAGCCTTGGCGTGCCTGTCTAAATCGGATATAATAAAATGAAGTGTGTAAAATTGGAATATCCTGCGAAGGAGGATAATTGCTGTGGCTCAATTTTTCGGGGTATTATACTGGGTCGGCATGATCGGCATGTCACTCGCTCTGATCGTGACAACCGTTTTAATCTTTGCTTTGGGTTTTAAGTTTCTGAAAGACAGACGCAAAGGGCTCGGCACCTGCTGCATCGCCTTTTCGATCGTGGCGGCGGCCATGCTCGTCATGATGGTAAACAAAACGTTTATCGTTCCCGGGCTCTCCTAACGAACAAAAGCTCACACCCTGCTTCTAGACGAAGAGGTGTGAGCTTTTGTCTTGTTCATCTGAAATGGCGTGCGTGTTAGCACTCCTCAGGAGCCGGTTTGCCCGCGTCCGTTGCCGTACGGAACGATGCGCCGCATCCACAGGTCGCCGTAGCATTCGGGTTATTCATGGTGAATCCGCCGCTCATGCCGGACTCCTCAAAGTCGATTTCCAGCCCGTCAATCAGGCGGAGGCTATCTTTATCCACGACAACCTTCAGGTCGCTAACGTCCATGTATACATCATCTTCGGTTTCGGCATCGTCGAAGCCCATCGCGTAGGAAAAGCCGCTGCATCCGCCGGACTGTACCCCAAGACGGAGGAACATCCCCGGAATTTCCTGTTCGGAAAGCATTTCTTTCAGCTTATCGGAAGCGGAATCGCTAATGTTGATCATAAGTCACCCTCCTTGGTTAACTGGTGTGATTTATTCATTGCAGGGCTCCGGCAGTGCACCTCAAAAGGCTGCAGAGCTAAAGCCCCACGGTGTGGGGTTATTTACACTTACCTTTAGTATACTCCACAACGGTGTTCCCCTCAAGAGAAGTTCCGCCCGTCGGGAGTACCTCTTCCTTATCATCATGTTCCATCAAATGCGAACGGATCCGTGTACGCCTTGATGTTCCAAAACCTGAATTCAAACCTGATCCCGATGTTTACGCCCTCAATAGACCACTTCTCAGAGCAGCCAAAAACGGTATGTATTCCGGTCCTTCGTATGACGATTCTGTATATCTGTATTGCGGACCCCGGATAGGCGGTTTATAATAGGTGGGTAATGAGGGAGCAAGTGTCGGTATTTTGTCATCAAAAAGACAACGGTCTGTCACTCTGGGTTGTAACTTTTTTCACATAAGAAAAACGTCTGTCGTCGTACATTCGCAGAAGACAGACCGCGCTTAGCGGAAGTTTTTCTTGCGATTATAGAATCATTCAGCTTCGCTGAAAATTATAAATTCTATAATCTAAAGAAAAACGTCTGTCGTCGTACATTCGCAGAAGACAGACCGCGCTTAGCGGAAGTTTTTCTTGCGATTGTAGAATCATTCAGCTACGCTGAAAATTATAAATTCTATAATCTAAAAAAGGCAGACCTCTTCTTTTTCTTTACCGGCCAAAGACTCTCCGGAGCGCTTACCAAAGCGTCTGACATTGCGGCTTGGATGATCCGCTGACTCCATATCCTTTGCGGTACATGGTAAGACGCTGACCGATAAAATTGGCAAATCGACTGGATGGGTTACCGAACTCCTTCCAGACGCTGCGGGTAGACACTCGCGTCCTTCAAGGGGCGCGTCTTCCGCACGACCAAAATGTGAACAGGAGGAATGGAAAATGTCCACTATTGTAACACCGAACACCGAAAAACGCATGCAGGAAATCATCGAGAAAGTCCGCCACGGTGAGCGGCTGAACCTGGAGGACGGAGTATTTTTGTACGAAACCGATGATCTGCTGACGCTGGGGCAGCTGGCGAACGAAGCCAACCTGCGCAAGAACGGCAAAAAAGTATATTTCATCGAAAACATGAGCCTTTACTTTACCAATGTCTGCGAGGCGCACTGCGCGTTCTGCAACTTCCGCAAAGACCTTGGCGATGAAGGCTCCTATACGTATTCCGGTCCTGAAATGGTCGAGTATATTGAGCAGCACATCCACCCGGGTGTCCGGGAATTCCATATCGTCGGCGGCCACAACCCGCATGTGCCTTTCCAATACTACGTGGATTCCCTGCAGGCTTTGACCGACCGTTTCCCAGACGTAACTCTGAAAGCCTACACGGCGGCCGAAATTGACTTCTTCACCCGCATCAGCGGCCTCAGCATCAAGGAAGTGCTGCAGGAGCTGCAAAAAGCGGGACTGAAATCGCTCACCGGCGGCGGCGCGGAAATTTTGTCCGACCAATACCGCAAAAAAATGCGGGTGGAAAAAGCAAACGTCGAGGAATACCTGGAGGTGCACCGGACGGCGCATAACCTGGGCATGAAGACGCATACTACCATGCTGTACGGGTCCATCGAGTCCCATGAAGACCGGATCCGCCACATGATGCAGATTCGGGATCTTCAAGACGAAACAAACGGATTTATGGTATTTATTCCTCTTTCCATGCAGCCTAGAAACAAAAATGCCGGCATTATGCGCCGCAACTCCGCCTACGAGGATTTGAAGACCATCGCCATCAGCCGCCTGATGCTGGATAACATCGACCATGTGAAGGCTTACTTCATTAATATCGGTCCGCAGTTGACCCAGGTAGCGCTGAGCTTCGGTGCATCCGACGTCCACGGCACCATCCTCAAGGAACGCATCAGTCACGCTGCAGGTGCGCTCACGCCGGAAGGCCTCACCCGCGATGAGCTGATCTGGCTCGTCAAAGGCGCCGGCCGCATTCCGGTGGAACGCGACACGTTTTATAATGAAATAAAAGTTTATGAATAAGTAAGAGGAATTTTATACCTTTCCTCAAAGCCGACTTATGAGAAAGGAAAGACGGACATATGAGAAAATTCGTCATCCTGGGTGGAGGTTACGGAGGCCTTGCTATTATTCAAGGTCTCCTCAACAACCACTTCCCCCAAGATATGGAGCTGATTTTGGTTGACCGCATGCCTTTCCAAGGCATTAAAACCGAGTATTACGCTCTTGCGGCAGGGACGGCAAGCGACTATGACCTGCGCATCCAGTTTCCGAACCATCCCCAGCTCACGAAAAAATATGGCGAAGTCACGTCCATCGATCTGGAGGGCAAACGGATTCACCTCGAAGGCGACGACCCGATCGATTACGACTACCTGACGATCGCCTTGGGCTGTACCGACCGTTATCACGGCATTCCGGGCGCGGATCAATTCACGAACAGCATCCAGACGTTCTCAAGCACGCGCCAAACCTATCAGTGCCTGAACGATGTCAAGCCGTACGGTAACGTACATATTATCGGCGGCGGCCTCAGCGGGGTTGAAACCGCAGCGGAACTGCGGGAGAGCCGTCCGGACCTCAACATCACGATTCTGGACCGCGGCAGCCGGGTGCTCTCCTCCTTCCCGCAGACGGTTTCCTTGTACGTGGAGCAGTGGTTCATGGATCATGAGGTGAATACGCGCTCCCATATTTCCGTGTGCCGGGTGGAAGACGGTATCATCTATAACGGAGATGAAGCGATTTATACCGACGCTGCGGTATGGACCGGTGGCATTCAGCCGGTGAAGGTCGTTCAAGATTTGAACGTGCCGAAGGATCCGGGAGGCCGGATCGTAGTCAACACGTATTCCCAAATTCCGGACTACCCGGATGTGTATGTCGTCGGGGACTGCGCCAGCATCCCGTTCGCCCCCAGCGCGCAAGCGGCAGGAGCTCAGGCCAAGCAAGTGGCCGACGTGATTCATGCGCTCTGGAAAGGTGAGACGCCGAAGATCCACAAAATCCACCTTCGTGGAACCCTGGGATCGCTTGGCAGCAAGGCAGGCTTTGGCCTAATGGGGAAAACTTCGGTAAAAGGAAGAGTACCCCGCCTGTTGAAAAGCGGGGTACTCTGGAAGTCCAGACGCCATTTCGGCTAATCCAGCTCGAGGCTGTCCCAAGCCTCGAGTTCTTTTATTTTGGCCATAATGGCCTCATACAGCTCATCCGCGCTGTCAGCATCTATAATCTCACCGTTCACCATGGCGAAGGGCATCATGGCGCATTGGCCGCAGTTGCTCAGGCATCCGTATTCGATCACGTCGTAATCCGGATTCTCTTCCAGCTTCTCCATGACTTCATCGGTTCCAAAATGCATGTTGTTGGTGCAAAACTCGATGATGGGTCTCAATGATATCACCTGCTTTAGGTATTGATTCTTAGGTAGGCCTTATCTTAGTTTACCGGGTGAGGCGGATAATATCAACGGCCTTGTCCATTACAGCATATATAGCCATTTTAATTTGTCTCCGTTTGTAATATAATAATGATTACAGGAAAGGAGTTGAAATCAATGAGCGAAAACGCACAGAGCACCATGTATGATGATGTAGCAGAAGTGCTTGATAAGCTTCGCCCGTTCCTTCAACGCGATGGCGGCGACGTCGAATTGGTTGACGTGGAAGACGGCATCGTGAAGTTGAAACTGATGGGTGCCTGCGGCAGCTGCCCAAGCTCCACCATTACATTGAAAGCCGGGATCGAACGCGCCCTCGTTGAGGAAGTTGAAGGAATCAACGACGTTATTCAAGTATTCTAATCCCATTCAATAGCAAGAAGAGACCTGACTTCATAGAAGACGGGTCTCTTTTTTTGCATTGGTACAGCAGGTAACGAAGGTTAATTCACGTAGATGTCATAACGGAGGTGGGTCATGAGGATTTTAGTGGTTGAAGACGAAATGTCTTTGCGAAAAGCTCTGTGCAATGGCTTGAAAAAATACGGCTATGGCGTTGATCCGGCAAATGATGGCGAGCATGCTTTGGAGCTTATCGAAATTTATGCATACGATCTGGTTATACTCGACCTGAATCTTCCTAAAATGAACGGGATGGATGTTCTCAGAGAAGTTCGGAAGACGAATAAGCAGCTTCGGGTCTTGATTTTATCCGCAAGAACGGAAGTCGAAGACAAAATTTCCGGTCTTGATGCCGGTGCGAATGACTATCTGTCAAAACCCTTTCATTTTAAAGAGCTTGAAGCCCGTATCCGTGCTTTGCTTCGCCGGGAGTTTATTCAAAAGGATGCTGTCCATACACATGGCAATGTGACAATGGATACCGCTCTGAAGTATGTCACTGTGAATGGTCAAAGGATCGAGTTAACCAAAAAGGAATATTCCATACTGGAATACTTTTTCATGAACAAGGGCCGGATCATGAGCGCCGAGGAGCTGATCGAGCATATTTGGGACGGCGAGGCGAATCTGTTCTCCAACTCTTTCAAGGTACATATCAATTCCTTAAAAAAGAAACTTGCAAAATACACCGGGGATAAGGTACTTATTAAAAACACAAGAGGGCTTGGATATTTCATCTCAAAGGAGTATGCTGATGAAACCGCTGAATAAGATACCGTTACGGCTAAGGTTAACCATGCTGACAGCCCTTGTCCTTACAGGCATCTGTATGCTGTTGACGATTTCTTCTATATTTAACGCACACCAAATTTATGCGGTGCCGGCGGAAGGGCAGATCTCCTCTTCCCCATTGAATCCATCTATGAGTAACTCGCCAGGTCCCACTTCGATTCGTCCATCCCATGCAGATACACCAAGTAATGATTTCACTTCCACCAGCATTGTTTACATGTTCATTATGATCTTATTAGGTACGGTCAGCTCCTACATGGTTGCCGGGAAAGCGTTACGGCCGGTCGCCGATCTGAGCAAACGCATAGAATCGATTGACGAAAATAAATTGTTTCAACAGCTTGAAGGTTTTGATACGAATGACGAAATTGCCAGGCTCGCCGCTTCATTCAACCAAATGATTGTAAAATTGGAGAAGTCATTCAATCATCAAAAGCGGTTTGCTGCCAATGCCGCCCACGAGCTGCGAACGCCTCTTTCCGGTATGATTGCGAATATTGAGGTTTTGCAGTTGGATGAAAAACCTACCGTGCAAGAATATAAAGAAGTACTGGAAGATGCATACGCAAACGCCCAGCGAATGATTACCTTAGTTAATGATCTGCTCAAGCTGAACAGCGCGTTTCATGCCGATCGTTGTGTTCACTTTAATGTAAAAGAAATGTTTAATAGCATGATCTCGGCTTTGTCGGAAAGCTGCACAGTACATAACATCCGTATAGATAACAACATCCCTGACATCATGGCCTTCGGTGAACAGGCGCTTTTGCAAAGGGCCTTTTTTAATTTGATTGAGAATGCCGTAAAATACAATAAGAGAAATGGAGAAGTCGTGGTGACCTCAGCCCAGCATGACGATTTTGATGTCATTATAATCAGGGATACGGGCATAGGCATCCCGGAGGATGAATTGGAAAATATTTTCGAACCGCTTTATCGAGTGGATACCTCTCGTTCAAGAGAACTGGGAGGCAGTGGGCTGGGGCTTTCGATCGTCAAGACGATCATAGAAAAGCACAACGGGAACGTTTTTATCCAGAGCGAAATTGGAAGTTTTTCAGAAGTAACCGTCATGCTCCCGAAAAATTAACCGTCATTTAACCTTGACTACCTTATAGTGAGTATCGAGATACATCGATATAAGATACTTAGGAGGCAAGGGAGATGACGATAAAACCGACTATACAAGGGGAAGCCGAGGGCTTCACGAAATTGCTGCTGGCAGAATGGGCCAAATTCCGCTCCGTCCGCGGCTGGATCATCGGGATCGCGGTCACGGCACTGCTTACCATCCTGCCCGGGCTGTTCCTCGCTGCAAATTCAAACGAAGGACCCCCTAGTCTATTAGGGCCGGACGGCAAAGCTGTAACCGATAAGTTCTACTTCGTGCACAAAACGTTAACCGGAGACGGCAGCATTACCGTACGCGTAACTTCACTGACTGGCAAAATTACTTATCCCCCGCCGGACAATGACCTCATCGTACCAGGCGTTGTGCCATGGGCGAAGGCCGGGATCATGATCAAAGACAGTACGAAACAGGGATCCCCTTACGCAGCGATAATGGTTACGGGCAGCCATGGGGTTCGCATGCAGTCCAACTTTTTCGAGGACATTCCGGGTCACCCGGGCAGCGTCCCGCGTTGGTTGCGGCTTACTCGCTCCGATCAAACGATCACTGGCTATGAATCTGTGGATGGACAGCGGTGGACCAAGATTGGCGCGGCTCACCTAGCCGATTCGCCTGGTTCCGTGCAGATCGGACTCTTCGTCACGTCCCCCGGAGATGTATCGGTCTCCGAAGCCAAAATTCGCTTTGCCAATGCGACCGCTGTGTTTGATCATCTTAAGCTGCAGGGTGGTGCCTTTGACGAGAAATGGAGCCATGACGATATTGGAATAGGAACCGGCGAACCGGCTCACCATTATGGGGGGGTTAAGGAGTCCGGCGATACATTCACGGTAACCGGATCCGGAGATATCGCGCCACTCGGAGTTGAGGGCAGCTGGACCGTTGAGCGACCCCTGATCGGCATGCTGACAGGGTTGGTCGCAGTGATCGTTGTGTCCGTACTGTTCGTCACCGCGGACTACCGGCGGAAACTCATACGCAATCCGCAAATCGCGTTCCATCGGCCGGATCGGCTGCTGGCAGCGAAAGCGATGACCATCGGTACGGCCGCTTTTGTGGCCGGGATGGTTGCCGCCACGATCACGATCCCACTCAGCAGGCAAATCCTGCTTTCCAAAGGTAGCCATATCCTTCCGGTTCCTTTGCTCACGGAGCTGCGGGTCATATTAGGTACGGCGGCCGTTCTCGCTTTAGGCGCAGTTATAGCTGCCGCTTTTGCCGCCATATTCCGGCGAAGATTTGTGGCGATCACTGCAAGCCTTACGGTACTCGTCCTTCCCTACATTTTAGCAAACGTGATACCCCTTAACGCAGCCCAGTGGCTTCTACGGCTCACCCCGGCAGCTGGATTCGCGGTCCAGCAGAGTATTCCGGAATATCCACAGGTTATCAGCCTGTACACGCCACAGTTAGGATATTATCCGCTCTTGCCTTGGGCAGGTTTTGCCGTGCTCTGCTTCTATAGCGCATTAGCTCTCGGACTAGCCTTCTACATGCTGCAACGCGAACAAATGAGGTCTCACAATTCGTGATCTGCCGGACCAATCCAAGGACGGATCGGATCCAGCCCACCGGAAATGTCCATAATGTTGCCGGTGATAAAATCGGAAGCGTCGCGGCACAGGTACTCGATCACCCGCGCGATATCCTCGCCGCTGCCGGGTCTGCCCCGCGGCGTCTCTCCGTCCTGCAATCCGGCCACCTCGGCGATGGTCTTCTCTTTGTTATCGCCGCGGATGTCTCCGGGGCACACCATATTCACCGTAATGCCGTACGGAGCCTCCTCGACCGCAAGCGTCTTCGTAAAAGAAACCAGACCGGTCTTGGCGGCGGCGTACACCGCCCGGTGCGGCCAGGCTCTTGATTCCGCCGCATGGCCGAAGCCGAAGTGGATAATCCTTCCCCAGCGCTTATTCCGCATGGCAGGCAGCACCAAATGGTCCAGCAGCATCGTGCCGACTAGATTGCCTTGAATCAGTGACAAAATTTCCGCTTGGGTGTAATCGGAAAACCGTTTTCTCTCCCGGATAAATGGGCCCGCGTTGTTCACGACGATGTCCGGACTGCCGAGCTCCGATTCGACGCGTGCAACCAGATGCTCCAATTGACTGCTGTCGGAGACGTCGGCTTGAACGGCGATGCTGCGCACGCCCAGCCCCTCGATGACCGCCCGCAGCTCTTCCGCTTCCCGGCGGCTGTGGACATAGTTAAGCGCAACGTCGCAGCCGGAGCGTGCCAGCGTAAGCGCCGTCATTTTGCCAAGTCCCTTGGCACTCCCCGTAATCAGGGCAACCTTCCCTCTCAAGCTGCCATCCTCCTTTCTGCTTGCTGAATTTCCATCCATATATCCATCATATGACACATCATTTCTATAAAAATATATATTGTATTTGTAAGTCATCCAGTACGCAACAAACATGAATCCTGTATAGTATAAAAGATTTCAAGGCCCCGCCGCAACTTGAAAGCCCCGTCCAGCCGGGCCGCGAAAGAAACGAACCAAATAAAAAAAGTCTGTCGAACTACATTGAAAGAAGATCGACGCGTTTATCGGAAGTTTTTCTTGCGATACGAAGCCGGGCCTCCGAAGCTTATACTCTCTGACATCAAAAAAAGCCGCAGGGTATGAACCCTTGCGGCTGTGCTGCGCCCTTGCGCAGGCTTTAGAATGCCGGGATAACGGCACCTTTGTACGTGTCTTCGATAAACTTCTTCACGTCGTCGGAAGTCAGGGCAGCAGCCAGCTTCTTGATGGCGTCAGAGTCCTTGTTGTCCGGACGGGCCACCAGAATGTTGACGTAAGGGCTGTCTTTGCCTTCGATGAAGAGCGCATCTTTCGTTGGATCAAGGCTGGCTTCCAGCGCGTAGTTGGTGTTGATGACAGCCAAGTCGAATTCGCCTAGCTGACGCGGCAGCATTGCAGCATCGACTTCCTTGATTTTCAGATTTTTCGGATTAGCGGTAATGTCCTTCACCGTCGCCTCCACCTTGTTTGGATCGTTCAGGGTGATTAATCCCTGCTTAGCCAGCAGGCTGAGCGCGCGTCCACCGTTTGTCGTATCGTTCGGGATGCCGACGATTGCACCGTCCGGAATTTCGTCTGCGCTTTTAACCTTTTTGGAATATGCGCCCAAAGGCTCCAGGTGAACGCCTACGACCGGAACGAGGTCCATGTTGCGCTGTTTGTTCTCATTGTCGAGGTAAGGCTCATGTTGAAAGAAGTTAGCGTCCAGCTGTTTTTGGAACGTCTGCACGTTCGGCTGCACATAGTCGGAAAACTCCTTGATGACCAGCTTCACGCCTTCTTTTTCCAAAGTAGGCTGGATATGCTTCAGAATTTCGGCATGGGGCTTGGCTGTTGCGCCAACCGTCAGTGTGACCGTTTCGTTTGCAGCCGGTTTATCCGCAGATTCACCCGCAGAGTCGCTGCTGCTGTTGTTCGTTTTGCTGCCGCAAGCGGCGAGCACGACAACCAGAGCAAGTGTCAGAAAAGAGACGAGCCATTTTTTCATTTGATAAATCCCCCTTAAATTCATAAGAATAATATGATTTATAATGGAAAGGCAGTGCTTTGATGTTACCTGCCTTGCCTTCCCAGGTCAAATCCGGTCATCCGGATGCATGACTTTCAGCTAAACTCAAATAACTTACCTTCTGGTAAAGTGTCGAACCAGCCGGTCGCCCGCCATCTGCAGCAGCTGCACCAGCACGATCATGAAGATGACGGAAATAATCATGACGGTCGTCTCATAGCGGTAGTAACCATAGCGGATGGCCAAATCGCCGAGACCGCCTCCGCCGACCATCCCGGACATCGCCGTATAGGATACGAGCGTTACGACGGTTATCGTAATCCCTGCCAGCAAGCCCGGTCTTGCTTCGGGCAGCAGCACCCGCACAATGACCTGCCAGGTCGAAGCGCCCATCGAATGCGCCGCCTCGATCACGCCGCGGTCCACTTCGCGAAGCGACGTTTCCACCAGTCTAGCGAAGAACGGCGCAGCGCCGATCACGAGCGGCGGAATCGTCCCCAGCACTCCGAAGGTGACGCCGACGATCGCTTTCGTGACGGGGATCAGGGCGACGATCAGAATGATGAACGGTACCGAACGGAGGATGTTCACAATAAAGGAAATCACCGCATAGACGGCACGCACCCAGCCCGTCGTCGATCGCGAGGCCATAAACAGCACGACGCCGATCGGAAGTCCAAGGATAAAGGTGAACAGCGCGGAAGCCCCGAGCATTTTCAGCGTATCCAGGGTGGCGACGCCGATCTCGTTCCAGTCGACCGTGGAAAAATCCAAACCCCACATCAGTTCATCACCTCCACGTCAAGCCCTTGTTCGCTCAGCCTGGCCAGCGTCGCGTCAATCTGCTCCCGCCCGCCTTCAAAGCGGACGATCAGCTGCCCGTACGGGGTATCTTTGATGGTGGAAATGGTGCCCTGCAGGATGGCAAAATCCGCCCCCGTCTCGCGTACGGTCCGGGACAAGATGGACTCGTACGTTTTGCTGCCGAGAAACGTAATTTTCACGGCCTGCGCGGAACCCGTTCCGGAAGCCTGGACAGCCAGCTCAAGCGGTTCGCCCTGGCCCTGCTCCCCTCGGACAAAATCCTTGGTCACCGGGTGCTGCGGCTTCAGGAATACGTCCGTGACCGCGCCCTCTTCCACGATGCCTCCTTGATGGATCACCGCCACCCGGTCGCAGATGCTCTGGATGACGTGCATTTCATGGGTGATCAGGACGATCGTCAGATTGAACCTTTTGTTAATATCCAGCAGAAGCTTCAGAATCGAATCCGTCGTCTGCGGATCCAGCGCCGAAGTCGCTTCGTCGCACAGCAGCACCTGTGGATCGCTGGCCAGCGCGCGGGCGATGCCCACTCTCTGCTTCTGACCGCCGGACAGCTGGGCCGGAAATTTATTGCGGTGGGCATTCAGCCCGACCAGCGCGATCAGCTCATTGACCTTGGCCTCCACTTCCGCCTTGCTCTTGCGGGCCAAACGCAGCGGAAAGGCGATGTTGTCATACACCGTAGCCGAGCTGAGCAGGTTGAAATGTTGGAAAATCATCCCCATCTTCCGCCGTTCGCCCTGCAGACGCTGCTTGTTCAGGCTCGTCAGATTGACGCCGCCTACCCACACCTCTCCGGAGGTCGGGCGTTCAAGCAGGTTCATACACCGGATCAAGGTACTCTTCCCCGCACCCGAGTGGCCGATCACGCCGAAAATTTCTCCTTTATTGATGCTGAGGTTCAGCCCGGACAAAGCTTCCGTTGCCTTATCCCCTTGGCCGTACCTTTTCGTCAGCTGCTTCAGTTCGATCAACCGAAGGGCCCCCTCTCTTTCCCCTATCCTGCCGGAATAAGGTTCGTATAATCTCTATCTGTATAGATTGAACTAAAGTTTGCATTAAATTTCCTGTTATTACGGCCCGATAGAGGCTATCTAAAATACCGATCTATCGAATCCAGGCAAAATAAAAAGCCCCTCTGACAGAATCAAAAAGGGGCTCCCTTACCTTGTAAAAGTCGCTGCCTTCTCATCTGCCAACCTGCAGCAATCTGCAGCTTGTAGGAATTAGCACCATGACATTCGAGTAACGGCGGATGCCGTGCTCAAATCGGTTGCCGGGCTTCATCGGGCCTGTCCCTCCGCCTCTCTCGATAAGAAAAGATTATGAAATTAATAATGACGTGTTTTCATTTTTACAGTATAGATATATTTGCGCGCTTTGTCAAAAGGAAATTTGTTGCATCCTTTTACGGATGCATGCCTTCCTTCTTCCACAGTTTGTTGGTGTAATGAAAGGATGCCGAGAGCGACTTGCATACCATGTCCAGCCCCTGCTTCAGTTCGCTCAAATGCTGATCCAGGTCCTCCAGTTCAACTTTATCCTTGAGACCCTGATGCCGCTGCCACAAGTCATCCTGCATCTCGGAGTTCATGTAATGAACCTCCGCATTGCGCCGTTTGCGCAGCACGTTCAGGGCGCTCTTGTATTCGTCCTTGATCTTCGACAGCTGTCCGGCCAGGTCTTCATGGGTTTTCATATAATGGAACTGACGAAGTACCGTGAAATAGGAAAAATGCGGTTTGTTCTTTTGGGTGTTCAGATCGAACAGGTCATTGAGCACTGTACCCAGCTTGTCCAGAACGGCGAACACACGGATAAACCCGTTTTTATAGAAGTATACATACCTTGCGTACTCGGCCTGCTCCTCAATCGTCATGTCATCCACATAACCGGCCTTAACCGATTGACGGAAAAAGGAAGCGGCATACCAGCTCTGTTCCAATTCATCCAGGGAAGACACCAAACCGCGTGTCCATATCTCCAGTTTGCGGTAATCATGGCTGGGATCCTCATTCTTTTCGATCTCGTTCTGGAGCAAATGGATCGTCTCCACCATCGTTTCGATGGCATCTTCGAGCAGCCCGTTATTTTGGCGGGGCATCTCTCCAAGCAGCGTTCGCAGCATCGGCATTCTCTCCCTGATCAGTATTTACGCAAAATAACTGTTCCAGCGTTCATCCACCTTTTTGACGATATCTTCCCGCGGGATCAGTTCGTCCGGATACCCGGTCTTCATGCGCGCATCCACCACAATCGGCAGGCGGTACGACAGATGGTGATTCCGCACCTCGGCACCCGCGTAGATATCCGTCGCCGGGTTGAAGCGCGTAAACACCGTCCACAGGAAGGACGTCTGGTCGGCTGCCGTCTTGCGGGCATCGTCCACCAGAATGACGAGCGGCCATTCGGTCCCCTTCTCCTGCAGCCGCTGCAGCAGGCGCTCCGGCAGTTCCGGCTCATCCTCGTACCCTGCGCCCGAAACGAGCAGGCAGCCTCCGCAGTAAGGAACAATCTGGTCGATCTCCGTGATCGGCCCCTCTTCGTAAGCACGCGGCAGCTCGCGTACCGGCTCACCGATACCCATCAGCACGGCCTTGCTGCCGTGGTTCAGCTTGCGTCCCGTGTAGTCGAGCGTATCGTGGGATGTCTTATTAAATATAAACAGATCGACGGCAGGGTTAAACCGCGCCAGCACCGTTTCCAGCAGCTCGCTGGCATTTTCGAGATCGACCGGCTGGTCCGTCAGGATGAGGAATTTGGTCAGGGACAGCTGACCCTCGCCCAGCATGCGGAAGGCTGACACGAGCGCCTCGCGCGAATAGCTGACACGAACAATCGCCGATGCCAGGGCGTGAAATCCCGTCTCGGCATACGTCCACAGCGACTTGATCGACGGCATGACGAGCGGGAAGGCCGGCGACAGCAGCCGCTGCAGGAACTCGCCCATGAAATAGTCCTCCTGCCGCGGCTTGCCCACGATCGTCGCCGGATAAATGGCATCCTTGCGGTGCCACATATGGCTGACGTGAAAGACAGGGAAGTCGTGCATCAGGGAGTAATACCCGTAATGGTCTCCGAACGGTCCCTCAGGACGCCGTTCGAACGGCGGTACGAGGCCGCTGATCGCGAACTCCGCTTCGGCCGGAATCCGGTGCCCGCCGAGCGGATTTTCCGCCATCGGCAGCTTTTCGCCGAGAATCATGGAAGTGAGCAGCAGCTCAGGCAGCATTTCCGGTCCGGGCGCAATCGCCGAAGCGATCAGGGCAGGCGGCCCGCCAAGAAACGTCGTCAAGCGCAGTGCTTCACCTCGCTCCTCGGCTTCGTGATAGTGGAAACCGCCTCCCTTATGGATTTGCCAGTGTATGCCGGTCGTCTGATTGTCATAAATCTGCATGCGGTACATGCCCAGATTGTGGTCTTTGGGCCGCGACGGACTCTCCGTATAAACAAGGGGCAGCGTAATAAACGGGCCGCCATCTTCCTGCCAGCTCGTGACCCGCGGCAGGTCTTTCAACGGCTGGTCGCTGCGGGATACGCCAAGCACGGGGGCATCGCTCATCGGAACGGTTTTCATGCCTACCTTTAGAATGTCCTTGATCAGGCTGCGTTCATTCCACAGCGCCGACAGGGTCGGCGGAAGCATCGTATCGAGCGCCCCCACCAGAGACTTCATCAGCTGCTCCGGACGCGGCCCGAAGGCCATGTCCACGCGCCGGCTGGTACCAAACAGATTCGTAGCCACCGGAAACGGGGTCCCTTGTACGTTGGTGAACAGCAACGCCGGCCCTTGTTCGTCAATGACCCGGCGGTGGATCTCCGCCAGCTCCAGGTACGGATCCACGGGAGCCTCGATCACTTTCAGGTCATTTTCCTTGCGCAAGGCTTCGAGCCATTGGCGTAAATTTTGATAGCTCACACGATCATTCCTCTCCACAATAAGCAAAAAAATAAATAGCAAGCTTACAAACAAAGCCCTCGAATCGCTTCGCGGACTTTGAATGTAGAGCGGTATTCAGTTTATCGTTTGCCGCCCTGCGGCTCAACTCCGATTCCACGGGCGTCCGCCGCCGTTTTCGGCTGCTGAAGCGACGCCCTTCCAATCTGCCAGACGCGGACGCTCAAATAACAGAGCACGCCGAACAGGGATGAAATCAGCAGGTTATGCAGCAGCGCGGAAAAGATGTAGATTTCCGGCTTGTTCAGGGTGGACACAATCGCGGCCCCGCTGAACACCTGCATCAGGCACAAAATGACGGAGGCGATGCCGAGGCTCTGCAGCTCCCGGTTCCCCCGGTTCAGCCGGTACGCACAGACGGCAAGAACGGCGATGGAGATGAAGAGCAGCAATGCGGCGATCCGGTGGATAAACGCGATGGTCACCCCTCCGGACAGCTCTGGAATGAGCTTCCCATTGCACAGCGGCCATCCCAGGCATCCTCCCGCCGAATTGGTATGGCTGACATATGCTCCGATATATACGACGATATAGGAGTAGATCGTTACGGCCCATGTATAGCCGCGGAAGGCAGCGCTGACGCGCGCTTGGCCGCTGGACGGATACGAAGCCTCGCCAAGCTTGTCCATCCTCCGGGCGCCCAAGGCGAGCATCAGCGAGCTGGCAAACGCGATCAGCGAGAAACCGAAATGGAAGGCGAGCACGGCCGAGGACTGGTCATACACGACGGCCAAAGCCCCCATCACGGCTTGAACCAACACGAAAATCAGGGTCATCACCGAATACGTGCGCAGGTCGCGCCGATTCTTAGCGAAGAGCCGGAAGGCAACCACCACCGCGACCGCTGTAAGCCCCGCCAAACCGCTGATCAGCCGGTGCGAATATTCAATTAATGAGGCGATGGTATGCGCCGGAACGAACTCACCGTGACACAGCGGCCATTCATGCCCGCATCCGAGTCCGGAATCGGTCTTGGTGACCACGGTTCCGCCGAACGTCGCAAAGAACATCACAACAAACGTTAAATAACTGAGCCATTTCAATTGTCTGGTATTCAAAATTCTCTCACCTGCTGATTATAATAAGAACTTTCAACTGATAACAGGTACCTTTTATTTTACCAATCTCATCAATTATACCTGATTCCTTGACATACATCACGGCCACTTTGTGACAAAATGTCGGATAAAAGAGAAAAGCACCGCCTCAAATGCCGATACGCGGCAAGAGCGGTGCGAGCAGCTTATTTATGAATCGTTCTGTATACGTCCAGCGCCGAATTCAGGAATCCCTCGATTTCCTCGCGCGATTTGCGAAGCTTGTTCACCAGCCGTACCAGCTCCCGGCCATCCGAAAAGGCCACGAAGCTCGGTATGCCCATAATGTTCAGCTCCTGGCTGAGATCCCCGACCTGATCCACGTCCACCTCAACGAGCGTCAAATCGTTCGAGAACTTCGTCTCTACATCCGGCATAAACGGGTCCATAAATTTGCAGTCCGAGCACCAGTCCGCTTTAAATACGGCAACGGTCAGTCTCGGAGACTGGATCGCTACTTGAAATTCGGCTTGAGAAGTTATTTTTTGCATGGATATCCGCCCTTTCTATCCCTTATATTGTCCAATTCTTGTCCAATTCTTCTCCTAGAAAGATTGAACTAAAGTTTTGCAAAAGTAACGCCTGATTACGGGGTCGTTCCCCATTATAACATGATGATCTTTAGTTCATTCTTTATAGTGAATCAAAATACCGAGTGGAAGTCAAATTTTTTAGCCATACTGAAGGTAATGAGAGGTTTACAAGGAAAGGAGGAATGGACGTGCCAGTAACATCTGCACCCCGTACGCTTGTACCTGCCTGGATCCGGATCGTGTCGACCCTGCCGAAGACGGCCGCTGAGCTTGCCCGGGGCAAAGCTGCTGGCTGGAAAGCTTCCCGGCAGCTGACCCGGCGCCGCCGGCCGCTTGACTGGAAGGAGACTTCCGCGCAGAGCATCCGCGACCAACTCGACCGGATGGCCGGCGACATCGGCCGGATGCGGGATATTCGCCACCACCTGGCCTATTCCCAGGATACGGCGGCCCGTTCCCAGGAGGAGCAGGACATTCTTCATACCATCCGGACCCGCACCCGGGAGGCGAACCGCAGCAACATTACGCGGACGAAGGCCTATTACGATTGCTACCGGGAGTACCCCGAGCTTCATTGGGCCTTGCTGGCCCACATGGTCTCCCGGAATGCCGGCTGGAATATGAGCGACCTGAAAGGCGGACTCATGTCTGATCTGATGCCCCCTTCCGTCCGGGACGATCTATACCGGATGCTGGAGCGGTGCAATGCACTCATTTTCCAGGACGCCTACCCGCAGCTGTTGCTGTACACCCACAGCCGTCGCCTTGGCCGGAGCCTGTTCCACCTGCTCCCCAGCTTTGGTGTGTCGGCGTTCATGAACCCTTTCTGGGACCGCTTCTGGATTGAACGGGACAGCGCCTTGCTTGCCGTCGGGCTGATCATCAACGAACAAAATTACATAGAGGGGCGCGTCGTGCAGAACGGGTATTACCAGAGCCGGGTTCTCCGCAATAAGGCCTTTTCCCTGCACAGCAAATTTCAGATGAACCAAGTCGTCTTCCCGATGCTGCCGCATATTCCGGAGCTCGAAGCCGATGTGTTCCATACCCCCGAGGAAAAGTCCCGAATCCGCGAGTCGGCCGGCTACTCCGCCGATGCCATGGTGGGGCTCATTCTGGAGCAGTTCTCCAGCCTGAACGAAAGGATTGCGTTCGGCAAGGCGCTGTACGCCGTCCTGTTCGGTTACGAGGACGTATTGTCCGGCGTGCACTCGTTCGCATCGGTCGTGGATCACCGCGGTTCACGCAGCGAATATTGGCCGCAGATGTTCACCCATGACAAGAAAAAAGCACTGAACTCCCGGCTCGAGAGTGTCGAGCTGATCAAGCAGGAATGGCTTCCCGCCGATCGGCGCCTGTACAGCCCGCTCCTGCACGACGTGTGGCATGACCTGTACTGCGAGCCGATACCGCGTTATGACTGGTTCAAAAACGAGGATGCCATTCATCATATAAGTCGACCCAGACGGCCCATCATGATCGAAATAACGCATGCCCACCGGTACGCACTGCAAAAAACAGCCCTCACGCACGATGCCGAGAGGGCTGTAACTTCAACGTATTAAACTGTCTAACATGGTACGGCATGAACGGGTTTAGCCGCGTCCCTGCGATTTCATCCGGGCCGGCTGCAAACGCATCAGCGGCCGCAGCACCTTTTGCAAAATGCGCGGATAGCTGGACAGCTCCTGCTGACGCAGCACGCCGAGGATGACCAGCAGCGCCAAATACAGCACCACGACCACGACGCCGACCACCAGGCAGGTGATCAGGAACGCGAGCCTGTCCGGCAAAATGTGGACGAGCTGGTCGCCCGCGGCGTTAAGCCCGTATCCAACGGCGCTGGTGACGATCACGGCGACAAGGAAACCTCGCCAACGTTCCCCCAGAATGGAGAACGGCACGATTTTTTTCATGACCCGAAGGTTCAGCCACGTAATAACGAGGAAGCAGAGTCCCGTCGCGGCAATAATGCCGTAAATGCCAAGCCATGGAGCGAGAATGAAGCTGCCGAGAAGCTTGACGATAATGCCCATCATCACACTGATGACGGTCAGGTACGCTTTGCCGACGCCCAGCAGTATCGAGTTGGTCGTCATCATCGTAATTTGGAAGATCGTGCCGAACGTCAGCAGCATGATCAGACCGCTGCCGTCCAGGCTGCTGAACAGCAGGCCGTTAATCGAATACGACGCCACGCAAAGGGCGATGACGATCGGCATGCCCGTCAGGATCGAGATGCGCAGCGCAAGCGTGATCTGCTGCTTCAGATGCGCTTCGTCCTTCCGGGCGAAGGCCGCCGAAATGACCGGAATCAGCGAAGTGCTGAGCGCGATGGCCAGAATCGGCGGAATGCCGGCCACGCTCTGCGCGCGCTGTCCGAGAATCCCGAGCAGCTGCGTCGCTTTCGCTTCGCCGATCCGGCCGATCAGGAGCGGATTGACGATCGACGAGTCGATAAAGTTGACCACCGGTACGGTCATCGACGACAGTACGATCGGTATGGAGATCGTAAAGATATCTTTGTAAATCTGGCCCATCGGCAGATGCGAATCCTGACCTGCTTCCAGCATCAGCGCTCGGTCCTGCTTGCGAATCTTAATGGTGTAATACAGCATGACGGCAAACGCGCCGATGCTGCCCAGCACGCCCCCGAAGGACGCTCCGGCCGCCACCCAGCTGTCCTCATACCCGCTCTTCAGCAGGATGTAAGCCAGCAGGATCGCGGTGCCGACCCGGGCGAACTGCTCGACGATTTGCGAAATGCCGCCCGCGGTCATGTTGCCGCGGCCCTGGAAGTATCCGCGCATCATCGCGATCGCCGGAAACAGCAGCAGCGCCGGCGCCAGCGCGCGGATGGCGAGCGACGCTTCCGGCACTTTGGAAACGTAAGTCGCATAATACGGCGCGAGCACGTACAGCAAAATGGTGATGATGACGCCCGCCGCCGCGGCGAAAATGAGCGCGGCATGGTACACGCGCTGCGCTTCCGCCGGCTTCTTCAGCGCATAGCGCTCAGAGACCATTTTGCTCAGCGTGCTCGGAATGCCGGCCGTTGCCACGGTCAGCAGCAGCAAATAGACGTTGTTCGAAATCGTAAACGAAGCCTTGCCTATGTCATTAAACAGGTGATCCAGCGGAACCCGCTGCACCAACCCGAGCACGCGCGCCACCAGCGCGGCGGCCGCCAGAATGAGCGTGCCTCTAATAAATGATTCTTTCTTCGCCAAACCTTATTCCCTTCTTTCCCCAGCAAGCACAACCCGGACGGGTGACCGCCCATGCGTTGATCTTATCATTAGAAAAACACGATCCATACGAAAAATACGATGATCATGACGATTTGCAGGATCACTTTCATCACCATGCTGCTGAACAGGCCTACAAGCGTCCCAAAGCCCACTTTCGCCGCCTTCGACGGCGACGATCCGTCGATAAGCTCTCCCACAAAGGCGCCCACAAACGGCCCGATTACAAGACCGAATGCCGGAATGACGAATGGCCCGATGATGGCCCCGATGGTGCTCAGAATGACCGACAGCCGGGAGCCGCCGAATTTCTTCGTCCCCCAGGCGCTGACGGCATAATCGGCTACGAAGAGCACGACGATGATGAGCCCTTGGATAATCCAGAACCAGACGTTGAAATGGGAAAACGTAAAAAACCAGCCATACACAAAAAAGGCAAAAAAGATAGCCAGCGCCCCCGGCAGTATCGGGTACACAGCGCCGGCCAAGCCGATTGCGAACAGCGCAATGACCAAAATCCAGCCAAGCACAGCCATGGCCAATGCTCACTCCTCGTCAAAAATGAATTTTTGAATAACCTTAGCGATTCCGTCATCGTTGTTGCTTGACGTAATATAATCGGCTACATCCTTCACCACCTGCTGCGCGTTACCCATGGCCACGCCGAGACCAGCCTCCTGGATCGCCGCCAGATCGTTCATGCTGTCTCCGACCGCAATGACCTCGGACATCGTTAGGCCGAGCAGCTTGCACACTTCCGCGATGCCGGAAGCCTTGTTCACGCCTTCCGGGTTGATCTCCAGATTAAACGGCGAAGAGTTGGTAATTTCAAGGCCGCCCATATCCTGCAGCTGCATGAGAATACGATGTCTCGCTTCGTCATCCTCCGTATGGTAGCCGAATTTGAGCCATTCTTTGCCTTCCACCTCATCCGTCCATTGATCCTTATTGTACAGCTGCTCAACGGAATAGGCCCAGTACCAGCAATCCTCTTCCACCGCGATGTCATGCATCGCCTTTATCAGCTCCACATCCATCAGAGAACGCAGGTGAAGCTCATGCGGGGCACGCCATACTTCACTGCCGTTTACCGTAATCATGGGCGTCGTCAGCCCCAGTTCTTCCCCATAAGGAAGGGCGCTCATAAAAGCCCGTCCTGTCGACAGGCACACATGCACGCCGCGCTTCGAAGCCTTGCGGATCCACTGCGCCGTCTCCTTCGAAATGTTCTGCTCGTCGGTCAGCAGCGTTCCGTCCATATCCAGTGCGAGTAACTTATATTTCGTACTCATACCGTTCCCCCCGTCCTTGTTCAAGCGCTTTTGTTTTCCGTTTTTCACACAGACATACGGACATTTTACCACAAGCACCGGAACCTCACAAAAGGATTTGCCGCGGCACCTCCCCTGCTGGACGGACCTGTCTAAAGTAAAACGTCTTATCGACCTGCATTCTAGGAAACCGGACCATAATTCAAAATCCTCAAAAAAAAGCAGGCAGCCGGGGAAAGTCCCCTGTTCACTGCCTGCTATCATCCGATGCCACTGCCTGATTGGGTTATGGGTTGCTTTGGCCGTCGCCCGTCTCCTTCTTGCCTTTCGGAACGCCGTCCAGCCCGTATACCTCATCGTACGCGTCGAAAATTTTACGCGCGATCGGCGCGGCACTTTGCGAGCCGAAGCCCCCTTCCGGGATCATAACCGCAATGGCCAGAACCGGATTCTCCTTAGGAGCAAAAGCGATAAACACCCCGTTATCGATCAGCTTGCCGCCGACACTCTGGGTCGATGTCCCTGTCTTCCGGGCAAAGCTGTAAGGAAACCCTTCAAAGGAGGAAACGTCACTCTTCATCCCGCGCTTGATCTCATCCCAATACGACTGGCTGAATTTGACGGTGTTCAGCACTTCCGGCTTGAACGTCTTGAGGACTTTACCGTTGTCGTCGGTGATCTTGCTGACGAGCTGCGGCTTCAGCCGCTTGCCTTCGTTAGCCAGCATGGCGGCGTATTGGGCGAGCTGCAGCGTCGTGTATTTCCCCTGCTGACCGAAGGAAGCATAGGCCATGGCCGCCTGGGCTGATCCGGCTGCTTTTACATCCAAATACTCCTTGCGGCCTTCCCATTCGCCAGGCAGACCGCTGCCCGTGCTTACCCCGAGGCCAAACGAGGTCATGTAGCTGTCCCAGACTCCGATGGCTTTGGAACCGTATTTCTCATACAGCTTCTTCCCGATCTCATCGACCATAAACGCGTTGGACGATTTCTCGATCGCACGAGCCGGATCCATCCCGCCGTAAACGTGGCCTTGGGAGTTCTGTACGCGGGTCTGGTGGCCTTCTTTACCGAAGTATGCCGCACCCGTATCGTTATAGTAGGTGTTTGTTCTTATCAAGCCTTCCTTCAGTCCGATCAGGACGCTAAGCGGCTTCATCGTGGAACCGAGCAGCACGACCGATTCCGGATGGCTGCCGGATTTACCCGGGTTAAAGGAACGGATCGTGCCGTTCTGGTAAATGTTCTGGATCTTATCCCAGTTCTCCGGCGAGATGCTGCCCGACTGCCACACGTTCGTATCGTAGTCCGGCATGCTGGCCATGGCGACGATGTTGCCCGTCTTCACTTCCATCGCGACGGCGAATCCCGTCGTGGCGTTCGGATGCAGCTTGCCCGAAACCGGATGCGAATGGAGCCAGCTCAACTGTTCGGTAATGGCCTGCTCGGTCTGCAGCTGAACTTCCTTGTTGATCGTGCTGTAGATATTGTTACCTTTCTCCGGAGGCACGATATCCTCCACGCCCTCCGGCATGTTGCGGGGGTCGATCGGCACCTTCTTGTACCCGTTCTTGCCGCGCAGCTCGTCCTGATACATCAGTTCCAGGCCGTCGTAACCGACGAACTCGGGCTCGGTGTAAATCAGTCCCGGGTCGGTCTGCGCATCGCCGCTGCGCTGCTGCTCGTCGATGGTTTTGTACTTGGTCAAACTTTTGGATCCTTTAAAGGTCCGGATGTACCCGATCGTCTGCGCCGCCACGGTGTCGGGATCATAATGCCGGATGCTTTCCTCTTCGATCGCGATGCCCGGAAAATCGGACTTATGCTCCGAGAAGTAAGCAATTTCCTTGTCCGACAAATCCATCTTGATCCGTCGTGGCGAATAGCCCGAATATTTTTTGTAATCCAGATCCATTGCATCTATGATATCCTGCTTGGTCATTTTCTCGCCGTTCGGATCACCGTATTTATTGAACACTTCCATCAGATCTTCCGCCATCTTTTCGGCTTCCGGACGGTTCTTTTTCCCGTTCTTCTCGCTGTAATCCTTCATCAAGGTGAGATACAGCGACTGGGTCGGCGTCGAATAGGCCAGCTTCACACCTGAAGCGTCGTAGATTGTTCCCCGGACCGGAGGCAGCGGCACATCCTTGACGATGTTGCTGGACTCCTTCTCCGTCAGCGTCGGCCCCTCCACAAACTGCAGGATGGCGAGCCGGATAATGATGACGCAGAAAATGATAAACGTGCTGAAAAAGAACAGGTTAATCCGCAGGTTAAAGCTGTTTTTCCCTTTCTTCGGACCTTCCTGCGCATGGTCCGTCGTGTAGTCGCTCACCAGCATTGCTCCTTTCTGTCTTACATATGTAAAACGACCTTTTTTATTTTAGCATAAAAGGTATGGGTTCGACATCTTTCGCCCTTTCGCTAAAATAGGGTGTGGAGGCAGTGTGTATTCAATGAACAAAACGGAAAAAGACCGCCCGGAGAATCGGGTCGGTCTTTTTCCAATATATACATATGAAAGTATCGAACGGTCTTATGGGTTCATAGCCTGCTTATTTTTCTTCGGCACCCCGTCGAGCCCGTATTCCTGATCATACGCATCGAAAATTTTGCGGGCGATGGGAGCCGCGCTGTATGCGCCGAAGCCTCCTTCCGGAATGACAACGGCGACGGCCAATTTCGGATTGTTCCGCGGGGCATAGGCGATGAATACGCCGTTATCCCGGTTTACCCCATCCGAAGATTGCTGCTGGGACGTCCCCGTCTTTCTGGCAAAATCGTAAGGGAAGCCGGCAAACGCAGATTTCACGTCCGTGTTCATTCCCCTCCGAACAAGACTCCAATACGATTTATCGAAATCGTCCGTCTTGTTCAGCACCTCGCGCTTGAACGTTTGGACGACCTTGCCGTTCTGGTCGGTGATCTTGCTGACGATCTGCGGCTTGATCCGCTCCCCTTCATTCGCCAGCGTGGCGGTATATTGGGCTAACTGAAGTGTCGTATACTTGCCTTCCTGGCCGAAGGAAGCATAGACGAGAGACCCTTGGGCGCTGCCTGTTTGCGGGAACTTGCCGTTTTTGTCAGGCATATATTCCCGATTGCCCAGGTATTCGTTAGGAAGATCGATTTCCGTTGATACCCCTAAACCGAACTGCTTCATATATTTATCCCAGACGTCGACGCCCTTGTTATAGTCACCGCCCGCGTTAATATACTTTTTAAACAACTGATCGCCGACCATATTCACCATAAAAGCGTTTGACGAATGCTCGATCGCCTCGGCCGGAGTGCGGAGGTACCCGTAGGCATGATTCTGGGAGTTCCGTACAGCCTTCTTCTCTTTCCCGAAATACGCAATGCCGACATCGTTATATGGAGTAGTCGTCGAAAACAAATGCTCCTGCAGGCCGATCAGCACGCTGAGCGGCTTCATCGTGGATCCGAGCAGCAGCGTGGACTCCATGTTGTGACCCGATTTACCTGATGAGATGGGGGTAATCGTCCCGTTTTGGTAATTCGCCTTGATCTTTTCATAATCCTTAGTGGAGATCCCCCCATCTCCCCATACATTCGTGTCATAATCAGGCATGCTGGCCATAGCCACGATCTTGCCGGTATCCACCTCCATGGCAACGGCGTAACCCGTCAACGCATTGGGATGCGTCTCACCCGATACAGGATTGGAATGCACCCAGCTCAGCTGGTCCATGATCGCCTGCTCCGCCGTCTGCTGCACCTGCTTGTTGATCGTCAGCCAGACGTCGTTTCCCTTCTCGGGCGGAACCATCTCTTCAACACCGTCGACGATGTTGCCGGGCGTTACCGAAACGACTTTATATCCGTTCTTTCCCCGCAGCTCCTGCTGGAACGACATCTCGATGCCGTCGACTCCGACCAGCTCATCCGGCGTATAGACGAGTCCGGGATCGTCCTGGTCCTTGCGCGCCTCGTCATATTCCTTGAGCGATTCCGTATGCTTGAAGCTTTTAATATAACCGACCGTTTGTACCGCAATCGTATCTTTATTATAAATCCGCTTCGATTCTTCGATGATCTCGATCCCCGGAAATTCGGATTTCCGCTCCATGAAGTAGGCGATCTCCCGCTGCGACAGATCCATCTTGATCCGCCGGGGATAATAGCCATGCTCCTTCTTGGAGTCCAGGTCCATCGCTTCAATGATGTCTTTCTTCTCGATCGGATCGCCCAATCCGTTAAATACATCCGCTATTTTCTGTGCCAGCTGCTCCGCTTCCTGGCGGTTCTTCCTGCTTTTTTCCGTCGCATTGCTGTAATCCTTCTGAAGCGTTATGTATAGCGACTGTACCGGCGTGGAAAAGGCTAGTTTGGTGCCGGTCGCATCCAAAATATTTCCTCGTGCAGGCGGGAGGGGAATATTTTTCGTGTTTTGTCCTGTTTCTTTCTCCGTCAGCGTATCCGCTTCGACGAATTGAATGACGGCCAGCCGGATAATAATGACGCAAAAAATGACGAAGGTACTGAAAAAAAACAAATTAATCCGCAGGTTCAGTCCGGACTTGGGCTCATTCTCCTTGCCGCCTGTCACATTCCTTCCAATAAGCTTGTTCACCAATCTCCCCACTTCCTTGCATTTGTATCAAACTGGAAATCATTCTTCATAATTTTAACATATCTTTACAATGAGGAGAATGATGGGAAAATGATAAATATATACGATTTCCCAGGCAATATATTGTTATGATTCAAGCTTAGTCGGCCGTTCATCGTTTCGGATTCTCGAATGTGGCGGGATATCATGGCTGAACAATCGCTGCCAAGCATGTGGAGGGGTTGAAAAGACAGGGCCAGCATCCATCGAGCAGGGGATGTCAACTGCTGGCATTTCCCTGTTGCAGGGTGAAGCGATAAAGCGCGGGTATCCTGTATCATTTGTATAAAGCAAGCCATTTGCGCAAATTCCGTTTCATCATCTCTCTATAAAATACGGGCTCCATGATTTCGGCTTCCGCCCCATATTGGGACAGCCAGCTGATGAATTCAACCACGTTGGTCACACATAATTCCACAATCAGACTGCCGTCCCGGCTCTCCGCCATTCGCATCGGGGGGATAAACGTCTCGGTTCTGAACATATTCGCCATCCGGGGGGTGATCCTGATTTTAAACTGTACTTGGTCTTGCTCGTGCTGATCATGATAAGGATCCAACAACTCTTGCTGAACATGCGTATGTACTTTGACGAAAACGTCATCTAATACTTCTACCTGCTGAAAATTGCTAAGGCGGTAAATTTGGATATTCCCTTCCGAATGGCTCCGGCCGACCAGATAAAAACGCTGCTTCCAGGGTACGAGCCAGTATGGATCGATTCTTCCGGATTTCCTCTCGCGGCTGTCTGGAAGAACGTACTCAGCCTGGATCGTATGCTGGGACAAGGTGGCCATGAGTATCGGGATGAGAAACGGCGGCTGATCCCGTATCGCTACTGCAGACTTGTCCGCCGATGTTACTGCTTCTTGCTGTTCTGTTGCCGCGGAATCTGCTCTTCGCTTATGGTTCGCCGCCATCACTTTCTCATATGCACTTTCAAATGCCGCGGGCAGGATCGGTTTAATCTGATTCATAATGGAAGGAAGCGCCGCGAATGCGGACGTTTCCTCTTCCGTCCAATCCAGCGGATACAAGGCAAAATCCCCGATAAACCGGTACCCCTTGCCATGTCCCTGATGAGTAACCGGAATATGCATGGCGCTTAGGGCATCCATATCGCGATATATCGTACGCTCACTGGTACCGCAGCGCTCCGCCAGCTCCCTCGCCAGAATGCCGGGCTTGGCCTGAACCAGGGTAATAATGCGCATTAATCGGATCAGTCTGTCTGTCATGTGGATTCTCCTAGCTCATATAGTAAATTAGACTCATATCTCAACTTTAGAAGTAGTCCATTCGACTGGTAGCAAAGTGAATCCTTCTTTCATGATCCAAAGATCATCCCCTTCGATTTTGCTATATTTCATTGGAAAATATGTACTTGATACAGCAGGGTATCCATGCGACTCCTTACCCGTTTCTGGCCAAAGAGGTGTTCCTATTCATGTAAGTTCCGACATAGTGCTCACTGAGCTGGTACAGCATGTCAGCCTCGGCCAGCAGGCGGCCGTCCGAGTTTCGGGCCGCACTGATCAGCAGCTCGTCCCCCTTACGCCGGAGCACCCATTCCCCATGCTCAATATCGCCGAATTCGAAAAGCCTGATGGCCTCCTTGACTACTCCCGGTGTTTCCAGAAGTTTCACATGCTTATGGACATGGAAGTCCTCCGGCTGACTCAGAAGCCCCATATGATACGTGTAATTCATATAGATTTCCTTGACGGGAAGCTCTTTGATGCGCTCCTTGTTACGCTCCTTATAACGCCACTGGGCCGAAATAACGCCATGCAGGCCGGGACTCTGCGGTTCTAAGGCCAGCTCGATCGCAAAGAACTGCTTGATTCCGTCCTGCAGATGCCCCAACGGCACGATCAATGAGTGATTCAGCCCTCTTCTCGCCTTTGCCCCGTAAATACGCAGCAAGGTCACATGCGGTTCCAGCCACAAGTGCAGCTCCACATCCCGGGCGATAAGTTTAGGGGAAGTTCGTCTCCGGGCAGGACGCAGCGTTCCTCCGTACCACTCCACTAGTAGAATAGCCTTATTCGTTCCGCTGGCAAAAATATGATTGCGGTTCCATGTAAAATGATCCTGTATACCTGACTGCATGGATGTTCACCCCTATCTTAGTTCATCGTCTTTATATCGTACCAACATTGGCTGACATCATCTTGTCACGGAACATACGTTCGTATTTATATATTTGTAAATAATATCACAACATTCCACTATTTTCTACCTGATTCTTCCTTTTTTTCGAGCAAATCACTCCTTACAGCATGGCTTTTTCATTTCGATGCATTTTTATGTAAAAAGTCCTATCTAACGTCCTATACTAGTATAAAAGAACGAATTTAAAATGATTGTCGAAATCTGTAGTAAAACTTTAGGCTCACTATCTTTTTTTACAGACGATGATTTTCGCCCATGCGAAAAAAGACCCAGAATTTAGAACAATTCCGGGTCTTTTGCGTTTGAAAATATGGTATTATTTAGACATTAACTGACAATCGCATTGACTTCGGTTTCGGCTTGTTTTGCCGTTTCGCGGATTTGGACCGGTGCATACGTAACTTTGTCGATCCACAGTTCCTTGCCCAATGGCTCGCCGTTAACGGTAATCATAATCTTTTTATATTGTTGTTCTGTTTCCCGCATAAATCATTGCTCCTTTTCATGACGTATATATTCGTATATTTGAGAGGGCTTCTTCTATTACAGGGACTGGCTCTACTTTCCACCATTTTGGTGCTGGTCGGCTTCCTTTTTCATTTACCCGCTTTGGCCGCCATTTGAAACCGGACCGACAAAAATGGACGAAAGTGGAACTTATCCGCCCGTTTTCGAGTATATTCTATAAACGGCCCCGGCCTGTCCTGCGAGATGGACATCTCTCTCTTCTTCTATAACTCTATGCAGGAGGTTGTTGCTTTATGAACCGGAATTTATCGCTGATCCGCCTCTTATGCGCGGTGATGATTGTTATATGCGGCATGGTGCTGTTCAAAACTTCCGCCAAAGCGAATTATTTCGACGATTTTTATAAAGGGGTGGAGACGTTCTCCGGCCTCCCCAGCGAAGTAAACCGGCTGAAAGAAAGCTACCGGGAAACCCTGGACGATCTTGACCAGGCTCAGGCCGACGCGAAGCTGTATCAGGAGCAGAACGCCCAGTTGATGGCTCAAAACCAGGAGCTGTCCGAAACCGTTCAGGCGCTGCAGGAAACCAATCAGGCTAGAGCAGCCAGGGAACATAAGCTGAAAGCCATGCTGATTACGGTCATTGCTCTTGCCTGCGGGTATTTTGTTTTTATCCGCATTATGCGTTACTTCATGCGCAGAGCGAACCGGGTATAGCGGAATCCCGGAGCCCCAAGTAGGAGGAATGACCATTGAATCTGTCGATACAGGAATATGCAAGCCCGGACAGCGGACAAGCCGTGTCCTTCCTGCTGGAACAAGGGGAAGAGATGCACTTTCTGCATCCGGAACAGATCATCGCTTACAGGGGACCATCCGACGGGCGCAGCGACCGGCTGATGAACATCAAGGGGATGTACCGGAAGAAAAAGCTGATCCAGGCGGATATGAGAGGCAGCTGCAGTTTTACCGCAGCACTTCCACCCGGCTACAGCGTTAAGCCGATTAAGCTTACAGGCGGCAGCGATTTGCTGTACGACCTGCGGCATTTATTTTTCTACAGCTCCGGCATCACCATGAAAACGCGTATCTTGAGCGCAAAGAACATGCTGATTACCCGTGACGCCGTCAAAGTGAAATTCGCCGGGACAGGCACGATCGGCGTCCTGACCGAAGGAATGGTCTTGGAGGCGGAGCTTCATCCGGCCGAGCCGCTGTATGTTGACGCGGGAAGCGTGATCGCATACCCCGAGAATGCCAAGCTCGACCTGACGGTTTACGGCAACACGCTGGCCAGCCAGCATATGAATTACCATTTTAAAATGACGGGAGTGGGGACGGTTCTGTTTCAGGCCGGACACCGGAGCAGCCACCTGGAGAAGGACCTGAACAACGACGGACTGATCAAACGGGTACTGCGGGAGATCATTCCGTTTGGGGGAGTTTTTATCAAGTAGGGGTATACGCTTTACCTGCATCTGACATATAATCTCCTTAAATATTCCGAACGAAAGAGGACTGACATGTTAAGCCGATCCATCTCGAGTTCAATCACAAGGAGGTAACATGTCCGTTCAAACGATGACCAAGACTTCGCCGCCAGGGGGACAGCAGCCGCTGACTCAGCCGGATATGTCGGCCACGGTCTATCGGATCCTCATCGCCATCAGTCTCGTGCATTTGTTTAATGACTCGATCCAATCCGTCATCCCGGCGATCTTCCCGATTCTGAAATCGTCCATGCACCTGACCTATACGCAGATCGGGATCATTTCCTTTGCAATCAACTTTACGTCCTCCATCATGCAGCCGGTGGTCGGATGGTTCGCCGACCGTAAGCCGACGCCCGCGCTGCTCCCGATCGGGATGGGTTTCACCTTTACAGGGATGCTGCTGATGGCCTTTGCCACCACCTATCCGGCCGTGCTTCTGGCTGTCGTGTTCGTGGGCCTGGGTTCGGCCGCATTCCATCCGGAAGGCTCGAGGGTGTCCCACATGGCCTCCGGAGCGCGCCGAGGTCTGGCCCAGTCGATCTTCCAGGTTGGCGGCAACGCCGGGCAGTCCCTGGCTCCCGTGCTGACGATGTGGATTTTCATTCCGCTCGGCCTGTTTGGCTCGATCTGGTTTACCGTCGTCGCCGCAGCCGGCATTGCGGTCCAAATCTTTATCGCCAGATGGTACGGCAACCGCCTGCGCAGCGGGGCATACCAGAAGAAGAAAACGCAGCCGCGCCAGCTGCGTCCGGAAGTGCGCTCCCGGATCCGCTTTGCGATCGTGCTGCTGGTGCTGCTCGTTTTCGTCCGTTCCTGGTACAGCTCGTCCATCAGCACGTTCTTTTCGTTTTATCTCATGGAGAACTTCCATCTCTCCGTGAGCGATGCGCAGGTTTACATTTTCCTGTTCCTTGCGGCTGGCGCGGTCGGTACGTTCTTCGGCGGACCGCTGGCCGACCGGTTCGGCAAACGGAACATGATTTTCTGTTCGATGATCCTGGCAGCGCCGCTGGCCATCCTTCTGCCTTATGCGAATCTGTTCTGGTCCGGCGTGCTGCTGGCGTTCATCGGGCTGATCGTCTTCTCCAGCTTCTCGGTGACGGTCGTGTACGCTCAGATGCTGTTCCCCGGCAAAATCGGAACCGTCTCCGGTCTGATTACCGGCCTGGCTTTCGGCATGGGTGGCCTTGGCGCACTCGTGCTGGGCAAGTGGACCGATATCGTGGACATTACGACCGTCATGCAGATATGCAGCTTCCTGCCGCTGCTCGGCATTCTGACCTACCTGCTGCCGTCCGACAAGCTCCTGAATCGGTGGTCCGAGGGAACGGAAGCCTGATCCAGGCTGTACGCCAAACGTATCGATTTGTCAAAAAGGACTGCTCCGGGCTTTGGGATAAGCCAGGAGGCAGTCCTTTTTTTCATGACGGCGCCTGTGTGGATCAATTGATAAACCGGACAGGACCAAAGTTAAGGCAGCCCCCTGCAAGTCCTGCCCCGCCTTACCGGTCTTATATGTCGCCATCCTTGGAATCCTGCTGCTCCGAGCGCAGCCGGGTCACAATCCGGCGCTTCTTGTACAGCATTTTTCCGGCTGCTGCCACATCCTCAATCGTGCCTTTGTTGCTGATGGATCCGAAGAGAATGCCCGCAATCGGCACAAGCTGGAACAGCTTTTTCCATCCGAAGCTGTCACGGTACGTTTGCACCACTTCCCGCCAGCCCTGGATCTGGGACATCACTTGGACCGGCGCATGGTCTCCGTCGAACTGTCCAAGCTCGTCCAGCACCGCCTTCTTGCCGACGATGTCGGCCGATGCGAACTGCAGGCACTTGACGATAAACAGGCGTTCCTTCTCATCCCTCGGATCGTAACCGTAACAGACGGCGATCTCCTGCAGCACCTTCAAGGAGAGGCCCAGCACCGCGGGGATGTCGATGGCCAGCGTCAATACGCCGCCGATGCCCGTTGTCGCCCCTTGGGCGGCGGCAAACTTGGCTCGGCTGGCGGCCAACTCGTCCGCCACACTGTCCATAACCGCAAGCGGCAAATTCGCCGCCCCGGCCAGCGTCAGGCCGCCCTCATCCCCGCCGTCACGCCCATCGCCCGGTTCAGGTACCGGGCCCTCCAGACCGCCTCCCATAAGCGAATGCGTCCGCTCAAGCTTTTTGAGAATGGATCTGCGCTGTACTAAATACTGCCCGCCAGTCTGCAGAAACCGTCCGAGCTCGCCAAGCCCTTCAGCCAGCTTGTCCTGAATCACTTTGGGCGTCAGCCGGTCCAGCAGCATAAACGGCAGCCGGCTCCATCGTTCCCAAAACCACGCGCTTTTCTGATCCTTTTCCCATTTTCCAATCCGCCTCAATTCCTGCTCCAGCTGCTCTTTGGTCTCCAATCTTCCAGGCACCTCCCTCATTATTGTTCAACGATTACTCAGCCCGTATCCGCCTTCCGTTCACCATCCGGTTAACCGGGTTGGCCGATGGGCATGATGAACAAGATGGACCGCAGAATACAACAGCATGATGCCGCGTTTAGATCTGTATGCCTTCCCGCTCCTTGAACCGGCGGATCAAAAACTCGCTGTGCACGTTGGTGATCCCCTCCACCGTTTTGAGCTTCCGCAAATAATGCTCCACATGCTCCTGGTCATCCATCAGCGCATGGACATGCAGGTGCGGGCCGCCGCTCATTTGGTATACGCTCGTGATTTCGTCATCCGCCAGCAGCGTTTCGGCAACGGTCTCAAGCAGGCTCCACTCCACTTCGATCAAGAAGTATACCGACATGCTTTTCCCGGCCTTGAGCGGGTTGACGATCACCGTAAATTTATCGATGATTCCTTGCTCCATGAGGCCGTTGACCCGTTCCCGCACGGCAGCCCGCGTCAGGTTTACAAAACGTCCGAGCTCGGCATGGCTGAGCCTGCCGTTATCGAGCAGATGATCCAGAATCATATTGTCTTTCTCGTCCAAATGTTTAAATTTCATAGCTTTCTTCCTCTCCCGACATAAACTTCATTTATTCGCGTATATACATTGTAAAAAGATTTCGCAAAAATATAGTCCGTTTGTATGTTCATTATTATACAAACGGTGTATAATGAATCCGTTCCACGGCACCCGGATGCGAAAAGCCCCGTGTTTTTAGTGTACAGGGACACAGCGGGAGAGCGCAATCCGGACTCCTATTTTCAGACACAGGCAGGTGTACTTATGTGATTACGTTATCTTTGGAAATTTTGCTCATCTCCATTCTGGCCGGCATCGTCGGATCGGTGCTGGGGCTCGGAGGCGGCATTATCGTCACGCCGGCGCTGACGCTTCTTTTCGGCGTCAGCATCGAGCATGCCATCGGCGCCAGCATCATATCCGTTATCGCCACTTCAAGCGGCTCTGCCATCGCATACATCCGCGACCGGATCACCAATATGAGGGTCGGGATGTTTCTGGAAATCGCCACGACCATCGGGGCGATCACCGGAGCGTTTATCGGCGGCATTATCGCCCCCGATCTTCTCTATATCATTTTCGGGCTGCTGCTTATCTACTCCGCGTTTAATATGATCAAGAAGAAGAGCGAAGGTGCCGCCGGTGAGGTCAGCATGAGCCCCGCCGCCAAGAAGCTCCGGCTTGAAGGAAGCTATTATGATAAAGCCATCAAGCAGGACGTCCCTTATCATGCCGGAAACGTTTATGGGGGTTTCTCCGTCATGTATGGTGCGGGAATCGTATCCGGCCTGCTCGGCATCGGCAGCGGCAGCTTCAAAGTGCTGGCCATGGACGTGTTCATGAAGCTTCCTTTGAAAGTATCGACCGCTACCAGCAACTTCATGATGGGCGTGACCGGCGCGGCCAGCGCTGGGGTTTACCTGCTGCGCGGGGATATCGACCCCCACATCGCTGGACCGGTGGCTCTCGGCGTTCTGGCCGGAGCGACCATCGGTGCGCAAATTATGCAGCGCCTGAAGAGCAAGACGATCCGCCTGCTGTTCATTCCGGTACTGGTGTACGTGGCCGTGCAGATGATTTGGGAAGGAGTGGGACTGACCAAATGAGCGAACCGAAAGAGCGACAGCAAGAGAAGGATATTTTGGAGGTGGAGCTGGCCGTCAGCCGCTGGCTCCGGGTCGGCGTCGTGCTGAGCGCGGTCGTTATCATCGCAGGACTGCTGCTCTTCTTGATTCAAGGAAGCAGCGGTTACCCAGGCAGCTCCTACCCGCACAGCCTTCCCGATATTGTGAGCGGGATCGCGTCATTCAAGCCTTACGCAGTCATCACGGCCGGATTGATCCTTCTGATTTTGACCCCCGTGCTGCGCGTCGCCATCTCGATCTGGGTATTTGTGCGCGAAGGCGACAAGCTGTATACGGGGATTACCACCCTGGTGCTCCTCATCCTGATTATCAGCTTCATCCTGGGAAAAGCTTGAGTCGCCGGCTTTCCAAAAAGCCCTGCTTCTTCGCAAAGAAGGCAGGGCTTTTGTGTTAAGTTTCCTTTTCCGGAGGGTCGTCCGGGTCTTTAGGCGGTATGATGTTGGTCGCCTCCTCAGGCCTCTGCTTCTCCTCATTGAGATGGACAACCGGGAGTGCAGGCGAGGTCAGAATCGCCTTTACCTGTTTCCGTTTCACCTTCGGGCTCAGCACATACACCGTATCTCCCGACTCGATCCTCGTGTTTCCGCGCGGAGCGATGATCTGTTCGTTTCGGATGATCGCCGTAAACAAAATGTCCTCCGGCAGGTCGAGCTCGGAAATTTCCTTGCCGGCAATCGCCATCGTATCGTTGACGTCCACATGGTTGATCTCCGACTTCGCCTTGCCCAAAGCCGTCAGTTCCAGGAGCGAAGGATTGGTTGGTTTGATTTCCCCTGCCAGCCCCAATCTCCCCGCAAACGGGGAGATCGTCGCCCCCTGAATAATGGCCGAGGTCAGCACGACGAAAAACACCACGTTAAAAAACAGCCGCCCGTGCTCCATTTCCGCCAGCATCGGATAGGTCGCCAGCACGATCGGTACGGCTCCGCGCAGGCCGGCCCAGGAAATGAGCAGCTTTTCCCGGAAGGAATACCTCATCCCGAGCGTGCTGAGAAAGACGCCGACCGGCCTTGCAATCAGCATGAGGATCAGGGAGAGCAGCAGACCTTCTCCGACGATGCCCGGCAGCTCGGTCGGAAAGACGAGCAGGCCGAGCAGCACGAACATGACGATCTGCATCATCCAGCCGAACCCCTGGTTAAAATGCATGATCGAGCGCCCATAGGCCAAATCGGAATTGCCCATTACGATAGCCGTCACATAGACGGCGAGGAGCCCGCTGCCGTGGATCACGGAGGTGGCACTGTACGCCAGAATGGCGAAACCGAGCGCCATGACGGGATACAGGCCGGACGAATCGAAATTGATTTTGTTGATGACGTAGACGGCCAGCCTGCCGATGAGCAGACCCATGATCAGGCCGATTCCCATTTCCCAGAAAAACGACAGGATCATTTGGAAAATTTCCGCCTCGGGATGCTGATAGTATTCGATCAGGGAGACGGTAAGAAAGACGGCCATCGGGTCGTTGCTGCCGGATTCGGCTTCCAGGGTGGAGGTCAGGCGCTTTTTTATATTTTTCCCTCCAAGCACGGAAAACACCGCGGCCGCATCCGTCGATCCGACGATGGCACCGAAGAGAAAGGCTTCCACCCAGGACACGCCCAAAATATACTTGGCGCAGACGCCCACAATAAAGGTCGTGAGAAGTACCCCCACCGTCGCCAGCGACAGGGCCGGCTTGATGACCGGCTTAATGTCCTCAAACTTCGTCTGCATCCCCCCTTCGAACAAAATGACGATCAGGGCTAAAATCCCGACGATCTGGGTAATGAGGACGTTGTCGAAATAAACGAACCGCGTAATCATCATGCCGACGACAATAAACAGCACAAGGGCCGGCATGCCGAATCTCGATGAAAATTTGGTGGTCAGAACGCCGACGAGCAGCAGACCAGCCATTAAAAGCACAAGTGAATTAACCAGTGTTGTGGAATCCAAGCAGCCTCGCCTCTTTAACATGGAATGTAAATAAACCTTAATTCGGTTGTGAACAAGGAAAATTGTCCTAGTTATATATAAACCATGTGCATATCGTTACAAACAAAAGAGGTTTCTCCATCCGTCATTTGCCGTCACTTCGGCGATTAGTAGAGCACAGAGGAAACGGTGAATCATGGGTCTACAATTTCCAAATTAAGGCGGATTTATGCGGGCTATTCTATTCGAAGCTTCTGTGGCAACTGTAAAAAGGGGGCGCCGCTTCTGCCCGCGGTGCCCCCTGCTTTGTTTAAACATCTCCATCCGTTACGGCTCCTTTGGAAGCCGAGGATACGAGCCGCGCATACTTCCGCAGCACGGCGGCGGAATGCTTCCGCTGCGGCTGGAGCCATTGCTTCGCCCTGTTCTCTAGTTCCTCAGGGCTGACCTTCATATTGATTTCTTGGGTTTCGCTGTCGATCGTAATGATGTCCCCCTCCCGGAGAAGGGCGATCGGGCCGCCGACCTGAGCTTCCGGAGCCACGTGTCCGACCACAAAACCGTGCGAGCCGCCGGAAAACCGGCCGTCGGTCAGAAGCGCCACGTCGCCGCCCAGTCCTTTGCCCACAATCATGGCGGTGACGGACAGCATTTCCGGCATGCCCGGACCACCCTTCGGTCCGCAATAGCGGATGACGACGACATCCCCTTTCCGGATACGGTCGTTCACGATCGCGTCCGTAGCTTCCTCTTCACTGTCAAATACGCGGGCAGGCCCGGTAAATGACAGGTTGCTCAGGCCGGACATTTTGGCTACGGCCCCTTCCGGCGCCAAATTGCCTTTCAGCAGGACGAGCGGCCCGGTAGGCTTCAGCGGCTGATCCAGCGGTCTGACGACATCCTGGCCGCTCCGCAGCGGCTGCACCGCTGCCAAATTTTCCGCGATCGTATGCCCGGTTACGGTGATGCAATCACCGTGAAGAAGGCCCGCTTCGAGCAGCAGCTTCATGACCGCAGGGACACCCCCGGCATCGCTCAGATCCTGCATCATGTACCGGCCGCTCGGTTTCAAGTCGGCAAGATGCGGCACCTTCTTGCGAATCCGCTCGAAATCGTCGATGGTCAGATCGACCTGAACCGAATGGGCGATGGCCAGCAGATGCAGAAAGGCGTTGGTCGATCCTCCCAAGGCCATGACGACGGTAATAGCGTTCTCGAATGCTTTTTTCGTCATAATGTCTCTCGGATAAATGCCTTTGTCGAGGAGCTGGATGACCGTCTCCCCCGCCCTCGCGCACTCGTCGGCTTTACCGCTTGCTACAGCCGCCGTCGACGAGGAACCGGGCAGGCTCATGCCCATCGCCTCCGCAGCCGCAGCCATGGTATTGGCCGTGTACATCCCTCCGCAGGCTCCGGCACCCGGACAAACATGGCGCTCGATTTGATGGAGCTCCTCGGGGCTCATTTTGCCGTCATGGTATTGTCCGACTGCTTCGAAGGCCGTCACGATATTTACGTCCCGGCCGTTCAGCGATCCAGGCTGGATGGTGCCTCCGTATACGTATACAGCCGGAAGATTCATGCGGCCGATGGCCATCAGGCAGGCCGGCGTATTCTTGTCGCACCCGCCGATTGCTACCAGGCCGTCAAAACGCTCGGCGTTCACGACGGTTTCAATCGAGTCGGCAATAATTTCGCGGCTGGGCAGCGAAAACAGCATGCCTTCATGCCCCATCGAAATGCCGTCGGAAACGGTGATCGTATTGAAAATGAGCGGAGCCCCGCCGCCGGCCGAGGCGCCCTTCTTGGCTTCCCTGGCCAATTCATCAATATGCATATTGCAGGGCGTCACTTCGCTCCAGGTGCTGGCTACTCCGATCATCGGTTTCTTGAAATCCTCGTCCTTAAATCCGACCGCCCGGAGCATGGCCCGGTTCGGTACACGGTTTACGCCCTCACTGATAACTTTGCTGCGGATACGCAGATCACGTGGATCTTGACTCGTCATTTCTGCATGTCTCCTTCCGACTGGTTTTGAATGAATGCATAAAGCTCCTTCATCGGTCTCAGCAGGTTTTGTTTCATCACCGACGCAGCCAACACCGCATCCTTTTTCTCGAACGACTTAATGATTTGGGCATGCTCTTCTACCGAAGCAGCGGTTGCCGATACCGGCTGGGCCAAAAAAACATACTTGAACCTCCGAATGTGGATTTGCAGCGAAGCGCTGAAGGATGCGACATAAGCATTATCCGAAGCGTCCACAATCAGATTATGAAACTGCTCGTCGAGCTCCATCGCCTGGTACGGCTGCCCCTGCTCGATCGCGGCGGCGAAATCGGCGTTAAGCCCCTTCAGCTGTTCGATTTGCTCGGCCGAAATATGGGTTGCCGCCGTTTCAGCCGCCAGGGAATGCAGCGCCGCCAAGGTAGCGTACATTTTCAGAATGTCATCCTTCTCGACGGTCTGGACGCGCGTGTCCCTTCCCGGATGCATTTCCACCAGTCCCTGAACTTCCAGCAGCTGCAGCGCCTCGCGCACGGGGGTTCGGGAAACCCCCAGAGCCTCCGCCAACTCGGAGTCCACCAGCTTTTCTCCAGGATGCAGGGTGCCGTCAATGATCCATCTCTGAATTTGGCTGAGGGCCCGCTCCTTGGCGGTCATCCGCATGGGTGAGGAATAACTTTGGGGAATCGGCATGATCGTTCACTCCTTTATCTTATGTATGCAATATATCGCATACATATATTAAATTCAAGAACAAAAATGAAATGCCCTCCTATTCCCCGTCGCTTGTTACGCGGATCGTAGCAAACATGCTATATTTGAAGTAATTAAACGGAGGTGCGAACGTATGGATCAACCGGTGAAAATATACAATACGGCGGTGGAAGTAACCCTGGAGGTGATCGGTGGGAAGTGGAAGCCGGTCATCTTGTTTCATCTGACCTTCGGCAAAAAGCGGAACAATGAGCTCCTACACCTCATTCCTTCCATTACCCAGAAAATGCTGACCCAGCATTTGCGCGAACTGGAAGACGAGGGCATCATTCACCGCATTATCTACAATGAGGTTCCTCCCAAGGTCGAGTATGAACTGACCGAATACGGCTGGAGCATGAAGGAGCTATTGCATATGATGTGCCGATGGGGAGAAATGCATATCGATAAAAAGTACCAGGGAAATGCGGCTATCAGAGAAAACTCCCGCTTGGAGTCTGCGCCGTAACAAGCAGGTTGTCCGGCTGCAAGGGCAGGCCCAAGCCTGGCCATCGGCAGATCCGTGGTTTGAAGACACCGGCGGCGGCGCACTCTGGGCATTTCTCTGAAGAATCAGAAGCATGCATAAACAAAGAGGCTGCATTCCTGCAAGATCAGGAGCAGCCTCTCTTTTTTAAACAATAGGATATTATAGGTCTGGGGACCAAACAAACACATTACGGAATGACCTTACGCCGGCGCAAATCATCGAAAATGCTCATGAACATCTCTTCCGTATCCACGTACTCATGGAAGCCAAAGCGGCGCGCTTTGGTCCCGTCGGCGAAGAAATCGTAATCCCAGGAGAAGACGAAGTCGCCGAAGCCCCAGGAGGAAACCTCTTGATAGGAATGAGTCTCCAGCCCGTGCTTTTGGATCATGTCATTCCACAGCGGCTCCTTGTCGGCCATAACGACATCCAGGGACATCTGAAGGGGCGGCGCCGTCTCCATTCCGAAGTAAGCGGCGATTTTCGGCCACATTTCGTTCCAGCGGAACAAATCCCCGTTATTGATATTGAACGCCTGATTCGCGCACCGCGGATCGGTTGCGGCCCACACGGTGGCTTTAGCAAGAAGCCCGGCATCGGTGACCTCCATCAGCGTATGATAGGCCCCCGGTTTTCCCGGAAAACGGAGCGGAATGCCCAGTTCCTTGGAGATGGACGCGTACACGGCGATGACCATAGCCAGATTCATCGGATTGCCTAAGGCAAAGCCCGCTACCACCGAAGGCCGAATGGCCGACCAGGTCCAAGCCTTCCCCTGCTGCCGTTTCTCCAAAAACTGCTGCTGATCCACATTAAACTCGGGCGGCATATGGCCGGCGTCCGATTCCTTAGCCGGGGTTTTGAACGGGCCGAGATGCGCACCGTACACTTTGTACCCCTGCATCAGGCTGACATGCCGCAGTCCCGGCGATCCTGCTTCGACCGCCTCGACGCTGTTGACCAGCATGGCCAGGTTTGGCGCCACCAGCTCGGCCCAGGTCGGACGGTCCTGATAAGCGGCGTAGAAAAGATGCGTTACCTCGGGAAGCGCCCCCAGGCGGCGCCGGGCGTCTTCCGGGTCCAACAGATCTGCCGCGATATAGCGGACCCGCTCCCGGTCCTCCCCTCCCCTCCGGGATACCCCGATCACTTCCCAATCCGGCAGTGTCAGCAAATAGTCGATGAGATTGCGTCCAATCACCCCATTGGCCCCGACGACCAGTGCCACTTTCCGTTCTTCCTTAACCGATTTATGATCATTCATGGAATGTCAGCTCCTTTGTATATTGTGCTTCGTGATGTCTCTATTGTGCACCCGGATTGCCTCCTCGGGAAGTACGCACTTTAAAGTCATTTAAGCACTTTTTTGTAACGTTGGAGCAGACAGCGGCTTTTCGGACATCCAGGACTTTCGACAAAGGAAACTGATAATCCCATCTTCACTTTATCCGCATAGAGGACTATACTTATTCTCGACCTAGACAACAAGCATGACGGATGAGGAGGCATGTATAACTTGAAGATTCGGCTGCTCTATTCGAGTGAATTAAAACAGGCGGCAGACCTGTCGGACCTTGTATTTGGCAAGCCTGGCCAGCCTTCTATGGGCAAATCGTTTCCGGCCCTTTTTCAACCGGGCATCAGCCATTCATACGGCGCGTTTACGGACGAGGGCGAGCTGGTGGCGTTTATGGGACTGGCCCCGGACGTGATGCGGATCGGGGAAGCCAGGCTGAACGTGTTCAGCATCGGCTCGGTATGCACACACCCCGACTACCGCGGGCAAAATCTGGCCAGCACCCTTCTGGCGGAATGCATGAAACATGCACAACGCTCCGGGGCTTCCCTTGTATTCGTATCCGGAGGCCGCTCCCTGTACCGCCGGGCGGACTGTTACGATTTTGGCAGAGTCCATTATGCCATGCTGGATAACGGCAGCGCCTCAGCCCTTTTGCAACCGGATACAGACCATTGGAGCATCAGCCCCATGCAGCCGGAGGATACCTTCGGCATTTCCGGAATCATCTCCGGCACTTCTCCGGCCTATGAGCAGGGACCCGCACAGCTGCTCACGCTGCTTGGCAGCAGCGCGATTGCCGATATCACCTTGATGCGCCAAGAGACGCTTATAGCCCGCAGAAACGGCACCGTGGAAGCTTTTCTGGCTGCGGCCGTTCCGACGGTTCAACCATCTGTGCCGGCAGGCGAACCGGCCAAGGCCGTCGAGTGGGGAGGCCATCCGCAGGCGGTCGCTCGGCTGCTGGCCGAAACGCTGCAGCGCCAATCGGCTCAGCGGTTGGAGGTTCCCGTGCCTTGGCAGGAGCAAACCCTGCTAAATCTGCTGCAGCAGGCCGGCGCCGCGGTGAAATCCGGCCCGAACAGCGGCACCGTATGGATCGCAGATGCCCAAAGCCTTCTCACGCAGTGTTCCCCGCTGCTCAAGGTGGACTGGAAATCCTTTATCCGCATCGAAGAAGCTGCCGGCGGCAGATCATACACGTTAACGAACAAGGGGCAAGAACTCGTGCTGGATGACAGCGGTTTACTGTCGCTTCTGTTTGATCCCGAGTCCCCCCACCTGGCATGGGCACCGGAAGCCTTCGGTACGATACCTCTGCCTTATTTGGCCGGACTGCATTATATCTGACGGCAGCGGATACAGCGCTGATGCATACGTGTTCAGCCCAAAGAAAAGGAGCCCTCCGGGAACTGATATTATCCCCTTTGAGTAGACAAGTGCTAAGAAAGCGCACTAAAGTTTACTTGGAGGGGATTTTTCATGGGCGAAATTCGGAAGACATATTCTGTTGAGTTTAAGCAAAAGGCAGTTCAGTTGTACTTGCATAAAGGTATGGGATATAAAAGTGTGGCCAAAGAGCTAGGGATTACCCACAAATCTGTTCAGCGGTGGGTGAAGTACTTTCAAGAGGAAGGAACACATGGACTGGAAGAGAAGCGAGGAAAAGCTGGAGGTCCCTTGAAAGGAAGGCCTCGAACGCGTGAACAGAGCGTGGATGCAGAGCTCCACCGGCTACGAGCAGAGAACGAATACTTAAAAAAGCTGTGG